>NZ_CP013656.1:0-1222333 GCF_001518915.1 Rheinheimera sp. F8
CGGCACAACTGCGCCACGGCATAACTCTGCTTGAGCTGAGCAATTATCGTGAATTGTTCAGCGAGTCCGACATCAAGAGAGCGGTAGCCTTTTTTAGGATTTCCTTTTCCAGCTCTATCTGTTTGATTCGCTTCTCTAATTCGCGAATTTTAAGTTGGTCTGGTGTCATCGGTGTGGCTTTGGGCGTGATGCCTGAGCGCTCTTCACGCAACTGCCGAACCCATTTATCCATGGTGGATTTGCCAACATTCATCGCTGCCGCTGCTTTAGCAACCGAGTAACCTTGGTCCAGTACCAGTTGGGCGCATTCCAGACGAAATTCAGGGCTGAATGTAGGTCTTGTCTTTTTGTTCATCATGTCACCTAATTGCTTACGAGGCGTAGCATAACACCTCTAATCAGGTGGCCAAATTCAGTGTGCCACTACAACCTTAGTCCTAAATGTCCCGGTAATTGCAGAAGAAGTCTCCAGAACTAACCTTCAGATTGCTGCAGTTGCCAAAACATTAGATAGACCTAACAATCCACAATATGCTAATTCTACATACGTCACATTTACCGATTCGTCTTGGTTTCCTTCGGTATGTAGAGGTGCAGACGGAGTAAGAATCCCCAACAATGATAAAATCGCACTTGATATTGCACTAGCTGCTTTAACAACCGGAAAGTCTGTGACTGTCCGCATAGAAACCAATAGAGTCAACTCGAGTTACTGCGACTTAACTCAAATTGCTATTAATAATCAATAAAATTCAGAATATGTTTCTAGAAAAACGCCTCTATGCGCTAAGTTAAAGTAGCTACCAGCGCATTTTAATGAATCTATTTTCGAAGAAAATTAAATTCATCACTAGACTAGATAGTGCGATGCCAAAGGTATAATTATATAGATTTATGACAAAACATTACAGTCGTTAACAACACACTACAAATAGAGATCAATTGAAATCAAAAACTGAATTTTTAAGATATTTGCAACCATTAATATCAGGCCATCATTTTTATAAAAAATCTTTTATCCTTAAAGTACATATTGATCGAACTAATAATGTAACTCTGCTCGCTTTCTGGCAAGCTATCGTACAATGGCAACCTCAATAAGCTGTTCGCAATTCTGGTTGTATGTTGATCTTTGCCAAAAAAACGAGAGTATTTCCTTCCAGCAGGGCTTGTATGTAATGGAACATAATGGGTGGTTGCTTCTATACCTATACCTTTCAAATACATTAACAAACTATCCCGTATTTCTTGGGAGGGTAATATCATGTAGAATATATGTGCATTATGTTGACACTCTCTGGGGATATCAGGAAGTTTTATAAATCCTGCGTCTTCGCACCAAAGAAGCTCTTTATAGTAGTGGCTCCATTTGGCCAATCGCCGGGAAATTATTTCCGACGTCCTGGTTAATTGATCATATAAAACAGCACCTTGAACTTCTGACATGACATAACTAGAAGAGAGTTCCTGCCAGGTATACTTATCAACTTCACCACGCAAGAACCTCGAACGATCGGTTCCCTTCTCTTGAAGTATCTCAACCCGTTGAACAGCGGACACATCATTGACGATAAGTGCGCCCCCCTCCCCACCTGCATGAATGTTTTTGGTGTGATGAAAACTTATACAACCATAATCTGCAATAGTGCCAAGTGAGGTTTCCTTATAAAAGGCGCCAATTCCCTGCGCGGCATCCTCAACTAAGGCAATCTGATATTTTTTACAAATTGCTTTGATGCTCTCCATCTCACAAGCAACACCAGCATAATGAACTACAACTACAGCTTTGGTCTTTTCGGTGATGGCTTCTTCAATTAGTTTCTCATCAATATTTAACGTATCCGGACGAATATCTACAAATATAAGTTTGGCACCACGCAACGCAAACGCACTTGCAGATGTGACAAAAGTGAAACTAGGAAGAATAACCTCGTCTCCGGGTTGAATTCCGATAGACAGCGCACTCATTTCGAGTGACGCGCTGCAAGATGGTGTAAGCAAAACTCGCAGGCCATGTAATTGCTCAGACAACAACTTCTCACAACCAGCCTTAAATTTACCTTTACCTAGACCGGAAATAACACTTGTATCGATCCCACTTTCTACAGGTGTTGGCAAGTTAAACGGAATAAATTGGCTGTTTGTGTTCATAATCACACCACCTTTAAATCTTCAACAAGATTTGCATAACTGCGACCCGTATCAGGCCACTGTGTTAACTTCCAATCCGGACACTGCGCACAGAATCCGTGGCATTTGTAATCGTTTTCTAGATGAGCTTTACGTAGGGTTTGCATAAATTCACCCTGCCAAGCAGCTTTTAATGTAGTGTCTGAGAAGTCAGCAAAAGCCGAAGCATAACCCCAATCTGTCGGACAAAATGCCAGCCGCCCCTTTGGATCCAAAGTGACGCGTTCCCAGGGATATAAGCACGGTCGTCTGTTACTTTGAGTACCACTATCAGGGCCATTCAACATCCCTGCAGCTGAATGCAAATTTCTGATAAGAACCTGATCAACTCCTTGATCGTTCCAGTACCTGAGAAAATCATCCGTTTCAAGTTCGTTTAACGGTTGTCTGATGAAACTCACAACGACTTTAGTTTTCGACCCGGTCAGTCTGATTCGTTCAATCAATCGCCGCACATTCCGATCAACTTGCTCTAGTCTCCCTCCTCTGACCTTTTGGTAAACGTCAGATGTGAACGCATCTATACTGATGTCAATCATATGCAAGCCTGAAGCGAGCAACAGTTCCATTTTTTTTTCATTTAATATGGTACCATTCGTCGTCAAAGTAACGAATGTATTACTATTCTCAACAGCATATTGAATCATTTCATGAGCGTGGGGGTGCATGAGTGGCTCGCCATTGCTTGTGTAGCGAATGTATTGGCACAAACCTAGACCATCAGAACCGACTTCATCGACGAGCTTTTCATTAAGCTCTGGTGCAAGAAATCGACCCGCATAGTGCTCAGATAACTTGAAAGAAGGATGCGGACAATGAACACATTTAAGATTACATACTTCGGTGATATCAACAATAACCTGAGATGGGAACTGTTCTGTCAGTCGATCATAAAAACCATAACGAGGCATAGCAGTTCTCCTAAACGCAGCGATGGAAATAATCTTTTGCTCCATCCCCAAGACTAACCAACATATCAATAACACTTACAGCTTGTACAAAATCACCATACAGCTGTTTGTATGGAAGATACGGACCATAACACATCCATTCAACTTCGATTCCGTGTCTGTTAAACAGCTCAACATCCAAATAATTCTGCGCTGCAGGGCCGCTGACGTAAACATCAGCCTCACGTTTTAAGCAAAGCTGTAAAAGTCTTTCTGACGCGCTAAAAAACTCTGGAGCGTCAATAACTGAGCTATCGGCAGCGATTACGGTATCTATAGCGAGAAATTGACAAATTTGCTGTGTGAACAGGCTATTAATGTCCGACAAGTAAAGCAAGGCATGTGCTTGATGGTAAATATTTCCAATAAAATCATCAACTTTAACCCACCCTTCAGCTCTAGCGTATACATGCCGTAAAGTATCGAAATGTTGCTTGCTCCAACTCGGAGTGGCAATTTGTGTGTCGCGAATTAGTTGCTTACGCTCGACGTGCACAACAGGGATCGTCAACCAGCTAAGGCCTGCTGCAGTTTTGATTTTATTTCTATTTCTCCAATCTCTTGTTGTATATTGTACGCTATCCAATAAAATAAATTCATCGACCCTATTAATTAAGTCAAAATAACCAATCCATGGAATATAATTCGATTGCACAATCGCAACTTTCTTCAAGAGGCCTCCAAATCCTATCGAGCACGGAATATTTTATTTCTTGAAACACCAATATCTAAAATTTGTTTTTGCATTTGATACCAATACTCAGAGGCAAGTACAATAAGATCTACGGAATTGCACAATTCAACAGATACAGGCGAAACTAATTTCCCCTCAAAGTAAGAGCCGTGCTTGGCGCTGTTATTGTCAAAAAAACAGGCTATATTTATTTTATTTGGGTTTCTATCATTATGCGAATCAACTAAATTACACCACCCAAGCGATGCAGCCCCAGTGCCGAAAACCGCAATCGTTACATCCGAAAGATGGGGGCTAACTAAGTAAAAAAAAGAATCAGCTATAACATTATTTGGTTCATAAACTATTTTTTTATTAAAATTAGAGTTCATCATAAAACCAGATATTTTGCCCATTATTGTATCTACATCATGATACTTTCTAACATAACTCTGACACTTCTTACCAATATAACGTAGAGAATCAACATCTGATATTATATCTTGTATAATCTCTGCTAGCTGCTGACGATTACCTGAAGCCTCGCCAATCAGATCTAAATATAGAGATGAGCCCTCATCAAATTCATCACTCGCATCGCAGAGCCAGCATGCTTTCACCCATTTTTCATACCCTTTGACAGCGGAATCGATAGCTAGTACTGGTAAACCTATTGCCGCTAGGTGATATGCTGATGACCCCATGCCAAAGCCAAAGTGATATTGATTCTTGCAGAGTAATATTTGAATATCCGCCTCTGATAGTTTACCGATAAAATTAAGGTCTATCTCTTTTGGACCGGATAGCTCGCGTAGTTCATGCTCATATTTCGCCTCTCCGTACCCAATCAAATCGATTTGAACGCAGATCGAACTATCTGTAATTACTTCACGAACTCCGTCAATAAAGGCTCGAATGCTCGCGTTTTTAAAAAAATCAAAACGACCTAACCAAACTACTCTAAGTACATTTGAAAAAATCATGGGCTGATATTTGAATTTCGCTTCGGGTAGCTCAACAGGAACCGTTGCAGAAGCTCGGTGTTTCATTTCAATATCAAAATAATACTCGTTGTACCTTCGATAGATATCATTCGGATACCATAACGCTTTATGACTATCTAGCTCTTTCAAAAGGCGTCTCTTATAGTGCCACAATTCATCGACTTGTCTTGGTCCGAAACTATGACTAGCGTCAAAACCTGAATCAGGGTGCCATAAACTCCATGCCTCTGGATGCAGGACCCCACTCAATAAATATACATCTGATTGACCATCAAACATGTACATTGCTTTATGCAAATTCTCTATATAACAGCAAAGAACAAATACTTTGCCATTTAAAACACCTCTTATTTCACGCCCTAACTCATATAGCATATCTCGAGAACGAGGAGGGACATTGAATGTCCACGCATCGGGAATGTAAAATACTTCAACATCAATATCATTAACCTCCAGTAAACTTTTGACAGTTCCGCCAGGGACAGTTAGAAGAATTACTCTATTAGAAGAGTCTTTGCTGAGATATTTGATAAAGCGTGCATTAAAAGTCTCAGCCCCCCCTAAAGATAAAGACGAATCCATAATGACAAAATTTTTCATATCCACCACGCTACAGGTCGCTTGAATAAACTCTTTGAACTTCTATACTTTCCATGTCGCAAAAATTAAACATCCAGCTCAAACCTTTGTAAACACCAATAATGTTTACAAAATCATGCCCTTCACCATAGCCGATTCCTTCAAGATATTTTTTAATATCTGGAAACCAGTTACTTGCTATTAATATCAATGGATTATTCAGTGAGTTTAGTTCGCTTGGAACAATAACTGGCAAACCCAAAAATTGAGTACCCGCGAGTAACTCATTTTTGTCCACAACACCGGAAAAAATACCTTCAAACAATCTACTTTGTATGATTGCTGCAGAATACTTGCCGGCGCCCCAAATATAGACCGTCTTACCAGAGTTATTTAACATGAATCGAAATAGTGAGTTAAAATTCGTGATAGTTTCTATTGTTGAATTAGAATTGACCTCACCCAACTTTATGGCCATCTCTTCGATGTCTTGTTGAACCTCGTACATATTTCATCCCTATAAGAAATGTTCCCACTGGATCTCAGGATGAGACTTCAAAAAAATCCGAACTCTCTCCCCTATAAGTTCTTTAACCACAGAGACAGCGTCATCGGGCAACGACTGAATTTTTTTTCTCTCACAAAAATTTTCTATTTCGAGAGCTTTATTTATCCAATTATTGATTCCAATATCAAAAAGATCAGAAAAAATATTCTGGAGAACCCTCACTTCAGACGGATGTAAAACCTCTATCTGAAAACTGTCAAACCACATAAATAGGACTCGACCAGATAAACCTCTTACCCTATTTTCATTTATCTTCAAAGTACCGAGGCATTTATAGTTCTTTCCAAGGTGTCCTTGATTAAAAAAACCATTCTTAGGTGCCATCTTGTCAAATGTTATAAAAATATCGACTGTGTTATTTTTTGGCAACTGAATGTGGATAGGAGTTGAGCCTAAAAAACCTACAACGTCAGAAAAGGCAGGAGCTTCAAAATTTTGGTTGTAATATGTCGAATCCGTCTCTAGAAATTCGTATATCCTCTTACTAGTCTCTTTAACCCGGTCTGCCTTTAAAGTATTAAACTCTACAGGCATGCTATGTCTGAATTGTTTTGATAACATTTCGGAGTACGCTAATACATCTGCCGAATATTTAAATATTTCAATCAAAGAGTCTTTAGAGAAAAACAAGTCAAGTTCAGGAGTTTGATACAGGCCAAGTGAGCTTTCGTATAAAGCGGCGTTGTACATTCCAACCAGTTGATCGACGGGATTTCGAACTGTATAGATGAACTTTTCAAGAGATAACGAAGATTTGATCTGTTTCCAATACTGCAAGACCTTAGCATCATGTATGAATACCACTCTGGACTTCACATCATTGGGTTTAATCGACAATCCTAATGGATATAATACCGACTGCATTTCGTAATCAGCCATATACACTTCGGGATGGCTGGATATGATATTTTGTACGGCCGCAGTCCCAGTCCGTGTCAGTGATAAAAATAGAGCATTGAACCTAATCACTGAGCGCTTCCTCTGCAAGGCCTATGAAGATTACTCCTAAGCCAGTAATCTAGTAAAAGAATTCCCCATAGATGATAGAAGCTCCAGTTTGGGAATTTTTCTGCAACTAAATTTTGGAGTCGTGCCTTAGATATATAGCGGACAAGTGTACATTCAGGATCCGTCAAAAGCTTATTTGCTTCCTCTAGTAGTCTACCTTTTACTATCGGTGAAAAAGGATCTATGCCGAAACCCTTTTTTGGCCGTTCCAACCACGACTTAGGAATGTAACGTTCGGCAACTCTCCGAAGTATATATTTTCCTTTACCGTCACCATATAAAGCGGACGAATCTAAACCCGCAGCAAACTTAGCTATTTCAGGAGACAGAAAAGGGGTGCGACATTCCAATGAATTAAGCATGCTCATCCGGTCGACTTTTGCCAAAACAACAGGCAGGTAGTTTTTAACATCAACCTGTCGTAGCCTGTTTATAATGCTTCGACTGTCCATGTCCAATTCTCGACGAGCTTCCAGTAGCAGATCAGAAGCGAGAGTTGGTACAGAATCAAAAATATCCTTGATGTAGTTATCGGGAAACAACTGCCCCATAAATGTATAATATGCTCGTCCAACATGCCATTTTCTACTTTTTATATCCGAACTGTGTGCTGAAGCTTCGTCTGCTAGCTGAAAATATCTGCTATAACCAGCGAACATTTCATCACCACCATCTCCTGTCATCGCTACAGTTACTTGGCTTCTAGCTAACTTTGAAACAAAATAGGTCGGTACGCACGAGCTGTCTATATTTGGTTCATCGAGTACTGCTGCCAACATTTTCATATAATCAACATAATTTGCCGGGTCAATCATTATATCATCATGTCGACTACCTAAAAGGTTAGCCATATTACGCGCGTCTTCGTGCTCACTTTCATTACAGTCTTTAAATCCAACTGAAAAAGATTGAACCTGATGTCCGAACTCTTTTGTCATGATGGCAACAGTAGTTGAAGAATCAACCCCACCTGAAAGAAAAGCGCCTATTGGCACGTCAGCAATTAGCCTCCGACGAACTGAGTTAAAAAGTAATTCATGCAATTCATCTACCTTTTTTCCAATTGAAGCGTCCGAATCAAGTTTATCGGTGCTTTGCCAGTGAGCATATCGGATAGGTTTTCCAGGTCCAGTAGGCGAAATTCGTAAAGTGTGACCCGGTTCAAGCTTATAGCAGTGATGATATATTGTATATGGCGCTGGAATCATTTGAAATGCCAGGTAGGTCGAAATCAAATCATCAGTAATTAATGGGTCAAAGCCAGGAAGAAGAGTCAGTGCCTTTAACTCAGAGGAGAATGCAAATATTCCGTTTTGGAAAGTATAGTACAGCGGCTTTTCTCCGAAAGCATCACGAGCAAGGAGTAATGTATCATTGCTTGAATCAAAAAGTCCAAAGCCAAACATTCCGTCGATATAAGTCAAGAAGTCGATGCCTTTTCTATTCAACCCTTCCAGAAGTACTTCGGTATCCGATTTCGATTTGAAATTTGAACCTGTGCCTATGAGTGTATCTCGCAGTTCCTGAAAATTATATACTTCGCCATTAAATACAATCACTTTAGAACCATCATTACTTGTCATAGGTTGATGGCCACCGGAAGTTGTATCGACAATGCTTAATCGGCGGTGAGACATCGCACAACGACCATTTTCAGATTGCCAAAAACCTTGATCATCTGGACCACGGTGAGCCATTAAGCCAGCCATACGAGTTACTAGCTCTGCAATCTCTAACGCTGTGAGATCGCTTGACACGTTATATATACCGGCAATCGCGCACATCACTCACCTCACTGATATCTGATACGTAGAAATTGAATTACTGATTATCTTTCTCGAAGAGGTCTTTTACTGTTATATCATCAAGGCCAAGAGGTGCTTTTGAGTACCTACGGAAACCTTCGGCCAGGTAGTACCTCCATAATTCTAATACTCTATTGAATGCTGCAATGATCGCCTCTTTTTTATCGCTTTTATCATCTATGTTTGCAGCTAGTTTTGTTAATATACCAGCGATGTAATTTGCACTTCCATGATAGAGGCAAAACGTGAGATCATCATCCAATACAGCTTTTTTTCTGAGAAGCTCCCATTGTATTCGAATCATAGACTTTGCTTCTTTCTGACTTTTTATATTATCTCTAAGAATGTCCTGCCATTGTTCCATCGTTGCAGCGAGATTTTCCATGGAATAGACCTCATATATATCATCTGCTAATTCTTCCAAGTTAGAATAACAACTCAACTGCATTATTTTCTGCAAACTGGAAGCCCGAACATTGACATCCTCTATAATAATATTCTCTGGCCGAAGTGGCACTGCACCGTTTATCAACACACCATCACTGCAGTTATAAACTTCAATTTTTCTACCTGCATGAGAAATAGCTTGTTCTAGCAATTTCCTGGAAACGTCAAACTCGGGCTTTGTAAATACAAGTGGCCTGAAATTTCCTCTCGAAGCAATACCACCACCATGTTGTCCAAAGTAATCATAAACCTGTGAACCACTTTGGCTATAATATGAAGAATGAATTGAGTGATGCTTGCTTACATCTATAAAACCCAAATCTACGCCAAACAAATAGAAGTATTTAAAACCCCATTTTATACAAAAATTCATCACTAAATTTGTAACTGTGGGATAAGCATACGATAGAGATGCGGGATAAATACCACGGCTTTGCAATCCATTTTGGAATACATATGTAGATGCTTCACCTTCTTTAAAGCAAATAACAGTATCCCTAAAAAGTTCAGATGTATCCGGATGAATACCATTAACACTTAGGAGAATTATTTTATTCAGATAATTTTTATCATTTATCTGTGAAATCCAATCGTATGTCGAACGATTCTGCTCTATTTCTGCATGAAAATCAGGGGTAATGCCTTTTTTATACAAGGCTCTTAACGATGTGCCACAGCTTATTAATATAACTTTGTCTCGAATTTCATTTATATATGCGAATCCTTCGTCGAGACTTGGTCCATTACCAACGATTACGACCGGCTTGTCAAAAAAATAGTCCGACGCAACTAAACTTAAATCATTCTTGATTATTTTATTATTGTTTTTCAAATTGTGGTATGTATGAGCAATTCCATATTTCGAATGATCATAATATTCCCCCAATGCCAGAACAACTTTAAACTCAGATCGTAAATCTGAGATAGACTTTTGCATTCCGGAGTTGTAATAGCTGGCAAGTATATAAGTGTCAGCTATCGAGTATGCGCCAACTTGATAGAACTGGGCCATTAAATCATAAAAGTAATTACTTCCATCGCCGCCTAGATTGAGATATATCCTCCCTTGTAACTTATCAGCTGCATAAAAGTATTCACTCCATTCAATTATGTATAGGCTTGCATAAAAAAGGTCTATATTCGGTTCGCAAATATATAAATTATTTACAACCGTTTTTTCCAATAACTTATCTAGATGTTTGCCTAAGGCAACACCAAACACTAGTAAAGAATCAACTTCTGAAGGCAGTCTAGTTTGTTTCTCTAATACAGTTTCCATCACTGGTTTTAGATTTTCTATAATATCGAAGTGCAAATACCTCCACAGTTTCCCTCCACCTTTTTGACTGATAACTACATCATCTTTAAAGGGGTGGGAAATGAAGTAATCTGATATTTCTCGTGATTCGACTTCAAGGTCACTATAAAGAAATGCTTGACGACGTCGATGGAAGACATTTGCCTGACCATTATGATCTTCGACCAAAAACCAATTCGCTGGCTGGTACTCAAGCATACTTTGGTAAATTTCAGGATAAAAACGTTGCAAAGCCTCCATGTTCGCCGCGAACTTTTTTTCGGCTTGACTATCACTAAATTTATTTTCCTGATAAGTCGCGGCGGTATTGGGTGCATGCTCCGGCACATAATCGAGTGCATGCTGGTAACCTGCAAATAGCGGTTTAGCCTTAGTTAATTTGTCTAGATCACCGGAATTTTCCATCAGGTAGTTAATGACTTCGTCCATCACCGGATGGAACTGATGACGATAGACGTAGATATCATGCAAATTGGCGTCGAACTGCAGCAATTCAGCAAGCTCTGAAGTGATGCCTGACGCATCCGAACCGGCCTGAATAAAAATATGAGTACCAAGCGCTCTGGCGGTATCCAGCAACATCGACCAGTCGTGGGTTTGGACTGAACACATCAACATGTCCAGGTTTGGTTCATACACCACCAAAAAGCGGATACGACAATTAGAAATCAGTTCAGTCAGGTGATAACCAAGGCCCATACCAAATACCAGCATCACGTCAACGCTGTTAGGTAATGGCCGCCGACGCCAGGTTTGTCCGTCCGCGTCAGTTAAGCTGAAATAACTGGCGGCTTTAAAATACTGCGCCAGTTCTTCACTGACGTCTTGCTGCGGGTTCACACCATAGAAGGCGCGACCGGTCGAGAAATCTACAATATTGAGTTGCTGTTCTTTGGTACAAAACAGTGAATATTGCTGGATCTGATGCGAGTCGATGATATCGACAAGGCTTGGGATATGCTCGCGAAAAGCCGCAATGTTGCTGTTGATATTCTTGGCAATGCCGGCGGACACCTGCTTTTCCAGCGCCTGCTGCGCTTCGGTGTCATCGTCAATTTGATACTGAATAAATTTAAGCATAACGTCTCTGCCAAAGAAGAAGAATCAGCAGCGGCAAAGCGACCGCCGCTGCTGCTGCAAGTGAATTCTATAATGCGCCCGAAGGTTTTGATTCGGCAAACAATTTCTGTGCCAGACAAGACTGTCGGGAATCTGACACCTAGCCTTTGTTAGCTAGTCTGGACTGAAAAATCGCCAGTGCGTTGGCCACTGCGTCATCCATATTGAAGTATTTATACTCTGCGAGCCGCCCGAGGACCAGCAACTGGGGATATTGCGCTGCCAAAGCCTGGTATTGCTGATAGCGTTGTTGATTTTCGCTGGTAAACACCGGGTAATAAGGGATATTTTTTTTAGGGTCGTTTTTGTCGTAATCCTGTGGGTATTCAAGTACCACTGTGGTCCCTGAGCCCTTGTCCCCTAAAATGTGCTTGAACTCAGTAATACGGGTCAAATCTGGCGCCAACGGGTAATTGACAGTGGTCGCCGTCTGGTAGTACGGGTACTCGTAACTTTGAAACACAAACTGCAAAGAGCGGTATGGCAATTCACCACATTGATAAGCAAATAACTGATCGAGCATGCCGGTATAAATCACTGTGCCCTGAAAACACTCGCTATCGAACCGGACCTTACCCTCCGACAGGGTCAACCTGGTCAGCGCATCCACTCCCGTCTCAACATCTATTAACGTGTGATTGAGCATAGCGCCGATCATCTGGCTGTAACCACCCACCGGCATTGCCTGATAAGCGTCATGAAAATAACGATCGTCACGGCTTAACACTACCGGCACACGGGATAACACAGATGGATCAATCTGTTCTGCACTGATACCCCACTGTCGCATGGTGTATTGCACAAAAATATTGTTGTAAATCCAGTCAGCCAGTTTCTGTAAAGCCTCAACGCCAGATTGGCGCAGTTCCAGAATAGGAACACGGGCACCTGTCCCGTATCGCTCCAGTAGTTGTTGTTCCAGCAACTTCGCCTGCTCTGGCTGATACAAACGATAAAGTGAATTCAAATTAAACGGCAGCGGGATCTGTAAATCGCCAACTTGCGCCAGCACTTTGTGTTCATAGGGCTGCCAACTGGTAAATCGGCTCAGATAATCCCAGACTGGTTTTTTATTGGTGTGGAACAGATGTGGGCCATACCGGTGGATCAGACAGCCGAATTGATCGCGCTCGTCAAAACAGTTTCCCGCCAGATGCGGACGCTGGTCAAGCACTAACACACGCCAGTTCAGAACAGTGGCCATTTGTTCAGCCATGACAGCTCCGGACAAACCGGCGCCGACAACTATCGCATCATACTGCATGGTCACCCCATAAGTTTCGGCGTACATCGTCCGGTTTGGCTCTTAACTCGAATGCTTGCTGATGGCGGCCATCGAACCATAATGGCTGTGCGGCTGAACGCTCTATCATCTGTAAAAACAAATCATCTTCCTGATTTTTCAGGAAAAACAACGCAGCCGCAAAATATTGATGATTCACACCCAGTTGAATCACATCCAAATCAACTCCAAAACGTTCACCCAGCCGGCAGGCACTAACCAATTCTTCAGTGACCTGCACACGACGGGTGGCACTTTGCTGTGTCATCGCACAAAAACTATTCGGATGTACCCGATAGCGGCCAAACACCTGCGGTAGCAAATCGATAGTTCCCTGCAAAAATCCGGCATTCATAATATGCCAAGGGTAATCACAGATAATTTTACTGCCATGATCCAGTGCCTGCAGCATTGAATCATGCCGGCGGAACATGATGCTACTGGCCTGCGGAAAAGTTCCATAGCGGATTAAATGACTGATATCTGCTTTTTGCGGAATATACCCAGCGTTATAGAATTCCTTGGAATACCACTTCAGGCGGGCACCGGTCACAGTATCAAACATGTCTGATTCGTGATAACTGATGGCACAGCCCGGATTCGCGTCCAGATAATTCACCTGTGCCTGCAATTTGCCGGGAAGTGCAACATCGTCGCCATCCAGATAAGCAATATAGTCACCGCAAGCAGCCTGCAACAGGTTGGTCATGCTGCCTATCAGGCCGGTATTCTGGACATTATCTAACACTTTTAACTGCGGATAAGCGGTCTCAAGATAGCGGATAACTTCACGTGTATTGTCGGGAGAACAATCATTACAAACCAGAACTTCAAAATCAAAGTCGGTTTTTTGCGCCAGCACACTGAGCAAACACTCATGGATATAGGCAGAAAATTTGTAGGCGGGAATAAGAACACTGAGTTTCATGCGTTACCTCGGCATTGAAATACACTGAGCATGCCCCTCAGCACGCAGCCGGTTACAGCATAAGCGGTCAATATAAGAGCGACAACTACAGGTCAATAATTACCATAATTATCAATGGCCTTGCGACCATTTTGCAGATTTATTAAAGCACCGCCAATACGTTGACGTTCGTCTATCACCTGCTGCTGTCTTGCCTGCACCCATTTTAATTCAGCTTCAAGTACAGACCTATCGGCCTCAGTAGCCTCAGCACAAAAAGCTTCCAAATCGGTTTGGTAATTCTGCCAGGATTCGGCAAACTCACTGAGATCATAATCTTCAAGTGTCAAAAGCATCTCGATGACGGCTCTGCGCTGCGCGATGCCTGCTAAGACCGGGTTCATGCGGAAGCCAGATTTTGCCGTGAATCACGGTCTGCAAGCATCCGAAAACCAAGCTCGCGTTCACTGACCGGAATTTGATCCCAGGCTGATTTAATTTTCAACATGATTTCAATGACGTCGTCGATTTTTTCTACACTACTTTCGCGGCTAGCCATCATCAAATGGTTTACCATAAAATCGTACAAGGACCAAAGATTCTGTGACACATCGCCGCCAACATCCATATCCAACGAATGTTGTAGTGCTGTAATGATACTCATCGCTTTGGACATGGTCTGCGATTTGCCAACGAAGTCTTTACGCTCAATACAGCCACGCGCTTTTGCCATATTCTCAAGTGAACCCTGCATCAACAGTTGGATCACCCGATGCGGATCAGCCACCGCTAGGTCGTTTTTAACGCCTACCGATTTATATGCGTTGATGCCGTAACTCATGTGAAACTCCTGTTATCATCGGATATTGGACAATGATGCCAGCTGCGAACTTAACATCGATGATGTACTTTGCAGCTGACCTAATTGCGAATCGAGCGCACCATAACGTTGCCGTAAAGTATTCTCGTAGCTCTCTATGTATCGGGTGTAAGCCTCTCGATCTTTAGTATTTTTTGATAAACTATTTTTCAGAGACGTTTCTTTGTTCTCCAGCAGGCCACCTTTTTGTGTGAATTGAGTCACCAAACTGGTAAGCGTGGTATTAAATCCATCGCTATTGCCGAACAATTTAGCGATACCGTCAAAATTGTCTTTTAGCGCGGAGTCCAGGCGCTCACGACCAGAGGTTGAACCAATCTTGCTACTCGAAATCTCCAAACGACCATTGTTGGTCATGGTGATGCCCATTGAGTACAAATTATTGAGCCCGGGCTCGGCGGAGCCAACGGCTTTACCCAAGGCGCTGGTCACCATATTCAGCATACTGCGTACTGTTGGGTCACTATTCAGTGCTCCGCCCTCACTGACTACTGTTTTACCATCAGCACCTAATACGCGGTTTCTTGTTAACGATTCGACTTCACTGACCAATGAGTTGTAGCTGTCTATAAAGGCTTTCAGTTTGTCTTCGGTACCTTTTTTATCCGTCGCAATGGTCAGCGTGGCGTTGTTGCCATCCGGCGTCACGTTCTGCACGGTAAACTCGGTATCCTGCAAAGCGTTAGTGAAAGTATTGGTTTTACTAAAAGTACTGATGCCGTCGATAATAACTTCGGCACTGGCAGCAGCTTTTGTGACTGTCAATCCAGCTGTACCTCCGCTGTTAGGAACAGTGGAAATACCATCAAGCGCTGCATTGTTGTTGGTGATACTTAAATCATTGGTTGAACCGGTGATACTTGACGTCAGTACTAATTTAGTACCCACACTTCCACCAGCGTTGATAATGTTGGCACTTACTCCAAAGTTATCTTTATTGGTATTAATGGCCTGACGCAACTCATCCAGAGTCATATTTGCCGTTACATTAACCTTGAAGGTTTTTCCGTCGGCGCCGAAAGTCAATTCACCTGCGGTCGTACTGACAACAGCTGACGCTGATGCATATGCCAAATCCGCACTTTCTACTCGGCTGCCAGATGCTAAGGTTTTGACTTTCATATCAAACACACCAGGAGCTGCGGTCGTTTTAGCGGTAGCTTCCAGGTATGTTTTGGTATCTGTAGGTTGTTTGACGGTAGCAGTTCTGGCGTTGAGATTATCCAGACTCAACGCCTTCACTGCATCCTGAAATTTGGACATCGACGATTTCAGTTTACCGTAGCCAGACAAGGAGGAATCCAGGCTCTTCTTAGTAGTGTCCAAACGGTCTTCTTTCGTCATCCGCTCAGCTTTTACTAATTGTGTGACCAAACTTTCCAGATCTAAGCCAGAGGCCGACCCTAGGGCACGGATTGCCATGATTTCTCCTCGCTGTATTACACTTTACTATTAATCAGCAAACCGGTTGCTGATCCGAGATCATCCTGCAACTTTTTGATTGCACTTGCCATTTTAAGCACTTCTTCACCTGGGATCTGCCGGATCACATCTTTGGTTTCAAAGTCGATGACTTTGACCACCGCTTTTCCGGAGTTCTCATCCACTGAAAAATTCAGTGTGCGCATCTGTGCATTCACAAACTGGTTAATGCTCTCTACCGCCTCACCAAGCTCAGCTGCACTGGGTGCTGTCTGGTCTTTAGTGACGGTAGCATTCTCAGCAGGCAGCTTTGCTACATCCTGAGGAAGCCGGGTTGCAGACTTGACCTCATTGTCGACCGCCGAAAATTCCTTTAGAGGCGGCACATTGCGCTGCTGACGCAACACACTGTTCATTTCGACTGAGTTCATAATCTGTCACCTTTTATCGGCTGGCATGGCGGTAACTTAAATCAAAGTCCCGCCCAGCCAGTCAATCTCAGAATTAACCCAGTAAAGATAATGCAGATTGCGGACGAGTGTTAGCCTGCGCCAACACTGTAGTACTCGCTTGTTGCAAAATCTGTGCCCGTGTCAGTTCCGCAGTTTCTTTCGCGAAGTCTGTATCACGGATCCGGCTGCGCGCAGCGGATACGTTTTCTACAACGTTACTTAAGTTACGGATGGTTGATTGAAAGCGGTTTTGTAACGCACCCAAGTCAGCCCGTGTACTGTCAATAGTTTTGATTGCACTATCGATACTCGCCAAGGCAGTAGAAGCGCCGCCAACCGATGCAATCGACAAACTTCCGAGGCTCAAACCAGAGGCTCCGAAACCGCCAGCACGAGAAAGGTTCACGCTGATTGACTGACCAGCGTTAGCACCAACCAGGAACTTAGCTGAATAACCACCTTTCAGAATATCGACACCACCAAACTGGGTGTTTTGTGCAATACGGCTAATCTCTGTTTTTAGTGCTGACACTTCTTTTTGCAGTGCTGTGCGGTCAGCCGAGTTGTTGATACCATTTTGAGATTGAACTGCTAACGTACGGATACGTTGCAGTGAAGTGGTGATCTCATCCAACGCACCTTCAGCAACCTGTGATGCAGAAATACCATCATTGGCGTTACTGATCGCCTGATTCAGACCATTAACCTGAGAAGTCAGCCGGTTGCTGATTTGCAAGCCGGCGGCATCGTCCGCGGCGCTGTTGATACGGAAGCCTGAAGACAGACGTTTGTAGGCTGTGTCCAGTGCTGTACCTGAAGTTAATAATTGGCGCTGAGCATTCAGCGCCGATACGTTGGTGTTTACTGCTAAAGCCATAAGTCACTCCTTAAAAGTTGGGTCCGGTCTGCAAACCTTCGGCAACTTCTTGATTAAGCGGATTCCCGCAATTTTCGCCAAACTGCAATTTGGCTTAACTGAGGTATCGGCAACAACTTTCAGGACTTTAGGAAAAAAAGGCAATTTTTTTCCATTCTTTTGAAAAATATAAAAATACATATATTTATCAGATAGATAAAAGCGGAAATAAATTGCACTTCCTTTCTAAAATGACGGGCTGGCGGCAAAAATTCGCCAAAATAATGCAGTTACTCAAAAGCGTGGCTGAGAAAAATACAGGTAGCAAAACAAATGAATATTGCGAGAGACACAGTCGCATAGGGCAAGGAGGAATTTTAAGCGACTAGCAGTGATTTTACTGGACAAGATAAAAGCAGGAAACTTCGATGGCGCAAAAATAAGAGCGCCCCTGCCCGGTAACCGGGCAGAGGCGTTCATCCCTGAAGCATCTCTGGTCCTATCAGCTGCCGGGTTAACCCAGCAGTGAAAGTGCAGACTGTGGACGCTGATTGGCCTGTGACAGGATAGTAGTACTGGCCTGTTGCAGGATCTGCGAGCGGGTCAGTTCAGCTGTTTCTTTGGCGAAATCAGTATCCCGGATCCGACTACGTGCAGATGACACGTTCTCTACGATATTACTCAGATTACGGATGGTAGATTGGAAGCGGTTTTGTAACGCACCCAAATCTGCCCGTTTGCTGTCGATTGTTTTAATTGCACTGTCAATGCTGGCTAAAGCTGCAGAGGCATTGGCAATTGTCGCAATCGACAAAGTCCCGATACTTAAACCTGACGCACCAAAACCACCGGTTCTTGACAGGTTGACACTGATGTTCTGATTAGCGTTTGCACCAACCAGGAACTTGGAAGAATAACTTCCGTTTAACAGTGCCACACCACCAAACTGGGTTGTGGTCGCGATCCGGCTGATTTCCGTTTTCAGCGCAGATACTTCTTTTTGTAACGCAACCCGGTCCGCTGAGTTATTAATCCCGTTTTGAGATTGTACCGCCAGTGTACGGATACGTTGCAGCCCGTTGGTAATTTCATCCATCGCACCTTCAGCCGTTTGCGCCAGAGAAATACCATCATTGGCATTTCGAATGGCCTGATCCAAACCTTGGATCTGACTGGTTAAGCGGTTGCTGATCTGCAAACCCGCTGCGTCATCAGCTGCACTGTTAATGCGAAAACCTGATGACAAACGTTTAAACGAACTGTCCAGTGAATTGCCTGAGTTAATCAGCTGACGCTGAGCATTTAACGCTGAAACGTTAGTGTTTACATATAATGACATAGCGTCATCCTCCGGTTGTGTAATACGTAGCCATAAAAGCCGTCCTCTTTTCTTCGACAGGTGCCGCCGTTGAGTGCATAGGCCGCAGTGTCATAAGTCATTGTCATGGTCTGGTCGTTAAATGCAGGAAGACTCCAGACCGCATGTCATTCAGTGGGGTGTCAGGCACCCCTGTCATATCAGACTTAACCTTGCAGCAGCGATAATGCTGACTGCGGTCTTTGGTTTGCCTGTGACAAAATCGTGGTGCTGGCCTGTTGCAATATTTGCGAACGGGTCAGTTCTGCCGTTTCTTTGGCAAAATCTGTGTCACGGATCCGACTGCGTGCAGAGGAAACGTTTTCAACAATGTTGGATAAGTTGCGAATGGTGGCCTGGAAGCGGTTTTGGATAGCACCAAGGTCAGCTCGTTTTGAATCGATGATCGTAATGGCACTATCAACAGACGCCAGCGCAGCGGAAGCGCCGATCAATGTTGCGATGGACAAAGTCGACAGGTTCAAACCTGACGCGCCATAACCACCACCTGTGCGCGAAATATTCACACTGATATTCTGACCCGCATTGGCACCGACAAGGAATGTTGATGAGTATGTGCCATCAAGCAGCTTCACTCCTCCAAACTGGGTCGTCGTTGCAATCCGGCTAATTTCAGTCTTTAACGCTGACACTTCTTTTTGCAGAGCCAGCCGATCCCCGGAACTATTGATGCCGTTCTGAGACTGCACAGACAACACGCGAATGCGTTGCAATGCCGTCGTGATTTCGTCCATTGCACCTTCAGCGACCTGAGACAATGAAATCCCATCGTTTGCATTGCGGATGGCCTGATCCAAGCCCTGAATTTGGCTCGTTAGCCTGTTACTGATCTGAAGGCCAGCAGCGTCGTCGGCAGCACTATTGATCCGGAAACCTGAGGACAAGCGCTGGAAAGATACATCCAGACTTTTTCCTGAGTTAATCAGCTGACGTTGCGCATTGAGCGCGGATACGTTGGTATTTACAAATAAAGCCATGGCTCTTTCTCCTGAACTTATGATTAATGACGCGAGACTTCTTTATATTATTTAACTCGCTCAATATACTTATCGGATGCAGAACAATATTCTTTAGATGTTTATTGAGAAATATCTCAGATTAAATGAAGTAAATTAAACCAAGATCAATCGGAAATAAAAAAGGCTACACAATAATGTGTAGCCAATGAGCAAAAGCTCAGGAGTTGTATCAAAAAAGTTTCATCATTTAATTGTTTTTATATATTATCCTTGTAACAGAGACAATGCAGACTGTGGCCGTTGGTTCGACTGCGCCAGAATGGTCGTACTGGCCTGCTGCAGGATTTGCGCGCGCGTCAACTCAGCCGTTTCTTTTGCAAAGTCTGTGTCCCGGATCCGGCTGCGTGCTGAAGATACGTTTTCAACAATGTTCGATAAGTTTCGGATAGTCGACTGGAAGCGGTTCTGGATTGCCCCCAAATCAGCGCGCTTCGCGTCAATGGCATTGATCGCACTATCGATAGCGGTGAGTGCTGTTGAGGCACCTGCCAGTGTTGCGATTGATACCGATGCCAGGTTTAAACCAGAAGTGCCATAACCACCGCCGGTACGAGAAATATTCACGCTGATGCTTTGCCCGGCGTTCGCGCCAACCAGGAACGTCGATGAATATTTGCCATCAAGAATTTTGACCCCACCAAACTGCGTGGTAGTGGCGATCCGGCTGATTTCAGCCTTCAACGCCGAGACTTCTTTTTGCAGAGCCAGCCGGTCTGATGAGCTGTTAATACCATTTTGAGATTGCACCGACAGCACACGGATCCGTTGCAATGCCGAGGTAATCTCATCCATCGCGCCTTCAGCCACCTGAGCCAGCGAAATACCATCATTGGCATTACGGATGGCTTGATCCAGGCCTTGAATCTGGCTGGTCAACCGGTTACTGATTTGCAGACCTGCAGCATCATCTGCAGCACTATTGATACGTAAACCAGAAGATAAGCGCTGAAATGCTGTATCTAATGATTTGCCTGAATTAATTAGTTGACGCTGAGCGTTCAACGATGACACGTTGGTGTTAACAAATAAAGCCATGATATTTCTCCTGAGTCTTATATTTAGCCGGCTTATTTATTTGTGTGCCTGCTTGATTAATGTATCGACCCACGAAGGAATAACTTTAACATTTATTGAATTTTATCTCTTAACCTTTAAACAATAAAACATGTAAAAATAACGACATCGGTTGTATCGGCATTTTTTTTTAAAACTTGAGAAGAAAAAACAAAAAAAGAGCCAATGGCTCTTTTTTTCAGATTAATGACAAACCCCAGTTTTCTGGGGTTTGTGCTTTTCAGGAGTGGTGCATTCTCCGTCAGTGGTCATGGCTTAATAATGAGTTGTGGGTTGTTGAATTTGATTGGGCTGGTGTTGAATGAGCCGGCATTTGGCTTGGTTGATAGGGATTTAGGCTTGAGACTGGCTCAGGCGGCCAGCAGTAACGCCATTTTCTTGATGTTTTGCGCAGCACCCGCCAGCAGACATTGCATCTGGACTTTTTCCAGCCCTCTGAAGCGGGCATAGCGGTGGCCGTGGTGTTGTTTGGCGTCCGCGAAGCTACGCTCTACTGTTTCTTTGCGCCTTTTGTAAATCTTCTTGCCCCATGCGCTTAACCGGGTTTCATTGGCTGCCTCTTTGGCCGTTTCAAATACGTGTCGGGTCAATACTTTGGTGTGATTCTCACTTTTCGTGCAGCGGCTGCGGATAGGACAATCTTTGCATTTGTTGCGGTCGGATTTGTACTCACGATACCCGGCACGATTGGTGGTGCTGTACTGCAGCAGTTCGCCTTGCGGGCAGCGGTAACAATCGCTGTCTTTATCGTAGTCAAACGCGCTTTTGCGCAATAAGTCTTTGCCTTTGTTGGGCCGGCGGTAGCCCATCACCGGCTCAATTTGCCGCGCTTTAATCAGGTGGCACAGCATCGCAGTGTTGTAGCCCGCATCCAGCCCAACCGCGACCGGCTCAAGCTGGAAACGCTGCAGTTGCCGGTCAAGCCTCGCAATATAAGGCTGACTGTCGTGCTGATTGCCAGGCGTGACGTGCGTGTCAGTAATAAGGCCGTGCCGGCCATCGACGGTGCGGTGGTCGAGGTAAAAAAAGCCCTGCGGTTTGCCTTCGCGCGTCATAAAACCACTGTCAGGGTCTGTGGTACTGGCTTTTATCTCGCTCAGTTCACAGACGCTGTCATCCTTGGGAGCCAGTGGCTTTTTTCCGGCGGCTTTGCGCTCCTCCTCAATCGCCGCGTTGAGCTGGTCGACATAGGCCGAGGTACTGGCTGCCACTAACTTATTGATGGATTTATTCTTATTGGCACTGGCTTTTAAGTGCGTGCTGTCGGTGTAAAGCACGCGGCCGCCAATCAACCTTTTGGCAATGGCCTGCTCAACAATCCGGTCGAAGACCCGTTGGAACACATCAGTCCCGTTGAAACGGCGAATACGGTTCTGACTGAGCGTTGAAGCGTCCGGTACTTTATCGGTCAGCGACAAACGCAAAAACCAGCGATAGGCCACATTGACCTCAATCTCCTGCATCAGCCGGCGCTCACTGGGCACGCCAAACAAATAACCAAGCAGCATGATTTTGAACAGCATCACCGGGTCAATCGCYGGSCGGCCATTGTCTTTACAATACAAATCAGCGACTTCAGCACGGATAAATTCAAAATCTATGGTGGTATCGATTTTACGAACCAGATGGTTTTGTGGCACCAGCTGTTCCAGTGTCACCATTTCAAGCTGATGTTGTTGCGGGGAGATATCTCTGAGCATGAGGGCAGCTCCTGTTTGGACTCCCTCTATTAGATCAAAGGCCTGGATCTACGTCCAGGCCTTTGTCAGCAGTCTGAAAAAAAGAGCCAATGGCTCTTTTTTTTCGGACGAGTCGAAGACTTAGCTTTGCAGCAGAGACAAGGCTGACTGCGGGCGTTGATTTGATTGAGCAAGGATCGTTGTGCTGGCCTGCTGCAGGATTTGCGCGCGCGTCAGCTCAGCTGTTTCTTTGGCAAAGTCAGTATCGCGGATCCTGCTACGCGCAGACGAAACGTTTTCAACAATATTCGACAGGTTTCGGATCGTTGACTGAAATCGATTCTGGATCGCTCCCAGATCTGCCCTGGTCGCGTCAATCGCATTAATAGCACTGTCGATGGCAGTCAATGCAGTAGATGCACCCGCTAATGTTGCGATGGAAAGTGTTGCCAGGTTCAGGCCTGAAGCGCCATAACCACCACCTACACGTGAAATATTCACGCTGATGCTTTGCCCTGCGTTAGCGCCAACCAGAAAGGTAGATGAATATTTGCCATCAAGGATTTTCACACCACCAAACTGAGTCGTCGTCGCGATCCGGCTGATTTCAGCTTTTAACGCTGAGACTTCTTTTTGCAGTGCCAGCCGGTCTGACGAACTGTTAATACCATTCTGAGATTGCACTGACAGCACACGGATCCGTTGTAATGCAGATGTAATTTCATCCATCGCGCCTTCAGCGACCTGGGCCAGCGAAATACCATCGTTGGCATTTCGGATAGCTTGATCCAGACCTTGAATCTGACTGGTCAGCCGGTTACTGATTTGCAGACCTGCAGCGTCATCCGCTGCGCTATTGATCCGTAAACCCGAAGATAAACGCTGAAACGCGGTATCTAATGATTTACCTGAATTAATCAGCTGACGTTGAGCATTCAGCGATGACACATTGGTGTTGACAAATAAAGCCATGATACGTTTCTCCTGATGTTATTTTGCTACATCACCAGCTGATTTTATGATTCTGAATGCTGATACTTATATAACGGCCATAACCAGGAAAACTTGAGCGTATTTTAATCACAACCCTTATTTTTAAAGGGATACACGGCAGTTTCCAAATCTTATGAAGCGGCAAAACATTGCCAAAAATGGCATACATAAGGGGAGTTTATAGATTCTAATAAGCATTTGACGTCGAAAATACTGAAAATCCAACGATTTCATGCGAAATGAGTTTGCAATTATGCGGCAGAGAATTGCCGTTGAAAGGAAGTATCCAATGGGATCTAGACAAACTTGCAAGAGTAATAGAGTAGCGACACAGGGAAGGCATACATCGATGCCGCCCTGCCAGGATCGCAACTCAACGGATATAGTCAAACAAACTGGTGTTAGTCACTCGCTGAAAGGTATTTTGCACTGCCTGTAGCGCAGTTTCCTGTTTGGTCAGTTCTGTCAGTGCTTCGGCATAGTCAACTTCATAAATCTGTGCACGGAATGCTTTGTTTGTGATTTGTAAGTCTTCGTTCCCCTCAAACACACTGTCGAGGACATTCTGACGCCCCCCCACTCCCGATACTCCTGCATCTATCTTCAGCGCAGCATTATCAATTTGTACTAGAGCATCAGCAATGGATTCCGCAAGTGGCCCACCAATCACCTGATCTTTTTCTATGGCATTAACTAGCTCTTGCAGTGTATTTAGCACATTTTTCTTTTCCGGCGCCTGCAAGGTAAAATCAAGTTGGCCAGGCCCAGCACCTTGTGTTTGCAGGCTCAGCCCCTGAAAGCTCACGGCTTGTCCTGATGTATAGGAACCAGTCACCGGGGGGCTGAGACTGGCGCCATTGCGGCGGATCTCATAATTATTGGCGGCATCAACAACCAAGCGGTAATTATTGTTAGCTGGCGTTTGTCCGTCGTAATTTTGTCGGTAAAAATCATCGAATACTGATTGGTTCTGCACATTGATGGAGCCAGTGGTTAACCCTCCACCAACGGTAGCCGCGGTCGTTTTAAATCTCGCATTGACATCTTCAAACAACTCTTTACCACTGTCATTACTCGGGATCGTGACTGTTGGCGACACCTGCAGTGATTTTTGCCCTTCATCACCATTAAATTCATACAAGCCGGTTGACTGGTTAAAACTGTAGGGCTGTGTTTCTTGCTGAAAACCTGAGAACAGATATCCGCCAGCGGCGTCTTTTTGATTCATCAGGTCGTACATTTGAGTTTTGATATTATCCAGTTGCTTGGCTATGGCACTGCGATCTTGCTGGGAATAAGTACCGTTACCGAGGGACACCACCAGACTCCGCGCCTGATCGCTTGAAGTCCGAAGACTTGATAAGACAGTTTCCTCGATACCAAGGCTGTTTTTCAGCAATACACTGTTATTTTGATATTGGCCAACCTGGGAGATTTGCTGATCAAGCGCAACCACACGTGCAGAACCCGCAGGGTCGTCGGATGGACTCAGAATTTTTGTTTGCTTCTCCAGTTTGGCGCTGGCAGTTTGCAGTTTTTCCTGTGCATTAAGGATCGCATTCAGATTGATTTGATACTTCTGATTAAATGAAAGTCGCATCTGTTACTACCTCGCCGCCGCCAATAACGTGTCAAATATGGTTTGGGATGTGGAAATAATCTTAGCCGCTGCAGCGTAAGATTGCTGGAACCGGATCAGATTCGCTGCTTCTTCGTCCAGATTCACCCCGGAAATTGACTCATACCAGGATTGAGACTGTGCTAACAACGCCTTTGACGATTCAGTGGCAATTTTCACCTGGCTGGTTTTTTCACCAATAAAACCGACCATGACACCATAGCCTTCGTTCAAACTCATCTGGTTATCGGCACCAGGAACTGCAACTGCATTTTTTCTGATAATTTCTTTTTCCTGCAATTGCGCCAAGGCCAGACCGTTGCGGTTGTCTTTCTGCCCACCCGTGTTGTAACTCAAGGTAAATGTATCACCGGCCTTAGGGACGCCTGAGATGGACATGTCAAAGCCATATGTCGTTAAACCTGCAGAATTAAACAGATTGTTGTAATTTCCTGCGGACATAACTGCTGTTGTCCCCAATAATGTATTTGCATTATTACGGATCTCAAATCGCTCACCGCCAATGTAGGTCAATGTGAATGGTTCACCATTGACATCGCCGGGCGAAGTAAATTGGGAGCTTGCAGGATTGGTATTCGTTACATTGATTGTACCTATTTTAGCATTTCCCAGATTATTAACGCTGAATTCCCCACGAAGTGGTGACGCCAAAGCCAAATCCTCAGGCCGGCTATTGAGCAAGGTAACATTTTGTGCGGCAACACCTAATGGCTTCAGCACAAACTGATCGCCGTTACCAAAAGCACCTGCCGAGTTATCCAATTTGATTTCGTAACCATTCAGGAAATTGCCAGGTACGTTGGTACTATTAAAGGTTGCCGGATACGCAGTGATCGTTTGCGTGACCGCAGAGCCTGCAATCACTTTGCCACGCTCATCTAAAGTTTCCAGTTTAAACTGATTTGGGGCGGTAAATGTCACCAGTAAGTCATTTGGTGGGACATCTTTGCCTTTGCCTGATTCGACCGTCGCCGTTACCAGTCCAGACCCGGTATTGGTCGTCATAGGATAACCACCGTAAGTGCCAAGGCTGAAAATGTTTTTGCCGAGCTGACCATTTCCATCCATACCCAAGCGGTTCTGCGTATTAAACGCATCGGCAAGGCCAATTGCTAACTGGCCAAGCTTGTTCTGAGTCGGTTCCAGCAGCTGTGCCCGAAACTCCAGTAAACCGCCGATTTTGCCACCGAGTGTCTGACTTTCAACCTCACCAATAACATTACTGTTGTAATCAAGTTGCAGTTGCAGGGTTTTACGTTCGGGATCAGGGTTACCCACAGCACTCATCAGACTGAATTTGCCATGTTGTAACACCACCGACTGTCCGGTGTTGAGAAATACCAGCTTTTCACCATTTTCTGCGTCCAGAGTGCTGATTTCGACCATCTCAGATAACTGCCGTAAGGCTTCGTCACGTTTATCAAGTATGTCCATCGGCACCGGAGTATTGATGCCGCTGCCGTAGGCTGAAATCTGCTTATTCATTTCTGCGATAATGGTAATTTGCGAGTTGGCTGCCGAGACCAGATTATCCAGCTGTTGATTAATGGAAGTACGTTGCTCTAACACAATACTAGATAACGTATTGAATTTACTTATTAAAGTCTGAGCACTCCCCATCACTAGCTGACGGGATGACGTATTGGCTGGATCGTTATTGGCAGATTGCAGCTGCTTAAACATATCCGAAATGCCGCTGGAAATGCTGTTTGATGTGTTAGAGAACAACGTATCAACCCGACTCGCCTCGGTCAGAAATTGCTGGTTGTAACTTAAAGCGGAAGTATCGCGGCGCAATTGTAACATGGAGAACTCATTGGCCAGCCGGTTGGTTGTCCCCCGGCCGACGCCAAGCCCCAACATCGCGGACTGATATTCAGTACTTTGCCGGACATAGCCTTTGCTATTGAGATTACTGATGTTATTACCGGTGGTATTGAGCAAGCCGGTACTGGCCAGGACACCTGAAGTGCCTATCGTTAATAAATTATCAGCCATGGTTTACTCCCGTTCAGGCGCATTGCACCGGTTCACAACGCTGTTTGACCTGAGTTATTGAGCAAATTCCGTACCTCTTTCAGCACAGAACCATTCATCACCTGTAAAATTTTTTGAGCATAGTTTGGATCCGTCGCATAACCAGCGGCTTGCAGCTGCTGGAAATAATTCGCCGTATCATGACTGACAGCTACCGCATCCTGATAACGCGGTTGTTGGCGGATAAAATCAACATAATCCTGCAAACTAGCCTGAACATCCTGATATATGCGAAATTTGGCTTTCTCCTGCCGGGCAATACCCTGCCGGTATTCCAGTGTATCGACCACAGCTACATCGCCCTGCCATTCACCATGCGCTTTGATGCCAAATAAATTAAAACTTTCCCGGCCGTCCGCCGCTTTTAACATGCGTTGACCCCAGCCGGTTTCCAGTGCAGCTTGAGCGACTAATGCCAGAGGCTCCAGACCAAGCTGACGGGCAGCCTGGCGCGCCGCTGGCAGAATCTTACGGACAAACTCAGCTTCCGGCCCCTGTAAGGCTGCGAGTGGGTCTAATGTGTCGACGTCTGCCTTAACCGAGGCTGTAGGCTGTGCAGATTTCGCTGGCACGGAGTTCTGAGGCTGACTGGCCTTTACCGGAACAATAGTTTGCGCCACGACAAGTTCCGCTCCCAGTTGATACAAGCCAGCCCCCGACGAACCGGTCAGCGGGGAAGTTACTACTTGCCCTTCCAGCTCACGGGAACCACCAGCGATCAAAGGTTTTGTCACGTTGACGTGCTGTGCCGGATATATAATACGTTCCGCATCAAGTTTCATTGCCTGGTGTTTGGGCAGGGTTTTGGCTTGCACTACTTTTTCCAGCGGCAACGATTTTTCTGATGGTGCAGAGAACTGGTTAGATGCGGAAACCAGACTGGCGACTTTGCTTTTTGCAGCTTCAGGTGCCAGTTGTTGTACCATCAGATCCGCTAGTCCCAGCGTGCCCTTTTTTGATAACTCCGCAGTTAACTGACTGTCATACATGTCGCGGTAAAATCCGGTTGCCTGACTGTTTAAAGGGTTATCTTCCTCAAACGTCTGGTTGGCCTTGCGCATACTCGACATCAACATGCCCATAAAGACTGATTCAAACTGCTGTGCCGCCTGACGGATCGCGCCAATTTTATCCTTGCTGGCTAAAGCACGGATATCATTGAGGCTGGAGAGGTCGTGATACGACACATCAACTTGCGGCGCGGCCATGTTAGATCACCACCAGTTCGCCGTGGATAGCACCGGCTTCTTTCAGTGCTTCCAGAATCGCCATCAGGTCACCAGGTGCAGCACCGACTGCATTTACAGTTTGCACCAGCTCATCCAAAGTGGTGCCTGGGTCAAATTTAAACATTCGCGACTTATCAGGCCGCACATCAATAATGGTATTTTGCTCAACAGCGGTCTGGCCGCCAGCCAGTGCATTTGGTTGCACTACTGTTGGGTTTTCCGCGATAGTCACGGTCATCCCGCCATGTGTGATCGCCGCCGGAAACAGCCGAACATCTTTACCGATCACAATAGTGCCGGTGCGCGAATTTATAATGATTTTGGCGGCATCAGACGCTGGTTCAAAACTGAGGTTTTCCAGTGTTGACAGGTAGGATACCCGCTGATCGATGTCGCGCGGCGCACGCACCTGAACTGAGCGTGCATCGAGTGTGCGTGCAGTGTCAGCGCCGATAAACTGATTAATGGCTGCCGTCAAATTTTTTGCGGTCGTGAAGTCGCCGCGATTTAAGTTAAACGTGATGTAATCGCCCTGCGCGAATGGCGTCGGCACCTCTCGCTCGACGGTAGCACCATTCGGAATGCGCCCGACCGTCGGTGTATTTACCACCACCTGTGAACCATCAGCACCTTCCGCGCCCAGACCCGACACAATGAGACTGCCCTGTGCCACCGCATATACCTGCCCGTCCAGACCTTTCAGAAAAGTCTGCAGCAATTGGCCGCCACGCAGACCTTTGGAACTGCCGACAGAGGCAACAGTGATATCCAAATTTTGGCCCGGCTTGGCAAAAGGTGGTAATTCTGCCGTCACCGCAACTGCTGCGACGTTTTTGATTTGCGCTTTCATGCCTGCTGGCAAATTAATGCCAAAATTCGCCAGCATGGTTTTAAAACTTTGCTCGGTAAACGGGCTTTGTTCGCCTGTGCCCGGCAAACCAACCACCAGACCGTAACCAACCAGCTGGTTGTGCCGCACACCTTCGACTGTTGCCACGTCTTTGACACGCGCAGCCTGAGCAACCGTGCTGAGCAGGACCAACAGCATACTGATCAGATACTTATGCATACATTACCCCTTGCCTCAGAATGGCCACAATGCGCTTGAAAAGAACCGCGTCAGCCAACCAGGGCCTTGTCCGCCATGCGCTGCGCCAGTACCGCTGTATTCAATCCGGGCATTGGCAATCTTGGTTGATTCAACGGTATTGCGTGCATCGACATCTTCCGGCCGGATCACGCCGGTCAGCCGGATATATTCTTTTCCGGTGTTTAATGTCAGCCATTTTTCGCCACGGATCACCAAATTGCCGTTTGCCATCACCCGCAGCACATTGACCGAAATATCACCAACCAGGCTATTGCTCTGGTCTGCTTTAGAATCGCCTTTAAATTCGCTGCTGGAATTAATCCCCAGCTGCAGAGTATTGTTCGCCACAGACACGTTACGCCCCCCAAGCCCAATCATCGGATCAACAGAATTGCTGGCGTCTTTACCAAATTCAGTTTTTGCCTTTTTGGATGCCTGGGTATTTTCTTTCAGCACCACAGTGATGATATCGCCTTCACGTCGGGCTTTGTTATCGGAATACAGACCATTGGATAAGCCATTGGCATACAGCGATCCGGTATGCAGCACCGGCTTCGCTGCGGGTTCCGGCGGTAACGGTGCAAAAGCAGGATCATCCGGGAATGCTTCCGGCGTATAGGTAGCACAAGATGCCAGCCCCCAACACAACAACACCAACCATAACTGCCGCATAACTCCCCCTTGCTCTTAGAGCTGCTGGATTGCAAAGCTCAGCATCTGGTCTACCGCGGAGATGACTTTGGAGTTCATCTCATAGACCCGCTGACTTTCAATTAGACCGACTAACTCTTCGGTCACATTGACGTTGGATGCTTCCAATGCGCCTTGTACAATAAAGCCAATACCTTCTATGCCGGGCACTCCTTGCACCGGATCACCGCTGGCCCCGGTTTGTTTAAACAGGTTTTGGCCTATAGGCTCAAGACCAGCCGGATTGATAAAATTAGTGACAACAAGCTGACCCAACACGGCATTTTCAACTTGTCCGGGCAGCTTTACCGACACCTCACCATCTTGGGAGATGGTAATTTCGGTAGCTTCAGGTGGAATAGTAATGGTTGGCTGGATCTGATAACCGGCACCTGAGGTGACCAGATTGCCTTCGTTATCGGTGGTGAACTGGCCATTACGGGAATAAGAAATGGTGCCGTCTGGCATCAGTACTTCAAAAAAACCTGACCCCTGTATCATCACATCCAACGCATTGTCAGTTGTCATGTGATTGCCCTGAGTAAAGTTTTTCTGCGTCGCAACCACTTTGGTCCCGGCACCGATCATCAGGCCGTTTGGCAGCTCAGAGTTCTGCGAGGAACGGCCACCAGGCTGGTTGATATTTTGATACAGCAAATCTTCAAACACCGCGCGGCTCTTTTTATAGCCTACCGTACTGGCGTTCGCCAAATTGTTAGAGATCACCGAAATGTCACGCTGCTTGGCGTCTAAACCGGTTTTACTGATCCAAAGTGCCGGATGCATAGAGTCCTCCTGAGCTTTAAGCTCTAGATGATACGAAGTACCTGATTATGTTGACGGTCCATATCTTCAGCCGTCTTCATCATTTTTACCTGCAGCTCATATTGCCGTTGCAGGTTGATCATATAAGTCATCTCAGAGACTGCGTTGACATTACTGCCTTCGACGGCACCACTGAGTAAATTCACTGTTGGGTCAACTTCAGCCGCTTCGCCGTCTTTGCGCCGAAACAAGCCGTCATTTCCCTTAAACATGTCCTGATGTTCTGGCTTCACCAATTTGATCCGGGCAACTTCAACCATCGCTGTTGAAGGTGCTCCGCGTGGTAATACATTAACGGCCCCGTCTTTCGTGATCTCAATTTTGCTCATCGGCTGAGGCACCTCGATAGGCCCACCCTCACCGATAATATTGAGACCTGACGATGTCTGTAAAAAACCTTGTGCGTTAATTTGCAGGTTGCCGGCACGGGTATAGGCTTCGTTGCCTTCACCATCTTCAACAGCAAACCAGCCGTCGCCCTGAATCGCCACGTCTAGTTCGTTTTGCGTGACTTTTATCTCGCCAGCGTCAAAATTCTGACTTGGCATTTCAGTAAGTGCAAACACACGGGTCGGCTGGCCATCACCGAAAGCCTGCATTGCGCGTGCTTGCGCTAAATCTGCTTTAAAACCAACGGTATTGGCATTTGCCAGGTTATTAGCCCGCACTGACAGCGCATTCATATTTTCTTTTGCGCCCGTCATTGCGATGTAAACCATGCGATCCATAGTGATCCCCCTTGTGCACTAAGGTAGTTAAAGCAAGGATAGTGCCACAATGAGAGATGCATACAGGACAAGGCATGCGGCAACATAGTGCCGCAAACCAGAGACTACAAAACAAAAAACCACCCGAAGGTGGTTTTTAATTCAATCGCTGGATTAGCGGATTTGCAGGACTGTTTGTTGCAACGAACTGTTCACTTCCAGCGCCCGTGAGTTAGCCTGAAAGTTACGTTGTGCCGCAATCAGGTCAACCAGCTCGTTGGTCAGGTTGACATTGGAGCTTTCCAAAGCCGACGAGTTAATAGCACCAAGGGTGCCGGTATTGGCTTCGCCGGCCAGCGCTTCACCTGAACGCAGACTTTGTTTCCAGGAAGTATTGCCCGCCTGTGTCAGACCTTGTGGATTGGCAAATTTCACCATGCTGACCTGCGACAGATAAGTCTGGTCGCCATTGCTGTAACTCGCCATCACTTTGCCCGCAGCATCAATATCGATGCTGGTCAGTCGACCTACAGTGGTGCCATCCTGATTTAAGGAACCGACTTCGAACTTGCTGGCATATTGCGTCGGAAAATTCGTTCCAGCCTGGTTACTGAAGTTCACGGTCAAGTTACTGGTAAACTGTGCACCATTGGTTAAATACGCCGTTGTGTTTAACGATGCGGACGGGATCACCAAATCTGGCATTGAAGTCGAAGTTGGAAACTCAGGAATACCGTTGGCATCGAATCTCAGCAAGGTACCAGTCCCGAAGTACTGACCATTGGTCGCGGTTCCTGGTGGGGCGGCTGTATTATCATCAAACACTGCGTAGACTTCCCAATCATTGTCAGTCGCAGTGGCTGTTCGACGGAAATAAAATGACAACACATGTGGTTCACCCAAGCTGTCATAAACTGTGGTGGATGTTGTGGCACCATTGTTATAGGTGGCTTTGTCGGTCGGATTAAAAGCTGGCCAACCGCCTGCAGGCGCAGTCATTGTTGAATTCAGATTCATTGTCATATAGACATTATTGGTAGACCGTGGGGCGCCGGCAGTGCTTGGGATCTGGATCGGTTTGGTTGTGCTCAGACTGACCGAACTGGCAGAGCCTGTTGCCGGGTCGACCGGATAACCCTGCAGAAAGTTGCCGTTATTATCGACAATAAAATTATCTTTGCTGAGTTTAAAAGCACCAGAACGGGTAAAAGTCATATCGCGCGACGACAAATCAGCGGTCAATGCAAAAAAACCGTCGCCGGTGATCGCCATGTCCAGTGAGTTCTGTGTGAATTTCAACGCTCCTTGGCTGAACTGTTGTGCGACTTGTGATGTCGTCACGCCATCACCTACTTTGGTGCGCCCCGGTGAAAAAATTGAGCCTGCATACACGTCAGCAAACTCAGCGCGGGATTCTTTAAAGCCTGTTGTATTCACGTTGGCGATATTATTTGCGGTGGTATCCAGATCTTTCTGGGCCGCTGCCAGACCACTCAATGCAATATTAAAACTCATAGTTCACCTCGATAGTCAGGCATCAGCCTGCTGCAATTTCTAATATGTCTGACATTTTTTTGGCGCCAAGGCCAAGCAAATTCAGTTTCATGTCTGCGGTTGATGTGCCGAGTGTGACACTCGCGACGGGTACATAGCTGGACGTCACCAGACTTTGACTTTTACCATCAACAGTTGCGTCAATTTTCATCGTGTAAAGGCCTGCGGTTTGTTTCACACCGGCTTCATTCGTTCCATCCCAGGCCAGTTCAAACTTACCTTCATCAGGGTTCGTCACCGTATCGCTTTTCAGCAGCGCTCCGCTGGCATCATAGATACTGACTTTCATCGAGGTAGTTTTTCCTGGTACCTCAATTGCGCCATAAGACTTGTTGGTGCCATCAAAAATAAGGGTATCCGAATTCACCCTCACATTGCGCCCAACCAGACTGGATGCCTGCAATGCCTGATTTGAATTCATGCTGGCGGCAAAATCTTTGAAATTGGTATTCAATGAACTGATGCCGTCGGCCATCGTAAAGCTGGTCATTTGCGCAATCATTTGGTCATTCTCAACGGGCTTGGTGGGATCCTGAAATGCCAGTTGCTGCGTCAATAAGGCAAAAAAATCGGACTGGGTTAACGCCCCGCTGTCTTCTTTTTTTGTGCCATCGGTGACACCCTTCAGGCTGTCGATATAACTACTACCGCTGGTATTGGAAACCGTGGTCATCATTTACTCCTTATCAACGCTGACCAAGGGTCAGAGTCCGGCTCAGCATCTGTTTTGCTGCATCAGCGACCTGCACGTTGGCATCATAAGATCGTGATGCAGAAATCATGTTGGCCATTTCTTCCATCACATTTACATTTGGTTTGTAGATAAATCCGTTTTCATCCGCCAGCGGGTGCGCCGGGTTGTACTCTTTGTTCAATGGTGCATCACTCTCGACGACCCCAAGCACTTTAACGCCAGCGCCTTGTTCCGACATCGCATTGTCATACTCAGCAGCAAACACCGGATGACGGCCCCGATAGGTCGACTCTAAATTTGAGCTGACGCTTTCTGCATTGGCTATGTTACTGGCCGTTGTATTTAATCGCAGCGCCTGCGCAGTCAATCCAGTTCCGGCAATATCAAAAACTCGGTATAAGCTCATCAGGATTGTCCTCCTAAAGCTTTTTTTAACCCACTGATTTTACTGTTTAAAAACTGCAGAGAGCTTTGGTATTCCATGGCATTCTGACTAAACGCATTGCGTTCGCGATGAATATCCACGCTATTGCCATCACCTGTATCGGTTTGTTCTACATTGCGGAATAACACTTCGTGGCGAGTTGATGGCGAAATATCAAAGTGCTTGACGTCAGATTGCTGCAAAGAGCCTGTTTGCCGAGCCTGCGCATTTGCCAGAGCAGTATGAAAATCAAGATCTTGTGCTTTGTATCCCGGCGTATCAGCATTGGCTATGTTATTAGCCAACAGCTCAGTTCGCCGTTCACGCAGTAACGTACCCTGCTCATGTAAACCAAATGCGTTGTTAAAACTAATGGCCATGACCCGCTCCTCCATCAAACCTTATTAGTTTGTTAGCAAGAGTCAGGCCAACAGCAGTGTCAGATTTATAACAGTGTTGAAAGGGAAATTGGTTTTGCTGTCAACAAAACCTAGTTCTTGCGGCGATAGATAATACCCGGATTACAGCGAATCATCTCGAAGTCGTTGTTCGTGCTGGATAAAGACTCTGAGGCACCCAAAATGAGGAAACCTTTTGGATTTAGTGCCTGTGCGAACTGACGGATGATTTTTGCTTTCACTTCAGGTGAAAAATAAATCAGTACATTGCGGCAAAAAATGATGTCAAATTTACCAAGCAATGTATAACTGTCCAACAGATTCAAATGACGGAAGCTGACATTACGCCTGGCTACGTCCTTAACCCGCATCATGCCATTCCCACTGTCCTCGAAAAACTTACTACGTCGTTCTGGTGACAGTCCTCGTGATAAAGCTAAGCCATCGTATTCTGCGCGTTGGCAATGCTCGAGCATCGTATTCGATATATCAGTCCCCAATATATGTACACCCAAGCCAAATGCAGCAGGACGCATCTGCTGATACTCAAGACCGGTCATCGCAATTGAATAAGGTTCTTGTCCGCTGGAGCTGGCGGCCGACCATATTTTGACATTACGATGGTCTTTCTCCAGCTCAGGAAAAATTTGCTTCTTTAATAATTCATAGGGATAGGTGTCTCGAAACCATAAAGTTTCGTTCGTGGTCATCGCATCAATAACTGCTGACCTTAGCTGGCGTTCAAAAGGACTCAGCGTTTTGTTTACCAGCTCAGACAAGCTGTCAAGACTAAAACGCATCATCAAAGGCGCCAGCCGGCTTTTGACCAGATATTGTTTATTCTCCCCCAACACAATTCCACATTGCTGCTCGAGGAAATCCCGGAATGTTTTATACTCGCTGTCGTGCAGCTCTTTATTCACGCGTCTGTTTCCGCAAGTTATTCAGTATGCAACCATTTACGTACTGACTCAGCCAATTCATCCGGATTAAATTTGGCAATAAAATCGTCAGCACCAACTTTTTGCACCATTTGCTGATTAAACACTCCGCTGAGTGATGTGTGCAAAATGACGTGCAGTGGCTTGAGTTTAGGATCGAGACGCACTTCGGCAGTCAGGGTATAGCCATCCATATCAGGCATTTCGATGTCGGAAATCAACAGACCAATTTTTTCGGTCACTGACTGCTCACATTGGGCGGCAACTTCTTGCAGGTAGGTTAATGCTTCCCGGCCATTTTTCACCAGATGCATTGCAATGCCCAGACTGTCTAATGCACGTTTCACCTGATTTCGTGCAACTGCGGAGTCATCAGCAATCAGAATAATCCGGTCGCCTAAATCCTGCTGAATCGTCTGAGTTTCAAAGGTATTGCTGACGGCTGTCGGTGACGGTGAGATTTCTTCAAGTATTTTTTCAACGTCGATAATTTCAACTAGTTCCTTATCGATCTCTGTTACTGCAGTTAAATAGCTTTGCCGACCGCCCGTTCCTTTTGGCGGAGGCATAATTGCTTCCCAATTAATATTGATAATGCGCTCGACTGAGTTGACCAGAAATCCCTGCACGGAACGATTATATTCAGCAATGATGATGAAACTATCTTTGGTATTTTCGATCGGCCGTCCGCCGGTCGCCAGACTGAGGTCAATCACCGAAATGGTCTGACCGCGAATGTGAGCTATGCCTCTGACGAACTTATTACGTTTTGGGATTGCAGTAAGCGGCGGGCACTGCAGAACTTCACGCACTTTAAATACATTAATGCCAAATCTTTGACGGCCGGCGAGACGGAATAGCAATAACTCTAACCGGTTCTGCCCGACTAATTGTGTGCGCTGATTGACTGAATCAAGAATACTCGCCATTTAAGACTCCAAGCAAAACAGTTCGGATCGATTCTTGCAGACCTACAGGTAAGTAGAGAGTATCTGCAGCAAAGTACTGAAAATACAAAGAACTGTATGTTATTCCCCTTTGTCGATAAAGCATAGCCGAAACCATATGAAAATGTACGACAATTTTAAGTTAAGCAAGTTAAGTAGTCTGGCATTACTGATCGGATTCCTGCATGGTGCGGCATCTGCTGAAATATATTCACCAGACAAATTGACAGCTGCTGCCGAGCATTGGTTGCAACAAAACGCTGGCTCAGGACAAGCCCAAATCCGCGTATATCCTTTGGATTCTCGCAGTCAGGATCGGGAATGCGCTGTCCCTCTGCAATTCAGTCTGGTAAATCCGAAATTACAAACTCAAAACAGTATAAAAGTGCTGTGTGAGACCGATTCCGGGTGGCAACTTTATCTAAGTGCAAAAGTGAGCCAGATGCAGGAGGTTGTTGTCAGCCGTCGGCAACTGGCGCCGGGAGTCATTCTGAATAAAGAAATGATCCAGATGGAATCCCGAGATCAGCTTTATAGCCGTGGCGCAGTTGTTACAGATCTGGCGCTTCTGGATGGAGCGCGAACTAAAAAATCACTTAGTCGCGGGCAGATTTTAACTTTGCAGGACCTTTGCCTTGTATGTAAAGGAGATATGGTTACAATTGAAGTGATCTCTGGTAGTCTTAGCGTCGCAACCAGCGGCAAAGCGTTATCTGACGGCAGTTTAGGCGACAATATTCAGGTACAAAACCTGAATTCAGGGCGCAAGGTTCAGGCCAGCGTCACGGCAGTAAAAAGAGTCGCGATAAATCTGTAAATAGTCCTAAAGTTTCAGCAGGAGCTGCCGTTAAAATGGTCAAGGAAGAGGCCAGCAGGTCAATGGGGTGTCAAAATGTCTATTAATGTGAATCAAACGGTGCCGGCAACCACCACGGTGAAAACCGATAAAGTTGACCAAAATATTCAGAAACAACAACAGGTTGCACAGCAGCAAACTGGAATTAACCAACCTGCACAACGCCAGGATTCTGTGTCGTTGACCAGTCAGGCGCAACAATTTACCAAAGCACAAGAAAAAGCCAGCAATAGCTCAGGCATAGACCATAAAAAGGTCGACGAGATCAAACAGGCGATTGCCGAAGGCAAATATAAAGTGAACGTAGAGCAGTTAGCGCGTCGCATTGTACAATTTGAAGGCGAGTTGTTCGGTAAAAAATGACCAGTCAGCCCCCTGTCCTTTCCTTACTGATACAACAACAAGAGCACCTCGAAGTGCTTTTGTTGCTTTTAAAGCAAGAGCTTAACGCCATCAGCAGTCGCGACATTACCGCTCTTGAAGAGAATTCCGCTGTCAAGTTGCAGCAGCTTGAACAAATTCAGCTGTTAGACTTACAGATCGCCGGCCACCCCCAATTGCTACAGTTGAAAACAGAGCCATCATTGCTCAGTCAAGTGCATAGCATTGATAGTGTGTTACTGCTGTGCAAAGAACAAAATGAAATCAACCGTCTGACGTTAGAGCAAAGCCAACTGAAAATAGAACGCTTTAAACATGAGTTACTGCAGCAGCGCGGTAAATCAGGACTTACTTATAACGCTAAAGGTAAGCCCGCCCTTGATTCAGTCGGCAAAGGAATAAAAGCCTGATAGAGTCGGACTGTCAACAAATTCACAGTCTTTCATAGCGTTCAGTAATACTTCACCGACTTTATCCGTCTCACAGGTGCTGAATTCTGATAAATTTCATATACCTGCTTGAAATCTAACTCCATCTCTGTAGCGTAAAACTCACCCACCGGATAGGTCTTTACGACACGGGCCCCCTTGATAATGCCCTGTACTGACGCTTTCAGTTTGTCATTACCAATCACCGCCTGCTGCATGGTCACTTTATAGTCAACTTTCTGACCATAAACCTGCTCTGCCAGCTCGCGATACGCTTCTAATTTCGATGCCTTGATTGCCATCAGCATCCGTTGCTCCGCACTATCCGCTTTCTGCTCTGCTAACGGTGCATAGCCAATAGCTTTCAGCACAGGGAATGTTTTTGGCGGGACAGTTTCCCACTGAACTTCGCGGTCATAAAACATGCCGCAACCAGAAAGAAGTCCCAAGCTGAGGAATATAAATACAATGCGCATCTGAACTCTCCGGAAAAATGGTGTGTGGCAAACAATTCCAACACATGACTGCAAAAACTTTGCAGAAATCACGCCAACACTGCTGTCTCCGCAGAAATTCCGCAGCTAAGGCATAGTCTTTGCTTAATCAGTCCAATATCGGAATGCGGAGTTGTGTTATGTCATCGTCAGCCAAATTGTGGGTCCCGGCACTGCTCGGGATCTCTGCCCTACCCGCGACGGCCCAGTGGTATGAAACTACCGGTCGGGCACTGATCAGGCAGGGAGATGAAGCGACAGCCCGCGCACAGGCCACTGAGGACGCTGTGAAACGCGCTTTGTTGTTTGCCGGTGTTAGTATCCGCAGTGTCCAGCAAGTCACTGACGGATTATTGACGCAAGAAAGCCTTCAAGTTGAAAGTAGTGGTGAAGTACAAAATGTGCAATTAGTCTCTGAAATGACCCGCGATGGTTATTTTGAAGTGACCATCCGAGCCGACATTGAGCCGACTGAGGCAATTTGCCCAACGATGGCGTACCGCAAAAAATTATTGATCACACCATTCAGACTGGCGATCCCGGAACAGGCGATTGTGGGCGACCTCTTTAATATCGGTAAAGTCAGCGGCAAAGTATTTAGCAACAAACTGGAAGAAGTTGGTCATAGCAGCTGGCCAGCAGCTTACAACAACCCTATCGATGTCACTGCGTTAAGCTATTTGGAACGTAAGGCACTGCAACAACAGCTTGGCGCCCGTTATGTGCTCAGCGCAAGTATTGACGACGTTTCCTTAGGTGGCACCACAGGGACCAACTGGACGTTCTGGACCGATGCTGACCGGGACCGCTATTATCACTTACAGGTTCAGGTGTTTGATTTGGCCGAAGAACGTACCGTTTTCAGTCAAAAATATCAAACCAACGCGCTGTGGACACATCGAAAATCAACCAATCTTGATCCAGACTATCACCGGTTCTGGGAGACGCCCTACGGTCAGGCAGCTGAGCGAATATTAAATGCCGCGGCGATGGATGTTGAAGAAGCCATCCGTTGCGAACCATTGCAGGCCGAAGTGATACAAGTGAAACAAAATCAGGTACTTCTTAGTATTGGTAAAGCGCATGGTGCCAATGTCGGTGACACGTTCAAGCTGGTGCATCGCCGTGAAATCCCAGATAGCTTTGGGCGGATCCAACCTTTGCTCGCAGTCACTGAGCTGACGGTGAAAATTACCCAACTAAGTAGCGAGGCAGCATGGGCAGAGAGTGTCAACGCCGATTTGTTGGCCAACATACAAGCGGGTGATTTGGCAATGCCAACCCGCAAGCCAGTTGACGACTTTGGTGATGAAGCGGATACCACAGAAGAATGAACTGGCTGCCCCGGCGAGACTCGAACTCACGACTGGCGCTTAGGAGGCACCCGTTATATCCAGTTTAACTACGAGGCAGCAGAGCGACGAGTCTAACAGATGGCCGCACGGCTGTGAATCGCTCTGAAATCAACAGATTAAATAAACAGCGCCTGCATAAGCAGGCATCTGCGTATTATATGACTCTCAACTATTTCAGGGCTGGATTTGTTGCAGTACTAAATGGGGTAGCAAGGTTGATGCAGCCGCGACCACTTGCTGACCTTTGACCGACACCACCCTGCTGTTAATTTGCACACCACGTCGGGTTGTCACCAGCGTTCCGACCAGGATGTAATCCATACCAGCTTTTTCTGATAACTGACGGACATCACGCGACAGAGCAAAATCCCCCTCCCGGCTGACGATAATCTTTCGTGTCAGCTTAAAATCAATCACGTCAACGCCGTGTTGCGGCAGTGTTGTCGCCATTGCTTCGGCGAACTGATTCCCCAGTGCATTGCTGTGTTGCAGACTGTCGTCAAATTCAACAAAACTGGTGACGCCTACTTTGGCGCCTTTTAATACGTCAAATGCTGCCAGTTTAAAGCCAAGCTGGCCGGCATAATCTGCCAGCTGCTTCTTACTATGCTGCAAGTTTGGGTATGGTGATGCTGGCACCACAGCTCCTTCAATTGCTACCGGAAACTCTGAAGGCAACAGTTTACGGGTCAGCCTTCGTTGCGTTGCAGTCACTGGTAAAAATGGCCGGGCATTTGGGTCGTTGGCGACCATCTCCAGCTGAGAGGGCCGGCTGATGGTTCCTGCAGGTTCCGCCTCTGCCATTGGCTTGTCTTGCAACACATAACCATCACTGCCAACGGCTGTAGCATTAGGCTTTTCGGCGGGCACTGTCGCTGCAGAATCAGCAGCACGGCTATGTTTGTCACACTCACACCACTGAGCACAGCCGGACAAACCGATTACTAACAAGCTCAATGCCGTTTTTTTCATCTTATTCACCCTGCTTCAGTAACAGCTTTTCTGAACCACCTGATTGATAGAGTGCGTCCACAACCTGTTGTGGAATGAAACCCTGCGCAGTCGCGGCAACCTTTTTACTGGCCACGGACACCAGCCGTGCATTGATCAAAGTCCCGCCCTGATGACGAACCAATGTCCCACCAAGCACGTATTCAATCGGCTGCTCCTCTTTAAGATCCATAAAATCACGACTGAAGACAAAATCGCCTTGCGGTGTAACCCTAATGTAGTCAGTGGTTTTAAAGTCGATCACGCCAAGGCCAAACTGATGTACTTCGTGCATAAAGCTTTCAGACAACTGATTGCCAAGCAAATCGGTTTGATCATACGGGCCGTCCAGATAAACAAAACTGGTCATGCCTATCACCATTTGTGGATTGACTAAATCGAGATTGGCCACCAGATCATGCATCATACTTTGCACATAGTGATTCACGTTCACGGCTGCTTGTGGTTGATACTGCGATTGCAGCTTCTGAACGGCCTGCTGCGTTGCCTGATAAGCCTCACCGTCGTATAAAGCAGGACTGACAAAATACTGCGGTTTACTGCGCTGCTGTGCCTGGCCTTGTATTTCCACTTCCGCCTCAGCGTTCCCGGTCAGCAGCGAATAACGCTCCCAGCTGGCACAACCGGATAACACTGTCAGACATAGCAACAAAAGACTGTGAATTTTTTTCATAGTTGGTTCCAATTTATTCCGGCGAGTTTAATTGTCACTCTGACGATACAATTTTTGCTGCCGCAGCTGCACTTGCTCAGTGGCGCCCAGCACTTCTGCCGGGATCAGATCTGACGCCGCAGCCACCACCGTATTAGTTTGGATATCGACCATCCGGGCATTTACTGTAGTGTACTGCTCCGCCTGATTCAGCGTGCCCACGATGACGTAACGCACCGCCTGTTGCGTCGCAAGTTCCGCCAAATCACGTGTCAGCAAACGTTCGTGATCGCTGAAGACTTCAACAGCCTGACCTGCCCGCAACTCTTTGACCTGATAGCCGCGCTGTGAAGCCACTGCAATCATGCTTTCCTGTAACTGTAATCCGAGTAAATTTTGTGACAGGTTATAGGGGTCAGGCATGAGATTTCGCAACTCAGTAAAACTGACCACCGCCACTGCCCCCTTGGGCAACGGCTGGATCCCGGCAAACAGCCTGCCAGCCAGACGCTCGGTGTACATTAAAATGGGCCCCACGGCCACATCCTGCACCACAGCGGCAGTTTCCTGCCGCTCTGGTTGTTGCTGGCAGGCCGCTAAACTGGCGCTCAGGGCCAGCAAGATCAAGCTGGAATGTCGCATTGGACCTCCGGACAGATTAAAAAAACAGCTGAATTATCGGAAGTTCAGCAAAAAACCTGCCAGATTTGTTCCTGATGCAAACTTTTATGCCAGAAGTTTGGGGTCTTTGCGCTGCTTGGGTATACTGCCGCGCTTTTGTAGCTTACAGCGCAAGGCTTAGTACACTATGCAATCATCTTATCTCGGTATCGACTTTGGCACCTCCAACTGCACTGCCGGACGACTAAGCCAGTCGCGTCAACCGGAACTTCTGGCACTGGAAGGCGGTTCTGCTTATCTGAGTTCGGCGCTATACCTGCCATGGCCGGACAGCTACGACATTGAGGATGATAGCCAGAAAAAGCCATCACTGGCGCAGCTGTTGCGCCAACCACAACATGCGTTGTTGGGTCAGGCCGCACATGATCGCTACAGTAGCGATCCCCTCGGCGGTATTTTCATTCGCTCACCCAAATCGATGTTGGGTTCAAGACTCAATCCGCTGCAAACTCAGCTCTACCAACAAGTGTGTGGCCTGATGTTGTCACACATCCACCAATGCGCTGACCAAAGTAGCCAGCAACATACTGAATGTGCTGTGATCGGCCGGCCTGTGCATTTTCAGGGCATTGATGGCGCCGACGGTGATGCCCGCGCCGAAACATTGCTGCGCGCCGCAGCGGCCAGCGCTGGTTTTCGTGAAGTGCAATTTGCCTATGAACCAGTCGCAGCGGCCGTTGAATACGAACGCACATTAACGTCTGAACAACTGGTACTTGTGGTTGATATCGGTGGGGGCACGTCTGATATCAGCTTGATCCGCCTGGGCCCAAACCATGCGCATCAGGCCGATCGCAGTGCCGATTTACTCAGTCACGCCGGCCGGCGACTTGGCGGCGTCGATATGGATATCAAACTGGCAATCTATGGCCTGATGCCGTTATTGGGCCGCGGCAGTCTGGCACAAAGCGGGAAACCGCTCCCCTCTGCTTTGTTCAGTGATGCGGTCAACATTATCGATATCTATGCGCAGGAGCAGTTTTATCAACCAGCCACTGCAAAAGAGATTAGCAAGTTACTGGAAATAGCCGCAACGCCTGCGCAAGTCGCATTGCTGCAGACTTTGTATCAGCAGCACCTGAGTTATTATCTGGTGCAGCAGGCGGAACAAGCCAAAATCAATCTGGCAGCAGCGGCGCAGGTGCAGGTCAACCTGGAGCGGCTACAGTCAGGCCTTAGTACCATATTGGACAACGCTATGCTGGACCATGCCCTGTATGTCGAAATGAACAGTTTAAAAGTGTTGATCAGCGATTGCCTGACGGCCGCCGGGGTTGTCCCTGATCAGATTTTTTTAACCGGCGGTGCATCAGCGGCCAGCGGAGTCAAGCGACAATTACAGCAATTACTGCCAGATGTACCACTAATCGCCGGAGATCGCTTCGGTTCAGTTGGTAAAGGCCTGTGCACTCTATCGGCGCTGCATTTCGCCTGACGGCAAAGTAGTGGCCGATCGGCGAAATCCTGACACAAAGATAGCCAGCGCCCGGCATCCAAGGTAGAATGCGCGACTTTTTCGTACAGCCCCACCCCGGCGCGCTGTGCTACCTGGGGTTGATATGTCGTTTTCTGCGTTAAATTTAGATCCGAAGCTGTTACAGGCAATTACTGATGCTGGTTACAGCACGCCTACTCCGATCCAGCAACAAGCCATTCCGGCAGTGCTGAGTGGCCGCGACCTGATGGCCGCTGCCCAGACCGGTACCGGCAAAACTGCCAGCTTCGTACTGCCAATCCTGCAGCAGCTGATGAGTCAGCCAGTGGCGCATCCGCGCCCGGTCCGCGCATTAATCCTGACGCCAACCCGTGAACTGGCCGCGCAGGTCAGTGAACAGGTGGCAAAATACAGCCAACACCTGCAGCCAAAACTGAAACATCTGGTGGTGTTTGGTGGTGTTTCCATCAATCCACAGATGCAGGCTCTGCGTGGCGGTGTTGATATCCTGACTGCAACACCAGGTCGTTTATTAGATTTAATTGGCCAGAACGCCCTGAAAATCAATCAGGTGCAAACGCTGGTCCTTGATGAAGCTGACCGCATGCTGGATATGGGTTTTATCCACGACATCAAGAAAATTCTGGCTTTACTGCCAAAGCAACGGCAAAACCTGCTGTTTTCCGCGACCTTCTCTGATGACATTAAACAGTTCACCAACAAACTGCTGCACAACCCGTTGTCGATCAGTGTGGCGCCACAAAACAGCACCGCTGAAAAAGTTGAACAGCAGGTGTATCAGGTCGCCAAAGGCCAGAAATCAGCCACACTGATCCAGCTGATCGCCAAAAACGACTGGAAACAAGTGTTGGTCTTTATGGCCACCAAACATGAAGCCAATCGCCTGACTGACAAGTTAAACGAAGCCGGCATCAGCGCTGCGGCCATTCACGGCAATAAAAGCCAAAACGCCCGTACTGCAGCCCTGGCCGGCTTTAAATCCAATGAGATCCGCGTGTTGGTTGCCTCTGATGTGGCCGCCCGTGGCATCGACATCGCCCAGCTGCCGTATGTGGTGAACTTCACGCTGCCACGTAGTCCGGCTGATTATGTGCACCGCATCGGCCGGACCGGTCGTGCCGGGATGACCGGGCTTGCTGTGTCACTGGTATATCCGGATGAAGTCAGCCAGCTGAAACAGGTCGAAAAACTGATCGGTATGAAGATCCCACAAGGCAGCATCACAATTGATCCATCCTTGCAGCTGAATGATAAAGAACTGACACAACGCCCGCCACGCCCACCTCGCCCGCAACCAAAAGGGCCGGCCGGCGAACGGGCTGCTCCACGTCAGGGCGCACCACGTCCGGCGCGTAAACCAGCAGCCGCCACTGGTGCTGATGGCAATACCGTCTCACGTCCTGCTGGTCGTCCGGGTCAGCCGCAAGGTCAACGTAAACCACAAGGCGCAGGCCAGAACAGCCCACGCCCACAGCAAAACCGGCCGGCAGCAGCGCGCAAACCACAAGGCACTTCAGCTTAATCCGGCATGACAAGCCAGCAGCTGCGCCAGCGTTTATGGCAACGCCTGACCGAGGCCGGGATCCCACCGGCTTCGCAGCAGGCTTTGCTGGACGCGGGCCGGTTGAGTCTGGTTCCAGCGACTACCTCACCACTCAAACTGTCCCACTGGCTGCCAAACGACAGTCAGCTCTGGGTCGATAACCTGCAGTTACCCGCAGTGCCGCCACGGCAATATTGGGCCTACCACAAACCTGTTGGTGTCGACTGCAATGTCCGGACATCAGATCCACATAGCATCGCGTCAGTACTCCAGCACCTGCCGGCGGGTGTGTTTGCCATTGGCCGGCTCGATAAAGACAGCTGTGGCTTGTTATTGCTCAGTAATGACGGTGCCTTTGCGCAGCGATTACTACACCCTGCGCAACAACATCAGAAAACCTATCAGGTTCAGGTTGATAAAACCGTCAGCACTATAATGCTACAACAGTTGCGTGTGGGTTTATGTTACCGGGCTGGGACGCAGTGGATTGAGGCTCGCCCCTGTCTGGCGGAGCTGCTCGCACCCACATTGCTGCAACTGACGCTGACCGAAGGCAAAAACCGGCAAATTCGTTATATGTGCAAGCAACTTGGGTTAAAAGTATTGCAGTTACAACGCATTAGTATTGGTGCCTTATCATTGCCCGAACTCAATACCGGTGAAGTACGTGAGCTTAGTCCGCAGCAGGTGGCACAGGCGGTGATGGGTTAACCACAGCAGCAGTATGAACGACAGGTAAGGTATAATCCCGCAACCTGGCACAAAGCCACAACGCCAGCGCATATCCACATAAAGACCCCAGCACCACGCCCATCCAGCCTTGCCATTGCCAGAACCAATGCAGATATAAACCGCCGGTACTGGCGCCCAGATAATAGAACACCAGATAAAGCGCACTGGCACTGGCTTTGGCGTGTGTCGCATGTTGATTGACCCAGCCCGTCGCCAGGCTGTGCGTTAAGAAAAAGCCAAAAGCGCTGATAAAAAAGCCCACAACTATCCACAGGATCCCCGGCAACAACGTACAGAGCGAACCAGCCATCATGATGACGACACCAAGCGCCATCCCCTGCGGGATCGACATCCGCCGCGCGACTTTTCCGGAAATAGCCGAGCCCAGCGTACCGGTCAGATAAGTCAAAAATAACAAACCAATCCAGCCGGAACTGAGCGAATAAGGCGGCTCTGCCAGAACAAAAGCGATGTAAGTATATTGATTCAGATAGATAAAAAAATTAAGCCCGCCAAGCAGAAACGTCAGCAACAAAACTTTTTGCCGCAGATGATACCAGTTGTATCTGAGCGCTTGGCGTGCCGAAAAAGCTTTGCGGACAAAATGCTGCGACGCCGGCAGATAGCGCCAGAATACCCAAAGTAATCCAAGTGACAGCAGGCTCCACAACCAGAACACCCACTGCCAGTGGCCCAGTTCTGCACCAAAACCGGCCAGAACCCGTCCGGAAATGCCGCCTAAAGAACTGGCACTGATATAGAGGCCAACTGCGGTCAACAACGCGGGTTTCTCCAGCTCTTCGCCCATGTACGCTACTGCAATGGCCGGCAATCCACCGAGAAAAAAACCCTGCAGTGCGCGGCCCCACAGGAGTGCGCTGAAAGATTCGACCTGGGTCAGCAATAAAGTGCTGCAGGTCATGCCAATCAGACTGAAACCAAGCAAGGCACGCCGGCCAATGGCATCGGACAGCGCACTGTACAACAACAGTGACAAGCCAAGGGTCAGGGTGCCGATCGCATAACTCCAGCTGGCCTGCAGCGGCGTCAGGACAAACAACCTGCTCAGTTCCGGCAGCAACGGCTGTAAAGCGTGCAGATTGGCAAATACCACGACAGCGGCAAAGCAGAGGACCCAGGTGATTTGCCGGTACTGCCGGCTGCCTTTGCCATACATCGGTAAATACTCCATACCAGATCCGGCCAGAAGGTGGATTCGCTGCGGCCGCTCTTGCTGATGTTGCGATGAAAAGGTGTATCATAACGACTTTTGCATGATTGATCTCTGAGGACTTTTTGATGCGTTTATCTTTAATTACCGCCGCTATTGCTGCCGGCTTGCTGAGCGCCTGTCAGCCAGCGGCCGACAGCAGCACCAGTCAGCCGCAGCCAGCCGCAGTCACACCAACCGTCAAAGCCGCCAGTCCTTATGCCGCGGATTATTATCAGGCGGCAACCCAAGCATTATTTCAGGCGCGTCCGCTCAGTGCTTCGGCATACAGTTTGTCAGAAAGCCAGGTTGGCAAACCTTTTGCCGGCGAGATGGAGTTTTACAACAGCAGCGCTGAAAATGCCTTGCGTGAAAATATGGCAGTTAATGCCAAAGCGCTGAGTGCCTTACCACTGCCAGAATTACCCGCCAATGCTATCAGCCAGCAAGTCATGGCCAATATTCTGGCTTTTTATGCCGGCGACCCGCGTTTCTCACAAGGTTACATCGATATCTGGATGGGCCATTCCCCATTTATTATCAATCAAATCAATGGCCCAACCATTGATATGCCTGGTGCCTTGTTAAATTCTCACCCGGTAAAAAACGCTGCTGACGCACAGAACTATCTGCAACGGCTGGAACAATTTGGCCCGGCATTGCGTTCAGTCAGCGATAAATTTGCCACCGACCAAAAATCTGGCTGGTTACCACCCCGCGTGCTGTTAGATAAATCGAGCAAAATTCTCAGTACTTATGCACAGCCTGATGCAAAAGCCCATGCGCTATATCAGGATTTCGAGAAAAAACTCAATGCAGCAACCGGGATAGATGCTGCCAGCAAAACTCAATATCTGGGCCGGGCAGCTGAACTGATCAGCACTGTGGTCGCACCGGCTTATCAGCAGCTGCATGACGATGTCAAAGCCGCATTACCCAATGCCCGAATCGAAGCCGGTATTTGGGCACAACCCAATGGCAGCGATTTTTACGCCTATTCGGTGCGCCAGCTTGGTGACACCACACTGACGCCGGAACAAATCCACCAGGTGGGTCTGGACGAAGTGGCGCGGATCAGTAAAGCCATGGACAAAATTCTCAAAGCCAACGGTTACAATGAAGGCAGTGTTGGCGACCGGATGGCGGCACTCAATGAAGAGCCACGCTTTTTATATGAAGATTCAGATGCAGGCCGCGCGCAGCTGCTGGCTGATCTAAACGGCTACATTAAAGAGATGGACGGCCGGATCAGCGAACAATTTAAAACCCGCCCACCCTATACTGTCGAAGTGCGCCGTATTCCGGTTGAAGTACAGGACAGCGCGGCTGGTGGTCAGTACACCTCGCCGGCCATCGACGGCAGCAAACCTGGCATCTATTGGATCAATCTGGCCGACATGAAAGCCAACGCTAAATTTGATTTAAAAACACTGACTTATCATGAAGCCAATCCAGGTCATCATTGGCAGATCGCCTTGAATCTGGCGCAGGAGCAATTGCCATTGCTGCAGCGTATTGCACCATACAACGCTTATGCAGAAGGCTGGGGTTTATATTCCGAGCTGGTTGCGGCGGAAATGGGCATGTACAAAAATGACCCGTTCGGTGATTTAGGCCGGCTCAAGGCCGAACTGTTCCGCTCGGTGCGGCTGGTCGTTGACACCGGCCTGCACGCGAAAAAATGGACCCGTGAGCAGGCAATCCAATATATGGCCGACACCACCGGTACCGCGTCTTCCGATGTGATCAGCGAAATTGAACGCTATATGGCCTGGCCTGGTCAGGCGCTTGGTTACAAACTTGGCATGTTAAAGCTGGTGGAGCTCAGAGAAAAAGCCCGTCAGGCGCTGGGCGATAAATTTGATATCAGGGCCTTCCATGACATGGTCCTGCTCGGCGGCGCAATGCCGATGCTCATCCTGGAAAAACAAACTGATCAGTGGATCCAGCAGCAGCTACAGCAGCAGTAATGGGCTTGACCAGCCTGTTTTTTTATCGCAGGCTGGTTTTTATTTCATCACAAAGGCAGGCGGTAATGCACGCAACACAACAGGAATGGCTGCAACTGCAGCAAAGTTACGATCAGATGGAAAAACACGCGTTGTGGCTGCGGCTGCTGTGTCTGACGCTGTGGCTGGCTTTAGTTGAAAACGAAAGCAGCGTCGTGCTGCAGGCTGGCCTGATTGGCTTTTGCTGGTTGAACGAAGCGCTGTGGAAAGCGCAGCAGGACCGCGCTGGCTTGCGTTTACTTGCATTGGAAGCAGCGCTGCGCGAAGGCAAGGACATTGCCTGCCAGTGGCAAACCAGTTGGCAGGCCGAGCGGCCGGGTGTGGTCGGTCTGATTGGCAGCTATCTGCAAGCCGCACTGAAACCCACGGTTGCAATTAGTTATCTGATCCTGGCTGGCGCCAGTTTGTATCGTTACCTGTTTTAACTCTGCATAAGCCTGAGTCCGCTCAGGCTTTGTCTTCTGCTTTGATTTTGGTCACCAGCAACTGGTCGATTTTATAGCTGTCGATATCGACCACTTCAAATTTGTAGCCGCAGTAATTGACCGAGTCGGTGCGCTTAGGAATTTTGCGCAGCATATACATCATAAAACCGGCAATGGTTTCATAGTTTTGCTGATCCGGAAAGGCATCAATTTCCAGCGCCCGCATCACGTCGTCCAGCGGCGTTAAGCCTTCAACTAACCACGAATCATCATCCCGTTTGACGATTTGCTCTTCTTCCGAGTGCACTAACTCGCCCATCACGATACTCATTACATCTTTGAGCGTGATCATGCCAACCACCATCGCGTATTCGTTCAGGATCACGGCAAAATCAACACCGCTGCTTTTGAAATGCTCCAGCACTTCGTACAACGACAGCGTGTCCGGAATAATCAGCGGCGTATGGAGCATGCCAGGATGCGTGATCGAAATCGGCAGACCGTTCAGCACCTGCACCAGCAATTCCCGTGATTCAATGTAACCCACCACCCGATCCAGACTGGTGTCACAGACCAAAAACCGTGCGTGCGGCGAATCCAGCAACTTTTTGCGGATACTGTCTTCGGCTTCACCCAGGATAAAATAGACCAGACTTTCACGCGGGGTCATCGCCGATGTCACGGTACGCTGGTCCATATCAAACACATTTTCCAGCAGTTTATGTTCCTGCTGCTGCAACACACCGGCTTCGGCGCCTTCATCCATCATCGAGATGATATCTTCCGGTGTAATTTGATCTTTGCGGTGGATCGGAACATTGAACAACCGGAACACCAGATTCGCGACACTGTTAAACAAAAACACCAGTGGTTTCAGTACCACCAACAGCGCCAGAATTGGCCGCACCACGACCAAGGCAACCTGCTCAGGCGCCAGCATGGCAAGACGCTTCGGCATCAAATCGGCAAACAAAATAAACAAGGTCGTTACCAATAAAACCGACAAGCCAAAGCTGATATTTTCCAGCCAGACGCCGTTGTAAGTGTCGCGTAACAAATCGGCAATATAAGGGGTGAAAGCTGCCTCACCGAGGATACCGCCGAGGATCGCCACAGCATTGAGGCCAATCTGCACGATAGTGAAAAAATTACCCGGGTGCTGCTGCAATTCAAGGACTTTACTGGCGCGTGCTTCGCCTTCAGCCACCAACTGGCGCAGGCGTAATTTACGTGCGGCTGCGAGTGCAATTTCGGACATGGAAAAAAATGCGCTGATCGTGATCAGCAATATGATGATGAGGATATGTTCAAATAACGACATGGATCTGCCTTTTACGGTTACCGCCCGCAGCGTAGCAGGCTTGTCTGACATTGGTATGACGTTTGCCATCCCAATGTCATGCAAGGCCAAAAGTTGGCACTAAATTGCAGTATAGGCTTTTACACGTTTTATTTCAGCTGGTTATCAATATGCATAAAGGCCGCAGTCATCACAACTGCGACCTTCAGCCTGGGAATGCATCAAAGCTTTAACTGGGTGCCCAGATACTGCTGAACCATCCGGAAGTATTTTTGTTGATTTTCTTCACCATAAAAACCATGGGTTTCATCGTCAAAAATCTGCCATTGATAAGGTTTGCCGGCTTTATCCAATGCAGCTTTTAACCGTTCGGCATGCTCTATCGGCGCCCGCTCGTCACGTGCGCCGTGAATAATCAACAAGTGCGCCTTCAATTTGCCAGCTTGGTGTGTTGGTGAAAATTGCGCTAACTGTGCTTCATCCTGGCCTAACACTTCGTTCAAATAGGCTTTGCCAAAATAGACTCTGGGCACATCCCCTTCTTTGCCCATGATTGATAAGTCATAGACACCGGCAACAGCCACACCGCACTTGTACAGATCCGGCGCCATTGTCGCGGCCTGTACCGCAGAATAGCCACCAAAAGAGCCGCCCATCAGACAAATATTGCCAGCTTTGGCATGGCCCTGACTGACAGCCCATTGGGTACCATCGATGATGTCTTGCTGGATCAGACCGCCCCACTGACGGAACCCTGCCCGCTGGTAAGCCTGACCATAGCCACCGGACCCCCGGTAGTTGACCTGCAACACGTTATAGCCACTCAGAGCCAACAATTGCACCTCGGCATTGAACTCCCAACTGTCACGGACAAAATGCGGGCCGCCATGTACCAGCACTACCATTGGTTTTTCGGCAGACTGCTTCGGTGCCTTGGTCAGATAACCATTAATTTTCAGGCCATCGCGGGCGGCAAATTGGATCGGTTCAACCGGCGCCAGATTCGTACCAGCAAGTTCTGGACTGACATCCGCCAGTTTCGACAGCGATACTTTCTGATTGTCGTACAGATAATAGGTGCCCGGGTTCACGTCTGAACTGACATACACTATCCATTTGTGTCCATCACGCGTCTGGCTGGTGATATCCACTTTTTCGCCCGGGAAAGTCGCCAGCAATTCTTTAAAAATTTTGGCTTCAGCATGGTCGTTGGTCAACAGCAAATAAGCCGGCCGGCCATCATCGACCCGGATGCCGTATACACCGCGCTCATCAGTAGTCCGGATGGCTTCTGTCACATCAACATTGGCATCGGTATACACCTCATCATACTTTCCGGTGGCCAGATTGAGTTTGTGCACGCCACTCAGGCCGCCTTTCGGATTATCAATCACATAAAGTGACTTATTATCTGCAGTAACCGCGACTGGATCAAACATGTTGCCATATTGCAGGGCAGGCATCGCTTCCCAGTCATTACTTGTGCTGTCAGCTGGCCGGATAAACACTTCTTTTTCGCGCTGCCGGTTGACTCCCGCCGCAACTCTTGGTCGTCCGTTTGCCCCCGGAACTACATCGGCCAGTGGTGTCGGTAAACGACCTCTGCTTTGCGTGCGGCCGTTGTAAATATCCATCGCCAATACTTCTGGGTAGGCTTCGCCATCCAACGTTGCCGGGATACTTTTAATCAGCACCCGGTTGTTTTCATCCGGTACCATATCGATAAAATCACCGTAGGCATCGCGGGACACACGCTTTTTGAAATTACTTCCCACTTGTTGCTCAGCGGCACGATAACCGAACAACAAGCCATTTTTGCTGCCGTCGACATTGACGCCATATAATTCACCAGTATGCACCGGTTCTTTTTCCCATGGCCGTAATGCAGTGATTTTGAAAATTACCCGTTTATCAGTGACCCACTGATACTCACCGACCTGTAAGTCACCACCCATCGGCACCGAACTCAGCATGGTTAAAGTTTTAGCATCTAAAAATACCAAGACGGCTTTGTTATTGCTGTATGTCTTCGCGGCCAGATAGTTGCCGTCAGGTGAAATTTTAAAATCGAATAATGTCGGTTTTTTAGTCAGTAAAGTAGGCAGATCAGACACAGCGGCCAGCGACTGTGCACTGAACAGCCCGAAGCATGCAGCAAGCATACTGCGGCGAAATAATGCAGATAATTTCATTAACAAATCCTTTTGTGAGGTATTTATATTTATGAATAGCTTAAATAAGTATGATATACAAATAAATAACAAACTTTCCGAAATTTTCCGAGCAATATTTGCTTACATTTGCAAAAAAAGCTCGCGGGCGCGTTGGTACACCCACAGTGCTAAAGCGGGGTCATAACGTTCACCTTCATCGCGCATAAACGCATGTTCAGCATTGACTTCATGCCAGTCGAAACTGACACCGGATTGTTGCAGCTGTTGTTGGATCTGACGCCGTCCGGCTTCCGCCACATGCGGATCTTGCCGGCCAAACACAAACACTAATTGCGCCGTACTTTCGCCAACCCGCGCCAACGTCTGGCCAGCATTACCTGCAGGCAGCGTGTCACTGTGTAAATCTGTCGGATACAAACAAAGGGCAGCCCGCACCTGCGGCTGTAAAGCGGCACGCAGCGCCAGGTGACCACCAATACACACACCCATCGCGCCAACCCGGCCGTCCCAGTGCGCCAGCGTCTGCAAATATGCGATCAGCGCCTGATTGTCGCTGTCATAATGACCTAAAGGTTTGGTCCATTTGTCCTGATTGCCTTTATCTTTACCGGCATCATCGTATGCCAGCACAGTGCCTGGCGGATTCAGTTCATGGAATACTTCGGGCACCAAAACTAACAGGCCCTGACCGGCCAGTATGGTCGCCATCCGCGTTATAGGTGCCGTGATCTGGAAAATTTCTGAATATAACAATACCGCCGGGTAAGGCTTGTCAGCTTTGGGCTGATAGACTGCAACCCGCATTGGGCCTGTTGGCGTGGTTAAATCAACAACAGATGTCTGAACCTGCATAAATCCCTCTGGATGTCTTGATGGCTGTACTGCAAAGGCGGCAGTGTAATTTCTGCGATGACTTTTGCAAAGTACCGCCGCTATGGCTGTGACGGAGTTGTATCAGTGATACGCGGAAAGATCAGCCGGACTAATAAACCCGGTGGCTGATTCAACAGCTGCAGGCTGCCACCATGTGATTCCATAATATCGCTGCACAAGGTCAGGCCAATACCCGATCCCTGTACTTTGGTGGTGTAAAACGGCACTAAGGCATGCTGCAGCACTTCAGCACTGACACCGCCACCGTCATCCTGTAATTCCAGTACCAGCTGCTGCGGGAATTCCTGCAGTTTCAGCGTCGTACCGCTGCCACTGGCGCCGGCCTCATGCGCATTTTTCAGCAAATTCAGTAACAACTGCGTGAGCTGTGCACCGTCCAGATACCAGGCATGCCGGGGCAGATCGCCCAGTAACTCAAATTCGTACTGATTTTGTAATGCATTGATAAGTTTTGGAAAATTAACCAGTGATGGCACTGGCGGCGGCAGTTTTGCAAAATTCAGGTAGCCCTGCAGAAAACCGTTTAACTGCTGACAACGCTCACCGATATGGGCAAAAATCTGCACCAGCTGTTGGTTGTCTGGTGGCTCCGCAGCGCTAGACTGGCTCAGCAAGCGGGCGCCGGAAAACGCCAGCGATGACATCGGTGCCAGGCTGTTATTCAGTTCATGCCCAATCACCCGGATGAGTTTTTTCCAGGCTTTCACTTCTTCCTGCTTAAATTCCCTTGTCATCGGTTTGAGCTGATACAACCAGTGCTGACGCTGATTCAACCGGAACGGACTGACCGATATATGCCAGACACTTTGCGCATCGCCTAAATGGATCAGGCCTTGTTGGGCACGCTGACAAGCCTGCAGTAATTCCGGCCAGTCGGCTAAAACCTTGCTGAGCAGACTGCCATCAAACTTGCGGCCCTGACACAACAGATGCCGGGCCGCCGGGTTGCTCAGCAGCACCCGTCCGCCCTCGTCGGTCAGGATCAATGCACTGGGACTGGTCTGTAATACGGTGTCGAGCAATAACTCACGTTGATACAGGGTGGCGCGCTGGCGCATCAGCTCGGCTGACATGTCATTCAGCGCGTTGGCCAGTGGCTTGAGTTCGCCCAGGATCTCACTGTTGGCAGCCAGATTAAAACTCTGGTCACGCAAACTGTCAGCTTGCAGATTCAGCGCCAACACTTCCTGATCCAGTTGCTGCAAATAGCGCCCTAACAGCAGCACCAGCGCCAGCGTCAATCCGCCATAGCTACCCCACAACGCATAAGACTGCGGCGCAAGTTGCCACAACAACCCGGCAAAACCTGCCAGCAGCAGTGTAATCATCAAGATCAGACTACGCCGGCTCAGCTTAAGGCGCATCGATACCATAAAACTCCATTCGCCGGTATAAGGCTTGCCGGGTAATACCAAGCGCTTTGGCCGCGCGTGACACAACGCCCTGATGCGTATGCAGTGCCCGTTCAATATCTTGCCGGGCTATATCATCCAAGGCGCGGTTTTTACTGCTGTTGTCAGCTTCCAGCCCTAAATCGGCCGGACTGATTTGCCCACCCTGACTCAATAACAACGCACGCTGACACACATTCTGTAATTCGCGCACATTGCCGGGCCAGGGGTACTGCAACAGTGTCGTTTCAGCGTCCCGGCTCAGGGCTTTTTCACCGGCTAAGAAATGTCGCGCCAGGGGCAGAATATCGTCCTGCCGCTCTTTTAACGCCGGCACATGTAACTGCACCACGTTAATGCGGTAGTACAAGTCCTGACGGAACTGGCCAAGCGCAATGGCTTTGGTTAAATCGGCGTTAGTCGCCGACAATAATCGCACATCAACCCGGCGCGTAACGCTGGACCCGAGCCGCTCGAACTCACCGGTTTGCAGCACCCGCAGCAATTTCATCTGACCGCTTAATGACAGATTGCCGATCTCATCGAGAAACAAAGTGCCGCCATCCGCCGCCTCAAAGCGGCCGATGCGGGCTTTGGTCAGGCCGGTGTAAGCGCCGGCTTCAGCGCCAAACAATTCGGCTTCCATTAAATCTGCCGGCAGCGCGCCCATATTGACTTTGATCAGCGCTTTACCGGCCCGCGGCGAGTTGGCATGCAAAATCTGCGCGATGCCTTCTTTGCCACTGCCGTTTTCACCGGTGATCAGCACTGCCGCCTGCGATGGTGCGAGCTGCAGCGTCATCTGCAGCAGTCGTTCCATCGCAGTGCTGGCAAATACCAGCCCACACAGATCCTTGCCGATAAATGCCTGCAGCCGTTCCTGCTGTTTCCGTTCAGTGTCGCGTTGCTGATCCTGCAATTTTTTCAATTTCAGCGCGTTTTGTACGGTCATCAGCAGACGCTGGTCGTCCCAGGGTTTGGCGATGTAATCACAGGCGCCGGCTTTGACCAGCTCGACCACCATATCCAGCGCGGTCCAGGCCGTCATCAATACCACCGGGATCTGCGGATATTGCGCACGTAACAAATAAAACAGTGTTTTGCCTTGCTGCCCGGTCATTTCACCTTTGGCAAAATTCATATCCTGCAACACCAGATCCAACGGTTGTTGCGCCAGTAATGCCAGCGCTGCGCTGGGCTCAGTCGCGGTCCAGACCTGATGCCCTTCCAGCTGAAACAGCGTCAGCAAAGCGGTCAGCACCGCTTCGTTGTCATCAATAACCAGTATTTTTGCCATCAGTTACAAAGTCTTAGTTGCTGTTGCCGGAGAAACCTGGGTTGCAATTCTGGCAGGATACCATGTGGCCAGAGTGACACAAAGCATCAGCATCAACAGCGCCGTCAGCGGCAGCCAGACCGGTAAGGCCGGAATACTAATCACCAGTGCCAGTGCCTGATTCAGCAGCCAGGCCGCCACTATCCCTATGCCTGCACCTGCCACTGTCGTACACCAGTTTTCCGTCAGCATTTCCAGCAAAATGCCTTGTTTGCTGGCACCAAGCGCCCGTTTGATACCAATTTCCTGCTGGCGTTTCAGTGCATTAAAATGGGCGTTGCTGTAGCTGGAAATCATCGACACTAATAGCATCAACCCGCTTAACACCGCCAACAAAGTGGCAAGGCCGAATTCGTTGCGATACATCCGATGCAACTGTTCATCCATAGTCCGCACGGAAAAAACTTCAATATTTGGATCGACGGTTTTCAGCACATCCGGTAACTGACTGCGGATCTGCTCAGTGTTGCCGGGTTCGACCCGCAAAATAATACCGTATCCCCAGGCCACACCATAAATTTGTGCGATCTGGATGCGGTTGTACATCACCCGTTCAGCGCTGCGTTGGCCATAAAAATCTTCAATGACGGCAGCGACGGGCCCCGCATTGGTCATCTGGCCAATCGCCGATTTCCCCGGAAAAACCCGTTCGGCCAGACTTTTGGTCAGCACCACCGGAATTGCCGCATCGCCGTCCCAGGCCTGCACAGTCTGAGGGATCTCTCCTTCCAGTACATCCAGTTGCAGCACCTGTAAAAAGTCCGGCGACACTGTGTATTGCGGCACTGTGCTGACGTTACTGCGGTCGCGGTCATTTTCGTCATTAACGTTGCCATTCGAGCCGCCTGTCACCAAAGGTGATTGGTTGGTATGCGACACCGCAGCCACCCCCGGCATTTGCCGGACGGCCGCCAGCTGACGCTCCAGCAAATCAGCAAAGGCCGGATATTCTTGCAAATTTTTGCTGGTGGGCTTCAGCGACACATACAGAATATGGTCTAAATCCAGCCCGGTCGGCTGACGCAACTGCTCCCAGGTCTGCAGCGCCAATAAACTACTGTTGGACAACAACGCCAGCGTCAGCGCCAGCTGGACCAGCAACAGGCTGGTGACGACTTTGCGGCGTAACATCGATTTAAAAATTAACTGCAGCGAAATCATGACTTATTCCTTCAGTTGCTGATTCAGGGCGCCAAACGAAGCACGCAGGGATGGATACAAGGTAACCAGATAGCTACAGCCAAATGTGAGAGCCAGCAAGCTCAATAACAGCGTCCAGTCCCAGCTGGAAAACAACCGGTTAGCCGGTAACAGATAATTCATCAGGCTGATGCCGCTGTAACCAATCAGCAATGCCGCAACAGACGTAATACCCGCCATCAACAACACGTCGGCCAGCGCCTGCTGCTGAATGTGCCAGCGACTCGCACCCAGCGCGCGGCGCAAACTGATTTCATATTGATTGGCGATGTAGCGGTTCAGTGACAAATGGCTGGCGTTAAACAGACAGACCAGTAAAAACAACAACGTAACCAGCGCAAAGGCTTTGATATCGCCACCATCCTGATTAAAGTGCGCCACGATATCGCGCATCCCGACCAGCTTATTGTTCTCGGCACTTGGGTGACGACCGGCTTTTTTCTCATCGGCGGTCAGATTCGCCATAAACTGGCGATAGGCTTGCTGTTGTTCGACAGTGTCAAGCTGCACCCAATATTGCAGCTGATGGATGGCTTTGGTCCGGCCGTCTGTTGCCAACTTCCGGTAGTCAGCATCATCGAAACTGGACGACTGCGAGTTCGACAGATAGTTGCGGTCATAGCCGGTTTCCAGCGGCAGATAAATATCCTCAACCTCAGATAAGTGATTGTTATTATTCGCATCAAACAAACGCGGCAGCATAGTCCAGTCCGCCAGCACCGCTGAGACTATGTACTCAAAGTCATCCAGTGTCAGGCGACGACCGACCACATTGGTCTCACCAAACAGTTTTTCAGCGGTCTGCCGGCTTAAAATCACTTCGGCACGGGCACTGCCATCCGGCCAGACTGAACCATGCAAAAACGGCACTTCAAACATGCGGAAAAAGTCCGGTTGCGTCAGGCGGATTTTGACCGGCATCGGCGGCTGTTGCGGGGTTAGACGCAAATAGCCATCAGCGCTGTACATCGCCGCTTTTGCAGATGGAATGTCGGTGGCGCCGAGCTTCTGCACATTGCTGTAACTGAGCACCTTCGGCGGTTCACAGTTCTGGCACTCATATGGCACCAGATTCATAAATGGGAAAAACAACTTGTCGCTTTTGTGCGGCAAGGGATCCAGATTCAACCGGTAATAAAACGTCGCATTGGCGAAAAACACGCCAAGCCCGAGGCTTAAAATCAGCACGGTCAGGCTATAAGGCAAAGGCGCGCGGCGAATGCTTTTCAGGCTGACTTTGAGGTAATACAGAAACTGTTCCATCACCCTCTCCTTAAGCCACAGCAACGGGGGACGCGTGTTGCAGTGGGTCATACATGGCGGCATCGCTGAGCTGGCCGTCGACAATCTGCACCTGCCGGCCAGCACGTCGGGCTTGGTCTGGATCGTGCGTCACCATCAGAATGGTGCAACCATCGCGGTTAATTTGTTCCAGTAATTCCATCACCTGACGCGCCATCAGTGAGTCGAGGTTACCAGTGGGTTCGTCGGCCAGCAGAATACGCGGCTGACCGGCAATAGCGCGGGCGATCGCGACCCGTTGCTGCTGACCGCCGGATAACTGGCTCGGATGATAATCCCGGCGCGCCGCGAGGCCTACCTGCTCCAGCGCATGTTCAACCCTGCGTTTGCGTTCGGCGGCAGTAAAGCCCCGGTACCGCAGCGGCAATTCAATATTGTCAAACAGACTGTAATCTTTAATCAGGTTAAAGCCTTGAAAAATAAAACCAATCTTCTCATTACGCAGCGCGGATAACGCCTTATCCGACAGACCTTTGACCGACTGACCATCCAGCAAATAATCACCGCCATCAAAACTTTCCAGCGTGCCGAGCACATTGAGCAATGTTGATTTGCCGGAACCGGACGGACCGGTTAATGCAACAAACTCACCTTCAGTTACGTGCAGCTGAATGTTTTTCAGCGCCTGGGTTTCAATCAGCTCAGTCCGGAACGACTTACTTAAAGCATTAATTTTAATCATCTTATTTTCCTTTTTCTGGATTAGTTCAGCCGAACCCGCCCGGCATCTTTAAATTCACTGAGGCTCGAGATCACCAGCTGGTCACCCTCTTTGGCCCCCGCTAAAATCTCGACCCACTGCACAGATAACGCGCCCAGCTCAATCGGAGTGCGCACCGCAACATCCTGTTCCAGCCTGTAGCCAATGCGGCCGCCGCCGCTGGCAACAAATTCACCTCGCGCCACCCGCAGTACGTCTTTGCGTTCGTCAAACACAATCCGGCCGGAGACACGCTGGTTTTGCCGCAGCGCTTTGGCATCCTGATCGGCAAACCGGACGCGGGCTGTGACGGTGCTGTCTTTCACTTCAGCCGCCACATGCGACAGCTGGCCACTGAGTTTCTGCCCGTTCAGGGTCACTTCGACCGGCAGACCCGGTGACAAATCCGCCGCATAGTTTTCTGGTACGCTGAGTTCCGCTTCATATTGACTAAGGTCAATCACTGTCAGCAGACTCTGGCCACTGATCACCTGGGTTTGTTGTGTGGCCAGCCAGTTACCGACCTGACCGGTCACCGGCGCTTTGATTTGCAGTGCCGTCAGTTTGCGTTCCAGCTCGGCCACGACTAAGGCCTGCCGCGCCAGGCCCTGCTCACCGGATTTCTGCTCAAAACTAAGTTTGTCAGCTGCCAGCGCCACTTTGGCCTTGGCGTGGTTGTATTCCAGTTCCGTCTGCGCCAGCTTGTCGCGGGCAATATCCAAATCAATCTGACGCATCACACCAAGCTGCATCGACTGCTCGGCACGGGCCAGTTCACGTTTGGCTGCCTGCAGATTAACGCGGGCACTGCTTTCAATTTGTTGCATATCGAGCTGTTGCTCGCGGGCCAGCAGCTTGGCGCGTTCATGCTCAGACTGCATGGACAACAACAACGCCTGCTGTTGCTTGACTTCGTTTTCTAAGCTCGGGCTTTCCACTACCGCCAGCAAATCGCCGATCGTCACGGCTTCGCCCGGTTGTTTGATAAAACGCACCAGCCCATCCTGCTGACTGACCAGTGTCGGCGCATTGGCCGCCACTACTTTGCCCTGTACCGCCAAATCACGGACAAAATCGCCACGGCTGACTGTTGCCAGCTGCACATCGCTGCGCGCCAGTACCATCGCCGCGTTGGCGCCGGTAGAAAACATCAGCTGATAACTGCCCCACAACAAGGTGCTGATAGCGCCAAACGCCACAACCAGTTTCAGCACCGGCGTTTTGTGCGCTTTTTCAATCCGCACGTCCTGTTGCTCTGTACCTTTGATCATAAATCGTCTTATCCTCTGTCCATCTGCAGCTAAAACTGCGTTTTGCACTGTTGATTAATGTGAGCATTGCAGTTGGCGTGCCATATATTTAATTGTTACTTTTCAAAAACTTGCAGTGAATTATTTTGTTTTCAGACTGTCCGCGGACACTTTTTCTGTCCGCGATACCAGCGGCCGCAATGCCGCGGACAGCCACATCATTCGCAGAGGACGGGAGGTCTTGATGGCGCATTACCTATTGCTGTATCAACTGAGCGCGGATTACCTGCAAAGACGGGGCGAATTTCGCGATGCGCATTTGCAACTGGCCTGGCAGGTGGCGGACCAGGGTTTGCTACTCCTTGGCGGCGCCGTTGGTGACCCGATTGAAAGCGCCATGCTGTTGTTTCAGACCGATGATCCAGACCGGATCGCAGCGTTTGCCTGCGCCGATCCTTATGTGCAGCAAGGGCTGGTAACCAGCTGGCGTATTGTGCCCTGGCTGACTGTCGCCGGCCCGTTGGCCGCAACCCCACTGAAAAGCGTCGCAATCCCGGCTGCCGATGCCAGTTAATTGTTGCCTTTTTGTTTCAAGCTTTTACAGTAACCAGACGCCAGCCTGCAAAGGCCGGCGTTTGCCGATTTCAATGCATTGTTGGCGCTGCCCAGGTTGCAGCCCCGCTCCGGAGCCTTCATGAAACGATTTGCTTTATCTGTGCTGAGTCTGAGCCTGTTGCTGGCCGGTTGTCAGCAAGCCGCGCTATCCCCGCAACCGACCGCCAACCAACTCCCTGCCGGTATTGAATTAATTAAAGACGCCAGCGTAAGCAGCAGCAGTGTCGCTATCCCCTACAAAAAGTATCGCCTGGCCAATGGCCTGACCGTCGTGGTACATGAAGATCAGTCTGATCCGCTGGTGCATGTCGATGTGACTTATCACGTTGGCTCGGCGCGGGAAGAACCGGGCAAATCCGGTTTCGCGCATTTTTTTGAACATATGATGTTTCAGGGCTCTGAGCATGTCGCGGACGAGCAACATTTTAAAATCATCACCGAAGCCGGTGGTGAAATGAACGGTTCGACCAACAGCGATCGCACCAATTATTACCAGACAGTGCCGGTCAATCAGCTGGAAAAAGTGTTGTGGCTGGAATCAGACCGGATGGGCTTTTTACTCGATGCGGTCACCGAAAAGAAATTTGAAGTGCAGCGCGAAACAGTGAAAAACGAACGCGGCCAGAGTGTCGACAACAGGCCTTATGGCCGTTTATCGGAACGGGTTGCACAGGCATTTTATCCGGATGGCCATCCATATTCCTGGCCAGTGATTGGTCATATGGCTGATTTAAACCGCGCCAACGTCAATGACGTGAAAGCTTTTTTCCTGCGTTGGTACGGCCCGAATAACGCCACATTGACCATCGGCGGCGCTGTCAAAGCTGAAGATATTCTACCGCTGGTACAACAGTATTTTGCCGCCATTCCACGCGGGCCTGAAGTGACGCCGACCGCCAAAACGGCTGTCAGTTTAACGGCTGACCGATATGTATCGATGGAAGATAATGTGCACCTGCCGTTGTTATATATGGCCTTTCCGACTGTATATGCCCGCCATGAAGATGAAGCGGCGCTGGATATCCTCGCCGAGATCTTAGGCGGCGGTAACAACTCGCTGCTGTACAAAAATCTGGTGAAAACACAAAAAGCAGTGCAGGCGCAAACCGGACATGGCTGTCAGGAACTGGCTTGTGAATTCACACTGCTGGCCCTGCCGGCGCCAGGCGCGGTGAAATCGCTGGCAGAAACCGAACAACAGATCCGTCAAAGTCTGGCGGAGTTTGAACAACGTGGCGTCACCGACGATGACCTGAACAAGGTCAAAGCCAAAATGGAAGCTGCCAGCATTTTTGCGCTGCAAAGCGTCGAAGGCAAAGTCAGCCGGCTGGCCGCCAACGAAACCTTTTTTGGGGAACCTGATCTGGCCGCTGCCGATTTAACGCGGTACCAGCGTGTAACCAAAGCTGATGTCACGCGGGTCTATCAACAATATCTCAAAGGCAAAGCAGCGGTAGTGATGAGTGTCGTGCCCAAAGGCCAGCGCCAGCTGATTGCCAAAGCGGACAACTTCACACCGGTTACTCATGATTTTGGCGGCCCTTCCACCACCAAAGCTGAAGATTTGCAGTTGCGCCGCGCGCAAGACACGCTGGATCGCAGTAAAATCCCGGGTGCCGGTGCCAATCCGGCAGTGACATTGCCGGCCACCTGGCAGCAACAGCTCAATAACGGCATTCGCGTACTTGGTGCACAAAGCCATGAAACGCCGACCACGTCGTTGCTGCTGCGGGTGCCACTTGGCCTGTACGATGAAACGCCGCAGCAGGCCGGCATCAGTCAGTTGTTAGCAGCGATGCTCGATGAAAGCACGATGCTTAAAACGACGGAGCAGATGAGTCTGGCGCTGGAGAAACTCGGCGCCAGCATCAGTTTTTCCGCCGGTGACGAATATCTGGAAGTCACAGTACAAAGTCTCAGCAAACACTTGCCACAAACGCTGGAATTGCTGATGGAGAAACTGTTGTTGCCCGCTTTTAACACTGAAGACTTCAGCCGGGCCCAGCAACAAACCCTGCAATTCATTCAGCATTCGGAAAAGGATGCTGGTTTCCTCGCATCCCGTGCGGTGCAGCAACTGATGTTTGGCAACCATATCAGTGCTTATCCGAATCAGGGCACATTACAGTCGGTCAGCGCGCTGAAGATAACCGATATCAAAACTTATGCGCAGCGGCTGTTAAAACCGGCGCATGCTGAGCTGATTCTGGTGTCTGATCTGCCACAGGCTCAGGTATTGGCTGAGCTGCAACCACGCTTACAGCGCTGGTTGGGTGAGGCGCCAACGCGCCAGGTGCAAATCCCAAACGCAGTGGCTAAAACCGGCACTATCTATCTGATTGATAAACCGGACGCACCGCAGTCAGAGATCCGTATTGTCAAACGCAGTCTCAGCCGCGATTTTACCGGTGAATATTTCCGCTCCGGCCTGATGAACTTTGTGCTTGGCGGCAATTTTAACAGCCGGATCAACCTGAATCTGCGTGAGGACAAAGGCTATACCTACGGCGCCAACAGCTATTTCAGCGCCGATCGTTATGCCGGCATTTATCAGGCTGCAGCCGCCGTGCGTGCCGATGTGACCGGGGCATCAGTGCAGGAGTTTTTTAAGGAATTAAGTCGTTATCAGCAACAGGGCATGACGCCGCAGGAGCTGGATTTTATGCGCAAAGCCATTAACCAGGCCGACGCACTGGCTTATGAAACTCCGGGCGCTAAACTGGGTTTTATGTCGGCCATTCTGCAGTATGGGCTGGCCAGTGATTTCACCACGCAGCGCAATCAAATCGTCCGGGACATCACGCTGGATGAGCTGAATCAGCTGGCAAAGCGTCATCTGGATCCGGCCAGCTTCAGTGTGGTGATTGTCGGCCCGGCGGCACAAGTCAGGCCTCAGCTGGAAAAACTCGGCATGCCGGTAGAAAACTATCAGTTCTGAGCAGACTGAACCGTAAAGCCCGCGCATGCGGCAATGCAGATCAGTTAAGAGTACTTGACCGATCCTGGCAGTGTAGGAAAATCCGGAACCCGTCATAGGTTCCGGATTTTTTTATGCCGTTAATTCAGGATTTAACCGAAGTCATTGAGATGTCCGGGGAGCCCGTCGCCCGGATGGAAGTATTTGCCAACCATATTCCAGATGAATGGGTCCGTATCGCCGCGGCCTTATCCGACAAGGTCACTATCCGCCGCAGGCGATTGCCCGCTGATATGGTGTTGTGGCTGGTGGTCGGTATGGCTTTTTTCCGCAATGAACCTATCTCAGAAGTCGCCCGTCATCTGAATATCTGTGCTGATGGTCTTGCCAACGATGTGCTCCTGGCTGACAGTGCGCTGTCGCAAGCCCGTCAGCGGCTTGGCGAACAACCGGTTGAATGGTTATTCCGTCAATGTGCGCAAGTCTGGGGTCATGAGCGTTATCCTGCTGATACATGGCATGGTCTGCAGGTATTTGCCGTCGATGGTGCCTTGTTCAGAACGCAGGATAATCCTGAGCTCAGAGGCCATTTTGGTTCGGGTAACACCGCTACCAACCGTCAGACGCCTTATCCGATGTTGCGTCTGGTGGCGCTGATGAATGTGCGCTCGCATGTGGTGGTCAACGCAGCCATCAGTCCTTATCGCAAAGGCGAAATCCCGTTGGCCCGCGATTTCATTCAATCCTTGCCGGCGCACTCCGTGACGTTACTGGATAAAGGTTTCTTCAGTGCGGACTTGCTGCTGGGCATTGCCGATGAAGAAACTAACCGGCACTGGCTTATCCCCGAGCGTAAAGGGCTGGTGTATACCGAAGTCGRRCRYTAYGGCGATGGYGACCGYTTGTTGCAGATGAAAATCTCCCCACAGGCGCGTAAAAAGAACCCGGCATTGCCGGAGTTCTGGCAAGTCAGGGCTGTGACCTATGAAATTGCAGRTGGCGAGAAAACAGTCTTCACCTCATTACCTGCGACAGAGTTCACGGCACACCAGGTGGCGACGCTCTACCATGAGCGCTGGGAAATAGAATTAGGCTTTCKGGATATTAAAAGCTCGATGCAACACAATACCATCACGCTTCGCAGCAAAAAGGTGGCGTTGGTGTATCAGGAATTATGGGGACTCTTGCTGGGATACAATCTGGTCCGAAGAGAAGCCAGTCAGGCAGCAGTCGCGCACAAACGAGCCCCTGATGAAGTCAGCTTTAAGTTTGCCTGTCAGTTTATAGCCAACAAACTGGCGATGATGGCAGGCGCTATCTCACCATCGCACACGGCAAGAAGACTGTCAGAGCTGCGCGGTTGTATCGGCAATCTGTTTATAGAAAAACGCCCCAGGCCAGCAAGGCCCAGGGCGGTGAAGATATCCAAAACCCGTTATCCGGTAAACCGCAATGCGGCTCCACTTAAGTGAAGAGCATTGCGCGCATGCGGGCTTTTTTTCCGCACTTGCTGTCAGAATGGCGTCAGATCGTTATAGTCATCTCATCAGCACGTTCATAAGGAGACTGGATGCTGCAAACTGCACGGGGGTTGATTCTGGCACTGACGTTGAGCATGCCGCTGCATGCTGCAGACGTAGCGCCCCACACGCTGCAGATCGCCACCAGTCTCAGTCAGTCGGCATTATCCAACCAAATCGAACAACAACTACAACGGGCTTACGGCAGACTCGGTTACCGGATGCAGCTGGTGCGGTTACCGGCCGGTCGCTCGTTACAGATGACCGATCGCGGCTTGTATGACGGCGAATTATTCCGCATCGATGGGGTGCAGCATGAGTTTTCGCAGTTGCGGCAAGTGCCGGTGCAGCTCGCCAGCATTGAATTACTGGCGTTTGTTCGCACCGAACAGAAAAACGAGTTACACGACTGGGTATTGAAGAAGCAGGTCCGGGTTGGATTTGTCCGTGGTTTTCGTTTGGCCAGTCAGCTGCAGTATGCCGGCCATCCAGTGCCGGTGACCACACTTGAACAAGCTGTGGGCATGTTGCTACAGGGTAAAATCGACGTGTTATTGGAAGACCAGCAATCGGTTCAAAGTGTCCTGCCCGCCAAAACCGAGCAGACAGGCATCTCAATGCTGCCGGGTACGCTGGCGCGTGCCGGCTTATATCATTATTTGCATCAGCGCCACAGTGCCTTAATCCAACCGCTGGCGACTGTACTGAAAAAAACTGTCACCCGTGCCAAAGATCAACGCCCTTTGCCCAAACCGGTACAGCCTGCTTTGGATGACTGAGCCGGCGTTCTGGGTTTGCTGGCTGTACGCACAATAAAAAAATCCCTGCCAGGCAGGGATTTTTCATCACATCAATCGGTTACTGCGCTAAAGACGCATCGCGGGCAGCTTTAAACTCTTTGCCTTCATACCAGTTTGGCCAGGCGCTGGTATCATCTGCCAGCTCACGACCCACGCGGTAATACAGGAACATATCCTGTTGCGCACCGCGCAGGTCCCAGCTGTCTTTGTACTCATCTTCCACTTTGTGGTAACAGCACTTATTAAACTCTTCACGCTGTTTGATGCCCCACTCTTTGCCGTGGTCGACACTGTCGACGCCGCCTTTGGCGTACAACATCGGCACGCCTTTTTTCGCCAGATTAAAATGGTCTGAGCGGTAGTATGAACCGGCGGCCGGGTTATTTTCCGGCGCGATATAACGGCCTTGTTGTTCCGTGTATTTTTTCAGCAGCACTTCAAGCTCAGAGTTGCCAAAACCGACAACTGTCATATCTTTCATCGGGCCATCGACGTTGATCACGTCCATATTAATCCCGGCGACTGTTTTGTTCAGCGGGAACACCGGATGTTTGGCGTACCAGGCAGAACCGAGCAGCCCGCGCTCTTCCGCCGTCACGGCAACAAACGCAATCGAACGTTTTGGTTTTGGCTGCGCCGCATAATATTCCGCCATGGCGATTAACGCGCCAGTGCCGGAAGCATTGTCCTGCGCGCCGTTAAACACTTTGTTATTCGGGTTGGCGAAATCAAGGCCGAGATGATCCCAGTGCGCCATGTATAAAATGGCTTCATCCGGTTTTTCACTGCCTTCGATGATACCAACGACGTTGCCAGAGGTCAGCTCACGCACGTTGCTTTTCACCGACACGGAGGCTTTGATGCCAAGCGGAATTGGCGCAAAATCTTTGCTCAGCGCTTTTTTGCGCATCGAATCGATGTTTTCACCAATCACGCCAAACAACGTATTGGCCGATTCGGTGGTGACCCAGCCTTCAATCGCGGTGCGATCGGCATTTTTGTTTGGATTGATCAGGTCGAATTTGGTGGCAGAACCGCCGGCAACCACATGCCAGCCATAAGAGGCGGCATCAGTTTCGTGCACGATCAACGCACCAGCAGCGCCCTGACGGGCCGCTTCTTCAAACTTGTAAGTCCAGCGGCCGTAATAAGTCATCGCATTGCCGGTGAACAGTTTTGGATCCTGAGTGGCAAACCCAGGGTCGTTAACAAACATCACCACGGTTTTGCCTTTGACGTCCAGGCCTTCGTAGTCGTTCCAGTCGTATTCAGGGGCAACAATGCCGTAACCGACAAACACCAGCTCAGAATCTTTAATCTCGCTAAACTCAGTAACCCGCGTGGTCCAGGTAAACATCTGGTCGCGGTACTTAAACGGCGCCGGCGCTTTGTCACCGCTGAACGTCATTGCTGACACTTCTTTGGGATCGATTTGCACCAGCTGTACCGGCTGAATGTAAGTGCCGTCCGGTTGTGGTTTTAAACCAATGCGTTTGAATTGCTCAGACAAATACGCCAGGGTTTTTTCTTCGCCTTTGGTGGCTGGCGCACGGCCCTGGAAATCGTCAGACGATAAGGTTTTGATATATTCAGCAAGCTTGGGGTTGAACTCAGTGTCCGGCAGCGCAGCTGGCGCTGTGGTTGCTGTCGCAACCGCCGCTTCGGCCGGCGCCACCACTGTCGTTGCCGCCGGTTCCGGCTGCTTCTGACAGGCAGCCAGGCCAAGGCAGGCGCTGAGCGCTAACCATGTTCCTGAAAACCAGAATTGTGGTTTCATAAAATCTCCATCACCTGGGGTGATTGTTGTCGTTATGGGGTTGCCATCGGGCTGACAGCGCTCTGATGTTACTAAAGCAGGCGCTGAAGCACCAGAGTGACCGATCTCAGACCGGCCACAGTTAATCGCATCCATTGATTAAGGTCTGCGGTCCACAGCGCCCCAGGCTGGCGGCGGTAATGCAACCGGCTGGGTTAAATCGAACGCCACCGCAAATTCGCGACCAGGCCGGCTTAAACGGTAAGTCAGTGTTTGGCCGGGTTCCAGCGTAAAAGACCAGACATTCTGCAGCGCCGCAGTTCTGCCGCGCGACTGAAACATTAGTTTGCTATATGCATCGGCAGGAAAATTCTGCGTCAATGCACTCACTGAGTCGGCAGAGGTGCCGCCATACATCGTCAACTCGTCATGGCTGCCGTCCTGATGCCGGTGATCATGTTTGAGCTGCAAACCTTGCGGTAAAACGCGCAACACCCAGGTACGGGAGCGATCTTCGCCGACATGGAACGGCATCCGCACTTCACCGGTCCGGCAATCCGCGATATGCACAATCAATGCTTGCCCGGCCATCGCCGCATCTTCTGGCGCCTTGCTGATTAAAGTGCCGGCAAAAGCTTTACCACAATAAGGCTGCAAGGCGTGTAATAGTGCATGATCAGCGGCTGTAGCTGTCACGCTGTAACCACCAGCAAACAGCGTGGCCACTAAAGATAAAGAAATGAATTTCACCATAAATGTTCCGGTATGTGCTAGGGCGTGTTGACGTTTGGTGTTTGTTTTTGCAGCAGTTTGGCAGCTTTTTATGCAAGGCAGTGCGAGAGCCGTGTAGTTATTCTACACAAACGAGCACTAACGCCGCAGAAAGAGCTGCCAAACGCTGCCCTACGGGTTCGTTTGGTGACGTTTTGGGCTTTGTCACTCGTTGCTCACATAGAATCACTATGCCACGCGCCTCGTTTCGCGCCCAAAACGCCACCAATTCGAACAAAACTTAACCACCAAACATCAACACGCCCTAAAGACGCAGGTTAAAATCAGCTGAACTATGCTAGGGTCAGTGATCAGCAGCAAGGATCAGGCTCAGGTCAGCCAGTATGCCCACTTTACCACCCAGCCAAAAATTATTGCGGGTTTTTGCCACGACGGAACACTTTGGTGTGGTGGCCGACACGCCTTTTGGTTGTGGTTATCGTTTACAGGGGCTGGAAGTGGCGGTGAGTTTTTTTGGCCATCATGTCTATTTCGCCAGCGGCGATGCCGTGCTGGTCTTAACAGAGACCGGCACATGTAAACTGGAGCGGCCCGACGCCGTGGATAATCTGTATCTGCTGCAGCTGATTGACAGCGTGGACCTACGCTACAATCCGTAATTGTATGCGGCCAGATCATGCAAACGTATGCACAGCGCTGCGATGCCACCGGTCCGCGTGATAGCATGCAATATCCGGATCTAAAGACAAAATGAAAAACTATGATGAAATTCAATTTGTTAGCTACCTTTTGTGGCACCGCCATGCTGCTCAGCGCCTGTAACCCAGCCCCTACAACGCCCATACCGGCATCGGTCGTTGCACCGCCATCAGCTATTGCTGAACCTGTTGGCAAAGTCGTGGTTTATCAGGCTTTTACCCGGCTGTTTGGCAATAGCAATCCAAGCAATATCCCCTGGGGCAACGCCGCGCAAAATGGCGTCGGCAAATTTAACGATATTAACGACGCAGCACTGCTGGCGTTAAAACAAATGGGCGTATCGCACCTGTGGCTGACCGGTGTGCCGCATCATGCGCTGATCGCCGATTACAGCGCTTACGGCATTAGTGCCGATGATCCGGATGTGGTGAAAGGCCGCGCCGGTTCCCCGTACGCAGTCAAAGACTATTACAGTGTGAATCCAGATCTGGCTGTGGATCCGGCAAACCGGATGGCTGAATTCAGCGCCCTACTCGCCCGCGCGCACCAACATGGCATCAAAGTGGTCATCGACATCGTGCCGAACCATGTGGCACGCCACTATCATTCTTTGGGCAAACCGGCCGGTGTACGTGATTTTGGTGCCGACGACGATACCTCAGTCGAATACGCCCGAAACAACAACTTCTACTACGTGCCGGGCCAGCCGTTTGTGCTGCCGACACTGCCGGCCGGGTTTAAGCCACTCGGTGGTGAAGCACATCCGCTGGCAGACGGTAAATTTAATGAAAATCCGGCGAAATGGACTGGCAATGGCGCCCGCGCCGCGCAACCGGATTTTAATGACTGGTATGAAACAGTCAAAATTAACTATGGTGTTAAACCAGATGGCAGTTACGATTTTGACCGTTTGCCAGCCGATTTTGCCGGCCGCAGCAGCGCCGAACACGCCACCTTCTGGCAAGGCAAAGCAGTGCCGGATTCCTGGTTAAAATTCCGTGATATCACGCAGTTCTGGCTGGCACTGGGGGTCGACGGCTTCCGCTATGACATGGCCGAAATGGTGCCGGTCGAATTCTGGAGTTATTTAAACAGTCAGATCAAACAACAACGACCTGATGCCTTGTTACTGGCCGAAGTGTATCAGCCACAGTTGTACCGGGATTATATCCAGTTAGGTAAAATGGATTATCTGTATGACAAAGTTGGCTTTTACGACAGCCTGAAGCTGCTGATGCAAGGCAAAGGCACTGCATCTGAGGTGCTGGCCAGACAACAGGAAGTGGCCGATATCGACCGCCACATGCTGAAATTTCTGGAGAACCATGATGAGCAACGTATTGCCAGTCCGGAATTTGCCGGCAACGCAGAAAAAGGCAAACCCGCCATGGTGGTCTCAACGCTGATTGGGACTGCACCGACCATGTTATATTTTGGCCAGGAAGTGGGTGAAGCCGGCGCGTTAGCCAGTGGCTTTGGCCAGCCGAGCCGCACCACGATTTTTGATTATGCCGGTGTACCGGCGCATCAGGGCTGGCTCAATGGGGGCCGTTTTGATGGGGGTAATCTGACGCCGGCACAACGCGATCTGCGTGAGTTTTACGCCAGGCTGCTGCAGTTCAGCGCGACCGCGCCTGCCCTGCGCGGCCAGTTAATCCCGCTGCATCAGCAACATTTGCAGACACCGGGTTATAGTGAACAGATGCTGGCGTTTGCCCGTAGCGATACGCGGCAACGCTTGATTGTGGTGGCGAATTTCGCCGACACAGCGTCCCGCTTCAAACTGCAATTACCGGCCGATTTGGTACAACAATGGCAGTTAGCCAATGGCCCGCAGCCACTGACTGAGCTGTTCAGTGGTCATGCGCATTCGCTACAGGTGGAGTCTGGTGTTGCAGTAGTGCCGCTGACCGTGAAAGCTAACAGCGCGCTGGTGTTGTTACTGCCTTAAACTGATCGGTGCTCCAGCCTTCCTATGGACGCGGTATTTACCGCCGAGTCTGACTTTTCCCCGCAGGCGGCAATCACGCTGGGTGATCACCGCCCGTTACACGCCCTGAAGTAGTTAAAATTGGTAACAACGCCCGCAGCATCAGCAACGGGCAGATTTATTTCATACGTCCAGAGTGAACATCACCCATTTGCTGAATCAGGCGTAATACAGTTTAATTGGTCAGGTTGTCGATTATTTCAGCAAGCGTTTTCAGCCGTCTCATGGAGTGCCACCTGATGAATGAACTGGATTTATTATTGTTGCTGTTACTGGCGCATGTGCTGGGCGATTTTTTTCTGCAACCGCTGAGCTGGGTGAAAGACCGGCTGCAATGGCACTTTAAATCGCCAAAATTACAGTTGCATGTCTCAGTGCATATGGGGCTGAGTCTTGCGGTGTTATTGGCCTGGCAATGGCGTTATGGCTGGAGTCACGACAGTCTGATGGCGGTCGCACTGGCATTGGCGATTGGCCTTAGCCATTATCTGATTGATGTCGCCAAGTCATACAGCAGCAATGGCCTGATGGCATTTTTACTCGATCAGCTGGCACATCTCGGGGTGCTGTTATTGCTCTGGTCTGCGTACACCGCTAATTGGCAATGGTGGCCACCGATGTTGCCACAGAACAGCTTAATCTTGCTGCTGGCTTATCTGCTGGTACTGACCCCCTCGTCCGTGCTGATCGGCCAATTGTTGCGGCGCTGGCGGCCAGATCTTCTCAGTGTGCCGGCACAAGGATTGCCCGCTGGTGGCCAATATATCGGTATGTTGGAACGTGTCCTGATCCTGACCTTTGTGTTGCTCGATCAATTTGCTGTTATTGGTTTTATTTTGGTCGGCAAAGCGCTATTCCGCTTTGCCGATCTGTCGCGGGCCCAAGATACGAAACTGACCGAGTACGTGTTGCTCGGCACTTTCTTCAGTATGGTGCTCAGTCTGCTGATTGGCCTGAGCCTGCGATTGGTTCTGTAGTCTGCTGGCTTTGGGCATGTTTGACCGCTGCCGCAAGTTGGACACGCTGCCATGACTCAGACCAGTCCTCCGCCAGCGCTGACACCAGCGCCATCATCAGTAACAAATCCCGTTGCAGCGCGCCTTGTTGCAGCAACTGCGGGATTTGTGCGGTTGCCGCTTCTTCCCCTTGCTGTACCAAAGTTTGCAGCAATTGCATCGTTAGTTCCTCAGCACTGGCCGGACGTGGCACCGGCACTACGCCAAGCGCAGTCACGGCCGCTTCGGCCAAAGCCCAGACCGACCATGGATTCTGCCCGGTGATCAAGCGGCCATCCAGCACCAGATTTGGCAGATAACGCGGCCCTGCACTAAATTGAGCACCTTGTTGCTGCAGTTTGCTTTGTAATAAGAAACCAAACCTTTGTTCCGCTTCGGGCATCAGTAACAATTCTTCTGCATTGGTAAAGGACGTCAGTTTTTTGCCGGCAAGCCAGGATTGTCCGCTCGCGAATTGCGGCTGGATCAGCGCCGCCGGACCATGGCAGACCGCCAGCAGCAGTTTGTCAGCGTCCAACATCGCCTGTACCAGTCGGGCAATGGCGGGATTGTCCGCAAAGTCATACATCGCGCCTTTGCCGCCGACAAAATAAACCGCCTGATACTGTGCCGGATCGACATCAGTCAGCCGCAGCGTGGCGCGCGCTTTGCCCATCGCTTCGGCATCATGCAAAAAGGCATAGTCATATTGGCCCATGTCATCACCATCCAGCACCCGCGGCGCATCACCACCTTGCGGACTGGCAATATCGACGGCAAAACCGTTTGCGCGCAGTACCCAATAAAACCGCGATAACTCAGTCAGTTCGTAACCGGTTTTTTTGACCTTGCCTTCGACCACAGCGGCCGGGTACAACGCCGTACTGCTGACCACCGCCAGCACCTTGCCACGGGTTGTAGCGGGCAGCTGCTGCAAATATGGCACCTGCGCGACAGTCGTTTGCTGTAGCAAAGTTTTATCCGCTTCACTATCAAACAGACTAAACAGCCAAACACCAGCCCCGGTTCCTGCCAACAACAGCAACGCCATTGCGCTGAGTATTTTCTTCCACATCGTGCACCTCCAGCATCAAGTGGCGCTACAGTGACAGTTCGAATGTGAAAAATTAGTCAAATTCCCGTCAGGAGCGCTCAGCAATGGACCTCAACCCAGCCAATGGCTATTCGGCGACACCGCTGCTGAAAAAACTCGGCATTAAACCAGGCCTGCAATTGTTACTGATTGATGCGCCAAAGGGCTATCTCGCGGCACTAACGAGCCAACAACTGCAGCTATATCAGGACGATGTGCTGCATTGTCAGAATGCTGCCAACCAGCAAACGGACTGGGTACAACTGTTTGTGCGGGACGCTGCGATATTGGCAAGTCAGCTCAGCCAGCTGCGCAACACGTTAAAACCGGACGCAGTGATCTGGGTCAGTTGGCCAAAAAAAGCCGCGCGCCAACCGACAAATATCAGCGAAGACACCATTCGCCAACTGGCATTGCCATTGGGGCTGGTTGATATCAAGGTTTGTGCCGTCGACTCAACCTGGTCCGGGTTAAAACTGATGCTGCGACGCGAACTGCGCTGACAATGACTTTGCATGTACAAGCATGAATTGCGCATATCTATCCGTAACTAAAACCGGGCAGACATTCATCCCGGCCACATAGGAGCCAATTTGGCGATTTTGCCGCATTCATCAGATTTTCACTGGAAAAAAACCAGATTTCAGGTATCTTGTGCAGGTTTTCCAACCCGGCTTAATGTCGGGCCCAAGTCGGATCAGCCGAAGCAAATTTCAAACCCATTTTGCCAGCCAAAACTGCATATCTGTGCAGTCAGGTGCCGCTCCTATTGTTGGAGTCCCTGCAGAGGAACCGCCCATGCGTTTTTATTTTCCTATTGTGATCATCGATGAAGATTTCCGCTCTGAAAACACCAGCGGATCCGGTATTCGCGAACTGGCCAGTGCCATCGAAGCGGCCGGCATGGATGTGGTTGGTTACACCAGCTATGGCGATTTAACGTCTTTCGCCCAGCAGCAAAGCCGTGCTGCCGGTTTTATTCTGTCGATCGACGATGAAGAGTTTGGCGGCGGCAGTGTCGAAGAAGCGCAATCGGTGCTGGCGCAACTGCGTAGTTTTGTCGAACAGATCCGCCACCGCAACCCGGATATTCCAATTTACCTGTACGGCGAAACCCGCACCGCCCGGCATATTCCAAACGACATTCTGCGCGAACTGCATGGTTTTATTCACATGCATGAAGACACGCCGGAATTCGTCGCACGCCATATTATCCGAGAAGCAAAAAGTTACCTTGATGGCCTGGCGCCACCGTTTTTCCGCGCGCTGACCCATTATGCCCAGGACGGCTCTTATTCCTGGCACTGCCCGGGGCACTCCGGCGGCGTGGCGTTTTTAAAATCACCGGTAGGCCGGATGTTTCACCAGTTCTTTGGTGAAAACATGCTGCGCGCAGACGTTTGTAATGCGGTAGATGAGCTTGGCCAATTATTGGACCACACTGGTCCGGTGGCGGCCTCTGAGCGCAACGCGGCACGGATTTTTAACTGCGACCATCTGTTTTTTGTCACCAACGGCACTTCCACGTCGAACAAAATCGTCTGGAACAGCACAGTGGCCCCGGGGGATATCGTTGTCGTTGACCGCAACTGTCACAAGTCGATTCTGCACGCCATCATGATGACAGGCGCAGTGCCGGTGTTCCTGATGCCGACGCGTAACCATTACGGCATCATCGGCCCTATTCCGCGCAGCGAATTTGAACCTGCGACCATTCGCCGCAAGATGGAAGCCAACCCCTTTATCCGCGAAATTCTGGCCAAAGATCCAGACGTCAAACCGCGTGTGCTGACCATTACACAAAGTACCTATGACGGTATTTTGTATAACGTCGAAGAAATTAAAACCCTGCTCGACGGCGAAATTGAAACGTTGCACTTTGACGAAGCCTGGTTGCCGCATGCCGCCTTCCACGACTTCTACGGCGATTACCACGCCATCGGTGAAGGCCGTCCACGTTGTGATACCTCGATGGTATTCGCGACCCAGTCCACCCATAAATTGCTGGCCGGTATTTCCCAGGCCTCGCAAATCCTGGTGCAGGACGCTAATCAGAATAAGCTCGATACGCACCTGTTTAACGAAGCGTACCTGATGCACACATCAACCAGCCCGCAGTACGCCATTATTGCGTCCTGTGACGTGGCCGCTGCGATGATGGAAGCGCCGGGTGGTACGGCGTTGGTGGAAGAATCGTTAGACGAAGCCTTGGAATTCCGCCGTGCCATGCGCAAAGTCGACCAGGAATATGGTGACGACTGGTGGTTCCGCGTTTGGGGCCCGGACGATTTAACCGACGAAGGCCTCGATGAACGTGCATCCTGGATGTTACACGCCGACGAAAACTGGCACGGCTTTGGCGATATCGCCGAAGGCTTTAACCTGCTTGATCCGATCAAAGCCACGATCCTGACACCTGGCTTAAACGTCGACGGTAACTTCTCCGACAGTGGTATTCCGGCAGCGATTGTGGCCAAATATCTGGCTGAACACGGTGTCGTCATTGAAAAGACCGGTTTGTACTCGTTTTTTATCATGTTCACCATCGGTATTACCAAAGGCCGCTGGAACACCATGGTCACCGCGCTGCAGCAGTTCAAAGATGATTACGACAAAAATGCGCCACTGTGGCGTGTATTACCGGAATTTATCGCCAAATTCCCGCAGTATGAGCGGATTGGTTTAAAAGATTTATGTGACCAGATCCACGAGATCTACAAAGCCAATAACATCGCCAAGCTGACCACTGAGATGTATCTGTCTGAGATGGTGCCGGCGATGAAACCGGCGGACGCTTTTGCCCGCATGGCACATAAACGCATTGAACGGGTACCGCTGGATGAACTGACCGGCCGTATTACTGCGGTAATGTTAACGCCATATCCACCAGGCATTCCGCTGTTAGTACCGGGCGAAGTCTTTAACGAGACCATCGTCAGCTACCTGAAATTCGCCCGCGAGTTTAACCACAAGTTCCCGGGCTTTGAGACCTATATCCATGGCCTCAGTACGATGCAACAAGATGGCAAACTGGTGTATTACGTCGACTGTGTCAAAGTCTGACCTGACTGTCCCATAACGACAAAACGCCGGCAAATGCCGGCGTTTTTTATGCAACTTTTGCTACTCGGGCTGTCCGGCCTGCACCACCTGACTGCCGCCGCGATGTTTAGCGCTATACATCGCGACATCGGCCCGCAGCAACAATTGCCTGCTGTCCGCACCGTGATCCGGAAACAATGCCACACCAATACTAGGGCTAATATCAAATTGCTGACCGGCCAGCGAAAATGGCAATGACAAGGCCTGGCGGACTTTTTCCGCCACTTTGACGGCTGTCTGAGGCTGGTCCAGCTGCTCGAGTAAAATCACAAACTCATCGCCGCCAAACCGGGCCACCGTATCAGTTTGCCGGACGGCCTGCACGATCCGCTGTGCGGTTTGTTGCAATAACAAATCGCCGATTTGATGGCCAAAGCTGTCATTAACCTGTTTAAACCGGTCCAGATCCAGATAGAGCAACGCCAGTGGTAACTCGTCACGCGACGCGCGTTGCAAAGCCGACTGCAAGCGGTCTAACAACAAAGTGCGGTTCGCGAGGCCAGTGAGACTGTCATACAATGCCAATTGCTGCAGACGTATCAGCATGGTTTTCCGTGAAATCGCCGCCGAGATCTGCGTTGTCACAAACCCCAGTAACTCCAGATCAGTGCTGCTGTATTGCAGATCGGCGCCCGGATGCACCATGATCATCCCGAGTAATGTGCCGGCATCCTGCATCGGCAATACCAACCAGCCCTGGTCAGCGCCACTGCTGATTTGTCCTGCGCTCTGCAGATTCAGTTCATAACAAAGACTGGCCGGGTCCGGTACGCACATCGCCTGCTGATCGCCGGGATAGCGCCACTCCTGTTGATAGCGGATCTCCCAGCCACTTTCGGACTGCGGCAGCGCAATGACAAAATGACGCACGGCCAGCAAGCCTGCGACAATAGTCGCAACCTGCTGATAAAGTTGTGCTAAATCATGACTTTGCTGCGCTGCTTCGGAAATTTCATAGACTGCGTGTTGCCGTGCCTGGGCCTGACGGATGGCGGTGATATCCCGCGCTACCGCGACCCTCAGCTGATCTGCTTCAGACCAACGGGCTGACCAGGACAAACAAACGGCCGAACCATTTTTATGCCTGTAGCGGTTGTCAAAATGAGTACCGGGCTGCCCTGCCATCACCCGTCCGGCCTGTTCGATGGTCATCGCACGATCAGCTGGCCAGACAAAATCCAGCATTGGCTGGCCGAGCAATTCTGCCGGACTATAACCGAGGATCCGGCTCACGCTTGCGCTGACATAAATAAAGCGGCCTTCAGCACTGACCACGCAAATCATATCCAGCAGCAAGTCGAGATAATTACCCAGTGCCTGATACGACACTGCCGAATTTGTCTGTTCAGATGCAGCGGGCAGTTTGCCCTTATTAGAATTTACGTTTGTAGTGCCGTTGCTCATTGGAATTGATCATTGGTCGTCGCCCTATTGTTGCTGATACTAACACAGCATTCAGTCCCTGACAGGACCGGTATATCGTAGTGTAAGCACGATTGAGCCTGAAACAGCGACTAAAACATTTCAGCCATCCAAACATCCATATTTCTCTTTTCAGCAGAACGCATTTCAGGTTAACTACTAACAGTTGCAATAAAATCCTGAGGATCTCATGTTTAAAGTAAATCAATATTTTGATGGCAAAGTGACGTCGATTGCCTTTGCCGGCGAAGAATTACCAGCCACTGTTGGCGTGATGGCACCCGGCGACTATGAATTTGGTACCAGTCAGCATGAAGTGCTGACGATTGTCAGTGGCGCGCTGACCGTGCTGCTGCCGGGTGAAAGTCAGTGGCAAACCTTTAGCCGTGGTCAATCATTCGCCGTGGCGGCCGGACAAAAATTTCAGCTGCAGGTCGCGACGGACACCGCTTATCTCTGCACTTACGCGGACTGATCCGTTTTTTTGGCTAAGTAAAATCCCGGTTTTGCCGGGATTTTGTTTTTCCGCGATCCGGCATCCACGGCGCTGCAGCCACGGTAGCGCCGGTGCTTCTGCTTTGCTGCTGTAACGTGCACAATACTGTATTAACTCTCTAATCTGTCTTAAGGACTTCGCATGCGCGGTATGCGCTCTACAGCCAAACAGCCTGAACCGAGCCGGCGACCTGAAGCCGCCAGCCTCAGCGAAACTATTCGTTATATGCGCCCGTACTTCGCCGCATTTCCGTGGCACGTTACCGGCGCTATTCTGGCCTTGATTGCCGCGAAGGCCGCGACGCTGGCACTGCCTTATGGCCTCAAACTGATTATCGATGCGCTGGATCCCAGCCTGAATTCGCTGGCGCTGCTGCCGCTGTGGTTGATCCTCGGTTACGGCTTATTGCGCTTTGGTTCGGTGCTATTTGGTGAAGTGCGCGATGCATTATTTGGCCGCGTCACCGAACATGCGATGCGGGCGCTTGGCCTGAAAGTCTTTATGCATTTACACCGGCTGGAGCTGGGTTTTCATCTGGATCGCCAGACCGGCGGCATCAGCCGCGATATCGAACGCGGCACCAACGGCTTGTCGTTTTTAATGCGTTTTTTAATGTTTAACATTGTGCCGACGGTGCTCGAAATCGTGCTGGTCGCGCTGATTTTCTGGAATCTGTTTTCGGTCTGGTATGCGGTGATCACAGCCGTCGCAGTAGCGGTGTATATCCTGTTTACCGTTAGGGTGACCGAGTGGCGCAACCAGTTTATCCGCGCCGCCAATCAGGCCGATTCCAGCACCAATACCCAGGCGGTCGACAGTCTGCTGAACTATGAAACGGTGAAGTACTTTAATAACGAGCAATATGAAGCCAGCCGCTATGACGAGTCGCTGGCGGCCTGGGAAAAAGCCCGGCTACAAAACCGTATGTCATTATTTTTCCTAAACTCTGGTCAGGCCCTGATCATCGCACTGGCGATGACCCTGATGATGTTATTAGCCGCGCAGGGCGTTGCGGGCAAACAGCTGACACTCGGTGATCTGGCAATGGTCAACGCTTATATGCTGCAGCTGTTTATGCCGCTGAATTTTCTGGGATTTGTTTACCGGGAAATCCGCCGCGCCTTAACAGATCTTGAAAACATGCTGGGGCTGCTGAAACGGGCGCCGGTGATTGCCGATGAACCTGATGCGACCGCCCTGCAACTGCAACAGGCGCGGGTCGAATTCCGTGATGTCGCCTTTGCTTATCAGCCGGAGCGACCGATCCTGAACGGGTTGAATTTTACGATTGAATCCGGGCAACGGGTGGCCATTGTTGGTAGCTCCGGCGCCGGCAAAAGCACACTGGCACGGCTGTTATACCGTTTTTACGATTTGCAGAGCGGGCAAATCCTGTTGGATGGCGCGGATATTCGCAGCGTCACGCTCGACAGCCTGCGCCGCAACATCGCCATAGTGCCGCAGGATACCGTGTTGTTTAACCAGAGTATCCGCGCCAATATCGCTTATGGCCGGCCTGATGCCACGGACGCCGACATCGATGCGGTGATTGATGCCGCTCACCTGCGGGACTTTATCAATCAGCTGCCACAAGGCGATGCCACGCTGGTTGGTGAACGCGGTCTGAAAGTCTCCGGCGGGGAAAAACAGCGGATCGCTATCGCCCGGGCGCTGCTGAAACGTAGCCCTTTGCTGATATTCGATGAAGCCACTTCAGCGCTGGACAGTCACAGTGAACAGGCCGTGATGGCGGCGATCCGGGCGGCTTCGCGTGAGCATACTGCATTGGTCATCGCGCACCGCTTATCGACTGTAGTGGACTGCGACCGCATTCTGGTGCTGGAACAAGGCCAACTGGTGGAAAGCGGCAGCCATGCAGAACTGCTGGCGCAACAAGGCCGATACGCGGCTTTGTGGGCACTGCAGCAACATGAAGAAGATGTCACCGAAGATTAAGCTACCGGCGCTTTATGTTAACTTAGATTAAGCGCAGTAAAGCTCGGTAAAATCAGAAACTTAAGTCGCAAAATCTGCTCCTATTGGCGCGTTTAAACCCAGGTTTTCCTGTCAATAGAGAGCAGTTATGTCGACATTACGTATTCTGGCGCTGGCCATCAGCAGCTTTACACTGACCGCTTGTGGCGGCAGTTCAGACAGCAGTAGTTCTGATACTTACCCTGATTCTTACATCCAGTTTTATAACGGCTCTGCCAATAGCGCCAACACCACTTTGCAGCTGATTGAAGCGGATGATGATGAAATCGCCATCGGCTCGGCCACTTTTGCCGACGTCACCAGTCTGGTGACGATGGAAGGTGGCAGCTATGGTCTGGAATTAAACTGGACACCGGCCAGTGGCGAAACCGCCACAGTGCGCACTGACAAAGTGACACTCGCGGACGGTGAAAAAACCTTTTTAGCTATGCTTGGTGATTTCAACAGCCCGGAATTGCTGACCTTTAAATTCAGCCGGGACGACACCTTAGACGATAAGTTTAAAGTCGCAATGCTGGATCTGGTCAATAACAGCAACAGCTACGATTTATACATTTCTGAAGATGATAAGGCATTTTCTGATGCCAAGCTGGTGAATACTGCCAGCTACAAAGGCCTGACACAGTTCCAGACCTATGACACCGGCAGCTACATTTTTTATGTCACCAAAGGCGGCGACAAAACGGTGCTGTTTAAATCAGACGCAGTGACGCTGAGTTATGAAACCGAATATCTGTTGGTGCTGCGCAGTGCAACTGGTCCATCGGCCGGCAATAAACTGGCGCTGGACCTGGTTGGCAATACAACATCAGTGACTACACTGGAAGATATCACCAGCAACGCCCAATTTCGCATCTATAACTCGATGAACAACACAGGCACCGGCAGTGTGTTCCTCGGTGATCTGACCGCAACACCAGCCATTGCCAAACTGCCGATCGACACGTTAAGTGCTTACACTGAAGTCGCTGCCGGCGATTATCGCGTCAGTCTGACCGATGACAAAGGCGCACTGGTGATGCGTAACGGTCTGATGACATTAAGCCAGGGTGCCGTCAAATCGGTGGTGTTTTATCAGGATGCCGCGGAGAAAGCCGCCGCGATCACGGTAACAGATTCAAAAACGCCACAGGTTTACGACTTTGTATTTAATGCCGTCAATACCATCCCGGATTATGACCAGGTCAGTCTGTACTTTGTCAAACCGGGCTATACCATGGAAAATACCGCCTACTACATCACCACCCTGAACTATGCCTCACAGACCAGCGTGACCTTGCCAGCCGGCGAATATACGATGTACGTGGTGCATAAAGACAATAACAACAACAAGATCCTGCTGGCGCAAACGGAGCTGACCAAACTGGTCAGCGGCAGCAACTATTTGTTGGTGGCGGAAAAAGAACAAAACAGCTTAAGTGGTTTTAAACTGACTCTGGCGAAATAATGCACTGAAATAATGCATCACTGCAAACGGCACCTTGGGGTGCCGTTTTTTTATTGCGGACCCCGCTATGCAGCTTAGATGCTAACTTCGGTCAAAGCTGTGCGGGTCTCAGATTAATCTTGATTGAGTTTCGACGCACATCCCAGTAGGCTTGCCGCATTTGTTTCTAAACATTTCAAACAGGCAGATAAAACATGATGACGTGGTTATTGCTGGGCCTCGGCCTGGTTTTGTTAGTGGCAGGCGCAGATACGCTGGTCAAAGGTGCCGCGCGGCTGGCAGGTGCTTTTGGTATCCCGAGTCTGGTGATAGGCCTGACAGTCGTTGCATTTGGCACCAGTGCACCGGAACTGGCGGTCAGTGTCAAAGCTGCTTACGCCGGTCAGGCCGAATTGGCGATTGCCAACGTGGTTGGCAGTAATATTTTTAACGTATTGTTTATCCTTGGCGTATCTGCCGTCATTGTGCCTTTGGTCATTTCAAAGCAACTGATCCGTCAGGATGTGCCAATTATGGTTGCAGCGTCTTTTCTCTGTGTCTGGATGGTACAAGATGGCCAACTGAGTCGTTTCGAAGCCGCCGTACTTTTTGCCGGTTTAATTTCCTACACGGTGTTTTTATTTCGTCAGGGCAAACAACAAGGTGCCGATGGCGGCGATGATGAAGTTGAAGCGTTATTAAAAGAGCCACATCCGATGTGGCAAAACGTGCTGTTTGTCGTTGGCGGTCTGGCGCTATTGGTTTTGGGCGCCCGGTTATTGGTCGACAGTGCCGTTGCACTGGCCACAGCCTGGGGGGTCAACGAGGCCGTGATTGGTCTGACGATTGTCGCCGCCGGAACCTCGTTGCCAGAAGTAGTCACCTCGATTGTCGCGACCATCCGCGGTGAACGTGATATTGCTGTCGGCAACGTGGTTGGCAGTAATATTTTTAATATCCTCTGTGTGCTGGGTCTGTCAGGTCTGGTCTCACCGGTGCCATTACTGGCCGGCGCTCAGATGGCTGCACTGGATATTCCGGTGATGTTGGCCGTGGCCCTGTTATGCGTACCATTCTTCTTCGCTGGCGCCATCCTGAACCGCATTGAAGGCGCATTGTTCCTGGCTGCGTACGTCGCCTACACCTGGTATCTGGTAGCACTGACGCTGAAGCTGGATTATCTGCCACAGCTGCAGGATTACATCGTCTACGGCTTAATTCCGGTGATCGGTGTCTATGTGGTGCTGTCACTACTCAACGATTTCCGCCAGCGCCGTAAACAGGTCGCCAGCTAATCTCCCTGGCCAATGCTTAAACAAAAACGCCGCACACAGTTGCGGCGTTTTAATTGGCAGTCACACAGATCCCCGACATCAGTTGTTGCAGCATAGTGACTATTCAGCTTATTTATCAGAACTAGCTGAAATTGGCCTTTTGCCCGCCCCCGCTTTCGATATAATATCCGTCTGTATGGCTAAACGTAAAAGAGCAGTCTGATGTCTACACCAAGTACTTTATCGACAATCACTCAAGATGAAATGAAAAAACGCGCCGCCTGGGCCGCACTGGAATTTGTGCCACGCCACAGCATTGTCGGTGTTGGTACCGGTTCCACGGTCAATCATTTTATCGACGCTTTAGCCAGCATCAAAGATCAGATCAAAGGCGCAGTATCCAGCTCAGTTGCCAGCACTGAAAAAATGCAGGCGCTTGGCATTGCAGTGTTCGACCTCAATGACATCGACAGCTTCAGTGTGTATGTCGATGGCGCAGATGAAATCAATCCTAGCCGTCAGATGATTAAAGGCGGCGGTGCTGCCTTAACCCGGGAAAAAATTGTGGCTGCTGTCGCAGAGCAGTTTGTCTGTATTGTTGATGCCAGCAAAGAAGTTGCGGTGCTGGGTAAATTCCCATTACCGGTGGAAGTCATCCCGATGGCGCGCAATTATGTGGCGCGCGAGCTGCAAAAACTCGGCGGCCGGCCCGTCTGGCGTGAAGCTGTGGTGACCGACAACGGCAATATCATTTTGGATGTGCACGATTTACACATCACAGATGCGTTGACGCTGGAGCAACAGATCAATCAAATCACCGGCGTGGTCTGTAACGGCCTGTTTGCTGCGCGCGCTGCAGATATCGTGCTGGTGGGTGGCCCTGATGGCACCCGCGTGATCAAATAACCGAACACTGATAACAATAAATAAAACAACCAAAGCCCTAGCCAGAATTTTGCAACATTAAGAGAAATGAAGATGGAAAAGTACTCGTTACCCAAAGACAAGATCAAAATCCTGTTGCTGGAAGGCTTACACCAAAGTGCTGTGCAGACCTTTAAAAATCAGGGTTACAGCAATATTGAATACTTAAAAACCTCATTAGATGAAGCGGAGCTGATTGAAAAAATCCGCGACGTGCATTTTATCGGTATCCGTTCCCGTACTCAGCTGACGGACAAAGTCCTGGCTGAGGCGCAAAAACTGGCGGCGATTGGTTGTTTCTGTATCGGCACGAATCAGGTTGATTTAGACGCCGCCCTGCGCCGCGCCATTCCGGTGTTTAACGCACCATTCTCCAATACCCGTTCTGTGGCAGAACTGGTGCTGGGTGAAATCATCATGTTGCTGCGCGGTATTCCACAGCGTAACGCTGCTGCCCATCGTGGCGAATGGCAGAAAACCGCCAATCAGTCGTTTGAAGCGCGCGGTAAAACGCTCGGCATCATCGGCTACGGCCATATTGGTACTCAGCTGTCGATCATGGCGGAAAATATCGGCATGCGCGTGCAGTTTTATGATATTGAAGACAAGCTGGTGTTGGGCAATGCTACTCAGGTCGACTTCTCTACCCTGTTGAAAACTTCAGACATCGTCACTTTGCATGTGCCGGAAACGCCGCAGACCAAAAATATGATTGGCGAAGCAGAATTTGATCTGATGAAAGCCGGTTCGATCCTGATCAACGCCTCGCGTGGTACTGTGGTTGATATCGATGCGCTAGCGGCAGCACTTGCCAGCAAAAAATTGGCCGGCGCCGCCATCGACGTGTTTCCGGTGGAACCTACCGGCAACGACGAAGAATTCGTTTCGCCACTGCGTGCCTTTGACAACGTGATCCTGACGCCGCATATCGGCGGTTCTACGCAGGAAGCGCAAGAAAACATCGGTTATGAAGTGGCCGGTAAACTGGTGAAATACTCGGACAATGGTTCGACCTTGTCTGCGGTCAATTTCCCGGAAGTGTCGCTGCCGGAGCACAAAGGCCGCTCACGCCTGCTGCACATCCACAAAAACCAACCGGGTATGCTGACCAAAATCAACGAAGCTTTTGCCCGTCACGGCATCAACATTTCAGGTCAGTATCTGCAAACCAACGCCGAAATCGGTTATGTGGTCATTGATATTGACAGCGATGATCAGGAACAGGCTTTAAACGAACTGAAAGCCATTCCGGGCACGTTAAAAGCGCGGGTATTGCACTGATACTGTCGACATTTATCGGTGCAATTCGCAAACTCATTGCACCTTACACTTACTCTGGCAAGTGTAAGGTGCATGGGCACAGCGACACCCAGCCATTTCAAGCTGCCAACTCAATCCAAGCTTGTAGGGTGGATCGAGCGTAGCGACACCCACCACAAAGCATCATGCAACAACTGTTTGCAGTTACGGCTGACTATCGCGAAGCGCAACCAGTGCATCCCAATCCAGACTTAAACTCGACAGCGCCAGCTGATAGTGTTCCGCCGCGCTTTTTGCCTGCGCCGATGGGCTATTCAGACTGACCACCACCCGCAAAGCCTGCTGCGCCAGTACACAAATCCGGCCAATCTGTTTGCTGCCTTTTTTAAGGCCTGGCCCCTGCCAGTCCTGACAATAGAAGTCCCGCGCCGGAATTTGCCTCGTACCCAGCGTTTGCGCCGGTAACTTGAGCACAAAACGTCGGCCGGATTTGACGCCTGGGACCGCCAGCAATCCATCGATAAACTCATCGCGCATCGTTTCAGCAGGCACATCACGCCATTCATCGTCGACGTGAAAAGTCAGATTCAGCAGCACCTGCTGCGGATTTTTAAAGTTGATGCTCAGCACAGAATCGGTCGGCTGCGGCAGATAACTATCCGGCAGTAGCCAATGATAAGCATCAGTCGCAGCGCCGCTGGCAGTGCTCAGCAACATCAGACTACAAGCCAGCAACACCGCACGCATCAGAACGAATACACCAATGTCGCCGAAGTTTCAGTATCGGTCTTCTGGCGGAATTGCCCCGGATTTGAATCGTATTTAACAGTGAAATTCAGCCGCATTGACAGCCGGCCATTGACCTGTGACGTCAGACTGGAACGGCTTTGCCAGCTGGAGTTTTTGCCGTCGAGCGAGACCGACCATTCCAGCGCCTGGCGAAAACTGTTGCTTGCGGTTAAGTGGTAGTCGAGATTGGCCGCGACCCACCAAATCATCCCGCTGCTGGTGTTTTTGTCGCTGGTTTGCTGATAAGCGATACCCGGACCAGTTTCCAAATCAAGATAATCATCACCATCCTGATAAGCCCGCATCGCATAACCAGCCGCCAGCGAGCCCTGCTCTTCAAAGGCACCAAAACGGTCGTTTAAATAAGATGCCCGGCCGAAGATACTGTGTTCACTCTGGTAAAACTTATAGTTACTTTGCGCGACCAGATTGACCCGCTGTGCCGTGGTGTACCGGGTTTTATCACCAGTCGCTTCGTCAAACTGGCTATTGCGCTGGATCAGCGTCTGGATCAGGTATTTATTCCGGAAGTCGGTTAATTCGTGCATCAGCTCAGCATTGGTGCGAATCGCCGTCGATTGGGTATTACCGCTGCTTAGCACCAAACCCAGTTCAACATCACCGCCCCAGACTTTATCGGGATCTATCGCCTGAACTTTGTCACCACCCAGCGCCGAATCCGTCGAAAAGGCATTTTCTTTTAACTGCTGATAGGTCTGGCCGGAGCGCAGTTTTTCCTGCGGCAGTGCGGCTTGTCCAAGCGGGATGGCTTGCACATTGTTTTCCAGCTCTGCAGCATTGCTGTGAGCCGGTGTCAGATACAAACTACCAGTCAAAATTACCAACGATAAAAACTTCTTCACAACACACTCTTTAAAAAAAACAGCGGCAGCTTTGCTGCCAGAAAAATAGCAAAGCCAGTCACTGACTGGCTTTAGCCTGACTTGATTTAACCAGCGTTCGGATGCTTAAGCAGCTTCACCACGCTCGGCGATAAAGGCCAGTGCCAGGTCGATGCGCGCCAGACAACGGGCTTTGCCAATCAGCGTCAGCGTGACATCCAGCGACGGCGAATTGCCGCCACCTGTCACCGCCACGCGCAGTGGCATGCCGACTTTGCCCATGCCTAAACCTAAGCTTTCTGCTGCGCCGTTGATGGCAGCGTGCACCGCTTCTGCCGTCCATTCAGTCAACGCAGCCAGCTGAGTTTGCACGGCTTTTAACGGCTCAGCGGCGACTGGGCGCAGGTGCTTTTTCGCGGCGTTTTCTTCAAAAGCGCTGAAGTCTTCATAGAAATAACGGCTGACTTCGATCATCTCTTTTAATGTTTTCACCCGCTCACCCTGCACCGCAATCAACTGCTCCAGGCTAGGGCCCTGTGTGATATCGAGCTTTTGGTCTTCGACATGCCATTGCAGGTGTTTGGCCACATGCGTCACTGGCGAAGTGCGGATATAGTGTTGGTTTAACCACAACAGTTTTTCGGTGTTAAACGCTGAAGGTGCACGGTTACAGGCTGATAAATCAAACAGTTCAACCAGTTCTTCCCGGCTGAAAATCTCCTGATCACCATGTGACCAGCCAAGGCGTACCAGATAGTTCAGCAACGCTTCCGGCAGGAATCCATTGTCGCGGTATTGCATCACGCCGACAGCGCCATGGCGCTTAGACAGACGTTTACCATCATCGCCGAGGATCATCGGCACATGGGCATATTTTGGTAATGTGGCGCCTAAAGCGGCCAGAATATTCATTTGACGTGGCGTGTTATTGACATGGTCGTCGCCGCGAATGACATGAGTGACGCCCATTTTCCAGTCGTCGACGACCACGGTCAGGTTATAAGTAGGGGTACCGTCACTGCGTGCGATCACCAGATCATCGAGTTCAGCGTTAGCAACTTCGATGCGGCCTTTGATCATGTCATCAATGACTACCACACCATCCAGTGGGTTTTTGAAACGGATGCAATAAGGTTTGTCGGCCGGATGATCGGTGCGCTCCCGCCACATGCCGTTATATTTTGGTTTTTCACCAGCGGCCATTTGTGCTTCACGCATCGCATCGACTTCTTCCGGCGTGCAGAAACACTTATACGCTTTGCCTTCGGCCAGCAGCTGCGCGACCACTTCTTTATACAGATCAAAACGTTTAGTCTGATAATACGGACCTTCATCCCAATCCAGTTCCAGCCAGTTCATCCCATCCATAATGGCGTCAACAGAGGCCTGCGTGGAACGTTCCAAATCAGTATCTTCAATCCGCAGGATAAACTTACCGCCGGTTTTTTTGGCGTATAACCAGCTGTATAACGCAGTACGGGCACCGCCGACATGCAGGTAACCGGTAGGACTTGGGGCGAAACGGGTCACAGTAGACATAAGGCTTCCAGAAGGTCTGTCGAAAAATGGGCGCTATTGTAGCAATGTGGCAGTGTTTTGTCTGCCATTCTGCCGTCTGTTTGGACTATCCACCGCAGCCGCAGCACAACGGTGATTTTGCCGGCGGCTTCTGTTCAAGCGGCCAGCACAGCACATAAAAACGACTACTTTTGCAGCATCCGGCTGTAATATCACAAAATATTATTGACACAAAAAGCCCGGTCCCTATAATGACCGCCGAACGTTAGGACGGATGCTTAGCTCAGCTGGGAGAGCATCGCCCTTACAAGGCGAGGGTCACTGGTTCGATCCCAGTAGCATCCACCATAACGTCGTCGTGTGATATTCCCGGGATGCTTAGCTCAGCTGGGAGAGCATCGCCCTTACAAGGCGAGGGTCACTGGTTCGATCCCAGTAGCATCCACCATATCTGCGACAGTATTTCCCCAGGATGCTTAGCTCAGCTGGGAGAGCATCGCCCTTACAAGGCGAGGGTCACTGGTTCGATCCCAGTAGCATCCACCAATTCTTGTTTGATATTCCCAGGATGCTTAGCTCAGCTGGGAGAGCATCGCCCTTACAAGGCGAGGGTCACTGGTTCGATCCCAGTAGCATCCACCATCTCTTCGATTAAATCACGTCATAATTATCAGAACTTTTTTGCGATGCTGCGCATCACCCGCTCCTCATCACCACACGAGGGTCACTGGTTCGATCCCAGTAGCATCCACCATATCTTCGATTAAATTACGTCATCATTATCAGAACTTTTTTGCGATGCTTCGCATCACCCGCTCTTTTTTTCAAATGCTTCTGGCAACACCACGCATCCCGACACTGAACCGTTGATCCATAAAAAAGCCCGGTAGCGGGACAAACTACCGGGCAAAAGCACCACATCTGAAACTTATTTCGGCGTAAAACGCACTTCGATATTCTGATAATACAATGTGGTTTTGCCTTCAAAACCGGAATCGGTGCCGACGAATAACCAGACTGAACCGTCGGCATTCGTCGTGATGTCCAGCGTCTTCTCGGCGTTTTTTAATGTCTTGGTTTTGTAGACTGAGCCATCACATTTAACATCTGCCACAGCAATATCCCCCTGCACTTTGGCCTGAGTCCCGTCTTGCGACTGGTCGCCTTTGGGTACATTTAATGTGAAGCCATCTTGTTTGGGTTCTTTGTCGGCATAACCGAATTTCAGCCAGACCGCTTCGCCCGGCGCGCCGCCAATCCCCATACAACCCGCCCCTGCATTGCTGAGAAAGGTCACTTTTAACTGTGCTTTGTATTTACTGGAAGGCGATAAACCGCTGATTTTCCGCTTGATAAACATAAACAAATCGTCACTGCGGTTATGACCACTGAGCATAAAACCACTACCCTGAAAGCCAGTTGGCAGGTTACGCAGACCACTGGCGAGTTCATATGTTGCCGCATCATTGCTTGGATAATCGCTGAAACCGGCAGTCCAGTTTTGGGCGCCATACTGGAAGTTGTAACTGACGACGTCGCCATCAGCACCAAGTTTAAATTCATTGTCGCAGCCGGTCAGCGCCAGCAATGAACAGACAGATAACGGGATCAAACGGCGCAGGTACATCAGGGTTCTCCATCGATTAGCAATGGCGTTCAGCCTAAAGAATACCGGGTGCACCAGCTGTAACCTTCTGTAAACACTCTGTAAAAGCTCAGCCCAAAGCTGTGATTTGTATTGTTGCGATTTCAGCGCCTGCTATAGTAGGCAGATTGCAGTAGCTGACTGACAGGCATTGATGGAACAGGCATTTAGCCGGGATATCCGTATCCTGGTGATCGATGAACAGGCGTTAGCGCAGAATTATCTGAAATTTGCGCTGGAAAAACTCGGCTATAGCAGTGTACAACTGACTGACCGCGCCAGCTGGGCATTGCAATTGTGCCAGCAACAGCAATTCGATTTGATCATCCTGTCGTTTAATCTGCAGCAAGGTAAAGATGGTTTTCAATTGTACGAAGAACTGAAAACCCGCCAGCTGCAAAGCCACAATACTGGTTTTATTTTTATCAGCGCCGAGACCGATCCGTCACTGGTACATTCGGTGATTGAACTGCAACCAGACGAATTTTTGGCCAAACCTTATACCATCGGCGACTTGCAACAACGCATTGAACGGGTACTGAAGCGCAAACAGGAACTGCGGCCTTTGCATCAGTATCTGGATGCGAACCGACCGGAAAAAGCGCTGCAGGAACTGGATCAGTTGTTAGCCAATGCGCCTTCGCCAAAACTGGTGCCTACCCTGCTAAAACTCAAAGGTGATTTATTGCTGCAATCTGGCCGGGCGGCCGATGCGGTCAAGTTCTATCAGTCGGTGCAGGCCGTACAGCCGTTTAGCTGGGCCCAAATCGGCTTAGTCCGTGCTTTGTTTGCTTGTGAAGATTTTGACGCCGTCGGCATGATGCTGGAACGGATGTCGACAAAACGCGATACCAAGCTGGTCGCGCTGGAATATCAGTCCGAGCTGGAGTTTCGCAACAAAAGTTTTGATCAGGCGCAACAGCATCTGGAGCAAGCGGTGGACCTGGCGCCCCGTAATTTGTTCCGCCAGCAAAAACTACAACAGTTGTCCCGCCTAAACCACGATTATGAACGCCAATACAAATCGGCCCGTGATCTGCTGAAGTTTGCCCGTCATTCGATGTATGAACAACCGGATCTGTACCTGAATCTGGCGCGGGCCTGCATCGACTATGCGGTATCGATGGATGAAGATGGTGAAACTAACAAACTCAGTAAACAGGCCACAGAAGCACTGAATCAGCTACGTAACGCCTTTCCCCAATCTGATACGCATGAACAGCAAACCGTGTTGCAGGCGCGGTTGCATTATCTGCGGGCACAAAAAGACAAAGCGCTGAAAATTCTCGAAACGATGGACGAAGTGCCGTTGCAGATCACTGCGCTGGAAGATGCGCTGGACAGAGCCAAAGCCTTACATGAAGTCGGCCTGACCCAGGCATCCAAACGCTGGTTTGAAAAAATCGGCGAATTCTGCCAACAACAGCCGACAGATCCGTATTTGCAGACCTATTTGCTGCAGGAACAACAGGAACGGGCTGAGCTGACGACGGCGCCGCGTGAACTGAACAACATCGCGGTTATGCATTATCAGCATGGCAACTGGCAGGCTGCATTAAGCGCCTTCGAACATGCTTTTCGTTTGTTACCGCGTAACGCCGGCATCGCGCTGAACTTATTACAAAGTATGCTGACGGCGCCAACCGGCGCGGTAGATCCGGTCAAACGCAGCCGGCTGCAACAAGCCTGTTTACGGGCGATTGAACTGGGTAAACTGAATCCGGAACAACAACGCCGTTTTGACCAGCTGAAACAAAAACAACTGGCCAGCTGAGCCTGCACCAATGTGGTTACTTTTTATCTTCCGGCCATTCAGTGAAAATCAGCCGCAATTGTTTACTGCGCAGCAAATACAACAAGCTTATTCCTAACGCCGCCACAATCAGCAATAATCCTGGCGCATTCAGCGCTACATAAGGCGGTAAATGACTGATAGTCCAATATAAGTCTATAGCAACCACCGCAAGCAACAACCAGCGTCCGTAACGCCACAGTGCAAACCAGAATTTTTTCGCCCGGCCCCGTCGTTGCTTTTTATCATAAGGCACGCGCTGACTGACTGCAGCCAGCACCAGCAACGCCGGTATCGCGATCAGCACAGCACGAATAAAATCATCCGCCAGCGGATAGAAGAAGCTCAGCACGGCTTTGCGTTCAGCTTCCGGCATTACCAGCGTCACCAGCCAGCACAGATAAGGCCGCAACAGCAGTAACAACACTGCATAAAACCTGAGCGGCACCCGATGTAAGCCATCCTGATCCAATAATGGCAGGTCCGGATAATGCTTCATCCGGCCAGACCATGCTCAGCGAACAAGTCCAGCATCTGTTGTTCAGTCCAGACCGCAACGCCCAGCTCTTCCGCTTTGGCCAGCTTAGAACCGGCATTATCGCCGGCGATCACGGCACTGGTTTTTGCCGAGACTGAGCCAGCGACTTTCGCCCCTAATTGCTGCAATTTTTCTTTGGCCTCATCACGGCCCATCGCAATTAAAGTGCCGGTCAGCACCAGCGTCTGCCCTGCCAGCGGCTGCGCCGTTTGCGCTTTTTCGGCAATATCCGGCCATTGCACGCCAACGGCAATCAAACCATCAATCACCGCCTGATTGTGTGGCTCGGCCAGGAAATGCAGGATCTGTCCGGCAACGACGGACCCGACATCTGCTACTTCCAGTAACTGCTCCAGCGATGCTGCACGCAAAGTGTCCAGACTACGAAAATGCTGCGCCAGATTCAGTGCTGTCGCCTCGCCGACTTCGCGAATGCCAAGCGCATAAATAAATCGTGGCAGTGTGCTTTGTTTCGAGTGTTCAATCGCTGCCAGCAATTTCATGGCCGACTTTTCGCCCATCCGCTCCAGTCCGACCAGCGCGGGCATATCCAAGCGGTAAATATCCACCGGGCTTTGCACCAGCTGTTCGTCGACTAACTGCTCGATCAGCTTGTCGCCTAACCCTTCAATATCCATCGCTTTGCGTGCAACAAAATGCTTCAGCGCTTCTTTACGCTGCGCACCGCAAAATAAACCACCGGTGCAACGCGTCACTGCTTCGCCTTCCACCCGTTCTGTAGTGCTGCCACAGACCGGGCACTCTGTCGGAAACACAATGTCGCGCGCATCCTGCGGCCGTTCCGCCAGCACCACAGCGACGACCTGTGGGATCACATCCCCGGCGCGGCGAATAATGACGCTGTCGCCAATTTTGATGCCGAGCCGGTTGATCTCATCCTGATTGTGCAAAGTGGCATTCGATACGGTGACACCACCAACACTGACCGGCTCCAGTCGCGCCACCGGCGTGACCGAACCGGTGCGACCAACCTGAAACTCAACATCGAGTAAGCGGGTGGTTTTTTCCTGCGCCGGGAATTTAAAGGCAATGGCCCAACGCGGCGCCCGCGACACAAAACCAAGGTTTTGTTGTTGCAGCAAATCGTCGACTTTAAGCACCACACCGTCAATTTCATAGGCAAGAGCGGCGCGTCGTTGCAGGATATCAGCATGGTACGCAAGTGCAGCGGCAGCCCCCTTTACCAGCCGGATCTCCGGGCAAACCGGCAAGCCCCAGCTTTTTAATTGCTGAAGCCTCGCATAATGGCTATTGCCGTTGAGCAGTGTCGCAGGATCGGTCACAGCCCCCACCGCATAGGCATAAAAACTCAGCGGGCGACTGGCGGTAATGCGCGGGTCGAGCTGGCGTAAACTGCCAGCGGCCGCATTACGCGGATTGGCAAAAACTTTGTCACCGGCCAGCCGGGCTTTGTCATTCATTTTTTCAAAACCAGCCAGCGGCATAAAGACTTCACCCCGCACTTCCAGCACCGGCGGATAGTCGCCCTGTAACTTCAGCGGAATTGCCCGGATGGTTTTGATATTGCCGGTAATGTCTTCGCCGGTATAACCGTCTCCGCGGGTGGCTGCCTGCACCAATAACCCGTCTTCATAACGGATACTGACGGCCAGACCATCGAGTTTGGGTTCAGCACAAAAACTGAATTCAATCTGCTGATCAAGGCGGTCGGCCATCCGTTGATAAAACGCCTGAAAATCAGCGGCTTCAAAGGCATTATCCAACGACAACATCGCAATTTGATGGCTGACCTGACCAAATTTATCTAATGGCGCAGCCCCAACGCGCTGCGTCGGCGAATCTGCCGTGATCAGTGCCGGATGCTGTTGTTCCAGCGCCTGCAACTCACGATACAACGCGTCGTAATCCGCATCCGGAATGCTGGGATTATCGAGTACATAATATTGATAACTATGCTGGTTCAGCGTGTGACGCAGCGCATCAATGCGGGTTTGCAGATCGGACATCGGGTCTGGCTCTGTGGTCAATCAGTGATGGGCTATAGCATGGGGATTTGTCTGGTTGCTTGCAAGTAGCCGAAGCCTGTTCGACTGATTTGTCAGCATTTTTGTATCGGGAAAACGCTGGCGACAACAGAGTCAGCGCCAGCTTATCTGGCCGAACATAAAAACTACTAAGGTATTTGCCAGTTGACTGTGACCCCACTAAAGCTGCTGTATGCGCGCACACCGACTATCCAGTTACCGGCTTGTGGATTGGCAATATTACAACTTTCCGTATTGCCGGTTTTATACGGCCGGCACTGATAGCTGCTGGTGGTCGGGTTGGCACCGAAACGTAAATAAAGGTCTGCATCACCGCTACCGCCGCTCATACTGACATTCAGCTGAGTTTTACCCGCCGGTACCACAATGGTTTTATACACCCAGTTACCGGTGTTGGCGGCAAGATTGGGGAAACTACCGCTGGTGCCACCCGGCACTGTGCTGCCGGCATTACCAAGCTCCAACACAAACGACAAGCCAAGCCGGGCGAATTTCAGCGCATGCATGGCCGTTGGATCAGAATTGGCCAGCGTATCGTTGGCAGTGTGGATTTTTTTGTTGCTGCCGGCAAAGCGTGCTTCAAACGGCATCGACGCGGCAAAGCCGGCATTGTGCCAGGAGGCATGATCAGAACAGCCGTAACCACAGACATCGGTACTGTGGCGCAGCGTCGGCTGGTAAGTGCTGATCAGTTTTTGCAGATAGCCATTCAGATTAGCGTTGGTGTAGTCAGTCATCAGTACAATATCTTCGGCCGAGCCTTTAAAATTTGTCATATCCAGTTGCATCGCCGCAATAATGTTCTGTGCTGAACTGGCGGCTGCGGTTGCAATGTCTTTACTACCGCGCAATCCCACTTCTTCAGCGGCATAACCATAAAAACGGATGGTGCGCTTGGGTCTGAGCCCGGCACTGCTCAGCACACGGATGATCTCTGTCAGCGTGGCGATGCCGGATGCATCATCATCGGCCCCGGGGGCACGGGTAGTTTCGCTGGTGCCACCACTGACAATCGAGTCCAGGTGACCACCGAGCACGACAATTTCATCCGGCTTTTCACTGCCGGTGATTTCCAGCAGCACCGAACGCTGCGGATAACCACTGTGGCTGACCCGGCTGACTTTCATCCATGACTTGCCATTGGCCAGACTTTGCCACTGACTGGCGATCCAATCCGCCGACTGGGTGCCACTGCTGGTGGTGTAATAGCGGTTAGTATATTGGCTTAAGTCACTGATAAATTGCGCGATACCGGCCTGATTCAGCTGCGGCAGATGCGAGTTGACCAAGGTGCCCTGCGACAATGGCGGCGCAGTAAAGCTGGCCGCCAGCAACGGTTGTGTCAGCGCTGTTACCGCCTGCTCCAGGCTGTCATAAGCAATGTAACCGCCGCAGCGATGTTGCTCGTCGTGGATATAGGCTGACAATTTCACTAAATCGGCATCATCCACCTGTATCAGTACAGGCTGCTGATGACCAGCCTGCAACACAGACAAGGCCGGTGTGATGGGCTGATGTTGCAGCACTTCGACTGCAGGCAAGGCCTGTAATACCTTAGGTTCAATACTGATCCAGACCGGCTCGGCCTGCACTGTAAAACAAAAAAGCGCGCTGGACAGCGCGCCATAAATCGGCATTTTTTTCATTTCATGTTCCTGATTTTTTATTTATACCTGTGGTTGCAGCCGCATATCAGCAGCTGCGCAACAACCATGGACGGCAGGAACAGATCTGCCGGATATCAAAGTGACATTTTATTGATATTTGTCTGACAAGGCCGGGGATGGTCTATGGTCGGCCAAACAAAATGAGCGCTATGGAAGGCGCGAATCACCGACAAACTCTGGGTACCACGTACCTGCATTTGCCATTCGCAGTGCGAATGGCGTTCATCAGGCGAAACGCCAACAGTTTGGCGTTTCTAAATCCCTGCTTCACTGTACCGTCCATCCCTGGACATAAAAAAATTGCCTGGAGCAATTTTTAACAACGCAAAGCGTTGGCCTGCAAGGTGAGCGCCATGGATGGCGCGAATAAAAAAACCGGCGCGAGGCCGGTTTTTTGGGGATTTACTCACTGAACGTCAGTTGCGGATCAGCTGCTGACGCTGGAATTCGCGGATCTTCTCCACATAATGCCGGGTGGTTTGCACCGTCAGCACACTGCGGGTGTTATCCAGCACCTGACCACCAAATTCATCCGACAGTTTGCGGGCTGCACTGTGCATCAGGTTAAAACTCTGCAGCGCTTCACCAGGTCCTGGCAACGTCATAAACAAACTTAAGCCACGGGTTTGCAGTTTATCCATCTCTTCCAGATCAAAAGTGCCCGGATTAAACATGTTGGCAAGGCTGAACAAGATGCCACCAGAGCCGGCGCTGTCCTGATGACGATGGAAAATATTCATCTCACCGTATTTAAAGCCCAGCGTCAGCAGGCTTGGCAACAACATGGCGCCGTTGATTTCCTGACCTTCCGGCAGTAACACATACAGGATCAACACTTCACTTGGGCCTTGGTCGGCAACCTCAGTGTCGTGACTGACGTCAACATCATCGTCAGCACTGAATGACAACGACGGTTCGTCATGGACTTCTGCCGTTTTTTCTCGCTCTTCACGGAATTTTTTTGCCGGCTCACGCAGGCGGTCACTGCGTGGTGCCACGCTCGGTGCCGGTTTTGGCTGCGGTTTCTCGCCGGGGGCCAGTTTGCGTTTTTTCCCGACACCGTATTCATCAAAGCCTTCAGGCGCACCTGAGGATTTGTCTTCCGGCATATAGCGGCTTTGGGCCTGCTGCGACGCCTTGCGCGCTGACCACCAGCCATGCAACGCCAGACCAGCCATTGCCAACACACCTAATACAATTAACGCATAACGAAATTCTTCAGCCATTGTTTTTTAACCTTTTAGTTATCAGGCCTGTGCCATTTTGACGGCATCTTCCACATCCACCGCAACTACACGTGACACGCCGGGTTCCTGCATTGTCACGCCCATCAGTTGAGCGGCCATCTCCATCGCAATTTTGTTGTGACTGATATAAATAAACTGCACGCTTTCCGACATCTCCCGGACTAAGTTACAAAAACGCCCGACATTGGCGTCGTCCAGCGGAGCATCGACTTCATCCAGCATACAAAAGGGGGCCGGATTGAGCCGAAAAATAGAAAACACCAATGATAAAGCGGTAAGCGCTTTTTCTCCACCGGATAATAAATGAATAGTACTGTTTTTTTTACCAGGGGGTCGCGCCATGATACTGACCCCGGTCTCCAATAAATCGTCGTCGGTCAGGTCTAAATAGGCGCTACCACCACCAAATACTTTCGGGAATAAAGTCTGTAAGCCCTCATTCACTGCATCAAAAGTCGCTTTAAATTTCTGCCGGGTTTCGCGGTCGATTTTTTTGATCGCCGTTTCCAGCGTTTCGAGCGCCGCGGTTAAATCATCATGTTGTAAATCCAGATATTTTTTCCGCTCATCCTGCTGGTTAAATTCATCAATCGCCGCGAGGTTAATAGGCCCGAGCCGGCTTAATGCTTCGGCTGTTTTTTCCAGATTGTTCTGCCAGACGTGCTCCTGCGCATCGGCCGGTAAAGTCTGCAGCAGCTCCTTGAGTTGCACCTGCTGCTCTGCCAGCAAATCCAGCATATTGTTAGCGCGCACGCGAAAACCTTCGGCGTCGAGGCGCAAATGTTCCATTTGTTTTTGCCGGGCCGCTAACTGTTGCTGCACGCCATGCTGGCCTTGCTCAAGGCTGCGAATTTGCTCATCGGTTTGCTGTAACTGCTGTTCCAGCTGTAACTTTTCCGCGCCGGCATCATCGCGGCTTAAAATCAGTGCCTGCAGCTCTTCCTGCGCGGCCAAATCCGGTTCGTCCAGCAATTCCAGTTGATCGGTCAGTAAACTCAGGCGTTCACGCAGTTTTTGCTGCTGACTGTTGCTGCGCACCAGATGCAGCCGCGCGGCTTCTAATTGCCGTTCCAGACTGACCTGTTGCAGACGTTGCGCGGTCAGTTGCTGATTCAGTTGCTGTTCCTGCTCGCGCCGTTGCCTGAGCTGTTGCTGATGGGCATCTTGCTGTTGTTGTAGCTGTCGCTGTGTATCCTGCTGCAGAGCAGCCTCGTCCTCCAGCAAAAATAACTGCTCTTGCTGCTGCGCCTGCTGTTCCTGCCATAACAGAATGTCATTCGCCAGTTGCTGACGCTGCGTCTCCAGCTGCGCGGACTGCTGTGTGTACTGTGTCAGGCGAAATTCCAGTTGTTGCTGCTGATTCACGCTGCTTTGCAGCTGCTGCTGCGCCGTTGCCAGCGCCTGGCGACCAGTGCTGAGCTTTTGCCGCAGCTGATTGAGCTCTGCATGAAGCTGCACTTCGTCCTGCGCCAGCTGTTGCTGGGTGGCACTCAGCGTCTGCTGCTGTGCGGTAAGTTGTCCCAGCTGCTGTTGTAGCTGCAGCGGATTTTGCCGGGCCTGTTGATCCGGCACCTGCAACCAGTTCGGCCCGAGCCAACGGCCCTGCGGACAGATCAGCGACTGTCCGGCAGCAAGGCTGGGTTGTAGCTGCAGCGCCTGTGCGTAATCCTGCACACAAAAGATTTGCCAGAACTGCGCCGGGATTTGTTTCTGCCCACGAGCATCGGCCTTGATCTGACTGGCCAGCGTGGCTAACCCCGCCAACGACGCCGGATCTGCCGCGGCAAAACTGCCGCTGCTTGGCTGCAACAAATGATGCTCCGGTGCCGTTGCCGGGAATTCCACTGTCAGCTGACTGAAATTCAGCGCCTGCAGCGCCACCGCCACCGCGATATCCCAGCCGGGCGCAATCTGCAGTTTGGGTAACAGCGGTTGTTCTGCCTCCAGCCGCTGCAGTTGTTGGGTCAGCGCGCTGTGCTGCTGCGCCAACGCTGTCAGCTCCAGTCCGGTAGTTTTCCCTTTCAGCTGACATTGTTGTAACTGCTGTTGCACTGCCTCCAGTTGTAATTCGGCTGTAGCCAGCTCTGCAGTAAGCGTCTCACATTGGCTACGTTGTTGCTGCTTTAATGGCTGTAACTGCTGCAAATCGGCCTGCAGTGGCTGTGGCGACAACGTCAGTAACTGCGCCGCCAGCGCCTCGTCCTGCTGCTGCGCCCGCTGGATCTGACTGTGTAAATGTTCAGCCGATAACCGCAGTTGTTGTATTTGTTGCGCCAACGCAAACGCCTGTTGCTGCGCCTGTTGATAAGCGCGCTGACTGTCAACACCCAGATGTTCGGCGTCCAGATAGGCCTGTTGTAACTCGTCGTGTTGTTGTTCCAGCAATTCCAGTGTCGGCGCTAATTCAAGCAACAACAGTTCCAGCTCTGCCAGTTGCTGTTCTTCCGCTACTTGCAGATCCAGCCCTTGCTCGATCTCGTTGTGCAGCTGGCGTTTTTCTTCATGAATTTGCTGACGGCGACTGCGCTGATGCAACTGTTGTTGCTCCAGTGCGGTGATTTGACTGCCGAGCTGATAAAAGCGCTGTTGTGTTTGTGCCAGGCTGTCCCGCAGGTTTTGTTGTAGTTGTTTCAGCTGTTCCACCGCGCGAAAAGCGCCGGAACCCTCACTCATAAACTGCTGATATTCAGTTTCGAGCACAGCCAGTGCCTGTTCGGCCTGCTGTAGTTGTTCATTAAAAAAGTACCAGCGCAGCGCAGTCAACTCAGCTTTTAGCCGGCGTTCAGTGGCTTTTAATTCTTTGTAACGCTCTGCCGTTGCGGCCTGGCGGCGTAGCTTGTCGAGGTTTTTGCCGAGTTCTTCCCGTACGTCAGCGAGCCGGTCCAGATTGTCACGGGTGTGGCTGATGCGGGTTTCGGTTTCACGGCGGCGTTCTTTGTATTTGGAAATACCGGCCGCTTCTTCAATAAACACCCGCAGGTCCTGCGGTCTGGACTCGATCAGCTTTGAGATCATGCCCTGTTCAATAATGGCATAACTGCGCGGGCCAAGGCCTGTGCCCAAAAAGATGTCGGTGATGTCGCGGCGACGGCATTTACTGCCATTGAGGAAATACAGCGACTGCGCGTCACGGGTGACCAGGCGTTTGACCGAGATCTCGCTGCGATCGGCCAGACTGCCCTGCACCCGGCCTTCGGTATTTTCAAATACCAGCTCAACAGAGGCCTGAGACACTGGTTTACGCTGCGCTGAGCCGTTAAAAATAACGTCGGTCATCGCATCGCCACGCAGGTTCTTTGCACTGCTTTCACCCAGCACCCAGCGCACGGCGTCAATCACGTTGGATTTACCGCAGCCGTTTGGCCCGACCACACAGGTCATTGCCGTTGGAAACGGCACCAGGGTCGGGTCAACAAAGGATTTAAAACCGGCAAGTTTTATCTGTTTTAGGCGCATGCCAGAGGCTGAAGACCGGGTTGAAGTTTCACAGACTGTAACAAAATGGGGTATGGCTGTCACGGCAAAACTATTGCAGATCAAGCCATTGCCTCATAAGCTCAACGCCTGGACCGTATCGCCTTTTCTGCCGGAGTATTCACATGCATTATTTCTTTCAGGGCCTCAGTTTGCTCAGTACCAAAGGACTACGCCGTTATGTGCTGATCCCGCTCGGCATTAACCTGATTTTATTTGCCGGCGCGTTTTTTTATCTGATCCAACAAGTGCAGGGTTGGGTTGACCATCTGATGGGCTGGGTACCGGACTGGTTGAGCTTCCTCGAATATCTGCTGTGGCCGGTCGTAGTGTTGAGTGTGGTGCTATCACTGGCTTTTGCTTTTACCATGATTGCGAATTTTATCGCTGCACCATTTAATGCGCTGCTCAGTGAAAAAGTTGAATTGCATCTGACCGGTCAGGCGCTGCCGGAACAAGGTTTTGCCGCTTTTATGAAAGATGTCCCCCGCATGCTGGGCCGCGAATGGACCAAGTTTGTTTATTGCCTGCCGCGGGCGCTGGTGTTTCTGCTGGCGTTTTTCCTGTTACCGCTGGTGGGCCAGTTACTTTGGTTTTTATTCACCAGCTGGATGATGGCCATTCAGTACTGCGACTATCCCTACGACAACCATAAAGTGCCGTTTCATACCATGCGCCAGCAGCTTCGCGGTGACTTAACCGGCAGTTACAGCTTTGGCATGACAGTCGCCATCGGCAGTATGGTGCCGTTTCTGAATCTGCTGGTGATGCCCATTGCCGTCTGTGGCGCTACCGCCATGTGGGTTGACCGCTACAAAACAGCGCATTACGCCAAACGCTGACGCTTGCTCTACAGATAAAAGCCCGCCTGTGCGGGCTTTTTGTTTTCACCAGTTCCCCACAGACGCAACTGCTTGCGCGTAGTCGTTTTGCCATGCTTTCTGCAGACCCTGCTTTTACGATATAATACGCGGCCATTTTTGCGCCGGAGTTGTTATGACCTTACTGTTATCTGCATTAACCGATCAGGATGCCGCAGCCAAGTTGCTGCAGGCCGGTGAACTGGTCGCTGTGCCGACTGAAACAGTGTACGGTCTGGCTGCCGATGCCAGCAATCCACAAGCCGTCGCTAAAATCTTTATCGCCAAAGGGCGCCCGGCCAATCATCCGCTGATTGTGCATATTGGGGATTTGGCGCAACTTAGTAACTGGGCGCGTGACATTCCACCGCAAGCGTTGTTGCTGGCCAAGGCGTTCTGGCCAGGCCCGCTGACCTTATTGTTAGCCAAAGGCGAAAACGTCAGCCCTGTCGTCACTGGCGGCAAAGACAGTATCGGCATCCGGATGCCGGCCCACCCGGTGTTGTTGGCACTGTTACAACGTACCGGTCTTGCCGTTGCAGCTCCTTCCGCCAATCCATATAAGAAACTGAGCCCCACCAGCGCCTTGCAGGTGATGGCAGGTTTAGATGGTCGTATCGCTGCGGTGCTGGACGGCGGGGATTGCAGTGTTGGCCTGGAATCCACCATAGTCGATTTAACTTCTGCACAGCCACAGGTGCTGCGCGCAGGCCCGATCAGCGTGGCTGAACTGGAAACGGTATTAGGGGTTCCGGTCAGCGCACCTAAATCACACAATGTGGCCGTACCAGGCAATGTCAAAGCGCATTACCAGCCCGGCAAACCGCTGAAAATATTCAATAAAGCGGAATTACAAAACGCATTGCAACAATCCACTGACGCAGTGATTTGTTTGTATCAAAGTGCTGAGTTTACTGATTTGGCACTGCCACACAGCCGGCAGTTACCGCAAGATAAAGCCGGTTACGCCCGGTTGTTGTATCGCAGCTTATTTGAAGCAGACGCGATGCCGGGCAGCCAGATTTATCTGGAGCAACCACCGCAAACGCCGGAATGGGACGACGTCAACGACCGGCTGCGCCGGGCTTGTAGCTAACGATACTGACTACAGATCACACAGTGAGAACAGACGTCATACGTCGCGGCTTATCTGCCGCATTATGGATTTAAAAAAAGCGCCTGACGGCGCTTTTTTTAACTGACTGATTTCGGCTTTTGCCGGTGTTTCAGTGCCAGCTCGCGTTTGGTATGCCAACGCTCTGCGGATTTCACCAGCTGCGTTTTGCAATGCTGCTGCTCTTTAACATAAACCGGTCGCGATACAATCAGATTATTCGGATACACCACACATTCCCCTTCTTTGGTGCGCAGGGTGGTTGAAAACAAATTCACTTCTTCAATGATGCCTTCAATCGCATTGCTGCCATCGACAATTTTGACAGTGCGTCCCTGCGCAAAGGTCGTTTGTCCCAGTAAGATAAAAAACGCGGTGATATTACTGAGTAAACTCCAGGCGGCAAATAACGCCACACCGACGACCGCAATCATCGACGAAGCCAGCACCAGTAAACCTTTGATATCAATGCCCCAAATGATACTGAGCACGACTACCAGCAGCAGGAATAGCAGGATATGAAACACCACCATGGCGCGGCGGTTCATATCCTCTTTCAGCATGGTCGCAGCGATAGTGCGGTAAATAAATGGCGCAATACGCCGGCTTAATACGGCGTAAAACAGCAACACAATACCGGAGATGATCAGCTGCGCTATCTCCGGCTTATAGTGCTCAGTCAGCGTTTTGAGCTCAGTGATCCAATTCAGATTGGCATCCATCACTTGCAAAAACTCCTTAATAAACTCTGCTTTAATCCAAATCGTTCAGCGGCCAGGTCACGATGTGATCTTCAAAATCATCAATGCTGACCGCCCGCTCAGAAATCGTTTTATTGCGCACCGACATTTGTTTTTTGTGCATCAGGCTTTTCTTGCCACCATTCAGTAACGGGTGCCAGCTCGGCAAACCCCGCCCTTCCTGCAGACGACGATAGCTGCAGCTGGTTGGCATAAAGAAAATGTCTTTCAGGTTTTCCCGCGTCAGTTTGACGCAATCCGGCACCAGCACTGTGCGCAGCTCATAGCAGTCGCATTCGCATTTATTGCTGTTCAGATACTGACAGGCAATATTGGTGAAATGGACGGTTTCGCCTTCGCGGATAAAATCAGTCGGGCCTTCGGCTTCTTCATCTTCATCGTCGATAAATTTATTCAGACAACATTTGGCACAGCCATCACAGACCGCTTCCCATTCTTCGTCGTTCATTTCCATCAGGGATTTCGTTTCCCAGAATTTTTCTGCAAGGCTCATGCGCCGCTCCGTACGGCCAGTGCCGGGGTGTGACTCACCTGACTCTGAACCGAAAAATGATTGTCTAAAGTTAGCAGCAATTGATCGCCTGTGGTCAAGGGCCCAACACCAGCCGGGGTGCCAGTTAAAATGATGTCACCCGGCTGCAGGCTGAACCAATACGACATTTCACTGATCATCTGCGCAATGCCGCGGATCATCAGCGTCGCATCGCCAGTTTGGCGTCGCTCACCGTTCACATCAAGGCTGAAGGTCAACGCCTGCGCGTCAGCAACCTGCGCTGCCGGCACAAAGCCAGCGACCGGACAAGCACCATCAAAACCTTTGGCGATGTCCCAGGGCCGGCCCAATTTTTTCAGCTCAGCCTGCACGTCACGCAAGGTTAAATCCAGCGCCAGGCTATAACCCCACACTGCTGCCATCACCTGTTCTGGCGTCACTGCTGATAACGGCTTGCCAATCAAGACAGCAATTTCTGTTTCGTTATGCACCGCACCACGGTCCTGCGGAATTGCCAAGGGCTCAGCAAAATGGCGCAGTGCTGTGGCTGGTTTTAAGAAAAACAGTGCGTCCGGCGCGGTTTTGCTGTTCATCTCGGTGATATGGTCCTGATAATTCTGACCTATACAAACGACTTTGCCGACCGGCAGTGCGACGGCGTTGCCTTGCAGATCCTGATGTTGATAGCGCATTCCGACTCCGTTACGGCGCTGTGGCCGCTGTTGCGGCAGCTTTTTTCGCCGCAGGTTTGGCGACAATTTCATCGGCCAGGTAGCCGACACTGCTGACAAAATAATAAGAGCGGTTCCAGTGCATCAGCACCTGATAGTTCGGGTACGCCAGATAGGCGCGGCCGTCTTTGTCATCCGGCATCACCACCGCGGCTTTCATTGCAGAGGCCGGCAGCGGTGAGCCATCGGCTAAACGCACTCCCAGTTTTTGCCATTGACTCAATGGCAGTTCGCGTTCGCGCCACCATTGCAACCACTGCGCCCGATCTTTACTGCCTTTTGGGATCACGCGGGCGTAATCAAAGTTTTTCGGCAGACGCACCTGGCGGCCCCAACTTTGGCCATTTTGCCAACCTTCGGTTTTCAGATAACTGGCAATCGAGGCAAAAGCATCCAGTCGGTTGGTCCAGATATCTTTGTGACCGTCACCGTCACCGTCCTGCGCGTATTTCATAAAGGCACTGGGCATAAACTGCGTATGCCCCATAGCGCCGGCCCAGGAGCCTTTCATACTGGCGAACTTAACGTGACCGTCGCGCAGAATATCCAGCGCCAGGAAAAATTCGCGGCGGAACATTGCTTCACGCCGGCCTTCGTAGGCCATAGTCGCTAAAGCGGAAGGCACTGAATAATTACCAGTAATGCGGCCGAATGCGCTTTCCAGCCCCCACAGGGACACGATGAAACGGGCTGGCACGCCATATTTCGCACTGATAGGCGCCAGTTCAGCCTGATACTTCTGATAGGCTTCACGCGCCATTTTGATACGCTGGGCATTAACGCGTTTGGGTAAATAAGTGTCGAGGGTTTCGACAAACTCAGGTTGGCCTTTGTCCGCCTTTACGACGGTATGATGGAATTTCAGCGTCGGAAACACTTGGTCTAACAACGTTTTTGGATAACCTGCGGCCTCTGCTTCCTGCCGCAGGCCTTTGACATAAACCGCAAACCCGGCGGCGGTCTTATCAGCTTGCGGTGCTGCGGCAACTACTGTGGGCTGCGCAGTTGCTGGCTGGGAGGCCGGCTTGGTGGCAACTGCCGACTGAGGTTTATTAGCAGCAACACTGACCGGCGGGGTCTGACCGGCATGACTGCAGGCCGCAACAGTCAACGCCAAAGCTGTCAGAAAAATAATTCTGTTCAACAACATATCCTTTTTAAAACTCTGGGTGGCCAGTTAATTAGCCTGCCCGTCCAGCCAATTCTTGTGAATTTTCAGCAGATCTTCCGGTGGTGGTGGTAATTGCAGGTAATAGCCGGTATCGCTCAGCATTTGCCGGACTTTGGCAAGGTCAGCGCCAGCCAGCGTGGCACGCGAGTTCAAGTCCAGCACAGTGACCAACTGTGGCTTGCCAAACATCTCTAACAAAGCTGGCGGGACTTTGCTGAAATCGTCACGGCGCGTGACATACAGGTAAGTCTCAGGTTTTTTCGGGCTCTTATAAATTGCGCTCAGCATGACAGAAATTGTGTTCCGGGTAACTTGCCTAACAGGGGCGCAGACTATACCATGAACCGCTAAATCTGCGAACCGATGCCCGGCGGGTAAAACCGGAAAAACGTCGCTCCGGCGTTTGACGAAATTGGTGCAGACCACTTTTTTTTTAACCTTTTTTCACATGGTCGCTATGTCTGATCCAATCATCGAACTCAAAGGCAGTTTGTTTCCTTTATCAGTGCTGTATTGTCAGGATTTTTCCGTCGCCGCTTTGCGTCAGGAACTCAGCAACAAACTGGCCCAGGCGCCTGGCTTTTTTACCCAGGCTCCGGTAGTGATCAGTGTTGAAAACTGTGACCAAATCCCGGATTTCGCTGCGATTAAACAACTGTTTACTGAATTACAGCTGGTGTTAGTCGGTGTCTGTGGTGCCGACGCTGCGTTAAAAAAAGCAGCGCACGCCGCCGGCTTAGCGGCATTACAACCGCCCAAAGCAGGGAAAACCACAGAACCGGTCAAGGCTGCCCCTGTCGCGCCAGCCGCGCCAACCGTGATCACCACAGAAAACAAAACCATTGAGCAGAACATCCGTTCCGGTCAGCAGATTTATGTTAAAGGCGCTGATTTGATTATCCGAGGCACTGTAGGTGCCGGCGCGGAAGTCATCGCCGACGGCAACATTCATATTTACGGCGCATTGCGGGGCAAAGCCATTGCTGGTGCCGGCGGCGACGCCTCAAAAAAGATTTATTGTTACAATATGCAACCCGAGTTAATCTCGATTGCCGGTAACTATTGGTTAAGCGACAACCTGCAAGGTGACTACTGGGGGAAACCAGTTTGTATTGGTTTGCAGGACGGACAGTTAATGTTGGCAGAATTATTCTAAGGACTTTGTGCTATGGCAAAAATTATAGTGGTGACATCAGGTAAAGGTGGTGTCGGCAAAACCACAACCAGCGCGGCAATTGGTACTGGCCTGGCCCTGAAAGGTCACAAAACTGTGATCGTCGATTTTGATATCGGTTTGCGTAACCTCGATTTGATTATGGGCTGTGAACGCCGCGTGGTGTATGACTTCGTCAATGTGATCAACGGCGAAGCCAATCTGAAACAAGCGATGATCAAAGACAAACGGTTGGACAACCTGTTTATTCTGCCGGCCTCGCAAACCCGCGACAAAGATGCGCTGCATAAAGAAGGTGTCGAGCGCGTCCTGAACGAGCTGTCTGACGAATTCGATTTTATTATCTGTGACTCACCGGCCGGTATCGAATCCGGTGCTATGATGGCGCTGTATTTCGCTGACGAAGCTATTGTCGTCACCAATCCGGAAGTTTCTTCAGTACGCGATTCTGACCGGATCTTAGGCATGTTATCGAGCAAGTCCCGCCGTGCCGAACAAGGCCTGCCGGGCATCAAAGAACACTTGCTGCTGACGCGCTACAACCCGGAGCGTGTACAAAAAGGCGAAATGCTCAGTGTCGATGATGTGAACGACATTCTGGCGATTAAACTGTTGGGCGTGATCCCGGAATCGCAGGCGGTGCTGAACGCGTCGAACTCTGGTCAGCCGGTTATTCTGGATGCTGACAGTGACGCGGGTCAGGCTTACCTCGATACAGTATCCCGCCTGGTTGGTGAAACTGTGCCGTTCCGGTTCCTGAACGTCGAGAAAAAAGGTCTGCTGAAACGGATCTTCGGAGGTTAATCATGTCATTACTCGATTATTTCCGTTCTTCGAAGAAAAATACCGCGTCGACGGCGAAAGAGCGTTTACAGATCATCGTGGCACACGAGCGGCGTCGCCGCACCAGCCCGGATTATTTGCCGCAGCTGGAACGGGACATTCTGGAAGTGATCCGCAAGTACGTTGATATCGCCGATGACCAGGTGTCAGTGACGCTGGAGAAAAGCTCGGACGAATTGTCAGTGCTGGAACTGAACGTAACCTTCCCGGAAGATAAACGCGGTTAAGTGAATACGATTCAGGAAAAAGGGCAGCGTTGGCTGCCCTTTGCTTTTTTAAGATGTCAGCATCTGACTATTACGGATTAAAGTCATCCAACAGGATCAAACCTGGCGCTGCACCGGCGATGCCATCACGCGCTATAGCGGTGTAGATTTTATTGCCTGCCAATTCCAGTTGGACCGGCCCTATCGCCGCAGTTTTACTGCCCGTTGGGGTGACCGTCACAACATAACTACCCGGTTTTAAACTTACATAACCGGTCTCTGCTATAAAAGGCACATCCTTAAAGGCTGGATTACTGCTGCTGATATCACGGCTGGCCGTGACATAAATATCCACTTTGCCTGCCACTGTCGAAGCGTGTGCAATCCGCACCTGCGCTGCAGTCGCCACCCGACGCGGAGTATCGGCTAACACCCAGGGTTTGATGCTGTTTGCAGCTAACGAGCCAGTCGCCAGTACAGTGGCGAAGTTGCCGGCTGCCAAATCCAAATCCGCATTAATCACCACGACTGAGTTGTCCGCATTCGCAGCTACCTTGACGTTATATTTGCCCGGTTTCAGCTGGGCGTAACCAGTAAATTCCGGATACTTCAGATTGCTGATCGCCTTGCTGTTATTCAACAACACATCTACTGCCGGCGCATCCGCCACTGCATGCACCACCCGTACCGCTGTCGTGCTGTTGATATCTTTGATATCGCCGGTGGCACCGGTTGGGTCTACCGTCAATAAGGACACAGGCGATGGACCAGCAAACCGGTTGTTGATGGCAGCAACCTGCAGATTTGCGCCGGCTGGAATAGCAACAGTGCCTGAATCAAATACGGCAGTGCCAGCAGCACCGGCCGGCGTGATGCGAATGCGGTAATCCCCGGCCGGTACTGAAACCGCGCCAGTGAACTGTTTAAATGGTAAGGTTGCAGTCACTGTGCTGCTGCTCAGTGCCGCTGTCGGTGCGGTCAGATGCACGTCTACGGTCGGTACGCCAGCGGCAGCATGCACGACCTGTAGCAGTGCATTGCCAGCGGTTGGTGCATTGTCCGGCGCATTGACCAATAACGCGCTTAAACTGCCATCCGCGACTTTACCGACGGCATAGGCGGTATAATTCTGGCCGGCCATAAAGGTCAGAGATGGCGTTAACACGGCGGTAGTGCTGTTGTCGGGTAAGATGGCACTCACAGCGAGGCCAAGCCCGGTGGCCGGTACTTTGCTGGCGGCGCTGGCTTTACCAAAAGCAATATTGCTGGCATTAAACGCATCACCTGATGTGGCATTGACGTTAGGGGCGTCGAAAGCGGCATGCACCAGTTTCAGGCTGACGGTTGGCGTCACGACCGGAGTCGCCTTATCGCTATCGCTGCTACCACAGCCAGTCAAAGTCAAAGCTGCGCCCAGGGCAAGCACAGTTAACGAGTTTTTCCATTGCATTTTATTATCCTCTGTTGATCAAACCAGACTGCTTACGCCGGGCCATCCCCTCAGAGATCAATAAAATGAATGCAATTAAATGAAGGGTTTAGCCAATAATTTACATTGATCCGGATAAAAAAACGCCGCGTATACGCGCAATGCTCTTCACTTAAGTGGAGCCGCATTGCGGTTTACCGGATAACGGGTTTTGGATATCTTCACCGCCCTGGGCCTTGCTGGCCTGGGGCGTTTTTCTATAAACAGATTGCCGATACAACCGCGCAGCTCTGACAGTCTTCTTGCCGTGTGCGATGGTGAGATAGCGCCTGCCATCATCGCCAGTTTGTTGGCTATAAACTGACAGGCAAACTTAAAGCTGACTTCATCAGGGGCTCGTTTGTGCGCGACTGCTGCCTGACTGGCTTCTCTTCGGACCAGATTGTATCCCAGCAAGAGTCCCCATAATTCCTGATACACCAACGCCACCTTTTTGCTGCGAAGCGTGATGGTATTGTGTTGCATCGAGCTTTTAATATCCCGAAAGCCTAATTCTATTTCCCAGCGCTCATGGTAGAGCGTCGCCACCTGGTGTGCCGTGAACTCTGTCGCAGGTAATGAGGTRAAGACTGTTTTCTCGCCAYCTGCAATTTCATAGGTCACAGCCCTGACTTGCCAGAACTCCGGCAATGCCGGGTTCTTTTTACGCGCCTGTGGGGAGATTTTCATCTGCAACAARCGGTCRCCATCGCCATAGCGTTCGACTTCGGTATACACCAGCCCTTTACGCTCGGGGATAAGCCAGTGCCGGTTAGTTTCTTCATCGGCAATGCCCAGCAGCAAGTCCGCACTGAAGAAACCTTTATCCAGTAACGTCACGGAGTGCGCCGGCAAGGATTGAATGAAATCGCGGGCCAACGGGATTTCGCCTTTGCGATAAGGACTGATGGCTGCGTTGACCACCACATGCGAGCGCACATTCATCAGCGCCACCAGACGCAACATCGGATAAGGCGTCTGACGGTTGGTAGCGGTGTTACCCGAACCAAAATGGCCTCTGAGCTCAGGATTATCCTGCGTTCTGAACAGAGCACCATCGACGGCAAATACCTGCAGACCATGCCATGTATCAGCAGGATAACGCTCATGACCCCAGACTTGCGCACATTGACGGAATAACCATTCAACCGGTTGTTCGCCAAGCCGCTGACGGGCTTGCGACAGCGCACTGTCAGCCAGGAGCACATCGTTGGCAAGACCATCAGCACAGATATTCAGATGACGGGCGACTTCTGAGATAGGTTCATTGCGAAAAAAAGCCATACCGACCACCAGCCACAACACCATATCAGCGGGCAATCGCCTGCGGCGGATAGTGACCTTGTCGGATAAGGCCGCGGCGATACGGACCCATTCATCTGGAATATGGTTGGCAAATACTTCCATCCGGGCGACGGGCTCCCCGGACATCTCAATGACTTCGGTTAAATCCTGAATTAACGGCATAAAAAAATCCGGAACCTATGACGGGTTCCGGATTTTCCTACACTGCCAGGATCGGTCAAGTACTCTTAACTGATCTGCATTGCGCGTATACGCGGCGTTTTTTTGACCAGATCAGGTTTTGTCTAAATCAGCGCCTGGACCTGTGGTGGCACCGGCAAATACGGCAACAAAATGTCACGGCGCCAGCCGCCTAAAAATTCCGGCAATGGCAGTTGTTGCCGCTCTTCATCGGTCACCCGCCAGCACCAGTTCAGATATTCATTGAGCTGGCGTTTGACCGACAGAATTTCAGCCGGAATGCCGGCCGCAGTCGCAGCGGCTTTAATCGCGTCACTGAGTTGTTGCTGTACTTGTTTGTAACCAGGAAAACTGTCCAGATGGTAAAAAGTTTGCGGCAATTCAACCGGAGCCAGCGCTTTTGCTTCGCGGATAAATTGCAGCCAGAGCTGACCATGTCGGCGCAGTTCCCTGCCCTGCATGCCCTCGACCTGGCTTAACGCTTCCATCGTTTGCGGTTTGCGGCGCGCCAGTTCATATAACAACGCATCTTTGATCACCAAAGACAACGCCAGATCTTTCTCTTCGGCATACTGACAACGCCAGGCGCAAAAAGTCCGCAAGATCGCCAGTTCGCGCGGTGCGAACTGCCAGCTGTTTTTCAGTTCGAGATATTTAAGCGCAGCCGGCATCTGACGTTGGCGTCGTTCAATCAGTGAGCGGCCTTCTGCAAGCAGGATGTCCCGGGCACGTTCGCCGGGTAGCGCGGCCAGTAAGGCCGGGGTGAGTTGCAGTAAATACACCACGTCGTTGGCAGCATACTGTAGCTGGGTCTCAGCCAGCGGTCGCGCCAGCCAATCGGTGCGGGATTCGGTTTTGTCGACTACGACCCCCAGCATCTGTTCCACCAGCCGGGCATATCCCATGCTGCCGCCCCAGCCGATGACTTCTGCCGCCAGCTGCGTATCCAGCAACGGTGTGATTTGTTCGATGCCAACTGATGCCAGCGCCTCTAAATCTTCCGTGCAGGAATGCACCAGTTTCAGTACCGCCGGATTGGCAAGTAACTCAGCCAGCGGTTGCCAGTCCTTGATGCACAGCGGATCAACCAGCACCACACTGTCGCCATCGTTCAGCTGCACTAAGCCGAGTTTAGGCAGCAAAGTATTAGTGCGGATAAACTCAGTATCCAACGCCAGATAAGGCGCTTGCGCTGCTTTGGTACAATAGGCTGCAAGTGCAGCATCCGCAGTCAGCATCTGGTAATTCATCGGTTGATCCTTCTGTGCAGCCATTCAGCAATGGTCATTCATTTGCGGCCACGCCGAAAGCGCAGCATCGACTGATACCGAATAAAAAAAACCGCCTGTCGGCGGTTTTTTTTAGCAAGGACTCAGCCTTTTAATTCCCGACGTAAAATCTTACCCACATTAGTTTTGGGTAACTCTGTGCGGAATTCTACCAGCTTCGGTACTTTATAACCTGTTAAACGTTCTTTGCAGTGGGCGATCAGTTCCTGATCGGTCAAACTTTGGTCTTTTTTCACGACAAAAATCTTCACTGCTTCGCCGGTCGCTTCATTCGGTACACCGACCGCAGCAACTTCCAGCACTTTCTCATTCATCGCGACCACTTCTTCAATTTCGTTCGGATAGACATTAAAGCCCGAGACCAGGATCATGTCCTTTTTCCGATCGACAATGTAGAAAAAGCCCTGCTCATCCATCCGCGCGATGTCACCGGTATATAACCAGCCATCTTTCAGCACTTTGTCGGTTTCATCTGGCCGGTTCAGGTAACCCCGCATCACTTGCGGCCCCTGCACCAGCATTTCGCCGGCTTCACCCGGTGCCACTTCAACACCATTGTCATCGATCAGCTTGATATGTGTGGAAGGCGCCGGTAAACCAATGCTGCCGTTAAAACCATCCAGATCAAACGGACTGACTGTGACCAGCGGCGCACATTCGGTCAGGCCATAACCTTCAACTAAGCGGGTTTTCGTGACTTTCTGCCAGCGCTCGGCGACCGGTTTTTGCACCGCCATGCCACCGCCTAACGACAGTTTCAACCGGCCGAAATCCAGCTCAGCAAAACCCGGACAGTTCAGTAAGCCGTTAAACAGTGTGTTGACACCAGTGATCGCAGTAAACGGGTATTTGCTCAGTTCTTTGACAAAATTGGGCATATCCCGCGGGTTGGTGATTAGCAGATTAGTGCCGCCATATTTCATAAAGGTCAGGCAGTTCGCGGTCAGCGCAAAGATGTGATACAGCGGTAACGCCGTAACAATAAACTCTTTACCCGGGTTCAGAATAGGCCCGATACAACCTGCGACTTGCTCGAGGTTTGCCACCATATTGCGGTGGGTTAACATGGCGCCTTTGGAAACGCCGGTGGTACCACCGGTATATTGCAAAAAGGCCAGATCCTCGCCCACTACAACAGGCTTTTGGTAAGTCAGGCTCTGTGCATCCTGCATCAGTTGTTTGTAACAAATTGCGCCAGGTAACTGATAGGCTGGGATCATCTTTTTAATGTGCTTCACGACAAAATTGACGATCGAGCCTTTTAACAGCCCCAGCATATCGCCCATTTTGGTCAGAATGATGTGGTCCAGCTTCACATTGGCGCGGACATCAGCCAGCGTATGCGCGAAGTTCTCCACAATGACGATGGCTTTTGCCTGCGAATCATTCAATTGATGCTGTAATTCACGCGGCGTATACAACGGGTTGACGTTGACGACGGTGCAACCGGCACGCAGCACACCTAACAGCGCCACCGGATATTGCAACAGGTTTGGCATCATAATGGCGACAGCATCGCCTTTTTTCAGTCCGAGTTTTTGTAAGTACGCGGCAAAGGCCTGGCTGTGTTGGTCCAGTTCGCGGTACGTGATCGACTTACCCATATTGATGTAGGCAATACGGTCAGCATAAGTCGCAATGGATTGTTCAAAAATATCCACTAACGAACTGTAGTGGTCGGCATTGATTTCTGCCGGTACGCCAGGCGGGTAACGCTTTAACCAGACTTTCTCCACCTTCGTCTCCTCGTCATTTTTTCTATTTGTTTTTATAGGTATGTTCACCGGCTTATGCAAATAATCAGCATCATATTTACGTTAAACGGCGACTTCTGAGTTTTTACTCTAATCCTCAATCATCCCACAATTTTTTCTGATATACAATTGGCCACTATCTGCTGCTTTGTCGACAATCTGCGCAGCCAATATATCTGCTTATGGCCGCTTTTCCAGCAAAAAACGTTGGATCTCGCTGGCACAGTCGCTGGCATGCGTCATGTGTAAATGATGGCCACCCGGGCATTGCACCAGCTCAAGTTGAGGGTAATCAGCCTGATACTGCTGCATTGCATTACGGATCTCGGTTGGGCCTTGTGCAGACATCAGCGCCAGTACCGGACATTGCAGACTGCGGATCAGCGCCTGTGCCTGGGTCTCTGATAGACGAAATGCCGACACTTCGCGTAATTTCAAATCTGCCCGCCAGCTAAATCCTGCCGCAATTGGCTCGCAACCCCGTTCAGTCAGCAACATCGCTGTCGCATCGTCAAAATCACTTTGTTGCTGCCGGGCTGCGGCCGCAGCCGCCAGAGTCTGATATTGAGGTTTTTGTTTGTGATGGCTTTGTTCGCGTGAAATCACTGCTTTACGCAGTTGTGATGCAGTGGCATCTGCAGCTGTAGTGATGAACCCCAAACTATCGATCAACACCAGTTGACTGACTAACTCCGGGAAACTGGCGGCCAGTATAGTCGCGACCATACCGCCCATCGAATGCCCTATTACCGTGAGCTGCTGCCAGCCTTGCTGCCGGCATAACGTGGCAAGATCAGCGACATAATCGAGCAGATAATAATGGGCATCTGCACTGCGGTGGCTACTGAGACCATGGCCAGCCAGATCCAGCGCCAACAATGGCAATTGAGGCATCGTTTGCGCAAGTGGTAAAAACGAATTGGCGTTATCGAGCCAGCCATGCAGGCACAGTACCGGCTGCGTCAGTGGCTCAGCACCGGCATACCAGCCTGCCAGTTGCAGGCCAGACGGCAATGAATAGCAGACTGGCGGATACAAACAATCCGCCTTATTGCACAGTCGGCAGCGGCTTGATAAAGCGCAGCGTCATCCGATCGCTCTCGCCGATGGCAAGATAACGGGCTTTATTTTTTTCACCCATCGCCAACGTAGGTGGCAACGCGTATACACCTTTCGGATAGTCTTTAGTATCACGAGGATTGGCATTGATTTCAGAGCGTTCAACCAGCACAAAACCAGCTTGTTGGGCGACAGAAATCACATAATATTCATCCAGATAACCTTCACCGGCGCGACTGGAGATCTCAGACAAACGGCTCGATCTGTGTTCAACAAGCCCCAAAGTGCCGCCGGGTTTTAATACGTCAAATAAGGCGCGATAAACATCCAACAGATATCCGGCTTCATTCCAGATATGGGAATTGCGAAAACTCAGTACTTTGTCGTAATAGTTTACCGGGCCAAGCTGCATCATGGCCGGTGGATCAAATTCCAGATCCTTCACCGCGCCAAAATGCTTTGGGTTTTTCCGGATATCGGCGTCCAGGCGCGAAGATAATTTGGCCCAGAAGATTTTTTTCTCGTCTTCCAGCGAACCGTCGTTATGTCGAAAATTGGCAATGGTCAGCTCGCCCTGATCTTTTAAGTAAGGCGCCAGAATTTCGGTATACCAGCCACGCGCCGGCCACACTTCCAGTACTTTTTGCGTCGGCTGTAAGCCAAAAAATCCGAGTGTTTCACCGGGATGCCGGTATTGATCCCGCGCTTTGTTTTCACTGCTGCGCTGCGGAGAATCAAGCCACTGTTGCAAACCTTCCGGTACTGCCGCTTCTGCGACAGAAACTACACAGCACAAAACGAACACAGCCGAATTAACGCTGTTGCGAACCTTGGTCTTGATGTTGAACATGAGCCGGGCCTTGTGTCGGTGTTTCACCTGTTGGAATTGTTGTTCTGATCCGAATGCCAGAGCCATAGCCCCAGTACGGATAGGGTCCGCGCCACAGCGGCCAGGGTTCAACATCTACCCGGGTCGTTTCCTGCTGTTTTGGCCACAAATAAACCGCTGATGCTTCAATCACCGGATAACTGTATTGATACTGATCGACCTTGCCAGCCTCAAATGGGGCCAGTTGCCCCAGCACGGTCACTTGTTTGCCACTCTGATAAACCACCGGGTCCAGGAAGCCTTTGGCGTATGCGACAAAACGACCTTCCGTATTTTTCTCCACTAAGGGCCGGCCATGGCTGCCGCTTGGGAAATAAACGATTTCCAGCCTGGTGTTCTGGCTGTTGTTCTGCACTTTGGCAATAACACCACTCCAGCGGGCAGGCCCTTGAGTCAAACCGGCTTTTATCGTGGCGGGAAAACTGACCAGCGTCGCCTCATCGGCAACCCGGACTTGTTCGGGATAACTGGCACAGCCAGCTAACACTAATAATGAACTGAAGAGGATCGGGATAAATTTCATACGACGTCAGATCCTTGTTTACTGCTGTTGAATGTCACAGCATTTTGATACTTCCACCCGGCCAACACCGGGTGCTTCGCTGCCGAACTCCGCGAACTGGACCATTTACAGAAACCGGCAGAGGTTCGACCCTGGCACGACGGCTAAAGTTGCAGCAATGTCGAAAATTTTGTTATAGCACAATAAGTCAGACACTTGCGTCACGCAAGAGCAGCGACAAAGTTCTTCTGGTCATGTTTTTGTCATCTGCCGCATGCAGACTTTCGTTGATCGCAGTTGTTGTCGAATCAACACGCAAAGCCCTACAATGGCACTGTTTCAGCGCATGCTTAAGTAATCAAACCCAACCCCTGGCGAACCATCATGAAAAAACTTTCTCTGGCTGTATTGGCCGCCCTGCTGCCCGCGTCTGCGATGGCAGCGCCAAAAAATATCATTTATATGATCGGTGACGGCATGGGCCCGGCTTATTTGTCTGCATATCGCTACTATATGGATGACCCGGCGACTAAAGCGGTTGAAGCCACCATTTTTGATGAACTTTGGGTCGGTGTTGCCACCACATACCCGGATGATGACACTATAGTGACGGATTCTGCCGCCGGCGCGACCGCACTGTCGACGCGTCATAAAAGCTATAACGGCGCGATTGCCGTCGATCACGACCATAAAAATCTGACCACCATGCTGGAAATTGCCAAGCACCAGGGCAAAGCCACCGGGATTGTTGCCACCGCGCAAATCAACCACGCAACACCAGCCGCTTTTGTGGCACACAACAAAACCCGCAAAGCTTACGACGAAATTGCCAATGATTATTTTGATAACAAAGTCGACGGCAAATTTGTGGCGGATCTGATGTTTGGCGGCGGTACCAGCTACTTCGAGCGTAAAGACCGCCATCTGGCGAATCAGTTTAAACAAGCGGGTTATCAATATGCCAACAGCTGGCAGGACTTCAATAAAATCAGATCTTTACCGGCTTTAGCTCTATTGGCACCGGTTGGCTTCCCAAGCACACTGGACAATCAGGTGCAGCAACCGCTGGTACAAATGACCGAAAAAGCACTGACATTACTGAGCAGTGCAGGCAAAGGTTTTGTGGTGATGATTGAAGGCAGCCAGATCGACTGGTGTGGCCATGCCAACGACATTGCTTGTGCCATGGCAGAAATGCATGATTTCGGTAACGCCATCAAAGCGGCTAAGGCCTTTGTTGATGCCAACCCCGATACTTTATTAGTGATCACCGCCGACCATGAAACTGGCGGACTGTCACTCGGCGCCAACGGTATTTATGCCTGGAACCGCGATGTGATTAAAGCGGTGAAACAAACTGGGCCGGTGCTGGCAAAATCTTTGGTGAAAGCCAAAACGGCAGAGCAAAAACAGGTCTGGCTGGCGCAAACCGGCCTGAAGTTAACCGACAGCGAATGGCAGGCGCTGAGCCAACAAATCAATCAGCTGGCGCCAGTTTATGCTGCCAAAGACTGGAGCAATGAAGTGGACGTGCTGGAAGCCGAAGCTGATTTGCTGGAACCTTTGGCGAAACAGGCGAAAAAGCTGATCGACAAGTATTCCAATACCGGCTGGACCAGCGGCGCCCATACCGCGATTGATGTGCCTGTGCTGGCCTATGGCAAAGATGCACAGCAATTTGCCGGCTTTCAGGACAACACAGCGATTGCCAGCAAACTGCTGAATTTTATTGAGAAAAAATAACGCCACGCATAGCGTTTGTAGTAAAAGGCAGCTTTAGCTGCCTTTCAGATTAATGACAAACCCCAGTTTTCTGGGGTTTGTGCTTTTCAGGAGTGGTGCATTCTCCGTCAGTGGTCATGGCTTAATAATGAGTTGTGGGTTGTTGAATTTGATTGGGCTGGTGTTGAATGAGCCGGCATTTGGCTTGGTTGATAGGGATTTAGGCTTGAGACTGGCTCAGGCGGCCAGCAGTAACGCCATTTTCTTGATGTTTTGCGCAGCACCCGCCAGCAGACATTGCATCTGGACTTTTTCCAGCCCTCTGAAGCGGGCATAGCGGTGGCCGTGGTGTTGTTTGGCGTCCGCGAAGCTACGCTCTACTGTTTCTTTGCGCCTTTTGTAAATCTTCTTGCCCCATGCGCTTAACCGGGTTTCATTGGCTGCCTCTTTGGCCGTTTCAAATACGTGTCGGGTCAATACTTTGGTGTGATTCTCACTTTTCGTGCAGCGGCTGCGGATAGGACAATCTTTGCATTTGTTGCGGTCGGATTTGTACTCACGATACCCGGCACGATTGGTGGTGCTGTACTGCAGCAGTTCGCCTTGCGGGCAGCGGTAACAATCGCTGTCTTTATCGTAGTCAAACGCGCTTTTGCGCAATAAGTCTTTGCCTTTGTTGGGCCGGCGGTAGCCCATCACCGGCTCAATTTGCCGCGCTTTAATCAGGTGGCACAGCATCGCAGTGTTGTAGCCCGCATCCAGCCCAACCGCGACCGGCTCAAGCTGGAAACGCTGCAGTTGCCGGTCAAGCCTCGCAATATAAGGCTGACTGTCGTGCTGATTGCCAGGCGTGACGTGCGTGTCAGTAATAAGGCCGTGCCGGCCATCGACGGTGCGGTGGTCGAGGTAAAAAAAGCCCTGCGGTTTGCCTTCGCGCGTCATAAAACCACTGTCAGGGTCTGTGGTACTGGCTTTTATCTCGCTCAGTTCACAGACGCTGTCATCCTTGGGAGCCAGTGGCTTTTTTCCGGCGGCTTTGCGCTCCTCCTCAATCGCCGCGTTGAGCTGGTCGACATAGGCCGAGGTACTGGCTGCCACTAACTTATTGATGGATTTATTCTTATTGGCACTGGCTTTTAAGTGCGTGCTGTCGGTGTAAAGCACGCGGCCGCCAATCAACCTTTTGGCAATGGCCTGCTCAACAATCCGGTCGAAGACCCGTTGGAACACATCAGTCCCGTTGAAACGGCGAATACGGTTCTGACTGAGCGTTGAAGCGTCCGGTACTTTATCGGTCAGCGACAAACGCAAAAACCAGCGATAGGCCACATTGACCTCAATCTCCTGCATCAGCCGGCGCTCACTGGGCACGCCAAACAAATAACCAAGCAGCATGATTTTGAACAGCATCACCGGGTCAATCGCCGGCCGGCCATTGTCTTTACAATACAAATCAGCGACTTCAGCACGGATAAATTCAAAATCTATGGTGGTATCGATTTTACGAACCAGATGGTTTTGTGGCACCAGCTGTTCCAGTGTCACCATTTCAAGCTGATGTTGTTGCGGGGAGATATCTCTGAGCATGAGGGCAGCTCCTGTTTGGACTCCCTCTATTAGATCAAAGGCCTGGATCTACGTCCAGGCCTTTGTCAGCAGTCTGAHAGGCAGCTTTAGCTGCCTTTTTTATTCTGTCCCAGCAGTGCCAGCCGCAGTTTTGGCGCCGTGGTTTTCGCGCCCAGCCAGATATCGAGAAACTCGGCGCCAAAAGCCGGATCTGCCACCACTCCGAGCGACTGGCCGTTAAAGCTGAATTCAACTAAACCATCGGCGCGGTACAAACAAGCCAGCCGGTCGCCTTTTTTCACGTTACGCCATAACAGCGTCAATTGTTTGGCCCAGTCCTGATGACGCTGTTGCAAAGTACCTTGCTGCGCCTGCCACTGATCGAGCGTCGCTTCAACAAAATCGGCTTTGCTGATATCACGCTGGTAAGTCAGTTCCAGCAACACCGGCTTGTTCTGCTGATAGCTGCTGAACTGGCCGTCCGCTGTCGCTAAGCGCGCTTCATACAAGTCCCAGAACAAATAGCTAAACTGACCTTGCCCGACGGTCTGCAGCGCTGTTTCAGTTGCGATTGCCGGTGCTGTGCAAAGTACCAACGCACTCAGCAGTAGTTGCCTTAAACGGTATTTAATGAACATGGGTGCGGCTCCTTTGCATCTTAGTGTAATAGCTGTGCCACCAGGCTTCTGTCTGGCGCGACCACAACAGTAAAGCGGCCCAGGCCGGTGCCATCACCAGCCAAAACTCTGCACCATCCAGGATCAGCATATTGGTACTCAGTTGTGCACCACCCCAATACGCCAAAGGTCCGCCAACCAGGCCAAACAGCGCCACCAGGACCGGGCTTTGCAACCAACGCGAAAACAGCATCAGCCAGAACAAACTGAACCAGCCCCATAACAACAGCAGCCAATAAGGTAACCAGACGGTGTCAAACTGAAACAACCCACTGGCATACAAAACGGTATCCAGCAAAAGCCCGGAACCCCATAGCGTGAACATCGCCTGGCGCTGTTGCGGCTTCAGTTGCCAGATAAACCACACTAACAACAACGCCACCACTGCCGCGCTGTAAACCGGCTGCAACACGAGCGCGAGCCAGCCTGCTTTAAACAGCAACAATTGACGCCACCCCGGGGCACTGAAACTAAGCCATTGTTGACTGAGCTGTGTCATCAGTGCTGTCCTTGTTTTGCTTGCCGCGCCATTCGGGCCGCCAGTTTCTGCCTAAGGCCATAGGGACAAAGGTTCAGTAACTTCAGGCTCAGCGTCAGTCGCAACGGAAACTGCAAGCGCAATTTCCCCAGCGCCAGCGCCCGGTAAATGCGGCGGGCTGCGTCCGTACTACTGAGTAAAAACGGCATTGGGAAATCATTTTTTTGCGTCAGTGGCGTGTCAACAAAACCCGGTTCAATCAGGCAAACCCGGATCGGTGTGTCCGCCAAATCCACCCGTAAACTGTCGGTGAAATAACTGATGGCCGCTTTGCTGGCGCCATAGGCTTCAGCCCGGCCAAACGGAAACAGATGCGCCAGACTGCTGACAATGGCCAGCCTTGGCGTGGTACTTAACTGTAACAGCGGTAACCAGGCTTTAGTACAAGCCACCACAGCCTGTACATTGAGACGGAAGGTGCGCTCGAAGGCGCCGAGGTCTAAATTTTCTGCCTCGACATATTCGCAGGTACCGGCGTTCAGGATGACCTGATCGAGCCGGCCATACCGCGCGGACAACTCAGCGGTCGCAGCGGCAAGCTGCGCACTGTCGGTCAGATCAACCGGCAGAATATCAATACCGGCATGTTCAAGCCGAAGCTGTTCCAGCAGCGCCTGACTGCGGGCCAACGCGACCACTTGCCAGCCGCTGTGGGCAAATTGCAGGGCGATAGCACGACCGAGGCCTGAACTGGCGCCTGTCACTAAACAAACAGACTGAGTCTGCATAACAAATCCTATCAGTAAGGCTTTGGATCAGTTACGGCGGGCAGAGACAGATGGATTGATGCCGGCACGAAAAACCAGCGAATTGTTCGATACAGCGATGAAAAAGGAAAAAATTCAGGCGTAGAGGTCAACAGCAAACATCTGCTGCAGCTGCTCGCGTTTATCCTGACTGGCAAAAGACTGATAAGCAGAAATGGCTTTTTGCTGGCGTTGATCCGGCTCGTCGTAGCCGGCTCGTGCCAGCTGATCCGTATCCAGCAGTGCCATGACCTCGGCGGAGCTTTTAACTCCCTGCCCCTGCGGCGTGGCATTTTGTGCACTTTGTGACGGACTTTGCGTTGCATCTTTCAGCGCGCGCGGACCCACGCCACCATTGACCTGACGCAGGCCACCGGCACGATTGAGATCCTGACTGAGCGTCACTGACATGCAAAACATCCGTAGGAAAAAAATGAACAATTATCAGGCATTATAACCAGAAAATGACCGTTGCCAAGCCTTGAATAAAAATGGCTGCAGACCTTGTCTGGCAAGGCTTACAGCCCAATAAAAAGCGGCAGAAAATTGCCGCTTTTTTACTTTGAATTTACTTAGCGTCGGCTCAACGGCCCGGCAGTTTTTGCCAGGTGACTTCATCGCGCACATAAACTGGCTCGGCCAATTCTGCCGCAACAAACAACTGCTGCTGCCAGGCCGGAGTCGCCAGCGTCAGCATGTCCTGCGCCGATGGCAGCAATACCTGACTGCTGATCTGTAACTGCTGGTCTGCAGCCCACTGCGTAAAAGCATCAGGATAAGTGACCAGACCTGTGCCTACTGCCCAAATATTTCCCTGCAGGGACAGCGCTGGCAAGTCCGCCGGTTTGCGCGCCAGTTCGTCGCCAATGGCGTGCATCAGGCCATCAGCGCCTTGCTGATACAGTGCCAGATAAACTTCGGCCATCCGCGCATCAATGGCTGCAATCACCTGACTGGCCTGATGCAGCCGCACCGCGGCTTGCGCCATTGCCTGCAATGTCGACACGCCAAACACCGGTAAATCGGCGCCAAAAGCCAGGCCTTGGGTCACGCCAACGCCAATCCGCACACCGGTGAAACTGCCGGGGCCGCGGCCAAATACAATGCCGTCCAGCTGGTGCAAACCAAGGCCTGATTCGACTAACAGTTGCTGCACCATCGGCAGAATACGTTTGCTGTGTTGCTGCGGACAGACTTCATCCAGCGTCAGCCGCTGGTCGTTATATTGCAGCGCCACTGAACAGGCTTCGGTGGAGGTATCCAGCGCCAGTAATTTCACATCAAGCTCCTGTTATGCTTATGACGGCTCAGATCCACTGTCAGCGTGGATCGCCGTTAAAAATTCAATCGCGGCCTGCGGACTGCGGCTGCGGCGCATTGGCGGCAGCGATTTTAAAAAGACTTCACCATAAGGCCGGCTGACCAGCCGGTTATCGGCGATGACCAACACGCCACGGTCAGACACATCGCGAATAAGCCGGCCCACTCCTTGCTTCAGCGTGATAACGGCCTGCGGCAACTGCACCACGGCAAAAGGGTCTTGCCCGGCTAAGCGCGCATCTTCGCTACGCGCCTGCAACAGCGGTTCATCCGGTGAGGCAAACGGCAGTTTATCAATGATCACCAGACTCAGCGTATCGCCGCGTACATCAACGCCTTCCCAGAACGAACCGGTGCCCAGCAATACTGCGTGTTTCAGCTGGACAAACTGCTCCAGTAACACCCTTTTACTGGTACTGCCCTGCACCAGCACTGGCAGGCGAATATAGTTCGGCAACTCCCCGGCCATCCATTGCAACATACGATGGCTGGTAAACAGGAAAAAACAACGGCCTTCATTCGCTTCAATCAGAGGAACAGCCAGCTGTAATAACGCCTGCGCCATTTTGGCATCAGTCGGTTCCGGCAGATAACGCGGCACCAGCAACATGGCCTGATTCGGATAATCAAACGGACTATCAAGCTGCAACGTACGCGCCGCGCTTAAGCCCATCTGGCGGGTAAAATGGTCAAAACCACCATCGACCGACAGCGTCGCCGAGGTAAACACCCAACAACGCGGTTGCGCAAACACCAGTTCCTGAAACTTATCGGCAATCGATAATGGTGTGTAATGCAGACTGATATGGCGTTTGCTGGTATCAAACCAGAAACTGATACCGGTTTTATCGACGTCGAGTAATTTTTCCAGCCGGTTACGCAGCAGCGCCAGCCGTTCATAGCAGCTATCGACCAGATCAGAACGACCCAGGCTACCTTTAAGCACCTGATACAACATTTGCATCACGTCGCTGATGCGGCTGAGGGCGACCTTTTGATCCGGTTTCTGATACAGATCGCGCCAATTGCCCTTTTGCGGGTCGTCCGGCAACAGCAGACGCCAGTCTTTGGTCAGACTGACCAGTTTGTCGGCGGTTTTGGCCAATTGCGGATGATCACGCAATTCAGTTTTACAGGCGATATCGATGTCGCGGCACAGATCCAGTAACACTGAACTGGAAAAGGTCTCGCCAAAATAATCACTGGCAATGTCGGGAATTTGGTGCGCTTCATCGAAGATCACCACATCCATATTGGGCAACAATTCGCCAAAGCCAGTATCTTTCAGCGCCATATCGGCGAAAAACAGATGATGGTTGACCACGACCAAATCGGCATTCATCGCCTTTTTGCGCGCTTTCAGTAAATAACACTCGTCAAAATCCGGGCAATCTTTGCCGAGACAATTGTCAGTGGTACTGGTGACATAAGGCAGTGCCTTAGAATCTTCAGCGATATAGGTCAATTCACCAATATCGCCGCTTTGGGTCTCGGCTGACCATTTTTTGATCAGGCTTAAATCCTGGATCAAAGCATCATCCTGCACTGGCACATGCTGATAATGCTGAGTCAGACGAAAAGTACATAAATAGTTGCTACGGCCTTTTAACAAGGCGGTGGCAACCGGCTGAGCCAAAGCGGCCTGAATGCGCGGTAAATCGCGCAAGTACAGCTGTTCCTGCAGGTTTTTGGTGCCGGTCGACAAAATAACTTTTTTGCCACTCAAAAGCGCAGGCACCAGATAAGCGAAGGTTTTACCGGTACCGGTGCCGGCTTCTACCACTAACGCTTTGCCATCGCGGATGCTGTCGCACACGGCAATGGCCATTTCGAGTTGGGCATCGCGGGAACGAAATCCGCTGATCGCACGCTCCAGCGCGCCTCCAGATCCAAAGGCGGCTTTGATTTCAGCCTGCATCAGAGACTCCGGCAGCCGGAAGCGTCACTCGCGTGGCAGAAAACAGCAAAAATGATGCAATGGACAAGCAGACCCCGGGGTTCAGCGTAAAGGCGGCATTATGCCAAAGGACGACGATGCGGTCCAAACACTTCGCGTCAGCAAGGTCTCAGATGTAAATATCAAGATGGCCATCGGCGTCAGCATGTTGGTCGGCTTCCGGCGTTACCGCATGACTGGTGGACAAATAATGCGTTTCAGCCGTTGCCACCGGTTCGGCTGATTGTTCCGGCGCTGTTTGCTGTTGTTGTGACTGTTGTTGTGACTGTTGTTGGGATTGTTTTTGTTGCGACTGTGGATACTTTTCGCTGATGCGGTATTGCCAGATTTCATGATGATGACCATGCGCATCCGGACTGAACCGGGCGTATTTACTGACCGGTTCGATTAAACGCTGTGACGGCTCCGCGGCCGGCGTATTACGAATCAAATAAGGAAAAATTGCATCCATCAATGGCTCCCGGGGCGATGATCTGACCTGCGTTGAACAGGGTAACTGATCGCTGTATCGGCACAAATCGCTACAACTAAATATCTGAACACGTATTGCCAACATAGGCCAATAAACTATACAACTTGATTATTTTTCAATCAACCACTGTAATTTATCCGTGTTTTATTTTTCGGGTAATTTTACTGTAAATTTAAGTGAAAACCGTTATTTGTATTTTTATTCAATAATTTGCATTATTCAAATCAAAGGTGCTGTGTGGTTATTTTCTTCTTAACCCGGCTTGCAGCCGCAGAAAAAAACCTTTAAGTTGTATACATCAGAAACGCAGTCAAACGACGTCGTTTGCAGCCGGAACTCATTCACCATGTCATTAATTGCAACACTGCACCATCATCATCATCTGATCTCATAGCCAGGCCTGAGAGGCCGGTGGCTATGACTGATAGATAGCTCCGGTGTGTTTAGTGTGTAACAACAGCCCCGGAGAGATCCGGGGCTGTTGTTTTTATACTTTAAATCAGAGGAAATACCGATGTCCGCGTTAATCGAAAGCAAAAAACTGCGTATCGCCATGCAAAAGTCCGGTCGTCTGTCACAGGACACGCAGGCACTGCTGACCAGCTGCGGCCTGAAGATCAATCTGCGTGAGCAACGTCTGATTGCGCATGTCGAGAATATGGACATCGATTTGCTGCGCGTGCGGGATGACGATATTCCGGGACTGGTGATGGACGGTGTTTGCGATTTGGGCATTGTCGGCGAAAACGTGCTGGAAGAAATGTCGCTGCAGCGACAGCTCGACAACGAAAGCTACGATTACACCGTGCTGGCACGCCTTGATTTTGGTGGCTGCCGCCTGTCGATTGCGGTACCACAGGAAGAAAACTACCAGTCTATTCAGGACCTGCAGGGCCGTACAATCGCCACCACCTACCCGCGGCTGCTCAATCGCTACCTGAAACAGAATGGCGTCAATTGCCGGATTGTGAACTTAAAAGGCTCGGTCGAAGTCGCACCACGTGCCGGTCTCGCTGATGCCATTTGTGACCTGGTCTCGACCGGTGCGACGCTGGAAGCCAATGGCTTAAAAGAAGTCGAAGTGATTTACCGTTCCAAAGCGGTGCTGATCCAACGCCGGGATCTTAACGACGACAAACAGCTGAAACTTATCTCCAAATTAATGCCGCGCATCCAAGGCGTGATGCAGGCCAATGAAAGCAAATACATTATGCTGCACGCGCCACGCGCCCGCCTGGCGGAGGTCATTGCCCTGCTGCCCGGTGCAGAAAATCCAACCTTATTGCCATTGGCCGGTAATGATGATCTGGTGGCCTTACACGTGGTCAGCAGTGAAACTTTGTTCTGGGAAACGATGGAACAGCTCAAAGCATTGGGCGCAAGTTCTATACTGGTACTACCGATCGAAAAAATGATGGAGTGAATCATGCTCGAGATCCGTATCACCCGTTGGGCCGATCTGGATGATGCCGGCAGAAACCGTGCATTGAGCCGGCCCAAACTGAAAAACGCCGAAGAGCTGCCGGAGCAAGTCGCCAGCATTATCAAAGCTGTGCGTAACACCGGCGACAAAGCGCTGAAGTTCTATAGCCAGAAGTTCGACAGTATTGATAACAACCCGCTGGAACTTAGCCTGGTGCAGCAGCAATTGCTGCTCGGCAAACTCAGCGATGAACGCCGCAGCGCCATTGAACTGGCGTATAGCAATATCCGCAAATTCCACGCCGCGCAAAAACCGCAGGATCTGCTGGTGGAAACCACACCCGGTGTGGTCTGTGAGCTGAAATATGCGCCGATGGACGCTGTGGGGTTGTATATCCCGGGCGGCAGCGCACCACTGCCATCGACGGTGCTGATGCTTGGCGTACCGGCGCAACTGGCTGGTTGTCGTCGTGTCGTGCTGGTCACGCCGCCCGGCGCTCCGCTCGCGTCCGATATCGCGCCTGAGATCATTTATGCCGCCCAGTTGTGTGGCATTCGCGAGATTTACACCATCGGCGGCGCTCAGGCGATCGCAGCTCTGGCCTACGGCACTGCGACTATCGCTAAAGTCGATAAAATTTTTGGCCCGGGCAATCGCTATGTCACAGAAGCGAAACAACAAGTGTCACGCGACGCGCAGGGTGCTGCGATTGATATGCCGGCCGGCCCTTCTGAAGTGCTGGTGATCGCCGACGAGACCGCAGATCCGGCTTTTGTCGCCGCCGATTTGTTGTCGCAGGCCGAGCACGGTATGGATTCGCAGGTCATGCTGCTCAGCCCCAGTGAGAAATTACTGAAAGACACTATGGCCAGGCTGGAAGACCAATTAATCGTGTTACCCCGCGCCATCATCGCGAAAAAGGCGTTGGATCACAGCCGCTTTATTCTGGTAGAAGATTTACCGCAGGCCGCGCAGGTGTCCAATCAGTACGCACCGGAGCACTTAATTATCCAGACCGCCCAGGACGACAAGCTGCTGCCGCAACTGAAAAATGCCGCCAGCATTTTTGTCGGCCCCTGGACCCCGGAATCGGCCGGTGATTACGCCAGCGGCACCAATCACGTATTGCCGACTTACGGCTACAGCCGCAATCACAGTAGCTTATCGCTACTGGATTTTTACCGGCGTTACACAGTGCAGACGCTGACCAGCAAAGGCCTGCAGGCAATCGGTCCGGCTATTGTCACGCTCGCGACTGCTGAGAGCTTAAACGCCCACGCCAATGCCGTCAGTTTACGGCTGAAAAGCCTGAGCAAAAAGCTGCAGCAGCAAGACGAATTCACCCCTATTCCGCCAGAGAGTAAATAAGAGAAAATAAATGAGCAGTATCAGTAATTTAGCCAGAGACAGCATCAAAGTACTGGTGCCTTATGCCTCAGCGCGGTTGTCGATGTCCGGTGGTTCGGTCTGGCTGAACGCCAACGAAAATGCTTTAGCGCCAGAGTATCAGTTAAACGGCAGCTTTAACCGCTATCCGGACTGTCAGCCACCGGCGCTGATTGCCGCCTATGCCGCTTATGCCGGGGTGGCACCTGAACAAGTATTAGTCAGCCGTGGCGCGGATGAAGGCATTGAGCTGTTGATCCGCAGCTTCTGCGAACCCGGCACAGACAATATCGTCATTTGCCCGCCGACTTATGGCATGTATGCCATCAGCGCGCAAAGCAATCAGGTCGGCCGCACTGTAGTGCCTTTAACGGCTGAGTTGACATTGGACTTAGCCGCGATTAAACAAAGCCTGCAGACGAAGCTGGTGTTTATCTGCAGCCCGAATAATCCAACCGGTGATTTGATCCCACGCTCGCAAATCACAGATTTGCTGGATTTCTACCGCGACAGCGCTTTAGTGGTCGTCGACGAAGCCTATATCGAATTCGTGCCAGAGGCGTCCACGGTGGACTTATTGGCGCAGTATCCAAATTTGGTGATCTTACGCACTTTATCCAAGGCGTTTGCGCTGGCCGGCCTGCGCTGTGGTTTCACGCTGGCGAACCCGGATGTGATTCGCGCGCTGAAAAAAATGATTGCGCCCTATCCGATCGCAGCGCCTGTCGCTGACATCGCCACTCAGGCGCTGTCTGCCACCGGTCAACAACGGATGCGCCAAAGCGTAGCAACCATCAACGAGCTGCGCGCTGCGTTTGGCCGTTTTGCCGCGAGCCTGCCGCAGGTGCACCGGGTGTTTAATTCCAATGCCAATTACGTATTGCTGGCTGTCGAAGACGCGGCAGCCTGGGTGCAGGGCATTGCTTCACAAGGCATCCTGATTCGTAACCAATCCAGCCAGCTCGGTTTAGATCGGATCGGTTGCGCGCAGGTCGTCAGGGTGTCGATTGGCAGCCCGGCAGAAATGGCGCTGCTCGAGCAGGCGATCCAGACATTTTGTGCACAACAAGCAACCACTACTCGCAGTTCAGGGGAACAATAATGGCCGGACAGCCTATTTTATTTATCGACCGTGACGGCACTATGGTGGAAGAACCACCAATTGATAAGCAGCTGGATTCATTAGAAAAACTGGCCTATGAGCCAGGGCTGGTGCCGGCCTTATTGAAACTGCAGGACGCCGGTTTTCGTTTGGTGATGGTGACCAATCAGGATGGCCTTGGCACCGACAGTTTTCCACGCCCGACATTTGATGCGCCGCACAACAAGATGATGCTGCTGTTAGAGTCACAAGGCATCCGCTTTGACGACGTGCTGATTTGTCCGCACTTTGAGCGCGACAACTGCAGCTGCCGCAAACCAAAGCTCGGTTTAGTTAAAGATTACCTGCAACAAGGCCGTATCGACTTCAGCCGCTCTTATGTGATTGGCGACCGCCAAACCGACGTGCAGCTGGCTGAAAACATGGGCTTGCCGTCGTTTCGTTATGACCGCGCCACGCTTGGCTGGGCTGAAATCACCCGCCAGCTGTTAAGCCGCAGCCGCGTAGGCTCAGTGCGTCGCACCACCCGCGAAACCGATATCAGCGTACAGCTGGATTTGGACCGCAAAGGCGGCAATCAAATCAGCACCGGCATTGGCTTTTTTGACCATATGCTCGACCAAATTGCCACCCACGGCGGTTTTTCGCTGCAGTTATCCGTGACCGGCGACTTGCACATCGACGACCACCACAGTGTCGAAGATGCTGCATTGGCGCTTGGTCAGGCACTGAAACAAGCCATTGGCGATAAACGCGGCATCAACCGTTTTGGTTTTGTGCTGCCAATGGACGAATGCCGCGCTGAAGCCGTGCTGGATTTATCCGGCCGGCCGCTGCTGAAATTTGATGCTGCGCTTGGCGAAGGTAAAGTGGGTGAGCTGAATCTGGAAATGGTTGAACACTTCTTCAGAAGCCTGTGTGATGCGATGCTGATGACGCTGCATTTGTCGGTATCTCCTGGCAATAAACACCACATGGTGGAAGGTTTGTTTAAAGCCTTCGGCCGGGCCTTAGGTCAGGCCATTTTAAAATCCGGCGATGCGCTGCCAAGCAGTAAAGGTGTGCTCTGAATATGACTGAGCAAGCAACTAATCCCCGGCTGGTGATTGTTGATACCGGCTGCGCCAATATCACTTCTGTGTTTTGTGCGCTGGAACGGCTCGGTGCCAGCGTGCAGATCAGTGCTGATCCGGCCGTGATCCGCGCGGCAGAAAAGGTGATTATTCCGGGTGTTGGCACTGCCAAACAAGCGATGGCCAATATCGACGCCAAAGGCCTGCGCAGCACCTTACAGCAACTGACGCAACCGGTGCTCGGCATTTGTCTTGGCATGCAGTTGTTGACCGAACACTCGGCTGAAGGCGATGTGACTTGCCTCGGTTTAATTCCGGGTCAAGTCGCGCCGCTTGAAGCCAAAGGGCTGCGTCTGCCGCATATGGGCTGGAACACGCTGCAGGTGGAAAGCCCTGCGCATCCACTGCTACAAGGCATCACTGCGGCGGATTACGTCTACTTTGTGCATAGCTTTGCGGTGCAACCTTCGCCTTATATGCTCGCCAGCTGTGACTACGGTAGCCTTTTTGCAGCCGTGATTGGCCGGCGTAATTTTCTCGGCATGCAGTTTCACCCGGAGCGCTCCGGCAAAGTCGGCGCCCGCCTTTTACAGAATTTCTTACAGCTGGACGCGCAATCACTGCGTGCGCCAGACTGAGCACAGGAAGTACCATGATAATCCCGGCAATAGATTTAATTGATGGTCAGACCGTGCGCCTGTATCAGGGCAGTTATGACCAGACCACTCACTATACCCAAACACCGTTTGAGCTACGCGACCGCTACGCCGCTGCGGGCGCTGGCGTGTTACATCTGGTTGATTTGTCCGGCGCCAAAGATGCCAGCAAACGCCAGACTGCATTGCTACGCGAACTAATGCAACAAAGCCCGTTACCGGTCCAGGTGGGCGGTGGTGTGCGCAGCGAAGCCGATTTAGTCACTTTGTTAGAAGCCGGCGCCAGCCGGGTGGTGATTGGCTCCTTAGCCATTCGGCAAAGCGCTTTGGTGCAGCAGTGGCTCAGGCAATATGGCGGCGAGCGCATCGTGCTGGCGCTGGATGTATCCATTAACGAGCGCGGCGAAAAAACGCTGCCCAGCCATGGCTGGATTGAAGCCTCAGGTATCACGCTGGAACAGGTGCTGGATGGCATGCTGGATGCCGGCGCGCGCCATGTGCTTTGTACTGATATCAGCCGTGATGGCACGTTACAAGGGCCAAACGTTGGCCTGTATCAGGAACTTGCGGCGAAGTATCTAAGTATCGCCTGGCAAGCGTCCGGCGGTGTTGGCCACTTAGACCATATCCGCAGCTTGCGCGGTCAAGAAGGCAAACCGTCGCCTGTGGCCGGGGTGATCCTCGGCAGAGCGTTGCTTGAAGGCAAATTCACCATTGAGGAGGCGATCGCATGCTGGCAAAACGGTTAATTCCTTGTCTGGATGTGCGCGATGGCGTCGTCGTTAAAGGCGTGCAATTTCGCAATCACGAAATCATCGGCGACATAGTCCCGCTGGCCGCACGCTACGCCGAAGAAGGTGCCGACGAGCTGGTGTTTTACGATATCACTGCATCCAGCGACGGCCGCGTTGTCGACAAAAGCTGGGTGCGTAAAATTGCCGAAGTCATCGATATTCCGTTTTGTGTCGCCGGTGGCATTAAATCCGTCGCCGACGCCGGTAAAATTCTTGAGCTCGGTGCTGACAAAATTTCGGTCAATAGCCCGGCACTGGCACGGCCTGAACTGATCAGCGAGCTGAATGCCGCCTTTGGCCAGCAATGCGTGGTGGTCGGGATCGACAGTTATTTTGATGCCACCACAGGGCAATATCAGGTGTACCAATACACCGGCGATGAATCGCGCAGCCAGAAAACGCGCTGGTTATTGCTCGATTGGGTGGAAGAAGTGCAGCGCCGCGGCGCCGGTGAAATCGTGCTGAATTGTATGAATCAGGACGGTGTGCGCCAAGGCTATGATTTAGCGCAGTTATCCTTAGTGCGCCAGTATTGCCAGGTGCCGTTGATTGCCTCCGGTGGCGCCGGCGCGGTGCAGCATTTTATCGACGTGTTTGGTGATGCAGACGTCGACGGTGCACTGGCCGCATCGGTATTTCACAAAGGCATTATTGCTATTCCTGATTTAAAAGCAGCGCTGATCGCTGCCAACGTGGAGATCCGGCCATGAGTTTTTTTTTGGACGCTAATGCGCCACTGCCAGATCAACTGGAACAGCTGAAATGGCCCACCGACGGTTTACTGCCATTAATAGTCCAGCACGCCGTATCCGGTAAAGTGCTGATGCAGGGCTTTGCCAACAGCGACGCTGTCGCCACCACGCTGCAAAGTGGCCGGGTGACTTTTTTCAGCCGCAGTAAAAACCGGCTCTGGACCAAAGGCGAAAGCTCAGGTCATTTTTTACAGCTGCAAAGCTTAAGTGCCGACTGTGATCGCGATAGCCTGCTGGCTCTCGTGCTACCGGACGGCCCAACCTGCCATGTCGGCACCGAAACCTGCTGGCATGACCAAAACAGTAATGCTCCTTCTCTTAGCTTTTTAACCGATTTAGAAGCAGTGATCGCCAGCCGCCAGCATGCGGATCCAAAATCCAGCTACACCGCCAGCTTGTTTGCGCGCGGCGTCAAACGCATCGCACAAAAAGTCGGTGAAGAAGGCGTGGAATCGGCATTGGCAGCAATGGCCGGCGATCGCGAAGAGCTGAAAAATGAAGCCGCAGATTTAATCTTTCATTTGCTGGTGCTGCTGCGCTCGCAGGATCTGCAACTGAACGACGTCATTGATGTATTAAAAGCCCGTCATCAGAAATGATGGCGGGTGCCGAAGCCGTAGGCCTGAAAACCTGCGGCTTTGCACTATCCATCTGCAGTCCCTGGCACTCCGCTTGCTGACATTATTGTAAACATCTTGTATCTTGCCGCGCCTTGTGCCACTTGGTAAGCTCTGGCCTCTGACATTTAGTTTCCATAGCAAAGACAAGGAACAGGTTATGTTTGGCAAAATAGCATCAGAAGCACTGGGATTAAGTGATATCGGCCGGGTGATAAGCCCGGACAACTACCACAAAGTGGAAGCCGACGATTACATCAAGCATGAAACCGGCGAAAAAATCTTCTTTTTAATCAAAAGCAAAACTGACGAATATTGTTTTACCAACTTCGCTTTGCTGCATCTGGACGGCAATACTGCGCTCAGTAAAAAACGTCTGCTGAAGCGCTACGAATACATCAATGCCGATATCAGCAACGTGTTACTCGAAACCGCCGGGACTATCGATCTGGACGTTGAACTGAAATTCCGCATCCATAGCACGGATTTCTCCATCGACGTGCACAAAGAACATATCGAACAACTGAAAGACATCTACAAAGTACTGAGCGAAATCAGTTTACTGATGGAAGCCGAACAGCGTGATTTACAAACGGTGGAAAAAAGCCTGCAGCATGTCGTCAGCTCACTGGCCCGTCAGGGTGGTGAAGGCAGCAATATCGCGAACCAGGCCCGTGAACTCTATGGTTTTTATCACGACACACTGAGCGATGCGATGGCGCAGGCCTATCGCAAAGATTACAGCAGCGTGTTTGAAACTTTTATCAAAAACTAAATGTTCAAGCGTTCGCTGATACTGATTGGCGCTGCTGTGATATTGCTGGGTTGGTGGTTGTGGCACCAGCCCAGCCAGACGACGCAGACTCCCTATCAAACACCATTCCAGCAACAATCGAGCGGCGCTTCGACCATCGACAAAGACATCACAGCCGCTGCAGATGCCAAACCACCAAAACAACCCGCCGCCTGCCAGCAAGTACTGCCTGATGAGGACTGGATCGACAGACCAGAACGAACCGCCATTCGTCAGTATTTGTTTAACCGACTACAACAAGGCGACAGCCCTGAGCAGTTATTACTGATGCTGCGCGACCGATCGTCACCAGACAAAGCACTAAGCCAACGTCAGGCTGAACTGCAGTTTGAATTGCTGGATGCGTTGAGTCGTTATGAAGGTAGCTTGATTAAGTATGTGTTTCGACAAAAAGCATACAGTGATTTTTTCGAGGGTTTGAGGCGGTTTGCCCCTGCGGAGAAAATCGACTATCTGCGCACAGCCCCTGAAATCGAACTGGTATATCTGGAACCTTCAGGCCGGTTGGATGATTTTCAGCCAAAAACCACCTTACTGTTACTGGCACTGAGACAACGCCAATTTGACGAGGCTTTGACTGGCCTGCGTTTTTTACCACGAGACTACAGTATGCTGCTGGGTGAACTCCTCAACACCCAACAGTTAGAACAGCTACTGCAACAAACAGATGATCTGCAAAGCCGGCACAACCTGCTGAACCTGGCCGATCTGGCGGTGTATCACTTCAGAGACGACTTGCTACCACTGCTCGCGCGTTATCAAGTGCTGCCAAGCCGTCAGGATGGACTGTTCAGTGCGATGGATCTTGCTTTTAGCAGTACCTGGCGAAAAAAAGGCTGGGACGAGGCTGAGCGCCGGCAACGCCAACAAGCAACGATCCAATTCCTGCAAACTCTCGGTTATCCGCTGCATGGGAAACTGAACACAATGAAAAACGGCAAGGTTTTTCTGCAGGTATCTGCTGTGGTTGAACCAAGATTTATCAGCTACGACGAAGACCTCATTAATCTTGCCCAGGCCCAGCAGCTGTTACCGCTGCAAAGCCTGACTGCGCCTGAGCCGCTCAGAGCTTTACTAATGCAATATCAACAGCTGGGCCTGGAGCAACAGCGAATCAAAGCGGCTTGTCTGGCAGAGCAGAATACTGAACTGACAGCACAAGGCTTATGGTCTGAGCACGAGCTGCTTTTCCAATTGGACAAACTGACGCAACAACATAGCACCGGCGAACTGCCACAGCTGTTGCATCAACAAGACCCGGCGTTATTGGCGTTTTACTGGCAACAGCAGGATACGGGATTGGCAACATCCTATGGTGATGTGCCCAGCACCGAAGCTGAATTTGTCAAAGCCATCGAGAATAATCCAGACCCTAAGCAAGCCGCTGATTTACTGCTTGTGTTGTCGATGCAACCGCAGTGGGCGAAGCACTGGCCAAATGGTCTGGCGGTCAGTACGCTTGAGAACCTACTAACTTATGAAGGCACCAAACACTGGCAGGTTATGCAGCAAAACGGTTTTGACCTCGGGATCACCGACACCAGAGGCCGCAATTTATACCCGCTGGCCTTTGCCGACAGCACTGAGGCGGTGAGTTTATTGATTAACGCTAAAGTACCGCTGCAACAAAATCCGTTAGGCCCGGATGCGCTGGATTTGGCTTTGGATGCCAGTTACCTGCAGCAAAAACTGCATCCGGCACTGTTTTATATTCTGCAGGAAACTGAAAGGTTGCGCCCGTCGCACTTGTCACGCTTAAAACGTCTGCAGCAATATCGACCGGCGTTATTTCAACAACTGCAGACCCAGTTTAAGTTGCCGGATCTGACTGCAATGACGCCAAACCCGATGCTAAGCCTGGAACCTTAAAAGCGGATTTCAGCCGGGTAAATATTGTCTGACAAACATCTGCACATTGCTGTTAAGCACCTGGTCTGCCTGAGCAGAAAAATCATGAAAGCGGAACACTGCCGGCCAAAAAGCAAAACTCTTCATTAGTCCCCAAAACTGAGTTTCAGCGATTTTGATATCCGGGATTTGTAAAACACCGGCGCTGACCGCTTGCTGTAAAAATGGTAAGAGACCGCATTCCTGATCATTGACCTGCGCTAACGCCTGCTCCACCAACTCGGGCTGTCGGATCAGTTCCGCTAAGACAATCCGCGCCTGTTCGATCAACTCTTCACTCTGATACACAGTCCAGACTGAACGGGCAATTTGCAGCAGTTGCTCTTCAACTGGGCGACTGGCGTCAAATTGCAGGCTGGCCGCTTGTTTACTGCGTACCCAAAATGAGCTGGTTACTTCATTGAATAACAGCTCTTTGCTGGCAAAATGGTTATACACGGTGCGTTTGGAGACCTGCGCGCGCTCGGCAATCGCGTCCATGCTGGCACCGACAAAACCTTTGTCTTTAAATTCTGCCAATGCAGCATTTACCACCGCCTGACGCTTCTGCGCTGAACGACCTACAGGTTCCATCATTACCCTCTTATTCAACTTCATTACCGCAACTGCAACTGGCCACAGCATCACACTCTTGCAGAAAATTTTACACTAAGGAGTTTACTTTTGCTATTTTAACATTAAACTACACCGTGTAGTTTACTTTTATCAAGTCCACGCCAGCCACTCACAGTAGGAGCCCAGGATGAGCATCGCCGATAAACCTTGTGTTTTTTTACGACCAGGCACAACGCCAGCACCAGCGCGCCGCAGATTTCGGAATGGCGCTAAAACTCTGGATGGCAGTGCTGCACTGGGCCAGATCATCTGGCGTTATCTGACGCAAAAAGTGGCTGACAAAACACCCCGCCAAAGCATCCCGGTACAAGCTGCGGATCTATCTGGCAGCCATGACATGCTGCTGAAAATTAGCCACAGCTCTGTATTGCTGCGCCTCGATGGACAGTATCTGTTGTTAGATCCGGTGTTCAGCAAACGCGCGTCGCCACTGCAATGGCTCGGGCCAAAACGTTTTCACGCCCTACCACTGCAACTGGATGAGTTACCGCAACTCAGCGCAGTGTTGATCTCACACGATCATTATGATCATCTGGATAAACATGCCGTCCGCGCTTTAATCAGCAAAACCCGCCGCTTTATTGTGCCGCTTGGTGTTGATGCCCATTTACGTCGTTTTGGTGTGCCAAACGATATGATCACAGTACTGGACTGGTGGCAACAGACGGAATTTGCCGGCTTAACCGTCCACGCGACTCCAGCGCAGCATTTTTCAGGTCGCGGTATAAACGACAAAAACCAGACGCTGTGGGCTTCTTTTGTCATTGAGTCCAGCCAGAAACGACTGTTCTTCAGCGGTGACAGTGGTTATTTCAGTGGCTTTGCCGAGATAGGCCGGCGTTTTGGCCCTATTGACGTCGCTATGGTTGAAACCGGCGCTTACGACGAACTCTGGGCTGATATTCATATGCAACCGGAGCAAAGCCTGCGCGCGCATCTGGATCTGCAGGCCGCTTACCTGATTCCCATTCATAACAGTAGTTTTGACCTTGCCATGCATGCCTGGTACGAGCCGCTGGAACGATTAGCTGCTGCGGCAGATGCCTATCAGGCGCAGCTGGTGACGCCGTTATTTGGTGCGTCAGTCGATTTGTCGCAGCTGAGCTTCGCCCCTGCCCTGCACCATGCCTGGTGGCGGGAGTTGATGCCAGCGCAGGTGACTGAACAGATCCAGTTGCAGATCCCGGCTTAAAAAAAACGCAGCTTAGCTGCGGTGCAGGGAACTCAGCAATCAGGGGTGACACTGATTGCTGATAGTGCTGAGGAACACCTTACTTAATTAAGAGTTCCGGATCAGGTAATCGAAGGCACCCAATGATGCGGTCGCGCCAGATCCCATCGCGATGATGATTTGTTTAAACGGTGTATTGGTCGCATCACCGGCGGCAAACACCCCTTTCATTGACGTCTGGCCATGGCTGTCGACGATGATTTCACCGCGATTGGTCAGCTCCAGCGTACCGCGCAGCCATTCAGTATTAGGCACCAGACCGATTTGTACGAAGATACCAGCTAAGGCCACATGCTTCGCTTCGCCGGTGACGCGATCTGTGTAGTTGATGCCGGTCACTTTGCTGCCATCGCCCAGCACTTCTGTGCTTTGTGCATTTAACATGATGTCGATATTGCCCATCGACTGGGCTTTTTTCACCAGTACAGCGTCGGCCCGCAATTTGCTGTCGAATTCCAGCACTGTGACATGCTCAACAATACCTGCCAGGTCAATCGCCGCTTCAATGCCGGAGTTACCGCCACCAATGACAGCGACGCGTTTACCTTTAAACAGCGGGCCGTCACAGTGCGGGCAATAAGCCACGCCACGACCGCGATACTCTTTTTCACCCGGCACGTTCATCTCTCTCCAGCGCGCGCCGGTCGACAGGATCACGGTTTTGGCTTTTAATACGGCGCCGTTTGCCAGTTCCAGTTCAAACAGTTCGTTTTGCGACAACTTCACCGCTTTCTGGCTGTGCATAATGTCGACTTCATACTGACGCACATGGGCTTCTAAGTTCGCCACCAGCTTCGGCCCTTCAGTTTCTTTGACTGAAATAAAGTTCTCAATACCGACAGTATCAGCAACCTGGCCACCAAAACGTTCTGCAACTACACCGGTATTCAGGCCTTTGCGCGCTGCATAAATCGCTGCCGCAGAGCCTGCAGGGCCACCGCCGACGACCAGTACATCAAAATTATCTTTTTTCGCCAGTGCTTCGGCCTGACGGGTTGCTGCAGACGCATCGACTTTGTTCAGAATATTGCCAAGGCTGATGGCGCCCTGCGAGAACTGTTCGCCGTTTAAATACACCGTTGGCACCGCCATGATGTTGCGATTGGCCACTTCTTGCGGGAACACAGCACCATCCACCATAGTCGTGGTGATATTTGGGTTGACGGCCGCCAGCAGATTCAGCGCCTGTACCACTTCCGGACAGGTCTGGCAGCTCAGCGATACGTAGACTTCAAAATTCAGCTGACCTGGCAGCGCCGCGATCTGCTCTAATACCGCAACTTCTTCTTTGATGGTATGGCCACCGGAGTGCAACAGCGCCAGCACCAGTGATGTAAATTCGTGGCCCATTGGCACACCGGCAAAGGTCATCACTGTGCCTTTAGCCTGTGAACGCACCTGCATCGAAGGCACACGGCTCGCGTTTTGGTTTTGCGTGACGACAATCAATTCCGACAGACTGGCGATATCATCAACCAGTGCTTTTAACTCTAAGCCTTTTTCGCTTTGATCAACTGCCAACGCCAGTTCCACTGGTGTCTTCAGGTGTTGCAGGTAGCCTTTTAATGCTGATTTTAAATTGTTGTCTAACATGCTGAGTTCCTCTTCATGGCGAAAGCTGGGTGTTGCCCGTTTTTCAATTGACCGGCAACTGGGTTTCTGTTTGATAAAGCTATCTTAGGCAAAATCACCAATCTTATAAAACGAATTAAACGGATTCATTCAATTTGTTTTATCGATTGCAATTGCACACTGACTGCATTCGGACCAGCCAAAAACAAAACAGCCGGACAAAGTCCGGCTGTTATTATTCAATGCCTTAAATGAGGCTTAGTTAGATTTTACCAACCAGGTCCAATGATGGCGCCAGAGTTTTCTCACCTGGAGTCCATTTTGCCGGACATACTTCGCCGTCATGGTTTGCAACGTATTGTGCAGCCTGCACTTTACGGAACAGTTCAGCAGCTGAACGACCGATACCCAGATCGTGGATCTCAGCAACTTTCACCACACCTTCCGGGTTGATCACGAAAGTACCACGCAGTGCCAGACCTTCTTCTTCAATCATCACATCAAAGTTACGGGTGATAGTACCTGTTGGGTCAGCCACCATCGGGTAGTTGATTTTTTTGATGGTTTCAGAAGCGTCATGCCACGCTTTGTGTGTGAAGTGCGTGTCAGTTGACACTGAGTACACTTCAACACCGATTTCCTGGAATTTCGGGTAGAAATCAGCCAGGTCACCTAATTCAGTTGGGCAGACGAACGTGAAGTCAGCCGGGTAGAACACAACGACAGACCATTTGCCGATCAGGTCCTGATCAGATACAGAAACAAATTTACCCTGATGGAAAGCCTGAGCATTAAATGGCTTGATTTTGCTGTTGATAATCGACATTTGTCGTTCTCCATGTTGTGGTTAATATGAATGCTTTGTCTACAAAAGCTGTGGCGTTGCAAGCATAGTAGTCCAGTGTGACAATTGCGTATAACGAATAAAATGAATTCATCTAATCTATTTTAACGATGAAAAACACGCATTTTGTCCGTCTGACAGCCCTATCCGGCAACAATTACTGCTGCATCGGAAATGGGGGCGCAAGTCGCAGAACACAATAGAGTTTTTTGCAAAAAACCAACAAACTCAGCAAGCAGGCAAGTTCGGCCGGCACATTGCAACATCAGAGAGTGCCGTCTAAGCTGCTTGAATGTTACACCTTGATTAAGCGTGATTTTTCCGGTGTTCCGGCAGACATCAACCAGCCAATGAACCAATTTAAACTCGATTTAAGCAAATTGTTCGACCTGCAGGTGCTGCTGATAGAAGCAGACCCTGATTTATTGCATTTGTTTAAACAAATGCTGCTGAATCTGGGGATCCGTAAGATTGAAACCGCGCGGCAAATCGACGAGTTGCTGGCCCGGGAGACGCCGGTCAATGTCGATATTATTTTTCTTGATTACGCCGTCGACACCCATTTGACCGGGGGTGAGATTGTCGACCAGCTGATCCAGCACGGTATCCTGCCAAACCGGACCCGGCTGGTCCTGATGGCACAACAAAATGACCGGGCGCAATATGCCATTGAATATCCATATCATTTAATCAGTTATCTGGAACGGCCATTTAATAAGGTCACTTTAGATCAAGAGCTGAAACAGCATGTGCTGTATTCCCCGCAGCTGCGACCATTATTGACACTGGCTGGGCTTGGCCGCTATGCCGATTGTCTGAAACTGTTATTACACACCCAAAGCCAGCCATTACCACCCGGCCTTGAACAGATATTACAACGCCTGCGGGTCCAATTGATGCTGGACTTACACAAGTTTGATGCCGTCGTTCCGCTGCTGAAAACCCCTATTGCGGAACAACAAGGCTGGGCATTGTGGGCACTGTTCCGCGTCCGATATGAGCGTGGCGATATAGCAGCCTGTCAGGCTTTTCTGACAGACAGTTCAGAAGAACTCGCCCGTTACATGCAACGACGCGAACTCTGGTTGATCTATCTTGCGTTGCAGGAGCGCGATTATGCCGCAGCACTGCAGGTGGTGAATCAGATTCCGGCGGTTGGCATGTCGAGTAATTTAGTGCGCCTCGCCCACCTGGTGATGATGCTGGCAGGCGAATTTGAACGGGCGCAGGATTTTATTGAGCGTAAACGCAGGTTAGCAGTGCGGGGGGAATTATATGTCCAGCTCAGTATCGCACAGACGCGGGCCGTTTTATGGCGGCTGCAACACAGCGCCGCCGAGCAGCATCCGGCCTTGTTAAGTCAGCTGGAACAGCTACAGACACAAATTCGGCAAGACAAAACTGCGACTGTGTTTGCTGTGTCGGTGTGTTTACTGGAAGCGCATGTCTGGCAATTCCGCGACAGTACCGAAAAAGCGCTGCAGTTAATCCAGGATCATTTACGCGAAGTGCAATGGCAACAACAACCGGCCTACGTGCTGTGCCATGCGGCACTGGTATTTAGTAGTCTGCAGCAAACCCAATTGGCCGCCGATTTGCTGTTTTACGCGGACAACCAAATCCAGTCGATGCTGGACAACTGCCATCGGGTATTTATTGGCTGTTTACACCAGCACGCTTTCGATTTGGTTTATCCAGCCGCAATCAGAGCGGTCGCCTATCAACAAATGGCCAACCGATATCTACAACAACAAAATCTGCTGGCCGCGGCCAAAATGCTGCGTCGAGCCTGCCGCTACGACCCACAAAATCAGACGTTACGGCAGGCCCTGTACAAACTGATGCAGCAGCTAGGGATCCAGCGCTTCCGTGGCATCAACCTGCCACAGGAACAATCATAAGTAAGCGCAGTTAAAACAACACTTGCTCAACAAAACCACCTAAGCCGGTGGCTGGATCCAGCAGTTGGATCTCTAACACCCAAATACCACTGCGGACTTCGCCGTCACAACCCCCCAGCTGACCGCTGGCATACAACTTATGCGGAAAATCACCGACCCGGTGGCCTTTGATTTGATGGTTTAGCTGCATGCCATATTGTGCGGCCGCATCTGCAGCGAACTGATACAACGCCTCGCCAGAACAGCCGGTCTGACGCCAGTGAGCTGCAACCTGGTCAAACACCTGATGTACAGCTTGTTGTACTTTATGATGCAGCGGATTTTGCCCCAGACAAAAGGTGGCGCCGACATCGGCTTCATGACCGGCAAACACCGGCCCGATATCGACAAAAAAGATATCCTCGGCCTGCAACAACACTGTAGCATCGGACGCTTCGCTATAAATTTTCGCAGTATTGTGACCAAATCTGACAATAGGCGGGTGCCAGTGCTGCTCAGCACCGGCTTGTTGCAATAATTGCTGCGCCAGTGTGCAGGCTTGTTGCTCAGTCATGCCAGGCTGCATTTGGCCGGCAAGCTGCTGCAGCACCAACAACGCTTGCGTCTGCGCCTGTTGCATCGCGGCTATTGAAAAGTTAGGACCCACTGCTTGGGCAAGCGATTGATTTTGCATCTGAAACTCCTGAACTTCGGCAAAAGCCCATGATAGCCGCCCTTACAGAGCGTCGCGTATTTATTTTGTTGAATTGATGTAATTTTTAGCGCAATAATCAGCCGGGCTGACTTGGCTTGTCGCTGCGAAGTCTGCTTTCTATACTGTAACTCCGACCAAAAAAACAAGGGAACGACCATGGCACTGACCATCAGCTTTGACCTGCAAGAGCAGGATTTAGATTACTTCCGTCAATTAATGCAAAAAACTGAGCGTGTGGTCAGTCATCACAACAGTGAAGAGATCCTGAACGCCGCTAAAGCACTGGCCGGTGAAGTACAAAATCAGGTGCCAGAATTTGTGTCGGTCCGGCTGAAAAAACTGGAAACACTGGTGGCGATGGTCGAAGACGCCGATTGGGATCTGACCGAAGAAGAGAAGCTGGATGTGCTGTCTGCACTGGCCTACTTCACCAAACCGGAAGATTTAATTGCAGACCACCTGCCAGTTCTGGGTTTCCTCGATGATGCCATCATGATCGAACTGGTTGTGCAGTCGCTGGCGGATGATTTTGAAGCCTATACCGAATTTTGTACTTTCCGTGCCAATGAAATCGAACGCCGTGGCCCGGACGCTCAGATCAGCAAGGCTGACTGGCTGGAAACGAAAAAACAGGAACTGCATTCCTGGTTACGGCGCCGGCGCGCGGAGAAACGCAGCGGATCTTCTGCTGGTGGCGGTTTCCGCTCTGTTTTCTCGTTCCGTCGCTAGATCGAATGAAACAAAACGTTCTGATAAAAGCAGCAGGCGCCCTCGCCTGCCTGCTTTTGTTATCCTGCGTACCGGCTCACAGCAAGCAGTTAAAGGTATATCAATACACTCAGCCAAATGGTGTTGTCGCTTTTAGCGATAAACCACCCGCTGACAGTCCTTTTAAAGTATTACGCTACGACTGCTTCGCCTGTGGCGTCACATCCAGTGTTAACTTTCATACGACCCCATTGTTTTTACAGCAGTATCATCAGGAAATTCAGACTGCAGCCCGGCAGTATCAGCTTGAACCCAGTCTGCTTCGCGCGGTGATCCATGCAGAATCCGGTTTTAATCCAAGAGCCTATTCAAAAGCGGGTGCGCAGGGGTTGATGCAATTGATGCCGGACACCGCGAAAGAGCTGGGGGTCGGTGATGTCTGGTTGCCGCAGCAAAACATCCAGGGCGGTGCAGCTTACCTCGCCAGCTTATTGCAGCAGTTTAGTGGCAACCGCCGTCTGGCACTGGCGGCTTATAATGCCGGCCCCGGCGCCGTCAGCCGCCATGCTGGGGTACCACCATATGCCGAAACCCGCGCTTATTTACAGCGTGTGGATATCCTGCTTCGTCGTTATCAGCAACAGTCCGCCACGCTTTAAATATCTACAGCCATTTTATTTGCAGCTGATTTAAACCATTCAAAGCGCTGCCGCGACTATCACTTTAAGAACCCATGCAGTCCATCACCAATTTGGCTAAATTTTGGTGAAACACACAGTGACCCATGGCACCTATTTCTACATAATATTGATTTTATTAAATATTTTATATGGTATAGCTTTTGCCCACGAGTCTGTACTCTCACTAAAAAGGATGTGTCATGAAAAAGATTGTTCCACTCATTTGTTCGTTAACCTTATTAAATGCCTGTGTGATCCATGTCGGCGCGAACGAGCCTGCCCATATTCAGAACCGTCAGTTACAACTCAATGCCAATAACCTGCAACAACTGGTTGCCGAGACAGAAGCCGGCGATCTGCATATTATTGGTGAAAAAGGTCGTGAGCAGATTGAAGTCGAAGCACGCATCAATTTTGATAACATCGACCAATTGGAATTGACACTGGAAGCCAAAGGCAATGCTGCAGTGCTGATTGCCCGCAATAAAGAACAAGTGTCCTTTGGTTATGTTGATAACGCTTCGGTCGATTTAGTGGTTCGGGTGCCGGAACGTTTTGCGCTGAAACTGGAAGACGGTTCAGGCGATACGCGGGTTGAAGGCTTAACCGGTGACCTGCTGATTTCGGATGGTTCCGGTAATCTGCAAGTTGCTGGCGGTCGTCAGGTCACGATTGAAGATGGTTCGGGTAATTTGTCGTTGGCGCAAACGACTGGCAACGTCAGTATTGATGATGGATCTGGCGATATCAACGCCAGCCAGATCGGCGGCACGCTGACTTTGACGGATGGCTCAGGCGATGTCGAAATTAGTCAGGTCCAGGGCACCGTCACTATCGAAGATGGCTCGGGCGATATTCGGGTTGCTCAGGCCGGTGGCCTGACCGTGGATGATGATGGTTCGGGCGAACTGAGTTACCAGCAGATCTCAGGCCGGATCACTGTCCCGGATGACCATATGCGCGAATGATAAAAGCCTGTGCGTCGCGAAATACAACGGGGCTTCTGCCCCGTTTTGTTTTTCAGCGCGGCAATGGTTAAAACAGCGCGGCAAATTTTTCCTGCAATAATGGTTTTAACGCAAAAGTGATCAGTTTGCCGGCCTGCTCCAGGAAAGTGATCTGGCTGGCATCCCATTTCATAATACTGCCCACCTGTTCACAACAAAACACACCAACCAACTGGCCATTGTAGCGGATGCCAACATCGAGCAACGACAGAATGTCATTGGGTTCAAAATAAGCGTCGTTAAAACAGGAAGTCGCCGGATGGGTAGCGGCATCGGGCGCATTGATACCACCGTTATTGCGCATAGCCTCAAAATAAGGTGCAAAATCATCTTCATGCAGTGCAATGCCCTGATAATGGGCATCCTCGTTACTGTCGTACAAGTCGACGGCGATAATTTCGCTGAGCAGTGCGTCGGAATAAAGCCACAAGCTGGCGCGGGAACAATGCAGTTGTTTGGTGATGGTTTCGGTCAGCTGACGGTAAAACGCCTCCGCCGAGATTTGTTGATCTTTAAATGCTTTAATCAGCAGTAACAAGGCCGTCTGGTCGAGCATAAAGTCTCCTGCAAACAAGCTCCGCTGCCGCTCAGCGGAGTTGTTTCATTTATAGCCGCTGATCAGGGAATTGTCAGGCAGCTCCATCATCACAAACCAGCTGGATCTATTGCTGCTGACGATACCATTCGCCGAGGATCAAACTAGCTGCCACACTGACATTCAGTGATTCAACCTTGCCGGTACCCGGGATCTGCAAGGCAATTTCGGCACTGTTCGCGACCGTTTTTGACACACCTTGCATCTCCTCGCCAAATACCACCACCACTTTTTTCGGCAACTGGCTGTTGTACAACGACACCCCGGCATGGCTTGACGTTGTGATCAGCGTATAACCTGCTTCTTTACAAAGTTTCAGTGCCAGTGGCAGATGGTCGGTTTGCAGCGCTTCAACAAACTCCAGGCCGCCTTCGGCAGTGCGTGCTGCTGCGCCGGATTGCAATGCTTCTGGTGCGGTCAGAATAATGCCACTGACGCCAAAATGGGCGCAGCTGCGGGCGATTGCGCCGAGGTTATGTGGATTGCCGACCCCATCCAGCGCCAACAAACAATCCTGCGTTTTTTTCCGGTGCAAAGTCAGATAGCTTGCAACTGAAAGAGATTCGCGCTTTTTCACCACGAAGATCACGCCACCGTGGTGCTGACTGCCACTGACTTTCTCTAATTCAGTATTGTCGACGATGTGATAAGCCCGTTTGTTTGCCGCCAGGTATTTCATCACGTCGGCAAAACGCGGTGCATAGTCGGCATGCAGGTACATCTTGATCACCGCATCCGGCCGCTCATTAAAACAGACACGGCAGGCATTTTCGCCGAGCACCCGGCTTTCATGCTGGCCTTGTTGTTTCAGCTGCGATGGTGAAACGGCTTTTGCCGGCACTGCAACTTTGGCGGCGCGCTCGGTGGCTGCTCCTTCTGCGCGCTCCGGCCGGCGGCCACTGTGCTGACGCGGCTGAGCGGGCTTTGCGTCAGTATTTTTACCGGCAGCGCCTTTCCATGGTTTTTGCAATAAAGCGCCGTCGCTATCGCGTTGACGGGGCGGTCGGGAAGATGAGGTTTGGCTCGGTTTTTTCGGCGGATATGCCACGATAAAAGATCCTGTATCTGACGGGCCTGCAGGCCGGAAAAGCTTTCAGTTTAACGCAAAAACCCGCCGTATCGAAGAAAGACTTGAGTTTGTTATTGGCTGCAGTAAGCTGGCGCCAATTTGCGCCGTTTCGGAATATATATGCTCAGTTACCGTCACAGTTTTCATGCCGGCAATCACGCCGACGTGATCAAGCATCTGGTAGAAGTCGCTATCCTGATGTATTTAATGAAAAAAGATAAACCGTTTTGCTACCACGACACCCACGCCGGTGCCGGTTTATATAGTCTCGACAGCGCGCAGGCGCTCAAAACCAGTGAATACCAAACCGGCATTGGCAAGCTGTTCCACCATCAGGCCCACAATAGCGCAGTACAGACCTATCTGGAGCTGGTGCGTGAACTGAACCCTGATGGTCAGCTGCAGTTTTATCCGGGGTCACCCGGTATCGCCCGGCTGTTACTACGTGACGGTGACAGCATTCAGGCAACTGAATTGCATCCGGCGGATTTCCCGCTGTTAGAAACTCAGTTTCAGGGCCGCCGGCATTGCCGCATTGAAAAGATGGACGCCTACGCCGGCCTTCGCGCCATGTTACCGCCGCTGCACAAACGCGGTCTGGTACTGATTGACCCACCCTATGAGCTGAAAACCGAATATCAGGATTTGGTCAAAGGCCTGCAGCAACCGGTACAGCGTTTTCCGCAAGGGACTTTTGCCATCTGGTATCCGGTGATTGAACGCGCCAGTATTGAAGCCGTCATTGATGCGATTGTCGGAACCGGCATCCGCAATCAATTACGCATTGAACTGTGCCCGCTGCCGGACAGCAGCGGTTTTGGCATGACTGGCAGTGGCATGCTGGTGATCAACCCGCCGTATACGCTGGCCAATGACATGCGTGAGGCGCTGAGCGAAATCGCACCGCTGCTGGGCTCCAAGGTGCAGTGGACAGTTCAGCAGCTGGTGGAGGAATAATGCGGTTCACCCTATTCGTTGGGGCATTCCTGCTGTGGCTACCGGCTAAAGCATTGGCATTTGGCGCCATCGGCCATCAACAGATCTGCTCGCTAGCCTATCAGTTGGTGAAACCCGCCACACAACAACAGATTGATGCTTTGCTGGCGATTGGCCCGGAGCAACAGTTTGCCAGAGGCTGTGTCTGGCCAGACGAAATGCGCAGCGAAGCAGCTTATCAGTTCACGGCGCCGCATCATTATCTGAATGTGCCACGCCAGCAACAACAGGTCAAACCAACAGATTGTGCCGCCAAAGGTTGTCTGTTGAGCGCAATACAGCACTATGGCGCATTGTTAAAACAAGGTGGACAAACCCGGCAACGGGCGGAAGCCTTGTTGTTTTACAGTCATTTTATCGCTGACTTGCATCAGCCATTGCACGTCAGTTATGCCGACGACCTGGGAGGCGGGAAAACAGCCTTGTATTATTTTGGCCAGCCCTGGAATCTGCATAGTGTTTGGGACAGTGAAATGCTGAAAAGTCTCGGCTATCCGGAACATCCGCAACTGGCGGTAAACAAACTGGCGCAGTTACAACCGGCGACAGTGCGGCGCTGGCAAAGCGGTCAGCCGCTGGTCTGGGCGCAGCAATCACTGGACCAGACCCGGCGTATCTACCGGGACTACAAACCGGGCATGTTATTCAGCCAGCCAGAGCTGGACCGGGACGGTCCGGTGATCGAACAACGCCTGCTACAGGCCGCGGTGCGGCTGGCCTGGCAGCTTGATCAATTGTTACAGCCTGCCACGGGTAACTGAAGATCAGCCAGCCATTGCAGCATCTGTTGTTGCAAGGACTGGCCAAACCGATGACCCTGCCCCTTTGCCACTCGCAGCATAGGGCCTGATGCCCCGCACTGCCGGTAACGCAGCTGAATGCGTTTAAATGCCAGTTCGACCTGATGCAGCGGCATCAGCGGATCTTCAGTTCCGTGCAGAAACAATAGCGGTTTTGGCGCGCTAAGCGCGGCGATATCCGTTAAATCTAATTGCCGGTACAGCCCCGGGTGGATCAGGTAAAAAGCAGTTTGACCACGGCTGAAGTTATTGTCTGGTTCCCGCAAAAACCGCAGGCTGTTGAACCAACCAACACTGACTGCCGCATCCACATCCGCAGACAAAGCTGCCAGCTGCCAGGCGCGAAACCCGCCCATTGAAAACCCAACCGCAGCGATGCCGTTCACTCCAGGTTGCCGTGCCAGAAATGCTGCTGCCGCTTCATCTTCCCGCGCCATCAGGCCTGCCAGACTCAAGCCCTGGGCCTGCAGATTCGCAGCGAGCTGTTGCTGCTCACTGTATTGCAGCGGGCCACGCGCACCAAAACCCGGCGCATCCGCCAGCAATACCAGATATCCCTGCGCCCGCAACAGTTCAGCAATAGCGACACCATCAAAATACTTCTGCTGCCACTGGCTTACCAGTTCAGGCTGGTCGCTTAGCCCGGGCGGCAGCCATTTGTCTTTGCCAATGCGAAACTCGGCGCCATGATCATGTAACAGGATCACCGCATTCACCGCGTCCTGGCGCAGGGTGACCGGTTTGTACAGATACAAATCCAGCGGCTGCCATAGCTGCAGTCGCCACTGTTCAGAGCTGGTTTTGTCTTGAGGATTGATCCGTGTTGCTGCCGCGATCAAGGCTGGATCTGCCGCTGGCAACAACAAGGCATTGTTGAGCAGAGCCTTTGCTTGTTGTTGCCATCGTCTAAAGTTGTCCTCACCGAGCGAGATTTCAGACGGTACGGGCAATCGCAATACGGGCGCCAGCAACACTGGATTCGAAGCGGGTTTTGCCTCTGCCTGCGCAGTAATTTTGGCTGTCGGATTTGCTAACGGATCAGCGGCTTCTGCCGGCGCTGCAGCCGCAAGTCCAACTGAGAGTCCAGCGATGAACAGAGGCGTCCGCCAATACTTGCCTGGCAAACGAGCAGCGCTGTGAATAAACAATTTTAAAAAAGAAAGAGCGCGGATCTGCAACATGCCGGCATTCCCAAGATAAGCATGCACCTGAGCTTGCCAAAAATAGCGTCTGAGTACCAGTAGATTCTGCCACCGATAGACAATTCATTCTTACAGCAGTAAAAACCAGCTGACTTTATGTTGTGGGCGCGATCCAGGCCGCGACCAAGTTGCAATCAACAGCTGCTGATAAAGTGCAGTTTGCCAAAGGTAAGATCAGCACATCACCGGCAACTAACAGCCAGTGCTGCGCTCCGCTTTGTACCTGAATGTGCTGACCTGCAGGCAGACCATCAGCATAAAGCAGCCAACTGGCGTTGGTCACACAAGTCAATGCCATAGGTTGTTGCGCGAAAAGTTGCAGTGCACGCAACCCGCCTTGTAAGCCGGCAGACAACATCAGATTGATATCACGCACCGGACCATCAAGCAGCTCCGCCGCAGTATCTGCAGCACCGGCAAAACAGGCCTGATGCTGCGGGCTGGTCAGCTGCATCCGCTGCTGGGGCGCCCCCGGCGCTGTCACCGCCAGCTCAAGGCCGGCGCCACTGCGTATCGCCAGATAACGGTTGTAGCCATCAAAAGTAGTAAAGGGGCCGGATTGCAACACAGTTGCCGTGCTAAAACGCCAGTGAAAATCACGGGCAGCAACGGTGGCACCGGCAGGCGCTATGGCCAACTGCCTGGTTTCACCACCAGCCCATTGCGTCACGGTTTGCTGTGATGCCGGGATCAATGTGGTAATGATTGTCATTGCTTCTCCGTCACGACCGCTTTTTGCACACGCTGCTTATTGCCCGCGCCGCTTATTGCCCACGCCACTTATTGTCCACGCCACTGGGCATGGCACAGCGAGTCGTGTTTTTCCCGGCTTAGCAAAATGCGCGCTAATACCAGATCAGGGGCGCCATCAATGCCGCTCAGGCCGATCAGCGCTTCCAGATGCAGTTCGGCATCTAACTCGGCACCAATCAGTTCCAGCCAGTCTTCGCCGGCAGGGACCAGGTCAACATAAGCCAGCGTTTCATACTGTTGCTGGTACAGCGCATAGTCCTCAGGACTCAGATTCTCACTGGCCAGTTCTTCAAAAATGGCAAAGGCATGATCACAAAGTTCATCCATCGACCAGAGTTCTAAACTATCCGACATTCCACATCCCCGCTGATAAAAACGGGCACAGTATATCTCAGCGCGCTGCTGCCGTCTTGAGGCCCGCCCGACCTTTTACATAACGCCGGTTGTACCAAAGCGTGGCGCCAATCCCCAACACTGACGGCAGGATCCAGCTCAGCAATTGCAACTCCGGGCCAAGATCCAGCACTTTGCGGCCGCCGAAGGCAAAAAACGCGGTAAATACAGCAATCGCAGACGCCAGCATATTACCGATATGTTCTTTTAACAGATCTGAGCGCTCAACGCTGGCGCGATGGATGTACCGCAGACAACCAACACTGCTAAACAGCGCTATACCACCAAAGATCTGCCCTAACACAAACTGACGTGGCACCGCCTGCCACAAAGTCCAGAACGCACAAAGCAGAGTCAGAACCACTAAGCCCTGATGGGTCCAGTGCCGCAGCGACAAACGCGCTGGGCCGGCTTGCAGGGCCAGTAATCCCTGGCGCAAATTCATCAATGCCAGCAGACATAACAACAATAAAAAACCGGACATTTGCCGCACAGCGGCCGCAAACTTGGCGGGATCTTGGCCCGGCGATAAATCAGCCGCTTTCACCACCAGCGGCGCGGTCAACACCAGCGCGCACATCAGGATCCCAGCGCTGCAAATCAGATACATCAGCTGGCTATACCAACGCCCACTGCGCACATGCCAGGGGCTGCCTTTTTTCGCCAGCATGGGCCCCCAAAACACGCACAATGCCAACACGCCACTGACAACATGCAGTATTAATAAATATTGATGCAGAGTTTGCATAAGCCCTCCAGGCTGTTGCGGGATTCACTGTAGTCAGCATGCCGGTTCTGCTTGCCATGCCACAGTGCCGGAAGTCACGATCGTCACTGTGACTTCCGGCCTATTGCCGGCAGAACCTGCCCTCGCGCATACTGCGGCATTTGCTGAATTTTTCCTGATAAAGAGCTGTTGATGACTCACCCTGCGGTCCCCTTGCCTGCTGATGTACCACCGTCGCGCTGGCTACAAAAAGAAAATCTGGCTGCAGTACTAAGCTGGCTGGTGTTTGCCTATATCCAGCAAAGTGGCGCCATGCATATCTTTGGCAACTGGCATCCGCTGAGCCTGCTGTGCGCAGCCAGTTTATTGCTGTTTATTGGCTTGTTTTTTTATTGTCAGTCCTGTGAAGAAAACTCCACGCCAACGGTCGCGTTGTTGCTGATGTGGGCAGCGATGACCACCACGGCTGTGCTGGTACCGAATGGTTTTTCTGCCGGACTTGGCGTGTTATGGGTTTGTCTGTTGCCTTGGTTTGTGCCGGCACGCTGGTTATATCTGATGATTGCACCAGCCTTATTGCCGGTGCTGATCATGCAAAGTCTGAACGGTTTACAGCTTGGCGAAGGACTGATGGTGCTCGTTTGTGGCACTTTTCAGTTTTTTGCCATGTATGCGATGAGCAAAGCGCGTGAGGAAAAACTGGCGCGCGAAGCCTTAGCAAAAACGCATCAGGCGCTGCTGGCAGCACAGTCACAATTGGCGATCCAGGCCGCGGACGCAGAGCGGCTGCGCATCGCACGCGACCTGCACGATAGCTTGGGCCACCATCTGACTGCGCTGGTGATCCAGCTGCAAGTGGCAGGCTACCAAAGTAGCCAGCTGGCGGCAGATGACACAGTACCAGGCGCGCCTCAGCAAGCGCTGACCGGACAAATTAATCATTGCCATGATTTAGCTAAACAGCTGCTGCAGGAGATCCGCCACACAGTGTCACAACTGCGTGAACCGGCGCTGCCGCAGCTGGCTTTGCAACTCAAAGCCCTGGCGCAAAATGTGCCGCAACTGCAGTTAGATTTGCAAATTCCACCCGGATTGCCGACAGACCCACTGTCGACCGCGCTGTTGTTTCGCGTCAGTCAGGAAGCGGTGACTAATAGTATCCGCCACAGTGGCGCCACTCAGGCACAGTTGCAGGTGTGGACTCATCAACAGCAGGTGTTTTTTCGCTATCGTGACAACGGGGCGCTGTCACACTGGCCACTTCATGAAGGCAATGGCCTGACCGGCATGCGCGAACGGATCGAGCAGGCCGGCGGCAAGTTACTGCTGTCGAATCAGCAACAACAATTGCAGATCGATATTGAATTACCGGCGGAGAACGCATGAGCATCCGGTTGATTGTGATTGACGACCAGACTTTAGTCCGTCAGGGCATCATCAGCTTATTGCAGCTGGACGCCGAAATTGAAGTCGTCGCGCAGGCCGCTGACGGCAGCGACGTGGTCGCGCTGGTGCAACAGTTTCAGCCAGACGTGCTGCTGATGGATATCCGCATGCCGTTGGTCAATGGCATTGACGCGCTGCACTTATTGCAACAGGCGCAGCTGCGGGTGCCGGTGCTGATGCTGACTACTTTTGATGATCATCAACAAGTGCTGGAAGCAATGCTGGCCGGCGCCCGCGGTTATCTGCTCAAAGATGTGGCGCTGGATGTGCTGCTGCAGGCGATCCGTACCGTTGCCGCCGGCGGCACTTTGTTGCAACCGGCGCTGACCGACCGTATCCTGCAGGCCCGAAATGCTGACGCCGGCCACACTGACAGCGAAAATCTGTCGCCCAAAGAACTGGAAGTGCTGCGACTGCTCGCTGCCGGCTTCAGTAACCGGGAAATTGCCGCCGCCGTATTTAAATCCGAAGGCACAGTGAAAAATCAGGTGTCGGCCATTTTGGCAAAACTAGGCGTGCGCGACAGAACCAAGGCAGTACTCAAAGCCATCGACCTTGGTTTATTGCATTAACTCTTTCAGGAAAATGTCATCATGCAACAACAACTCGCCCTCGTCAGTCTGATCGTCCGCGACTATGACGAAGCCATCGAATTTTATTGCCAGAAACTCGGCTTCCGGCTGGTTGAAGATACCCCGCAGGGCCATAAACGCTGGGTTGTAGTCGCACCGCAGGGCGACAGTGGTTCGGCTTTGTTATTGGCACGCGCCAGTGATACAGAACAACAAGCGCTGATTGGCCGCCAGGGCGCCGGCCGTGTCTGGCTATTCCTGCAAACTGATGATTTTACACGCGATTATCAACGGATGCTGGCTGCTGGTGTCGTGTTTAACGAACAACCACGCGTGGAAGCCTATGGCACTGTTGTCGTCTTTGCCGACCTGTATGGCAACTTATGGGACTTGATTGAACGGAAAAATAGCTGATATTTTTGTGACAAATCATCGACCTGACTTGGGTTAGTCACATTCCCACTCCTACACTGAGCAGACCGGCAAGTGCGGCCGGGAACTGCAGCCAACAAGGAGTGGTGTGATGGTCGATTCGGTGCTTGTCCAGGTGCGTCATTTATTTCGTCAGCCGCCAACACAGGTGTTTGACCATTGGCTGGCCGAGCATCAGGCCGGCCGCTGGATGTTTGCCACGCCCCATGGCCGGATGCATCATCTCAAACTCGAACTCGCGCCCAATCATCAATTCCGCGTGACCGAACAGCTGCAGGGCCGTACCTGGGTGCACACCGGGGAATATCACCAAATCCACAAACCACACTTATTGTTATTCAGCTGCACCACCAGTGGCACCCAACCTGGGCGGGGTGAACCCGACATGGTACAAATGCAGTTTCAATCACATCCTTTGGGCTGTGAGCTGGTACTCAGTCATCAGACATCAGGTCAATGGGCGCCGTTTCGACAGCAATTAATTGAAGGCTGGACCCACATTTTTGCCGGGCTGATGGCTGAACTGAATGACCGCGAATACCAGCCTGGCGAGATCCTGAATTAAGGTGCGGGGCGCGCTGGCCTTGGCTATAATCGCCGCTTTTGCGCCAGCCCCGGAGATCAGATGTATCGTTGCCCCCTTTGTGCTGAAACACTGCACCAGCAAGCGAACGCCTGGCGTTGTCAGCATGGTCACCAGTTTGATATGGCGCGGGAAGGTTATGTCAATCTGTTGCCGGTGCAACAAAAGAAGTCACTGGATCCGGGCGATAATGCCGAGATGATCCAGGCCCGCCGCGCCTTTCTGGACGCCGGCCATTATCAGTTTCTATCAAATGCGATTAATCAGCAGCTCACTACTGTGCTACCAAGCATGGTGCAACAGGGCCCTGCTGCGCTGCTGGATATTGGTTGTGGTGAGGGGTATTACAGTGCCGCACTTGCTAATGCGATTCCTGGGTTAACCGTTTATGGCCTCGACATTTCCAAAACCGCAGTCCGTTACGCCGCTAAACGCTACAAACAGCTCCGTTGTTGTGTCGCCAGCAGCTATGCCCTGCCGTTTACTGATGGTGCTTTTGCTGCACTGTTACGCATTTATGCCCCTTCTGATGCCGTGGAAATGGCGCGGGTACTGCGTCCGGGCGGCTATTTGTTGACTGTAAGTCCGGCACCCGAGCATTTGCTGCAGTTTAAGCAACAAGCTTACAACGAAGTCCGGCTGCATGCGGATACAGTGAAAACTGAAGCAGGCTTTAGCCATTGTCGCCGCGAGCGCTTGCAAAGTTTGTGGCAAGCGCCTGATGCAGCAGCGATGCTGCAGCTGATTGAGATGATCCCGCTGGCCTACAAGCTCAATCCTCAGATGCGCGAGACGCTCTGCCAGCAATTGCCGGCGATCCAGCTGGATTTTTATCTGGACTTGTACCTGAAAGACTAAAGAGGTCGGTCCGTATTGCGCGGACGAAGGGACTGAAGGCGCTACGTCAAACCATTGTGGTAGCGCCTGTGTGTCACTTTTTTGCTGTGGCGTTTTTCTGAGCTGTTTTTTTCGCTGCCGGTTTCTTCTTCACCGGTGGTTTCTGCGTCTTTTTAGTCAGCTTCTTCACCGGCTTTTTACCGGCTTTTTTCGGCGGCACCGGCACGGCTTGCGCCGGTGTATCCAGCATTTGATGCCAGAAGTAACTGCCAAGTTCAGCAACCGCATTGGTTTGGGCATTCACCAACACGGCCACGCCGAGGCCTGCTTCCGGCGAATACGACATGTCCGTGCGATAGCCGCGGACCAGACCGCCATGGTGATACACTTTATGCTGACCAAACTGGTAAATCCGCAAGCCCAGACCATATTGCGCCGTACTGACATAAGGCCCATAAGTACGGCCTTGCAGGTTGTCCGCCGTTTTCACGCGCGGCGTTTGCAAATCGTTGAGTACCGCTGCAGACAGCACCGCCGGCCGGTGGCCGAGCCGTGCAATCAGCCATTTGCCCATATCCATCGCGCTGGCATTGACGCCTGCGGCCGGATTGACCCGGTAATAAGTCGGCACCACTTTGGTTTCGGCCCAGCCTTTGCGCGTGCCGATATGCGGCATGGCGCGGTTTTTACTGGCCAGAAAGCCGGCATAACCGACACTGGCGGTGTGCATTTGTAACGGTTTAAAAATGCGCTGGTCCATCAGCTTTTCATAAGGCAGACCTGTGGTTTTCAGCAGCACGGTTTCAATCTGGCTGAATAATACGTTCTGGTAGCCATAACAACGACCAGGCACACAACGTGGGTTGATATTCTGAAATTTAGGCAGGATTTGTGCGGGTGTCTGACCTGCTTCAATCAGCTCGTCAAACGCATTGTCGACTAAGCCGGCATTCTGGCCCAGCAAGTGTTCGACTTTCAGCTGCGCCGTCATCGCCTGACTGCGGAACTGCAAACCCGGCACGTAGCGGGTGACGCGGTCATTCCAGTCAAAACGGCCTTCATGTTCCAGTTGTGCTGCTAATGCACCCGCAAAGGTTTTCGATACTGAAGCCAGACGGAAAATCGTATTGGCGTCGACCGGCGTTTTGCTGCCGACGGCACGCACGCCGTAAGCACCAACCCGAACAATTTTATCATTTTTAACAATGACATACACGGCACCGGGCACCCGATTTTTTGTCATTTTCTGCTGAAATTCGCGATGAAACTGATTGGCGAATTCGTCGATCGAAGGGGCAGCCAGCACAGAACCCGCCCATAAAAACAGGCCTGCGACTGCAGTAAATTTCCACATAGATGAATATCCTGTCCCGCGGTCACAGCTGGGCAGCTCAGGCCTGCCGGAGAGCACTGTCACAACAAAATCAGTTTTTTGTTGTTGCCAATGCCTGCAACATCTGCGGGATCACTTGCTGAATAAAATGCGCTTTTTGCGCCTCACTGACCAGTTCCGGTTGCCAGTCACCCGAAATATAAGGTGTTAAAGCCGGGCCAATCGCATAACAGAATGCCGAATACCACTGCCCTGCTGCCTGTACCCGCACGGCTTTTTTTACATAATGACCGGAATCGATTTCTTCAAAGAAATCCAGCGCTCTGACGGCGTCAGGACCGACATTCAGCAGCAGTTTACCCTGCTGGACACGCCCCGGCGCTTCGGTTAACACAGGCACAGGTGCATCAAGCGGGCTTTGACTGAGGCCACGGCGCTGATGGTCCGCCAACACGGCATCGAGCATTTGATAACGCTCGCCGGCGATCGCTTCGACAATCTCCGGAAACATCAATAAGCCGTAGACGAAAATATGCTCAGTTGGTTGCATCCGGTGCTCCTCCAGCCAGATCCTGCCAGGTCAGAAACAACCGCAGGTCAAGTTCCAGTTGATGATACTGGGGTTCCATATGCTGACACAATTGATAAAACGCCTTGTTATGATCTTTTTCCCGCAAATGCGCTAATTCATGGACCACAATCATTTTCAGCAGTGGCATCGGCAAGGTTTTTAACAGGCTAGCTACGCGAATTTCATTTTTGCTTTTCAGCGCTTTACCCTGCACCCGACTCACCTGGCTGTGCAGCCCAAGCGCGTTATTGACGATATGAATTTTAGGGTCAAAACAGATTTTGCTGATTGGCGCTGAGCTACGCATAAACTGCTGTTTCAGCGCCATGGTAAATTCGTAGAGGCGGGCATCCGACTGAATGTCGTGGACAGTATCCGGATAGCGTTTTTTTAATGAGCTGCCGAGAGTGCCGGCCTGCACTAAAGCCCGAACCTGCTGCTGGATCGTTTCCGGATATTGCCGTAAATAAGGTAAATCCACCGGCGCTTTGCCCCTTTGTTACTACGCTGCGAGTGTTGCTGCGAATGCCAAAAACACTATTGTACCCGCCGCGCCAGCGCCGACCAAGCCAACCTGTGTTGGGGCAGCGGTTAGATCGCACAGTGCGGCGCTTCAGTAGCTGGCTTCAGCGCCAGAATTTGCCCCTGCGCACCTGTGGTAAGCAACAAATAACGACTCTGTTCCAGCATCTGCCATTGCTGTTGATCCGCTTGTTGCTGTTTGAGCGCCGCCAACAAATCGGCCTGCACCTGCACTTGTAAATGATCGCAACTCTGTAACTGCCAGCCGTCTGCCGTGGACTCGCGCCAGACTGACACCGTGCGGGCCACCTGTTGCTGGCTGCGCAGATAATCCTGATACACCAGCTGATATTGCTGTTGTCGTTGTTGTGTAGCAGTCGGCGCCGATGCCACCGGTGCAGGCTGGTGTAAGTCAGAAGCCGGCGACAGTTGATGGACCTGAATGGTATATAAACCTTGTTGCTGCTGTTCAATCTGATATATCAACTCAGGCGGCGTTAACCAGACCACCAACACCAGAACACAGGCAGCCAGCGCGACCACTTGTTGCACACCGCGTTGCCAGTGCCCGCTGCGGCGTAGCGGTTTTTCCTGCAATACCAGCTGCTGCAATGCCAGACGCTGTGCACTATCCAGCCGATGGTGCTGCTTGCTGTGCTGATGCCACTGCCGTAGCGCCTGGTCCAGCTGTTGCGCGGCAATGCTTTCCGTGGCGGCCGGACTATCGGTACCGGGTTCCTGCGGTACAGGAACTGATTTATCTGTGCTCATCGCTCTCTTCCTCAGCCGGCGTCAGCCAGTGTTGCAATTGTTGCCGCGCATACCGGAGCCGGGTTTTTACCGTTTCAGCACCGGCACCGGTAATTTCACTGATTTGAGCCAGCGAAAAATCTTCCAGTTGCAGCAGCAAAGCTTCACGTTGCACCGCAGGTAAACGTTGGATCGCCTGGTCTAAATCAGCAAGTTGTTCGGCCTGCAGCAATTGTTGTAGTGGTTTTGCTGCCGGATCCGGCAGTTGCTCCAGCAGCTCCTGCTCGGCTTGCGGCCTTTGCCGGCGCCACTCATCAATCAGCAGATTGCGGCCAATGCTGAACAACCAGGTTTTGACTGAACTTTGCCCCTGATAACTGCCGGCATGCAGCATTAACTGGATCCAGGCTTGCTGACTCAGATCCTGCGCCATTTCAGCATCACTTTGTTTCAGCAAGAAATGATACAAAGCATCGGCATAGCGTAAAAATAACTGCTGTAATAAGGCCGGATCAGGCTGTTGTTGATACTGCAGCAACAACAACCGGCTGTCAGTCTGCAGCATACCGGCCATTTGCGGGCGCCCCAGCAGCGCCAACCGCCCCATCCACTTCCATCCCATACAACATCCCCCTGCCATCAAGCGCTGCCAACAGCCACTGCGACTTGCGCTGGCATCAGATCATCTTTAGCCTTGCTGATCAAGCCGGAAGTCCAATTGAACCTCCAAATCACTTTGCGCAACGGCACGGCCATTTTCAAGTTTTGGCTGATATTTCCAGTTCTTCAGTGCGCGCATCGCTTCCTGATCAAACACCCGTCTTGGTTCGGCGGCCAGCACCTTCACATCAGTGACCCGGCCGTCTGCGGCGATGTTAAAACGCAGCCGGACCCAGCCGTTCACCCCATCCCGGGCAGCTGCCGGCGGATACTTAGGCTCAATCCGCACAAGCGGGGTGGCAGCTTTATCATGGCCCGCCGGAGTCTCTAATGTCGGCCCTTGTAATGACATCACCGGCTGTTGGGCGCTGATTGGCACATCCAGCAAATCTCCCGGTTCAGCTGATGTTGGAACCGTAAGCTTTGGTATCAGCTGTGGCACCGGCGGCGGCGGGATCTCGCGGATGATTTTTTTCGCAGCAGATTCCTCTCGCGGCACCAACGGGGTGACATCGAACACGGTATCGACCTTCGCTGTGATCGGCGCTGTAGACTGAACAAGCTGCGCCATCAGCTGAAACAAGGCAAAGCTAATCAGTGCAGCAGTGAGGGTCATGGTCAGGCCCCGTCCAAGCGCTGGCAGCGGAGTTAACGGCTGCGAATCATGCTGCTGATCCAGCAGTACGGCAGAAACTTGAGGATTGTCTCGCATTGAAATGGTTGTCATGATGCTACTCCAAGAAAAGCGCGTTTTAGCGCGATGCGAAGCCTGATGCTCCGGTGTCAGAGATTGGACGCAGCAGAAAAATAAAAGGGGTGAACATGGTGTTAAAATTTTTTCACGCGGTCAAAACCATTAGTACAGGTTTCATATTGAGTGCGCTTTGGCTGCCCACAGCACAGGCCGCTGATATCCAGCAGCTCTATCTGGTCCGGCATGCTGAAAAAGCCGATCTCAGCAAAGACCCGGTGCTCTCTGCCTGTGGTCAGGCACAAGCCACTGCGTTGGCGACCTTATTACAGGATGTGAACTTGCCGTTGTTGTACCACAGCGGGTATCAGCGCACACAACAAACTGCAGCAGCCAGCCTGAAAGCGGGTCGGCAGCTCCAGCAGTATGATGCAAAAGATTTACCGGCACTGGCCGCACAACTGCGTAATACCGAAGCTAACGCGTTGGTGGTCGGTCACAGCAACACCACGCCACAACTGGCAACGTTATTGAGTCAACTGGCTGCACCGGCGCTGCAGGAAGATGATTATGGCCGGATTTATCAGCTGACCCGCGCCGGTGAGCAATGGTCGATGCAAATTCTGCAACTGCCTCTGCCAGCACTTTGCCAGCGCTAACGTCTGTCAGTCGCCATGACGCTGCAATAGCACCAGCACTTCGGCGTGTTCTGTATGCGGAAACATGTCAAAGAGTTGCGCCCGCTGCGGCTGATAGGCCGCCAAATTTTGCAGGTCCTTTGCCAAAGTGATGGGATTACAGCTCGAATATAACAGCGCTTTGGGTTTTAACGCGTCTATGCGCTGGCATAGCGCCTCCCCCAATCCCCGGCGTGGCGGATTGACGACCAGTAAGTCAGGCGCCTGTGCGGCCGCATCAGCAAAAGCTGTGGCATCCAAGGCGCGAAAATCAATACTGACACCGCGCTCACGAGCAGCCCGGCCGGCACAGTCAATGGCAGGGGCCGAGATTTCGATACCGGTGACCTGCACTTCAGGTGACGCCAAATGCAACGCAAATCCGCCGACGCCACAAAACAAATCCCAGATCCGGGCAGGCTTTAGCGCAGCAGACCAATCACGGGCGGTTTGATACAACGCAGCGGCAACATCACTATTGGTCTGGAAAAAGCTTTGCGGCTGCAGATAAAGCACCACGTCATTCAGTTGCTGGCGCAGCATCGCTTCTGCGCTCAGCACAAATTCCTGCTCCCCTTCCAGGATCGCCTTGTGCTGCGGTTGCAGATTCACCGTGACAACCTTCAGGGCTGGCCATTGCTGCTGTAGGGCCGGCAGATGCTTGCGGATCGCGGCCAGATGATGTTGTGAGCGCAAGACAAACCGCAGTAACCAACCATCCAACTCGCTGTAACTGAGCAAGATAAACTTCAGCTCACCGCGCCGGCTGTCCAACTGATAAGGTTCCATGCCGACTAAGCGGATAAAATCAACCAGATCGGCAAAAGCTTGCTGAAAACTAGCTGGATAAAGTTGGCAAGCAGTCAGGTCGACCTGATCTTCCCCATTGAGGATCCCGAGTACCGGTGCCTGGCTGGTTCCCATCACCACCATTTTGGCTTTATTGCGGAAATGCGCAGTCTCGCTTGGGCACGGCAGCTCTAGCGGCAGCCCCGGGAAAATCTGCTGTAGTAGCGCCTGTTTGCGCTGCAACTGCTGCAAATAGGATTGATGGATATGCGGGCAAGACACACACTTGCCACTGGCAAAAGCTTCGCAGTACAAATTACGGATCCGATGGAGGTCAAAGTGGCAATATTAGCAAAACCACCGCCGGGTCGCATGGAATAATCGGAAAAACCAACACAGGCCACAAACCGGCAAAGTGTTGGCTGCAGCAACAAAAAAGCCCCGCATTAAAATGCGGGGCTTTTCGCTGAATATGGCGGAGAGAGAGGGATTCGAACCCTCGTTAGGGGTTAACCTAAACACACTTTCCAGGCGTGCGCCTTCAGCCACTCAGCCATCTCTCCGGGACTTGCCGAAGCAAGCGCCGACATACTAGGTAAAATCCCATGCCTTGGCAACTGGAAATTAGCCGCGCGGCACTATTCGCTGTATTTTTCAGCAGTTTCGCAGCGCTTTGATTCTTCAGGCATTGCCTTTGACAGCGACCTTATTGGTTTTGGCAAAACCTAACATCCGGTTTAAAGGCACCAACGCCTGTTCACGTAAAGCGGCATCGACAAAAATCTCGTGACCTTCGCCATCCGTCAGCGCGGCTTCAATCGCCTGTAGGCCATTCATCGCCATCCATGGGCAATGCGCACAGCTGCGGCAAGTGGCACCATTACCGCCCGTGGGTGCTTCGATAAAAGTCTTGTCTGGCATCGCCTGCTGCATCTTGTAAAAGATACCGCGGTCTGTGGCGACGATGAACGTTGAATTCGGCATGGTCTGACTGGCTTTAATCAGTTGACTGGTAGAACCCACGGCATCGGCCAGGTCGACCACGTTTGCCGGTGATTCCGGATGCACCAGCACAGCAGCGTCCGGATGCTGTTTTTTCAGTTCAACCAGCGCTTTGGCCTTGAACTCGTCGTGTACGATACAAGCGCCTTGCCATAAAATCATGTCCGCACCGGTTTGCTTTTGGACATAAGCGCCCAAATGCCGATCCGGGCCCCAGAGGATCTTTTTGCCTTCACTATCCAGATGCTCAACTACATCTAACGCAATTGACGAAGTAACGACCCAATCAGCACGAGCCTTCACTGCAGCAGAAGTATTGGCATACACCACCACCACGCGGTCTGGGTGCGCATCACAGAACGCAGCGAATGCATCGGCCGGGCAGCCCAGATCAAGCGAACAGGTCGCTTCCAGCGTGGGCATCAAGACGGTTTTTTCCGGATTCAGGATTTTTGCGGTTTCACCCATGAATTTGACGCCGGCAACAATCAGAGTTTTCGCCGGATGTGCGTTGCCAAAACGCGCCATCTCAAGGGAATCTGAAACACAACCACCGGTTTCTTCAGCTAAAGCCTGAATTTCCGGGTCTGTGTAATAGTGCGCGACCAGAACGGCGTCTTTTTGCTGTAACAGGGTTTTAATCCGGGCCTTGTACGCTTGCTTGTCTTCGAAGGACAATGGCACAGGCTTCTTGGGAAAGACAAAATCGAGTTCGTTAAAATGCAGCGCTTGATTCATGCGGATAAACTCCGGGCAGAAAAAGGTGGCGTATTATACACAGCTTTATGGCAGAGAGACACACGCGGGATAGGCTATTCGGTGATTCAAAAAATTGGTGGGTCATGATGGATTTGAACCATCGACCAACGGATTAAAAGTCCGCTGCTCTACCAGCTGAGCTAATGACCCTCATAAGAGGTGTGTCAGATTGGTGGGTCATGATGGATTTGAACCATCGACCAACGGATTAAAAGTCCGCTGCTCTACCAGCTGAGCTAATGACCCAATCTGACTGTCTGAACTGGTGGGTCATGATGGATTTGAACCATCGACCAACGGATTAAAAGTCCGCTGCTCTACCAGCTGAGCTAATGACCCAATTCAGACTAAACTGCGAAAGGTGGTGGGTCATGATGGATTTGAACCATCGACCAACGGATTAAAAGTCCGCTGCTCTACCAGCTGAGCTAATGACCCCTCTCGAGGACGCATATCTTACTTATTTACGCGCACAGTGCAACCAAAATCTGGCAAAAACATCGTTTTCATGTACTGACTGCTTAAAAGTGCGGCACTATGGCGAAGAAGTAACAGATCTGGTCAGTTGATACAATATTGTATCTTCAACACGGGGAGTTCGACAGTGCTGAAAAAATCAGCATTCCGGCAAAAGAGTGAATGATTGACTGCAGGGAAATTCGTCTTTACAGATAAGAAAAAACCGCACTCTGGCGGTTTTATCGGGATTCTAATTTGGCTTTTGCAGTTGTTGCAGCCTTAGATTTTGGAAAACTTTTGATGAGTTGGTTGTAGTATTTTTTTGCAGCTGCAGCATCATTCTGTTTATCAGCGACTAAACCAAGCTTCAATAATGCGTCCGGAACTTTACTGGAGTTCGGAAATTGTTTTACCACACGCTCATAATGCGTTTTGGCTTTTGCGAATTCGTTTTTCTGATAATACAGCTGCCCTAACCAATAATGAGAGGTAGATGTGTATTCAGAGTTTGGGTAATTCTGGATAAACTCTTCGAATGCCGGGATCGCCGCAGTATAGTTGCGGTCTTTCACAACATAATTGATGGCCTGCTCGTAAGCCTGCGCTTCGGTTAAAGCACCACCAGTTGTAGGTTGTGGTGTTGGTACTGCAGATTCCGCTGCAGCAGCCTCATCGGCTGCTACAACGGCTGCAGGATTGCCCGCCGGCACTACGGCTTCTGGTTGTTGCGCAGGGCCCGTCGTCTGTGAAGACGTCGTACCCGCTGCTGCACCACCGAGTCGGCGGTCAATTTCCTGATAGATATCCCGCTGCTGCTGTAATATCTGTTCTAATTTGTATGAGTGCTCTTCCGTCGTCCCGCGTAACTCACTGACTTCTGTTAACAAAGTCTCGAGCTGTTGTTGCATTGAAAGCTGAGCAGCTGCCCTGGCCTCAACTACACGCTCCAAAGCAGCAAGCCGCTCTGAAACTGACCCGCTGCGAACAGCAGTCTGTGTAGAAATACCCTGAGCACTGCTGCGGCTGAGATCTGCTACAGGAGCAGGATCAGCAACCACAGCGGTTGCAAGCAATGTTAATACAGTAACAAACGACGTCTTAACGGTCATGCAAACTCACAACTTAAATTAGTAAACCAGAACAGCGCGACGGTTTTTAGCGAATGATTCTTCGGTGTTGCCAGCATCAACTGGTTTTTCTTCACCGTAGCTCACTACTGACATCTGACCAGCAGCAACACCCAGGTTTTCTAGGTATTTCTGAACTGATTGACCACGACGCTCGCCCAGTGCGATGTTGTACTCTGGAGTACCACGTGCATCAGTGTGACCTTCGATAGTTACAGAGATAGTTGTGCGAGCACGCAGGAATGCAGCGTGTGCATCCAGAACTGAAGCGAATTCAGAACGGATATCAGACTTGTCGAAGTCGAAGTAGATAGTGTTTTGCTGACGCAGGGCTTCTAATTGCTGACGCAGTTGTTCTGCATCGCTCATGCCTTGATCTGCAACTACTGGCTGAGTAGCGTTTGCGTTTGCATCGCCAGCGTCAGTTTCATTGTTAGAGCTACATGCAGCTAAAGTCAGCACTGGCACAGCAACTAACAAACCTTTTAAAACTTTATTTAAGTTCATGATGTTGTCCTTAGTATTACGATTTAACCAAATTTTTGTATTTTATAAAAACGGCGACCAGGCCGGCGATTTAACCCGGCCATTGGTAGCTGGCAACCTTGCTTTAAAGCGACCATCCATGGACACCAGTGCCAGTACTTGGGTATTACTACCATGCAAAGTACTATAGATAATCATTGAGCCATTCGGCGCAATGCTCGGTGACTCGTCCAGGTAAGTACGAGTCAGCACTTGCATAAACTTTGTAGTTCTATCCATGCGGGCGATATTATACTGACCGTTTGTCCGGTTTACCATAACTATTGCTTGACCATTTGGCGTATATTTGCCTGCCAGGTTCATTTCACCCTCAAAAGTAACCCGGGAAACCTGGTTTGAGCCCAGTTCTACAGAATAAAGTTGTGGGCGGCCACCGCGTTCGGATGAAAACAAAATACTTTTTCCATCTGGTGCCCAAGTAGGTTCTACATCAATTGCGCGGTGTGGTGCAACTTTAGTTAATGCTTTAGTGGCAATGTCCATCACATAGATTTCTGAATTACCATCTTTTGACAATGTCATTGCCATTTTGCGGCCATCCGGCGACCACACCGGTGAACCGTTAATGCCTTTAAATGAAGTCAGAATACTGCGACGGGCGGTATACACATCCTGAATGTAAATCTGCGATTGTTTACGTTCAAAAGTTACATACGCCAATTTAGTTCCGTCGGGCGACCAGCTCGGAGACATCAACGGTTCTTTCGCCCGCAGTAATACTTGCTCGTTCTCACCGTCATAATCAGCAACCACTAACTGATAACGATATTCCTGCTTATCACGGACCAGCACATAAGCAATCTTCGTAGAAAACGCACCACGTTCACCGGTCAGTTTTTCGTAAATCACATCACTCATGCGATGAGCATATTGCCGGAACTGCTTACCGGTAATGGTAATTTCACTGGCATGCAGGATATGATTGGTACCACCCACAATACGGCCTGCGGCATTCATCATTGGCTGGCCAACGCCGCCTTTCGCTTTCACCACATCGACAAGCTCGTAGCTAATGGTGTATCGATCCATTCCTACTTCTTTGATAGTACCCATCACAACAGCTTCAACACCAGTTCTGTCCCAGGCGCTGGCATTAAACTGGCTGCTGTTTTGTGGTTGTTGTGGCATCCGCATAGCATTGATTGGATTAAATTTGCCACTGCGCATTAAATCGGCAGACACAATCTGGCCGATATCCTGTGTCGGTTTTGTAGCACCAACAAAAGCGAAAGGAACAATGGCCACGGGGCGCGCACTGTCTACACCTTCGGTAATGATAATTTCCAATGAGGCTTGGGCGTAGCTGGCCATCAGCGCCGCTACTGCAATCACTGACTTCGTTATCCATCTGAAATTCATAAAGTCTCGTCTCTGTTATTTCTTAAACGGTAATTTCAATTCACGGAATTCCTGGTTTAAATCAGGATCTTCCGGCATCGGGAAACGACCAACCCGGTTAATCGCATTTTCCGCGGCACTACACACACCGGCGTCACCACCGACAATATTAAGACTGGTGACAAAACCGTTACTGGCCAGTTTCAGCTCAATAATACATTCTTTGCCATTCATTGTGTCATCGGTAAACCAGCTTTGGCGGACCCGTTCGACAATCATTGCAACATAACGCTGTTTTTCGGTCAGTAACTGGCCTTGACGCGCTGCACGACGCGCTTCGTCAGCTTCCTCAGCCAGCTCATCTTCGAGCATCAGCTCTTCAGCTGCCTGGTCAAGCTCCTGCTTCCGCAATTTATCTTCGGCCTTTTTCTTTTTAAGAGCATCGGCTTTTTTCTTCGCGTCAGCGGCTTTTTTCTTTTTTAGTTCTTCTTCTTTCTTTTTCTTTGCTAATTCTTCTTTCTTTTTCTTTTCGGCTTCCGCCTTTTTGCGTTCGTCGTCTTTTTTCTGCTTATCCAGCTTTTCTTTTTCTTTTTTCTTTTTCAGCGCAACATCGGCTTCTTGTTTTTTCTTTTTCGCTTCTTCCTGCTTCTTACGAACCTGGATTTCTTTTTGTTCCTGGATCTTCCTTTCTTCTTCCTGCTTTTGCAGTTCTTCCTGCGGATCTTCTTCCGGTTCAGGTTTTGGCTCAGGTTTTGGTGGTTCTTTTTTCGGTTCAGGCTTTTTGCGTGTTGGCTTGTCAGCTTCTTTCAGATTGGGATTTTCGACCACACTGGCCTGCAACGGTGCATTCGACGCCGAATACAACGGCACTTCGACCACTTCATTTTTATCAAAAAAGCTGAAATTGATAAACATCGCCAACAACAATGCAAGATGAAGAGACGCTGATATCTGCAGCGCCTTTTTAAACGCCGGTTCCATCTTACTTAGACTCCACGTCTTCAGTCATCAGTCCGACTGCAGGGGCGCCAGCTTCTTTCAACATGTTGAGTAAATGGATCACTGAGTTGTAATCAACCCGGCCGTCCGCTTTGATAATTACCTGGGTGCCTGGTTCAATCGTCAGAGTGCTCATGACTTCTGCCTGCAGCGCTTCAGCGTTAAACGGACCTTTCTGCACGCTGTCTTTCTCGAAGTAATACAGTCCTGCTTCGTCAATAGTCGCAACAATAGGCGTTTTGTTGTCTTTCATCTGTTCGATAGGTTCTGCCTTGGATTTCGGCAGCTCGACCTTCACGCCCTGCGTAATGATTGGTGTAGTGACCATGAAGATAACCATCAACACCAGCATCACGTCGATATACGGGACTACGTTAATCTCCGCCACCATCCGGCGTTTTTTACGCACGTACATCAGTGACTGTCTCCGCTGCTGACAGCCTGACGGTGCAGGATGTTGGAGAACTCTTCAACAAAGTTCGCATAGGAGTTTTCCAGCTGCTCGACGCTGTGAGAGAACTTGTTGTAGGCGATAACGGCAGGGATCGCCGCGAACAAACCGATCGCTGTTGCGATCAAAGCTTCCGCGATCGGCGGTGCAACCATCGCCAGTGTGGCTTGTTGCACTGCACCCAGAGCCATGAACGCGTTCATGATCCCCCAGACTGTGCCGAACAAGCCGATATACGGACTGATCGACCCAACGGTAGCCAAAAATGGTAAATGCGCTTCCAGACGCTCAACTTCACGGGAAAGCCCTACTCGCATTGCGCGCTGTGTTCCTTCCATCACGGCACCTGGTGAGCGCGCTGACGTTTTATGTAAGCGGGCAAACTCTTTAAAACCGGCTTTGAACAGGGATTCCATACCGGTCACGCTGGCTCGTGCACTGACTTCATTATAAAGCTTGGATAAGTCAATACCGGACCAGAATCGGTCCTCAAACTTTTTGCTTTCATCCAGTGCCTGGCTCAACGCCTTATTGCGTTGAATGATCATGGCCCAAGACACAATGGAAGCGGACATCAGTATCAACATGACGATTTTTACAACGATACTGGCTTCGAGAATAAGACTTAGGACTGAAAGCTGGCCTGCCACCGGGAAACACCTCTGAACATCTGAAAAAGGCTAGAAATTTGGGCGCTATGATATTGGACACCCGTGTTTAACTCAACAGCGCGCTGTCGGCATTTGTAAAAATATTTCAGAACTGACAAAAGCCAGCTACACCTGAGTTCATTCAGTCCATGCAGGTTCGGCTAAAGTTCCTGAATCTACGATGAATTGCCGGATTTTAACGATAGGTGGCAATTATCCGCCCGCATCATAAACAGTACTTTTATTAATGCAAGCATTGGTCTTACCAATTTCATATTGTCACACAAGTCGCTCTGGCATTGGGTTTTGTTTATTACAATTTAATATTCATGAATTCTGCATGAATATTCGCATTAGTATTTATAATGTCATTCGGCAATTTTTCTAGTTTGAAGTAAATATTCTAAATCTCTAGAATGCGCAGCGTGTTCTCCACTAGCGCAACGGTCCAGACCGAGGGTTTTGGATTGTAGTGAAGTTCACAGAGCGATTGGGTAGATGTTCCATCTGCCGGGTTGCTCAACATGTTCCCTGGATTTTTTGAAGTCTTACTTCAACTTGTTGCATTGCCCGCTCCCTGAGCGGGTTTTTTTTGTCTGTAATTCAGCAAATGCAGGCGTGCGTCATGCCACTGCAAAGACGCAGTGGTATGCCTTAGTTCAGCTTTCCTGTTTCGGCAGGTCAAACCCAAAATGACGATAGGCATGCGCCGATACAATTCGGCCGCGCGGCGTGCGCTGAATAAAGCCTTGCTGGATCAGATACGGCTCGATGACATCTTCAATGGTTTCCTTTTCTTCACCGATAGCCGCAGCAAGGTTATCGAGACCCACCGGTCCGCCCATAAACTTTTCAATGACCGCCAGCATCAACTTGCGGTCCATATAGTCAAAGCCATGGGCGTCAACATCCACCATCAACAGCGCCTGATTGGCAATATCCACATCGACTTTGCCTTGCGATTTCACCTGCGCGTAGTCGCGCACCCGGCGCAACAAACGGTTGGCAATACGCGGCGTGCCACGGGAACGTCGGGCGATCTCTGTTGCTGCAGCCAGATCCAGCGGTAAATTTAAAAAATCAGCAGAACGCTGCACAATAGTGGCAAGCTCTTCCGTCTTATAAAACTCCAGCCGCTGCACGATGCCGAAACGATCCCGCAGCGGTGAAGTCAAAGCGCCAGCACGTGTGGTGGCACCAACCAGAGTAAAAGGTGGCAAATCCAGTTTAATCGAGCGCGCGGCCGGTCCTTCGCCAATCATGATATCCAGCTGATAGTCTTCCATCGCCGGGTAAAGGATCTCCTCGACCACTGGGCTTAACCGATGGATCTCATCAATAAACAGCACATCATTCGGTTCGAGATTGGTTAACAGTGCCGCCAAATCGCCGGCTTTTTCCAATACAGGCCCCGAGGTTTGTTTGATATTCACACCCATTTCATTGGCGACAATCATCGCCAGTGTGGTTTTACCCAACCCAGGTGGGCCGAAAATAAGTAAATGATCCAGTGGCTCTGCCCTGCCCCGTGCCGCTTCGATAAAAATCGCCATTTGTGCCCGTACGTGATCCTGACCGGTGTAATCGGCCAGCGATTTGGGCCGGATCGCCCGATCAATGACTTCTTCTTCAATTCGCGCTGTCGGTGCTACCAAGCGATCCGCTTCGATCATCATTCTGGCCTTTTCTTAAATCATTGATTTGAGTGCAGCTTTGATAAGCTGTTCACTGCTGAGCTCTGGTTTGAATACTTTTTTAACCGCCGCAGCCGCCTGCGATTGACTATAACCAAGACTCAACAAGGCGCCGACTGCATCCTGCTCCGGACTATCCTGCAAGGCAAACTGTTGGACTTCATCATCGCCCAGTACCAGGTGTTCGGTGACAGGAGTGTCGATATTCAACCCCCAGTCTTTTAACCGGTCGCGCATTTCCACTAACAGCCGTTCGGCCGTCTTTTTGCCGACGCCTGGCAGTTTCACCAGCGTGCTGATGTCATTGGCCTGCACACAACGGACAAACTGACTGGCGGTCAGGCCGGACAAAATAGTCAGCGCCATTTTCGGGCCAATACCATTGGCTTTTATCAGCTGACGAAACAGACTGCGTTCGGCGACCGAACTAAAGCCGTACAGCAGCTGTGCATCTTCGCGCACAACAAAATGGGTATAAATAACCGCTTCCTGACCGGTCGCAGGCAAACTGTAAAAACTGGTCAGTGGCAACTGTACTTCATAACCGACACCACCCACTTCCAATAAAATTTCCGGCGCCTGCTTTTCCAGCACCACTCCGCGTAACCGCCCAATCATGAAAACCTGCCTGAAAACTTCGTAAGAAGGATTTGTATTAAGTTACATCAACGCAAGCGGCCACGCACCGTCTTGCTGGCCTGACCGGCCAGATGGATCAGACTTTGCTGCGTATGGCCATGACACAATGCGACAGCCAGGGCGTCAGCGGCATCCGCCTGCGGGTTTGCCGGTAGCTTCAGCAAGGACCTGACCATATGCTGCACTTGTTCCTTGGCGGCAGCACCAGTGCCGACCACGGACTGCTTCACCTGGCGCGCGGAATATTCGTAAACCTCAAGATCGGCAAATTTTGCCGCAACAATCGCTGCACCGCGAGCCTGTCCCAGTTTCAGTGCTGAATCCGGATTGCGTGCCATAAAAACCTGTTCGATCGCAAACACGGTCGGCTGGGTTTGCAAAATAATCTGGCTGACGCCGTCAAAGATTTGTTTCAGCCGATCCGGCATCTCAGTCAGCGTCATGCGGATACAGCCGCTGGCGATGTATTCAAATTTACTGCCGTGTTGACGGATCACGCCGTAACCGGTCAACCGGCTTCCCGGGTCAATCCCCAGAATAATATTCACTATTCTACCAGCGCCAAGACGTCATCGGCGATGTCGGCGTTGTGATATACGTTTTGTACATCATCAAAATCTTCAAGCATATCAATCAATTTAAAGAACTTCACCACAGTATCGGCATCGATTTCAGCTTTGGTCGACGGCACCAGACTGACTTCAGCGTGCTCAGCCAATAAACCGGCCCGTTCCAGGCGTTCTTTCACATCGACAAAAGCTTCTGGTGTGGTGACCACTTCAGCAGAACCATCGTCATGCATCACCACATCATCAGCGCCGGCATCCAGTGCAAGTTCCATCAGTTGATCTTCGCTGACGCCGGGGGCAAAGCTCAGCATGCCCTGACGACTGAATAAATAAGAGACCGAACCGTTGGTGCCTAAGTTGCCACCATATTTAGTGAAGGCGCTGCGCACATCCTGTACGGTTCTTTTATGATTGTCGGTTAACGTTTCGACGATGATGGCAACGCCATTCGGACCATAGCCTTCGTACACCAGCTCTTCAAAGTTTTCACCGTCACTGTCTCCAGCGCCACGTTTTACCGCGCGGTCTATCACATCACGGGACAGGTTATTCACTAAAGCCTTAGCAATAGCGGTGCGTAAACGGGGATTACCATCCGGATCAGGCCCTTGCTTGGCCGCTACGGTCAGCTCGCGGATCAACTTAGTGAATATTTTGACTTTTTTGGCATCCTGACGCGCCTTGCGGTGCTTCATATTGGCCCATTTACTATGTCCGGCCATCATGGTCTCCTTCATCCGCCGAAAACAAAGTTCCGGCACTACAATCAACGTGTTGCGGCGATACAGATAAAAACGGCGACCAAAGTCGCCGTTTTACTGTTTATTCACAGCTTATTATTTCTGTTCTTTAATCACAACCTGCACACTCAGCTCAGCAAGCTGCTGTGGATTGGCAAAACCGGGCGCATCCGTTAATGGGCATGCGGCAGTAGCTGTTTTCGGGAACGCCATCACGTCACGAATAGAGGTAGCACCAGTCATCAGCATCACCAGACGGTCCAAACCAAAGGCCAGACCTGCATGCGGTGGCGCACCGTAGCGCAGCGCTTCCAGCAGGAAGCCAAACTTTTCAGCTGCTTCTTCATCGCTGATGCCGAGTAACTGGAAGACTTTGGCCTGTACGTCTGAAGAGTGGATCCGCACAGAACCACCACCCAATTCAGTGCCGTTTAGCACCATGTCGTAGGCATTGGACAATAAATTGCCCAGATCTAACTCAGCCATTGGCGTATTGAGAAACGCATCAGTATCCAGTGGCGAAGTAAACGGGTGATGCACTGCAGAGAAGCTGCCATCATCGTTTTCTTCAAACATCGGGAAATCGATGACCCACAGCGGACGCCAGCCCGGTACCGTCAGACCTAATTCTTCACCCAGTTTCAGGCGCAATGCCCCCATCGCTTCACACACCACTTTGTAACGGTCAGCACCAAAGAAAATCAGGTCGCCGTTTTGGGCACCGGTACGTGTCAGCACTTCAGCAATAATTTCCGGGCTCAGGAACTTCGCAACCGGTGACTGAATTCCATCCACGCCGGCATTGATATCGTTGACTTTCAGCCAGGCCAGACCTTTGGCGCCATAGATACCAACAAAAGCCGTATAGCCATCAATGTCTTTACGCGACACTTTCTCAGCCGCACCTGGTACTTTCAGCGCAACCACACGGCCTTTCGGGTCGTTAGCTGGGCCTGAAAATACTTTGAATTCAACATCTTTCACTAAATCAGCAATGTCGACAAACGACATTGGGTTGCGCAGATCCGGCTTGTCTGATCCATACAAACGCATAGCTTCGTTGTAGGTCATTTGCGGGAACTCGCCGAGATCAACCTGCAGCATTTCGTTAAACAGCTGACGCGCCATTTTTTCGGTCACAGCCCGTACTTCAACCGCACTCATAAAACTGGTTTCGATATCGATTTGGGTGAATTCAGGCTGACGGTCTGCGCGTAAATCTTCATCACGGAAGCATTTAACGATTTGGTAATAACGGTCCATGCCAGCCATCATCAGCAGTTGTTTAAACAGCTGCGGTGATTGCGGCAGTGCAAAGAACTGGCCTTTATGGGTGCGGCTCGGCACCAGATAATCGCGGGCACCTTCCGGCGTTGCTTTGGTCAGGATCGGCGTTTCAATATCCATAAAACCATGGCTGTCCATGAAATTACGGACAAAACTGGTGACCTTGGCACGGAACTTCAGGCGGTCGCTCATCAGCGGACGACGCAAATCGAGATAACGGTATTTCAGCCGCTGCTCTTCAGAATTGTTTTGATTAAAGTCCAGCGGTAACGCCGGCGATTTATTTAATATGGTCAGGCTCGATGCATACACTTCAACAGCACCTGTTGCCATGTCGGCGTTGACCTGAGAATCCGGTCGTGCTCTGACACTGCCTTCGATTTTTACGCAAAATTCAGCACGTAATTCAGCAGCCTGCGCGAACAACTCGGTCAGATCCGGATCAAAGAACACCTGTACCAAACCTTCACGGTCACGTAAATCAACGAAAATCAACCCGCCCAAATCACGGCGACGATTGACCCAACCACATAATGAAACCTGTTGACCTACGTGTTGCGCGGTGAGTGCACCGCAATAATGGCTACGCATGAACTTATCCTTTAAACCGGTCGAGCTGCGCTTACAGCGGAAAAATGAGCGCCAATTATATAGAAATGACCGACAATGTCACGGCCCCAAATCGCCATTCTGGACAGAAAGCCACAACGATATGCAATACACATCAGCGGCTGAATCGGTATTGGCCTTTGCCGCTTTGTTTAGCCAGATACATCAGACTATCCGCCGATTTCAGTAAACCATTACTGTCGATGCCATCGTCTGGGTATAAGGCAATGCCGATACTGGCGCCTATCTTGGCCTGACAGACCGACAATTGCACCGGCTCAGCTAACTGCAGCAAAATTTTCTCTGCCACGATCGCTGCATCATCCCGGTCTAATAAACCAGTTAATAACACAACAAATTCATCGCCGCCAAAACGGGCCACAGTATCACTTTTACGCACACAATATTTCAGCATGCCGGCCACTCTTGTCAGCAATTCGTCGCCGACATCGTGGCCAAAGCTGTCGTTGACTGCTTTAAAGCCATCTAAATCAATGAATAACAAAGCCAACTTTTCCTGATGCCGCGCATGCTGCAATACGGCCTGCTCCAGACGCTCCTGCAACAGCGCGCGGTTGGCCAGCTGAGTCAGATCATCGTGTGTGGCCATAAAACGCATTTTTTGTTCCATGTCACGGCGTAACCCTACTTCACGGCGTAAAGACATATTCCAGAAAAATACTACAGCAAACAGCAATATCCCGGCGCCGACGACTTGCAACACCAGGGTGTAAACCCGGTCCTGAGCTAAATCTGGATCAAAATCCAACAGGAACCAGCGGTTACGGATCTCTGTCCGGTCCGCTTCTGACAAGGTCCGCAAGCCCTGATCAATAATTTGCAGCAATATCGGGTAATCTTTCCGCACCGCAAACAACGATGGCGTGACCGGCATATCAGCTGGCAAATGCATGCGCAGATTACTGTATTCTGGCTTACGCAAAGTGCCGCCGGTGACCATCAAAGTGTCGATGGCGAAATTCACCTGTCCTTGCTGCAGTAGTTCGAGGCTCTCATCATAATGCGATGTCGGCACAATCTTAATCTCAGGGAATTGCTGTTGCAGTAACAGATTGATGTCGTAGTCTTTTTCGATTGCAACTGAGCTGCCGTTTAATTCACGCATTGACGCGACCGATGATGTATGTCCGAGGCTAAGCAAGGCCCATTGTGAGGGCCAGAAATTCAGACTGAAATTCGCTTGTTTTTTGCGCTCCGGCGTATCGGCCATATTGGCAATCATATCGAGTTTGCCATCGAGGAAATCCTGTACCAGTTGCTGCCAGTCGAAATAAGGCACGGCCACCAGTTCAGTACCCAGCCGCTGATTCAACTTCGTCAGAATGTCCTGCGTCACACCTTTAAATACGCCATCCTGATCGACAAACTCCATCGGCGGCCAGTTCGCCATGACGCCAACCCGGATACTGTGGTGGTTTTTCAGCCACTCCTGTGCCTGCGGTGACAATGGCACTTGTTGCCGAAAACTATTATAAAATCCGGTCTCTGGCCGTGCCAGCCAGCGTTTCTCAATGGCTTCTAATTGGTCCTGCGTGATAGCCTGAAATCCCTGCCTGAGTTTATCTGCCAGTTTATTATCGTCAGCAGACACCAGAATTTGCAGTTCAGTCTGATAGCGGGGTTGCTCAAGCTTTTTGTAGGCATTCGCATTAGTTTGCAGAACCCGGTGCTGCATGACCAAATCGGCAATAAAAAATCCCGCGATTTCATTACGTTCAAATGCACGCACCATGTCCTCGAGCTTTTCGAAACTGCGGATTTGCAGCACCGGATAATCCTGCCGTAATTTCTCAACATAGGACGCGGCAGCAAACACTCCAATTGGCAGACTGACCTGACTGATCTCGCTAAACTTCTGGCCGGCACTGTAATAAAACGACGACATCAGGCGATAGACCGGCCACACCTGGCGCACACCTTCGGGAGTTTTACCGGCCACCGGATAGCCCATATGCGCATCGACCCGGCCTTGACGCAGTGTTTTTAAGCCTTCCGTCGTGGTCTCAGGGACCATCGCAATCGGGATCCCCGTTTGATCCGACCAAAGCTGCCACAGGTCAACCAACAGGCCTTGCGGCAAGCCATTGGGTGTTACATTCATTAGCGGCGGATTACCTTCCGCCATCGCCACTAACACGGTATTTTCGTCACTGATACCACTGAGCCAGCGCCGCTCCAGTTTTTCGACAAAACCTTCAGGCAAAGCCGTATAAGCTTGTCCCAAATGAGCGGACAGCTCAGGGCGATTGCGCAAAATTGCATAAGTCAGTTCGATTTTTTGCAAAGGCAGTTTGCGAAACAACGGAAATTGTTCCTGTAATTCCTTGATCCGGTCAAATCGCGGGCTTAAGCGGTCCTGCGCGGTGAAAGCACGGAGCTCTCCATTGAGTGCGGCGTTGTATAAGTCGTCCTGTAACGCATACTCGCGGACTATCACGCCCGGCACGGCCTGCTGCAACGAGACACTATTGGCTGATTGCTGCAAGGCGCCGATCAGATAAGGTTTAAGCTGCTGTAACTGGTTAACATTATTCAGGTCACGATGGACAAACACGTTGCTGTAGACGTTGACCAGCGTCGGCCCGAGCAAATATTGTTGTTCACGTTCGGGATTGCGGCTAAGGCCTGCCACCACATCAATATCACCATTGGCCAATGCCGTAGCGAGCTGGGTCCGGGGCAATACCCTGATCTCGAGATTTAAACCGGCAGTTTTTGCCAGTTGATTCCACAAATCGATCACCAACCCGACCGGTTTTTGTTGATTATCAGAGTAGACATAAGGGTAAATATCATCGTTGGTGCCAACAACCAGCCGCCCGGATGCCAGCACCGGATCTGCAGCTTTCAGCGGTGCAGCTGTAGCCCACAGGCTGCACAACATACAAATGACCGTTATGATATGCTTCAAATTGTACTCTCTGAACATCAGGCGCTGAGTGCCAGGCCGGACTTGTTATTATGTATTATCTTGGCTGCCCGATGTGGGCAAATGAACAATGGCGTGGCAGCCTGTTTGATGCCAGTTGCCCCGCTTCAGACTTTTTAGCCCAATACAGCCGATATTTCAATGCAGTAGAAGGCAATACCACATTCTATGCAGACCCCTCTGCCGCCACTGTTTTACGCTGGCAGGCAAATGCTGATGCAGGTTTTCGCTTCACATTAAAAGTCCCGCAACAAATCAGTCACCGCCTGCGAGGCTCAGAACGTGCTGCTGCGCTGGCCCAATGGTTGGAATTATTGCAACCACTGCGTGCTCAAATCGGCTTGTGTCATTTACAGCTCTCAGCACAATATCTGGTGACTGCAGATAATGATTTTCCTCTATTATTGCAGCAGCTACGTCAGTTCAGCCTGGTCGCTGTGGAAGTCAGGCATCCGGCACTCTTTACCAAAGGGGACGCGGAACAACAACTTCATCAGCTGTTACGGCAAACGGAATGTGAACGGGTCATTCTCGACAGCCGGGCGTTATTCGCGCAGGCACCACTGAGCGCCGCGCTGCAGGATGCACAGCAGAAAAAACCGCGGCTCCCGGTGCACGTTTGTGCACTGGGGCCGACACCAATGTTTCGTTTTATCGGTGTATCAAACCTGACAGCTAACCGGTCTTTTTATCAGCCCTGGTTGCATAAAATAGCGCAATGGCTCGAGGAAGGCCGCACGCCTTATGCATTTTTTCATACCGAAGACAATATCAGCGCACCATTATTGGCCCAGCAGTTTGCCCGGGAATTGTTTGAACTCTGTGGCGCAGACCATCCGGTGCTGCGGCCGTGGCCCGCTGATCTGGCTCCAAACCAAAATAGCCTGTTCTGAAGTTGTGCCCAAGCAGCCGGCTTTTTGCTACTATGGCGGCTGATTTCGCCAGCTTTTATCCCGCGTTGTGATGCAAAACATGATACAAAAAGATGCAATATACGCTGAGCCATTGGCTCAGGTGCAGGACTTCTGTTTCGACGCCGATGTCGTCGAAGTATTTCCGGACATGATCCAGCGTTCTGTACCTGGGTACCAGACCATTATCCAGACCATCGGTAAACTGACGCAACGCTACCAGCAAGCTAACAGCAATTATTACGACTTAGGCTGCTCACTGGGCGCTGCAAGCTTAGCAATGCGCCGGCAACTCAGCGACAGCAGCAGTAAAATCATTGCAGTCGATAACAGTCCGGCAATGGTTGAGCGTTGTCGGATGCATTTGCATGCTTTTCGCAGCGACGTGCCATTAGAAGTTCAGCTGGGTGATATCCGCGAATTAGCAATCGACAATGCCGCCATAGTGGTCAGTAATTTTACGCTGCAATTTTTACCAAAGGCCGACCGGGATGCTCTGGTTGCGCGCATTTATCAGGGACTGAAACCTGGTGGTATCTTCATCCTGTCGGAAAAAGTAGTGTTTGACGACGCTGTAACGCACGACTTGTTGATTGACCTGCACCACGATTTTAAACGTGCCAATGGTTATTCTGAACTGGAGATCAGTCAGAAACGCACCGCACTGGAAAATGTCATGCGTCCAGACACGCTGGTGCAACATCAGCAACGCTTTAGCGCCGCTGGATTCGACAGTTTCAGCGTCTGGTTTCAGTGTTTTAATTTCTGCTCCATGATCGCTGTTAAGCAAGGGAGCGCCATCAAGCAAGGGATCGCTGTTCAACAAGGAGCGTCAGATGCAGTGGTTTAACGATTTTTACGCGCTGATCGCCAAAACTAAACTGGCCCCGTGGCTAAATGTACTACCGGCGCAACTGAGTCATTGGCATAAAGAAGCCTTACATGGTGACTTTAAGCAGTGGCAAAAAGTACTGGATCACCTGCCAAAAACACAAACCGAACAAGTGAATCTGCAATCGGCCGTGCAGATTGGCGCGGCGGAGGAGCTGTCTGATGGCGCGCGCCAACGACTGGAAGTATTGCTCAAACAGCTGATGCCGTGGCGCAAAGGCCCTTTTGAGATCCATGGCCTGCACATTGATACCGAATGGCGCAGTGACTGGAAATGGGACCGGGTATTGCCGCATCTGGCACCGCTACAGCATCGCACAGTGCTGGATGTAGGCTGCGGCAGCGGCTATCACTTATGGCGGATGCGCGGTGCCGGCGCTGAACTGGTGGTTGGCATAGATCCGAGCCAGTTATTCTTTTGCCAGTTTCAGGCGATTAAGCATTTCCATCCGGATCCGGCGGTGCACTTGCTGCCCATCGGCATCGATGACATGCCGGAGTTAAAAACCTTTGATACTGTGTTTTCAATGGGAGTGTTGTACCACCGCCGCTCTCCGCTGGATTTTCTGCAACAACTGAAAAATCAGCTGCGTGCAGGTGGCCAGCTGGTGCTGGAAACCTTAGTAGTTCCCGGTGATGCGCAAACGGTGCTGGTACCCACCGACCGCTACGCGAAAATGCGCAATGTCTGGTTTATTCCAAGCACCGCAGCGCTGGAACTCTGGCTGGCCCGCGTCGGTTTTCGCGACATTCGTGTCGTCGATTTAAATCAGACCAGTGTTGAAGAACAGCGCGCCACCGACTGGATGCAAAATGAAAGTCTGGTTGATTTTCTTGACCCGACTGATCATAGTAAGACCATTGAAGGTTACCCAGCGCCGCTGCGGGCAGTATTTGTAGCAACCGCCTGATCTGTCAGAGGAATTTTATGCCGTACCGCCCCAAATCGACATTAGAACAATGGCGGATCCTGCAGGCAGTGGTTGATGCAGGCGGTTACGCACAAGCCGCTGAGTTACTTAATAAAAGCCAGTCCAGCCTGAATCATGCGGTGGCAAAACTGCAGAACCAGCTTGGTGTTGAACTGTTACACGTGGTCGGCCGCAAAGCCTTTCTGACAGCTGCCGGTGAAGTGATGCTGCGCCGCTCCCGTTTGCTGACGCAACAAATTGAAGATCTGGAATTGCTCGCCGCCAATATTGACATGGGCTGGGAGCCAGAACTGCGGCTGGCTGTTGAGATTATCTACCCGCGCGACAAGCTGTATCAGGCGCTGTCCGAGTTTTATCCGCTCAGTCGCGGCAGCCGGATCCAAATCATTGATACGGTGATCACCGGCAGCGCGGAAATGATCCTCGAAGCCAAAGCTGACCTGGTGATCACCGCAACGCCGATGGTGCCACGCGGTTATCTCAGTGAGCCGTTATGTATCACCCATATGGTGCTGGTGTGTGCACCGGAACACCCGCTGACGCAGATCGATGCACTGGACGCTGACGAGCTGTCGCAACATTTACAAATTGTGATCCGCGATACCGGGCAAAAACCGGCTGAAAACGCTGGTTGGCTAAAAGCAGAGCAACGCTGGACCGTCGGCAATTTTTATGAAGCGATGGTGATCCTGCAACGCGGCTTAGGTTTTTGCTGGCTGCCGGACTTCATCGTACAACAAGCCTTGCAGGACGGCGTGTTAGTCAGGCTGCAACTAAAACAAAGCACTGAGCGGCAAATCCCCCTGTCGCTGGTGATCCCCAAAGAAGACAAATTAGGCCCGGGTGGCCGGCAATTACGCCAGATCATTCTGGCGGCTCATGGCAAAACAGGACACTGAACATGAAACCTACTGAACTCTCTGAACTGATGTTACAAAGTGCAAAAGATGCTGTGTCTTATGCACAGGAAGATCATCAGGTCACGCTCGATCTCAGCCTTGAATCCTTGCCACTGGTCGATGTTTTGCTCAGCAGCATCGCCCACCAGCAACAAAAGCAGCGCATGTCAGATGCACATATGTTCGCGTTGTGTAATATTTTTGGCGCCTATCTGGGTCAGGTCTTTTTATCGGTAGTGGGTGGCCAATGGGTCCATCAGACTGGCGATGAAACCGCTCCTTATGTCAGCCTGAACTATAACAACAAAGAATTTCCGCTGGCGTCACTGGTCTATCACAAAGTCACAAAAAACCCGGATTTAAGTGTCAACGACTACGTCCGTCAGGCGATTAGCAACGCCATGCAATGACAGCGCTGAGTGCTACTCCTCAGTCCTGTGCCGGCGCGCGCCGATTAAACCTTTTGTCTTGCCGGCAAACAAGGTAAAATGCGCGCGTTTTTTTATGCCCTTTTAACTGAAGCCATCGAGGATAACCGTGAGCGAGCAAAAAACTTCATTAAGTTACAAAGACGCAGGGGTCGATATTGATGCCGGTGAAGCACTGGTCGATCGTATCAAAGGTGCGGTGAAGCGCACTACCCGCAAAGAAGTGATTGGCGGCCTCGGTGGTTTTGGCGCTATGTGTCAAATCCCAGCCGGTTATAAAGAACCGGTTTTAGTCTCAGGCACCGATGGTGTCGGCACTAAACTGCGTCTGGCGATGGACTTAGGTCGCCATGACAGCGTCGGCATCGACTTAGTTGCCATGTGTGTCAACGACATCGTGGTACAGGGTGCAGAACCACTGTTTTTCCTCGACTACTATGCGACCGGCAAGCTGAATGTCGATACCGCAGCGACTGTAGTTGAAGGCATCGCCCGCGGTTGTGAGTTGTCTGGTTGTGCGCTGGTTGGCGGCGAGACCGCTGAAATGCCAGGCATGTATCATGGCGACGACTATGATATTGCCGGTTTCTGTGTTGGTGTGGTGGAAAAAGCCGAGATCATCGACGGTAGCCTGGTCAAACCGGGTGACCAGCTGATTGCACTGGCCTCGTCTGGCCCACATTCCAACGGTTTTTCTCTGGTGCGTAAGATTCTCGAAGTCAGCGGTCAGTCGCCTGAAACCTTATTGGGCGAAAAGTCTCTGGCAGACCACCTGTTAGCGCCAACCCGCATCTATGTAAAAAACCTGCTGAATCTGATCAAACAACTGCCGGTGCACGCGCTGTGTCACATCACTGGTGGTGGTTTCTGGGAAAACATCCCGCGTGTATTGCCAGAGCACACTAAAGCCGTGGTCAACGAGCAAAGCTATCAGTGGCCAGCCATTTTCGACTGGTTACAACAACAAGGCAACGTCACCCGTTATGAGATGTACCGCACTTTTAACTGTGGTGTCGGTATGATCGTGGTGGTGAGCCCGGACAACCTGGACAAAGCGCTGGAATTGCTGCAACAGGCCGGTGAAAAAGCCTGGCATATCGGTGAAATCCAGTCTGCCGTCAGTGGTGATGCGCAAGTCGTGATCCCTGGTGTGAATGCATAACGATGAAATCCATTGTCGTGCTCATTTCGGGCAGTGGTTCTAATCTGCAAGCGATTCTCGATGCCTGCAAGGCCGGCTTTATTGCCGGTCGTGTCAGTGCAGTGATCAGCAATAAAGCAGAAGTGTTTGGCCTGACACGGGCAACTGATGCCGGCGTGCCGGCACTGCTGCTGGATCACAAACAATTTGCAGACCGCGCCAGTTATGATGCGGCACTGTGTCAGAGCATCGACCAGTATCAACCGGATTTGGTGGTGCTGGCCGGTTTTATGCGCATTCTGACGCCGGAATTTGTCGCGCATTACAGCGGCCGCTTGCTAAATATTCATCCGTCGTTATTACCCAAATACCAGGGGCTGAATACCCATCAACGTGCCATCGATGCCGGCGACACTGTGCACGGCTGTAGCGTGCATTTTGTCACCGCTGAACTCGATGGTGGTCCGGTCGTGTTACAGGCCAAAGTGCCGGTATTTCCTGAAGATGATGCTGCTGTTGTTGCAGCACGTGTGCATGAACAGGAACACCGGATTTACCCATTGGTCGTGCGTTGGTTTTGCCAGGACCGTTTACAACAACAAGCCGATAAGGCATTGTTGGACGGCCAGATCCTTTCACCGCATGGATATGCTGATGATGATGAATAAACAATGGCGCCTTCTGGCGTCATTTTTTTACCTGAGCCTGCTGACACCAGCCATGGCTCAACAAACGCCGGCAGCAGTGCCTGCCGCGCAGCCCGCAGCAGCTTTGACTATACCGGCCGGCCTCAAACCTTTTACAGCCAAATACCAGGTACTGCGCTCCGGCAAAGTGCATGGCGATGCTGAGCGCTACCTCAAACCCTGGGGGCAGGGTTTCGAACTGGGGTATAAAAGTAATATCAGTTGGATGATTTTCAAAGACGGACGCCATGAACGTTCGCGCTTTGTACTCAAAGACGGCCGGCTGCAGCCATTTTTTTATCAGCTGAAACGCTGGGGTACAGGCCCAGGCCGGCATTACGAGCTGAATCTGGATTGGACGAAGCACGAATTACTGACCGGGAAAGAAAAAGCACCTAAAACGGTGGAATGGAATGAACAATGGTTGGATCAGCTCAGTTATCACAGTCAGCTGGTGCTGGAACTGGCGGCCGGAAAAACTGAATTTAGTTTCGATGTGCTGACCCGGCACGGCGACTCGCGCAGCTATCAGTACAAAGTGACAGGTGAAGAAATGTTGTCGTTACCGGCCGGTAAAATCAACACCATCCGGGTGGAACGGGTCGGCAAAGATCTGGATAAACAGGTCGTCGCCTGGGTTGCACCTGAGCTGGATTACCTGCTCGTCAAGCTTTGGCAGGCGGAAGATAAAGTTGAACAATTTGACGTTCAGCTGCAAAGCTACCAGTTCAATCAATAGTCTGAAGCATCAGGTCGCCGGTTAAAACCGGCGCACCATCTCCCCGGCTTTCCATAAAATGGCGTCACCGGCAGACATCGCCTGCCAGGCTTCGTTGCAGGTCAGCGGCATGGTCGCGACTATAGTAACGACATCGCGCTCTGTGGTTTCCTGCGTAAAATCGATATCCACGTCAACATCCGACAAACGGGCCAGACCAAAAGGTGCCCGCCTTGTGATGTGATGCAATTTAGTGCTGCAATAACAAAACAGGTAATCGCCATCAGACAGCAATAAATTAAACACACCTTGTTGACGCAGCTCATCGCAGAGTTTTTTTACATACCCAAACAACTGTGGCCGGCTTTTAGGCCCCTGTGGATATTTCTCTGCCAGCGCCGATAAAATAAAGCAGAAAGCGCGCTCGCTGTCAGTGGTCCCGACCGGCTGAAACTGACCACATGGTAACTGTTTATAGTCGTTGAGCTGACCGTTATGTGCGTATGTCCAATAACGTCCCCACAGCTCACGGGTAAAAGGATGGGTGTTCTCCAGCGCCACCCGCCCACGATTGGCCTGCCGCACATGGGCGACTACCACATTACTTTTAATCGGGTAGTCGGTAATGAGCTCCGCCACGCGGGAATGATGACTGGCCGCCGCGTCTTTAAATGTCGAGACACCTTTGCCCTGATAAAAAGCAATGCCCCAGCCGTCTTTATGCGGGCCGGTATTGCCACCCCGCTCCCGCAGACCTTTAAAACTAAAACAAATATCAGTCGGTACATTGGCCGACATCCCTAACAATTCACACATAAGAACCTTCCAAATCCATATCCAGCGAGCCTATCAGTGCAACCTGCATCTGACCAGCACGAGATAGTTCTGCGGTATAACCAAAGTGTTATCCACAAAACTGTACAGTTGTTCAACTACACTTGGCGTGAACTGCATCTGCTTGCTCAGGAACTACTTGCAACTTGGCTTTAAGACTTATACCCTATCGCGGTTAGTGGTCAGACCTCTTATCAGGAGAACAAGATGGAATTACTCGTATTTATTGCTTTATTGCTGGTGCTGGTTGGCATTCTCGCCTACCACAGAGCCAGTCTGACGCTGTTTACCGCCGCGATCGGTGGTTTGTTGGTTCTCGGCAGCTTCTTTGGCACTGTAGGCCTGTTTGGCTGGATCCTGTTTGCCGCAGTTGCTTTACCGCTGAACATCGCCACTATTCGTCAGCAGCACATCACCAAGCCGCTGCTGAAACTGTACCGTAAAATCATGCCGGAAATGTCCACCACTGAAAAAGAAGCCATCGACGCCGGGACGACCTGGTGGGAAGGCGACCTGTTTCGTGGCAATCCGGACTGGCACAAATTACACAATTTCCCAAAACCACGCTTAAGCGCGGAAGAGCAAGCCTTCCTTGATGGCCCGGTTGAAACCGTGCTGCGGATGGTGGACGACTGGCATGTCACGCATGAACGTACTGACTTGTCGCCGGAAGTCTACGCCTACTTAAAAGATCAGGGCTTCTTCGCCATGATCATCAAAAAACAATACGGTGGCCTTGAGTTCTCTGCATACGCGCAATCTTGCGTGTTACAGAAACTGACCAGTAAAAGCATGGTGCTGTCGAGCACTGTGGGTGTGCCAAATTCATTAGGCCCTGGCGAATTGCTGCAGCACTATGGTACTAAAGAGCAGCAGGACTACTACCTGCCGCGTCTGGCCAAAGGTCTGGAAGTCCCTTGTTTCGCGCTGACTTCACCGGAAGCCGGCTCTGACGCCGGTGCAATTCCGGATTTCGGCGTGGTGTGTAAAGGCGAATGGGAAGGCAAAGAAATTGTTGGTATGCGCCTGACCTGGAACAAACGCTATATCACGCTGGCACCGATCGCGACAGTACTGGGGCTCGCGTTTAAACTACAGGATCCAGACAATCTGCTCGGTGAAAAAGAAGATTTGGGTATCACTTGTGCCCTGATCCCAGTCAGCACGGCAGGCGTGAAAATCGGCCGCCGCCACTTCCCACTGAACGTGCCATTCCAGAATGGTCCAACCCAGGGACAAGATGTATTTGTACCGCTGGACTACATCATTGGTGGTCCTGCCATGGCCGGTCAGGGCTGGCGTATGCTGGTTGAATGTCTGTCTGTGGGCCGGGCTATCACCCTGCCGTCAAACAGCACCGGCGGTATCAAATCAGTCGCTCTGGCAACCGGCGCATATGCCCGCATCCGTCGTCAGTTCAAATTACCGATCGGTAAAATGGAAGGCGTGGAAGAAGTGATGGCGCGGATTGGTGGGTATGCCTATATGTCTGATGCTTCCACGACCATGTCTGTTGGCTCTATCGACCTTGGCGAAAAACCATCGGTGATCTCTGCTATCACTAAGTACCATATGACCGAGCGCATGCGTCAGGCCATCATCGATGCGATGGATGTGCACGGCGGCAAAGGCATCTGTATGGGTCCAAACAACTACTTGGCCCGCGGCTATCAGGGCGCGCCAGTGGCTATCACGGTCGAAGGTGCCAACATTCTGACCCGCAACATGATCATTTATGGTCAGGGCGCTATCCGTTGCCATCCTTATGTTCTGGCTGAACTGCAGGCCGCACAGCTGGATGATGAACGTGCTGCCGTCACCGCATTTGACCGTGCTTTGTTTGGGCATATCGGTTTTAGTATCAGCAATTTCTTCCGTACGTTCTGGCTGTCGCTGACCAACAGCGCCTTCAGCCATGCGCCGGTGCAGGATGAAACGGCAAAATACTATAAACAAATGAACCGTTTCAGCTCTGCCTTAGCGCTGATGTCTGATATCGCGATGGCAACGCTCGGCGGTGATTTAAAACGCCGTGAACGCATCTCGGCGCGCCTCGGTGACATTCTGAGTATGTTGTACATTACCTCATCTATCCTGAAGCGTTACAACGATGAAGGCCGTCAGGTGCAGGATCTGCCGCTGGTACAATGGGGTTGTGAAGACAATCTGTACCGCGCCCAACTGGCGCTCGATGAGTTGTTTGATAACTTCCCGAATCGTGCTGTGGGTATCCTGTTTAAACGTGTGGTATTCCCGTTTGGCCGTTCATTACGTCGTCCGAGCGATCAGGTGGAACATCAGGTCGCCCGTATTATGCAAACACCGTGTGAAGCACGCTCACGGCTGGGCAGCCATCTGTATCTGACCGATGAGCCGAACAACCTGCTGGGTCAGCTGGAAAAAGCACTGACGGATATTCTGGCAGCGGAACCGCTGTTTGATAAAGTGATGCACGCGGCGAATAAAAAGCTGCCATTCTATCGCCTGAACGAAGTCGCCGAGCTGGGGCTGAGCCTTGGTGTTCTGAGTCAGGCAGAAGCTGAAAAGCTGCGTGTGGCCGAAGTAGGCCGGTTAAAAACCATCAATGTCGATGACTTTGACCCGATTGACATGATGGCGGATAAATCGCTGTTAGAGTCAGATAAAAAAGTGGCAGAACAAGCCGCTTAATCCCGACACTCTCAGCATATCAAAGCCGGCTACTCAGCCGGCTTTTTTTGTCTGCGATATAGGCATAACGCCAGACCATAGGCACGGCACTGAAATAACATGGAGGCAAATATAGATAGCTGTGTGAGCTGAGCTAACGAGTGACGGCTTGCGTCGACCTTAGTGCACTACTGGGGAAAATGTTGTGAGAGTTAACTGAATTACAGAAAAACAAAAACCCGCTATTGCGGGCTCTGAGAAGATGGTCGGTGATGCAAGATTCGAACTTGCGACCCCTTGGACCCAAACCAAGTGCGCTACCAAGCTGCGCTAATCACCGACATTTTTTTCTTCTTTACCAACTAACACGCTGAATTGGGGTGGCTGATGGGGCTCGAACCCACGACAACCGGAATCACAATCCGGGGCTCTACCAACTGAGCTACAGCCACCGCTGACTTCAACGTTCTCTTTAAGTAAATGGCGCGCCCGATAGGACTCGAACCTATGACCCACGGCTTAGAAGGCCGTTGCTCTATCCAGCTGAGCTACGGACGCATAACACGCGGCCACAGAAGCGCTCTACTTAAAGATGGTCGGTGATGCAAGATTCGAACTTGCGACCCCTTGGACCCAAACCAAGTGCGCTACCAAGCTGCGCTAATCACCGACTTCGTTACACTACTGCAACGGGGCGCAATATTACAACCCACCTCAGGCAGCGTCAAACGATTTTTTGCCGTTTCGAATCGTTTGCTTATTATTTGAACCTTCTGCGAATTTTCCGGATAAATCGCCGGCGATCCGCTGGAATTATCAACAAAATGAAACGCTTCTGGCATTTGGCTTGGCGCTGCCCTATCGCCTGTGAGAAAATACGCCACAGCATATTTTTCAGATCACAGGCAGAACAAATGGCAGCTCAAATTATCGATGGTAAAGCAATCGCGCAGGCAACCCGCAATCAGGTCGCGTTGCGCGTCCAGCAACGACTGGCTGCCGGCAAACGGGCTCCGGGCCTTGCCGTCGTGTTGGTCGGCGCCGATCCGGCATCGCAGGTTTATGTCGGCAGTAAACGCAAAGCCTGTGAAGAAGTTGGTTTTGTGCAGTTTTCACATGATTTGCCTGCGGACACCACGCAACAGCAGTTGTTTGATTTGATTGACCAGTTGAATGCCGACAGCAGTGTCGACGGTATTTTGGTGCAACTGCCGTTACCAGCCGGTTTAGACGCATCCACTATTCTCGAGCGGATTAACCCACTCAAAGATGTCGACGGTTTCCATCCTTATAACATTGGCCGTTTAGCCCAGCGTATGCCTGCGCTGCGCCCATGTACGCCGAAGGGCATCATTAAGCTGCTGCAATCGACCGGTGTGCAAATTCGCGGTATGGATGCTGTGGTGGTTGGGGCCTCGAACATTGTCGGCCGTCCGATGGCGCTGGAGCTGTTATTAGCGGGTTGCACCACGACTGTCTGCCATAAGTTCACCAAAAACCTGGAACAGCAAGTGCGCCGCGCTGACTTGTTGGTGGTGGCGGTCGGTAAACCAGAGTTTATCCCAGGTGACTGGGTCAAACCTGGCGCCCTGGTGATCGACGTCGGGATTAACCGTTTAGATTCCGGCAAGTTGGTTGGTGATGTTGAATTCGACAAAGCTGTGCAACATGCCCGGTTTATTACCCCGGTGCCAGGTGGTGTAGGTCCGATGACTGTGGCTTGTCTGATAGAAAACACACTGGAAGCCTGCGAACAGTTTCATGACATGTAAGCTAAAGGTTTGGAATCGCCAAAAACTGCTCCTGAGTTTGCGGCGTACCAACCATCGCTGGTTATAAAAAACGCGGCTGATGCCGCGTCAGATTAATGACAAACCCCAGTTTTCTGGGGTTTGTGCTTTTCAGGAGTGGTGCATTCTCCGTCAGTGGTCATGGCTTAATAATGAGTTGTGGGTTGTTGAATTTGATTGGGCTGGTGTTGAATGAGCCGGCATTTGGCTTGGTTGATAGGGATTTAGGCTTGAGACTGGCTCAGGCGGCCAGCAGTAACGCCATTTTCTTGATGTTTTGCGCAGCACCCGCCAGCAGACATTGCATCTGGACTTTTTCCAGCCCTCTGAAGCGGGCATAGCGGTGGCCGTGGTGTTGTTTGGCGTCCGCGAAGCTACGCTCTACTGTTTCTTTGCGCCTTTTGTAAATCTTCTTGCCCCATGCGCTTAACCGGGTTTCATTGGCTGCCTCTTTGGCCGTTTCAAATACGTGTCGGGTCAATACTTTGGTGTGATTCTCACTTTTCGTGCAGCGGCTGCGGATAGGACAATCTTTGCATTTGTTGCGGTCGGATTTGTACTCACGATACCCGGCACGATTGGTGGTGCTGTACTGCAGCAGTTCGCCTTGCGGGCAGCGGTAACAATCGCTGTCTTTATCGTAGTCAAACGCGCTTTTGCGCAATAAGTCTTTGCCTTTGTTGGGCCGGCGGTAGCCCATCACCGGCTCAATTTGCCGCGCTTTAATCAGGTGGCACAGCATCGCAGTGTTGTAGCCCGCATCCAGCCCAACCGCGACCGGCTCAAGCTGGAAACGCTGCAGTTGCCGGTCAAGCCTCGCAATATAAGGCTGACTGTCGTGCTGATTGCCAGGCGTGACGTGCGTGTCAGTAATAAGGCCGTGCCGGCCATCGACGGTGCGGTGGTCGAGGTAAAAAAAGCCCTGCGGTTTGCCTTCGCGCGTCATAAAACCACTGTCAGGGTCTGTGGTACTGGCTTTTATCTCGCTCAGTTCACAGACGCTGTCATCCTTGGGAGCCAGTGGCTTTTTTCCGGCGGCTTTGCGCTCCTCCTCAATCGCCGCGTTGAGCTGGTCGACATAGGCCGAGGTACTGGCTGCCACTAACTTATTGATGGATTTATTCTTATTGGCACTGGCTTTTAAGTGCGTGCTGTCGGTGTAAAGCACGCGGCCGCCAATCAACCTTTTGGCAATGGCCTGCTCAACAATCCGGTCGAAGACCCGTTGGAACACATCAGTCCCGTTGAAACGGCGAATACGGTTCTGACTGAGCGTTGAAGCGTCCGGTACTTTATCGGTCAGCGACAAACGCAAAAACCAGCGATAGGCCACATTGACCTCAATCTCCTGCATCAGCCGGCGCTCACTGGGCACGCCAAACAAATAACCAAGCAGCATGATTTTGAACAGCATCACCGGGTCAATCGCTGGGCGGCCATTGTCTTTACAATACAAATCAGCGACTTCAGCACGGATAAATTCAAAATCTATGGTGGTATCGATTTTACGAACCAGATGGTTTTGTGGCACCAGCTGTTCCAGTGTCACCATTTCAAGCTGATGTTGTTGCGGGGAGATATCTCTGAGCATGAGGGCAGCTCCTGTTTGGACTCCCTCTATTAGATCAAAGGCCTGGATCTACGTCCAGGCCTTTGTCAGCAGTCTGACGCGGCTGATGCCGCGTTTTTTCATCCAAGATAACCGGACTTAGCCACGCCGCCAGCTGGTGACGCCGTTTTTATCTTCGACAATGATGTTTTTCGCAGTCAGCGCAGCACGGGCAGCATCGGCTGCAGCCCAGTCTTTCGCGGCGCGGGCAGCATTGCGGCTGGCAATCAACGCTTCAATCTCAGCAACATCCCCATCCGAACCACCGGCTTGCAGGAATGACTCGGCATCGCCCTGCAACACACCCAGGATCTCGCCAAGTTTTATCAGCAACGCAGCAAGTTCACCTGCTTTCACGGCATCATCCGTTTTGGCCTTATTGATTTCTCGGGCCAGATCAAACAGCACCGGCAATGCCAACGCGGTGTTAAAATCATCGTCCATCGCCGCATTAAACTGCCGGACATAGTCATTATCCAGATCCACGGTTGCTGATGGCGTCACGCCCCGTAGCGCGGTATACAGACGACCCAAAGCCGCGTGTGCCTGCAATAAGTTTTCCGTCGAATAGTTCAGCTGGCTGCGATAATGGCTGGATATCAGGAAATAACGCACCGATTCGCGGTTATATTCGGCCAGTACGTCTTTGACGGTAAAGAAATTGCCCAATGACTTGGACATTTTTTCTTTATCCACTTGCACCATACCAGTATGGATCCAGGTGTTGACGTACTGCGTGCCGTGCGCGCAGCAACTTTGCGCAATTTCGTTTTCATGATGCGGGAATTGCAGATCTGAACCGCCGCCGTGGATATCAAAATGCGTCCCTAAGTGCTTGGCACTCATCGCCGAACATTCGATATGCCAACCCGGACGACCCGCGCCCCATGGTGATTCCCAGCTTGGCTCGCCTGGCTTCGCCATTTTCCACAACACAAAATCCAATGGATCGTCTTTGGCCTGATCAATTTCAACCCGGGCACCCGCTTGCAGCATATCGAGATTCTGCTGACTGAGTTGGCCATATTCGGCAAAAGTACTGACATCAAACAGCACATCACCATCAGCCGCGATGTAAGCATGTTTTTTCGCCAGCAATGTTTCAATCAGCGCCACGATTTCATGCATGTGGGTGGTGACACGCGGTTCGATATCAGCGGGTAACAGGTTTAATGCATTGAAGTCGGCGTGCATCGCTTCGGTATAACGTGCCGTCAGCGCATCACAGCTTTCACCGTTTTCATTGGCACGGCGGATGATTTTGTCGTCAACATCAGTGATATTGCGGACATAAGTGACGTCATAACCGGAAAACCGCAGGTAACGGTTCATCACGTCAAAAGCGACATAAGTACGGGCGTGGCCAACGTGACAAAAATCGTAAATGGTAATACCACAGACATACATGCCGACTTTGCCGGGGACCAAAGGTTTAAACTGTTCTTTCTGGCGGGTCAGCGTGTTGTAAATCTGTAGCATAAAGTCCTCAGTAGATAACAAAAAACATGGCGGCAACAGGCCGCAATAAAGGAGATAGTGTAACACCGCATACCGGCCTGAGCTATCCTTGCTTTGTGTTCTAGAGCGCATCAGGTACACTAGCGCAAATTTTTTTAAGAGGATGAATAATGGTTACTTTTCATACCAATTTTGGCGTTATCAAACTGCAGTTATTCGCTGACAAAGCGCCAAAAACCGTCGAAAACTTTAAATCTTATGTGGCAGAAGGTTTTTATGACGGCACCATCTTCCACCGGGTGATCGACGGTTTCATGATCCAGGGTGGCGGTTTTACTCAAGACATGGAGCAAAAAGAAACCAAAGGTCAAATCCAGAATGAAGCGGACAACGGTGTTGCCAATAAAAAAGGCACTATTGCCATGGCGCGTACCAACGACCCGCATTCAGCAACCTGCCAGTTCTTTATCAACGTTGCAGACAATAGTTTCCTGAACTTCAGTGGCAAAAACGCCAGCGGTTGGGGCTACTGTGTGTTCGGTGAAGTCGTCGAAGGTATGGACGTGATTGACAAGATCCGCACCGTCGCGACTGGCCGCAAATTCGGTCATGCCGATGTGCCGGTTGAAAACGTGATCCTCGAGAAAGCCGAACTACATGGCTGAACGCTCGACCCTGCTGATCGCTGATCTGCATTTAAGTCCGGACAGGCCTGATATTACTCAGGCCTTTCTGCATTTTCTGGCTGGTCGCGCGCGTGAGGCAGATGCACTGTATATCCTCGGTGATTTGTTTGAAGTCTGGATTGGCGATGACAATCCGGAGCCTTTATTGCAGCAGGTCGCCACGGCCATCCGGCAACTGAGCGATCAGGGCGTGCCGGTGTATTTTTGCCATGGCAACCGTGATTTCCTGTTGAAACAAAGCTACGCCCGCCGTGCCGGCATGCAGTTGTTAGCACCGCATACTGTGGTCGATTTTTACAACACCCCTACCCTGTTGATGCATGGCGATAGTCTGTGCACGCTGGATCTGGGTTATCAGAAGTTCCGCCGCTGGTGGGATCAACCCTGGTGGCAATGGCTGATTCTGCATACGCCGTTGTGGTATCGCCAACATCTGGGCCGCAAAGCCCGTCGGGTCAGTGCCAGTGATAAAATGGCAAAATCGTCGATGATAATGGATGTGACGCCTGATGAAGTCCCTAAAATAATGGATCTGTATCAGGTGCGGCATCTGATCCATGGTCACACCCATCGTCCGGCGGTCCATGAGCTGAAACTGCCTGATGGTCAATCAGCCTGGCGCTATGTGCTTGGTGACTGGTACAGCCAAAGCGCCTATCTCGAAGTGCGGCCGACAGGTTGGCAGCTCCATTTTACCGCGTTGCCGTCAGCAACGACTTTAGACTAAGCCCGCGATCAGTTTTTTGAGGCATTGATGAATTACGCAGAATTGTTAGCGCCTATCCGCCAGTTTTTGTTATGTCCGACGCCACCGGCCTGGATTGAAAAAGCGCGCCAACCCGAGCAATTACCTGTATTGCTGCAGGACCATCTGCTGTGCGAACTCAAAGCGGCGCAAACGGCTATGTTATTGCTGCGTAAATATGCAGTGGATAAAACCGGATCAATGGCGCTGCTGGAATGGCTGAAGCCGTTTGAAGATTTTGCTTACCGTTTTATTGGCGATGCGGTCTCACTTCGCAACAGTGTCAAATTGAGCCGTGACTTAACCGGCCGTCCTGATGTGTCATACAGTGACGACATTATCGGAAAAATGGTGTTATTGATCCGCGAAGAACTGCATCATTTTTATCAGGTACTGGAGATCATGCAGGCTCGCAATATTCCATACAGCAATATCAGCGCCGGCCGTTATGCTAGAGGCCTAATCAGCGCCTGCAAAACACATGAGCCACAAATTCTGGTCGACAAATTAATCTGTGGAGCCCTGATTGAAGCCCGCTCCTGTGAGCGTTTTGCGGCTTTATCAGAAGTTGTCGATACTGAACTCAGTCAATTTTATATGTCATTGTTGCGCTCAGAAGCCCGCCATTTTGAAGACTATCTGACGCTGGCGCAGCAAATTTCAAAATCTGATATCGTACCTCGCCTGCAGCATTTTTTGCATATCGAAGCAGAGCTGATTCAAAGCCCAGACACCGATTTTAAATTCCACAGTGGCTGCCCGACCTGATTTATAGCGACTATCGGGCTCTATTCTTTTTGACCTGACTTGACGGCTGCAACTCTGTTAGCCATACCTTATTTACGAGTGTTCCGTTGTCACTCTGAGACCCACCTGTTGCAGTAGACAAGGATAACCAAAATGATTTTAAACCACTTATGGGGCTTATACGCTCATCCGAAAGAAGAGTGGCATACCATTGATAACCGCCACGAAAGTCTGAAATACAGCCTGACCCACATTTTACTGGTCGCGCTGATCCCTTCCATCTGTGCCTATTTTTCTGCCGTCAATATCGGCTGGAGTATCGGTGTTGGTGAACCTATCCGTCTGACCTCAGACAGTGCGGCTATGCTGGCCGTCGCCATGTACGTTGCGCTGATTGTCGGTGTGTTTGCACTGGCCTATCTGGCGCACTGGATGGCGCATACTTTTGGTTCTGAACCGACCTACACCCAGACTCTGGAGCTGGCTTCATACACCTCCACCCCACTTTTTATGGTCGGCCTGGCTTCTTTGTATCCGGAGCTTTGGTTCGTCATGCTGGTTGGATTGGCCGGGCTGTCGTATTCGGTTTATCTGCTATACGTCGGCGTGCCTATTCTGATGCATATCCCCGAAGAACGCGGATTTATCTATGCGAGCTCAGTCGTCACCTGCGGATTGATTTTATTAGTCTGTGTATTAACCGCGACAGCAATCATGTGGAGTTCTGGCTTCGCGCCCGTCTTTACACATTGACGAGTCCACAAAAAAACAAGGGAGCTATTGCTCCCTTGTTTGTCGTTCCGAGCAGATTAACTTTCGTTGTACAATTCCAGATCTGCCGCCATATTTGCGGCTTTTAATGCCATTGAATCTTCATTTCGGGCCGCATCCAGACGATTCAGATAATCCTGCGTGATGTCATTAGTGACATAAACGCCATCAAAAACTGACGTTTCGAACTTTTTAATCGCCGGATTTTCATCCCGAACTGCCGCGATTAAATCTTCCAGTGACTGGAAAATCAACCCGTCGGCGCCAATGATTTTGCAGATACTTTCCACATCATGACCATGAGCGATCAACTCATTGGCTGAAGGCATATCAATGCCATAGACGTTCGGGAAACGAATTTCCGGTGCCGCTGAAGCGAAATACACTTTACTAGCGCCAGCTTCACGCGCCATCTCGATGATTTGACCTGAGGTTGTACCACGTACAATCGAGTCATCGACTAATAACACATTTTTGCCTTTAAACTCTTGCTTGATTGCGTTGAGTTTACGCTTGACTGATTTCTTCCGTTCGCCCTGGCCCGGCATAATAAAAGTGCGGCCGATGTAACGGTTTTTTACATAACCCTGGCGATACTGCAAACCCAGTTCATGTGCGATATGTAAGGCTGCATCATTACTGGTTTCAGGAATAGGAATGACCACATCAATATCCAGATGCGACCATTCTTTTTTGATTTTCTGTCCGAGCTTTTTACCCATGTTCACGCGGGATGCATACACCGACACGTTATCGATGGTTGAATCCGGCCGGGCAAAATAGACATATTCAAAAATACAGGGGGTATAAGTTGGGTTTTCTGCACACTGCTGGCTATACAGCTGGCCGTCTTCCGTGATGTAGACCGCCTCACCGGGCATCACATCTCGCAGCACAGTGAAACCATCGGCATCAAGCGCCACACTTTCGGAGGCAACCATATATTCAGTGCCAAGTTCAGTTTCGCGTTTGCCCATCACCAACGGGCGAATGCCGTTTGGATCACGAAACGCCACCAGACCGTGGCCGATGATCAATGCCACTACCGCATACCCACCACGGACTTTGCGATGCACACTGGCGACAGCGCGGAAAATCGCATCCGGCATCAAATGCAGTGCATTGTCACATTGCAATTCATGTGCAAAAGCATTCAGCAGTACTTCGGAATCAGAGCTGGTGTTGACATGACGGCGGGCGTCATTAAACAACTGATCTTTGACTTCATCGGCGTTGGTCAGATTGCCGTTGTGTGCCAGGGCAATACCAAACGGACTATTGACATAAAACGGCTGCGCCTCGGCAGTACTGGCAGAACCTGCTGTCGGATACCGCACATGGCCGATACCGATATTACCGGCCAGACGCTGCATGTGCCGCGCTTCAAATACATCTTTGACCAGACCATTCGCCTTGCGTAAACGCAGACGATTCTGGTCCACAGTGACTATGCCGGCAGCATCCTGACCGCGATGTTGCAAGACGGTGAGGCCGTCATACAACGCCTGATTGACCGGATATTTACCTACGATACCAACAATACCACACATGGAACCTTACCTCGTCAGAACAGATGTCTGTTGCATAAAACTCGAGTTGTCTTTCAGATAGGTGAAAAACCACTCAATGATAAAATCAAATTCGGGGATCAGGATCGACGCTTTCCACCACTCAGAACTGGCCGACGGCGTAAAAGCATCCAGGAAAAACAGCAGCGCACTGACCACCAGCACGCCACGCAGCGCACCGAACACCAGGCCTAACAGCCGATCTGTGCCACTTAAGCCGGTGGATTGTACCAGCTTGCCAATCAGGAAATTCAGCAGTCCGCCAATCAGCAGACAAGAGATAAACAAGATCCCCACCGCAACAGCATTGCGGATTAAAGCATTGTCTATATTAGAAAAAAACGGTGCGAGATAGGGATAATAATGACTGGCAACGAAGAAGGCCAGTACCCAGATGATCAACGAAATGGCTTCTTTCACAAAGCCGCGGATTAGACTGATCAGTGTCGATAATCCGATGATTGCCAGAATGGCGTAATCAACCCAAACCATTTGCTACCAAAAAGGACGCTTGAGGACGGCGCGCATTCTACCAAATGGCGCGCCGGACTGCCTAGTTATTTTCAACTGGCTGGTAGCTGCTGACTTTCAGCTTCGGTACTTGCGCCAATTGCTGCAGCTGCGTCAACTTCGCTTCGAGTTGCTCTCTTTTCAGATCCGGGCCCACCAACACACTGACCATGGTCACACCCTGACTGTTGACGATTTTACGGGTAAAAGCACTGTGGCCGGCAGCCTTCAGTTTATTGACCAGCGCATTGGCATTCTGCTCTTTACCAAAGGATCCGACCTTCACCACAAACGCCGCCTGTGTGAGCGGCTTTTCGGCTTTGGGCTCAGCCGGTTTTTCTTTTGCGACCTGCTCTGCTGGCAAAGAGTCCGCAGGCAATGTCGAGGTTTGCACGTTTTGACCAGTGGTAGTGACTACGGGTGCCGCAGCTGCAGTCAGATCGCTGGCAGCGCCTGCTGTTGTCGGCGCCGGCTCCGGATCTGTCGATGGTGTGGATACGGCTGTCGTATTGTTCAGACCCGGCGCCGATTCTGTCGCAGATCCAACTGGCTCTGTGGTAACTGCGGCTGGCAGATCCAGTGGCTGACTATCATCAGTGACGGGCGCCATCGCAGTATTTTTTGCGGCCTGATGCTGATCCTGACTGAACACAGCAGGTTGTGCCACTTCGGCAAATTCAGGGCGCTCCGGGATCGCTTTAAAATCGTCTTTATTAACCTGCTTCTGACCATCTAACAAATCTGGCAAAAACACTACGGCGGCGACAACCAGAATGGCACTGCCAATCAGCCGGTTGGTAAAAACTGCTGTCATACATTTTCCTGTGGCCACAGACTCAGCATGGCGCTGACTGTGACAAAAGATCCAAAGACTACAAATAACTCATCGGCCGATGCCGCTTCGATGCAGCTATACACATCGGACAACTGCCGATATTGACAGCTTTGTTCGGTCGCTGGCAAGGCCTGCTGCAGTAGATCACTACCAGCGCCACGGACACCCGGCAGAGACACCAGATGCCAGCGCCAGGAATTGCCACAAAATGCCACCAAAGCCTCGCGAATATCCTTGTCTTTTAACATACCCACAACCAGATGGATCTGAGTATATTGCCCGGCCAGTTGCGCAAGCGCTGACGCCAGATAACGTGCCGATTGTGGATTGTGCGCCACATCCAGCAGAATGGCCGGCTGACGGCTCAACCACTGCATGCGCCCGGCCAGCGTGAGTTCCTGCAATACCGTCCGAATCACCGCTTCAGCCGGCAAAACGTCCAGCAATGCTAAAGTTGTCAACGCTGTCGCGACATTCTGTACCGGCACTGCCGGTGCAGGCAATGCCAGCAACTGGCTGGCGCCGAAGTGCCAGTCAAACTGCTGACCATCTGATTCAACATGATAGTCGTGGCCCGCACAGGTCAGCCGGGCCCCCAGATCTGCAGCAACCTCTGCTACTGATTGCGGCATCTGCAGGTCGCCGACTACGGCATGACGGCCAGGCCGAAATACACCAGCTTTTTCCCGGCCTATTGTTTCACGATCGTTGCCGAGCCAGTCTTGATGATCTAAATCGACGGTGGTGACAATACTGAGTTCTGGCTCAACAATGTTGGTTGCGTCCAACCGACCGCCAAGCCCAACCTCAATCAAGCAAAAATCCGGTTCCTGCTGTTTCAAGATGGCAAAAGCTGCCAGCGTGGTGAATTCAAAATAAGTCAGTGCGACGTCCTGGCGCAGTGCTTCCACCTGACGCAGTCCTTCCACCCACAGCTCATCACTGACATCGGTGCCATTCAGCCGTAAACGCTCATTGAACTTTAATAAATGTGGTGAGCTGTAAACACCAACACTGTATCCCTGCGCCAGCAATAGCTGTTCCAGCGTGCGGGCTGTGGTGCCTTTGCCATTGGTGCCAGCGATCAGGATCACCCGGTCCGGCAACTGCTGCAAAGCGCCACGACTGGCGACTTGTAACACCCGACCAAGACCAAGTTCAATTTTTTCAATCGGATGGGATTGTTCGATATAACAAAGCCAATCGGCCAGGCTGTGGCACGATTGGCTTTGCAGTACAGATGGTGAAGTCATAACGCCTTAAGCGACGCGATGCTCCTGGTCCGGAGCCGGCAACCGCATGAATTTTGCTACTAATCGCGCAATTGTATCGCGCATTTGCCGACGGTCAACAATCATGTCGATAGCGCCGTGCTCCAGCAGGAACTCACTGCGCTGGAAGCCTTCCGGCAGCTTTTCACGGACGGTCTGTTCAATGACACGCGGGCCAGCAAAACCAATCAGCGCCTTCGGCTCGCCAATATTGACATCACCCAGCATCGCCAGTGACGCCGAGACGCCACCCATAGTCGGGTCCGTTAACACCGAAATGTATGGCAGACCTGCTTCACTCAGTTTGGCCAGCGCTGCACTGGTTTTGGCCATTTGCATCAGCGAGAACAGGGCTTCCTGCATCCGCGCGCCACCCGAAGCAGAAAAACAGATAAACGGGATTTTGTGTTCCAGCGCAAACTCAACGCCTTTAACAAACTTAGCACCAACCACAGATGCCATCGAACCGCCCATAAATTCAAACTCAAAGCTGGCAGCGACTACAGGCATACCTCTGAGTGAACCCCGCATCACCACCATCGCATCTTTTTCGTTGGTATCTTTTTGCGCGGCAACAATACGGTCTTTGTAGCGCTTGCTGTCTTTAAATTTCAGAATGTCCTGCGGCTCCAGCTCTGCAGCCAGTTCCACTGTGGTATTCAAATCAAAAAACTGAGTAAGACGGGTACGGGCGCTGATCCGCATATGGTGATCACATTTAGGACAGACACCTAACTGGCGATCCAAATCCGCTTTATATAAGACTGCGTCACAAGCGGTGCATTTAGTCCAGACCCCTTCCGGAATGTTGCGACGGGCAGACGACGACGTGCGGGGCAGGATTTTTTCTAACCAACTCATAAGAATTCCTATATCTGACTGCGCTTATAATTCTGTGCAGTTGTGCTGAATTTAACAGAAATTCAGCGAAATTGAGGCAAACGGCGGTTATTAAAACACAAAGCCCATACGCAGAATACCAAAAACTGGTCTTAGTAGTTGAGATACAGCCGGTATGAACCGGTTGTTAGGACCGGAACAATTCGCTGAAGTTCAGTGAATCAATCCGGCAAAAACAACGGGCCTAATGCAGTTTTTGGTATATCAAAATGCGCCGGATAATCGACATCCACCAGATAGAGTCCTTCCGCTTTGGCTGTTGCGGCAGCCAGCGTCCGATCTTTTGCCGCCAGTAACTCTGCGATCCATTCCGGCGAACGACGGCCCATGCCCACTTCCAGCAGGCTGCCGGTAATGTTGCGGACCATATGATGTAAAAAGGCATTGGCTTTGATGTCCAGCACAATGAAATTGCTAAACCGGCTAATCTGCAAATGCATCACATTGCGAAACGGTGTATTGGACTGACACTGAATGGCGCGAAACGACGAGAAATCCTGTTCACCTAACAGTGCCGGCGCAGCTGCCTGCATCAAGGACACATCAATATCCTGATGATAATGACTGAGGCCGGCACCCAAAATGGCTGGCCGGAATTTGTGATTGTAAATGACATAACGATAACGGCGTGCAGTTGCGGAAAAACGCGCATGAAAGTCATCTGATACTGGTTTTGCCCAACGCACTGCGATCCCCTGCGGCAAATTTGAATTGGCACCCATGATCCAGCCGCGCATATCGCGACTGGCGTCAGTGTCAAAATGGATGACTTGCCCGGTGCCATGCACACCTGCGTCGGTGCGGCCGGCACAAAAGATTTCGATCGGTGCATTGGCAACCTGGCTCAGCGCTTTTTCCAGCTCACCCTGAATGCTGTTCACTTCCCGCTGACGTTGCCAGCCAAAATAGCCAGTCCCGTCATATTCAATCCCCATCGCAATGCGCATTCTGACTCCAAGGCCACCCAATAATTCAGCGGCGGCGAGTATAACAAAGCCATTGAACTGCAGCAAAATAAGCCCGCACAGTCACCACTAACTGCTCCTGCGTTTGCCCAGGCCATTCGTGCAGCTCATGGCGTTACTCTGATTCACTGAACCAACCAGCCCTAGACATAAAAAGACCCCCAGTAATTGGAATGTCCAACTAGTGGGGGTCACTTCAAAAGCGTTTTTTTTGCAGTTGACTCTGCTGGTTAGGACACCAGCCCTGATGCCTCTTGTTTCACATGGGCCGGCGCATCAGAGGCCATGATTTCTTTAATTAAGTGATTGGCGCTGTCAGCATCACCAATTTCGATGTATGCACGGACCAGGTCGAGCTGACCGGCAAATCCGGCATCGGCGTGATCTACATCACCGGCCTCATCTGCCGCAATCAAATCCTCAAAATCAGCCAATCCAACGTCAATATTCAGTGTACGTGGCTCGGCATCAGGTTCTGCCTGATCTTCAGTAGCCGCCAGCAGTTTGTCGATATTGACGAAATCAGGCAGCCCGACGGCATCGTCATCCACACTATAACGGCTTTGGCTCTGCTGTAATGCTTCCAGTTCCGCCAGCACTTCAGCAGCTTTATGCTGATCGGTCTGTGGATCCGTTACCGGCGCGGCATAATCGTCTAATCCGGACAATAACTCATCAAAATTGACGTCTTCCAGATCGGTCAGTGACTCTTGTTCCGCGCTGGGCTCTGACTGCATCAGTTCCAACGCGTCATCTGAATCTTCGGCAAATATTTGTTGCAGATCGTTGTCATCCAGCTGCAGATCTGGATACTCGTCCAGCACTTTACTCGGCCGTTCTACCGAGGAGATCCCTTCAAACACCCGCGCAACCGAATTATCATCAGTTTGTTGTAAATCCGGCATGCCGGTTTGATCATCTTCCAAATCAGCAAACTCAGACAAGTATTCAGTTTCAGCGGCAGATTCAGCCGCCAGTTCAGCTTCTTGCACGCTGGATGGACTGTCGTCGAGCAACAGCTCTTCGATATCAATAAAATCTTGGCTATCGGCATCATCTGCCGTAAAGACATCAGCTACAGGCAAATCTGCCGGCGCAACGGCACTTATTTCTGCCGATCCTGCCGGATCTGCATCTTCGTCATTCAACATCGCGCTGACATCAGCCACACTGATCTCTGCTTCGGCAAAATCTGCACTCGCCAGCGCCATCGCCTCATCGGGCAGCTCCAGTTCGGCCAGTTGTGCTTTCGTTTGCTGCGACTGCGCCCGGATCTCTGCGACTTCGTTCAGAATCTCATCAAGCTCATCAATCAGACCGGCTTCGTCATCAGCTGTCATCAAATCGTCAGCGTCAAACTCATCGGTGAGTCCACCAGCTTGCTCTTCATCAGACGTTTCGTGATGACTCGTCACAGCCACCAGTGCACTGTCTGCAAAATCATGTTCAGCTAGTTGTTCATCGGCTAATGACTCGGCAAAGGCTTCTAACTCCGAACTGTCATATTGCGCGCCTTCAACCGCTGGATCTGGCTGAGTATCCGGTAACAATTCCGGTTCGGCCGATGGCTCCGCGGCGCGGGGGGCAGCCTCGGCCTGAGTCATGGCCAGCAAAGAGTCGATATCAAAATCATCGTCATTGCTGACGGGCTGCGGCGCCGGAGCAGCAACGGGCGCCGGAGCTGCGGCCTGAGTCTGAGCAACCAGCGCATCAATATCAAAGTCATCGCTATCAAGTGCCAATGCGCTGACCGGCGAAGGTTCATCGCCTGGTAAATCCAGCTCAATCTCTTCGAGCAGCTCGTCGGATTCAGCCGCTTCAGCAGCAGCGTAGGCCAATGCTGCAGCGGATACGGCAGGATCTGGCAAAATATCGTCCGGCTCTTCGGTAGCAGTTGGTGCTGCTTGTTGCGCTGCCATCGCCTGATTAAATATGGCATCCGGATCTTCGTCATCATCCACCAGATTATCAAACAATGAACTCAGCTCATTGCCCGACAATATATTATTCGGATCAAAGCTTTGCTTCGCTTCGAATTCTGGTTCGTCAGCATCCAGCAGATTACTCAGCGCATCGCCAGCCAGTATATTGTCCGGGTCAAATGGTTCGGCTTTCGCCGGTGCAGGACTACTGATATCCAACGGATCATCGAGTAAATCGTCCAGATCAAATGCGCCGGCAGTTTTCCCGGTATCGTTGCCAAGATCGAGGTGGTCATCCAGTAAGTCGTCAGCATCAAAGCTGCTGACTGCTGGTTTGCGCACTGGCCGGTCGAAATCATCATCCAGCCGGATCCCGCTGCTCAGATTATCGTTTAACAACGAATCATCCAGATTAATCAGACTACTTTCGTCAAAGTCCAGACTGTCATCCAGTGGCGGCAATGGTGATCGATAGTTCGGGTCCAACGCTGGCGTTGCCGTGGCAGCTGACACCACTGCGGCGGCTTTCTGGCTCTTACGTCGGATCAAAAACACTACGCCAAGCAGAATTAAAGCGGCAGGGAGCGCTGCAGCAAGGATCCATCCAGCCGGACTGTTGGCAAGATTTTGCCATGTTTCGGCAAAGTTAAACCCTTCCTGCTGTTTGCGGATTTGCTCACGTTGCTGTTCGAGCATTTCACTTTGTTGCGCCAGCAACTGTTGTAATTGTGTTTGGATCTCGCTGTCTTTATCCAGCTGTTGCTTCACACCGGATAGCTGAGTGACGACGGTATCAAGCTGTTTCTTCAGTGCTGTATTTTCCTGCACTATGGTTTCCACATTGGCCATCGACGAACCAAGCCGATCACGTAAATCGGACATCTGTTCGGTCTGTTGCGCTTCCACCCGGTTCAGTTCATCGGTGATTTCTTGTTGGGCTTTGGCAATATCGACTTGTTTGGCGGAATGATCTTCTGGTTTAAGTTGTGCAGCTTTGCGGATCTTTTCCGCCCAAATGCGGTCATCGTTTTCAGATTTACGCTGCGCCATGGCCGGGTCAATCGCCAGAATGGCTCGGATGCCGGGCACTTCAAGGAAAGCGCCTGGTTTTAGATGATTAAAGTTGTCGTCGAGGAAAGCGTCCGGGTTGTTCTGATACAGCGCAAACATCATCTGATACATGTTGACGCGTTTGTCCGGCCGCGCCTGTTCCGCCAGCCGCCACAAAGTATCCTGCGCAGACAAAGGTCCAAGCCGGGTCACCGCCGGTGTATCAAATTCTTTTGGACCGCGTAAGCGCGCCGTCGATTCAGCCCAGGCCGCCGTCATAAAATTGACGGTGAACAGAATGAGCAAAATTCGCATCAGAAGCATGCAATATTCCCTAACAACCATTGGATCCAGCCAAATGCCCACTGCATCCGGACTGAACGCCTGAGTGCTGTATCCGCCATTGGATATAGCCACTGTGCAAACAGTGTTCCACATTTTAAGTGTTTACAGACAGATTCTAAACCAGATTGGCAAAAAGATGCAGGCAAAGTGCCGGGTTCCTGCTGCCACAGGCCCCATCCAGCCAACAAAACCCTATCGGCCATCAGTCATTTTGCTAACAGAGTGAGTCAACAAAAAGGACAAACGGACACCAATAAAAAAGGCCCCGCAGGGCCTTTTCGCAATGAACCGAACTTACAGATAATCGCGGATCAGGTGTTCAGCAATTTGAATACTGTTGGTCGCCGCGCCTTTACGGACGTTATCTGCGACGACCCACAGGTTTAACCCGTGATCGTGTGACAGATCTTTACGGATCCGGCCAACAAACACATCGTCCTGACCTTGGGCATGGCTGACCTGAGTCGGGAATTCAGCGTTGTCTTCCAGCAGCACGACACCAGGCGCCTGCGCCAGCAGCGCTTTGACTTCTTCAACGCTGATTGGCGACCGGGTTTCGATATGCACAGCTTCCGCATGGCCATAAAACGCCGGCACGCGCACCGCTGTCGCATTCACAGAAATGCTGTCATCCCCCATGATCTTCTGGGTTTCCCAATGCATTTTCATTTCTTCTTTGGTGTAACCATTGTCCATAAAGACGTCGATTTGCGGAATGACGTTAAAGGCGATCTGGCGCGAAAATTTGCCGGTCGCTTCAATCGGCCGGCCATTCAGCAACTGCGCAGTTTCAGAGGCTAAGGCTTCAATGCCCTGCTGTCCTGCACCACTCACTGACTGATAAGTTGCCACGTTAATCCGGGTTATACCCACAGCATCATGGATTGGCTTTAACGCCACCAGCATCTGGATAGTGGAACAGTTCGGGTTGGCGATTATATTGCGGTTACGGTAATCGGCAATCGCATGGGCGTTCACTTCAGGCACCACTAACGGAATATCGGCGTCATAACGGTAATGCGAGGTATTGTCGATGACAATACAACCAGCATCGGCCGCTTTTGGTGCATAGACCGCCGACACACTGCCGCCGGCTGAGAACAAACCAATTTGTACCTTGGTCCAGTCAAACGTCTCAGCATCCAGTACTTCTACCTGTTTACCATGAAAATTCACTGTGCCACCGGCAGAGCGTTTACTGGCCAATGGGTAAAGATTGCGTACCGGAAAATCGCGCTGCTGCAGAATTTCGATCAAATGCTGACCGACCAAACCTGTAGCGCCTAATACTGCGACGTCAAATTGCTGAGCCATGTGGTTTGTTCCCCTTTATTTCTGGCTAAAACCTAAACGAATTAAATAATCGGGTACCTGCCCCTGCAGGCACACTGAGCTGAATTCCCGCCGTGGCGGGTAGGTCTTTCTGAGCCAGTCAAACCCGTGCGTGACCAGATGCCGCCGAAACAGCGCATCGTCACGCCGGACATCATATAACATACGGCACAGATTTTGGACATCTAAAAGTCTAAAATTTGGCGAAATTTGCAGCTTTTCTATCGCTCCGGCGGGTAAAAACCGGGCCAAAGTTCTGTTCGGCGTCACGCCCAGCAATTGGCAAACCGCCTGATACAACATTTCGGTACCGCGGGCTTTGCCTTCGACACTGTGTCCGGCGATATGCGCGGTGGCAATATCGCAATATGGCAGCAGCGCCTGTTCAATCGCTGGCTCGTTTTCCCACACATCAAGAAACAATGGCCGGCGTACACCAGCACGCGCTTGCGCCAACAACGCCTGATTATCTACCACCTCACCGCGGCAAGCATTAATCAGCGCTGTTGTCGCCGGCAATGCCGCCAGCCTGTTCGCATCTAATAAATGAAAAGTCGGATGGGCGCCGCCACGCACCAGTGGCACATGCAGACTGACCACATCGGCGCGGGCTAACAAGGTATCGAGGTCAAGATGAGGGAAGTCTGGCTCAGTGGCGCGCAGCGGGTCATTTTGCAGCACTGTGAGACCTAGCGCTTGCAGCGCTACAACCAGACGTTTACCGATTTGGCCAACGCCAACCACACCGACGGTGAAGTCAGTCATCGGTTTATCCTGTTGTTCCGCCAACATAAACAGGCAACTCAATACATATTCCACCACGGACTGAGCATTACAACCCGGTGCATTGGTATGGACAATACTGCGCGCTTGCAGATAAGCCACATCCAGATGATCAGTGCCTATAGTGGCGGTGCCAACAAAACGAATGTTTGGATTGACATCGAGCAATGCGGCATTCACTTTTGTGACTGAGCGCACCAGCAGAATATCCGCATCTGCAAGCTCAGACGCTTGGACATTGCGGCCCGAGAACAAGGTGACATCCCCCAAATCTGCGAAAAACTCCCGGGCCAAAGGCATATTGTCATCGGCATAAATCTTCATCGGCAACTCCACAAATGTCAGGGACAGCGAACTGGGCCGCATTCTATGTCAGAACACAACTACTACGCCATGCAGTCAGCAGATTTCATCCGGCCAGAAAAGACAAAGCCACCCGCAGGTGGCTTTATTGCAACAACTTATCGCGGCTTAGCCGTTAAATTTCTGCATCACCAGTGTGGCGTTGGTGCCGCCAAAACCAAAGCTGTTCGACATCACGGTATTTAACGTCGCTGCTGTTGGTTTCGTGATGATGTTCAGGCCCTCTGCCGCAGCGTCCAGCTCACCGATGTTGATCGAAGGAGCGATAAAGCTATGTTCCATCATCAGTAAGGAATAAATCGCTTCATGCACACCAGCAGCACCGAGTGCATGCCCCGTCATCGCTTTGGTCGCGCTGATGGCCGGACTCTTGCCGCCGAATACCTGCTGGATAGCACCCAGTTCTTTCACATCGCCGACCGGCGTACTGGTACCGTGCGTGTTCAGGTAATCAATTGGCGCTTTGACATCAGCCAGCGCCATTTGCATACAACGCACAGCGCCTTCGCCGCTTGGTGCCACCATGTCATAACCATCTGAGGTTGCACCATAACCAACCACTTCAGCATAGATTTTGGCGCCACGGGCTAAGGCGTGTTCCAGCTCTTCAATCACCAGAATACCGCCACCACCAGAGATGACAAAACCATCGCGGTTCGCATCATAAGTACGCGACGCTTGGGTTGGTGTTTCGTTATATTTGCTCGACAAGGCGCCCATGGCATCAAATTCCATCGCAAGCGTCCAGTGCACTTCTTCACCGCCGCCGGCGAAAATAACGTCTTGCTTGCCAAGCTGGATCAGTTCAACCGCATGACCAATACAGTGCGCGCTGGTGGCACAGGCAGAGCTAATCGAATAGTTCACGCCTTTGATTTCAAATGGTGTAGCCAGACAGGCAGAACAAGTTGACGACATCGTTTTTGGCACAGCATAAGGACCAACCCGCTTCACGCCTTTTTCGCGCAGAGTATCTGCCGCTTCAATTTGCGTTTTAGACGAAGCACCGCCAGAGCCCACGACCAAGCCGGTACGTGGATTGGAGACTTGCTCTGGCGTTAAACCTGAATCTGCAATGGCCTGTGCCATCGAGATATATGCATATGCAGCAGCATCGCCCATAAAGCGCAATGCTTTGCGGTCAATCAGAGCAGCAGTGTCAATATTGATTTGACCCCAGACCTGAGAACGCAGCCCAAAATCGGCAAATTCCTGCGCAAAGCTGATGCCGGAACGGCCTTCCTGTAATGAGGCCAATACTTCTGCTTTGTTGTTACCGATACTTGAAACTATGCCCAATCCGGTGATTACCGCTCTTTTCATTCTGACTCCAGCGTAAAAAATAGTTTTCTCGGCCATTGTACGGGCTTTTTTCCGCCAACTGGTCCAATTTCAGCGCACAGTTGTACACTCACCTGATCACACTATTAGCCGCCAGCATGACAAACAAGTTAAAATGCGCCACTTTGTGCAATTTTTTTCTGATACGGACTTGTTGATGAGTCAGATCCAATCCGCCACGTTACGTTACAACGAACAAGGCACGCCGGTTTCCAACGTGTTTGACGACGTTTACTTCTCCAATGAAAGCGGGCTCGACGAGACCCAGTTTGTGTTTTTGCACAATAATCAGTTGCCAGAGCGCTGGCAGCAACTGCCTAAACGCTGTTTTCATGTGATCGAAACCGGTTTTGGTACCGGTTTGAATTTTCTGGTTTGCTGGCAGGCTTTCCGGCAGTTTCGCGCTGCGCATCCCGAGGCACGCTGCCAGCAACTGCATTTTTCGACCTTTGAGAAATTCCCGCTAACTCTCGATGACCTGACGCAGGCATTGACTGCCTGGCCGACTTTGCGGGAATTAGTAGCTGAACTGCTAGCACAATATCCACGGCCTTTTGCCGGCTGTCATCGGCTGCAGTTTGATCAAGGCGCGGTGACGCTGGACTTATGGCTCGGCGATATCAAAGACAACCTGCCGGCGCTGCCGCTGGCGAACCGCGCAGACGCCTGGTTTCTGGATGGTTTTGCCCCAAGCAAAAACCCGGATATGTGGCAGGACAGCCTGTTCAGCGGCATGGCACGGTTAAGCGGCCCAGGTACGACAGTAGCGACCTTCACCAGTGCGGGGATTGTGCGGCGTGGCCTGCAAAGTGCCGGTTTTCAGGTGAAAAAAGTCAAAGGATTTGGCCGCAAACGCGAGATGGCCGTCGGTGTTATCGCAGCAGGGGCACCACAAACAACACATCCCGACGGCGAAGACGTCATCACGCTGGTTGGTGGCGGGATCTCAGCCATTTTAACGGCATTAGCTTTGGTCCAGCGCGGCCGTCCGGTGCGTTTGCTTTGTAAAGACGGTACTGTTGCCCAAGGCGCTTCTCATAACCGGCAAGGTGCCTTGTACCCGCAGTTACAAACCAGCTTTAGCCCGGTTTCGCGTTTCCACGCCAGTGCTTATAGCTTTGGTTGCCGGCGCTATCGGGAGTTATTGCGTAGCTTTGATTTTCCGCAACAATTTTGTGGCGTCCTGACGCTGGCCTGTACTGAAGCCCTGGCGCAGCGCCAGACTAAAATTCAGCGGGAAAGCGCCTGGCCGGTTGGTTTTTTTCAAGCGTTAGACGCACAAGCCTGTAGCGATATCGCCGGGCTCAGTCTGCCTTATGGGGGATTGTTTTACCCCGATGGCGGCTGGATCGCACCACAACGCTTTTGTCAGGCCGCACTTGCCTGGCTGATGCAGCAACCACAGTTTAGTTTTTACGCGAATACCGAAGTAAAGACGCTGCAACAAGGTGCCGAAGGCTGGATGCTGTCGACAAGCACAGGTCAAATCAACAGCCGTCAGCTGGTGCTTTGTAATGGCGTCGACCTGACGCAATTCGCCTCTACCCGCCATTTGCCGGTAAATCAGGTGCGTGGTCAGGTATCGCATGTCGGTGCACCACAGATGGCCACGCTGCGCACTGTGATTTGTCATCAGGGCTATATCACACCGGCAGATACCGCGGATTTTGCCGGCGAGCACTGTGTCGGCGCGACTTTTGACCGGACAAGCCGAGATACCGTCACCACCGCAACCGACGATGAGTCCAACCTGGCGCTGGTGAATACGGTCCTGCAACAACCGACCTGGTTCGCCGATGCCACTGTAAAGTCGGCAAAAACCGGGCTTCGCGCGACGGTACCGGATCATTTGCCGATCGCCGGTGAAGTGGACAAAGGCTTGTATGTGCTGGGCGGACTTGGCGCGCGTGGACTGTTGTTTGCACCGCTTTTGGCCGAACACTTAGCAGCCGGTTTGTGTCAGCAGCCGTTACCACTGCCGGACGAGCTGCATCAGCTGGTCAGTGCCGCGCGTTTTGATAAGCTGCGGCTAGCACCATAAACAAAAAGCCCTGTGACTTCAGGGCTTTTTTATCTATTCAGGCTTAGGCCATTACAATCTGGGTGCTTCAGAACGCATCAGTTGCACCACGGCACGGCGGTTGGTAGCCCGGCCACGGGACGTGTCATTCGGCGCGACATGCCGTTTTTCACCAAATCCTTCGGTACGGATCACTTTTTCATCAATACCGGCAGTTACCAAAAATGCTTTTAACGCCTTGGCTCTTTTGCGGGATAATTCGTCGTTAATCCAGCGGCCACCATAGCTATCGGTGTATGTGTCAATATCGACAGACGCAATGGCTTTGTCATGTTTCAGATATTCAGCTATCTGATAAAGCCGCGCTTCAGATTCACGGGTCAGCGCATCACTGTTGCTCTGATAATTCAGCACGGTCAGCGCAATATCATCAAAATTAAAGCGCAACAGCCCTGCCATACAAGTGCTGAATTGCTGATATGGCATGCCAAAATGGATCGGATTGAGCTGGGCGGCAATTTTATCAAACGGACTATGCCAGTCATCAAAATAAAAAGTCGGGCTGAAGCCTTGCTCTAGCTCAGTCAGCATGGTCCAGGCCTGCTGTTTGGGTAAATCGCCATCAAACTGCTTTAACAGTTTCAGATCAGCCAGCGCTTTTGCCTGCTCGCCGGCACGCCAACTCGGCGGTACCGATAAAACTTCCGCCAGACTGTAGCCATCCGGCTGACGCTGCATTTTTAACTGAAATAACAGGTTTGATTCTTTATTAGCAGTACTGACAAAACGCGCCTCACCAAATTGCGGAATGGCATGCACCAGTTCACAGCGCAGCGCCGTCGCAGTTTTCACCGACCAGGCGGAGTTATCCAATGTGGCAGCATATTGCCGCACATTTTGCCGGTTGATTGCCGCTTCAGTGCCGCTGACCATCGTCAGCGCACATAGCACACCACAAAGTTTTTTTGCTGCATTCATAAGTCAGTTACCAATAAACTGGTGAAGATCCAGACACTTCGCCGGCATTCCTGCGAATACTACAGTGGTTTGTTTCGCCCTGTTTCAGCCTGAACCGGCGCCCACGTCACCGTTGCTGTCAAAACAATTAGCAAAGCCTGTGCCGACAACAAGACGAAGCGCGATTTTTTTGGCATACTGCGGCTCTTTTTTTGACTGGATCCTGCCGATGAGCCAGACCACGACACTTTTTGCCCAACGCTTCCGCGGCTATTACCCGGTGGTGATTGACGTCGAAACCGCTGGTTTTAACGCCCAAACCGACGCGCTGCTGGAAATCGCCGCCAGCACACTGAAAATGGACGACCAAGGCTTTTTGAGCATAGACCAGACCGTGCATTTTCATGTCGAACCTTTTGAAGGCTCAGTGTTAAACCCAAGCTCGCTGGCGTTCAACGGTATCGATCCTTTTAATCCACTGCGTGGCGCTGTACATGAACGCGAAGCGCTGACGGAAATGTTTAAAGTGATCCGCAAAGGTCAAAAAGATGCCGGTTGCCAACGCGCCGTGCTGGTGGCGCATAATGCGGCCTTTGATCAGGGTTTCTTAAATGCGGCCGTTGAGCGTAATAACATTAAGCGTTCGCCATTTCATGCCTTTGTGTCATTTGATACCACGACACTGGCAGCACTGGCTTTAGGCCAAACCGTGCTGGCCAAAGCCTGTCAGGCCGCCGGCATCCCTTTTGACGGCAACGAAGCGCATAGTGCTTTATATGATACGGAGCGCACGGCTGAGTTGTTTTGCCATATCGTTAATCGCTGGCAGGCACTGGGGGGCTGGCCGCCACCGTTTTTCGGTTCCGACGCCGAAGCTGATGATGCTGAAACCGAACAAGCCTGAAAACAACAAAACCGCCGCGGCGGTTTTGTTTTATCTCGAGGACAGGCTTATTCTGCGCTGTCTTCTGTTTTGTATTTCGCTGCCGTTTCTTTGACCAACGGTTGTAATTCACCGCGCTGAAACATTTCCAGCATAATGTCACAACCACCGATCAGCTCGCCTTCAACCCACAATTGCGGGAATGTTGGCCAGTTGGCATAAGCAGGTAATTCCGCACGAATATCCGGGTTTTGCAGAATATCTACAAAGGCGAACGGTTCACCACAAGCGATCAGTGCTTGTGAGGCCTGCGCCGAAAAACCACAGCTTGGCAGTTTTGGCGAACCTTTCATGTACAGAATGATTGGGTTATCCGCCAGTTGTTGTTTGATTTTGTCGATAGTTTCCATCAGGACCTCTGCAGCGACGATATGAAAAATTTTACGGCATTTTACCAAAGGAATTGTCTGTCGCCACTTGAGATCTGCTGATTTGCCCCAAAAACTAAGGCTGCAGAACAGAACGTCAACGCGAGGCTGGCAATCGAATGATTGTGAAGACAATCAGCTGGTAAAACTTGAGTAATTTACTCGGGTTTTGTAGTCTACGCGATGCAGAACCACTAAACAACGCCGATGGAGAAATAGAATGGCTTTTGAATTACCAGCATTACCATATGCTAAAGACGCTTTAGCACCACACATTTCCGCTGAAACTCTGGAATTCCACCATGGCAAGCACCACAACGCTTACGTGGTTAAACTGAATTCTCTGATTGAAGGCACTGCATTCGCCGGTCAATCACTGGAAGACATCATCAAAACTTCAGAAGGTCCGGTATTTAACAATGCCGCGCAAATCTGGAACCACACTTTTTACTGGCACTGCCTGTCACCACAAGGTGGCGGTGAACCAACAGGCGCATTGGCTGATGCAATCAATGCCAAATGGGGTTCGTTCGCAGCATTCCAGACAGCATTTAATGACAAAGCAGTGAACAACTTCGGTTCAAGCTGGACCTGGCTGGTGAAAAAAGCGGACGGTACAGTTGATCTGGTCAACACATCTAACGCCGGGACACCACTGACCGACAGCAGCGTCACTGCCCTGCTGACTGTTGACCTGTGGGAACACGCTTATTACATCGACTTCCGTAATGCCCGCCCAACTTACCTGAACGCTTTCTGGGCTCTGGTAAACTGGGAATTCGCCAGCGCGAACTTCGCCAAGTAACGAATCCTTGCCAGTTACAAAAAACCCGGCCTATGCCGGGTTTTTTCTTTTCCGATCCACGGCCACGTCTTCCCGTATCCCTGAACTACGCTTAGCGCAGCAACGCTTTGGGTCAGCAGCAGCTCGTCGAAAATTGCAGATATTTCTAGTAATTAGAGCGGCGAGTTCAATTTTTCCTGTCTAACCTTTAAATGCTATCTGTTTTTCAGAGTTTTGTTTGTGGAGGTGCATTATGGGCATTTTTGAGCACTACAAGTCTCGTTACGAAGCAGCACGCGAAGAAGAGTACAGTATTTCGGAGTATCTGACGCTGTGTAAAAACGACAAAAGTTGTTACGCCAGCGCCTCCGAGCGCCTGCTGATGGCTATCGGCCAGCCGGAATTTACCGATACGGCGCAGGACCCCAAAATGAGCCGGTTGTTTTCCAACCGGGTCATCGCGCGTTATCCGGCTTTTTCCGAGTTTTACGGCATGGAAGATGCGATTGAACAAATCGTGTCCTACCTGAAGCATTCGGCACAAGGTCTGGAAGAGCGCAAACAAATTCTATATTTACTCGGCCCGGTCGGCGGTGGTAAATCATCTTTGGCAGAAAAACTGAAATCGCTGATGCAACAGGTGCCGATTTATTACCTGAAAGGTTCGCCAGTATATGACCATCCGCTATGTCTGTTTGACCTCGGCGAGGACGGCAATATCCTGCTGCAGGAATACGGTATTCCAAAGCGTTATCTGAAAACCATTATGTCGCCGTGGGCCAGTAAACGACTACACGAATTTAATGGCGATATCAGCCAGTTCCGCGTGGTGAAAAAGTATCCGTCCATATTGGATCAGGTCGCCATCGCTAAAACCGAACCCGGTGATGAAAACAATCAGGATATTGCGTCACTGGTGGGGAAAGTGGATATCCGCATGCTGGAACATTTCGCCCAAAACGACCCGGACGCCTACAGCTACTCCGGTGCATTGTGCCGCGCCAATCAGGGGCTGATGGAATTTGTCGAGATGTTCAAAGCGCCGATTAAAGTGCTGCATCCCCTGCTGACCGCGACACAGGAAGGCAATTACAACGGCACTGAAGGGCTGGCTGCACTGCCGTTTGAAGGCATCATTCTGGCGCACAGCAATGAATCGGAATGGCAGACCTTCCGCAACAACAAAAACAACGAAGCTTTTCTCGATAGGGTCTATATCGTCAAAGTGCCGTATTGTCTGCGCATGTCCGAGGAAGTGAAGATTTATGAAAAACTACTCGAACACAGCGAACTGAAAACAGCGCCCTGCGCACCTGGCACCCTGACTTCGCTGGCGCAGTTTGCGGTGTTATCACGGCTGAAAAATCCAGAAAACTCCAGCATGTACTCGAAGATGCGGGTCTATGACGGCGAGAGTCTGAAAGACACAGATCCCAAAGCCAAGTCCTATCAGGAGTACCGCGATTATGCCGGCGTCGATGAAGGCATGACGGGCTTGTCAACGCGCTTTGCCTTTAAGATTTTATCGCGGGTGTTTAACTTCGATAGCACAGAAGTTGCCGCCAATCCGGTGCATCTGTTTTATGTGCTCGAACAGCAGATTGAACGTGAGCAGTTCCCGGCTGATGTGGCGGAACGCTATCTGGAACATTTAAAAGGCTATCTGATCCCGAAATATGTCGAATTTATCGGTAAAGAAATCCAGACTGCTTACTTAGAGAGTTATTCAGAATACGGGCAGAATATCTTTGATCGTTATGTGATCTATGCTGATTTCTGGATCCAGGATCAGGAATACCGCGACCCGGAAACCGGCCAGCTATTTGACCGGGCCGCCCTCAATGCCGAACTGGAGAAAATTGAAAAACCGGCCGGCATCAGCAATCCAAAAGATTTTCGCAATGAAATCGTCAACTTTGTGCTGCGCGCCAAAGCGAAAAACAACGGCAAAAATCCGACCTGGACCAGCTATGAAAAACTGCGCACTGTGATTGAGAAGAAAATGTTCTCCAGTACTGAAGAGTTGCTGCCGGTCATTTCGTTTAACGCCAAAACCTCCACCGATGATCAGAAAAAACACGACGATTTTGTCGATCGGATGATGGAAAAAGGCTACACGCGCAAACAGGTCCGTTTGCTGTCTGAATGGTACCTGCGGGTCCGGAAGTCGCAATGAGGCTGCTGTTAAGCCGGAGGTACTATGGCGCATTTTATCGATCGACGCCTGAACGGCAAAAATAAAAGTGCGGTGAACCGGCAACGGTTCATCCGCCGCTATAAACAACAAATCAAACAAGCGGTGTCCGATGCGATCAGCAAACGCAGCGTCACCGATATCGACAAAGGCGAAAGCGTTTCCATTCCGGGACGGGATATCAGCGAGCCATTTTTTCATCAGGGCAGCGGCGGTCATCGTGAACGCGTACATCCGGGCAATGATCAGTTCAGCGAAGGCGACCGCATCAAACGACCTTTAGGTGGTCAGGGCGGCGGTTCCGGTCAGGGCGACGCCAGTGCGGACGGTGAAGGCGAAGACGAATTTGTCTTTTCGATCTCCAAAGACGAATACCTTGATTTATTGTTCGAAGATTTAGAGCTGCCGAATTTACGGAAAAATCAGCTCGATAAACTGGTGCAGTATAAAAATGTCCGCGCCGGTTATCGCTCAGAAGGTGTGCCGAGCAATATTGATATAGTCCGGTCCCTGCAGGGCTCGCTGGCGCGCCGGGTCGCAATGACCGCAGGTAAAAAGAAACAATTGCAGGACATTGAAACGCAAATCGCGCTACTGGAAACTGCACCTATCCCGGATATGCACCAGCTATTGGCATTAAAAGCGCAGGCCGAAGAATTGCGCCGCCGCATCGATGCCGTACCTTTTATTGACAGCTTTGATCTGCGTTTTCGTAACTTTGCCAAGCGGCCGGAACCGACCAGCAAAGCGGTGATGTTTTGTCTGATGGATGTATCCGGCTCGATGGATCAGGCCACCAAAGACATGGCGAAACGCTTTTATATCCTGCTGTACATGTTTTTAAGCCGTAGCTATAAAAATGTTGACGTGGTCTATATCCGCCACCATACCCAAGCCAAAGAAGTCGATGAACAAGAGTTTTTTTACTCGCAGGAAACTGGCGGCACTATTGTGTCCAGTGCTCTAAAACTGATGGCCGACGTGGTGAAAGAACGTTATGACCCGGCAGAATGGAACATCTATGCCGCCCAAGCCTCAGATGGTGATAACTGGGCCGACGACAGCCCACAATGTTCCCAGTTACTCAGTGAGAAATTATTGCCGTGGGTGCGCTACTACGCCTACATCGAAATCACTCAACGCCCACACCAGAGTTTGTGGGTCGAATACGAAAAACTGCTGAGCCAGTTTGATAATTTTGCCATTCAACCGATCCGTCAGGTCAGCGATATTTATCCGGTATTTCGCGAGCTGTTTAAAAAACAGGCGGCCTGAAAACAAGGAGTCTTTTATGTCGGCAAAAAAGAAAGTACAGCCTTTATCCGACGGGCCCGATTGGAGCTTTGAGCTGCTAACGCAATATCAGGCCGAAATCGAGCGTGTCGCCCGATTTTACAAACTGGATTACTACCCAAATCAGATTGAAATCATCACCGCTGAACAGATGATGGATGCTTATTCCAGCGTTGGGATGCCGATTGGCTATAACCATTGGTCTTACGGCAAAAAATTCATTCAGACGGAGCAAAACTACAAACGCGGCAACATGGGGCTGGCCTACGAAATTGTTATTAACTCAAACCCCTGCATTGCATATCTGATGGAAGAAAACACCATTACGATGCAGGCTCTGGTGATGGCGCACGCCTGTTATGGCCACAATTCATTCTTTAAAAACAACTATTTATTTAAAACCTGGACGGATGCGTCTTCCATTATCGATTATCTGGTGTTTGCAAAAAAATACATCAGTGACTGCGAGGAAAAATATGGCCTGAGCGAGGTCGAGGATATTCTGGATTCCTGCCATGCCCTGATGAACTACGGGGTAGACCGCTACAAAAGACCACAGAAAATCTCGATGGATGAAGAGCAACGTCGTCAGCAGGACCGGGAAAAATATTTGCAGTCTCAGGTCAATCAGCTTTGGCGCACTATTCCGAACAAAGAGCAGTTTAACAAACCGGTAGAGCAACATTATCCAAAAGAACCACAGGAAAACATCCTGTATTTTATCGAAAAAAATGCCCCGTTGCTCAAACCCTGGCAACGCGAAATTGTGCGGATCGTACGCAAGATCTCACAGTATTTTTATCCGCAAAAGCAGACCCAAGTGATGAATGAAGGTTGGGCAACGTTCTGGCACTACACCATCTTGCAGCATTTGTATGAAGAAGGGCTGGTGACAGATAAGTTTATGCTGGAAGTGCTGCATAACCACACCAATGTGGTATACCAACCGGCCTACAACTCGAAGTATTACTCCGGTATTAACCCTTACGCGCTCGGCTTTGCCATGTTTACCGATCTGCGCCGCATCTGTGAAACACCGACCGCCGAAGACAAAGAATGGTTTCCCGATATTGCCGGCTCTGATTGGGTCGAAACCCTACATTTTGCCATGCAGAATTTTAAAGATGAGAGTTTTATCAGCCAGTATCTATCGCCGAAAATCATCCGGGATTTTCATTTATTTGGCATTGTTGATGATGATAAAGAACAACAGCTGGAAGTGGCCGCTATTCATAACGGCCCGGGTTATCAGAAAGTGCGGCAGATGCTGTCGGCACAATACAATCTGAGTAACATCGAACCCAATATTCAGGTGTTTAATGTCGATGTTACCGGTGACCGCTCGCTGACTTTACGGTTTGTGCCAAACCAACGGGTACCGTTGGCAGATAACTTTGCCTTGGTATTGAAGCACCTGCACCGACTCTGGGGTTTCACGGTGAAACTGGAACAACTCAACGAAGATAACAACGTAAAATTGTTAGGCATGATGCCACCGGAATAGCAGATGCCGGCAAATGCCGGCATCATTTTCTCAGACTTGGGGCAGAACTAAAATCGCATTACTTGCCGGCCACTGTGACTTTATTCCGGCCATCCGCTTTGGATGTATACAGCGCTTTATCGGCAACCTCGATCCATTGCCGGTGTTCAAGCATATCCGGCGTATATTCCGCTATCCCAACGCTGACCGTGGCTTTAAGCAACTGCTGATTAAATTCCATCGATAGCGCCTCCACTGTTTTACGCAGACGCTCAGCAAAATACAACGCCTGATCCGCCGTCGTATCCACCAGTAATACCGCAAACTCTTCGCCGCCATAACGACCCGCTACATCGGTTTCACGCAGGTTCTTTTTCACGGCCTGCGCCACCTGACGGATCACCACGTCACCGGCGGCATGGCCGTATCCGTCGTTAATCCGTTTAAAGTGGTCGATGTCACACATCAGCAAAGTGCCCTGATGGCCACTGCGTTTGAGTCGCTTAAACTCAGTTTGCAGCGCATCTTCCCAGGTACCGCGATTATTCAGCTCAGTCAGGAAATCGGTTTTCGACAGCTGGCGTAACTGGCCGTTCATTGACTCCAGCTCCAGCCGGCTGGTCGCTACGTCGGTGACGTCATAAATAATCATACACAGGTGTGTCACCACGCCACGCAGGTCCGTGATGGGGAAAATAGTGCTGTTCTGATACATATAATCCGCGACACCGGTAATAGGCCGATAATTGCGGAATTTAAAAATAAACGGACGTTGTTCCCAGATGGTAAAAGCGCGGTTCTTCAGCAAGATCACTGGATCGCACTTCCGCCGCAGCCAGTCTTCATCGATTTCTGAGAATAAATCAAATAGATACCGATCGCGGACCTGACGAGGTGTCAGGCCACTATGGTTTTCCATAAAGCCGTTCCAGACCTGAATTTTATAATCGGCAGTCAAAACCACCAGGCCCACATCAACCGTCTGAAACATGTCGAGCAGCCAATGCACTTCGGAAACTTCGGGACTGATATTTTGCATAGTTACTCTTCTAACAAAAATTCGACTTTGTAATTCAGTGTTTTAATGCTGTCTTCAGTAAACAGCAGCAGCAAATCACAATTGATATTGTAATTCTCAATGCCATAACTGATTTCGATCGCCAGCATTCGTTTCCAGCGCCGGGCATTGGCTTTAATCATCTCGCTGACCGGCGCATGTTGACCCAGCACCACCGGATGCCCCTGACTGAATGACATATCAATTTGTTCAGCCAGACCTTTCAGTACAGCACCTATCAGGATGTTACCGATGTCCATCAGCAACTCGAGTTCAGTTTTTGCGGTTAATTTGCCTTCATAATTCAAAAGCTTGGCAATGTCCGCAAAGCTTGAGTCATTTAAAATCAGCAAAGCTTCGCCAGACACACCACCGCCAATAAAGCCCTGACATACGGCCGATGTGGTCTGCTTTTGTTCGACCGATGCAATCGCCATATGCAACTCGCTGACTTCAATCACATTGACGTTGGGGATGGGTAGTTTGACAAAGACTTTTAGTAAGCGCGCCAGTAAATCACCAGCCTGCCCCATCGCGACATTCGTCAGCTCCTGAAACACATCGCGTAACACCGGATCCAATGCGAAGTTCATACTGCTGTGATGGTTAGCAGCAAAAGCACGATCCAGCACTTTCTGGCTATCTTGTGCTGTGTGGACTGACGTAAACTGTTGCAATACTTCCTGCAGTTTTTCAGCGGAAACAGGTTTTTTGATAAAATCGAGTGCACCAAAAGACAATACCCGTTCCCGGGCTTCAGGTTGAATATCGCCGGATACCACTACTACTTTGACGGGGATTTGTTGGGCCTGGATCGCCTGCAACACACCATAACCGTCGAGGATCGGCATGTTCAGGTCAAGGAATAATAAATCGATGGGCTGACGTTTCAGCACTTCCATCGCTTCCTGACCATGGCCGGCAAAACTGACTTTGTCCTGCCAATCTGCCGGCAGACTACGCGCCATTTGCTTTCGTGCTAAATTCGAATCATCACAGATTAAGACAGCTGCTACCATTCACGACTCACAACACAGAGGGATATGAACCAGTGTAGCGTCTGCGTCCGTAATATGCGAACCGGACAACACTTTTGCCGGATGATTTTTTCGCTGTTAGTCTCTGTATTCCATACTTTTTTAAAAGGAAAACTCTATGTTTAAGCCCATGCTCGCCACGATATTCTTACTCGCTACACCATGGCTGCAGGCAGCTGATTTAACGGCAAGTTTGCCCGTGCGCTTATCCGAAGTGAAAGCTGGTGAGCGGCCGCTGGAATTGCAGGGGACACCGGTCAGCCTGCAAACACTGGCACCAGATTTTAAAGTGGCTGACGCTGGTTTTAAACCAGTCAAACTCAGTGACTTTGCCGGGAAAACCGTACTGATCAGTACAGTGCCCAGCCTCGACACCGGCGTCTGTTCAATCCAGACGAAAAAATTCAATGAAGAAGTCAGCAGCCTGCCGGCTGATGTGGTGATCCTGACTATCTCCAATGATTTGCCATTTGCGCAAAAACGCTTTTGTCAGAAAGAACAGGTCGATAAGTTGCTGGTATTGTCGGATGCAGTCTGGGGCGACTTTGGCTCCAGCTATGGCTTGCGGATTAAAGACATGGGCTTGCTAACCCGGGCTGTGCTGATCGTCGATCGTAACGGTAAACTGGTGTATCAGCAGCTAGTGCCGTTGTTATCGCAGGAACCAGATTACACCGCGGCTTTAACCACACTGAAACAGTTCGCACAAAAAAAATCCTAATTCCGTCGCTTGAAAAAAAGCTGCCAGGCCTTATCTATGGGATATGGGAACGCCGCATAGCCGGGTTCCTGTATTCCGGTCTGCTCCCTGGGGAGAGGCCATTAAATATCTGATTTGCTTAACAAAGAAATTAGTGAGGTTTGACTATGCACGCTTTTGATTTCAGCCCTTTTTATCGTTCATTTATCGGTTTTGATCATCTGGCGACTTTAATGGACGCCGCAGCCCGTAATGAAAAACAGCCGGCATATCCGCCGTACAATATTGAAGTAACCGGTGAAGATCAGTACCGCATCACGATGGCCGTGGCCGGGTTTGAACCGCATGAACTGAGTATCGACACCGAGCGCAATACCTTATTTGTCCGTGGCCAGAAAGCCGATAAAACGGAAGACCGTCGTTTCCTGCACCAGGGCATTGCCGAGCGCAATTTTGAGCGCAAATTCCAGTTATCAGATTATGTCCGTGTGACCGGCGCAACTGTGCATCATGGCTTATTGCACATTGAACTATTGCGTGAAATTCCGGACGCACTGAAGCCGCGTAAAATCGCCATTCACAGTGGTCAGCCCACAGCAGTGCTGACACAGCAAGCCGCAGCCAATACCGAGCTGGTACAAGACGCCACGCCATTGCCAACCGGTACCGTATAAGCCGCTGTAAACGCAGCCGCTACAAAGCAAAGCCGCATGATGCGGCTTTGTTGTTTTCAGTTGCAGAGAAACTCTGCGATAGGTTTATTCACCAGGTCGGGATGCGTCACCGGGCCCATATGACCGCACTCCAGCCGTTGTAAGCGGACATCCGGCAACACGCCTCGCAGCGCGGCGCTGATCCGCTGGGCGGATTGGCGACTATGGCTGCCGCTGAGCAATAACACCGGGCTGTGCACTGCGTCCGCATAATCAGCCAGACTGGCCGGTTCCTGGCTTAACGCCTGAAAATCCAGCGTGACCTTTGCGACCTGCAGCGCCAGCTGCTGTTGCATCCGCACCGGCAAGCCGGCAAAAAAGCCCTGGTGTTGCCAATAATCAATAAAACGGGCTGCGGCTTCTGTAGCATTAAGCATCGGCAAAGCATCAGCCAGGGCTCGAACCTCCTGCCACAGCGCGCTGGCGTCCGGTAGCTGGGGCAACAGATGAAAAGCCACCGGTTCAAATAATACCAGTTTCCGGACTTGCAGTTTTTGCGTACGGGCCAAATGCAATGCCAGTGCACCACCATAAGAATGACCAATCAAATCAAGCGGCTGCGTTTTCAGTGTGTCCGGCAGAGCCGCCAGCAGCAGATCCGCTTCGGCCGCCAACGACCAAGGCTGCTTTGCTGGTAACGGCTCAGCACCGTAACCGGAAAGATCGGGCAGAAAACAGCTGTGTGTTGCAGATAACGTAGACGTTAATGCCAGCCACTGGCGGTGGCTGGACATGGAACTATGCAGCAATAAGGCCGGCCTGCCACTACCAAGTTGTTTTACCATGCTTTGAGCAGCAGAAATGCCGCACCACACAGCAGCGCAGTGAAAGTCGAAATCATGCCTAAAAACCGTGGGATTGAGGTGCCGCTGGACCGGCTTAATCCGGTTAAATGCAGCAGCCGGCCGCCCAGCGTCAGAGCCCCCAACAAATGTAACTGCCAGGCCGGCACTTGCTGTTGTTCAGCGACCAACATGATCACCAGCAACAGCGGTACATATTCAGCAAAATTGCCATGAATGCGGATCGCTTTAATCAGCTCTGGTTGTTGTCCATCGCCTAAACCCACACGTAATTTAAAACGCTGCCGCACCACGGCTAAAGCCAGCACGACATACATCACCGCCAAAATAGCAGCATAAATTGCTGTGATCATTACCACCCCGATAATTGTTGTTGTACCAGCTGTTGAAACACCCGGATATGACATGGCGCGGCATTAAGCGCCGGAATATATTGATAATCGCTGCCGCCGGCGTGCAGAAATATTTCTTTGTTCTCCACGGCAATTTCTTCCAGCGTTTCCAGACAATCCGCTGCAAATGCCGGACATAACACCTGCAGCCGTTTCACGCCCTGCCCCGGTAGTTGCTCCAATAATTGGTCGGTATAAGGTTGCAGCCATTTTTCTTTGCCGACCCTGGATTGGAAGCTGACCAGCACCTGTTCCGGTGTTAAACCCAAATCCTGTGCCAGATTGGCCGCAGTTTCGCGGCAATGCCGCTCATATGGGTCGCCCAGACGGACAAAACGCTCCGGAATACCGTGGAAGGACAACAGCAGTTTGTCGGCCTGACCATGTTGTTGCCAGTACATTTGCACTGAGCCGGCCAGTGCTTTGCGGTAAATCGCGGTATGGTGATAGTGTTTCACCAGCCGGATCTCGGCAATATCCCGGCGTTGTTGCTGATACAACGCTAACTGGTCGGAAATGGCGGCGGTGGTCGTGGCGGAATATTGCGGATACAACGGCAACACCACAAAACGGCTGACGCCTTGGGCGCTCAGTTCATCCAGTACGGCGGCTATCGATGGTGAGCCGTAAGTCATGGCGTATCGCACCTGTACCGGAGTCTCACTCAACTCAAGTCGTTTAGCCAGCGCTTCGGTTTGCCGCATTGTGATGACCCGCAGCGGCGAGCCGTCTTCCCACCAAATCGATTGATACAACTTAGCTACCCGCCGCCCGCGAAACGGCAGAATGATGCCACGCAGGATGCATTGCCATAAAATCGCCGGATAATCGACGACGCGCTGGTCGGATAAAAATTGCTTCAGGTAACGCTGGATCGCCGGAACTGTGGGCGCATCCGGCGTGCCCAGATTAACCAGTACCACAGCGTATTCTGAAACTGCACGTTCTAACATGGCATAAACTCTTGGAAATTATGCGGATCTGGCCTGAAGTCTACCATCTCGGCATAAGGGGCTGTTGATGTTTGGTGTTTGTTTTTGCAGCCGCCTGGCAGCCATTTCACTGAAAGCCCGGCAAGCTGGTAGCCGGGTCTTGCGCGCAAAAACAACAAAGCCCACAGCAGTGGGCTTTGGTTTTCATCACCGCCAAGGCTTAGCCCAGCAAGTTACTCAGGAAAGTACTGACGGCTTCGACCGGCTGAGTACCATCTAAGTGGTGATAATGCGTCAGGCCCTGTTCTGCCTGGTTACGGTAATAACCGACCAGTGGTTCAGTCTGTTCATGATAAACGCCTAAACGTTTACGCACTGTCTCTTCTTTATCGTCATCACGGATCACCAGATCTTCACCGCTTTGATCGTCTTTACCGGCCACTTTTGGCGGATTGTACGTGACATGGTACACACGGCCTGACGCCGGATGCACACGACGACCGCTCATGCGCTCAACAATGACATCGTCCGGCACGTCGAACTCGATGACGTGGTCAACCAGTACACCGTTATCCTTCATCGCATCCGCTTGTGGAATAGTGCGTGGGAAACCGTCTAACAAAAAGCCTTTGGCGCAATCTGGTTTGGCAATACGTTCTTTCACCAGACCAATGATGATTTCATCAGACACCAGCTGACCGGCATCCATCACCTGCTTGGCAGCCAGGCCCATTGCAGTGCCCTCTTTGATGGCTGCACGGAGCATATCTCCGGTGGAGATTTGCGGAATACCGTACTTGTTCATCAAAAACTGTGCCTGTGTTCCTTTACCGGCACCCGGTGCACCCAACAGAATAATTCGCATACCAAAAACCTCGGTTTTTTCAGAAACGGTTCCAAATGTCATAAGCGCTGGATCTTTACATAATGTCAGTCAGCAGACAAGGTATTTGTCGGCTGCTCAGAGCAGCCACTGACAAGCCGACTTTAGTACTAATGGCCCGGTAGATCCGGTCAAGCCGCAGTATGCCCAAAGAATGTGGCAAAACACTATTCGACGATAGTTGCACTGCATAAAAACAAAACCCGGCTAAAGCCGGGTTTTGTCTGATCAATGCTGTAGATTATTTCGCCAGAGACATCAACAGACTGTTTAAGCGGCTGACAAATGTCGCCGGATTTTTCAGGCTGCCGCGTTCTGCCAATAACGCCTGTTCAAACAACACTTCGGCCCATTGTTTAAATTGGGCTTCGTCCTGCACGTCAGCAATATGGCGCACCAGCTGATGCTCCGGGTTCAACTCGAAAATTGGCTTCACTTCCGGCACTTTCTGGCCGACCGATTCCATCAGTTTGATCATCTGCGTGCTCATATCGAACTCGTCAGTCACTACACAAGCAGGGCTGTCGGTCAGGCGATGACTGACTTTGACATCTTTAACCTGATCGCCGAGCGCCGTTTTAAAGCGTTCTGCCACGCCAGCAAATTGTTTTTCCGACTCTTCCTGCGCTTTTTTGGTGTCTTCATCGTCAAGTTTCGACAGGTCCAAACCACCTTTAGCCACTGAACGCAATTTTTTACCATCAAATTCAGTCAGATGCTGCATCAGCCATTCGTCGATGCGATCGGATAACAGCAGCACTTCCAGGCCTTTTTTGCGGAAGACTTCCAGATGCGGGCTGTGTTTAGCGGCTTCAAAACTATCGCCCACCAGGAAATAAATCTCGTCCTGACCTTCTTTCATCCGGCTGACATAGGCTTCTAAACCAACACTTTGCACCGCAGTATCAACATGCGTTGAGCTGAACCGCAACAGTTTGGCGATGCTTTCTTTGTTGGCGTGATCTTCAGCCGGGCCTTCTTTTAAAACCTGACCAAATTCATCCCAGAACGACTGATATTCGGCCTGATCTTCGGCCTTCGCCATCTTTTCCAGCATTTTCAGTACACGTGAGGTACAGCCTTTACGCAGACTTTGCGTCACTTTGGTGTCCTGCAGGATTTCGCGCGACACGTTCAGTGGCAAGTCGCTGGAATCCAAAACGCCTTTGATAAAGCGCAGGTAACTTGGCATAAACTGCTCAGCGTCATCCATGATAAAGACGCGTTGCACATACAGCTTCAGGCCGTGGCGGGCGTCGCGGTTCCACAAATCAAACGGCGCTTTTTTCGGCACATACAACAGACTGGTGTAGTTGGTATTGCCTTCAACTTTGTTGTGGCTCCAGCTCAGCGGCTCAGTCCAGTCGTGTGAAATGTGTTTGTAGAATTCCTGATACTCGTCATCACTGATTTCAGATTTATCACGCATCCACAATGCAGTCGCTTTGTTAACGGCTTTCCAGTGACCTTCGGTAGCCGGGATTTTCTCACCGTCTTCTTCACGCTCTGCGGTGCCCTCTTCCCACATTTCTACCGGGATAGAGATGTGATCTGAGTACTTGGTGATAATGCTTTCGACTTTCCACTTGCTGAGGAATTCGCCTTCGCCGTCACGCAGGTGCAGCACAATCTCAGTACCGCGGCTGGTCTTATCAGCACTTGCCAGCGTGTAATCACCTTCACCGGCTGATTCCCACTCGACAGCGCTATCTGGCGCCGCACCAGCTTTTAACGTACGTACTGTAACTTTGTCGGCCACGATAAATGCAGAGTAAAAACCAACACCAAACTGACCAATTAACTTGGAATCTTTGCTTTGGTCGCCGCTCAATTGCGAGAAAAATTCTTTAGTACCAGATTTTGCGATAGTGCCTAAGTGACTAATCACCTCGTCACGCGTCATACCAATACCGTTGTCGCTGATCGTAATGGTTTTGGCCGCTTCGTCCAGACTGACGCGCACGCGTAAATCGCCTTCGTTGCCATACAGACTGCTGTCAGATAACGCCAGAAAACGCAGTTTGTCCGCCGCATCTGAAGCGTTCGAAATCAGTTCACGCAGGAAAATTTCTTTGTTCGAGTACAAAGAATGGATCATCAGTTGCAGCAACTGTTTGACTTCGGCCTGGAAGCCATGCGTTTGTTTTTGAGTTGTTTCAGTCATTTACCGCTCCTTTCACACTAAATTCGTCAGCGCGGACCGGTTCAGATACACAAAGGTTCCGGACTGGCCCGCCTGTCATTGCCGGGTTCAGATCTGGGGCCTGTCATTTGTTTTTCAAGGGGGAAGCCGCTATCGACGGCGATGGTGGTCAATCAGCAGGTTGATATTTGCAGAGTCGTCCTAGCTCAGAACGGCTTGCGGCCACTTAACGCATAAGACAAAGTGCTGCCGTCGAGAAATTCCAGTTCGCCGCCAACCGGCATGCCTTGGGCCAGACGCGATACCTGCACTCTGTGCTTACGACACAGTTCGGCGATATAAAACGCGGTGGCTTCACCTTCCACAGTTGGATTAGTCGCCAGAATCACTTCTTCGATTTTGCCCTGCCCCAGTTGCTGCGATAAGACATCCAGCCCCAATTCCGCCGGCCCGACGCCATCAAGCGGTGACAACTGTCCCCGCAGTACAAAATAACGGCCGGCAAATAAGCCGGTTTGTTCGATGGCAAATAAGTCCGCGGCACTGGCGACGATACAGAGTAAAGAGCTCTGACCGCGGATCGGGTGCGCACAAATCTGACAGATCTGGCCTTCACAGAAGGTACGGCAGCGCTGGCAATGACCCACTTTGGTCATCGCCGACTGCAATGCAGCAGCAAGCTGCAAGCCTGCTTCCCGATTGCGCTCCAGTAACTGATAGGCCATACGCTGCGCTGATTTCGGGCCTACCGATGGCAGTACCCGTAACGCATCAATCAGCTTTTGCACCAGCGGCGTATGTTTACCCATGTATTACCTCAATATTCTGCACATCAGAATGGCATTTTAAAGCCCGGCGGTAACTGCATACCACCGGTCACAGACGCCATGCGTTCTTTACTGGTTTCTTCAACACGGCGTACCGCATCGTTGATCGCTGCAGCGATTAAATCTTCCAGCATTTCCTTGTCATCGGCCATCAGGCTATCGTCGATGCTGATACGGCGCACGTTATGATTACCGGCCATCGTCACTTTCACCATGCCGGCACCGGCTTCACCGGTCACTTCCAGCCGGGCGATTTCTTCCTGCGCACGCTGCATTTTTTCCTGCATTGCCTGCGCCTGTTTCATGATGTTACCCATGCCACCTTTAAACATATTCTGTACTCTCAGCTGTATTGATAATGGCGGCCAAGATAATCACAAAGCCGCAAAATTACAAGATTACACCCACGCCGAAGACGCGGACTGGTGAATTAAAATACTTCCAGACTATCAGGTAACCATTCACCGGCAAAATCGCGGGTGATGCCGTTTAACGTCGGGTCGTCCTTCAGCACCTGATGGACATAACGCCGGCGCGCCGCATCAATACGCTGTTGCAGCGCCTGCGGGCTGGCCGGGACTTCGTCGACAAATTCGATTTGCACATCAAGCGCCTGACCAAATGATTCAGCCAGCACTGACTGCAATTGCGCACGATTGCGTTCCGAATCAAGATGACGCTGCGTACTGCTGACCTGCAGCGTTAGCTGGTTACCGTCCAGTGACATACTACTGTGTAACAGGAACAACCGCATCAGGCCACCAATGCGCAGGCTGTCGATACGCTGTGCCCAGGCATCGACCTGACTGCTACTGCGTACGGCAAAGTTGCCGGCATGGATCTGACCATCAAACGTCAGGTCGGCATCTGTGTCTGCGACCGTCTGCACTTCAGCGATGGTTTCGCTGGCAAAATCGAGATTCTCCGGCAATTCCGGCACGGCCAGACTTTCCAGTAAAGCATGACGGATCGGCTGCACTGGCGCAGCGCTATAAGATTGTTGCCATTGCCATTGTTCAGTGGATTCGACCACGTCGGTGATGTCTGCCGCATCTACATCGTCTTCTGTCGCGACAACCGCCTCTGCAGGTCTGGCGACTGACACGTCTTCGTCCATCTGCTCATGCTCAACGCCATCATCCGCTTGTAGCGACTGCTCAGGCAATTCATCCCATGGCGGGATATCCGCAGGCTTTGGTTGTACCGGACTCGCAGCAGGTGCTATCGGACCGGGCGCTGCCACAGGGACATCAACTGGTGTTGGTGCAGCCACAGGTGTAGCTACTGCAGGAGCAGTTCTGGCAGGTAATACGACCGGCGCCTGCTGGCGCTCAGACTTTTTTGGTTCGTTCGAAGCCGCCCGCTGCAGACCACGGCGTGCCAGAATACTGGCCGTAACTGAATCGATGCCGCTGCTCGCCACAGATTCTGGAGCCGTTTCAGGCGCCGATATTGTGGCTGCCGTTTCGGATGGCACTGTAACAACAACTGGTTCCACAGTGAGTTGCGCCGTTGGTACCGGCTGTGCGACATGCAGCTGCGGTACTTGCGTTTCCGCTGGTGGCAATGCGACTACGGGTGTGTGCTCTGGCGTCAGATGCGCAGCTGATAATGCCGCTGCGCGGCCGGCACTGACTTCCGGTATCACACCAGCCTTGGCTGGGACAAAGGCGATAGCGCGCAACAACGCCATTTCCAGACCAATTCGTGGCTCCGGCGCAAAAGGCAAATCACGTTTGCCAGATAACAATAATTGGTAATACAGCTGGATCGATTCCGGCGCATGTGTCTTCGCGACAGCCCGGACAAAAGCCGATTCGGTCAACGCCAGCTCGGAAGCACTGAGCTGATATTGTGACAACGCCGCCAGATGCAACAACGATAACATGTCATCTAACACGGCCTGAAAATGGCTGTGGCTACTGACCAGTTGCTGAATATGCGCCTGCATCCCAGATAAGTCGCGATTAAGCACATCCTGCAGCAGGATCTCGGCCCAGCTTTGCTCCAGAAACCCGAGCATTTCACGCACCGCGCCGAGGCGGATATCGCCGTTAGTCTGCGCGATCGCCTGATCGGTCAGACTCAATGAATCGCGTAAACTGCCTTTGGCAGCGCGCGCCAACAATGCCAGCGCTTCGTCTTCGGCAGCAATGCCTTCCTGACTGAGGATATAACTCAGATGCTGTTTAATCTGGCTTTGCGACAGGGCTTTTAAACTGAATTGCAGGCAACGCGACAACACAGTGATCGGCAGTTTTTGCGGATCTGTGGTCGCCAGTAAGAACTTCACATGAGGCGGCGGTTCTTCCAAAGTTTTCAGCAGCGCATTAAAACTGTGTTTAGACAACATGTGCACTTCGTCGATGAGGTACACCTTATAGCGGCCACGGGTTGGCGCGTACTGTACGTTGTCGAGCAGATCGCGGGTATCCTCGACTTTGGTGCGGCTTGCCGCATCTATTTCCATTAAATCGACGAAAAAGCCTTTATCGATTTCGGTACAGGCACTGCAGATACCGCAAGGCGTGGCGGTGACGCCCTGCTCGCAGTTCAGACTTTTGGCAAAGATACGAGCGATGGTGGTTTTCCCCACGCCACGGGTGCCAGTGAACAAATAAGCATGGTGCAGCCGATTTTGGTTCAGCGCGTGCGTCAGTGCAGTTTTGACATGCTCCTGCCCCACCAGCTGGCCAAAATTCTGTGGCCGCCATTTGCGCGCCAGCACCTGATAACTCATGTGTTCACCTTGTCGGAAGTTGCGCCGGCATAGCGCCGGTACGCAGGTCGGGCTTAGTGTCCCGGAAAATCAACCAGACTGTGGATGGTCAGACCCAGCGCTTCAAGACGCTGCTGACCACCGAGATCCGGCAGATTGACGACAAAAGTCGCATCCGTGACCTGACCGCCTAAACGACGGACCAGTTTTGTTGTGGCATCAATAGTACCACCAGTCGCCAATAAATCGTCAACTAACAGGACTTTATCTTCTGGTGCGATCGCGTCCAGATGAATTTCCAAAGTGTCCTGACCGTATTCCAGTTGGTAGCTTTCCGCGATAGTTTCACGCGGCAGTTTGCCTGGTTTACGCACTGGCACAAATGCCACGCCCATGGCATAGGCCAGTGGCGCACCAAAAATAAAACCGCGCGATTCAGTGCCGACAATCTTGGTGATGCCATGGCCACTATAATGCTGTTTCAGATGGTCAATTACTGCAGCAAAAGCGGCGCCATCCTGCATCAGGCTGGTCACGTCGCGAAATAAAATGCCTGGCTTCGGATAGTCCTGTACTGACTTGATGACTTGTTCAAGTAAGCGGCTTAATTCGGTATGCGTCATGAGGAAATCTCTATATTAAATTCGATAAAAAAACCGCCTGCAGGCGGTTTTTCGGTCTGGTCGCTCGGCTTAACCTAAAATGCGCAACCAGGTTACCAGGGGTGGTTGGCACAACAGCAATACAAACACAGCGACGAAGCCTAACAAATGCCACACGCTGAAGGATTCTTTAAAATTCTCGTCTGCCATCGACATCTTTCCAGTGCAAAATAAGGGGGGTCGATTTTAATGAAAAAATCTGGCAATAGCCAGTGATTGTCACGGCGGCCAGGCGCATTTTTATCGGAAAAATCCAGGTCGGAACTGTGGCGACCGATACCGGCACTGAAGGCTAGATTTCGGCCGCAGCAGTGACAATGCCGCGCATGGCAAAATCGGTCAATAAAGGCGTCACCTGGGCCAATAACTGGTCGCGGTTCCATTGCGGAACATAAGGCTGCAACCAAGCAAGATAAGTGCTGATTTGCTGACCCGGTGCCGCCAGAATTAGCTGCAGCATAGCGCCGCTCCAGACGTCTAGTTGCAGAAAACGGACGTTATCAGCATCGTCACGGTACAGCAATACAAACACCGGTTGAGTTGCCGGCGCTGCCGGCTGAAAGCTTACAGAAATCTGCTGTACCGGGTATTGGTAACAACACAATCTCGTCAACGGGGCCAGCATCAATGCGCTGTCCGCGTCAAACTGCCAACCCGGCGCGACTGTTGCGACATCAGTTGCCAGCGCCAGTTCCAGCCATTCATATTCGGCCAGTTCCAAAGCAAAACCAGGTAACTGCTGAGCGACCTGCGGTAACCAGTGCAAAAATGCTTCGGAGATATGAAGAAAATAGGGACTGTGCAAAGGCTGTTCTTGGAAAAACTGCCGGCAGAGCGCCTGCCATTGTTGCGCCGGAACTATCGACAACAATACCGGAAACGCACTGCTGATAAAATTCTGCAGATTATTAAAAAACAATTCTTCGTAGACGGCCATCCGCGCCGGTCGCATGCCCGCCGGCAAAGGCGCAGTCGGGTCTTTGATGCGGCGGATAAAGGCCAGCTGTTGCTGCTGAAAATCCTGCATCAGGCTGCACCACTACTGAGGCGTAATGCTTGCTGCTGGATCTGGCGGATCTGCGCCAGTTCTGCCTGCAGGTCAGCAAAAGGGGGCAGATTAAAATCGCGCTCCAGTAAAGTCGGCTGCACGCCATGGACAGCATAAGCTTCTGCTAACAAAGCCCAGACCGGATCGTTGACATCACTGCCGTGGGTATCGATCAATAAGTCAGCGCTTTGGCGTAAATGGCCGGCAACATGGCAATAGCGCACGCGTTTGGTCGGCAAGCCGCGCAAAAATGCGCTGGCGTCATAACCATGATTGACCGAATTGACATAAATATTGTTCACATCGAGCAGCAAACCACAATCCGCACGATCCAGTACTTCACAGAGAAATTCCAGTTCAGACAAAGTCGATGCCGGCGTGTCGTAATAGGAGATATTCTCCAGCACCAGTTCCTGCTCCAAAATATCCTGCACCTGACGGATGCGGGGGACCAGATAATCGATGGCTTCAGGGCAAAAAGGCACCGGCATCAGGTCGTACAGATGCCCCTGCCCCGAACAATAACTCAGATGCTCGCTGTACAAATGCACCTGATGCTGGCGGAAAAACTGTTTCAGCTGATGCAGGAAGACCAGATCCAACGGATCTGGTCCGGCAATAGACAACGACAGACCGTGGCAAATCAGCGGATAATGCGCCGCGACCTCAGCAAACTGGCGTTGCAACCGGCCACCAAAGGGGATCCAGTTTTCTGGTGCCACTTCAATGAAATCGATACCTTGCCCACCTTGTTGCAACGGGGCCAGCAGCTCGCGCCGCAGGCCCAATCCCACGCCCTGTAACGATGGCATCTTAGTTCATGCCGCCGCATTTACCTTCTTTGGCTTTGTCAGTGCTGGCTTTTTTATCACCACCACATTTACCTTCGCCACATTTACCTTCTTTGGCTTTATCGGCGCTGGCATCGGCTTTTTTGCCCTCACCGCATTTACCTTCACCACATTTGCCTTCGCCGCATTTGCCTTCTTTGGCTTTATCGGCACCGGCTTTTGGGTCTGCCGCCTGTTGTGCTGCGCCGTCCGGCGACTGCTGATAACCAGAAGTCAGTTCAGTTGCCTGAAACGCCTGAGCGGTGCCACTTAAACCGGCCAATGCGGATAACATCAGGCCACCTAAGGCTGCTTTGACTTTTTGCTGTTGATTCATTTGCTAAATCCTTCTGTTGTTGGGCAAATTATTTTTCTACCGGTTTATTGCAACCGATATCACACCAGACCGACGGCACTGGAATTTTCTTTCGCCGAGCATAGTAAAATTTTGCCACGACCGGAAGATCAGCTTGGCCACCAACGGGGATTTAACGGGGACCAGCGGCGACACAGAAAAAAGCGGATCAACTGCCATCAGCTTTGATCTGTATCAGCACAGCGACCGCAAGGATAGGCCACACTGCAACCTCAATCGTTTTGTCACCGCTGAGGATGTTATGCCTAAGTCTCTCATTCCGGAATTACGTGGTCAGTTACAGCAGGAACTTCAGCAACTGCGTCAGGACATTTTCGCCTACCTGCAACGTGACCATGCCGGCGAATTTGACCATTTATTATTACAGCTGGAACATCAGGCACTGAGCCACTGGCCTGAACTGCTGCAACATTGGCTGACACCTGAGCTGGAACAAAAAACGCGCCGGCTGGAGCTGGTGCAGGCGGCGCTTAGTCAGATGGATATGGGCCTGTACGGGCTGTGTTCAGACTGTGAAGCCAGAATCGAACGCGAACTGTTACAGCAAGATCCGGCACGACAGCGTTGTGCCCGCTGTGAACGGCAACAATACGACAGCAAAAACCGGCTGACCAGTTAGGCGCACCAGGGCTGGCTGCCCCACCACTCTTTCTGGTAATTTAGCGACATTCAGCATTGAACTCAGTTGTCCTTATGCATGCTCAGCAATATCTTCAGGCTGCGGTCAGCGCCTTCAGTCAGGGTCAAGCTGACCGCGCCAGTCAGCTGGCGACTCAGGTGCTGCGGCAAGTACCGGAACAACCCGACGCGCTGCATTTGCTGGCGCTTTGTGCCCGCAGCAAAGGAGAGACCGATACAGCTTTGCAATGGTTCAGACGCAGTCTGGCTGCAGGTCCGGCCCAAAGTGCGGTCTGGTCTAATTACGGTAATTTATTACAGCAGCTGGAACGCATGGATGAAGCCGAGCAGGCTTATCAACGCGCCTTGCAGCTGGCACCAAAGCAGGCTGATAGCTGGCTGAACGCCGGGCTGTTGTCGTTACGTCGCCAGCAACCGGCTGAGGCGCTGCAACGCCTGCAGCAGGCACGACAATTACGGCCGGACGACAGCCGTGTCTACCCACCGCTGGCTACCGCGCTGGCACAATCAGAACAATCCGGACCGGCCATTCAGTTATTGGATCAGGCGCTGCAGCGCTGGCCAGATCAGGCCACTTTGTTATGGCAAAAAGCGCAGCTGTTGCGTGAACAGCAGCAGCCTGCAGCGGCTTTAGCGCTTGTCAGCAGGTTAATCACGTTATCCCCGTTGCAGGCTGACCTGCATTTTATGCTGGGTTGCCTGCAACATGACCTGGGGGATGATCAGGCAGCTGAGCAGGCATTGTGTCAGGCGATCGAGCTTCAGCCGCTACATATCAGCGCACATGAAGCATTAAATCAGCTGTACTGGCAGCAACAGGACCAACAACAGTTTTTACAGTTAAGCCTGCAGATATTGGCACAACAACCTGCAGCGCTGTCACTACGCTACTGTCTGGTGACCTTATTCATCCAGGCCGGACGCGATGCTGAAGCGACCGCGCTGTTACAGCAGGGTTTGCAGATCCACGGCCGGCAAAGTGACTTATTACATGCGCTGGGCGTGCAGGCGGCCAAACAAGGTGATTTATCACAGGCCGCAACGCTGACTGCAGAAGTGCTGGATCTGGCCACAATACCATTGCCTTTGCGCGTCCGTGCGCTGATTGATGCAGCGAACTATGCGATGCGCACGCAACGTCTGACCGACGCAGTCCACTATTTACAGCAGGCCCGGCAGTTAAGCCCGTTGGATCAGGAGATCTGGGCCTATCTGGGCACTTGCTGGCGTTTACAGGGCGATGCCAAAACGCACTGGCTGAATCATTATGATCAACTGATCGATGCCCGGCCTCTGCCTACCCCGCCGGGCTATCAGAGTCTGGACGAATTCCTGACGCAGCTCATTCCGGTGATCGAACGTCTGCATACCAGCACACGGCAACCGCTGGATCAAAGCGTGCGGGGCGGCACCCAAACGCTTGGCCGTTTACTGGCAGATCCACATCCGCTGATCCAACAGTTCCGCGCTGCATTGGAGCAACGGATCAACGAGTACCTGCAACGGTTACCACAAGATCCTGAGCATCCATTGCTGAGCCGGAACAACGGCCAGTTCCGTTTTTCCGGCAGTTGGTCGGTACGCCTGAATAATCAGGGTTTTCACACCAATCATGTGCACCCGCAAGGCTGGTTGTCAGCTTGTACCTACCTGACTTTGCCCGACTGCATCCGGCCGGATGACCCAACACGTCAGGGCTGGTTAAAATTGGGCGAGACGTCGTTATTACTGGGTGAGCAAGAGCAAGTGGCGCGGGCGATTTGTCCAACGCCGGGGCTGGTGGTGTTATTTCCGAGTTTTGTCTGGCACGGTACTTATCCGTTCCAGGCCAGCAGCGTCAATGCGCACCGAATGACCGCACCTTGCGATATTATGCCGGCCTGAACAGCATCTACAGCGCCGATGTCAACACGGGTTGCCATCGGCATCAATCAGCCCTGCCGCCAATAACCGTTGCCGCACCGGCGCCAGCTCATCGGCAAATGCCCGCCATTTCTGTACCGATTTTTTATGGATCGGCTGACGCACCTGCGCCGCACTGGCAGTGGTTGACGCCGATTTCGCCTGATGGAACTGCAGCAAATCGTCCTGCCACGGCAAATCACACCATTGCAAAATGCGTTTGGCCTGCACTTCTGGCTCGGCAACCATTTGTTCATAGTGCACGTCGAGAATTTGCCCAGGCAATACCTGGTGCCAATGCGCCATCAGCTTTTTATACTCGATAAAATAATCGGCCAGCTCATCCAGCTGGTAAGAAAATGAATACACCTGATTAAATAACGTTTTATAAACAGCAAAACAGGTATCGAGCGGGTCACGCACCAGATGAATGATGCGGGCCTGTGGCAGCGCCTTTTTAATTAGACCAGCATAGATAAAATTAAACGGCAGTTTGTCGATGAAAATCGGCTTGCCCTGCACCATGTCAGCGGCCTGGCGTAAATAACGTTGTCCCAGTTCGGCATAATCGAGCTGTAATGCGGCCTCAACCCGTGACGATACGCCTTTGACCTGCTGCGCCAGTGCGCCGACTTCCAGCGGAAAATCCGGGAATTCGCCAATCGAAATCACATCCGGATGTTGCCCCAGAATACGCTCTACCAATGTGGTGCCGGTGCGCGGCATACCGAGAATAAAAATTGGTTTGAGCGATGTGCGCTCTGCAGAGCTGACACTGTCTGTGATGGTCCCGGCAAAAAACTCCGCAGTAAAATGCTGCCGCATCGCGGCAAAAGTAGCGAACTCACTGCGAGCATCGTAGTTTAATTGTTGCCGTTTCCGGCTCGCGGCCTGGCGCAACGCCACAAATGCTGCAGCATACTGCCCGACATCTTCCAGCTCTTTGGCCAGCGCATAACCCGCGCCAACCGCATCTTGTGGCGTCAGTGCGGGCGCGGCCAGCCGTTGCTGTAAATCGGCAATATGATTGTCAGAATCGCTCGCGATGCGGGCAGCCGAGCGCAAATGCAGCACATTACCGGCCAGTGGCAGCTTGTGCAGCACCTGCGTCAGATTTTGTCCGGCTTCTGGCATCTGGTTCAGGAAAAACTGTGCCAGCGCCAGATCAAAACGCAATGCGGCATCCTGCGGTTGCCACCGCACAGCTTGCTCCAGCCAGGGTAAGGCCTGCGCCGGATCATCCAGTGCACTGAACACTGCGGCTACAGCCCGGTAAAAACCAGCATCCGCCAGTGGTGCTTTGGCGACTTCAAGCAAGGCCTTGCGACAGTCACCACGCCGACGCTGTGTCAGGTAAAACTGCGCCATCCGCAATGCCACCGCACTAACATCAGTATCAGACTGGCAGATCCGGGCAAACAGTTGGTCAGCCTGGGCAAACTGGCCACGGGCCAACGCCAGCTCCAGCGCTAACACCCGCCACTGCGGATGATCCAATCGATGCAGCTGCAGGAAATCAGCCACCAGCGCATATTGTTGTTGTCGCAACGCTTGCCATGCGCGCGGGGCGAGCTGCAGGAATGCCTGCAGTTGAAGTTCGTTGCTCATGAAAAAATCCGGAAAAAATGAAAATGCATCGCTACGGCTGAAATTCCGCGATATTAATCTATAAAAAAAGCCGGCAAAAGCCGGCTTTTTCAACGTTCAGCTTCGATTAGAAGCGAACTGTTACGCTGGCGTGCAGGTAACGACCCAGAGTGTCGTAGTAACCTGATACGGTGTTCGCGTTGGTAGACAGAGTCAGACCCACCATTGGTGGTTCTTTGTCCAGCACGTTGTTCACACCGGCCAGTACGCTGACATGGTCGTTCAGGTCAAATGAACCGACTAAGTCCAGGTAGCTCTGTGCACTGATGCCGTTAGGGATCAACTTATCAGTAGTACCTTCGTAGTCCACTTTGCCATAGTAACGCCATTTCGCAGTCGCTGCCCACCAGTCACCCGTGGTGTAGCTGGCTGACAGAGTGTGACGCCATTTTGGCTGAGCGAAACAGTCGACGCTGACATTGCCTGAACAGTCATAAGTTGCGTCGGCATTGCCAGGCAGCTCTTCATATTCTTTCTTCAGGTTGACAGAACCGATCATCTTCACAGTCAGCTTGCCACCGAACACTTCCTGTTCGTAGTTAGAACTAACATCCACACCTCGCCAGTGACGACCACCTAAGTTGATGTTAGTCGCCTGAATATAACCAGCAGTACCTAACCACAGGCTGCCGTTTGGTGCGCGAACCACATTGTCACAGAAAGCGGCAATACCAGTCGCGGCACATTGATCAACAGTTAACTGAGCAGATACGTTACCGATCACGTCTTCCAGCTGGATGTCCCAGTAGTCAACAGACAGGTTCAGGTTGTCCAGTGGCTGACCGACGATACCAAAAGACATGGTGTCTGCCATTTCTGGTTTTAGTTCCAGGTTACCGCCGAAAATACCGTTGTACTGACCTGCCGGGCTTGCCTTAATTTTGCCGTATTGAGCCGCCGTTACACCTGTCCGGGCGCACGCATCAGCTCCCAAAGCCGGCGGGACTTCTACACCGTTAACCGTTCTGTTCGCACAAGGATCTACACCGCCCCACAGTCCATTAGTTTGCGGTAGAAACAGTTCGCCAACGTTTGGTGCACGGACAGCACGGTTGTAGCTGGCACGGATTTTCCAGTCATCCACTGGTGTCCAGTCCAGTTCGGCTTTGTACGTTGGTTCGCTGCCTGACGTTGAGTAATCTGAATAACGACCACCCAGACCTAATGTCACGTCTTTGAAGATACCAACTTCTTCGATCAGTGGGATGCTTAATTCACCGAATACTTCTTTCACGGTGTAACCACCTTCAATCGAAGGAGTTTGGCCGCCCTGTCCCAACAACAGGCCTTTTTCGAACACTTCGTCCGCAGTACGTTCGAATTTGTTTTCACGGTGTTCAACACCGATAACTGCAGCGACTGGCATTGAGTGTGAAGGCAGGTTAAAGCCCAGCTCACCAGAAGCAAAACCGTTCAGGATAGTTTCTGAAGTCACACCTTTCATGACCGCAGTACCTGTCAGATTACCGGCTTGCGCACCAGTAATACCTTGGTATTTAAACACTTGGTAAGGGATACATGAACCAGTACATGGATCAGCACCTTCAGCGCCTAACGCCTGAGCGATACGCGGGCCGAAGAAGTCGTTCAGGTAAGCCACACCAGAAGTGGTTACACCGTGCTGGAATGACAGGTCATAAGACCATGTATCGTTGATGATACCTTCAGTACCTGTTACAACGCGGAATGAGGTGTGTTCCAGGTCTGACTGACGTGGGCCACCTTCAACGTTCCGTTTACCGATGTAAGCAGCGATAGTGTCAACACCTGCACCGAAAGCAGTACGGAACTGAGTACGCTGGGCATCACTGAACAACGGGTTGTTGATATCTAAGTGATATTCTTCCGCGTAGAAAGTACCTGATTCAGCAATCTGTGCCACAGTACGGTCGTTCATGAACGACACTTCTAAGTACGGACGAACATATTCGCTGATTTCATAGTTGGCGAACGCACCTAAGGTGTAACGCTCATCCGGACGCATGAAGTGGTTGATTGGCGCGTAGTTGTAGATGTTGCCAACTGACGGAATGAACTGGCTGCTTGAGTTCAGCGTCCAGAACTGTTCTTTGTTGTAGTCAGTTTCGCCACCAACAACCGGGTAGAAGTAGAAGTTTGGCACTACTGCGTTACCAGAACCACCACACGCGGTACCAGCATCGTTCAGCGCACAAGCTGAGTAGTCACGGGCTTCCTGACGCAGTTCATCAACCTGACGCCAGGTCGCATATGCAGTGATATGGCCTTTAGAACCTAATGAACCACCCATAGTCAGGTCGATATTACCGGTTTTACCGTCAATACCTGAGCTTCCTGTAGGGTACTCAAACTTACGTTTGTCCATCAGACCCTGAATGTATTTGTTGTCGTTGTCATGTTGGTAACCTGAACCACCTAAGGTCAGTTCCATACCTTCGAAATCTTTTTTCATTACGAAGTTAACAACACCGGCAACCGCATCCGCACCGTAAGTGGCAGAACCACCACCGGTCAGCACTTCTACGCGCTCAACCAGGGCTGAAGGGATTTGGTTAACGTCAGCTGCACCGGCGTTGTAGATACCGCCTGGTTGCAGACGACGGCCGTTGACCAGCACTAATGTACGCTGAGCACCCAGACCACGTAAGTCCAGAGTCGCGTTACCAGAAGCGCCGTTGGCCTGGAATGAAGTTTCTGATGCTTCAATTTGCGGCAGGCTGTTCATCAAATCTTCGATTTTGGTGAAACCTGACAGCTTGATGTCTTCCGCAGAAGTGATTTGTACCGGGCTTGCAGTTTCAATGTCGGTACGTTTAATCCGTGAACCTGTAACTTCGATACGTTCTACTTTGTCTTTCGCTTCTTCAGTTTGCTCTTGAGCAGACACAGCAGCTGAGGTAAAGGCTGCTGTTGAAGCTGCGCCGAATGCAAGGGCAATACGCACGGCATTTGCTGTTTTATTGTTACTAAACATTATTATCTCCCTGGACCACTTAGCAGTGATTTTGTTGTCTGTAAGTCAACTGGCATTACCCGCCATACTGGTAGTTCGGGCAATTTTTTCCGCTATGCACGGAAACTGACCACTGGATAATAAGAGTATTTTTTTAAACGGGTCAACCGCTTTTACACAAATTCCTCAAGCGCTTTGCAGATGTAGGGAACTTATCGCAAAGCCAGTAGTCGTGCCGCCTCCAGGGAATATGCATAAAATCGAATAAAAGGAAAACAACAAGGGTCTTTTATGTTTTTCTAATGTTAATTAGAGGTGTTCATTTGGTAAATTACGGCCTTTTAGATGTGCCAAAATGAAATTATCTTCGATCTGACTGTTTGCCTGAAATTTAACCGCGTAAAAAAAACAGTACAGGTTAAATCTGTATAATGTTGTTACAATTCTGAGATCAAAGCGCTAAATTTCTTGCTTGTGACTGGTAACAGTTCTTATTGCGCTATTTATGCGCACCCACGTGCCGCCAGATAAATCGTCAACTTATTGCCGTACCGCACGCTCTGTAACACAACCCCAAAAAAAAAGCCGGCATCAGCCGGCTTTTTCAACAGTTCCGTTCAGTACTGATTAGAACTTCTGAGTGAAGCTCACGTAGTAGAAACGACCTGGTGTACGATAGTTCGGGTCGAAAGAGTTCGCGAATGCTGAGTAAGCAACCGGTGGTTCTTTGTCGAAAATGTTACGCACACCAACTGAAATATCGCTGTTCCATGGTGAAGTCCAGCCGATTTGACCGTCGAAGTACACAGTCGCTTTCAGCTCGTTGGTTGCCCAAGCTTCATTTGGAACTTCTTTTGGCTGTCCATTGGACAGGGTATAACCCATGCGGGTACCGTCTGGGTTTGAACACAGATTTTTCAGTGCTGGTTGTTTCAGACTATTGGCCACACCAATAACCAGGTTACATTCTTCGGTCAGTTTGCCCAGGTACTGAGCAGTGACTGACGCGTTCCAGTCATCTTTGCTCCAGGTCAGAGTCGTATTTGACTTCAGACGGTAAGAAGTACCACCACCAGAGAAGCCTGGTTGCAGACGACCAGAAGTATTACCACCAGACAGAGAACCATCCAGAGTCAGCTCGCCACGTTTCAGCTTGCCCAAAGAACCATCATAAATCACATAAGCGTTATCGTTGTTAATGCGCCAGGTACCGTAGTCAGTGGTGAAGCGGTAGTCGATGTTCAGGTCGACACCTTCAATGTGCGAACCACCTTTAAAGTTCTGGTTGGTCAGCGCCATAAAATCAACTTCGCCGATATTGGCGTTCAGCGCACCAGTTTTGTCACGGGTTAACAACTGACAGTACTTGGCATCACCTTCTTTATAGCAACCATCAAATACACGTTGTGCAGTGTATGAGCTTACTGCATTGGCGATTTCGATTCTGTACCAGTCTAATGTCAGGCTCAGGCCGTCGATAAACTCTGGGCTATACACCACACCACTCGACCAGGATTCAGAAGTCTCTGGCTGCAGATTTGGGTTACCACCCACTTTTGCCTGGATTTGTGGCAGTTTTTGCACAAAACCAACTGGTACACCGGCCGCGGCACAACGTGCTGCAACATCAGCAGCAATTGGTGCTGAGCCAACTGGTGGCGTTGAACATGGATCAGAAGCAGTTGGACGCGAGTCGTTCATGCCCTGATACAGTTCCTGAATAGATGGTGCCCGGAAGCCTTCGTTAAAGCTGGCGCGGAACATCAGTTCAGACGTTGGACGGTAAGTCAGTTTATAGCTGCTGTTAGTGGTGTCACCAAAGGTAGAATAATCTGAATAACGGGTAGAAACTGACAGGTCCAGACTTTCAACCATGGTCATATCTGCCAGTAATGGCAGGTTTGCTTCTAAGTAAACTTCTTTCAGGCCATAACCACCTTTGGTTGGGGTTGCAGCGTTATCACCCAATACCTGACCTAATACAGTCAGCGGCTCTGGGCTGGTGAAACCAGATTCACGACGGATCTCAGTACCGGCAGCAACCTGCACCATACCAGCTGGCAGTTCAAACAGGTCTGTAGTGATGTTCGCCGAGTAGTCCCACATTTTAGCGTAAGCCAAATCACGCGGTGCTACTGATACATAATCCAGCATCGCCTGTGTTACACCTGTTGGACCACCAAATACGTTAAATGGCACACAGCCCGCGATTGGCGCTGCAACAGTACCACAAGTCGGTACACCTTGCGCGTTCAGGAATGATGGTCCAACCGCCGTTGCAAAACGTGTTGAATGGAAGAAACCTTCTTTCAGTGCAACAAACGAGTTATCTGAATAAGTCGCTGCAGCATCCCAGGTGAAAGTGCGATCAGCCAGTTCAAATTCACCATCTAAGCTGGTACCAAAACGCCAGGTATCCACTTCAGCACCATAGACGCGTGGAGATACGATAGGACGGAAACTACCACCGGTGATCTGACGGTCAGCTGGATTAGGCAACGCCTTAAGGATGTCCCGGAATGGGTTGTACATGTTATCAGGAGAAATAACTAAACTGCCCAAAGGCTGCGCAGCGAGCTGGGCCTCTGATGTGCGCTCGTTAAACAGTACTTCAGTTTTCCAGTTCAGGGTATCCGTGATGGCATAACCACCTTGCGCATAAAGCGACAGGGTTTCTGACGGCTGTTGAATATAGTTCACAGGTGCAAAGTTATAACCGTCGATATTGCCATCATAAGCGCGGAAGTCAGCTACCGAAGTACAGACTTTGTTAGCAACACAACCGGTTTTTCCTTCAGGCAAAGTATATGAAATTTTGTTACCTGCTGGACCAACCGGGAACTGACCATATGGAGTAGTAGGTGAAGCACGACCGCCGCTGACAGAAACGTTTGCTGGCAGACCATAGATAGGCACTGAAGAGATCTCGCGATCGCCGCCCATGATTGGCTCTTGTTTGGTGTAGCTAACGTTGATCAGTGCGTTTGACTTCTCGGTAGAAGTACCGAAAGTTGCTGAATAAGTTTCGCGCTTGCCGTCTTCATAAGAAGTCTGACCGTTGTAGGCAGACACTTCAGCGCCGTCAAAGTCGTTTTTGGTGATGATGTTAACAACACCACACATTGCATCTGTACCGTAGATTGAAGATGCACCATCTTTCAGAATTTCTACAGAGCGAATTGCAGCCAGTGGGATGGTTGACAAGTCAACTGCGCCGTTCAGATCTGCCACCCAGCGACGGCCATTAACCAGCACCAGCGTGCGGTTTGAAGCACAGTTACGCAGGTTGACGCGCGATGCACCACCCGTGTTACCGTTGTTGGTTTGTAAGCCTAAAGCGGCACCGTTGGTTGAAATTTCTTTTAATACGTCACCGACGCTGACCAGACCTGAACGAGAAATGTCTTCCTGGCTGATGGCCAGAACTGGTTGTGCAGTTTCCATATCAGTACGTTTGATACGTGAACCTGTGACTTCAATCCGTTCTACTTTTTTCGCTTCTTCAGTTTCCTGAGCCACAACATTGGTGCTCAGTGCAGCTGTAGAGGCAGCACCGAAAACCAGTGCCAATCGAACCGCGTGGGTAACTTTGGTATTTGTAAACATTGATTTTTCTCCCTGGACCACTTAAGGAAAGTGATTCTATTTGTAAAGTTAATACCGGCGTATTAACGAAAAGTATCGGGACTTAACACAATACTGGCAGCATAAATATCGGATTTTTTTTTTGCGGTCAATGCATTTACCGGGAACTTCATCACATCAAAAGGGTCAGGCTATCCATTCTTACATTTGTAAACAAAAGCAAATTCACCACCACTCACCCCACATTTATATTCATATACAATCACTTACAATCAGCAAATACACTGAAAAAAATCAATTTTTCATGCGTTTATTAACATTTGTAGTGCTATTAATTTTGTCGCAAATCACTGGTCTGATCATCGTCAAACGGCGATTTAGTTTGCAGCATGGCCATTCAGCGCATTAAACTGACAGCACTGTACTTTCATACAGATCTTTTTATGCTGAGCGACGCGCTGAAACAACAAATCCGTTCCATTCACCAACAGATGAAAGCTAACCTGCCGGGCTATCAGCCAAGGCCTGGACAAAATCAACTGGTTGCTGAAATGGCGAACATTCTGGCGGGCAGTTATCACAACCACGACCGGATTGGTTTGATTGAGGCCGGCACTGGCACTGGTAAATCACTGGCGTATCTGATGGCCGCCATTCCATTGGCGCTGGCACAGAAAAAAACCTTGGTGATTGCAACCGCAACAGTGGCGCTGCAGGAACAGCTGGTGAATAAAGATTTGCCATTCTTCCAAAAACATAGCGGTATCGATTTCCAGTTCAGTCTGGTCAAAGGCCGCCAGCGTTATGCCTGTGTACAGCGCCTGCAGCAACAAATTCAGCAACCTGAATTATTTGCGCAGGCGCAGCTCGGCCAGTTTGCCAGTTTGCTGGAGAGCTGGAAAAACCGCAGCTGGCTGGGGGATCGCGATTCATTGCCCGAAGCTTTACCGGAAACCAGCTGGCAATTGCTACAGGCCGATGCCTATCACTGCCCACGTCAGCACGCTGCGCACCGCAACTGTCCATTTCATCTGGCACGTGCTGAAATTGATGACAGTCAGGTGCTGGTGGTGAATCACGCCTTGTTATTGGCCGATCTTGATGCCGGCAGTAGTGTGTTGCCAGCCCCCGAAGACTGCATTTATGTCATCGATGAGGCCCACCACCTGGCCGATGTAGGCCGGGATTATTTCTCGGCCCGCGCCTTACTCAGCAGCGAAGCCAGTCTGTGGCAGGATAAAGTGCAAAAACTGAAGCAAATGCTGAACAAGCTGTTGCCACAACATGCGGCCATTGGCGAGTTACTGCGGCTTGCTGACGCGACCGATGAATTTTTTGGTCACTATCAGCCGGTGCAACGCCAGATTGCAACGCTGTTCCGCGCTGCAGCCGGTGATGAACCGCATGTCAGGTTCGCCGATGCGATATTGCCGGATCTGCTGCAACGCCAGGCCGAGCCACTGCGCGACAGCAGCCAGAAAGTGCTGACGTCCATCGACAAACTGTTTCAGTTACTGCTTGAAGTGGCCAATGACGGCAAACTTTCCACCAGTTCGTTAGCCAGCCTGCAGCAGGAACTGAGTCAGTTACAGCAAAAATTCAGTAGCCAGGCTGAACTTTGGGCCTGCTGGAACCAATCACAACAACATGTCAGTCAGGCGCGCTGGCTAGAAGCGGACGCCCAGCATATCAGCGGCCATGCTTGTCCGTTATCGGTCAGTTTTCAGCTGGAAGACTTGTTATTTAGTCAGGCTCAGGCCGTGTTGTTGTGTTCTGCTACTTTAAAAACGCTCGGCAGTTTTGAGCATATCAGCCGCGAGCTGGGCCTGACCGAACACCCGGGTCTGCGCCGGCTGGAAGTCGCTTCGCCTTTTGCATTTCGCGAGCGTGGCCTGATCCACATTCCGCGGTTGAACACAGAACCAACCGCAGACGCTTTTACTGACGAACTCTGTCGTCGTCTCGCCGGTTTTTTACAGCCTGACGCTGGCAATCTGGTGCTATTTGCCTCGTACTGGCAGATGGAACAGGTCGCCGCAGCTTTGCGCCAACAAGGACTGAGCCTGTTAGTCCAGGGCGAAGCCAGCCGGCAGGCGCTGCTCGAGCTGCATAAAAGTAAAATTGAAGGCGGCAGTGGCAGTATTTTATTCGGTACGCAGAGCTTTTCTGAAGGGCTGGATTTGCCGGGCAAATTGCTGACCAATCTGGTGATCACCAAATTACCCTTTGCCGTGCCGACCTCGCCATTTGAAGCGGCCATGGCAGAAGCTATTACTAAACGCGGCGGCAATGCCTTTCTGACCCTGACGGTACCGGCCGCGGCACGCAAACTGGTGCAGGCCTGTGGTAGACTGCTGCGCCAGGAACAGGATTATGGCCGGATTGTGATCCTCGACCGTCGGCTGGTCAGCAAATCTTATGGCAGCGCCATGTTAAACGCGCTGCCGCCCTTTCAACGTCAGATAGATGAATAGTCATGGAAGTATTACTGGAGCCTGATGTCCTTGCGCCCGCCACGCTGGCGTTGTTATGTGCCGTCGCATTATTGGCTGGTTTCATCGATGCGATCGCCGGTGGCGGCGGTCTGTTAACAGTGCCGGCGCTGCTGACCGCTGGCTTGCCACCGCATCTGGTGCTGGGCACTAATAAGCTGGCAGCAACTTTTGGCTCGCTGACCGCCTCATATACCTATTACAAAAAGAAGTTATTTGATCCGCAATTCTGGCGCCATGCGCTGCTGACGACCGCTATCGGTGCCTGTATCGGCGTGCTGGTTGTGGACCAGATCAGCAAAGCCGCACTGGAAAAAGTGTTGCCACTGGTGATTTTAGCCGCGGCGATTTATAGCTTGTTTGCCAAAGTGCCGGCGGATCATCAACAGCAGTTACCGCAACAAAACCGCCAACATATCTGGACGCAACGGATCCAGGGATTCAGCCTCGGCTTCTACGACGGCATCGCCGGGCCTGGCACCGGGTCTTTCTGGATGGTATCCAGCATGGCGTTGTATAAAATCAACTTATTGCTGACCAGTGGCCTGGCCCGCACGATGAATTTTGTCTCCAACGGCGTCGCGTTGCTGACCTTTGGCCTGCTCGGCCACATTCACTTTAAACTGGGCATTGCGATGGGCCTGTGTATGATGGCCGGCTCCTATCTGGGTGCCCACACCGCTATCCGGTTTGGCAGTAAGTTAATTAAACCGTTGTTTATTCTGATGGTAATGGCGATCGCGCTGCGTTTGGTCTGGCAGCAATGGGGCCAGCATTAATGTCAGCACTCAGCCTGCTGCAAAAGCTTGATCAACAATTACTGACACTGGCGGCCAAAGCCGGCAAGCTCGATCAGCATTTGCCGGACTGGCAGCAACGCGATTGTTTTTCCAGCCAGTTGTTTCAGACGCGGTCACGCCATTTGCTCGACTATGTGCAGGAAAGTATGCAGCTGTGCCAGCGCATCAAAACCTATCTGGATAAACCGCAAGCCCTGCAATCGCAACAAATGTTGTGTGAAAAACTGGCGGCACAGGTGCAGGCACTGATGCAGGCGTTCTCCAGCCAGGATGTACGGCAAAAAGAACAGGCGCCGAAATGGCGCGCTGCGCGCAGTAAAACCGCACCGGCCACAGTGGCGAGGCATCAGGCCGGACAGTTACTGGCGCAACTGGGCGGTACCGCACAGGCGATGCATCAACAGTTGGCCGAATATCGCGGCTTTGAGCGCCGCCTGCAGGAAATGGTGCAGGAATCGGCGCAGCAGCAACAAGCGCCGGCCGTGCAACTGGCTTTACATGCCAGGCTCGGTCGCTGCCGTAAAGCCATCAGTGCACTGGAAGCCGAGATCCAGTGGTATGAACAACGCGGACGTAAATCCTGATGCTGCCGCTGGTCTACCACGAATGCTACAGCGATTTAGTGTTACCAGAGCGGCATCGCTATCCGATTGGCAAGTACCGTGCGCTCTATCAGCATTTATTGCGGGTTGGTGTGCCGCAAGCCTGGTTTGATCTGGATGCGCCACCGGCAACCCCGACACAACTTGCCCTCGTCCATCAAACACAATATATCGATGCGTTGTGCCATGGCGCACTCGACAACAAAGCGATGCGCCGGATTGGTTTTCCCTGGTCGGAATTTTTACTGCAGCGTAGTTTGCAATCAGTCGGCGGCACTGTCCGCACTATGCAGTTAGCACTTGAGCACGGCATCTCATTGCATTTAAGTGGTGGTTATCATCATGCTTTTGCTGAAGAAGGCGCCGGTTTTTGCTTGTTTAACGACTTAGCCGTTGCCGCCAAAGCCGCACTGCAGCAAGGTGTTGGCAAAGTACTGATTTTCGACTGTGATGTGCATCAGGGTGACGGCACTGCCCTGCTGTTCGCCGACGAACCGGACATCATCACGGCATCGCTGCACGGCGAGAAGAATTTCCCGGCACGCAAACAACAATCCAATTGGGACATTGCGTTAACGACGCACTGTGGCGACGAAGATTACCTGGACGCGGTCAAAACCAGTCTGGATTATTTATTACATCTGCATCAACCCGATTTGGTGTTATATGACGCCGGTGTCGATATCCATCAGGATGATGATTTAGGCCTGTTGCAGGTCTCCACAACAGGCGTTTTTCAGCGTGATGCTTTTGTCTTTGAGCGCTGTCGCGCCTTAGAGATCCCGGTTGCGGCAGTCATTGGCGGCGGTTATCAACGCGATATCAGCAAACTGACTGCAGTGCACAGCCAGTTATTTCGTGCCGCTTGCGCCGTCTATGCGCCGGCGCAGCCGTTGAATTGGAATTAGACCGGATCCCCGGAGAAATAGAACCCGAGCTGACGGCGCACCGGAGCCGGTAACAAGGGCAGACTGGCCTTTGGTACCAGGAAAGTGGCCATATGGAACAGGTCCGTGAAAATCCGGTTTTTCTCGGTGGTGCGTTTCAGATAATCATGGCCACTGGAACCACCAGTACCAATTTTGGTTCCAAGCATCCGCTGCACCATCATCGCGTGTTTGTAACGCCAGATCGTCAGATTTTCGTCGATTTCGGTCAGGCAGGTCAGTACCTGAAATGGCAAATTAAACACCGGCTCTTCCTGATACAGGCTGATAAACAAAGCACCGAGCATCGCGCGCTGGCTTAAGCGGAAACTGCCTTGCTGCTGCAGCTCCGCATATTTGTCTGCATCCAATAAAGCACTGAATTTGGCGCGGGTGCGCTCAATCTCATCCAGCTGCAGTTGCCGCTCCGGCGCTGCCAGTGCGGCAATAGATTCAACGGTTTGCTGATCCTCATCGAGCATCTGTGCCGTGACCTGCTGGTACATCTGCCAGAAACTGAAATCGCCAAATTCCAGAAATGGCATCCGCTCCAGCCAGGCTTGCACGCGTTCAAATAACGATGGCAAGGTTTCAAAGCTCTGCAGAAACTCGCGGTCTTTGTCATTCAGGCGGTTATAAAAGGAGTTCTTGTCAAAATCGATGCGGAATTCACTTTTCAGGCCCAAACCTATTTCCAGCATCTTAAACTGCACGGACTGGAACCCAGAGGCCGGCACCAGATAATCACGAAATGACATAAAATCCTGCGGCGTCATCGTCTCCATCACACCAATCTGCTGGTTTAACAGCTGCTGGATGGTGATCACCCGTTTGAGTTTATGTACCACGCCGGTCAGTTGCTGGTCATGGATCACCGGTTCAGCGAACACGGTCAGCACCGCTTTTAACTCATGCAGAATTTGTTTGAACCAGAGTTCGTACACCTGATGCACGACGATAAACAAGGTTTCGTCATGCGCTTCGTTGCCATAACGGGCACTTTCCGGCGCTTGTGCCGCCAGGATTTTGTCGAGTTGCAGATAATCGCCGTAATAGCAGGGAGTGGTATTTTTTTGCATTTTTATTATTCCGGCCCTAGGCCCTGAGGAAGACGGGCTAGTCTAACTTGAGCATCAACTTCTGTCAGCTGGCAGACCTGCGGCAGCGACGCTGGTCAGTCCGGTGGCGTTTTTGCCAACTAATGGTTATGCTGGGTCGATACCGGCTGCCTGCAGGCAGATTTAACCCAACTCGCGGGAGTAGTTGATGAAATTACATGACGATATCCATAATTATTATGAAAAACTGATGCTCGATCACCTCAGTGAACTGGGACTCAGCGATGACCACGACAGTGAATACCTGGCCGATTTGTGTTGTATTGTGCTGAATCAGTTGCCATGTAAATACATTCGTTATGAAGTAGATATGGCATTTTACCTGCCACAAACCGAACGATTTGAAATGGTGACGCGGGTGCAGGATGCCGTCAGCAAAGCGCGTGCTTTTCTCGACAGCCCGGACAACAAAAAAATCGATCCGGTTGCCCCAACCGAAGCATGACAACAGACCATCCATCAATCGATCAAGCGCCGCCAGCAGTGCAACTGGCGGTCGACCTCATCATGCTGCTGGAACAACATCAGCTTGACCCGGCCGTTGTGCTGGCCGCATTGCCCATAGTGACCAGAGACTTTCAACGCAAGTTGCAAAACCAGCAACAAGCGCAACAATAAGCTGTCACAGCTGATTTCAAATAAGTTTCAGGGGAATTTGGGTGGTAGCCTTACCAGCCACATCCCGGCACATAGATCATTCGCTGCGGCTGCTTCCTTCCGGACCTGACCGGGTTCACGAACTACTATTGCGGGAGGACCAATAAGGCCACCATAGTGTTGCTGACAGGCGTCAGCAATGAGTGCGGCGGCATTATGCGCAAAAGCGCTTTAGCCTGCAACCGAAAATCAGTGAGCGGCCACAAAAAGCTGATGACTTTAAAAGTTTTCTGGAAAACGGGGTTGCATTTGCGCAAAAAACGCGCGCATTTGCGGGTAATCCGCATCAAAACTGTCACCTGGGTGCAACAGAGGGCCGAAAACTACGGATTTGGTTTTAAAATCCAATCCAATCAACTGGATCGGGACATTAGCTTGTTTGGCAATATGCCAGAAACCAGATTTCCACTGCGCAACTTTTTTCCGTGTACCTTCAGGTGCAATGCCAAGCAGCAGTGCAGGCTCGCGCTGAAAGGTCTCAACCAGCTGTGGCACTATGCCATGACGCTGGCTACGCTCGACCGGAATTCCGCCAAACCGCAGCAGAAAATTCCGCACAGGCCAGATAAAAATACTGTGTTTACCTAAAAACGAGATTTTCACCCCCAGCGCGAGACTGGCCGCAAAAGCAACAATAAAATCCCAATTCGAGGTATGTGGGGCGACGGCAGCGACCATCTTTGGCAGGTTCGGCAAATTTCCGCGGACTTGCCAGCCAAGGCGCTGCAGGATCCAGAAGCCCAATCGCTGCGCCCGGGCACTGCCATGCCTTGGCAATGCCGGCGCCAATTCAGGTAATTGCAGACTCACCGCTTTAATACCGACTGATATTGCACCAACAACAATTTAAGCCGCTGTTGATTCGCCTGCCCCAACCGCAACATTTGTTTTTGCGCCATACCCAGCTGTTCCAGCTCCGCATCGGCAAAAGCATAATGCACCGAAGGCAGTGTCAGGTCCGGTTCATCGCTGATCTCTGGTGCACTCAGCAAGACTTTAATCGCCTGCTGTACACGGTCGTCAAACTGCTGATCCGGGTAACCCAGTTCAAGATATGCCGCCTGCAATAACGGATAAAATTGCTTATACAAGGCGGCGACCTGCTCTGGGGGCACGCTCTCCAGCAAATCCAGATATGGTTGGTAACGCGCATAGTTACTCTTATCCAGCGTATAGCCCTGGCCTTTGGCCTTGGCGGCGAAGTCTTTGCTGAGACCTTTGAACAACGCCTGTTCCGCAATTAAGCGCCCCTGCGCGATATTGTCGACCTGTACAACAAAACGCCGGATCATCTCTTCATTTAAAAACAACGAAGCCAAACCAGGTTTCCATTTCAAACCAAAAAACGCTGCTTTGACCACCTCATCAGACTGGTCCAGTGGTGGTAATACCGGCGCACCTGCAACTTCGGTTTCGCTGCCAAGATCAGTGCCGGCGTCGTCAGCCTGAGCGGCCAGGCCGTCTTCACCTGTCGGTACCGGCGTCAATTTATCCGCAGGTTCAGCCTTGGCAGGGACTGGTGTAACCGTGGCTGGCGTCACTTTCACCGGGGCCGTCGCGACAGGTTGTGGCGCGGGTTTTAATAAATACCAGGCGGCGCCTGCGATCAGCACCAGTACCAACACCGGGGCAATCCAGGACAAAGAACGGGATTTCGCTTGATTCGACATAAACGCTTTGACTCCTCGTGAACCTATTCAGATTACTTTAACGCAGACGATGCCGTTTTAGTTATTAAAGTATTTGAAAAGTTTCCATTTTATCTTGTCGCCGGCTTAACCCGGCCTGCGATGGCATTGCTTAAAACCATGCAATAGTTAATAGTTACGCTATTCAGACGTATGTTGTTATCTCTATGACAGATAAAACAAAATCACAAAAAACCGCCATTTTACTGACGGGCGGTGGTGCGCGCGCGGCCTATCAGGTCGGCGTACTCAAGGCGATTGCACAGCAATATCCGCGCAACAGCAAGATTCCGTTTCAAATCATTTGTGGCACTTCTGCCGGCGCCATCAACGGCACCGCAATCGCCTGTTACGCCAGTTGCTTTCAGCTTGGCGTCAAAAAACTGGAATGGGTGTGGAAAAACTTCCATACCGGTCAGGTGTATTATTCCGATTATGTTCGCGCCAGCTGGCATCTGCTCCGCGGTTTTTTAAGCGCTTTTCAGGCCGATTATGCCAACCATAAACCAGTGTCGATGCTGGATAACAAACCACTGAAGATCCTGTTAAACAACATGCTGGATTTAAAACGGCTGGACCGCAATATTATGGGCGGTTACCTCGACAGCGTGTCTGTTACAGCCAGTTGCTACAACAGCGGCGACTCTATTACTTTTTTTCAAAGCCGCGATGCCAGCGAATGGCAGCGTTCACGCCGTTGTGGTCAACGCACATTGCTGGGGATTCACCATCTGATGGCCTCCGCCGCTATTCCGCTGGTGATGCCATCTGTGCGGATCAATCAGCAGTATTTTGGCGATGGATCTGTCAATCAACTGGCACCGCTCAGCGCCCCTATCCATTTAGGCGCAGATCGGATCCTGATTGTTGGACTGGAGCAACCTCGTCGGCGTGAACATCTGCAGCAGATGCCGCATCACCCGAACCTGTCCACCATTGCCGGCCATCTGCTCGACAGTATTTTTTCAGACACGCTGAATGCGGATTTAGAACGGATGCAGCGGGTAAATAAAACTCTCGAGACATTGCAACAACACAACATCGCGTCTGAGCTCAAGCCCGTACACAGTTATCTGATTAACCCCTCGGTGAATTTTAATGCGCTGGCCAGCGAGCATTTTCTGGCGCTGCCGATGGCCATACGTTCATTGCTGCGCAACATCGGTATCAAACAACATTCAGATTCCAGTCTGGCCAGTTATCTGCTGTTTGAAAAAAGCTTTACCAAACGCTTAATTGAACTGGGTTATCAGGACGCCATGGTTCAAATGGATGACCTGATGACTTTTCTCGCCGCCAAAAATTAGTCATCTGCGGCAGCATGCTGCCGCTATTGTCTGCGCGACGGCGCGTTATTTTTATACATTTTCATTTTTAAACATGCACTTACACCGAATGGCACAAAACATGCTTTGCTGAACTATTATCCACGTCAGGGAGTCGCTGATGGAACTGTTCAGCTTTTCCGATATGTCATTACAACATGTGCCCAGTTATGCCGGCATTACCACCAGTCCGTTGTGGTCCGCAGTCACCAGCAAGCTGGGTTCGGCGTTGCCGGAACAGCTGCAAACCACGCTGGAACTCAACCAGCAGTTGCAGATGTTCTCGATGGCCGCCGGCAAAATCCTGCCATTGACGGCAATGCAGCTGTGCACCGCCGTTGGTGAGTTTAAGGCTGCCGGTTCCTGTGATGGCCCGCATGAATACCGCAGTATGTTGGTGCTGAATGAGCAATGCCTGGCTGAACTGATTTATCAGAGTGAACTGCCGGTCAGCCCGATGCAGCAGCGCAAATTACTGGAGTTGGAGCAACAATGGTTGTTCCCGCTACGCAATGCGTTGATCGTCACCCGGCTACAGCAACTGGCCCTGCGTGATACGCTGACTGGCCTCGGCAATCGCCGGTATTTTGACGATGCGATCCAAAAAGCACTGCAGCTGACTGAGCGCAAGCAACAGCCAATGGTGCTGATCCTGTTAGATTTGGATAACTTTAAACAAGTGAATGACAACTTCGGCCACCATGCCGGTGATGAAGTATTACTAGCCGTTGCCGACGCCATGCGCTGTACCCTGCGTGCCAGTGATAATCTGTTCCGCTTTGGCGGCGATGAATTTGCCGTATTGTTAACCGCAGAAGATGCACAAAGCGCTGAATTGGTTGCACATCGCCTGGTAAAGGCCATTAGTCAGCACCATATTTGTGTCAAATTTGGTGTCTCTGCCAGTGCAGGCTTAGCTTCATACCAAGCGGAAGAAACTACCCAAACCTTGTTTAACCGGGCAGATTCGGCGTTATATGACGCCAAACAAAGTGGTAAAAATGCAGTGCGCACTGCAGCTATCCACGGCAACCCCATTGCCGAAGTGATGAACGCCTGAACTAAACGTCTGCTTTATAGTGCAGCCAGCTTTGCGCTTGTGCTGCCGTGCAATGACTGGCGAAACCAGGCACTGCGATCACTGTGTTTTGCTGTCTGGCGATGATAAACGGCATGGAGCCACGTCGCCAGGGCGGCACTTTCCATTGTTTACACCAATCTTTCAACGCTTTGCTGTGCGCGCTGTCGGCAGGTTTAAAGCGCTGATTCAGCTGCCCCGTCGTCAGCCTAATTTGCTCTGCCAACGGCACGGCCAGCGGCATGCTGGACCACGTCGCATCTGGTGCTTTTGTTGCATCGCTATGCCATAAAAACTGCCAGTGCTGCCAATTGAGTAGTCGCTCCGGCGCCAGCCATGCCCCCTCGGCTGGCTTTTCCGCAGCTTGCTGCTGGGCTTTTAGATCAAGCAGATACAATAATCCATCAAAGCGGCGCAATTGCCAGTCGCCCCACTGCAGCTGCGGCTGTGCATCCGTTTCAGACAATAAAAAGCACTGCACAAACTCACGGGTTTGCTCCGCCGACGGCGTCAGGTCATAGCGATTCAGGAAATGTCGGAGTAATAAATCGCGTGCCGGATTCGCTAATTGCGCTAGCCGGGTTAAATCCAGTTGGTCGTGGCGCAGCACTGGCGTCAAACCAATGGCCAGCTGTTGTTGCTGGTATTCCAGACTTTGCTGCAATAACTGACAACTGCGGGCAGTGGTCTGGCTAATCGTTGGGAAACGTTGCTGTAATAATGGCAGCACATGCTGGCGCAAGAAGTTCCGATCGAAGCTGTCGTCCTGATTGCTTGGATCTGTGACAAAAGCCAGCTGTTGCACTTTCGCATATTGTTCCAGCTCAGTGCGGCTAAAAGCTAGCAGTGGCCGCAACAACTGAGTGCCAGCAAAAGGTTTTTGTGCGGCAATCGCGGTAAGCCCTTGCAACCCACTACCACGTTTGAGCGCTAACAACACAGTTTCCATCTGATCATCGGCATGGTGTGCGGTCATCAGGACTGTGTCCGGCGTGAGCAGCCCTGCGAGCGCCTGATAGCGTAAGGTGCGGGCCTGCTGTTCAATATTGCGCGCTGGATCGGCCAGCTGGACCCGGCAGAGTTGAAAATCGAGCTGCAAAGCATCCGCCTGCGCCTGACAAAATGCCGCCCAATCGTCGGCCTGCGCCTGTAGCCCATGATGGACATGGGCGATCTTTAAACAGAAGCCAGCTTTTTGCCGCAAGCTCGCCAACAGATGCAGCAACACCATTGAATCCAGCCCGCCGCTCAGCGCCAACAACACATTGGGCTTGTTGCTGGCCATAAGTGCAGTCAACACGGCCTGCTGCAGGTTTTGGTTTAAAATATTGGCTTCAGGGCTTACTGGCATCGGGATAAAAAAGCCGCCTGACGGCGGCTTTCCTTGTTGCTGGCTTAGCAATAACCAAAGGACATCAGGCGTTTATACCGCCGGTCCAGTAATTCGGCAACAGAGAATTTATCGAGTTTCGCCAAATCACGTTGCAGCGCGGCTTTGACGCTTTGCGCGATCTGCTCGTGAGCACGATGCGCGCCACCAAGCGGCTCATTGATAATGTCATCAATCAGGCCCAGTTCTTTGATCCGTGGTGCAGTCACGCCCATCGCCTCGGCTGCCAACGGCGCTTTATCGGCGCTTTTCCACAGAATGGAGGCACAGCCTTCCGGTGAAATCACTGAGTAAGTGCTGTATTGCAGCATGTTGACCTGATCACCAACACCAATCGCCAGGGCACCGCCAGAACCACCTTCACCAATCACAGTACACAGCACCGGCACTTTCAGGCCTGCCATCACTTTAAGGTTACGCGCGATGGCTTCACTCTGACCGCGCTCTTCCGCACCAATCCCCGGATAAGCACCCGGCGTATCGATAAAAGTGATGATTGGCATTTTAAAGCGTTCTGCCATTTCATACATGCGCAGCGCCTTACGATAGCCTTCCGGTTTCGGCATACCGAAGTTGCGTTTGATTTTCTCGCCGGTATCACGGCCTTTCTGATGACCGATTACCATCACCGGGCGATCGCCTAAACGGGCGGTACCGCAAACAATGGCCGGGTCGTTGGCAAAAGCACGGTCGCCGGCCAGTTCATCAAAATCGGTAAAGATATGTTTGATGTAGTCCAGCGTGTAAGGACGCAGCGGATGGCGGGCTAACTGTGCAACCTGCCATGGACCTAACTCTGCAAAAATCTTTTTAGTCAGCGTCAGACTTTTTTCTTTGAGCTTGTTCACCTCTTCTTCGAGGCCGAGGTCAAACTCTCCATTACGGCTGACTTTGCGCAGTTCTTCTATTTTTGCTTCAAGTTCCGCAATCGGTTGCTCAAACTCTAAATAATTCAGCATCATCGACTGTCACTACCTACCTAATTAAATTCAAGTTGTATTGTTGCTAATTGTTTTAACTGATGCAACAAAGCGTCTGTGGGTGTGATCCACCAATCTGTACCGAGTGCCAGTGTCACCGCGCCTTCCGGGCGCTGATAACGTAATTTGACCGGCACGGTTCCGGCTTTAAATTCGTTCAGGACCTGCCGCAGCTGTTGCAGCTTGTCCGGATTGAGCTTGTCAGCTTCTATACTGACAAACAAATGTTTCAGGCATTTTTCCCTGGCCTGGGTGATCTCGACCACCTCGCGGCCGGTCATTGTAAGGCCACCGCTGAAATCATCAAAGCTGACCTGTCCTGATACCACCAAAACCTTGTCTTTTTGCAGCAGATGCTCGAAGTTCTCGAACTGTTCGGGGAAAAAACGTACATCTAACCGCGCCGATTTATCGTCAAGTTGTACTAATGCCCAGCGACGGCCTTTTTTGTTGATTAACACCCTTACGTTCACCACCAGGCCACAAGCATGCACTGTCTGATCACGCCGGGTTGGCGTAAAGTCGACCAGCCTTGCCGTCGAATAATGGTGGATCTCTGCCAGATAGCGGTTGATTGGGTGACCGGTCAGATACAGACCCAGCGTTTCGCGCTCACCTTCTAACCAGACTTCATCCGGCCAGGCGGGCACCATTTTAAAAGCTTTTGCAGAATTTTCTGGCTCGGGCGCTAACGAACCAAACAAATCGTCCTGCCCCATCGCTTGCGCTTTTGCCTGTTGTTCTGAGGCTTTCATCGCCTCTTCAAGGCTTGCCATCATAGCCGCGCGATGAGGGCCCAGTTTATCCATCGCACCGGCCAGGATTAGTTTTTCGATGACACGTTTATTCAGACGTTTAATATCGACTCGGTGACAAAAATCAAACAGATCATGGAAAGGCCCACCGCTATCGCGCGCTTCGATAATCGCTTCGATCGGACCTTCACCCACGCCTTTAATTGCGCCAATGCCATAAACGATATGGCCATCGCTGTTGACGGTGAATTTATGCTGGCCCGAATTCACATCCGGCGGCAACAGCTTGAGCTTCATATGCTCACATTCGTCGACCAGCGTCACTATTTTGTCGGTGTTGTCCATATCCGCCGACATCACCGCCGCCATAAACTCGGCCGGATAATGCGCTTTCATCCATAACGTCTGATAAGACACTAAGGCATACGCTGCTGAGTGCGATTTGTTAAAACCGTAACCCGCGAATTTCTCTACCAGATCGAAGATTTTCATCGCCAATTCTGGATCTACGCCATTGGCCGCTGCACCGTTCTGGAACGTATCACGCTGCTTGGCCATTTCTTCGGGTTTCTTTTTACCCATAGCGCGGCGTAACAAGTCAGCGCCACCCAGCGAATAGCCCGACAGCACCTGCGCGATCTGCATGACCTGCTCTTGGTACAGAATAATGCCGTAAGTCGGTTCGAGAATTGGTTTTAATGATTCGTGTTGCCAGGTCGCGTCCGGATACGAAATCTCTTCACGGCCTCGTTTACGGTCGATGAAGTTATCCACCATGCCGGATTGCAAAGGACCTGGCCGGAACAGCGCCACCAGAGCGATCATGTCTTCGAAACAGTCCGGCTGCAGCCGGCGGATCAGATCCTTCATGCCGCGTGATTCCAGCTGGAACACTGCGGTTGTCTCCGCTTTCATCAGCATGTCGTAACTTTTACGGTCGACCAGTGGAATATGATTGATATCGACCAGCGGCTGATTGGTTTTCTTATGCCGGTCATTCACCATATTGACCGCCCATTGCAGGATGGTCAGGGTGCGTAAGCCAAGGAAGTCGAACTTGACTAAGCCGGCATATTCCACGTCGTTTTTATCAAACTGGGTGACCGGGTTATTGCCTTCGGCGTCACAATAGACCGGGGCAAAATCGGTAATTTTTGTCGGCGCGATCACCACGCCACCGGCGTGTTTACCGGCGTTGCGCGTCACCCCTTCCAGCCGGCGCGCCATGTCGATCAGATCTTTGACTTCCTGATCAGAGGCGTATAGTTCCGGCAACCGCGGTTCTTCAATAAAGGCCTGTTCCAGCGTCATGCCAGGCGTTGGCGGGATCAGTTTAGAGATGCGGTCGACAAAACCATATGGATGCCCCAGCACCCGGCCGACGTCGCGGATCACCGCTTTGGCCGCCATAGTACCGAAGGTAATAATCTGCGATACCGCTTCGCGACCGTACATGTCAGAGACATGTTCTATCACTTCGTCACGCCGATCCATGCAGAAGTCGACGTCAAAGTCGGGCATTGAGACCCGTTCCGGGTTTAAGAAACGCTCAAACAGTAAGTCAAATTCCAGCGGGTCCAGATCAGTGATCTTCAGTGCATAGGCGACCAGTGAACCGGCGCCCGAGCCCCGCCCCGGTCCAACCGGAATATCGTTATCCTTCGACCACTGGATAAACTCCATTACGACCAGGAAGTAGCCCGGAAAGCCCATCTGGTTGATCACGTCGAGTTCAATCTGCAGACGTTCATCATAAGGAATGCGTTTTTCGGCGCGTACCGATTCGTCTGGAAACAGGATCTGCATCCGATCTTCCAGACCTTCACGCGATTTCAGCACCAGAAAATCGGCGTCAGACATGCCACCGGTCGGAAAAGCCGGCAGGAAATATTCACCCAAGCGGATGGTCACATTGCAACGCTTGGCGATTTCAACCGAGTTGGCCAGCGCTTCCGGCAGGTCGTGAAACAGCGCGGCCATTTCGTCAGCCGAGCGTAAATATTGAGATTCACTGTATTTTTTTGGCCGGCGTTTATCTTCAAGCGTGTAGCCATCGTGAATAGCGACCCGAATTTCATGCGCAGAAAAATCATCCGGCGTTAAAAACACCACTTCGTTGGTCGCCACGACCGGCAAGCCGGTATTTTCTGCCAGCGTCACTGCCTGCTGGATATAAATCTCTTCATCCGGCCGGCCCGTGCGGATCAATTCGAGGAAAAAACTGTCCGGGAAATATTGCTGATAAAACTGCACCAGCGCATCGGTACTGCCCTGATTGCCTTTGATCAGCGCTTTGCCAAGTGGTCCCTCTTTACCCCCGGAAATCACAATCAGGCCTTTATGGTGTTCAGCCAGCCAGTCGTGGTCAATTTGCGGTTTGTTGTCGACATGGCCACGCAGGTAAGCCTTCGACAACAACATGGTCAGATTCTGGTAGCCTTCATTGTCAGCGGCCAGGATCAATAACCGGCAGGCTTCGCCGGGAAAAAACGGATGTTGAACGAAGAGGTCGGCGCCAATGATTGGTTTGATACCGGCGTCGTGCGCAGTGGAGTAAAACCGCACCAGGCCACACATGTTCATCTGGTCAGTCAGTGCCAAAACCGGCATCGCCTGCTTTTTCGCCGCGCTGACAATAGGTTTAATTTTCGATAATCCATCGATCATCGAAAAATCACTGTGCACCCGCAGATGTACAAAAATCGGTTCCATCAGCTCTCCGCCACAGGTCTTGGCCTGTGGTTATAACAGCTCACGCACCGGCCGGAAACTACGACGATGCTGCGCTAAGATACCAAATTGTTTGATCGCCGCCAGATGTTCGGCGGTCGGATAGCCTTTATGCCCGGCAAAATTATACTGCGGATACTGTTGATGCAAGGCCGTCATCTCGGCGTCACGCGCCACTTTCGCCAAAATCGACGCCGCACTGATCTCTGGCACCAGACTATCACCTTTCACCACCGCACCGGCGCGGCCTTTTAAACCGTCTGGCACGCGGTTGCCGTCAATCAGCACCCATTCCGGCTGGATCTGTAACCCGGCTACCGCACGTTCCATCGCCAGCATCGTCGCATGCAGGATATTCAGACGGTCAATTTCTTCCACTTCTGCCCGGCCCAGACTCCAGCTTAACGCTTTGGCCTTAATTTCTTCAACCAACAATAAGCGTTTCTTTTCACTGAGCTTTTTGGAGTCATTCAGCCCAATAATCGGCTTTGCCGGGTCGAGGATCACGGCAGCCGTCACGACTGCGCCTATCAGCGGACCACGGCCGACTTCATCGACACCAGCAATCAGCGTATAAGGCGGTCGGACAAATTCATAAGTCATTGCGGTGTTCCTGCAGAGGACGTTTCCAGTAAAGCGGCTACAGCTTGTGCCGCAGTCGCGCTGGCGTCACAGCGGATTTGTTGGTGGATGGCGACAAAATCCTGATAAGTAGCCTGCCCTTTGACGCCAAGCAGTGGCTGCATCTGACTGACTAAGGCCTCAACAGTTACCGCGTCTTGTAACAGTTCTGGCACCAGCGCTTTATCGGCCAGTAAATTCGGCAAACTGAAATGCTGCAGTTTCACCATGCGGCTGGCGATCTGATACGTCAGCCAGTTGGTTTTATAAGCCACCACCATCGGCGTTTTTGCCAGCATCGCTTCTAACGTTGCAGTGCCGGAGGCAATATAAACCGCGTCGGCAGCGGTCAGCACATCACGCGCCTGACCAATCAGCAGTTTGATCTGTAACTGAGGTGCGACTTCATCTTTAATCTTCTGATAAAGCTCGGCTTTTTGTGCCGTGACCATATTACAGACCAGCTGCAGCCCAGGCTGCTGTTGTTGTAATGCCGCCGCCGCGCGGAAAAAATCCGGCGCCAGTAGTTTGATTTCGTTGGTGCGGCTACCCGGCATCAGCGCCAGTAATGGCCGCGCAGCGGCGAAGCCCAATGCAGTTTTCGCCGCCGTTTTATCCGGTTCGATCGGCATCTGGTCAGCCAGGGTATGGCCAACAAAAGCGCAAGGCACCTGAAATTTATCATAAAAGGCTTTTTCAAACGGCAACAAGGCCAGCACTAAGTGGGTGGCCTTTTCGATTTTAAAGATGCGTTTTTGCCGCCAGGCCCAAACCGACGGGCTAACATACTGTATGGTCTTAATACCGGCTTGTTTCAGTTTCAGCTCCACCGGCAAATTAAAATCCGGCGCATCAATGCCAATAAAGACATCAGGCCGGTGCGCGCTGAAATGCGCCAGGATCTCGCGCCGCACCTGTAACAAACGTGGCAAGCGCCCTAACACCTCGACGATGCCCATCACTGCCAGTTCTTCCATATCAAACACAGCACGGAAGCCCTGCGCGCGCATGCGCTCGCCACCGATGCCATAAAATTCAGCATCCGGGTAGCGCTGTTTTAACGCACGGATTAAATCAGCGCCAAGGATATCACCGGAATGTTCACCGGCGATCAGACCGATACGAAGAGGCGTTTTAAGCAAGGAGTTCTTCCTGAAACAAAAAGCAGGTCAATGCCGGAACTGCAGCTGGGCAGTCCGGCGCTGCCATCAGCGCACGATGCCGCGTGATGCGTGTTCAATAAAATCAGTGAAGGCTTTTAATTCTGGCAGTTCTGCCGCTTTGCCCGTTAGCTCAGCCAGCGCTTCTGGTACGGTCAGACCCTGACGGTACAGCACTTTATACGCGCGGCGGATCTCCAGAATCACTTCTGCAGTAAAACCACGGCGTTTTAAACCTTCGCTGTTAATGCCATGCGGCACTGCGTGCGAGCCATGTGCCATCACATAAGGTGGCACGTCTTTGACCACAATAGAGCCGCCGCCGATAAAGGCGTGTGCGCCGATATGGCAAAACTGGTGAATACCGCTCATGCCACCCAGAATAGCCCAATCGCCGATATGCACGTGACCCGCCGCCTGAGCACCACTGGCGAAGATCACGTCATCACCAATGACGCAGTCATGCGCAACGTGACTGCTGTTCATATACAGACCACGGCTGCCAATTTGAGTGATGCCTTTGTCCTGAATCGTGCCACGATGCACAGTACAGTTTTCACGAAATACGTTGTCATCGCCGATCACCAACTGGGTTGGCTCATTACGGTATTTTTTGTCCTGGCAGGCTTCACCGATACTGCAGAACTGGAAAAAGTGGTTGCCAGAACCAATCCGGCTCGGGCCTTTAATCACCACATGAGATTCCAGGATACAGTTATCACCGATCTCAACCTCGGCACCGATGTAACAAAACGGACCGATTTTTACATTGGCGCCAATGCGGGCACCGGCTTCAATCACCGCACTTGGATGGATCATATTAAAGCTCTCTTCTGGCACACATAATCTGGGCCGAGCAAACGATTTGACCGTCGACTTTGGCTTCGGCGTAAAATTTCCAGATGTTGCGTTTTTCAACCAAAAACTTCACTTCGAGGATCAGCTGATCACCTGGCACTACTGGTTTTTTAAACCGTGCTTCGTCAACACCGGCAAACAGGTAAAGCTCGTTTTCTTTGCGTTCGCTGACGGTCTTAAAACCAAGCAAACCAGTCGCCTGCGCCATCGCTTCGAGGATCAGCACGCCTGGGAAAATTGGCAAATTCGGGAAGTGACCGGTGAAAATTGGCTCGTTGATCGTGACATTTTTCACTGCGGTCAGGCTTTCACCCGGTACATAATCCAGCACCCGATCAATCAGCAGAAACGGGTAACGGTGTGGCAATAACGCCATGATTTCCTGGATGTCCAGTGTGTTTAATGAATTAGCCAAAATGATTCCTCTGTCTGAAAAGAAGCGTTGCCGCCCGGCGTTTAAGACGCGTTCGGGCCGGCTGACGGCGTCAGGGCAGCGACTTGCTGCTCCAGTTCGCGTAAACGCTGATACATCTGATCCAGCTGCCGGTAACGGGCACTGTTTTTGCGCCATTCCAGATTGGTGGCCGCTGGCATCCCCGAAGAGTAAATACCTTTTTCGGTGATGGATTTAATAATCATCGACATGCCGGTGATCTGCACACCATCACAGATCTCCATATGCCCATTAATGGCACAGGCGCCGCCAATGATGCAGTATTTGCCAATCTTAGTACTGCCGGCCACCACAGTACAGCCGGCGATGGCTGTGTGGTCACCAATTTGTACGTTGTGTGCGATTTGGACCTGGTTGTCGATGATACAGTTGGTGCCAATCACGGTATCTTCCAGCGCGCCACGGTCTATCGTGGTGCTGGCGCCGATCTCACAGCGATCGCCAATAATGACAGTACCAACCTGGGGGATCTTCAGCCAGTTACCGCGTTGATTGGCAAAACCAAATCCATCGGCACCCAATACTGCACCGCTATGCACGATACAATCAGCACCTAGCCGCACCCGGTGATAAATACTGACATTCGGCCATATCTTACTGCCGGCACCGATGACAACACCTTCGCCGATAAAACAGCCAGCGCCAATTTGCACACCATCGCCGATCACCGCGCCGGCACTAATGACCGCATGATGACCGACAGCAACATCAGCGCCCAGCTTTACCGTAGCGTCAATCTGTGCGGTCGCTGCTATCGCAGTAGCAGCACGGGGGGTGGTATCGAGTAATTGGGCAACTTTGGCAAAAGCAACGTAAGGATCGGGCACCACTAAGGCAGCGACCGGGCAATACTCCAGTTCAGCAGCACTAATCAGCACGACCGATGCCTGTGTTTGCTGCAGATACTTGCGATATTTGCTGTTGGACAGAAAGGTGATCTGGCCCTGGACGGCATTTTCTAATGTGGCAACGGCGCTGATGATTTCAGCGCCGTCTCCGTGCAGCTCAGCTGAGAGCAGCTGAGCCAATTCATGCAGGCTAAAAGCTGGCATTATTTCGCTTTGCTGACCTGAGCAACCACAGCGGCAGAGATGTTGTACTCTGGCTTGGCGTACACAGCAGCTTCAGCATTCAGTACCAGGTCGTACTGGTCTTTTGCTGCGATTTGATCGATAGCAGATTTGATCAGGGCCTGCAGTTTGTTGCGCTCTTCAGTTTCACGTGCGCGGATCTGTTCACCCAGCGGACGAGCCAGTTGCTCATACTGTTGCTGTTGTTTACCGATATCTTCCTGCAGTTTTTTCTTTTGCTCATCGCTCATGGTAGAGCCATCACGTTTGAATTTTTCAACGTTGAATGCGATGTCTTTTTCCAGTTTTTGTACTTCAGCGATTTTGCCACCAAATTCGGCTTTCATCGTTTCTTGCAGTTTTGCGGCTTGTGGCAGTTGCGAGAACACTTCACGCACGTCAACAAAACCAATTTTCATTTCTTTGGCAGACACTGCACCGGCCATCATCACACCGGCAACTAACAGTGCTGTTTTAGAAAAAGCTGACTTAAACATGTTTCCTATTACCTCAAATTAATTTTTAGAATGTAGTACCAATGTTGAAACTGAAGTTCTCTTGCTCGTCACCTTCGTATTTGCGCAGGATCTTCGCGAGACTAAAGGTTAACGGGCCCATTGGCGAGATCCATTGCACAGTCAAACCGGCTGAAGCGCGCATCATACCTGCATCTGAATAATCCAGCAAACCCGGCTGGTCATAGCCAACAACTGCATCAGACAACTGAGTCAGTTTGCTATAACGGGTAATATCGTATTCTGTATCCCAGACATTACCGGCATCAATAAACAAGCTGGTTCTGACTGAGTTGGCATAATCTTCTTTCAGGAACGGCGTTGGCGTAATCAGTTCCAGAGTTCCAATCGCCATAGCATTACCACCAAAAGAACGGCGTGAAACATAATAATTGTCATAATTCGCCGAAGTTGGCAAACCACCCTGCGATTGGCCATTCATTGGGTCCGGTAAACCCGGGATCGCATTTATTTGACGATACACTGCACGTGGGCCGATGACGCGGTTTTCAAAACCGCGGAAGTTCTGACCACCGGCATAGAAGCTGTCGTTAAATGGTAAGGTATGGTCGTAACCATTGTTATCGCCGTAACCGTTACCGTAACCCAGTTCCAGCTTGCTGAGGAATGACCAGCCGTGATCGCTGCTCAGCGGAATATAGTGCCGCGCCTCAAAGTTGGTTTTGAAGTAAGTTAAATCTGAATTCGGCGTCGTCACCTTGATATTCGCACCCAGGTAAGTACCATCCGTTGGGAAAGTCCCGCGGTTTAACGTACTCATTACCCAACCGGCCAACAGTTCATAGTTGGTGAACTTGTATGCAGCATCCGGGTTGGCAGAATCAATCAGGACGCCACGGAAATGGCGGATTTGGTCAAATTCCTGGATCGAATTGATCTCGTTCCATACCACGTTGGCACCAAAATTCAGCCGGTTAAAGTCATTCAGCGGATAGCCAAAGTTAACCCCTGTGCCGTAGCTCTTCTGGTTGTAAGCTTCAAGACCGGCGCGACTACCGTCGAAATCAGAATAAAACACCGAGCCGCCGAGGCTGACGCCATCGAGGGTGAAGTATGGATCGGTAAACGACAGATTGACCGACTTCTGATATTTGTTGGTGTTAAAACTGATGCCGGCTGAATTACCGCTGCCGAGGAAGCTTTGTTGCTCGACGCCAAACTGGAAGGCCAGGCCCTGATAGCTACCAAACGACACGCCGGCGTTAAAGCTGCCTGACGGCCGTTCTTTGATCTTAAAGGTCACGTCGACTTTGTCGTCCACACCCGGTACATCTTTGGTTTCAAACTCAACCTTCTCGATATACGGCAAGCGCTGGATAAACAACTTCGACATTTCCAGCCGGTCATTCGACAGCCAGGAACCTTCCATCTGCCGCATCTCACGACGAATGACTTCGTCTTTTGTTGCCGAATTGCCCGTCACCGAAATCCGGTTAACATAGACACGTTTACCCGGATCAACATTAATCGACAATGCCACTTCTTTGGTGTCATCGTTAATATTGGTGCTGGTCCGCACTTTGGAATTGGCATAGCCAAAGCTTGCCAGAAACTTAGCAATGCTTTCTTCGGTATAAGTGACTAAAGCGCCGTTATACAACTGACCGTCTTTTAACGGCAGCATGGCTTTAATCAGTTCATCCTGACCAATCAGGTCGCCAACAAACTCAATGCCTTTGATGTTGTACTGCACGCCCTCTTTGACCTGCAAAGTGACATACACGGAGTTTTTATCCGGGCTGACCGCAACAGTATTGGCTTCAATATCAAACCGCAGGTAACCACGATCCAGATAATAACTGCGGATCTTTTCCAAATCGCCTTTTAACGTGTCTTTCTGGTAGCGGTCGGATGACATAAAACGCCACCACGGCAAATCGACCATCGACTCGATATCTTTCATGATCTCTTCGTCGCTGAACAATTCGTTACCGACGATATTGATCTGACGGACAGAGGCGGCATCGCCTTCTTTAAATTCCAGTTTCAGATTGACACGGTTACGCGGCAGATAAGTCAGTTTGATCTCAACTTTGGCATTGTATTTACCGACACCATGGAAGAATTCGGTCAAACCGTTTTCCAGTTCACGGATGATCGTCTTGTCCAGTTGTTCACCGACGATGATTTTCTGGTTAGTCAGACTTTCCTGTAACTGTTCTTCTTTGATGTCTTTGTTGCCGTCAAACTCCACCGCATTAATGGTTGGGCGTTCCTTGACGCGGTAAATGATGGCATTGCCATCGCGCAGCACTGTAATTTCATCAAAATGGCCAGCTGCATACAAGGTTTTGATACTTTTAGATAAGGTATATTCTGTAACAGTATCGCCGATGTTAAACGGCAGATTATTCAGGGCTGCACCTAAAGCGACGCGTTGTAAGCCTTCCACCTGAATATCTTGTACAGTAAATGATTGTTCAGCGAGCACCGACGCGCTGGCAGAGGCCAGCCACATCGCAGCTACTAATCGTTTAATTGTCATTGTTTTGGACTACTTTTGATTAGTTATTACAAACGAGAAATATCGTTGAGCAGCGCAATTCCCATTAACATCAGCAGAACGAAGGCTCCGATTTTAAAACCTGTCTCCTGCGCTTTCTCAGAGACCGGCCTGCCGCGTATTAGTTCCACGACAAGATACATTAAATGGCCGCCGTCCAAAATAGGCAGCGGCAGTAAATTTACCACCCCCAGATTGACGCTAATCAGCGCCAGAAAGGACAGGAAAGCAATCAGGCCAAGGTCTGCACTGCTACCAGCACCTTGTGCAATAGAGATCGGGCCACTTAAATGTTTCACGGAAACGTCACCTAACAGCAGCTTCCCCACCATCGAGAAACTCAGCCGCACTAATTGCCAGGTCTTTTGCATGCCCTGCCAGACCGCTTCTATCGGCCCGTATTGCACCTGTTGAATATACTGTGGGTCAACCGGCTGCACCTTGGGTGACACCCCGAGGAAGCCCTGATGGAAACCATCTGCGGTTTGTTGTGATGCGGGGGTCACTGTCAACGTCAGAGGTTGACCGTCCCGTTCAACCAGCAACGACAGCGCTTTACCCGGATTGTTCTGGATGATTTTGACCATACTGGCCCAGTCCGTCAGCGCGACGCCGTCCAATACCCGCAATTTGTCATTCAGCTGTAAACCTGCCGCGGCTGCCGGGCTATTCGGCTGCACTAAACCGACGTCTAACAGCGGTTTCGCCTGCACCGGCACCATACCAAGGCTGCCAAACACCGAGTCGTGCTCAGGATCAAATTTCCACCCGGTCAAATCCAGCTGCACTTCTGCGCCAGGGCTATTGCTGTCATCCGCCATCGTCAGCGTGACGCTGTCGCGGCCAATTTGCTCCAACAACAACAGTTGCACGCCTTGCCAGTCCTGCACCGTTTCACCATTGATTGCAATAATTTGCTGGTTTGGCAGATAAGCTCTGGCCGCAATCGAATCCGGTGTGACCTGTGCAACAACCGGGCGCAAACTTGGCACACCAATCAGGTACATCAACGTCAGGGCGAATATAGCAAACAGGAAATTGGCGGCAGGGCCTGCGGCAATCACGGCCATCCGTTGTGGTACTGTCTTGCTGTCAAATGCTTGATCAGCAAGCTGTGGCAATACTGGGTCGACCCGGCCATCGAGCATCCGGACGTAACCACCCAAAGGGATCGCCGCAATCACAAACTCGGTGCCATGGCGGTCACGCCAGCTAAACAGTGTTTTACCAAAACCAATTGAAAAACGTTGCACCAGAATGCCGTTTTTCCGCGCAACCCAAAAATGACCATATTCATGCACGGTAACCAACAAGCCAAGCGCGACCACAAAGCTCAGCAGGTTCCACAAAAAATCAAACATCAGGACCAATCCTTTAATAACTTCAGCGAATAGGCACGGGCCTGACCGTCCAGTAATAAAATTTCATCCAGATCAGCCACTTTGCTTGAAGCAAAATGTGCCAGTACCTGTGCATTCAACGCCGCGATCTGCGGAAAACGGATCTGCCGGTTTAAAAACGCTTCCACCGCGATTTCGTTGGCAGCATTTAACGCTGTAGTTGCGCCCTGTCCGGCCGCACAGGCCTGCTGCGCCAGATATAAACATGGATAACGTTCAGGATCCGGCTGGTCAAAAGTAAAAGACGGTACTTCGAAGAAATTCAGCGGTTTAACATTGGAAGCGATACGGGCCGGAAATGCCAGTGCATGGGCGATCGGTGTGCGCATATCCGGATTACCAAGCTGCGCCAACACCGAACCATCGGTATATTGCACCATCGAATGAATGATGCTTTGTGGATGAATCACCACCTGAATATCACTGACGGCGCAGTTGAATAACCAGCGTGCTTCGATAAACTCCAGGCCCTTATTCATCATCGTCGCGCTGTCGATCGAGATTTTTTTGCCCATATTCCAGTTGGGATGGGCCACAGCCTGTTCCGGCGTGATCTGGTCAAAGGCATTCAATGCAGTCTGGCGAAATGGCCCGCCACTGCCGGTCAGCAGAATTTTGGCGATACCCGCGGTTTGCAGTTCGCTCTGATAACAATGTTGCTGCAACGCCGCAGGTAAACATTGAAAAATCGCATTGTGCTCACTGTCGATCGGCAGCAGCGTCGCGCCGTGTTGTTGCACCGCCCGGATAAACAACTCGCCGCTCATGACCAGTGCTTCTTTGTTGGCCAGTAACACGGTTTTGCCGGCTTTGACTGCGGCCAGGGTTGGCAACAGACCCGCAGCACCAACAATCGCCGCCATGACGACATCAGCATCCGGATGCGCGGCAAGCTCTGCCAGTGCGTCCGCGCCTGCGACGACTTCAGTCGTCAGCCCCGCCTGCCGCAGTTGCTGCTGCAGTGCAGCGGCATCAGCGGCATCGCTCAGTGCCGCATATCTGGGCCGGAACTGCACACATTGTGCAAACAGCACATCCAGACGCTTACCGCCGGTCAGTGCCAGCACCTGATACAAATCAGGATGTTGTGCAATCACATCCAGTGTACTGCAGCCAATAGAGCCGGTTGCGCCCAGCACTACCACTTGTTTTGGCATTAAAAACCACCAAACATAGCAACAAAAATTGCGAACAGCGGTGCAGTTGCGGTCAGACTGTCAATGCGGTCTAACATGCCACCATGGCCCGGGAAAATACTGCCACTGTCTTTAAGACCTGCAACACGCTTAAACATACTTTCAGACAGATCACCAAACACTGATAACAACGTCAGGATCACCGCGGCGGCAAACCATAAACCGGTTTGTTCTGGCCAACCCTGACCTGCTGCAACGATGCCCACCAGAATCAACACAAACACCAGACCACCGCCAAAACCTTCCAGGGTTTTGCCCGGACTGACATCAGGCATCAGTTTGTGTTTGCCAAACGGCTTACCAATCACGTATCCACCGATATCTGCCGCCCAGACCAGACCCAGCATCAGACAAATCAACCAGGCACCGGTGAAGCTGGATTGTTCAAAATTCACATGACGGACTAACAGGATCGCAGTGAAACTCGGCACCAGTGTCAGTACACCCATCAATGCTTTGATAGCCTGGTTGCCCGCCCAGAAACGTTGGGAAACGCGAAAACTCAGCACCAGCAACACAGCCAGCAGCCACCAGATCACGCCTAACCACAACACGGTCTGCACGGTATAATTCGTCTGCACCGGCCAGTGTAAAGCTGCAGGTGTCACCAGATAGACAGCGCCATACAGCATGGCAATCAGCGTGGTAAAAGCGGTTTTGCTGCTACTGGTATGCCAGCCACAAAAACCAGCCCATTCCCAGGCTGCCACGGCAAAAGCGGTCGCCAAAAAGATAGCAAAGCCGGTCGGCGGTAAATAAAACACCGCCCCCAGCGCAAGCGGAGCCAGCACTAAAGCTGTGATCACCCGTTGTTTAAACAAATCTATTATCCTTGTCCAGTTGCCGCTGCCAGTTCGCGGATCTGCGCGCCGGTACAACCGAAACGGCGTTCGCGGCTGACAAAACTGGCGATAGCATCGGCAAATACCTGATCATCAAAATCAGGCCATAAGGTATCAATAAAAAGCAGCTCCGCATAGGCAGCCTGCCATAGCAAAAAATTACTGATGCGGATGTCGCCGCCGGTACGGATCATCAGATCCAGTTCAGGCTGGTCGTGCATCTGGATATGGCCGGCGAGTAACTGTTCGTTGATCTCGTCAGGCCTCAAGGTTCCAGCCGCTACCTGCAGCGCAAGCTGCTGTGCGGCTTGGGCAATATCCCAACGCCCGCCATAGTTTGCCGCCACATTCAGTGTCAGTCCGGTATTGCCGGCTGTCAGCACTTGGGCTTCGGTAATTTTTTGTTGCAGTTTTGCGCTGAAACGTGACAAGTCGCCAATGATGTTCAGCCTGACCTGATTCTTGTGCAGCAATTTGATTTCTTTTTGCAGCACAAACATAAACAGTTCCATCAGACTACTGACTTCGTCTTCTGGCCGGCGCCAGTTTTCACTGCTAAAGGCAAACAGAGTTAACGAGGGAATGTTCAGTCGACGGCAAAAACTGACCGCGCGCCGCACCGCGTCCACGCCTTTTTTGTGGCCCCAGACCCGGGGTTTGCCTTGTCGTTCCGCCCAACGGCCATTGCCGTCCATAATAATGCCGACATGCCGGGGCAGCGCCTGATCCATTGTCGAGCTGGTAATAGTCATCCGTCGAGATATCCGCATTAAATGCTGTTTTTATCAACAAAAAAGCGCCGCGAAGGGGTCTGCACGGCGCTTTCCATCAGCCATGGCCAGTCATCAGACTTCCATGAGTTCCTTTTCTTTCGCTGCCAGCACTTCATCAATCTTTTTGATGAACAGATCGGTCAGCTTTTGCGTTTCTTCCGCGGCGCGGCGTTCATCGTCTTCACTGATTTCTTTGTCTTTTTGTAACGACTTAAAGTCAGCGTTGGCGTCGCGACGGATATTGCGGACTGCAACACGCGCACCTTCAGCTTCAGCACGCACAACTTTAACCAGATCGCGACGACGCTCTTCTGTCAGCGCCGGTAACGGCACGCGGATACTGGTGCCAGCGCCGATTGGGTTTAAGCCCAAATCAGATTGCATAATCGCTTTTTCAACAGCCTGAATCATCGAGCGGTCAAACACGGTGATCATCAGGGTGCGTGAGTCTTCAGCAGAAACGTTGGCACATTGCCGCAGCGGGGTATCCACACCGTAATAAGACACGTGAATACCATCAAGCAGGCTCGGATGAGCGCGGCCGGTCCGGATTTTCGACAGCTGGTTTTTCAGCGCATCTACGCTTTTATCCATCCGGGTTTTGCTGTCTTGCAGAATATCGTTAATCACTTGGTTGTTCCTTCGCGTACTGTCGGCTCGAAAAAAGTGCCGCTAGTTTACTGTAAATTTTCAGCGTGGTCGATCACTGTACCTTCCGCTTCGCCCATCGTCACGCGCTTCAATGCACCTGGTTTATTCATGTTAAACACACGGATTTGCAGATTGTGGTCACGCGCTAAAGTGAATGCAGCTAAGTCCATGACTTTTAACTCTTTTGACAGAACTTCATCATAAGTCAGGCTGGCGTATAAAGTTGCCGTTGGATCTTTTACCGGATCGGCGGAATAGACGCCGTCTACTTTTGTCGCCTTTAACACAGCATCCGCTTCGATTTCGATGCCGCGTAAACAGGCGGCAGAGTCTGTGGTGAAAAATGGATTACCAGTACCGGCAGAGAAAATCACCACACGACCGGATTTGAGCAGGCTGATCGCTTCGGCCCAGCTGTAGTTATCACAAACGCCATTCAGCGGGAATGCACTCATCAGACGGGCGTTAACAAAGGCACGATGCAACGCATCACGCATCGCCAGGCCATTCATTACAGTGGCCAGCATGCCCATATGGTCACCCACCACGCGGTTCATCCCGGCTTTTGCCAGACCTTCACCACGGAAAATGTTGCCACCGCCAATCACGATCCCCACCTGGATCCCAAGCTCGACCAGCTCTTTGATTTCGGCAGCCATCCGGTCCAGCACTTTGGGATCAATACCAAAGCCTTCATCGCCCATCAGGGCTTCACCACTGAGTTTTAACAGGATTCTTCTATAGGTAGGTTTTGGATTGATGCTCATAGGATCCCCATCATGCTGGTCAGTTAAAAACATAGAATGCAATGAAACTGCTGAGGCAGTACTGACAGATGGACTGCAGTTTCCACAGGTTTCACTTAAAAAAAACCGCGGCTGGCAAGCCAGTCGCGGTTAGTGTAGCCGGTTTCAGCGTCATGCTGAAGCGCGATTATTTCTTCGCTGCAGCGATTTGAGCAGCAACTTCAGCTGCGAAGTCAGTTTCCTGCTTCTCGATGCCTTCGCCTACTTCCAGACGGATGAAGCTGACTGCTTTCGCGCCGTGTTGCTTCAGGAAATCGCCTGTAGTAATAGCTGGGTCTTTCACGAATGGCTGACCAGTCAGAGATACTTCGCCAGTGAACTTAGTCATCCGGCCAGCAACCATCTTCTCAGCGATTTCTTTTGGCTTACCGCTGTTGATAGCGATTTCGATCTGGATTTCCTGTTCTTTTGCCACAACGTCAGCCGGAACTGAGTCTGGAGTCAGGAAAGATGGGTTGTTTGCAGCAACATGCATAGCAACATCTTTTGCGACGTCTTCGTTACCGCCTTCCAGTACCACTAACACGCCGATACGGCCTGAGTGCGTGTACTGACCGATCACGTCACCCTGAACTACAGAGATGCGACGGATGTTGATGTTTTCACCGATTTTAGCAACCAGTGTGGCGCGAGCTTCTTCAACAGTCGCTTCGCCCAAAGAGGCAGCGCTTAACGCTTCCACAGTGAACAGCTGGTTGGCGTGTGCCAGGTCAGCAGCAGCATTGGCGAATGCCAGGAAGTTAACATCACGGGCAACGAAATCTGTTTCACAGTTGAATTCAATTGCAGCAGCGTAACCGTTACCAACGCGAGTCAGTACAGTACCTTCTGCAGCGATCCGACCAGCTTTCTTGGCAGCTTTGGCCTGACCGTTTTTACGCATTAATTCAATTGCGCCTTCGATATCACCGTTGGTTTCTTCTAAAGCTTTTTTGCAGTCCATCATGCCAGCGCCAGTGCGCTCGCGTAATTCTTTAACCATACCGGCAGTTACGGCCATGGGGAATTCCTCGTTTCAATCGGGTTAGACAAACAGGGGCGAAGCCCCTGTCAGATTAAAAGGTGAATGGGGTCAGTCTGATGACAGACCCCATACAGCTGTATTACTCAGCTGCAACGAAGTTGTCGGCTTCAGCCTGAACTTCGATGTTTTTATCACGGCCTTCTGCAATAGCAGCATTGACGGCACTCAGGTACAGCTGGATAGCGCGGATCGCGTCATCGTTACCTGGGATAACAAAATCAACACCTTTTGGATCAGAGTTTGTATCAACGATAGAAACCACCGGGATACCCAGGTTGTTGGCTTCTTTGATCGCGATGTGTTCATGGTCAGCATCGATTACGAACAGAGCGTCTGGCAGACCGCCCATATCTTTGATACCGCCTAAGCTCTTCTCCAGTTTTTCCATTTCACGGGTACGATCCAGAGCTTCTTTTTTGGTCAGCTTGTCGAAAGTACCGTCCTGGCTCTGAGATTCCAGGTCTTTTAAACGCTTGATGGACTGACGAACAGTTTTCCAGTTAGTCAGCATACCGCCTAACCAGCGGTGGTTAACATAGTACTGGTCAGCTTGTTTAGCAGCTTCTTTGATTGCTTCAGAGGCAGCGCGTTTGGTACCAACGAACAGGATTTTGCCTTTCTTCGCAGCCACTGACTGGATGAAAGTCAGTGCGTCATTCATCATTGGAACAGTTTTTTCCAGATTGATGATATGAACGCGGTTACGGGCGCCGAAAATGAACGGCTTCATTTTTGGATTCCAGTAACGGGTTTGGTGACCGAAATGTACGCCCGCCTGGAGCATATCGCGCATTGAAACTTTAGCCATTTGAGTAATTCCTTAAAGGGGGTTAGGCCTCCATACATCCCATAGATCCGACTGAAGCGAGCTTCAGCACCCCGGCTTATGTGACGATGTATGTGTGTTGTTTAACTTAAGTTTGGGTTTGCAATATTGACGCTGACGGCTCTTTTCAGAATTTCGTCGGCTTTATTTGCCAAATTGCGGCGCGCTTTATACCATAGGCGCCCCGTAAACACAATGAATTGTGTAGTTTTACAGCAGAGAGCACCCCATGGCCGCGACGATCAAAACCCCGGAACAAATCGAAAAAATGCGCATTGCAGGCCGTCTGGCGGCAGAAGTGCTGGAGATGATCGAACCATATGTCAAACCGGGGGTGACGACTGGCGAGCTGGATCGGATTTGTCACGACTACATGGTCAACGTGCAAAAGACTGTCCCTGCCCCACTGAATTATCATGGTTTCCCGAAATCAATTTGCACCTCGGTGAACCATGTTATTTGTCACGGCATTCCGGCAGATGACAAAGCGTTAAAAGACGGCGATATCGTCAACATAGACATCACCGTCATTAAAGATGGCTTTCATGGCGATACCTCAAAAATGTTTGTGGTCGGCAAACCAAGCATTCTGGCTGAACGGCTGATCCGGGTCACACAGGAATGTTTGTATCTCGGCCTGAAAAAGGTCAAAAATGGCGCGCGGTTGGGCGATATCGGCCATGTCATTCAGGTTCATGCTGAAAAGCACAACTATTCGATTGTGCGCGAATATTGCGGCCATGGTATCGGTGAAATCTTCCATGAAGACCCGCAAGTGTTGCACTACGGCCGGCCCAATACCGGTGATGTGCTGAAAACCGGTATGTGTCTGACCGTAGAACCTATGGTCAACGCCGGCGAACGTCATAGTAAATTACTGAAAGACGGCTGGACGGTTGTAACGAAAGATCGTAGTTTATCGGCTCAGTTCGAGCACACTATTGTCGTGACGGACACGGGTTGTGAAATTCTGACCTTGCGATCAGATGACACTATTGAGCGGATCCTGACAGCGGACGCCTGAGCGCAGTCCCTGTCAGCACAGGGTAACAGCGCATGACAACGGCTATGGTCTTTGAAAAAACAGTCCCGGGCCAGTTTACCCTCGACGGTTATAAAAAACATTTCAGCGACTTTCTCGACTGGCTGAAAGTCGCTTCAGCCAGCCAAAGCGTGGCGACGCTGGTACGGGCCAGGGCCCGTTTTATTGACGAGGTGCTGCAGCAGCTGTGGCGCCATTATCAATTGCAGCAACATAAAGGCCTGACTTTAATCGCTGTAGGTGGTTATGGCCGCGGTGAACTGCATCCCTATTCTGATATCGATTTATTGATCCTGACCGAATCGCGCTTAAGCCGGGAGCAACAGGAACAAATTGGTCAGTTCGTGACAATTCTCTGGGATTTACGTCTCGAAGTTGGCCACAGTGTCCGCACTATCAAAGAAACCCTGACGCTCGGCCGGGAAGACATTACCATCGCCACCAACCTGATGGAAATGCGTTTTCTCTGTGGTAATCAGCCTTTATTTGAACAGCTGTCGCATGAAGTCAGTAAAGACAACTTCTGGCCCAGCAAAGATTTTTTTCAGGCCAAACGCCACGAGCAACAAGGCCGTCATGCCCAGTATCACGGTACGGCATACAACCTCGAACCGAATTTAAAAGCCAACCCTGGCGGACTGCGTGATATTCAGACCGTCGGCTGGGTGGCGAAAAAACACTTCCGCACCCGAACCATGCGCGAGTTAGTCGCGCACCATTATCTGACTGAAGATGAATATCAGGAGCTGATGGAGTGTGAGGCCTATCTGTGGCAAATGCGTTTTGCCCTGCACCTCGAAGCTGGCCGTAACGAAAACCGTATTTTGTTTGATTATCAACCTGCGGTTGCGCGCTGGCTCGGTTTTGGTGATGACGGTAAAGCTTCGGTCGAACGCATGATGAAACGCTTTTTCCGTACCGTGCAGCGCGTCAGCGAACTGAACGAAATGCTGTTGCAGCATTTTGAAGGCAACATCCTGAAAAGCCACAGTAAGTTCAAAGTGCAAAAGCTCGATGATGTGTTTGAACAACATGGTCATTTAATTTTTGCTTCGGACAAAGCCGTATTTGCCCGGCGCGAAAACATTCTGAAGTTGTTCTGGCATATTGCCGAACAGCCGCAGATCCAGGGCATTCATTCCGAAACGTTGCGTCTGCTGCGGCAAGTGCGGCGCCGTCTGATGGGCGACTTGCAGGACTATCAGGGTTGCCGCGATTTGTTTATGGCGATCATCCGCCATCCGCAAGGTATGGACCGCGCTATCACGCTGATGCACCGCCACGGCATTCTGGCGGCATATTTACCAGCCTGGCGCAATATTGTTGGCCAGATGCAGTTTGATTTGTTTCATGCTTACACTGTCGATGAACACACGCACCGCTTACTGAAAAACCTGCACCGCTATACCGAGCCGGAATTTGCCAATGAATTCCCGCTATGCACGGATATTGTCAAACGGCTGGAAAAACCGGAACTGCTGTATTTGGCGGGGATCTTCCACGATATCGCCAAAGGCCGCGGCGGTGACCATTCTGAACTCGGCGCTATTGATGCCCGCGAGTTTGGCAAAATGCATAAACTCAGTGAATTTGATACCAAATTAATTGTCTGGCTGGTGGAGCAACATTTGCTGATGTCGGTGACGGCGCAGCGCCGTGACATTCACGATCCAGCCGTGATCGCCGAATTTGCTGACAAAGTTCGCGACGAAACCCGGCTAAATTACCTGTATTGCCTGACACTGGCCGATATTCGGGCCACTAATGACAATCTGTGGAATGACTGGAAAGGCTCGTTATTGCGTGAGCTTTATCTCGGTACTCAAAAAGCGTTCCGCCGCGGTCTGGAAAAACCGATGGACCTGCGTGATCAGATCCGCGAGCACCAGACTGAAGCGCTGCGGTTGTTAGCAGAGACCGGTATTACTGAAGACAGAGTGTTACCGCTGTGGGCGAAATTCAAAGCCGATTATTTCGCCCGCTACAATCCGAAACTGATTGCCTGGCATAGTGAAAACCTGCTTGCGCACACCGATTTCAGCAGGCCGATGGTACTGGTCAGCCCGACCGCGATGCGCGGTGGCACACAAATCTTTGTGTATACCGCGGACCAACCCAAACTTTTTGCCCGGATGGTCGCGGCGCTCGACAGCAAAAAAGTCAGCATTTTTGATGCCCAGATCATGACCAACAAAGATGGTTATGCCATGGATACTTTTGTGGTGCTGGAGCAAAACGGTAATGCGGTAACGTCCACTTCCCGTATTCAAAGCATCAAAAAAGCGCTGGAGCAGGCGATTGGCCAGCCGGAACTTGTGCTCAATGCCAAGGTCAGGGTTAATAAGCAATTAAAAGCTTTCCACGTGCCACCCAAAGTGGTGTTTTTACCGGGCAAAAATAAGCAACGCACGATGCTGGAACTGGCAGCGCTGGATATGCCGGGCTTGCTGGCCACAATAGGTCAGGTGTTTGCGCAGTGTGAGATTAATATTCATGCGGCCAAAATCACCACCATCGGCGAACGTGCTGAAGACTTTTTTATGATTTCAACCCGCGAGGACCAGGCGTTATCTGCTGACGAGCAGGCAATTTTGCGCCGGGTGCTGGTGGAACAACTCACAGATGTTACAGAAGGCTGAAGAACCACCATGTCTGATTTAAAAAGCATTATCGAACAAGCATTTGAAGACCGCTTGTCGATTACTCCATCCACCGTCAGTGACGATGTCCGCCAGGCAGTCAACAATGCAATTGCCCTGCTCGACTCCGGCCAGGCCCGTGTTGCAGAAAAAATTGCCGGCGAATGGGTCACGCATCAATGGCTGAAAAAAGCGGTGCTGTTGTCGTTTCGCATCAATGACAACCAGGTGATGGACGGTGCTGAAAACCGTTTCTTTGACAAAGTACCAATGAAATATGCCAGCTACAGTCATGAACAATTTGTCGCTGAAGGTGTACGTGTAGTCCCGCCGGCCGCCGTACGGAAAGGCAGTTATATTGCGAAGAACGTGGTGTTGATGCCGTCATACGTCAATATCGGCGCTTATGTCGGTGAAGGCACTATGGTCGACACCTGGGCGACAGTCGGTTCCTGTGCACAAATCGGTAAAAACGTGCATTTATCTGGCGGCGTTGGCATCGGTGGCGTGTTGGAGCCGCTGCAGGCCAATCCAACCATTATCGAAGACAACTGCTTTATCGGTGCCCGCTCTGAAGTGGTCGAAGGTGTCATTGTCGAAGAAGGCGCGGTGTTGTCGATGGGCGTTTATATCAGTCAGTCCACCCGGATCTTTGACCGTGAAACCGGTGAAATCACTTACGGCCGCGTGCCAGCCGGTGCTGTGGTTGTGCCTGGTTCCATTCCGTCAAAAGACGGCACACATAGTCTTTATGCCGCGATTATCGTGAAAAAAGTTGATGCGCAGACCCGCGCCAAAGTCGGCATTAATGCGTTGTTGCGTAGTATCGACTGACAAAGCCTGGATGAAAGAGCCCTGCAGATGCGGGGCTTTTTTTTGCCCACAATAGTACATGGTGCATTACAGAAAACAGATTGGATCAACAAGAAAGCTGTTGTGTAACCACACAGCGTGCACCTAAGGATACATCGGCATAAAAAAAGCCCGCTGAGGGAGGGACAGCGGGCTTTGCCGGTTAACTTACAGAATTAGAACCGACCTTCAATACCTACACGAACATAACGTGGCGTTTGCCATGTGTATGCCGCATTGTACCAAGGGTTAAATGTCCCTGCAGAACGACGGGCTTCATAATGTTCGTTACTGGACGTAACTTCTTGAATATTAAGAATGTTGTAGACGTTAACAGAGGCTCTTAAATCAACACCTGACACAGTGAAATCATATGTTGCCGACACGTCAACGTTGAAGTTCCAAGGCGTACGACCCGCACTACCGCGTGGCGTTTTAGAGAAAATACGTTCCGCTGGATCACACTTACCATTACCGTTGGTATCGGTACAGCCTGTAACCAGATAGAAAGTATCACCGTAGCTGCCGTACAGTTTCGGATCACTGCTTGGGTACCCTTGACCAAACATGCTCAGCGGGCGACCACTGCTCAGCGTCGAATTCATCCCCAAGGTCAGTTTGTCAGTAACATCATAGCTACCGAAGAACTTAAACACATGACGACGGTCGTTGGCCTGATAACCATCAGCACCATCCATCAACGCAGGGAAGTCAAAGTCCTGAGTAATACCAGCATCAGCCTGGTTAATATCAGATTTCACCGCACCTTCGAAGTTACCAGTACTACGAGACCAGGTATAAATAAAGTCCCAACGCAGCGCTTCACTACGATATGCCAACTGGCTTTGCAATGAAACGTAGTCGTTGTCAGCTTCAGGCAACGCCATATCTGCTGCAGTGTAAGTTTTTAACGAACCAGCATCCGGCACGTTGTCATCATCTGCATCAGAGTACCAGCTGCCTGGTTTACCTGGGTTCACCAGGGTACAGAAATGCTGATTCGCAACCGGACCACAGAAGTCATCCAAAGCTGCCCCAACAAAACGGTAAGTACCACGGACTGACGCAGAGTAATCATCTGTCAGTTGAGTTTCATAACCCAGTACCCACTCTTCTTTATAAAATGGTTCGGCTTCTTGTGCCTGGAACAAAGCAACACTTGGCATTGCCGTAGATGTAGAGTTCACAACCTGCGAATTTCCTACTGTGCCATTAACCGGAGTGGCACCTGTTGGAGCGCCTGTTTTCGGATCAAAGCCAGTGAAATAATAATAAGTTGTTGTATCGTCTACACCTGATGCAGCGCGGTAGTTGGTATTGTTAGGCACTGGCAGATAATAACGACCCCAGGTACCAAAAATTTTGGACTCGCCAGCCCCAGTCGGGTCATAGCTGAAGCCCAACCGTGGAGCCACATCTGTTTTCAGATCGACGAAATCAACGCCGGTCGCACCAGTATTAACAAAGTGATCCTGACGAACGCCGATATTTAATGTCAGTTGTTCTGTCGGTTGATACTGATCTTCGACATACCAAGCTGTCAGCTCACTACCAAATGAACCACCGCCTACGAAGATGCGGTCTTCAACCAAATCAACTGGCTTACCAGTTGTATTCGCCCACAGTTGGCCGTTGTTGCCCTGGATAGTGTCGCCAGCCAGCTTGGTAGAGTATGTAAAGCTGTGACCACCGACCGGAGCTGTCGTTTTTCTGGATTGACGGTCTTGTTTGTCGTAGCCGAACTTCAATAAATGCGTACCGTATAAATCACCGGCAGCCCACTCAAAATCAGCACGGGTTTGTTTGTTATCGTCGTAGTCATCGCCTAAGGTACCACCGGCACCACAGCCTGAAATAGGATTCGAAACTTGGCGACCATCAGTCACAAACGGGCAATCGGTTACAGTCGGTGTAGTGCCGTATTGTGTTTTAATCTTGCCGTACATCAGATTGACAGTGAAGTCATCTGTAATGCTACCAACGTAACTCAAGCTTGCGGCTTCACCACCACGCTCGTTGACAAAATCACCCTGTTTTGCACCAATAACGCCGGTATTTGCGTTGCGGGCATAACGGGTTTCTTGCGAGTCAGTACGGTCAGAATATGCGAAGAAGCTTAAACGGTGACCTTCAATAATGTCCCAGTCAATTTTGCTACCCCAGAACAGGTTGTCGCTACCTGATGATTCCAGAGTACGCCAGCGATTGTCAGCATCGTATGGAACACGGCCACTGGTATCTGACCACTCTGATTTACGATCACGCGGGTTCACGATAGCGTAGATAAACAACTTGTCTTCGATCAGCGGGCCAGACGCAGACAGCGTTAAGTCACTTTCGCTGAATTCATCATCAGTAGTATCACGAAATACCTGACCTAAACGACTGCCAGTACCATAAGATTTTTTGCCTTCAGCACGTAAAGACGAAGGCTGAGTGTTTGCCGTAAATGCAAATTCCCACTCATTGCTGCCTGACTTTGTCACAGCATTCAACACACCACCGGTTGAACGGCCGTACATCGCTGAGTAACCACCGGTCTTGACCTGGAATTCTTTATAAAATTCAAATGGCACAGAGCCACAACCTAAACCCTGGCGAGTGTTAGTTACTTCAAGACCATTGATATAACAGGCGTTTTCAGAAATCGATGAACCACCAAATGAAGCAAAACCAATGCCGCCTGAAGCGCCGAATTTGGAGTCACCTAAAACAACACCCGGAGCCAGTAATGAAACAGCAGTGATATTACGTGCGACTGGCATTTTATCAAATTCCATCTCGCCAACGACCAGACCCGAATCTACGCTGGTTACGTCAACGGCACGGATACGAGCACCAGTGACTTCAATAACTTCAGTACCGTCATTAGGCCGGTTCAGGGCGAATGACGCAACAGAGTTACTGCCTAAAGACAAGCGCACTTTGTCTTGAGCAACAACTTTGCCATTTGCCGTAACTTCAATTTGGTATTCGCCAATTGGTAACTGGCTTACACGGAAGTTACCAGCATTGTCCAGCGCTACTTCGCGACTGAAGCCAGTTTTCGGATCTTTGACTTTCACACTGTAGGATTGTGAACTGTTTAATCCTTTTACACTTCCAAGAATGTTAGAAGTGTCTGCAGCGTAAACAGCTCCTGGTAAGCCAAGAATTGCAGAGACGGCGACAGCAGCGAGTGAACGCTTAAAGCGCCATGTTCCGTTGTTGGATTTCATTATTTCTTATTCTCCAATTTGTTGTTATCTAGGAACTTTCCGTTCCTTGCTTACTATTACCATGAACTAGCAATCGCTGTACACTGGCAATTACCCATATCGGAAACTGGCAAGTTCAAAAAAAAATGGAAATTTTGTGTAAAATTTATACATAAATTACAATCATTTACAATATTATCAATAAGAGGTCCGAAAACAGTGGCAATTCCAACCTTGCAAAGAGAGATGCAATAGCATGTAAGCTAATGTATTTAAATGTATTATTCCAAAAACACTTCTAAGCATCTGTCATCAATTAAAAAAACTAATGCATATTAATTTGTGTATTTCTTATCTTTTATTAACACAAGGGCGAATTTCAACCTGCGTCGAATTAACAAAAAAACACGATATTCGGCAGGAACTGATGTTAAATCAGTTTTAAACTGACAAAGCACTGTCATTATCAGGTAATCTTCAAAGTACCTTGATCAGTCCTGCCGCCACGGTAACTGACGATAATCCCATGCAACTACCTGACTGGAAAATTCATCTTCGCTGAATGTGAAGCCAATGTGCAGCAATAAATCGGCAAAATCACGCCAAGATGCTGACAATATGACCATTTGACCAGACACCGGATGATGAAAACTTAACTGAGCAGCATGCAGTAATAACCGTGTGCAGTTGAATTGTTGGCGGAACAACTGATTGTGCTTGCCATCGCCATGCGTCGTGTCGCCAATGATTGGATGAAACAGATGCTCACAGTGCCGGCGCAGTTGGTGTTTACGACCGGTCAGTGGTTGTAATGCAAGTAAGCTGTAACGGGCCGTCGCATAGCGACCGACGGCAAAAGGCAATTCAACATGTTGCAGCGGCCAAATTGCTGTTTGTGCAGACTGCGCGGCTTTATCCGGGCGGGCAAATTTGTCTGCGATCGCGTCGTGTTGTTCTTTTAATGCATAATCAAGCAACATCGCTGCTTTCAAATGTCCACGCACCACAGCCAGATAGGTCTTTTGCCAAAGATGTTGCTGTTCACCCATGACTCTGGCGATCTCGCTGGAAAGGCCAAATAACAACACACCTGACGTTGGCCGGTCTAACCGGTGCAACGGAAATACATGCTGACCAATCTGGTCGCGCAGCCGCAACATGACAAACTCAGTCTCATGTTTGTCGAGGAAAGAGCGGTGTACCAGCATGCCGGCAGGTTTATTGACCGCAACCAGCCACTGGTCCTGATACAGGATCTCCAGCGGGGGTTTGACTTCAGACTCTTGCAATTTGTTGCTCCCGACGACCACTTAACAACTCATCCAAATCGGCGATACGGTTAATCAGCGGCCATGCCCTTTCTCCCAAGCCTGTAAAGGCTTCCTCAGCGAAAGGGCAAATACTGATTTGTGTCGGCAACGGCAGTCGCGCATCAATCAGTGCCTGCATTCTTGGCAGCAAAACATATTGCAGCCATTGTTGCAGTGGCATCGTATCGCAACAAAATGGTGCCTGGCTGGCAAGCGCAGCAGCGCTGGGCGGCAGCTCAGTCCACAGCTGCAGGCGTCGTAATTCAGCCTCAATGGCCTGTAATATCGCTTGGGTCTGTTGATACTTCATCGGAAGCTCCCGGGAAGAAAGGCTGCGGATTTTAGCACAATGCTTGCTTTTGCTGATGAGCAGCCACATGATCGTCGCGGGGAGGAACCTTTATGAGTTCAATTGCGGTCTTACTGGCGCTGATGCTGGTTGCTTATCTGTTTTTATTACAACGCCGGCAGGATGAGCGCGCTACTGCGTTAGCGCGGCAGCTGTGCCAGCAGCAGCAAGTACAATTTCTCGATTGTGCACGTGACGGTCATCGTTGGGTGAAGATAAGCCAGAGATCTGGCTTACGAACTTTATATCTGATTGATTTCAGTGGGGATGGCGAAAGCCGTTACCAGGCGGAACTATGGATGAAGGGCCTGCGCCTGGCGGATTTTAAACTACCGCCCTTTCGGGTCTGATACAGTCAAACGCGCTTCCAACCGACCAGTGAGAAACTCAGCGTACATCACCCAATCGCCAAGCAAACTATAAAACGGGTATTTGAAAGTCGCGGGCCGGTTGTGTTCGATAAAAAAATGCCCGGCCCAGGCAAAACCATACCCGGCAACTGGTAACCACCATAACAACGCCCATTGGGCGGTCCACAGCGCATAACCCAAAATAACCAACACCAGTGTGCTGCCACAATAATGCAGCGCCCGGCACAGCGGATGTTGGTGTTCCGCCAGATAATACGGATAAAACTCACTGAAACGCTGAAATTCGGGCGTGGGCATCAGGACTCCTGCAGTTGTTGCCGTCTTCTGAACAGCAATTTACCGCTGACCTGCTGGAAGTCAAGTTGACCGACGACCTGATATTGGTCCTGGTGGAAAAACTGCAGGTATTTGTCCAACGTAACAAACACGCCGACGCCCTCTGACCCTGGATGCTGGTCGACCCAATGATCAATCGCTTTTAAAAATTGGCTCATGGCGTCTGGGTGGTGATAAGCCGGATTACGCGCGATAAACGCCAGCATATGATAAGAGGATGCTGGCATCGCATCATGTACTTTGCGCTCTTTATCGAGCATCTGCTTGCTGGACAGATATCCTGCCGTCAGCAACATTTTCAGCCGCCAGTGCCACAGCCGCTCGCCCTGAAACCCTGCGTCCGGCTCTGTCAGGCAAGCCACGCCCAGCAATTGCTCGTCACAAAATAATCCCAGAACCGGCTGTTGCTTATCCCAGAAAGTTGCAATTTCTTCTCTGATCGCAGCCCGTAATCTGGCTTCAAAATCGGGTTTTTCCGCCTGAAAAATCTGCATAAATAATGGATCATCGTGGTATGCGCTGTACAGAATGGAATTGGCTTGTCTGAGTTGTTCGGCATTCAATTGCTCAATGCGACATTTGGAAAAATCCAGCGATGTTGACTGGTTCATACGACGCCCCTTTTTTTATAGTTCCACTGACGATAGCAGGGCGAATCGGAACTGCAAGTTTGCACCTCGAACAGTTGACGACAAAAAAACGCCGGGCTATACACCTGGCGTTTTTTCATTGATCTCTCTAATCAAAGGTTTTGATAGGCCTTGTCGCCCCAACCGACTAATAAACCCCGTTTGAAAATCAACGCGGTACATTCATCTTTACTGGTCATGCCATCACTGTGGCTGTGGTGGGTGCGATAAAACAGTACTTCGACTGTCTCTCCCTGTTTATTAAAAGACTCACTAAAAGCTGGAGTGCCGAGGTTCTGCCGCACTGCACCGATCTCAGTACCCGTTTTAAGACCGCTGACATAATTCTGGTTATACTGTTGAGTCTTGCGCCAGTTGTTACCATCATCGTCGTCATCAAAATCATCATTACCGACGGCCACAACACACCCGGACAAACTACTGATCACTGCAACTGCGGTGATTAATTTTAAAAATGCATGCATATATTTTCCTTAGTTCTGAAAAAACAATTCGCTGACTGAATTGATAAACTCGCTGAGCAATCCTAATGCCAACTATTAAATCATTTAATTTCAGATAGTTAAACTATCAAGCTCGCACTCTGGGCAATTAAAGTGGTAAATTAAACCAATATTTAGCCAATGTAACGATTCTGATGAGTACATTACAAAACCGGATTGGTGTGATCGCGACACAACTGCAGCAGGAAGGGAAATCACCAAGCCTGGCGCTGGTAAGGGCCAGACTCGGCGGCGGTATCAACCCGGCAGAGCTGTTCAGTGCCTATCAGAGCTGGCGTGCGCAGGGCAGCCCGCTGACAAAGTCTGCTGAAGAGCCCGGCACTGTAACTAAATCCGCCGCTGACGACAAAGATCACACCAGCGATACGGCCATCAGACAGGATTTGGCGCGGATTGAAGCGAAATTAGACCTGATTCTGGCGTTGCTGCAGGACAAATCCTGATGTACAGCGCCGAACTCCAGTTCCGTGTCATTGGCGATACCAGTTATGCCGCGGCGGAATCTGCGATCCGTTTGTACTTGGAAGCGTTGATTTTTCAAGGCCAAATTCTCGGCCGCGAGTTCCCTACAGCTTTTCAGCAAGAGCAGTTTGTCAGCCGGGTCGTGTTGCCGGCAAAAGATGCGTTACAGACCGAATATCACAGTCAGGCTGGCTACAAAGCGTTGCAGGCCCTACAGCAGGCCGGATTGTCCTACCCCAAAGTACAGATCATGGGTGTTGATTTGATGTCCAATCACACCGATCCCTGCGAACAGCCAGACAGTTACATTCTCTACTGCCGGTTTGCCCAGATGAATTCAGTCTTATACTGCGCTGAACATTTTGCTCCGGTACCACTATACCGTTTGGGCGTACAAACCGGCTTTGAAGATCTAATCCGTTGGCAGTTACAGTATCAGGCGCTGGACGAGATCCAGATGCAGCAGCACAGTGTGCTGCTCAAGCCTGCAGAACGCTCGCTGCAGAGTTTTCGCAGCACCTTAAATACCCAAGGCAGACGTTTTGCCAAAACACTCAGTGCCCATACCGGCAAACCGGTATACTACGCCTTATATAGCGGCGTCAGTACGGACTGCAGCCTTGAAACCAGCCGTTGCTGTCCTGGCTGTGGCGGGACGTGGCTACAGCAACAACCCTGGCACGATCTGTTTGATTTTCGCTGCAACCGCTGCCAGCTGGTCAGTAATATTGCTTGGCAATGTCAGGGCTGATTTTTCTGTCAAAACCAAATCAGCCGGGGCTCAGCTGACGTAGAAAACTGAGAAAATCTGGCGCCAGCAACTGTTTAACTTCTTGCCCGGTTTGCTCCAGATACACTTCGCCGGTACTGTTTAACACCGACAACATCGAATCTTCTTCATCGGTCACGGCAAAAAACAGCGTTTCACGTTGTTTCAGCCTACGTTTCATCAGTACATGCGCAATCAGATTTTGCTGCAGCCGGATAAAATCGCCCGGATGCCATAACAATAACAAGCTGGCAGCGCCACGTGGATGACTCACCGGCAGATCCGCCCCCCATAAAGTTGCGTAAAAGGCTTTCACCGACGGGTGCAGTATCAAATCCAGGCCCTGCTCCAATCCGGTAAAATCCAGCGGATCCGTTTGCGCCACCGGCCACCAACAGACCTGGTCTTCGCTGGTTTCACCATATTGCGCCGGGGAGATTTCGGCCGGATCGGCAAAAGCGCGCCAACAATCACCTTGTTGTTCCGCCTTTAACCGGGCTTGTTGTGCCAGTTGTAGCAACTGCTGTTGTAACTCAGACATCGATATTTGCTTCCTGTGATAAACTGGGATTTTTATCCCGTTCACCATTTTATGCTTTTCGGATCAGCCATGACAAAACAAACTGAAGCCGCCCTTGCTCATCTGAGCTTGGGTAAAGTAACCGCCTATGCCGACCAATATGACGCCAGTCTGTTACAACCAGTACCGCGTCAACTGGCGCGCGATGCGATAGGTCTTGCCGCTGACAGTACCCTGCCGTTTGTCGGCCACGATATCTGGCATGGTTATGAGTTGTCCTGGCTCAACAGCAAAGGCAAACCCATGGTGGCGCTGCTGACTGTGGTGGTGCCGTTTGATTCGGCGAATCTGATTGAATCCAAGTCATTTAAACTGTATCTGAACAGTTTTAATCAAAGCCGGTTTCGCGATATCAGCCAGGTTTATCAGACCCTGCAGCAGGATTTATCGTTCTGCGCCGGCAAAACGGTGGAAGTGACCATCCATCATGTTAACGAGCTGGTGGCCTTTCAGCCGACCTGGATCCCGGGTCGTTGTATTGATGATTTGGACATTGATATCGACCAATATCAATATGATGGCACCTTGCTGCAACTGACTAACACCGCCGAGCAAGTTGAAGAAAAACTGCATTCTCATCTGCTGAAATCAAATTGTCTGATCACTTCGCAACCAGACTGGGCCAGTGTATTTATCCATTACAAAGGCAAAGCTCTTTCACACGAAAGTTTATTGCGTTATCTGATCAGCTTCCGCCAGCACAATGAATTCCATGAGCAGTGCGTCGAACGGATCTATACCGATATCTGGCGGCTGGCCCAGCCAGAATTTCTCGCGGTTTATGCCTGCTATACGCGTCGGGGCGGCCTGGACATCAATCCATTACGATCCAGCGTGCCTTACACGCCACCGAATATCCGCCTGACCCGTCAATAACTCGGATCAAAAAAGCCCGCACTGCGGGCTTTTTCATTGAGAACCTGCGTGTTTATTTCGCTGCAGGCAGATCAACGCCCAGCCAGGCCCGATAATAAGCCTTTTGCTGCCGGCTCGGCTTGGCGACCGGAACCACCTGCCAGTTGCCGGCCGGCTGAATTTGCGGTGTCAGCTGTCGCTCCAGCAAGCGGCCATCGCGAAACAGTGTCACTTTGATCGCAGTACCCGCCGGAAAATCTTTTAACCGCTCAGCAAGCTCGGTTTGTAGCTGCAGGCCATCCAGCGCGATGATGTGATCGCCGACTGAAAAATCTGCTACCCAGGCCGGTGAATCCCGCTCAACTTTACTTACCTCAGCGCCAGTTTTGCCGGCCTGCACGGTCAGTCCGGTAAAAGGCTCGGTTGGCTTCGGTTTCACCAGTTGCAGACCAGCTGTTTTGAGCAACGTTTCAGCATCCAGCTCCAATGGCGTTTCAACTTGCTGTAACCAGAATTCAGCCAACGATTGACCGGTTAAATCCATCGCGATTTTCTGTACATCCGCAGCGGTAAAAGCCGTCGTTTTGCCAAAGCGTTGGTACAACTCATTATGTAAGGTTCGATAGTTGGATTTTAAACCACTGTTATTCATCAGAAAATGATCCAGCATCCAACTCACCAGATAACCTTCGCTATAAATGTTGACGCTGAAGTTGTCGGCATGATCACCACCGAGGCTGATCCAATTGTCAAAACTACTTTGCGCGACTGACTGGATCTCCCGGCCAGGTGTGCGTTCAAAGCGTTTTAAGCGTTTGGCTAAGTCGTTATAAAACTCCTGCGGCGTCATCAGCCCGGCCCGCAGTAATAACTGGTTCTGGAAATAGCTGGTGGAGCCTTCGGAGATCCATAACAGCTTGCTGTAATTTGGCTGCAGATAATCATAAGGTACCAATTCCGCAGGCCGGTAGGCTTTCACGTTCCAGGTGTGCACCAGTTCATGCGCGGCGGTCGACAAAAACTCCAGATAATGTTCACGTTTGCGAAAACTGAACCGGTCACGTTGGATCACGGTCGAATTCAGATGTTCCGTCGCGCCACGCGCACCGCTGGCGGCATGCACGATAAACAGATAATTCTGATACGGATAGCCTTGCCAGATACTGCTCGCCTGCAATACGATTTTCTCAAAGTCTTTCACCGTTTGCGTGGCATCAAAATTGCCCTGCCCCCAAAACACTACTTCATAATCGCGGCCATCGGCTTTAAACGTGAAACTCTGATGGATACCGGTTTCAATCGGTGAATCGGCCAATACGTCATAATCGGCGGCTTTAAAACTGTGGTCGCCGGTACGGGTCATGCCGGAAGTACTGCGCCAGCCTTGTGGCACTTGTAAACTGACGGTCACCGGATCTTTACGCTGCGCATCGTGATACATCAAAAACGCCGACGCATTAATATAGGCATGGGTATCGTCGATATGACGGGTACGCTGGTTCAATTCGTTGGCGTATATCTGGTAGCTGACCACGATATCGCCAGCGGCCGGCAATTGTAATTGCCAGGTACTTTTTTCAGCTTTCTCCACCGGCACGGGTTGCCCATTAGCTAAACGCGCTTCAAAGCGTCTGACGCCATTTGCCAAATCGAGGATTTGATATTTACCACTGCGCCAGGCCGGCAGTTTCAGTGAAAAAGCCCCCGCCTGCTCCGCAGTCATTTTGATCTGGATATCAGCCAAATGCTGATCGGGATCGGTAATTTTGATCTGATAGTCCACTGCAGCCGAAGCCCACAACGGTATTACGGCCAGCAATAAAGATAAATAACGCATAAATACTCCTGATTTTTATCCCAGCCTATGCAAATCCCTGCCAGGAAACCAGTGCTTTGCGTTAAAGCTGTCAAATTTCGCTGCCAAAACTTATGTAACCCACCATGTAATAGTACGAAATAACTTTTACTTTCGAATCGAAATATGTTTAAATATTCTTCGTTGGTGCCAGACACATCAACCCAACCCGAATGCTGATTTAATGCTGATACAGGAAAGTTGTTATGAACATGCTTACCGATGCTGAAGAGCAAAGCTGGTTACCCTACTACCTGACTAAAAAATAATTCGCTCAGCCCCGTTGCTGACGAAATAAATAAAGCCGGAGGCTGCAAAAGCCCCGGCTTTATTTATTTGTGGCAGAAATTCAATGTTTCGTTTCGAAAGATAATCATCAGCCTTTGATTGCTATCAACATCAATAAGGCAAGATATTGAATCTGTGGAAAAACATACAGAGCCGTACCAGCAGACAGCCGATTTTTTGACTGTGCTTTTTCCGCTTTAACGATATACTTAGGCCAGTCTTCATTGCCGCTACTGACGGGAACATCTGAGTCGTGGATTCCGAACAATCTCTCAAGCAACAACTTGCTACTGCCGTGAAAGCCCGCAAACAGCTGGAAGACACTTACGAAAGCCAGTTTACTATTCTGACGCAGTTCGTCGCCCGTTTGTCACTGGTCTGTAAAGGTATCGATGTTGAACTCGACAACCGGCTGGCCCGCTTGCGGCAGCAACTGAGCAACGGCACTGATCTGGAAAAGTTGTTACCACAAATCGATGCCACCTCCGAGCATCTGAAAACGCTGGAAACCAAGCAACAACAAGAAGTCAAAAAGGCGCAACTGACCATCAGTGAAGCCGGAAAATTGTTGCAAAAACAACGCGGTTTACCAAACCAACTGCGGCGAGACCTGCGAGATTTGCTCAGTCGTGTTGAAGAGCCGGCGCCGACCATCCATGCCTATATGCCACACCTGACGCATCTGACTGAGCTCTATCAGCTGGCGCTGAATGCCAAGCAAAGCATGGAGCTGGAGGAAATCTCAGACAACAGCAGATACGAGCGGATCTGCCGGCAAATCTCTGTAGAGCTTACCAATTTACTCAGTGAGCTGGCTTTTGAAGGCACCTACGCTAAAGCGATTGATGCAATCCGCCTCAGCCTGTTGGGTGAACTGAGCATCGAAAAATTGCTGGAAGCCTGTTTACGCACTATTGAAATTATTATCTCCAGCATTAACGAAGAGCGGCAATCTGCGCAGCATTTCCTGCTGAAACTCAATGATGCGTTGACCAGCGTACAGAATTCACTGGTTTCGTCACTGAAATCGACCAATAACATCCGCGACAAAATGGCGTTGCTGAATCAGCAAATCGAACAGCAAATTGAAGTGCTGAGCCATGAAACAAAATCAGCAACATCGCTGGAACAGCTGCAACGACTGGTCACAGACAAGCTCAACACGCTGAGCCTGTCGTTAAAAGACAAAGAAACGCTTGAAAAACAAGAACGTGAGATCCTGTTAGCGTCAGTCAAAGAAATGGATTCACGCTTAAAAGAACTGGAAGAAGAAGCTAAGCAGTTTAAAAAACGGCTGGCGGAACAGAAATTCCGTAGTCTGCAGGATGCGCTGACTGAACTCCCCAATCGGGCCGCATTTGACGAGCGCTACGAACTCGAACTTAAACGCAGTAAACGTTACAACAAGCCACTGTCGATTGTGCTGGCAGACGTTGATCACTTTAAAAACATCAATGACAGTTATGGCCACAGCGCCGGCGACAAAACGCTGAAAGTCATAGCCCGTGCGCTGAAACAAAGCATGCGCGAGGCCGACTTTATCGCCCGTTATGGTGGTGAAGAGTTTATTTTGTTGTTCCCGGAAACCCCGCTGGAGCAACTGGAAACCCCGCTGAACATTCTGCGGGAGAAAATCAAACGGATCCCGTTTAAATTCAAAGACACTAACGTCCTTATTTCCATTTCTTTTGGGGCGACACAACTTAAACCCACAGACGAAGGCCGGGAAGCTTTTGATCGCGCAGACGAAGCGCTGTATGAAGCCAAGCGGCAAGGCCGGGATCAGGTCATTCTGAAATCCTGATCCGGTGCGCTGCCGTCCCTGCTGCTGTTCAAGGAGCAACCGATGCATGTACAGTTAAACCCGTTAGGCGCGATGGATTTGTTGTCGCAGCTGGAAGTCGATCAGCTGAAGCAACATGCACACAGTGAAACCTTCAGATTGTTCCGCAATTGTTGCCTTGCCGTACTGAATGTCGGCAGCCATACCGACAGCTCAGCCGAAATCTATGACCTGTATAAAGATTTTGCTGTGAATCTGGTGGCCCGCGAGCGCGGTATCAAAATTGAGTTGTTTAATCCGCCAACCAGTGCTTTTGTTGATGGTGAACTGATCAAAGGGATCCACGAGCATTTATTTGCAGTGTTACGTGACATTCTGTTTTATCACACCCGGTTAGGCGCTGACACCAAACAGCTCGATTTACATAACAGCGAACATATTACCCATACCGTATTTGATATTCTGCGTAACGCTCAGGTGATCGCACCAGGCGCAACACCTAATATGATCGTGTGTTGGGGTGGCCATTCAATCAACGAAACCGAATATAAGTACACCAAAGAAGTGGGATATCAGCTCGGTTTGCGTGGGCTCGATATCTGCACCGGCTGTGGCCCGGGCGCGATGAAAGGCCCAATGAAAGGTGCCACCATCGGCCATGCTAAGCAACGGATCAGCAGCGGTCGTTATCTTGGTCTGACCGAACCCAGCATTATTGCCGCCGAACCACCGAACCCGATTGTCAATGAACTGGTGATCCTGCCAGATATCGAAAAACGTCTGGAAGCATTCGTGCGCAGCGCACATGGCATTATCATTTTCCCGGGTGGTGCCGGCACCGCCGAAGAACTGCTATATCTGCTCGGCATTATGTTGCATGAAAATAACCGCCAGCAGGTTTTGCCGGTGATCCTGACCGGACCGAAACAAAGTGCAGCCTATTTCAACGAGTTAACCAGCTTTATCGAAAAGACCCTCGGCAAAGATGCGCTCAATCTGTTTGAAGTGATTATCGACGACCCGGCGGCTGTTGCGCAAAAACTGAAGCAAGGCTGCCAGGCAGTCCGGCAATACCGGAAGTCAGCCGGTGACGCTTATCATTTTAACTGGACCTTGCAAATCGACGATGATTTCCAGCATCCGTTTGCGCCAACGCATCAGAATATGGCCAGTCTCGATTTACATCTGAATCAGGACAAAGCCCGTCTTGCCGCCAATTTACGCCGGGCTTTTTCCGGGATTGTCGCCGGCAACGTCAAAGATGAAGGGATTAAAGCCATCGCGCAACAAGGCCCGTTTATTTTGTCCGGTGAGCCGGCGTTGATGGAATTAATGGATACACTGCTGGAAGCTTTTGTCGCCCAGGGCCGGATGAAATTGCCTGGCAGTAAATACGTGCCCTGTTACCAAATCAGTCGCTGACCGGCCGTCCGTCGGACTGAACTCACTCTCCGGCGCTTTCTGGCGCCGGAGCTGTTTTAGCAAGGTATAGTGACAATTTCGCGCCTATTCAGAGAACTGGCAGATTTATTGTATAAGTGATGACCTGAACACATTGTATTGTCGGGTTATATGATTCTGGTTCAACGTTTGCTGCCCCAAAGCGACGGAGCTGCATTGAAAAAACACATTAAAATTGCCCTGCTTGCGGCCGCACTACTGGCAATCTATCCGCTGGCCACATGGCTTGCGCTGAACTTCTATCAGGATGACCCGGCCGATATGGTCTGGACCGATCGTGAAGCATTTAACCGGAAATTTATCAATACCCTCGATTTAACAGCTGTGGTGCAACAAGATCAGGTCCAGCAAAAACTCGGCGGACCGGATATCACTGAGGCCTACCAAAGCGCCGCTGACCTTTACCAACTGGTGTTTTACCGCACACAACGTGATATTTCTGATGGCATCACCACCAAGGTAGAGTGTACGGCTTTGTTGTACCGCAACCGACAACTGGTTGCTGTCGGTGACGCTGCACAACAGCAATTTCTGCAGATGCAGCCTGCCAGGCCCTGACCACGATGAGCAACGCAGTCACACAGCTCCAGAGCCTGTACCAATACCTAGATCGTTTGTATCCGCAGGCAACAGCATTAGCAGCTTCAGATAGACTGCAACTGGCCTGCGACCAGATCGCGCCAAAATTCTGTCAGTTTTATCAGCAACAACCGGTGTTGATGCAAGCTCAGCTGGCATTGTCATCCGCCAGCCACTCAGCACTGGCGAATCTGGCGCTGAAGCAGGCCGTCGTGATTCTGGTGATCGCCAGTCACAGTCAATGGCCTTTGTCATTGCAAGAGCAAGTGCTCAGCGCCAGCTTCGCCAGCTTATGCGGTCTGAAAACTGAAATGCTCGAGCAAGACGACGCGGACCCGATACAACTAAAAGACCCCTGGCTCATTACTTTACGTAGTCATCAGGCACATTTGCCTGCCGTCTGGCTGCAGCTTTTTGCCAGTTGCTGCCGCTTACGCCAACAAGCGCCAATCTGGCAGCAGGACCCATTGGCTGCTGTGTTGATATTAGCGTACCAACTGACTTTGCCACTTTCACAAGCCAGTACCGCCGGGAAAGTTGGCTTTGAAACGGTGTTTCGACAGATATGGCGCCAGTCTGAGGGCATTGGTCTGACCTTGCTGCAGCTCCTCAGCCGCAGCGGCGCTCAATTATATCAACTGGGCCGTTTTTGTAGTGACAGTATTGGTGCTGTGGCATTTATTACCGAAGCAGAGCCACAACTTCGTGGTTATCTGTTTGATTTAAATCTAAAAAGCCTGAGTGCAGAACCTATTGCGTTGGACGGCGCTGGCATGCAGCTGCTACCGCCCCGGGTGTGCAGAGACCAAAGCTGGTTAAGTTTATTAATTCGTCAGGCCAAAGACCTGCTGGAAACCGCAGACCCGGAGCCGATGTCACTGGCGTTGATCCAACAACTCAATCCAGACTGGCCGGTGAGCCGCCAGGTCAGTTTTTTACAGGACCATCCGGCGTTTTGCCTGTTACTGCGTAACGCGGCTTCTGATCTTAGCCGGCAGCAAACTCCGGTGAAAGACCTGCGCCATGCGCTGGCCTTAATAGGCGCTGAGCAACTGCCACTTCTGCTACGACAATCCTGGCTGGCGCAACAAACAGCCCTCTGTGCGCAACCCTGGCAGCAATGGTTTCGTCAGCTCGAAGTTGTTTTCAGTCAGGCATTGCAGTTACTGGCAGCACAGACCCGACGCGTAGATTTGACACCAAATCAGGCTAAGCTGATTGCCGGTTGTTTTAATCTGCAATTGCAACAACACGAAGCGTTGCGGCATCTGCCAATGCACCGGCCTGGCCGAAACAACCTTTCTGTTGTGACCGAATGCCGCATCCTGATCTGGCAGGACGTGGAAAGCCTGCGGCAAATCGCACAGCTATTGGCAGCCACCGGAGCAAAAATGTTGTGGCAGGATGCCGCGCTGAACTTTCGCACTGCGCCGGGCCTACAAGCAGATTACAGCCAGCAGCAAGCCGCGCAATTGCTGTTGCAATTTGGCTGGGTCTTGACGGAATTGTATTTCTGGGGGGGCGCCACAAGGCCGGATACACTGGAAGCGCTGTATAAAAACAGCCGGCATGCCCTTGATTTACCGGCCATCTCTTTGTCTCAGTGGCTGGAACAGCTCCAACACCAAAACCAGGCTTTTTGGCCACTTCAGCCGCAAATGTAGTTTTCTTTCATCATTTTCCGCTATATCGACTATTTCCAACGCTTATAGTGCTACGACCATGCCATTCTGGTAACGAATGACGAAAACTGCTATAGTCCGGCTGTTTCCGTTGGAGTCCAGACCTCAGACCAGAGGCTCAGCAGAGCCCACGACTCCGGCATTCTGTTTCAGCCAAATCCACCACGAAGGTTTTTTATGAGTGCACAAATTATTACTGTCATCAAAGGCGATGGCATTGGTCCGAGTATTGTTGATGCCGCGATCACAATTCTGGACAAAGTCGGATGCAACTTTCAGTATGAATATGTCGATGCCGGCCTGACTGCGCTGGAGAAAACCGGCGAACTGCTGCCGCAAGCCACTCTGGATGCGATTGCCCGCAACAAAATCACCTTAAAAGGTCCGCTGACGACACCGGTCGGTGAAGGCTTCACCTCAATTAACGTGACACTGCGTAAAAAATTCAATCTGTACTCAAATGTGCGTCCGGTGATTTCGTTTAAAGGCACCAAAGCGCGTTATGACAATATCGATATCATCACTGTGCGTGAAAACACTGAAGGCATGTACTCCGGTGCCGGTCAGGTGGTAAAAAACGAAGGTGAACTGGCGGAAGCGATGAGTATTGTCACCCGCGAAGGTTCTGCACGTATTGTTGAGTTCGCCTTTGAACTGGCCCGTCGCGAACAGCGCAAAAAAGTGACTATTGTGCACAAAGCCAATATTCTGAAATCGACCTCAGGCCTGTTCCTGAAAACAGCCCGTGAAGTGGCCGCGCGTTACCCCGATATTCAGACCGTTGAAATGATTGTAGATAATGCCTGTATGCAGCTGGTGATGAACCCACAACAATTTGATGTGATTGTCACCACCAACCTGTTTGGCGACATTCTGTCAGATCTGTGTGCAGGTCTGGTCGGTGGTCTGGGCATGGCACCAGGTGCCAATATCGGCAAAGACTGTGCCATTTTTGAAGCGGTACACGGCAGCGCGCCAGACATCGCCGGGAAGAATCTGGCAAACCCAAGCTCAGTGATCCTGGCATCGATCCAGATGCTGGAATACCTTGGCATTAAAGACAAAGCGCAACAAATTCTGACAGCAGTCACCGACGTCATCGCGTCCGGTGACCGCACAACCCGTGATCTGGGTGGTACACATGGCACCACAGATTTCACCCAAGCAGTGCTGGAACGTCTCTGATCCGCGCCATCGCTGAACAAGGCTGCCACTGTGCAGCCTTTTTTGTCGCAAAAATATGACCAATCGTGGCGAAGACTGATTTACCGCAAACCGCTGAAACTTTGCTATGGTAAATTCTGCAGCAGTCACAATCAGTTAGCGGGAGTCTGGCATGGGTTGGTTTTCAAGTCTGTATACCTCGGTAGAACGCACCTTTTTTGATAGTCTCAGCAAAAAAATCATCGGTAATATCGGTTTTCTGACCATCATTTTCTGGTTAGCGCTGTATTTCGCTTATCCGGATACCGGCGGTGCCAGCAGTGCCTGGTGGACCACGTTGTTACTGGGCACCGGCGCGTTCCTGTTTACCATTGGTTATCTGATTTACCTGATAGTGCGGCCGGTGCAAGCGCTGGTACAGGCGCTGCAAAAAGCCAATCAGAACGGCACCGATTTGAATCACCGTCTGCCAGCTTTTACCTACGATGAGTTCAGGACGCTGTCCGAGGAATACAATCAATTTGTCAGCCAACTGGCGCAGTTGCTGACCAAATTGCATCATCAGGCCCAACATACCCACCAGATCAACGAGCAGGTCAGCGGCGCCGTGAAGACCACCCGTAGCCACCTGCTGGCGACAGAACAGCGCAGTGAACAAATCCGCAGTGACAGTGATCACGTGCTTGATAAGCTGGCAGCCATTGTCAGCACCGGCGCTCAGATGAATCTGGTGGCGCAAACTACTGTGACCAAAGCCGCAGACGCCAGTAACGGCATGACCGCCATATCGACGCAACTTTCTGGCATTGTGCAATTACTGGAGACCTTTGGCGCTACCGTTGAAGGTTTACAAAAGAACTCGGAAAATGTGCGGCAAATTCTGCAGATGGTCGAGACCTTCTCCGACCAAACTAATCTGCTGGCACTGAATGCGGCAATCGAAGCCGCACGAGCCGGTGATGCCGGTCGCGGTTTTGCTGTAGTGGCAGACGAAGTCCGCACGCTGGCGGCGAAGGTGAACGAGGCGACGCGGCAGATTTCCGGTTTCCTCAATGATATGGAACGACTGGTGCGCGACACCCGCGCTGAATCTGAACGGCTGAATGAACAGGCGGGTCAGGCGCAGCAATCTATCGGAACGACCGCCAGCGAATTTGCCCAGTTGCAGCAGCAACTGGCACAAGCCAAACAGGGTGTGCAGCAAATCACCGGTTCTGTGCTGGATCTGGAACGCAGCTATCAGCAAACCCACCAGCACTTAACTGCGATTGAACAAGGCACCACTGACGCTTATCAGCAAATGTCATCGATTGAAACAGCCGGACAGACATTGTTAAAAGCGACCGCAGAAACTCAGCAACAGCTTGGACGATTTGCCCACTAACCGGCCCCCGCTCAGTTTCCGCCCTGAGCCAGTGCCTGTACTAATTGCAACACCGCCGGATGCGTTAGTTTCCGCTCCGGCGAGATTGCATAAAACACCTCTTTGACCTGGTCAGTGCGACCCACCACTTCCACTTCATACTGCCGGCAAATTTTTGCTTCAATCAAACTGGGTGCTGAAAAGACGCCAAGTCCCTGCTGACCAAAGGCTTTCATCAGGGCACTGTCGTCAAATTCGGCAACAATTTGTCCGCTTACGGCATGCTGGGCAAACCAGGCATCCAGCCGCTGCCGGATAATCGACCGCTTGCTTTGCAATAATAATGGTTGTTGATGTAAACAGGCCGGAAAACTGCTGCGTTTTAACACAGCCGCCAGTGCCGGAGTGGCAAAAAAACTGGTGCCCGATTCAACAATTTGGTGGCTGTAGGCTTTCAGCGGACTTGATGGCGACAACGGTTGATCTGTCAGCACCAAATCCAGTTTGTTCAGTGCCAGATCGGCCAACAAATGGTTTTGATCGCCTTCGACACAAATCAACCGCAGCTGTTCCGGCAAAGTAAATACCGGCCGCAACATCTCGTAAATAAAGGCTTTTGGTAACACATCGGTCACTCCGACGGTAAACGTTTGCCATTGCACACCATGGTGGCCTTTAAGTACAGTTCTGAGCTCATCGCCGAGCCGGAAGATATCTTCGGCATAACGATAAGTGACGCGCCCCAGCTCGGTCAGTCCCCATTTCTTTCCACTACGGACAAATAATGCAGTACCGGTACTGTGCTCCAGCGCAGCTAATTGCCCACTGATGGTTTGCGCTGTGACATGCAATTGTTCGCTGACTCTGGCAATACTGCCCTCTTTGGCGACCAGATAAAAATAATACAGCTGATTAAAATTGACCGGTGTCATGTCATCACTAAGTAAGTTATAAACTGATTTATAATTAGGTATATTCGATTTTACCGAATAGCACAATCTTTGTTTTAATGCAGAGAGTTAAAACCGGCTGGCAACAGCTTTATTCAATCCGGAGTGCATATGACGACATATCATCAACAGGCCTATAGCGGCGCTCTCGGCGTCGAACAGGCCAACAAAGTTTTACGCAACACTTATTCGCTGCTGGCGATGACTTTGGCATTCAGCGCCGTGATGGCCGGCGTCAGCGCCAGTATGAATCTGCCACATCCCGGTATTCTGATCACGCTGGTCGGTTACTTTGGTTTGTTATTCTTCACTACCAAATTTCGTAACAGCGCCATGGGCCTGGTTGGGGTTTTTGGTTTGACCGGTTTTATGGGTTACACCCTGGGTCCGATCATCAACCGCTACCTGGCGCTGCCAAATGGTGGTGAGATTGTCATGTTAGCGATGGCCGGTACCGCGGCAATCTTCTTTGCTCTGTCGGCATACGCCCTGATTAAAAAGACCAACTTCAGTTTTATGGGCAGTTTCCTAACCGTTGGCATCCTGGTCGCTTTTCTGGCCGGCCTGGGTGCCGTCTTTTTTGAAATTGCGGCGTTAAGCCTGGCTGTTTCTGCGATGTTTGTCCTGTTGATGTCCGGCATGATCCTGTACCAGACCAGCGAAATTGTGCACGGTGGTGAGACCAACTACATCATGGCAACAGTCAGCTTGTTTGTATCAATTTTTAACCTGTTCACCAGCCTGCTGCAGCTGCTGGGTTTTATGAATAGTGATGAGTAACCAGGTTCGACCGTTAGACTTTTTCCAGTTCATGTTCCGTTAGTAAGACCCTTGAGCAACTCGACACCCGCTCTTTGCCCCCGTTTTTCGGGGGCTTTTTTTATGTACAGGATTTAAGGTAAACCGAAAATACAAGAGCGGTGTTGCTGGTGAAGCATCGATGCTATGCCCTGGTCCAATAGTAACGTCTCCGGTAGTCAGCACCAATCCACTCTTTGTTACTGTCCGACAACTCTTGTTACAAAGCCCTGCCGTGCCATCTGATTACTTTCTGTTGCAGAGCTGTTAGCTTAGCCTCGCAATTTTTAGGATCAGACCGGAGTATTTTGTCATGTTGAATCAGTTTCTGCTGGGTCGGCTATTGCTGCTGAGTTGTGCGCTGCTGTTTTCTGTCGCCGCCAAAGCTGACTCGCTGCCAGGCAGTTCCGGCATGGCACAAGGCATTTATTACCAGACCTTTGGCACTGGACAGCCGGTACTCATCATCAATGGCGGGCCAGGCCTCGACAGTGCTGGTTTTGAACCGGTCGCTAAAGCGATTGCAGCGCAAGGCTTCCAGGCCGTCCTGTTTGATCAACGTGGCACTGGACGTTCGCCACTAGCAAAAATCGATGCTGATAATATCCGTCTGGAGCTGATGGTGCAGGACATCGAGCAACTGCGTCAGCACTTGCAACACGACAAACTGATTATTTTGGGCCATTCGTTTGGCGGTATGCTGGGCGCCGCGTATGCAGCGAAGTATCCGCAGCATATCCAGAAATTAATTTTCTCGTCATCCGGTGGTTTAGATCTGCAGTTCCGCGATCAAATCGCCGAGCGGTTGCTGAATAATCTCAGCATGGAGCAACAGATTAAAATGCAGATGTATCAGCTGCGACAACGCAGCGGGGACGAATCGGAATCAACACGGGATCAGCTGGCGCAGTTGCGCGCCAATGCCTATGTCATCGACAAAACTAAAGCGCCGCTGATTGCTGCCCGGCTTAAAGTGGTCAATATGACGATTAATAGTCTGGTATTTGCCGATCTCGACCGCATGCATTTTGATTTGAAGCAGCAATTTAAATCCTTTAAAGCGCCGGTCCTGGTGCTGCAGGGCGAAAAAGATATTATCAGCGTCGAGACCGCTAAAACCATTGCCGGCAGTTTCAACAATGCCCGGCTGGTACTGATGCCAGACTGTGCCCATTATGGCTGGCTCGACCAACCACAACTGTATTACAACGCTTTATTTGCCTTTTTACGCGCATCACCTGAACAGAACAGCTAACGCCGGTTTGCCGGCGGTTGCCCTGCGGCAAACCGCATAGAAAAAAGCATTGACCCACCGGTGAAATTCTATACACTGCGCCGCTGTTTTCCCTGCGCCGAGTGACTGATGAATCCAACTGCAATAACCCTGAAAGCCGAACTGCAACAAAACCTGAATGACCTCGGTTTTACCGAACTGACGCCGGTACAACAAGCCAGTTTACCGCTGATCCTGGCCAAACGGGATTTGATCGCGCAGGCGCAGACCGGCTCAGGCAAAACCGCAGCCTTTGCGCTGGGTATGTTGCAGTTACTCGACGTCAAACGCTTTCGCATTCAAAGTCTGGTGTTATGTCCGACCCGTGAGCTGGCCGACCAGGTCGCGACGGAGATCCGCAAATTAGGCCGCGCCATTCACAACATCAAAGTGCTGACCTTGTGCGGCGGTGTGCCGTTTGGCCCACAGCTGGGCAGTCTGGAACATGGCGCCCACATCATTGTCGGCACACCGGGCCGCATTGAAGAACACTTACAAAAAGGTTCATTACAGCTGCAGGATCTAAACCTGTTAGTGCTGGATGAAGCCGACCGGATGCTGGAAATGGGTTTTGCCCCCAGCCTCGATGCCATAGTGCAACAAACGCCGAAAAACCGGCAGACGCTGCTGTTCAGCGCCACCTTCCCGCGACAGATTGAACAGTTAGCCGGCCGCTATTTAACTGAGCCGGCACGGGTGCAGATCGAAACAGCCGATAATAAACCGGCTATCGACCAACAGTTTCACGCCATCAATAATAACGACCGTTTTATGGCGGTCGAACTGCTGCTCAAACAACATCAGCCGGTTTCTGCCGTGTTGTTCTGTAACCAAAAACGCGAATGTCATGATTTATGGCAGTACCTGGTCGATCAGGGCTTTAGCGCCCTGGCCCTGCATGGCGATCTGGAACAACGCGATCGCGATCTGACACTGATCCGATTCAGTAACCAAAGCTGTAACGTGCTGGTAGCGACCGATGTCGCCGCGCGCGGGCTGGATATTCAGGGGCTGGATCTGGTGATTAACGTGCAGCTGGCACACGACACTGAGACCCACGTCCACCGCATTGGCCGTACCGGACGCGCCGGCGCCTCTGGTCTGGCAGTCAGTCTGGTGACGCCGGCTGATGACTATAAACGCGCTTTACTGGCCGATTTATATCCGGCGGCAGAACAACTGCTGGCCGTGCCCGATGCAAGCTTATTACAACGAGCACCGCGCACACCTGCGATGGCGGCGATCTGGATTGACGGCGGGAAAAAACACAAAGTCCGGGCCGGTGATATCGTGGGTGCGTTAACCGTTGATCAGCAAATCGAAGGCAATCAGATTGGTAAAATCCAGGTAACGGAGTTCCATTCTTATGTCGCAGTGCCAGCCCTCCAGGCTAAACATGCACTGAAGTTGATCAGTGCCGGCATTAAAGGCCGCAACTTCCGCTGCCGCATCTGCTAAGTAACCACTAAATTTCCTCCCTCAGACGCTGCATTGCAGCGTCTGCAACCTTCCCCCCAGCTGTACTGGGCAGTCCGGAAAATTCAGGCTAAGCTCGAACATCGATTCAGCAACAGAGGGAATTGGTTATGTCTGGTCTGGACATGCTCGATGCTTTTATCGGGCTGGTTGGCATCTATGTAACGCTTAGTTTATTAGTGACAGCCATTGGGGAAGGCATTAGTCAGGCGTTGGGGCTACGCGGGCGCAACTTGTACCGGGTGATAACCGGCCTGGTCGGCGCTGACAGTACCAAAAAATTCTACCAACATCCACGCATTCGTCAGTTGATGCAATATGACAACTCCATGTCGTTTTATCAAAAAGCGAAATTCCAACTCGGTTTCGCCTGGCCGTCTTATATTCCGGCAGATATCGCTGCTGAAGTCTTGCTGGAAGAGCAATTGAAGACACCCCTGATACAGTTGCGTCAGTCGCCACTGGAGATCCAACAGCGTTTGAAAAATCTGCCTGAATCTGACATTAAAGTGGCACTTTTACAGTTCTGGTATCAGGCAGACGCCGATAGTCAGAAATTTCAACTATTGGTGCAGGACTGGTTTAATGATCGGGGTGATCGTGCGGTTGGTTGGTTCAAACGCCAGTTAGGCGCCTGGCAGCTGGGTATTGGTTTTATCGTTGCGGTGGGTATGAATGTTGATTCTATCGACCTGTACAAAAAATTGTATTCAGACCCGGTTGCCCGGCAGCAGGCATTGCAACTGGCGGAGCGTCTGGCAAAAGAGCCTGGTTTAGAAGAAGAACTGTGCCCGAAAGATGGTGGAACATGTCTGCCAATAGAAACAATGAAAACACAATTGAGCACTATCGCCCCCATTATTGGCCGTTCGCAAGAAATCAAAAATCAATGCCCTCCCCCTGAGCAATGGCCCCAAAAACTTATCAAAAATATCATTGGCAATTGTCCTGACCCTTTGCAATGGATTGGCTATCTGCTGACCGCTTTTGCTTTGTCCTTAGGCGCACCGTTTTGGTTTGATATGCTGCAAAAGCTGATGGCAGTAAAGCAAAAATTCCGGCCAAGCACTCCTGCAACCGGCGAGCCCGATGTTGCTGCCACCGTCACCAATACCACTGCGGCCACACAAACCACTGAAAGTGGTACCACCACGGTTTTACCCGCCCAAACCAACCCCGTGATGGCGATGGACCTGCAGTTAGCGCGCTTGTCGGAGTTAGTCTATCTGGATGAACCGCAACTTGAGTTGCAACTGCCGGCTTTTTTATTGAGCGGCCGCTTGCGCTCGGTCGGTGCGGATACGCAGTACCTGTACGCCCGTGGCGCTGAATATGACGTGCTGATCTGCCGGGGTACTGAAGGCAAACTCGCGGATATCCAGACTGATGTGCAATACCGGCTCCAGCAATGGCCCGCAGACAGCCAGAACAACGCACATCTGGGATTCAGCAATCAGGCAGAGCTGATTCTGGCCGACCTTAAAGAACAACAACCAAACGCCGGGCTGGAAAGACCCGTGTGGATAACTGGCCACAGTTTAGGTGGCGCACTGGCGGTGTTACTGGCGCTGCAACTGAGCAAAATCAGTGGTTTCCGGTTGGCAGGATTAGTGACTTTTGGCCAACCCAAAGTTGGCGACGCCCAGCTGACTCAGGCGATCACGCAGCAGCTGTTGCCGTTTTACCGGCGCTATGTCAACCAACGCGATATTGTGCCGAAATTGCCGCCGCTGCCAGAGTATCGGCATAGCGGCCAGTTATATTATTTCGATGATTTGGATCGGCTGCAGATCAATCCACCAGGCTGGCTGATGTTATTGGATCAGGTGTTATGCCGGCCGGAGCAGGTGGAGGAAGCACTGCGCCAACACGTCGATGACCATAAGATGAAGGCCTATATCAGCTTGTTGGCCAAACAGCACTGACACAAAAAAGCTGCGCCAGACGCCGTCGCTAACAAGCGCGGCTTCTGGCCGCGGCTTTCTGTCTAGACTATCTGTCGATGCGTATTGTCGATGCGTATTGTCGATGCTTAATGGGGCTGTTATGTCATCACCCTTGTTACGTGGTCAGCTGCAGCTGTTTTTTATACTGCGCTGGCGTGATACCCGCATGATGTTTATACACTTTGTAAACGCTGTTTCGGTTATTAAAGCCGGCGCGATAAGCAATATCGGCAATACTCAGCGTGTGTCCGGCTTGCCTGAGGATCCGCAGCGATTCGTCATATCGCTGGCCATTTAAAAACTCGTAGAAACTGCTGTGCATATGAATGTTCAATAATCAATGCCACATGGTTACCGGCAATAGTCGTCAGTGCTAATTCCTGCGCGGCAGCCGTATTCACCAGACTAAACCGGCCACTGAACACAATCTGCTGTTGGTTCCAAGCCATCTCCCAGCTGCCTTGCTGAGGCGTTTCAAAATGAAACCTGGTGATCGAAGCTATGCCAGCAAACGTCGGGTTGACGGAGCGTTCTTCCGCCCTATCTGGCCCGGTCAGCTGATAGATATAACTGCCGGACGGCGGCACATGATCCGGCCCTCCTGTACCAACTTCGGTCCACTGGCCTTTTGCATCATAGGTCCAGGCAACAGCCCCTTGTGTGGCAAAACCTCCTGGCAAACCAGATTTTGTTTTTTCAATTTGCAGATTGATCGTCATTCCCGCCAGTGAAGGCGCAGCGATCTGTGGCTGCCGTGGTGCAGTCCCGGCATAACAAACAGACCAACAAGGCTGAGCGCGCAAGCCACCAGCCATGCGGTTAATTTGACAAAGCAGACAGGCAATCGCATTGATAACTCCAGTTTAATATTTGATGATTGAGGTAACGGTTAAACACCACAGCCAACTTGCATCAGACACCTGCCGGATTTGTGCATTTCCAACGAAAATGACAACCCTATCGCGATTTATCCCCTGCAGAGGTACCTTGCATACTTGGTCGCGTCAGCAAAAAAGCCCGCAGCAATGCCTGAAAATCCGGCGGGAGCGCCGCTTGCACCGAAGCACGTGCAGACAAAGCAGCACGCCAGGCCAGGACCTTTGGCATCCCGGAAAAAAGTACTCATCGACGCATGCGCTGAGCTGCTCAAACTAATCGACATAGCGAAAGATTGGCGTATAAGTGACAGTCATGTTGTCCTCCTCAGCGCCGCAGCACAAAACGGCTGCTACGACGAACCGCCAGCGCGCCATCACCGAGCAACCAGAGTGCTATGGACGTCATCAGCAGAAACAATGGATATTCCCAGCCGCCATTCGGACTGGTGTGAACCCAACCATTTGGTAAATGCACCCAGGTCGCAACAACAAGCACCGGCATCAGCAGCAAGGAGACCTGGCGGGCATAATAGCCAAGGATCAGCGCTATCCCGCCTAGCAGTTCAACTGCAAACACCGGATAAGCGAACACACCTGGCAATCCGATACTGCTAAAAAACTGCGCGGTACCAGGCAGCGTGAATACCAGCAGCTTCAACATTGCATGCGCACACCACATAGCTCCCAAGCTAAAACGCAGCAGTGTAATGCCGTACGGCAAAGTTAGTTGTTGGTTAGTTTCCGACATAATGTTCCCCGTTGAGTTGACGACGGCAACACCTTACTATTGCAATATCGCAAACTAAATAAGCAGCATTGCAAACTATGAATGCACAAACGCAATTCAAACTGAGCGCCCTTGATCTGGAAATTGTGTTGACGCTGGTGCGCTGCGGTACTTTAGCCAATGCCGGCGAGCGACTCGGCGTCGATGCATCGACAGTGTTTCGTTCTTTACAACGGATTGAAAGGGGGATTGGCCAAATGCTCTTTACCCGCTCTCGCGCGGGCTATCAGGCTTCAGAACTGGCACTGGCGATGGCCGGGCATGCCGAGCAGCTTGAAACCGCCCTGGAATCTGCCCGATCAGCGGCACAAATACGCAGTGACGACGTTTCAGGCAATGTGCGGATCACGACCACTGATACGATCCTGCATGGTCTGGTCGCCCCTGCATTGCAGACACTCAGGGCGAGCCATCCGTTACTCAGATTCGAATTACACACCGGCAATGCGTTGGCCAGTCTGACTCAACGTGATGCAGATATTGCGATCCGCGCCACCACACGTCCACCGCAACACCTGATTGGCAAACAAATCGGACCTATCCGGGTCGCTTTATTCGGCAGCAAAAATGGCACTGTCCGAAGTTACGCGGACGTACAATCCGGCAAAGCGGTTTGGATCGCCCCTGATGACGCCTTGCCGGATCATCCGTCAGTCTTGTGGCGCAAGCGACATTTTCCCAAAGTTCAGCCAACCTATCGGGTCAATAGCATTCTGACGGTGATGGAACTGATCAATCAGGGGCTTGGCATCGGTGTCGTGCCGCTGTTTCTGGCAAAGAAACAGCCAGAATTGCTGCAGTTAACGGAAGTGCTTGACGAATGTCAGACAGAACTGTGGTTGCTGACCCACGCTGAATCCAGACATCTCAGACGGATATCAGCGGTGTATGGCTATCTGGCCCAGACGCTGACATTAAGTTGATGTCGGCACAATCGGGTTCAGGCTCGCTGTAACGCCTGCCCCAGTCGCTGAAAATACTGCAGCCAATGGTTAGCCAACTGACTGCTTTCCAGCGCATCCGGATACACAGCGGCGCGCATTTGCTGTTCAGCACTGAGCCGGTGCGCCGGCCAGACAGTGCCGCTGACCAGAAAACTGTTTTGCAGACTCTGACGCTGCAGCATATTTTCAAAAGCGCGGGCGCACAGTTCCTCCGGCAAAGCGTAATACAACAGATTACGCGCACTGTCGGCGGCGGCGGCACGCTGAAATAATGCCGAAGGTTCCCGCCCGTCCGCGGCAACTAAGCAATGGGCATAACCCGCCGCCAGCAACTGATTCAGCGGATGTGGCTGTACCGGCGCGCCATACAACCAACTGCGGCTGGCGAAATCGCCGGGTTTCACGTCGCTACATAACCGGCTGGCAATATAGTGGTCAAAAGCATGAAACCACTCGTGTGCTAGCGAGCCGCCCCCAGCATTTTTGGCCAAAGCCAGCAACCGGCCATGTGGCTGGTAAAATGCGCAACTGCCGGGTTCGCCGCCAGTGCCAAAACTAAGCGCCAGCGAACCGTTCAGCGAAATCACCTGCGCCGGTACCTGCAATAACAACTGCAGGTCCGACAGCGCATCAAAAAACAGATTTGCCGCCAGCTGTGTTTCAGCCGGCGTGACCCAACGGCCAATTTTAATCCGGCGGAAATCAAAGATTTTAACGATATCGCCAAAGCTGACATCCGCGCCAGCGCGATGGGCCGGGCCATTGCGAAAATAAGGCCGCTGAATGCGCGGCAAGCGGGCCTGAGACTGCATCTGCTGCCTATGGCAGCTTCAGATGCCGGCCACCGTCCAGTGCCAGCACCCGGCCCGTGACATAACGGCTTTGCAGCAAATACAGAATGCCTTGCAGCACTTCAGCAGGCCCTGGTTCGATTTCCAGCAGCGACTTTTTCAGCGTGTAGGCTTTGTAATCTGCGCTATCACCTTCGTTAAACATCAACAGTGCCGGCGCTATCGCATTGACTTTCACCTGCGGCGCCAGCTGACGCGCCAGCGACAACACCAGATTTTCCAGCGCTGCTTTAGACGCGGCGTAGGCCATATGATTGCAACTGCCAGTGGTAACGGCAAAATCGCTGATCGCGATAATATCAGCAGTTTGCGGTTGTGCTGATGTGAGCAGTGGCGCCAGCGCACGGCTCAGCAGATAAGGTAATTTGGTATGAATACGGAACATGTCATCAAACACCGCCGCATCGTCTCTTAACTGATCCAGCAGGTTTCCACCCGGTTCCGACTCGCCAGCCCAACTGGAAGCATTGTGAATTAACGCACGCAATGGCAACTGATGCTGCTGACATAAAGCGCTGACGGTGTCGGCCAGCTCACTGACCTGCAATGCTAAATCTGTAGCAGGCTGAATATCCAGCGGCAAACAGATCACACCGGCCTGAAGCAATTGTTCAACGCCGGCTTTTGGCTGACGATAAGTGGCGATCACCTGATATCCGGCCTGTTGCAAACCCAATGCACAATGTAATCCCACGCGCTGCGCCGCACCGGTGATCAAAACCATTCCCGTCATACATACTCCCGAGCAGATTTTCACTGAATTATGCCAGATATTGGCTGCTGCCGGCGAGGTCGGCGACAACCAACAGCGCGGCATATACGCAGGCTGTCGCCAGGTTGATCAAACCTAATCAGCGCCTTACTACCCTGATTGCAGTTTCTGTACAAATAACAGGCAGAAAAAAAGCGCCGGTGGCGCTTTTTTATCAATGAGACTTCCGCTTTGGTCAAGCTGCTTTCATCCAGCCTGCACACCAACCGCCTTTGGCCACCAGCTTGCCACTGAAGATCGCACAGCCACCGGTGTCGCCTTTGGCATCTTTGGCGTAGTGCATGCAGTTGCCACACGTCTGATCAGCTGTGGTGGATTTCGCGACGTATTTCATCGCGACAGCCATTGGATCATCCGCTTTCACGGCTTCTTGCGCGATCGCCTGAAGGCTGACGCTGCCCATAGTGACGCCAATTAACGTTGCTGACGATAATTTTAAAAAGGAACGACGATCAAGTTGAGACATTTCTTGCTCCTGTTGCACGGTAGTATCAGGTCTTTTTGCTGTTTATTAATTATTGGCAGAAACTGCAGCTGAGATTTGGTTTGCGCCCAAATCCACAACACATACGGTCCGAACTGCAGTATGGATGATTTTGCCAGTTCCGCTCGTCGCAAATATTGATCCGGCGCAGATTCTGGCAAAAAAAAGCACGGATTCAATGAGATCCGCGCTTGTTCAGAACCAACACTCTGTCGTAATCCACACTACAGATTCAAAGTTCCGGAGCAGTAAATTCCTGTTGATGTAACCAGGCAGCCAGTTTTGGCGCCCGTTTGGTTTGCGACCACTCATCCAGCATCTGCCACTTCACCGCGTCCAACTGATGCAGCATGGCTGAAGTCGCTGTGACACAGGTCAGCTCGATGCGATGCCCATTGGGGTCAAAGAAATATATAGAGCGGATAATTTCGTGATTGGTTGGCCCGACGACGGCAATACCACGTTGCTCCAGCTCCGCTTTGGCCGCCAGCAACGCCGTTTCATCATCAACTTGCAGCGCGATATGCTGCACCCACTCCGGCGTATGCGGGTCTTTGCCCATCCGTGGTGAATTCGGCAGCTCAAAAAATGCCAGAATATTGCCCTGCCCGGCGTCTAAAAACACGTGCATGTAGGGATCCGGTGCTTTAGTCGAGGGCACCCGGTCTTCGGCGATGGCCAGCATAAAATTCATGCCAAGCACGTCATGGTAAAACTGCACCGTCTCGCGGGCATCATGGCAACGGTACGCCACATGATGGATATGCCGGATCTGAATACTGCTGGTCGATGGCGTGCTCATAACAACCCCCGCTTCTGCTGATCGCGCTCGATCGATTCAAACAGCGCCTGAAAATTGCCTTCGCCGAAACCCAAATTGTCGACACGCTGAATAATCTCGACAAAAATTGGCCCAAACAGATTCTTGGTGAAAATCTGCAGCAGATAACCATCGTCGTCACCATCAACCAACACCTGATGCTGCTGAATGCGTTGCTTGTCTTCGCGCACCTGAGGGACCCGGGCAAAAGCATCGACGTAATAGTCTTCATGGATATCCAGTGTATCAATCACCTGATGATCCAGTTTATCGAGTGAATCCAAAATGTTGTCGGTCAGAAAAGCGATATGCTGCACACCCGGGCCATTGTATTCACGCAGGAACTCATCGATCTGATTGCGGTCATCGCCTTTGCCTTCATTGATTGGAATACAAAAACTGCCATCCGGTGAACGCAGTGCATATGACAACAAAGCGGTTTGCTGGCCTTTGATGTCGAAATAACGCACTTCAGTGAAGCCAAACACATTTTTGTAGAAATCAGCCCAGTGGTGCATGGTGCCTTTCACCACGTTGTTGGTCAGATGGTCGATGCAAATGAAGCCCAGATCCGCCACGATGGCCGGTTCATCATGCGGTTCAAAATCACGTTGATAAATAGAATCCGCCACACTGTAGCGATCGATAAAATAGATCAGGCTTTCACCGATGCCATAGATCGCCGGATAAGGTAGGTCAGTCATCGCCGGATCCGCACCGCGGGCACCCCGCTCCAGCGCAATGCGCCGGGCAGCGACTGCATCATCGACCCGCCAGCCCATCGCACAGATCGCCGGACCATGACTACGGCTGAAATCCGCAGAAAAGCCGCTACGTTCACGATTCAGCAAAATATGGATGTCATTTTGCTGATAATAATCAATAGCTTTCCCCTTAAATTGCCGGGTTCTGGAAAAACCAAACGCCTGAAACACCTGATGTAAATACACGCTGTCGGCTGCGGCGAATTCGGTAAATTCGATCCCGCGTAAACCCAGTGGATTGTGCTGCATGTCCGCCTCGAAAAGTGAATATATTGTAAATTCAATAACCACTTCACGATAACGGCCAGGCGTGGAGATTTTGTTGATGCAGATCAAAGTTGGTTGGGGACAAACAAAAACTGAGGCTTTTGCACTGTCAGCGATCCGTGACAGAAACTGTCAGCCGTTTATAGTATTTGATTTTAAATCATATACTTAAGCTATTCTTTGATATTACTGGCCCGTACATCCGGCATCGCTTCGACAAAAAGCCGGGCCACAATCCGTTGATATTCGCCGCTGCTTTTCATCTCATCCAATGCAGCTTGCAGCGCTGCCACTTGTTCCGCCGGAACTGCCAGATTCAGTGCCAGATAGTTGTCGCCTTTGGTTTCCAGTTCAATCACCGGTTCGACCTGCTCTATCGTTGCGTTATGTGCAGCCAGCCAGGCTGGCATCACCAACTCAGATCCAATAATCAGGTCCACTTTGCCTTGCAGGAATAAACCGATGGGGGCGGATTTTGACGGAAAATCCAGTAAGTTCTTCCCTCTGACAAAACCGGCTTTTAATAAAAACTCTTCATAAACATCACCGCGAGCCACCGCAATGCCAAATTGCCTGGCCTGGATTAAGTCCTTTGGATTGACTTCGGGCCGGTTTTTCAACCGATACAAAAACGCGCGGGATGAAGCCAAAGGCCCCACCCACTGAAACTTTGCCTGACGTTCCGGCGTACGGGACGTGGTAAACAAACCGGCTTTGGGGTCCTGCAGAGCATACTCATAGGCACGTAACCAGGGATACATCTGCATGTTGCAATCAGTACTGGTGATTTCACAGAGCCGGTGCACGATTTCTGCATTAATACCGGTAATACGGTTGCCATCCTGATAGTTATAAGGCGGGAAATGTTCGGTCAGCAGATGCAGCGACGACGCTGCAAACAGTGGGCTGGTAAACAAAAACAGTACAGTGCACAAAAAACGACGCATCGGCGGCCACCGTCACAACTGCGGATCCAAACTGCACTATGCCAGACTTTCAGTACAAAAACTATGCAAGGTAACGGACCGTTGTTATACCTTGAGCCGAATACGCAACAGATACTGACTGGCGGTAATATAAAGATATTGCCGATCGCCGCTGAGCGCGACATTCGCCGCAGCAACACCTGTGTTGATACGGCCAAGCACTTTACGTTCGGCGTTGATCACCCAGACGCCACCGGGCCCGGTTGCCAGCAAAATGCCATTCGGCAGTACTTTTAGTCCATCCGGCAGTCCAAGTGCTTGTTTAACCTCAGCAGTGGCATCCAGCCACAAGCTGCCATCCTGATACTGGCCTTTGGCATTGCGCTGGAAACGCCACCACTGCGCAGCAGCCGGATCTGAATTGGCAACATACAAATATTGTTCATCTGGCGAGACAGCAAGGCCGTTTGGCCGCGTCAATACAGCGCTGATTAAGCTCACGCCGCCATCGGTACCCAGCTGATACACGCCGTTATGCGGTTGTTGTTTGTCAGCTGATTGATCGCCGTTTTTTAAGCCATATGGTGGGTCAGTGAATAAATACCGGCCATCCTGCAGTTCAATCAGGTCGTTTGGACTATTCAAAGCTTTGCCCTGATATTGCCCGGTCAGCGTGCGGAATGTCGCTTGTTGCCCTTGCTGCGCGGTGCGGACCGCCAGCCGGCGATCACCGTGCTGCGCCAGCACCAGTTCAGATTTTTTATTAAAAATCAAACCGTTGCTGCCTTCACCTAGCACTGAAGTTGTGTGACCTGTGGCGCCGGAAGGCGTCAGGTATAACGTTGAACCTGTCGCTGCTGACCAGCGCCAGATTTGATTCTTTGGTACATCGGAAAACAACACTGCGCCAGTGCCTGGCTCGGCGACCGGGCCTTCCGCCCACTGGTGACCCGTCGACAGGATCTCCAGTTTGGCATCGGCACTCATCACCTGCAGCATCGCCGCATCGCGCACTTCAACCGGCTGTTGTGGCAGCTCGGCCGGCCACACCGCAGCGGCATTTACAGCAGGCAATGCAACAACTTGCAGGAACAGCAGCGCAATCAGACGTCGGGAACACAGGCGATAAAGGGACATCAGTGTCAGCTCCGGAAATTATTCAGTTTACTGCGCGAATGGCCGAGCCACGCACCACCAGTTCAGGTTCAAACACATTGTTGACCTGCGTCTGATCGTCAGCGTACACATGGCGTAGCACCCATAACGCCGCCATCTTACCCATTTCATGGATTGGGTTATTCACCGTCGTCAGCTTGGGTGAAATATATTTGGCGTAAGGAATATTGTCGTAACCGATCACCGACAGGTCACGCGGGATCACCAGACCCCGTTGCAGACACACGGCAATAGCACCAGAGGCCATCTGGTCATTGGCACACACTACAGCAGTAAACTGCTTTCCGGTTTGTAACAATGCCAACATGCCCGCTTCGCCGCCCTCTTCTTTATAGTCGCCTTCGATATACAATGCAGGGTCAAATACCAGACCGCCTTCCGCTAAAGCACGTTGGTGGCCGACCAGCCGCTCCATCGCATCGTGTTTGTTCTTCGGACCAGAAATGTAGGCGATATTGCGATGACCTAAATCCACCAGATGCCGGGTGGCCAGGTAACCACCTAATTCATTATTCAGGTATATACAGCGGGGTTCCATCGCCTGGATATAGCGGTTGATCAGCACAATAGGTACTGAGCGCTGGCTGAGTTGCACCAGATAGTCATCAGATACCGCTTCAACATCCAGGATCAGCGCATCGCAGCCGCGACTGAGCAGAAACTCAACACTGTCCTGTTCTACGGCAGCATCACTGTGGCCGACGGCGATAATGACGTGCTTGTTTTGCGCGCGTAGCGCCGCTTCAATTTCGGCCATCATCGGGCCGTAATACGGACCATCCAACTGCGACACCAGCACGCCCACGCTATTTGACACATTCGACGCCAGCGACTGGGCAATGGTATTGGGCCGGTAATCCAGCTCTGCCATGGCATCCAGCACTTTTTGCCGGGTTTTATCACTGACATTGCTGTTTTTGTTAATCACTCTGGACACTGTCGCCAGCGACACGCCGGCGCGCAGTGAGACATCGTAAATCGTAGCCATTTGTGTGATTAATCCCCAAGCTATTGTTGCATAACCCGAATAGTATCAGCTTTTTAGCCACTGCTGGCCGGCAATTTCAACTGGCGCTTTGCTTCAGTTCCAGCTGGATCTCGCTCATTTTGGCGCTGTCCAGCAGATACCGGCGCATCACAATCGCGACAATCACCGATCCAATGGCCGGAAACAACGTGAAGGACAATAAAATGCCGTTGCGGGCCGTCTCAGTTTGTTCAGTGTCCGCCTGATAACCATAACCGGCTAATAACCAGCCGGCAGCAGCGCCACCCAGCGCTAACCCCAGCTTGATAAAAAATATAATCGATGAATACACCATGCCGGTGGTGCGGATGCCGGTTTTCCATTCGCCGTAATCGACAGTGTCGGCCATCTTCGCCCACAACAACGGCGTTGCCGCGTTAAAACAGAAGTTCCAGGCGATAAAGACGACAAAAGCGACGGTCAGCTGGTCGGCGACCACCCAATAACTGAGCGCACAGAAAAACGCAGCAGCCAGCTGTAAACCAATGTAAGCCTTCACTTTTTCCACTTTTTTCGCCAGTGGATTGGCCACGATACAACCCAGCATACTGCCGAACATGCCCAAGGTGATGAACAAGGTGATGTCATCCGGTGCACCGAGGTAATATTTGACGTAATAGATGGCCATGGTGTTTTTCAGCACATTGCCGGTCAGCAGGAACAGCGCCGCCACCGACAACACGCGCCATTGGTCGTTTTGCCATAAGGCTTTGAAATCCTCACGGAAATTGGTTTTGCGTTCGACCACCGTCTGCACCCGCTCTTTGGTGCCGGCAAAACACAATAAAAACATCGCGACCCCGGCCACACTCATCAGCAGAATGGTCAGCTGATAGCCTTTGGCCTTATCACCGGCGCCAAAATAATCCACCAGTGGCAACGTCAACGCAGACACCAGTAAACCGCCAATAAAAGCGCAGACAAAGCGGTACGACTGCACTGACACCCGCTCCTGCGGATCTGCGGTTAACACACCACCCAAAGCGCAATAAGGAATATTAACGGCGGTATACACCAGCATCAGCAAGGTGTAAGTGACAAAGGCATAAATCATTTTGCCCTGGTCAGATAAATCCGGCGTGGTGAAGGCCAAAACGCTTAAAATGCCAAAAGGAATGGCGCCCCACAGGATATAAGGCCGGAACTTACCGTGTTTACTGTTGGTGCGATCGGCAATGGCGCCCATGATCGGATCTGTCACTGCGTCGATAATGCGCACAGCGAGGAACATAAAGCCTATATAAGCCGGTGCCAAACCAAAAATATCGGTATAAAAATAAGTCAGGAACATCATGACGGTCTGGAACACGATATTACTGGCGGTATCACCAAGACCGTATGCGATCTTCTCCCGCTTGCTGAGCATAAGCCACCCTGTTTTTGTAGTTGATTTGTTTTATTTGCTAACGGCGCATCGTTGGCGCCGTTTTTTTATTATGAATAATGGTTTAGCCGTTGCGGCTTAAACTCAGGTCGCGAAACGCCAATCCGCTTTGTTTGATCACCCGTTGTTGTGTCGTGTAATCGACATACACAATGCCAAAACGTTTCAGATAACCCTCTGCCCATTCGAAGTTATCCATCAGGCTCCAGGCAAAATAACCACGCACATCCACACCTTGCCGGATAGCGTTATCCAGTGCCAGTAAATGTTGCTGATAATAATCAAGCCGCATGTCGTCCTGTACCACGCCATCGACCAGCGTATCTGCACCAGCAGCGCCATTTTCCATGATGTACAGCGGCGGCAGCGGGTAGCGGCGGTGTAAATCCAGCAGCAGATCGGTAAAAGCCTGCGGATAAATTTCCCAGCCGATATCGGTTTTAGCGACACCAACCTGATCAACCACGACAAAACCTTCTGTCGCATCGGCGCGATAAACATGGCGGGTGTAGAAGTTAATGCCCAGGTAATCGAGTGGCGCCGCGATAATGTCAAAATCTCCGGGTAGGATCTGTGGCTGCTCATCAGTAGTTAAAGTGTTGATGCACTCCGGATAAGCTTTATCAAACAATGGCTTGATATACCACTGATTAAAATATTGGTCGGCCAGTTCTGCCGCAGCCACATCTGCCGGCGCAGCAGTTTCGGCGTAACAAGGCGTGAAATTTAATACGATGCCGTGCTGGGCCTGCGGTGCATTTTTACGCAGTTTTGGCATCGCAAGACCATGCGCCAATAATAAATGATGCGCACTTTGCCGGCCCCAGCCTTTGTTTTTCAGACCTGGCGCATGCACACCAATTTCATATCCAAGGTATGAGCTGCAAAACGGCTCATTCAGCGTGGCCCAGGCGTCGACCAAATCGGCCAATGCTGCAGAGATTTTGTCGGCATAGTCGGCAAAAGCATAGGCAGTGTCACGATTACGCCAGCCGCCCTGATCTTCTAAATACTGTGGCAGATCCCAATGATACAAAGTGACAAAAGTGCGGATGCCTTCAGCTTTTAATGCACTCAGCAGGTCGCGGTAAAACGCCACACCGGCCGGATTCAGCTCACCGCTTTGCTGCATGACCCGCGGCCAGGCAATCGACAGCCGGTAAGCGTCTACACCCAAAGATTTAATCAGCTCCACGTCCTGCGGCCATAACCGCAAGTGATCACAGGCGATATCGCCGTGACTGCCATCGCGGATCGCACCTGGCGTCGCGCAAAAAGTATCCCAGATACAAGGCAGGCGACTATCGCGGCCGCCTTCAATCTGAAACGAAGAAGTGGCAACACCAAACACAAAATCGGTGTTTAAAATGCGGGAATCCGCCGGCAGTTGTAATGTCATTGTCGTCTCTTGGCTATCCACTTGTCTGATCCCCTGTGTGGGGTATTCCATCCCGCAGTTGCGCTGCAACAGGTGATGAATTTTATTTTGTAAGCGCTTTCAAATGAATGTAACAACTGCTTATCGGATGGTCAAGCAGACAAAGAGAGCAGATTGAAATTTCGTTATTTTTAGCCAGAAACCGTCTGAATAATCGCACATTGTTAGCGCTTCCAACGCAAAGCTAAACATCAGGTTTAAATGAGGCTCAGCGTTTGGGCTGAAATTGAACAAACAAGTTCGCGGTTAGCCGCCCGTGCAGCGGATCTGCCGATAAGTCAGTGTCCGGTTCCACCAACGCCGAGTGCAACAGGTGGCCCGGATAAATCAACAGCCGGTTCGGTTTATAAGCAAGCTGCTGATACAAAGTGAAATGCGGTGTGTTTGCTGAAGGAAAGCCGGCCGCTGCGCCGCCTTGCGCTGCGAGTTGCTGCTGTAACTGCGCAAAATAAGCCTGTTGCTGCGCGGGCATAATTTTTTCAAGACCAGAAGCATCGTGACGGAAAAAGCCGGTGCCGCCGTGTGGACCATCTGCCAGATAATGCAAAATCGCCAGATGTAGCGGTTCGGCTTGATCAAAATGTGGTAACCGCTGCAGGGGCAATAACTGGGCTGCCGGTGTCGTCAGCAACGACAAGTACCATTGCTGTGGGATTAAGCGATAGTCCGGCGGTGGCAGCACCAACTGCAGTAACAATGGATATAGCGCTTCGAGCAGACTACGGGCGTAGGCTTGCGGCAGCTCAGCGCGAACACCGGGATAATACGACCTTTTGTCTTGGCAAAATGCAGCGCTCACCGCATCCTGACGGATCTGGCTCAGATCCGTCAGCGCATCATCAATCAATAAAGCACGGCTGCGGCTTTGGCCTAATTCCAGCCAATGCACCTGCGCTTGTGGGTTAAAGGCATACACCTCACATCATCCGGCTTTTACAGTAGTGCTGGACAAAATCATAGTGCGGCGGCCAGGCCTGTACCTGCCGTGCCACATTAGTTTTGATATTGCCAAGGAACTGCGCCAGCTCAGACTGCGGCATCAAATCGACAATCGGATGGTGCTGTTTCGGTGTCAGTCCCTGCCCCAGCATCACCTGGATCCAGGAGCTTTCGCCGAACAGTTCCTGCGCGAATTTATACACTTTGCCGGCCTCACCAAACATCTCGATGCGGTGCGCCAGCGATGGCGGGATCTCCATCGCGGCACAATGCCGCCAAAAGGCACTGTCGTTACGCTCCGTCACTTTGTAGTGCAGGATAATAAAATCGCGGATGTTCTCCATCTCGATTTTGGTCTGCAGGTTATATTCATCGACATCGGCCTGCACCACGTCACCGGCTGGCATCATCTGCAACAGCCGGATGATACTGCGCTGGATCAGGTGAATACTGGTCGATTCCAGTGGCTCGAGAAACCCGCTCGACAGCCCAATGGCAATACAGTTTTTATTCCAGTGTTTACGCCGGGTGCCGGTGCGGAATTTAATCAGCCTTGGTTCGGTCAGCATCTCGCCCTGCACATTGGCTTTGAGCAGCGTCTTGGCATCCATGTCGGACAGATATTTGCTGCAATACACCAGACCATTGCCGACGCGGCTTTGCAGCGGAATGCGCCATTGCCAGCCGGCCGGATGGGAAATAGACCGGGTATAAGGCACTGGTGTGCCGTTAGACACCGTTTGCACCGCGACGGCGCTGTCACAGGGTAACCAATGCGTCCAGTCGTCATAACCTGTCATTAAAGTCTGTTCAATCAACAGGCCACGGAAGCCGGTGCAATCGATAAACAAATCACCTTCGAGCAGCTGACCGGACTCCAGCAACAACGCTTTGATAAAACCATTCTGCGGATGCTGTGGAGCAAAAACATGCTGTTGCACCTCAGCAATTTTGCCTTCGATGCGTTTGACGCCATGGGTTTCAGCGATGCCGCGCAGAAATTTGGCATAGAGGCTGGCATCAAAATGGTACGCATGATTCTGATCCTGCCCCGCCAGTGCAGCAAAGCGCCCTTCGCGCGCCGCCAGATGCTCAGCGCAATAATCGCCAATCTCCGAAGCCAGACCCATTTCGCGGCCTTTAAGCCAGAAATGCTGGAAACCACAGGCCCAGCAGTCTTTGCCTAAAAAACCAAAAGAGTGCAGATAGTCTTTACCGACATCGCGCCAGTTTTCAAACATGATACCGAGTTTAAAAGTGGCATTAGTCGCGGCCATCATGTCGGCTTCATTGATATTGAGCAGACGATGATACAGATGCAAAGTGGGAATAGTCGCCTCGCCGACACCGACAGTGCCGATTTCGTCGGATTCAATCAGGGTGATATCCAGCTGTTTGCCCATCAGCTTGCCAAGGGCTGCGGCGGTCATCCAGCCTGCAGTGCCGCCACCGGCGATCACCACCCGTTGTTTTTTCATCATCTGCATTAGTCCAATCCTGTTGTTTTTATCGTTGTAATTTCTGAATAATCAGGCTGCGCAGTGCCCGCGCCGTGGTTTCATCCAGTGGCTGACGCAACAAGCCCTGCGCCGCCTCCGGCAGTTCTGCACCGCCACCGGGTTCGTCAGCGAAAATGTAGTAATCGAATAACGCCTGCCAGGCTTTACGCTGCGCTTTGGGTAAATGCCGGATGCTGAGCATGGCGTTTAATAAGGCGTTATTCGGCCGGCCCAAATAAGCCGGTGTGTCACGCCACCAGTGCGTCAGCAGCAAATTTAATTCGTCCAGCGCTTCGACGTGATGCCACCACATCGACGGCATAAAAAGCACATCACCGGGTGCTAAGGTCACCTGAAAACCGGCGGCTAACGCCTGTGAGAAACGTGGAAAACGGTTAAAATCCGGTGCGGCAAAATCCACCAGACTGACATCCTGGCCACCCGGTGCAAACTCCATTGGCCCAGGATATAAATTCACCACCTGATCAGGTGGAAATAAGGTAAAACGGCGATGCCCCACCAGATTACAGGCCAGATTGTGCGGAAAATCATAATGTGCCGCGATGCGGCTTTTACTGCCGAGCCAGATACTGACCAGCGCCTGCGCTGCGCCGGGTAACAGATCCAGTGGCAGCTGATGCTGTTCGCGGATGCCGGGAAAATACTGGCCGATTTCAGTCGACCCCATGTATATCGAAGCGCCACTGGCGCTAAGCGCCGGATCCAGCAGCCGCTGACATAAATCAGCAAACGGCAACGGGCCACCCTGATAGTTAAAACCGGAAAAATCTTTGTTGTAAAACACCCGGCCGTGGTTTTCTGGCGGCAGATAACAGGCGCTCACCGCCAAACCAGCACTGTAACCCTGCAATAACGCTAAAACCGCAGCAGGGCTTTGCAGACCGGCTTGCGTCAGTGGCCAATCCCGGCATAGCCCACGCAGTACCAGCGGCGCTTCAGCATTGGCTAACATCGCCGCCAGTGCCGTCGCGTCCGGCATTGTTGTTATTGTGAGTTCGGCAACCGGCTGCATATTTTACAAACCAAGCTGTTGGTTTTTCAGAGCCACCAGCTGCCGGATCTGCGCTTGTGAGGCGATCATCAGATAAATTGCCTGCAGATAACCCTGCTGATGCAATTGCGCCAACGCTGCACCGTCCAAATTTGCCAGCTGCTCTTCGGCAATGGTCAAAAAGCCGACCAACTGATGGCTACTGCCGTCTTTCAGTGTGACATTGACCGTCACCGGCTCCAGCAGTTGATATTGCTCCAGCAGCGCGACAAAGTTTTTGGCGTCCTGCATGCCTAAATGCAGCGTTTCCAGCATACCCGCCATGTCCTGCAGAAATGGCGTTTGCCCGCCATACGGCAGGAACAGCGGCTCACCTTCATGCTGACTGACACGCGGATGGTCTAAATCGATATGCAGCACCCGTTGTTCGCGTACCATGCCGTCTTCACGGATTTGCTGACGGCCAATCAAAAATGGCTGACGACGCACCGACAGCGGCAAATACTGCTCCTGCCAACCGCTTTGCAGAAACAGGTTCTCGCCATGCTGAAAGCCAAATAATGCCACTGGAAAGATCTGCTGACTTTGTGTGTCTTTGAAGAAAAACAATGGATAACAGGCGGCACAACTACGCATCTCCAGTGGGAAGGTGGTAGCGAACCACTGATTGTCACCATATGCAGCACCACGCGCCGTGATCACCCGCACATCAGCGTGGTCGGCGGCATTTAATAACACAGGCTGGGTCATGCTTTATCCTTCTTTGTTTTCGTTTTAGTTTGAATGTTTGAGTGCCAGCTGTTGCAGCAATTGCCGGTTATCCGGCAGCAGTTGCTGCAGCTTGGTTAAATCCTGATAATTTTGCGCAAACAAAGCGCGGGCGCGCGCCTGTTGTGACGGTTTAGCCGCCAAGGTTCGTGTCAGCGCACCCATGCCATACAACACATATTGATAGCTGGCAGCCGGAAACAGCAAATCCTGATAAGCAAAATCCAGCGGCTGCGGCACTTGCTGCCGCCAGAGTTGCAGCTGGTCTTGCAAAGTCTGCGGGATCGAAGCGGTCTCACGATGCGCGCGCCAGTACGGCGTGTCACGCTCTGACAGCACATAATGCAGTTTCAGGAACTCGATAATTTGTTGCCAGTGGCGCAGAAAAGTCCGGTTCATCTTCGCAGCAGCCAGACCGTACAGCGCCGGCTCCAGCGGTAACGCCGCCGCCAGCGTTTTAGCGCTCCACTCCACCAATGCCAGCGCCGAGGCTTCCAGTGGTTCAATAAAACCTGCCGCCATGCCCACCGCTATACAGTTGTGCTGCCAGCAACCACTGCGATAACCCGGCTGAAATTGCAGCTTGCGCGGTTCTGCTGCTGCCGCCAGTTCTGCACTGACTGTTTGTGTTAAATAACTACGCAGGCAGGCATCGGCTTCATCATCGCTGCAATAGTCGCTGGCATAGACAAACCCGACGCCGCGCCGGGTCGGCAAGCCGATATCCCAGACCCAGCCACTGTGCTGTGCGGTCGATATCGTATTACTGGCGATCGGCGTTTGCGCATCCGGGTATGGCACCTGCACCGCCAATGCGCTGTCGTTAAACAGGATATGTTTGACGCTGGTAAAAGGTGTCTGCAGCGCCTGGCCCAATAACAGCGATTGCATGCCGGTGCAGTCCACATATAAATCTGCCTGATAGGCACAAAGGTCGTTGCTACCTGCTGGCATCGCCAACAACTTGTCGATGGCGCCGTCGTCGCGCAGCAACACTTCTTTTAAGTGCGCCGGAATATAAGACACGCCGAGTTTGTCCTGGCAATGCCGTTGCAGCAACGCAGTAAATTTACCGGCGTTTAAGTGATAACCATAATTGAGCACCGGCTGATAATCCGGCGCCTGCGGCAGTCTTGGTGCAAAACCAGCATGACTAAGCTGGTACTGTGTGGTGACGGCATCAGCAAAAGCGATATCGGTGGCAAAAGGCAACCAACAAGCCGCCAGATTAAACTCGGGCCAACCGGCTGGCAGCGTAAATGGATGGAGGTAACTGCTGCCCGGTTCTGTCCAGTCGACAAACAATGAGCCTTGTTTGGCACTGACATCGCAGCAGCGGAAGAATTCAGTTTCAGACAGACCAATCAGCTTTAACGTCTGGCGCATCGAAGGCCAGGTGCCCTCGCCCACACCAATAGTCGGTACGTCTGGCGATTCCAGTACAGTGACCTGGATACGCGGCTGTGCCGCCAGCACGCCTTCATCAAGATTGTGTGTGGCACTCAGCACCGCAGCCGTCAGCCAGCCGGCAGCACCACCACCAACAATCAGTACTTCAGTTTTTGCAGGAGGACAACTTGGCATCGGCCTGACCTTTTACAACTTTTTATGAGTAGAGAATGGCGCATTCAGCAGAATACAGCCGAAAAAAAGCGCTCTGCAGCATGCAACAAAGCGCAGTTGCAAACAAGAGAGCGCTTACAATTCAGCAGGGCACTTCCTGTGCACTGCTGTCTTATTTCTGCTGTTACCACTTCGCTTAGAAGCTGTAACGGGCACCGATGCTATAACGTGAACCGGCTTCAGTCAGGTTCAGCACCTGCTCTTTGGCACGGCCATGCACACGGATGTACTCGTCAGTGATATTCAGCGCTTCCAGATACACAGTTAAGCCTTTGACTTGCGGCAGGTCATAGCTGACTGACGCGTCAATTTGTGAATAAGCTTCAGTATATTTCGGGTTCGCACCGGTATCCTGACCACGGGAGTTCAGGAACTCGTCACGCCAGTTATACGCAATCCGCGCCTGCAGACCATTGTTCTCATAGAACAGGATGACGTTGGCCGTGTCACTTAACCCCACCAGCGCCGGCTGGTCTTTCAGGATAAAGTTGTCATATTCAACGCCTGAATCCACCATGGTGTAGTTCAGGATAGTGCCAAAACCAGTCTCACCAAAGGCGTGCTGGATAGCAAATTCCCAACCGTCGATCGTCTCTTCTTCCGCCCCGTTAGATGGGGTGTCGATTTTGAAGATCATCGTATTGTCTTCACCGGCTTTGCCGCTGATGACTTTACCCGGCACGTTCACACTTGGGTCATTCGGGTAATTGGCGAAGATCCAGTTACGGATCGCCGCAGCATCAGCTCCCACTGCCGCTAAAGCTTCACGATACTTCTTGCCATCAGCCGGGTTCGCCAGGTTGTAAATGGTCGAATCCACTTTCAGGTTCGTGATGAAGTTCGTCACGTTTTTGCGGAAATAACCGGCTGACAGATAACTCGCTTCGGCATAGTACCACTCGGCCGAGAAGTCATAGTTCTGTGATTCCAGCGGTAACAGGCTTGGGTTGCCAGAAGAGCCGCTGCCGCCTGAACGGTTCGCCAGCGTGCCGACTACAGTACCGCCCTGAATAGACACATAATCCGGCCGACCGATGGTTTCGCTGTAGGCGGCGCGTAACATCACATCTTCAACGATTTCGATATTGAAGTTGATGCTTGGCAACAGGTAATCGTAATCGCCTTGTTGCGTCTGGAATTCACGTTTGCCGCTGGCATGCAGGGCGATTTCAGTATCAGCGATCCAGTCGGCGCGGTCGTAAGCAGCGACTGCAGAAGTCGAAGTCACGTCAGTCTGTTCATAACGTAAGCCAACATGCAGATCGTATGGCTTGCCTTTCCAGTCGTTACGGTAGTTGTACTGCACATAGGCCGATTGTGATTCTTCTTCGGTGTAACGGTCAGTATCACTGGCGTAGTCAGAAGACGGGCAGAAATCAGTGCCGCAATCGCCTTTGCCTTTGTAACCGGCCGGTGTATACAGCTTTTCAGCCTGCGCCCGTACCCGTTCAAAATCCCACATGAAGATTTTGTTCAGCACGTCAAAGCTCTTGCCGGTAAACGCCGAGAAATTACCACCATTGGCAGTGAATTTGTCGTGGATGGTTTCTGCAGGGAACCAGCTTGGGTCTAAATCACCGGCTTTACCCACACCACCCCAGTCGTTACGCTGTACGTTGACTGACTGTGAATGGTTATCCACTGTCGTCAGCGCAATACCAAAATCGATATTTGATTCGTCGTTCAGCGTGTAATCGCCGTCAAACTGCACCTGGTCTATCTCAGACTTGTTGCGGGCACTGCCGAACACTGAACCTGTGACGCGCATATCCTGCGGCGTTACAGCGTTGCCGCCACCGACGGCCAGCACAGGTAAATCACCACTGAAATCAGTCGCCGCATAAGTACGGACAAAACCAGCAGTACTTAAGCTGCTGTTGGAACCGTTCGGGCTATTTGGTTTGTTTTCAGCATCAGATGTGTGCGCATCAAAGGTCAGGCTCAGCTTGTCGTTGACTTCCCATTCCAGGTTAAAACCTAACGAACCGCTTTCGTTGCGTACGCCATAATCACCGGCTCCCATCGACAAGTCTTGTTTTGCATCGTAGGTTTCGGAATAAACCAGCGGCGAAGAGATTGGACCGTCGGTCCAGACGCTGGAAGAAGGCGCGAAGGTAAACCAGGCCGACACGTCGTTGTATTGCGTGTCGATGTCGTTACGCATGTAGGTGTAATCCAGCGTTGCTTTGATATCATCGCGTGGGCTGTATTGCAGCACTAACTGGCCATTGGTGCGTTTACGTTGTTGTTCTTCAAACTTGTAGATAGTGGTTTGTGGCACTGAATACACTTCATCAGCGCTTGGACGGTTAACCTGATTGCCTTGGGGTACACCGCCCCATTCGGCAGTACCGGCGCCCCAGTTATCATCCACTTTACCTAAGAAGCTGCGCCAGCCAGTACCGACGTTCGCTTGCTGGTTACCACTTTCACGTTCCTGGTAGGAACCTGACAGCAAAATACCGAATTTATTGTCGTTAAAGGTGTTGGAATATAACGCCGACACTTCTGGTGTGGCACTGCCTTTATCGGTAGAACGGTCATCGACTGCGGCGACGCTGGCAATGGCTTTTGTGCCCGGTGAATCGAGCGGACGCAAGGTCTGCACATCAATCGTTGAACCGATGCCACCAGTCGGGTTCGACGCTAAAGCAGTCTTATGGACTTCAACACCGCTGATAGAGTCAGAAGAAATGTTGGCAAAATCAAATGAGCGCGAGCCTGTTGTTACCGGCATCTGGCGGCCGTTTAACGTCACCAGGTTAAAGTCCGGGCCAAAACCACGCACTGTGACTTTACTGCCTTCACCATTGACGCGGTCAATCGACACGCCGGTGATACGCTGCAGCGACTCAGCCAGGTTCGTATCAGGGAACTTACCGATATCCTCGGCTGAAATCGCATCGAGAATACCTTCAGATTCGCGTTTGGTGTCCATCGATTTGATCAGACTGCCGCGAATACCGGTGACCGTAATCACCTCAATTTTGTCTTCTTTGGCCGCTGCAGCGTCGTCCGCGACGGCATAGCCTGGCATCGCAACGCCAAGCACCAGCGCAATGCTGGTGGCGAGTCTGCTTTTGTGAAATGTAGTTGGATTCATTTGTTTTCCCTGTCGACTTTTTTCTGGCCCAGTTATCTGAGTTAGTTTCTGGCTTTTTTTTGCCCGTCTGCTGACGAGACGTTGCGCCTTTTTCTTTGGTGCTGATACTGCCCTGACACACTTCTGAAAGCGCTTTCAGGACATTAGTTGATTTTTTATAATGCGTCAATACAAAAAACGTAACCCATACTATCTCATTGTTTATTATGGTTTTATATACCAGTAACCGGTTACATTATGCACAGCAAAACACGCCAATTGCCGAGGGCTTGAGCCAAAGCCCGGCGGAAATAGCACTTGGCCCCCGACAAAAACGATGCTATATCTGTAAGCGCTTCCAATTATTCATTTACCGGCCTTTTTAGCAGTACTGCCCGCGGCAGCCTGCCTCTGCGCCGCCTATTGCACGGGGATCTGATTTTATGTTGCCAGCTTTATTCCAACTCACCGCACTGCCCTCGCGCCGCCGGATTGCTCCTGTGGCGCTGGCGGTGACTCTGGCCTTGACCGCAGGCAGCACCGCAGCGAATGCAGGCAGTGCAGGCACAACAGATCGGGATATTCAACGCTGGCCAGCTTTGACGTCTGCAGTGCCTGTGGACACAAAACTGGAACAACGGCTGGAGAAAATTCTGGCAGGCATGACGCTGGAGCAAAAAATTGCCCAGATGATCCAGCCGGAGATCCGCGATATCACCGTCGAAGACATGCGTAAATATGGTTTTGGTTCTTATTTGAATGGCGGCGGCGCTTTCCCCGACAACAATAAACACGCCACACCGGCCGACTGGATTAAACTGGCAGATGCGTTGTATCAGGCGTCCATTGATGCCAGTCAGGACGGCAGCTCTATTCCGACCATGTGGGGCACAGACGCCCTGCATGGCCACAACAATGTCATTGGCGCAACCATTTTCCCGCACAATATCGGGTTGGGTGCTGCGCGTGAGCCCAAACTGATTGAGCAAATCGCCCGCGCAACGGCGGTTGAAGTGCGCGCCACCGGCATCGACTGGATCTTTGCGCCGACCGTGGCTGTCCCTCAGGATGATCGCTGGGGCCGCACTTATGAAGGTTATGCCGAAGAGCCGACGCTGGTGCGGGATTATGCCGCTGCTATAGTGCGGGGCCTGCAGGGGGAACCCGGCCGTGACTTTATGACCGACCATCATGTGATCAGTACCGTCAAACATTTCCTTGGTGATGGCGGCACTGAAGGCGGCGTCGATCAGGGCGACAATATCGCCAGCGAACAACAGCTCATCGATATCCATGCCCAGGGTTATGTTGGTGGCCTGCAGGCCGGCGCGCAAACAGTGATGGCATCGTTTAACAGCTGGCATGGTGAGAAAAACCACGGCAGTCCGTATTTATTAACCCAAGTGCTTAAAGAGCGTTTTGGTTTTGACGGCCTGGTGGTCGGCGACTGGAATGGCCACGGCCAGATCCCTGGGTGCAGTAATGAAAACTGCGCCAAAGCGGCCAATGCCGGTCTTGATATTTATATGGTGCCGACCAGTGCCTGGAAACCGCTGTATCACAATCTGCTGGCGCAGGTGAAAAGTGGCGAGATTGCGCAAAGCCGGATTGACGATGCGGTGCGGCGTATCCTGCGTGTCAAATTACGCGCCGGTTTGTTTGACCGGCCAGGTCCGGCCAAACGCGCCTTATCCGGTAAAACTGAATTAATTGGTGCTGCCCCGCACCGCGCTGTGGCGCGTGATGCTGTACGTAAATCACTGGTATTACTGAAAAATAATCAATCATTACTGCCGTTGTCACCGAAAGCGAAGATCCTGCTGGCAGGCCCTGGCGCCGATGATATCGGTTTACAAAGCGGTGGCTGGACCATCAGCTGGCAAGGTACCGGCAATGTGAATACTGATTTCCCGGGCGGCAGCTCGATTTATCAGGGCTTTGCTGCACAGGTGAAAGCGGCCGGTGGCCAGGTCATGCTGTCAAAAGACGGCAGCTTCCAGCAAAAACCCGATGTCGCTGTGGTGGTGTTTGGTGAAGAACCTTATGCCGAAGGCAACGGTGACATCGACAACTTTGAGTTCCAGCGTGGCAATAAAACTGCGTTAGCGTTGTTAAAATCACTGAAACAACAAGGGATCCCGGTCGTCAGTGTGTTCCTGAGTGGTCGGCCGCTGTGGGTCAATCCAGAATTGAATCAGTCCGACGCTTTTGTTGCCGCCTGGTTACCGGGTAGCGAAGGCGCCGGCATCGCCGACGTCTTACTGAAAACCGCCGACGGCAAAGTGCAATATAACTTCCAGGGCAAGCTGAGCTACAGCTGGCCACAACATCCGACTCAGTTCAAAGTCAATTCGGGCGATGGCCAAACGCCGTTATTACCTTATGGTTTTGGCTTAAGTTATGCCAGCAAAGACAGCGGCCCGCTCAGCAAACCGCTGTCGGAACAAGCCGCTGGCGGCAACGGCAGCCAGGCGCCATTGCCGTTATTTGAACGCGCCGCCAAAGCACCGTGGCAATTCTGGCTCAGCAGCGGCAGCCAGATGGCAGCAGTGACCGCCAATGTACAGACGCTTGGCGACCTGAGCTTCAAATCTATCGACCGCCGTGTACAGGAAGATGGCCGTGAAATCAGCTTTGGTGGCAAAGCTGACAACGCAGTGGCGCTGGCCAGTAACTTCCCACGCGATTTACGGGGTTATCGTGAAAGCAAAGCGGTACTGGAACTGCAAATCAATCCGCTGCAGGCCGTGCAGGCACTGAGCCTCGGCCTCGGTTGTGGTGAACAATGTGGCGGCACTGTGGATCTGACGCCACTACTGAAAGGCAAAACCGGTTGGCAGACACTAAGTATTGACCTCGCCTGCTTTAAGGGCACTGACTTTGGCAAAGTGCAGCAAAGTTTTGTGTTAAGCAGTAAATCGACCAACAAAGTTCAGCTATCGGATATCCGCCTGGTGCCGGGTTTGGCTGATAAAGCCAGTTTGTCCTGTCAGTAAACATCCGCCAACATTGCTGAAACAACAGCGGCCCCGGCCGCTGTTTTTATTAACAGAATATAAAGCACGCTGCATCAGACAGCCCGTCAGGCAAATCTGCCAGCATAACATCTGTTGAACACCACTCAACCAGCCAACGCAACATCGCGAAGCGCTATGCATTGCGCCCGCCTTGTCACTGGCTATTTGTCTGCGGCCACACTCCCAATGCCAATGCCAATGCGGACAACTTCAACAGAGCCCGCACCACAGCAAGTTCGATAACGAACAGACTATACCAGCCACAGCTTACAGAATCGGTCACGGCGACTGGTGTGCGCGGTATGCCTAAAGTCCAATTTCCCCTACTTTACCGGAGCACCACGATGGCAATGCACAAACAGCCGGCTGAACCGACAACAGCCAAAAACCAGCCTCCTGGCGATCTCAGCGCAGCATCTCCGATTGAAAATGATGGGGTACTGACAACAAATGACATCGTGGCACAACAAGCCAAAGCCAGCGACCGGCTGGCCAGTGCCATTGTTTACAACAGCAACAAGTCCCTTGGCTATGGTGATGACCAGAGCGTCACAGCAGCCCCCGGCATCACAGCAGAAACTGATGCTGCGGTGCTGACCGCCAGCACTGCAACAGAACATAGCGGAACGACAAAAACCGGCAGCGCTGCGCGATCTGGTATCAATGCCATGACAACAGCGATGAACCGGGTTCGGGTCGATGGCAGCGATCAGCCTTTGATAACCAACCAGGGCGTACGCATCAGTGACAATCAGCACAGCTTAACTGCAGGTGTGCGGGGCCCAACCTTACTGGAAGACTTTGTACTGCGGGAAAAACTCACGCATTTTGACCATGAACGTATCCCGGAGCGGATATTACATGCCCGTGGTTCTGGCGCTCACGGTTACTTTGAAGCGTATGAAGGCCTGACCAAATACACCCGGGCGGCCCCTTTCGCCGAGCCGGGCAAAATCACGCCGGTGTTCGTGCGTTTTTCCACGGTCGCTGGTGAACGGGGCTCAAAAGATACTGCGCGCGACGCCCGTGGCTTTGCCGTCAAATTCTATACCGACGAAGGCAACTGGGATCTGGTCGGCAATAACATACCGGTGTTTTTTATCCAGGATGCGATGAAATTTCCGGACCTGGTGCATGCCGTCAAACCGGAACCTCACCATGGCATGCCGCAGGCGGCGTCGGCGCATGATACCTTCTGGGATTTTGTGTCGCTGATGCCAGAATCGACCCACATGCTGATGTGGCTGATGTCCGATCGCGGTATTCCCCGCAGCTACCGGATGATGCAGGGTTTTGGCGTGCATACATTTCGCCTGGTCAATGACCTGGGCCAATCCGTATTTTGCAAGTTTCACTGGAAACCCCTGCAAGGGACCCATTCGCTGGTTTGGGATGAAGCGGTACAAATATCCGGCGCCGATCCGGATTTTCACCGGCGCGATCTGTGGGAGGCGATTGAATCAGGTGAATTTCCGCAATGGGAACTGGGGTTGCAGATTTTTACTGAAGCACAAGCTGAAGCCTTCAGCTTTGATGTGCTGGATGCGACCAAGCTGATCCCGGAAGAATTGATTCCCCTGCTGCCTGCGGGACGTTTGACGCTCAATCGCAATCCGGACAACTTCTTCGCCGAAACCGAACAGGTCGCGTTTTGTACTGCTCATATCATTCCCGGCATCGATTTCTCCAATGATCCTTTGCTGGCTGGCCGGATCCACTCCTATGTCGATACCCAAATCAGCCGGCTTGGTGGCGCTAATTTTCACGAGATCCCGGTGAATGCGCCGTTAACTTCAGTCCAGAACAACCAACGGGATGGCATGCATCGCCAGGCGATCCACCGTGGCCGGGTCGCATACGAGCCGAACTCACTGGCGGGCGGTTGTCCATTTCAGACCGGCACAGGCCACAGCAGTGCCAATGGCTTCAGCTCCTTTCCACAGAGCATTCACGCTGACAAAGTCCGCGGCAAACCAGAGAAATTTGCTGAACATTATCTGCAGGCCACCCTGTTCTTTGATAGTCAGACCCCGGAGGAGCAGGCGCATATTGCCGCCGCATTCCGGTTTGAACTCAGCAAAGTGGCAGTTCCGGCCATCCGGTTACGGATGTTGTCTTCGCTGGTCAATGTGTCAACTGCACTGGCGGCAGACATTGCCGCCGGGCTGGGCATGGCAGTGCCTGCAGCAATGCCCCGGGCCATTACACAACTGCAGTCTGGCGAAGTGTCGGCTTCGCCAGCCTTGTCACTGTTGGCGCTGCCCGGCGAATGCGGCATCCGTACCCGGCAAATCGCCGTGCTGACAGACAACGGTGTACACCATGCGTCGTTAATCGGCCTGCATAGTGCGCTGACAGATGCCGGTGCCGTGCTGCATTTTATCGGGCCGCACATCGGTGTTTTTGCCGGCTGTCCGGCCGGCGCAGTCGAGGCCAACAAATCGCTGGAAAATGCCCCATCCGTATTGTTTGACGCTTTGGTATTACCGGATGGCAGCGCTGCCGTGCAGGCGTTGGCTGACAATCGGCACACCCGGACATTTATCTGTGAGCTGTACCGCCATGGCAAACCCATCCTGGCGCTCGGCAGCGGACGAGAGCTGCTGGCACTCGCCGGCATTGCTGCGGCTACGGACCAAAGCAATGGGATCCTGCTGGCAGAAAGTACAGGAGCCGCTGGGATCGCACCGGCATTTATCGCGGCGATAGCAGCACATCGCTATCCCGGACGCGCCAGCGCCCTGCCCTCATGCAGCGCGACTGTCGGCGCGCTGTCAGACCGGAAATCACCGACCAACTCAAGGAGCTCGCGATGAAAAAACAGACCTATAGCACAAAGCAATTACATGAATTGTTGTACCAGGCACTGGAGACAGAGCGCGGCGGCATAAAAATTTACCAGGCCGCGTTGTCAGCTGTACTCAATGAAGATTTAAAAGGCGAATGGGAAGAATACCTGGAGCAAACCACTACCCATGAGCAGATCCTGCTGGCGTTGTTCGCGGAATTAAAACTGGATCCGGAACAGATGACACCGGGCCGTGAAGTAGTGGCCCACATTGGTCAGTCGCTGCTCGGCGCGATGGAATTGGCCAAAACCCGCGGCAATGCCGCAACCGCACAGCTGGTGGCTGGTGAATGTGTGGTGCTGGCGGAAACCAAGGACCTGCAAAACTGGGAACTGATAGGTCACCTGGCCACACACGGTCAGGGGGCAGAAACTGCGGTACTACTGGCTGCTTTTGAATTAGTAGAACAGGAAGAAGAGCATCACCTCCTGCACACCCGGGGATTTGTCCGTGAGTTATGGATTGAATCGCTGGGCTTACCGGCAGTCCTGCCGCCGCCGGAAGAGGTCAGGAAAGTCGAAACTGCCATTGGTGCCGCCCGGGCCGAGCAACAACGGGATGACATGCTGAAATCCGGACACTGATTCTAATTTTTTAACCCAGACCCAAAACGACGTGGCCCCCGGCAGACGATTTTCCCTGCCGGACCATCAGTGCGCTGGCGAACCGACCTGTGCTGCGGATACGCCTAAGCTTGTTTTTACCAACTTTATATCGGAGAACGTGATGTCGGAAATTCACTTAGAGCAGGATCAGATTGGAGCACACAGCATCTCAACAGGTATGACAGCTATAGCGCGCAGCAGTAGTGCAGTATCCTGGAATGCTATATTCGCCGGCGCCGCCGCGGCCGCCGCATTGTCACTGTTTTTAGTGATCCTCGGCACCGGGCTGGGTTTCACTGTCGTGTCGCCGTGGAACCGGGAGGGGATCAGCGCCAGTACGCTTGGTTTTACCGCGATCGCCTGGCTAAGCTTTACCCAATTGGCTGCATCCGGTATGGGCGGGTATCTGACCGGACGCCTGCGCACCAGATGGCTGAAAGTACACTCGGATGAAGTGTACTTTCGCGACACCGCACATGGCTTTCTGACCTGGGCTGTCGCTTCATTACTGACAGCGGCGCTGTTAACGTCTGTGCTCGGTTCGGTCGGAAATGGCATCCGTGCAGGCGCGGCAGTCATTGGCGAAACAGGATCGGCAACAAAGTCGGTGGCAGCCACCAATGCCCGCAACACCGCATTGATGTTAACCGGCGGTGCTGCTGGCACAGACGAAAAAAACGGAATCACCGGCTCCATCGGGTACTTTGTTGATTCGATGTTCCGTGCCGACAATACAGGTGTAGCCGGTGCCCCACAATCGGAGATCCCCGCAGGCGAAGTCACGCGGATCTTCGGCCGGGCTCTGTTGAACGAAAACCTGCCGCAAGCGGACGTGCGCTACATCGGTCAATTGATCACGCAGCGCACGCAGCTCAGTCAGCAGGATGCAGAACAACGTGTATCGATGGTCTTCTCTGATGCACTGGCATCAGTGCAAAAGGCGCAAGCCATCGCGCTTGAAACCGTTGACGAAGCACGCAAAGCATCCGCATACGGCGCACTCTGGATGGCAGCCACGCTGTTGATTGGAGCATTTGTCGCAAGTCTGATGGCTGTTTTCGGTGGACGTCAGCGCGACTTATGAAGCAACCGGTTTAATCTAAGGAGATTGTGATGCGTTCGATACTACTGTTTGTACTGGGGATCCCGATCCCAATCATCATCCTGGTCGCACTGCTTTTTTAGCTTGCACCTGTGTCTTTACCAATATGCAGAGCATTATCCGGTAAAGTGCAATCAACAGGATCGTGGAAACGGCAAAGGTGTGTACCTTTGCCGTTTTTTGTCAGAGTCAGTGAAGAATCCGCTGGCAACATGTAACTCCTGGCAAGTTGGCTGCAGTGCATGTCTTTAAATCCCGCGAAGACAAAAATCAGTTGCTGTATTTACGCTGTTGAGTGACGAAACAGCTGTAACGACGACCAAATTACCCATTGGCAGATTCAGCGACAAAGCTGATATCCAACCGCTGCGCAAAACCAACCTGTCATGACAAAGTCACACTCCCGTAGCTGTTGTGGCAATTGGTCGGAATAAACTGCTTTACGATGGCAGAATTTGCTTAAACGACTTCATCAATTACAAATATTTTATAAATTCATTACATATAAATATCAGACATCTGCTCACTACGACCTTCCTTTAAGCTGGCATTACTGAATATTTCGGCATCTGAATCGCTGTTATTCAGTTCAATTTGTAACTTGCCCCCTTAAAATTAAATGGAGTTTTTTCATGACTAACAGAACAGGTCGATTGAGCTATACAGCTGGTGTGGCGGGACTCGCGATGTTTTCGGCGCTGTCCACAGCAGCAACAAGCTCAGCATCCGGTATTCCGCAAACCCAATCATGCGTCAAAGTAAAAGCCTACATTGTTGATCCACTGAAAACTAAACCCAAAGAATATGAAATGTGGCCTGTGCTGATTTCCAATCGAGAATGTCATGTCCAAGGCATCACGACCAGAGACAGTTATCCGAAACAGATCTACAACGAGCTGCACAGTGTTGCGGCAGAGCAAACCAGTTATATCGTCGACAATTTTAGAGAAAGCATGACACAGGAATTCTACAATTTTCAGGCGAATGCCAATATGGACAAAATCGTCCGGCTCGACGCCCGATATAACGGCTCGATCCATTTGCTAATTGACGGCATAGTAGATAACGAAGGTTTTGTTCCGGTCACTTTTGACAACTTTGGCCTGGAAGCCAACGCGAAAATGACCGACTCGATTATTAATCTTTATGTGACCTTTCGCCTGGACGATATGAAGTTGTATGGCAAATACAATGTATTTACCAAACGGTTGTATGCACAACCGGGTCGGGAAAAGTTGAATCCGGTGGTCACAGTGGATGTAAAGTTGCCTTACATTCTGAAAGTACTGGATAAAATCACCCCAAAAATTATCAAAAAATTACAGGAAGAGGCACAGCGGCTGGTAACCCGTATTGTCGAGTCACTGGGATTTGACATGGCGGTAAAAGTGCCCGAAGCGGTACAGTACAACGCCAATTACCGGCCTGATGTGATAGTACCAATCCGCGCCCTTGAGAATAAAAATGTCGGAGACCGGATTTTTCTCGAAATGACATTGAGTCATGGTGGTGTCACTATTCGGGACAATCAGTCTGATATCCAGGTATTTCAGGCGCCATTTTGTATTGGCAAAGGGCTGTGTGACTCCAGAGAACGTGATTAACCGATTATTGTTCCAGCAGGACATCCCACGCTGGTCTTGCCGACCAATTGGTCAGCTGACAGCAACCGGAGTTAAATACATTGGCAGGCAAATGCAGGCGGCCACATTGCCGCCTGTATTTGCCGCATCCGCTTCACATCGCCATTAAACCGACAGCTGCCATAGATATTGCCAGACGACAAATTCAAAACACTCATCTCAACCACGCCTTTTGGCTTATAGGCACAACGCAAAAAAAACGTTAAGGTAATGCTTCAATTGCGGCTCATTCACAGCAGTCGACAGGGAGGCACGGTGCGCGCAAAATCGGAAGTTTATCATCGGGGCTCGCTGGCGCTGATTTGGGATCAACGCATGCTGGAAGCACAGGTAACTTTGTGGCAACAGCTCGGCAAACCGGGCTTTTTTGCTGCCGTGCTGGATGTGCTTGAAGCTGTCTGTCCGGTTGATTCCAGTGGTTTGTTGGTGTTCTACCGCCAGCAAAAACCGTTAAGCCTGTTGCATCGTTTCCATCCGTTTGACCGCAGTTTGCACGCCGACATTTATTCCACCGGGCCATATGCGCTCGACCCACAATATCAGCTGTTTTTAAAAGGCTGTGCCAGTGGCACCTATTGGCTGGCGGATGTCGCGCCGGATGATTTTTACCAAAGCAGTTATTACACGGCGTTTTACAGCAAAATTGGCGTGGCAGATTCGATTGATGTGTTGTGGCGCATTGACGACAACACCGCTTTGAATTTTTTCATGCAACGTAATATCAACAGCAACACCTTTAGCCGTGCCGATGTGCAGGCGCTGAATATGGTGATGCCGGTTCTCGACGCCGCATTGCTGCGCCATCATCAGCTGGCCACGCCACTGCCGCTGGCCAATAGTGCCGACCAAACCCATTTACAGGTTGAAGCGACACTGAGTAATTTTGCCAGCTCTTTGCTGACGCCGCGCGAGCGCGACGTGTTGTGGTACCTGCTGCGCGGTTATTCCTCTGCACTGACTGCGGAGAAACTGCAGACCTCTGACGGCACCGTCAAAATCCACCGTAAGAACATTTACCGCAAACTGGAGATTGGCTCACAAGCCGAATTATTCTCGTTATTTATCAACTGTATTCCGTTTGCCCGCCCAGGGCTGCCGGAAGATCCGCTGCACATTTACCAGCAGGCACAAGAGCCCAGTCAGCCGATTGCGGCACTGTGACCGCCGCATTACAGCGACTGTCTATTCCTTAAGCAATAGGAAAGCTCAGTTACCGCCTGACTCCGGCCTATGTTCTATCCCTAAGTGGATATTTCTGATCCCCATATTGACCACTAATATCAGGCTTGGTTTGCCCCGTACCAGACGTTTTGCGCCGTCCGGGCGGTTAGATCAATAAATATCAGGCAAGCACAGACAGGCACAACGCTGGAGATCCTATGCAACGCAACAGTTTGAACATTCTCAAAAAAACCGCGCTGGCCTCGCTGGTCGCACTGGCGCTGGCCCCTGCCGCTCAGGCAGATTTGTCCGTCGGCTCGATTTTTGGTCAGGCGACCAAAGGCAGCACTGTCACGGTGCAGAATCTGGATACCGGGCTGAAACGGCAAATCCAGGTCGACCAAAACGGTCGTTTCCAATTTAGTCAGTTACCCGGCGGCCGCTATAAAGTGGAAAACGCCGGTATCGCCCGTGAAGTCACAGTGTCGCTTGGCACCGGCACGCCGGTCAGTTTCGCTGAAGGTGATATTGAACGCATTGCCGTACAAGGCCGCGCCATCAACCCGATTGACACGTCTTCTGTTGAATCCAGTACCGTATTTAGCGCCGAACAGCTGGAAATGTTGCCGGTCGGCCGTGATATTTCTGACGTGGCTTTGTTAGCGCCTGGTACAGTGCGCGGCGACAGTGGCTTTGGCAATCTGGCCTCATTCGGTGGCGCTTCAGTTGCGGAAAACGGCTATTACATCAACGGCTTTGACGTCACCAACGCCCGCACTTTTTTGTCTTACGGCAAAGTGCCGTTTGATGCCATCGGTGAACAGCAGATCAAAACCGGTGGTTATGGCGCTGAATATGGCCGCGCTTTGGGCGGTGTCATCAACATCGTCACCAAACGCGGCAGCAATGACTGGGAATTTACCAGCTCTGTGGTCTGGGACCCGGCCAGTCTCGCCGGTCATGGCAAAAATGTCGTCAGCAAAGTGCCGGGCATAGCGCCGGGTGAAAACAGCTATTATTCGGCTTATCGCTCAGATGACGAAGAAGACAAGCTGGTGTATAGCGTCGGCGGTGGCGGCGCTATTATTCAGGATAAATTGTTTATCTACGGTCTGGTTGAAGGTAAAAAACACAGCACTGACTATTTTGAATCCGATAACAGCACAGCAACCGACAACAACAGCCCGAATGCTTTACTGAAACTGGACTGGTATATCACCGACAGCCATATTTTTGAGCTGACCGGTATCCGCAACGTCAATAAAACTGATTACACCTTATACCGCAATCCGGAAAAACAATTTTATACCGGCCAGCATGGCAATTTACGCACGCAATATCAGGAACGCGACGGCGGCAATATCCTCATCGGTAAATACACCGGCCAGCTGACTGACAATTTTAACTTAGGTGTGATGTACGGCTATCTGAAAACCGACGCTGCTTATGTGACACCTGACCCGCTGCCAGGCAACGAGTGTCCGCTGGTTGACATCTATGATCAGGATAACGACGCTGAGATTAACGTCGGCTGCTGGAACGAAATTGATGTACGCGTAGCCGGTTTTGGCCCCAATACAGACGAGCGCAAAGCGCTGCGCATCGACGGCGAATGGACGTTAGACGCGCACACCATCAGGTTTGGTTATGACAGCGAGACTTTCACTTCTGACCGCGCCGGTGCCGAATACTCCGGTGGTGTGTTCTACCGGCGCTACACCCCGCTGCCATTCGCGGACCGCTGGAACGGTGTTAACGTGGCACCAGACGCCCATGTGGTGCGCAAGCGCACCCGCAGCTCGCCTTCAGGCAGTTATGAAGTGAAAAATGACGCGATTTACCTTGAAGACAGTTTTCATGTCACTGATGACCTGATGCTGTACGCCGGGTTACGCAATGAATCTTTTGACAACCTGAACAGCGACGGTGTGTCTTTTGTCGATGCTAAAGATATGCTGGCGCCGCGTTTAGGCTTCGCCTGGGATGTCAATTCAGACAGCAGCGCCAAAGTTTTTGCCAATGCCGGCCGTTATTTTATTCCAATCGCCGCCAATACCAACGTTCGGGCGTCGAACTGGCGATATGTCACCACCGAATATTATCTGTATGACGGCACTGTCGATCCGGTGACACAGGCGCCACGCCAGCTCGGGCAAAAACTCGGCGATACGCTGACCAGCGGCCGCAACACTTCGCCGGATCCGGCCACGGTTGCTTCTGCTGACTTAGAACCGATGTTGCAGGACGAACTGATTGTCGGGTATCAGCGCGAGTTGTTTGACGGCTGGACCGGCGGAGTCAAAGCCATCGCCCGGGAAGTGAAAAACGGCGTTGACGATTATTGCGGCCGTCAGGCCTTTATCGACTTCGCCGCCGATCAGGGTTATGACGATTTTGACGCCGACACCCTGGCCACCTGCATTATCGTCAACCCGGGCCGCGACCTGCAGATGGATATGGATGTTGCCGGCGACGGTGAACTGAAACGCGTCACAGTCTCCAACGACTATCTGCAGCTGGAAGAATACAAACGCACCTATAAAGCGCTGGAATTTTTCTTTGAACGCGGCCGCAGTGATGGTTGGTATTTGCAGGGCAGCTACACGCTGGCGTACAGCAAAGGCAATGCCGAAGGACTGGTCAACAGCTTCCTTGAAGCAGAATCACCCGGCCTGACCAACGACTTCGACCACAAAATGTTTGTTGATGGTACCAACGGCTATCTGTCAAACGACCGCCGCCACAGCTTCAAGGTGTTTGGCGGTTATGAACTGACCGACGAACTGGAAGTCTCGGCCAATCTGGCGGTGCAATCCGGTCGGCCCGTCAGCTGTTTTGGTTACCCGGCCTTTGATGTCGACGACCCGGAATATGAAGTGTTTGAACGGTATGCCGCTTCGACCCTGTATTGCCGCAATGAAGCCGGTGAGCAAACACTGACGCAACGCGGACAGTACGGCCGTACACCTTGGACTTACACGCTGGACGCCGGTCTGACCTATCAACCGGTGAAAGTTCCAGGGCTGCGTTTGCAAATGCAGGTGTATAACCTGCTGAATAGTCAGCAAGTCACCGAGTACGACGAACAAGGCGATGTGTCGCTCGAGGATACAGGACGTAACCCGAACTTCCTGCATGACTTGAACTATCAGACGCCCAGATCGGTGCGCCTGACCGCCCGTTATTCGTTTTAACAAGCACCAGCTGCCGCATTTTGTTGCCTTCGCGGCGGCTGGTCTTTTTTCCGGAGTTCTCATGTTAGTTCCTTTGAAGCGGCACGCTTTGGCGTTGCCGGCGCTGTCACTTTTGCTGCTCGCCACATTTCAGGCAGCCGCTGCGGCGCAGGCTTTGCCCGGCAAAGAGTTATGGTTATTTGGCGGCGGCGAGCGCATTTGTTCCAGCGTCGAACCTGAATATTGCGAAGTGTCGCAGCAGCAGGCAGCACAGCAGTTTTTTGCCGGGCAGCAGGCGCAAACCAGCAAGACCTTTCGTTGCGACAAAAACAGCCTGCAGCTGCTGCAACAACTGCCGCACTGGCCGGTTGATGCAGCGCCACAGGCCCGGCGTCTTCAGGTGCTGCAGGCACTGAGCGCGAAGCAGAATCAAATCCTCAGTGCCGCGGAGTTGGAGCAGCTCGCAGATCAGCTCAAACTGAACGGCGATGAACAAAGTGCGATTGAAGACAGCTGCGAGATCCGGCCGCAACGCCCAGACGGCAGCACCGCCCGGATGGCGGTGTATTGGCCCGGCACTTATGCCGTCACGCAGGATTTGTTCCAGGGCTTTATCGCCTCGGCGCGCGAACGCCGCCAGCTGCGTCAGCCGCAAACACCGGTGACGCAGAAGCCCCGGCTGCTGCTGATCACTGCGTCCTCTTACAACCCCTATGAATGGGTCGATTATTATCAGCAACTGTTTCAGGCCGCAGGCGCCGATGTCGACTGGCTGCCGCTGGAACCAGCATTGAGTCAGCAAGCACAGCCCTGGGATTGCAACGCGATTGAAGCAGGCCGGTTAAAACATTCCGGTCAACTGCGCCGCGCTGAACGTTACCCGGAACTGGCCGCACAACAACAAAAATTGTGCCGCGATCCCAAAGCAATGGCCGCTTTAGTGGAACAGGCCGATGTGGTGTTTATCAATGGCGGCGATCAATCGCTGACGTTACGCGCCCTGACCGGCCCTGACGGCAAGTGGCTGGCGCTGACTGAACGGCTGCTACAGCGCGTTCGTTTTGAAGCAGTGCCGCTCGGCGGTTCCAGCGCCGGCAATGCGGTGCAATCTGGCCGGCCGCTTGCGGATATCGCGATGATTAGCGGTGGTCGCAGTAGCCATGCGCTGCAATATGGCGCGCTGGCACATGATATCGACGCACCCTTGTGCCGATTGACCCAAAGCTGCGGCAAAGTGCTGGCAGACGAACAGCTGACCTACCGGCCACAAGGCGGTTTGCAGCTATTCAGCCTGGGGATTGCCGACACGCATTTTCGCGAACGCAACCGCGAAGGCCGTTTATTGCGCCTGGTGCAAGACGCCAAAGCGCCGGCAGGTTTTGGCGTTGATGAAGCCACAGTGCTGCGCGCCCGTTTTGCCCGGGATCAGGACGGCAATGGTCAGGAAGCCATGCTGGAAGTCCGTGGCAGTGGCGCGGTCTGGATCATTGACCGCACAGCCGCAAGGGGGGATTTAGCCCTGAATACAGGGTCCGCACACTTAGCGGGCCTGCGTGTCAGCCGCTTGTTACCGGGTGATACGCTGCATTGGCTGCCGGGCAGCAAAACATCTCACAGCGAGGGACCAGGCAGCGCGGGACAAAACAACGCAGTGCAGTATCAGGGCCAGTTAACTTGTGGCACGCCGCCGCGCCTGCCGGCCGCTCAGGTCGACGCAGATACCTATGCGCCGCTGGTGCAGCCAGGGTTTTCCGTACGTTGGCAACTTGGTCATGAGGGGCAAGTCGCGGCCTGTCAACGCAGTGACGGCCGCTGGCATTATGTCGCGCAGCCGCTTAGTCTGCAGTTGACTGCAACCAAAGGATAACCCGATGCAACCATCTTCCTCCTCATCAGCACCTGCCAGCCCAAGCCGCGGCTGGCAGATGCCCGATACGCTGCTCATCGTCGCTGGCGTGTTGCTGCTGGCGTTATTACTCACCGCCCTGCTCGCGCCGGGCCAATTTGCAACCCGGCTGGATGCCGAAACCGGCCGTCATCTGCTGCAGGCCGGCAGTTATCAGGCGGTGGGCGAAGCCTCGTTAGCCCCGCTGTTCACTGCCGGCGAGCAAACCGGCTTTTTCAGCGCCTTTTTTGACGGCATGACCTCTGGCAGCCGCTCCGGCTCCGCCATCGGCGTCGTGGTATTTATCCTGCTGGTCGGCGGCAGTTTTGGCATTGTGCTCAGAACCGGCGCTATCGACGAAATGCTGAAATGGCTGATCAACCGGCTACAACACAAAGCCCGGTTATTACTGCCGGTGATGGCGCTGTTTTTCTCGTTAGGCGGCGCCGTATTTGGCATGGGTGAAGAAGCCATGGCCTTTGCCGTGTTTTTGGTGCCGCTGGTCCGCTTACTGGGGTACGACGCTATCACGGGGGTGTTGCTGACCTACGGCGCCACTCAGGTGGGGTTTGCCACCTCCTGGATGAACCCGTTTTCAGTGGCCATTGCCCAGAGTATTGCCGGTTTACCGCCACTGTCCGGCGCCGGCTTCCGGATGGTGATGTGGCTGGTGTTCACGCTGATTTATATCATCTGGATGATGAGCCGCGCTGAGCGGCTGCGGAAACACCAGCAAGGCACAGCACAGGTACAACCTTTTGCGCTGGAGCAGAAGTTCGCCTGGCCGCATCTGCTGATTGTGCTGTGTTTTGCCGCCGGCATGGTCTGGCTGGTCTGGGGCGTGGTGACCCAAGGATATTACCTGCGCGAGATTGCCAGCCAGTTTCTGGTGATTGGTTGTGTTTCCGCTGTATTAGCCCGGCTGTTTTTGCCACAGCAAGGCCGCAGCAATGACTATGTCGACGCCTTTAAAACCGGCGCCGCCCAGCTGTTACCGGCCGCCATGGTGGTTGGTATCGCCCAAGGTATTTTGTTGCTGCTTGGCGGCACAGATCCGGCCAAACCTTCAGTCATCAACACCATTTTGCAGCACGCCGCCAGCACTATTGACGGCCACAGCTCGATGGTTGCGGCGCAAGGCATGCTGATATTTCAGAGTGCATTTAATTTTCTGGTCACCTCGGGATCAGGCCAGGCCGCGCTGACGATGCCACTGATGGCACCGTTATCGGATTTAGTCGGCGTTTCGCGCCAGACGGCGGTGCTGGCCTTTCAACTCGGTGATGGCCTGGCGCATTTATTTTATCCGACCTCCCCTGCGCTGATGGGGACGCTGGCCATTGCCGGCGTTGAATTCAGCCGCTGGCTCAAAGCGATGTGGTCGTTATGGTTATTGCTGACACTGATGAGTATCAGCGCCATGGCGGTAGCCGTCTGGATTGGTTTTTAACTGAGGGATCCTATGATCACCCTGATCCAACATGCAGAAGTTTTCAGTCCACAAGCCTTGGGCACACCAGCAGTGCTGGTCAGTGGCGGGCGTATCGCGAATATCGCTGCCAGCATTGATATTCACGGCGCAGCAGTACAGCAACTGGATGCCAGTGGCTGTTATCTGGTGCCTGGCCTGGTCGATTCGCTGGCCCATATCATTGGCGGTGGCGGCGAAGGCGGCTTTCGCACCCGTACACCAGAGTTAAATGCGGACGATGCATTCAAAAGTGGTGTCACCACCCTGGTCGGCGTGCTAGGCACTGACAGCATTACCCGCACGCTGACTAACCTGCTGGCCAAAGCCCATGCACTGACCGAAGAAGGTCTGAGCTGTTATTGCCATACCGGTTCTTATCAGATCCCGGTGCGCACCTTGTTTCCGAGCATCAGCGAGGATTTGCTGCTGATTGACAAGTTTATCGGTGTTGGTGAAGTGGCCATTGCCGATCACCGCAGTTCACAACCGACGCCGGACGAACTGAAAAAACTGGCCGCTGAAGCCCGCGTTGGCGGTATGTTGTCCGGCAAAGCCGGTATCGTCAGTGTACATGTCGGGCCTGCACCAGCCGGTGTGGCGTTGTTGCTGGACGTCGCGGCCAGCAGTGATATTCCGCTGACGCAGTTTTATCCGACCCATATGAATCGTAACCAGCAACTGCTGGAACAAGGTTTTGCCTTTTTAAACGCCGGCGGCTGGATCGATTTCACCACCAGCACCACAGTGCAGGAACTGGCAGCCGGTGAAGTGCAGTGCGCCAAGGCGTTGTTTCAGGCCTGGCAACAGGGGCTGGATTGCAGCCGGATCACTTTTTCGTCCGATGCCAATGCATCATTGCCGTTGTTTGACGATAAACATCAATTTATTGGTCTGGGCATCGGTCGGGTGGCGAGTTTATTGGAAGAAGTGGTGGCAGCCATCAGGCTTGGTGTGCCATTGCCGGTGGCGCTTAGCGTTGCCACCACGAACCCAGCCCGGGTGCTGAAATTGCCACAAAAAGGTGAGTTGACTGCAGGCAAAGATGCCGACTTAGTGTTGCTGGACAAAACCACGCTGGCAGTACGTGCCGTGATGTGTAAAGGCATCTGGCGCTATAGCGACGGCAGCCTGCCAGTGCAGGTACAACGCGACTCGTTGTTTATCTGAACCCAGGCCACGAAACAAAACAGCGCTCACCGGCGCTGTTTTGTTTTTTCAACGTAGGCTGATTGACTAAGCCTCTGGCGCCCGGTTTGACATCCATTTTTGTACTGCCGACACCAGCTCATCCGGGTGGAACTTGGCGATAAACTGATCGGCGCCAACTTTTTCAATCATCGCCTGGTTAAATACGCCGCTTAACGACGAATGCAACACGATGTGAATATTGCGCAGCCGCTCATCAGCTTTCACTTCCGCAGTGAGGGTGTAACCATCCATTTCCGGCATTTCAATATCCGAAATCAGCAGCGGCATTTTGTGCGAAATATCACCGCCAATCTCATCAGCGAGGTTTTTCAGCCAGTTCAGTGCCGAGCGGCCATCGTTGACGGTCTGGATCTCAACCCCAATCGCCGATAATGCCCGTTTCACCTGATTACGCGCCACCGCCGAATCGTCGGCCACCAGCACCACCAGATTTTTAAAATCAACGTCTTTGGATTTTTCTTTGACCGCTTCACTGACCGTCTCGTCGGCTGGTGAAATCTCGTTAAAAACTTTCTCAACATCAAGAATTTGCACGAGCTTTTTATCTACTTCGGTCACGGCTGTCACATAATGCGCTTTGCCCGCGCCTTGCGGCGCCGGATGGATTTGCTCCCAGCTGCTGCTGACGATCCGGTCCACACCGGCCACCAAAAAACCCTGGGTATTACGGTTATATTCGGTCACCAAAATATAAGCATTCGCCAGATCTGACACCGGCTGGCCGCCGGTCGCCTGACTCAGGTCAATCACTGTCACCGGCTCGCCGCGTAAATGGGCGATGCCACGGACATGGGAGTGCGCGCCAGGCAAGGCCGACAGCTCAGGACAAGTCAGTACTTCACGGACTTTAAACACGTTAATGCCAAATAACTGCGCGGAATTCAGCCGGAATAACAACAGCTCAAGCCGGTTTTTCCCGACCATATTGGTCTTTGAATCGATACTGGTTAATAAACTGCTCATGAGCCCTCCGCGCGGCTACGATCCTGATGCTGAACTGACAAAACTAATGATATATAACCTATTGCTAAACATAGCAAAGTTTTCCGGCGGATAATCTGACTTCGGACAAGGAATTTGTCATTTTCGCTCAGCCGGATTTGTTAGTCTGAATAACCCGCCCTGTGCTGATCCCAAGCCGTTTCGCCAGCCGCATCAAATTGGCCCGATCCAGTTGCAGGCGGCGTGCTGCTTCGGCCCAGTTACAGTTGGTCTGCGCCAGCATCTGTTGGATCAACTGGCGCTGAAATGCTTCAGTCGCCGTTTTTAAATCGGTCAACGGCTGCGATGCAACAATCTCATCCGAAGCTGAAATAACTGGCATTGCAGCCGATGTCAGCGCCAAATCCTCCGCCAGCATCGTCAGGATGCCATGACGCCCTTCCCGTCCTGAGGCTTTTAATGCCGCACGGCTGACTACATGCTCCAGTTCGCGCACATTGCCGGGCCAGGCCGCAGCCTGCAGTGCCTGCGCCGCGGCAGGTGCCAGTTTCAGCTGGCGTAAGCCCAGCTTACGCCGGGTCTGTTCGATAAAATAACCAGCCAATAACAGGATATCGTCCGGGCGCTGGCGCAGCGGTGGCACCGTCAACGGATACACCGACAGCCGGTGATACAAATCAGCGCGAAAACGGCCTTGTTGCACTTCCTGTTGCAGATCGCGGTTGGTGGCGGCGATGATCCGCACGTTGACCTGCTGTACCTGATCCTTGCCAACCGGCTGGATCTCGCCGCTTTGCAGCACCCGCAACAACTTGCTTTGAATACTCAGCGGCAACTCGCCAATTTCATCGAGGAAAATGGTGCCGCCATCTGCCAGTAAAAACTTGCCGGGTCTTTCGCGCTCTGCACCGGTAAAAGCACCACGGGCATGACCAAATAACTCTGCATCCGCCAGCGTTTCCGGTAAGGCCGCGCAGTTCAGATGCACCAGCGGTCCACGGTGTCTGGCCGACTTTTTGTGCACCGTGCGCGCCACCAGTTCTTTACCGACGCCACTTTCGCCCAGAATTAATACGGTGTAATCCGAGCCGGCAACCAGGTTGATATCCTGCTGCAGCGCCTGCATGGCGCCACTGTGGCCAATCAGTTCGCCGCCATCTTTGAGCAACGCTTCTTGCGTCAGCTCTTCCACCAGTTGCCGCGCCTGATGCGCATGCATTGATAGTTTAGCCAGCTCTAATGCTGTTTTTAATGTGGCGGCCGATAACGCGGCGATCAGGGCCAGCGTGCGGTCACTGATGCTTTGAAAAGCACCGGGCTGCATGCTGTCGATGGTGACTAAGCCCATCAACTGGCCATCGGAATACAGCGGCAGCCCCATACAGGAATGCACTGGCAACTCGCCGCTATGCGCCAGCAATAAACCATCATAAGGATCAGGCAGCGGACAATCCGCCGGAAAACGATACACGCCCTCGGCCCGGCACAGCGCAGCCAGCCGCGGATGTTCACTGAGCAAAAAGCGCCGGCCCAGCGTATCGGCGGCCAGTCCCTGGATCGCCAGCGGGATCAAAACCTGCTGTTGCAGCCGCAGCAACGCCACTGCATCACAGCGGATCGCTTTGCGGATACTACTCAGCAGCCGGTCAAAACGATCTTCAGTGTTAATACTGTTGGCCAGATCTAATGCCACTTCTAATAACAGATGATTGTCGGAGTTCATCAGTGAGCTCATGTTTTATGTCAAGACAAAATGACACCAAAGAGTCTATATGACAACTGAAAATAAGAGTCATAATGACAACAATCATACAGCAATATAGCACAAACCATTGATTTATATCACAAATAAATGTTGGCACATTAACTGTAATAACTCAGACAATATCAATCAGTTCTGAGGTGTTTATGTTGCTGGAATCAAGCTTAGCCCATCAGCCGGTCTACCTGTCGTTATTGCGCGCCGCCAATTGGGGCCTGCTACTGTCGGTCTGCCTGTTTATTGCGACAGTGCTGATTTGTTATCCGTTTGAACAGTTATTTTCCCTACCGCAACTTGTCGTCGGTCATGTGCTGCTGATCGCCAGTGCCACCCTGATTAAAATCTGCTACGTCTGCCGTTGTATCGCCTTATACGGCCTGGCACGGGAAGTGTGTTGAGATGCTGCGCCCTGACAACCTGCAACCAACCGCACCACAGTTGCCTTTACTGGCGATGCCATTTCGACCGGCTTTTTTACTGGCGGGGATCTGGGCTGTAGTTGCCATCAGCATCTGGCTGGCCCAGCTCAGCGGCGTTATCCGCGGCGCCGCCGCCCTGAGTGGCACTTTGTGGCATGTCCACGAAATGCTGTTTGGCTTTGGTGCTTTAGTTGCCATCGGCTTTTTACTCACTGCAGCGCAAAACTGGACGCAAGTCCCAGCGCTGAATCGCCGCTGGTTATTGGTCTGGAGTCTGCTGTGGCTGAGTGCCAGAGTACTGGCCTTCACCGATCCCCTTGCCAGCGCCGGACACAGCCTGCTGCTGCTCATGCTGGTGCAAAGCAGCTGGTGGCTGCTGAGTATTGGCGCGCTTAGCCGCCAGCTCTGGCGCGCCCGCAGCCGCCGCAACTATCAGTTTTTGCTGATGTTAACTGGCATGGCCCTGCTCAACCTGCTGTTTTTACAACAAAGTGCCGCAGGCCACTACCTGCAGGCGCTGCATCTCGGTCACAGCATGATCCTGCTGTTTGCTGTGCTGATGGGCGTGTTAGGCGGTCGTGTGATCCCGTTTTTCACCGCCAGAGCAACCAATACGCCACAACCGCAGACGCCACGGCTCGATCTGTTGCTCTTGGTCAGTGCAGTGGCCGGCGCGCTTGGGTTTATCAGCAGTATCTGGTGGTCTTGGCTGAATCCTGGCTGGCTGATGCTGCTGGTCGCCATGCTGCATTTACTACGCCTTGGTTACTGGTTTACGCCAAAGCTGTTGACGCAGCCGTTATTGTGGTCTTTGCATGTTGCCAATCTGGCGCTGGCCTGTGGCCTGGCGCTGATGGCCATCGCCCTATTGTCCACACCGGCAACGCTGCCGCACCCGACCCTATTTAAAGATGCACTGCATCTGGTTGGCATCAGTGCCATGGCCGGCATGATGCTGGCGATGATGGCGCGGGTCGCACTGGGCCATACCGGCAGACCGTTACAAGTCAGCCGTTTGCTGGCACTGGCTTTTGCAGCAGTGCTAATCAGTGGGTTGCTGCGCGCTGGTGCCGGACTTTTGCCACAACCACAACTGAGCTGGTACAGCAGTGCCGGCTTGTGGTTAGGCGCCTTTGCCATTTTCACCCGGGTCTATTGGCCCATCCTGACTTCACCCCGGCTGGATGGCCGGCCGGGCTGAGATCCCCCTGCTATGAAGAGGTAGTTATGTTAACTGAAGTACAGATCCGTCTGGTTAAAAGCACAGTGCCATTATTGGAAAGCGCCGGCGTCGCCGTGACTGAGTATTTTTACAATCGGATGTTCAATGCCCATCCGGAGCTGCTGGATATTTTTAACATGAGTAACCAACGCAGTGGCCGCCAGCAGTTCGCGCTGTTCAGTGCTGTAGCATCATATGCCAGGCATATCGATGATCTGGCGGCGTTACGCGAGGTGGTGGAACGGGTGGCTAATAAACATACCAGCCTGTTTATTCAACCGCAGCACTACGACATTGTCGGCCATCACTTGATCGCCACGCTGAAAGAACTGGCGCCTGATGCTTTTACCGCTGAAGTAGCGGACGCCTGGACCGCGGCTTATGCCTTGCTGGCAGGCATTCTGAGTGGCCGTGAACAGCAACTCTATACCGAAAAACGCAGCGCCACCGGAGGCTGGTATGGGCCAAAACCTTTTAAAGTTATCGCTAAAACCATGGAATCTGAGCTGGTCTGCAGCTTTGTCTTCGCGCCTGTGGACGGACAGCCAGTGCTGGATTATCTGCCTGGCCAGTATCTCGGCGTCAAAGTAAAGCCGCCACTGGCGACCAACATCGAGATCCGCCAGTATTCGCTGTCCGACCGGGCCAATGGCCAGACTTACCGTATCAGCGTCAAACACGAGACTTTGCCACAACCAGGTCTGGTATCGAATTATCTGCATGACGAGGTTCAGGTCGGTGACGTGCTGGAGTTGTTGCCACCGGCCGGCGATTTTTATCTGCAACCAGAGCCTGCACCGACGGTGCTGATCTCGGCAGGTGTTGGCCTGACCCCAATGCTGGCAATGCTGGAAACGTTGGTGACCAGCGGCCACAACACGCCAGTCTGGTTCTTGCACGCCTGTGAAAACCGTACTCAGCATTCGTTCGTCAGCCGGCTGCATAGCCTTGCCCAGCTGCAGGACAATCTGCAGCGGCATTATTGGTATCAGCAAGTGACGACGGACGATTTATCAACAGGTCTGGTCAGCGCGGGATTGATGGACCTCGTCGCACTGAAAGATCAGCTGCCGCGCCAACAAGGTCAGTTTTATCTGTGTGGTCCGGCCGCGTTTATGCAGTTTGCGAAAAATCAGTTGCTACAAATCGGCGTGTCTGCAGCCCAAATCCACTATGAAGTCTTTGGTCCGCACAGCGAGTTGTAACAGACACTGTCCTGCAGTGACATCGTCGCTGAAGGCAGGAATTAGCAACAGGCCGCTTTATTGCGGCCTTTGTTTTTAGCAGCTTAGAAAATATATCAAATTTTCATCACAAAGATATAAAGCGACACTCGATTCGAGTTGCCAACAATTGCACGGCAAAACTGCGGAAAACTTAATACTTTTTTGTTTAACGTTCCTTGCAATGAAACATATTTGTTGCAAAAGGCCGGTTAGTTCCGAAAAACCGACAAATACAAATATGTGACAAATTTATATCTTATTTTTGATTGTGAACCAATAAATTCATCAACAGAGGCTCCTATGTACAACGACGCTTTAATTCTGGTTTTCATTTCAAACAATCCACCAACAAAGATGCCGTGGTGGCATTCACTGACTACAGAATATCAATGTGTTTGCACCGACAGCATCGATTTTATTGAATTACACAATCCCAAAAAAAATGACAGTTTTTATTACCGAGGATGAAAGCCGCTTTATGCTGGTGCAACAAGTGCTGACGGCCAGCGCCCAGACGGCGGCCATCATTCATCTGCACAGTCACACATTTCGCTTAACGGGTCCGTTGGAACAGGCACCGGTTGAGCAACTGATGCAAGTCTGGCAAAAAACATTGACCGCATTTTCACCACAACAACAGAAAACCAGCCACAGCCTGCTGCACAGCGTTCAATCCGACAATCTGCCAGCGCTTTACCGCAAACCCAAAGCATTGGTCGAAAAAACCTGCCGTTATATTCAGCAGCATCTGGAACAACCGCTGACCCTGAGCTCGATCAGTAAGGCGATGAATACCAACCGCAACAGTCTGTCCAAAGCGTTTAAAACGGAACTGAATATGGGCGTATCGGCCTGGTTACGGCTGCAGCGCATGCAAAAAGCCCGTCAGTTATTGCTTGATACCAACTTAAGTATTCAGGAGATCTCCGCCCGGATGGGGTATCCGTTACAAGCCAATTTTTCCACCTCCTTTAAAAATCTGTTTAAACAAAGCCCGAAACAAATCCGTCAGGAGCTGCTTGATGAGCAGAAGTGATAGCTGCAATGGTCAGAACACGCCGCGACGTTGGAACAACTGGCCGGATCGCACCGTATTGCAACGCGGTAGTCTGTTGCTCTACCGACAGGACCACCCTGAGTTCGCTTGCTACGCGCCCGCTGATCGGCAGTCCTGCGGTCCACGTCTGCCGCGCAAGCTGATTGGCACGTATCTGGCTTCTGCTCTGACTTTTAGCGCGCAGTGTCGTGCGCCCGCCCGCGGAGGTTTTATGCAAACAGATCCGATCCTTTTCGTCCGACTACTCAGACAGTGCAATGCCACAGCCGACAGTGCCGAACAGCTGCTGCACTGGCTGAAGCAGGCCAGCTTATTGTGTTGTCAGAGCCATGGCCATGCCGTGTCCACGCCGTTGGTCCAAGGCTTAATTGCTGAGTTTGGGCCGATTTTGCAGACACTGGCTACTTTGGATGGAGATCCGGCGCACCAGGCGGCATGTCAGCAATTGTTCAGCCAGGTCTGTTTGTTTTACCGCGAGCTGAATAGTTACTGTGACCAAGCGCCGCAGCAACAATGGCGCCGAGCCGACGCAAACTGTGCCGCAAAGCACGGCCATGCCGAGACAGACACTGGCTCAGCCGGCCCCACAAAGTGCAGTGCATCGGATAGCGCGCAGAATTACAACCGATATGACTAAGGGAGCGATAAAAATGGACATGATCTCAACCGACACCCCTGATTTTCTGCAGCTGAATTCGCTGCTGCAGCAATGCCTGACCTTTGCGGCAGACAACACTTACCAGCAAAGACCCCTCAGCCCGACCAGACTGTCGGCGTTTGCCACACAGATGCAGCAATTGTTTGTGTTCAATGAGCGCTGGCAGTTAATGCCGGAGCAGACCGGTCTGCTGCAGGCGGAGCAGGTTTGTCACTTATATCTGGACACGCAAAATGCTCTGATCGATTTAATGTATAGCTGTCCGCAACCGGCGGATGCCGAGCACTGGTTTGATTATCAGCAGGAATTCCAGGCGCGCACACAACAAATCAACAACCTCAAAACGCTGTTCGACTGGCATCAGCAGTTATATCAGCAATTGCTGCAGCGCTTCCCGCAGCTTCAGTTGCCGGTGGCTAACCCAACGATTGACCCAAAAGCTGACTCTATTGTTCAGCAGACAGCTGGTGCCAGCGCAGCGCCAGAGTCGACAGGCGAAGGCATAGCACCGGGCCACTGCAGTTTGCCCGCACTGCAGCTGTAACAGGCATCACAGATGTCAGCTGATGAACAGGTTGCGGTGTTTGACCGCTTTGGCTGGTATTGGCAACCCGCCAGCTGGTTAAAACAGATGTCGCCGCAGGACGCTGTGACAGCAACCCGGCAAGCCATTGATTTGGCGGCGATATCTACAGCACTGCAGTCAGAGGCGGCACTACAGCAACAACGGGCTGCGGCAAAAAGCAGTGTGATGCAACATCTGCTGGACTCGCTGCAAAACAGTGCCAATGATTAGCCAGCCCGCAATGTCAGCAGAGCAATCACTAAAATGAGCAGGAAAAACAGGATCAAACCACGTCGCCGGTAACCTCTGGCGAAGTTCCGGCGACAGTAAGGAATGGTTACGAGCCGTCCGGCTTGGCCGGCGGCGACAAAAAATAGCTAAACACCTTACCGGCCAGCGGATTCGAACCTGAAGGCGGATTAGTTCCCGTCGCCGCTGACGAACTGCGGCTGGACATTGGGGCTGCACCACCAGGCGGTGGTGGTGGCGCTGCATCAGCTCTGCTGGCATAGGCTTTCACCGCCTGCGACTCCGCCTGATCCAGATTCAGCCGTGCCGATTTCACCACCTCACTATATTGCTGACCCAGCATTGGATTCTGCAGCCACTTGGCATACGCCACTCCCATGGCAACCATGTTCACGGTGTTTTGATTACGGTATGCATCTACTTCGTTTTGTGCCGCCAGCGCGATAGATTGGGCAATAGATGCGCCGGCGGCCTCTTCCGCCGTCAGACCCAGCTTCGAACTTGGCGGCGTTTGCTGTTTTTGATCAGTCATATGCGGTTCTCATTGGTTAGTGGCAGCGGCGTCGGACTGGCTTAAGCGCAGCCCGCATTTCCCATCTGCATTTTGACCTGCGCCAGAAATTCACTGAGCGTGTTCAGACCGTCGATATCAATAATGCTTTGCAGACAACTGCCAGCCGGCTGCGCGTCCGCCGGCCCCAGCTGCACCGACAGCAATAAGCAGTTTTGTTGCCGGTTGAAATCAATCGACCATTGCGCCTGAACATTGTTATCCGTCTGATTAAATGAGGCTTTGAGACAGCTGAAGATCTCGGCAGCCTGTGGTGTCGGGGGCATAGCAGACTCCTGAAATGATCAATGAATACATAGACCGGCCCGGTTTATGAACTCAGAATTTTGTTACAGACCTGCACCATCGCGGAATTAGCCAGCGTCTGTGATGCGTATTGGTTTGATGTGTTGTTCAGCATGCTCAACGAGGTCGCATTAACCAGCGCTCCCAGTGACAACGTCTGCAGCGTTTCATTGCTCTGACTTTGCACTTCGTCATTGATGGCCATTGAGCTTTTGATGTAATTGGTGTCGGACATAATAGTTCCCTGTCTGATGATCATCGCCACAGTCACGACGCCTCAACGTGCGCGGGTCAGGGCAAATGCCTCCTGAAAAACGCCCGGCCCGGGCGCTTTTCAAAGAGTGCGGCTTTGATTATTTGTTCTGCGCAAACAGCTTAGTGACACCCAGCGTGGTCGCAGCCTGATAGGCCACATTGGCTTGTTGCTGCGCATACACTGCGTTAGCAGCCGCCATCGCCACTGAGTTACCAATAGTTTGATACAAGCTGCCCATCGCCATCGCCGGTGCTTCGGCCAGCACTTTGGTATTGGCAATAGTGACTGCATCAATAATGGCGCCATTGACTGCGGTTGGTTGAGATGTGCTACTCATCGTGTTCTCCTTTTACACTGATAAAAACCGGTTATTTGTTATCTGCAAACAGTTTGGTCACACCCAAAGTGCTGGCGGCCTGATAGCCAACGTTAGCCTGCTGCTGCGCGTACACCGCATTAGCTGCGGCCATCGCTACCGAATTGCCAATGGTCTGGTACAAACTGCCCATCGCCATCGCCGGCGCTTCGGCTAACACTTTGGTATTGGTAGTGACAATTGAATCGACCACAGCGCCGTTGACGACTGTTGGCTGAGCTGGAGCATTTGACATAATGAATTCTCCTGAAGTGGCATCTGCCTACTTACGAATGGATTAATCGTTGTAAATCACTTGTTCTGGCTGAACAATTTAGTGATCCCTAAGGTCCCGGCAGACTGAAAGGTGACCCAGCCCTGTTGCTGGGCATAAACGGCGTTTGCCGCTGCCATTGCCACAGAGTTACCAATCGTCTGATATAGACTTCCCATTGCCATTGCCGGTGCAACAGCACCGACAGACGCATTGGAGCCGGCGACCGCATCAACGATGGCTCCGTTTACTTTGCATGGTTGTGACATGAGCTAATCTCCCAATGAACGAGCGTAGAACCAACGGGTGGTTACGAGTTTTGTGAGAACAGTTTGGTCACCCCAAGGGTGGTCGAAGCCTGATACACCACATTCGCCTGTTGCTGGGCATAGACCGCATTGGCCGCCGCCATCGCAACGGAATTGCCGATAGTCTGATACAAACTGCCCATCGCCATTGCCGGGGCTTCAGCCAGTACTTTTGTGTTGGTAATAGTGACAGAGTCGACGACCGCGCCATTTACAAGTTGTGCACTCGACATAATCTTTCTCCATGGTTTATGAACCGCTAGTACGTTGTTTGCGAATCCGTGTTCAGGGACTCTGCCTGAAGATTGCATTGGTTGTGCCAGTGAAAAACATCGCAGACAGAAATCGTAACTAACTGTTTTATATTTGTTTTTCAATGATTTTTTGCCAAATGCTAAGCGCAGGGGCCAGCATGATGCGGCGCATTTCATCCACTTTGCTGATTGCGGCGGTCTGATCCGTCTATCGTGCATCGGCCAAAGTCACAGCCCGGCAGCGGGATTGCTGAACACGACGCAGTGCCGGAATAGCGCAGCGTTTACAAATTCCGCAACGGCCGGACATACCGGGCCGGCAGCGGCAATCCAACGATCCGGTTACCGCCGGGGATTTGCACAAATTGCTGATGAACAAAAATGGCAGCAAGATTCGGATTAATCAGGGTACAAACGATAGCCAGGTCACCGTCTGCGCGGGCAAACGCGGCGATGTTGCCCAGCGTCTCGCCAATCAGGCTGTCGGCATAATGCATCGCCTGTCGCGGCCACAGTGGACTGAACAAACCAAAATCCGGCGGTAAGATATTCAGATAACTGAGATAAAGAATGTGATCATGGCGCATCAGCACCAGTTCAGCGCAAATGGAGCGATCAGGCAGGATCAGTTGCTGCCAGTAACAGGGTAAATCAGCGGGTAAAGTCGTCGGCGGGACAGCGGGTTCAGCAGTCGTCTGCGCGGGACCGGCTAATGGTGGCAGCTGGTATGGCACCAACCAGTCGCTTTGCATATCGCGGTAAATGCGTGGCCGTTGTTGCTGCAACAGCGCGACCTGCCCCGTCACACTGTTGCTCAGCGTCAGCTGCAAATCGTGCTCCAGCCGGGCTTTAGGCAACAGGCTTTGCGGCGTCAGTAAGCTCATATCAGCGCATTCATCTTGGCAGGAGCCAACGCTGTTACATCGGATCAGTCTGCGGCATACATCTGGCGGATCGCCTGTAACTCGGCAGAATCAGCTGATGCATCGGCTGCCGGCGCCGGCTCAGCTGACATGCCGGACACAGACCCGGGGTCAGACTCAGACTCAGTGCTGTCAACGCCGGCAAACAACTGCTCCTGCTCGGCAAACAACCGGGCCGGATCAGGAAGCGTCAGTGCCACGCCGCCGGCGCTGATCACATCAGGGAATGCCATTGCCACCGGCTGAATATGCTGCAGTTCAAACAGCGCCAGCGCCTGCTGCAGCAGGTCCTGTCCGCTGGCAACGGTCTGCAGCGCGACAGCAATGTTTGGTTGTGCTGGTTTATCGGGCTGCATCCGGGTTCAGCGCCAGTTATGTAATACACTGGCCACTGTCGTGGCCTGATGCGTGATGTTGGCCTGTTGCTGGGCAAATTGCTGATTCAGCGCGGCCAGACCAACGTTATATGCCAGGTGCTGATATTGGCTGCCCAGCGCCATCGCCGGCGCCATCCCCAGCGTCAGCGCGTTGACCAGTGCAACACTTTGCCCGATGGCCTGATTGATTTCTGTCATACATTCTCCTTAGTCTCAGCTTGCTGCACAGGTCGCGCGGATCTGTCAGTCTGGTTTTAAATCAGTCAGCACTCCTTCACCGACAGTGCCGACTTTGGCCAGGTTGTCGACGGCAAAAGTGATGGTTTTGGTCGCATTTTCGATAATATCTTTGTATGCGGTCATTTCCGGGTTTGCCAGCCAGCTGGCCGATGCCACACCAATAACCGTGGTCTCGATGGTGTTCAGATTCCGCATCAGATCGACGGCACTTTGTACCGCCAGCGCAATCGACTGATTGACCGACGGCTGGATCAGTTGTTGCGCCGAACCGGCGGCATTACTGCTTTCACTCATGACCCTTCGCCTCCTGCGCTGTCTGCGTTATCTGCTTGCTGCGCCATCGTCTTTTCCACCTGCTGTAAAAATGCCTGCATATAGGCCAATACCACCGGTGGCTGGTTCACATCGGCTGGCAATAAGGTCACAGCCTGCAGCGCGCTGATATAGGCGGCGTCTGACTCCAGCACTGTGATCAGCGCCTGCCCGCTGGCTGGAACCGGCTGTTGCAGACTATCCAGCGCAGCCTGCATCTCATTGAACGTGGCCGCGGCCTCATCCTGCTGTGTTTGCACCGCGCCTTTTAATGCTTTACTGACATCAATAAAAGCACGAAAGGCTTGCAGCTCATTAGCTTCAAACTGCACAGTGGATTTAGCGATTGCGGCAACTGACACACTCATTTAACGGCTCCACCGAAATTAACCAAAGCGGCTGAATTGATCTAACTGCTGCTGCAAGGACTGGCGCATCTGCTCAAACCGGGCATGCACCTGCTGAAAATATGCGGTATGACCACCCGCTGCATTGCTGTGCAGACTTTGCAGGAACACCGCCTGCGCTTCCGCGGCCCAGTCCGGCAACACGGCCTGCATCAAATTCGCATCAAGATAAAATACTTGCTGCGTCGCGGGATCGGCGGCACCATCCTGCGCTGCAGGTGCGGCCTGTTCATCAGTTGCAGCGGCACTGACCAGCTGACATTCATAAGCGCCGTCCGCAGTTTTCACCGCTTCAAACAGCTGCACCGGTTTTGTTTTCATGTTTGCCTCCCTGCGCTGAACCAGCTGTTACCAGCGCACGTTGCATCGTCGCGTGGATGCGCTGCAGCAACAGGTCCAGGTTGCCCATATTGTCGCGCTGCAATTGCAATACGCCGGCCAAAGTCGCTTGATCTTCCGTGGTATTTTCTGCACTGCCTGGTGTCGCCGCGGGTGCATCATCAGCCGCAACGGTCTCCGGCTCTGGTTGATGTTGCAACTGCCTGACCATCTGACTCAGTTTATGTTGTTGCGCCAGCATCAATTGCGCCAGCAACTGGCTGGATTCCCCCTGCAGCTGCTGGAGCTGTTGCCGGGCGGCGTCTGCTGGTGTCAATGATGGTTCAGTCTGACTCATAGCATGACCTCATGCACCGCGATACCGCGGGTCTGGATCTGGGCCAGCCGCCGTTCGATGACTTTGCGGTGCACTCCCAACAGGCGTGCCGCTTCGGTTTTATTGCCATTGCTGCGCTCGACCGCCTGGGCGATCAGCGCATCGTGGATGGTTTTCAGTTTATTGCTGACCGGCATTTCAATAATTTCCTGCGCCACCCGATCCGCCCAGTCGACATGTTCTGCACACATCGCCAGTTGCTGAATACTCTTTGCTGTCACCTCAGGTCCGTCCGCCAGCACCGCCAGCTTGTCAACGCAGTTCTTCAGCTGGCGGATATTGCCGGGCCAGTCGGCAAACTGCAGTAATTTCAAGGCGCAACTACTAAAGCGGATCCGATTGGTCAGGCGGGCAAAATATTGCGCCAGCAGCGGAATATCATCACGGCGTTGTTGCAGTGACGGTATGGTGATTTCAAACAGATTGATCCGATACCACAGATCTTCGCGGAACAGCCGGTGCTGCACCTGCTCGGCCAGATTGACGTGCGAGGCGCTGATAATTCGCCCGGTAAATGCCTCGGTTTCACTGCTGCCAATCCGGCTGAATTGGCGGCTTTCCAGCACCCGCAATAACTTAGCCTGGTGGACCAACGGCAGTTCAGCGACTTCATCGAGGAACAAAGTGCCGTAATTAGCCTGATAGAAAAACCCTTGTTGCTTTTTATCGGCCCCGGTAAACGCGCCTTTTTCGTGGCCGAAAAACAGCGATTCAAACAGATTCTCCGGGATCGCGCCGCAGTTCACGCAGACAATGCGCCCTAAGCGGCCACTTTTCTGGTGAATAGCCTGGGCGATCAAATCTTTGCCGGTGCCGGTTTCGCCATGCAGAAATACAGCCGCATCACTCAGCGCAATCTTCGCCAGATAGGCCGCCAGCGTTTTCATCGCTTTATTCTGGCTGATGACACCGGGCAATACCTCCGAACACATCGCGGTCAAATCATTTGCAGCATTCACTCGGGGCTCTCCATGTCCAAATGAAAATGATGCTAGCAGCACAGCGCCATGTAGCGCTTTTGAATTCATCTTTATTTTTTTTGAATTTGTCACTAATTAATTTCGACAGCAGAATATCAACAGACCAAATCATCCAACTCATCTCTGTCCATGGACAGATCCGGCCATCTTTGACCAATCATTTTTAACAACAACCCGTATTCATGGTTGTAAACAATATCCACCAGCAGATCTGACAAACAATAAACATTTGAATCCATTGAGGTTCAACATTATTTTCATTCAGGAATTAATAGCTGCAACACTCTGGCAGGCTTATTGAATTCATTGATTTGTCCACCGACCTCTGGCGATTCAATGCCACTCATCATTTGGAGATCATCATGAAGAAATATATCTGCAGCCCGCTCAGTGACATGGCCACACTATTTGACAATGCATTTGGTGCAAACTTTACCCGGGCTGTGATTAGTGCAGAAAAACCCAAAACCAGTGAATGGATCCAGCCATTTTTTTCAAGCCGGACTGATGCGCTGATATTTCAGGATATTTTGATTGGCAGGTTATCCATTGATGACAGTTCGGTCGACAAGCTTGAAACAGAGCTGCTGACCAGTGACATGTATTACAGCATTTCATTAGCGGTCCTGAACAAACTCCGTCAGGACACTGAAGTCTTTCTGGCAGAGTCAGCGTCACAAATGAAACTGGAAGGCAGCGAATGTACCTTATTAATCTGTGGCTTAGGCAATGCCGGTGTCCCGTTGCTGTATAACGGTTTTAACCAGTCGATGAACACCACAGAGATAGTACAGTATCTGAACAGTCTGCAAATTGATGACCCGGCCACACTGAAGCTGTATCTGACCAGCAATGCCAGCGCGGCTGCAAAGCAGTATACCTTTGCCAGCATGGAACAACTGCGCGATCAGTTTCAGCAAAGTCTGGAGTCACAGAACGCCTTTTTGTTGCTGAAAATTGGCACTCAGGGCAGTCTGGCTGCCGAATTGTCCAAGTCTTTGCTGAAAAAAGAACCCGATAGCAAATACGATTTTTCCGGGACTGAAGTCTATGGATATTTATTCCCTTGCCTGACACAGGGTGTTGAATCATATGGAGTTGATCCGGAAAAGAAATGTCTGACCGATTACAAGTCACTGAGCATGACCGCCGTTACCAGCGTATTTACCAAAGATGGCCAGTATTACCAGCAAATCCCGGTGCGGCGCAGCCTGACCAAAGTCAAAATAACCCCAACGCTTGGGTAAGTCTGAGGACGCTTTACTAAAGGTCAAAATGTCAGCTCCTGGAGGGAAAACACATGAGCGAAGGTAGCAAAAGTATATCTGATCTGCTGCGTGAAAATATTGAACGCGGCAGAACTCAAGGCCTCTATTATCAACAGTGGTTTGTTCAGCAAAGAAGAACATATGGGGAACAGACTTTAAACAACATATTATTGTATCATGACAAAGCCTACGACTGGCTTAAATACAAAGATATAGATAAGATGTTTTTCCTGTACAGACCGAAGGCCTACCTCGATAATTTTATTTTGGACAATTTTTCCAAAATTAGCAGGCCAGCAATTTATCATATCGGCACTGGATTGGGCGTTGCGATGGATAAAGTCGTCGGAAAAACACTAGATTCAATATCACCATACAATTTCATGCATATCATCAACAACCCCGCCCGGGCACGACTGTACTTTGAAGAACGCGGCATTGTATATAGACGCTATTACAATGCTATTGACTTTAGCAATATTATTCGCACCGGTTCCAATCTCGCATCAATCTGGCAAGAGAATTTCACACAATCTCTCAGCATGCAAAAATATATATGGAATGAAAAACTGAGATCCGAATATTCGGTATTACAGCCAAAAATGTTAATCATGGACAAATCCAGCCAGCTGGCCCGCGCCTACTTCGACGTGTTGACTGACCGGCTGGCTGAAACCATGGGGTGGTGCATCATCGGTATGGCGGCATTTACCCTGCCAAAAACGGTGCGGACCCGAACAAAGTTAGCAACACAGCGTTGGTCTTCCCGACTCTATGTCACATACCTGCCGATCACCTTTCGTTTTCCTATCAACCTGTTTGTGATCAAGCCCCCGGTGAAATTGTTCTATAACCCTTATGTAGTCGCCGCGTTACTCGGTTATAAGTACCTGAGCGGACTGGGTCAGAAAATTGATGCGTCGATCCAGCTGGAGCAGCGGGAGCCGGAAATCACCCGTCGCACCACAGCGAACCGCCGCCAGATTAGCAGTGCCAGCGCTTATAATGACCTGACACTTTCCATCGACCAGCAAACCAAGAGTAATGGTCTGAATAGTTAATCGCGCTCCGCCACAGTTTACCGTGGCGGCAACGCTGCCAGCTCAATGCCGGAATTCATCTGCTGCAATAAAAGCCCGAGGCTGCGGTGGTGGCAGGCGCGGCTTTGTGTGGCGCCAAGATAATAAAATACCTCGGCCTCCGATGGCGGCAATGCGCGCAACGTAAGGCGCTGAAATCCCAGTTTGCTGATAGCTCTGTTGGAAACCAGATTGTAATCGAACACTTTGGCGTAACAGCATTGCATACCCAGGTGCTGCCGGCCGAACTGCAACAGCAGCTTTACCGCAATAGGACCAAAGCCTTGCCCCTGAAAATCTGCACCGAGCCAGTAATAGAAAAAACCAATACCGTCAAAGACCTGCAGACTTACCGAACCGATAAAACCATAATCAGCATGCATCACGGCAAACAAATGGCGGGTCGGCTCCTGTTGACACAGGTATAACCAGGTCAACCAGTGTTCAGCCGATGGAAAGACCGGCAGGTTACAAAGCCGGCCAATCGCCGGATCTGCATATTGCCAGATGAAATCAGCGACATGATGGAACTGCAGCGGCGTCAGACTGACGGCGTCATGTCGCAACGCCGCGGGTGGACAGGGTAACTGACCCAGCATCTGCAGCAGCGCTGGTTGCAGCTCCAGCAGTTGCTCATCGGTATCGCCTGTGGCCAGTGCCTGCCCGACAGTGCCTAGCGCCTGGTCAAACTGACCCAACTGAATCGCCGGCATCAGCTGTTCGGTCACAGCAGGCTGCCACAGCCCCTGAACCAGCATCATCTGCAGTAGCGGCCAGTCACACAGGTAAAACGCCAGCGCCGCCAGTTTGCCGGCATCGGCGCCGGCTAGCGCCGGATCAGTGAGGGCTGCACGCGCCGCCCGCATCACCGCCAGGCGCTGCTGCGGTTGCACGACCGCATGTGGCAACTGACACAACTGGCGCAACGACAGGCTGGACAGTGGCGCACCGGCGACGGCAGTACGGTTACAGCTTGGAGTGGGGTTGGTAACGACTGAATTGGTCTGATGTGTCAAAGACATGTGACATCCCTGCCCGGTAAGCAGCGTTATTATTGGCGCCAGCCAGAACGAGCAACGGCTGTGCCAGTATACGTCTGACGGCAAAAAACAGCATAAGCCAGCGCTGTTGCAGCACCAGGCATCATTGGCACTGTGTGGCGGGTCAAAAAGCAGCGGCACCTTAACCCGGATTCAGCCAAAGTGACGTCAAGCACCGGTTGAAACCGGCCAGTCATCGCACAGGGACAAAAATCGTTGCCATCTTCTGGCCGCCAAATCACAGGCACAAAAAAACCAGCACTTAGCTGGTTATTGTTTTACTGATGTTCAGCTCAGTAGAGTGGCTTCGCAGCCGGGATTTGACCGTGTGACTGCCAAATCGCAGGCACAAAAAAACCAGCACTTGGCTGGTTATTGTTTTACTGACGTTCAATTCAGTAAAGTGGCGGAGCGGACGGGACTCGAACCCGCGACCCCCGGCGTGACAGGCCGGTATTCTAACCGACTGAACTACCGCTCCGCGCTGGAGTGAGCTACTGCTCAGGACTAATTGCTTCTGTAGTGGCGGAGCGGACGGGACTCGAACCCGCGACCCCCGGCGTGACAGGCCGGTATTCTAACCGACTGAACTACCGCTCCGTACAGAGAAGCTTTCGATGCAAGTGGCGGAGCGGACGGGACTCGAACCCGCGACCCCCGGCGTGACAGGCCGGTATTCTAACCGACTGAACTACCGCTCCGAAGAAGCATCGAAAAGTGGCGGAGCGGACGGGACTCGAACCCGCGACCCCCGGCGTGACAGGCCGGTATTCTAACCGACTGAACTACCGCTCCAAGCCTTGCATTACAGCATATCAGTTGGGGATGCTGCGTTGCGGCGGGAATAATACGGTTCTGCCCCAGACCCGTCAACTTCTTTTTTGCCGGATCTGGCTAAAGCTTAATCATCCGGTAACGAAAGGTCCAAAATATCATCAGAGGCTTTGTTTTTCGGTGGTTTTTTCACCGCTGCAGGACTATCTGCTGCGGAACTTTGTTCCATCCCCGGCAGTGTCATCTCGCCAGCCCCGGCTTTTTTCCGCTTCAGTAATGCCGCCGGGTTCAGTTTAGCCAACAGCATACTGACCGTTCTTTGCGCATTAGCGTTCATTGTCAGCAAAATAGCGCCGCCACCGCCAATCAGGATCAACAAATTCACGCCAATCACCAGCCCGAGCGGAAACTCGGCTGGCGGTTCAGCCGGGGTTTCGGCTTCTGCTGCGACTATTGATGTACCGGCTGGATTCGGCGCTGCGGCGTCTGCCGGCTTTGCCGTTTCGGCAGCAGGCACTTCGGGTACCGCAATCTTTGGCCCGATGGCAGCAAAAGTGTATTCCGGCAAACTAATGACAAATTCGCGGCCGGTCTTGGTTTTGCCAAATAACATTTGTTCAATGCGATAGGTACCGACACCAGCATTAGCCACGCGCAAAACGCGTTTATCCCCTTGTTGTTCGCCCAGGGAAAAACTCTGCACTTCACCGTTTGGATAACGCAGCCGGCCCTGCACTATTAATGAATCTGCATTGATCGGGCCTTCAGTGACCTGATAAGTCACCTGATGCGGTTCATCTGGCGTCAGGCTTTCGACTGCTTCGGTTTTTATTGGCGTGCGGATCACCAGCACCGGGTCCTGCATCAGCTCCCGGGTATACAGCGGCGTTTTTACCAGATACTTCGGCAGCCATTCTCCGGCCGGGATTTTCAGGTTAAATTCGCCGGTAAAAATAGCGTCGCGCGGTCTTTCGTCATAATTTTTGCCATCATCGGCAAACGAAGTGAAGTTCAGCACTGTGGCATTGGAATTGTCATAACCCGGTTTTTGCGTGCTGAATAACAGCACATCCAGCTGCAGAATATCGCGGAAATCTTTGACATTGACCGGCTTACCGCCGTTGCTGAGCCGGGCCGTGACTTTAAAAATCTCGCCGACCATCAGGTCTGTAGGCAACGCATCTACATCCAGACCAATTTCCGTCAACACCATAATGCGGCTTTCCGGCAGGATCTCGCCGATGGCTTGCCAGGGCCCCGGCGTCGGCTTGGTCATTTTGATCAGATCATAAGTTTTATCATCAAACCACTGCATGCCGTTGTCTTTGGCGGTACGCGCATAGACCTTGCTGCCATCAGGCCGCACCAACACCACGGATGGTGCGCCTTTTTTGCGGAAAAATACCAGCGTCACTTCATCTACTGCGAAATCAATCCGAAAACGGTTGCCCAGCAGCGGGATACTATTGGTGCCGGCGATATCTTTCAGCTCGGTGATGACCTGCTTTTCTGCCGGCGCTGCGGCCGCAGGTGTGGTTGCTGCCTCTGTTTTGCTGGTTTGCGCCAGGGTTTGTGGTGCCAGTAAGACAGCACCGAGCAACAACGAAGAAAGCCACTTTAACTGCGCCACAGGCAAGACCCACCTTTTTTCTGCACTAAATCCAGCCGTTTTTCATGAGCAGCCAGTTCGTCGCCTGATGCGCTGACCACTTTCAGCGCACCGCGCCGCACCAGTCCAACCTGCTGCTGATTGTTTTGTTCATTGCCACTGTTATTGGCCAGATTCAGGCTGACCTGACCACCGGTCATCGCCAGATACACATCCGCCAGGATCTCGGCGTCCAATAAAGCGCCGTGGAAAGTCCGGTGGCTGTTGATAATGTCGTAGCGCCGGCACAAAGCGTCGAGGTTGTTTTTCTGGCCCGGATGTAAATCGCGCGCCAGCTTCAGCGTATCGAGGATCGCGCAGACGCTGTCGACCGGCGGCAAAGGCGCAGCCAGCAACTTAAATTCATGGTTGATAAAGCCGACGTCAAACGCGGCATTGTGGATCACCAGCTCTGCGCCCTGTACGTAGTCAAAGAACTGCTGGGCGATGTCGCGAAAACGCTGTTTGTCGGCAACAAATTCGTTGGTGATGCCGTGGATATTAATCGCTTCCTGCTCAATAAACCGGTCGGGGTTTAAATACACATGGAAGTTATTGCCGGTCAGCCTGCGGTTGAACATCTCAACACAACCGATCTCAATGATGCGGTGGCCTTCCTGCGGGTTGATACCTGTGGTTTCGGTATCGAGGATGATCTGACGTTTTGCCATGAAGAATCGTTTTTCAGCGCTTTTTGCGCTAGAGTATACGCCGTTTTTAACGCTGGGAAGCCTTGATGCACAAAACTGTTGAAATCTACACCGATGGCTCCTGCCTCGGCAATCCGGGCCCTGGTGGATATGGTGTGGTGATGAAATACCAGCAACATCTCAAAGAATTATCCGGCGGTTTTATTGAGACCACCAATAACCGGATGGAACTGATGGCAGCCATTGCTGCACTGGAAAGTCTGAAACGTCCCTGCTCTATTGATATCTCAACCGACAGTCAGTATGTCCGCCAGGGCATCACGCAATGGCTGGTGAACTGGAAGCGCAATAACTGGCGCACCGCTGCCAAAGAACCGGTCAAAAACAAAGATTTATGGCAAAGATTGGATGCCGCCTGCCAACCGCACGAGATCCGCTGGCATTGGGTCAAAGGTCATGCCGGCCATCCGGAAAACGAACGTTGTGACGTACTGGCTCGCGAAGCCGCCACCAGCCAGGCAACACAGCCAGATCCGGGGTTTAGCCGGAGCTGACGGTTACTAGATACAAACAAGCTTGTCAGCGCACACTGATACTCACTGCACTGAGCAGGCTTGTTGCGCTTCTGTTTTCATGCCCAGTTTTTTCATCACCATCACCGCGGGACAAAAGCCGGTAAACGCACTCTGCACCATATTGGCGCCGACAAAAACCGTCAGCCAGACAAAATTCGGGTGAACGTAGTAAGTCAGCAACACTGACAACAACACCATAGACCCGGCAAACACTAATAAAGCTCTTTCAACCGTCATAGCCACCTCCGTTAAATTATACTTTTCTAATATACACGTTAAAATCACAGTTGTCTGTGCGTGAACAGTGCGCTCAGAACCAATGCTGTAGCAATAAAGCCATCGCCAGCAGCGGTAAAAATAACGCAAAACCGCGCCGGAACAGCTGCTGTGGTAAATACTGCAGCGCCAGCAGACCAAACAGGCTGCCCACCACGCCGATCAGACCAAAACTGGCGACCAGCCACAGATCCGGCCTAAGCAATGGTTGGCTCCACCACATACTGACAAACCCACTGCAACTTTGCAGAAATACCAATGCCAGACTGGTTGCCACCACCCGCTGCGATGGTAAATCACTGATCGCCAACAGCAATGGCACCAGCAGAAAACCGCCGCCGACGCCAATTAAACCTGTGATCAGGCCAAGCGCAGTCCCCGCCAGCATCACCTGCCAATGCTGTTGCAACCGCACCTGCACAGGTTGGCTGCGCCACATATTCAGGCTGGCTAATAACATCAGTGTCGCGAGCACGATCAACTGCAGCCATGCAGGCAACCACTGGCTGGCATAACCACCGGCTGCAGCGCCCATAATGCCGGGCAGAGCAAGCTGCGCCAGCAGTTTCCCGGCGACCTGACGTCGCCACAAATACGGCAGCACCGCGCCTAGACTAATCAGCGCGACAACGCCCAGCGCGGTGCTGATCGCCAGTTTTTCTGGCATATCCAGTAAAAAAATCAGCACAGGCACCGTCAGAATGGAACCACCGGAACCAAACAGCCCCAGCGTCAGCCCGATCAGCAAAGCTGCCAACAATGGCATTCCCCAGCTCATGGGCACTCCTTATTTCTTAAGGTTCTATACTAATAACTTTAAAGAATACTAAAGCAGTGAGTTACTTTTGACAAGCCAACGCAGACGGTGCCGAGCTGATGGCCCGATTCGGTAATTGCGCCGGAAACTTACCAGTCGTGTGTAATCAGCGCAGAGGAGCTGCGCTGCGGAGTCAGAAGATCAGCCCCGGTGCTGTAACAACTGATCAGCTGCTTTTGCGATCCGTTGTGGACTGATCTCACTGATTTGTGTCGCCAAGTCCAAAGTCAGGCTGTTCACCGTCAGATGAATACCGTGAGACACTTTTGGTTCGACACAACTCCAGGGGCTGGTACCAAATCCCACAACGGCGACGTAAGGGGTTTGCAGCGCGGCTGCCATATGCAATTGTCCGGAATCAATTGTAAGTAGCAAATCGCAGCTATTGATGGTACGCACCAACTCCACAACTGTAGTTGTACTAGTCAGATCGCTAACCTCGATCTGCTCCGCACGCAGGTAATCAGCGAGTCGCACATTGTCAGCGACTTCCTGTTGATCGCCCAACAACACAAAATGGCACTGATGTAAACCGGCGAGCTGGCGTAACGCCTGACACGCCAGCTCGTAAGGATAGTGCCGGTCCAACTTGTATTGCCCACCAAAATACACTGCAACTTTAGGGAGTTGCGGAGATGGTAACGGGGTTTTGCCAGCAAGCAACTGTACTGTCGGCATTTGGCTGAATGGTTGCCCGTGCGCGACGTTCACCAGATGGCAATAGCGGTATTGGTAATGATAATTCGGGTCTAGCATCACCGCATGAGTCAACAGTGGCGTGCGTCCATTTTTGGCATAACCGACCTGGTGCCTGACTCCGGCCAATTTACAAAGCAGCGCATCGGCAAAAGAATTACGGAAATGATAGACCTGGGCAAAACGATAAGGCCGCAGACTGAATGCAACTTTAAACAAAGACTGACGCTGACTACTAAATCGTTTATCCACAATAATCTGACAACCTGCTATGACCTCATCAGCGAACAATCCCGCCACTGGCGGCCGGGCCAACAGGAAAATCTGTTCTTGTGGATATAGCTCACGAAGCATCCTGATCGCTGAGGTGGCAGTGACAGAATCGCCGAGAAAACGTGGCATGATGACCAGTATGGGGCCCTTCGCGAAGATTTGAGTAATTGCAGACATGGTTAAAATAGAGTGATGTAGCCAGATGTTCAGCGAATTGAATCAAATTAGCCACAGCTGTACAAGCGCTATATCTATCAGAAAATGATTGCGCTGAATTTTTGCCCGGCAACAAGCGATGCCCAGCAGCTATTTTATTGCGCTGCTGAACATCTTGTTTCAGTTGAAAGACAAACTTGATTTAACTGATTGGAGCAAAGCTCTCAGTCACTCTCGACTATGGCTTCGGTGGACCAGACACTAACTTTGCATAATTGGGATATAGAACTACATGCTCGCGCCCACCCATAGGCACATAACATCTTCCAACTAAATCAGAACCAACCTGCGTATAAATGAGTTTTCCTACAGTTGCAGTCCTGCCATCTAAACACGCAAAAATTGGATCACCAATTCTCGTCGGACCAAATGCATATGAATCCAGATGGATGTCATAGTTCCATCCACCTGTAAAATAGCTTTGATATCCGCCCAATGGCCCCGTGTTGTCATTTGGCCATACCCACTTGAAGCCACCAGCATTGAATAAATCAAAATTCTCAGTGCGTTTGTATTCTTTGCGATCCCAAGGAATGTAACAAACTGCGGTGGATAACGGTTGACCTTTCCGTACTATCGCCTTACCGACATTTGTTAAACCGTCGGTCCGATCATTTTCTCTGCACAAATAAGCCTGATAATTTTTATCACCAAACTCATGGTCAACGAGCATTGATGCATAGTAGTTAGCACCCGGCGAGGTGCCTTGTGCAATATTTTTATTTACCCAGCCTGCAGCAAAGGGTTGAGACGAGAATACGACACCGATGATGCCGAATGTTAATAAGACATTCCTGCTTTTCATAAAGATCCTTGTAGTGAAGCTAATGAGAACACTAATTGTGCCCAGAACCATACCAACACAACAATTTACGAAAGAAAATTACATATTTGAAACAAATGAGTTTTATCAAAAAATTATCAAAATTTGAGTTGCTTTCGGTAAGTCCACAGTAATGCCAAAGGACTGGTAGCATCCAACCAGTCAGCTCGAGCCAGTAGAATTCTTGAGTTATTTACGAACAAAAACGGTAGGAGATTCATGATGTCGGGTCGAAGCTGATACTTGCAACTTCCGCCCGACTAACTTTCTGTATTTATGGCTCTGTTTACTGCGCCAGCATCTTTTCGACTTCAGCGATAAAGGCCGGATCGTCCGGGCTTACTTTGCTGCCAAAGTGTTTGACTGTTGTTTCGCCTTTGCTGACCAGGTACTTGTTAAAGTTCCAGCTTGGCTTTTCACCGGTTTTGGCAATCAATGCTTTAAATACCGGGTTAGCATCGTCACCGCGCACCGGGCTGGTGGAGAACATCGGGAACTTCACACCGTAGTTGATATAACAGACTTCCGCCGTTTTCGCTTCGTCGTTATGTTCCTGCATAAAATCATCAGACGGAAAGCCTAATACCACCAGACCTTTGCTGGCATATTTCTCTGAAAGTGCCTGTAACGCTTTGAATTGCGGCGTAAAACCACATTTGCTGGCGGTATTAACGATCAACAGGGTTTTATCCTGATAAGACTCACATAAATCAACGGTTTCTTTGCTACGCAGTTGCTGCATCGAGTGATTCAGTACATCACCACATTGTGCCGCGGCCGCCTGACCACTGACCAGACCTAAACCAAGTAACGAACACAACGACACTAATTTTAAAGCACGCATAAACCCTCCTTTTTTCTGATGATACGCTGAATTGCAAAAAAAGATCGTTACTGCGATCAGTTATTGTGCAAATTTCGACCGAACGATCCGGCCGATCTGACAAAGGATCCGACCAGCGCAAGCTGAACTGCGATAAAGAGCAACTACTTAGCGCATCGATTTATAATATTTATTATTACGATAAAAATATATCTCTTTAGCAGTCTCTGAAATAGGACTAAAACGAGGGCGGCTCGAAAAAAGAATAACCCAGGGAAGTCACAAAATATGGCCGAAATGATTGCAGGGGATTATGGCACTGCCGATGCAGGCGCCGACATCAAGCTGGCAAAGATCAGCAATAAAGACGCTAAAAACAAGCATAAAACAGAAGCCAGACGCCGGATCGATGATCTGATGGAGCAAAAACGCTTACGGCAGATGTTGGATTTGGACGACGAAGACGAGCTGGAAATCGACCTGGTCGGTTAACCGGCAGAAACAGCGGCCTGTGTCGTCAGACCGCTGGTTAAAAAGAGGAGCTTGCTCCTCTTTTTTTATCCCGCAAACAAAGGCTTAGTTACGGTAATGCGGCTTCGAAACTCAGGGTAAAACCTTCCCGGATCTTATCCGCTTTCTCTGATTGCAGCGGCGCCTCGGCAGACGCTTCCAGCAGGTACCGACCGGCATTGGCCGGAGTGAAACTGAACTGGCCCGCTTTATCCGTCACCAGATGCTGGCGCGCCGGATCGTTACGGTACAACTCGCCGTCAAACGACAAGTCCGCTTTGACGCCTGCAACCGGTTTGCCATTCAGCGTTAAAGTCGCAGTGACTGCTTCGCCGGCGACGATATCCGCCGGATGCCGGTCAAAGCTGAATTCCAGCCCCTGACCAGTGGTTTTCAGCACCGTATCGGTCGGGCCATTGACAGTGACAAACGCCAGGGCGCGATTACGGCCCTGCGTCGTGACCACGTCAGTCGCATCTTTTGGCAGCTCTTTCGCCGCTTTTTGTTTGTCACCCATCAGACGTTTTTGCTCACCACCCACTTTATAGCTGGTGAAATAACGCGGCTGACCGCCCATTTCCAGCCGGTAGGTGCCGGCAACGGCCAGCTCAACATCGGCGATCGACTTGCGTTTGCCCTGCACGGCGGCCGTTTGTTTGGCGATGGAACCATCCGGTAACACCACTTTAAACCCTTCTACGCCAACACCTTTATCAGCCTGAAAGGTCATATTGCTGGCAAACAGATCGACAGTGACAAAACCACCGGTTTTTGACTGGACATAGTGGCTTGGCAACACATTCATCGTATGTGCCAGCGCTGTCGAAGCCGCGAATATTGAAGTCAACGTCAGTAAACGAACTGTTTTCATTGTGAATTTCCTTTGCTATAAGGCCTTATGGCGCTTTGCGGTTGAGCTGTACCTGACCAATCTCGTTACCGGCAGCGACGCTGAGGGCAACGGCTGAACCGTCCCAGTTGAATTTCTGTTTTACCAGCTGCCGGCCACCATGTTCACGCGCCGCTTCAATCACCAGCTGATATTCGCCGTTGGGGACTGCGGCGCCCTTGTCATCTTTGCCATCCCAGCGCAGCCGATATTGGCCCGGGCCTTTAGTAGCGCCGGTGCGGGCGTCTACCAGCGGCTGGTCCGCGCGGCCGGTTTTTCGCCAGAACCGGCGCAAATCTTTGATCCAATCTGGTTTTTCCCGCCAGATCTCAATCAGACGTACCGAATTTTCGCTACTGTCTTCCACCCACACCGCAACATAAGGCCGGTGGTATTGGCCTTCACTGATCTTTGGCAGTTGCAGTGCGATCTCCAGATCACTGGCTGTCGCCGGCAAAACCAGACCGGACAGCAACACCAGCGCCACGCTGATTTTTTTCATCAAATCCCCAACCTCTGTAAGAAGACAGCCTGTTAATGCAGGGCCGCCAGATAAACCAACAACATCACGCCGGCGCCGGTCAGCGCACATTGCACACCCAGCCAGCGCCGCGCTGGCTGGCGCCACAACAAGTAAAAACCGCTCAGCGCAAACACCAGACAAGCCACGGCGACCAGATCAATCAGCCATTTCCACGCCGTGCCGGCATAACGGCCTTTGTGCAAATCATTCAGCAGCGCCAGATAACCACCAAATTCCGCCGTCAGCTCCACGACCCCGCTATCGAGTGCAATTTGGGCATTAGCAAAACCGGCGGGTTGTTTAAAGTCGAGCTCGAGCAGTTGCTCATCCGGGTCATAACTAAACGCGAACACGGCCCCTTGCACCTGATGCTCGGCCCGCAGCCAGTCAGCGATTTGTTTGGCCTGTGCTGCTTGCTGCAGCTGATCCGCGCTGAATTCAAGGCCGGTCAGTGCGGCTGGTAATTGCAGTTGTCGGCTGTCACTCTGTTTGCCAGCGTCAAGCTGCCAGTCCGGATGATTCAGCGTGATACCGGTCAGGGCAAAAAATACAAACACTACCAGCACGGTCATCGAGACATAGATATGTAACCAGCGCAGAAACCGTGACAACAACTTTCACTCCGTTTTTTAATTGGCTGAATGTTACTGAGATTCATTCTTATTTGCAATAGCGCGACAATCAAACTGATCCGGAAAAAAAAACCGATCTCTGGCACACTGCAGGCTGGGCTTAGTGACAAGGAAATTCAGATGCCGGGTAAAAAGAATTCGCGCCAGGATGCTGAACAGCAACTGGCTGAGCTGCAGCATCAGCTGGTGTTGTTGCAACAGGCGATGAGCCGCCAGCAACGCGGTGCTGTGGTGGTGCTGGAAGGACCGGATGCAGCCGGCAAAGGGGGCATCATCCGCCGGCTGGGTTGGTGCCTGGATCCGCGCTGGTTGCATGTCTGGCCGACCAATGCGCCCAATGAACCGGAACGCACTCAGCACTGGTTACAGCGTTTCTGGCAACGGATACCACAACAAGGCCATTGGGCGGTGTTTGACCGGTCCTGGTATGGCCGGGTGTTAGTCGAACGCGTAGAACAGCTGGCAACGCCTGAGGTCTGGCAGCGCGCGTATGATCAAATCAATGCCTTTGAACAGACTTTGCAGCAGGAAGGTTTTGTGCTGGTGAAAATTTGGCTGGATATCAGCGCGGAAACCCAACTCAAACGTTTTACCGAACGCTATCAGGATCCGGCAAAACAATGGAAACTGACCGCAGAAGACATCCGCAACCGCGCGCGCTGGGAAGATTATGTGCTGGCCCGAGACGAGATGTTTACCCGTACTTCGACGCGACACGCGCCCTGGCAGCTGATAGATGCCAATGATAAAGATCAGGCGCGCCTGGCGGTGTTTAAGTTATTACAGCAAGAATTCAGTAAAAACCTGAGCATGACGCCACCACAATTACCGGCCGCAGTGTCGGCTTTTTTTGCCGGCACCAGCCCCCACAGCGACGCGCTGGATCACAACGCATAAACTGGCAATAGCCAGAAACGACAAAAACCCGGTCAGGACCGGGTTTTTGCAATACAACTGGCAATTATTGCAGCTGTGACAGCGCTTCGAGAATTTCGCGTGGCTCTACTTCAGGACCATTTAATTCGCTGTCCCAGTTCGTGCCAATCAATACGCCGTCGTCGTACATTTCTTTTAACCAGCCGTCACAGAAAATATCCAGCGGAATGGCTTCAGGTTTATATTCAGCCCATTCTTCACTGCAATGCGCCTGAGCAGCAGCTTCATTTGACCAGAACGGCATCACGTCGGTGTCTTCAAACTCTACTGATTCCACCACCAGTAAATCTTCGCCATGTGTCAGTACCCAAACTTGTGCTTCTGAGCGCGCTTCGGCGATAAAGCCCTGAAATACCGGATCGTGTGCATATTCAGCCATGATTGAAGTCCTGTGTTGGGTCACCGGATCGGGAATGTCCGGCAGTGCTGAAAAGATTATCCCAGAAGCAACGGCGCTTGGCACCGGATTTTTTTCACTATGGATTGATTTTGTCGGCGTGCAAGGTTCCCGCCGGAGAAAAAAATGACGTACAATTCGCAACATTCTTCCTGAAGGGACAGCTCCAACCATGGCTCAGTACATTTATTCAATGTATCGGATGTCGAAGGTGGTTCCACCTAAGCGTACGATTTTAAAAGATATTTCATTATCGTTTTTCCCGGGCGCCAAAATCGGCGTGTTAGGTTTAAACGGCTCAGGTAAATCCTCATTGCTGCGCATTATGGCCGGCGTTGACACCGAATTTGACGGTGAAGCCAAACCATTAGCCGGCATCAACATTGGTTACCTGCCACAGGAGCCGGTGCTCGATATGAGCAAAACTGTGCGTGAAGTGGTGGAAGAAGCCGTCGCTGACGTGAAAAACGCCTTCAGCCGGCTCGATGCGGTGTACGCCGCTTATGCGGATGAAAATGCTGACTTTGATGCCTTAGCCCGTGAACAAGGCGAACTGGAAGCGATCATTCAGGCTAAAGACGGCCACAACCTCGACAATATTTTAGAACGCGCCGCTGATGCGCTGCGTCTGCCACCGTGGGATGCTGAAATCAAAGTGTTGTCCGGTGGTGAACGCCGCCGTGTCGCCATTTGCCGCCTGCTGCTGGAAAAACCAGACATGCTGCTGCTGGACGAACCCACCAACCACTTAGACGCTGAATCTGTGGCCTGGCTGGAGCGCTTCCTGCACGACTACACCGGTACTGTCGTCGCCATCACGCACGACCGTTATTTCCTCGACAACGTCGCCGGCTGGATCTTAGAACTGGACCGCGGCGAAGGTATTCCATGGCAAGGCAACTACTCCAGCTGGCTGGAACAAAAAGATGCCCGTCTGCAGCTGGAAGAGAAAACCGAAAACGCCCGCCAGCGTTCCATCAAACAAGAACTGGAATGGGTCCGCACCAATCCAAAAGGCCGCCATGCCAAATCCAAGGCGCGGATGGCACGTTTTGAAGAACTGCAAAGCCAGGACTTCCAGAAACGCAACGAAACTAACGAGTTATTCATTCCGCCAGGACCACGTTTAGGCGACAAAGTACTGGAAGTGAAAAACCTGCGCAAATCCTATGGCGACCGCGTGCTGATTGACGATTTAAGTTTCAGCGTACCAAAAGGCGCCATCGTCGGCATTATCGGCGCCAACGGTGCCGGTAAATCGACGTTATTCCGCATGATCAGCGGCGCAGAACAACCGGATGCCGGCACCATTGAAGTCGGTGAAACGGTGCAACTGGCCAGCGTTGACCAGTTCCGCGACAGTATGAATCCGAAAAATACCGTCTGGCAGGAAATTTCCAACGGCCAGGACATGCTGCAGATTGGTAATTTCACGATCCCAAGCCGGGCTTATGTTGGCCGCTTTAACTTCAAAGGCAACGACCAGCAGAAGTTTATCGGTGAACTGTCCGGTGGTGAGCGCAACCGTGTGCACTTAGCAGCCCTGCTTAAAGCCGGCGGCAACATGTTGCTGCTCGATGAACCAACCAACGATTTAGACGTGGAAACGCTGCGAGCCTTAGAAAACGCCATCCTGGATTTCCCGGGCTGCGCCATGGTGATCTCGCACGACCGTTGGTTCCTTGACCGCATCGCCACACACATCCTCGATTACCGTGACGAAGGCAAAGTGAATTTCTTCGAAGGCAACTATTCCGACTACGAGACCTGGTTAAAAGCAACTTATGGCGCCCAGGCTGCCGAGCCGCACCGGATCAAGTACAAGAAGATTTAAGCGGCATTGCCGAATTTATCGCAAAAAAATCCCTGCTTTGGCAGGGATTTTTGTTAGAAAACAGCCTGGCTACTACACGGCTTTTGGTGCCATACGACGCATCGCTTTTTGCAGTGCTACACCCTCTTGTACTTGCTGATAGGCCCGTCGCAGACGCTCAATTAACTCCGGCGAAGATCCTTTTTTCAGCGCGATCCAGGTGTGTTGTTCCAGTTCCGGCGGGAAAAATACAAATTCAACGTCACTGCGCCGGAGTTGATGCTGTGTCAGCATATCTTCAATCGCCTGCGGGTCGTCAATCATCAAATCCAGTTTACCGTTCACCAGTAAGCGCCAGGTTTCGATCACATCCGGTTGCAGTGCCAGCTTTTGCTGCGGCTGTTTGGCCACGTCTCTGAGCCACTCAGCAGAAAAGTCATCACGTTGCGCACCTATTACATATTTGCCGATATCACTGAGCTGATGCACTTTGATGTCGTGCCGCCGGCTCAGTTTTAAGAAACCAAATTTATAACTGGCAACTTTGCCAATCCACTCAAACTGCGCTTCACGCTCGGGCGTGCGCGCCATATTGTAAATCAGCACATCTGGCGTAGTAGCCGCGATGCGAAAAGCCCGGGCCCAGGGATATACCTCATACGCGGCAGACAGACCGGCTTGCTGCAGCATCTGTTCAACCACCGCAGTGGTCAGGCCGCCGACTTTACCATTTTCGAGGGTCTGATGTGGCGGCGAGATCTCCAGCACCACACGCAGCGGCTGCGCAGCAACTACCTGCACGCACAAGCACGCGCCGAGCAACAAGGTTGACCTGATCTGCTTCCATGCCCTTACTGCTAAACCTCGCAACCTGCGCACTCCTCTGTTTGAATTAGCTTTACCTTAAACAGCATAAAATACAAAGGCAACCGTTAAGTTGCCTTTGTTGCAGTCTCATGTGGCCTTTGCTGGCCTTGTGGAAAGCTTATTTCAGTACTGTCGCAACAGCTTTAGCAAAGTAATCAATATTACTGTGGTTCAGACCGGCAATGCTGACGCGGCTGGATCCGACCATATAAATACTGAATTCTTTGCGCAGTCGTTCAATTTGTTCCTTGTTGATGCCAAGGAAACTGAACATACCGTGTTGTTTGGTGATGAAGCTGAAGTCCTGCTGCACGCCTTCCGCTTGCAGCTTGTCGATGATCAGCTGACGGTAGTCGTTAATGCGGTTGCGCATCACGGCCAGTTCCTGGTGCCATAACGCAGTCAGTTCAGCGCTGTCGAGAATATGGCTGACAATGATAGCGCCGTGCGCCGGTGGCATTGAATAAATACTGCGCACCACAGCTAACAGGTTGGTCCGTGCGGTTTCCAGCATTTTATTGCTGTCGACCACAATAGACACAGCACCGATCCGCTCGCGGTATAAACCAAAGTTTTTCGAGCAGGAGGTACACAGGATCAGCTCTTCCACTTCGTTGGCTAAATAACGCAGACCCTGAGTATCTTCATCGAGGCCCAAACCAAAGCCCTGATACGCCATATCGACTAACGGTGTAAAACCACGCTCTTTAGCCAGCGCGGTGAACTTCTGCCACTGCGCAAAATTCAGATCCATGCCACTTGGGTTATGGCAACAGGCGTGCACCAGCACCACGTCACCGGCCGGCACGGTCGCAAGGTCGGCAAACATCGCGTCTTCTTTCAGGCCTTTGGTGTCGTAATCGTAATATGCGTATTCTTTCACTTTCAGACCAGCGGCCTGAAACATCGAAATGTGGTTGGCCCAGGTTGGGCTGGTGACCCAGATGGTCGCATCCGGATTGGCTTTTTTGATAAATTCCGCAGCGACCCGCAGCGCACCGGTACCACCTGGAGTATGTGCAGTGGTGGTGCGGCCTTCCAGCAACACTTTATGCGGACCAAACGCCAGTTTTTCGATATGAGCGTTGAAGCTTAAATCACCCGCCATGCCGATATAGGTTTTGCTGTCTTCGAGATCGAGCCGCAGTTTCTCCGCTTTTTTTACGCATTCCAGCACAGCCGTGTGGCCCGCTTCGTCTTTGTAGACACCGACACCGAGGTCAACTTTCAGTGGATTCGGATCTTCTTTGTAAGCGGCCATTAAACCCAAAATCGGATCTGTCGCTACCGGCTGTAAACGAGAAAACATAAAGTGCTCACCTGTTACTGTTGCTGATACTGTTAATAATTCTTTGGCTGAAGCATAACCTCAGCACTCTGCCCTTGTGGTCTGATGTTCTCAGGCCAAAAGCGCGGGCAAGGTCAGGGCCACTGCAATCAGCAGCGCCAGTTCTTTGCCATGAAATAAATTCTGGGTAAAGGCTTCGGAATCGATGATACCCACCACTTCGCCTGAAGCGCCGACTAATGGCAGGCAAGCTTCCGCCTGCACTTTCGGGTCACAAGTGTAGTACTCACCGCCTTGCGCCAGATAAACCGCGACGTCGTTGATGATCCGGCCCTGCCCCGACAAACCAACGGTACTGTTATTGCTGATGGCGGCGAATTCAGCCGTCAGCGGAAACTCAGCCCGGCTTTCTGCGCCAAAATAAGCCAGTTTCACCAACACCGTTTCGCCAGCCGGATTATTCCTGCGCTGATACACGCCAAACCAGTGGCTGGCGCTGTTGGCCTGATAAAACTGCACTATGGCGGTCACTTTAGCCAGTAATTGCTGATTCGCGTCGGTCTGCCCACCCAGGATCGGCCTCAGATCATAAGGCTCATCCGCAAGTTGGCCAAATAAAGAACAACTCCCCCCCTCGCCGAGCTCAGGTACCCGAAATTGCCATTGCACGGCAGCGGCCGGCGTTAATGCCGCCAACTGTTGCTGAAAATCGGTCACTTGCTGATAAAAATCAGCGGAAAAGGCATCTGCATTGAAGCCACACCGCGAGAGATAAGATTGAATAGACATAGCCGTCCAGATTTCTAAAAAGTGCCGCCGCAGTCTACCAGAATAAGGGAAAAATCCAAGACTGTGCGGGGAAATTCAGCGTTTACGCCAGCAATAACCACAGATGAAAACGGAAGCATTGCTGTGCGCCTTGTGTTGCATTATCTTGCCACGATTCCCGGCTGAACAACAGCGCACCACAAGACGGAACTAATGATGAGTTCGAAAAAAATCTCTTTAGCCGATTGGCAGCAACAATTGGGCGGCCAGTCCACGGCAAAACCAGCAACGCCAGCCGGCGATAGTCTGGTCTATAGCACCGACAGCGGCCGCATTGACGCGCCCAAAACCGAAAAATCGACCGGCCAGGCTTTTGCTGACGGCTTTTTACGCTTAAAACGTGAAACCAAAGGCCGCAACGGCAAAGGCGTGATCACCATCGCCGGTATCGCCGAACCGGAAGAAAAACTCAATGAAATCGCGGCCTTACTGAAAAAGAAATGCGGCTGCGGCGGCGCCGTCAAAGACGGCATCATCGAAATCCAGGGCGATAAACGCGAAGTCATCCAACAAGAACTGACCAAACTCGGCTACAAACACAAGTGGTCGGGGGGGTAAAAACGGGATAGCCAAAGCCAATAATTTGGCTTTGGCCCGTTTTTACGGTGAGCTGGGGATCTCATGCAGCCAACAGTTTGGCTGCATGCCCGGCGAACGCCCGAGCCTCCGGTGAGGGCCGACAACGCCTCTGGCGTTGGCCGGACGAACGGTGAGCTGGGGATCTCATGCAGCCAACATTTGGCTGCATGCCCGGCGAACGCCCGAACCTCCGGTGAGGGCCGGGAGGAGCTCCGCGATGAGCCGGGAGAAAACGGAGTTTCTGGATGCAAACAAAAAAGCGGCCGAAGCCGCTTTTCTCAACAGAACACCGAACAAAATTACCGGCTATAACGCTGCTGGTATTTCTGATGCAGGTCTTTTTGTTTGTTGTTTAAATCAACCGCACGGCCATCAATCCACATCTGGCTGATTTTGCTGCTGCGATAATCCAGAATGTCGCCTTCTGACACCACAACTGTACCTGCTTTGCCGACTTCCAAAGAACCCAGCTTGTCAGCCACACCGGCAATTTTCGCAGCATTTAACGTCACCGCAGCCAGCGCCTGTTCTTTATCAAGCCCAAAGGCCACGGCCTGCCCGGCGCCAAACGCCAGGTTGCGGCTATCCCAGTAGCTGCCAATGGCCAAAGCGAAAGTCACACCGGCTTTAGCCAGCTTTGCTGGCGTGGCGTAAGCGGTATCCACCGCTTCGTCATCGCGCTCCGGAATACCAAATGGCGAGCCAAAGATCACCGGCACTTTACGCGCCGCCAGCTCATCCGCCACGCGCCAGCTGTCGCGGCCACCGACAATGGTCAGTTTCAGCTGATATTTGTCAGAGAGCGCAATGGCCTGACGAATTTGCCGGGCATCTTCAGCATGGGCAAATACTGCTCTTTCACCGCTAAACACCGGCACCATGGCTTCCCAACGTGAATCCAGCGCTTTGATAGCACCAGCATTTTTCGCATCAACATAAGCTTTTGCCTGCGCCATAGTGTCATACAGCTTTTGTAAGTCTTCGGCGTTTTGTTTTGCCAATTCTTCCGGTTTTTTCGGATTCCATGGAGAGCTTAATATACTGGCGTTTGGCCAATTGATATGCAGCGCAACACCGGCTTTTACCGTCGCATCCTGCCAGTTCCAGGCATCCAGCTGCATCAGGCTGCTTTGGCCCATCAGCAGGCTGCCGGCCGGGAACACCAGGCTATAACTGATACCGTTTGAACGCACAGTTGGGATCACATCTGACTGTGCATCATAGGCGACCTGCGCCCGCACATCCGGGTTGGTATCTGTCACTTCGCGGGTATCGTCGGTCGCGCGGACCGCTTCAATTTCCACCAGACCCAGCTGGTTGGCGAGTGCGATCAGACCAGGGTAAACATGTTTCCCCTGCAATTCGACCACAGTGCCGCCGGCTGGTGCGGACAGGTCTTTGCCAATGGCGGCGATTTTGCCGTCCACAATCAGCAGGTCCGTGTTTTCCAGCACGCCATTGCTGACGGTATGTAAAGTTGCATCGTTCAGCAGCACAGCACCTTGTTGGCTGGCTGCCGGAACTATCGAGGTCGCCAATGCCGGTGTCGCGAAAGCTGCTACGCAAAGCAGCGACAGGCTGTTCATTTTAAAAGTCATCTGAAGCTCCTTTGTTTAGTGTTGCTGATTGTGCTGATGAGCGTGTTGTTGCGCTGCTGAAACCCGGCCAAAAGCCAAGTCCAGATAATCGCCATTGTCTTCACAGTGCCAGATTGGTTCTGGTTTTTTCATCTCACCACCACTGCCCGCTTTGCTGTCTTCCGGCGCTTTGAGCACTTTTTGGATCAGCTGTTGCTTCTCGCGTTCGATACCGGCGTTGAGCGTCATATCAACGTTGCGGTCATAATATTTGGTGCCGTCGATCCAGGTTTGCATCGCCTTCGCATACACAGATAATGGATGATCCGACCACAGCACAAAGTCTGCTTGTTTGCCTTCGGCAATAGAACCGACTTTCTGGTCAACTTTCAGCTGGATCGCCGGATTGATGGTCACCATCTTCAGCGCTTCCTCTTCCGACATACCACAGTATTTCACTGACTTCGCCGCTTCCTGATTCAGCCGGCGTTGTAAATCCGGGCTGTCCGAATTCACCGACACCACTACACCCTGATCGGCCATCAGGCACGTATTGGTTGGAATAGCATCTTTTACTTCCATCTTGTAAGCCCACCAGTCAGCAAAGGTCGAGGCGCTGGCACCGTGTGCCGCCATCTCTTTGGCTGTTTTGTAGCCTTCCAGAATGTGCGTAAAAGTGGTGACTTTAAAACCGGTTTCATCCGCCAGCTTAATCAGCATCAGAATTTCTGAAGCGACATAAGAGTGGGTGTGGACAAAACGTTTGTTATCAAGGATCTCAACCAGCGTTTGCAGGCGATAATCGACCCGTGGCGGCACTGTACGTTTTTGTTCAGACGAGGATAAATCGTCATAAGCAGCCCAGGCGGCTTTGTATTCTTTCGCAGCCTGAAACGCATCACGAATGGTCGTTTCAACACCAACGCGGCTTTGCGGATAGCGGCTGGTGTAATTATCACCCCAGTTCGATTGTTTGACGTTTTCACCCAGCGCAAATTTGATACTGGCTGGCGCCGCTTTGAATTTCAGCGCTTCCGGCGACACACCCCAGCGCAGCTGGATCACCTGAGCCTGACCACCAATCGGGTTGGCACTACCGTGCAGCAGTTGCGCTGTGGTGGTACCGCCGGCTAAACCGCGATAGATATTGATATCATCTGGATTCAGCACATCACCGATATGCACTTCAGAAGTTACTGCATCAGAGCCTTCGTTGACACCGGATTCGATCGCAATATGTGAGTGCTCATCGATGATCCCGGCGGTAACATGCATACCGGTCGCATCAATTTCAACAAAACCTGATGGCGTTTTTAAGTTTTTACCAATGTCCGTAAAGACACCATTGCGCACGATCACATCGGTGTTTTCCAGCTTACCGGCTTTATCTGACGTCCAGACGGTGGCATTTTTGATATGTACGTTTTGCCGTTGTGGCGCATTGCTCAGGCCATACGCCTGATTCGGCAGGCTGAGTTGCGACAGCAAGCTGCTGTCGTCGGCTTTTTTCTCGTCGGTTTTGGTAACCGCCGCCTGACGGCTTAAAGTCAGCGCCTGCTGACTGCCATCCGGCAGTTGCAGCGTACCCTGCAGCAGATTGCCGGCCATCACACCGCTAAACAGCGCCACGCCGTCGCCGGCTTCCAGATCTTTCAGGCTGAAACCAAACTGCACCTGCTGTTTGTCGACACTGAGGTTCTCCAACTTGGCTTCTTTATCAGCATCTTTGTCAGCTGATTTTGCTGCAGGAACAACTTTGCCTTCTACTTTGCCCAAAGCACCACTTAAGTTCAGGGTTAAGGCTTTGCCGCCAATATTCAGTGCGTAATCACCGGCAACATCGGCGTTCTGCAGCGGTTTGAATTGCGTCTCGACACCACGGTTCCAGGTGGCGACAATCTCACCGTCTTTAAATAAATCGCCTTTACTGACCACCAGATCGGCCTGATAACCGCTGGCGATCCGGCCAAGCTGACCCGGCATGCCAATCAGTTCTGCCGGCACTGTGGTTAAAGCCGCCAGCGCTTTTTCTGTGCTCAGACCATATTTAATGGCGGTACGCACGTTCGGCCAGAATTTGGCTTTGTCATCCAGTTTGTGAGTGGTCAGTGCAAAGTTCACACCGGCCTTTTCCAAAGCCGCCGGGTTGGTTGGTGCGCGTTCCCAATGGCGTAAATCCGCCAGACTGACGTCCAGTTGATCATCGAGCTTGCCGACACTCGGCGCTGCCGGGTAAGCCACCGGCACAATCAGGTTGCGGCCAGTCTTTTTCACGTCGGCCGCACGCACATATTCATAGCCGGATGCGACCAGCGCGACTTTTGGCAGATTAAATTCTTTTAATAAGCTGTCAGCGCGCAACAAATTGCGTTCGTTGTTGATTTCAAATACCAGACCGCTTTGATTCAGCTGACCCAGCGCCGCCAATGCGGCATTAAATGGCACCGGTTCACGGAATAAACGCCAGTCCGCTTTGCCATAAGCCTGCTGATACCACTGCGCATCCGCCAGCGTTTGGCGGACCAGCGCGATGCTGCCCATTAATGATGACGGATAACTTTGTTTTGAACTGCCTGGATCAAAAGATAAAAAATGCTGACCGTCGGCTTTTAAAATCAGCTCGCCCGGTAACCCTTTGCCAGTCGAAGCAAGCACCGCCTGACCGCGGAAAATACCGTCCTGCCGCGCCGATTGCACCACAGTAAAACCTTGTTGTTGCAATGCTTTGGCGTCATCTGCGTTCGGGCTGAACGTATCGGCCCAACGCTGCTCGGCATGGATCGCCGCATTCACTGCATTGCCGCCTTTGCGTGCGTTCTGATACATCGGGCCTTCGTCACGGCCGCCACTGCGTTCGCCTGACGCTTTTTCCACGCCATATTGGCTGTAAAGGTCAATAAACCCCGGGTACAAGTGGTAACCAGCGACATTAATTTGCTGGAATCCGGCGGGGATCTTTAAATCGGTGCCGACCGCGGTGATTTTGCCGCTTTGCACCAGCACTGTGGCGTTAGTCAGCGTTTTACCGGGTTCGGTATGCACCACCGCACCGGTAAAAGCGAGTAATTGAGCGCTGTTATCACGAATGCCCTGCAAAGGCTGCGTCGGATCGGCCCATGCTGGCGCAACAGCACAGACAATCGCTGCACTGAGCAGCGATAAACGAAGTGGCTTCATTCTGATGTTCCTGATTTAAGTTATTGTTTTTTCTGTATCTTGTGTAGTTTTTTGACTGACAACGCTGAAGTTCAGCCGGGATAGTTCCTGCTCGGCCAATGGCATACTGAAGTAATAACCCTGCACCAGATAACAGGCGTTATTCAGCAGAAAATCGACCTGTTCGATGGTCTCCACCCCTTCGGCTACCACCCGTAAATCCATCTTTTGTGCCATAGCGATGATCGCTGCGGTGATATCCATGTCGTTTTTGTCGTCCGGGATATCTTTGACAAAAGAGCGGTCGATTTTCAGTTCATCCACCGGGAAGCGTTTGAGGTAACTCAGCGAAGAATAGCCTGTACCAAAGTCATCAATTGATAAAGCCAATCCGAGTCGTTTTAACTCGTTGAGCTGGGTAATGGCCGCATCGGTATCACCCATTAACATGCTTTCAGTGATTTCCAGGATCAGATATTCGGCCAGCGCGCCTGTGCGTTTGAGCACCCGCTCCACCAGACCCGGCAGGTCCTGATCAGTAAACTGGCGGGCTGACAGGTTCACCGACACCGTAATGAGCTGGCCACGCGCATGCTGGCGTGCCAGAAAACGGCAGGCTTCCCACAAAATCCACTCACCGATTTGCACGATCAGGCCGGTTGATTCCGCCACCGGAATAAACTTCAGCGGCGGCACCATGGTATTGTCCGGCCGCAACCAGCGCAGCAGCGTTTCATAGCCTTTGACTTCATTAGTACGGATATCGATTTTTGGCTGGTAATACAACAGGAACTGCTGCTCGCGGATCGCTTCACGCAGCTGGTTTTCAATATGCAGCCGGTCATTGGCGGCGTCATTGAGCTCCTGACTAAAGAAATGATAGGTATTTTTGCCGCGCGCTTTGGCCTCATACATCGCCAAATCGGCATGTTTGAGCAACATCTCTTCTTCATCAGCATCCTGCGGCGCGATCGTGATGCCGATACTGGCACTGATCGCCACATCGTGGCCGGCCAGCCGCACTGGCTGAGCAAAGGCCTGTTGCAGGTTTTCTGCGATCAATGCCGCCGATTTTTTATCCGAGATCCCACTTAAAATCACCGCAAATTCGTCACCACCAAGCCGCGCTATCGTATCTTCTTCACGTAAGCGGCTGATCAGCCGGCGCGCCACTTCTTTCAGCAGTTCATCGCCGGCATCATGACCCAGCGTATCGTTGATGCGTTTGAATTCGTCCAAATCAAAATACAACAGCGCAAAGTGGTAATAGCCACGCGCTGCCATCGCAATGGCTTTTCTGAGCTGATCGCGGAAATAACTGCGGTTGGCAAGGCCGGTCAGCACATCGTAATAAGCCAGCTGCTCCATTTTGCGCTGACTTTCTTTGATAAACGAAATGTCCTGCATCGCGCAGACATAATTGCTGACATCACCTTTGTCATCGCGGATCGGCGCAATGGCCAGACTGGCCCAGAATTGTTTGTTGGCTTGCTGCAGTAACATGTCACCACGCCAGTGGTGGCGCTCCTGCAGGCTTTGCAGAATATCTTCGCCGACAAAGCGCATCTCTTGGGCAAACAGCAGATGCAGTGGCTTGCCCAGTACCGACTCCGGCTCTGCAGCAATCATTTCCAGCAGGAATGGGTTGACGTATTCCACCACCAAATTGCTGTCGGTCAGCACAATGCCGGAGCTGGAGAAGGCCACCGCTTTACTCAGTTTACGCGTCGCCCGCTCCGCTTCTTCTTTTTCCAGAATACGCGTATTGAGGCCGGCAATCAGCTGTGTGATTTCATCCGACATCCGGGCAAAAGCCCGGTTCAGCAAGCCGATTTCATCAGAGCGATCGTCCAGTTCAATGCGCACACCGTCGCTGTGCGACAGGCGCTGCACCGCGTTGGCCAGATTAGTCAGACGTTTGAGCACAAATTTGTAGATAAAAAACTGCAGCGCCAGCGCCACAATCAAGGCCACCAACAGGAACAACAACACCACTTTGTTCCGGTAATCCTGCAGCCCTTTCACCACGTCGGCTTTGGCGTGATACAGCATCACATGCCAATCCAGCCGGTCGATGCGGGCCGTCGAGGTGACATAATTTTCGACCTGGCGACTGATCTGTGCCTGCGCGGTTGGCCGCTTCAGCACTTGTTGCATGAACTGATGTAATTCAGCCTGTTGCGGTTTGACCCCTTCGGCCAGCTGATTCATCTGCGGTTTGGCGATTTGGCGCTGCAGGCTATTTTGCGCATCGAGTAATAAATTACCTTTGCCATCAAACAACATGGCCTGACGACCCGGTTCCCATTGCGCAATTTGGCCAAGATTGGCAAAAATATCGTCCAGCACCAGGTCCGTGCCGGTGATCCCGACAAACTCATCATTGATGTACACCGGGATCACCAGACTGGTCATCCATTTCTGCCAGATCGAATCGTAATACAACGGCGTCCAACGCGGTAACCGGGCCGGATTCATCGCTGGTGTGGCAATGTTAAAAAACACATCCTTTTTAAAATCATGATCGGCCGGGATCTCCAGCGCCCAATCGGCTGGCGCAATGCGGATGAAACCGTCTTTGGAAATAAAATAGAAGTTAAAGAAATCTTCCAGTAACACTGGCGCCAGTTGCTGCCAGAGCTGGCCGGTCTGGCGGAAATAACCGTGTGGCTGTTTGGCAAACTGTTGTTGCTGCTGAAATGCTGCTGACAGGTCATCTTTACTGCGCAGACTGCCATCGGCGTATGCTTCAGCCTGATGCTCCGGCGCAAATTGTTGTTGCTGAAAAAAACGCGTCACTACCTGATTGGCGCTGATCGCTTTTTTTTCTTTTTGCCAGAACTCGTTGTCCAGCTGCCTGGCATAGCGGGTCGTCGTTTGCTCGAGCTCGGCATGTTCCTGGCTGATTAGCACGTCTTGTTGCAATGCCAGCATGGCAAACGCAATCACAGTGCTGGCCAGCACTGTCAGTAAAAATACTAAGGCCGAAAATTTAATGCTGAGAGAATTGAGCCCAGTCGTCTTGTAGATGGATTCCTTCACGGGTTACGCCTGCTCGTTGAAAGTCCGATCACTGGACGTTGCGATAGCCTGATGGTAAAACACTGTGAGACCAATTGTGCCCAAGTGCTGAAAACCATTAGCATTATTGCATGCAAATCCGACAAATGAGAATCGAACGATGAAAAAACTCCTGACCAGCTTATTCCTGACTGCCCTGACCTCAGGCGCAGTTCATGCAGCCACAGCATTTACCGACGCGAAAGACGCGGTGGATTACCGCCAGTCAGCATTTACCATGATCCGTCATAATACCGGTGACATTGGTGAAATGCTGCAAGGTAAAGTTCCTTTTGATGCCAAGCGTGTTCAGCAACGTGCTGACGCATTGGCTGCGTTAGCACCACTGCCTTGGCCTGCATTCAGTACGCCAGGTACTGAAACCGGTGGTGGCGACGCAAAAGCCGAAATTTGGGCCGACTTTAAAGACTTCACCGCCAAAGCGGACAAGTTCCAGCTGGACGTAAAAGCACTGCAAACGGCAGCACAAAGCGGCGATCAGGCCAAAATCAAAGCAGCCTTCGCTACTTTCCGTGGCAACTGCAAAGCCTGTCATGACAAATATAAAGCCGATTAATCTGTCGGAAGGTCTTCAGCGGGAATTGCGGCTGCATTTCCGGTGAACCTTACTTTCTGTCCATAAAAAACGGAGCCTGGGCTCCGTTTTTGTTGGAAGTTAGATCGCTTGAGTTACATCGCTTGCATAGTCTGCAGATCAGCCAAAAACTGCGGCCACACTGCACTGCCCTGCCACCCCATCAGGCCGCAAAACAGAATGAACACTAACAGAAAGTATTTCAGGCTGTTCAGCAGACGCGGTGCAATGGTGCCAACCGGCAGTTCCTTCCGGCCATGCCACATCGCGCTAATCACTTTGTCTCCACTGAGTTGATGCCACAACGCCGCGACCACGTGAATTGCGATCAACCCCAGCAACAAATTAAATCCAAGCTCGTGCCAGCTACCGGCCAGACTGCTGAGCCAGTCCGGCACCAGGCTATAGAGCGGGCCTTCGGTCATCACTTCATCAGTAGTCATCAGGCCTGAGACAAACTGCAACGTGACTAACAGCAATAAGGCCAGGATCATCAGCGCAGAAACCGGGTTGTGTCCGGCCACCGACGTTTTGTCTGCCAGATACTGCCGCAGTTGACGCGGCGCTGGTACAAAATGGCGAAAGCAGGCGGTCTCACTGCCGAGCAGGCCCCAAATCAAGCGGGCGCCCAGTAACGACGCCAATGTATAAGCCAGCAGCTGATGCAGGCCATACCATTCCTGCTCGGCGCTGTACCAAAGTCCGGCCAGTAACAGAACCTGGAACCAGTGAAAGAGCCGGACCGCCAGGTCAAAAACCTGCATAGGGCCGGTTTGAATTTGTTGCATATAACACCTGATCTTCTGTGATAATCTGAGTTCTTCAAGTCAAAATGAGCGCATCTGCATGAAAATTATAAAAAATATGTTAGCAGTGTTGGTGCTGTTGCTGGCGATTGCCGCCGCACCAGGCTATTGGATGGTGCATCAAAGTCTGCCGTTATATCAAGGGCAACTGACCGCAGCGGTGGAGCAACAGGTCGTTTCTGGCCGGGATGCACAGGGTTATTTAAGTATCCGCGCGCAAAACCGGGGCGATGCGGCGTTTGCGCTCGGCTTTGCCCACGCGCAAGAACGTTATTTCCAGATGGATTTACTGCGGCGCAACTCGGCCGGCGAACTGGCAGAGTTATTTGGCGCTGCCGCGCTCGATTTTGATAAAAAACAACGCATGCATCGGTTTCGCGATCGCGCAGATAGCATTTTACAAAACTTGCCAAAACTGCAGCGTGATGTGCTGGAACGCTACGCTGCTGGCGCAAATGCCGGCTTACAGCAACTGGGGATGCCTCCTTTTGAATATCTGTTGTTGACGCAGCAACCCCGCCCCTGGCAGCCGGCGGACTCCCTGCTGGTCATTTACAGTATGTTCCTGGATTTACAGGGTGCATTGGGCAAAGACGAACTGGCTCAAGGCGCACTAAAAGCCGCGGTACCACTGGAATGGTACCAGTTCCTGACCCAACACAGCAGCGAATGGCAGGCCGCCATCGATGGCTCTGAAGCCAAAGCGCTGCCGCTGCCGCAAAGCCCGTTACCCGCTCTGTTAAAAGCCATTCCGGCGCAGGCCTGTCATGGCTGTGGTCTGACCGACAGCCGCGACATCGGCTCCAATAACTTTGCCGTCGCAGCCAATGCCAGCAAAGACGGCCGCGCTATTCTTGCCGACGACATGCACTTAGGCATTCGCGTACCGGGCACCTGGTACAAAGCGCAAATGAGCTGGACTGATGGCGACACGAAACACAGCATTGCCGGCGTCACATTACCCGGCACACCCGCAGTGGTCGCCGGCAGTAATGGCCATATCGCCTGGGGTTTTACCAACAGTACCGCCGATTGGCATGATGTCATCGCGTTAAAACTGGATGACAGTGGCCAGAAATATCAGACACCGGCCGGTTTGCAGGAATTCAGCTACAACAACGAAGTGATTAAGGTCAAAGGCGAAGCCGACGTGGTGCTGCTGGTCAAAGAGACCCAGTGGGGCCCGGTGATGCCGGCACCTTTTGATAAATTTGCGCTGCGTTGGGTTGGTTATGACCGCGAAAGTCTGAACCTGAATTTGCTGGCGCTGGAACAGGCGAAAAGCAGTGCAGACGCGCTGGCACTGGCACCGACTATTGGTGTTCCGGCGCAAAACCTGCTGGTGGCGGATGCAAAAGGCCAGATTGGCTGGACTATCATCGGCGCCATCCCGGCCCGTCAACTGCAGGACTGGGACACTCCACAGGATTGGAGTGAAGGCAAAAACTACTGGTCTGGTTATTTAACTGCCAAAGATTACCCACAAATCTATGCGCCAAAAGACGGCCGGCTTTGGACCGCCAATGCCCGCTCTGTCGGCGGCGATGCTCTGGCGTTGTTGGGAGATGGTGGTTATGACCTTGGCGCGCGCGGCAAACAAATCCGCGACCGGCTGTTTGCCTTATCACAGCACGATGAAAAGTCGCTGCACGCGATTCAACTCGACCATGAAGCTTTATTTCTCAAACGCTGGCAACAACTGTTACTTGAGGTGTTAACCCCGGAATTTGTTGCTGCGCAGCAACTCACGCAATACCGCCAATGGATTGAAACCGACAGTAAAGCGGCAAGCCAAGATGCTATCGGCTACAGCCTGCTGCGCGCCTTTCGCGATAAAACGCTGGAGCTGATGTTTGCCCCGCTGGCCGGTCAGCTGGAAGCGCAGCAACTGCGTTTACGCGATTTAAAAATGGTACCGGAAACACCGGCCTGGGCCATGCTGCAGGCGCGGCGTGACGATACGTTGCCCGGTAGCTTCCAAAGTTGGGATGCATTGCTGCAACAAGCGGTGCTGGATTCAGTCACACAGTTAAAAGCGCAAACCGAAGGCGATTTGAGCAAAGCGCGCTGGGGAGTGCTCAACAGTGCCGAAATTCAGCATCCACTGACCAAAGCGCTGCCATTTTTGGGGCGCTGGCTGAATATGCCGGCTGATCCACTGGCCGGCGACCGTCATATGCCGCGGGTTCAGCTAAAAGTGCATGGCCAGAGTGAACGTATGGTGGTGTCACCCGGCCATGAAGCAGACGGTATTCTGGTGATCCCGGCCGGCCAGTCTGGTCACCCCTTGTCCGAGTTTTACGCTGCTGACCACGCCTATTGGCTCGGCGAAAAACCGTTGGGCTTTTTACCGCAGGCGGAAAAATATTCACTGCAATTGCTGCCACAGCGTTGACTTTAGCCATCCAGACGGAATAAGGTATCGCTTATGCAAAAAATTCTGACCACCCGCTTCTTTTTTAGCTTTACCACCCAATCCGGGAGGTAACTGGCTGCGCGTGTGTCAAACCAGTTTAAAACCTCCCAGACCGGGAGGTTTTTTCGTTTCAGGGGACAGGAAAAAATGCCAATCGAACTTGATCAGATCCGTCATGACATCAGTGACACCGACCAGCAGTTGCTGGGATTACTGGCAAAACGCCGCGCGCTGGCCTTAAGCGTTGCTGAAGCCAAACTGGCGCAAAACAAACCGATCCGCGACCAAAAACGCGAAGAAGAACTGCTGTTATCGCTGATTAGCAAAGGCAAAGACTTAGGCCTCGATGCCCAATACGTCACGCGGCTATACCATGTGATCATTGAAGATTCAGTGTTGCAGCAACAAGCCAAAGTTCAGGGCCAGCTTAATGGCGAAAACGGACCAGTGTGCCGCGTCGCATTTCTTGGCCGCCAGGGTTCATACAGCTATTGGGCGACGCAAAAATACTTCACCCGCCGCGCAGAAAAACTGATTGAAATTGGCTGCGACAGTTTCAACGAAATCGTGCAGGCAGTGGAAACCGGCCATGCTGACTACGCCGTATTACCGATTGAAAACACTTCCAGCGGCAGTATCAACGAAGTTTTTGATTTGCTGCAGCACACGCGTTTGTCGATTGTCGGCGAGCTGACCCACCCAATCAAACACTGTCTGCTGGGTCTGCCGGGTACTGATTTGAGCAAAATCAAACAGATCTGCGCCCATCCACAGGTCATAGCCCAGTGCAGCCAGTATCTGCAAACACTGAGCAATATTAAAATTGAATATTGCGACGCCTCCAGCGACGCCTTTAACCGCGTACGCCAGGCACAGGATCTGTCCGTGGTCGCCATCGGTGGCGAAGAAGGCGGCAAACTCTATGGCCTTGAAGTGTTAGGCCGGGACCTCGCCAATCAGAAAGACAATGTCAGCCGTTTTATTGTGGTGGCGCGTAAGCCGATCAATGTGGCCAAAGCCATTCCGGCCAAAACGACTTTTATCATGTATACCGGCCAGCAGCCTGGCGCCTTGGTCGACGCGCTGACAGTACTGAAACAACATGGCATCAGCATGGGTAAACTGGAATCGCGGCCTATTCCGGGCAATCCTTGGGAAGAGATGTTTTATGTCGACGTTTTCGCCAATCTGGATGACTACGCGATGACACGGGCGCTCGATGAACTGAACCGCATCACCCGCTTTGTCAAAGTACTGGGCTGTTATCCCAGCGAAGATGTGACGCCAACTGTGGTCAATACTTGACAGTACTTCGGCTCAGCCTCTATACCGGTATCAAATAAAACAGCCGGCAGGACAACAATATGACAAAACGACTTTTCCTTGTTGCATTGTTCCTGCCCGCTGCCGTGACCGCCGCATGCCCGGCCGAATTAAAAACCTTTCATATTTTCGAACGCACCGGCAAACAATTTGGTTGTCTGGATCACTGGCAACGAGAGCTGTTTAAGGAGCTTGGCTGCCCGCTGAGTTTTGTGGAAGGAAATCCGGTGGTCGCGCGCAAAGAAGTCGCTTTGCACCAGAATGAAATCCAGCTGGTTACAGGTCTGGTGCAATCGCCGAAAAGGCATTACCAGTTCAGTGTACCTTTTGCCGTCAACCGCAGTTTATTGTATCGCCGCAAGGATGAACCACGTTGGGATCAAATCCGCAGCTGGTGCGACCCTATCATGCAACAAGCAACTATTGTCGCTATGTCCGGACTTTATATCGGCACCGAAGTAGAACGTTTACGTAGCGACAAAAACTGCAGCAAATGGTTTATCGAAAGCCCACGCGGACTAGACCATTCGTTTGCGCTGCTGGATGGTAAGCGTGCCGATTTGCTCATCAGCCCGGAACTTTACCTGCGGCGCTTGCCGGCCGCCGAACAGGCAAAATATCAGGCTTTGCATTTGCCGGTTGACGCTGGCGAGCTGCGGATCGCTTTTTCCGCTGCGATCCCGCCGGAATTCATCACCAGGGTCAATCAACAAATAGAGAAAAAAAGGGCTGAACAAACAACCCTGTGCGACATGAACACAGTCCCTGCCTACCAGGAATAAGTCACAACAATATGGTCTGGCCGGGTTCCGCGATGATAGCCTCAATGCCTTGTTCTGCCAGTTTCGCCTGCAATGCATCCTGCGCCTGCGGTTCACCATGCACCAGATAAAACTGCGGTTGCCCACCGATATGTTTGGCCCAGGCCACTAACTGACTTTGACCTGCATGCGCTGAAAAACCACCGATGGTATGGATAGCAGCCCGCACGACTATCGGCTGCCCGAGGATTTTGACCCGGGTTTCGCCATCAATCAGCCGGCGCCCAAGCGTGCCTTTGGCCTGAAAGCCGACAAAAATCAGATGATTGACGTTCTTCCACAAATTGTGTTTGAAGTGGTGCAGGATACGTCCACCATTACACATACCGCTGCCAGCAATGATAATGGCGCCCTGATTGATCCGGTTCAGTGCCATCGACTCTTCAACATCTTTGGTCAGGTGTAAAATCGGTAAAAAGGATTTCAGATCTTTTGCGCCATAGCGGGCAAAGACTTGAGTGTCTTTATGGTCAAACTCTTTGATTAGCTTATCGTAAATCTGCGTGATCTCGATCGCCATCGGGCTATCCAGTACCACCATGCGCTGTTTCAGCCGACCCTGGTGATGTAACAAGCCTAAGTAATACAGAATTTCCTGCGACCGTCCCAGTGCAAAGGCCGGGATAAACACATTCCCCCCCCCTTTATAAGCGGCATCAAGCGCTGCCGCGAATTCTTCCAGTGTGTTATCCAGACATTGGTGATCGCGATCGCCATAGGTACTTTCCATCAGCACCAGGTCCGCACTGTCGATCAGGGCCGGATCATGCATCAACACCGTGGCGGGATTGCCGAGGTCACCGGAAAACACCAAGTGGCGCATCGCTTTGTGGCCTTTGATCCAGAGATCAACAATAGTCGAACCCAGAATATGGCCGGCATCATGGAATCGTAGTGTCAGGCCTGCCAGAACATCAGTATCCTGCTGATAAGGCAGAGGTTCCAGACTTTCAGTCACGGCGATCACGTCTTTTAAACTCATGATCGGATCTTGTTCCGGCTTGCCTTGCCGGGCACGTTGTTTGTTTTGCCATTCCAAATCTTTGATATACAGCTGAAACGCATCTTTTAACAAAATAGGCAGTAGTCCGGCCGTGCCTTCGCTACAAAAAATCTTACCGTGAAAACCACGGGCCACTAACAAGGTGAGTAAACCACTATGATCAATGTGTGCATGCGACAAAATCACCGCATCGATGTCTTTGGGTCTGAACTGAAAACGAAACTTATGTAAGTCAGTGACTTGATCACCCCCCTGCACCATGCCGCAATCCAGCAGGACATTTTTCCCCGCCCACTGCAGTAAATAGCAGGATCCAGTGACCTGGCGGGCGGCACCTAAAAACGTTAATCGGGCATCTAATGGCATGACATCATCCTTATTTTTGGCAGAACCAACATAAGTAAAAAACTGGCAGTGCATGTTAGGCTAGATCAAACTTTCGACTGGTAACAATGCTCAGCAATTAAATATGGCTGCTGCCAACTTACAGGATAAAATCATGACTGCAAATAATCCGCTGGACGCCCGCCACTTAAGCTCCGCCAGTGAAGCGCTGGCACAGGCGTTGGAACTGCAGGGCCACCCGTCTTACCGGCTTGCCTTCGCGGACAGTGAATTTTTGATGGAAGACGAACTAAGGCCGGTACGGCTGCAGCTAGAGTATCTGAAGCCTCAGTTGATCCTGGAGCAACACAAGGTCAAAGCTACAGTGGTGGTGTTTGGCAGCGCGCGATTTTCATCACCGGAACAGGCCGCACTGCAACTGGCGCATGCCCAGCAACAGCTGAAATTGTCACCCGATGATGCGTCAGCACAACAGGCGCTACAGCACGCCAAACGTCAGGTTCGCACCAGTCGTTATTATGTTGAGGCGCAACGTTTTGCTGAGCTGGTAACCCGGCATAGTCAACAGTCTCCAAAATCTGCACTGATGATTATCAGCGGCGGCGGTCCCGGCGTGATGGAAGCAGCCAATCGCGGCGCTTACCAGGCTGGCGGCAAAAGTATTGGCCTCAATATCGTGTTACCACACGAGCAGCGACCAAACCCCTATATCACGCCGGAATTTTGTTTTCAGTTTCACTATTTTGCCATCCGTAAAATGCATTTCCTGCAGCGTGCCCGCGCCTTAGTGGCCTTTCCGGGCGGTTTTGGCACACTGGATGAACTGTTTGAAACGCTGACGCTGCTGCAGACCGGCAAAGCCAGCAAAGTGCCGGTTGTGCTGTTTGACGAGCAGTTCTGGCGTAAGTTAATTAACTTTGATTTGCTGGTCGAAGAAGGCCTGATCAGTCCGCAGGATCTGCAGTTAATCCATTTTGTCGACAGTGCGGAAGCGGCCTGGCAAGTGATTTGTGACAGCTATCAGATCCCGCCAGTTTGATTAAACGGGCTGAGCGGCAGCTGGATCTGTACGCGTGCCCCCCCTAATCGCTCAGACTGACCGAGCGTCAATGTCGCGTGATGCCACTGCGCCACCTGCCGGACTATATATAACCCCAGTCCAAATCCCGCACTCTGGCTGGCACTGACTACGGGATCTGTTCTACGGTTAAATATCTCTGTTCCGGCATCATTACTGAGATCCGCAAAACCGGGACCATCATCTTCGACCAGAATGCGCCAGCTGTTTTCCTGCAGTTCCAACTGCAGACTGACACGCTTTCGGGCGAAGCGCAGTGCATTCATGAGCAGGTTCTGCACCGCAATAATTAATGCAGGAGCATCAAAACAAGCTTCGCCGGCTGACGCGCTGATCTCGAATTCAAACTTGGTGCGATACAGTGCGAATTGCTGCTCAATCTTTACGGCAAAGCTGCTGAAAGATTGCTGATGTAATATCTGGCTGCCCCGGTGATGTTCAAGCCTGGCAAACGCCAGATAGTTAGTCGCAAGATGCTCGATTTCATCGAGATCTAACGCTAATCTGGCAAGGTAAGGTGCCGCATTGTCCGCCACATCCCCAACCTCAGGACTCAAGGCTTGTGTGACAAGCTCGAGGGCAAAACGCATTCTGCTCAGTGGTGTGCGGACTTCGTGTGAAATGGTCCGGGATAAATTCTTATGCAGTTCAATCAGAGAAACTGTTTGATTGGCAGCCTGAACAAAAGCGCTGGCCAGTGGGAAAATCGCAGAGCCAGGTCGGGTAGACAGATTCAGAGTCTGCGGATTTGCGCTAAAGGCCACAGCATTCTGCTGCAGCTGCTGCAGATCGCGAAACAAAGGCCAAATCAACAACACCAATAACAACACCAGCACCGAATAAAAAGCTAAAAGAATCAGTACCGCAGGTAACTGACTGTGCGACTCGGGCATGACCGGACCTAACTGCCACAGCCGGCCTGGTGTTGTGCTGTTGCGGTAGTAAAACAGCTGATCTTGCTGTAACAACGCAATCACTTCACCACGTGCCAGTTGAGCTGCCAAGTCTGATGGCAACGCCAGCTGTGCAGCATCCAGCTGCTGCGTTAATCCTTTCTGCTGTTCCAGCTGGTCAAACAACTCGCTGACGCTGAGCTGATAGCCTACGGCCTGGCGCTCATATGCATCTGCCAGTTCACTAAAACTCCAGAACACCAGAGCCCCTGAAAGCAGCATGAAACTGAACAGACGGTAAAATTGCGCTTTCATCCGGGTAATTCCATAGCCGGAAAACACATCTGATAACCGCGGCCATGCACAGTCACAAGCTCAAGACCAGGGATCGCCAGTTCCTGTAACCGCTTACGCAAACGACTGACTTTAGCATCTATGGCCCGGTTCATGCCGTCATAGGGCCGGCCAACTAACTGTTCAAACAGATACTCACGGCTCAGTACCTGAGCCGGCTGCTGGGCAAAAATCCACAGCATGGCAAACTCCATCGTTGTCAGACTAATCTTCTCGTTATGTAACGTCAGCTGCTGCAAAGCTTTATCCAGCAACAGCCCGCCGATCTTCAGCTGGAGCACTGGGGGCACACTTGTCTTGCGCAGATTAGCTTCTATTTTTGCCAGCAGCAGGGCTGGTTGTACCGGTTTAACTATATAATCACAGGCACCTAAGGTTAAACCGGTGATTTGATCTTCAGTACTGTCCAGCGCCGTTAAAAACAGCAAAGGACATTTAAAGCGACTTAATAACAACTCACTGGCAGCAAACCCAGACTGATCTGGCAACATGACGTCACAAATAATCAGACTGGGGCGGAACATCTTCGGCAGCTGCAAGGCCCTTGCGACTGTGGTCGCATGGCTCAGCTGGTAACCCTGCCGCTGCAGATATGACATAGTCAGTTGCGCCAGTGGCACGTCGTCCTCTATCAGTAACAGAGTTTTCTGTGTCATAACAAATTCCAGCCAAGTCCACGTCTTCTGCGGGTTTGAGCGGGCTGATACACCGCAACTTTCAGCGGCGCGCTCGCCAGCACCTGTTGTTTTTCGTCCCGCAGTTCGAGCTGCAATGACGACTGTAACGTGACATTTAACTTCACTTCACGTTCTCCATCACCACGACTGCAATGCAATGCGCTTTTCTGATGCTGCAAATACAGACAGAAAGCCTGCAACTGCGGCTGGTTGAATCTGACAGTTAAGCGCAAAATACATTGCGGCTGTTCGGCGTGCCGGACACAGGTATCGGGCTTCAGCACCAGTCTGTTTGTTGCAGCAGCCGGGAACCAAGGCCCGCCAAGCAGAACCAGTAAAAACAAGAGTCTGCCGCACAGACTGAATGCAGCACGCCTGAGTTCAAAAGTCATAACCTATTCCGACAAATCCGGCACTGTACTGGGCTTTATTCACCAGAAAACTACGCCGTATCCCCTGACCCAACCAGTTATGTTCAGCCGTCAGCAACCAGTACCAATCCGGATTAATGGGCACGTTCAGCACCAGACGGACATGATAGTTCTGAGTGGCGCGGGTATATTGCCTGGCCGTCAAATATCCGAGCTCAGCCGACGATAATTTGTAGTAGTAATCAACCAGCGCCTGATTTTTACGGGTCCAGCCAGCCTCAACGCCCAGTCTCGCAGTGTCAAAACTAAAAACCCGGTTGACCCGGAGAATTGTTTCGGCGCCATCATGGATATTGCTGATATCGTGGAAATGGCCAACACTGACAGTGGCAGCAGCTGTCGGAAAATTCAACTGGACACCACCAAGGTAAGACACATGACGCTGAATATTCTCGTAGACTGGTGGAGTGCGTTCATTGCGAAAAGGAACCCGGTTAAACAGGTCTGTGGCGAACAAACGCGATAATCCATTTAACTCAAATAACAAGCCATCTTCATTAAGGCGGGTCTGCAAATCAATTTCCAGATCTCGGGTTTCCAGCAGGCTATACCCCAGATTAAAGTTATCCAGGTAAAATTTATCACCATAATAGTGCCAGCTTGGCAACAGCACGCTCGATGGGTTTTTCTGCCGGGCCAGCGGATTCTCAAGCTCGCCATAACCAACAGCCACTGCAAATTGCCAATGACCAGTCTCAGTCCGCAGCTGAGCGGTCTCTGCCGCAACCTTGGTTTGATCACTCATCACAGCCGGGCTGCATAAAAAGAAACCGAGCACAGCAATCAGCCGTAACCAATCCAGACCAGACAACTGATGGCGGTGCTGCAGTGATACACATCTCATCGGGTTACATCTCCTGCAGTAATAACCTGCACTTTAACTTCAAATCCCAGTGCTGTCGTGCCTTGCAGACGAATCGCTACAAAATGCTACCTCAAACCACTGCCGGTTAAATCAGCAGCCGTGATTATATCCCGTTACGCGGAAGCCCCCACTCCTGGCCTCCGTCATAACCAGAACTAAGTTCAATTCAGGGAACATCAACGTGAAACTAAAACTTATCGCTACAGCGGTAACCGCTGCTTTGTGTACAGCCGGAACTTTGCAGGCTGCCGCAGATTTGACTCCCCCCCAGCACCGGCTGATGCAGCCGCAACTGGATATCAAGGCGGTCATGGAGAGATCGGTCCAGGCTGACGAAGATTTTATGGGGCCGTTACAAGACGATGGCCTGAACGTGCAAATCCGGCCACAACAACAAAAGTTTATTGCCGAGCCAGACATCAGCGGACCTCAGGTTTATATCATCACATTATGGCAACAGCCACTGGCCACTGCCACAGTCATGCAGCAGCAAAGCCGCAAAGCGCAGGCAAAGCTGTATGATGCCGGAACGTTGGTCAGTGCTGAACTTGAACAGTATCAACAGCAGTTGCTGAATAGCCAGCAGGACCTTGTCAACGAACTTGGTGCCGTGATCGGCAGTGCCGAAATCCGCCTGCAATATACCAATGCAGTGAATGGTTTCTCCATGAAGCTGACACCAGAACAGGCGGCCGAAGTTGCAAAACATCCGCAGGTAAAGACTGTACAACGCAGTAAACTGTATCAGTTGCAGTCCGATGCCGGACCGGCACTGATTGGCGCGGACAAAGTCTGGAACGGTGTCGCCGCTCCGAACGGTTTGGCCTACAAAGGCGAAGGCGTGATCATGGGGGTCATCGATACTGGTATTAATACCGATCATCCGTCATTTGCCTCAACCAGCGATGATGGTTATCAGCATGAAAACCCCTGGGGCCCGGGCAACTATGTCGGCGACTGTACAACTGACAATCAGGAAAATCTGTGTAACGACAAATTAATTGGCGTGCGCAGCTACAAAGTAATTACCGACAAATTCAGCAGTGGTGAATGGGGCGCCTCAAGACCAACGACCGGTGAAGATTACCAAGGGCATGGCTCCCATGTTGCCAGCACAGCGGCCGGTAACATCCTGCTCAATCGTGATTTTGTGTTGCCTGCAGCAAATAATGTTTCAGATGGCGACTTAATCAAAACTAACGTCTTCCCACAATTATCCGGTGTTGCGCCTCGCGCCAATATCGTCTCCTATCAGGTTTGTTATCCGGCAAACGATGTCACCGCAGGCTGTCCGGGTGAAGCCCTGATCGCCGGGATTGAAGATGCCATCAAAGATGGGGTTGATGTCATCAACTTTTCGATCGGCGGCCAGGATTCTCACCCATGGAGCGATGACGTTGAAATGGCATTCCTGGCCGCCCGCAAGGCAGGGATTTCAGTTGCTGCCGCAGCAGGAAACTCGGGTCAGTCTGGCGGTTATCAGGAATATTTAGGGGCGATCGATCACGCATCACCATGGCTGTTAAACGTGGCCGCCAGCACCCATGGCCGGGACGTTGCAGTGGCAACAACACTGAGTAATGCTGTGGGCGGCAGTCAGGCACCGAAATGGACTGAAATTGTTGGTGGCGCTATCAACACGGCTGAAGTGAGAGGTCTGGTTGTCAACGCGGCCAGCTTTAATAACGAATTTTGTGGCAATCCATTCCCGGCAGGTTTGTTTGACAACTACAAAGACAGCAAAGGTAATCCGGTTAATGTGATTGTTGTCTGTAAACGTAACGACATCAATGATCCCAACGGTATTGCCCGCACGGTCAAAGCGGATCATGTGAAAGCCGCCGGTGGCGATGGCATGATCATGTACAATTTTGCCAATACTGACACACTGGTCAGCACAGCCAAATATTCAGTGCCGACTGCCCATATCAGCAAACAGGAATGGGATGGCCGTTTTGACAACGGTACCAACGGCTATGGTCTGAGCGACTGGCTGGCCAGCGGCAAAGACCATATGCTGACTATCGGCGCAACCCGCATCGAGCGAACGCTGGATCAGAGTAAAGCGGACTGGTTGGCGGCGTTTTCGTCCAGGGGCCCCAGCCCGTCAACGGCAGAAGCGCTGATCCCAGCCGTCGCAGCTCCAGGTGTCAGCATTTATGCTGCATTTGCTGACGAGCAACCATTTACCAAAGCACCGGCAGCAGGCGACTATGCATTCCTGAGTGGTACTTCAATGGCGTCCCCTCACGCAGCGGGCGCTATGGCGTTATTACGTCAGGCCCATCCGGCCTGGACTGCCAGCGAAATTCAGTCAGCACTGACCATGACTGCCGACAACAAAGTACAATATCGCCGCCTGAATGAAGCCACCGGTAAAGTGGGTCTCGCGTCGACTTATCGCGCTGGTACCGGTCGTATCAATGTGGCCAATGCGTTGCAGGCTGGCCTTATCATGGATGAGAGCGCCGAAGACTTCAAAGCTGCGGATCCGAAAAATGGTGGCGCCGTGCATAAACTGAACTTACCACAATTGGTCAACTTCAGCTGCAAACCAAAATGTACCTGGATCCGTACCGTTAAGGCCACCAAAGATGGCAGCTGGAAAATCAGCCAGGGCGACGTGCTGAACTGGGCTCCTGACATGAACAACCAGGCCAAACAAAATGGTGTGACTATTAAAGCCAGTCCGGAAGAATTCAGCTTAAAAGCCGGCGAAACCATCCATATCGTGGTTGAAGCTTCGATTATGGATACCCAGGATATTTTCAGTAATTCTGAAGTAGAACTGCATTCAGAGCTGCGCTTTACCGAAGTGAACGGCAAGAGCCCACAGGCGCGCTGGCCTGTGGTATTTGCTTTTGATAACAACAACATGCCGGGTAACTTAGAAGCGGTAGCACACCGTAACAGTGGCAGTACCCTGTTTAAAGGTATTCAACTGCCCGAAGGTCAGGCTTATGGCCGCGTCGCAGCACCGGTTAAAGCCGAAGTGAAAACCATCGAACTGCCTAAAGATGATGACAACATTTCGCCCTGGTGGAGTGGCATGGATGTCGCCGCTACACCAATGTCGCAGCGGATGGACGAAGCCACCTTCAGGGACACAGTAGATGTACCGGCCAATGCCCGCCGCCTGATCGTCGAGAGCCTGGGCGTGTCAGAGACAGCCTACCGCGGTACAAACGATGAAGGCAATCTGACCGTCTATGTCGGGAAAGATTACAACGGTAACGGACAGCCGGATCTGGACTCCGAATTGCTCTGTGTCTCCAGCCATGTAGTCTTTAATAACTTCTGTAATATCAATAACCCTGAGCAAGGTAAATACTGGGTAGTGTTATGGAACTCTATTGCGGGAGCAACTAACAACCCAATTAAAACCATTGAGAAGTTCAAATATGCCACCGCGGTAGTCACAGACCAGAACGCAGCCAGCATGAGCGTGGATGTGCCGGTGTCAGACGGACAACAACCGGTGGATGTGAAACTGAACTGGAATCTGCCGGCGATGCAAGCTGAGGATCTGTACTATTCGGTGCTGGATTTTGGTACTTCGCAGCAAAACGCCGGCAATATCGGTAAAGTCGCGTTGAAGCTGCGCCGTGGCGTGGATGATGTCAGCCTCGATGTGCCACAAACAGCGGCAAAAAAAGGCGACAAAGTGCCTTATACCTTCGAAGTGCTGGCTAATGACAGCGGCCAGGAACGCGACTTTACCATCACGGCCAAGATCCCAGCGGGCCTCAGTCTGCGTAAAGAGGATGTACTGACCTCCAGCAAATTGATGGTGGATGATATCAGCGTCAGCGGTGACACTCTGACCATCAAAGGCAGCCAGCCTGATCTGTCGAACCTGGAACCTGGTTATGTGATCACCACCAACGCCACAGACGCCAGTTGTAAAATCCCTGATTTTGGTAACAGCAATCCGGGTGGTTACGTCAACCTGGAAAGCTTTGGCATCAACCCGGTATTCAGCGGTTTTGCACCAGTGGAGTACGACAAAAACGGGCTTGCTGTGAATGGAAAAGACAACAATATTCTGACCCGCAGCGGCATCAATATTCCAGTGAAAGACTTCTTTGCCGGCTATCGTGACAGTTTCCATTTGTACAATACCGGTGAGATCTTAAATCAGAACAAACAAAACTCGGTAAACATTCACGCCTTTGGTGTGGTGTCACTGTGGCAGCAACCGTTCTTCTTCCCATATACCCTTGGCTTCCCGTACCAAAGCTTCCCATATGAGTCGATCGGGATGTTGTGGCGTGGTCGCTCCTTGCTGGGTGGTTCAGAAATAATGAGTGTTCCTCTGGTCGCTTCCGGCCAGAAAGCCGGGATCTCGATTGCTTATACGCAAACCGGCTGGGGTATTATTGAATTTGACGATGCCCGCTCGTATGCATCGGCAGGCCGGGACGCTAAACGTGTCTACCAGTGGGATGCCAAAGATGACCGGTTTGACTTCCAACTGGTGTTCAACGCGGACACCCGTTTTGGTGATAACGAACATGAGTTCTACATGGCTTATGACAATATCAGCTTTGGTACACAAGACCAGCGCGGAGCTATTGGTCTACAGGGCTTTAAAGGTCAAATCACCAGCTTTGGTCCGCTGACGCAGTATCGCGGTGAACAATATGCCATGGATGACCTGGTCAACCGTACTTTTGGTCTCAAAGACAAAATCCACAATGGTTTGGTGCTGTGTTATGACTACAAGGGCCCGGAAAGTTCGCAATTTGAAGTCACCGCCTGGACCACCGTTAATAGCAAGGCTGCCGGTACTGCCCAGCAAATGACTGCAGTGGCTAAGTTTGACGGTCAGCCGGATGCAAATCTGAGCCATCAGCTGAACGTACCGGGCAATATCACGCTTGGCGCTATCACTGATAAAACGGTGGCAGAAAATGCGGTGCTTAAAGATGTGGTGGTGTCTTACGCCGACGAGGAAAACAGTGTCAACACTATCAGCGTCAGTGGCAAGAACATCAAAGCCACAGCGTCTGGCCATAAATCCGGCTCGACACTGACTATCACACCGGATGCCAATTTCCATGGCAGTACAGACGTGACGGTGACAGTCGCCGATGCAGAAAATCCGGGCGATAAAGCCAGCACCAGCTTTAAACTGACAGTAATTTCAGATGGTGTGGAAAAAGGTTGTACGAACAGTGCGGCTACTAACTATAACCCGGGCGCCAATACCGATGATGGTAGCTGCCAGTTGCCAGCAACGGCACAAGAACCAACGAGTAAATCATCCGGGGGTAGCTTTGGGATCTTTGGTCTGACCCTGCTTGGTTTGGCTGGCTGGAATCGCCGGCGTCACTAAGTGACAGCATCACAACGTATTTCCCGACAGGAACCCACGGAAGGGCCTGCAAAAAAGCAACACTGTGATTGTTAATGAACAAGGCCCTGCGATTTCGCAGGGCCTTTTTACCTATAGTCCTGAAGCATTCAATTTTCTGTCATCTGCGGCCGATAGACTGCGCGGCATCAGCTAACCAGCTGACTCTGGATTGCAGTTTAGCGGAGACGTACAAATGTATGATAAACGGATGTTAAAGCTGTTATTGTGTGAACGCCTGGCGCTGGCGCAGGTCCCATTCAGCCGGCATGGTAATCAAATCCGCACGGCGCGTGCTTCAGTAGAATTTCAGGAACACTCGCTGGTATTGGTCAAAACCGGCAAAGCCGAACGCCATCTGCCTTACCACAAAGTCCGTCTGAGTCAGTTGTTATTGAATCTGCAGCCGCAAGGCGAATTCAGCGCCTGAATCTTGCCTGGACATCACGGAAAATCTCTGGGTACCACGTACTGGGTACCACGTACCTGCATTTTCCGTGTACCGTCCTTCCGTGGACATCACGAAAAATTGCTCCTGCATTTTCCGTGTACCGCCCTTCCGTGGACATCACGAAAAATTGCTCCTGCATTTTTGTCGGCCATTCGCAGAGCGAATGGCGTTCATCAGGCGTAACGCCAAACTGTTGGCGTTACGAAAGCCCTGATTCACTGTACCGCCCTTCCGTGGACATAAAAAATTGCCTGGAGCAATTTTTAACAACGCAAAGCGTTGGCCTGAAAGGTGAGCGCCATGGATGGCGCGAATAAAAAAGGCAGCCAATCTTTGGCTGCCAACAGTCGATTCACCCGACCACGTAAAACTTTTTTCAGCAATTGCCGGCAACCTGTCTGTAATTGCCGGCTGGTCACAAATCAGTGCCCCTCAGAACTGATTCATGGTGTTGTCTTTACCGGCTGCTTTTAATGCAGCTTCACCGGCAAAGTACTCTTTATGATCATCGCCGATGTCCGATCCCGACATATTCTGGTGTTTTACGCAGGCGATACCCTGGCGGATCTCCTGACGTTGCACACCTTTGACGTAACCCAGCATCCCCGCCGCGCCGAAGTACTCTTTGGCCAGATTGTCGGTCGATAAGGCCGCTGTGTGATAAGTCGGCAGCGTAATTAAGTGGTGGAAGATACCGGCACGTTTTGCCCCATCGGCCTGGAAGGTCCGGATCCGTTCATCGGCTTCCAACGCCAGATCTGTGCTGTCGTAATCCACACTCATCAGTTTGGCGCGGTCATAGGCAGACACATCTTTTCCGGCGGCTTGCCATGTATCAAACACCTGCTGACGGAAATTCAGCGTCCAGTTAAACGACGGGCTGTTGTTGTAGACGAGCTTGGCGTTTGGCACCACCGCGCGGATCCGGTCCACCATCTCGGCAATTTGGCCGACATGTGGTTTTTCCGTTTCTATCCACAATAAGTCCGCGCCATGCTGCAGCGATGTAATACAGTCCAGTACAACACGGTCAACCCCAGAACCGGCTTTGAACTGGAACAGGCCGCTGGCCAGGCGTTTTGGTTTCAATAGTTTGCCATTGGCTTTCACCACGACATCGCCATTTTGAATGTCGTCTGCGCTCTGAATGTATTCGCCATCCAAAAAGCTGTTATACAAGTCGCCCAAATCACCCGGCTCGTTGGTGACAGCAATTTGTTTGGTCAAACCGGCACCCAATGAATCAGTGCGCGCCACGATGATGCCGTTTTCGATGCCAAGCTCCAGGAAGGCATACCGCACCGCATTAATCTTTGCCAGAAAATCGGCATGTGGCACTGTGACTTTACCGTCCTGATGGCCACATTGTTTTTCGTCTGACACCTGGTTTTCAATCTGAATGGCGCAGGCACCGGCTTCGATCATTTTTTTCGCCAGCAGATAAGTCGCTTCGGCGTTACCAAAACCGGCATCAATGTCGGCAATGATTGGCACGACGTGCGTTTCAAAATTATCGATCTTAGCCAGGATCTCAGTCACTTTGCTTTGCTGGTCCGCGGCACGCGCAGCATCCAGTTCACGGAACAGGCCGCCAAGTTCACGGGCGTCCGCTTGTTTTAAAAAGGTATACAGCTCTTCAATCAGCGCCGGTACTGCCGTTTTTTCGTGCATCGACTGATCAGGTTGTGGCCCGAACTCAGAACGCAGCGCAGCAATCATCCAGCCCGACAGGTACAGGTAGCGCTTTTTCGTGCTGCCAAAATGTTTCTTGATAGCAATTAGTTTCTGCTGACCGATAAAACCATGCCAGCAACCGAGTGACTGGGTGTAGCTGGCGCTATCGTCGTCATACTCTGCCATGTCGCGGCGCATAATATCGGCGGTATATTGTGCGATATCCAGACCGCTGTTAAATCTGTTCTGCAGTTGCATCCGGGTCGCATATTCAGCACTGATTGCATTCCAGGCGCTGCCATTGACTTTGACACTTTGTTCCAGTTGCTGGACTTTCTGTAAGTAGGCTGACATCACTGCATCCTCATCGGGTTCTGGCTATTGGGTTTGTTCCTTTAGCAGCACTGCAAGACTTCTTTGTGCCTTGCGCTGTTGCATTTCACTATAGGTTTCAATAAACCAATTCATCTAGTTGATTTTTCTGATGCCCATCATTCATTATATGAATATCAAAATATCAACATCTGCCGTCATTAGCGCCATTTCACAGGGGATTTGATGAATATCAGCAAAATCGACTTAAACCTGCTGGTCTATCTGGATATGTTGCTCAGGGAGAAAAATGTCACCCGGGCCGCCAACCAGTTAAATATTACTCAGCCAGCAATGAGCAACGGTTTAAAACGCCTGCGCGACCTGTTAAACGACCCGATTCTGGTGCGGACTTCTGAAGGCATGGTGCCAACCGAACGCGCCAAGGAGTTGGCGCCAGTGGTCCGTGGTGTCCTGTTGACGTTGGAGGAAACCCTGCAGCCCAACAAAGAGTTTGAGCCAATACACAGCCATCGGGTATTTCGCATTATGGCCAGCGATTATGCGGCTTCAACGCTGATCCCGGCCTTACTGAAACGCCTGCGGGCGCAGGCGCCAGGTACATCGCTGGACATCATGACACCGTCTGACGTGACCTTTCATGATGTCGAGAACGGCAAAGTGGATATGGCGATTAACCGCTTTGATCAACTGCCACAGTCATTCCACCAAAAAACCATCTGGAAAGATGCCTTCGCTTGCCTGGTGCACAAACAAAACCCCATTTTGCAGAATTTCAATTTAGATACCTATCTGAAAGGACAGCATATTTGGGTCAGTAAAACCGGCTTTGGTGTTGGCGTCGGGATGGACCCGGCCGATGTACAAAAACTCGGCTGGGTAGACGAGGCATTAGCTAAATTTGGCAAACAACGAAACATCAGCGTATTTACCCGCAACTATCATGTCGCGATGCACCTGGCTGTTGAGACCGATTTAATTGCGACATTACCTTATCGCGCAGCAATGTTGTACCGGAACGATACAAGCATGCAGGTACTGGATCCGCCATTCCCGATCCCATCGATCGAACTGAAAATGATTTGGAGCCCATTGTTGCATCAGGATGCCAGTCATATCTGGTTGAGGCGATTAATTGTAGAAATTGCGGATGAATTGAGTTAGACAGCGATAGTCAAAAAGCTCGGCAGACAAGGCACTGCGCTTGCGTCATATCTTTGATAAAAAAAGAGGGGCGGTTGGGATGCCCCTCTTTGCTTCGGGTTACACTAAAAGCTCATACGCTGGCAGGGTTAGGAAGTCCACCAACTCATCAGCTGTGGTGATACTTAGCAATAAAGCCGCGGCTTTGTCAAAGGATTGTTGTTGCCACTGTTCAATACCAACTTCAGCCCGTACCACTTCGCATTCTTCCGCCAACATCGACGTAAATAAGGCTTTGGTAATTAACTGCCCGTTTGACAATGACTTACCATGCTTAATCCATTGCCAGATCGACGTTCGGCAGATTTCTGCAGTAGCCGCATCTTCCATCAGCCCATAAATCGGCACGCAACCTTTACCACTGATCCAGGCGGCAATATATTGCAGCGCAACCCGAATATTGATCCGCATCCCGGCTTCCGTACGATCCCCTTCGCTCGGTTGCAGCAGCTCGGCCGCAGTAATAGGCGCATCCTGCTCACGCAAGACATGCAACTGATTTGGCTGGTCGCCAAGTTTGGCATCAAATACTGCATTGGCTGTCGCAGCGAGCCCCGGATGCGCCACCCAAGTGCCGTCATGACCATTGTTGGCTTCCAACGATTTATCTGCCGTCACTTTTTGCAATATTGCCGCATTGGCCGTCGGATCTTTGGCAGGGATAAATGCCGCCATCCCGCCCATCGCCAGCGCGCCACGTTGATGGCAGGTTTTAATCAGCAGTCTTGAATATGCACTTAAAAATGGCTGGTTCATCGTAACCACTTGTCGATCTGGCAGAACCCGATCTGAGTGATTTCTTAACGTTTTGATATAGCTGAAGATATAGTCCCAGCGCCCGCAGTTCAGTGCCACGATATGGTCTTTCAAGCTATACAGGATCTCGTCCATTTCAAACACGGCCGGCAAGGTTTCTATCAACACAGTGGCGCGAATGAAGCCAGTCGGCTGCTGAAAACGGCTTTCTGTAAATCTGAACACTTTATCCCACCAAGCCGCTTCTTTGTGACTTTGTAGTTTTGGCAGGTAGTAATAGACACCAGTCCCTTTTTGCTTGCGGATCTGATAGTTATGGAAAAAATACAATGCGAAATCAACCAATGATCCCGGTACTTGCACACCATCAACCTCTAAATGACGCTCCCATAAGTGCAATCCGCGCACCCGTGCAATCAGCAGCGCCGGATTGTCACGCAGCGCATATTGCTTACCGGATTGCGGATCGCTGTAACTGATAGTGCCCTGATTCGCATCACGCATATTAATCTGACCTTCAATCACACCCTGCCAGCTTGGAGCCTGCGAGTCTTCGAAGTCGGCCATAAATACTTTCACATCGGCGTTTAGTGCATTGATGATCATCTTCCGATCCACGGGTCCGGTGATCTCGGTACGGCGATCCTGCAAATCCACGGGGATCGCGGCAACTTGCCAGTCGCTTTGACGGATATGCGCAGTTTCAGGCAAAAAATCCGGTAACGCACCGGCATCAAACCTCGCCTGTACCTGCTGGCGTGTTTTCAGTAATTGTTGCAGTTCAGGCCTGAACTCTCGGATGAGGTCAACAACAAAGCTGCAGGCTGTCTCAGTCAGAATTTGCTGATACTCCGCGTTAAGCGGACCTTTAATGGTCAATCCGGCGCAATTTATCATTGGTGATTCCTCTGGAGTTGGCTTATCTGTGCGTTACGACGCACCTTTATAACATCGAAGCTACGAAAAGTTGTTGCAGCACTATAGGCCGAATTGATGCATCACAGCCATTAATGCTAGCAATGACTGGCATCACTGAAAATTATGAGTCAATGCTTGGCATGGCGGACTTTCTGGCACGACTTCTGCTTTACATCAGCACGGTACTTCGCCGTTTCTGCTGAACGTCAAAATTTTGTCTGAGGTGACTATGGAACTGATCATTTTGTTACTGGTAGCGCTGGCTGTATTGGCGGCTTTAGTTGTAAACCGGTTTATTCATCATGGAAATCCATTTCCATTTCATAAGAAAACACAGTTGTTTACGCACATCGAGCGTTCATTTCTGCATTTGCTGGAACGCGCTGTTGGCGGCCAATACAAAATTATTAATCGGGTCAAGCTGGCAGATATTCTGGAATTAAAAGACAACGCAGACAACAAAACGCGACGTGCAGCGTCACTCAAACTGAATGCCAAATATCTGGACTATGTACTGTGTAATACCGACGATATGTCAATTGTCGCAGTGATTGATCTGGTTAATAACGCAAACAAAGACGGCCACAAAGCTGTACCTGACTGGTTTGTCAGCGGCGCACTCGAGGCTAGTGGGATCCCTTATATCCGCATGAAAATTAAAGCTGGCTATACAGTTGCCGATATACAACAAGGGCTCGCTGCGAAGCTCGGCAATATACCGATGGCAGCACCTCCTGTTGTCAAAGGCACAGTGAAAAAAGGGCCGACCCGCCCTGTCAGACCGCTGACACCTTCACTGCCACCACAGACTATGAAACCGAATACCACGGCATTGGTCCAGATTGGCTGACCAATACCAACAGAACCTTGACGCTTTGGAAATATCATAAGTCACTCCTAGCGAAAAGCCCCCGGCCCCGTTTGCTGCAACAAACGGGGCTTTTTTATTGTCGTTTTGCCAGCTGATTCAGCGTCTTTACGAATAATCATAGTTTCGGTTCAAGCTGGTAACATTGGTGCCGATAACGCTAGAGATGTAACGGCATGGGAGGAACTATGACTGATAGCATCAGTAGCCTGGCTGTAAGTCAGAGCTACGAAATGTTGGGTGCAGCGTTAGCTAAAACCCAGCAGAAACAAGAAGCCCGGATGACAATGCAATTGTTACAAAGCGCAACTGTTGCAGCGCCAGCAGCCACCGTTTCTCCGGTTGGTAATCTGGGTCAAAATATCGATGTAATGGTTTGATAACAGCGGATCTGTGTAATCAGATCCGCTTTTTATCCAGTAATCTATACCTGTTCTAAAGACAATGTTCTGTGAACTTTGCCGAATTTTTGGATTAAATGCTACAAAAGGCTACAGACCAATAATTTTTGATAGCGGTCAGTCGAACCTGTTCCTGCTGTAACGATGATCAACGTACTGCACCACTACCTGTAGAATTCATCTGCATTTTGGCAAACATTTCTGATGTATCTTTGCTCGATATATAATCAATTATCTGGTAACTGCGAATACGGATCGGACCATGTTCTGACGAAACTGCCAACTCCGAAGTAAAAGATCCTGTCGGAGTCCGAAATCGCTGGTATGCAAATATGTCATCGGCCTGTATTCCACCATAAACATATCGCGGTACAGAATCTGGAAATCTAGTCGTTTATCATCCTGAAGTAAGCGCTTGGGTGTGCCTTTTGGTAATTCAACATTAAACAAATACGCCATTTTTTCGTGCGCGGGCAGGTAGCCTGAGTAAGAACGATTCTTTAGTTCACGTAATTTTTTAGCTACATCAACAAGTTGTGCAATAAATCCAAACTTTTCAGACAACTCTCCAAATGGTTTTGCCCACGGTTTGCGCAATGTAGTCTGCTGACGAATCAGCCCTGATTGTTGCTCAATTAATGCAATCAATAGCGATGTACACACTCCTGTTTGCTTCACAACAAAATCTATATCAACCGCATACTCAAGCATATGGGGTGAAAAATAAGTCAAAAACGGTGCCGAGCTAGGCTGGTCAGGATTTTCACACCGATATTGAAAGGCTTCAGTAAAGCGTTTCTCTTCACTGAACACCGTAAAAGTCATAACTAACATTAAAAAAACTACGTACCGAAACGTAAATTTCATGATATTTTCCTCAGTGGTTAGAAGTGGCACCGGAAATTTAGAACATTAATTCGAACGTTGTAGAGCAACTCATTTGTTATCATTTTTTTATCATTTATTTATCACATCATTTCCTTGAATAGGGCCGTACTGTTGTATAGCAAACACTAATATGGAAACAAAAGTACCAATCTTGCTGGCAATCCATTGATTCAACTTACTAAAACTCCCCCTCAACTCTCTTAATGTCGGATGAATTCAAAAACATACGCTGACAAACCCGTTGACTGAGCAGTATCCAACTGGAATGGTCTGTGCGTTGTTTGGAATGTCCAGGTCGGCCTTTTATGGCTGGCTTGCCAAGCCGGTTGATGAAGGACGTACGTTGTTGCGCCAACGAGTCAGCACGATTTTCGATGACAGCAAAGGCTCTGCCGGAAACTGCAGCTTCGTTGCAATTCTGCGCCGTGAAAGAGTTCGTATTGGTCGTTTTAAAATCATGCGATTGATGGAAGAATTGCAGTTGCAAAGCAAACAACCAAGAGCGCATCGCTACAAAGTTGCCACGGCTGAACGGCTTGATATTCCAAATACACTGGCACGCGAATTTAAGCCTTCCGCAGCCTATCAGGTTTGGTCCGGAGATATCAGGTACATCTGGACTGGGCGTTGGGTATATCTGGCTGTGGTGCTGGATTTGTATCGGCGACGAGTGGTGGGTTATGCCATATCAGACAAGGCGGATGCGGCGATAGCTGCGTTAGACATGGCATGCCAGCAACGTGGAAAACCCAAAAGCGTGCTGTTTCATTCAGACTAAGGCTGCCAATATACAGCACTGGCCTTCAGGCAAAGATTATGGCGTTACCAAATCTCTCAAAGCATGAGCCGGCGCGGTAACTGCTGGGATAATGCCCCGACAGAGCGGTTATTCCGCAGCCTGAAAACAGAATGGGTCCCAACAACGGGTTATAAAGATTTGCTTGAGGCAAAAGCCGATATCAGCCAGTACTTGTTGGGGTATTACAACCATCGGCGACCGCACAGCTTTAATGCTGGGCTACCGCCGGCAATAGTAGAACAACCTAAGTTAGTGTCCGGAAATAGTTGACCACTACAGATGAAGTGCGGGTGGCTTCGTGGGAGTCTGCACCCTCGCGGAGCTTCGGGTGTGCTCATCAGCTGTGTGACAGCCAGCAACGCCAAACTGTTTGCGTTCTTAAACCCCTGCCCACTAATGGTTCGGTTGGCATGATGAAGTGCGGGTGGCTTCGTGGGAGTCTGCACCCTCGCGGAGCTTCGGGTGTGCTCCACCGGAATGACGCCAAACTGTTGGCGTCATTAATTCCCGGTGTCGCTGTCCTAGTTGCTCACCCCATCCATGGGGTTCGCCGCTTCGCGGCCCGCTGAAGCGGTCCAAAAACGTTCCTGACGTTTTTGTCGCATGGGATTGCCCCACTCGAGCAATATTCCGTCAGGATGCCATAAAGCAAAAGGCCCACTCGACTGAGTGGGCCCTTTGGCTTTATTGGGAGCCTTCATATCCCTCGCGGAGCTCGGGATTGCTCAATCGGAAGAACGCAAACAGTTTTGCGTTCTTAAATCCCGATTTCGCTGTACTACTCTCCAAGTACTTCATCGCCAGAATCACGATAAATAAAAAAGCCCCAGTCTTTCGACTGGGGCTATTTTATTTATTGGGAGCCTGGCGGTGTACTACTCTCGCATGGCAACTGCCACACTACCATCGTCGCAGCTGCGTTTCACTTCTGAGTTCGGAATGGATTCAGGTGGTTCCACAGCGCTATTGCCACCAGGCAAAAACTGTTTGTCTGTCTTTAACTAAGTAAGCTGATAATTCGTTTCACAACAACACACGCACTCAAAACAACTTGGGCGTTGTATGGTTAAGCCTCTCGGGCAATTAGTATGAGTTAGCTTAACGTGTCACCACGCTTCCACACCTCACCTATCAACGTTGTGGTCTCCAACGACCCTTATGTGTGCTCAAGGCACAAGGGATGACTCATCTCTTGGCCGGCTTCCCGCTTAGATGCTTTCAGCGGTTATCCGTTCCGAACGTAGCTACCGGGCAGTGCCATTGGCATGACAACCCGAACACCAGCGGTTCGTTCACTCCGGTCCTCTCGTACTAGGAGCAACTCCAATCAATCATCCAACGCCCACGGCAGATAGGGACCGAACTGTCTCACGACGTTCTAAACCCAGCTCGCGTACCACTTTAAATGGCGAACAGCCATACCCTTGGGACCGACTTCAGCCCCAGGATGTGATGAGCCGACATCGAGGTGCCAAACACCGCCGTCGATATGAACTCTTGGGCGGTATCAGCCTGTTATCCCCGGAGTACCTTTTATCCGTTGAGCGATGGCCCTTCCATACAGAACCACCGGATCACTAAGACCTACTTTCGTACCTGCTCGACGTGTCTGTCTCGCAGTTAAGCTGGCTTCTGCCTTTGCACTAACCGTACGATGTCCGACCGTACTTAGCCAACCTTCGTGCTCCTCCGTTACTCTTTAGGAGGAGACCGCCCCAGTCAAACTACCCACCAGACACTGTCCGCAGTCCCGATAAGGGACCTACGTTAGAACATCAAACATACAAGGGTGGTATTTCAAGGACGACTCCATCAGAACTGGCGTTCCAACTTCATAGTCTCCCACCTATCCTACACATGTAGGGTCAATGTTCAGTGCCAAGCTATAGTAAAGGTTCACGGGGTCTTTCCGTCTAGCCGCGGGTATACGGCATCTTCACCGCAATTTCAATTTCACTGAGTCTCTGGTGGAGACAGCCTGGCCATCATTACACCATTCGTGCAGGTCGGAACTTACCCGACAAGGAATTTCGCTACCTTAGGACCGTTATAGTTACGGCCGCCGTTTACCGGGGCTTCGATCAAGAGCTTCGCTTGCGCTAACCCCATCAATTAACCTTCCGGCACCGGGCAGGTGTCACACCCTATACGTCCTCTCTCGAGTTTGCAGAGTGCTGTGTTTTTAATAAACAGTTGCAGCCAGCTGGTCACTGCGACTCTCCGATGCTTACAGAGCAAGTCTTTCACATTAGAGAGCGTACCTTCTCCCGAAGTTACGGTACTATTTTGCCTAGTTCCTTCACCAGAGTTCTCTCAAGCGCCTTGGTATTCTCTACCTGACCACCTGTGTCGGTTTCGAGTACGGTCAACAGTACCTGAAGCTTAGAGGCTTTTCCTGGAAGCGTAGCATCAGCAACTTCACCACCGTAGTGGCTCGTCTCGTATCTCAGCATTAAGGAACCGGATTTACCTAATCCCTCTGCCTACGTACTTTCACATGGACTACCAACGCCATGCTTGCCTAGCTTTCTCCGTCCCCCCATCGCAGTACTGTCGGTACGGGAATATTAACCCGTTTCCCATCGACTACGGCTTTCGCCCTCGCCTTAGGGGCCGACTTACCCTACCCTGATTAGCATGGGATAGGAACCCTTGGTCTTCCGGCGGGGGAGTTTTTCACTCCCCTTATCGTTACTTATGTCAGCATTCGCACTTCTGATACCTCCAGCAGACTTCACAATCTACCTTCGCAGGCTTACAGAACGCTCCTCTACCACTTGCACATAATGCAAGTCCACAGCTTCGGTGCATGGTTTGAGCCCCGTTACATCTTCCGCGCAGACCGACTCGACTAGTGAGCTATTACGCTTTCTTTAAAGGGTGGCTGCTTCTAAGCCAACCTCCTAGCTGTCTATGCCTTTCCACATCGTTTTCCACTTAACCATGACTTTGGGACCTTAGCTGGTGGTCTGGGTTGTTTCCCTTTTCACGGCGGACGTTAGCACCCGTCGTGTGTCTCCCGAGTAGTACTCATTGGTATTCGGAGTTTGCAAAGGGTTGGTAAGTCGGGATGACCCCCTAGCCTTAACAGTGCTCTACCCCCAATGGTATTCGCTCGAGGCGCTACCTAAATAGCTTTCGAGGAGAACCAGATATCTCCCGGCTTGATTAGCCTTTCACCCCTATCCACACGTCATCCCCTAATTTTTCAACATTAGTGGGTTCGGTCCTCCAGTTAGTGTTACCCAACCTTCAACCTGCACATGGATAGATCGCCGGGTTTCGGGTCTACGCCTTGCAACTATTCGCCCAGTTAAGACTCGGTTTCCCTACGGCTCCCCTATTCGGTTAACCTCGCTACAAAACGTAAGTCGCTGACCCATTATACAAAAGGTACGCAGTCACCCCACAAGGAGGCTCCCACTGCTTGTACGTACACGGTTTCAGGTTCTATTTCACTCCCCTAACAGGGGTTCTTTTCGCCTTTCCCTCACGGTACTGGTTCACTATCGGTCAGTCAGGAGTATTTAGCCTTGGAGGATGGTCCCCCCATGTTCAAACAGGATGTCTCGTGTCCCGTCCTACTCGTTTTCATTGATAACAACGCTTCGTGTACGGGGCTATCACCCTGTATCGCTCATATTTCCAGATGATTCCACTGCATTGCTATCAACTTAAGGGCTAGCCCCCTTTCGCTCGCCGCTACTAAGGGGATCTCGGTTGATTTCTTTTCCTCGGGGTACTTAGATGTTTCAGTTCTCCCGGTTCGCCTCGTATGACTATGTATTCATCATACGATAGTGTGTAAACACACTGGGTTTCCCCATTCGGACATCTGTGAGTCTAACGTCTCTTACCGACTTCTCACAGCTTTTCGCAGGTTAGCACGTCCTTCATCGCCTCTGACTGCCAAGGCATCCACCGTGTACGCTTAGTCACTTAACCATACAACCCCAAATTGTCTTTGACGTCGTACGTTGTTGTGAGTAAGGTTCACAATAAAATTGTTGACCTTATTTATTACTTTCTATCAGCTTACCTAATTGTTAAAGAGCAGTATGAGCGTAAAGCTCAAATCACAACACACCGCAGTGCATTCTGATTTGAACTCAAACAGTTATTTTCTTCGCTTATGATTTCACTTGATTCACAAGGAATGGTGGAGTTAAGCGGGATCGAACCGCTGACCTCCTGCGTGCAAGGCAGGCGCTCTCCCAGCTGAGCTATAACCCCATACAGGCGATATTGGTTGGTCTGAGTAGACTCGAACTACCGACCTCACCCTTATCAGGGGTGCGCTCTAACCACCTGAGCTACAGACCAGCCGTAACCGCAATGGGTCTTACTGTTTGCTCTACATGACAATCAATCATCTGTGTGGACACTTCGTTAAATCTGTTCGCTTTTGGTAAGGAGGTGATCCAACCCCAGGTTCCCCTAGGGTTACCTTGTTACGACTTCACCCCAGTCATGAATCACAAAGTGGTAAGCGCCCTCCCGAAGGTTAAGCTACCTACTTCTTTTGCAACCCACTCCCATGGTGTGACGGGCGGTGTGTACAAGGCCCGGGAACGTATTCACCGCAACATTCTGATTTGCGATTACTAGCGATTCCGACTTCACGCAGTCGAGTTGCAGACTGCGATCCGGACTACGATATGCTTTAAGAGATCCGCTCACCATCGCTGGCTTGCCTCCCTCTGTACATACCATTGTAGCACGTGTGTAGCCCTACTCGTAAGGGCCATGATGACTTGACGTCGTCCCCACCTTCCTCCGGTTTATCACCGGCAGTCTCCCTAGAGTTCCCGACATAACTCGCTGGCAACTAAGGATAAGGGTTGCGCTCGTTGCGGGACTTAACCCAACATTTCACAACACGAGCTGACGACAGCCATGCAGCACCTGTCTTACAGTTCCCGAAGGCACAACCGCATCTCTGCAGTCTTCTGTAGATGTCAAGAGTAGGTAAGGTTCTTCGCGTTGCGTCGAATTAAACCACATGCTCCACCGCTTGTGCGGGCCCCCGTCAATTCATTTGAGTTTTAATCTTGCGACCGTACTCCCCAGGCGGTCTACTTAATGCGTTAGCTGCGCTACTCACGACACAAGGTCACGAACAGCTAGTAGACATCGTTTACGGCGTGGACTACCAGGGTATCTAATCCTGTTTGCTCCCCACGCTTTCGCACCTGAGCGTCAGTGTTGTGCCAGGGGGCCGCCTTCGCCACTGGTATTCCTCCAAATCTCTACGCATTTCACCGCTACACTTGGAATTCTACCCCCCTCTCACACACTCTAGTTTTCCAGTTTCAAATGCAATTCCCAGGTTGAGCCCGGGGCTTTCACATCTGACTTAAAAAACCGCCTACGTGCGCTTTACGCCCAGTAATTCCGATTAACGCTTGCACCCTCTGTATTACCGCGGCTGCTGGCACAGAGTTAGCCGGTGCTTCTTCTGCGAGTAACGTCAAGAAGCTGTGCTATTAACACAACTCCCTTCCTCCTCGCTGAAAGTGCTTTACAACCCGAAGGCCTTCTTCACACACGCGGCATGGCTGGATCAGGCTTGCGCCCATTGTCCAATATTCCCCACTGCTGCCTCCCGTAGGAGTCTGGACCGTGTCTCAGTTCCAGTGTGGCTGATCATCCTCTCAAACCAGCTAGGGATCGTCGCCTTGGTGAGCCATTACCCCACCAACTAGCTAATCCCACGTAGGCGCATCCGATAGCATGTGGCCCGAAGGTCCCACACTTTGGTCCGTAGACATTATGCGGTATTAACAGTCGTTTCCAACTGGTATCCCCCTCTATCGGGTAGCTTCCTACGCATTACTCACCCGTCCGCCGCTAGGTCCGAAAACCCCGCTCGACTTGCATGTGTTAGGCCTGCCGCCAGCGTTCAATCTGAGCCATGATCAAACTCTTCAATTAAAAGTTTTTTGCTGCCGAAACAGCTGCTCAGTTTACTGACTAAATAAATTGACTATATAGTCACTCAACTGAAGATTTTATTCGTATCATGCGATACATCTTCAACGAGTGCCCACACAGATGATTGATTGCTAATTGTTAAAGAGCGTGCTTCGACTTCGAAGCGGGAGGCGTATCTTACACTTCCCAGATTTTAAGTCAAGCAGAGAAATTTACTATTTAAATAAACTACGCTGCTCAACCTACTTAATTACCTCACTTGCGATTTCAAGGCTTTCACCCCAACCTCGCTGCGAGGCGGCCATTTTAGTCAGTTTTTAATTCGTGTCAAGCGTCTTTTTATCGACTATCTTTCACTTTTCAAACTCACCCGGCGTTTCGCGTTTCGCTTCACCCCGTCGGCATGGCGCGCATTATAGGTCGTTTTAAAACTCGCGCAAGACTAAATTTGAGAAAAGTTACGCTTTTGCGATCGTTCGGGTGAAATTTCAACGAAAGGTGTTTTTTATACACAAATGTCGCATAATTCCGCAGCAGATGAGGAGTTTAAGATGTCGATACGTTCATATAAAGGTGTGAGTCCGGCACTGGGTGCCAATGTTTATGTTGATGAATCAGCAGTTTTAGCCGGTGACATCGTGTTAGGGGATGATGTCAGCATCTGGCCTCTGGTTGCAGCACGCGGTGATGTGAACTTTATCCGGATTGGTGCGCGTTCCAATGTACAGGACGGTACGGTGTTGCACGTGTCACGCCCGAGTAGTAAGAATGCTGATGGCTCACCGCTGATTATTGGCGACGATGTCACAGTGGGTCATAAATGCATGCTACATGGTTGTCGCCTCGGCAATCGTATTCTGGTCGGCATGGGCGCTATCGTGATGGACGATGCGATTGTGGAAGATGATGTGATTATTGGCGCCGGTAGTTTAGTGCCGCCAGGCAAGCGTCTGGTAAGCGGCCACTTATATGTAGGCAGCCCGGTCAAACAAGCCAGGCCACTCACTGATGCAGAACGGGCTTTTTTGTCAGCATCGGCACAAAACTATGTCGTGTTGAAAAACGAGTATCTGGCGGAATCGAACTAAGTACCTACCTCTATATAGTGGCGAGATCAAAAAGCCACTATATAGAGACAAAGATTCGGCTCTGGTTTTCAGACTGAGCCATCCAGCCATAAGTTGCCATCCGGGTCGAGCTCTCCCCGTTTTAGTGCCAGTTCAATCTCGTCTTCCCAAAAGAAGCTGTCTTCGCGGACTTGCGCCAGCCAGGCTGCTGCTGTCCAGCCTTCCGGCATCCGGATATATACAATGTTGCGCAGTCCACCTTGCAGTATTGAACAGCGTATAGCAACTGCAGCTTCGTCAAACTGATAGTCATGGTTAAAGATCAGTTGTTGGTTCATCCGCGCAGCAGCTCCCGTAACTTCATTAATACTGGCTCGACCTCCGGTCGTACACCACGCCAGATGGCAAAGCTTTCAGCCGCCTGCGAAACCAGCATGCCTAACCCATCGGCGATTTGAGGTACGCCTTGCTGATGGCACCACTGCAAAAACGGCGTAGGTTCGGCGCCATAGAGCATGTCATAGGCCAACTGACAGTATTCAAGATGTTGCTCATGTAATGGCGGGCGTTCTCCCTGTAGACCACTCGACGTAGCATTGACCAGTAAATGCCAACGCTGTTTCGGCACTTCGGCATAACTGCCGGCACTAACGCGCGGGTCAAACAATTGTGCGATCAGCTGCGCTTTGGACACTGTCCGGTTTGCCAAATGAATATGTGCAACACCTGCGTCAAGCAGTGGCTGAATGACACCGCGACTGGCGCCACCAGCACCCAGCAGCAACACATTCGCCCCTTCCAGCAATGCATCCTGGCGCAGTAAATCGGCAACCAGCCCCGCCCCATCTGTGTTGTCGCCACAGAGGCGTTGTTGCTCATCCAGATATAAAGTATTCACTGCACCGGCCAGCTGCGCCCGCTCACTCAGCACCTGGGCTAAGGCAAACGCCTGCTCTTTAAACGGTACAGTGACGTTGCCCCCACGACCACCTTCGGCAACAAAGTGCAGCCAGCTGTCGGCAAAGCCATCGAGCGGTGCTAAAATCGCCTCATACGTTAGAACCTGGCCGGTTTGTTCGGCAAACCAGCGATGGATCAGCGGAGATTTGGAATGTCCTATCGGATGACCAAAGACGGCATATCGATCCACAACGAAGCTCCCATCATGCTAAAGAAGTTAATTCAAATGTTGTCGCCCAAAAATCCTGCACACCCGACACCGCAACTAACACCGTATCAGCTGATCGGTGGCGAAGACGCGACCCGCCGTCTGGCGAACCGCTTTTACGATATCATGGCCACGGCCCCTGAAGCGGCCGAACTCTATGCGATTCATCCACTGCCACTGGATACCATCCGGCAGAAATTCTTTGAATTTTTGTCGGGTTGGCTTGGCGGCCCCGGTTTGTTTGAACAGAAATATGGTCACCCCAGACTGCGGATGCGCCATATGCCTTTTACTGTCAATCCGACGCTGCGCGACCAGTGGATGCTCTGTATGAACCAGGCGCTGGCTGAAGTAGTGGCCGATCCAGTACTGCGCGGCGGCCTCAGCGAAGCCCTGGGCCAACTGGCCAGCCACATGATCAACCGGGATGAACAGGGCCAGCCACGTTAAGCACCCTTAACGACTGATACCGAGCCAATCCTGTGGCTGCAGATAGCGCTGATACAACAGCGCTTCTGCCGAACCGTCTGCTGGTACAAAACCATATTCCCAGCGTACCAGCGGTGGCATCGACATCAGGATCGATTCAGTCCGACCACCGCTTTGCAAACCAAATAAGGTACCGCGGTCAAACACCAGGTTAAACTCGACATAACGGCCGCGGCGGTATAGCTGGAATTGACGGTGTGCATCGGTAAAGGGTGTCTGTTTACGCCGCTCGACGATCGGCTGATAGGCTTTGATAAAAGCTTCGCCGACAGACCGCATAAACGCGAAACTACGCTCGAATCCCCATTGATTTAAATCATCAAAAAACAAACCGCCAACACCACGCGTTTCACCACGGTGTTTCAGATAGAAATATTCATCACACCAGGCTTTGTATTTCGGATATACATCCGCGCCAAAAGGCGCGCAGCAATCAAACGCCACCTGATGCCAGTGCCGCACATCGTCTTCAAATGGATAAAATGGGGTCAGATCAAAACCACCGCCAAACCACCAAACCGGATCTTCACCTTCTTTCTCAGCGATAAAAAACCGCACGTTGGCGTGACTGGTAGGTACATAAGGATTATTCGGGTGAATGACCAGCGACACGCCCATGGCTTCAAAGCGCCGGCCAGCCAATTCAGGCCGGTGCGCCGTCGCCGAAGCAGGCATTTTGTCACCAAACACATGGGAGAAATTCACGCCAGCTTGCTCAAACACCGCGCCTTTGGTCAAAACCCGGCTGCGTCCGCCACCACCTTCAGCACGGTCCCAGCTGTCTTCGACAAAACCAGCAGAGCCATCGGAGGCTGTCAGTGCCGCGCAAATCTGCTCTTGCAGCTGCAGTAAAAAAGCTTTGACGGCATGTTTATCAACAGACATATCGGCTCCCGTTTGGTGCTTCCGGCAGAAGACACTGGTGAAAAATTTTCCTGGCAACGGCCAGATGGCTATAATAGCGCCCTATTATGCCAGCACCTGGCGGTTTTGAGGAAACAGCAATGAAAGTCGGTATCATTATGGGCTCCAAATCCGATTGGCCTACCATGAAAAACGCAGCAGACATGTTAGACAAATTCGGCATCGTTTATGAAACCACTGTTGTTTCTGCGCATCGTACCCCGCACTTACTGGCTGAATATGCCAGTAATGCCGCCAGCCGCGGCTTAAAAGTAATTATTGCCGGTGCCGGCGGTGCAGCACACCTGCCAGGCATGGCAGCAGCCTTCACTTCATTGCCGGTACTGGGCGTCCCTGTTCAATCTAAAGCGTTAAAAGGCATTGATTCATTATTGTCTATCGTGCAAATGCCAAAAGGTGTTGCGGTTGGCACTTTAGCGATTGGTGATGCCGGTGCGGCAAATGCCGGATTATTGGCAGCGCAAATTCTGGCGACCAGTGATGACAGTCTGCTCGCAAAAATTGATGCATTCCGCAAAGAACAAACCGACGCTGTGCTGGCGCACCCTAACCCGGCCGAGGAAGCGTGATGAACGTATTAGTCATGGGAGCCGGGCAGCTGGCACGGATGATGGCGCTGGCCGGCGCGCCGCTGAACCTGCACGTCACGGCTTACGATGTAAATTCAGCCAAAGTACAACATCCGGTGACTGGTGAAATTTATCCACTCACGCTGGAACAGGCAGTGGCTGCTGCAGACGTGGTGACCTCAGAATTTGAGCATATCCCCTACCCGGTGCAGGCGGTGTGTGAAGCCAGCGGTAAGTTCAAACCCAACAGCACCGCCATTAAAGCCGGTGGTGACCGGCGGCAGGAAAAGGCCTTGCTGGATGCCGCCGGCGTCGCCAACGCAGGCTACCGTATTGTGCAGACTGAAACTGAGTTCATGCTGGCTATTAATGAACTGGGTTTACCACTGGTATTAAAAAGTGCGTTGGCTGGTTACGATGGCAAAGGTCAATGGCGATTAAAGCATGCTGAAGATGCTGCGCTGGTCTGGGCCGACATTGCTGCTTTTATGGCAGGAGCCGATCACAGCCTGCCGCAAGCCATTGTTGCTGAACAGTTTGTCCGGTTTGACCGCGAAGTCAGTCTGGTCGGCGTACGTAATGAACATGGCGACACAGTGGTATATCCACTGACTGAAAACCATCACGTCAATGGTGTACTGTCGGTGTCACTTGCACTGCCATCGCAGGCTGCCCTGCAACAACAAGCCAAACAAATGTTCGACGCTGTTGCTAGTCAGCTGCAATACGTTGGCGTGCTCGCGCTGGAGTTTTTTCAGGTCGGCGAGCAGTTATTGGTCAATGAAATTGCACCACGCGTGCATAACTCAGGGCACTGGACGCAACAAGGCGCCGATACCTGCCAGTTTGAGAACCACCTGCGGGCAGTTTGTGGTCTGCCACTCGGCAGCACGACCCTGGTGCGACCAACGGTGATGGTGAATATTCTCGGCGAAGACTATGTGAATCCGGCTGTGCTGAGTCTGCCGTCATGTCACCTGCATTGGTACGGCAAAACCAAACGGGCCGGTCGCAAAATGGGACACATCAATATTTGCGGGGCGACGGCAAAAGAACTGGCAGAACGATTCAGCACCTTAAGTGCATTGCTGCCTGAAAGCAGTTTTCCGGAAGTGGCGCAAATGGCCACCAAACTACGCGAACGCGCGAAACAGATCTAACACGACTAAAAGGCCCATACGGGCCTTTTCTTTTACTGTCAACGCGGCTGCACAGCCTGACATTTACGACTGGCGCAAATCATCTTGACGCCATTGGCCCCTGGCTTCTCCGCCAGCAAACTAAAACCACAGCTCTGACAGGTACCGGCTACAGGCTTGAAATTCAACACAAAATCGCATTTCGGATATTGATTGCAGCCATAAAAGGTTTTGCCGTATTTACTGGTACGTTCGACCAGTTGACCAATCTGACATTGCGGACATTGCACGTCGTCTACTATCACCGGTTCTTCATGCACGATGAAATGACACTCCGGAAAATTACTGCATCCGATAAACATGCCATAACGACCATTTTTTACCGCAAGTGCCGAACCACAACTCGGGCATGGCGTGTCTTCCAGTAATTTAACGACTGTACTCTCGTGTGGGTGCAGGTTCTGAATATAACTGCAGGCCGGATAATTACTACAACCCAAGAACGGGCCATGCTTGCCGGATTTCATCACCAGTTCGTGCTGGCACAATGGACAGGTTTGTTTGTGTTCTGGAATGGCAAACAAAGGTTGGTCAGACATAACTCAAACGGCCGGCAGTCGAAGGTGGGTTATTATCGCATAGACGGCCACAGAAAAGGCAACGCCGGCAAATACCGGCGTTGTATCACCATGAATTTTTACGCTGACTGCGGTTCAATGCAGCAGACCGGTAGGTTCTTCAAATATCAGATCTTCCATTTGGGCATAAGCTGTTTCATGTCCTGGGGCATTAAACAGCACCATCAACACGACCCATTTCAGATCTTCCAGGCTGACTTCTGCACTATCCAAATCCATTACGCGGTCCAGCACCATTTCCCGGGTTGGCAAATCCAACACATTAATTTGCTCCAGAAACAGCAGGAACCCCCGACATTCAGCATCCAGCTTTTGCAGCTCTTGCGGCGTAAACACCCGCACTGCCGTCGACGTGGTTTTGGTTAAATAGGGTTTAACATGACTTTCTTGCAGCTGGGATAAATTTTCCAGCCAGCGCAGGGCTTTGAAGATGTCATCATCATGAAATCCGGCTTTGACCAGTTCTTTGGTCAAATCGGCCTGGTTGACGTAAATTTCCGATTCGTTGTGGATGTAATTCTCAAACAGGTAGACGAGGATATCAAACATGACTAGGCCCCCTCACTCGAATGTAGCCACCAGGTACGGCTGCCACTGCACCACTTAATTCAAGCTGTTGCAGGGCAATGGTTACGTCGGCTACCGGCATTGCTGCGCGATCTGCAATCAGGTCTATTGCAGTTGCCTCATCTCCTACGTTAGCTAACAAGCTATCGTCGGACAAGTGCGGCAAACAACTATTTTTTTCCAGCGTGCTGCGGATTAAACCGGCAACAAGCTGAGGTGCCAACTCTTCTACGATATCGGCGACCGAACGGGTAAGTTTAGCGCCCTGTTGGATAAGCTCGTGACAACCAGCAGCTTGCGGATTGCGGATCGAGCCGGGTATGGCAAACACTTCACGATTGTAGTCGGCAGCATAGTGCGCACTAATCAGTGAGCCACTCTTTTCCGCAGCCTCCACCACTAAAGTACCAAGGCTTAAACCCACAACTATACGGTTACGGATCGGGAAAAACTCCGGCTTTGCATGCTGTTGCGGCAAAAACTCTGACAGAACAGCGCCATGCTCAGTGATTTGCTGATGCAACGCCTGATGTTGTGGCGGATAGACAAAACACAAACCGTGTCCCATCACGGCGATAGTCTGCCCCTGCGCCCGTAAGGCACCCTGATGCGCTGCACCATCGATGCCACGCGCCAGGCCGCTGGTGATCACAAAACCAAGCGCTGCCAGTTCAGCAGCAAACTCAAGCGCCAGCTGCCGTCCGGCGGGCGTGGGTCTTCGACTGCCGACTATGGCGATTTGTGGTTTACCCAGCACAGTCGGATCGCCGCGGCCGAATAATCCCAAAGGTGGATGTTTGATTTGGTTTAATAAAGGCGGATAACGGGGATCGGTATAAGGCATAAACCAGTGGTTACTGCTGGCTTCAAGCCAGCGCAACGCCGCATCAGCTTTTTTCTGTGATTGTTGCAGATGTAAACTTTGCGCGCCGGAAAGTCCCAGCCGCTGCAATTGAAATGTGGATGCCTGACACAACTCGGCGATAGATATGGCCGGCCTGAGCGCCACCAGTTTGCTGACATCCAGCCCAGGCACCGCCATCAGTCGCAGCCAGCAGTTGAGATCGTCCATGATCTCCCCCTATTGGCCTACCCGCCGTATTGGCAGCTGCAATGCAGCAACGGCTTGGAGTGAAAGATTACAGGTCGCCGATGCTGTCGCCGACCCGGATTGGTTTTTTCGTTCCTGTGACGATAGCAAAGCTGGTGCGTTCTGCCACTTTAAACACCATCAGTTCACCAATTTGTTCTTTCGGCATCTCGATGCGGTCACCGTCAATACCGCCCATAATTTTCTGATATTTCGAAGCATCTGACATATAAACAGGTCCGCGGCTTGAATCCACCACAGTTGGTGACTGGCGGGAGATCGAAAACATATAACCCGCTTTGAGTCCATCTTGCTGGCCCTTATTCAACACGACAATATCCCAGCTGGAAAACTCCCGCAGATCTGAAGTGGTGTCGATGATAGTGCCGGCTAAAGGTTTCTCTGGTTTTCGCATCATAAAAAACGCTGGCAGGCTTTGTCCGTCCGCCGCAGGAATTAAGCGATCACCTTGGCGGATCTCTTGCTTCACATCCAGCACGGCCACTGAAGCGGGCTGATCGACTTCAGCGCCGCCGGCACGGAATGCGCGGGCCGTGCCAACCAGAATAGTTTCATATCCAAGGATCTCTTCGGTCTGTGGGTCGATATAGGCTTTGCCTTTGCGATAGATACCGTATGCAGCGTCTTGTTGCAATTGGCCACGCACATACAGAATATGGCCCTGACTGGCATTTTTTACGTGGTCGTCCGCGCCTAACACATAAGGCAAGCGATCAATTTGTTCAGCCGACAAAGACTGCTCGTAGGTCAGGAATGGCCGAATCATCATCAGCGGGATTGTCGTGACTGCTTTGGTATTTTTTAACGATTTACGGGCCTGTGGCGACAATTTCCGGATGCCATTGCTTTCGGCACTGTCAGATGCTGCCGGTGACACTTTGATTGCGTTACCATTAACCGACAATATCGGCCGGCCATCCTGGTCATAACTCAGACTCAGCACGTCACCGGGATAAATCAGGTGTGGATTTTCCACCTGCGGATTAAGCTTCCACAGCTGTGGCCACAACCAGGGTTGTTGCAGATACAAACCAGAAATGTCCCACAAAGTATCCCCTTGTTTGACGGTGTAACTCTTGGGAGCATCAGGCTTTATAGCGAGAATATCAGCTGAGACAGATGTCGTCAGACAGAACAACAGGGCGGCGATTGAGCTTGTTATTGTTTTGAGCATGCCAGTTTCCTTCGGCCCGGAACTGCAGTAATTATTGCACAGAATGCATAGGAAGCTGTTATTACAGCGATTTAATGGCTAAAATTGAACCATAACACAGATATATTCACAAAGCATAATTTTGTAGGTGCCATGGCTGTTCTAACCGTTTTACATTATCCCGACGAGCGTCTGCGGACGATTGCCAAACCTGTTGCGGCAGTAACCGCAGAAACCCGCCAGTTAGTGGCTGATATGCTGGAAACCATGTATGCCGAAAATGGCATTGGTCTGGCTGCCACGCAGGTCAACGTGCATCAGCGTGTGGTGGTGATAGACCTGTCTGAAGATCGTAACCAGCCTCAGGTATTTATCAACCCGGAAATTACTGAAAAAAGCGGTGACACCACCTATGAAGAAGGTTGTCTGTCCGTGCCGCAAAACTACGCCAATGTCGAACGGGCGGCCGAGATCACGTTAAAAGCGCAGGATGTGGACGGCAACTGGTTCGAGTTGAAAGCTGACGGTCTGCTGGCTATTTGTTTGCAACACGAGCTGGATCATCTGGTCGGCAAACTGTTTATCGACTATCTGTCGCCGTTAAAACGCGATCGCATTAAGAAAAAGCTGGAAAAACAAGCCCGCGCCGCAAAAGCCTGACAGGAATCTCCGTGACCACACCGCTTCGTATTATTTTCGCCGGCACGCCGGATTTCGCTGCCCGCCATCTGCAGGCCCTGCTCGATTCTGATCATCAGGTGATCGCAGTCTACACCCAGCCAGATCGTCCGGCTGGGCGTGGCCAGCAACTGCAGGCCAGTCCGGTCAAGCAGCTTGCCCTGACTCATAACATTCCGGTATTTCAACCGAAGTCACTGAAAAAGGCACCGGCGCAGCAACAACTCGCCGCGCTTGATGCTGACCTGATGGTTGTCGTCGCCTATGGCCTGATTCTGCCGCAAGTAGTGCTCGCTACGCCAAAACTGGGTTGTATCAATGTGCATGGCTCTTTGTTGCCACGCTGGCGCGGTGCGGCTCCAATCCAAAGAGCGCTGTGGGCCGGCGACGCCGAAACTGGCGTTACTATTATGCAAATGGATGCCGGTCTCGATACCGGCGCCATGTTAAGCATTGCAACGATGCCAATTGAAGCTACCGACACCAGCGCCACTTTGTATAACAAGCTGGCCGTTGTCGGGCCAGAAGCGCTGATCGCAGCCTTGCAGGATCTCCCTGCGTTGCAGGCGAAAGCCGAACCGCAACAAGACAGCGCAGCAAATTACGCTGAAAAGCTCAGCAAAGAAGAAGCGCAACTCGATTTCAGTAAAACAGCCGCCGCCCTTGAGCGCGAGATCCGTGCTTTTAATCCCTGGCCGGTCAGTTACCTGCAACTCGGCGCGCAGCAATTAAAAATCTGGCAGGCCCGCGTTGAAGCAGGCAGTGCAAAGCCTGGCCAGGTAGTGCGGGTCGATAAAAAAGGCATTGCGATCGGTACGGCCGATGGCTTACTGGTAATTGAGCAGCTGCAGCCGCCGGGTAAAAAAGCCATGGCGGTGGTGGACTTCCTGAATGGTCGCGCCGACTGGTTCCAGGTTGGTCAACCACTGCAAGCTACACCGGAACAGCCACAATGAGCGCAAACTTACGCGCGACCGCCGCCACGCTGTGTTATCAGGTAGTAGATCAAGGCAAATCGTTATCCGACGTCTTACCCAAAGCCCAGCTGTTATTTATTAATCCGGCCGACAAAGCCTTGCTGCAGGAAATGTGTTTTGGCCTGATGCGCCAGCTGCCACAACTCGATTTTGTTTGTCAGCAGCTGATGAGCAAACCGCTGGTCAAGCAGCTACGTCCATTGCAGTTTCTGATTTATCTCGGCATTTATCAGCTGAAGTTCTTACGGATTCCGGACCATGCCGCCGTTGGTGAAACCGTTGAAGCTGCCCGCTATTTAAAAGGTCAGTCAATGACCAAGCTGATCAATGGCGTATTGCGCTCCGTGCAACGCCAGCCGGAATTGTTTGAATTCGCCGACGCACCGCTTTCCGTGCAAACCAACCACCCATCCTGGCTGGTGCAGGCGCTGCAACAGGCCTATCCCCAGCAATGGCTGGAGATCATCGCCGCCAACCAGCAAAAAGCACCGCTGTGGCTGCGGGTCAATACCAAACGCTGCTCAGTAGAGAAATTCACCGCGGATTTAACAGCGATGGAGATTGGCTTTAGTCAGCCAGTGCCGGAGATGCCGCAGGCGATCCTGCTCGATAAGGCCTGTGATGTGACCATATTACCCGGTTATGTCTGGGGGTTTTTTGCTGTACAAGACCTCGCAGCACAGTATGCCGCAGTGTTCCTAGCGCCGGAAAATGGTGAGCTGATCCTCGACGCCTGCTGCGCACCTGGCGGTAAAACCGGTCACCTGCTGGAACTGGCGCCGGAAGCGCGCGTGCTGGCGCTGGATAAAGATCCGGCCCGACTGGTACGGGTGCGGGAGAATCTGGCGCGGTTAGGCCATGAGGCCATCATTAAAGCCGCCGATGCTGCCGAACCCGGCCAATGGTGGGATGGTCAGCTGTTTGATCGCATTTTGTTGGACGTGCCCTGCTCGGCCACCGGCGTGATCCGCCGCCACCCGGATATCCGCTGGCTGCGGAAAAAACCGGATATTGCAGCACTGGCATTGTTACAACAACAAATTCTGGCGGCGGTCTGGCCAACGCTGAAGCCAGGCGGTGTGTTACTGTATGCGACCTGTAGTGTGTTACCCGAAGAAAATCAGCTGCAGGTACAACGTTTTCTCGATGCACAGCCGGACGCTCAGGCCATTCCGCTGCGCGCCAGCCACACCGCCAGCGAATGGCAATTATTTCCGGGCCAGTCTCAGGCCGATGGCTTCTTCTACGCCAAATTGCAGAAAAAGGCGATTGCATGAAAATCATTATCTTAGGCGCAGGTCAGGTCGGTGCGACGCTGGCAGAGAATCTGGTCGGTGAAGAAAACGACATCACTGTCGTCGATATCAATGCCGAGAAACTACGAGCACTGCAGGACAAATTTGACCTGCAGGTGGTGCATGGCCACAGTGCACACCCGGATATTCTGAAAAAAGCCGGCGCCGAAGATGCCGATATGATCATCGCGGTCACCAACAGCGACGAAGTCAATATCGTCGCCTGTCAGGTCGCCTACAGCATTTTTAACACGCCGACCAAAGTGGCGCGGATCCGCACCAACCAATACATCAAATACCGTGACAAGCTGTTTAATAAAGATGATTTACCAGTCGACCACTTTATCGCACCGGAAACCTTAGTCACCGACTATATCCGCCGGCTGATTGATTACCCTGGCGCACTGCAAGTAGTTGAATTTGCTGGTGGCAAGGTCAGCTTGGTTGCGGTCAAAGCCTATTATGGCGGCTTGTTGGTCGGTCACGCCCTGTCGACGCTGAAAGAACACATGCCGCATATTGATGCCCGGGTCGCGACCATTTACCGTCGCGGTCATGCCATCAAGCCAATTGGCACCACAATTATTGAAGCCGACGATGAAGTGTTTTTTGTCGCGGCCACCAAACATATCCGTGCCGTGATGAGCGAGCTGCAGAAGCTGGAAAACAGCTACCGCCGCATTATGATCGCCGGTGGCGGTAACGTCGGGTATGGTCTCGCCAAAGCACTGGAAAAAACCCACAGCGTCAAGCTGATCGAGCGCAGTAAAGAGCGGGCCGAGTATTTATCCAGTGCGCTGGAAAACACCGTGGTCTATGCCGGCGACGCTTCAGATCCGGAGCTGTTACAGGAAGAAAGTATCGACGAAGTGGATGTGTTCCTTGCCGTAACCAACGACGACGAAGCCAACATCATGTCGGCGATGCTGGCCAAACGGATGGGCGCACAAAAAACCATGGTACTGATTAAACGCAGCGCTTATGTTGACCTGCTGCAAGGCGGCGAAATTGATATCGCCGTGTCACCACAACAAGCGACCATATCGGCGCTGCTGACCCACGTGCGGCGTGGTGACATCGTCAACGTCTACTCACTGCGCCGTGGCGCGGCTGAAGCGATCGAAGCCATTGCGCACGGCGACAGCACCACCTCCAAAGTAGTCGGCCAAACCATCGGCAAAGTGAAACTGCCACCGGGCTGCACCATCGGCGCCATCGTGCGCGGCGAGGAGGTGCTGATCGCACACGACAATATCGTCATCGCAACCGACGACCATGTGATTTTGTTCCTGGTCGACAAAAAACACATCGGTGAAGTGGAACGGCTGTTCCAGGTCAGCGCGTTTTTCCTATAAACACTGATACCGTCAATCAGGGCCTCAACGAGGCCCTTTTTATTTGTCCGAATACATTGAAACCGCCTTTTTTTGCCACCGAACCAAACGTCAGCGTTTAGCCAGATTAATTGCTGTTTTATGCGTAGATGTGACATTTATCGCTACAAAAATACAGCATTTTAACAATAAACCAATTGCAGAATGCTCACAATCTGAATATTGTATACATTATTCAGTAAGAACACTTACATAACCCATGGAGAAACCCGATGAAAAAACGTTATTGGCAGCTTTTGTTTCTATCTGTGCTTTTACCGCAGGTCAATTAATGGCAGGGCCACCGACGACCTGCCACGTATGCCAATGGGCCTGCAATAACGATACATGTGCTCTGATGGGATGCATTGATGTTGCATGCAAGCCGTAAAGCAATGTACCGGCCTAACAAGCTTCGTCACGTTGCAGCGATCTGCGCTGTCGCATTGGTATTTTTGGCCGGCGGATATCTGTACCAACTCAGCACGATCAGCATAAACGGTGATTTCAGTCACTTAGGGATCTCAGCTGACCGGCCTGTGCTGGTGTATTCCCGAACAGACTGCTCTGCGTGTAGTGCATTAAAAACTTTGCTGGCACAACAAGATTTCGCAGTCAGATACATTGAACTTGACCAGCATCCAAGTCAGGCAGATTTGAGAAATTTCAGTGCACTGGGTTATCAGCAGGTACCGGTGTTGATTACCCGCAAGACGTTGATTGTCGGATTTCATCAACATGCCACACTGCTGGCATTAAAAGACATTTAGAAGGACATTATGGTTACAAATAAATTCAAAAAGGCGGTCGCAGTCACTGCGTTTCTCTCAGCAGCTTTTTACGCGGGGTTGGTATTGGCGGGGCCACCATCCTGTAAAACCTGTGATTTAACCTGCAGCGGTGAAAGTGGCAATATCTGCCATGTCTCAAATTGTCGGGACTCACCGTGCTCCTGAAGTAACGCAGCACTCATTTGAACAGAGAGACATCATAATGAATATGTATCTGAAAACCGGCCTGGTATTAGGTACGGCGGTCCTCGCTTATTCGGTCTTGCAGCCTTCGGCCCCAATACCGATCATTCCAGAGCATGTTTTGGCCAATGAATCGTCGGCAAATACGGTTTCCCCATCCAAGGTCGCACAAGCGGTCACTGTTGCTGCTGCGGCGACACCTGCCGATCAGCCAATCAGACAACCAAAGCAGCCGGACACTTTGCCTGTTGCAGCCCAGCGACCAGAGACTTCAGCAGATCAACAGTTGAATGCCGCAGTGAAAACTCAGCAACTATGGAGCACGCACTGGCAAGAACCTGTCGACTTTGCGTGGTCGCAACAATATCAGACGCAACTCAGCGATTATTTTGTCACTGAGTTGCCGTTGCGGAATTTCACCGCTAAGGACATCCAGTGTCGGCAATCCAGTTGCATGTTGCAGCTGACTTTGACGGACACCGATAATGTTGAACAACAGCAGTTGAAACTCGCGGCGGCGTTAAACCCGTTACGACAGCAAGGAAAAATTGGCCCGTATCTGATAGGGCAAGTTGCAGGTCAACAGTTACAAGCGATTATTTCACGACCCGAGACGACGAGTGAATAAAACATCAGTTCTGCTGATTACAGCGAATTCGCTTAACCGACAAGGTAAAAAAGCAGGGGCCCGGCCCCTGCTTTCTAAATGACCTCAGAGCTTATGCCAGCGCCAGATCCCGCGTCATATTCTCATTGCGCTCGCGATGCACGATGACGTTGTCTTCGATGCGGATACCACCAAATTGACGGAAAGCATCCACTTTGTGCCAGTTGATGTACTTGCCCTGATCAGTCGCTTTTAAATCCGCCAGCAGCGAATCGATGAAATACAGGCCGGGTTCGATGGTGAACACCTGACGCGGTTCGATTAAGCGGGTGCAGCGCAGGAATGGATGGTCGTCCGGTGCCGCGACGTGCGTGCCGCGTTCGTCCGCCATAAAACCACCGACATCGTGTACTTGCAGGCCCAGATGATGGCCAATGCCGTGCGGGTAAAAAGTCCGGCTGATGCCACTTTCGACGATGGCTTGTGGCGATAGCTGCACAAAATCAAAGTCTGCCAGCACCTGTGCGATCAGTTCATGCGATTTTAAATGCACTTCGGTGTATTTAATCCCGGGTTTTAACGTATCCACTAAGGCCAACTGCACCGCATTCATGCTGGTGATTAGGGCCTGAAATTCATCGTCACGCGCGCTGTAAGTGCGGGTAATGTCGGCCGCATAACCATGAAAAGACGCGCCGGCATCGATTAAAAACGAGTGATGCTGCGCCGGTTTTTGCCGCGACAACACGGTGTAATGCAGAATCGCAGCGTTTTCATTCAGCGCAATAATGTTGCCGTACGGCACTTCATTCTCGCCCTGCTGCACGGCAGCCAGATAAGCCAGCTGAATATCAAATTCACTGCCAGCATTGCGGAAACAAGCTTCAGCGGCGCGATGGCCTTCGACTGCAATCCGATTGGCTTCGCGCATGCAAGCCAGTTCGTAATCGGTTTTGTAGCCACGGAAGTAATGCAGATAACTCAGCACTCCTTCCGGATTCAGCTGACTGAAGCCCAGTGCCCGTGCCAGCTCCAATTGCTCACCGAGATAAGCCACATTGGCTTTATCGTACGGCAACAGGCTTTCCACTTTGGTTGGTTTATCAATCAGCTGAATATCAAAAAAACCGGACCAGAAGTCATTCGGCGCATCCGGCACTTTGTGCCAGAAATCGACCGGCAGATAAAACACCAGCTTGGGTTTGTTGACACCATCAACAATCAACCAGCAATGCGGATTATCAACCACCGGTAACCAGGCTTTGAATAATGGATTGGCCTTAAACGGGTAATCCATGTCATCGAGAAACTGGCGCTTGGCCTGACCTGAATGGATCACCAGCGCGTCCAGACTCTCACGCGCCAGAACGGCTTTAGTGCGTTGCTGCAGTTCAAACAAATGGGCGGCGTATAGAGCCTGATATGCTGGGCGCATGGGTATGTCCTGTTCGTTTTTTGCAATAGATTAACATAAAATCAGCAAACGTCAGACCGACGGCGATCAGCCGGTCTGGCCAACTTTCATCGTCGCCAGCGGCGCAAATACATCCTGTTCCTGATTCATCCGGATATTATAAATCTGGTAATAGGCTAAGACCGCTTTAACGTATTCACGGGTTTCTTTAAACGGAATGGTTTCAATCCAGACATCCAGTTCCATTTCACGATGTTTTGGGATCCAGCGCTGGACGTTACTAAAACCAGCGTTATAACTGGCCGTGGCAAACACCAGATTATTATCGTTGGCACGCAGCAAATACCGCAGATAATCGGTGCCCATATCGATATTGGTATTGGGGTTATACAGCGCTTCTGCTTTGATATTGCGGCCGGCGATATGCTTGGCCGTGCGTGGCATGATTTGCATCAGACCTTGCGCACCGACAGGCGATTTTGCCGTTGGAATAAAGGTACTTTCCCGGCGGGTGATCGCCATCGCCCAGGCTGGATCAACTTGCGCCGCTTTGGCGTGTTTCTGAATTTCTTTGTTGTACACCATCGGGAAACGCATTTCGACATCATCCCAATAACCAGCGTCGGCCAGTGCAAAAATCGCTCTGTCATACCAGCCATTGTCATAGGCCAGCTTAGCGGCGCTCAGTTGCTGTTGTGGCGTGCCGTATTTTTGCAGGAAGGTCAGCTCTCGTTTGGCGGCATTGGGCCGGCCCAGCAGCTCCCACTCACGCATCCGCTGCATGCTGTCACTTTTGCGAAACGCCTGATACTGCTCCTTGGTCACCGGTACTGGTTTGTGCGCCAGACTTGGCGGTAAACCCAGTTTCGCTGCGGCCATAAAGCCGTAATAACCGCGGGTCGCAGCCAGAGCGGTCAGCATCTGCTTGCTTTGTTCAGTCTTGCCGCTTTGTTCATAGGCCCGCGCCAGCCAATACTGCCAACTGTCATCTTTGCGGGTTGCTTCCGGTAACTCGTTCAGTATTTCAATGACACGTGGCCACTGTTGCTGACGCAGATACCAGGTGATCTGCCATTGCAGGAACAAGTCGTCTTTCAGTTCCACCGGCACCATCGCCAGAAACTTCGCCGCACGGCTGTCGTCTTTACTGGCGAGCGCAATCGCGAAATTGCGTGCTACATCAATACGTTGAGATTTGGTGAAATGCGGATCCATTTCGTAACGCGCCCACACGGCCAATGCCTGATCCGGCTTTTTCCACACCAGTTTTTTCAGACCAAAGGTCAGGATCTCGCGCTCCCACGGGTGCTTCAGCGGTAAAAATTTCTGCCGGCTGACCAGGGCCGGCTCTTCCAGCACTTGTTTCCATTTATCACCGAGATATTGCAGTTTGGCCGGCATCAGCGTCCGCAGATATGGAATGATGCGGTCGTCGCCACCGTCGGCAGCTTTGACCAGTCGCGCCCACACCACTTCCGGCGTGCGTTGGCCGGCTTTCTGCCAGCGCTTAAATAAAGCGTCACATTCTTTTGGCAACGATTCGCCATCGAGCCATAAATGCGTAACATCCGGCCACACCGACGCTGGAGGTTCGTTTAACAGCCGCAGCTGTAACGCAGCGCAGTCCAGCACGGTATCGGTGCCCATCTGATAGTGTTTCAGGAATGGCTGCGTCAGCTGCACACCTGCCAGATACAACAACCAGCGTTTTTTCAGCGGCCATTCCAGCGGCGTGCCCTGATACTGCTGCAGAAATTTTTGTACTGCCGCAGTATCACTCAGCGTGCGGCTAATGTATTCCAATTCGATATAGGGTTTCAGGGGATAGGCATGTAAATCGCGCAGCATTTTCTCCGCCTGTGCCAGCGGTACTTTGTGAATTTTTTTCTCTGCCTGCAGAAAACGTTCGCGCAATACGGTATCTGACGGCGCGGCCATTGCGGGCAACAGCAAACCACCGCACCATAACGCCAACACAGCAAACCCGGACTTCAATTGCCCCATGTTTCGAAAATCCACCTATAGTTAGTTGGGTGTCGCCGGCCAATTCAAACACGCGTTTAAATAACGGTTGAATTTTTTCCTGAACCGCGACACACTGCTTGCGCACAAGACTCATCTGACCTGTTGCGACGATCCCAAAAGTATCTGTCACCTACGCGACGAAGGAGAACATCCATGATCTACCAGAGTTCCAGCATTACCGTGCAATACATTGCCGACGGTATTGCCGAGTTTACCTTTAACGCGGCCGGCTCGGTCAATAAATTCGACCAGCAGACGCTGGCGGACTGCCGCGCGGCCCTCGACATCCTGTACAAAGACAGCGCATTAAAGGGCCTGATTTACACCAGCGGCAAAGACGCCTTTATTGTCGGCGCTGATATCACTGAATTCCTTGGCACCTTCCAACAAGCAGAAGAACAATTAGTGCCCTGGATTAAACAAGCGTCAGACGTGTTTGACCTGGCCGAAGATTTGCCGGTGCCAACGGTCTGCGCCATCAAAGGCTTTGCACTCGGTGGCGGTTGTGAGTGGACTTTAACTGCTGACTACCGCGTCGCTGACACTACCACCAAAATCGGTCTGCCGGAAGTGAAGCTTGGCCTGATGCCTGGCTTTGGCGGTACTGCCCGTCTGCCACGTATCGTCGGTGCCGACACTGCGATGGAGTGGATCACCACTGGTAAAGAACGTGGTGCCGAACAAGCATTAAAAGAAGGGGCGATCGACGCCGTCGTTGCGCCGGACAAATTAACCGCAGCTGCATTGTCGATGGTACAAGACGCTATCGCCGGCAAACTGAACTGGCGCAAGAAACGTCAGGCCAAACTCGAGCCGCTGAAACTGAACAAAACTGAAGCCATCATGAGCTTCAGCACCGCCAAAGGCATGGTATTTGCCCAAGCCGGCAAACATTACCCGGCACCGATGATGGCTGTGGAAACCATTGAGAAAGCCGCCCGCCTCGACCGCACTGGCGCTGTTGCGCTGGAAAATGCCGGTTTTGCCAAGCTGGCGAAAACCACAGCAGCCACCGCACAAATCGGTTTATTCCTGAACGACCAGCTGATCAAAGCCAAAGCCAAACAAGCCGGTAAACAAGCGACCAAAATCATCAAAAAGGCTGCAGTGCTGGGTGCCGGTATTATGGGTGGCGGTATCTGTTATCAAAGCGCCTCCAAAGGCGTGCCGGTCGTGATGAAAGACATCAATGACAAAGCACTGGAACTGGGCATGGGCGAAGCTATTAAGCTGCTCGGTAAACAAGTTGAGCGCAAAAAGCTCGATGCTGCCGGTATGGCCAAAGTCGTTGCGTCTATCCAGCCAACCTTGTCGCTGGAACCGGTGAAAACTGTCGATATCGTGGTTGAAGCGGTGGTGGAAAACCCGAAAATCAAAGGCGCAGTGTTGAAGGAAATTGAAACTGTGGTGGCCGCTGATGCGATTATCACGTCGAACACCTCCACCATTTCGATTAATTTGCTGGCCGCCAACCTGACCGATCCAAGCCGGTTCTGTGGCATGCACTTCTTTAACCCGGTGCATCAGATGCCGCTGGTCGAAGTCATTCGTGGCAAAGATACTTCGGATGCGACAGTCGCAGCCGTAGTCGCTTATGCGGCAAAAATGGGTAAGTCACCGATTGTCGTCAACGACTGCCCTGGCTTCTACGTCAACCGCGTGTTGTTCCCGTATTTCGCCGGTTTCTCAAAATTACTGCTCGATGGCGCCAGCTTTGCGCAAATCGACAAAGTGATGGAAAAACAATTCGGCTGGCCAATGGGCCCGGCTTATCTGCTGGACGTGGTGGGCCTCGATACTGCACATCATTGTACTGACGTGATGGCTGACGGCTTCCCAACCCGGATGGCGAAACTTGCCAACGACCCGGTCAGCGTGATGTATGCCGCCAACCGCTATGGTCAGAAAAATGGCCTCGGTTTCTATGCGTACAGCAAAGATGCCAAAGGCAAACCGAAAAAAGACCTGGATCCAGCTGCGACCGCCCTACTGGCAAACGTCACTGGCGCGCCACGTGAATTTAGCGCCGATGAAATCATCGCCCGCACCATGATCCCGATGATTAACGAAGCGATCCGTTGCCTGGAAGAAGGCATTGTCGCTACTGCTGCAGAAGCGGATATGGGCCTGATCTACGGCTTAGGCTTCCCTCCGTTCCGTGGTGGTCCACTGCGTTATGCCGATACGATGGGCCTCGCCAACTTCGTGGCACTGGCTGACCAATACGCCGACCTGGGTGAAATCTATCAGGTCACTGACAAAACCCGCGCCATGGCTCAGAGCGGCCAGGTGTTTTATCCGGTTTAATGGCGGAGAAATTGAAAATGAAACAAGCCGTTATTGTTGATTGTATCCGTACGCCGATGGGCCGTTCCAAGGCCGGTATTTTCCGTAACGTACGGGCGGAAGAACTGTCTGCTTATGTGATGCGCGGCATTCTGGAGCGCAACCCGGGCCTGGCACCGGAAGAAATTGACGACGTGATCTGGGGTTGTGTCCAGCAAACACTGGAACAGGGTTTTAACGTCGCGCGTAACGCGGCATTATTGGCCGGTATTCCGCATTCTGTACCAGCGGTCACCGTCAACCGGCTGTGTGGCTCGTCGATGCAGGCACTGCACGACGCCGTCCGCTCGATTCAGTGTGGCATGGGCGAAGTGTATTTAATCGGTGGTGTTGAGCATATGGGCCATGTACCGATGACCCACGGTGTCGATTTCCATCCTGGTCTTGGTGTTTCAGTCGCTAAAGCCGCCGGTATGATGGGTTTAACCGCTGAACTCTTAGGTAAAATGCATGGCATCAGCCGCCAGCAGCAAGACGAGTTTGGCGCCCGTTCGCATCGTCTGGCGCAAGAAGCCACAGTACAAGGCCGTTTTAAAGCCGAAATTCTGCCAGCCTTAGGCCATGATGCCGACGGCGTGCTGAAGCTGTTTGATTATGACGAAGTGATCCGGCCGGAAACCACAGTCGAAAGCCTGGCCGCGCTGCGCCCGGTGTTTGACCCGGCGAACGGCACTGTCACTGCCGGTACGTCTTCAGCCTTATCTGATGGTGCTTCTGCCATGCTGGTGATGAGCGAAGACAAAGCGAAAGCTTTAGGTCTTAAAATCCGCGCCCGCGTCATCGGCATGGGTGTGGCCGGTTGTGACCCGTCGATCATGGGTTATGGCCCGGTGCCTGCGTCGAAAAAAGCGTTAAAAGCGGCCGGTCTCGATATCAGCCAAATCGACTTTTTTGAGCTGAACGAAGCGTTTGCCGCACAGGCACTGCCGGTGATGAAAGACTTAGGTCTGCTGGAAGTGATGGATACTAAAGTGAACCTCAATGGCGGCGCTATTGCGCTCGGTCACCCGCTGGGTTGCTCAGGTTCACGCATATCCACCACGCTGATTAACGTGCTGGAAAGCAAAGACGCGCGTTACGGCCTGGCAACCATGTGTATTGGTCTGGGTCAGGGTATCGCCACTGTATTTGAACGCGTCGAATAACGCCGGTTTGATCGGATGACAAAGGCAGCTCAGGCTGCCTTTGTTTTTATCTAAGCCGATATTTGAAATTAGGCACCCTCGCCTATACGATAATGCCTTTAGACTTTGACCGGAGTTTTGCTGATGTCCCCTGCTGCTGATGTGTTTGCCGATGCTGACCAGCAACTCGATGCTTTGGGTTTACGTTGCCCGGAACCTGTGATGATGACCCGGCTGACGATCCGTAAAATGCAGTCCGGCGAAACTTTGCTGATCATCGCAGATGATCCGGCCACGACCCGCGATATCCCGGCATTTTGCCGCTTTATGGACCATGAATTACTCGCTAGTGATACCAGTTCGCTGCCATATCGCTATCTGCTGAAAAAAAACACAGCCTGACATTGTGTTTTACCGCTGCTTTCCTCAATACTGGGGGCATTCACAGCGGAAGGAAACTGCATGGTGCCCATCTCCCGCGCCAGCCTGGCCGAAGCTTTGTCAGTTGAACAAAATCGTCGCCGTTATATATTGCTGTTTGTCAGCTACATCACCTCCGCCATTATGCTGGTGCTGGGTTTACGTCATCTGTTCAGTGAAGATTATCTGCTTCAGTTTATTCTGTTTGGTTGTGCTTTCAGTTTTTTACTGAATGCCGCCTGGTTTCACGCCAGCCAGCAGCTGGATTCGGCATGTCTGGTTGAAGGGGTGCTGGTGGCCACTTTTGTCGTCGGACTGGTGGTACACGGCGGCTTCGAAAGTACCGCGTTGTATTGGGTATTTCCATTTCCGCCAATTTTGTATGGTTTACTCGGCCGCAAACGCGGCACACTGCTGAATTTGGCATTGTTATTGGCATTGGTACTCCTTTTGTACGGACCGGAGTTGGGTCAGGCGCAATACCGGACTGCTGAAAGCAGCCGGTTTCTGGCGTCATTACTGACGCTGATTCTGGCTTGTGGCATTAATGAGCATTTCCGCGAACGCAGCCATCACAGCATGGATTTATTGCAGCGCAGTAAGGATAATCAGGCGAATACCGATGCATTGACGGGCCTGGCGAACCGGCGTTTTCTTGATCAGAGCATGCCGCAATATCTGCAGCAACAACCCGAGTTGTTGTTGCCGATGGCGCTGATCCTGGTCGACCTCGACCACTTTAAACATATCAATGACAGCTTTGGCCATGCCGAAGGTGACAAAGTGCTGCAACAGATCGCCCGGTTGTTTCGCAGTAAGTTACGCCAACCCGATATCGCCTGTCGTTATGGTGGCGAGGAGTTCCTGTTATTGTTGCCGCACACCCAGCTGAGTGACGCGACCCGCGTCGCCGAAAAAATCCGCCAAAGTGTCGCCCAGCAACGTTTTTTACCACAACACCCGGAACTGGTGATCACCTGCAGTTTTGGTGTAGCTGTACTCAGTGGCAGCGATGACTTTGACGAAGCGCTGCGCCAGGCGGACCAACTGATGTACCAGGCGAAGGCCGATGGCCGCAATCTGGTGCGAAGCTAAGCATCACTGGTTCTCTAGGGGCTGTTGACGTTTGGTGGTTAAGTTTTGTTCGTTTCGGCCACCGCGTGGTGGCGGCGTTTTGGGCGCGAAACGAGGCGCGTAGCATAGTGATTCTATGTGAGCAACGAGTGACAAAGCCCAAAACGCCGCCAAACGAACCCTTCGGGCAGCGTTTGACAGCTCTTTCTGCGGCGTTAGTGCTCGTTTGTGTAGAATGACACACTGGGTACCACGTACGGCTCTCGCACTGCCTTGCATAAGCCGGCCACCGCGTGGTGCCAAACTGCTGCAAAAACAAACACCAAACGTCAACAGCCCCTAAGATTTCTGCAAAAAATCCTGCAATAAACGCTTGCGCCTGACGTTACGTCAGGCTGCAGACTGCGCGCAGTAAACAGGAGTTGGTTATGTCAACTTACAGCATCAGTCAGCTGGCAGCGCTTGCCGGCGTCAGCGTCCGCACCCTGCATCACTATGATGCGATCGGACTGCTGCAACCAGCCGGACGCAGCAGTGGTGGCTATCGACTGTATAACGAGCAACAGGTGCTGCAATTACAGCAGATCCTGATGTTTCGTGAGCTGGAATATCCGCTGGCGCAAATCCAGCAGATCATGCAAACACCAGACTATGACCTGACCCACTGTTTACGCCAACAACAGCAGCTGCTGGCCGGGCGGATCGCACATCTGCAACGGCTGCAAAGCATGCTGGATTTTACTATCCAACAGCAGGAGTCTTCATCGATGACCACGTCATCCCAGTTATTTAATCAATTCAGTCAGGCGACCTTGCGGGAAGAAGCAGCACAGCGTTGGGGCGAATCCGAGATCCGCCACAGTGAGCAGCAACTGGCGCAGTTAAGCGCGGAACAACAGCAGCAATTGGCGCAAGAAGGTGAACAGATCGCCCGGGGCTTAGCGCAATGTCTGCATTTACCAGCCGATGCTGCCGAAGTACAGCTATGGGCCGTGCGCCAGCATCAGTGGCTACAACAGTACGGACCATGTCCGTTGCAGCGTCTGGTGATGCTCGGTGATTTATACGTCAGCGATGCGCGTTTTCAGGCGTATTACGATCGGTTTGGCGCTGGTACTGCGGTGTTGCTGCGTGATGCGCTGCACTGGTATGCCGCCAGTCAGTCGGCTTGATCGGATGATAGCAGTGGCGTTTGACGGAAACGGTGCTGAAAACTGCGGCTGACCGGTAACGGCTCAGCCACACCGCGCAGATAGGCCCATAACTGCTCTGCATCGCTGCTGCGCACATGGTCAAGCTGGTCAATGTTGATGATCAGACTGCGGTGGATTTGCCAGAACAAGGTCGGGTCAAGCTGATTCACCAGCTGTTTCATCGGCTGACGTAACAAGGCCGTCCGATCCGGCAGCACCACTTCGATATAACGGCCGCAGGCGCGGAAATACAAAATCTGCTGTACCGGTTGCAACCAGATTTTGTGGCCGGTCTGCAGTTTCAACCGCTGCACCACCGGTGTCGGCGCCGTCTGTGACAACTGCAACTGTTGCTGCAGTCGACTGATGCATTGTTGCAGGCGTAGATCCGAATATGGCTTCAGCAAATAATCGACCGCACCTTTATCAAAGGCTTTGACCGCATATTGGTCATAAGCAGTGACAAACACCAGCTGACACGCATGTGCCGATAAAAACGCCACGTCGATACCACTGAGCGCGCCCATCTGAATATCAAGAAATGCCACATCCGGTTGCTGCTGCTCAAGCGCCTGCAAGGCGCTGTGACCATCGCGGCATAACGCCACAATTTCAGCAGCAGGCCAAAATTTCTGCAGCTTCAGCACCAGGCTCTGCAATAAAATCTCTTCATCTTCAGCGATGAGGATCCTGACCACGCGCCACCTCCGTCGCTGTCATTTCGCGCCATGGACAACGCACCGTAGCGCAGGTCTGTTGCCCAGGCAGGGTTTCGATGCAAAAGTGTGCATCCTGCGCATAAGCCGCCGCCAGCCGTGCGCGTAAATTGCGCAAACCGGTACCGGAGGCATGGTGACTGGGCTGTGCCGCGCTGTCACAGACCTGCAGCAATAACTGCGTGCCATCGCGCTGCGCGCGTAACGTTAACACACCGGTGCCGCTGGTTTTTTCCAGCCCGTGTTTAATGGCGTTTTCGACCAGCGACAACAATGCCATCGGCAATACGGCCGCATAGCGACAAGCATCATCAATCTCAAACTGATAAGTAAATCGACCGGCAAAGCGGATCTGCTGGATTTGCAGATAACGTTCGATAATGCCGAGTTCAGCATCCAGCGCAATAAAAGTCTGGCGAAACTGCGGAATGCTGTCACGGAAATAGGCGGTCAGTTGTTCCAGCAATAACTTGGCTTTGTCTGGATCCAGGTCTATCAAATTGTGCAGATTCGCCAGCGTGTTGAAGAAAAAATGCGGTTCCAGCTGAGCCTGCAGCAGATGCAGCTCTGCCTCGAGCCGGTCACGCGCCTGACTGGTCGCGTTAACCTCGGCCGCTAATGCCTGTAAGCGCGGACTGATCACACGCTTTTTCAGATAAAACATCAGCAATAACAGCCAGCTGGCGGACACCATAAAATTCAGTGTATACAGCAGTCCTTCGGCAATTTTGTCGCGCTGATACCAATCAAACAGTCCGGCGCATAACACAAAACTGCTCAGATAAGTGCCACACACCAGATACAGCAGACGCCAGCCGCGCACGCTGGCGCTGTGGCGGTCCATCAGCAGCAGATAGAGCCCTAACATGCTGAACGTCAGACTGTTATACAACAGCGCATATTCCCGCCAGTGCAACAACAATACCGACAAATCTCCGGCCAGATGATTCGTAGTAGTCAGACTATTCAGCAGCGCACATAACGTGTTAAAACCAAGCAACAGCACAATATCGCTCAGCTTTAACAACAGCAGCCGCTGGCGCAGCTGCTGCAGAGTGCCGGTCAGCGGCGCCATCATGATGAATAGCTCCGCCGGTGATCAGAACTGGTAACTGAACTGCAATGCATAATAACGTCCAATCGTATCAAACAAACCGGCAGTGTACCCCATTTCCCAGCTGGCGCCGCCGGTGCTGGCGCCTGGTACCTGTGGCGTGCCGCGGTCGGTCAGATTCGACACCAGCAGGTCCACATTGGCCGCATCGCTGATGGCATAACTCAGCCCCAGGTCGAGATACCATAACGGCTCAGTCTGCGATACCTGATATTCCTCGGCTTTGCGGCTTGGATTGGGTTTCTGTGCTCCAACATAATGCCCGGTCAACCGGACCGATACTGGTGCTAAATCCAGCGTCAGTGTGTTGCGGCCGCGCCATTTCGGATAAGCCATGCCAGTCAGCGTTTCCAGCTCTTTCGCTGACGGATCGGACTGCAGCTTGCGCTCCAGCAACCGGCCCCAATTGGCGGCGAATTTCAACACACTACCATCCGGTAAATAGCTGCTGCTGAGCGGGAACTGATAATCCAGCGCATAATCCACCCCACGGGTGCTGTGCCGCGCCAAATTCAGATAACTCAGATTCAGCTGCATATAGCCTTCTTTGCGTTCAATCAGCTTGCAGAACACTGAATCCAGCGACGAACCGTCGATACAGTTTGGATAGACCTGGTCCCAGGGTAATGTACCAATTTTATCCTGCAGGCTAATGTCCCAGAAATCGACGGTAAAATTCAAATTGTCAGCAAATTGCGGTGACCAAACCATACCGCCGGTGAAGGTATAGGCCCGTTCGACGTCCAGTGCCGGATTACCCTGGGTCAGGATCAGTGCGTCATTGTAATAATTCGGCGGATTCGTCAAACCTAATTTGTTGCAGTTGTCCTGGCGGTATTGAGAGCCTTTGTCGCGATAAGCGCTGTAACAGAGTTCATACACATAATTCCAGGCCTGGCTTTGCGGCTGGAAAATTTCATTGATATTCGGCGCCCGCACCGCTTTGGCACGCGAGGCGCGGATCTTCAGCCCTGGCAGCGGTGTCCAGTCCAGACCTGCAGTCCAGCTGTGATTGGTGCCGGCCAGATTATATTTTGCCGTCCGCCAGGCGGCGTTGACGTCCAGCTGCTCGGCCATCAACAAATCACTGAGCAGCGGCACTCTGAGTTCGGCAAACAATTCAGACACATGATAGCGACCGGTTTGTGGCAAGGCGCGATAGTTCATTGCGCCGATCCCGGCAAGCTGCACATCGGACGGCGTCGATTCACTGCGTTCGCGCCGATGTTCAACACCTGCCGCTAACCCGACATTACCGGCCGGCAGACTGAATACGTCGCCATCGAGGCTGGCACTGAGCACACTTTGGGTCATTTTTTCCTGCGCCTGATGCGGGTCCAGTTTCAGATAACGCATCGCTTCGCTGCTGAGCGGCTGAAATACATTTACCGGCACACACCCGGTACCACACAAACGGGTCTGGTAGGTTTCCGGGTCGGTATAGCTGCCCCACACCGCCTTTTGCCAGTGCTCTTCGTTGTAATCATTGAGGATGGTATTGTCGAGCCTGGTCTGGCCGTGCTGCGCCGATACCTGCCAACGATAGTCCCCGGCCAGTGTGCCTTCCAGTCCCAGCACCGCCTGATACAAGTCATAAGCATAATCACTGCCTTGCTGGCCCATTTCCGGAAAATGACCGGCAAAAAACAAACCCTGTCCGGTGCGCGCCACTTCCGCCCGTTGTGCGGCATTATAAAAGCCATAATCGGCAGGCAAACGTGTCACGCCATATTCGACCAACGGCGCAACCCGGCTTTCGGAATCGGTATGAACATATTTCAGATCGGCGGACAGCGTGAGGTCGGGCTGCAACTCTTGCTGGTACAACAAGTTAAGATTGAGTTTCTCTTCCGGCACGGCCAGACGCGCCCATTCGTAACGTGAATAAAACTGGCCATAATCGTCACGCAGCCCAACACCGGCGAGTGAATAGCTGGTGTCATCGGTCACCCGCACGCCATCCGGTAACATTGCGACCGAATTACCCTGAGCATCCTGCCGGAAGATCCGGTCGCCTTGCAGGTAACTACGCTGATTACTGTTATACATCGAGACAAAACGGCCCAGCAGATATTTCGGGCTGGCAGTTTTGTCCGGATTGGTCAGATACGACAGGTCATTGGCGACATAGTCCCGGTCACGCCCTTCAATGGCTTTGCTGCTGTGATAGCTCAGGTGATAAACCAGATTGCCATCAGAGATGTCCTGACCATGCGTCAGGCTCAGATATGCCCGCTGACCATCGCCTGCCGCAGCGCCGGAATAAGACGTGGTCAGAGCCGTGCCGCTAAACTGGCGCTTCAGAATGATGTTAACCACACCAGACACCGCATCGGCGCCATAAATTGATGAGGCGCCCCCGGTCAGCACATCCACCCGCTCAATCAGAGCAGTCGGAATCGATGAGACATCGACAATGCTGGTCCCCGGGATCGCTGGCACGTGGCGCTTGCCATTGACCAGCACCAACGTCCGGGTGGCGCCAAGGCCGCGTAAATCCTGAGTACTGGTGCCAGCATAACCACCGGTATTCGATGTTTGCGGGCCATTGGCCGGGATCATCGCCGGCAACTGGTTCAGCAGCTGATTGACATTGACCGCGCCGGATTTGACGATATCGTCACTGCTGATACTGACCACCGGGGTATGGGTTTCCAGATCCGCCCGACGAATACGGCTGCCGGTCACAGCAATCCGTTCAACGCCGGACTTGGCCTCAGCGTCTGCTTTTGTTTGGATTGCGGTTGGGTTTTGTTGTTGCGCCTGCAGCTGCGGCGCCAGCGCGATCACCAGCGCACAAAGCGTAAATCTGGGGACAGAGGACATTGACTGTTGCATGGGTTGTTCCTGGAGTTGTTATTATCAGGCGCCGGGCGCACACCCGGCACAGGCTGTTTTTTCAGCAACCCTGTGATAACAAACGACTTCAAAACACAACAGTGGTAAAGGCATGAGTGGTGGTTTGGCGGTCACCAATGGAGATCCGGCAGGCGAGTTTCTGCCGCCGGTCTCCGAGATTTCAGGCTTGTGGCGGCGTTTGCATCCGTGCCAGTGCCAGCTGAATTTTCTTCAGCTCCCGCAGCGTACCGGCACGTTGCGATTCAAGCCAGATCCACAACTTAGTCCCCACCTGCAGCTGAACTGCCAGCAACAACAGGATCCCCCAGAACTGTTGGTCCGTCGTTGCGATAAAAAACCGGTACCCGCAGTAGAAAATTGCTACCGCAAATACTACAGCCAACAGATAAGCTACTTTCATCAGCAGACTAAGTCCGCCGTGAAAGCCGGCCGCCAACACCTGCGGCAAACCTTGGTCTTCCCGCATCAGATTGTCTATCTCAGCATTCTGGCGCGCCAGCTCTGCCGCAATTTCGTTTTCTACCGACATGGTTAAGCTCCTTAATCGTCAGATGAAGCCACAGCACCTGGCGTGGCCACGTGAACTGAGCTGTGTTGCGCCAAAAACTGGCGGATCCGGTGTAAGCGGGATTTCACTGTACCCAACGGAATTTGCAGGATCAGCGCAATCTCTTGTTGCATCAGCTGATGGCGGTAATACAGCTGCAATAACAATTGATCAGCACTGCTCAGCGTCGCAATTGCGTCGCTGAGTGATGTATCAGCAGAAGGCGACGGCTTAGCGACCAGTGTATCCGCATCTGGCAATGCTTCGGTACGGCGCTGCTGCGGCTGCTTCTGCCAATCCAGCACTTCCCAGCGCACCGCGCGGTACAACCAACTGGTAAATACCGCCGGGTCTTCCAGCCGGTGCACACGTTTCGCCACCTTTAACCAGACGTTTTGCACCAAATCGGCGGCAACCTGTTGACCATGCAGCTGAAACGCCGCAAACCGGACCAGGTCACCATGAAAATGCTGGTATAACCTGGCAAAGGCCGTTTTATCGCCTTGCTGAAATGCCAATACCAGTAGGTCTAACTCCGCTTGTAACATTGGGTACTCTCAACACAACAGGTTCATCGATATAGACGACGCAGGACCAGGCCGGGGTTCACGGCACAAAAATATTTTCCAGCGGCAAAAAAAAACCAGCATTGCTGCTGGTTTTTCCGTTTGAGGTCAATCAGTTATTGCAGTACAGCGATATCCGCTACCTGCAGGAACAGTGCGCGTAACTGAGCCAGTAGTGCCTGGCGGTTCAGCCGCACTTTGGCGTCATCTGCGTTGACCATGACCTGATCAAAGAACTGATCGACCACGTCGCGCAGCTGCGCCAGATGGGCCAGGCCTTCGCTATAGCTGCTAAGGCTTTGCTGATAAGCCTGCTCCGCCACAATGGCGCTGTGCAGGGCTTTTTCCGCAGCTTCGCTTAACAAGCCAGCATCCACAGTCGCAGGAATGTCTTCAGTCACTTTCGCCAGAATATTCGCCACCCGCTTGTTGGCAGCGGCTAATGCCAGTGCAGCGTCCAGCTTGCGGAACTCCGCCACCGCTTTGACGCGGCGGTCAAAGTCGGCCGGATTGGTTGGCCGGCGGGCTAACACCGCCTGGATCACGTCGATGCCGTAGCCTTCAGCTTCATACCAGGCGCGGAAGCGGCCTAACATAAAATCCAGCACTTCATCAGCTACTTGCGCATTGCTCAGCTTGTCGCCAAATGTGGTTTGGGCAAAGCCAATCACGTCGAGCAAATCCAGCGGCAGCTGTTTCTCGACCATGATACGCAGCGCGCCAATGGCGGCACGGCGCAGCGCAAAGGGGTCTTTGTCGCCTTTTGGCGCCTGACCGATGCCAAAAATACCGACTAACGAGTCAAGCTTGTCGGCAATAGCCACAGCGCAGCTGACCAACTGGCCCGGCAATGCATCACCGGCAAAACGTGGCATATATTGTTCGTTCAGCGCCAGTGCGACTGCTTCGGCTTCGCCGTCGATGCGCGCATAGTGCATGCCCATAATGCCCTGGGTTTCCGGGAATTCACCGACCATGTTGCTCATCAGGTCAGTTTTCGACAATAAACCCGCGCGTTTCGCGTGTTCAACATCAGCACCGATTTTGCCGGCAATATAACCTGCCAGTTCGCTGATACGCTGTGATTTCTCGAGCAGCGTGCCGAGCTTTTGCTGGAACAACACAGTGCCGAGGCTTTCCAGCCGGTCAGCCAGTTTGGTCTTTTTATCAACACCAAAGAAGAACTGGGCGTCGGTTAAGCGTGGCCGCACCACTTTTTCGTTACCCGAAATGATTTGCTGCGGGTCTTTGCTGGCGATGTTGGCAACAAAAATGAATTTATTCAAAAGCTTGCCGGCTGCATCTTTAAGCGGGAAATACTTCTGATTGTCTTTCATCGTCGACATTAACGGCTCTGGCGGCACTTCGAGGAAACGTTCTTCAAACGAACCCACCAGCACCACCGGCCATTCAACCAACGATGACACTTCTTCGAGCAGAGCGTCGTCCATCTGGGCGATACCCTTTAAGCTTTCAGCAGTTTTCTCGACTTCGGCTTTGATAAAGGCTTTGCGCTTGTCGTAGTCGGCCACTACAAAAGCCTGCTCCAGCGTGCTTAAGTAAGCATCCGCATTAGCAATTTCAACCTTAGCCGGCGCATGGAAACGGTGACCGTGAGTGACGCGGCCAGCCGCTTTACCGAGAATAGTGGCTGGCACCACATCGTTGCCATACAACATGATGATGGTGTGCACCGGACGGATAAACTCAGCGTCATTGGCGCCCCAGCGCATTGGCTTGGCAATTGGCAGTTTTGCCAGTGCTGTGGCGACCACTTGTTCCAACAGCGCCACTGTCGCGACACCTGTGACTTTAGCTTTGTGAATCAGCCAGGCGCCTTTGTCTGTTTCCAGACGTTCAGCTTCAGCTACTGTGATGCCGTTCGACGCCGCCCAGGCTTGTGCTGCTTTAGTCGGCTCGCCATTGGCATCAAAAGCACCGGCGATGGCCGGGCCGCGTTTCTCCACGACTTTGTCGGCTTGCTGCGCCGCCAGTGCATTGACGCGAACCGCTAAGCGACGCGGTGCTGCGTACCATTGGCTGTCAATGAAACCCAGACCCAGTTTATTCAGTTCATCCAGGATGTTCTGCTGCAACGCCGTTGCTAAGGTTTTTAACGACTTCGGTGGCAGCTCTTCAGTGCCAATCTCGACAAAAAAATCTTGAGCCACGATCAGGCCTCCTGCTTGGTGTTACGGCATAACGGGAAGCCAAGCTTCTCTCGTGCCGCGTAATAAGCTTCTGCACAGGCCTTAGCCAGCGTGCGGACCCGCAGAATGTAACGCTGACGCTCAGTCACTGAAATGGCGTGACGGGCATCCAGCAGGTTAAAGGCGTGTGAGGCTTTCATAACTTTTTCATAGGCCGGCAGCGGCAGCCCCAGCTCAATCAGCTTATGGCTCTCGGCTTCATGCTGATCAAAAGCAGCAAACAGTGCTGGCACATCGGCGTATTCAAAGTTGTAAGTCGATTGTTCGACTTCGTTTTGGTGGAACACATCACCGTAAGTGATACGCCCCATCGGGCCGTCAGTCCAAACCAGATCAAAAATGCTGTCGACGCCCTGAATATACATAGCCAGACGCTCTAAACCGTAGGTGATTTCGCCAGTGACCGGGCGACATTCCAGACCACCGACTTGCTGGAAGTAAGTGAACTGCGTCACTTCCATGCCGTTCAACCAGACTTCCCAGCCTAAACCCCAGGCGCCTAAAGTTGGCGATTCCCAGTTGTCTTCAACAAAGCGAATATCATGCACCAGCGTGTCGATGCCGAGTTCACGTAAAGAGCCTAAGTACAGCTCCTGAATGTCAGACGGCGACGGCTTCAGAATGACCTGAAATTGATAATAATGTTGCAACCGGTTTGGGTTTTCGCCGTAACGGCCATCGGTCGGGCGACGGCATGGCTGCACGTAAGCGACGTTGCTTGGCTCCGGGCCCAGCGAACGTAAGAATGTCATCGGGTGGAATGTACCAGCACCCACTTCCATATCCAGCGGCTGCACAATGACGCAGCCCTGACGAGCCCAATAATCCTGTAATGCCAGGATCAGACCCTGAAAGGTTTTAATATCGTATTTGTGCATAGAAAGCGCACCTGCTCCGCTATTTCGGCAATAAAGACCGGAAAGTATACCCATTTGTGCGGCTTTTCTGTAGCGCAATGGCGCGGTTTTTCCGCGCTTTTTCTGTGCTCGTCCTTGTCAGGCGTGGGATCCAGACAAAATAGCAAAAGAGCCAATGGCCCCTTTGCTGTTTTGACTGTTCATCGCAGGTTTTAATGCGTTGGTGAGACCTCCACCCGCTCAATGTCGCTGGACACCGGGTCCATGACAAAATCGAGTTGCACTTTGGCTTGTTTCATCCCGCTCGCGGATGGGCTATAGGCCCATTGCTGTAATGCAGTGACGGCTACTTTATCAAACACCTGCGCTGGCACGGATTTGATAATTTGCACATTCTGCACAGTGCCGTCCGGCTGAATATCAAACTCGGCGACAACATAGCCTTCGGTGCCAGCTGCTGCTGCACCTACCGGAAAACGCGGCTCCACACGCATAATTGGTTTCATCTCTGCAGCCGCGTCCGCCGCCTGTACTGGCTGTTGCAGCCATAACGTGGCACCGACTAAAGCTATCAGGGTCAGCGCCAGCGCTGTTTTGCTAAAACCCTGTTGGTGCTGTAACAATTGCAGCCGTTGTTTCATCATTTTTTTATCTCCATAGTGGTTGCTGAGCAGTTGCCAATGGGCGGTGCTGCTTTGAGCATGGCTTTGTATATTGCTCAGCAGCGCATAACTGTAAGCAATCTTTTGTTGAGAACTAGCAGTCGCTAATACCAAAGCATCACAGGCCAGTTCCTGATCTTGCCGGTAAGCGCGATACGCCAACCAGCAAAGTGGGTGAAACCAGAACAACGTCAGCACTATCAAGGCAAGCAGATTGGCGTGCAGGTCACCGCGACGCCAATGCGTCAGTTCATGTTGTAAGATTAACTGCTGTTGCTCAGGGTCAAACCGCAGCAGGAAGTCCGCCGGTAACAATACTGTTGGCCGCCACCACCCCGTGACATAAGGCCCTTGCTGGCCGCGGCTTTGTTTGCAGGCTATTGTGGTTTCCGTAGCAGTAAACTGGCTGGCAGCCTTAAGTTGTTGGCGGATATGCTGATATTGACGCCACAAAGCAACGGCCATCACGCCGATACCGCTTAACCACAAAGCTAACAGCAATAAAGACCACTGGTGCTCCGCAGCCAGGCCTTTACTCAACTGATGTATATTCAGCTGCACCTGATAAACGGTCGTTTCAGCTACAGGTGTCAGCTGGAAAGGCAGTAAAGGCCATAACAGCAAGAGAGGCACAGCAAGCCATAGACTGTATTGCCATCGCGCGCCCAACCAACGCAGCAGCAGTGGCCGCGCCAGCAATAAAATGGTAAGCAGTAGGGTTAAAGGCAACACTTGTGTCAGCAGCCAGTTCAGCATTATTTTTGCTCCTGTTCCCATTTCGCGATCAGCTGTTTCAGTTCTGCTACATCTTCTGCCTTTAATTGTTGGTGTTCAGCAAAACCCGCCACCAGCGGTGCGAGGCGACCGGATAACACGCGTTGGATAAAACTCTGACTTTCACGTTGCTGGTAATCGGCCTGTTGCAGCACTGGAGAATATAAATAGGCCCGGCCGTCTTTTTCGAAATTGACGGCACCTTTGCCGACTAAGCGGTTCAGTAAAGTTTTTACTGTCTTTTCATGCCACTGACTGGCATCTGCCAGTTGCTCCACCACCTGATTTGCCGTCTGTGGTGCCTGCCGCCACAACACTTTCATCACTTCGAGCTCTGCCTGACTAATTTCTTTCATTTTAAACCCCGGCGTTTCTGTTTTTGCTCTCGCACCTGAACCAGAATAAATGATTACGCATGTAATACATCTAATATTACATGCGTAATCAAATAGTGCAACGGGCTGGCTGCAGATTATTTTGCATTCGATTCACCTGCAGATAGCGCTTTTGTCCCGCAGGTCAAAAATGGACGTGAGGACGACCTCACCACTCCAGTTCACCCGGGAACGGCCCCAGCCGGATGTTAGGAGCCGTTCACATGTCGATATCTTATTCTGCTTATCTGTGTTTATTAGCCGCAGCCGCGTTTGAAATGCTGTGGGGTGTTAAGCGTACGCTTGTCGGATGGTTTCAGCCGGTTGTTGCCGTCTGGTCTTGCCGCGATCTCAATGTTCCTCAGTGTATTGTTGCTGGCCAAAGCCTGCCAGCTAAGGCTTTAATTCGATAATGCAGGCGACAAGCTTGAGGATCTGGCTAATGCTTAGCTGAGTATTTAGCGAGGCGATCCGATGAGTGAGCGGTTCATAGTCCGGAGCAAACTCCGGACCTGGTTGTGTAGTTGCCTGCTGTTTTCAGGCTTAGCGCTTGCTGCTGAAGTACCCGGCATAAGGATTGTCTATGCCCGCCCAATTCAGGATGGCGACAGCAGCCAGTTGTATCAAGTCCGATTGTTGGCCGCGGCGCTGAGTAAGATGGGCATTCGACATCATTTAGTCGCGTCGGAGGTACCAATGGTACAAGGCCGCTCCTTACGGACAGTGGCAGAAAAGCATGGTATTGATGTGTTTTGGAGCATGACAACCACAGAACGCGAACAGTTACTGACTCCGGTCAGATTTCCCATTGATAAAGGCCTGTATGGTTGGCGCATTTTGTTGCTTTCGCCACAACAATCACAATCAGCTGCACCACTGGTACATTTAGGCGATTTGAAAAAACTATTACTGACACAAGGTCATGACTGGCCCGATGCCGAGATACTGCGTTTTAATAAACTAAAGGTGGTTCCTTCCAATCAATATTCATCCATGTTCGAAATGGTTGCCAGCAGCCGGGTAGATGCTTTTCCGCGATCTGTGCTGGAAATTTGGCGTGAGCAAACAGAAGCGAAAGTTCAGCTACCGATTGAATCCAGTCTTATCCTGTATTATCCGACCGCCTTGTATTATTTTTTCTCGCGCGAACAACAGGAATTAGCACATCAGGTCGAACGAGGCTTAGAGCTGATGCTCAAAAGCGGCGAGTTCGAGGCTATGTTTATGCAAGAATTTGGCGACGCTATCGCACGGTCAAAGCTGGCAGAACGCCACGTAATTCAATTACGAAATCCGCTCCTACCAGCAGCAACGCCATTAAATCGAGCTGAACTTTGGTATAGACCGACACCGGCAAAATAAATCGCTACGACTTCCCGCGCCGTTCTTTTCAATGCATTCCAATCCGGATTTCGCAAAAAAAAGCAGACCGAAGTCTGCTTTTTTATGGTGCTGAGCCCAGAAACTTAGATATCCAGGTTCGCCACACGCAGTGCGTTTTCTTCGATAAAGGCGCGACGTGGTTCTACTTCATCACCCATCAACGTATTAAACAATTGATCGGCGCCAATCGCGTCTTCAATAGTGACCCGTAACATGCGGCGGGTATTCGGGTCCATCGTCGTTTCCCACAACTGTTCAGGGTTCATTTCGCCTAACCCTTTATAACGTTGGATATACAGACCTTTTTTCGATTCTGTGATGAGCCAATCCAGACCTTCGACAAAATTGCTGATTGGTTTGATTTTTTCACCACGGCGGATATAACCACCTTCTTCAATCAGGTCACGGATGGAATCACCCAAAGCAGCGATACGGCCGTAATCAATTGACGTGATAAAGTCATAATGCAGCACATATTCATTGTCGATACCATGCTGGCGGATCACAATTTTTGGTAATGTCAGATTCCGTTCGCGGTCTTCGGTCACATCAAAGGTATAACTGGAACCATCACCTTCTTTGTCTTGCAGACGTTTGGCCAGTTTAGCAACCCACTCTTTAGTCAGAGTTGCGTCTTTTAACATTTCCACTGTAATACCAGGAACATAAACCAACTCGTTCAGCAGATTTAACGGGATCTTACGACCCAAACGATCGATGGTAGTTTTACATTTGTAGTACTGGCTGACCAACGCTTCCAGCGGCGCGCCGCCAATGCCCGGGGCATCCGCGTTAACGTGCAACGTTGCTTCGTCCAATGCCAGCGTGGTCAGGTATTCGGTCATCGCAGTATCATCTTTGATGTACTGCTCTTGTTTACCCTTTTTCACTTTATACAGTGGCGGTTGCGCAATGTAGATATAACCGCGCTCAATCAACTCAGGCGTCTGACGATAGAAGAAGGTCAGCAACAGAGTACGAATGTGAGAACCGTCGACGTCCGCATCCGTCATCAGGATGATGCTGTGGTAACGGGTTTTATCCGGATTGTATTCTTCGCGGCCGATACCACAACCCAATGCAGTGATCAGCGTACCTACTTCCTGTGAAGAAATCATTTTGTCGAAGCGAGCTTTCTCCACGTTCAGGATTTTACCTTTCAATGGCAGGATCGCCTGGTTTTTACGATTACGGCCCTGCTTAGCAGACCCGCCCGCAGAGTCACCCTCTACCAGATACAGTTCAGACAATGCCGGGTCTTTTTCCTGACAATCGGCCAATTTACCTGGCAAACCAGCAATATCCAGTGCACCTTTGCGTCGTGTCATTTCACGCGCTTTGCGCGCCGCTTCCCGCGCACGGGCTGCGTCAACAATTTTGGTGACGATGATTTTGGCGTCGTTCGGGCTTTCCAGCAGATATTCGTTCAGTTTCTCGTGCATCACACTTTCGACCGCGGATTTCACTTCGCTGGATACCAGCTTATCTTTGGTCTGCGAGCTGAATTTAGGATCCGGCACTTTCACGCTGATAACTGCGGTTAAACCTTCACGCGCATCATCACCGGTCGCCGACACTTTCATCTTCTTGGCATAACCTTCAGCATCGATGTAAGTGTTCAGAACCCGGGTTAACGCCGAGCGGAAACCTGCTAAGTGCGTACCACCATCGCGCTGTGGAATATTATTGGTAAAACAATAAATGCCTTCCTGGAACGAGTCATTCCACTGCATCGCAACTTCAACGGTAATACCGTCTTCACGTGATGAGCAAAAGTAGAATGCTTTCGGGTGGATTGCTGTTTTCGTGCGATTTAAATACTGCACAAAAGCTTCGATACCGCCTTCGTATTTGAAGTGGTCTTTTTTATCGTCGCGCTCGTCACTCAGAATAATGCTGACGCCGGAGTTCAGAAATGACAACTCGCGCAGGCGTTTAGCCAGAATGTCGTAGTGAAAGTTGATGTCGGTAAATATTGTATCACTCGGCCAAAAACGAATTTCGGTGCCAGTACTATCGGTCTCACCAATTACTTTTAACGGTTCGTCCGGTACACCCAAACGATAAATCTGGTTGTGTACTTTATTTTTCCGGCGGATCGTCAGTTCCAGTTTGTCTGACAGCGCGTTCACTACCGACACACCAACGCCGTGCAGACCACCAGATACTTTGTACGAGTTGTCGTCAAACTTACCGCCGGCGTGCAATACGGTCATGATGACTTCAGCTGCCGAGACACCTTCTTCATGCATATCGGTCGGAATACCACGACCGTTATCGCGGACTGACACTGAATTGTCACTGTGAATGGTGACAAACACATCGCTACAGTAACCAGCTAATGCTTCGTCTATTGAGTTATCGACAACTTCAAACACCATATGGTGCAAGCCTGAGCCGTCATCGGTGTCCCCGATGTACATACCTGGTCTTTTGCGAACTGCATCTAAACCTTTCAGTACTTTAATACTCGAGGAATCGTAATTATGTTCTTCGGCCATCATTATCCGTCCGTTTTATCTGCCCATGTTCCACGTGGAACAATGCCGCTTCCTGGGTCAGGTGCGGCAAAATCTGGTCAGGTTCAATCGCAGTAATAAACACCTGCGACTGGAGTTGAGCTAAAAATTTGAAGATCTGGCGTTTGGATTGGTCATCCAACTCAGACGCCAGATCATCGATTAACAACAAAGGCTGTTTATGCCCACGTTGCGCAATCACGTTACTCTGTGCAACTTTCAGTGCAAATAGCAGTACTTTCAACTGACCACGTGACAACAGGTCATCTACATACTCACCATCAACTTTTAGGCGCAAATCTGCTTTTTGTGGTCCTAGTTGACTATAACCAGCTTTCAGATCACTGCTGAAGCTGTCTTGCAGTTGCTGCCATAACTCTGCAGCTTCACCACTGCGGACCTGCCATCCCGGGGCAAGCTCCAACTGTAGGCCTGCCAGGCAAGGAACGTCTGCTGTCAGTGTCATTAAGGCGCTTGAAAGCGTCTGCAGGTACTGCTGTCGTAACTGCTGTAAATGCACCGCAAGTTCTACGTATTGTTGATCCCAATACTGATACTGGGCACCATACGCTTGTCTGCTTTTTAATAAGGCATTTCGTTGTTTTAATACCTTATGAAAACGCAGCCAGATATCATAAAAGGAAGGTTCCACGTGGAACAATCCCAAATCAAAAAACTGCCGCCGCTCTTTCGGACCACCAAAAAACAAGCGAAAACTTTCAGGCTGTAAAAGCTGGACCGGTAACAAACTGGCGCAATCTGCCAACCGTTGCACCGCTTCACCGTTTAACCGGACCTGCCAGTCGCCCTGTCGATCCCGTTGCATCCCCAAGGCAATCTGTTGCATTGACCAATCAACACGAGCAAACAAAGTGTATTGCGCCTGCTCGTGCCGGATCACTTTATAGGGCTTGCCGGTACGGAAAGACCGACCGTGCGCCAACAGATAAATCGCCTCCAACAAGCTGGTTTTGCCGCTGCCATTGGCACCAAAAATCAAATTCCAGCCTGGATGAAAATCCAGCTGCGCCTGCGTGATATTGCGAAAATCATGCAGGTGCAACGACGTTAATGCCATGCGTCAGAGCCGCATTGGCATCACAACATACAAGGCACCCGGGTTGCCAACCCCTTCGACCAACGAACTGGAATTGGCATCACTTAAATGCATCACTACCAGGTCAGTATTGAGCGTGTTTAATACATCCAGCACATAACCAACGTTGAAGCCAATCTCGAGAGTGCCACCGTTGTATTCAACTTCAATCACTTCTTCAGCCTGTTCATGCTCAGGGTTGTTGGCGACAATTTGCAGTTCTTGCGGATTCAGCGTAAATCGCACACCACGATACTTTTCGTTGGAAAGAATAGAAGCCCGCACACAGGCGTCTTTCAGCACCGAACGATGCGCGGTGAGTTGACGTGAACTATTGCGTGGCAACACTCTGCGATAATCGGGGAAACGGCCGTCAATCAATTTACTGCTAAAACTAAACTGACTATCCATCAGCCGGATATGGTTCTGACCAATACTCAGGCGGATCAACTGGTCATCAGCGGCTAATAAACGCATCAGTTCTAAAACACCTTTGCGCGGGATGATGACCTGTTTTTGCTGGCCTGCAGTCACCCCAAGTTCAATCGAGCTCAATGCCAGCCGGTGTCCATCTGTAGCAACAGTCCGTAACGTGCCATTGTCGACTTCAAACAACAAACCGTTCAGGTAATAACGCACATCCTGGTTTGCCATCGAAAACGCGGTATCTTCCATCAACTTGCGTAGCTGAATACGGCTCAGTTCGAATTCAACTTCACCTTGCCAGCTTTCGAGATTCGGATAATCATTCGCACTCAGTGTCGCCAGGGTAAATTTACTTTTCCCGGTGCTGACAACACAATTGTCACCTTGCAGTTGCAGCGTCAATACACAGGATTCTGGCAAAGACCGGCAGATATCCAACAGCTTTTTCGCTGGAATAGTGACTCGCCCCGGCGTGATCACTTGCTGCGGAAAGGCAGCGGCTACCAGTTCGATCTCTAAATCAGTCCCGGTTAACGCGATTTGATCCTGAGTCACATCGAGTAATACATTCGACAGTATAGGCAGTGTATGGCGGCGTTCAATCGCACCAGACACCATTTGTAAGGGTTTTAATAAAGCGTCACGCTCAATTATAAAATGCATAACAAGTCCCTATTAAGATGACAATGTCCGGATTAAATTTTGGAAATCTTCTTTAATCTCATGAGTTTCTTCTTTCAAAGACTCAATCTTCCGGCAAGCGTGTAATACGGTTGTATGATCCCGGCCGCCAAATGCATCACCAATCTCCGGTAGACTGTGGTTGGTAAGCTCTTTTGATAACGCCATCGCCATCTGCCGCGGACGAGCAACAGAACGCGAACGACGTTTCGACAACAGGTCTGCGACGCGGATTTTATAATACTCGGCGACTGTCTTCTGAATATTTTCTATCGTGACCAGTTTGTCCTGCAACGCCAATAAATCGCGTAACGACTCACGGACAAAATCAATTGTGATAGGCCGGCCGGTAAAATTGGCGTTAGCGGTAATACGATTTAATGCACCTTCGAGCTCGCGGACATTTGAACGCAGCCGTTTAGCGACAAAAAACGCTACTTCCTCTGGTAACCGGATGTTGTTCTCTTGCGCTTTGCGCATCAGAATCGCTACCCGGGTTTCCAGCTCTGGTGGCTCGATGGCGATAGTCAGGCCCCAGCCAAATCGGCTCTTCAAGCGCTCTTCAACACCATCAATTTCCTTCGGATAGCGATCTGACGTCAGGATGATTTGTTGATTACCTTCAAGTAAGGCATTGAATGTATGAAAGAATTCTTCTTGAGAGCGGTCTTTTTTCGCAAAAAACTGAATATCATCGATAAGCAAGGCGTCAACAGAGCGGTAATACCGCTTAAATTCTTCAATGGCATTATTCTGCAGGGCTTTGACCATATCCTGCACAAAACGCTCGGAATGCATATAGATGACTTTTGCATCAGGTTTTTTTGCCAGGATCCCGTTGCCTACGGCATGCAACAAGTGAGTCTTACCGAGACCGGTTCCGCCATATAAAAACAACGGGTTATAAGCAGTTCCCGGATTGTCGGCAACCTGACTTGCAGCTGCACGGGCCAATTGGTTCGATTTACCTTCAACGAAATTCTCAAAGGTATAATTCGCCCGCACATTACTACGCACAATAGTTTTTGGTGCCGGCTCTGCCACTGCAGCTGACGCAGCAGGAGCAGCAGCGACTGGGGCAATCCGGCTAGTGGTTACCGGGCTGACCTTGGGAGCTTTCTGACTGCTGCCGACTTCAAAACGCAGACGGGGCGAATGATCGCCACAATAGTCGTGGATCAACTCATTGATCCGGTTCAGATATTTATCGCGAACCCAATCCAACACAAAACGATTTGGTGCATAAAGCGTTAACGCGTCATGGGAACTGTCGGCCTGCAGTGGGCGGATCCACATACTGAACTGTTGTGCTGGCAGCTCAGACTGCAACGCTTCCAGGCAATTTTGCCAAACTGACTGATACACCATATCTCCAGCAGCCCCGAATAATTAGTATTGGACAAGGCAGGTGTTAGGGAAAGACCCGCATTATGAGCCGATCTTATCCACAACTGCAATATTGACTTTTTGAAAAAACGAATGATTCGAAGAGATCCAGTATACTGCTTTGTTTTATATGATTTTTTATCTTATAGACAATTTAATAATACCGACAAAACAGCTTCGATTTTTCTGGTATATCCGCAGTCGTCACGTAGATTCATACACATATTATCCCAGAACAAAGCCCAGCCTGTGGACAACTGTGAAAGATCTTGGATCTGAGTAGGAAATAACCAAGGATCGCATTGACAAGCAGGGGCAGAATACTTAGAATTCGCGCTCTTTTTTAAATCGCTGCGTTTTGGTACTTACTAAAACTCAGATTCAGTTAGTAACTATCGACCGGACGGACGAAGAAAATGAGCAAAAGAACCTTTCAACCAAGCGTTTTAAAACAGAAACGCAACCACGGTTTCCGTGCACGCATGGCAGATAAAAATGGCCGCGCAGTATTAGCACGTCGCCGTGCGAAAGGCCGCAAGCGCTTAACTGTCTAGTCAGTTATTTAAAGCGCTGCGTGGTCAGCTATACCTTCAGCAGGGAGTTACGTCTGTTAACTCCCCGCGAATTCGACAATGTATTCCAGAACCCGTTCCGGGTCGCTTCCCCACTCTTCACTATCCTGTGTAAAGCCAATCAATCTGAACATCCACGGATTGGTCTGACGATCGCCAAAAAACGTGCTAAATTGGCCGTCCATCGGAATCGCATCAAACGTTGTGCCCGTGACAGTTTCCGGCTGCATCAGCACGAACTGCCACCGGTCGATATGGTGCTGATGGTGAAAGGCGATATCAGCAACACTGACAACGCAGAGCTACACCAGCAACTGGAGCGCTTATGGAGCAAAATCGCCCGCCAGTACAAAGCTATCCAACCAAAATCCTGATCACAGCGATTTATGGTTATCAGCGATGTATCAGCCCGCTGTTTCCGCCCAGCTGCCGTTTTACCCCCAGTTGCTCACATTATGCTGTTGAAGCATTACAACGCTTTGGCGTGATAAAAGGCAGTTGGTTAACCACCCAACGTCTATTAAAATGTCACCCTTTACATCCGGGTGGTGAAGACCCAGTTCCTGACAAGCAAAAGAGATAAGCTCACACATGGAATCGCAACGTAGTTTATTAGTGATTGCCTTCGCAATCGTCAGTTTTTTTCTGTGGCAAGACTGGCAGAAAGATTATGGTCCAAAGCCAGTTGTTCCGGCGCAAACCGCGATCAATAGCCCCAATGCCAGCGCCGAACCGCAATTATCAGCCTCAGGCCCGTTGAGCAGCACCACTACAGCTGCAGCAGTGGTCAACGAGGGCAAAGTTATTGAAATCACAACTGATGTAGTGAATGTCAAAATTGACACCCGTGGTGGCGATATTATCAGCCTGGTTCTGCCGAAATACACGCTGAGCCTTGAAGACAACACGCCATATCCGTTAATGCGTCAACTCAATGGCTTCAACTACACAGCGCAAAGCGGTCTGCTCGGTGACGGCCCTGATGAAAAACGCACGGCCAAACCAGTATATAGCGTCACTCAGGATAAATTTGCGTTGGCTGAAGGCCAAACTGAACTGAATGTCAGTCTGAAACTGGAACACAATGGCCTGCAAATTGAAAAACGTTATACGTTCAGCGCTGGCAAATATGATGTCCGGGTTGATTATATCGTGACCAACACCAGTACCGGCAGCAAAGTCATCCAGCCTTATCATTATCTGGCTCAAACCATCGAGAATGGTAAAGACGGCAATATGATGATGCCGGTATATCGCGGTGGCGCCTATTCCACCACCGATCAGCGCTATGAAAAATTTGCCTTTGAAGATATGCAGGACCAAAACCTGGACCTGGCAACCAAAGGCGGTTGGGTCAGCATGCTGGAACACTACTTTGTTTCTGCTTGGGTACCACAGGCAGAAGAACAAAATCAGCTGTTCAGTCTGGTCAACAACAATGAAGGTATCATTGGCGTCCGTGGTCCGCAAAGCAGCATCGCAGCTGGCGAAAGTAAAACGCTGACTGCAACCTTTTACGCAGGTCCAAAAGATCAGGCCAGTCTCGCGAAGATTGCGCATGGTCTGGATCTCACCGTCGACTACGGCTGGTTGTGGTTTATCTCGCAACCGCTGTTCTGGTTGCTGCAGCAAATCCACAATTTAGTCAGCAACTGGGGCCTGGCCATTATCGCCATTACCTTACTGATTAAACTGGCCATGTTCCCTCTGACCAAAGCCCAGTACGAGGGCATGGCAAAGATGCGTAATCTGAAGCCAAAAATCGACGAGCTGCAGGCGCGTTATAAAGACGACAAACAGAAGATGGGCCCGGCGATGATGGAACTGTATCGCAAAGAGAAAGTAAACCCGATGGGTGGCTGTCTGCCGATGCTGATCCAAATGCCAATCTTTCTGGCACTGTATTTTGTGTTTGTTGAAAGTATTGAATTACGTCAGGCACCATTTATCTTCTGGATCAAAGATTTATCGGTGATGGATCCATATCTGGTCCTGCCAATTCTGTATATCGTCAGTATGTATGCAATGCAGAAGCTAACACCAGTTACAGTTACAGATCCGATGCAGCAAAAAATCATGTTGTGGATGCCGGTCGTGTTTGGTCTGTTTTTCATCATTTTCCCAAGCGGCCTGGTGCTGTACTGGGTAGTCAGCAACCTGATCTCACTGGCGCAAATGCTGTATATCTACAAAGGCATGGAGAAAAAAGGCTTACATGTGCGTAACGCCTGATCGCTCTGACTGAACCGACAATGGCCGTTACACTTGTAATGGCCATTTTTTTATCTGAAGTGAAGAGGAATAGGGTATGTACGCCACTGATACCATCGCTGCACAAGCCACAGCTCCGGGACGCGCCGGGGTTGGCATTATCCGGGTGTCTGGCCCGCAGGCCTCAGCCGTTGCACAAGCGGTGCTGGGCCGTGTGCCCAAAGCCCGTGTGGCGGAATATTTACCCTTTCGCGCCGATGACCAGTCGGTGTTAGATCAGGGCATCGCTTTATATTTTCCTGGGCCCAATTCCTTCACCGGTGAAGATGTGCTGGAACTGCAAGGCCATGGCGGACCCGTGCTACTCGACATGCTATTGCGACGTATTCTGCAAATTTCTGATCTACGCATCGCCCGCCCTGGCGAGTTTTCTGAACGGGCATTTTTGAACGACAAACTCGATCTGACCCAAGCTGAGGCGATTGCTGATCTCATTGACGCCAGCAGCGAACAGGCGGCCCGCAGCGCGATGCAATCATTGCAGGGCGAGTTCTCCCGGCAAATCCACGCGCTGGTAGAGAAAGTGATTTATCTGCGGATGTATGTCGAGGCCGCCATTGATTTCCCGGACGAGGAGATTGATTTTCTGTCCGATGGCAAAGTGTCTGGCGATTTGGCAGATATTCGCACCGATCTGACAAAGATCCAAAAACAGGCCACTCAGGGCAGTATCCTGCGCGAAGGCATGAAAGTCGTGATCGCCGGCCGGCCAAATGCCGGTAAATCCAGCCTGCTGAATGCGTTAGCGGGCCGTGAAGCGGCGATTGTCACAGAGATCGCTGGTACCACCCGCGACGTGCTGCGTGAACATATTCATATCGACGGCATGCCACTGCATATTATCGACACCGCCGGTCTGCGCGAAGCCACCGATAAAGTCGAGCAAATTGGCATCGAACGCGCATGGCAGGAAATCTTACAGGCCGATCGGGTACTCTTTATGGTCGACAGCACCACAACTGCAGCGACAGATCCGGCCGAGATCTGGCCCGATTTTATCGCGCATATTCCGCCAGAATTAGGGATCAGCGTGATCCGCAATAAAGCCGATTTAACCGGTGAGCCGGTCGGCGGCGAAGATAGTGGCAAATACCCGTTATTTCGACTGTCTGCGAAAGATAAAACCGGGCTGGAAGCTCTTCGGGAGCATCTCAAAGCCTGTATGGGGTTTGAAGCAGGGAATGAAGGCAGTTTTATTGCCAGACGCCGCCATCTTGACGCATTGGCAAGGGCTTCTGAACATCTGTCGATCGGTGAGCAGCAATTGCATGATCATTTAGCCGGCGAGCTACTGGCGGAAGAATTGCGTTTGACCCAGCAACACCTAAATGAAATAACCGGTGAATTCAGCTCTGATGATCTGTTAGGCCGGATCTTTTCCAGCTTCTGTATCGGCAAATAAGCAAAAAAGGCCGGCTATGATGCCAATGCTCTTCACTTAAGTGGAGCCGCATTGCGGTTTACCGGATAACGGGTTTTGGATATCTTCACCGCCCTGGGCCTTGCTGGCCTGGGGCGTTTTTCTATAAACAGATTGCCGATACAACCGCGCAGCTCTGACAGTCTTCTTGCCGTGTGCGATGGTGAGATAGCGCCTGCCATCATCGCCAGTTTGTTGGCTATAAACTGACAGGCAAACTTAAAGCTGACTTCATCAGGGGCTCGTTTGTGCGCGACTGCTGCCTGACTGGCTTCTCTTCGGACCAGATTGTATCCCAGCAAGAGTCCCCATAATTCCTGATACACCAACGCCACCTTTTTGCTGCGAAGCGTGATGGTATTGTGTTGCATCGAGCTTTTAATATCCCGAAAGCCTAATTCTATTTCCCAGCGCTCATGGTAGAGCGTCGCCACCTGGTGTGCCGTGAACTCTGTCGCAGGTAATGAGGTGAAGACTGTTTTCTCGCCATCTGCAATTTCATAGGTCACAGCCCTGACTTGCCAGAACTCCGGCAATGCCGGGTTCTTTTTACGCGCCTGTGGGGAGATTTTCATCTGCAACAAGCGGTCGCCATCGCCATAGCGTTCGACTTCGGTATACACCAGCCCTTTACGCTCGGGGATAAGCCAGTGCCGGTTAGTTTCTTCATCGGCAATGCCCAGCAGCAAGTCCGCACTGAAGAAACCTTTATCCAGTAACGTCACGGAGTGCGCCGGCAAGGATTGAATGAAATCGCGGGCCAACGGGATTTCGCCTTTGCGATAAGGACTGATGGCTGCGTTGACCACCACATGCGAGCGCACATTCATCAGCGCCACCAGACGCAACATCGGATAAGGCGTCTGACGGTTGGTAGCGGTGTTACCCGAACCAAAATGGCCTCTGAGCTCAGGATTATCCTGCGTTCTGAACAGAGCACCATCGACGGCAAATACCTGCAGACCATGCCATGTATCAGCAGGATAACGCTCATGACCCCAGACTTGCGCACATTGACGGAATAACCATTCAACCGGTTGTTCGCCAAGCCGCTGACGGGCTTGCGACAGCGCACTGTCAGCCAGGAGCACATCGTTGGCAAGACCATCAGCACAGATATTCAGATGACGGGCGACTTCTGAGATAGGTTCATTGCGAAAAAAAGCCATACCGACCACCAGCCACAACACCATATCAGCGGGCAATCGCCTGCGGCGGATAGTGACCTTGTCGGATAAGGCCGCGGCGATACGGACCCATTCATCTGGAATATGGTTGGCAAATACTTCCATCCGGGCGACGGGCTCCCCGGACATCTCAATGACTTCGGTTAAATCCTGAATTAACGGCATAAAAAAATCCGGAACCTATGACGGGTTCCGGATTTTCCTACACTGCCAGGATCGGTCAAGTACTCTTAACTGATCTGCATTGCGGCTATGATGCTGGCCTTTTAAGCATGAATCCCTTAGCGGGCGTAGGTCGCTGTTAATGTCGATTTTGCCAGTGCACTGGCGTTCAGCATAAAACCAACTACCGCAGCGCTGGCACCATCAGGAACGCCTAATGCGGCCGTCGGCAATGCCCAGACCGTAAACTGATAACGATGCATGCCATGGCCTTCTGGTGGACATGCGCCGCCAAATTCCTTGATACCATAGTCATTATTAAAGGAACGGCAACCAGCTGGTAAAGCGCCATTGCCGGCACCACGAGCCAGTCCGTTGACGTCTACAGGGATATCTAACACCAGCCAATGCCAGAAGCCGGAACCTGTTGGTGCATCCGGATCATATACTGTAATGGCAAAACTCTGAGTACCAGCAGGCGCATTATGCCAGTGTAGCGCCGGCGACAAATTAGGACCGTCACAACCAAAACCATTGAATTCAAAAGTTTTTGCCATGAAATGACCTTCCTGAATATCCGGGCTGGTCAGACTGAACTTAGCATTACTCATCTTTCACCTCTGTTTATCAAGAGCTGCAACTCAGTATGCGTGGCAATGCGGGAACAGCAAGCCTGTAGTATTTATACCCGGACACCAGATCTAACGGGCATAAGTCGCGGTCAGCGTTTTTTTCGCCAGCGCGCTGGCATTGAGTGTATAACCTACCACTGCGGCGTTGGCGTTGTCCGGGACTTGCAGTTTTTCTACCGGCAGCGCCCAGACAGTGAACTGATATCTGTGCATACCATGACCGACTGGCGGGCAAGCCCCACCAAAATCATGGGTGCCAAAGTCGTTGATAAAACTACGACTGCCACCCGGTAACTTACCGCCAGTAGAACCTGCGCCCTGCACCAAGCCTTTCTCTGTCGCAGGGATGTCCGCTACCAGCCAATGCCACCAACCCGAACCCGTCGGCGCATCCGGATCATAGACGGTCACCGCAATACTTTTGGTACCGGCCGGTAAATCAGACCACTGCAGTCCCGGTGATTTGTTGGCGCCGTTACAACCAAAGCCGTTAAATTCAAAAGTTTTGCTGAGGAAATGCCCTTCACGCAGATCCGGGCTGGTTAGATCCAGCGCAGACAACGGTAAAGCAGCTGCAAGCAAAACGGATAACAGCATGTTTTTCATCAATCTCTCCTGAGTCTGAAACTTATTCGCAGCCGTTGTTCTCTCAGCAGTCGCTGATCCTGCCTAGTCAGGCTGGGATAAGCGGGTGCTTTGTTGTTGCAGCCACTGATAAAACTGGGCTTTTGGTAACGCGCCGGATTGCTGTGCAATCACCTGCCCTTTATGCACCAGCAGCAGTGTTGGGATCGAACGGATCTGAAACTGCGCCGCCAATTGCTGTTCGGTTTCGGTATTGATTTTACCAAAGCGAAAACCAGGTTCCAGTTCCCGTGCAGCCTGTGCAAAAGTCGGGGCAAAACTCTGGCAGGGTCCACACCAGGCCGCCCAGAAATCCAGTACCACCGGCAGATCTGATTTTTGTACCAGATTAGCAAAATTCTCTGTGGTGATGTCGACGGGACTGCCAGTAAACAAACTTTGTCTGCATTTACCACACACCGGAGCTTGATCGAGCCGGCTGGCTGGTAAACGGTTTAGGCCGGCACAATGGGGACAGGCGACAATCATGATGGGATCCTCTTAAACTTTGTGATGATCTGGGGATTATCAGCTGAACATCAAGGGACAACACGAGGATCCAAAAAAACAAAACCCCGCAAAAGCGGGGTCTCGGATTACCAACCAAACCAGTTAGACTTATGAGCCTTCGCGGGTCCGTGGTTTTTTCGGTGCAGCACCTGGCCGTGGGCCTGTGCCTGCAGCCGGAGCAGCGCGATCTGGACGCTCGCTGCGTTCGGCACGATCAGCACCGCTGCGTTGATAACGTTCCGGACGTTCGCCACGCTCTGAACCTGGACCACCAGAATCCACACTGATGTTCAGTTTTTGTTTCCGCACATAGACTTTCTTCAGATGCTGGAAGACTTCAGTTGGCATATCGCCCGGCAATTCTACTGTTGAGAAATGATCAAACAGCTTGATGTTACCGATGAACTGGCTGTCAATATTAGCTTCATTGGCAATAGCACCTACGATATCACCGGCACGAACGCCGTGCTCTTTACCAACTTCGATCCGGTAGTTGATATAGTTACCTTGCAGTTCACGACGTGGTGGACGTGGACCACGCTCGGGACGATCACCAGAACGCTCAGGACGGTCGCCTGTACGCGCCGGACGATCCCCACGTTCAGGACGTTCGCCACGTGCATGTGGTTCACGGATCTCAGGGAACTGACCAGCCACATTTAACGGCTGACCTTTTTGTGCCATAAACAACAGCGCAGCAGCTAAATCAGCATCAGTCGTTTCCAGTTTTTCACGCCAATCATTGATCAGATCCTGGAAGAAGCTCAGGTTTTTCGCTTCAATAGTGTTGGCCAGCAATTCGCGGAACGATTCGATCCGGCGCTGTTCAATCACTTCGCCTGTTGGCAGCGACATTTTTTCAATCGGCTGACGGGTAGCAAGTTCAATAGTACGCAGCAGACGACGTTCACGTGGTGACACAAACAGAATCGCCTTGCCTTCGCGACCAGCACGACCGGTCCGGCCGATACGGTGGACATAAGCTTCACTGTCGTACGGAATGTCGTAGTTAATAACTAAGCTGATCCGTTCAACGTCCAGACCGCGTGCAGCAACATCAGTTGCAACAATCACATCGATCTGGCTGGCTTTTAAGCGGCGAATAGTTTGTTCGCGGTTGGCCTGGTTCATATCGCCATTGAGGCAAGCGACTGCATAACCGCGAGCACCTAATTTTTCGGCAATTTCCTCTGTAGCACTTTTGGTCCGGACGAAAATGATGCTGGCATCATATTCTTCGCCTTCCAGTACCCGAGTTAACGCATCAAGCTTTTGATTCCCGTCCAGCATCACATAACGTTGAGTGATCCGCTCAACGGTACTGGTTTTAGATTCAATTTTAATTTCATGAGCATTTTTCAGATGCTTCTGTGCGATGGCGCGGATTTGCGACGGCATAGTTGCAGAGAACATTGCAACCTGACGGCCTGCTGGCGTGGCATCCATGATAGTTTGTACGTCATCGATAAAACCCATCCGCAGCATTTCATCGGCTTCGTCCAATACGATGGCGCGCAGCTTATCCAGCTTTAACGTACCGCGATCCAAGTGATCAAGAATACGACCCGGCGTACCTACAATGACTTGCGATCCGCGTTTTAATGATTTCAGCTGGTTGGTGTAGCTTTGGCCACCGTATAAAGGCAGCACATGGAATGCAGGCATAAAGCGGGCATAGGCCTGAAACGCTTCTGCAACCTGGATCGCCAACTCGCGCGTAGGTGCCAGCACCAGGATTTGCGGCTCGTTCTGTGCGGGATCAAGCCGGGCCAGTAATGGCAATGCAAAGGCGGCAGTTTTACCGGTACCGGTTTGTGCCTGGCCTAATAAGTCCTCACCAGCTAACAGTTTTGGGATTGCGGCCGCCTGGATAGGAGACGGTGTTTCGTAACCCAATTCTGTGACCGCGCGCAGTAATGGTTCTGGCAGATCAAGCTGGGAAAAAGTCAGGGACTCGGACATATGTTGTATTAACCTCAATAACACGCAGGCGCTTCAAAGGTATGTGCTATTGTAGTTTTACTGAGCCTGCATTGCAGTAAAAATACCCGGCGCCTGTTGTGAGCGATGCTCAACAGGCACAAATTCCAGTAGTATAGCCAATCATTTAACTGACCAGAGACGTACAGATGATTGAGATCCTCGTGGGCAGCCAAATGGGCGCTGCTGAATACACAGCAGAACAAGTGGCTGAAACACTGGTACAAGCGGGATTTCCTGTCAGATTACATCTGACGCCCGTATTAGAACAACTGACCAGAAGCTCAACCTGGTTAGTGATCACCTCGACCTATGGTGCGGGTGATCTGCCCGATAACATCCAACCCTTTGCGGATCAATTAGCACAAGATCAAACAGATCTTACCACAGTTTCTTATGCCGTGATCACTTTAGGTGACTCCAGCTACGATACTTTTTGTCTGGCCGGCAGCAAAATAGCGGAATTACTGAAAAAAAATTCGGCTAGAAATTTAGATCTGAGCCTGCAAATTGACGCACAACAAGCTGATTTACCGGAGGACCTGGCTTTGGCCTGGTTGCCACAATTCATTTCAAAATTGTCTGCACCACTCATTGACTGAGATTCTTCAGCCCGATCTTTTGGCTAAAAAAAGGGGGACCGAAGTCCCCCATAAATACACAAGTCACTGTCCAGAAACTGGATATCTAACGGTGGTACGTTGGCTGCTAAAACCAACAAAACTAATCATCTGGGTTTGGTAATCTATTTACTTAATAATCTTCTGATAAATCGCTGATAAAAACCCGATCCAACTATACATGGTTGTCCACAGACAGATCCCAACTTGATCACACATGTGGATAAAACATGAATAACCCAGTGTATAAGCTGATGTTATCCTCTTGATGGAATTATTCGCATTTGACCCTGTGGATAAATAGGCTATTTGATCACAGGTTGATCCGATGCAGATCCGGATCAGATCACAGCTTAGATCCTTTGTAAGATCCTGATCCTAAGAGGGAAAAATGGCTTATCAACCAGAAACAGCCTCTATAGTAGTAAGAATAATAAGAAAGATCTCTTTAAAGATCTTCTTTATATATATGGATCACATAGGATCCGGAACTCGTTTAAAACATTCCGTTTCACTGAGGATCTGAGGTACAATGCGTGCCCTTTTTTATGCTGTTGCAAAGGCGATGAGGCAGATATGTTGTTTCAACAAAGTTACGATGTGATTGTGGTCGGTGGCGGACATGCCGGCACTGAAGCTGCTTTAGCAGCTGCCCGTATGGGAATGCAAACCTTGTTGTTAACCCACAACGTTGAAACGCTGGGCATGATGTCTTGTAACCCCGCGATCGGTGGGATCGGCAAAGGGCATTTGGTCAAAGAGATCGACGCTCTGGGTGGCGCCATGGCCGTTGCAACAGATCATGCCGGGATCCAATTTCGCACACTGAATAGCTCTAAAGGCCCTGCAGTACGTGCGACACGTGCTCAGGCAGATCGGCAGCTGTATCGCGCCGCGATCCGTTCAATCCTGGAAAACCAGCCTAACCTGCAGATCTTTCAACAAGCCTGTGATGATCTAATCGTAGAGAATGATCAGGTTGTTGGTGCAGTAACGCAGATGGGATTAAAGTTCCGTGCAAAAGCAGTCGTGCTGACGGTCGGAACTTTCCTCGCAGGTCAGATCCATATTGGTTTGCAAAATTACAGCGGTGGTCGTGCCGGTGATCCACCATCGGTGGCATTGGCCCGTCGTTTACGTGAACTACCGTTCCGGGTTGGTCGGCTAAAAACTGGTACACCACCCCGTATCGACGCGCGCAGCGTGGATTTCAGCAAAATGCAGCCGCAACCAGGCGACATGCCACTGCCAGTGATGTCGTTTATCGGCAAACAAAGCGATCACCCGCGTCAGGTTCCCTGTTACATCACGTATACGAACGAACAGACCCATGACATCATTCGTGGTGGTCTGGATCGTTCGCCGATGTATACCGGCGTGATTGAAGGCGTCGGTCCACGCTATTGCCCATCGATCGAAGACAAAATCAATCGGTTTGCGGACAAAGACAAACATCAGATCTTTATTGAACCTGAGGGGTTAACTACCCATGAGCTCTATCCAAACGGCATTTCAACCAGCTTACCTTTTGATGTACAGCTTGCGCTGGTTCACTCGATCCCAGGATTAGAGAACGCACATATCACCCGACCAGGTTATGCCATTGAATATGACTTCTTTGATCCGCGGGATCTGAAAAAATCACTGGAAACTAAATACATCAAAGGCTTGTTTTTTGCTGGTCAGATCAACGGTACAACTGGCTATGAAGAAGCTGGCGCACAAGGTTTGCTGGCAGGCCTCAATGCAGCTTTGCTGGTGAAAGAACAAGACGCTTTTGTACCAAGCAGAGATCAGGCTTATGTCGGCGTTCTGGTTGACGATCTGACGACTTTAGGCACCAAAGAACCCTACCGGATGTTTACCAGCCGGGCTGAATACCGTTTGATGCTGCGTGAAGACAACGCCGATCTGCGCTTGACCAGCAAAGGCCGTGAGCTGGGTCTGGTTGATGATGTGCGCTGGGCCATGTTTAACGAAAAAATCGAACAGATTGAACTGGAGCGTCAGCGCCTGAAACAGAGCTGGATCCACCCGCAGCATGCCTCGCTTGCTCAGGTGAATACCTTGCTGAAAATGCCTTTAAGCCGTGAAGCAAGTCTGGAGGATCTGATCCGCCGGCCCGAAGTGACCTATAAAGATCTGATGCAGATCGAAGGCGTCGGTCCTGGCTTACTGCTGCAGGACGCGGCGGAACAAGTCGAGATCCAAATCAAATACGAAGGTTATATCAACCGGCAACAAGACGAAATCGCTAAGCAGGAACGCAATGAAAGCACGCGCTTGCCAGCTGGTTTTGATTATTCAGTGGTAAAAGGGTTGTCCAACGAAGTGGTGCTGAAACTAAACCAGGCACAACCTGAAACTATGGGTCAGGCGTCACGGATCTCCGGTATTACGCCAGCGGCGATTTCGTTGTTGTTGGTCTATCTGAAAAAACAGGGCCTGTTACGTAAATCAGCCTGAGTCAGGACGCTACATGCTTGAAAAATTGAAAAAACTGGTTGCACAAACCGAACTGCAACTATCGGATCTGCAGTTACAACAACTGGTGCAGTACGTCCAGTTACTGGATAAATGGAACAGCGCCTACAATCTGACTTCAGTGCGTGATCCGAACGAAATGCTGGTCAAACACATCATGGACAGTCTGGCAGTTGCGCCATACTTGCACGGCGATCGAATCATTGACGTCGGCACCGGGCCGGGTTTGCCTGGCGTGCCGCTGGCGATTTGTTGCCCGGATAAAGAATTTACCTTACTGGATAGCCTGGGAAAACGCATTCGTTTCCTCAATCAGGTCAAACTGCAGCTGGGCCTGACCAATATCCAGCCGGTGCAAAGCCGGGTTGAAGATCATCATGAACTTTATGACAGCGTAATCAGCCGTGCATTTGCTTCGTTAGGTGATATGTTGCACTGGTGCCAGCATCTGCCAGCGTCTTCTGGCCAGTTTCTCGCCATGAAAGGTGCGCAGGCGCAGGAAGAAATTGCAGCTTTGCCCGATTTTGTTAAAGTTGTCGGCAATGTCGAACTGACAGTGCCAGAGTTGGTCGGCCAACGTTATCTGCTGGTGCTGGAAAAAACAGCAGTCTGAATACGGACTAGGGATCTTTGTGGGAAAAATCATCGCGATAGCCAATCAGAAAGGTGGTGTGGGCAAAACCACAACCGCGGTCAATCTGGCGGCATCTATGGCCGCGACCAAACGCAGAGTCCTGTTGATTGATTTAGACCCACAGGGCAACGCGACGATGGGCAGCGGGGTCGACAAATACGAAGTCCACGCCACAGCCTACGAGCTGCTGGTTGAGGAAAAACCATTGCCGGAAGTCGTAGTAAAGGATACCGCGGGCGGCTATCACCTGATCGCCGGCAATTCGGATGTAACTGCAGCCGAAGTCCGCTTACTCGATGTTTTCGCCCGCGAACTGCGTTTGCGTAACGCCCTGAAAAATTACCGCGACCAATACGATTTTATTTTTATCGACTGCCCGCCGTCACTGAATATGCTGACTGTCAATGCAATGGCTGCGGCTGATTCGGTACTGGTGCCGATGCAGTGTGAATATTACGCGCTGGAAGGTCTGACAGCACTGGTTGATACCATCAATAAACTGGCTGCTGTGATCAACGCCGACCTGAAGATTGAAGGTATTCTGCGGACTATGTATGACCCGCGCAATCGCCTCGCCAATGATGTCTCTGAGCAGTTGAAACGCCACTTTGGTGAGAAGGTCTACCGGGCCGTGATCCCACGTAATGTGCGGCTGGCTGAAGCGCCCAGTTTTGGCACGCCAGTGATGTATTACGACAAAAGCTCGACAGGGGCCAAAGCTTATCTGGCTCTTGCCGGCGAAATTCTGCGCCGTGCCGACAAAAAACAACAAAAAACCACCCCTGCGGTGTGATGTGAAGGAATGACCTGCGAATGTCTTTGAAAAAACGTGGCCTGGGCCGGGGTCTGGATGCTTTGTTAACGACTGGAAAACCTGTCAGTGCAGCTGAAAGCCAAGTTGAAAGTCGTCAGTCAGAGTTACAGAATCTACCGATCGAGTGGTTACAACCGGGTAAATACCAGCCGCGTAAAGACATGTCGCAGGATGCACTGGAAGAATTAGCCAGTTCCATCCGCGCACAGGGCGTGATCCAGCCGATCGTAGTGCGTCCGGTCGGTACAGACCGTTATGAAATTATCGCCGGTGAACGTCGCTGGCGTGCATCACAGCTGGCGGGCCTGGCTGAAGTGCCTTGCATGCTCAAAGACGTGCCGGATGAAGCTGCTGTCGCCATTGCGCTGATTGAAAACATCCAGCGCGAAGATCTGAATGCGATGGAAGAAGCGGTAGCGTTACAGCGTCTGCTCAGTGAATTTGAACTGACCCATCAGCAAGTGGCTGACGCAGTTGGTAAATCCAGAACTACAGTGACGAATTTGTTACGGCTGAACCAATTGGCGGATGAAGTCAAAACGCTGCTTGAACATGGCGATATCGAAATGGGCCACGCCCGCGCCATTCTTGCTCTGCCGGCTGATCAGCAGCCGGATACCGGTCGGGTGATAGCGGCCAAACAGCTGACTGTGCGCGAAGCGGAAAGTCTGGTCCGGCGTTTGCTGGAACCTGCCCCGGTGAAAGAAAACAAGACCAAAGACCCGGATGTAGCGGCATTAGAGTTGCGATTGAGTGAACGCTTTGGTGCTGCGGTCAGTATTAGTTACAACCGAAAAGGCAAAGGCGAATTAGTCATCAATTACAGCAGTTTGCCTGAATTAGACGGTATCTTGCATAAATTGGGCCTCTCTGAGACTGAAAATTAACCGGTCAGCTTTCAGTAAGTTCGACATTCGTAGGATTGGCGCGGCTTTTGGTTGCAAAAATAAGGCAGATAAGTATACTTGCGCGAGCTTTTTGTACTGTTGTTTTGCATTTATTCAGGTGGTGCATTGTGTCTTTAACCACAACAAAACAACGTTATAAACTGATTTTTAAGACGTTTTTGTGGCAGTCGCTGGCAGGATTTGCTTTGGCGGCGCTCTGTTTGGCAGCTTGGGATAAGCTGGCCGCAAAATCTGTTCTGATTGGCGTTTATTGTGTTGTTGTGCCGCACAGTCTTTTTACGTGGTACGTGTTTCGCTTCCGTGCAGACATCCAGCCTGATCTGGTGCTGAAATCGGTTTACAGGGGCGAGTCGCTAAAATTTTTATTGTTGGCGTTGTTAGTTGCAACAGCGCTGAAACACGCTCTGATGATCCCTTGGTTGTTTTTTGGCGGACTGGTGTTCGCCCTGATCATGCAGGCGTTGTTACCGATTTTGATTAACTACGATAATTGGGACTAACGATGGCATCTGGTGAGCTTACGAGCAAAGACTATATTACCCACCACCTGACCAACTGGAGCGTCGGCGAAGGTTTTTGGACCGTTCATGTCGACACCTTAGGCTGGTCAATCTTTATGGGATTGATTTTCCTGTTCTCTTTCCGCGCAGTGGCAAAAACAGCCAATGCCGGTGTACCAACCAAATGGCAATGTGCCGTTGAAATGGTGGTCGAATTCATTGAAAACACGGTTAAAAGTACTTTTCATGGCAAAAATCCAATCATCGCGCCTTTAGCGTTGACCATTTTTGTCTGGATCTTGCTGATGAACCTGATCGACTTAGTGCCGGTTGATTTCATTCCATGGACTGCCCAACAGATTGGTGCTGCCATGGGCTATGACCCGCACCACGTCTACATGAAAGCTGTTCCGACAACAGATTTGAACATGACTATCGCCCTGGCGCTGGGCGTGTTTATCCTGATGATTTACTACTCAATTAAAATGAAGGGCGTCGGCGGTTTTATCAAAGAACTGACCACCCAGCCTTTTAACACACCTTGGTTATACTGGTTCAACTTCATTCTGGAAGTAGTTGCCTTGCTGGCCAAGCCGTTGTCTCTGGCACTGCGGTTATTCGGTAACCTGTACGCCGGTGAGCTGATTTTCATCCTGATCGCGATGACAGGCTTGTATCAGCTGCCAATGCACTTCGTCTGGGCTGTGTTCCACTTGCTGGTTATCCCACTGCAGGCGTTTATTTTCACCATCCTGACGGTGGTGTATTTGAGCATGGCGCACGAACATCATTAATAAAGATTTCTTTTTAACTTTAACTTTAACATTAGTAACTTTGGAGAACGTTATGGAACTCGTTATCGGTTTAAAATACATCGCAGTTGCCCTGTTAATCGGTTTAGGTGCATTAGGCACTGCAATCGGTTTCGGTACTCTGGGCGGTAAATTCCTCGAGTCTGCAGCTCGTCAGCCAGAGCTGGCTCCTAGCCTGCAAGGTAAAATGTTCGTTGTAGCAGGTCTTATCGACGCCATCGCAATGATCGGTGTTGCTATCGCGCTGTACATGCTGTTCGCAATCTAATTGGTCGCGAACCAGAACATTTACTTATGTCATTTAAGGAGAAGCGGTCGTGAATATTAACGCCACTCTCATTGGTGAGTTAATCGCGTTCCTGGTGTTCGTACTCTTCTGTATGAAGTATGTATGGCCACCAATTATCGGTGCGATTGAAACTCGTCAGCAAAAAATCGCAGATGGTCTGGCCGCGAGTGATCGCGCCGAACAAGACCTGCGGTTGGCGCAAGAGAAAGCAAAACAACAGCTGATCGACGCAAAGGCGCAAGCTTCTGTTGTCATCGACCAGGCGAAAAAACGCGAAGCGCAGATCATCGAAGAAGCTGCGGTTAAAGCGCAGGCTGAACGGGAAAAAATCCTGGCTCAGGCTAAAGCTGAAGTCGACGCTGAACGCATCCGGGCGAAAGAAGAACTGCGTAAGCAGGTCGCTGCCCTCGCCGTTGCCGGCGCAGAGCGGATCCTTCAACGTTCAATTGATGAAGCTGCTCACAGCGACATCCTGGATAAACTGGTTGCAGAACTGTAAAGAGGAAGAGCCATGTCTGAACTGACGAATGTCGCTCGTCCTTATGCCAAAGCGGCGTTCGACTTTGCGGTCGAACAAAACGCTTTGGCGGCCTGGGCTGATATGCTGTTTTTCGCTGCGGAAGTGGCGAAAAATCCAGTAGTCGCCGAGCGCCTGCAAAGCAACAGCGCTGCCGAAGCACAGGCAGCCTTTTTCATCCAGGTTTGTGGTGAACAGCTGAATGCACACGGTCAGAACCTGATTAAGGTCATGGCAGAAAACCAGCGTCTGCCGGCACTTCCTGCCGTACTGGACGGTTATCTGGTGTTAAAAGCTGAGTACGAAAAAGAAGCCACTGTTGATGTGGTTTCGGCAACTGTACTGAGCACTGCCCAGCAGGAAAAACTGATCGCGGCGTTATCCAAGCGTTTAGCCCGCAAAGTTAAGTTGAACTGTAGCGTAGACCCGGCAGTTGTCGGGGGTATGTTAATCAAAGCCGGTGATATGGTTATTGATGGCTCAGTTCGCGGTAAATTAGACCGTTTAGCCACTGCGCTGCAGTCATAATTGGGGATTAGAGCATGCAACTGAATTCCACTGAAATCTCAGAACTGATCAAACAACGTATTGAACAGTTTGCAGTTGTCAGTGAAGCTCGTAACGAAGGTACTATCGTCTCTGTAACAGACGGTATCATCCGCATCAACGGTCTGGCTGACTGTATGCAAGGTGAGATGATCGAGCTTCCTGGTAATCGTTACGCTATCGCACTGAACTTAGAGCGCAGCTCAGTTGGTGCAGTAGTGATGGGTCCATATGCGGACCTGCGCGAAGGTATTAAAGTAAAAGCCACTGGCCGTATTCTGGAAGTTCCGGTCGGTCCTGGTCTGTTAGGTCGTGTGGTCAACACCCTGGGTGAACCAATCGATGGCAAAGGTCCAATTGACGCTGCTGGTTTTGCACCGGTTGAGAAAATTGCTCCAGGCGTTATCGACCGTCAATCGGTTGATCAGCCGCTGCAAACTGGTTACAAATCAGTCGACGCGATGATCCCTATCGGCCGTGGCCAGCGTGAGCTGATCATCGGTGACCGTCAGACCGGTAAAACGGCACTGGCAATTGACGCGATCATCAACCAGAAAACTACTGGCGTGAAATGTATTTATGTTTGTATCGGTCAGAAAGCATCGACCATTGCAAACGTGGTACGTAAGCTCGAAGAGCACAATGCCCTCGCCCACACTATCGTGGTCGTTGCATCTGCTTCAGAAGCTGCTGCCCTGCAATTCCTGGCGCCATACTCTGGCTGTACCATGGGTGAATACTTCCGTGACCGCGGTGAAGATGCACTGATCGTATACGATGACTTGTCAAAACAAGCCGTTGCTTACCGTCAAATCTCTCTGCTGTTACGTCGTCCACCAGGTCGTGAAGCTTACCCAGGCGACGTATTCTATTTACACAGCCGTCTGCTGGAGCGCGCATCACGCGTCAACGACAACTACGTTGAGCGTCTGACCAATGGCGAAGTGAAAGGCAAAACCGGTTCTTTGACCGCATTGCCAATCATCGAAACTCAGGCTGGTGACGTGTCTGCATTCGTTCCGACTAACGTGATTTCAATCACTGACGGTCAGATCTTCCTGGAATCAGGCCTGTTCAACGCCGGTATCCGTCCAGCAGTTAACGCTGGTATTTCGGTATCGCGGGTTGGTGGTGCTGCTCAGACTAAGATCATCAAAAAGCTCGGCGGTGGTATCCGTCTGGCGCTGGCACAATACTCAGAACTGGCTGCGTTCGCGCAGTTCGCTTCAGACCTGGACGATGCGACCCGTGCGCAGCTGGACCACGGTCAGAAAGTGACAGAACTGATGAAACAGCTGCAGTACGCGCCAATGGGCGTGGCTGATATGGGTGTTTCGATTTTTGCCATCGAGAAAGGCTTTATGAAAGACGTAGAAGTTGCCAAGATCCTGGACTTCGAAGCGGCGCTGCTGGCTTATATGCACGCAGAGCACGGCGCGTTCATGGCTGATCTGAACAAATCCGGTAACTACAACGACCAGATCGAAGCGACCATCAAAGGCGCGATTGAGAAGTTTAAAGCGACTCAGACCTGGTAACTGATGCGGGTGATGGCGACATCACCCGATACGTTGAAATTTTCGGAGATTAGTCATGGCCGGCGCAAAAGAGATAAAAAGTAAGATCGGGAGTATTAACAATACTCGTAAGATCACCAGCGCTATGGAAAAGGTTGCGGTCAGCAAAATGCGCAGAGCGCAGGAGCGGGTCGCACACAGCCGTCCATACGCTGAAGCTATGCGCAAAGTGATCGGTAATATCGCAAACGGCACTATCGAATATCGTCATCCGTATTTAACGGAGCGCGAAGTGAAAAGTGTTGGTTACATTGTGATATCTACAGACCGTGGCCTTTGCGGCGGCCTGAATACCAACGAATTTAAGCGTGTGGCACAGGACCTCAAAGCGTGGAAAGACAAAGGTGTTAAAGCTGAGTTTGCCGTAATTGGTAACAAAGCTACAGCCTTCTTCAAACGCTTCGGTGGCAAAGTGCTGGCGCAGCAGACGGGTTCAGGCGATACACCACGTTTGGCTGATGTCATTGGTTCTGTTCGTGTCATGCTGAATGCATATTCAGAAGGCAAGATCGATCGTTTATATGTGGTTTACAACAAGTTTGTGAACACCATGAAACAAGAGCCAGTGATCGAGCAACTCTTACCTTTGCCAAAAGCAGAGATGTCAGCCAGAAAACACAGTTGGGACTACATTTACGAGCCAGATCCGAAGGTCATCCTGGATCAGTTACTGGATCGTTTTATCGAGTCTCAGGTTTATCAGGGCGTTGTAGAAAACGCAGCGAGCGAGCAGGCAGCGCGGATGGTGGCAATGAAGGCCGCTACCGACAACGCCGGCAGCCTGATGGACGAACTGAAACTGGTTTACAACAAGGCACGACAGGCAGCCATTACGCAGGAACTGAGTGAAATCGTCGGCGGTGCTGCAGCTGTTTAATGCTTGGTTAACAGGTTTGAGAAATTAGAGGAATTAACATGAGTCAAGGTAAGGTAGTCCAAATCATTGGCGCCGTTGTGGATATCGATTTTCCACAAGATGCGGTACCTGGTATCTATGACGCGTTAAACGTAACAAGCGGCGATCTGGCTGGTCTGGTACTTGAAGTACAACAACAGCTGGGTGGCGGTACTGTACGTGCCATCGCGTTAGGCTCCACAGACGGTCTGCGTCGTGGTGCTGAAGTTGCCAACACTGGCAAAGCTATTCACGTCCCTGTGGGTAAAGCCACACTGGGCCGTATCATGAACGTACTGGGCGAGCCAATCGACGAAGCTGGCCCAATCGGTGAAGAAGAGCGTATGCCAATTCACCGTGCAGCACCAAGCTACGAAGACCAGGCTGCTTCTAACGCACTGTTAGAAACCGGTATCAAGGTTATCGACTTAGTCTGTCCGTTCGCCAAAGGCGGTAAAGTAGGTCTGTTCGGTGGTGCCGGTGTAGGTAAAACCGTTAACATGATGGAACTGATCCGGAACATCGCGATCGAGCACAGCGGCTACTCAGTATTCGCCGGTGTAGGTGAGCGTACCCGTGAAGGTAACGACTTCTACCACGAAATGAACGACTCCAACGTTCTGGACAAAGTTTCACTGGTTTATGGCCAGATGAACGAGCCGCCAGGAAACCGTCTGCGCGTGGCACTGACCGGTCTGACAATGGCCGAGAAGTTCCGTGACGAAGGCCGTGACGTACTGTTCTTCGTGGACAACATCTACCGTTACACGCTGGCCGGTACTGAAGTATCTGCACTGTTAGGCCGTATGCCTTCAGCAGTAGGTTACCAGCCAACGCTGGCGGAAGAGATGGGCGTTCTGCAAGAGCGTATCACTTCAACCAAAACTGGTTCTATCACGTCTATCCAGGCCGTATACGTACCTGCGGATGACTTGACTGACCCGTCACCAGCGACCACGTTCTCTCACTTAGATGCGACCGTTGTACTGAGCCGTAACATCGCTTCTCTGGGTATTTACCCGGCGATCGACCCACTGGACTCAACTTCACGTCAGCTGGACCCACTGGTGATCGGTAAAGAACACTATGAAGTGGCCCGTGGCGTGCAGTCAGTGCTGCAGCGTTACAAAGAGCTGAAAGACATCATCGCGATCCTCGGTATGGACGAACTGTCAGATGCAGACCGCACCACAGTATTCCGTGCCCGTAAGATCCAGCGTTTCCTGTCACAGCCATTCTTCGTTGCTGAAGTATTCACTGGTTCTCCAGGTAAATACGTTTCACTGAAAGATACTATCCGTGGCTTTAAAGGCATTCTGGACGGTGAGTTCGATCACATGCCAGAACAAGCCTTCTACATGGTTGGTTCTATCGACGAAGCGATCGAAAAAGCGAAGAAGCTGTAATTTTACAGCTTTAGGAGAGCGAAATGGCGATGACAGTACAGTTGGACGTGGTAAGTGCTGAAGAGCGTATCTTCTCCGGCCTTGTTGAGTCCATTCAGGTTACTGGTAGCGAAGGTGAGCTGGGTATTTTACCTGGTCACATTCCACTGCTGACTGGCATCAAGCCAGGCATGGTGCGGATCGTAAAACAGTTCGGTGAAGAGCATCTGATCTATGTAGCCGGTGGCGTACTTGAAGTACAACCGCATACAGTGACAGTGCTGGCCGATGTGGCGATCCGTGCTGAAGACCTGGACGAGCAGGCAGCGCTGGCGGCTCAGAAAAAAGCCCAGGAAGCGATGCAACATGCCGGCGCCGACTTCAACTATGCAGAAGCGGCGGCCCAATTGGCCGAAGCGATTGCCCAGTTGCGTCTGATCCAGAAACTGCGCAAAAAGTAAGTTGTTTCTTGCTGAAAAAGCCACCTTCGGGTGGCTTTTTTTTTGCCTTATATCTTTGTTAATCTGGGGTTTCAGATAGTCAGGACACTTTACCTGACGCCAGCTAAACGGAACCGCAAATGGACCCACAAAACATCAAATCAATTCATTGGGAAAAATGGACTGCAGTCAGTACTGTGGTGATGGCGTTATGCGCGCTGGTCACATCCGTCTGGCAGGGCTATTCCTTTCAGCAGCACAATAAGCTGTCATTGCGGCCTTACCTGGAATTCGAAGCAAATATGGACCCGGCTGCAGATGGTCGTACTGCATTGGTCTTGCTGGTGAATAACAACGGCCTGGGGCCTGCTGAGGTCACAAATGTCAGCATTGAAGTTGCCGGTCAGCGTCCACAGACAGCACATGGTATCTGGCCGGCACTGGGGATTGATAATACAAAGATGTGTTTTGGCGCCGGCAATGTCGCGCGGTTTTATAAAGTCGGCGACCGGCAAATGGTGATCCGTGCTGCAGATGAACCCTGTACATTAACGCAAGCACAGTTTGATCAACTGCTAAAAACACTGAAAATCACCCTGCACTACAAGTCCTTATATGGCGAAGAGTTTGTTGCTTCCTGGGCGAATGAATAGAAGCAAATTAAGGTTCTGTGCCGGCACTTTGCGCCGGCCCTGTAATTTCAGTGCTGTTCGGTTAGAATGGCGTATCAATATCAAAAGGATTGGCTCAGATGGCTTTAAATGTCGTGATCCTGGCAGCCGGTAAAGGCACCCGGATGAAATCAGCGTTACCAAAAGTACTGCATAAAGTTGCAGAGCGGCCTATGGTGCAGCATGTGATCGATACCGCCCGTCAGCTCAATGCGGCACAGATTAATCTGGTGTATGGCTATGGTGCAGACCAGCTGAAAACTGGTTTAGGCGAGCAACCATTAAACTGGGTGCTGCAAGCTGAGCAGCTGGGCACCGGTCATGCCGTACAACAGGCGCTGCCGCATGTGGCTGATGAAGACGTCGTGCTGGTGTTATACGGTGATGTGCCACTGACCCGATTAGAAACGCTGCAGCAATTACTGGCAGCACGCAGTGAACATGGTCTGGCCGTGCTGACTGTTCATCTGCAAAACCCAACCGGTTATGGCCGGATGGTGCGCGAAAACGGTAAAGTCGTTGGTATTGTTGAACAAAAAGATGCCAATGCTGAGCAGCTGAAAATCACTGAAGTGAACAGTGGCATCATGGCAGTACCAGGCAAACAGCTGAAAAGCTGGCTGGGTAAACTGCAAAATAATAACGCGCAGGGCGAATTCTATTTAACCGATATTATCGCCATGGCACATGCTGAAGGCGTAGATATCACGACAGCGCATCCGGCTAATCCGATTGAAACCGAAGGCGCGAATAACCGCGTGCAGCTGGCGCAGCTGGAACGGGCTTACCAGGCGCGTCAGGCTGAAGTGCTGATGCTGAACGGTGCAAACCTGCGTGATCCGGCGCGCATTGATGTGCGTGGCGAAGTGACAGTAGGGTCGGACGTGATGATCGACGTCAATGTCATTTTTGAAGGCAAAGTCGTGCTGGGCAATGGCGTGGTGATTGGCGCCAACTGTATTCTGAAAGACTGTACTGTTGGCGACAATACTGAGATTAAGCCCAATTCCATGGTGGAGTCATCCATTATTGGTGCCGATTGTTCAGTCGGGCCTTTTGCCCGGATCCGGCCGGATTCAGTGCTGGCCGATGACAGCCATGTCGGCAACTTCGTCGAGCTGAAGAAAACGCGTCTGGGCAAAGGCTCCAAAGCCAACCACCTGACATACCTCGGTGATGCGGTGATCGGCAGTAAAGTGAATGTCGGTGCCGGAACTATCACTTGTAACTATGACGGTGCCAACAAGTTCCAGACAACTATTGAAGACGGCGTTTTTGTCGGCTCCAACAGTTCGCTGGTGGCCCCGCTGACGCTAGGCCAAAACAGCACTGTCGGTGCTGGCTCAGTAGTGACACACGATGTTGCTGCTGACGAGTTGGTTGTCGCACGAACCAAGCAGCGGCATATCAGTGGCTGGCAACGGCCGCAGAAAATCAAAAAATAATCCCAATCAGGCCAGTCAGACTGGCCTTTTTTTCGGCGCCGCCGGAGCAGGAGCTATCCGATGTATAAACCGTTTTTAACTGGCGTTCTGCTGCTCTGTAGTCTGCTGGCCCATGCCGAAAGTTCGGTCTGGCGTGTCAGCAAAGGCACTGATCAGCTGTGGATTGGCGGCACCGTCCATCTGTTGCCGCCGGCGCAGTATCCGCTACCCGCCGAATTTAATGCTGTTTATCAACAAACGGATGTGCTGGTGTTAGAAACGGACCTCAGCAAAATGCAGGACAGCAGCAGTGCAGCTATGTTGCAGCAGTATCTGTTGTATCCGGCCGGTACAACACTCAGCAGCAAACTGACGGCAACCACCCGCCAGCAATTGCAGGCGCTGTTACAAAAACATCATCTGACGCTGCCGCAGATCGAACAGTTTAAACCGGGCATGCTGGTGACCCAGTTAACGTTACTGGAGCTGCAACAACAAGGCTTCAGTTCACCGGGCGTCGATCAGCATTTCCTGACACTGGCATTACAGCAGAACAAAACGCTGAAATATCTCGAAGCGGTGGAGTTCCAGCTGAAGTTGCTGGGTGATTTAGGCACGGGCCGGGAAGATTTGTTTTTGCAACATGCACTCAGTGATGTCGAGCAAAGTGCTGATTTGATGGATAAAACACTGCGTGCCTGGCGTGCCGGTGATCTGACTCAGGTTGAGCAGCTGGTATTAGCGCCGGTGAAGGTTGCAGACGCTCAGACTTATCAGCAAATGTTTGTCGGCCGTAATCAGGCCTGGTTACCGCAAATTCAGGCGTTGTTTGGAAATAAAGAGCAGGAACTGGTGTTAGTGGGTTTAGGTCATTTAGCGGGCTCTGACGGCCTGCTGGCTTTGCTGCAACAAGCCGGCTATCAGGTAGAAGCTGCTAAAGCTCAGTCATCACCTGACAAAACCACTGAATAGGTTGGGTCAGTAATTGTAACTGCGGTGCAGCGAAGTAACTATAGAGGCCTAGTCTGCTTTCCAGTAACAGCAACAAAGCATTGGCAAACAACATTGCCAGGATAAACAACAGAAAAACCTGGCCGGCCTGACGCCAGCCCGGTGACTGGATCAGATCTGAATTGACAGAACTTTGGGCCATGATGAATATCCTTGCGTATGTTGAATCTGAACTTTGGTCGCGTGAGTACGAAAAAAAGTTTAGGCCGAATGCGAAAATAAATCGTTTTTGTTGTGACCATCGCGCATCACTGCGGGATGACAGGGGAAAATATGCGTTGGTTACCTGCAGTCGCGTTTTTTAGTTTTCTGATTTGGGTCATAGTGGCAGCAGATTCAGGCCGGCAGAATTACTTTCTGCAATTGGCGGGATCTTTGCCTTATGGCGATAAAATTGGTCATGTGCTGTTATTTGCTGCGCTGGCTTTACTGCTGAATTTTGCTACGAAAGCCCAGCAATTGGCATTCGGCGCAGTCCGGTTATATGTCGGCGTCGTGTTGACTTTAGGCTTTGCCCTGCTGGAGGAAGGCAGTCAGCTGTTGTTTCCATCACGCAGCTTTGAACTGCTGGATATTCTGGCTGACTTACTGGGTGTGACGCTGGCAACCTTGCTAACCAAGGTTTTTTATCAGCTCAGAGCCCGTTACCGTGCGCGTCGCGCTGTGGCTGTGTTGGCTCCGACGGACGACTGAATTCAGGATCCGCCGGTTAAGCCAAACTTCTCCAGCCGGTATAAAAAGGCTTTGTACGGTAGTTGCAGCAAACGCGCGGCCTGGGCTTTATTGCCATCACAGCGCTGCAGCGCCTGCTGCAAACAACTTTTTTCCAGCGTCTCAAATGCCAGTCCTTCTGGTGGCAGGATAAAGCCGCTGGCGGGGGCTTTGCCGGCGTCTGGCTGCAAACCCGCCAGCAGTTCCTGTTCATCCTGCAACAGCACATAACGTTCAATCCGGTTGGCCAGTTCGCGGACATTGCCGGGCCAGCGGTAGCCGAGTAGTTGCTTAAGAGCTTGTTTACTGAGCGCCGGCGCCTGTTGTTGATAACGCTGCTGATGTTGCTGCAGAAAATGCTCCAGCAGCCGCGGAATATCTTCGCTGCGTTCACGCAGTGCCGGCATATGCAGCGGGACTACATTGAGCCGGTAAAACAAATCTTCGCGAAAACGCCCTTCGCGCACCGCCACGGCTAAATCCTGATGACTGGCGGCAATGATCCGCACGTTCAGTTTAATTTCCTGATGACTGCCCAGGCGGGTCACAGTGCCTTGTTGTAACAGCCGCAAGAGTTTGGCCTGTAAACTGAGGGGGAGCTCGGCGATTTCATCGAGAAACAAAGTGCCGCCTTCTGCCGCTTCAAACTTGCCGGCTTTCGCCGCGTGCGCGCCGGTAAACGCGCCTTTTTCGGCGCCAAATAATTCGGCTTCGGCCAGACTTTCCGGAATAGCGCCGCAGTTCAGCGCAATAAATGGACCTTGCCGGCGTGGTGATAACTGATGTAACGCGCGCGCCGCCAGTTCTTTACCAGTGCCACTTTCCCCGCTGATCAGCACTGTCACATCAGTACCGGAAATGCGCTGAATGCGCTGAAACAACTGCTGCATACAAGGTGCGTGACCGATGATATCCACCAGTTGTTGTTGTTCACTGAGCGCGGCACTTAATTGCTGATTTTGTTTACGCAGGCTGCGGGCGCGCAGACCTTTGCGTACCGCCAGCAACAATTCCTGTCGTTTAAATGGCTTAGCCAGATAGTCATCAGCACCAGCCTGAATAGCTTCCACCGCATGACTGACTGAGCCGTAGGCCGTCGCAATCACAAATCCGGTGGTTGGATAATGCGCTTTGCAATAATCCAGTAACTCCAGGCCACTCAGACTACCCAGCTTCCAGTCGCTGAATACCAGCGCTATGTCCGGTTGCTGCTGTAACTGCAGAATGGCTGCCGGAACGCTGTCGGCATTGCAGACACGATAGCCCTCCGCCTGCAATAACTCGGTAACCAGCTGACGTTGGCTCTGGTCATCTTCCACCACCAACAGCTGCGGTTGCTGTAACGACAAGGGTTGATGTGGCTGTTCTGAGATATTCATTGGTTAAGCCTCAATTCCAAGCCTTAACTGCGCCAATACGCCGCCTTCCGCTCTGTTTTGCAGCTGAATATCGCCCTGGTAATACATTTGTAGCAGACGCCGGGCCAGATAAAGGCCCATACCGGCACCTTCGGCTTTGCTGCTGATATGCGGCTGAAACAGACTGGCAGCGACCTCCGGACTCAGGCCCGGCCCCTGATCGCTGACCTCGAAGCAAATCTGGTTGGATCCGCGCCACAACTTCAGGCAAACAGAACCAGGCTGCGGGCTGGCCTCTACTGCATTGCTGACCAGCACATGCAGAATAAAGCGCAGTTCTGCTTCAGCCCCCAGGCAAGACAGTTCCTGCGCGTCCAGCTGCAGTTGTTGTGCCGAGAATTCCAGACAGAGGTCCTGCAGCACGGTTTTCAGCGCGACCGACGTGCTGCGGTCGACGCCCTGACAGCTGAGGGTCAGCAGGGTGGTCAGGGTACGGTTGATATGCTGCATTTTCTGTTCAATCAGCTGCTGCAATGCCGGGTCATTGCCCGGCAACTGTTCGAGCGCTAAGGCCATGGTATGAATTGGGTTACGCAGCGCATGCACCAACCCGCGGCTGATTTCCCCCAGTTCTACCAGCTGTTGCTGGCGGGCCAACTCGGCTTTTTGCTGTTGCAAGGCTGCCAGTTCAGTGCTGGCCTGATTAAACTGCTGCAGCGCCAGCCGATATTCCGCCAGTGGTGCCCGGGTATCCAGCTGAATACCGGCTTCGCCCTGACCTAAGGCACGCAAGCCGCGCACCAATTGCTGCAGCGGTTGTAACAGGCGCGCGCCAAACCACAGCAGCAACAGCAGGGCCAGCGCGGTGGACAGCGCCAGCGCCAGCAGCTGATAACTCAGGTACTGATTGATCAATTGTTGGCTGGAGCCACTGGTTTTTAATTTAAACTGGCTGACCCAATGTTGCTGCGCTGTGCCTGGTTGTTTTAATTCAGACAAGGTTTGTTCCAGCTGCAGATTTAAATCCACGTCGACTGCTGCAGCGGCTTTGCCTGCCTGATCGTCGTGCTGTTTCATTTGGACTATGGTGATGCCATTTTCCAGTTTGCGCACTTCGACCTGGCGCTCTACGGCTGGTGTGGATGGCTGTTGTGTTGCCAGTGCCTCTGTCGGCACATTGGCCTCAGTACTGAACACCTGAACCTTAGCGTCGGACGAAAACACAAACTGGTGCTGCAGCTTTTCAGCGGTGCGCGCCAGAATCAGCCGGCTTAGTGCCTGGCTTTGTTCACTGAGCTGTTGCTGTAGTTGCTGCTGAAACCACCACAGAGTCAGCGCCTGACTCAGGCCCATCAGCACAAACAGACTACAAACGCCGAGGATCAGGGCTTTGGGCAAACTAAATGACATGGATATTCCTGTTGCTGCGGCCCGGGGCAGGCCGCTGTTGGGATCTTATGGCAAATTCGATGCCAGTGCCGTTGTGCGTTTTCATTGATTAACATGCTGAAATAAAACATTTTTATAAAAAGATGTCAGCGCCTGCCACCACAGGTGGCGCAAATCAGCACTTTGATCTCCTCATTTCGGGATATTTTCCAGCACTTCGCAAGCTTCAAATTTTAAGTGCATGAAAATGAACAATAAAAATTTTGGCATCAAACTTCCTATGACTATGGGTCAGAGTCCGCCGCCGGACTCTAAATCCCAAGGAGTGAAACGATGAAAAAATCTGGCCAGTTTTTACCGAAAGTGTTACCGAAGATACTATTCCCGCTGCTGTTGTTGTCACTGACGGCCTGTGCCCAGGCCGGTGCCGTGCCTGAACCGGCTGACAAAAGCCCGGACAAAATCACTGAGAAAAAACAAACGAAGGTCCTGGTGCTGAATGACGCCGACGGCAAAACATTTAAATGGGACAGCAGCCAAAGCCCGGCAGAACTGGATAAAGCGCTGGCGGAACTGCCGGCAGAAAAACGCGATAAAATCCGCAAAATAGTCGAACACATGCAAGCCAATACACCGGGTGAACCTCATGTGCTGGTGAAAACCTTAGATGGTGATGACCTCGATGTGGACGTCAAAGTGATCACCGACAAAGTGGTGATGCATAAAATGGTCGCCGGTGAAGGCCATGAGTTTGAGCTGATTAAAAAGCTGCTGGCCAAAGGCAAGTTCAGCAAAGCACAGCTACAGGAGTTACAAAAGCAGCTCGACAGTAAATTCTGAACGGCCCTGCAGCAACGTCTGGAAAACCTGGACCTGGCGTTGTGCTGGCTAAATGCTTGTTTGATGGCCTAGAGCACCAAAAGCAAAGGGCAGCCGGCGCTGCCCTTTTTTATTTATTAGCGGATTGAAGTTTCCACCGCTATTACCAGCCGCACTGGCGGCCTTTGTTTTGTTCGTCCAGGTAACTTTGCAGCGGCGCAAAATAAGCCTGAATGGCCGAAGCGTCCATTTCCGGTTTACCGGTCAGGGTCGCTAAAGCCTCCTGCCAAGGTTTGCTCGCGCCCATTTCCAGCATCGCGTTTAATGCGGTGCCGGCTTCTTTGCTGTTATAAATCGAACAACGATGGATAGGACCTGCGTCTTTAGCGATTTCACACAGTGCTTTGTGGAACTGGAACTGCAGAATATGCGCGAGGAAATAACGGGTATAAGGCGTATTGGCCGGAACGTGGAACTTAGCGCCGGCGTCAAAGTCGGCTTCAGTGCGGGCCACTGGTGCAGACACACCCTGATATTTCTCCCGTAACTTCCACCAGGCGTCGTTATATTGCTCCGGTTTCACCTGACCGGAAAACACCTGCCAGCGCCACTGATCGACTAACAAACCAAAGGGCAGGAAGGCCACTTTATCCAGCGCCATTTTCATCAACAGGCCAATGTCTTTGGATTCGTCCGGCACTTGTTCCAGCAGGCCAATTTGTTGCAGGTACTTGGGTGTGACAGATAAAGCGATGGTGTCGCCGATGGCTTCGTGGAAACCGTCGTTGGCGCTGTCCTGATAAAACACCGGCTGATGTTTGTAGGCGCGTTGATAGAAGTTGTGTCCTAATTCATGATGGATAACTGCAAATTCTTCACCGGTTTTTTCGATACACATCTTGATGCGTAAGTCGTCTTTGGCGTCTAAATCCCAGGCGGAAGCGTGGCAAATCACGTCGCGATCACGCGGCTTCGTAAACTGCGAGCGGCTCCAGAACGTTTCTGGCAGCGGTGCAAATCCCAAAGAGGTAAAGAAGCCTTCAGCACCTTTGACCATTTTCAGCTCGTCGTAGCCTTTGTCAGCGAGCAGCTTGGTGACGTCATAACCCGGATCTGAGTTTTCCGGGGCGACTAAATCATAAATATTGCCCCAGGTTTGCGCCCACATGTTACCGAGTAAATGGGCCGGGATCGGTTTGTCCTGCGGCACTTTGTCGGTGCCATATTTCTCGCCGAGTTTGGCGCGGACGTGGCAATGCAGCGCCTGATATAGCGGCTTCACGGCGCCCCATTGTTTATCCAGTTCAGCCGCGAATGCGTCTGCATCCATATCATACTTGGAGCGCCACATCGCGCCGGTATCGGCATAACCCAGCTCTTTCGCGCCTTCGTTAGCCAGTTCTACCTGCCGCACATACAAAGGTTTCATTGGTGCTGCGGTATCGTGCCAGCCTTTCCACATTTCCAGCTGTTCATCATAACTGCGAGAACTGGCCATCACCGCCGACATTTCACCCAGTGCCATCTCTTTACCGGCAGCGTTGGTGTATTTGCCTTTGCCATACATCGCATTCAGTTTGGCGACAATCCCCGCCAATTCTTCGGTTTTCGCCGGATCTTTTGGTGCCGCTAACGTCAGCGCCAGTTTCAGCTTATCCAGCTGGCGGCGGGTGTCGGCATCAACCTGTGTGTCATTAAAGCGGGCAGCTTCATTCGCGAGCGCGACCACCGCTTCGGTCAGTTTTTTGTTGTAATCAGCGGATAGCGCTTCAGTGTCTTCGGTGATGTAAGTATTGGCGATCCAGTCGGCGCGGTTGACTTCGAGCAACAACTTGCGGGTTTGTTCTGACGCCTTTGCGACAAAAGCTTTGGCTTCTTCTGCAGTTGGCGCCGCGGCCTGTGCCGGTGCGACAGCGGCATCTGTGGCCGGTTTACTGGCCGGCTGACAACCGAGCAAAGCGCCGGCGACCAGCACTGCTATTAACGTAGGTTGGAAAGATGTTTTCATAAATGTTCCTGAGTTTTTATTATGAAGGGCCCTTGAGCCCTGCCAGTATTGGCCTGCAGGCAGGTGAAAGCAAATCTGATCAGTTGGGCAATTTTTTTCTGCGCAGACGCATGCTAATGTACTGATGCTTTTCAATAAGTTAACAGGACTTTTATGCAAGGGATCATGCGTTACAGCGGGTGTGTACTGGTTGGTATTGCTATTGGCTATGGGTTGGCACAGTGGCAGCAACCGGTCTTGTTAATGTCAGACGCGGAACATCAGGTGTCGGTACCTGTCCCTGCTGCCGTTTCGTCTGACAGTGTAGTACCGTCAACCGAAACAATCGCTGTGTCACCGCAGCCTCCGGCTGAGACTCAGCACCAACCAATAGTCGAATCACCAGCGGTATCAGAGCCGGCCCGGCAACAATCAACGCTGGATGAAAACTGGCTGGCTATTGTCGAACAGCAGTATCCCAAACGGCTGCAGCAGGATTTATCCGCGTTCCCAGATCCGGTGAAGCAGCAGATGCAGGCGTTTCAGCAAACCGAAGTGGATGCCGACTGGGCGCAGGCCACAGAGCAGCAAGTACAGGATTTATTGGTCACACAACCAGAGCTGAAGTTTTTACAGGTGGAGCGGGTGCAATGCCGACAAAATGCTTGCGAGATGTATGGCACTTCACTGAACCCTGCCGCCCTGGATGCATTGGATCGGCAGCTGCGCAAGTTCCACTCCAACAATACCAATATGATGATCATGGATCTGACCAAACCAGGCTCTGAACTGGGGAATTTCTACTTATTATTGTCCGGCATGAAAAAAGACTGAGCATCGCTCAGTCTTTATCTGCTTAGTTGCAAACAGCTCAGACCTTTGCCAGCGCCTGGGCTAAATCTGCCAGCAAATCTTCAATATCCTCGACACCAATGCTTAAGCGCACCAGGTTGTCGGTGACGTTGGCGCGGTCGCGGTCGGCCGGCGTCATCGCGGCGTGCGTGGTGCTGGCGGGGTGACAGGCCAGGCTTTCCAAATCGCCTAAACTGACGGCCTGCGCGAACAGGGTCAGGTTATCGAGCAAGCGGGCGCAGGCGTCAAAACCGCCATGGAGCTCCAGCGCCACCATGCCGCCAAAACCAGCGGCCGTATCGGCAATGGCCTGATGGCCAGGATGCGAAGGTAAACCCGGGAAATAGACTGCGGCGACTTTGGCTTGCGCGCTTAAAAATTCCGCCACCGCTCTGGCATTGTCACAATGTGCCCGCATCCGCAGTGGCAGTGTTTTCACGCCGCGTTGCAGTAAATACGCTTCTTGTGGCCCCATCGGCACGCCGATATGTTTCAGCGCGACGGTGCGCACGCGCTGGATCAGCGGACCGTTACCGGCAATGACACCAGCGATAATATCACCGTGGCCACACAGGTACTTGGTGCCGCTATGCATCACTAAATCGGCGCCGATGCTCAGTGGCTGAAACAGCGCCGGGGTCAGGAAGGTGTTGTCACAGACCGTAATAGCACCGATTTGTTTCGCCACAGCGATGATTTTGCGGCTGTCGACGACCTTGAGGGTTGGATTGGTGACCGGCTCCCACAACACCAGGCGGGTATTGGGATTGTGACGGCTGACAAAATCATCGTCCGAGCTGTAGCTGACCACTTTGACGCCGGCGCGCACTAAGGTATTGCGTAAAAACGCGTCAGTACCGCCGTAAACCGGGTCAATAAACGCGACTTCATCACCTTGTTGTGTCAGCGCGTAGACAATCGAACTGATCGCTGCCATGCCGCTGGCGACCACGATGGCTTCGTCAGCGCCTTCCAGTGCCGCCAGTTTCTGTTCCAGTGCACTTGAAGTTGGATTGGCAAAACGGCTGTAGATATAACCCGGATTTTTACCGGCAAAGCGGTCTTTACCTTCCTGCGCGGTGCCATAGCTATAAGTACTGGTCAGATAGACCGGGGTATTTAACGCGCCGGTGGACGGGTCTGGTTGTTGGCCGGCGTGCACTGCCAGCGTTTGCATTTTCATTGGGGGTACCTTGTATTCTGGGACGACCCAGCCGGGATAGATGCTGGTCAGCCTAACGAATTTAGTGGAAAAAACCGAGCCGTCCGGACGCGCAGCTTGCTTGGCGGCTGCGTCCGGCGGGCCTGTGACGACTGTTAGCTGGCTTGTGCCAGCTCCGGATAATGTCGGGCTGCGACGTCACGATGCGAGCGTAGCCGGCCTTTGAGTGTGTTATCACCGACCTGACGCAGTAGCGGATTGGCCGGATCTGTCGCCGGGCCTTGTGCCTCTGCTGCGAGCTCGGCACTCAGTGGCAGCAGCGGCACTGTGGCATCCAGCTGTGCCGCCATAAAAAATGCAACCGAGTAGCGGTCTTGTTGTTGCGGGCTGGTGACGCGGTGCGTGGTGGCTTTCAGGTAGCCATTAGACGCCATCTCCAGCAACTCGCCGATATTGACCACAAAAGCACCGGGTACCGGTTCTGCCTGCACCCAACCGTCGGCGGTTTCAACTTCAAGGCCGGCCTGTTGATCCTGCATCACAAGCGTCAGATAACCCGGGTCTTTATGCGCGCCAACGCCCTGTTTGCTGGCATTCGCAGCAGCCACAGGATAGCGGACTATTTTCATGTGCTGATACGGGCCTTCCGTGCCATTCAGACCAGCAATGGTGTGATCCAGCGCATCGGCCGGTAACGCCAGCGCTTCTAACATGGCACGTAATAAAGTGACAGTAACGTCGGTCAACTGCTGCTGAAAAGCCAGTAAAGCGGGTTTTAATGCCGGTAAGGCCGTCGGCCATTGATTCGGTCCGACTAAACGGCGCCACAGTGCGTTGCTGGTTGGGAGGCCCACGACAGCATCTTCACGCATGATGTCAAACTGCTCGCGCTGGTCCGGTTGACCACGGGTCAGCTCGCCGTTTAAGCGGGTATAACCACGAAAGTGCGGCGAGTTCAGCATCTGCACCTGGGTTTTATCGGCCAGCGGCAAGGCAAAAAATTCGCGGCCAAGCGCCAGCACCTGTTGTTGGGTTTGTTGGCTGATACCATGACCAGTCAGGTAAAAAAAGCCGACGTCCCGCGACGCAACACGCAGCTGACGTAAAAACTCCGCCCGGTGTTCGCCGTGGTATTGCGCTAAATCCAGCATAGGTAAAGTGGCTGTGGCCATGATCAACTCCGCATCTTCAGTCTGCCGCAGTATCTGTACGGCGCTCATTGCGGCGCATTTAATCAGTTGATGAAGTGTTGAAAAAGCAGCAATTGCTGCTTACTCAGATGTTTTGGTTATAACCGGATGTCTGGGTGTTTAGCGGTTTAATTAATAATCTGGTTATATGTGATAAAGCGGGGCAATACAGCGCAAGGTTGCCGTGTGGTATTTTTAAGTAATTGAAAATTAAAAATATATTTAGATGGCTCTGACATCTTTGGCATGCTCAGCGGCCAGACTTTCAGACTTCTCTATACAACCACGCCGACTTATTCAGAACAAAGTAGCATAAGCCACTGAGACGTCTTGTTATGGACTGTTGGCCGCGCGTCGGCCATAACGGGAGCACGCGCAATCCATTCGGGCGATGTTCAGCAATTTCTGCTGACAAAAAAAGGCGGGGATATCCCCGCCTTAATGGTTCTTTTAACCGGAATTACATTTTGTAAGACACTGTGGTGTAGAAGAACTGGCCGATATTGTCGTAGCTGGCGCCTTCAGTCGTTGTGCCAGTTAACACACCTGGCAGGTTGCGATCAAACAGGTTGTCGACACCAACAGACCAAGTCAGACCGTTTTCAAACTGGTAACCCAGGCTGATATCGGTGATGAAGTAGCTGCCGTAGCCCATGATGTCAACGCGATCCGGGTTAATTTCCAGTTCCTGATCGGTGTAACGGCTGACAGCGCTTAAGTGGCGTGTTTTCCATGAGGCCGTCCATGCATCGCGGGTATAAGCGACAGAGAAGTTCTCCTGCCATACCGCTTCGCCTTCTGTACCGGCATTCTCTTCATACACAGACGGATTGTCCTGGAATGAGAAGGTTTTGCGTGAATCCAGGTAAGTACCTAACAGTTTGGTTTTGATCCGACCGCCAACAGCGTCAAAATCATAGCCAATCTCAAAGTCCACACCTTCAGCGGTTTGCGCCGCCACGTTTTGCGTGATAGACGTGATCAGTTTCAGCTCTTTGCTGGTTGGATCCCGTTTGACCAGGGCACAGAACTGGTTGTTGATACCATTCGGGTTATCGACACATTTATCCAGAATATTCTGGGCTGATACTGATGAAATCGCATCGTCGATATCAATAGACCAGTAGTCGACAGTGAATGTCAGGTTTTCAATCAGTTCAGGCTGGTACACAGCGCCGACGGTGTAAGATTTAGACTCTTCCGGTTTCAGTGCCGGGTTGCCGCCTTGCAGACCTTCAATGGTTGAAGCTGTTGCAGTTGGGTCAAATGTTGCAGGAATACCCAGCAGCTGACAGTTTTTCACCCGCAGCGCGCTTTGGTTGTACTCTTTGCCACATGGGTCGTAGACGCTGAAATAAGTCTGGTTTTGTGGGCCATAAAGTTCACTGATGTTCGGTGCACGCAGCGCAACTGAATAGGTTGAACGAACACGGATTTCGTCGTTCAGGGTCCAGTCCAGACCAGTTTTCCAGCTGGTGGCATTGCCGGTCGAACTGTAGTCTGCCACACGAATTGCTGCATCCATGGTCAGGTCCTGTACTAAGAACAGATCCGACACGATAGGGGCAGTGATCTCGGCAAAGGCTTCTTTGACGTTAAATTTACCGTGTTCTTCCTGCAGAGCGTTTAAGAATGTTGCACCTGTGGCTGCAAAAGCGTCTGGCGTAGAGTCACTTTGTTCACGGCGGTATTCAGTACCGGCAGCAAAACCCACCATACCGGCTGGTAATTCGAACAATGCACTGTTGGCGACACTGGCGTTGACAACATGTTGTTTGATGGTGCTGGTAGACAGCGAATTGGTATTAAACCAGGCGCTGGCGGCTGGGTTTACTGCGCCATAACCAAACACGCTGGTTGGTACACAACCGGCTGCCTGAGCTGCAGCATCACGGCAGACGATTTTGCCGTTGCCGTCTTTCACCGCATCAAATGACTGGGCGAAGTTTTTCCGGATCAGGTTGTTAAAGTTTTCCTGTTCCAGTTTGGTCTGGCCATAGACTGCATAAGTTTCATAACTCCAGTCGTCGTTCAGGTTGCCATCTAATGCAACCACAGCCCGGTTCGTGGTGCGGGTATTTTCTTCGATGCGGCGGCCGGCGTCTTTGTTAAAACGGTGCAGGTAAACGGCATCCAGACCGTTTTTCGCCATCAATGCAGCCAGCGACGGGTGGATATAAGCGTTGTCGGCTTTAATTTCCAGTGCGGTATCGTATTCAAAAAACGACGGTTGACCGGCAGTATCACCACCACTGACCACATGTTTGGCTTCAGCACTTAAGGTGTGGTTATCGTTCAGCTCGAAATTGGTTTTTGCATTCAGGTTATAACGGCTGAAGTCTGGTTGTAAGTCCTGGTATTCTTTCAGGTTTAACAGGTCACAGTTGCTGCAGCGGCCCCATTCACCATAAGTGGTACCGACGTTTTGCAGTTGCACTGAGCCATCTTTGTTAAAGGTGTACCAGTTGGTGCCATTGGCTTCGTCCAGGTAGAAGTTGCCTTTGATTGAAGAGTCATACCAGCCGGTGTTTGGCAAAGTGATCCGATCCGGAATACCGTCATGAATAGTGGCACCCGTCACCGGGTCTTTTTTGTCTTTGTTGGCAGGATTGCGCACATCCATATATGGCGTGCGGGTTAACGAACGCTCAGTTGCATTGATCGCGCGCTGACCTGACACTTCTGCGGCAAATGCAGCATTACCACGGCCACCGGCATAATCGCTGCCGTAAGAGAAGTTAAATTTGTGGTTGTTGTACGGATTGTCATTGGCTTTGCCGGCGGTTGCGCTGACTTCCAGGCCTTCGATGTTTTTCTTCAATTTGAAGTTGACCACACCGGTGACCGCATCGGCACCGTATACGGCAGAAGCGCCGCCGGTGATGATCTCTACCGATTCAACCCATGAGGTCGGAATAGTGTTGGTATCCACAGATGCCTCGCCGGAACTGGAAGATACGTGACGTTTACCGTCGACTAATACCAGGGTCCGTGCTGCGCCCATGCCACGTAAGTCCAGCAGGTTTAAACCAGCAGTACCGATATTGTTACCTGAGTTGGCCATTGAATAGGTTGAAGCCAGTGCTGGTAACTCATTCAGTACCTCGCCGATGTTCATCGCACCGGTTTCCATCAGTTCAGCACCAGAAATAGATGTCACCGGAGATGGCGCAATGGCACCTTCGCGCATGATACGGGAGCCGGTGACCTGAACACGTTCAACAGGTTCAGCGGCGTTGGTTTGCTGTGCGATGGCAGCAGTGCTTAAAAATGCTGCAGAAGTGGCGGCGGCGGTCAGACTCAGTCTGATGGCCTGGGTAAGTATTGGACGACGGAACATGTGTACCTCTGAATGCCTGCCGTGCCCGATCCTGTGCAGGATCAGTTGCCGGCGAATGCTGCTTTGATAAAATTGCCCTGATTCGGGGCGGCGGATTCTATATAAAAAATGGGCAAAGGCCAGACCGAATGCGGTCAATGCCATATATCCCTGCGTTAATTGCACAAAAAACACACGCTAAGTGCGTTTTTTGGCAATTTAGCAATTATTGTATTAACAAGTGATTTATTAAACCTGTCATTTGTAACATTTTGTCTCGTCGCAGGAGGCGGCATGTTCGTCTGGTTGCGTCACCTCGGCTGGCGCCTGCTTGCTGCTGGTGAGCTGATAGCCGTCCATTTCCAGTAATCCTTTGGCGATTGCATATAAAATCTGCAGAAACATCACTTTTCCTCCACTGAACAAATTCTGCGCAATGATACGCATCGCAAGTGACGCTGATTAGCGGGTCATTTCAGGACAGATTGTTTCCAACAAGAAACAATCAGGCTATTTTTCTTTTGATACACTAGCCGAAATGATCTGCTTTGGAGGTTTTGATGTCATTACTGCAACGCTTAAGTGATATGGCGATTTTCGCCCGGGTGGCCGAAACCGGCAGTTTTACCCAAGCGGCCGTAGCGCTGCAAATGTCCAAAGGCGCGGTCAGTAAAGCTATCAGCCGGCTGGAGCAGCATTTATCGGTGCGACTGCTGCAGCGCACCACCCGGCAAATCCGCTTAACTGCGGAAGGCCAGGCGTTTTTTGCTTATTGCCAGCAAGTGGTGCGGCAGGCCGATCAGGCCGAGCACCATCTGGATGAAATGCGTGACGAACCGGCCGGCACCATCCGCATCAGTGTGGCGGTGACTTATGGCAGCAAAATCATCGCGCCTTTGTTGCCAGAATTGCTGCAGCGTTATCCGAAATTAAGAGTGGAACTGGATTTAACCGACCGGCTGGTTGATTTGGTCGGCGAAGAAGTGGATGTCGCGATCCGCTTCGGCCGGCTGGTCAGTTCCAGTCTGATCGCAAGACCGCTGACCAAACTACCGATAGTGTTGGTCGGTGCGCCGTCCTATCTGGCGCAGGCCGGTATTCCGCAGCATCCGCGTGACTTAGTCCAACATAGTTGCCTCAGTACCGACAACAGTCCGCAAGAGCGTTACTGGCGTTTTACCGATCAAGGTCAGCCGCTGGAAGTGTTGACGCAGGGCCCGCTGCACGCTAACAGCAATCGCGCACTGAAACCAGCCGTGCTGGCCGGCGTGGGGCTGATGTACGTCACGCGGTATCAGGTCGCGAATGAAATTGACGCTGGCCGGTTGGTGCCCATTCTGACCGAATACATGCCAGAGCCGCTCCCTGTACATTTGGTCTATCCGCATCGGGTGCATATGAAAGCCGGCGTGAAAGTTGTGCTGCAGTATTTGCAATGCCGGCTCAGCCCGCAAACCCATGGCCAGACCACCACTCAAGCAGTGGTAGAACGGGTGGTCGACCTCGTCAGTTAAGCAGAAAAACCTTTTGTAAGCGCTTGCATAGCACCAAGCGCTCTGTCATATTAAAACCTCATGTAACCGCTTACATTTGCTGTGTTGCGTCCCGGCACCAGCAGTTCGACAGGCATAAGCGGGTTCCACGTGAAACGGTGTGATGTGTTGTCTGTATCGCAGATACCGACTTTGGCCAATTCAGTTTCCGGCTCCCCCGCAGTTTCCTCTGCCTGCCGTTTGTCATCCCGGCAAACAGAGGAAACTGTTTTTTCAGCGCAGTCGCAATATCATTTCTGCCGCATCACAATGGCAATCAAAGCCACAGCGCACACATTCATAACCATTCAGGCTGTCTGCACGCCACTTGTCCGGGTGGATCTTGACCAGCTCGCCACCATGTTTACTGAAATACCGCACTGCGGCATTACCGGGGCTTTGCACCCACAAATGCGCCACGCCGGCCAACGCACCCTGAGCGACAAAAGCCTGTATCGATAACTGTAACAACGCGCCACCGATACCGCTGCCCTGTAGATCTGGCCGCACCGTATTGCATTTGAAATAGCCCACTTGTGCTACAGGGATCCCCCACAGCGCTGGACTACACCATTGATCTGGCTGCCATTGACCCGGTGCAAAGGCGAGCCGGAAGCCAGCTAAGCCCTGACTGTCCAGCGCCACCACGCCGGCGTTGTGGTGTTTTTTCAGGCCTTGCTGATGATAAGTAGCGATGAGTTCATCGTTGAGATAACCATCGCCATGCACCTGGTTACCTAAAGCAATGACCGCAGCAAAATGTGCCGGTGACAGCGGTTGATATTCGATGGTGGCGTTGCAGCGCTGAGCCTGTGACATAACAGATCCGAATGGCTTGGAAATTGCGTTTTATCTTGCCATGATGCAGCAGGAATTGCAGTAATCAGGGTTTTCTTATGTACGATCCGCTTCACGACCTGTCACCCGGCCAGGGTCAGCCTTACCCAGACAGCTATTGGGCTGCTCATTCCGGACCAGCGCCGGCCGACGATGGCGCGCTGACGCAGGATTGCACTGTTGATGTCGCGATTATCGGCGCCGGGTATACCGGTTTATCCGCGGCTTACCATCTGGCGACGGAACACGGCGTCAAAGCGTTGGTATTGGAAGCGAATCAGACCGCCTGGGGCTGTAGCGGACGCAACGCTGGTTTTGTGCTGAAATCCAGTGGTCGCAAACCCTATGCCCAGATGCAGAAGCAATGGGGTGAAGCGGTGATGCGGGGGGTTTATCAGGAATTTAATGCCGGTTTGGACCGGGTGCGCCAGCTGATTAGTCTCGGCATTGATTGCGACCAGCAGGAACCCGGTTATTTGCGGATGGCGCATAAACCGTCAATGGTGCCGACATTGCAGGCGCAGGCCCGTTTGCTGCAACAAACCTTTGGCGCGGAAGTGGAACTGTTAAGCCGCAGTGAAGTGCATCAACAGTATGTCGCTGACCAGCAAAGTTTTGGCGCGTTACGTTTTGCCGATGCGTTTGGTGTGAATCCACTGAAATTGGCCTGGGGTTATCAGCAACTGGCCCGCAACGCCGGTTCGATGATCCATACTGCCAGCCCGGTACAGCAATGGCAGACGGACGGTCGCACGCAAGTTTTGCATACACCACAAGCGGTAGTGCGGGCGCGCAAGGTGATCCTGGCGACCAATGGTTATACACCGAAACAACTGCATCCGGGCGTGCAATCCCGCACTTTGCCGGTGTTGTCGCAAATTATTGTGACAGAACCACTCAGCGCGACCCAGCTGGCGGCGTGTAATCTATTGACCAGTCAGGTGGTGATGGACACCCGGGCGCTGAAATACTATTACCGTAAATTGCCTGACAACCGGATTTTGTTTGGCGGGCGTGGGGCTATTACCGGCCGGGATGCGGAAAATCCGTTTTATGCTGAACGTCTGCTCGAGGTATTAAAGCTGAGTTTCCCGGCATTGCACAACCTGCGCTATGACTACCAGTGGTCTGGTTGGATTTGCATGTCGTTAGATGATATTCCCCATATATATCAGGCTGATGCGCATGCTGATGTCGTGTACAGCATGGGGTATTGTGGCAGCGGCTTGTCATTTTCAGTGCAGGCAGGGAAACGGCTGGCGGACAAAGTGATGGGACTGGCACAACCGGATTTACCGTTATTTCAGTCAGCATTGCCGAAATTTCCATTGGCACCGCTGCGCCGGGTGGGTCAGTGGGGGTATTTTCACTATGGAAAGTTAAAAGACCAATGGTGGTGATTATTTCACCAGAGTAAATTTGGTAAATATATTGTTGCAAATGTTGAAGGCCAACGCTATGGTGAGATCTCTTTATGGATTAAGGGGTGTCACAATGGAATTGTTGGCCATGGACTGGTCAGGTTTTGTCCTCACGTTTTGCTTCATCTACGGCGTGTATGCGCCTTGTCTGCTGACAATGCTTGATGTGCAACATGAACTACGGCAGCGCCTATTGGCATTATTGCCCTGCTTGTTGTTGTCATGGCTTGGTTATTGGCTGAGTCAGCGCCAGTTGAAATATGGTGATTTATTGTGATCTGGTGTGAAAATGACTAATTTTTAGTTATTTTTTGTCACACGGTGCTGCGCTTGAAAGATAAACTTATTTGATTTCATTTAGTTAGCACTTGGTACTATCCTTGCCAGACAGAACAATCTGAACTGTAAAAAGGAAGTCCTTATGTCCGGCCCCTTGCCTCTGTTGTTCCGCCAGACCTGGTTGTACAGCCGTTTTGAACTACATCGTTTGTTTATGACCCCACGCGGCTGGTTTGCGCTGGCCGCTTTCACCACGATCTGGTATTTCCTGCTGCGTTATCCAATCTATCAGGCCAGCGTGCAGCTGCAGGAGCCAGAGATCCAACAAATGCTCAGTGGCATGCTGGGTATGGTGGGCATGTACAATCTGCTGAACTGGTCGTTGCCGGAATTGTCGGTGTATTGGGCCATGACGGTATTTTTTATGCCGTTAGCCGTGATGTTTTCTGCTGCCGATCAGACCTGTACCGATCGCTCCCGTGGCACTTTGCGTTTTCTGACTTTACGTTCCAGCCGGGACAGTATCTTTTTCGGCCGCTTTATCGGTCAGTTGCTGGTGCAGGCGCTGCTGATCGGTCTGAGCCTGCTGGCGACCTTAGTGCTGGCGGTATGGCGTGTCGGTGAATTGCCGGCGGCGGCATTGAATGCGGCGTTGGTGATCTGGCTGAATTTGTTGATTGTGTTAATGCCTTTTACTGCACTGATGGCGCTGTGCTCAGCGTTAGTGCGTTCCAGCCGGCTGGCCATTAGCCTGGCGATTGTCAGTATCGGCGCGGTCGCCGGTCTGTTGGGGTATCTGGTCTGGCACTTCCCGGATCTGCGTGGGGTGCTGGAGTATCTGCCTGGTGCGCAATTGCCAATGTTATTAGGTGCTCAGGGCTGGGATACGCTGAAACACAGCGGGTTACCTTTGATGCAGACGGTGGTGTTGTTGATTGCCGGTCGTTTCGTGATGCAGGAGAAAGCATTATGAGTTATCTGATTGAAGCACGGAATTTAAGTAAGTCTTTTGGTCAGAAAGCAGTATTGCAGGACCTGACTTTCAGTCTGCCGGCCGGTGAACCTATAGCGCTGATCGGCCCGAATGGCGCTGGTAAAACCACCTTGTTCAGCTTGCTCTGTGGTTATCTGCCCGCCAGCAGCGGCGAGTTAAAAGTATTAGGTCACAAACCCGGCAGCAGCGCCTTGTTTGGTCGTGTCAGTGCCTTGCCACAAGACGCGATGCTGGACCCGAATTTTTCTTTACTGACTCAGCTGAGCTTTTTTGGTCAGCTGCAAGGCATGAGCAAGTCAACGGCGCTGGCAGAAAGCCGGCGTGTGCTGAGTCTGGTTGACCTCGCGGCCAATGCGGAACAAAAAGCCACAGCGCTCAGTCACGGTATGCGCAAACGTGTCGCGATCGCACAGGCGCTGATGGGCAGTCCTGAGCTGGTGATGCTGGATGAGCCAACGGCCGGCCTGGATCCGGTCAATGCTCTGCAAGTGCGTCAGTTGATTGCAAATTTGTCGAATGAAGCCAGTTTTATTATCAGTTCACACAATATTTTTGAACTGGAACGGCTATGCGGCACAGTGTTGTATCTGGAACATGGCAAACTGGTGCAGCAGAGTCAGGTGCACAGCGCGGCGACCCAGGGTTATCTGACGCTGACCTTAGAAGCCGGTGCCCAAAGTGATGTGTTGCCGATCCTCAGGCAGCTTCCCGGTGTGATCAGTGTCAGTGATAGCCAGAAGCACGAGTATGTGTTGCAGTTTGATGCCGAGCTGGCGCCCGACTTTGACCTGACTCTGTTGATGGCGCTGCGCCAACACGGCTGGCGTTACCGCATGCTGACCAAAGGCCAGACGCTGGAACAACAATTGTTTGCTGTGACAGCTAAACAGGCCTGAAGTCGCCGGAGCAACGATCTGGTCAGGTTTGCAGATATTTCAGTTTGTCTGGCACGCCGTTCCAGGCGTCGGCATCGGCCGGCGCCGGTTCAACTTCGGTGATATTGGGCCAGATCTCACTGAGTTCGGCATTCAGTTGCAGAAAGGCCTCCTGGCCAGGCGGTAACGCATCTTGCTGATAAATCGCCTGCGCTGGACACTCGGGTTCGCATAAAGCGCAATCAATACAAGCGGTTGGGCTAATCACCAGGAAGTTGGGGCCGGCAAAAAACGCATCGGCCGGGCACACGGCCACGCAGTCGGTGTATTTGCATTTGATGCAATTATCAGTCACTACAAAAGCCATGACAGCGTTTCCTGAAGTTAATACCGGTTGGATCCGGCGAATTGTAATGCAGCGCAATGAAATTACAAGGGCTGCAGGACTGGCAGAAAACCGGACAAAAGTGCCGGTTTCACGTAAAATAACGGTTTTATTTCTGCTTTGTGAGCGAAAACGCGCTGCGATTTCGCCATGACACCAACAGGAAGGTCCAATGATCCGTATTAACGAATTAAAGTTGCCACTCAATCACAGCGAAGCCGATTTATCTGCCGCTATTTGCGCCCGTCTTAAACTGCAGCCTGAACAACTCCTACAGTTCAGCGTATTTAAACGTGGCGTCGATGCGCGGAAAAAAACTGATATTCAACTCACTTACTCGCTGGATGTCGATACCGATCACAACGCACGTGTCTTGGCAGCATTTAGCAAAGATGAGCAGATCCGTCCGGCGCCGGATACCAGCTATAAGTTTGTCGCGAAAGCGCCTGCACAGCTGTCGGAGCGTCCGATAGTTATTGGTCTTGGGCCTTGTGGCTTGTTCGCCGGTTTATTGCTGGCAGAGATGGGCTTTAATCCCATCATTCTGGAACGCGGCAAAGAGGTGCGCGAACGCACCAAAGATACGTTTGGCTTCTGGCGGAAAAAACCGCTGAATACGGAATCCAACGTGCAGTTTGGTGAAGGCGGTGCCGGCACGTTCTCCGATGGCAAACTTTACAGCCAGGTCAAAGATCCGAAACATTACGGCCGTAAAGTGATGAGTGAATTTGTCAAAGCCGGCGCGCCGGAAGAAATTATGTATGTCAGCAAACCGCATATCGGCACCTTTAAGCTGGTGACGATGGTGGAAAAAATGCGCGCGCGTATCATTGAGCTCGGTGGCGAGATCCGCTTCAGCACCCGCGTGGATGACATTCTGCGGGACGGCGAACAACTGACTGGCGTGCGTCTGAGCGACGGCAGCGAGCTACATAGCCGTTATGTGGTGTTGGCGGTCGGGCATAGCGCGCGCGACACCTTTGAAATGCTCTATCAGCGCGGTGTTTATATCGAAGCCAAGCCGTTTTCGGTGGGATTTCGCATTGAACATCGCCAGTCGATGATCGATGAATGTCGTTTTGGAGCCAGCGCTGGCCACCCATTGTTGGGCGCGGCTGACTATAAACTGGTGCACCACGGCAGCAATAACCGCACAGTGTATAGCTTCTGTATGTGTCCGGGCGGCACTGTGGTGGCGGCGGCGTCAGAAGAAGGCCGGGTGGTCACTAATGGCATGAGCCAATATTCACGCAATGAACGCAATGCCAACAGCGCAATTGTGGTGGGGATAGATCCGGAACGTGATTATCCGGGCCATCCGTTAGCCGGCATCGAACTGCAGCGTAAACTGGAAGCACAGGCCTTTGTGCTTGGCGGCAGCAATTATGATGCGCCGGCGCAGCGGGTGGGCGATTTCCTTGCGGGAGTGCCGTCGACTGAACTCGGCGATGTATTACCCAGTTATACACCAGGCGTCAAACTGACTGACCTGTCGAACGTGTTGCCTGATTTTGTTATTGCCGCTATTCGCGAAGCGATCCCGGCATTTGATAAACAAATCAAGGGGTTTGCCCGGGACGAAGGTCTGCTGACCGGCGTGGAAACCCGCACTTCATCACCAATTTGTATCAAACGCGGCCCAGACTATCAGAGCCTGAATACCAGAGGGTTATTTCCAGCCGGTGAAGGTGCAGGTTATGCTGGCGGTATTCTGTCTGCGGGTATTGATGGGATTAAAGTGGCCGAAGCGGTTGCATTGGCCATGCTGGGACAACCGGTGCCGACGGGCCGCCGGTAACAATTAATACAAAAGATTTGATGCGTGACCGGCGCAACTACCGGCGATTAACGAAGGAGTAAGGAATGCGGAAAAGTTTGATCGCTGCAGCCGTGATTGCAGCAGGGGTTTTTGCCTGGTACAAATTTGGCGCGCCGCAAAGCGCAGCGCAGCTGGGTGCACTGGAATATGTACCGGCGGATACCGCGGTATTTTCCGCGCAGCTGGAGCCGGTTGATCTGCCGAGTTACCTGAGCAGCATCGGCATGGGGCCGCAATATTACAGCGCTGCGGCGTTGGCGCAGCTGGATGCGCAGCTGCAGGCCGCCCAAAGCAGCAGCGAAAAATTTGTGCTGGCGCTGGGCCAGCAGTATTTGTCAGCACTGGCAACGCCAGCGGACATCAGTGCGAAGACCGGCATCAAATCTCAGATGCGCAGCCTGCTGTATCTGGTGGGGTTGGCGCCTGTGCTGAAAGTGGAGCTGGGCGATGAAAAAGCTTTCTGGGCCATGTTTGATGCGATAGAACAACAAAGTGGTCTGAGCCATAGCCCGCAGCAACTCAGTGAACAAAAGTACCGGCAGTACAAACTCAGCCATGAAGAGCTGGCGCTGGATTTATTGGTCAGTGTCAAAGATGGTTGGGCGACGTTAACCCTGACCTCTGACAAACTCGATCCGGCGCACCTGGCCATCGCGCTGGGAACGCAGAAACCGGAACAGAGCCTGCACAGCACGAAGTACTTACAACAAGTCACTAAAAAATATGAGTTAGAGCAGGGCTCTGTTGGTTATGTCAGCAGTCTTGAGCTGAGTAAAGTGTTGACCAGTAAAGACGGCAACCGGTTGGCGAAAGATGTTGAAGCCATTATGGGCACTGAGCTTGGTGTCGCATTGGCGCCATGGCGCGAAGCCAATTGCCAGACTGACGTCGCTGCGATTGCCACCAGTTGGCCAGGTTTATTTGCCTCGAACCGTTTTAACATCGCTGCGACAGCAACCACAGTACACAGCAAACTACTGATCCCAACCGAAAACGCGCAAACGATCGCCGCACTGGAACAGTTGCAGGGTTTTGTTCCGGCCGGTTTGGGTGAAATCAACGGACAGACTGCGTTATTGGAAATGGCGCTTGGCCTCGACGTTGGTCAGCTTTCCTCCGCTGTTGGCAAGTTATGGGACAGCCTGACCACGACGCAGTATCAATGTGCGCCACTCGTGGAATGGCAACAGGCACTGAAACAAAACAACCCAATGCCAATGCTGATGATGGCGGGTATGGCCGCCGGCGTGCAGGGTTTTTCGCTGAAAGTGAATCAGCTGGAAATTGATGCGGTACAACAAGTACCAAAAACGGCTGATGCACTATTTGTATTAAGCGCCAACAACATCAAACAGCTGTTTGCCAGCCTGAAGGCTCTGCAACCGGAATTAGCGACACTGGAACTGCCGGCTGCCGGCGAAAGTCTGCCACTGGCTGACAAAATCCCGCAACTGGCGATGTTAGGCGTCAAACCGAGCCTGATGGCTTCCGAACATCATCTGGTGATTTACAGTGGTGACAAAGCGCTGCAGCAAGCCAAAGAATTGACCACACAGCCGCTGAATAAATCGGGTCTGTTGGCGTTTGGTATGGATTATCAGCAGTTCTTCAGCGTGTTAAAAGGCACGCTGGAAAGCACTGGCGAGCCGGTCCCGGCTGAACTGGCGCAGCTGATGCAAACCAATATGCAAGTCGGTATGCAGGTGAAAATGGCACCGCAAGGTATTCTGCTGCAGTCAACGATGCAAATGGCTAAGTAAGTCAAACTTGATGAAAAAGGTCCGTAAGCGGACCTTTTTTGTCGGTGCACCGCGCTGCGGTTTATGCCGGAACCACAGCCATTTCATCAGTTTGCGGGGTAAACCACTGGCTCATCACCATGTGGGTTCTGATCCGGATAATATCCGGATGTGCATCAATCTGCTCACGGATCTGATGCAGGCGTTCCATGCTGTCGGCTTCGACAAACAGCATCAAATCCACTTCCCCGCTGATACCGTGGCAGGACTTCAGTTCAGAAAAACTGCGTAAAAATGGGATCAACTCCTGACAACGGGCGGCTTTGTGCTGCAATTCAAAATAGGCCCGGACTCTGGCCTCTGTGGCTGCACGTAATACGACCTGATAACCCAGGATCACTTTTTGCTGCTCTAGTTTTCGGATCCGTTCAGTCACTGCACTGCGGGACAGATGCACGGCCGCAGCGATGTCGGAGACGCTTTGCCGGGCGTTTTGCCGCAGTTGCTGCAGGATCTGCTGATCAAATTTATCCACTTGGGGCTACTCCGGTGAAATTGCCGGTGGCTCCGTCATTTTGCCGGTAAGACCTGACAAACTGGCGGCGCTGGCTGCGTTACAATGCATTTTTCTGCTATTTGAACGGAAGCATCCGATGAAAGCAACAGGTGGTATTGGCCGTTATCAGGGCGCAGCGTTGCTCGCGACGACCCTGTTGGGTACCGGTGTCTTTATTTTACCGCAAGTGTCGTTGCAACAAGCTGGTGGTGCGGCAATAGGCATCTGGTTAGTGCTGACCTTATTAGCGGTCCCTATCACGGTTATTTTTGGCGCGCTGGCTGGCGCCATTCCGAATGCGGCAGGCCCTGCTCATTTTGTTGGCGAAGCCTTTGGTGCAGTGGCCGGTCGGGTGATGGGTCTGCTGTTTTTGCTGGTGGTGCCGGTCGGTGGCTCGGCGGCGTTGTTGATGACCTGGTCGTTTATCGAGCCCTGGTTTGGGGCGCAATATCAGTTGACCGGCCAGTTGCTGTTTCTTGGCGTGTTGTTTGCGCTGAACCGGGTGGGCTTTCAACTGTCTGCCCGCCTGCAGCTTGGTTTAACCCTGGCTATTGTCGCTGTCGTGTTGCTACTGCTCGCAGCGTTTTTCTGGCAAGGCGCGCCGCTCACAGCGCCCGTGCTGGAATTGCCGGCCTGGAGTGGTATCAGTGCGGCACTGGCTCTGGGGTTCTGGAGTTTTCTTGGGGTTGAAGCGATGACCCATCTGGCGCAGGATTTTCGCGATCCGGCGCGGGATATGGTGCCGGCATTGCTGATTGGGTTGTTGCTGGTCGGCATGATTTATCTTGGTTGCAGCGCCTTGTTGTGGGCTTTAGCGGGGCCCGGTGAATCGCTGACGATGGCGCAGGCCTTTGACCGGCTTTGCGGCGGCTTTGGCCAATGGGTTATTGGCATCCTTGGTCTGTGCAGTGGCCTGGCAACAGTCAATGTCTACACCGCCAGTGTGGCGCGGCTGACCTGGAGTTTCAGCCAGCAAGGTGTGTTGCCGGGCTGGTTTCAGCCACTGAACCGGCATCAGGTGCCGGAACGGGCGTTGTATCTGATCATCGGCCTGATGGCTGCCGTGATCCTCGGGTCTTCGCCATTTCCACAACAACTGGAAGCACTGATTGGCTGGGTCAACGGTGTGTTTGCGGTGATTTATCTGGCGTCTATGCTGGCTGCTCTGAAGTTACTGCCAAGCCGCTATCGTGCGATAGCCATCGTCAGTGCATTGTTATGTCTGGGTTTGATGCTGACGCTGGGGACTTTGTTATGGTATGCCGTAGCAATTATGCTGCTGACCACGCCATTGCTGTGGTGGCAGCAACGCCGGCAACAGCCCGTTGTTTGTACAGAGAAATAAAAAACAAAAAATATACAATTAAATACAGTAATTTACCTTGTTCATTTTCTGTTTATCTTTGCCGGGTTATTATCCGCTCGGGTCGCATTGTTGCGGCCACCACATTAAACAGATCATGAAGGGAATTTCCATGTTCAAACAACTTACTATCGCCTCATTGCTCATTGCTGCAGGTGCACAAGCGGCTGACACTGGTGCTTATGCTGGTCTGGCGTTTCACCGCCCAACTATCGAATTAGATGCCGGTCCGGTAGAGCTCAACTGGAATCAGACAACATTCAGTGCGTTAGGCGGATACCAGTTCCACCCATATCTGGCGGTTGAAGGCCGGATTGCTGTGGGTGCCAACGACGACAAAGTCGGTGAGCAAGGCAATAGCCTGACAGTCGGTATTGATCGCAGTTATGCATTGTTTGCCAAAGCCAGCTTTCCATTAGCTGAAGGCGTCGATGTTTACGGTTTGGCGGGTTATGACTACACCAAATTTAATGCTGATGCTGTTGTAGATGGCAAACCAGAAAATGCCGACACCAGTGAAAATGGCTTTGCTTATGGTGTCGGCGCGCAATACGCGGTTAATGATAAATTCACTCTGGCCCTGGAATATCTGGTGCGTCCGGACCTGGAAGATGAAGAACTCAAAGCCAATCATCGTGGTTTTGGTCTGACCGCAACCTTTAAATTCTGATGCCGCCAGTTCATCTGCTGAAATAACCGCCTTCGGGCGGTTTTTTTATGTTCCGCGCCGAACATTCCGCTTGGTGCCATCCAGTGTTAAATATTTGTTTTAACGATTGTGCCTGCTGCTTTTTTGCTCTAGTTTGGCTCAGACGGTCGTTGTCGTGACAGCCGCTTTGTTCCTGCCAGACTACATATAAAGGGAATGCTATGAAAACAATGAGTTACCCACTGTTGGCCCTGACGGCCGGCTTATTGCTGGCGTGCGGCAAAGCGCCGGAGGCGCCGGCCAGCACAGCAACACCTGCTGCGGCCACGACGCCTGCCAAATTAAGCCAATACACACCTGAGCAGTTTTATGCCACCAAATCTTATCTGGGCAACGATATCAACGTCAGCGGCGATGCCATGTTGGTGGCCTCGGACGAAACCGGCGTATTTAACCTGTACAAAGTCAGCATGGACGGCAAAAACTGGCAAGCGCTGACCCAATCCACTACCGACGCCATCATGCCGGTTAGCTGGTTCCCGCAGGACGACCGCGTGTTGTATAGCGCCGATCAGGGCGGCAACGAGCTGGATCATCTGTACGTGCGTGAATTAGATGGTTCAGTGAAAGACCTGACGCCGGGTGACAAACTCAAAGCAATGTTTGTCGACTGGGCGGCCGATGGCAGTTTTTATGTGCTGACCAACGAACGCGACGCTAAGTTTTTTGACCTGTATAAATACGATGGCAAAAGTTATCAGCGCAGCCTGGTTTATCAGAATGACGCTGGCTATGACGTCGCCGGCATCAGCCCTGATGGCCGTTATCTTGCGGCAATCAAGTCGCGCACCAATGCTGATAACAACGTGCATTTAATTGATTTGTCGGTAGAGAAACCAACTGAAACCCTGGTCACCCCGCATCAGGGCAATATCACCCATCAGGTGTACAGTTTCAGCCGCGACAGTAAAACGCTGATTTTTGGCACCGATGAGCAATCAGAATTCAGTCAGGCCATGGCATTTGATATTGCATCGGGCAAAGCCACGCTGTTTAGCAAAGCCGACTGGGACATCATGTATATTGGCTTTAGCAAAGACAATAAATTCCGCGTCGAAGGCGTCAATGCTGATGCGGCGACCAAAGTGACCATCGTTGATCAGCAAAGTGGTCAGCCGCTGACGTTGCCAGCATTACCGGCTGGTGACTTACGCAGTGTTGAATTTTCTGATGACGGCAAGACGCTAAGTTTTTACTTAAATGCTGACAACAGCCCGTCCAATCTGTATGTCTGGGCGATCGGCAGCCCGAAAGCTGAGCGGTTAACTCAGGCGCTCGACAAAGCGATTGATGAGTCTGTGTTGGTAGTCAGTGAAGTGGTGCGTTTCCCGAGCTTTGATGGTCTGCTAATTCCGGCGCTGCTGTACAAACCTAAGCAGGCCACAAATACTGCACAGGTGCCGGCCTTGCTGTGGATCCACGGTGGTCCTGGTGGTCAGTCGCGTACCGGTTATAGTGCTTCCATTCAGCATCTGGTGAATCAGGGTTATGCGGTGCTGGCGGTGAACAACCGCGGCAGCAGCGGTTACGGTAAAACCTTTTTCCACCTTGATGATTTAAAACATGGTGAGCATGATCTGCAGGACATCGTGTTTGGCAAAAAATACCTGCAATCGCTGGATTGGATTGCAGACGACCGCATCGGCGTGATGGGTGGCAGTTATGGTGGCTATCTGACGATGGCAGCGATGGCGTTCACTGACGAGTTTAAGGTCGGTATCAACATCTTTGGTGTGACCAACTGGGTCCGCACGTTGGAAAGTATTCCGCCGTGGTGGGAATCGTTCCGCGAATCTTTGTATGCCGAGCTTGGTGATCCAACCAAAGACGGCGAACGCCTGCGCCGCATCTCGCCGGTGTTTCATGGGGATAAAGTGAAAAAACCGGTGCTGGTGGTGCAAGGTGCCAATGACCCGCGTGTGTTGCAGGTTGAAAGCGACGAAATGGTTGCCGCGATCAAGAAAAACGGCGTGCCGGTCGAATATGTATTGTTCCCGGATGAAGGCCACGGTTTTGTCAAAAAAGCCAACCGCATCAGTGCGCAGCAAGCCTATCTGAAGTTTTTACAGACTTATCTGTAACAGCGTTCTCTCTGCAATAAAGAACAGCGCCAAAGGCGCTGTTCTTTTATGAAAACCGCAGAAGTGACACGGATGCCTTTACGGCAGGCTGGTCACCAGTTTTAAGCCCAGCAGGCCCATCACAGTGCCGGCGGTGCGGTCAATGCCGGTTTTAAATTTCAGATAAGTCTGCCGCGGTGCTTCTGCCGACAATAAATACGCCACCAGAATATACCAGCCGCCATCGATGATCAGCGCCAACAGCGGCAGTACCGCGTAAAACCAAAGCGGGATAGTGGCCGGCAACAATGCGGAAAATACACTGGCAAATACAATCGCGGTTTTTGGATTGCTCAGCTGCGTCAGCAAACCGCCTAAAAAGGCACGGCGCAGGCTGATCATCGCGACCGGACTCTCAGTCTGCACTTGTAAAGGTGCTTTGGCGCCACGGAAAATCAGATAGCCGAGATACAGCAGATACAATCCGCCCGCCACTTTTAATGCCCAGAACGCCATCGGCACCGCAGTGAGCACGGCATGCACGCCTAACAAGGCTAAAACGGCAAAAGTACCGGCGCCCAGACCCATACCACAAGCGGTGGCCAGACCATGCCGGCGCGACAGCGCAATCGCATTGCGGGCGACCACAATAAAACTCGGGCCGGGGCTGACAGCGCCGACCGCTAAAGCGCTGGCGATCGCCAGGGCTGACCAGATTGCATCCATTGGTGTCCTCAAACAGATAAGCCGAAACAGCAGAAACAACAAATTACCCTGCACTGTGGCGCGCTGCAAGCGACGAATCACGTTGGCAGCTGCTTGAAATTACCCGACTGCGCGCCCATCTCTATTGCAAAGGCAACAGCCCCTAACCGGAGAGAGACATGATTTACCAACTGACAGTGCCGCAATTCAGCAAAATGCTGGACAACCTCAGCGCCATTTTGCAAAAAGCGGCGGCTTATGCCGACGATAAAAAATTTGATGTGACAGTACTGCTGAACAGCCGGTTGGCGCCGGACCAGTTTGCGCTGATCCGTCAGGTACAAATTACCTGCGATACCGCCAAACTCGGCGTTGCGCGTTTAACCGGTACTGTCGATCAGGCACCAAAACATGCCGATGACGAGACTACACTGGAGCAATTGCAGCAGCGTATCCGTGATACGCAGGCATATCTGGCGACGTTCAGCGCAGCTGATTTTGCCAATGCGGCGACACAAGTGATCACCCAGCCACGCTGGGAAGGCAAAACGCTGAGCGGCGAAGAGTTCCTGCTGCAGCATGTGATCCCGAACTTCTATTTTCACCTGACTACGACTTACGCCATTTTGCGTCACAACGGCGTTGAGGTCGGGAAAAAAGACTATCTGGGCCCAATGCCTTACCGCGCGGCCTGATTAGACTTAACCCCAGATTGAACCCGGCGCGGCCTGTTTTGGTCGCACCGGGTCGTTCCGCGCTTGCGCCTGACATAAGCGCGTTTTAGCATAACAACCCCACTCCGGAGTTGTTATGTCCTCATCTGTTGTTTCTGTCCGCTACACCCATCCGCAGGCCGTCTTGTGGGTCGTTTGCCTGATCGCGTTGATTGCAGTCGCAGGTATCGCTTTACCCTATCCAATTTTGGCGCCGCTGTTCGCAGCGACAGCACTCAATGACTTTAATCACTGGCTCGGCATCGCCCCGGAAATTCTGTTAGGCATTGCGCTTGCTGCTAATCCGCTGGGCATGTTGTTTGGCAGCGCGACTTTGGGGGCGTTATCTGATCATTATGGCCGGCGGCGGGTATTGGCATTGTCGCTGACACTGGCAGTCGCAGGGTATTTAGGCTCGGCCTGGGCGCTGTCAGCAGAGTGGTATCCGGGCTTTGTATTGTTTCGTTTTCTGACCGGTTTATGTGAAGGCTCGGTCAGTATCTGCCGGGCTATCGCTGCTGATTTACATCCGCAAATTGAGCGCACCGTCGCCATTAGCTGGATGAACAGTGCTTTATATGCGGCCTGGCTGGTGGGGCCTTTGGTGGGCGGGCTGACCATGCATCTCGGCGCGTTTGTGCCGTTTTTGATCGCGGCAGCGGCGATGGTACCTTGTTTATGCATGCTGTATTTCTTATTGCCACCAGACTTACCGCTGCAGCAGCATCAACCGTTCTGGCAGCAACTGCGTCAACATAATTCACTGCGCTTAGTCCGTCTGCCGTTGTTGCGGCTGGTGGTTGCCGCGCAGTTATTGTACACCATCGGGTTAAATGCGTTTTATGAATATTATCCACTGTGGTTAGTCGAGCAGCAGCAATTCAGCGGGCTGCAGATTGGCTTGATCACCGCAGTGTTGTGCGCGGTGATGACCACCGTCAGCGCCGTTGGCATGGCCAGGCTGGGATCTCGTTTACCGGCGCTGCATGGTGCCAAAATCGCTGCGGTCTGTGTGGCGCTGATGTTGTTCCTGTTACCTTTTACCAGTGGCAAGCTGGCCTGGGTTTGGTTAGTGCTTTGCGGTGTACCCAATGCGATGTTCAGCGCCTGGTTTCAGGTGTATTGCACCGAACATTTTGGCGAGTTAGGGCTTGGCCGGGTGATGGGCTTACTGACATTATTGATGTGTACCGGCAATGTGATTATTGCGCTGGCTGGCGGTGTCATTGCATTGTTTGGTGCCAGCTGGATCCTCTGGACGGGGGCTATGTTTATTGCGCTGGCTGCTTTGATGCTGGTACGGGAGCAGCGGCGGTCTGCCGCTACCGCCTGACGTCTGAGAGGATTGGGATGCCGGCATTATTTGTTGTGGTCGGATTCGCGTTTCATCAGCAAGATCGTCAGATAGATTTTGGTCGGCAGCGACAGAATCAGCCCCAGCGCACAGCATAAACCAATCAGGATAATGCCCTGCACGCCCATGGTTTCATGCAGTTTTAACCCTGACCACAAATAATGTCCCAACACCAATAAACTGATGCCGCACAACATCACAATCTTCAGCAACCGCAGGGTTTGACGCTCAGTCATCGCAAATCTCCCATCAGACATGTCTAATGTAGATCCTTTCAGCTAAGGTTGAATTGATATGTATCAGCAAATCAGTCTGCTCGGAGCTGTAGCCCGGCCCCACGTCAGAGTTTAGTGCTGCGTAGCCTGATTTCCTGCCTCCTGCATGCATTACGGGGTCCGTTATGAACCGCTGGTTCTGCTGGTTGCTATTGTTAGGTGCGGCGTGTCTGCAAGCCCAGCCTCTGGTACTGACTGACGCGCAGCGAGACTATCTGCAGATGAAACAAACACTGCGTTATTGCATCGATCCGAGCTGGCCACCGTTTGAAAGTGTCGGCCCGGACGGTCAGCATCGAGGTATGTCGGCAGATTACGTCAGCTTTTTCCGCAGCCAGTTGCCGATCCCACTCGAATTACTACCCACGACCAGCTGGCCTGATTCAGTGGCCGCCGCTGAACAACGGCGTTGTGACCTGTTGCTATTGGCAATGCCGACGCCCAGCCGGCGTCAGTTTATGAACTTCACCAAGCCTTATCTGCTGATCCCCAGCGTCATTGTGACGCGGACTGATCACCCCCGGGTCAAAAGCGTGGCAGAACTGGGCAATGCGCAATATGGCATCCGCCGTGGTTTTGGCTTTGCCGAACTGTATCGCCAGTTACATCCAACGCTAAAGCTGGTCGAGGTGCAAAGTTATGAAGAAGGGCTACTGATGGTACAAAGCGGCCAGCTGACGGGCATGTTTGGCAATATGGGTAGTCTTGGTTATCTGTTGCAGCAATACAAAATCACCAATCTGAAAATTGCCGGCCGGCTGCCCGGTGACAGTGAACTCAGTATTGCCAGCCGCAATGACGAGCCATTGCTTAATGAAATCAGTCAGTTATTAATCGACCAGATAGATCCGGCGTTGCAGCAGCAAATCGATAATCATTGGCTGTCGGTGCGCATGGAGACCTCCGAAGATTACCGGCTGGTGTTGAGTGTTACTGCTGCCGCTTTGCTGGTGCTGTCGGCGCTGGTCTGGGCCTATCTGCAGGTGCGGCGACTGAATCGCCAGCTGCTGCAGGCCAATGCCCGGCTGGCCCATCAGAGCCTGCACGATGGTTTAACCGGCTTATATAACCGTACCTTTATGGATGAAAAATTACCGGCTTGTCTGTCGTTGTGCCAGCGTGAGCAGATGCCACTGACGCTGGCGGTGTTAGATTTAGACCATTTTAAACAAATCAACGATCTGCATGGCCACCTGTTTGGCGATCAGTGCCTGCGTCAGTTTGCGGCTTTGCTACAGCAACATTTTCAACGGCCGGCAGACATGCTGGTGCGGTTTGGTGGCGAGGAATTTGTATTGGTCAGTGTGGGTGTTGATGCGGCCACGATGGCACAAATGCTCCAGCAGTTTGTTACTGCACTGGCCGCTGTGCCGGTGGCCCTGGCCCAACAACAAAGCCATTTAACCGTCAGTATTGGCTGGCTTTGTCAGGTGCCGGCGCGTGGACAGACCGCCGCGCAGTGGCTGGCACAGGCGGATAAAGCCTTATACCGGGCCAAGGCCAATGGCCGGAATTGTGCGGTACAAACCGAGTGGGCTGGCGCTGAACACTGACAAGGCTGCGAATACCGCAACAGGTTTAATGGCGCCGGAAGTCGCAGACACGCAATTAAATCCGTGTGCATTTTTTTCAAATTCTAATCTCTGCCCTACACTGAGTTTGTACCGCACATATTGCATTTGTGGCTTTGACGGTGCGGCTGCAACACAGGTTTCAGGCTTTATCATGGGGAATCATTATGGAAATTCGTGCGACAGGTATCCGGAACCGGCTGCTGACCGGGTTTTTATTGCTGGGGTTGATGGTGCTGGTGCAGGGGTTGATGTCACTGCGCACTATGGCAGAGCTGCGGGACGTGACTGTTGAATTAGAAACAAATACCATCCCGAGTCTGGAGACTCTGGCTGAACTGAATTTAACCGCCAGCCGGTTACGGATCTATACCCTGCGCTTGTTAATCGCCAATACAGCAGACGACAAAGCACAAACCAAAGCGCAAATTATCAAGTTGCGGGACACCATCACCACGCAAAAAGCTGATTATGAAAAACTGATCTCGATTCTCGGCGAGCGGGAAGAGTTCGAGGCTTTCAGTGCGGCCGTCACCGGCTATATCAGCAATCAGGAACAGGTGATTGCCTTAGCCGAGAACGGCAAACAGGACGAAGCCATTATTTTGCAAAATACCGTCATGGGCGAAATTGCCGACAAAATCACTGCATCCTTATTAAAGCTGAGCAGCTTGAACCAAAACCACTCGAAAGAAATCTCTGCCGAATCAGCGTCTGGTTTTAGCAGTAGTCAGCTGACGACCTGGAGTTTGATCGCCGTATCCATCGGTGCCGCGGTATTTATTGCGGTGGTGTTGACCAGCAGTATCACCACGCCATTACAAGGTGCGGTCCAGCTGGCCGGAAAAATCGCTGACAGCGACCTGACTTCGCGCATCGACAGCAGTGGCAGCGACGAACCCGCGCAGCTGATGCAGGCCTTAGCGCGGATGCAGCAGAATTTACGCGATACGCTGGCGCATATTTCCAACTCATCCAATCAGCTGGCCTCGGCAGCGGAAGAACTGAATTCAGTGACCGAAGACAATTCCCGTGGCTTACAGCAACAAAATGATGAGATCCAACAAGCCGCGACGGCGATCACCGAAATGAGTTCCGCCGTCGACGAAGTGGCGGAAACCGCGTTACGCGCCTCAGAAAGTTCAACTGAATCGGCCCGTAATACCGAGTTTGGTAAAACCCAGGTGCAACAGACGGTCAATGCCATTATTCATATGAACGAAGATGTGGCGCAAAGCGCGCAAGTAGTACAGGAACTGGCCTTGCAGGCACAGGATATCGGCAAAGTGCTGGATGTGATCCGGGCTATTGCTGAGCAAACCAACCTGCTGGCGCTGAACGCAGCCATTGAAGCGGCGCGGGCCGGCGATGCCGGTCGCGGTTTTGCCGTGGTCGCTGATGAAGTGCGGGCACTGGCGGCCCGTACTCAGTTATCAACCCGCGAAATTGAAGAGATGATCAAAAAAATCCGCGCCGGCACCAGCACCGCCGTGCAGGCGATGCAACAAAGTGGCGAAAAAGCCAGTCAGGCGCTGTCCGTCGCTGAATCGGCCGGCAAAGCATTGGAAACGATTAATAGTCAAATCAGCAGCATCAGCGACAATAATCTGGTGATCGCCAGTGCGGCCGAAGAGCAAGCCAAAGTCGCGCGAGAAATTGACCGCAATATCGTTAACATCAGCGATTTGGCGGCACAGACCGCGGCAGGTGCCAATCAGACCAGCGCTTCGGCGCATGAGTTATCCCGGTTGGCGGTAGAGTTGAATTCGCTGGTGAATCGCTTTAAGACCTGAGAACTCTCGCGGGTTATTTGCCATATGTTAGCAGGTCAGAACGGCGGCTTACTGATCAGCTGACAGTCTGGCAACGCCTGGTGGCGAATTGTCCGCCAGGCTTGTTGTAGTTGCTGCAGCAGCTTGGGATCGGTCGCCGGATGTGCGGCCAGAAACAGATATTTTTCCAACGCATGCGCGGTAAAGACCCGGCGCAAATTTGCGCCGTGGTCCGGCAGTTGGGCAACATACAAATCGGATATCAGCATCAGGTCGATGCGGCCCAGTTCGAGCATTTGTTGCAGCTGATGATTATGGCCTACCACCACCAGATTACGGCTTTCGCGAAAACCCTGCTCACGCAGGTAACGGTAGTTGGCCTGGCCGTTTTCGACGCCAACCACATATTTCAATGCGGACTGAATATCAGCTGCCTGAACATCGGTGCGGTTGGCGCCGGTATAAAAGGAAACCCGCATCGGGCATAACGGCGCAATCCAGGCAAACTTGCCCTCGCGCTCTTCAGTACGCAGCAATGAAAAAATCAGGGTGTCCGGCTGGCTGCTGGCTGTTTTATAGGCGCGCGCCCACGGCATTACGTCGATGTTGTACGACAGCTGCGCCGCATTCATGATTTGCCGCACGATATCCACCGACCAGCCATGCAGCGCCGCATCGGCGTTTTGTTGCTGATAGGGTGGGAATATTTCTGTCACCAACTGGACCGGCGCCGCCTGTAACCATGTACAGCAAAACACACTCAGCCAGATGCCATATCGCCATTGCATAAGAGAAATCTGTTTAACCTGTGCATTGGCCTAGCATAGGTGGCGATTCGCGCTGGCGCCAGCAGGTTGTGTCATCGTCCGCGCAGGTGGATTTCTATTCGGGATACTGGTGTGATTTTTGTAAACAGATGGCCACCAACTCGGGCCAACAGTGGTATCAGAGATGCGGGCGGTCAATGCGCGGTCGGGGTCTGCGCTTTTGGCGTTATGGTCAGCGCCTGTTGCCAATAGTGCAATGCGGCAGCTTGTTCGGCCGGAGCCAGCGTTTTGAACATCAGCTGATGATAAGACGGTTGGCCTGCCTGTTGGCGGATGATTTGATTGAGCAATGCGACAATTTTTTCGCCCTGCGCTGAGCGGGAGCAAGCAAAATGCACCAGATTAAACGGCTCAGCTTCAGAGAGTGGCCAAAACCGCAAGGCGGTACTGCTGCGCCGGGCAATTTTCGGGTATTCCAGCATCAGGTCGACAAAACCCTTTTGCAGCATCGGCAGCATACTGCCGACAAATTCGCCGGCAGTGCTGCGGGTATACAGCGCTTTATGGTGTTGCAGCAGCAGGGCGTCGATCTCTGCGCCATAACTACGGTTTTTTTCCACCCCCAATAACGGCGGGCGGTGCAGCAGCAACAGCTGCTGCAGACTGATCCGGCCGCTGTGGTCCTGTAGTTGTTCCAACTGACGCTGCCAGGGCGAATCGGGCAGCGATATCAGCACGATGGCGCTTTCTAGCATGTAGGGTAAGGTAAACAAATAATCACGTTCGCGTTCAGCCGTTTTTCGTAACCAGGGAATACAGGCATTGCCAGCCGTTTTGGTCCATTCGCGCGCGCGGTTCCGGCTGATATCGACCAGCTGATAGGGGGATGGGTATAAAGACAACAACTGTTGCAGAATTTGCGCTTCAGCGGGGATCTCACCCGCACGCGGTTTCAGGCTGGCCAAGGTATCGACCAGTTGCAGTGGTTCAGCCTGCAGCGGCGAGTTACTGCACTGCATCAACATCAGCGTGATTATCAGGCACCAGCCTGCAGATTGCCGCATCACAGACTCCCGTCAGATCATGACAGGCATCCTGCCCTCACTGTTTCACTATTGCCGCGGTTTATACTGCTTTTTCAGTTGCATCAGCTGCTGAATGCAGATGCCGTAGGCGATCAGATAACTCAGATTCAAACCACCGACGGCACGCTCGGAGATCGGCCAGCCATAGAGTTGGGTGAACAACTTGACCAGCGTCGTCAACATCACGGCAAATACCACACTGAGCATAGTTTGGCTCTGAACAAACTGCACCAGATAGGCAAGGCCAAGGCTCATCAGCATGTACTGCAAATGCAGCGGGTCCTGATACACAGTGCCTTTAGTCACGCCGACATAAAGCAGGCAAAACAGGAAACTCAATACAAAACAATAGGCCAGATAACGGGTGGCATTGAGCATCAGTCGCTCCTCAGGCAGCAAAAACCGCAGTATGCCAAAAATCCTGTGATGCTGCCGGACTTCCATCGTCCAGTGCTGTTGAATTACCATGCTGATTTCACGGAGGGCGTATGCAAACTTTGATATCCGCGATTTTTTTTCTGGCGGCATTGGCCTTGTTACTGGCCACAGTGCTGGCGCCCTGTTACCTGCTGAGTAAAAGCCTGCAACACATGTATCCGCGTTATTTCCGCTGGCCGGCCTGGCGCTGGACTCTGGTCTGTTTGCTGCTGGCGCTGGGGTACAGCGGCTGGCGGCAGAGTTTTGCTGACATCTGGATGCTGACCCAAAGTTTGTTGATTGGATCATTGGGTTCAGCACTGTTGCTACTGCCTTTATCCGGCTTGTGGCAGTGGTGGCGCCAGCGCCGGCCGGATTAGCAGCCCAGAGCTGTTAAATCGTCAACTGCTGAGCAGTAGCGTCAGTAACATGCCGGCTGTCAGACCCAGCGCAAAAGCGCCGCCAATCCATAACGACAAACGCGGCAGCGGCCCGGTGGAGTTCAGGTCGTTCGCGTTGTCGGGGCGGACCAGTAAGTGCTCACGCTCGATAACAAAAGCGGCAGCCAGCGCTTTACAGGTTTCCAGCGAACCCACGCCCTGCATTTCGACACGCTGGACAGTGCGCAAGCTGACGGCACAAATGTCGGCAAGCTGTTGCTGGGTCCAGCCGCGTTCATTGCGTAGCTGTTTAATCAGATGCAGATTCAATTGCATAGTGGCCTCAGTGTTTAATCAGCCAGGACAATGCAAAACCAAAGGCAAATCCGGCGATGACATAAAGCGCAAATTGTTGCAGCGCCTGGCGTCGTTTCGGGCCGGGTTGTTGCAGCATCGCCATATAATCAAACTGGTCCGTGTCGACCAGCTGCCCGTCCACGAACAACTGAATGTCGTAGGCGCCCCGTAACACCCCGCTGAAGCCTTTTGCCGCCAGTTTTATTTCGGCTGGTTTGCCGTCCAGCACAAAATGGTAGCGGCTGTGGCAGGACAGCAGATTCCATTTTTGCTCCAGTAATTGCTCGTCCAGATACAGCCATTCACGGCCACTGAACAGGCAGACTTCAAGACGGATCACATGGTCGGCGTAATCAAACACACTGATCATCCGGGCATTTTTTTTGCTCATCGGCAGATTTCCTTCTGTTGGACTGACACAGCAATATTGCTTGAGCTGGTTGTAACCTGGATCCGGCCACGGCGTGACGACAGTCATGCGTCACTGTCACGTCTTTGCCATGTCATGGCGTGCACTGTCAGCTGACAGTCGCGCTGTCACATTGTTTAATGTACTGATTATTAACAAAAAACACTTTGCGATGCCAGTGGTGTTCCCGCCGGCCTGTTTTCCGGCCGGGCGGCGATGATATAGTACGCCTTTGCTTTTTCCTGTTCCGGAGCTTCCCGTAATGACTGAATCTGTGCAACGTATTTATCCAATTGGCACCGTTGGCACCCCTTGGGGCGCGGCGGAAAAAGCCTTGTGGCTCAGCCAGCAGCCAACAAAACGCAGCTACGAGGCTGAAGTATTGGCGCCGTTGCAACAGCTGCTGACAGCGCCAGAGCTGGCGGACTGCGCTGAACTGTTGTGCTACGGCACACTGGATTACAGCTCGCACCAGTTAGGCACTTATCCGCTGTATGCGGTCAAAAGCCGCCATTTTGCTGCTGGCAAACCGCTGTTGTTAGTCACTGGTGGTGTGCACGGTTATGAAACCAGTGGCGTGCAAGGCGCGCTGCTGTTTATCCGTGAACATTTTGCCCGCTATGCGACGCAGGCCAATCTGCTGGTGCTGCCGTGTATCAGCCCCTGGGGCTATGAAACCATCAATCGCTGGAACCCGGATGCCGTTGATCCGAACCGCTCTTTTGTCGCCGGCGGCCCGTCGCAGGAAGCCAATGCGGTGCTGGCGCTGCTGCGTCAATTCCCTACGCCGCTGGTCCATATCGACTTGCACGAAACCACGGATTCAGATAACAGCGAGTTCCGGCCGGCCAAAGCGGCGCGTGACGGCACTGTGAACACCAACTGGAATATTCCTGATGGGTTTTATTTGGTCGGTGACACGGAAAAACCTGCCGCTGAATTTCAGCGCGTGATGATTGAAGCAGTAAGTAACATCACCCATGTGGCGGAAGCCGATGAGAGTGGCTGCCTGATCGGCGAAAAACTACAGCAATTTGGTGTGGTCAACTATGCGAAAAAATCATTAGCACTGTGTGGCGGTATGACAGATGCGCTGTATGTCACTACCACTGAAGTGTATCCGGACAGCCCGCGTGCCACGCCTTTGCAATGCAACCAGGCGCAGGTGGCGGTGATTTGTGCCGGTTTTGATTACGCCTTGGCGACGACCGGGAGCGCGTTATGACCACGCTGCGGATTGATTTAGTTTCAGATATCGCCTGCCCCTGGTGCGCCATTGGGTATGCCCGCTTGCAGCAGGCGCTTCAGAGTTTACAGGGCACGATTGAGGTGGATTTACACTGGCGCGCGTTTGAACTGAATCCGGATCCGGCCTTAGTGCCAGAGCCAATCCTGCCGGCGCTGTGCCGCAAATATGGCGTGCCAGCGGCACAAATGCAGCAGTCGCAGCAGATGCTGATGCAATTAGCGGCCGGACTGGGACTGAATTTCAGTGGCATGGAACAGCGGCTGACCTGCAATACTTTTGACGCGCACCGCTTACTGAAATGGGCAGCAGCGGCTTATCCGGTCACATCAGCACAAAAGGTATCGGCGCAAACGGCATTAAAACTGGCGTTGTTTGAGGCTTATTTTGGCCGGGCCGAGCAGGTTAGCGAACCACAAGTCCTCTTGCACTGCGTCGAAGCCGCTGGGCTCGATGTCGATGCAGCGCGCGAAGTGCTGGCATCGACGCAGTTTGCGGATGAGGTACGCGCTGAAGAGGCGGCGTACCAACAGGCCGGCATCAGCTCAGTGCCGGCTTTTGTCATCAACCAGCGTTACCTGATCTCCGGTGCGCAGGAGCCGGCTCAGCTGGCAGAGACACTCAAACAAATCGCTGCGGAGATGAACTCTGCAGCGTGAAGCCCGCTGTGGTTTTATTATTGCATCACCGTGATTTCGCCGCAGCCGGATTGCCATTGAGCGCAGCCGGCGGCGTTGGTGAAAAAAACAAGTGACCTCACATTTATTTTTCATTATGTTAACTCTGTGCAATCACCCTATTCATTGAAAGGTTGCTACAGCAACCTTCTGACCCAGCATGGAATTTTAATTTTATGTCCGCATTGTTTTTAAAAACGCCACTGGCGCTCGCCGTCAGCGCAAGTTTATTTTGGTCTGTTGCTGCTCTGGCTGCAGTGCCGTCCGAACGCGACGTGTTACCGGCTGGTGCCAGCCCGCAACTGTATCAACTGACGATAGATCCGGATTTACAGAAACTGAGCTTTCAGGGCGAACTGACGCTGGATTTTACCGCCAGTCAAACGCTCAATGAGCTGGTGCTCAATGCGTTGGATTTAACCATTATCGACGCCAGTATCGACGGTAACAAGGTCGACACCGAAGTGGTCGCCGCCACGCAGCGTGTGCACTTCAAAACGCCGGTAAGCCCTGGCAAACACCAGCTGCGCGTGCGCTATCACGGCAAAATCTACGAACAATCGGCTGGTTTATTTGTCACCGACTACAGCAAGCCGGATGGCAGCACAGGCCGGATGTTGTCCAGTCAGTTTGAGCCGGGTGATGCGCGTAAGTTAGCGCCAATGTGGGACGAGCCTGCGCACAAAGCCGTGTTTAAAATCAGTATTATTGAACCGAAAAACCAGCTGGCCTTGTCGAATATGCCGGAACAACGCCGGCAGTTATTACCGGATGGCCGCGCCCGGGTTGATTTTGCACCGAGCGTGAAAATGAGCAGTTATCTGCTGTATGTCGGCGCCGGCGATTATGAACGCATCTCAGGCCGCTCCGGTGGCATTGAACATGGCGTCGTGGCGAAAAAAGGCGATGCGGTCAAAGGCGCATTTGCCCTAAACGCCTCATATCAATTGCTGGATTATTACAACGACTATTTTGGTGTGCAGTACCCGCTGCCAAAGCTCGATCACATTGCGGTGCCGGGTGCTGGTGGATTTGGCGCCATGGAAAACTGGGGCGCTGTGATGTATTTCGAAGGCACCTTATTGCTTGACCCGCAATTCTCCAATACCAGTGACAAACAAGAAGTGTTTGCTGTGGTCGGCCACGAAATGGCGCACCAATGGTTTGGCAATATTGTCACCATGCAGTGGTGGGATGATTTATGGCTGAACGAAGGGTTTGCCTCCTGGATGGAATCCAAAGCCAGTCAGCATTTTTATCCGCAGTGGCATGCTGAATTAGGCGCTGTCGGCTCGCGTAATTACGCCATGTTCCAGGATGCGCAGGAAACGTCGCACCCGATAGTCCAGCCGGTGCGTAATCTGGAAGAAGCCAATGCGGCTTTTGACGGCATTACTTATTCCAAAGGTTTATCGGTCATCACCATGCTGGAAGCTTATCTCGGTGAAGAGGCGTTCCGCGCCGGTGTGCGTGCTTATATGCAAAAACACCAGTATGGCAATACAGTCACCAGCAACCTGTGGCAGGCGTTGGCGCAGGCCTCTGGCCGGCCGGTGGAGACCATAGCCCAGGATTTCACCAACCAGATGGGTGTGCCTTTAATCACAGCGTTAAGAGCTGAATGTCAGCAGGGCAACACAACGCTGACCTTAACCCAGAGCCGCTTTGGTCTGGATGCTGCGTCAAAACAAGCACAGCAGTGGACAGTACCGGTGACCGCACAGGTAACAGGCCAGGCGGCGGCCCGTGCCGAAATTCGCGGTGACGCCCCACAGACCATGACTTTGCCGGGTTGTGGTGCAGTGACGGTCAACGCCGGCCAGACCGGTTATTACCGCGTGGATTACAGCGACACTTTGTTTGCTGATGTGGTAAAAGCATTTGCCCAGTTACCAGCGGTTGATCAACTTGGTTTACTGAAAGACAGTGTGGCACTGGGTTATGCCGGCTACAGCGATATCAGCCGTTATCTGGCACTGACCCAGCAACTGCCGGTTGAGGCCAACCCTATTATCTCCACTGATGTGGTGCAGCAATTAGAAGGCTTCACCGATTTATATCGTGGTTTACCGGGCGAGCAGGCTTATAAAGCTTTTGCACTGAAAAAAGCGCAGGCGTTGTTTGCCAAAGTCGGCTGGGAAAAACAGGCCGGTGAGTCTGATAACACCAGCATCCTGCGCAGCAGCCTGATTGGTGTACTGGCAGAGCTTGGCGATCAAACAGTCATTAGCGAAGCGCGGAAAAGATTTGCTGCCAGTCAGACCGATAAAAATGTATTACCTGGCGATTTATACGGCGTGGTGCTGAAAATTGTTGGTGCCCAGGCCACGGCTGCTGACTTTGCGCAGCTGAAAACGCTGGCCGCTAACACCAGCAACAGCACGGAAAAACGCCGTCTGTTAGGCGCGCTGGCGTCGGCCAAAGACGCTGCACTGGCAAAACAGGCGCTGGCCCTGTTACTGACCGATTTAACGCCAAAACAATTTGGTCCGGGCTTGTTAAACCGCGTGGCGCTGGAACATACACAACTTGCTTATGAGTTTTATCTGGCCAATCAGGCGGCTTTTGACGAGCGCTTGGATCCGCTGCGCCGCGACGGTTTTGATGCTTCATTGTTAGGTTCAGCCCGCGATGTGGCCACCGCAAACTTGCTACGGCAAAAAGCGGCAGCGGCTAAAACGAAGCCAGTAAAAACAGCTTATCTGGAAGCGGCTGCCGGTATCGAACGCCGGTTAGATCGCGTCAAACGCATCCCGGCGCAGGTTGACGCCTGGCTGAAAACGCAGCAGCTGTGACCCTGTTGCAGCAAGCTGGCTTAGGCGACGCACAGGCGCGCTTGCGCGTCTATGTCGCCAAAGCGCCGCCGATGGCCGAGTTCGCCGGGCTTGATTCCTGCGAGCCTCTGCTGCCGGGCCAAATCGATCAGATTTACCAGCACTGTGGCAATGGCTGGCGCAAGGTGTTTAACGTCTATGCCAAATTGGTCTGGGCCTTGCCAACACCCTGGCAGCCAGACCTGCAAGGCGCGGCGAGCTGGCAACAATGGCGGGATCGGGTTTTGCTGCAGGCTGGTTCTGATACCGCCTTGCTGTTTGGTCAGGTTGGTTTTGCTGCTGAAGACACCATGCTGCATATTATCGCCGGCCGCCAGCATGCGCGGGATTTACTGGCTGCAGGGCTATTACCTGAGTCGTTAACCGGCGGCTTGGTCTGGCTGGATGACGAGTTTGCTGTGGCGAAAAGATTGCGGCTGCTGGTTTGTCCTTATCTGGACTATCGCCAACTCAGTGATGTGAAAATAACGCGGTTAGTGCAGTTAGTGCAGTTAGTGCAGTTAGTGCGGCAGTGGCCTGAAGGTCTGGACGAAAACTAAATACTGGCAAAAAAACAGCCAACAAAAAGGGGCGAAATCTTGCGATTGTCGCCCCTTTTTATCGTATTTGTCTTTTCGGCTATACGAACCTTTGCCTTTTTTCGCTTTGACCACCCGGGTTCTGAACAGCGGGCTGGTGATAACGGCTTTGAGCATATTGTCCTGAATTTCGCCGCGCTGATGCTGATGCGGCAGTGGTTTTTTCATCAAAAGACTCCTTGTAGCTGTTGATGGGGTAAATGTAAACGCGCTGGTTAAAAAACCAGCGCAGTATATCAGCTTGCCTGGCCGTTCGTTACTCTTCGTTGAGCAAAGGCCTGATATCAGTCCCCAGCAGTAGTTGATTGATGAGCGGCAACTTGCTGGCCGGGCTTTGCGCCCTGAGCGCCCGGACAAAATCCATCGCACTGGCCGGCGGCAACGGATAACGATGCTGTTGCCAAAGCTGACGCAGTGCCGCCACGATCACCGCATCCCCCAGTTCAGCCCTCAGCCTGGCAAACACCAGCGTGGCGCGGGAATATTGGTCATAAGACTCTTCGGCATCAATCAGACTGCTGGCGGCGGCCAGACTGCCGGCTTGGGCGCGGGCAAAGCGTTGCTGCTCAAATTCGACTAAGCCCTGCATCGCGGCCACGCCAAACTGCTGCTCGAGCAATACCAGCTCGGCATATTTGGTCACGGATTCCACCAGAAAAGCACTGTCACCGGCCACGCCATTACCGATGCCATGACCAAACCATTGATGCGCCACTTCATGCGCGGCGCGCCGGTACACCTGGCTAAAAGGTGCGTCAGCGCTGGGCTTCGCGCGCAGGCCAACGCGGTGATTAATCAGCACCAGCTGCGGCAGCGCATAGCCGGTTGGGCCAATGTCGGGCATCATCACCAGCCGCAGCGCGTCGCCTGGGTAAGCGCCGATGTTGGCGCTGAACCATTGCACAGTGTCCTGCATCGCCTGCATGGTTAAATCAGTCGCTTGATTAAATTCAGGGCTGTAGATCTCGAGTGGGACACCGGTCGCTTTGTTGTTTTGCTTCTGCCACGGCACCGCAATCAACGCCGGCAAATTGCGTACAGGAGCCTCGGTGCGGTAGTGGAAAAACTGCTGGCCATCCGCCTGCCAGCTTTTGAGCAAAGCGCCCGCGGCTATGCCCTGATAACCCAGCGGTACAGCAATAGTCGTGTCGAGTTTGGCCCAGTCATAACGCGCTGAAGCGGGTGTGTGCTGCGCGGCCAGCACGGAAGGTTGAGTCTCAGATGCCGGCAGCGCAGCCAGACCAAAACGCGCCCTGTCGGCGTCGTCGCACAGCCGCAGCTCCGGCACAAAACCAATCTGTGGCAACAGCTGCAATAAACGTAGGTAGCTGAATTCAGGCCGGATGATTTGATGTGTTGGTGCCGGTGCCAGGCCTTGTTGCCGCAGTTGATAGGTCAGCTGCAATTCGGTGCTGCCACCCGGCGCCAATTGCAGGCTGAATACCTGTTGTCCCAGCCCGCTGTCTAATTCCGCAACGTTGGCACTTTGCAGTTGCAGCTGTTGGAGTTCGGCGGGCTGCTGCAGGCCAGGGAACCCCACTAACAGTTCTGAAACAGGCTGCTGGTGTGGGTTATATAGCAGCAGTGTGGCGGTGATGCCCGCCTGTTGACTGTGCGGGTCCAGGCTGACCTGCAGCGTCACTTGTTGCACCACTGGCTGTGGCAGGGCGCGCCAGTGTTGATATTGCTGCTCATAGGCAGCGCGTTTCGCCAGCCGCTCGTCACGGCTTTGCAGTGTACCGGCCGCATCGAGCTGTTGGTGCAAAGACCAGCCCTGCAACACAGCCAGCACAGCGAAGACAGTGGCACAGGTTGTCAGTGGCGTCAGAACAGCAGGCAGTTTCAGCCGGCTGATACCGGTGCCGCGGTGATAAAACTGCAGCGCCAGGGCCAACAGACTGATGGCCAGCAAAGCCCAGAGCCACAGATAAGGCCAGAACCCGCCCGTGCTGAGACTGCCAGCAAAACTTTGCGCTGTACTGCCCAATGTACCCTGATAGCCCCATACATGATCCGGCAGCTGTAACTGGCTCTGACCAATGCGCCAGAGCGGGTGTTGCAGCTGCAGTAAATCCGGCAGTGGCGACAAACCAAAGGCCAGCAAGGCAGCCACCGCCAGATTGGCCCACAGCGGCTGGCGCCATAACGCATGACAGGCCAGTAATAAGACCGTCCAGCACCAGAGCGGCAGCAACAGTAACAAGCCTTGTTGGCTGTATTCCGTCAGGTTCAACGGCACCTGTAACATGAACTGCGCAATCGCGACAGCTGCCAGACTCAGCGTGATCAGCAGCACAACCAGACCGGATAACGTGACGAACTGACTCATCAGCAACAGCGCAGATGACACCGGCGTCGCGGCGACCAGCCCGTCCATCCGCTGCTGGCGGTTCAGCCAGGCTACCTGATGCGCCCAGAAGGCCACGAGCAGCAGACCAAACCTGGGGATCACATCACCACTGACCCGGTTTAATGCATCGCGGCTGTCCGGTACCAGCTGACTGAAAGTTTCGGCATACCCCAGGCCGGTATAGACCTCGCTGAAGATCAGCAAGCTAAGCGCCAACAGCGCCAGCAAAGTGCCGTATTGATAAACCAGCTGCTGCAACTGCAGACGCAGCAAGGCCGCAAGGACTGGCCAACTGCGCGCTGCCTTTGGCGGACAAGGCCGGTACTGCGCTGTTGCAGTAGTTACGGGGATGTCAGCACTCGCTCGTGGTTTAGCATGGCCTGCTGCAACCGGCCCTTGCAGCAATGCGCGCCAGCATAACAACGCGGCTAAGGTGATGATGAGCACCCGGTTTAGCCAGAAGGTTGTTCCCAGCTGGCTCAGGCCGGCCGGCATCTCGCCGCTTTGGCGCAACTGCGCGAGCACCGGTGTGAGCGCATAAGGGTCCAGATACAACATCAGCTGGCTGAGCAGCGGCGACAGACTTTGACTGTTCGCCATCAGCGGCGAACCGGTCGCAGCCGCCAGCAGCATATATCCCAGCCAGACCGTAGCACCTTGCAGATACTGCACTATCGGTGATTGACTGCGACAACTGCACCACAAGGCCAGCGCGGTTAAGAGTGCCAGCGCCGGCAATTGCTGCACCAGCAATAACTGCCAGGACCAGCGCCAGATGCCTGTTGCGTCGGTATAGGTCGTCGAAAACACCAGCGCAACCATCAGCACAAAACACAGCTGCAGCAGCGCCGCACCAAGCCAGAGCCCGAGCGCGCGTACCACCAGCCGCTGCCGGCGGCTTTGTGCCGTCACGTCAATCAGTGCGCTGATGCCATGCTGGCTGTCACGTAACAGAAGTAGCGGAGCCAACACGCCAATCAACAGCGGCTGAATCGTCATCAGCAGCATACTATGACGCAGCAGCAACGCTTTGACCGGCTGTGCATCGACGGCGCCTGGGTTCAGATTGACCAGCGCGGCAAATGCCAGCGCCAGCAGCATACTGAGCCAAAACAGCGGCTGCACCCGGTAAAACCGCCATTCATTCAAAAGCAGGGACCAGAGTTTCATTGCGTGGCCTCCTGCTTCGCCAGCGCCAGAAAATAGCGGTCCTGCAAAGTGGCGGCGACCGGCGAAAAATCCGGGCCGGGGCATTGCGGTGCAAACACACGTTGTAGCGGGATCCCACGCTGGTAACTGCGCTGCAGCAGTTGCGCCTGCGGCGGCAGGTCGATATCGGAGCCAAAAGCCTGCCAAATCTGGCCGTTCAGCGGGCTGATTAAATCCTGGGTGTCGCCCTGCAGCACAATCTGGCCCTGCAGCAGGATGGCGACCTGCGGGCAGAGCTGCTCGATGTCATCAACAATATGGCTCGACAGCAGCACCAGCCGGTCGCGGCTGATCTCACACAACACGTTGTGCAGCTGGGCCCGTTCCTGCGGGTCCAGCCCGGCGCTGGGTTCATCGAGGATCAACAGTTTCGGGTCACCGAGCAGCGCCTGCGCGATACCAAAACGCTGGCGCATGCCGCCGGAAAAAAGCGCCACCGTTTTACCGGCCACGGCGCTGAGGTTGGTCAGCGCCAGCAACTGCGCTATCTGCTCGCGCCGCGCTGTGGGCTGATGCAGGCCTTTGAGCACGGCGATATGTTCCAGCAACGCCTGACACGACAGATGCGGATAGACGCCAAATTCCTGGGGTAAATAACCGAGTTGCCGGCGCAGCCGCTCCGGCTCTTGCTGGACATCAATCCCATCAAACAGCAGCGTGCCGCTGTCGGCGCTTTGCAGCGTGGCAATGGTGCGTAACAAACTGGATTTACCGGCGCCATTGGGCCCGAGCAGGCCAAACAGCCCGCGGTCGGCCGTCAGGGTCAGCTGACGTAGTGCCTGGGTGCCGTCGGCATAGGTTTTGGAGAGTTGTTGGATCTGTAACATCTGGCGGCTCTTTTTGTGGTTCATGCAGTTGAGGCTAAAACCACAGTGCGTGGTGGCTCAAGCTGGCAATGACCAACCGGCCTGTTGGGATGACCAAGTCAAAAAAACCGCAGGAAGCCGGTTCGTCAGGCCAAAACCGGTTTTTGTCAGCAGACAGATGACAAGCACGCTGGCGGCAGGCAGCATAAGGCCATTACTCTTGGACTCTCGGTACTGATGAAATTTGCTGATCTGATAAAAACGGAACATCTGTTAGCGTTATTGCCGGTGCTGGTGGCGTGGCTGTGGGTGCTGATTTCGCCGCAGATGCTGCCGGCAGATGTGGCCGCCTACAGTCCGATCACACCGTTCCGGACATTAGCATGGCAATCAGCGCTGCTGTACCTGCCGATGTTATTCGCTCAGGGTTGGCTCAGTGTATGCGTGCAACCGGGCGACGGCGCGGCGATATCCAGACGACACACGACAAAGCTGGTTTTAATTTGGTCCGCCGCTTTTCTGTTATATCCGGCGTGCTGGTGGTTTTGGAGCCAAAGCAGCACGCTGGCCTTTCGCTTCGAGGTAACAGACTGGCTGTTGGTTAGCATGTTGTCGTTATTGTGTTGGTGCCATCTGGCTTATCAGCGCCGGCAACGCAGCGGGCCGCTGACCGGCTGGTCGCGGCTCTGGTCGCTCGATGCGGCGCTGCTGCTGTTACTTGGCCTCTGGACTTTGGCCTGGGCTTGTTTACTGACTTCCCATTCGCCCGGCTTTGCTGTGCAGCCGATCCCGGCGCGTGTTGACTGGTCGCGGATAGCTGCACAGCCGGTTCTGTGGCTGTGGTATCTGTGGCAATTTGCTGTGATGGCGGCTGTGATGTTCGGTTGTTATTGGCTGACGCGATATTATTTAATCCGCCAGGTGTTGGCGCAGCAGGGTCTGCTGACTTTTGTGCTGCTGAGTATATTGCTGATTTTAGCGAGCTACGCGCCGCTGAGCTGGCTGTTGTTGCAATTGCCAATGAACCATGGCGTGGCAGTGCCCGCCGTGCCGGGCGGAGATCACAACCCTTTTGACTGGTACAATTTTAATTACATGCTGCTGCAGTGGCTGCTCTCGACGCCACTGATACTGGCTTTTGAACGCCAGCAGCAGGACAACGCGCTGGCACAGCTACGTCATCAGCAGGTCCGCACTGAACTGCAATTGCTGCAACAGCAAATCAATCCGCATTTTTTGTTTAACACGTTAAATAACCTGTATGCGCTGTGTTTGCTGAAGTCAGACGCGGCGCCGCAGCTGGTGCTGAAGCTGGCGGATTTGCTGCGTTATGTGGTGTATCAGGGCCAGCAGGCGCGTGTGACGCTTGCGCAGGAGCTGGACTATCTGCAGCATTATCTCGATCTGCAGCAACTGCGGGTCAGCAATAAAACCAGTGTGCATATCGATTTTTCTGCGGCGCAAAGCCATTGGCAGTTGCCACCGCTGTTACTGATCATGCTGGTTGAAAACGCCTATAAACATGGTGTGGAGACAAGCGCTGCGCCCAGTCAAATCTGGCTGTCGGCCTCCGTTACGCAGCAGCGGCTGGTGTTTATTTGCCGCAATACGCTGCCAGATCAGGCTGCAGGCGCGACTGGTGCGGGCATGGGGCTGGAGAATCTGCGCCGGCGTTTGCAGTTGTTATACGGTTCTGATTTTATGCTGCAGAGCGGTCCGGCCCCGGACAATCCGTTATGCTGGCATGCCGAATTACAGCTGCCGCTGTGGCCGGAGCTGCCATGAGTGCGCCTTTTAAACTATTAATCGTCGATGATGAACCATTAGCCCATCAGGTGTTGTTGCATCATCTGGCCGTACATGAGGATATGGAGGTGGCTGGCCGCTGTTACAGCGCAGCAGAGGCAATGGCTGCCTTGGCGACGGACCCTATAGACCTGTTGTTGCTGGATATTCAGCTGCCGGTATTAACTGGCCTGCAGATGCTGAAGCTATTGGCAAAACCGCCACAGGTGATTCTGGTGACGGCTTATGCCGACTACGCCCTTGATGGTTTTGCGCTGGATGTGACCGATTACCTGTTAAAGCCGCTCAGCGGTGAACGCCTGGCACTGGCGCTGGATAAAGTGCGGCGGCGCGCCGGGTTGCCGGTACCAGTGGCTGTGCCCGCAGCGGCATTAGGGAACGAACAGATTGTACTGAAAGTCGACCGTGAATTACGCCGCTTTGATTTAGAGACGATTTGTTGTTTTGAAGGCTATGGCAACTACGTCAAAGTGTGGCAAGGCGAGCGGATGACGCTGGTCAGCGCCACGCTTAAAGCCATCAGCGAACAGACCGCTGGCTATGGCTTTGTCCAGGTACATAAATCATTTCTGGTGAATCCGCGTCAGGTACAGAGCCTCGACAGTCAGATGCTGCGGCTCAGTAACCAGCAGCAGATCCGCATCGGCGAAGCCTTTAAAGAACAGGCGCGGCGCATATTCACGCCGCGCTGAGTCATGCTTATTAATCAACGGGTTATAGGTACGTGCAAGCGCAGCCGCTGGCCATCACATGGCGTACGATCAGAGCCCGTCGGTCATCACTACAACCACGCCGCCAACAAGCCCTGCCGCCAGAACACCCAGGTCGCGACCACAATCACGATTAAAATCAGCCACCAGCCCGAGTTACTTTTCTCTTCAAACGGATCGGTCAGCGACCGGCTGGCGCCGGTTGGTAAGCTTGCCAATGCGGTTAAGCGGGTGCCGAATTTGATGCTGAGTTTGGCATTGGTATTCACCGCCCAGCCGTTGGCATCCAACAGCGGCGCCAGATTACGCGCGCGCAGTTTAAACCAGGCCATTAACATCGACGGGCCGGAAATAAACAACACAAGGCCGAGCAGCGCCAGCGGCATTTGCCACCAGACCAGCCCAAGGAAACCGGTGACGACCGCCGCCATTGCCGTACCGATGGCACCAATAGCTAAACCAATGGCAGCAAAAATACCGGCGAATTTGGCCACATCAAAAGGTGCCGGCGGCTTGGCCGGCGCCGGTGTTTCGGCCGCTTTGGCGGCTTCGCCGACGCCACTGGCGCTTTTGCTTTCAATCTCTTTGTCTTTGGCAGCGGCAAACTTCTGGATCTGATCAGAAATCATCCGGCCGATGCGCTGATAAGGCGTATAAAAAGCTTCGCGGATACTGATTGGATTGCTGACAATCTGGGTCACGGTCGCATCCCAGTCTGCACCGGCGCGGTCATAAAACACGCCATTGCGGCCGACCATCAGATTGCCGGCATCGCCGGCGGTCATTGCGGCGACGATAGATTTTTTCTCACCGTTGCTGCGCACACAATCGATATACAGCAGATACATGCCGCTTAAACCGGCCAGTTTGGCGTGTTTGCCGGCGTCATTGACGTTCAGACATAAATCACAGCTGCGTCCGTCGATATACAAGCGGCCATTCTGGAAAATCGCTGGTTTTTCCAGACTATAGAAACTCTCAAAACTGACGAAATTACGCAATAAATCGCGTAAATACGCCTGATAACGGATCAGTTTGTCGACATCCAGTACCGATTCGGCTTCAGTCTGCTGCGCCAGATCCTGTGCGATTAATTCGTTGGCTGCAGCGACCACCTGAGTATCGAGACACGCCGCTAATACCTCAGGCGCCAGCGTGGCAGCCTGACTGACCGGCCGCAGCGCCTGCCAGTCGGCATAGGGCTGCAGTGTATCGGTCAGTTGTTGCCAGTCTTTGCTGTTGATGTGTTTGACGTCGCCCCACAGCGCGCCGGCCAGTTCGGCCAGACGGGCCAGTGCTTCCGCCCAGTGCGGATGCACGCCTTTGTGCAGTGCCAGCTTGCCGTCAGCACTGACGGTGGCGAGCGGTAAATGATTGGTGTCGCTGGATGCCTGTGACAACAGTTGACGCGACAGCGCAGCATAATCTTCGGCGCTGCCATTCAGTGCCACTGTGGCGTTGGCGTCGTATGCAGCCAACTGACAACGGGTGAAATAGTCGGTCACTTTGGCGTGCAGGCTGCTATGCAGTTGCCAGGCTTCGTCTGTTGCCGCGCCCAGCGTGGTCTGGATGTCGGCACCGCTTTGTTGCCACGCGGTCAAAGCCAGGCCGTCGGCGACAAACAGATCCAGCTGTTCCTGATTAATCCCCAGAGCGCCGCTGCGGTCTGTGCTTTGAATGCCGAGCTCGAGCAGGGTGCTGATCAGCTGTTTCAGCGCCTCGCTGCCGGCCAGTTCTACCGTGACAATACCATCGCCATTCAGCTGATCGGCCGGGAAAATCAGCGCCAGATCCGCAGTGTCATCAACCGTCAGCTGGGTCGCGTCGGTTTTACCGAGGTTTTGCAGGATACGTTTGGCGGATGCCAGCAACTTCTGGCCGGCTTCACTTTGGTTGCAAATCGCGCTTAATGGCAGTTCGTTCCCCTGCAGTAACACTTCTGGCCTTTGCAGCACTGACAAGGCCCAGCTCACCGCCGCTTTGATTTCATCAATCCGCACCCGACCGTCATTATCACTGTCTAAATACGCCATAGTCCGCGGATCAAACTCCAGCCCTTTGACCGGGCAACTCAGCGCCGCCCACAGTTTCGGATCCAAAGACGACAGCTGCTGCCAGTCCTCAATTTTGTCCAGCCGGACCTGATCAAAACCGCCGGAGCGGAAAAAACGCCATTGATGTGCCATGCAACTTTCCTTATGAAATGACGCGGCGCCAGCTAAACCCACGCGGCGCCTGGAGCAGATGTATCAATATTTCATTGTTTACGCGGGGCCGCAACCGGAAGTGGCTGAAAAATGGCAGGAAAAGCAGCGGGAATATGCTATTCCCGCGAATGATAGATATCGCGTGCCTGCTGAGATTACCCTCTTGCCAGCAACGGCTTTAAATACTGTCCGGTGTAAGACTTGTCGCAGGCGGCCACTTGTTCCGGGGTGCCGGCGATCAGGATTTCGCCGCCGCCGCTGCCGCCTTCCGGGCCTAAATCGACAATCCAGTCAGCGGTTTTAACCACGTCTAAATTGTGTTCAATGACCACTACTGTATTGCCGGCGTCGCGCAGTTTATGCAGCACGTTCAGCAGTTGCTGAATATCGTAGAAGTGCAGGCCTGTGGTCGGTTCGTCGAGGATATACAGCGTTTTGCCGGTATCGCGTTTACTCAGTTCGCGCGCCAGTTTGACGCGCTGCGCTTCGCCGCCGGACAGTGTCGTCGCCGACTGGCCGAGTGTGATGTAGGTCAGGCCCACATCCATCAGGGTTTGTAATTTGCGCGAAATGGCCGGAATGCTGTCGAAGTACTGGCGCGCATCTTCTACAGTCATTTCCAGCACTTCGTGGATGTTTTTGCCTTTGTATTTCACTTCCAGCGTTTCGCGGTTGTAACGTTTGCCTTTACAGACATCACAAGGTACGTACACATCCGGCAGGAAGTGCATTTCGACTTTCAGCACCCCGTCGCCCTGACAGGCTTCGCAGCGTCCGCCTTTGACGTTAAAACTGAAACGGCCGACCTGATAACCGCGTGAACGCGCTTCTTGTGTACCAGCGAATAAATCGCGCACCGCGGTGAAAATACCAGTGTAGGTGGCAGGGTTGGAACGTGGCGTGCGGCCGATCGGGCTCTGGTCAATGTCGACACATTTATCAAAATGCTCCAGGCCTTCAATGGCGCGGTGCGCGGCCGGGTCGTCGCCCTCGCCTTTATTCAGCACTTTGTGCGCGACGCGAAACAGCGTGTCGTTGATCAGCGTCGATTTGCCGGAACCGGACACCCCGGTGATACAGGTCAGCACGCCAAACGGAATGCTGAGGTCGACGTTTTTCAGGTTGTTGCCGGTCGCGCCCAATACTTTGAGTTCTTTGCCTTTTTTACCTTTGTGCCGCGTGTCTGGTACGGCGATTTTGCGCGTGCCGGATAGATACTGACCGGTCAGCGACTCAGGCGCCGCCTCGATGTCTGCCAAAGTGCCTTGCGCGACGATATAACCGCCGTGCACGCCGGCACCGGGGCCGATGTCGATGATATGGTCGGCCAGGCGCACCGCGTCTTCGTCGTGTTCGACCACAATGACGGTATTGCCCAGATCACGCAGGTGCGTCAGGGTGCCGAGCAAGCGGTCGTTGTCGCGTTGATGCAAACCAATCGACGGCTCGTCCAGCACGTACATCACGCCGACTAAACCGGCGCCAATCTGACTGGCCAGACGAATACGCTGCGCTTCGCCACCGGATAAAGTCTCGGCGCTGCGCGACAGATTGAGATAGTTCAGGCCGACATTGACCAGGAACATCAGCCGATCCTGAATTTCTTTCAGGATCTTTTCGGCGATTTTGGCTTTTTGGCCAGTCAGTGTCAGCGCGACGAAAAACTGGTGGCAATCGCCAATCGACAGCTCGACGATGTTGGGCAGATTGGTTTTGCCAATAAACACATGACGTGCTTCTTCCCGCAGGCGTGAGCCTTCACAGACCGGGCAAGTGGTGGTGGCGAGGTATTTCGCCAGCTCTTCGCGCACCGCATTGGATTCGGTTTCGTGATAACGCCGCTCCATATTCGGCAAAATGCCTTCAAACGGATGTTTGCGCAGAACTATGTCGCCACGATCGTTTAAGTATTTGAATTCAATCTCTTTACGTCCACTGCCACTCAGAATGGCCTGTTGCTGTTCTGCTTTGAGGCTGCTAAAAGGCGCGTCAACATCAAAACCATAATGCTCGGCCAGTGACTTCAACATCTGGAAATAATAGAAATTGCGTTTATCCCAGCCGCGAATAGCGCCGCCGGCCAGACTTAGCGCCGCATCAACAATGACTTTATTGGCGTCGAAATATTGTTTCACACCCAGGCCGTCACAGGCGGTGCAGGCACCGGCCGGATTGTTAAAGGAAAACAGTCGCGGCTCGAGTTCAGCCATCGAATAACCACAGGTTGGACAGGCGAAATTGGCGGAGAAAATCAGCTCTTCAGCCGATGGGTCGTCCATCGACGCCACTTTGGCGATACCGCCGGATAACTCCAGCGCCGTCTCGAAACTTTCGGCCAGGCGTTGTTTGATGTCGTCGCGTACTTTGATCCGGTCAATCACCACTTCGATGGTGTGTTTTTTGTGTAAGTCGAGTTTTGGCGGATCGGATAAATCACAGACTTCGCCATTGATGCGGGCGCGGATATAACCCTGGGCCGCTAAGGTTTCCAGCGTTTTGACGTGTTCGCCTTTACGTTCTTGCACCACAGGCGCCAGCACCATCAGTTTGCTGCCTTCGGGGAATGACACCACTTTGTCGACCATCTCGCTGATGGTTTGCGCGGCCAGCGGCAGATCGTGGGTCGGACAGCGCGGCTCACCGACGCGGGCAAATAACAGCCGCAGATAGTCGTAGATTTCGGTGATAGTGCCGACGGTCGAACGCGGGTTGTGTGACGTCGATTTCTGTTCAATCGAAATAGCCGGCGACAGGCCTTCGATATGATCCACATCCGGTTTTTCCATCAGGCTGAGGAACTGGCGGGCGTACGCCGATAACGACTCGACATAACGACGCTGGCCTTCGGCGTACAGTGTATCAAAGGCCAATGACGATTTACCCGAACCGGACAAGCCGGTGATCACAATCAGTTTGTCGCGCGGGATCTCCAGCGAAATATTCTTCAGGTTGTGAGTACGGGCGCCGCGGATGTCAATTTTGTGCATAAGATTCTCAGGCAAAAGTGCAGTCAAAGCCGGTCAGCACAGCCACTGATCCGGGATGGTCAGACGGCTATGCGCGCAGCGGCCGGTCGGATCAGACCAGACACTGTTATTTGTCAGAACACTGTATATAAATACAACCCTTTCAGCAAGTCGGACCGCACAAAGAGGCGCGCTCTGTTGCTTTTGTCGGGCCCTGCGCCTAAGGTGAATTGTTAACGCTTTTTTCTGCAGGTAGTTCAACGACAGATATGACGACAGAACAGATTTACACCTTAGCCATGATGCAGCTGGCTCTGGTGATTTTAATTGCCAGCACGCGGGTCGATCCACCACAGGCTGATGTGCGCAGTTTACGCTTGTTTCAGCTCGCTGTTGGCTGTGATGCATTGAGCTGGTTATTTTATTTGTGGCCAATGCAGCCGTTGTTGTTATTGATTTCCAGTCTGGCAGCGGCAACCAACTTCTGGTTATTGCTGGCTTTTGCTTTCAGTCGTTGCAATAAAACGGTGCCATGGCCGTTGTTAGTGCTGATGATCCTGCTGCAGGCCGGTATTTATACCTGGCTGAATCTGCAGCAGATGGAATATACCTCGTTGCACTTTATGACGCTGATCACGGCGATTGTCGCGTTGCCGATCGCCTGGCTGTTCTGGTATCAGAAGCCCAACCGTACCGTGTCGGATCAGGGCTTTGCCGTGGTGATGTTGTGTTGGTTTCTGGTTTGTGTGTTACGAACCGTCACTGTTGAGATCCACGAAGACTGGATCTTGTCCGGCTATTTGGTATCTCAGGTGTTGTGGCCCGGCATCATGGCGGCCTACGGTCTATTTGTCATTACCGGTTATCTGGAAGAAACCCAACAACGTTTAAAAGCGGAAGCGGTGTTGGACCCGCTGACCGGTCAGCTAAACCGGCGTGGCCTGACGGAAGCTGTTAATAGCAGTCTGGCTTATTTACAGCGGCACCAGCAGCCGGCTGCATTGTTGATGCTCGATCTGGATCACTTTAAGCGGGTCAATGATCAATTTGGTCATGACGGCGGTGATTTGGTACTGGTGCAAACGGCGCTGGCAATCAAGACCATGCTGCGCCAAAGCGATGTGCTGGCGCGGTTTGGTGGTGAAGAGTTCCTGGTTTTTTTACCGGCCGCGAATCGCGACATGGCGGCAGTCACCGCTCAGCGTTTGTTAGATGGTATCCGTCAGCTGGAGTGGCCGGCGTCGATGCCGGAAGATTATCAGCTGACGATCAGTATTGGCGTCAGCGTGTTTGGTCCGGATTATGATTTTGGCCGCCAGTTACGGCTGGCGGATCAGGCGTTGTACCGTGCCAAACAGAATGGCCGCGACCGTATCGAATTCGCCGGCATTGCTGCCGACAGCTAAACGCCTGTGTTACAATCGTCCACTCTTTTGTCGCCACGCTTTTCTCTGCCGCTGGCGCTGTCTGAATCGATTTGAGATCCATCACTGATGCAAAATTTAACCGCACTGGAACGGCGGGCCGCGATTTCGCTGGCGCTGGTATTTGCGTTCCGTATGTTGGGATTATTTATGCTGATCCCGGTGTTTGCTATCTATGGCAAAGACCTTATCGGCTTTTCGCCGTTCTGGATCGGCCTCGCCATTGGTGCTTATGGCCTGACCCAGGCCATTTTGCAGATCCCGATGGGCTGGTTGTCGGATCGGATCGGCCGTATCCCGGTGATGTTACTCGGCCTGACGATGTTTGCCGTGGGCTCTGTGGTTGCTGCGCTGGCTGATTCTGTGTATGGCGTCACCATCGGACGTATTTTGCAGGGCATGGGCGCTATTTCCGGCGCCGTGCTGGCATTGGCGGCCGACGTCACGCGGGAAGAACAAAGACCGAAAGTGATGGCAGTGATCGGCGCGACCATTGGCTTGTCTTTTGCGGTGTCGATGATTGCCGGCCCGGCCATTGCCGCCGTCGGTGGGCTCAGTGCCATTTTCTGGTTTACTGCCGCGCTGGCGCTGGCCGGCATCGTGATCGTCCTGACCATAGTGCCGAAAACGCAGCAACAGGCCATCGACAGTGAAGCGCTGGCCCGGCCTGGTTTTATTCTGGAATTGTTCCGCCATCCACAGCTGCGTTTACTGAATCTGGGTGTGCTGGTTTTGCATTTATTGCTGACGGCGATTTTTGTCGTACTGCCCTCACAATTGCAGGCCGATGGCCTGGCTGCGCCAGAACACTGGCAGGTGTATTTGCCGGTATTTGTCGCGGCATTTGTGCTGATGGTGCCGCTGATGATCTTGTCGATGCGGCGGCAACAGGAAAAAGGTTATTTTTTATTCGCGATTGGCTTGCTGATTGTAAGTTTATTGTTAATGATTAATGGCGGGTTGTGGTCGCTGGCGATTGCGCTGCTGGTTTTTTTCACTGGGTTTAACTATCTGGAAGCCAGTATGCCAGCGCTGGTGTCACGGATTGCACCGGCCGGTCAGAAAGGCACCGCGATGGGCATTTATGCCAGTTTGCAGTTTTTTGGCGCCTTTTTAGGCGGTGTGCTCGGTGGCATTATTTCCGGCCAGTTTGGTGCAGCAAGCGTGTTTGCCCTCGCTGGCGGAATTGGTTTAATATGGCTTTTTCTGGCTCGCCGCATGCAAGTCCCGCAGCGGGCCCAACGCTTATCTTATCTGGTTGGTGACGTCGATGACGCCACCGCCAAAACGCTGGTCAGCCAGCTCAGCAGCCTCAACGGTGTGCTGGAAGCGACAGTGGTCGTCAACGAACAACGCTGTTATTTAAAAGTCAGCTCCGCCGGTTTTGACCCGAAACAGGTCGAAGCGCTGCTGAGTCGTCACAGTTAATCAGGAGAATGCGCATGGCGCGTGGAATTAATAAAGTCATTTTGATCGGTAACTTAGGTGCAGATCCTGAAGTTCGTTACATGCCAACCGGCGGTGCAGTGGCCAATATCACCATTGCAACTTCTGAGTCCTGGACTGACAAACAAACCAATGAGAAAAAAGAACAGACCGAATGGCACCGTGTGGTGATCTATCAGCGTCTAGCCGAGATCGCCGGTGAATACCTGCGTAAAGGCAGCAAAGTTTATATTGAAGGTCGTCTGCGTACGCGTAAGTGGCAGGATCAGCAGGGCGTTGAGCGTTTCACCACTGAAATTATCGCCAACGAACTGCAAATGTTAGACGGCCGTGGCGAAGGCCAAAGTGCTCAAATGGGTGGCGCACCAGGTATGGGCGCAGGCGCGGCAATGGGCGGCATGGCTGCTCCGGCACAAGCTTACCAGGCACCACAAAATCGCGCACCACAGGCAGCTCCGGCGGCGCAACAGGGGTATAACCGTGCACCGGCTGCAGCCCAACAAGGCTTTAACCAGCCAGCTCCGGCTGCCGCAGCGCCAGCCTATAACCAGGCGCCGGCACAACCGGCCTACAATCAGCCACAACAAGGTTTTAACCAGCCACAACAAGGCGGTTTTGGCCAGCAACGTGGCCCGATGGAACCGCCAATCGATTTTGATGACGATATTCCGTTCTGACTCCAACCTTTATAATATTATAACGTAAAACCAAAATGGTTAACGCAGGTAAGCAGATAAATCAATCACTTACCTGCTACGTTATGTTTTAAAAAGTATAACCAAACATTTTGCTAACAATCGTGGTAGCGTTACCTTTTATTTTATAACGTATAATTTTGACCGCCTTTTTTGCGGATTTTTGCTCAAAAAGTCCTGCATTATTATAAAAGTCCTCTCCGTTTTTCATCCCTGTTCTACACCGTTGTTTCAACCGTTTGCCTTGCCCTTTTCAGGATTTCATCAAAAACCTGTGTAACATAATAAAAGTATGTTCATGTTTTAATTGTATTTTTGACTTTTCATCCGATAGTGCTAAAGTCCTGACAGGCGCATCAGGAGGTACCGAGATGGCATATGTCCTTGACAGTGTGGTGTTGGAAAATGGCGAGCGGCAGGTTCTGATCAATGATGATGCAGGGCTCCCGCCATTGTTGCCCAATCTTTATTTTGCCCAGATCCATAACCAGTCATACAACACGAAGACTCGCCGAGCGAGTACCGTGGTGAAACTCTTGAATTGGGCACAAGATCAAAAAATCGATTTGTTGGATCGGGTCAAGTCAGGAGAAGGATTGGAGGACTTTGAACAGCAAGCACTACTGATTAAGATGCGCTATCGGGCAACTCCGACCAAGGACGATTTGTATGTGAGTGCAGATATGTTCAGGGACCGATGTCGAGAGATCCTGAAATTCTTATCGTTTCTGATGCGGACTTTCGGTAATCAGCGCCGTGAGAGAGATAAGTACATTATGCGGGTACAGGCTTGGCTCTACGATTTGCGCGATTTTTTGATGAGTAACCATGTAAGAATGCCTCCATATAGAAGGGAGGGATTCTCACATCCTGAGCGGTTAGCGATGCTGGAGTTGATCCACCCATTGAATGAAAAAAATCCATTTCAACAACGAGTTCGGGAGCGAAATTGGTTAATCATCAACATACTGTTCCAAACCGGGATCCGGGTTGGCGAGTTGCTGTCTTTGCGTTGTAATGCGGTGGTCAAAGAGTTAGATATTCAATTCGGGATGCTGCATTTTCTCGTCGTAAACCAAAACGTGTACCTCGATGAAGATCCACGTAGTCGTCCGCCGGAAGCCAAAACGACCTCAAGAAAGCTGCCGATCTCTGAAAAATTGGCGGAAAGAATTGATCAATATATCCGTAATGGTCGACGATTCCGGGGACGCGCAGCGCAGCGTGCTGCCGCCTTTCTGTTCCTTAACTCTGATAAATCTCCAGCACCATTAAGTATCGGGGGACTTTACAAAATATTGTCGCGGATAGAGTCTGTCGGCAATGCTGCAAAACCTGTCTTTTCAAAAATCCAGGCTCACCGATTCCGGTACTCAATGATGGAAGAATTGTTGAGAGTTCTAAAAGGCGGTGAAAGCGATAAAGGCGGTAAAGAGGCCGAGGAAAATTGGAAGCAAGTTCTCCGTTACATGGGTGGTTGGTCGCCGACTAGCAATCAGCATGAACTCTATACGGCAAAACAAATTATTTTTTCTGCGCACTTGGCCTTGCTAAAAGTCCATGAGCATCTTATGGTTAAATATGACAAGTGAGTCGCCCGACTTACTTGTTTTTTTCCATCGACGAAAATATGATGTATGTTCTGTCCGGAATGACAGAATAAAAATGGTCGTGTATTGTTAAATACACAGGGTTATCAATCAAAAGCGAAAGTGTAGGACGCTGGCTGGTTGTCGGGATTTATCGGTCCCCGTAATCAATAGTCAGTAACACTGAACTAGGGCAATACGCTCCTGTTAATTTTAGACGTATAGAGTGTGCATCACGCAACTCTTGGCACGCGAACCTTAGATGGTTCACGAGGGTCGCTAAACCGGTTGAAAGACTGGTGGAGCGAAAAAAGCCATTCGAACTTTGGTTCGTCTGGTAATTCCTAGACTACCAGGCCGTTTGGGCATCCATAAATATGCTCATCGTCTTGTATGGCATTCTTTCGAATGTCATTGGTGGTCTAATTGCTGAGAGAAGTAACTATGATGCAATTCGATCGTATCGACCGCAAAAGTCGCCATTTACCCTTCATTGAACGCCGTCCATACAAACCGTTTAATATCCCCGTTGTCGAATCCAGACTACGGCCGATTATTACATCCGGAGATGCTTGGAACATCGGCGAAACTGCTCCTGTATCCCTCAACTTCAAGCGGTTAGAGATCACGTTTAAATCTCTACCCGAACATCAACAAAGCGACCTCTTTGAGACCACGCCGACGGATGAAGAAGCTGGCAGCCAACAAGTGTCACACTTGATCCCTGACGAATTGCTGAACAACCTTAAACATTTCTTTGCCCGAGAGTTACCTGGCAAATCACCTTTGACTATCAGGAATACTTTCGATGCTGTTTCCCGATTCCTCTCACAATGTAGTTGGAGAGATTTGGATGAGGAATCACTGACCGATCTCTTGAGTGACCAACTCGTTGAATACATCTATCTCAACCGCACTCAACGGGATGAGCATGCCCTCAATGCCCTGCGCTACTGGTACCGACGCAGTTATGTGATGGGGTTATCTTCATTCGACTACCAGACCGCACAAGCTCTGGGAGTGTTCAGATTCCGCGGAAATCTAAAAGGCGCAGATATTCTCAGTTATTTCCCTCATCGGAGTCCGCTCAGAGCTCAGGAGCTTGAAGCATTGAATCAGGTGTTGCGTGAATGTCGTATTGACGTCGATCACGACTGCTATCGGGGGCTGCTCAGTGTGTGGTTGTTTATCACTCTCGGGCTTCGCAGTAAGCAACTGGTTTTGCTGATGAACTCAGATTTTTTAGTCAACGTTGATGAACAGACCGGAACACGAACCTATGTGCTGAACGTTCCGTCAGTGAAGAAACGGCATGAATTACCACGCTCCAGGTTCAAATCCCGTCAGTTACCGACATTTCTTGGCGAAATGTTGGAGAAGTTCATCCGTTACAAAGAAGCAGAGCGCGCAAAGTCGTTCGCGATGTGCGCTGACTTTGGTCACCAGCTCCTGCCGTTTGCTCAACAGCCTATCTTTGAAATTTCACGGGTGAGATTGAAGCGAAGATATCAGGACGGCAAAGTGCACCGGCCCTATGTTCAAACGCTCGGGTCAGAATCTGTCATCCCCATGTTGAGAAAGTTGTTTGGTGTGATTAACGTGGCGCGGGCCAGAGAAGGTAAAACCCCCTTTGACATCAAAATCACGCCGCGTCGATTACGCAAAACATTTGCAACCAAGGCCGCTGCACTTGGCGTTCCAATCGTAGAGTTGGCGGAGCTTTTGGATCATGAAGATCTTCAACATGTGATGGTGTATTACCAGCTGGGGATGTCATTTGCACAAAAACTCGATCTGGTTTTTCAGGAGCAATTTAAGGACATTTTGTCCTACTTCAGAGGCCAAATCAGCCTCAATACCTTGATCGACAAAACGGTCCCCAACACCGTGTTTGGACCCGACAAATTGCGTCGTTTGGTTGGCATTGGGATGTGTGCCAAGGGGGCACCATGTGATTTGACCCCACCGAATGCTTGTTATGTCTGTCCGAAATTCGAAGCGTGTAATGATTCCAAACGTCATCGGGAAGTTTTGGATAGCATGAAAACCGACGTGAAAATCTGGTTTGGCGATGATGCACCTCCAGAGCTCTTTAATGCACCGCACATCAAAGCATGCGAAGAATTAGTGAACACATTGGAGGCTCGCCATGAGTAAATCAAACGCCTTATTGAAAGTAGACGTCATTTCTGCAGAGCTTAAACAACTGTGGTCACCAAATGACAACGATGTGGCGCGTTATGAGAAGTTTGTTCACTACGCGAAGCAACAAATTAACCATGTCTTTCCAACGGTTGATTGGAGCCAGGATGTCTGGGAGATCTCGGCTTACGAGTCGACCCAATCGGCCAGACAAGCCTCGCACAAAAGCAATATTTTGTTCACGAAGTTCAATGGATTAGGGAAGAAACAAAAAGCCGCTGTGGAGGCACAGCAGCCTTTTTCTCAACCGCTGTTGGACCTCGTTAAAGGAACGGTTGTTTTGAATCATCTCTCCAGTCCGATCACCCATGGTGCGCATATGATTTGGATGCGTGCATTCCGATACCTGGATGTCGTGTTCTCTCAATACCAGCTGACGGCGATCCATCAAATTAATGGGCTCCACTTTGACCTTGCGTTGAAGATGGCCATGGATCGGGGTGAGCAGCAGTCAACACTGTATCGAACCGGCGAGCATCTGGGGGCCATTGCTGCAAAGCTCAATTTGTTTGAACTCTGCATGGTGTTTGAATGGCACAATCCAATACCTCGCCCCCAGAACACAGGGACAACAGAGCAACGGCATGTCCGCAAAAAAACGACTGTACTAGAAGCCGAGCAGCTCCCCAAATCTGCCTATCTCACTCATTTGGCGGCCCTGTGGCAGCATTATGATGAGCTGGAGCAGGCTGATAAAATGCTGGTATGTATGGGGGCTATTCTCCTGTGCACAGGTCTTCGTATGGATGAGTTTTGTGGTTTGCATGTGGGATGTATTCCGAGCAAAGACGAATTCGACGAAGCCCCTCTTGAGATAACATTTGACGGCCGTACCGGCAAAATGTTGCGGATGGGGGTGTTAGCGCGAAAACGATTTGTTTGGGATTCCAAGATCATCCCAGCCAGTTTGACAGATACGGCGTTCTTGGCGGTTGAACGACTGAAGATCCTGAGTAGCGAAGCCCGATACTATTGCTCGATGCTGCTGAACGAATCCCGTTGGCCTGCTCTGGACGGCTTTGATGATGACGACATTGTGCTTGCGACAGAACTGGCGGCTCATTTCAATTTTGATAAAACGTCCAATCTCATCACGCAGTTGGAACGACTGGGTATTGTACGGCATGTCAGCTCGGCATCGAAAAAAACCACTTTTTGTATTCGGGATATTCACCATGGGGTGGCTCGCGCATATCGGCAGGAATTAGGGAACATGGCCGCTGGGTTTGGTCCGCAAGCCCAGTCGGTCCATTTTTGGGAGCTGCTCACGCTACAGTTTAAGTTCGAGCACAGCAGGGGCTCCCTTAAAATGTTCCCGCTCCCCCTGGCAGGCACTCAGATCCAGGATGGCTTTCGTGGACGGAACTATATCAGCCGGCTGTCGAAGCAGGAAAAACGGATCCAGACCATCTTTGAGCGTTATCAGTTTGATGGTTTGAATCTCGAACCAGGTGGTATCCGAACACATCAATTCCGTCACCTGCTCAATACCATTATGCAGCAGTCAGCACAGTTCTCACAGGAAGATATTGCCAAATTTTTCTTGCGAGCGGGCGTGCGCGACAATCAATGGTATGACCATTCCTCGTCTGAGCAGCACGCGGTAGAGGCTGCAAGGGGGTTGCATGAGTTCCAGAGCAAGTTTGCGCCAAAATACGAGGCGAAGAATAGCGAGTTGGATGCTGCACAGGTGGTTGGATTGATCAGCCGGTTTCCACTGCTGGAGCCGGATGAGTTGATGGCCGAACTGGAGTCGAGGGGCTCAAGCCATTTCATGAGTATCGGACGATGTAGGCATGATTATACTCAGGAGCCCTGTGGCAAACACTATGCCTGCCTCAACAAGTGTAAGCATTACAGGAGGCAAAAGGGTAACCCGGCAGAAGTTGCACAAATTACCGAGATGAAAGCGCAGGCGGAGTTGCAGATCGAGACTGCACAGTTTGATGTAGACGATGGACTGACGAATGCTCATGTCTGGTTAGCTCACCATCAACGGTTTCTTGCTGGGTGTGAGGCAGCCTTGGCGATTGAGCAAGATGACCAGTATGAAGTGGGGCAAATCGTAACGATTTTCCCCAATGGTCGCGACAGATGTGAAGCGTTTTAATCCACTGGTGCAATTACCGGCGCGTTGCGCCGGTATTCAGGAGGCTCTATGCCAACCGTAAAATTAACCAAGGCCGTGGTCGGAAAACTGGTACATCTTTGTAACACGTATGCAAGTGGCGCTTTAGGCGATCGGTTCAGCTGGCAGGATTTAGAGAGCGTCTGTGGGATGCCCTATCAGACGCTTTGTAAACATCCACAAATAAAAGAAGCATATCGCGCAGCAAAGCAGGCATTACAAAAAATGCGTGGGGCTCAAACCGCTGTAAAGCCTGCTCGTCGTTTGGAGACGACGGAGTTAGAACAAAAGTGCTTGTTACTCGAAGCGCAAAATGCCGCGCTGCAAGAAAAGTTGAGACAGTATGAGCTGCGGTTTGTTCAATATACTCACAACGTTGTCGCAATGGGTTTTAACGCTCAGAGGTTGGAGGATCCAATGCCTGAGAGCGTCAAACATGCTGTCAGAAAGAGGAATAACGTCAAAATAGCAAAATAATGTCGATTATAATTGACATGCGTCTATTTTGATCTACCTTTATGAGGAGGCGACGTGCCAAGAGACCTCAGACCGATAACGTTTTGAACACCATGGATGGTACTGACTAGGAGCACCATCTATGAAACCCAGAGCCCCCCCGAACACAAACATATCCGCATTCAACAGTAACGAATAGCTGACCTTCACTCTCAACCGCTTTGAGTAGCGTGAGTTGTGTAATGTGCAGGAGGCAATCGTGGTGTTGAACATCAATTGATGACGGACATTCATTTGAAACTTGCTCTGAGGGGAGCGTACAAATGACAGAAATCACGACCATGAGCATGTTCATCAACATGCAAGAACGTCAAAAACTCTCGCGGCGTATTCAGAACGTTGTTGAGTCACTGTTAGCTGCACTGAACATTGACCCATGTGGGCGGCAGCTGATTATGGCCTGTGGCACAGGTGAAGAGCGCACTAACCGTGAGGCCCTGATCGCCTGGATGCGGAAATCCATTTGTTGTGAACAGCGATTGGATTCGTTTTCAACGGAGCAGATCGCTCATGAGCTGCGGCATCACCTGGAGCGCTGTATTGGTTCTTGGTGTGATTAGTGGTCCGGCTCGGATTTAACATGTTCCATCAGTTGCTGGACTGGAACGTCGAAAAATGTGCACAGCCGGTCGATGACATCTGTCGTCAGGTTACTGCCACGCTCGTGCAACATTTTTGACAGAGTGGCTCTGTGGATCCCTGTCGCCTCTGCCAGTTGGATGATCGTGAGTGTTGTGTCGTTTTTGAACTCGTAATCGTCCATGCAGCGACGTAGGTAGTAGCGGATCATATTGTTCTCCTGTGATGAACGGATGATACACAAAACTACAGAGCAGGAACATCGAACAAAGTGATGTGGTGGATACAATCATGGAATTAAAAACGCAGCTCTGTTGGCTCGGAAATCTGGTGTCAGAAGACCAGTTACATGAAATCGCTCGGGGGATTAAACAAGATCGGTCCCACAACCGGTTTCTGTACCCATATACAAAACAAGGTGAGATCGGTTTTTTTCCACTCGAAACCGTCGAACAGCAGGCATTCTGCCAGCATTTGGCGCACCTTGGATGTATTCCGGCGATGTTATTATTTGGGTATTCCCTATCGTTTGATTACATTGGAACACCGCGGGTCATCTGCCCACTCGCAAGCGCGGAATATTTGTTTGCTGGGATCTCGGCCTTTTTAATCCATCACCGAGACCCCGGGTTCGAGCGTGAATTTTCGTATTTTTGGGGAAATTACTGGTTCCACGAGATCTGCCGGCACGTGTTGGAGTGGTTTTTAGTGAATGCGCCGGACGACTATACGCACCCAGTGCGTGAGTTTTGCGAGTGGTGGGTTGCCAATACCGGTGGGCCCCGTCTGGATTCGTGAGGACTTCACATGGATATCTACACTGCGGTTCCTGCGCATGAACGTAAGGGATTAAACGGACTGGTGTTGATTGATATCAGTCGACTGGCATATTCATATGGTCTGGCAAACGATCGACCAGTGGTAGTAACCAAAACGTCACTGAGCGGTGATTTCTCTGACGGATGGTGTTGCTATCTGGAGGAGTTCGGGACTAGAACCATACTGCTGAAATCAGCAGATGCCGACATTTCGCCAGAGTCAGGGATCATTGACCTCATTGAATTACTTGGTCACGGACTGTCGGTGCTGCCGCAGCAGAAGTTGATTTTTGTGTGTCCCAGGTGCTGTGCGGGACTTACGTATGTTGACTTGAAATTGGCATCTTCTTGTAGTTAATCCGTTTATCAATAAGCTGACTACGATTCATGGCGTTATCAGATCTATTAGTGGTTAGTTCAATAAATGAACGAAAGGCGATAGCAGTTATATCCTGCAACAGCTTTAAACCAGAGCAAGAAGCGTGTCCTTACCAGTAGGCTAAGCAATCTTATCGTCAGCCCACCATAGGCGGCTAAGTGCCAATCGCTGACGATGGTAATAGAGATGGTCGAATCGCAGCTTTTCACAGAAAGCGGATATGATTGCCTCTGAAAGTGAACTGCAGCGTTCGAAAACTTGAGAGATCGGCGTATTGCCAGAACGTTAAAACAGCGAGCATCCTGTATTTATAAAGTCAGATATGAAAAAAAGGCCTGAATGAGTAGACCACTATACTCCCACCACTCGTCAACTAAACGACATTTTCAGGGATTTCTAACACAACGCTGAAGTAATTATCATCACTGATATGCCATGCCAAATTCATTCGATGGAGTTCTACTACTTTTCGTACTATGGATAACCCAAGACCAGACCCGGCGATATCCTGATGAGCTGCATGCCGGAAAAAACGCTCTCCTAATCTCTTTAGTTCAGGCTTCGAATTATCGGGGAACTGATTAGTAATGGTCAGTTTGTTTTGCGTGATCATTTCCGAATATACCACCTGGACCACGCTATTTGGACGGGCATATTTTGCTGCATTGTCCAGCAGATTGCGCAAGACGCACTGAAATAGGGCGGGTTCAACAAACAATATGACTTCTGAGCCAACGTGAATATCCCAGCAGACATTATCAAGGTGTTTGCCATCGATTTGTGCCATTGCATCGGAAATCATTCCTAACAACGGTATCTGCCTTTTGTCCAGATGACTTAAATGCTCTAGCTTCTGCATCTCCATCAGTTGGAAAACCAAATGTGACAGGCGTTTAGTACTTTTTTGTATAGCTTCATTTGCCAACATAATCTCATCCATTGATTGCGATTTGGCTAAGTTATCTGTGTGAAGCTGAAGAATGCTAAGGGGCGTTCGAAGTTCATGGGATGCATCGGCGATAAACCGTTTTTCTTGTGCTATGTAAGATTTGAGTTCACCCAGCAAAGTATTCACCGCATGCTGAATAGGCTGCAGCTCTCTGGGTAATTCCATTTTTACAGGCTTTAAATCAGCAGGATCACTGCCGGCAAGTCTTTCGGATAATTCGTTGATTGGCCTTGTTCCCAAATAGACTGTCAGCCACACCAGTATAAAAATGGGAATTACAGCAAAACTAAGTGGTAATAACTGATCAATGGTTAGATGAAAGCTGAGTTCACCACGAACATCCTCACGTTGTGCTGTAAATACCCAGACCTTTAAGTCTTCAGCAAATAAGCTAAAGCCAACCCATTCATAGCCATCAAAATTGACAACATGATAACCGACTTCCATTGGTTGCAATGGATGCGTGCCGGCATTCGCAGAGCGCAACAGTAGCTGCCCGTCCTGACTCCATACCTGGACAGCAATTTTACTCTCATATTTGTGCCCTTCTGGGTGGCGCTCCTGTGCAGAAGTGCGCTCGATTCCATCTTCAATAATCCGCGGCACTTCAATAACGGTATTTGAAACGGAGGTAGCAACTGTTCTTTCGAGTAACAAGTGACGGACCAACCTTGCATACTGGGCAAGCTGCGCATCAAATAACTCATCCAATTCGTGGTGAGTGCTATAAAAAGTACTGACGCCGGTCACGCTCATCAACAGCAAAATGACGCCGTTAATGCTCAGAAGCAGCATGCGCCGCAAACTTTTAATTTTCATCGTGATTCTTCAGTGTGTAACCAAAACCGCGGATTGTTTTAATCACATAAGCGGCGGTTTTCTTTCGAATATTGTGAATATGGACTTCCAACGAGTTGCCCTCGTTATCACCATTCCAACCTGTGTTGATTTCCTCCAAATGCTGCTTGGAGACAATTTTTCCCTGATGTAACATCAGCTCTTTGAGTAGCAAAAACTCACGACTGGTCAGGTGGACGGGCTTATCTTTAAAGGTGCAGCTATGTCGCTGGATGTCTAACAAAAGTTCATGACTCATCAGAATATCCTGATGTCGCTGCTGATGCCGTCTAAGAATGACCCGCAAGCGCGCTTCAATTTCTCTGACATCACAGGGTTTAAGCACATAATCGTCAGCTCCGGCATCCAGCGCTTCAATTTTGGTTTCCAGATGATCCCACGCGGTCAGTACCAATATTGGCAGTGATAGTTGTGCGGACCTGAGGGTTCTAATCACCGGCAGTGCGACCCCATCAGGCAAGCCAAGATCGAGGATCATGACATCAAATGTACTGTTTTGAGCAGCCTGCAAAGCCTGCTTCCCAGAGATGCAATGCTCTACGCGATAGTGCAATCGTTCAAGCGCAACGATCAGACCTTGCGCAAGCAACTGATCATCTTCGACCAATAAAATACGCATAAAGCTGACTCCAATTTAGATCAGGATAATGCTCCAGACTAAGAGCGCTGTGACAAGCATGGTTAATACTGCTGCTGAGCCTATATCTTTTGCCTTGCCACTAAGCTCGTGATACTCGGAGCCAATCCGGTCAACAACGGCTTCTAGTCCTGTGTTCAGGAGTTCAACGACCAATACTAGCATTAGGCTTAACACTAACAGTGCTCTTTCAACCGCGCTGACATCAACCCAAAAAGCAAATGGCAGCAACACCAGCAATGCCATCAGTTCTTGTCTGATCGCAGCCTCAGAGTGCCAACTGCTGATAAAACCCTGTTTTGAATAATTGGCCGCACTGATAAGTCTGCGCCAGCCCTGATGATGATTTTTCATATTTTTAACTCCGTTTATTCTATGTTAAATCACTAGCCTTAAGGGAATCTTAAGTTTGGGTGTTTAGGCTACCTATCGTGGTGAAAAAAGGACGAAATGAATGCAGCATGGTGTTTTTAACAAATTGATGAGTGCTTCTATCTGGGGGCCTTATGTGCACCTGGTCCGGATGATTTGGATTGGATTATTCAGTTTAAGCGTCAGTCGTCTCGCATTGGTGCTATGGCAATATGAGCGGGTGGAGCCGACGCAGTCATTCGGTATGATTATGTTGCAAGGGGTTCGAGCCGACTTCATTTTAATGTGCTTATTGGCGGCTATCCCGGTACTACTGTCGCTGTTTCTGGCCTGGCCGCCGCTCAAACGCAGTTGGTTCCGTTTTACCTATGGCTGGAGTCTGGTGGTCTTAATTGCCGTTGTCTTTCTTGAACTCTCCACGCCGTCTTTTTTACTGCAATACGATATCAGGCCCAATCGTCTTTACGTTGAATACCTGAAATACCCTAAAGAAGTGTTTTCGACCTTATGGCATGGTTTCAGATTACCCTTGGTCCTTGGGATTGCGATTACAGTAGGTCTTGCCCTGCTATTTCGGCGCTTACTGCGGGTTGCTGATGCGGATCTGCAACTATGGCCGGTCAACCTGCATACATTAATCTGGCCTCTGGCAGTCTTTATCGTTTTTGCCGGGATCCGCTCGACTACCCAGCATCGTCCTGCCAATCCGGCCATGTTTGCCATCACCGCGGATGCCATGGTCAATTCACTGGTGATCAACTCTGGCTATTCGGTCCTGTACGCCATCTACAGCCTCAAGCATGAAGCCAGAAGCACTGAGGTCTACGGTAAACTGCCAGAAGATGCGATGGTTGCACAAACACGCGACTGGCCATGGCTGAAAGACTACCAGTACACCAATCCGGAATATCCGACATTGCACTGGCAGCAAGCGCAAGTCAGCCGGCAAAAGCCACTGAATATAGTTATTGTGCTGCAAGAAAGTTTAGGGGCGACTTTTGTGGAGTCACTTGGCGGTGTACCAGTCACACCGCATCTTGAAAAACTGAAAGCCGATGGTATTTGGTTTAATAATTTATACGCCACCGGGACTCGTTCAGTCAGAGGTATTGAGGCGGTGGTCGCGGGTTTTATGCCCACGCCGGCGCAGAGTGTGGTGAAACTATCCAATAGTCAGAATGGCTTTGCCACGCTGGCATCGGTCTTACAGCAACAAGGTTATCAGACGCAGTTTGTGTATGGTGGGGAAGCCCATTTTGACAATATGCGCAGTTTCTTCACCGGTAATGGTTTTAGCGATGTCGTCGATTTGCCACGGATGAAAGCACCGCAGTTTGTTGGTAGCTGGGGAGCCAGTGATGAGGATTTGTTTAATACTGCACATCAACAGTTAATACAGATGCATGCTAAAGGCCAGCCATTTTTCAGTCTGATCTTTACCTCAACCAACCATGAACCTTTTGAGTTTCCGGACGGACGGATTGAATTGCACGAGGAACCCAAGTCAACGGCAAACAACGCCGTCAAATACGCGGATTGGGCGATGGGTCAATTCTTTGATAAAGCGAAAGCGAGTGCATATTGGCAGGATACAGTGTTTTTGGTCGTTGCAGACCATGACAACCGAGTCTACGGCAGTAATTTGATCCCTGTGGAGAAATTCCATATTCCTGGGCTTATCCTCGGAGGGCAAATCAATGCTGGCGTGATAGAGCCTCTGGCAAGTCAAATTGATTTGGCGCCCACTTTGCTGAGCCTTGCAGGTGTTTCTGCCTGTCATCCGATGGATGGCAGGGACTTTATTGCGGATCCAGCAAGCCCAGGACGAGCGCTTATCCAGTTCGATAATTTGTTTGCCTTGATGACAGACGAAGATTTGACCATTTTACGGCCAAATGACACGGCGCTGATTGGTCATTACGATAAGATAACGCGGCAGCTAAACCTCAAATCCGGCGCGGCTGACGAGTTGAAGCAGCAAAAGGCTTTAGCCCATGTGCAGCTGCCGTCCTACCTCTACCGGGAGCGGAAATACAGCAGCAGTGTCAAATGCCAGTGAGCACATGATTGAGCCCTGGACACTAATTCGTTTGCGACAGATGGCTGTCAAAAAAATGTTCAACTTAAGTCAATCTTAAGTATCACTGTTTAGGCTGCATGTATCTGAACACAACATCTTGTCAGGGCATGCAGCAAATTCAATTCCGGGACTTGTTAAATCATATTGTGATGCCGACCGCATTTTTTGCCGTTGGTTTTGGCATTTTTTATGGGGCCGGGTTCGACTTTGTGCTGGCTTCTGCCATTTTTGAACTCGAAGGCGGCCAATGGCGATTAACTAACCATTGGTTGCTTAGTGATGTGTTACATAGCGGCAGCCGCCTTCTCAATAACATCATCCTCGCTAATTTGCTGGGTTTTTGGCTATACCAACAGTTATCCCGCAAGAGCAGCTCTGAACGCACCATTGCCTTGACCAAACTAGTTGTCAGTTTGCTGCTGAGTTTTTCTATCGTCGCCCTGCTTAAGCGTATGCTGCCGGCTGAATGCCCTTGGGACCTGCAACAATTTGGCGGCAATTTGCCATTTATTGGTGTGTTTGCAGACAGACCCGCCGCCATGCATCCTACACAATGTTTCCCGGCCGGCCACGCCAGTGTGGGCTATGCCTGGGTTGCCTTGTACTTTTACTTTTTGCCGGTGTGCCCAAGAAAGGCTCGCATTGGCCTCACTACCGGTTTACTGCTTGGTTTATTACTTGGTGTTACGCAGCAACTGCGTGGCGCACATTTTCTCTCACACGACTTGACCACGCTTTGGCTCTGCTGGGTTGTCAGTAGCCTAGTGTATCTGACTTATCCAAATCGCATGACTCCATCGTACGAAACCTCTCAGGAACAGCATTATGTATAAATACTTACGCCGCTATTATCCCAGCCTCGTAGTGCCGGATATCCAACGCCCGGCACAAAGCTGGCATCCGTTCCTATTGATGCTGGTCGCGGCTGCAAGCATGACGTTGATGCTCAATGGTCCCTTTTATACTGCACTGCAGGCACATATTCTTGGTCAAGCCGGTTTGCAATTGACACTGATTTTTTTGGTGTTTCTGCTCAATCTGATGTTACTGCTGTTGATTGCGCACGGCCGTATGCTGAAGCCGGTTGTGTTGTTACTATTTTTAGCTGGCAGCTTGAGCCTGTATTTTAATCAGGCTTTTGGTGTGCTTATTGACAAAGATATGCTGCAAAACGCCATTGAAACCGATCCAGCGGAAGCCCGCGGACTGCTCAGCGGCGGACTTGTGCTTCACTTGTTGCAGTGGATGCTTTTTCCTTTACTGCTCGTCAGCCTGGTGCGTGTGCAACGTTTATCGCGCAGGATGTATTGGCAGCACCTTTTGGTTGCTTGCACGCTATTCATTGTCACACTGACTGCCGTAGGCGCAACACAATACGCCGAGCTTGCTTCCTTTTTTCGAAATTTCAGAGCGGTAAAACATCTGGCTTTGCCTGTCAGCCCGATCATTGCCGGTATCTCTCTGGCGGCGAAATCAGTCAAAGCGCAAGTGCCGCATGAATTTCATGTGCTGGCCAGTGATGCGACGCGTCAGCAGTCAACAGGCCGGCCAAAGCTATTGGTATTGGTGGTTGGGGAAACTGCCCGGGCCGATCATTTCCAGCTCAATGGTTATCCACGTGCAACCAACCCTTTGCTCAGTAAACTCCCTGTGATGAGTTTTAGTCAGGTGAGTTCATGCGGGACCGCTACCGCACATTCTGTCCCCTGCATGTTTTCAGTGATGACCCACGATAACTACGATGAGGCAACAGCAAAAGCCAGTAGTAATATTTTGGATATCCTACAAGCGACGGGTATTACTGCTAGCTGGTTCGATAACAATTCAGGCTGTAAAGGTGTCTGCGACCGGATCCCGTCGGAGTTTTTGTTTCAACAGCCCGACGCCCGCTGTAAAGATGGTCAGTGCCTTGATGATGTTTTACTAGATGGGCTTGCCCGTGCACTCACAAGTAAGTCCGATGGTGACCGCATTATTGTTATTCATCAATTGGGGAGCCACGGCCCTGAATACTTCAAACGAAGTGCTGGGTCAGATAAAGTTTTTGCCCCTGAGTGCCAGGACAAACAGCTACAGCTTTGTGACCGCGCTGAAATAATCAACGCTTACGACAATAGTATCGTTGCAACGGACCGGTTGCTAGCGACCATCATCGCACAGCTCCAGCAGCAGGAAGATTACAATGCCGCCATGCTGTATATGTCCGATCACGGCGAGTCCCTGGGGGAAAATGGCGTGTATCTACACGGGTTGCCTTATTTTATGGCACCTGAGGAACAAACCCACATTCCGTTAATCTGGTGGATGAGTAGTGGTTATCAGGCGATCACCAAATTAAACGCCGATTGTTTAGCGCAATCCCGTGATAAACAGCTCAGCCATGATTATCTGTTTCACAGCCTGCTTGGTATTTTTTCTGTAAAAACCAGCCTTTACCAACAATCACTCGATATGTTCAGCGGTTGCAGAATCAGCGATTAGCGTACACAGATAGCATGGCAGCAAACAACCAACGGCGGTGGGATATGACAATCGGACAGTTCACAATGGTCAATAGCGATACCAAGCGCCAAGCACAGCACGTCATGCTGATGTGCCTTCTCTTGGGCCTGCCAGGTACTGCGTTAAGCGCTGAAACCACGGGGGCTGCAGTAGCGACAGATTTTGTTAATAATAGTGCCCAACCAGACAAAGACCAACAGGAAGTGACACTGGCAGATCTGTGTGGGATGTCAGTCCCCTCAAAGCAATCAGATGAAACCACCGTAACTCGCCCCGACTGGCCTTCGACCCTGCAAGTAGGACAAATTGATTTTCGTGTGAACCCGATTTTTGACGAGACTGATCCTGACACATTTTGGCTGCACCGCTTTGCCAACTGGATCCATATCAATTCAAAACCATGGGTGCTGGAGCGTGAATTACCTTTTAACACGGGCGAGCAAGTCAGTGCGACTGATCTGCTCGAAGCAGAGCGATTGTTGCGACATAAAAGCTACCTGCGTGATAGCCGGATCAAGGTTCTGCCGGAATGTAATGCCGATGGCAGTCGCAATGTGCAGGTTGAGACCTGGGACACCTGGAGCTTGTTGCCGACCTTAGGATTTGGTCGAAGTGGCGGTAGCAATAAATACTCTTTCGGTTTTAAAGAAGAAAATCTGTTGGGCCTTGGTGTCAGGACCAGCTTGAAGTATCAGTCCAATTACCTGCGAACCGGCTATGAGTTCAGGAATGAAATTCCGTTGTCGTTGTTTGAAATCAATGGCCTGGAGCACAGCTATGCCTGGCTTGAATGGGTCGATAATGATGATGGTTCTAGACAGGCGTTCCAGCTTGAACATCCGTTTTATAAGGATGATACCGAACTAATGTGGCGTTTAGGCTGGATGCGTTACGACCGGCTTGAACAAATTTTTCATAATAATGCACTGGAAAATCAGTTCCGCACGGAGCAAAAACAAACCGAGTTGTCTTACGGTCGGCTGCTATCCTTTAGCGATCAGACCAGTTGGCGTTTATTGCTAGGGTATACCGAAGATAGTCATCGTTTTATGGAAGATCCTTTGCATCAGAGTGCGGCGTTACCTCAAAACCGGCTCTACCAATATCCATGGGTTGGATTTGAATACATGGAGCATCAATACAAAACGCTGTCGGATGTATTTTTGATTAATCACACTGAAGATATTCATCTGGGTTGGCGCCATCAGGTCCGTTTAGGTGTACAAACGTCCGATCTTGCACCGGAGAAACAACTTGGGTATCACTTTGAGTGGCAGGCAAGTAAAGGTTTTGGTGATCAGAACCACCTCACGCTACTGAATAGTCGACTATCTTTGCAAACTGGTGCAGATAGTGGTAATCAGACCGAACTCCGTTTGGAAATAGAGGATGTTTATCGCCTGACCCCACGCTGGGCAATCTACAGTCACCTGAGATATGACCAGCGCAAGCAGAACTATCTTGACGACCCACTGGCGCTTGGCAGTGAAGATGGGGTTCGCACCGATGGCGGTATCCGTGGCTATCCGGTGCAGTACCAGCATGGCTTACGCAGAGCGTTGGCCACTGCCGAACTGCGCTGGTATCCGCAAATAACTCTTTATCAACTGGTGGATGTTGGCTTTGTGGCTTTTGCCGATGCTGGACGGATTTCAGGAGGCAAAGTCAGTAACCCATTTGTCCCGATTGATACAACCACAGAACATCGTTTTGACTTAATAACCCCAAATAGTCAGCAATCCTGGTTAGGAGCCGTTGGCATAGGGGCGCGTTTTTATTCTGCCCGCTCAGCCAATGACAACGTCATTCACTTGGATTTGGCCAAGCCTGTTGGAGCTGGAAATGATGTCAACTCTTACGAGCTGCAACTGAAGGTAGAGCAACGGTTCTGAAGTAGTAATACGACCATCACAACTTCATTAGCAGCATAATTAAGCACTCTCTCAAATCGTTGCAATAATGCTCAGATTTCGCCAGCCTGGCTGGCGTTTGTACAGCACCTGAAAATTGACGAACGTGTCAAACTCAAAGCTCACGAAAAAACGAATGTCTGCAAATTAAAGCAAAGCAGAGATTCGTTTATTCAAGAGCGCCTGATCTGAACATCTGCAATTCGCTCATAGGTGACGCTCAATTAACTGGATGATTGCTGAAACTGGTGGTTACATGAAAGTGCAACTGGCGGTAAATTGAGTTGACGTTTTACAGTCGGTGAATTCAAGGCGGTGTACAAAGGGTAGATGGAGCTCTATCTCCTTTGGCTCGACAAGCAGGAATGGGAGCCTGGGGAAGCTTCGCCGCTGGGCATCACTCTTTGCACTGGCAAGAAGTCCGAGCAGATCGAGCTGCTGGAATTGGATAAGTCGGGCATCCACGTCGCCGAGTATCTGACTGCATTGTAGCCGAGGGGCGTTCTGGTGGAGCGGCTACAATAGGCGACTCGCCGATTGCAGTCGCACATCGAGCAGCACGCAGGTGATTCGGCCAAACGATGAATAACGCTGCAAGGCATCCTTTTGGGATGCGCGGCGGCGTTACCCGTGATCTCTATGGAATTTGATCGTATCCAAAACTGCAAGCGGCGAGCTTGTGAGTTACTTGGTACTCTTCGCCAGAATACTGGCGAACTCGATCTCTTTCCGAAATAAGATGCAGGTTCTTTCGTGCGCGCGAACCGATGACATACAGCAATTTCATTGCACTTTCTTGGCCATTCGGATCATTGAAATGCGGCACCATATCCTCTAATAATGCATAAGCGATCACAGCGTCGAACTCAGCCCCCTTGACGCCATGAATCGTCGAGATGGTGATTCCAGTCCTTTGCTGGAATACCTTCCTGAATGTCTCAATATCCCCTATAAATTCGCTGCCTTCACTCTTCAATCGATTTACCCGGGCTTGCGAACTGTCGAAGAACGCAACATGATGCTCTTGAAGCAGTGTGAAAAGGCGAAAGTCGATAACTAAATTTGCAAACAGCTGATCGAAGAATGCGCTCAAGTAGGTAAGACCATCTGTTTCATCGATCTTGATTGCGTTGCATTCCCTCAATAGGGACCGCCGCGTGAGATTTGACACGCTTGCCCCGGCCGCCTCCAAGTCATTCAGAATTTCCCCAGCCCATCGCAGTCTGCGCACATACATTCCAGGCGATGCCTGAGTAAGTGCAATCTTAGAAAGCCTGTACCAGAAATTCTCTGTGTCCCGTGCAAAGGGAACCATACCGGGGCCGTCGAATGAATACTCGGGCATGCTGGCGACCAAACGACGCGTAATGCTTGCAAGATGTGTCCACTGTGGCGCGAGAATGCACACCTCGTGAGGTGAGATGCCCATAGTCTCAATGTTGAAACGGATGAGCCGGATCAACTCAGCGTCTAGATCATTTTTGCTTACTGTGTCGTTGAATGAAATAAGGCTTGGGTACGCCTTGTCCTCGGATGCGGCTTCAATGCGCGTGTTGTAGACGTTGTAGTTTCCGAAGTAGTCAATGATGCGGTCGGAGGAACGATAGTTCCGCGACAGTTCGAGTTCTTCCAAATCGATATTGGCCATTGCCTTGAAATCCTCGAAGGCAATCGGATATCCGCCAAGCGATTGATAAATCGCTTGGTTAGGATCTCCTACAATAAAAGCCTTGGTCGTACCTTGACCAGCTCTCAGAATAGCAGTGATGATCGAATACTGAATTCGCTTGGTGTCCTGATACTCGTCGATCAGCACGAAAGAGAACAACTGTGCCAGAAGAGTGCTGATCGCAGGATGACGTGCGATTAGTTGGTGCGCATAATAGAGAATGAGCTCAAAGTCTAGCTGTCGACTTTCGTGCAGAATCTCAAAATACTTGCCCAATATGACGTGAAGACCGGGATGCTTCCAATCTTGTGGGCAGGAGAGCACGTAGCCAGTTTCGGTGTAATAAAACTCACAATCCCAGAACGTTATTTTGGGCTTTTGGTATGGCTTGCACAGGGCCTCTAAGATTTTCTCGCGCTCATGTTGATCGATCACACGGAAGCCTCGATCCAACGCTTCGTGATAGATGCCGTACGGTTTCAATATCCACTCAAGACAGAACGAATGTATTGTTCCTATCCATAGTCTGGATGTATCCACCCCGAGACTTTCAATGCGCTCGTGGATTTCGTCGGCGGCACGGTGCGTATAAGTGATGGCAACGACGAACTGCTTGTTCGATTTCAGCCTGGACAACTCATAGGCAATTTTGTAGGTCAGTGTGCGTGTTTTCCCGCTACCAGGGCAAGCGATGAGAAAGACGCTCCCTGGCTTCAGAATGGCCGCTTCCTGCTCGGGATTCAGATCATCTTTGTTCCACATGAACATGATCAGAAAACCGCGAGAACGTCGTTGATGCGGTCATGGGGGAACGTGGCAAGCATCTCGTTCCGGATACCGACGAAATCGATGTCTCCATTTCGGAATGCCAGCAGCTTGGCCCTAAAGTCGTCGAAGACGGCAGATGCAGTGAAGACATCCTCTGCGTCGATGTAGTTCACGCGGTAGCTCAGCACGTTAAACCAGACTTCCTTAGTGACTACCGGATGCGCAAAAGCGATTGCGTCCAAGATGTACTTTGGGATGGCGGTCTGCGGATCGATCTTCTTTCCCAACAAGATGGCAAACCATCCCTTGCCGTAGTTATCCGCCATGGTCAATGCGCGCTGACCAAACAACGCGATGTCCGCTGATTCAAGCTCCGCCTTGGCCGTCGCGATGGTTGGAGCATCCTTGTAGACATCAGAAAGGATACCGACGACCTTACGCGCATTGCCGGCGGCAACGAAGTCGACCTCGAATGTATGGGGAGCAAAGAAAGGAGAAACCCAAGTGTTGTCTTTGAAGGTATCTTCCAATAACGCTTTCCTGGCGATCCCTCTTTCCTGGGATGCCTGATACTTGCTCTTGCGTCGGAGCAGCCCCTCAGAGTCTCCCACCGTCGGCGTTGTGTCAATGATGGCCTTATCAAGATCCGTGACAATGCTGCATCGCTTCCGAATTCGGTCATCGTGGAAGAGAACCGCGACGTTCTGGAAACCGGTGCTACGAATATTAATCAAGCTGATGCCGAGTTCGTCTAGGCTTAGACCCAACACGTTCTTGACCAGAATTGGGACGAGAATTTCTTCGGCATCGCCCTCCACGAGGAGGATGCTCTTGGCAAACAACAAGTTGCTTCGGACAGCATCCAAGTAGCGTTGAATGTTGCCAATCTCTTCTGGGTTCAGGCCAATTGCAGGCTGGTAGGCCTCGCAACGACCACCTTCTCTGCCGAGGATGTTCACGTTCTGAACATTGCTGACCTCAGAGATGTGCGTCGAATGGGTCGAATAAATGATCTGTGTGTCGTCGTATTTGAGCTTGTCGAACAGTGTTTTCTGAATGTGAGTGTGGATGTGAGCTTCCGGCTCTTCGATCAGCAGAAAGTTGGCGATCGACTGTTTAGCCTTTTGATACTTGAATTCAAGCAGTTTCAACGTGAGGAATATCAGGTTCGCTCCACCAAGACTCAGCTCGTGGATCGGCCCTTCGTGGCTCTCCCCCGATTCGCCAACGAACAGCTTGAGCGACTGGAACAACTTGTCAGCTTCGTCCGGCAGATCCGACTTGATAGAAAGAGAAGACGGCGAATACGCCTCGCCTGCCGCATCTTTGATAGTGTCTCTGATATCCGTCCGGACGACCTGCACGTCCGGCAACGCTTCGATGGAGTCATTCAATGCCTTTACCCCATCGGTGATGGCCTGGAACGCCACGGGGTCGATATCGCCGCTCTTGCCCTTCAGAAGCGAAAAGAGCGGATTGGTCCGGTTATTGTGAAATTCCGAGACGACGTCCCGTAGCGCCTGGATGAAAGTGAAAGAGATTTCTTTGGAGACGGACAGCACATTCGGAATCTTCGCGCCGATAACACGAAATTCAACCTCTTCATTGAATCGAACATTCTCGAAGTCGCCGACCACATCCTTATAGAAGGCCTTGTCGTTGAAGTCGGCTTCACTCCGACCCGTGAAAATCGTCTCATAGTCGTCGATGGTGACCGGATTCAAGATAGCGTCGAGGCCTGCCTGATCGCCATCGTTTAATTGAGAAAGTCGCAGTCTGATTTCCTTCTTCGGACGAAAGATCAGGTTGTAAGTGGCCTTGCCGTTTGCCTCTTCCTCAATTACGCCCGTCCCATGTCGGAAGAGCGCCTGCACTGATTCATCCGCAGAGATTTCCTCGAATTCAAGACTGATGATGATCCAATGCCCCTGCCAGCGCCCTAGGCCGCGATGAAAGTCGGCTTGCTCCAGCCGGTAGGCAGAGCGAATCATGTTGTCATCAAGCAGCAATCTGATTGCGCGAAAGAGATTGGTTTTGCCAGATCCATTTTCGCCGATGACAGTGTTGATACCCTTCTTGAACAGCAGCTTCGTGTTGGGAAAGTTTCTGTAGTTGACCAGACTGAGCTTGGATATATGCATTTGATTCAATCTTGTTGTTGAAATCCACAGGCCGATTGGCTGATGGATTGGTGGAACAATACAGTCATTGATCCCAACTACGGGAAGGTCAACTGTCAGTTGGTTTCAGAACAGCACCGTGTCTACGGTAGGAATAGGTTGGAGCGCATTTTTAATCTCGGTTAGCCTTGCAAGTAGTTCGTCGAAAGTCACGATCACGATCTCTGCAAACGCATTTCGAACGAGCTCGAATGACTTTCTTTGGTGATGCTCTTGTGGCGTCATACCAGCGACAACTATGCAGCGAACCGCATAACTGTGGAGATCGTATCTGTTCATGTTATTTTTTATGACGGGTAGCTCACTCTGCAATTTGAAACGCTGATCGAGAATTTGAGCAATCGCCCCACCCAATTCTGTCGATGGACCAAAAACGTCATCTCCACGATAGGGCGATTTGCCTAGCAGTTCGGTTTGCGGCTTTTTTATCTCAATGAGGCCAAGATTTCCCGTTGAAGCGGATGCGCACAGAAAATCTGAAAATTTTCCGCCGGACCCGTTAAGTCGTTTGCCACCTGCATAAGCTTGCCCCTGAACCAGCATTGCTGGAACGGCAAATGCAAGACTAAGTATGAAAGGATTTTCCAGAAAGAAGCTTTGCCACTTGCTTTCCGCCAGTCCTTTTCCAAGCATGTCTTGGTATCGCTCAATCAATTGATTCAGTGTGATGAGCTCAATATCATTCTTTAATGCCAGCAGCGTGTGCGGCTCAGATACCGCCAATGCTTTCATATTGTCTTGAACCATGCGAACAGCGGCGCGCCGATCACGCTTGGAAAGCGTCACATGCTGCCGCCCACCATCGGTCATTTCCGTTAGTGCATCAGGTCTCACGCTCTTCTTAAGAGCGGGAAATTGTGCTGAATCCGCAGCATGTAATAAGGTCTGGTAGACATGAAATTGCTTGTCCTTGCGCGCGTCTCGCTGATGGCGAGACGCGATGCGATTTAATTCTTTTCTTAATTCATGAAATCTTTTTATGCCAAGAATAAAGAACGGCGAATCAATTTTCGCGTCATTTCCTTGGTGGACAATGAGTATGCTTACGTTCTCTAAGCTGGCGGCTGTTTCGCAAATTTGTCGGTATTCCCACAGTAGCCCCAAACCGAATCGAAAATCTTTGGCAAACCCATCCGGCAGCTGCTCAAGAAGCCCGACGACATCGTCAGTGGTCTCTGGCAGTATGTAGGGCTCGATTACAGGCCGAGCGACGACGATGCGTTCAAGGGTGCCGTATTTAGGTTGCAGGTAATCATCCCGATCTTCTCGAACATTAAGAGGCCAAATGGTCATTCTGTCGGGACAGACATTGAGCAGTAACGCTATCGGTGAATCTGGCTTGCGCTCCGCTGCGGGAATATCAGTGAAGAAAACGTTAATGCCTTCACCTTCCGGTTCGGCTGCTTCGATGATAAGGAAGGGGCCGCCGTCCAAACGTTCCCGTTGATTGAATGCTGAAGGTCTGATAGATGCCATGAACGATTCTTGATCCCTACTGTTCAGAAAATCGATTTGCGGGCCTTGGCTTCCGCACAACCTTATAGTGTCTTTCCATCAGAATCGGACGACACTCGATTGATGTCAAAGGGAAGTACTTTATCTGCCGCGATTCTGGTCAGCAGCATTCGAATCGCGTCCGAAATTGATAACCCCATTTCTGCCAGAACAACAGTTGCGGTTTCTTTAATCTGCCCGTCAATCCGGGCACGAACGACGTCGTTACTCGCCATTGTTGAGTGCTCACAATAGATGTAGCTACATTGTGGCCCATAAGTCCTATTGCGTCACTTACATTTTGTTGTGAACAGTAAAGCATCCCGGCGTGGCGCCGTCGGGCTCGCGGGCGTTGCCCCGCGCCTCTTACGAGTTGCGGCCATGCGGCTTTGATCCCTGATGCCTCCGGCAGTCTCTTCGCTCCTGGCCTGCGCGCGGCGTTAGGTTAGCTTGACACTGGCCATTTTTTATTGTCTCAAAAGTCATAAATTAGTAGACACTTTAAAATCCACCTCTTATACTGTCTATTAAATCGTCAATCATGTAGTTAGTAGACAGTTTGTCTACTATTCGATTTAGGAGACACTCAGATGCGACTTTTTGGTTATGCTCGCGTTTCAACCAGTCAGCAGTCCCTCGATATTCAACTGAAGGCTTTGGCTGAGCATGGTGTTGAACCATATAGGATCTTCAGCGATAAAGAATCTGGCAGTCACCTCAAACGAGAGGGGTTGCAAACGCTGTTAATGAAGGTGGAGAAAGGCGATCAGGTACTTGTCAAAAAACTCGACCGGTTGGGTCGTGACACCGCAGACATGATCAATCTCATCAAGGAATTCGACAACATGGGGGTAGGTGTTCGTTTCATTGATGACGGGATCAACACAGAAGGCGAAATGGGCAGAATGGTTGTCACGATTCTGTCAGCTGTTGCCCAGGCAGAGCGGCATCGTATTTTGGAGCGGACCAATGAAGGACGGCAGGAAGCAAAAGCCCGGGGCGTTAAGTTTGGTCGGAAGCCAAAAATCGATAAAGCCAAAGTTATTGATATGAGGGCTGCAGGCAAATCTGCGACGGAAATATCACGCGAGCTTTCTATTGGTCGATCCACCGTTTACAAAATTTGCGGATGATTATGAATGATCCGAAAATGGAAGCGTGGTTCCAATAGTCTGCTATCACCGGTAGAGTATGAAAACAGTAACCAAAAGTAGCTGGGTAGTGTCTAGTCTGTTGATGGCGAACGACGGCTTAGTGTTTTTTATCGTGATTGCTTGCTCAACAAGATACAATAACCTCATAGCGAGGAGGACTACATTATGGCAAGTGCTGACCAATTAAAAGCGCTGCTCCAGTCACATTTGGAGGGCGACGAAAATCGTTTTTATTCCGTTGCCATGCAAGTGGCGGCTCATGAAGCAAAGCGCGGCCACGGTAAGCTTGCCGAAGAGTTGCGTTTGTTAGTTGATCAGGCAAAATCCCGCCGTGCTGTAACCTCGGATAATAAAGCCGTACCTATCAGTAGGCCAAAAGGCGAGCTGGCTAATCTGTTATCTGTGAGTTATCCCAAATCACGGTTGGGCGATATGGTACTGAATGGCGAACTGACCCAACAGTTGGAGCGGATTATTCGTGAGCAGCGTCATGCTGCGGAAATCTTATCGCATGGTTTGTCCCCGAGACGTAAACTGTTGTTGGTAGGCCCTCCTGGCACAGGCAAGACGATGACTGCATCCGTGCTTGCTGGTGAGCTTGGTTTACCTTTGTTTCAGGTTCGTTTGGATGGGTTAATCACCAAATTTATGGGCGAGACAGCTTCAAAGCTGCGGCAGATTTTTGAATCCACCCATCATGCCCGTGGTGTCTACTTTTTCGATGAATTTGATGCTATTGGTTCTCAACGTGGTTTGGCAAATGACGTTGGTGAAGTACGGCGTATACTCAACAGCTTTCTGCAAATGATAGAGCAGGATGACTCACACAGTCTGATCATCGGCGCTACTAACCATCCGGACATTTTGGATAGTGCGCTGTTCCGTCGTTTCGATGATTTGTTGCATTACGAACTACCTGATGAGGCTCGTATTGCCAGCGTGCTTAAGTCCCGTTTATGTCGCATGGCAATCAAAAATACCTCTTGGAAACGTTTGGCTTACAAGGCTTTAGGGTTGAGCTATGCAGAGTTGACTCGGGCAGCTGATGAGGTGCTTAAAACTGCTCTGATTGAACGGGTCGAAACGATTTCAGAAAAAGATGTTGCTCAGGCCATTGAAGAGCGCAGGAAACTATCCAATCGACTAAATAAAATCGGTTAATAAAAACGAAAAGGACATTCCATGGCGGAAAGGGAACAGAACAACCACCCGCATTTTATATTCCAAAATAGTGCTCGCGTAGAAAGTTTCAAATCGCCACCCACAGGAGGCGGCGTCTCTGATATCCCAGCCAAAGACAGAAACTCGCACGGTGGAGGCTTGCTTGAAAAGCTCCATCAACGTAACCGTCCATTCTCCGCCGTCTTCCTGCCTCAATTCCCGCGCGATAATCTGAACTCCTGAATTTCACAGGAGAACGATCATGGCAAGAAGTCATCGCAGCGCCGCGCAGTGGCAACATTTTGTTGAGTTATGGCGGGCGTCTGGACAAAGTGCCGCGCAGTTTTGTAAAACACATGACCTGGGTTACGTCAGTTTTTGCAAATGGCGCCAGCAATTTGAGACTGATCAGCGACACACTTCACCCACCCAATTTATTGATTTATCAACGCTGACGCAACCCACAGGCTCCGCCCGCTGGACTATCGTGCTGAGTTTGGGTAACGGTGTTGAACTTAAATTGAATCAGCTCTGATGTTTACTGCTGCTTCCCAACAAAAAATCTGGCTCTGTACCCGCGCGGTGGATATGCGTAAATCCTTTAAAGGCTTAATTGCACAGGTACGTAATCAACTGAAACTTGAACCGCAAAGTGGCCATTATTTTGTCTTCGTTAACCAGCGCAAAACCCAGATGAAGGTGCTGTACTTCGAGCCTTCTGGCTATTGCATCTGGGCCAAGCGACTCGAGCAAGGCCAATTCCCAGTGAAGTCGCATGTCGATGGGCAGTGTCCACTCAGTACCAGCGGCCTGCACATGATCATTGACGGGATCACGGTGCTTACACACAAACAATCGAAGCGTTATCTGCATCAAAAACAATGACTTTTTAGTAGCATTGCCGCCATGAAAACAAGCACCGATATCTCATCCGCAGCTCTTGCAGCCCAAGCCGAAGCGCTGGTGAAACTCACCAGCGAGAAAGCGTTGCTGCAAGAAGAAAACGACGCCCTGAAGCGCCGTGTCGCCTGGTTTGAAAATCAGTTGTTTGGTCAAAAAAGTGAAAAGCGCCCGCAGATTGACGCCGCGCAGCTCAGTTTGCTGGGGGACACATCGGCTCTCATCACTGAGCCTGAAGGCGAAAACGAACACATCACCTACATCCGCAAGAAAAACCAGAAACAGCGGCCGGATGATTGTGTGAACGACAGCGGCCTGCGCTTTAGCGACAAGGTGCCGGTAAAAATCATCACCATCATCCCGGATGAATTGAAGGGTGCAGATGCGGACCAGTATGAAGTGATTGGCACCAAAAGCACCTTCCGGTTATCGCAGCGTCCAGCGAGCTTCGTGGTGCTGCGGTTTGACCGGCAGGTGCTGAAGAAAAAAGACAGTGAGGCGATATTGCCGTGTCCTGCGCCATTTAATGTGCTGGATAAAAGCATTGCCGATGTCAGTTTGCTCACAGGTTTACTGGTTGATAAATTCCAGTATCACTTGCCATTGTACCGTCAGCATCAGCGTTTAACAGATGCGGGTATCATGTTGAGCCGCACAACACTGACCAATGTGGTGCGCCGCGCTATTGATTTACTGTACCCAATCGCCGATGCGCAGCTGGCCAGCATCCTTGAAAGTAAAGTGCTGGCAATGGATGAAACGCCGATTAAGGCTGGTAAAGCCGGGCCCGGTAAACTCAAACAGAGCTACTTCTGGCCTGTGTATGGCGATAAAGATGAAATCGCCTTTACCTTCTCGACCAGCCGAGGCCGGCAACATATTGAAACGGTACTGAAATCCCGCTTCAAAGGTACGTTAATCAGTGATGGTTACAGCGCCTATGCCAGTTATGCCAAAGCCAACGATGAGCTCATTCACGCACAATGCTGGGTGCACAGTCGCCGGCAGTTTATTGAAGCCGAAAAAGACATGCCTGAGCTTGCCGCAGAGGCCATTGGCCAAATCGCGAAGCTGTATCAAGTTGAAGAAAATATCAAACAACAAAAACTCAGCGGCGAGAAGAAGCGCGAATACCGGCTACTTCATAGCAAGCCTGTGGTCGATGGCTTCTTCGACTGGAGCTTGCAGTTGATTGAAACCAAGAGGTTTTTACCCAAAGACCCGCTGCTTAAAGCTATCAACTATGTGCGAAGTAAAGAAACCGCGCTTCGAGTRTTCTTAGAAGACCCCGATGTCCCGATAGACACCAATCACCTGGAACGGGCGCTGCGCCCCATTCCGATGGGGCGAAAAAACTGGTTGTTCTGCTGGACGGAACTTGGCGCTGAGCATGTAGGCGTCATCCAAGGCCTGGTCAGCACCTGCAAATTGCATGATATCAATGTCTATGACTACCTGACGGACGTGCTGCTGCGCATCAACCACCATCCCGCAAGCAAGGTGCACGAACTGACGCCGAGATTATGGAAAGAGCGGTTTGCAGGCTCACTACTGCGCTCAGAGCTGTTTACCCAAACCGATGCTGCGGTAGAATAACAGCCAAAAACCAAGTCGGAGGCCGCATGCACATTGACGACCTGTCTTTAGACGAACTGTTAGATTTAAACGAGCAAATCTGCCTGCGGATAGACTATCTGCGGGCTCGCAACGATATGCTGATGCTCAGTCAGCTTCGCTTAGGTCAACAGGTGAACTTTATGGCACCGGAAGGCCGGGTGTTCGGAACCCTTATCAAACTCAACAAAAAATCAGTGGTGATCGTCAGCGAAGACAAAAAACAATGGAAAGTGCCGCCTGCAATGGTCAATGTAGTGAAAAGTGTTTAGCTGTTAATCTGACCAGTCAATACGCCGTAGAGTGAACGGTTACCCATCAACTGACTCCCGTACTGGCCGAAGCGGCTGCTCTACAGCGAGAGGCGGGTGTTGGAGAAGGCATCGGTCTGCAAATTGAGTTTGAAAGCTTTCCTGATGTTGAGTTGGCCTTTGAATCTCTTGCCAGAGAGCGCTCTGGCATAGAACTGCGGAATGTCAGACAAGACAACAACAAAACTTTCGCTACTGTGTTTGTTCCAGATGGAAAGTTGGAGTTTTTCGAGAAACTTATCACCGATTATTTGGACGAAAATAACGATAAAAAGAGCGGTCCTGCTCATAGCAAATTGATCAATGCTATTTCTGAAATTCGTGCTGCGACATTACAGGCCCTATGGACTGATACTCCAGATTCTATGCCGACGAGAGATGATGAGCATCTATGGTGGGAAGTTTGGTTGCCAACCAGAGGTGACAGGCAAGGGATAGTAGATCAATTTAAAGGTATGGCGGCCGGACTAGGTTTTCGCAATGCGCCTGGAGTGCTTCACTTTCCAGAGCGTTCCGTATTGTTGGTATATGGCTCTGTCGGCCAGATGAAGCGCTCAATGATGACTTTAAACAGCATCGCTGAGTTACGTCGTGCTAAGGAAACCGCAGAGTTCTTTGATCAACTGACTCCGCAAGAGCAACCCGAATGGGCGGCTGAACTCAATGGACGTTTAACACTTCCTGCAGATGGCGCCGATGCTCCACATGTCTGTTTGTTTGATACCGGTGTTAACAATGGACATCCACTACTACAACATGCTTTATCCAACGACGATAGGCACACTGTGGAGCCGGCTTGGGGAGTGGATGATGCGGAAGGGCATGGTACTGAAATGGCAGGACTTGCCCTATTCGGAAATTTGACGGATGTGCTATCAGAGCACGGGCCGGTTTCTATCCCATATCGTTTGGAGTCCGTTAAACTACTACATGAAAACGGCGCCAACGGTGGAGACGCGCATCTTCATGGTTACTTGACTTCCGAAGCGGTAGATCGCCCAGCTATCACTGCACCACATCGAAAGCGAGTATTCAGCATGGCGATTACAGCCAGAGATAACCGTGATCGTGGGCGCCCTTCGGCCTGGTCAGCAACTATTGATCGACTTGCTTATGATGGTGATGCACAAGGTGAGACTCCAAAACTGTTTGTTGTGTCGGCAGGCAATATCAGAGACCCAAATGCGTGGATAACATATCCTGATAGTAATACAACTGACGGTATTCATGACCCTGCACAAGCCTGGAATGCACTAACTGTCGGTGCGATGACCAACCTCGTAAGGATCACTGAAGCAGATGCGCTGCATTATTCCCCTATTGCAGAAATAGGTGGTTTAAGTCCTTTCAGCACGACTTCCCAGACATGGGAACCTCATTGGCCGTTAAAGCCTGATGTGATGTTCGAAGGAGGTAACGCGGCAAAAGATGCTTTAGGCGCTTTTTGGATGAGCAGCTTAAGCCTCCTGACGACTCATGCAAACCCAACAGAACGTCTGTTCACAACGAGCAATGCAACAAGCGCGGCTTCTGCTCTTTGCGCACGCATGGCCGCACAATTAATGGCCCGGTACCCAGAGCTATGGACTGAGAGTATTCGGGGCTTAATTGTGCATTCTGCCAAGTGGACCGATGCGATGAAACGTATGTTTCTTCCTCCTCGGGGTGAACCCACGAAAGCACAAACAACACAATTGGTAAGGCATTGCGGCTTTGGAGAGCCTAGCATCGACAGGGCCATGTGGAGCGCTGATAGCTCGTTGACAATGATTTGTCAGGAGTTTTTGCAGCCATTTAGGCGGGAAAAGGGAGAAGAACCCAAGCTGCGCGATATGAATTTGCATCGTTTGCCATGGCCATTAGCCGAATTGGAGGCGCTTGGAGAAACGCAAGTCGAAATGAGGGTGACACTGTCTTATTTTATTGAGCCCAACCCGTCTGCTAGAGGTGTTACCTCTCGATACAGATATGAATCACATGGCCTTCGTTTCGATGTGAAGCGGCCGACCGAGAGCGAGGACGCATTTCGCTCCCGGATAAATGCAGCAGCCAGAGATGATGAAGATCGAATTGTTAGTAACGATACAGACGCTAACTGGTTAATAGGAAAGAAGAACAGACATAAAGGCTCATTGCATTCAGATATTTGGGTGGGCAGCGCGGCAGAGTTGGCGAGTCGGGGCGTTTTAGCTGTTTATCCTTCACTTGGTTGGTGGAAAACAAGGCCTGCACTTGAAAGATATGGTCAGCGGGTAAGGTACTCTCTGATTATTTCTATTCATGCGCCTGATGTCGATGTAGATTTATACACGCCTATTGCGAACATGATTGGTGTGGAAGTTGTTATCGAGTAGGCCTTCGGCGATATCAGTCTGCTCGTAGCCAGGCTACCAGAGGTTTATGGGGGAATTCATGATGAAATATATAACATTGTTCCTGACGTTGATTCTAAAGGTTTTCTTTTGGCTACTTACATCTGCACAAGCAAATTCGGACGACAAGAAACAGATTGATTGGTTAGATAACCCTAGATCTGACCCTCTCCATTATGGCGATTGGGAGGATTACAATGGCAATACTTACTCCAAAAACATCGATGGCAACCATTATGATCAAGCGGGCAAAAAGTGGAATGAATAAGTACCAGTCATCGTACTCGGCTCACTTTAGGTGCCAGTAGAAAGACGACTCAGTAATTTTTAGTCATCGTCGCAAATGAATCAGGAATAGCTCAAGTGTATTTACGCGCACAGGGTGAGGACTACGAGTCCTGCTTTTTCCCTACAAGCGTTAATATTTCTCTGAGCTCTTCCGGTATGGCCATCGGCTTAAAGGCACTGACGTTCGAACGCCCAGTATTGCCAAGCGGCAATCGATTAAACAGGTGACCAAAAGGTGTTAACAACAACCGATAGCTTTGGCCTGCCAGTTCGCGCCAGTCTGCGGTACAAAGGGCCAACCAGAGCATCTGCAAACGCACATGCAAATGACACAAAACGTCTTGTTGACCAAGGATGTGGGCGTACTCCAGGTACGTAAAGCTTCTCTCATAGTCCTTTGACTTGCGAGCTTGGTCGGCCAGCGCCAGGTATTCAAAATAGGCGAGCAATACCTTTGGTTCCATCACTATCCCTGGTCAATTAAAATGCAGTTTCTGCTGGCTGCATTATGATACATTCAATGCTTAAAGTAACTTTAGAGTTGGTGAAAGGCAATGAAAATTGGTGAACTGGCGGCGCTGGCCGGATGTGAAACGGAAACCATCCGATTTTATGAAAAACAGGGATTGTTAGCCGCTCCAGCAAGAACCACCTCCGGATATCGGACCTATCAGCAGCGCCATCTCGAAGATTTACAATTTATTCGGCATTGCCGGGCCTTTGATATGAGTCTGTCGTTGGTCCGGCAACTCCTGAAGTTTCGTGAAGATCCCAGCCAACCTTGCGGGCAGGTCAATACGCTGATCGATGAGCAATTGGGGAATTTAGACACGCAATTAACCCAACTTCATCAATTAAAAGCGGATTTACAGGCGTTACGAGAGCTTTGCCAGGATGACCATCAGGCCAAAGACTGCGAGATCCTGAAAAATCTGGTGCATCCATGTGCCAGTGATTGTGTACAACATCGGTGAAAAAACTGTTGACCTTAAAGTGGCTTTATAGTTTTTAATGGCGGTATCTTGTTCAAAGTGAGGCCACTATGTCAGATTGCCAATGTAAAGCCCAGGTGCAAGCCTCTGAAAATGCTCAATTACCTGAGTGTTCTGCATCAGATTTGCACCACAAAACCAGCTACCACATTCGCAAGATGGACTGCCCTTCAGAAGAAAATCTTATTCGAATGGCGCTTGGCGCTTTGCCACAGGTTCAACAATTGCAGTTTTTCCTGCAAGACCGGCAGCTTGATGTGGTGCATCAAGGAAGCACGGACGCCATCACCCAACGTCTGGAAACATTAAATTTAGGTGCAGTACTGCAAAGCTCAGCGCCGTTTCAGGCCGACCCAACAGTGTCTGCTGATAACAGCAAAGCCGATGCAGACGAACGTAAGCTATTGCAGCGATTGTTGGCAATTAATGCCGTGATGTTCGTTACTGAACTTATTGTCGGAGTCTGGGCACAATCCACCGGTCTTATTGCCGACTCGTTAGATATGCTGGCCGATGCCGCCGTCTACAGCGTTGCCTTGCTGGCTGTTGGCCTCAGCGCCACCAAAAAAGTCAGGGCCGCCCATCTTTCTGGTTGGTTGCAGGTGTTGCTTGCAGCCGGTGTGTTGTTCGAAGTAGCACGACGGTTTTGGGCTGGCACTGAACCCATGTCGACGCTGATGATTGTGATGGCGAGTGTGGCGCTTATAGCTAACACTTTATGTCTTTATCTCATCTCACAGTCACGCAGTGACGGTGCGCATATGAAAGCGACCAAAATATTCTCGACCAATGATGTTCTGGCGAACATCGGGGTGATTGTTGCCGGTGGCTTAGTCGCCTGGACGGGATCGGGCTATCCGGATTTAGTGATTGGCGGTATCATTGGGATAATTGTCCTTGATGGTGCAAGACGTATATTAGCGCTACGCGCTTAACATAAAGGTTTGCTGTGTCTAAATATTCCCGATGGATATTGTGGTTTATGCTCACGATTATGCTTAATCATGCTTTTGTAGCCTGTGACAGCATCGTCGTGCATTTGCCTACAGAACATCATAATCTGATTTCTTTCGGGGATAACGCTGCGCACCAACACAATGAACATCAAACGTCCCACGCCAATGAAGCCGTCAATGATGTTGACGACCCACATGAGCCTCATGCACATGTGCTGTGTTTTGTCGCTTATATGACAAGCGCAGCGGCGGAGTCCGTTGTTCAGACCATCGTCCCGTTTTCGCGTGCTGAAGCCTTCAGCATGACGTATGCCCCTGCTGTGCCCCCGCCAAATGCCTGAGATCATTGTTTTTAGTTAACAACGTGATTTTACATTTGACGGAGAATTTCTATGTCTCGCCCTTATTGCAAAGGCGCTGTTGCCTTGGCATTGCTGTGTGTCGCATCTTTTTCGGTGACGGCGCAAGAGCTTGCGATCACTACAGCGTTAGAAAGAACTTTAACGAGCAGTCCACAACTGCAACTTTATCCTTATCAGCTTCGGATTGATGAAGCTAAAACCCTACAAGCTGGTCTTAAACCAAACCCTGAGCTTGGTGTTTCTGTGGAGAACGTCCTTGGAAATGGCAGCCTCAGTGGCGTTAAAAGCGCAGAGCTCACGCTGACATTGAGTCAGCTTATTGAACTTGGCGACAAGCGTCAGCGCCGTTTGGAGAGCGCAAGTCTAGGTAAAGCACTGACACAGGCGCAATACGAACTCGACCGGGTGGATGTTCTGGCCAAAACCATGACCGACTATCTGGATGTGTTGGAATTGCAGACGGTGCGCAGCTGGACCGCTGAACGCCTGGTGATGGAACAAAACGCACTGCAGGTTGCTACAGAGCGGTCACGGGCAGGACTGGTCACTGACGCTGATGTATTGCGGCTGAAAAGTCGGGTGCTCAAAAGCCAGATGGATTTAAAAGCGCTCAAAGCCGAACTGCAGGTTGCAGTACGCCAGTTAGCCGCCAATTGGTCCAATGAACCGGATTTCGATACGGTGCAGGGGCAGTTGGCAGTGTTGCCGATGCTGCCATCCCTCAATGAGATGTTGGCAGCACTTGATAGCTCGCCACAACTTGGGTTCTATCTGACACAGGAGCGTTTGGCGGGCACGCTGCAAAATCTGGCGATCGCCAATGGACAAACCGACCTTACAGTCGGGGCTGGGGTGCGCCGTAACGAGCAGCTGAATGAGAATGCGTTTGTGCTCAGTGTCAGCATGCCTCTGGCACTTTCAAACCCCAATGCCGGTGAGATTGAAGCAGCGAGGGTGACTTCAGAGCGTTCAGCGCATCAGTTAAAGCTCAGTCGTCAGCAATTGCAGCTCTCTACGGGCCGGTTATATCAGCAATTAACCCTGCTTTCAGAGCAAATCCATGATCAGCAACAGGCCATTCTTCCGGCGGCGGAGTCGGTCGTGCAAAGCACACTTAAAGGGTATGAGACCGGCATCTTTGATATGACTGATTTGCTCTCTGCCCATGAAGATTTGCTTAGCGCCAAACGCAACATGATTGACGCTCAGGCCCAGTTTCACCGTCAGTTAGTCGAACTCGAACGTCTGGTGGGAATGCCTTTAGTGGTCAACGGACCTGCTGCATTACCATCCCGCATGAAGGAATAACAATATGATGAATTACATCCGTTTTATATCGACGGCTTTACTATTAACGGCATTCACCGGGTTTTGTGGCCCGTTACAAGCCAGCGAAGAGCATGATCATGCTGACGAACACGCACAAACCGAAGAGAAAAAAGGCCCCAATGGCGGGCATTTACTGGAAAAAGGCTCGCTGACACTGGAAGTTGTGCTCAGTGAAAACGGCGGCAAACCAGAGTTTCGTTTGTTTGCATCTGATAATGGAGAGCCTCTGGCTCCCGAGACTTATCAGGCCGGACTGACACTGGAGCGTCTGGGAGGTCGTCGGGATGTGCTGACTTTGCGCCCACGTGGTGACATGTTGGTCAGTCAGGAGCCGGTCGCAGAGCCGCATTCATTTGAAGTGGAAGTTGCATTCAGTGCCAAAGGCCAAAATCATACCTGGCACTTTGAGTCCTACGAGGGACGTACTGAACTTGAAGCGGATGTGGCAAAAGAATCCGGTTTAATCAGCGAGCCTGTGACTTCAGGTCGTATTCGCACTCAGGCGCATTTGTTTGGTGTGGTATCGGTGATCCCTGAGCAGCAAAGCAGGCTCAGTGCGGTCTATCCGGGCGTCGTGCAAAGTGTGGCGGTGCGAATTGGCGACAAGGTCAAAGCGGGTCAGGTTGTGGCCACGGTACAAAACGCAGCGACATTAAAAAATTACAGTATTAAGGCGTTGTCGGACGGTGAAGTTACTAACCGGTTTGTGAATCCCGGAGAAAAGGTATCGGACCAGGCGTTAGTGGAGATCAGTGATTTATCCACCGTGTATGTCGAAATGTCGGCCTTTCCGGGGGATACCGCCAAAATGGCGCGGGGCAATCCGGTGGTCGTGCGTGATGTTCATGGCGAAGAGCAAACGTCCAGCCAGATTGAATATATTGCACCACAAATGACCGGTGGCCATATCGCCAGGGCCCGTGCCGTTGTGCGCAATGACAACGGGTACTGGCGTCCGGGCATGCACGTTAAAGCTGATGTGGAAGTGGCCTCGGTGGAAGCACGCCAAATCGTGAAGAAATCAGCCCTGCAGGAATTTAACGGTGAAACCGTTGTGTTCATCCGGGTTGGCGATATTTATGAAGTGCGAATGCCGGAATTTGGTGCCAGTGACGACAGCTTTATCGAGGTGTTGTCAGGTCTGGAAGAACAAGTTGAGGTCGTCACCCAGAATAGTTTTTTAATCAAAGCCGACATCCTGAAGTCTGGCGCCAGCCATGAACACTAGGAGCCAACCATGATCCAGAATATATTGCGACTATCGCTCAGTCGCCCGTGGATGATGATGGTCTTCGGACTGCTGATCCTCGGCGTGGGCGTTTGGCAGACATTACGACTGCCGGTTGATGCGGTTCCCGACATTACCAATGTGCAGATCCAAATCAATACGGCTGCGCCTGGTTATTCGCCGTTGGAATCTGAACAGCGCATCACCTATCCGGTCGAAACCGCGATGGCGGGTCTGCCACAGCTGGAATACACCCGCTCGTTATCCCGCTATGGTTTGTCTCAGGTGACCGTCGTCTTTGAAGAAGGCACAGATATTTATTGGGCCAGACAGCAAGTGGGCGAGCGGTTACAGATGGCTCGTCAGGATATTCCACCATCCATCGAGCCGGAAATGGGGCCTATTGTCTCAGGGCTTGGCGAGATTTTTTCCTATACTGTCAAAGCCACCGGCGAGGCACTGAACACAGATGGCAAGCCTTATACCGCTGAAGATCTGCGAACCATTCAGGATTGGGTGATCAAACCCCAGCTGCTGAAAGTCAAAGGCGTGACGGAAATCAATACCATTGGTGGTTTTGTCCGCGAGTATCAGGTTGCCCCTGATCTGGTCAAATTACTGGCGTTTAAGCTGACGCTGGATGATCTTGCAGATGCGTTAGAGCGCAACAATGCCAATATCGGTGCAGGCTACATTGAACGCAATGGGGAACAATGGTTGATCCGCTCACCAGGTCAGCTGCAATCCATTGCCGAGATTGAAGAGCTGGTCGTGGCCAAACGCGATGATGCCCCGGTCCGGGTCAAAGACGTCGCGCAGGTGGCTATCGGCAAACAGCTTCGCACCGGTGCCGCAACGCAGGACGGACAGGAAGTGGTCCTTGGTACGGTGATGATGTTGCTTGGCCAAAACAGCCGAACCGTGTCACAGGATGTTGCCCAGAAGCTTGCAGATATTAATCAGCGGTTACCCAAAGGCGTGCAAACGGAAATCAGCTACAACCGGGAGGTGTTGGTTGATAAAACCATCGATACGGTGAAGCGCAATCTGTTTGAAGGCGCGGTGCTGGTGATTGTCGTGCTGTTTTTATTTTTGGGTAACATCCGCGCCGCTATTATCACGGCACTGGTGATCCCCTTGAGTATGCTGTTTGCTATCTCTGGCATGGCAGCCAATAAAATGAGCGGCAATCTGATGAGTCTTGGCGCGATTGACTTTGGCCTGATTGTCGATGGTGCGGTGATCGTGGTTGAAAACTGTCTTCGCCGCTTAGGCATGGCCCAGCATCATCATGGCCGGTTACTGACGCTGTCTGAACGGCTGGAGATTGTCTATCACGCCACGAAAGAGGTGATCACGCCCGCAATGTTTGGTGTCTTTATCATCATGCTGGTGTATCTGCCGATTTTTGCGCTCAGTGGTGTCGAGGGCAAAATGTTCGAGCCAATGGCTTTCACGGTGATTGCTGCATTATTGGGTGCCATGATCCTGGCTCTGACCTTTGTACCAGCGGCCATCGGTTTGTTTGTCAGTGGTCCTATCTCTGAGAAAGAAAACCGCCTGATGATTGCCGTGCGTCGCTTGTACCATCCGATGCTGAAATTTGCATTGGGTCAGCCGTTGCTTGTTGCCATTACAGCCCTGCTCCTGGTCGGTGGCTCTGTGTGGCAGGCCTCCAGAATGGGCAGTGAGTTTTTACCCCAGCTCGATGAAGGGGATATTGCGATGCATGCCATGCGTATTCCCGGCACCGGCCTCGCGCAATCCGTACAGATGCAATTGGCGCTGGAAGCAAAAATTGCACAGGTGCCTGAAGTGGAACGGGTATTTTCTAAAATTGGCACTCCGGAGATAGCGACCGATCCGATGCCACCGAATGTCGCAGATACCTTCATCATGCTCAAAGAGCGTAGCCAGTGGCCAGAGCCTTCGGACACCAAAGCGGATGTAGAGCGGCGTATCCGGGCTATCGTGGAAAAAGTCCCCGGCAACAATTACGAGTTCACGCAGCCTATTCAGATGCGCTTTAACGAGCTCATCGCCGGGGTCAGAGCCGATGTAGCCATTCGGATTTACGGTGATGATCTGGATGCACTGAATGCCGTCGGCGCGAAAGTAGCTGCTGTGCTTGCCGATGTACCGGGGGCGGTTGATGCCCGGATGGAGCAAGCCAGTGGTTTACCGATGATTTCGATTGAGCCGGAGCGTGACCATTTGGCATTGGTGGGTATGGATGTCGCGATGATGCAGCAGGTGATTCAGACCGCCATTGGCGGTCGGGAACTGGGCCTGATGTATGAAGGCGACAGGCGCTTTAAATTATTGATGCGCTTACCGGAATCGCTGCGGGAAGATCCATCGGCACTGGCGCAAATCCCTGTGGCCTTGCCGGTCGATGATTCGGCGGAGCTGCGTTATGTCCCACTCGGTGAAATTGCGCGGATCAATGAAATTGTGGGTCCAAACCAAATCAACCGGGAAAGTGGCAAACGTAATGTGGTGGTCACCGCCAACGTTGATGGCCGGGATATCAGCAGTTTTATCCAGGATGTGCAAAAGGTGATGGCCGATGTTGCCCTGCCTGATGGCTATTGGGTGGATTATGGCGGCACCTTCAAGCAACTGCAGTCTGCATCGGAACGACTATCCATTGTTGTGCCGTTGACGCTGCTGTTGATATTCGCCCTTCTGTATAGCGCGTTAAATTCCTGGCGGGATTCATTGGTGGTGTTCAGTGGTGTGCCACTGGCATTGACCGGCGGTGTTTTTGCCTTAGTGCTGCGTGATATGCCTATGTCTATTTCTGCGGCCGTTGGCTTTATTGCGCTGTCGGGGATCGCTGTACTGAACGGTATCGTGCTGGTGAGTTTTATTAAGCAGCTGCAGGAGGAAGGTCAGCGATGGCGTCAGGCAATTGAAAATGGCGCTTTATCCCGCTTAAGACCGGTACTGATGACGGCGTTGGTGGCAAGTCTTGGTTTTGTGCCCATGGCATTTAACACTGGGACCGGTGCGGAAATTCAGCGGCCACTGGCAACAGTGGTGATTGGCGGCATTATTTCGTCAACCTTGCTTACCCTGGTGGTATTGCCCGCGTTATGTCGGCTTATCCGGTCTAACAAGTAACCTAATGAACGCAGCGAAAGCTGCGTTTTATCCTCAAAGGAGGATGTATGCGTCTTATCAAACTGCTGTTGATAGTTACCATGGCTTTAGTGTTGTGGCCAAATATTACCTACGCGCACCCCATCACCCGGAAAGTCTCTCCTGCTGATGGCGACGTGTTTCCAACATGTCCGGATACGTTCTATGTCCGATTCACGCAAAAGCATAAACTAAAGCAGTTCATGCTTTCAGATGCGAAAGGGACACCTATTGACGTCGGGTTTCAGCCAAGGACGACTACGAATTGGGAGCATCGTGTTCAGCTGCCTTGTTTACCGGCAGGCCAATACACGATCAGTTATATGGTAAAAGGACGGGATTTACACGAGATAACCAATAAAGTTAGCTTCACTGTGAAATAATTTGCGGCGGTTCCAGGTACTGCTGTTACGCCGTGACCTTGTACCGTCGCGCACGTTTCAGAGACCACTTCGCTCAAATGAGCAGACGAGCACAGCTCTCGTCTGCTCTGTATCAGAAAGCGAAATTTTACTTAACATTCGTAATAACGTACGTTTTATCCACGTGGGCAAGTTCAACAATTACAATCTTTCCGATAACGAGCTTGTCCAGTAATCTTTTATCTTTAACCTTGAATCCCATGGTCATCGCGGGCCAATTCAGGCTTTGGATTGGGTCATGGGTCAGAGTGACGACACCGGCAGTCATATCAACTTTAGTTACTTTGCCTTTTGCTACATGGACTGTTTGAGTGGCCGGGACCGTCTCCATCGGCATGTCCTCCATCGCCTTTGACTGTGCAGTTGCTACAGCTGGCGACAATACAAGCATGGCTGCAAATAAGTGAGTTAATCGTGTCTTCATGTTCAATGTTCTCCAGTTATTGTGAAGGTGGCATACCGGTTTCTGGTAAATCCAGAGATCGGGGTTTTGTATCAAGGTGATTGCGCTCTTGAAGAGAAGGCTCAACTGCATGCGGCTTCCGCCGACGCCGGTGCATCAGATAGTAGGCTGCCGGGATCACAAACATCGACAAGAGCGGCGCCGTGACCATGCCCCCGACCATGGGCGCCGCAATACGCTGCATCACTTCACTGCCGGTACCACCACCCCACATGATGGGTAACAGGCCAGCCAGGATCACCGCGACCGTCATCGCCTTGGGGCGTACGCGCTGGACTGCGCCTTCACGGATGGCGTCGAGTAAGTCTGCTTCGCTGGTCAGGTGCTCTGCGATACGTGCCGTCCAGGCCTGTTTGAGGTAAAGCAGCATAATCACGCCGAATTCGGCCGCGACGCCGGCGAGTGCGATAAAGCCCACGACGACCGCAACTGACAGGTTGTAGCCCAGTCCATACAACAACCAGATGCCACCCACCAACGCAAATGGCAGTGTTGCCATCAGCAAGAAGGCTTCACCGAAGTGCTTGAAGGTCAGGTACAGCAAGATAAAAATGATGAGCAGTGTGAATGGTACCACCAGCTTGAGCTTGGCGGTGGCACGCTCCAGAAACTCAAATTGCCCGGACCACGACACCGAATAACCAGGCGGTAACTTTACCTGAGCAGCAACCACTTGCTGCATGTCGTGCACCGCCGAGCCCAGATCACGACCGCGCAGGTCAACATAGACGAAACCAGCCAAACGAGCGTTCTCGCTACGCAGCATCGGAGGACCATCGTCGATGTGAATGTCGGCCACATCATCCAATATCAGCTGTTGACCACGTTGGGTCACGATTGGCAATTGACGTAGCCTGTCGAGCGAATCACGCACCTCACGTGGATAACGCACGTTGATCGGATACCGCTGCAAACCCTCAATAGTTTCGCCGATGTTCATCCCGCCCACAGTACTTGCCACCACCGATTGCACGTCGGCGATGTTCAGTCCGTAACGGGCCGCATGTTCCCGCTGAATGTTGACATTGATATAACGCCCGCCGGTGAGGCGCTCGGCAAACGCGCTGGTAACCCCGGGTACTTGCTTGATGGCGCGCTCGATTTCGCCGGTGAGCCGGTTGATGACCGTCAGGTCACTGCCCAGTACCTTCACGCCAACCGGGCTCTTGATGCCTGTGGCCAGCATATCCAGCCGGTTACGAATGGGCGGGATCCAGATATTGGTCAACCCCGGGACCCGCACGGTATTGTCCAGCTCTTCAACAAGCTTCTCGGGAGTCATGCCTGGTCGCCATTCGCTTCTGGGTTTGAACTGAATGACGGTTTCAAACATCTCGATGGGTGCAGGATCCGTGGCCGTCACCGCATTGCCTGCCTTACCGTACACAGTGGCCACTTCGGGCACTGCCTTGATCAGCCGATCGGTTTGTTGCAGTAACTGGCTTGCTTTGCTCACCGACAGGCCAGGCAGTGCGGTTGGCATATAGAGCAAATCCCCCTCGTCAAGGGGAGGCATGAACTCGCTGCCCAGATGTTGCAAGGGCCAAAGGCTCACAAAGAACAGCAAGACAGCAGCGCCAATGGCAGTTTTGGGGAAACGAAGTACGATGTTCAGCAACGGTCGGTAAAGGGCGATCATGAGGCGGTTGAGCGGGTTTTTCTGCTCGTCCGGAATGCGCCCCCGGATCAGGTAGCCCATCAGCACGGGGATCAGCGTCACCGCTAAGCCTGCGCTTGCCGCCATGGCGTAGGTCTTGGTAAAGGCCAGCGGCGAGAACAACCGGCCTTCTTGTGCTTCCAGTGCAAAGACTGGCACAAACGACAGGGTGATGATCAGCAAGGAAAAAAACAGGGCTGGCCCCACCTCGGCAGCTGCATCGCCAATCACCTGCCAGCGGGCATCGCCGTGAAGTTGGTCATCTGGATGGTCATGCTTCCATTTTTCCAGGTGCTTATGAGCGTTTTCAATCATCACCACAGCGGCGTCAACCATAGCGCCGATAGCGATGGCGATACCGCCTAATGACATGATGTTGGCGTTGACACCTTGCCAATGCATGACGATGAATGCCGCGAGGATCCCCAAAGGCAGAGAAATGATGGCGACCAGCGCTGAACGCAGGTGAAACAGGAACAGCGCGCAAACGATGGTCACAACGATAAATTCCTCAACCAGCTTGTGGCTCAGGTTTTCGATCGCGCGCCCGATGAGGCCAGAGCGGTCATAGGTTGGCACTATCTCGACGCCTTCCGGCAAACTCGTTTTCAGGCTCGTGAGCTTTTCTTTGACGGCTTTGATGGTCGCAAGCGCATTCTCGCCTGAACGCATTACAATCACGCCACCGACCGCTTCACCTTCACCGTCCAGTTCGCCAACACCACGTCGCATTTCAGGGCCAATCTGAACTAAAGCGACATCGCTCAACAGCACTGAAATTCCGGCATCGCTGGTCAGGAGCGGTATTGCCCGAAAGTCGTCCAGCGTTTGCAGGTATCCGGACGCACGCACCATAAACTCGGCTTCGCCCATTTCAAGCACTGAACCACCTGCTTCCTGATTGGCGCGGCGGATGGCCTCAATCACTTGATTGTGAGGAATACGATAAGCAGCCAGCTTATCCGGATCCAGAACCACCTGGTATTGGCGCACCATCCCCCCTATGGTCGCTACTTCCGCCACGCCGGGCACCGTTTTTAGCTCGAATTTCAGAAACCAGTCTTGCAGGCTACGCAGTTGGGATAAATCCTGCTGACCCGTTTTGTCGATGAGTGCATATTGGTAAATCCAGCCGACGCCGGTTGCATCCGGCCCCAGTGCTGACGTCGCGCCGGAGGGCAAGCGCGATTGGACCTGGCTGAGGTATTCCAGTACACGAGAGCGGGCCCAATAAAGATCGGTACCATCCTTAAACAACACATACACATAACTGTCCCCGAAAAACGAGTAGCCGCGCACGACCCGGGCACCCGGTACCGACAGCATTGTGGTGGTGAGTGGATAGGTAACCTGATTTTCGACCAGTTGCGGCGCCTGTCCTGGCCAGGTGGTGCGAATGATGACCTGAGTGTCAGACAGATCAGGCAACGCATCCAGCGGTGTACGGATCAGCGACAGCACGCCCCAGGCTGCCAACAGTAGGGTTGCGATCAGCACGAGAAAACGGTTGTGGATAGACCAATAGATCAGACGGGCAATCATTGTACATCTCCCTGGGCTGCGTTATTCGGTTGCCAGCGCACAATTTGCGGTGTGTCGCCCTCGCGGATGATAAACTCGATGCGGATCTCATCCCCGGCAAATAGCTTGTGCGACACATCCGGTGCCAGTAAAAAATCCATTGTCATTCCCGGCCATTTCAGCGCAGGAATATCAGGATGTGTCAGCGTCACCGTGCTACCGGATACAGCTTCCACACGCGCGGTGGTGTGGTAGAGCTGCGGCATGGCGCTGGCGTCCACAGGCGCAGACTCCTTATCCGAAGACAATCGTGCCTCCATGCCTTTGAGGCTGGCTTCGGAGTCAATAAGAAACTGTCCGGACACCACGACCTCCTGGCCCAAAAGAAGGCCAGACAGGACCTCGGTTTGGCCATGCTGTTCGCGTCCTACTTGTACTTCTACCGGACGAAATGCGCCGTTGTCGACGAGCATCACCAGTGTGCGTTTCCCGGTGCGAACCAGCGCTTCACTGGGTACCAGTAAGGCTTCACGCGCTCCGCCTGTGCTGAGTTGCATCTGCACGAACATGCCGGGTACCAGTTCCTCTTTGGTGTTCACAAGTAACATGCGTGCCTTACGGGTACGCGTTGTTGGACTGACCTCAGGTAACAAAGACTGCACCTCGCCGCGGAATACCTCACTGGGCCAAGCCGCGGTCTTTGCAATGACCTGAGCGCCTGTAAGAACCTGCGTTGCCTGACTCTCCGGCACTTCGGCCTGCACCCAGACCGAGGATAGGTCGTTGATCCCCATCAGCGGATCCCCAGTCATCACGGTACTGCCCTCACGAACCATCAGATCTGTGACTACGCCGGACACTGGTGCTGTCAGGGTCACGCGGGCTTGTACTTGTCCGCTGCGCTCAACCATGGCAATTTGCATCTCACTCATCCCTGATTGTCGCATCCGCTGCCGTGCGGAATGAGCAAGCGTCTCCAGCCCGCTCCCTTGTAACTGCCTGGCTGTGAGGTAGTCTTCCTGCACCGCAATCCAGTCCGGCACATACAGCTCCAGTAGCGGTTGCCCTTTTTTCACCCGGTCCAGCGCAGCACGCACATGCAACTTCTCCACAAAGCCAGTGGCGCGAGCCTGCACGATGATTTGACTGTACTCGTTCCAGGCTACGATACCGGCAGCTGATACATCGGGTGCTAATTGCCCGGATATGACTTTGGTTGTCCGTATCCCCAGATTCTGCAAAGTGCGGGCACTGACTGATAGTGTGCCGGTGTCGGTCCCTTCGGCGCCGGCATAGGCGGGAACCAGCATCATGTCCATAAAGGGTGACTTGCCGGGGGCTTCGAATTTTTTCCCGGGGACCATGGGGTCGTGATAATGAAGGATTTTTCGACCGGTGATTGGATCAACATCACCGGCCTTAAGTCCCGTTTCAATATGTCGTTTTGTGGCGGCGCTGCCCTCAGGGATACCCCAGCCTGACGGGTCGATGACGGCTGTTGCTGGTGCGCCCTCGCTTTCAGTGCTGGCAGGGTTTGGCGCATGTGCCATCCCGTTATAAAGCCCCAGTTGGTAGAGACCAAAACCGCTTCCTATAAGCACAACAATAACCAGTAGCCCAAGCATCGGGATTTTTTTGTTCATGGTGATTGCTCCGGGTTCAGGTGATTTAACGGATGGTCGGATGTCAGTTGCTCCTGAGAGAACAGGAACTCAAGTTCGGCCCACCAGGCGGCCGTCTGTTTTTCGATACGCAGCCGTTCCAGACGGGTATCCGTCACCATGCGCTGGGCTTCAAGGACTGCAGACAGTGGTGCTTTGCCACTTCGAAAATCGGCTTCCAGCGCTTGAACGCGTTCTGCTGCCAGTGGGATCAAGGTTCTGTCGTAGTCGGCAAGGCGATTTATGTTGCCGCGCCAATTGGCGAGTAGCTGCTGTAAATCGAACAGAAGTTCACGCCGCATCTCTTCGCGTTCAAACCTCAATTGCTCCACCAACTGCATTTTTGCTGAATACTCACGGTCTTGTTTATTGGTCTGATCCCATTGCAGTGGAATAGAAACGCCTAACGACACCATGTCACCGAATTGGCTACCGCGTTTGCTGTACATTAATGACCAGCTCCAGTCAGCGTTTTTTTCTTGTGCTGCAACATCAGCCTCGGCTTGAGCCACCCGTTCGCGGGCAGTGATCACGGCGATGTCAGAATGCCGGTCGATGTCATGGTGCTCTGCCTGTCGGGTATGGCTGATTTTGGGCAAGAGACCCAGTGGCCGCTCGCCTATATCACCCACCCAGCGGTTCAGTTGCGCCCGGGTCGTCGCAAGCTCTGCATCCGCGAGATGTAATCGCTCGTCAATTTGTGCAAGCGAAGTACGCGCAGCAAGCACATCTGCCTGGCTGCTGCGCCCGCTGCGATAGGCTGATTCAATCGCTGTGCTGACTTTTTGAGCATCCTCATGTTGACGCAGTAAAAGTTCTTGTACTTGTTCTTGGAAATAGCGATCGAACCATGCGCCTGCGGTTTGAGCGAGTAATCTGGTCTTCTGCCAGGACTTCAGGGCGGTTGCTGCATCGGCTTCGCGCTCGTAACGTGTGGCGCGTGCCTGGCGTTTTTCAATGCCCGTAAAGGTTTGCATCAGGCTAACGGAGCGCATGGTCATGAAGTCGTTTGCGATTTGGTAGCGCATCGGCCCCTCAATAGGGAGATTGTCCACGGACAAACGCAGCTCAGGATCTGGCAGACGACCGGCAGAAACAGCCATTTCCCGTGCAGCACGGGTCGCGGCATCCTGAGCTTGCAGTGACGCTGAACGAGATTGCGCAGCAGTTAAAGCAGCATCCAATGTGAGGGGATGGGACGATTGTTGCGCTGATACAAAGTTGGCCATGCCAACTAAAACAACGACCGTGATCAGAGTGCCGAGCTTGTGCAGCCAGTCACGATGTTTACCGCGAACAGGAAGCGGCGAGCCTCCCAAAGAGGGGCGTGAATGCATTGTCTAACTCCATGTGTCATGAATGCCATGCGGTTGGTTGCGCACGGCAAAAGAACTGCGAACCTTAACAAGGCTTTCAGTTACATCGTATTTACACGGAATTAGCTAAAGGATGGAGGTCGCCAGACACCCGAGGGCTCAAACGAAGCGAAATGAGTTATCAGCATCGGCACGTGATCCGATGCGAATGTGAATGGCATATGCGAGCTCTGCGGCGGAGTAATCAGAGTACTTGAGAAAGCACACCGTTTGTCCGACTTGCAAAGCTGGCCAGTTTCTTCAAAAGTTTCGTCATCGTTGCAGCAATCAGATTTTGATTGAGTAGTAGAGTCGGACGATATGGAAACGCTGCTCATATCGCTCATGGGGCATGGCTTCTGAAAGACATGCGCACTCACGCTGCCCTGAAAGGCAACGAATAAGCAAAGTAAATAAGCAAGCAATTTTTTGTGCATTTTATTAGGGTAGCAAACATCACCGCACATTTGAACAGTATTTCGACATTGGTGATTGCAATCTTCCTTTCTCAATCTAAAAAACAAGAACGAAATCTCGTTTCGACTGAAAAATTGTGTTCGAAGCTATACCATTTAAACCTTCACCGACTTTCGGCCGAAGTGGTTGGACAGGAGATTGATGAATAATCGTCTGAGGGTCTGTGTGGGCTAGCCGCTCGCCCCGTGCGTGACAAATAGCAACACATACGAAAATTTTTTGCGTGAGTCTATTTTGGATTATAGTAAACCGTATGTAGGTACGGTAAATGGATGTCATTTTGTATACAATCGGCCAATTAGCCAATGCAGCTGTCGTTAACGTTGAAACTATCCGTTACTACGAACGCCGTGGTCTTGTTGAACAGCCTGGTAAACCGACACAGGGGTTTCGCCGGTATCCTGTCACTACCCTGAATCGGCTTCGATTTATCAAGCGGGCGCAGGAGTTAGGGTTCACACTGGAAGAAATCCATCATCTGCTCACACTGAATGATACTCCCTGTCAGGGCGTCCAAGACGTGGCCACACTCAAGCTTGCCAATGTCCGCTCAAAGATCGCAGATCTGCAGAGTCTGGAACTTGTTCTTCATCATTTGCTGAACCAATGCGCATCCAATCCGGATCAGACCCATTGCCCCATTATCGAATCCCTGCAACCACATAACAACTAAACCCACCGATTGGGCTTGACTCCGTACTATGGTACGGCATCTACACTGACACCGATAGCTCTAATCGTAGGAGTAAAACGTGTCCATAAAAGAGTCAAATCTCCCCGTTATCGGTGGAATAGTTGCGGCCATTGGTGCAGGCGTTTGTTGTGCCGGTCCTTTCGTTTTGTTGCTACTTGGGGTGAGTGGTTCCTGGATTGGTCATTTGACCATGTTAGAACCTTATCGCCCTATTTTTATTCTGCTGGTTTTAACTTCGTTTGGATTTGCTGGCTGGAAGGTCTATCGACCTATTGACATGTGCGCTCCAGGAACAGTCTGTGCAGTTCCCCTAGTGCGAAAACGTCGGCAGGTGATCTTTTGGTTATCAGCACTCACAGCATTAATGTTAGTCACCAGCAATTATTGGATTGTCTGGTTCGCCTGAATACTTTTTACCCTCAATTTTATTAACGTTTTATACGTTATTGGAGAGAATGATGAAGAAAATCACCTTGTTGTTTTTGCTAACGTTGACCAGCCTGAGCGCTATAGCCGAAACGAAAACGGTTACGTTGGAAGTTCCAACCATGAACTGCGTCACTTGTCCGTTTACGGTCAAAAAAGCCTTACAAAATGTAGAGGGCGTCAGTAAAGCTGAAGTTACCTTTGACACCAAGTTAGCAGTAGTCACCTTCGATACCGAAAAAACCACGGTGAAAGCACTGACTGAAGCCACCACTAACGCGGGTTATCCGTCAACGGTCAAAGAGTAAAGCGCGGAAATACACATACGATTACGGCCCCTGTTTCGGCAATAAGCTGAGCGCATTGGTTACGATAATTAACAATCACAGAAAATACCTCTTCGCTATTGAGGAACGAAAATGATCTTGCTATCGATAAAAGGGATGACTTGCCCAAGCTGTGTCGCCCATATCAAAGATGCGCTCGATGCGACCGAAGGCGTGAATTACGTTGAGATCTCCTATGCAAACGCCAGCGCAGCGATCACCACAAACGGGAAGGTAAGTGTCGCGGATCTCGTCAAGACGGTTGAAACTCTGGGTTATGCCGCACAAGTCAAACCAGAACCTCAAACTTGTTTTGACAACACAAAAACCAGCAATACAGAAAATATCAGCCCACAACAGGTGGTGATCATTGGCAGTGGCTCTGGTGCGTTTGCCTGTGCGATTAAAGCTGCTGACGGAGGAGCTAAGGTTACGCTTATCGAAGGTGCGGATGTTATTGGCGGCTGCTGTGTCAATGTCGGCTGTGTCCCGTCTAAGATCCTGATCCGCGCCGCACAACTGGCGCAGCAACAACGAAACAACCCTTTTACCGGATTGGTAAATCATTCGCCACAGCTTAATCGCGCACTATTGACGGAGCAGCAAACAACGCTTGTCGAAGAATTGCGCGTGGCAAAATACCAAAATATTCTGGATATCAATCCGGCACTGAGTTTGATCAAAGGTTGGGCTACTTTCAAAAACGCGAACACTTTGATCGTCAGCCAAAGTGATGGCTCCCAGCAAGAAATACACGCCGACAAGGTGCTCATTGCTACCGGTTCGAGCCCGACCATCCCGCCTATTGAAGGTCTGAGCGAAACCCCGTACTGGACTTCTACTGAGGCGCTGTTTGCGACAGAACGACCACAACATCTGGTCATCATTGGATCTTCTGTCGTTGCGCTGGAAATTGCTCAGGCTTATCGCCGTTTAGGCAGTGATGTTACCCTTTTGGCCAGACATACGCTTCTTTATCGCGATGAGCCGTTACTCGGCGAAAAATTAACAGACTGCTTTGAGAATGAAGGTATCAGGGTTCTAACCCATACCGAGGCGTCAAACGTTTCTCATGACGGACGGCAGTTTACCTTGAAAACCAATGCAGGTACTTTAAGCTGTGACAAGCTTTTAATATCCACAGGGCGTCATCCAAATACGGCCAGTCTTAACCTCGATGCAGTTGAGATCCGGACAGACAAAAACGGTGCGATCATCGTTAACGAGCTGATGGAAACAAGCGTTCCAGGGATTTATGCCGCAGGTGATTGTTCCACTATGCCGCAGTTTGTGTATGTCGCTGCGGCTGCTGGTAGCCGCGCAGGAATGAATATGACCGGTGGCGAGAGTAAACTTGATCTATCCTCGATGCCTGCGGTCATTTTTACCGATCCGCAGGTTGCAACCGTCGGACTGACTGAAGTTGAGGCCAGACAGCAGGGGATTCACACGGACAGCCGGGTACTCGACATGAAAAATGTACCCAGAGCACTGGCCAATTTTGAAACTGACGGCTTTATCAAGCTGGTGATTGAAAAGACCACAGGAAGACTGATTGGTGCACAACTTTTGGCCCATGAAGGCGGAGAAATGATCCAAACTGCAGCTCTAGCTATCCGCAATCGGATGACTATCACTGAGTTAGCTGACCAGTTGTTTCCATATTTGACCATGGTTGAAGGGATCAAGCTCTGCGCCCAAACCTTTCACAAAGATGTGAATGAGTTGTCCTGCTGTGCTGGATGAAATTGACTCCGCTGTATAATGCACTTCACTTCTATAGCCACCAGGTTGTTTTGGCCCTATAAATAATACGTTCATTACCTTGTCATCAATCAGAACATTCTCAAGTGACAATGAACACTCGATCCCAATAGGTTTGCTTATGGCATTTTGTTTCACCTTTAGCGGCGATTAGAAGTGAGACTGAAGGTAACCAACTTGCAATAAACCTATGTAACATAATAAAAGTTTTGTTCTATTGCTGCGTTTTCGTTGCTCGGTGGCTTGAATGTGTACTCGCAAGGAGCAAGGGCGTTCAGTGCAAAAAGTTAACTGGCACAACTCACATGAGCGTAAAAATAGGCCACAATGAAGGGCAGTTCGATTTGGATATTTGAAACAAAAAAATAACATATAGATTTTTTGTTTCAAACCAAGCAGTTAAAAAGAGTTCGTTGTACGGCTACAATCGATTTAGGCAATTTATAACGTAAAACCGTGTTAAAGCCCGATAGGTGATACTTTTTGTGGGCCGAGCCCTCAAAAGTGGCCGAAACCCAGTATTGACGGTGGTTCTAACGTTATTTTCTTCGGAAAGGTTTGTACTACCCTTCTGATCCGGTCTCAATGCCAAATAAAAAAACGCAGGAATTCCCTGCGTTTTTTTATTCCATAGCATTGTGATGCGGGCTGGAACTATCACTGCACCATCACCGCGACTGTCTGATCTGATTAAATCTGCCCTGTATGCTGGTTTTACCAGATTTTCGTCACTTTTTGTCTCTGAGATTTGTACAGGTCTTCGGGTTGTAGTGCCGCCGGCTCGCCTTGTCGAATCTGTCTATCTCTCGTTCCTACCCCAGCTTTAAGGTACCGCCTGTGGCAACAGCCAGCAGTCCGATTTGCCACTAAAACAAAAGCAAAAACACACAGACAGGGGTAGAACATGTTTAAACGTAACGCGCTTGCGATCGCGATGGCTTGCGCCTTTCCGGCACTGGCACAACAGGCAGCCGTCCAACAAGGTACGGCTGGCAGCGCTCAAAGCAGTACCGCAGCTACAAAAGCCAACAGCACCACTGAACTGGAAGTCATTTCAGTCACAGCGACCAAACGCAAAACCAAACTGATGGAAACACCGGTGGCGATTTCCGCCATCAGCGATGCCCAGCGGCAGCAGCATGGCGTCAACAGTGTGGTGGATATCGCCGATTTAGTGCCAGGGCTGGATATCTCGGTGGCCTCAGAGCAGGCGGCGCCGGTGATCACGATGCGCGGTATCCGCTCAACCAATATTACTGAGCTTGGCGATCCGGCCGTCGGTGTGCATCTGGACGGTATCTATTCACCGCGGATGCAGGGCGCGCTGGCGCTGATGTACGACGTCGAGCGGGTGGAAGCCTTGCGCGGCCCGCAGGGCACGCTGTTTGGCCGCAATTCGACCGTGGGCAGTATCAATGTGCTGTCGGCCAAACCGGAAATTGGCAGTACCTATGGCAACGCCAATACCGAACTGGGTAAATTTAATGCCAAAAGCTTTGGCGGCATGTTCAACCTGGGGCTGACTGATGACTTTGCCGTGCGTTTTTCTGGCAAAACGCTCAAACGCGATTCTTATGTCGAAGGTTACTGGGACCCGAATCAGTATGACACCCGTTACTTACCGGCTGGCGTGCTGGACGGCGAAGTCATTGCTGAAAATTCTTATTCGGGCGTCGGCCAGACCTTAACCCAACGCGAAAACTGGTGGATCGATGCCGCCGGGACGAATCCGAATGCGCAAAAAGTGCGGGCTTTAACACCGGCCAACAAAAGCGACTTTTACAATAACGCCAACGAACATTCGTTCCGTGTCAGTACTTTATGGCAACCGTCGACCGGTCGTTTCACCAACCATACGGTATTTCAGTATTACAAAAATGACAGTGCCGGCTCGGTCGACATGGTGAACTGCGACAAATTACGCGGCAGACCCGCAGAGCTCGGTGGCGACTGCGCCAGCTTTTTACCCAGTGACAACACCTATCAGGCCGTGGTGAACGTGCCGGGCAAACTGGAACTGGATATCACTTACCTGCGTAACACGCTGAACTATGAACTGACCGACGAACTGGATCTGGTCTGGCTGGCCGGTTATGAAGATATGCAGCGTCAGTCGGCGCAGGATACCGAAGTTGGGCTGGATGTCTGGGACGGCGCGATGTTTTTCCTCGACGGCACCGGCGCGCGCTCGTATTCGACCGAATTGCAGTTGCAGTCGGATGAACGTGGCGATTTAGTCTGGATCGCCGGGGTGAACCTGTTCCACGAAAAAACCGTCACCTTTGGCTATTACGATAACCCGATGGACGATAAAGCGTTCTGGGACCAGCCGGATCGCTCCACCGACGCGCTGGCCGCTTTTGGTCAGGCCACTTACAACCTGACTCCGGCGACGCATCTGACCCTGGGTTATCGTTTCAGTGACGAGACCAAACAGGACAAAGGTGGCCGCACACTGCGCTGCTCCAATGCCGACGGCTGCGCACCGGGTTGGTTTAACCGCACGCAGTTATCAGGTTTGCCAACCAATGCCTTTGAAAATCCTGCGATTTATAAATCGTCTTTTGCCAATGACAATAAAGGCAGTTGGCGTAACCACGATTTCCGGCTGGGGCTGGATTACGACCTGAGCGCTGACACTATGTTGTACGGCTATGTCGCTTCAGGCTTTAAAGCCGGCGGCATCGGTGACGTGTTTGAAGTAGTCAATGACAGAACCGGCCAGGTGCAGCGTTTTGAAACTCAGTTTGACCCGGAACAAGTACTGACTTATGAGCTGGGCGCTAAAACCAGCCTGCTGGATAACTCGCTGAATTTACAGGCGGTATTCTTTTATACCGATTACACCGACATGCAATATGCATCCGTCGGTTCTATCGGCAACGTAGAGCGGCTGGCCGCGGTGGAAAACCCGGACGGCAGCCCGGTATTGGGGCCGGACGGCAAGCCATTGCTGGATTACCGCAATATGCCGGTGATCGCCTATTACACGCAAAACGTGCCGGGTTCGACCATCAAAGGCATTGAGCTGGAGTTTGACTGGAAACCGTACCCAAGTGGCCGTATCAACGGTTATGTCACCTGGACCGACGCCCGCATCACCGAAGACTGGATCACCAAATGGGATTACGACCCGGAGTATCTGTTTAAGCTGTCGTATGAGCAGTCGATTGACCCGAACAACCGCCTGCTGAGCACCAACCTCAAAGGCAATCAGCTGGCGATGGTGCCTGAGCTCACCGCCAATTTAAGTTACACCCACAGCGTGGATTTGGGCCGCTTCGGCTTTATCCATGGCTGGTTTAACCTGAGCTGGAAAGACAAATCCTACAACACCATCTGGAACGTCGACCGCCATCTGGACGACATGCAGTTTGCGGTGTCAGCGGACGCAACGCGGTATATCGATGACCGCCGCGACGCTTATACCTCGGCCAATGCCTCTCTCAAATACGAGCCGGTCGGTCAGGCCTGGTATGCCGAGGTGTTTATCAGCAATGCCACCGATGAACTGGTGCAGCACTGGAGTAACACCGGCAAAGGCTTCCCGAAAGGCAGCTTTGGCATGCCGCGTTATTACGGTGTGCGGGCCGGGTTTAATTTCTGACATTAAACGTATTTGAAGCTGACTGTCCTGGCTGTGAACCGCTCACCTTTGGCGAGCGGTTTCTTTTTATCTGCCAGCGATTGATGTTGTGATCACGAAGGATTTTTATATGCGCTTGACCCCATCTCCCCGACTCTCTCTTTATAGTGCCAGCCTGTTGCTGTTAGCTGCGACTGTCTCCACGACTGCGCTTGCTGCCGACCTTCAGGCTGGTTTGGCGGCCAGCAGCGTCAACACTGGTACAAGCGCCGCCGGCTTGCCAAAAGTTGCGTGGCCTTATGTCAACACCGGCTTGCCGCGTGACCCGCAGCTGGAGCATTTGCTTGATCAAATCCTGGCGCGGATGACGTTGGGACAAAAAGTAGCGCAGATGATCCAGCCGGAAATTGGTTATCTGTCCGTCGCGCAGATGCGCAAATATGGTTTTGGCTCTTACCTCAATGGCGGCAACACCGCGCCGTATGGCAAAAAACGTGCGCCGGTGTCGGTCTGGCTGAAATATGCTGATGAGATGTACGAAGCGTCCGTAGACGCCAGCCTGGATGGCAGCCGTATTCCGGCGATCTGGGGCACTGATGCCATGCATGGCCACAGTAATGTGTTTGGCGCGACGTTATTCCCGCACAATATTGGCCTCGGCGCTGCCCGCGACCCTGAACTCATTCACCGTATCGGCGTGGCAACCGCCAAAGAAGTGGCTGCGACCGGTATCGAATGGAGCTTTGCGCCGACTGTTGCCGTGGTGCGCGATGACCGCTGGGGCCGCACCTACGAAAGTTACTCTGAAGATCCGGCGATAGTGCAGGCTTATGCCGGTCAGATGGTGGCAGGCCTGCAGGGCACTTTGGCCCGGGATTTTTTACAGGGCGCCGGCCGGATCGCTACCGCCAAACATTTTGTCGGTGACGGTGGCACGGCAAAAGGCGTCGATCGGGGTGACACGCTGATTGACGAGCAGGGCCTGCGGGATATTCATGCCGCCGGTTACAAAACCGCGATCGCGGCCGGTGTGCAGTCCGTGATGGTGTCGTTTAACAGCTGGAACGGCAAACGGCTGCATGGCCATCAGTATCTGCTGACCGACGTGCTGAAAACACAGATGGGATTTGACGGTTTTGTCGTCAGTGACTGGAACGGTCACACTTTTGTTGAAGGCTGCGATTTAACCCAGTGCGCCGGCGCTATTAATGCCGGTGTCGATGTGTTGATGGTGCCGGAACACTTTGAAGCCTTTTACCACAATACCATCCGTCAGGTGGAACAGGGCCTGATCCCACAAAGCCGGATTGACGACGCGGTGCGGCGTTTTTTACGCGCCAAAATTCGCTGGGGCCTGCTGCAACGCGACAAGCCGTCCAGTCGCGCTGAGTCTAAGCCAAACGATTTTAACAGCGAAGCACACAAGGCACTGGCGCGGGAAGCGGTACGTAAGTCACTGGTCTTGCTGAAAAATAACCAGCAACTACTGCCGCTGTCGCCGAAAAGCCGCATCTTAGTCGCCGGCGATGGCGCCGAAAATATCGCCAAACAGGCCGGCGGCTGGAGTGTGTCCTGGCAGGGCACTGACAACAGTAACGACGATTTCCCCAATGCCACTTCGGTATATCAGGGCATTCGTCAGCAGGTTGAAGCGGCGGGCGGAAAAGTGGAGCTGGCCGTCGATGGCGATTACCGGCACAAGCCTGATGTGGCGGTCGTGGTGATTGGCGAAAGCCCTTACGCCGAGTGGTTTGGTGATATTCAGCAGCTGGAATATCAGCATGGTGATAAACGGGACCTCGTTTTGCTGCGTAAGCTAAAACAACAGGGTATCCCGGTAGTGACGGTGTTTTTAAGCGGCCGGCCGCTGTGGGTGAATCCGGAACTGAATGCCTCCGACGCTTTTGTCGCAGCCTGGTTACCGGGCTCCGAAGGTCAGGGCGTGGCCGATGTGCTGCTGCGTGACGCGAAGGGCCAGGTGCAATCTGACTTCCATGGCAAACTGAGCTTTTCCTGGCCGCGCACTGATCAACAGTTTGTATTGAATCAGGGCGATACCGTTTACGACCCTTTGTTTGCTTATGGCTATGGGTTAACCTACGCAGACCACAGCGAACTGGCACTGTTGCCTGAGCAAAGTTCTGCAGTAACCACTGCAACAAACACCGGCGGACAAATCCCGTTGTTTTTGCGCAATCTGGCGCCGGGTTTGGCTTTTGCCCTGACCGACAGCAGCGGCAGCGCCGTGACAGTCACTACGCCTTTTGGCGTCAGCAACGATGGCAAAAGCCTGGCGATGCAGTCGGTTAATTTGTCCTATCAGGAAGATGCGCGGCAACTACGCTGGGACGCGGCGCAAAGTGCCAAGGCCAGCCTGCGTTTTCGTAAGTCGGCTGCTGCCAAAGATTATGCGACTGCCAAGGTGCTGCGTTTGAATATGCGGCTGGACCAGCAGGTGCCGGCCAATCTGCAGCTGGCGGTGTTGTGTGATGCCGCCGGGGTTTGCCAGCGCCAGTTGAGCCTGAGCGAGACACTGGCGAGGTTCAGCCCGGGTCTTTGGCAACAGGTCGAAGTGGCTTTGGATTGTGCGGCAAAACCAGCGCTTACTCAGCCGTTGCAGGATGCCGTGGTGTTCAGCGCCAGTGGCCGTCTGAGTCTGGCGGTGGCTGATGTGGTGCTGGCCGAGGGCAGTCAGGCTGACGATAAAGTGGTTCGGCTGGGTTGCGCCCCGGCGCAGGTGGGACTGAAACCTGCCGCCTTAAAATCATGGTCACGGCCGCCGGCTCGTTGACGCCGTATCATTCAGAGTTTGAAAGCGGCAGCGTAATTCGCTGCCGTTTTATTCCGGGGTTTCACAGTGGTTAAAACCTTCACACGCAATCAATTATTCTGGCTGTGCCAATGCGGTGGCTGGGCGGTGTACGCCGTGCTGACCGAGTTGATGATTAAAATCCCCAGCCAGGAACCCTGGCAGGTCAACGTGCCGCATTTGTTGCTGGATACCTGCTTTGGTTTTGGCCTGACCCTGCTGCTGCGGGTCTGTTATCGCCGTTTAAGCCAGCAAAGCACCCGACAGAAAATCTACTCGCACCTGGGCGTATTACTGCTTGGATGTCTGGTCTGGACCCAGTGGAAGTGGCTAACCTTACAGTGGTTGTACGGCCAGGTCTGGCAGACAATGACCTGGTTTGATGTCGGCACCTGGCACTCTGCGTCTTTAACGATTTTACTGACCTGGACCGCGTTATATTTTGCCTACAAAGCGACATTTGAAACTATGGAGCAACGACAAAAAGCCGCAGAGGCGATGGATCTTGCCAAAGAAGCGCAGCTGAAAATGCTGCGTTATCAGCTGAACCCGCATTTTATGTTTAACAGCATCAATGCGATCTGTACGTTGATTTTGCGGCAGGACAATCAACATGCGGTGTCGATGTTGGAAAAACTCTGCGATCTGTTGCGTTACAGTCTGTATACCGACCCGCTGGCCAAGGTCACTGTGGCAGAAGAAATCGACATTCTGCAAACCTATTTTGCCGTCGAGCAGTGCCGGTTTCGCGATAAACTGACCGTCACTGTCAGCGCCGATGACGACGTCAGACCGCTGCTGATGCCGTCGTTACTGTTACAGCCGCTGGCAGAAAATTCGCTGAAACATGGCATGCAACAAGCACAGCAACATTATGCCGTCAGTGTCAGTTTCAGCCGGCAGGATGATTTTCTGGTGATTGCGATGCTGGATAATGGCAGTGGTTTTAGCCCTGACGCTTCCCCTGGCATCGGTTTGCAGAACTGTGAAGCGCGGCTGGCGCTGTTGTATCCCGGCCAGAGTCTGTTTCAGTTTGGTAACAGGCCGGAACAAGGCGCCTGGATCCATATCCGCATCCCGCTACAACCCGGGGCAGAACAAAAACCGGAGGCTGGATGAACACCCTACGCACGTTGATTGTTGATGACGAACCGGCCGCGATTGAAGGGCTACGGCTGCGCTTGCAGGGTTTTGCCGATGTTGAGGTGGTTGCTGAAGCTGGTTCAGTGCGCGAAGCACTGGTGCTCATTGCACAGCATCAGCCGGCGCTGATTTTTCTGGATATTGAAATGCCAGAGCAAAGTGGCTTTGATCTGATCCGGCAGCTGCAGCCCGAGTTATGCCCGGCGATCGTGTTCGTCACCGCCTTCCATCAGCATGCGGTGCAGGCGTTTGAAGTGCGGGCGCTGGACTACCTGCTTAAACCGGTTAAACAGGAACGGCTGGCCGATGCCATTGCGCGGGTTCGCGCCCGTGACGGCTCCGCCGGTAAAGAACAGTTGCTGGACGCGGTGGTGCAAATCAGTACCGCCACAGCGGGGACTGCAGTGACTGCCGGTGATCAAGCTGAAATCGAAACAAAGTATTGTATTGAAAGACAAAAACTGGTGATCCAAGACGGCCGCAGTCCAATCCAGTTGATCCCTTATCAGGATATTCTGTGGATAGACGCCGCCGGCGACTATATGTGTGTGCATACCCACAGCGAAACGCATGTGATGCGGACCCGGTTAAAGAGCCTGATTAACGAACGTTTGCCTGATGTGTTTGTGCGTATCCATAAATCGACCGTCGTGAATCTGAATTACATTGTAAAAATGCAGCCTTTATGTAATTCAGAATACAATGCTGTACTGGTTAACTCAAAAGTGCTGAAGGTCAGTCGGACCTATGCACGCACTATCAAAGAGCGACTGTCGCTATAGTGAAATCAGGCAGACAGTCTGTGTATCACAACCTTTTCAATTCAAAAAACCTGATTGATGTAGTTATTTCCGGGCGTTAACGGCTGCAGTAAAAGTGCGTTATCAACCCGGCGTTAAACGGAATAACTGCGCTGTTGAACGCAATTAATCCGGTTACAGCCAATAAGCTTCTACTGTTTACCAAGCTGGCGTATTGCGACGATTCTCTGTTGTGCCAAATATTTAGCTGGAAATTTTTCCTGTTTTTTTAACAGCCTTTTATACTGGTAGCGCCAGACCCGATTTCTTCGATGTGTTTTTTTGCATTTGCCGCGCAACGGCAGTCAAATTTCAGACAAGGAGAGTGACAAATGTCTTTGTTTTTCCATGAGTTCCTGCAGGATTTTCGCATTATGACCCAACAGATCACCCACTTTGTCAGCCGATGGCTGTTCGCATTGCTGCTCGGAATTTGTGCTTGCGGAATGTCCACTGCCCAGGCCGCAGCACCAACAGTCACCGAAGTGACCGGCATTCCTTATGGCACCTCGATTGCGAATGTGACCTATGGCGGCGGGAAATATGTTGCAATATCAAGCTACGGCAAGGTTTACACGTCAACGGATGCCGAGGCCTGGTCCTACAGCTCGGCAATCAATATCACCAGCCCGCGACGGGTGATTTATTTCAACAGCCGGTTTGTAGTGGCGGGTGGCGCGGGAGCTATTTATACCTCACCTGATGCGGTGACCTGGACCCAACAAACGTCTGGCACGTCGCAGAATTTGTACGCGATGGAAGCGTATTCCGGCAAGCTATATGCGGCTGGTGGCAACAGGGCTGTGATCACATCAACCGATGGCACGACCTGGTCGGCTGTGACGATGAACGTCGGCAATGCCACGGATGACCTGATGACGATAACCTCTGGTAATGGTTTGCTGGTTATTGCGGCACGTCCTGCTTCAGCGTTTTCTACATTTTATCGTTCATCCACCGGTGCTTCGAATTCCTGGAGTATCAGCACTGGGCTTGATTTCACCACCAACGGCGCTTATTTCCTGAATGATCGCTTTTACGCCTTTTACGCAGGAACCCGGGTAGAAACGTCAACAGATGCCGCGACCTGGACTGAAATCACCTCGACGTCGGTGACCAAACCGGATAGTTCGACCACTGTATTGGGCTCGCCCAATCAAATGTTCCGCGGTTATCACGACGGTACCAACTACCTGTTATTTGGTTCCGGCGGAACTTATGGCTACGGCACTATTATCCGCTCGACCAATGCCAGCACTTATACGATGGTGGCTCCGACGGCCTCTATCGTGGCGCAGGGTGCTGATTTACTGAATGGCAAATATTTTCAATGGGGTAATGAAGGCCTGGCGGTGTCTGACGACGGCCTGACCTACCATTTTGTTACAGGCAGTTATAACAGCATTGCCACCAACGGTACTGGCGGTTTTTCATTAGTGGGCGCTCAGGGAAATGACTCTTCTGCGGTCTCTGCAACTTCGTCCAGTTGGCCAACACTCAGCGCATTGGCGACCCGCACCGGCACTAAATCCTTTAATGATGTGATATGGAATGGCAGCCAGTATGTTGCGGTCGGTGAAAAGGTTATCGCAACTTCCGCCGATGGCAGCAGCTGGACCAATGCCGGTACCCATGCGGGCAATGTGTATTATTCTGTGTTGTATCAGGGCGGCAATTATTTGGTGTCTGGTCATGACGCGAGCAATCAGTGGAAATTCTGGCGCGGTTCAAACCTGTCCAGTCTGACCGTCGTCGAGACACTGGATACCTGGTTTTTCCGCGTGAAGTATGAAAATGGTACTTTTTTTGCCGTTGGCTACGACAATAACAGTTACTTAGGGGTGGTCTATACCTCGCCGGACGGCATCACCTGGACTGACAATACCCCGGTGCTGCCGGGCAGCAATTATTATTACAATGATGTTGTCTGGACCGGCAGTAAATATGTCGTGACCGGTACCAGTTATGCCAGCAGTACTTATACCTTTTTCAGTACCTCAACTACCACACCAACCAATCCAGCCAGTTACAGTGCCAAAGCGTTGATTTCCGGCGCTCCCGGTGGCAGCCAAATTGTTGCAGACTGGAATCAGGGGGCACTCCGTTATGTCAATGGCCATATTGTGGGCGTGCTGAATGATGTGGCAGATAGCGGCTACCCGGCATATCTGATTGATTCCGATGATGAAGGTGCAACCTGGACTACAACCGCGTTGGATGGTGTCGGTTATTACACCGGCAGCACCGTAGATGGTAACAGCGTCAAATTTGTCAGTGTGTCTGGCATGCTGGCCAATGTGGAGTTTGCCGTCAATAACGCGCCAACGGTGACAACGACAGCCGCGTCCAGCATTACCAAAACAACTGCGACCGTTGGCGGTGATGTGACCTCTGATGCGGGTTCAGCGGTGACGGAACGGGGGGTGGTCTATGCGTTAACCACGGCCGATCCGACCCCAACCTATGCCGAAGTGAATGGCACCACAGTGTTTAAGAGCACAACCAGTGGTACCACCGGCGCTTATTCGATCGGGCTTTCCGGGCTGACTGCAGGCAGCCAGTATAGTGTTGCGGCATACGCCTTAAATGCCAATGGGACTGGTGCTGGTACGACTGAAACCTTCACCACTACAGCGCTTAGCACAAATGCAAATTTATCGGCTTTAGGCCTGAGTTCCGGCACTTTATCACCTGGTTTTGCCGCGGGTACTATCAGCTATACCGCTTCGGTCGGCAACGCGACCACCAGCATCACCACCACAGCAACCACGGCAGACAGTGCTGCGACGGTAACGGTGAATGGTGTGTCCGTCAGCAGTGGTGTGGCATCCGGCGCAATTGCGCTTAATGTTGGTGCCAATACCGTGACTGTGGTCGTCACTGCTGAAGACGGCAGCACCACCAAAACCTACACAGTGACAGTGACCCGGGCGGCCAGCAGCAATGCTGACTTGTCGGGTTTAACACCAAGCAGCGGTAGTTTAAGCCCTGGTTTTGCTGCGGGAACGACCAGCTACACGGCGTCAGTCAATAATGCGACCAGCAGTATCACCATTACCCCGACTACCGCAGACAGTTCAGCCACAGTGACCGTCAACGGCGTGACTGTCAGCAGTGGTGCGGCGTCTGGTGCTATTGCGCTCAATGTCGGTGCCAATGCCGTGACCGTCGTTGTGACGGCGCAAGATGGCACTACGACCAAAACGTACACTGTCACTGTCACCAGATCGGTCAGTACAAATGCCGACTTGTCGGGCTTAACGCCAAGCAGCGGCAGCTTAAGCCCAGGCTTTTCAGCCGGCACCACCAGCTATACGGCATCGGTCAGTAATGCCACCAGCAGCATCACCATCACCCCGACGACAGCAGACAGTGCGTCAACCGTGACGGTGAATGGCGTGGCTGTGACCAGTGGCGCCGCATCCGGTTCTCTTGCGCTTAATGTTGGTACTAATACGGTGACTGTGGTGGTGACTGCTGAAGACGGCACTACCACCAAAACTTACACAGTGACGGTGACCCGTGCGGCCAGCAGCAATGCCGACCTGGCGGGTTTAACACCAAGCAGCGGCAGCTTAAGCCCGGCTTTTGCGGCAGGCACCACCAGTTATACGGCGTCGGTCAGTAACGCCACCAGCAGTATCACCATCACCCCAACAACAGCAGACAGCACTGCAACTGTGACCGTCAACGGTGCGACTGTGAGCAGCGGTGCCGCGTCCGGCGCTATTGCCCTGACTGTGGGTGCCAATACTGTCACTGTGGTAGTGACTGCGGAAGATGGCACCACGACGAAGACTTACACAGTGACCGTCACCCGCGCGGCCAGTAGCAATGCCGATCTTGCCGGCTTCACCCCAAGCAGTGGCAGCTTAAGCCCGGGCTTTGCGGCAGGGACCACCAGCTATACGGCGTCGGTCAGTAACGCGACAAGCAGTATCACGATCACCCCGACCAGCGCAGACAGTACTGCAACAATTACCGTGAACGGAGTGACTGTGAGCAGTGGTGCGGCGTCCGGTGCCATTGCGCTCAATGTTGGTGCGAATACAGTGACAGTCGTGGTGACTGCCGAAGATGGCACCACCACCAAGACATATACGCTGACAGTGACACGGGCGGCCAGCAGCAATGCTGACCTTGCCGGCTTAACACCAAGCAGTGGCAGTTTAAGCCCAGGCTTTGCGGCAGGCACCACCAGCTATACGGCGTCAGTCAGTAATGCCATCAGCAGTATCACTATCACTCCAACCACGGCTGATAGCACCGCAACGGTGACGGTGAATGGCTCGACAGTAAGCAGCGGCGCCGCATCTGGTGCTATTGCGCTTAATGTTGGTGCGAATACGGTGACTGTTGTTGTCACTGCCGAAGACGGCACTACCACCAAAACCTACACAGTGACTGTGACCCGGGCTCTAAGCAGTAATGCTGACCTTTCCGGCTTAACACCAAGCAGTGGCAGCTTAAGCCCAGCCTTTGCGGCAGGGACCACCAGCTATACGGCGTCAGTCAGTAATGCCACCAGCAGTATCACCATCACCCCAACCACCGCCGACAGCGCTTCGACAGTCACTGTCAACGGCTCGACAGTGACCAGTGGTGCCGCATCCGGTGCTATTGCGCTTAATGTTGGTGCTAATACGGTGACTGTTGTTGTCACTGCCGAAGACGGCTCCACCACCAAAACCTATACAGTGACTGTGACCCGGGCGTTAAGCAGTAATGCCGACCTGTCCGGCTTAACACCAAGCAGCGGCAGTTTAAGCCCAGGTTTTGCGGCAGGGACCACCAGCTATACAGCGTCGGTCAGTAACGCCACCAGCAGCATCACGATTACTCCGACTACGGCAGACAGTACAGCAACAGTGACTGTAAACGGCGTGTCTGTCAGCAGTGGCGCGGCATCCGGAGCTATTGCCCTGACGGTTGGCACCAACACTATTACTGTGGTCGTCACAGCCGCAGACAGCACAACCAAAACCTATACCATCGTAGTGACGAATGTGAATGAAGCGCCGGTGATTAGCGGTACTCCGGCGAATAGCGTCATGCAAGACGCAGCTTACAGCTTTACTCCATCAGCATCAGATCCATTCGCCGGGTCAATCCTGACGTTCTCCATCAGCAATAAACCCAGCTGGGCGACTTTTGATACCGCAACCGGTGCATTAACCGGTACGCCAGGTAACAGTGATGTGGGTAGTCATAGTGGTATTGTCATAAGTGTCAGCGACGGTGGATTAAGCTCGGCATTGCCGGCATTCAGCATCAATGTCACCAATGTGAACGATGCGCCGACTATCAGCGGCACACCGCCAACCACGGCAACGCAGGATGTGCTGTATAGCTTTGTGCCGACGGCAGCAGATGTTGATGTCGGGACTACCCTGGTCTTCAGTATCAGCAACAAACCGGCCTGGGCCACGTTTAATACAGCCACCGGCGCCTTAACAGGTACACCGACAAACAGCGATATTGGCAGTTACAGCAATATCGTGATCAGTGTCAGTGATGGTGTAGTCACCAATGCTCTGGCTGCATTTAGCATCCTTGTCGGCAACAGCAACGACGCGCCGACCATCAGCGGTACGCCTGCAACCACCGCCACCCAGGATATTGCTTATAGCTTTATCCCGGTCGCGGATGATGTGGATGTCGGCACCACGCTGGTATTCAGCATCAGCAATAAACCCAGCTGGGCGACTTTTGATACCGCGACGGGCGCGTTAACCGGTACACCGGGTAACAGTGATGTGGGTAGTCACAGCGGTATTGTCATAAGTGTCAGCGACGGTGCTTTAAGCGCCGCATTAGCGGCATTCAATATCACTGTTGCCAATGTGAACGATGCGCCGACGATCAGCGGCACGCCGCCAACCACGGCAACGCAGGATGTGCTGTATAGCTTTGTGCCGACGGCAGCAGATGTGGATGTCGGGACTACCCTGACCTTCAGTATCAGCAATAAACCGGCCTGGGCGACCTTCAATACCGTCACTGGCGCCTTAACCGGCACACCGACAAACAGCGATATTGGCAGTTACAGCAATATTGTGATCAGCGTCAGTGATGGCATCACAACCACTGCGCTGGCTGCGTTTGACATCAGCGTTGCAAACAGCAACGACGCGCCGACCATCAGCGGTACGCCTGCAACCACCGCCACCCAGGATATTGCTTATAGCTTTATCCCGGTCGCGGCGGATGTGGATGTCGGCACCACGCTGGTATTCAGCATCAGCAATAAACCCAGCTGGGCGACTTTTGATACCGCGACGGGCGCGTTAACCGGCACACCGGGTAACAGTGATGTGGGTAGTCACAGCGGTATTGTCATAAGTGTCAGCGACGGTGCTTTAAGCGCCGCATTAGCGGCATTCAATATCACTGTTGCCAATGTGAACGATGCGCCGACGATCAGCGGCACGCCGCCAACCACGGCAACGCAGGATGTGCTGTATAGCTTTGTGCCGACGGCAGCAGATGTGGATGTCGGGACTACCCTGGTCTTCAGTATCAGCAACAAACCGGCCTGGGCGACCTTCAATACAGCCACTGGTGCGTTAACCGGCACACCGACAAACAGCGATATTGGCAGTTACAGCAATATTGTGATCAGCGTCAGTGATGGCATCACAACTACGGCGTTGGCTGCGTTTAACATCAGTGTGGTAGATAGCAATGACGCGCCGACCATCAGCGGCACGCCTGCAACCACGGCCACCCAGGATATTGCTTATAGCTTTATCCCGGTCGCGGCGGATGTGGATGTTGGCACCACGCTGGTATTCAATATCAGCAATAAACCCAGCTGGGCGACCTTTAATACGGCCACAGGGGCATTGACCGGTACACCGGGTAACAGCGATGTCGGCAGTCATAACGGTATTGTGATTAGTGTCAGTGATGGTGCTTTAAGCGCCGCATTACCGGCATTCAGTATCACTGTTGCCAATGTCAACGACACGCCGACAATCAGCGGCACACCGGCAACCAAAGTCACTCAGGGGGTGTTGTACAACTTCACACCAGTGGCTGCAGATATTGATGTCGGCACCACTCTTGCCTTCAGTATCAGCAACAAACCGGCCTGGGCGACCTTTAACCCTGTGACGGGCCAACTGACCGGCACGCCAACCCTTACTGATGTGGGGATCACCAACGGCATTGTGATCCGGGTGTCGGATGGCACTGCCAGCGCGGCATTGGCAGCGTTTAATATAGAAGTACTGAACGGCAATACTGCGCCGGTCGCACAAAACTCTGAAATGACGTTACGTGAAGATGAGCCAGCAGCAATTACTCTGCAAACCTCTGATGCTGAGGGGGATCTGCTGAAAATTGCCATCACCCAACAACCAGCTCATGGCAGTCTGATTGCCGAAGGCGCAGGTTACCGTTATGTGCCGGCTACGGATTATCACGGTAGCGACAGCTTCAGTTTTGTCGCCAGCGATGCAGAATTCAGCTCTGCCACCGCGACCGTCAGTCTGACCATTACACCGGTCAATGATAATCCGATGGCAGTTGCAGATAGTTTCAGTGTGGCGCGACTGGATACCGATCGCTATACCCTGACTGTGCTGAGTAACGACACTGATGTCGATGGCGACCGCCTGACCATTGATGGTGCGACTGCCAGTACCGGTACCGTCACTTTCAGCAGTGCCGGCCTGATTTATCAGGCGCCGGTAGGATATCTGGGACAAGTCGACCTGCGGTATAGCGTCTCTGATGGACAGCAAGGGCGTGCTTCGGCGGAAGTCCGGTTGCAAATTAGCGGTACTGCCGGTGGTAATTTGCCGGTCATAACCCTGCCTGCTGATGTGGAAGTGAACGCGACTGCGTTGTACACCAAAGTTAATTTGGGGGTGGCAACAGCAGTGGACCGGAACGGCCTGACGTTGCCGGTGTCGTTGGTTGATGGCCAAACGTTCTTTGCGCCGGGCGAGCATATTGCTTACTGGCAGGCCACGGACAGTCAGGGCAATAAGGCGACCAAAGGTCAGCGTGTCAGAGTGAAACCACTGGTCTCGCTGAGCAAAGATGCGGTGGTCACCGAAGGCAGCGACGTCACAGTGCAGGTGTTACTGAATGGTCCGGCGCCAACTTATCCGGTGCAGGTGCCATTTACAGTAGCGGGTTCAGCCAATGGCAATGACCATTCGCTAACTGCGGGAGTGGTCGAGATAGCCAGCGGGACTACTGGGGTGATTCAGTTCAGCGTGTTTGAGGATGCGCAGACCGAAGGCACTGAAAATATTCAGATCGCGTTGGATCCAACGCTGAATCTGGGTAGTCAGGCCGTTATGCAGGTCAGCATCAGCGAAGGCAATATTGCACCGACCGTACAGTTGGCAGTCAGCCAGAATGATGAAAACCGCTTAATCGTGGCGAAAAACCAGGGTGTTGTGACCGTGAAAGCCACAGTGGCTGATCAGAACGCACCAGATGTGCTGAGTCTGCAGTGGAGTGCTGCGGGTCTGAATGGCGCAGACATCGATGGTGATGAACTGCAGTTTGATCCGGCCTCACAGGCGACCGGTGTTTACATGGTGAGCATGTCAGCAACGGACAACGGTGCGCCGGCTCTGACTACCACCGATCAGATGTACATTGTCGTGGTCGATGCATTACCAGGCTTGACCGCCATCGATACTGACGGCGACTTAATTCCGGATAATGAAGAAGGTTTTGCCGACACCGACGGCGATGGTATAGCCGACTATCTCGATGTGATTGCCGATTGCAACGTGGTACCGGAAGAAGGCAAGCAGCAGGTCAGTTTCCTAGCTGAAGGTTCACCGGGTGTTTGTTTGCGCCGCGGTCAGGATTCCGTGCTGAGCCAGACCGGTGGTCTGCAGTTGCTGCAAACTGAGGTGGAAACTGACACCGCAGCGGCGAATATTGGCGGTATCTTTGACTTTATCGCCTACGGTCTGCCAGTACCTGGTCAAACCTATCAACTGGTACTGCCACAACGGCTGCCGGTGCCGGCCAATGCAATCTACCGGAAATACAATGTAGTGACTGGTTGGGTTGATTTTGTCAGCAATAGCCGGAACTTTGTTTCGTCCAGTGCCGGTGAACGTGGTTTCTGTCCACCTCCTGGCGATACCCGCTGGAGCGCAGGGTTGACTGAAGGACATTGGTGTGTGCAGGTGTCGGTACAGGATGGCGGCCCGAATGATGCTGATGGCATCGCAAACGGCACTATTGTCGACCCAAGTGGCGTCAGTATCCGCAACAATGGCAACAGTCTGCCCGTGGCGAAGCCTGATGCAGTCACCACCCGTATCGGTATTGCGGTGGAAGTGAAAGTGCTGACCAATGACAGCGATGCCGATGGCGATGTATTGAAAGTAAGTCAGGTCAGTGCCCAATTTGGTCAGGTCGAAATTATGGCCGACCAACAGCTCCGATATACGCCAGCGCCACAGTTCTCCGGCATAGATCGGGTGACCTACAGTGTCACAGATGGCAAAGGTGGCACTGGTAGCAGTGAGCTGACAGTGACAGTGTTGCCGAATAACGGACCTGTTGCGGTAAACGACGTCGCGTCGACCGATGATAAAACCGCGGTCACAATCGCGGTACTAGCAAATGATTCGGATCCGGATGGGGATGTGCTGACGGTATTATCGGCCAGCGCGCAACAGGGAACTGTCACTATTCAGTCTGATAAGTCACTGCGTTATCAGCCAAAAACGGGCTTTGAAGGCACTGATACTGTGGGGTATGTCATCGCTGATAGTCAGGGGATGCAGGCGCAGGGGCAAGTAGTGATTACAGTCAAGGCATATAAGGATGTGATTGTGAACAATAAATCAAGCGGGGGGGCGATGGGCATGTTGTGGTTGGGCTTGCTAATGGTCGCGGCGTGGCGGCGCGGTATAGCAACATTGGTATTGTTAATGTGGTTACCGGCCGCAGCACAAGCCAGTGACTGGTACGGATTTGTCGAGGCCGGTCAGGCCAAAGCCGATCGCAGTGCTGCAGATATCAAGGCGAAGCTCAGCGGCGGTACTTTAGTGGGCCTGGACCAAAAAGACAGTGCATTTGGCCTGGGAGCTGGTTACCAGATCACCGATGCTATCGCCGTCGAGCTGAGTTATTGGGATTTTGGTGAGGCCAGTGCCGACATCAGTCAAAGTAGCCTGACGCCGGCCAGTTACCATGAACTGATCAAACAAGTCAGCCCAGTGTTGGGAGAGGCGGTTGGCGCCGGCGGCCGTTTTACCGTCTTGCAGCAGGAACAGTGGCAACTGGATGTTGCTGCCGGGGTGCTGAACTGGCAGTCCGAGATCAGCAGTGCGATGGGCGGAACTGTGTTGAACAGCAAATTTGATGGCACCGATTTATATTATGCCGTGTCGGCCGGTTACCAGCTGACCAATGAGCTGAGCCTGTCAGCACGCTGGCAACGGACTCAGGTGCAGGACAATGACGTAGATTTGATGACGCTACGGCTGAGTTATCAGTTCTGAACATGACCTGATACAGTATCAGGTGCAGGAGGCTGGGGTTGTCCAGCGCCTGCACCGTCGATCCTGTTTATGGTTTTGCCAGCTGTTTATTAAAAAATGCCACCACAAGCGGGTTCATGGTGTTATGAAACTCCTGCCGGTCAAAGCCCGCCGGATCTGTGCAGACTGTCAGCATTTTCAGCACACCGCAGGGCACCAGAAATGACAGATGCGCCGCATTGGCCACAGAGTGAAACTCAACGCGGTTACCCAGCACATCACGGATCAGTTTGGCGTTGGTCGCGTCCGGTACGTTGATATCTTGATCCCCTTGCCATAGCTGCAGCGGCGCACTGACGTTGGCCAGCGCGTCTTTGCCGCTGAAAGTAAAACCGAGACCCGGTGCGGCGACAACGATGGCTTTAATCCGCTGATCTTGGGCAAAGTTATCAAAACCGGCCGGCAGATCTGGGCCCAGCAGGAAAGAGTTGGACTGGCACAGCATGTCGCAGACAAATTCGCTGTGATCTTTACAATATTGCGCGACACCACGCAGATCCGGTTTGGCACCTGCGGTGGTCAGCACCGTAAAGGCACCAATGGAAAAGCCAAAAGCGCCGACCCGGTTGGCGTCAACCTGCGCATGGCCTGGCCACTGGTTCAGTATAAAGTCGATGGTCGAGCGCAGCTGCTGGCTGCGGCCGGTAAAATAGGCCGGGGTGCCAACTGAACTCATGTCGAGATGGTTATCGCTATGCATCGGCGCGGCAACCACGTAGCCAGCGGCGGCCAGCGCCATGGCTAAATCGGCATGGCTGGGAATGCCTCCGCCGGTGCCGTGGGAAATGACCACCAGCGGTAAATCAGTCCCGGCGACGGGGCCATTAGTTGCGACCTGCATCAAAAAGCTGCCGGTCCAGCTGGCAGAGGTGGCTGCTGTGGTCGGATACCAAATCCCCAGCCCAAATGGCTTACCGTCGGCATCAACGGCACGCACCGCCTGAAAGCCAACCGGCTGCTCAGTACGCAGTGCGGTCCAGTAAAAGGTGCTGACCAGCAATCCGGCTAACAGCAACAAGGTAAGAAAGATGATTCCGCTCCATTTCAGCAGCGTTTTGCCAAAGGATGGGCGCGTTGTTGTGTGGGTTAGTGGTGATATTGGGTTGTGCATAAGGATCACTCCGGATAAATATGAGGTAAAGTTCGAGCTGCATCAGCCCACAGGGATCTCAATGATGAAGCTGCAGCCACGTCCGTGCAGGCCACGCTCCAGCCGGACAGCACCGCGCAAACGCGCCACTGCCGCCGTCACTATCGCCAGGCCAAGACCGGACCCGGCCACGTCTGTGCCAGCGACCCGATAAAACCGTTCAAACACCAGCGCCTGCTCAGCCGGCGCAATACCAGGGCCGTTGTCGGCGACCGCCAGGCGCAGCTTGCCCTGCTGTTCCGACAGGTCAACGGCGACCTCGCCGCCATCCTGGGTATAGCGCAGCGCGTTTGACAGCAGATTTTGTACAATCGACAACAGCGCCTGTGGGTCCAGCCGGAGGCTTAACTGATCCGGCGCCTCAAGCGATAATTCAATTTGTCGTGCCATTGCGGCCGGCGCGGCATTGGCCAGCTCCTGGCGCAGTAACTGTGCAACATCCAGCAAAGGCGCGGTTGTCATCAGACTGGCGTCGATGCGGGCCAAATCCAGCAGTTGTTCGATCAGGTGAGACATTCGCGCGATCGCCGCGTCCAGATGCGTCGCGGCCTCACCGCGCGTTTGCGCATCTTCCGCCCGCTGCATCACATGAGCCTGCGCGGCGATCACGGCGATTGGTGTTCTGAGTTCGTGGGCGGCGTCCTGCACAAAGCCGTGCTCGCGCGCGATCCTGGCCCTTAACTGGCTGAACAGACGGTCCAGGGCATGAGTCAACGGAGTCAGTTCGGCATAAGTCACATCCAGCGCCAACGGCGTCAGATCATCCGGGCCCCGTGCTGCTATGGCATCGGACAGCCGGCGCAGCGGACGCAGGCCGCGGGTGACCGCAAACCAGACCGGCAGCAGAAAAAGCGGTAATGCAATCAACACCGAGACGGTCAGGTTGCTGCTGATGCGCGCCAGCAATAGACCAGCGGGCGCCGCCGGTTCGCCCAGTAACAATCTCCAGTCGGACGTTTCGCCACGAAACAGCTGATAACGCGTACCGTTCAGAGTGCCCGTGACCACGTCACCGCTCTCGCCGGATAATATGAGTTCGCTTGCCGGCATCGAACTAAACAGCGGTTGTTCCTGGCGGTCGGTCAGCTGGACTAAAAACCGCTGTGGCAGACCGGCCCGCTGATACAGGCTGTTAAACAGCGCCGTATACAGCGCCACGGCTTGCTGCGCCTGCGCTGGATCTTTAATCTGACTCAGCACCATCAACACCGCTTCGCCACGTTGGCGCTGACGCGCATCAACGGTCTGCGGGCCACTTTCCTGCCAGTAATAAAAAGCCATTAACACCAGCCAGACCAGCACCGCTGCCGCGGAAAGTGTCAGGATCACGCGCCGGACCAGGGTCGGACGATTCTGTGTAGTGGACTTAATCATGGCACCAACATATAGCCCACACCCCGAACAGTGCGGACACGTTGCGCGCCGATTTTCCGGCGCAGATTGGAGATGTGGACTTCGAGCAAACTAAAGGTAAGTGCATCACCCAGCGGTTCCAGCCGCTGTGCTAACACGCCCTTTGGCACCACAGTGCCGGGTTCACGCGCCAGTTCCAGCAGTAGCTGAAATTCCCGCCGCAACAAATCAAGCTCCTCACCAGCCAATAAGACTCTGTGCGCGCGCGGGTCGATTTGTAACTGGCCGATGCTCCATAACGCGCTGGCTTGCTGGGCGTAGCGGCGTAATACCGCCCGGACCCGCGACAGCAGCTCGGCCATGGCAAAAGGTTTGATAATAAAGTCGTCGGCGCCGCCGTCTAGAGCACCATATAGCTTAATGAAGCGGCAGCAGCGATAAGCAGAATGGCCGCAGGCAAGGCAGATTTTCGAAGCTTTAGTGATTCTAAAGCGAGAAAATTTAACGCCGCATCCGGCCATTCTGCTATCGCCCGTACGGGAGCGCCTGCAATTGTCTCATGCGACGTTGCCACAGCTCGAAAGAGCACCACTATTCCTTCGCCGTGTCGCCTTGCCTGAGGCAATTGCAGGCAGCTCTGCTGTTCGCTCATTAAGCTATATGGTGCTCCGAGCTAGCCTGTCATCGAGGCCGGAACGGGCGGTGATCATGATGATGGGTAACGTCAATCCGCTACTGCGCCAGCGGGCGAGCAGATCCAGTCCGCAGCCGTCGGGCAGCGCGACGTCAAGCAGGACGCAATCGTAGTCCAGATCGGCGGCGATGCAGGGCGCGTCGGCAAATCGACGCAACCAGACACTGCTAATGCCCTCGGCTTTCAGCGCCTGTTGCAACGCAAAGCCTAAATCCAGATCGTCTTCAATGATAAGTATGTGCATGCCAGCATTATAGCCATGCCAACCTTAAGCAAAGCCAAAACAGCCCCTACACAAACAAACCGAGCAACCAATCGCGAAACAAAGTAGCTTCAGCGGACAAAGGCCGCTGCGGCCAGACCAGGTAGTAGGCACGGGACGCCGGGATCGCCGGTCCCGGAATTCGGCTTAACTGGCCGCTGGCCAGCAAGTCGCGGCACAGCAGTTCAGGCAACAGTGCGATGCCTTGTTGTGCCAGTACCGCGTCCAGCAAGGCTGATTTATCCGGAAAACTGGCAGCATCCGGTTGTTGCGGCAATGTCAGACCGGCCTGACGGAACCAGCGGGCCCAGTCATCATAGGGATTCAGCAGCGGTTGGGTGTGCAGCAGTGTGGTTACCGGCTCTGCCTGGCACAAAGAAGTTGCGACTACCGGGAATAAAGTTTCGGTTTGCAGCGCCTGCGCCATCAGTCCCGGCCAATGGCCATGGCCGTTGCGGATACCAAAATCCAGTTGTTTTTCAGCAAGATCCAAAACAGCCATCGTCGGCACCACTGTCACTTTTATCTCCGGGTGTAACTGCCGAAATTGTGGCAAACGCTCTGCCAGGAAATACTGATACACCGATGGCAAAACGGTCAGGCGCAGTGTGGCTGATTCACGAGTGGCATTCATCTGAACTTCGGCGCTTGCAGTGGCGATCAGCGCAAAGGCTTGTTGCAACTGCAATTGGAATTGCTGGCCAGCGGCCGTCAGGACTACACGTTGGTTGACGCGCTGAAACAACGATACACCCAGTTCTGCTTCAAGTGCCCGCACCTGCCGGCTGACTGCGCCCGGCGTGACATAAAGCTTGGCAGCCGCCTGACGGAAACTGTGTTGTTGCGCCGCCACGGAAAATACATACAAATTATGCAGAGAAGGTAATTTCACATCAAAGTCCGCCCGAGCTGCGTTGACCACTGTCGCTGGTGTTGAGTTTACCTCAACACTGAGCTGGCAGATTAATCGTTTTTCCGCTTGATGGTGCAGTTTTATAGTGCCGCTGCGAACCAGCGCCTGACTGGTGTTGTTACTGTTTCCGGAGCTCTCTATGTTCACCAAATTTGCGATCATCAAATCCTCGACCGCCAAATCAGTATTATCCCGCATTCTCGCTGTCACGGCCCTGACGACGATCATAGCCTCAGCCGGCGCCATGGCTGCGCCTGAGCCGCATCCGTTAGTCGGCAGCTGGCAAATGGACTCGGCCTGGGAGACGCTGGCCGACGGCCGACGTGTTACCACTTACACCGAACATCCTGACGGTTTGCTGCTTATCGATGCCAATGGCCGCTATTCGCTGCAAATTTTCCATCCTAAGCGGAAGAAATTCGCTGGCAGCAAAGCCAGTGCAAGTGCTGAAGAATTTAAAGATGCAGTGATTGGCTCGAGTACCCATTTCGGCACTATCAGTCTGGATCCAACAGCACAGCAGCTGGTGTTTCATATCGAAGCGGCGTCTTATCCAAACTGGAATCACACCACCCAGGTGCGTGATTTCACGCTGAAAAACAATGTGCTGAGTTACGCAGTACCTGCAGCAGCATCCGGCAATGGCACCATTGCCTACTCGGTGTGGCGGCGTTTGCCATAAACCAGCTGCTGAAGCAGTCTTTGCTTTAAGTGGGCAATAGCGCAAGCCCGCGCCGACCGGGCTTGCGTTTTTTTATGCTGTGTAGCCACCGCGGCAGGCCATACTGCAGAGAGTGCTGCAGCGCTGCCAGCTTGGTTTCAACCTCCCCCTTGCCAGATCCCTGCTAGTTCCTTGCTTGAAACTTCCCGGTAATTCAGGTTTGATGGGAAATTGTCATTCTGGTGCAACACTGTCACCGGTCTGGTGCAGGCGTTGTCGAAGCCTGATTGTCAGTGCAGCATGCAAATCAACCTGACCTTGCATCCATAAAAAAGCACACAATAAAAACATAATAAAAACAAAAAGATCGACTTGGACCGGGGAGAGGACACACCAATTGTTTCACAGCTTGTTTAAAAGGATATGGCGGAAAATTCGCGCTCTGTCGTCTTGGTTCTCTGCATGGCGTAAGCACATGCGGGGGGGATATCGACGCACGCGACGGCCTTTGTTGTCATTGTTGCTGGTCTGCAACTTATCTGCTGCAGCGCTGGCCGATGAAAAGCCGTCTGAGATTGCTTTCAATATTCCGGAACAAAGAGCCGATCTCTCGCTAATCAGTTTTGCTGAACAGGCTGACATTACCTTGCTGTTTCCCATCGACAAGATGGCAGGCAAAGTGACCAATCCGCTCCGTGGTCAGTACAACCTCGACGAAGCCCTGCGCATTCTGTTGCAGGGGACCGGTTTGAAGCCGGTGATTAGCGAAAGTGGGCAGGTATCTATTTTGATAGATCCGACTTTCGAGAGTAATGACGACATGGCGAATTATAAGAAAAACAAAGTGGCAACAGCAGTGATGGCAGTGGTCAGCACAATGGCGGTATCACCGGCTTTTGCCGTACAGGACAAAGAAGAGACAAAAACAGAAGTCATTGAAGTGCGCGGCATCCGTGGTGCACTTGGCCGGGCGATGGATTCCAAACGCGAAGCTGGCGGTGTGGTCGATTCCATTTCCGCGGAAGACATTGGTAAGTTCCCGGATACTAACCTGGCAGAATCGCTGCAGCGCATCACCGGCGTGTCGATTGACCGTTCCGGTGGCGAAGGCCAGCTGATCACCGTACGTGGTTTTGGCCCGGAATTTAATACAGTGCTGGTCAATGGCCGGCAAATGGCGTCGGAAAACCAAAGCCGCGCTTTTAGTTTTGACACTATTGCGGCGGAATTAGTCCGTAGCCTTGATGTGCATAAAACCTCCACGGCAACGCAGCAATCCGGTGGTATTGGTTCGACCGTCAACGTCAATACCGCGCGGCCTTTTGCCATCGGTGGTTTTAAAGTCGCCGGCAGTATCAAAGGCGTCTACGAAGAAAACAGCGAAAAAACCTCGCCACAGGTCTCTGGCCTGATCAGCGATACCTTTTTAGACGGCTCGGTTGGTGCTTTGCTGGCCGTGTCGCATCAGCAGCGCGACACGCGGCTGAATCAGGCGCAAATTGACGGCTGGCTGGAAAACGTTGGCGTGCCAAATCCGGTCACGCAAAGCGGTGCAGCTTACAGCGGCAATATTTTTTCACCGCGTAACTACGACCATAAAGTCACTTTTGAAGAGCGTAGCCGCACCAACGCCAATCTGGTGTTGCAGTACGCACCGGCCGACAATCTGGAACTGACCGCAGATGCGCTTTATTCCGATTTTGACGTCGAAGCCGATACCACCTCATACGGCCATTGGTTTACCGCGCCGAATATCACTGGGTTTGGCGGCGCCAAAGGGCCGGTTGTCGATGCGAACGGCACTGTAGTTGACCTGTATCAGGAAGTGGGTCTGGCTACCGACATGCACGCGAAGAAGTTTGACCGCCTGACCGACACGCTGTCGATTGGCCTGAATGCCGATTGGGACGTTAGCAACAATCTGAATATGAAATTCGATTTCAGCCATTCCAGCGCTGAGCGTGAACCGAACAATGGCCGCGGGGATCAGCTGTCCTTGATTGGTTATGCCAACCGCGTCCGTTTCCAGCTTGACGACAACATCCTGCCTTACGCCAGCGAATTTGCCGGCGCGAATCCGAACATCTACAGCGGTCAGCAGGAACTAAACGGCACGGCTTACCAACCGGGTGTAAAACCGGATGGCGTGTCGAATCATCTGGATCCGAAAAACAGCCGGGCCCACGTGATGTTGCGCCGCGGCTGGGCGGTGGAAGATGATCTGAATCAGCTGCGCTGGGACAGCGTTTGGAATGAAGATGCCGCCAGCGGTTTAACCAAAGTGAAATTTGGCGCTATGTATTCGACCGAAACCAAGAGCCTGGAGCGTTGGGATAACGAAGGCGTTGGCATTCACTGTACGTTCTGTGGTTATCCGGATGTGCCGAATATGGCCGGATTCCCGCAATATGTCTTTAATGCCGGCAGCGATTTCTTAAGCGGCGTCAGCGGCAGTGGCCGGATGCCAACCTCCTGGCTGGCGCATGACGGTGAAGCCAACTTCGCTTTCCTCGAACAATATGCGGCTTCAATCGGCAAGCCGATTAGCTTTGATGCGGTTAAACGCAACAAGTCGTTTGAAGTGGGTGAGGATACGGCGTCTTTGTATCTGGAACTGGATTTTGAAGGCACGTTAGCCGGTATGCCGTTAACCAGCACTGCCGGTGTGCGTTATGAGCGTACCAGTGTCGATGTGGACGGTACCGATGCGCCGGTCAGCGGTCTGCGTATCCTCGATGAAACCGAGATGCTGGCACAGTTCGGCGCTGCCCAGCCGATCAAAGAAAGCTCAAGCTACGAAGCCATTCTGCCAAACTTCAGCGTCAAACTGGATATCTCTGACGACCTGGTCGGCCGCTTTGCTGCGTCTCAAACTTTGACCCGGCCAACGCTGGAAAGCATGTCACCAGTCACGGTGATTGGCACCACCCGGCAAGGCGGTGACTTAACTTCCACTTCGGGTAACCCGGAACTGCAACCGTTCAGCGCGACTAACCTCGACCTGTCGTTGGAATGGTATTACAGCGATGCCAGTTATTTATCGGGCGGTTATTTCCGCAAAAACGTGTCGAACTTCATCATCAACATCACTGAAGACAAAACCTTCACGCTGGCAAATGGCGGCTTGCTGACCGATCCGTCGACCGGCACCAATTCAGGCGCGCCGGACAGTGCCGACAGCACGGCAGTCTTTAGCAACACGCTGCCAAGTAACGGCGAATCGGCGATTGTCGACGGTTTTGAACTGGCGCTGCAACATACCTTTGAGTCGGGTTTTGGCGTGATGGCGAACGCCACACTGGTCGACAGTAATGCCGAACTGGATCCGGCGGACATCAATCAGGTGTTTGCGTTAACCGGTCTCAGTGATTCCTACAACCTGGTGGCGTTTTATGAACAAGGCCCGTTGCAGGCACGTATCGCGTACAACTGGCGTGATGCTTTTGTGCAGTCGCTGACTCAAAGCAACGGCGACGGTGTGGTCATTGTTGAAGACTATGCGCAGATTGACGCCAGTGCCAGCTATGACATCACGCCGGATTTGGCCGTTGTCATTGAAGGCATCAACCTGACCAATGAATACGTGCACAAACGCGGTCGTTTTGCTAACCAGCTGCTGTTGATTGAAGACAGCGGCCGGCGTGTCGCCTTTGGGGTGCGTGGTTCGTTCTAATCGCGATTATTGTGTAATTTGTACTTAGTTGATACGCAGTCACTGCCGATCCCGGGGCTGTGACTGTGCTCTTTGCGGAGTCAGCGCATGCTTGGCTGACTCCTTTTTTGCGATGCAAAGCAGGAAGTCCCTCATGCAATCTCAGCCTCAACATAAAAACAACAACACGGCAGAGCAACCGATCCAGACTGTCGTGATCGTCGGCGGAGGCAATGCCGGTTGGCTGACCGCCGGCCGCATTGCGGCCAAACATAATTGTCAGGCCGGTGCGATCAGAGTGGTTTTGATCGAATCACCGGGTGTACCGCCGATTGGTGTCGGCGAAGGCACCTGGCCAACGATGCGCAGCACATTGCTGGCACTTGGCATCAGTGAAACCGAATTTATCCGTGAATGTGACGCCACTTTTAAACAAGGCGCCAAATTTGCCCGTTGGGTCAATGGCGCGACTGATGATTTCTATTATCATCCGCTGGTGCTGCCGCAGGGTTTTGGCAAAGCGGATATGGCGGCTTATTGGCTGCAGGGCAAAACCGCCACAGATTTGGCCGGCCCGCTCAGTTCCTTTTCGAACGACTTATGTTATCAGGAAGCCATTTGTGAGCAGGGGCTGGCGCCGAAAACTATCCGGCATGCCGAATATGCTGCCGTCGCCAATTATGCCTATCACCTCGATTCCGGCAAGTTTGGCTTGTTCTTGCAGCGCCACTGTATCGAAAAACTGGGCGTGGAACATATTCAGGATGATGTGATCGCCGTGCAAAGCGCTGACAACGGGGATATCGCTGCCGTCCAGACTCAGAACCATGGCCCGATCGCCGGTGATTTATTTGTCGATTGCACCGGCTTTAAATCGCTGTTGCTGGGCGAGCATTATCAGGTGCCGTTTAAGCGCTGTGACGATGTGCTGTTTATCGATACGGCGCTCGCCGTGCAGGTGCCTTACGACAGTCCCGATGCGCCGATCGCTTCGCATACCATTTCGACCGCGCAGGATTGCGGCTGGATTTGGGATATCGGTCTGCAGCACCGCAGGGGTGTGGGGTATGTCTATGCCAGCCGCTATTGCAGCGAACAACAGGCACGTGACACTTTAGCGGCTTATGTCGGGCCAAAAATCGCGGAACTTGCGGTGCGCAAGATCCCGATTGTCAGTGGTCATCGCCAGCACTTCTGGCAGAACAACTGTGTTGCGGTCGGCTTGTCGGCCGGTTTTCTCGAACCGCTGGAAGCCTCGGCACTGGTGCTGGTGGAATTGTCGGCCCAGATGATTGCGGAACAGCTGCCTGCCACCCGCGGTGTGATGGACATCGTGGCGCGGCGTTTTAACGAAACCTTTTTGTACCGCTGGGACAAAATCATCGATTTTCTGAAGCTGCATTACATTCTGAGTCAGCGCACTGACAGCGCCTTCTGGCGTGACAATCGCGACCCGGCGACTATTCCGCAAAGCCTAAAGGATCTGATGCAGCTGTGGGCGCACCGGGCGCCGGGCGATTTGGATTTCACCAGCAATAATGAGGTGTTCCCGGCCGCCAGTTATCAGTATGTGTTGTATGGCATGGGGTTTCGCAGTGATACCAGCCGCCTGCGCCATCAGCTGACTAACTGGGATTTTGCCACAGCGCAGTTGCAGCAAAACCGCAAAATGATCGATCAGGCGCTGACGTTGTTACCGACGCACCGCGAGCTTATCAACAAAATTCGTCAGTATGGTTTTCAAACCATCTGAGTAGCAGGAAAGCAAGTCATGGCTCATTTAGTTGCAATAGAACCGGCCCGGCATCAACAGCTGTGTGTGTTACCTGAGCAGGTGGATATTCATGCCGCCGGGCAGAATCTGATCCCGGTGGTGCCAGCCGAGCTGACCCATGTCGCCACGCAGTTGCCGCTGGTGCTGGCGAAAAGTGGTGAGACCGGTCAGTTTGTGCTGGCGGCATTAACCGGCTTTGCGGCGAACGAAAATTTACTGCTGCAGCAAGGCCGCTGGTTGGGTTTGTATCTGCCGCTGCAAATCCAGCGTCAGCCGTTTTTTGTTGGCAAGGCGACGCCGGATACCGACGATTATGTGGTCTGTATAGATATGGAGAGTCCAGCCACCGGTCAGAACCAGTCATTACCGGCGGGCGCCGAGCCGTTGTTTTTAGCCGATGGCAGCGAGACCGAGTTCTACCGGCAGGCGAAACAGCGGTTGGTGCAGTTACTGCAAGGCGAGCAACAACGCGATGCGCTGATTGAGGTGTTGCTGCAATGCCAGTTGTTACAGCCGATGTCGCTTGATATCACTTTTGCCGACCAAAGCACGACCCGGCTGAACGGTCTCTACACCATTGATGCTGACAAGCTGGCGGCGCTGACGCCGGAGCAGGTGGTGCAGTTGCATCAACAGGGCCATTTGGCGGCGATCTACGCCATTCTCGGTTCAGCGGCACAAATCTACGGCTTAATCGCGCGTAAAAATCAGCAGTTGGCTGGGTAAACGAATGCAGTCCGAAGCACAGCTAAAACTAAAGCCCAGCGTCCATTGTCAGCTGATTGGCACTGAGCAGACGCCGTTATTGGTGATAGACCATTTATTTCCGGCCTGTGACTGGTTATGGCAGCAGGCACAGCACGGCGTTTATCAGGCCGATCCGGCCAATTTTTATCCGGGCGTGCGGGCGCCGACACCGCAGTCGTATCAGGATGCGCTGCAAAACCTGTTGCCCCTGCTGCAGCAAGTGTATGCGCCACAGGCGCAGCATCTGCGAGTGCTCAGTTCGGCGTTTTCGCTGGCCTGTAAACCTGCTGAGCAGCTGAAGCCTATTCAAATGTTGCCGCATTTTGATACGGTGGAACCGCATCAGCTGGCGATGGTGCATTATTTGTGTGATGCCAGGCAGGGCGGTACGGCCTTTTATCGCCATCGTTATAGTGGGTTTGAGCGGATCAGCGCCGAACGGCTGCAGAGTTATGGCCCGGTGTTAAAACAACAAGCCATGGCAGCCCGGCTGCATGAAGCACCGCGTTATATGCACGGCAGTTCTGCGTTGTTTCAGCAAATCGGTGAGGTTGAAGCCTGTTTTAACCGGGCGGTGATTTATCCGGGTAACCTGTTACATTCAGGAAATATCAGGGAGTTGGCTGCTTCCGCCGCCGATCCGGCGCAGGGCCGGCTGACCATCAGTAGTTTTTTGCAGTTATTTTAAAAATATTTACGGTCGCACTGGCGGATTTTCCCCGGCTGTTTCGTCTGTAGCTGATAAGCAGATTCGTTGCATAGAACAACAACTGCAAATTTTGGCCTGATAACCAATAAAAAAACAGAAAAAACGGGGAAAAATGTCAAACGATTCATTGTTTTACAAGATCTATCTGGCATCGCGGCGTGGCATTTACCGCGCGGTGTCCAGAATAGTGCCGCCGCACGAAATCGAAGATATCGTGCAGGAAACTTATGTGCGGATTTGCCAGATTGAAGATAAAACGCAAATCAGCTCACCGAAATCTTTTATGTTTACCGTGGCGCGCAATCTGGCGCTGGATTACCACAAACAGGCCAATGTACGCCATGTGGACCACGTTGAAGATGCTGAACTGCTGGACCAGCTATTATCAGACAACTGCCGGGATGAAGTGTATGACCAGGTCTTGTCGGGCAGCGAGTTTGGCCATTTTTGTGAAGCGGTACGGCAACTGCCGTTGCAGTGCCGCAAAGTATTTGTGCTGAAAAAGGTCTATGGCTATTCGCAGCGGGAAATTGCCGCCAATTTACGGATCAGTGAAAGCACAGTTGAAAAACATATCGCCACCGGCTTAAAAAGTTGCACGCTGTTTATGCGTAAAGCAACGGGTGGCGAAACCGGACAGGGCCAGCAACACGCGAAGCGACAATCAAGAGGAGGATCCTATGAGTAATATTCACCAGATCCATCTGCAGTCGAAACGCCAGCAATCAGTGCTGGAGGCGCAGCGTCTGGAACAGGCCTGTGAATGGATCGCCCGGATTGACCGGGAACTGCAAACTGAAGAAAAGCAGGCGTTACAGCAATGGCTGGCCGCGTCTGCGTTAAACCAGCAAACGCTGTTTGAAGTCGCCAAGTTATGGGACAAAATGGATGCACTAAGTCGGTTATCGGCGCTGTTTCCGGCGGTAGAGCCGAAAATCAGCCAACAACGCCGGCCACTGACGGGTCTGGCGATGGCGGCTTCGGCGGCTGCTGTACTGCTGCTCGGGGCTTTGTTCTATCGGGGGGACCTGAATCAGCTCAGCACAGCACCGGCATCCGCCGTGGTGGCGATGGAGGCGACTTATCAGACGCGCGTTGGTGAAAACAATACCATTGAATTACCCGACCACAGCAAGCTGGTGCTGAATACCAATAGTTTTGTTGTGGTGCGTTACAGCGCCGGCGCCCGGGTCATCGAGCTGCAACGCGGTGAAATCAATATCGATGTCGCGCATGATACGTCACGGCCACTCAGTGTCATTGCCGGAGGCAAGATCATTCAGGCGGTCGGTACGGCGTTTAACGTTGATTTACGCCAGGATCATGTTGAACTGATTGTCACTGACGGCAAAGTATTGGTCGGCAGCAATGCCGGTGTCGACATACCTACGCCGCAGGCACTGGCAAAACGGTTGCCACAAACCGCTTTGGCCATTTCCAAAGGAGAGCGGGTTGATTTGGACCCTCGTGGCAAAGCGCGCGAACAGGTGCAGAAAATCGACGCGGTGGAACTGGCTGCCAGTTTGTCGTGGCGCTCCGGCAACCTGATTTTCCGCGGTGAAAACCTGCAGGATGCATTGGCCGAAATCAGCCGCTATACCGATATTCAGTTTGAGCTGGCCGATGATGCCAAGCTGAAAACTATCCATGTCGCCGGTATGTTTAAAACGGGTGATGTGAATGGGCTACTGGAGATCTTCCGCAGTAATTTTAACATCAGCCATGAGCGGCTGAGTCGTGACAAAATTCTGCTGAAATACGCTGGTTAAACCGCAAACGTGAACAAACCCTGATACCGGACTGTCGGAAGGCAGTCTGGTATCAGCCTCCACACCGCTGTCTTCAATCGCTTGATAAGGAACCTACCCGATGACGTTATCCGTCACTGGCGCGCCGTCGCGCCCGATTGTTGTGCCCCCTGCCAGTTCCGGCGGCACGCTGCTGTATATCACTTTTATCTCCGCCGTAGCCGCAATTGGCGGTTTCCTGTTTGGTTTTGACTCTGGCGTGATCAACGGCACAGTCACCGCACTCAGCAAAGCCTTTCAGTCGGATGCGGTCGCCACCGGTTTTAACGTGGCGTCGGTGTTATTAGGCTGTGCGCTGGGCGCTTTATTGGCAGGGCCGGCGGCGGATCGATATGGCCGTAAACCGGTGATGCTGATCACGGCGCTGGTATTCGCCATCAGCGCCTGGGGTTCAGGCGATGCCAATAGCGCGACCGCGTTTATCTGGTACCGGTTATTAGGCGGGCTTGGCATTGGCGCGGCGTCGGTGCTGGCGCCGGCCTATATCTCTGAAGTGGCACCACCGGCCTACCGGGGGCGGTTGGCGACTTTGCAGCAACTGGCGATAGTACTGGGCCTGTTTGCCGCTTTTGTCAGCAATTATCTGATCGCCGCCAGCGCCGGTAGTGCTGAAGCACTGTTCTGGCTCGGATTGCCGGCCTGGCGCTGGATGTTCTGGATGGAGTTATTACCGTCGTTGTTGTTTTTACTTGGCGTGTTTTTTATTCCGGAATCGCCGCGTTATCTGGTGGCGCAAGGCCGGCTGCTGCAGGCGCAACAAGTATTCAGCCGGATTTGTCCGGGCAGCGAAGCGACGCAAATCGCTATGGTGCAGCATTCATTGGCTGGTGAAACCAAACCGGGTCTGGCTGATTTTCTTATCGCCGGTAGCCGCAAGCTGCAGCCGGTAATTTGGGTTGGCATTGCTTTATCGGTGTTTCAGCAATTCGTCGGCATTAATGTGGTGTTTTATTACGGTGCGGAATTATGGCAGGCCGCCGGTTTTGATGAGTCTCAATCTTTATTTATCAATGTGTTAGCCGGCACTACCAATATAGTTTCCACTTTTGTCGCCATTGCACTGATTGATAAAGTCGGCCGCCGGCCTTTGTTGCTGGTGGGTAGTCTTGGCATGTTTATCAGTCTGGCTGTACTGACGATTATCTTTGGTACCGCCGGCCTCGATGCGGCCGGGAAGCTGCAACTGACCGACCAAACCGGGTTGCTGGCACTGATCACGGCCAATCTGTTTGTGGTGTTTTTTGGCATCAGCTGGGGGCCGGTGGTTTGGGTTTTACTTGGCGAAATGTTTAATAACCGCATTCGTGGTGCGGCACTGGCCGTGGCGGCGAGTGCGCAGTGGCTGGCGAACTTTGCGATTACGATGACGTTCCCAATCTTATTGGGCTCGGTGGGCCTCGCCGGGGCTTATGGTTTTTATGCGTTATCGGCGCTGATTAGTCTGTTTTTTGTCATGCGTTTTGTCCGCGAAACACGTGGCAAGCAACTCGAAGAGATGTAACGCAGTGGCAGGGTCAGGCCGGCGTCAGGGTTGGGACCTGGAGCCTGCCGCTGGTGATGCCGGCCAAGGGTCGGCATACGCCGGATTGCTGATAAAGTGCGGGTCGGTCAGGCTGTGTAAAAAGGCCAACACAGCGGCGCGTTCTTCTGCGGTTAAATCAAAACCTTTAACAAAATTACTTTTGGCCGGATGTAAACGGCCATCGCCTTGCCATGGCCCTAGTGTGGTGTTGCGCCCACCTTGCTGATACAAATCCAGCACTTGCTCCAGTGTCGCAACACTGCCGTCGTGCATATAAGGTGCAGTCAAAGCGATGTTGCGCAGCGTCGGCGCACGAAAGCGGCCATCATCGCTCTGTTGCATGGTCAGTTCAGCCAGACCACGGTCTTTATCCGGATAACCCTGCCCTGCCACCTGCTGGCGGCCGGTGAAATATAAGCCGGTGTTGTGAAAAGGCCGCCGGTCCAGCGGCTGCTTTTCATGGCTGGTGGACTGGGTGAAGTTAAAACCGCCGTGACAATGATGACACTCCAGCCGTTCCGAGAAAAACAGATTCATGCCGTTGATTTGCTGCGGCGTTAAGGCGCTGTCATCACCCTGATAGGCATAACGGTCAAAGGGCGCCTGCAAGGACACCAGACTGCGGACAAAGCTGGCTAAAGCCTGGGTGACGCGCTGAAAATCGACTGTTTCATCACCAAAAGCGGCTTCGAACAAAGCCGGATAAGGTTCACGTTGTAGCTGCTGCAGCACTTGTGGTTGATGGCCGCTGATGCCGAGTTCTATCGGCTGATCGCCAAACATTGGGATCAGCAGCTGCTGCTCTATCTGTTGCAGGTCCGGATGCGCCCAGGTCAGCGTTTTGTTATAGGCCACGTTGACCAAAGCTAAGGCATTGCGCCGGTGACGCTCGCCGGTGCTGCCTGCTGAAACGGCCTGAGGTTCAGCAAAGGCAAAGGCCTGTTGATGGCAACTGGCACAACTTTGCTGACCGTTACCGGATAGGGCTTTGTCATAAAATAAATAGCGGCCCAGTTCAGCTTTGGCGGCGGACATCGGATTGTCTGCCGGTACTGCCGGTTTGGGAAAGCCCTCAGGCAATGACCACTGATATGGCTGTGGCGCCGGCGTGCAGCTGCTCAGCAGCATCAGCAAGGCTGCGCATTGCATCAACCTAAACAGTCTTAGCGTAATTGCCATAAGCCTGCCACTGCGCTGCTGCCAACACCAAGCCGCGGCAGTAACTGCCGGCAACTCTTGGTCTGCGGGTCTGACATACAGGAATTCTCCCCGTTTGCCCCAAAATCCTGCAGCAACGGTGCGAGGTCAAGGACCAACTGCTGCTGCCCGCTATACTGCAAGTTGACCTGCACCAGATTGGGCTGCTGGCAAGGGGTGGTTGGAGCACGCATGACGCTGGGGCCGCTGCAGCCGGTCGAACCCAGATGCAGCGACCAGTTGGCGGCGCCGGTTAAATCCAGCCGCAGGAATTTATAGCCGTGTTGCCAGCTCCAGTGCATGTCGGTTTGTTGCAGTGGCGCTTGTGCCTGCAACGGGTTTTGATGATTCAGGGAGGCCGGCACCCCCAACGTGAAGCGGATCGGACCTGGCGTTAAGGCTGTTGCCAGCGGAATTTGCCACTGACCGGCATCATTGCTCTGGCAGTCGATGCCGAGTAATACCAGCTGGTCATTGCTATAAGGGCCGGGCGTCAGCGCGATGGGCTTAGTCTGGCTGAAATCGCTTAAAAACAGCTGTAACTGCGCCAGCTGAAAAGTCTGGCCGTTCAGCGTCAGGTTGGAATCACAGCGCAGCGGCTGTCCTTGCCACTGCAGCTGTAATTGCAGTGGTGCCGGGCGTTGCGGTTGGCAACCGGCAAGGAAGCACAGCAGAAAAACTGCACAATAATTAATAATTTGTTTACTGTTTTGCATTTTCGTATTTATATATAGCTTTGCTGTCACAGTAACAAAACCTTGGTAAAACGCAACGCTTTTACCCGTTTGGCCGGAGTAAGAACCATGTCGCATCGTCTCACTTTTTGCCCGTTTAAGTTCAGTCAGTTTACCTTGGCTGCCAGTTTGCTATTCAGCGCAGCGGCCTTCAGCCATGCTGAACATGACCGCGCCCGTTTTGTCGCGCCAACCGGCAAGGATGCAGGGCGTTGTGACAGCCCGGTACGGGCCTGTCAGACCATCAGCTATGCCGTGCAGCAAGCCAGTAAAGGCGACCGGGTGTTAGTGGCTGAAGGTCGTTACGCCATTCAGGATGCCGACGATTTATTTTATCTGACCAGCAAATTAGTGCCGGTGCTTGGCGGTTATAACAAATTTGACCATTTTCTCGACCAGGCGCCCGGCATCAATAACACTATTCTGACTGGCGTACCGGAAGCTTATATCGGCCAGCTGCAACTGCAGGGCTTTGTGGTGGTCAATGACGGCTTTTCGCAGCGATTTGCCGACAGCGCTGCACTGGAACAGACGCAGCAACAATTGCAGCAAAGTCAGGGACCGACGCCTTGTGTCGATGGTAAAGCTGGTATTTATCCGTGTAAAAACATTGATTTAGTCAGCCATGTCGCGTTGGCGGATATTAGCCTGAAACCAGGCGCCGCCAATGATATCTGGGGCCATACTGACCTGAATACCGGCACTGAATACGCCATTATTGGCCTGGATAATGGCACCGCCGTGTTTAGCCTGGCTGATCCGGCGGCACCAAAGGAAGTCGGTGCTATTGCCGGCAGCCGCACGTCCTGGCGTGATATCAAAGTGCTGCAGTTTTACGACAACAGCCTGGCGCGCTGGCGGGCTTATGCTTATGTCAGTTCGGAGGGGTCGGACAATGTTCAGATCCTGGATTTAAATCAGTTACCGGGCTCGGTACGTTTGGTGGCTGCCGACAAAGCCGTCACTTCAGCACATAACGTCTATATCAGCCATGTCGATTACACCACCAATTCCGCTTTGGATGGTTTGGAACCAACGTTACACATCGTTGGCCAAAAAGCCGTCGGCGGTGCTTTTACCACTTATGGCCTGAAAAATCCGGAAGCGCTAACGCCGTATTATCTGCATAGCAATGGCCTGCGCAGCGACTACACCCACGATGCGGCATCGATGGTGGTCGACGACAACCGCGCGCAGCAGGGCTGTCAGCGCAACAGCTGTACTGTGTTGATGGACTTTAACGAACAATCGGTGCGGTTATGGGATATCACCACCCTGACCGGGGCTGGTGCACTGGCAGATTTAACTTATCCGCAAGCGAGCTATGTGCACTCCGGCTGGTGGAGTGAAGACAAACGTTTTGTGTTTATTCACGATGAACTGGACGAGCGTGACCACGGCCTCAATACCACAGTGCGGGTGATGAATGTCGACAACCTGAAACAACCGGTGATTGTCAAAGAATGGACCGGGCCGACCGGCGCTATCGACCACAATGGTTATACCCGCGGCAACCGTTATTACATTTCGAATTATCAGCGTGGTACCACAATTCTGGATATCACCAACCCGGCCAATCCGGTTGAAGCCGGCTTTTTTGATTCGTTCCCATCCAGCGACAACGCAGCGTTTAATGGCGTGTGGGGCACTTATCCATACTTGCCCTCAGGCCTGGTGATCTCCGCAGATATTAACAGTGGCTTGTTTGTGCTGCGTGATCAGACCAAACAAAGCGCCGCCGGTCAGGTTAGCTTTGCCGCTGCCGCCAGCAGTCTGAAAGCCGGTGAAGCGGCCGTACTCAAGGTACGCCGGCCGGCCGGCAGCGGCGCTGTCAGTGTCGGCTGGGAGACGTTAAATGGCTTTGGCATCAGTCAGACCACACAGCTTGGCAAAGGCCGGCTCAGTTGGGCGGCCGACGATCATGCCGACAAGGAGATCCTTGTCGCCGGCAATACCCAGTGGGCGGCGCATGCCAGTTATTTTGTGCGTTTATTTGACCCGCAAAACGGTCTGACGTTGGGGGCGCCGTCTTATCATCAGGTGACGGTCGGCAGCGCTGCAGCACAACAAGGTGCGGCGGGTTTTCAGCTCAGCACAGTGACGCTGGAAGAAAATGGTGGCCCGGTCAGCGTGAAAATTGGCCGCTTTGCCGGTAGCAGTGGCGCGCTGACTGTCAGTTATCAACTCAAAGACGACAGTGCCAAAGCCGGTATGGACATTCAGCAAAGCAGCGGCGAACTGAGCTGGGCCGATGGTGATACAGCGGATAAATCGATCACACTGACGCCGATTGATGACAGCCTGCTGGAAAACGAAGAGCAGCTGACTTTGCAATTAAGCGGCACTGTCGTTACCGATCGCGCCAGCTTGCTGGTGAAAATTCGCGACAACGAACAAAACCGTAAGCCGGAAGTGAAAGTTGGCTTCCCAACCGAAGTGAATGCCGGCGCGCAGGTCACATTAAAAGCGGAAGGGACAGATCCGGATGGCGATGCGCTGACTTACAGCTGGACTCAGGTCAGTGGCGATAGTGTGACCCTGAGCAATGCGACGACCGACAGTGCCAGCTTTATTGCGCCCAATCGCGATGCTGATCTGCAATTCAGCGTCAGCGTGATGGATAGTCGCGGTTTGGGCACTGTGGTGACCTTTTCGGTTAAAGTGAAAGGTACTGTCACCACGACGCCGGTGAATACCAGCAGTTCTGGTGGTTCCGGCGGGGCGCTGGGTTTTGCCGTGTTGTTACTGGCGTTGTTCAGACGCCGCAGTTAACCCTTCCATCAAAGCGCCGGTCGCTCAGCTGCTTTTTTCGCGGACTGAGCGCGCCGGGCGATAGCGCTTAATGTCTACAGATAACCACTGTGATACGCTTGCGTTTTTTGCCGGAGTATCGCTTTGTCTCATTCTACGCAACCGCAGGACCATCCAATTAAAGGCATTCTGGCCATGTTACTGGCGGTGCTGATGTTTTCCGGCATGGACGCGGCGATGAAAACGCTGACCGAACACTACAGCGCCATGCAAATCACCTTTTTCCGCGCCGCCTGTGCCTGGCCTTTTATTGTGGTTTGGCTCGCCACCACAGGCCGGCTACAGCATTTGTTGCAGGCGCGCTGGTCATTGCATCTGCTGCGCGCCGTGCTGGGCATTGTGATGCTGGCGTCTTTTATCCATGCGGTCAGTTTGTTGTCGCTGGCAGACACTTACAGCATTTTCTTTGCTGCGCCGCTGATCATCACGTTGCTGTCGGTCTGGTGGCTGAAAGACAAGGTCAACAGCCGGCAGTGGGTGGCAATTGTGGTGGGCCTGGCGGCAGTGATTTATATGTTAAAGCCATCTGGTGACGGGCTGTTGAGCCTCGGCGCGCTGATGGCGCTGCTGTCGGCCTTGTGTTACGCCATTTCGGCGATCACGGTGCGGGTGCTGGCAAAATCGGATTATGCCGGCAATATGGTGTTCTGGTTGATGACGATGATTGGCATCGGCGCCGGTTTGCTGGCGCTGCCAGACTGGCAGCCGCTGCAATGGGCGCTGTGGCCGTATTTTCTGGCGATTGGCATCACCGGCGCTATCGGCCAGGTGTTTATTACTGAAGCGTTCCGGCTGGCACCGCCTTCGGTGATTGCACCTTTTGAATACACTGCGCTGGTGTGGGGTTTAGGCTTTGATATCGTGCTGTGGCAAGTCTGGCCCACCGCCAGCATGATGCTGGGGGCGGCGGTGATTATGCTCAGTGGCTTGTATCTGATTTGGCAGCAACAGCGCAGTTAAGTAAGACGCGACGGAGTCTTGGCGCTTAACAAAACTCCGCTCTCCCGGACTACACAAACTTAACGTTGCCACACCCGCGTCAGCTGACGACCCAGCCAATTGCGCTGCGCGGCTCTGGCCGATTCAATTTGCCGGCTGATGAGCCAGATCACCGTGGGGACCAACAATACGGCCGCCACAATTGCGGCTGCAAGCTGTTCTGTCGCCGGAAATACCGCTTTCACCAGATATAACAATGGCATATGCAACAGGTACAGCGAAAAGGTATGGGCTGATATTTCCCTGATCCAGCGCTGCACCCGGGCTGATAAATTAAAGTCGACGGATTTGCAGATGTTGTTCGCACACAAAATGTGGAGAACGATGCACAGCGTTAAAAAATAATCGGTGAAAAAATGTTGTGCAGTTTCCAGCAGCAAACCTTGTTGCAGCCATTGGCCGGTAATATTTGCCGTCAGGTTGAAGCTGTGCTCCCATCCATCGGTTGACCCTATCGCAATAGCGACCACCGATAAACCATATCCGGTCACGGCGACAGGCAGGCTCAATTGCAACCGGTCTTTCATCCGGAAGCACCAGACGCCGGCCAGCCAGACTGGCAAATACAACAAAATACTGAATCCCATCAACAGCAGAATTGGCAACAGATAGCACCAGCGACGCCAACCAGTCATGTAAAACACCACGCCAAAGAACAGGTAATACAATACTTCGTATCCCATTGACCAATAAGGCATATCGATGAGGATACGCGTCGGGATCCAGCTTTGATTGGTGAATGTCAGGGCGCTGAACAGGGTTTGCGGCAGGCTGGAGAACGAAGGTTGCAGATCGGCAATACTGGCCGGGTTGTAGGCCTGAATAAAGGCATAGATCATGAAAGTCAGCAGAATGGCCGGCACGGCCACTGAATAAATTCGCACCGTTCTGTTGATGACATAGTCAAAGGCCGATTCTTGTTTTTCTGTGCAGACAAAGGCGATGACAAAACCAGACAGGACAAAAAAGAACACCACGGCCTCATGGCCAAAACCCGCCAGCTGCCAGAAATAACCGTCAACAAAGTGCGGCAAGTGTGACAAAAATACCAGGGCTGCTGCGGTAAACCGAAATATGTCCAGATACAGCGATAGCTGCCTGTTCATAATCGCAAGTCTGCGGTTAAAACTCCATGTCGTAGTGGCCCTGCTTCGTGCGACGCTTCGCGGTACGGATCGGCCAATGCAGCTTGTTGCCAGACCAACATGCCTGGTAACTGCAGCAACCGGTCGACATAAGCCTGGGCCGCAGCGGGTAATGGCAAGCCGTAACTTTGCACCCGAAATGCCACTGGCGCGAAAAACGCATCGACAGCGCTAAAAGCACTACCGGCCAGAAATGGGCCACCAAATTGCTGTAATCCTTGTTGCCACAATTCGCTGATCCGATCTAAATCGGCTTGTAGCGCCGGGCTGATCTGGTGCAGTTTTACCCGGATACCCACGCTCATCGGGCAGGTACCGCGTAAGGTACTGAAGCCGGCGTGCATTTCACTGGCGGCACACCGCGCAAAGGCGCGCGCTTTGCTGTCCGCCGGCCAGACGCCCGGGTGCCGCTCGGCCAGATATTCGATAATCGCCAGCGATTCCCAAATCACCTGACCGTCATGATGCAGACACGGCACTTTGCCGTTCGGTGCAAAACCGCGGAATTTCAGCTGATTGTCCGGGCCGTCAAAGCGGCTTTGTTGCTCAGTAAATGCGATACCAAGTTCGGTCAGCAACAACCAAGGACGCAGGCTCCAGGATGAATAGTTTTTGTCGGCGATAAAGAGTTGATACATGGTTTGATCCTGCGCAGGCTGATACAGCCGATTAACATACGCTGCGGGCATGACGGATTCAAGCCCACCACTCAGCGTGGTGGCGGGGATGAAGGCGGTGGTAGCTGTAACAGCGGATAGCTCTGATAAAAACGCTGCAATTCGCCGCTTTTCTCCAGCTGTTGGATCCGCTGATCCCACAACTGTTTTAACTGCCGGCCTTTATCGGACGGACTGAAACCGGCATACACCGGCACTGTGGCCAGCCATTGTTGCTGCAAACCGGATTTTTGCAGTTGCTGTTGTAATTCTGGCGTGGCCAGATCGCCACGCTCGGCCAGATAAACATCAATCCGGCCGGCCACTAACAATTGAATGGCGTGCGCCGGACTGTCTACTTCATAGCCCTGATTACTGATCTTCAGCACCGCGCCGTAATTGTATGATTTTTCCCAGCCCAGATGCAGAGACGACAGCCGGGGTGTAGTCAGGTCGGTCAGGTGTAGCCGGGTGGGCTGAAATACTGCCAACAGTGTATCCGCATCATAAGGCCGACTGGATGATTCCAGCGCAAAGGCCTGAATATCCGCCTCGGTCAGGCCAAAAGATAAATCCGCCTGGCCACGTTGCACGGCGAGCCAGGCCCGGCCCAGATGATTATGCCGGATCACCAGCGGATAGTCCGCTGCCGGTAATACCAACCTGGCCAGCGCAAAATAAGCGCCAGAGCCGTCGGCATTGGTAAAGCCGGGCCACAAACTGGTTTCAATAATCACCGGATGGGCAGACAAACAACTGCTCAGGCAGAGCAGCAGGACGCTGCAAATATGTTTCATGGCTGGCTCCGGCAGCGCAGAGGGAGCAATGAAACAAGCCTAGTTCAGTGTGCCGTGAATGACCACGGCCGCTTTACCAATTATTGCTGAGTCGTTTTTTGTTGTGCCGCTTTGCGCGCAGCGGATTGTTTTTCAGTTAATGCTTTTATTTTCGGCATCAGAGTTTGCATCTGCTGCTGCATCATCACCATGGTGCCCTGCATCAGCTCCGGCTGGCGCTTCAGCATTTTCTGACCGGCGGCCGACTGATAAAACTCAATAATGTCCTGCAGTTCCGCGTCACTGAATACATTGCCATACAAGGCGATAAGAGGCTCTTCCATCTTGTCCCATGACAGCTCCGCACGGACCAGTGCATTCATTTCCTGCATATCCTGTTGGACTTGTGGATCTTTGGTGATATCAAGGCCACTGCTGGCCAACATCTGTGCTGTCATCTGATCCATGTTTTGATAGGCCTGATCCATCATGTTGGCAGCTTCAGTGACCTGCAGGAACTTTTCAATGGTGGCGCGGGTGGCGGGTTCTGCCTGTACCTGCAGACTGAATAACAGGGCTGCGGCACAGCTGAATAATTTCATACGCATTCGACTTTCCCTTATCGGTTGGTTGCAGCTGTTACTTTGCTGGAAGCTTAACAAATTTGCAACTATCGATCAGCGTTGCAGCCGCTGTTGTAACAGTTCGACAAAACGCCGCACTTTTAACGGTCGGTGCGGGCCAGGCGGATAGACTGCATAGATGCCGCCGGCAGGTAAATGCCAGTCCGGCAGCAAGTGCACCAACTGCCCGGTTGCGATCAGTGGTTGCGCCGTGTAATCCGTTAAAATACCCAATCCGGCATGGTTTAATAACAACGCCTGAATACTGGCGGTTGAACTGACAGTAAAGCGGCTGTGAAACTGCAGCTCGGCCAGCTGGTCGGCCTTGCGCATGGACCAGTGCAATGGGGTGCGTAACTGATTAAACGCAATCAGTGAATGGGAGCTGAGATCTTCCGGTTGCTTTATCGGCGCGTGCTGCGCCAGATATTGTGGTGTGGCCACCAGCCACTGATCAAAGTTACCCAGTTTGTGCGCTTTTAAACTGGAATCGCGCAGCCAGCCGCCGCGGATCGCCAAATCTATGCCTTCGCGGACTAAATCCCGCACCTGATCGCTGCTACGCAGTTCAATCTGCAGTGCCGGATGTTGCTGGCTGAATTCCAGCAGTACCGGTAACAGAATCTGATTGGCATAATCTTCCGGTGCAGTCAGGACCAGCTTGCCACTTAAGGCGGTGTCAGGGTGCTGCAGCTGCTGTAATTCAAGTTGCAGCTGATCAAATAACGGCAAACATTGCGCCACCAGTTGCTCGCCGGCTGCGGTCAGACTGACCTGCCGTGTAGTGCGGCGAAACAACGCCACACCAAGCTGTTGTTCCAGCGTTTTGATTTGTAAACTGATTTTGGTTTTGGTACAGCCCAGGCGTTCGGCCGCTGCGGTGAAACTGCCACTATGGGCCAACGCCTGCACCAGTTGCAGACTGTTTAAATCCAGCATCTGTGATCCTGCCATGTGATTGTTTTGATAATCATGACAGTGAATTGCAGATTGAGCTATTTTTCATCATTAATCAACTGCCGATAATAGCGTCCATCACGGTGAGCACCAGCGGGTGCCAGCCAAACTCAGTCGCAATTATCGGAGTGGAATCATGCAAATCGTCATTATTGGTGCCAGTGGATTTATCGGCAGTGCGTTAACTGCAGAAGCATTACAGCGCGGTCATCAGGTTCGGGCCTTGGTGCGGGATACCAGCAAACTGGCCGCGTTACAGCAGCAATATCCGCAGCAACTTGAAGTGGTGAGTGTCGACGTGCTGGACAGCCAGGCGCTGCTGCCTTGGTTGCAGCAGCAACCTTTAGTGATCAGCGCGTTCAGTGGTCATAGTGATGCCGACGTGTCCGGCTACTACCAGCGTGGTTTCGCCAGCATACTGCAGGCCGTCAAACAAAGTGCAGTGGAGCGCTTTCTGTTGGTCGGTGGCGCGGCATCTTTGCAATTGCCGGATGGCAGCAAGTTGCTGGACAGCCCGAACTTTCCGGCGGCCTATCGTGGTACAGCAGAAGGCGCTTATGCCGCTTTACAACAATTGCGCAGCGAAACCGGATTGGCCTGGAGTTATTTATCACCGGCGGCCGAAATTTTTCCAGGCGCTGCCAGCGGTCAGTTCCGTCTGGGTGGCGACATGCTGCTGACCGATACAGAAGGCCACAGCCGGATCTCTACCGGTGACTATGCGGTGGCGATGCTGAATGAAGCCGAGCAGCCGGCGCACACCGGTCGGCGCTTTAGTGTGGCGTATTAAGTTCGGGCAGGTATTCCAGCAGCAGGGTCACAAGCCGGGTGAAAATTGCCATCGGCTGACCCTGATCACTCTGTTTTTTGTCACGCCACTGCGGCATGCTGACTGTCCTGAGCAAAGTGCTAGCCAATGGAGTGTCCGATGCAAAACCCACAACTGAAATTATTCCATAACCCGCAAAGCCGTTCGGCTGGCGTACGGATCCTGCTGGAAGAGCTGGGTTTAGCGGCAGAATTTGAACTGGTCGATTTTAAAGCGCCGGAAAAAAGTCCGGCCCTAATGGCCGCCAATCCACTGGGCAAAGTGCCAACTTTGATCGCCGATGGCGTAGTCGTGACTGAACAAGTCGCGATTTACCAGTTTCTGGCGGAACTTAAACCTGAGGCGGGCTTAAGTCCGGCGGTAGGTGAGCCACTGCGTGGGTCTTACCTGCGCGCGCTGGCATTTTATGGCAGCAGTTTTGAGCCGGCGATGATCGACAAAGCACTAAAGCGTGACTCTGGTCAGCGCGGCATGAGCCCGTATGGCGATGTGGCCGCAGTGGAACAATGGCTGCGCTCGCAGTTAAGTGTTGGCCCCTGGTTCCTCGGCGAGCGCTTTACTGCTGCGGATTGCCTGTGGGGCACTGCACTGGGCTGGATGACGCGCTTTGGCATTATTGAAGCCACGCCGGAAATTGCCGCCTACCTGGAACGGTTTTCGGCCCGGCCTGCCGTGCAACGCGCCCGCGCTTTAGATCAGGCGCTGCTTGCTGGCCAATAACGCCGGTTAAGTCGACCATGCGCCGGTTGTTACAATGCCGGCGCGTCGTACTGTTCTGGCTCGTCACTGTAGACACAAACGTTCCAGTCTGCAGCGAGACCATCTTCAGCCAGGCAATAGGTCTGAAAAAATTGCTGGATCTCAGCGCGCTGACAATGTGCTTCAAACGCCGCCATGTCAGCCCAGATTTCGTTAAAGACGATGGGGAAACCGGAGCCTGGCGCAAAGTCGGAGCTGATCTGCCGTGTCACACGATATTGCAGACAGCCATCTTCCCGCAGTGTGTTGGGTTCTAAGCCCTGTAAGACGCGAAATAACTCAGCTGCTTTGCCAGCCTTTGGCTGGAATTGGGCGAGACAATAGACTTTTTTTGACATGAAGGGTTCCTTATCGGGACTAATCAATGCAGGCTGGTGCCCGAAAATTTGGGATAGACCAGGGGTCTGGGAAAAGCGGGGGAATTTACCATGAAGTTTGCTGATGTGATGCAACAATTCGCCGCTGATGCGGCCGACGAGCGGGTGATTGAGGTGCCGGCGCATTGGGGTCAGGGCCGCGCTGTCTTTGGTGGCATGGCGGCCGCGCTGGGCATGGCGCATCTGCAAGGCGCGATCCCGGCAGCTATTCCGCTGCGCTCCGTCTCAGTGTCTTTTGTTGCGCCGCTGAACAGTGGTGAGGCGGTGCTGCGCCGGCGGATTCTACGGCAGGGGAAATCTGTGGTGCAGGCGCAGGTCGAGATCCAGCAGCAAGGCCAGATCGTTTTGGTCGCACTGGCCAGCTTTGGCGCGCCGCGTCAGTCGGCCCTGCAGGTGGCGGCCCCGCGTGCACCCGACTGGCAAACGCCCGGGATCCGCTTGCCAGACAGCGAGATGGCGCCGGAATTTACCCGGCATTTTGATTATCAGATCCAACAAGGCAATGCGCCGTTCAGTGGCGGCAAAAGCCGTACCCTCGGTGGCCAGATCCGCTTTCGCGGTGAATTTTCGGCGCAGGTTGGTGTACCGGAACTGCTGGCGCTGGTCGACGCCTGGCCGCCAGTTAGCCTTGGGCTGATGCCAGGACCAGCACCAGCCAGTTCGCTGACCTGGACACTGGAATTATTGCCACAAACCCAGACATTCAGCGGCAGTGACTGGTGGTCTTATCTGGCCAACATCGAACATGGCGCCGACGGTTATCACCATATCGAAGCCAAATGCTGGGCACCGGATGGCTCGTTAATCGCTATCAGCCGGCAAACGGTGACGGTGTTCGCCTGAAAATCACGCCCTAAATTGCTGAATTTGTTAAGCTTGGCAGCGTTTTTCACGGAGGAATATCATGACGCTGTTTGCATTTATCGCGTTGGCACTGGCGATGTTGACGCTTGGACTCCGGGTCCGGCTGGCAGCCGGTGCGCTGCCGCTGGGACCTTTAGGGTTTGCCTTCTTGGCGTTAGGGCTGGCCTGGCAAGCCGGGCTGGTCTCACTCAGCGCAGCTGCTGTATTGTTGCTGCAAGCCGCGCTGGCGCTGTGGCTGGTGCTTGGCAGTGCGCCGCGTTGGCTCAGCGGCGCTGGCTGGGTGCTGCTGGTGCTGCTCGCGCTGGCGACCGCTTTGCACTGGCTGCCCGGCATTCAGAACCCATTATTAGTTGATGCGCAGCAACTGACGCCCGACGCCATTCCTTACACGCTTTATGCCAATTTTGACAAAGGTTGGGCTGGTTTTTGCCTGTTGCTGGCGTTGTGGCCCAGTCAGCAACAAGGCGATTTGTGGCTGCGCTACCAGCGTGGTTTCTGGCCGGTTTTGCCGCTGACGGTGATCGCGGCCTTGGGTCTGGCGCTGGGTTTTGGTCTGGTGCAGCCTGCGCCGAAACTGCCGGAGTTTTGGCTCAGTTTTATCGCCTGTAATCTGCTGCTGACTTGTGTGGCCGAAGAAGCCTTGTTCCGCGGTCTGTTGCAACGGCCGCTGCGGGATGCTTTGCTAGGGCGTGGAGTTCGCGAAGGTGCTGCCGCCTGGCTGGCCATCTCGCTGATCAGCCTGTTGTTTGGTCTGGTCCATCTTGCCGGCGGCTGGGCTTATGCCTGTGTCGCGGCAGTCGCCAGTGTTGGTTACGGCTGGGCCTACCAGCGCAGCGGCCGGATCGAAGTGGCAGTACTGACGCATTTTACCGTCAATCTGCTGCATTTTTCCCTGCTGACGTATCCGATGCTGCGCGATGGCTAGAGCCTCAGGTATCATCAGACTTTTGCCGCGCTACTGACAGGGATCTTCCGGTTTATGCTTCGCATTCTGCATACCTCTGACTGGCATTTAGGCCAGTTTTTTATCGGCAAAAGCCGTGAAGCCGAGCACCGTGCTTTTTTCCGCTGGCTGTGTGACACCATCCAGGCACGGCAAATTGATGTGTTGCTGGTAGCCGGTGACATTTTTGACACCACCACCCCGCCCAGTTATGCCCGCGAGTTATATCATCAGCTGATTGTTGATCTGCAGCCGCTTGGCGTACAGCTGGTGGTGCTTGGCGGCAATCACGATTCAGTCGCCGTATTAAAAGAAAGTGCCGAATTGCTGCGCTGTCTCAATACCCATGTGATCCCCGGTTATCAGTGCGATCCGTCGCAACATCTGCTGGTGTTAAAAAATCGCGACGGCAAGCCAGGCGCAGTGCTGGCGGCAGTGCCTTTTCTGCGGCCGCGGGATCTGTCGCAGCGCGATGATTTTCGCAGCAGCGCCGGTGTTGAAGCCGGTGAAAAACAGCTGCAATTACAACAACAAATCAGTGTGGTGTATCAGGAGCTGTATCAGGCGGCGCAAACACTTGCCACTGAGTTATCGCCCGATACGCCATTGCCGCTGCTCGCTACTGGGCATTTAACCACGGTTGGCGCCAGCAGCAGCGAGTCGGTGCGCGAGATTTATATCGGCACGCTGGATGCGTTTCCGGCCAGTGGTTTTCCGCCTTTTGCCTACGTGGCGCTTGGTCATATTCATCAGGCGCAAAAAGTAGGTGGCACTGAACATATCCGCTACAGCGGTGCGCCGCTGGCGCTCAGTTTTGACGAAGCGCGTCAGCAGAAATATTGCCTGGAAGTTACGTTGGGCGCCGCGGATATCAGCGTCGAAGCGCTGCCTTTACCCGGTTTTCAGCCGCTGCTGTCGCTGAAATCGGACCTGGTCAGCCTGCCGGCTTTATTGGCGCCGGCATTACAGAACTTATCCGACGGCCAGCGGTTGTGGCTGGAATTAGTGCTGACCGGCGACAGTGCGCTGTTATCCGATGTGCAGGTGCAGCTGGAGCAATTACTGGCGCTGTTACCGGTCGACTTATTGCGCTTGCGCCGGCAGCGGCCAGCCGATGTAGCCACTATCGCCGGCAGTGGCCTGAGCCTGCAGGAGCTGACGCCGGCCGATGTGTTTGCCGCCCGCTTGGTACAGGAAGACATCACGGCAGAGTTGCAGACGCGCCTGCAGCAGCTGCATCAGGAAGCGCTGGCACTGTTACAACAAGCAGATGCTGTGGTTAGCACAACGGGAGAGCCGGTCTGATGCGGATCCTGTCAGTACGTTTACAAAATCTCAATTCGCTGCGTGGCGAGTGGTTTATCGATTTTCGCGATCCGGCTTTTGCGCAAAGTAACCTGTTTGCCATCACAGGCCCAACCGGCGCCGGCAAAAGTACCCTGCTCGATGCGATTTGTCTGGCGCTGTATCATCAGACGCCGCGCTTAAAAGTGCTGAGTCAGACCAGTAACGAGCTGATGAGCCGCCACACGGCTGAATGTATGGCCGAAGTGGAATTTTCGGTGCATGACCAGCAGTACCGTGCTTTCTGGAGTCAGCGCCGGTCGCGCGGCGCTTTGGATGGCAACCTGCAGGCGGCAAAGGTCGAACTGGCGCGTGCCGACGGTGAGATCCTGACCGATAAATCCAATGAAAAACTCAAATTAACTGAGCAGCTGACTGGCCTGGATTTCGCTCGATTTACTCGCTCGATGTTGTTATCGCAGGGTAATTTCGCCGCGTTTTTAAATGCCAGTGCCAATGAACGCGCCGAGCTGTTAGAAGAGCTGACCGGTACTGAGATTTACGGGCAGTTATCGGTACAAGTGTTTGAGCAATGCCGCACGCTGAAACAACAGCAGGAGATTTTACAGGCGCAGCTGCAAGGCATCGCTTTGTTGTCTGCCGAACAGCTAGCGACGCTGGAAACCCAGCAACAACAGCTGCAGGCGGACAGTCAACACAGCGCGCAGCGTCTCGAAGCATTGCGGCAGGCGCAGCAGTGGCAACACCAGTTGGCGCAAAGCCAGGGACTGCAGCAAAGCGCTGCGGCACAGCTGGCCGCTGCAGATGCGCAGGCGGAAGCCGGCAAAGTAGGGCTGGCCAAGCTGGAGCTGCACCAACAGGTATTGCAGCTGCGGCCGGGTTATCAGCAGCTACTGCAACTGCGCGAGCAACGCACTCAGGCGGAACAGGAATTGGCTGGCAGCAACAGCGGGTTAGCGCAGCTGTATCCGTTATTCGCTGCCGGGCGGGCCTTGGGGCTGGCCGACAGTGAGCAGCAAAGCCAGAGCCTGCAACAACAGCTACAGCACAGTGATACTGAGTTACAGCAACTGACACTGCAGCTGAGCCAGCAACCGGATCCGACCGTGCTGGCGGCACAACTGGCGCAGCACCAGGCCGGATTCACCAGCTGGCAACAGCAGCAACAGCAACTGGATGCGCTGCGACAGCAGCAGCCCGTGCTGGAACAACAGCTGCAGGCTTGCGTGACACTAGCTGAGCAACACAAAACGACATTACCTGCCTTAGAGGCGCAGCTTGCCAGCGCGCAACAGCAGGCGCAGCAACTGGCCGCCGAGCTCGTGCTGCTGGCGCCTCAACAATTGCAGCAACAGCTAAATCAGCTGCATCCGCAATTACAGCAACTGCAAACTGCCGCCCGGCAGGCCACACAGGGCTGGCAACTACAACAGCAGCTACAGGCCGGCCAGACTGAACAGGCGGAACTGCAGCAGCTTCGCAGCCAAAAACGTTTGCAGTACAAAGAGTTACAGGCCAGCCTCAACGATAAAGAAACCATTCTGGCACAGCAGCAACTGATTAAAGAACTCAGTGAATACCGGCAGGCGTTAAAAGCCGGTGAAGCCTGCCCGCTCTGTGGCAGCGCTGAACATCCAGCGGTCACGCATTATCAGCACGTTGAGCCGTCCACGCAGCAGCAGCAAGTGCTTGTCCTGCGCCAGCAATTGGAACAACTCAGTAATGAAGGCGCAGCGCTGACGGCGCGGCTGGAGGCGTTGCAACACCAGCAGCAACAGATGCAGCAACAGCTGAGCGAGCTGCAGGCCAGCCTGAACGACGAGCAGCAGCATTGGTTTGCCCAGGGGCAAAGTTCTTTGTTCGATGACGCGGTCGCGCAATTACGGCAACAGATCCAGGTGTTACAGCAACAGGCCAGCAGCGCACAACAGCTGCAGGCGCAGCAGCTCGTTAAACAAACGGAAATACAACAGGCGCAGCAACAGCTGCAGCAGTTACAAGGCGCGCTGGAGTTACAACGCCAGCAGTACCGGACTCTGCAACAGCAACAACAACAGCTGACGACGCAGGTCGAACAACTACAGAACAGTCAGCAAACGCTGTTACAGCAACTGGCTGGCGCACTGGGCTGTGCTGGCGAAGAGGCCCTGCTGCAACAGGCGTTGCAACAAGGCGCCGCGCAACTGCAGTGGATCCGGCAGCTACAGCAGCAGCAACAGCGGGCGCAACAGCAAAATCAGCAGACACAGCAACAGCTGCAACAGGCGTCGCAGCAGCTTGCCGCATGGCAACAACTACAGGCCGTGATCCTGCCAGAGCTGTCTTACAGCAGCGAACCACCGCAGCCACAAAGCCTGCAGTTATGTCAGCAGCAGGCACAGCAGATTGAGCGGTTGCAAACGAGCGCCGCCATGCAACAACAGCAGCTGAGTAAATGGCAGCAACAAAGTGCGCAGTTGCAACAGGACTGGCTTGCACAGGCGCAACAGGCTGGTGTTGCCAGCGAAATGGCGTATCTGATGGCGCAGCTCAGCGAAGCGCAAAAAGCCGAACTGGAAACGCAACAACAGCAGATCCAGCAGGCACGCACCGAGGCCAGCGCTTTATTACAACAAGCGCAACAACAGGAACAAGAGCTACGCGGGGCAGAGCCGGCGGATGCCGCGCACGCTGATCTGGCGGGGCTGATTAGCACTGCGACTGAAGCACAGCAACAGCAGCTGCAGCAACTGGGCGAGCTGAATCAGCAGCTGAAACAACAGCAGGAACTGGCGCAGCAACAGGCCGGGTTATATCAAAAAATTCAGGCGCAGCAAGCGCTGTACCAGGACTGGCAACAGCTGAATAGTCTGATTGGCTCGGCTGATGGCGCTAAATACCGCCGGTTTGCCCAGGGCTTGACGCTGGCGCAGTTAGTACAATTGGCGAACCGGCAGTTGCAACAACTACACAGCCGTTACCAGCTGGCGCGTAAAGCTGACAGCGAACTGGAACTACAGGTGCTGGACAGCTGGCAGGCCGACAGTGCGCGCGACACTAAAACTCTGTCCGGTGGTGAAAGTTTTCTGGTCAGTCTGGCACTGGCGTTGGCGTTGTCGGAACTGGTTTGCCATAAAACCCGGCTGGAGTCGTTATTCCTCGATGAAGGCTTTGGTACGCTCGATCCCGACACGCTGGAAAGCGCGCTGGCGGCGCTCGATCAGCTGCAATCAGGCGGCAAAATGATTGGCATCATCAGCCATGTTGAAGCACTGAAGGAACGCATTCCGGTGCAAATTAAAGTGCACAAACAAGCGGGTTCCGGCTGGAGCCGGATTGAATTGCCGGCGCTGTGGTGACAGCCAACGCCGGCAGTGTTGCATGGTTATTCTTTAAACCGACTCTGGTAACGTAACCGCCAAATCAGCAGGCCACACAGGCACAGGATAAAGGCTGACGGATACAAAAATTCGTTGTCGAAACGGAAAAACAGAAAAGTCCCGCCGCCAAAATAAACAAATGGCTGCAGCTCATACAACCAGAACGGTATATGCCATACGCCGTCCCCGCCGGATTTATGATTGAGCCGGCGCCGTTCGGCCCGCATGATCCAGACCAGTGCGCCGGCGTTGATCAGCAAAACGCCGGCCCAGGCCCCAATCGGGTGCGGCAACAAGGCAAAACAGGCTACGCCGGCCGCCAGATACAAGTAGGGCAAACTTTCATAAAGCTGTGACGGTAACATCTGAAATACCTCAGGCGACAGCGGGAAACTTCCAGTCTTGTACTGCAATCTGCCTTAAAAGTAAAATCTGTTAACAAATAAAGCTCATTCGCAACTTGTGAAAGCATGACTGCGGCCATAAATAAACTGCAGTGATGAACTCTTCAGGTGTAAATGGATTATATGATGTTAAAACAACTACTTGCCTCTGCCGGGATCGGCGCCTGTAAAATTGATACGCAGCTGGCCAATAATCAGTGTGTGCCGGGTGGCAGCCTGAGTGGTCAGATCCTGATCCAGGGCGGTGCGGTCGCGCAGCAAATCAATGGCTTCAGCCTGGCACTGATGACCCGGGTGAAAGTGAAAACCGACAATGGCGAGCATTATCAGAATTTTTGTCTGCAACGTTTTCGTCTCAGTGAATCGATGTTGGTCGAAGCCGGTGCCCGGCACCAGCTGCCGTTTGATTTACGTCTGAGTGCCGAGCTGCCGGTGACGCATCTGCCGCATCACACTGTCGGTAAAGTCTGGTTGTGTACCGAGGCCGATATTGCGATGGCGCTCGACCCATCGGATAACGATTTATTGCGCATTGACGCCTCGCCTTTGGTACTCAATTGCATCAGTGCCATGCTGGAGCTGGGATATCAGCTGCAAAAAGTCGATGTAGAAAAAGGTTATCTGCAAGTACCGGGCAAGCGTAGCCAAAGCGGTTGTTATCAGGAGTTTGAATTCCGGCCGCGGCAGTGGCTGTCCGGCATTAAAGAAGTCGAATTATCTTTTATTCCGGATGGTGCTGACACGCTGGTGCTAGTCGAAGTCGACCGCAGTTTCCGCGGCGACAGCTATCGCACGTTGCGTTTAGCACCGCATGCCAGCGTCGCACAGGTCCAACAGACGCTACGCAACATCCTCGGTTAATCGCTGATTTTCAGACCAGCCAGCCAGACGCTGCCTGCCGGTAGTGTCTGTGCTGTTGCCGGCTCTTCTGCCCGCCCCCGCGCCGCCCTCTTGCACAGTAATGTATTCACCGGTACAACTAATAACATTCGCTGATTGTTGCTCTGTGCTTGTGGGGAGTTCCTGACAGATGCGTGTCCCGCTGCTGTTTATCCTGTTATTGCCGGCGCTGTGGCTGTCAGCCGGCTCGGCCTGTGCTGCTGAATTTGTGCTGACGCCACTGCTGTGTGTGCAGCAGAAAAACCACAACTGCGCCGTCACGCTCAAAGTGCGCTGGCAACAAGCCAGCCCGTCCTGCCTGTACTTATCAGATCAGCCCGACACACCGCTGTTGTGTGGACCGGCAGTATTTTCACAGGAGCTGCCGTTACAACTGCATAAAAACAGCCAGTTTGTGCTGCGCGCTGTTAACAGCCCCACGGTGCTGGCACAGCGCCAGGTCAAAGTGCTGACCATTGATTTAAACGCCGGTGATCAGCTGCTGAAACGCAGCCGGTGGGGCATGTGATGGGCACACAACATATCCTGCTGGTCGAAGATGATCAGGAACTGGCCAGGCTGGTGGCGGATTATCTGCACAGCGAAGCCTACACAGTGGTCAGTTGCAGCAATACGTTAAAAGCAAAAAAACTGCTGGCCAGTCAAGGCTTTGACCTGATTATTTGCGACGTGATGTTGCCAGGCAGCAGCGGTTTTGAGCTGGTTCAACAAATTCGTAGCCAGTTTAAAGGGCCGATTTTGTTTATGACGGCGCAAACCACAGTCGCTTCGCAGTTGCAGGGCCTGGAGCTGGGTGCGCAGGATTATTTGCTTAAACCGATCGATCCGCGGGTGCTGCTGGCCAAGATCCGCGTGTTTCTGCCGTTGCCGCAACAAAACGTGGTGGCCAATCCACTGTTGCAGCATGCCAATTTACGCATCGACAAACTGGCGGGTCAGGTCGTACTGGCTGGCGAAACGTTAAGCCTGACCAATGCCGAATTGCAGCTGCTGATCAGCCTGGTTGAGCATTTTCCGCTGGCGGTGTGCCGTGAGCGGTTGTTTCGCGAACAGCTGAACCGTGAATATGACGGTGCGGATCGCACTATTGATGGCCGCGCGTCACGACTGCGGAAAAAGCTGCAGCAAGTCGACCCGCGCTGGAATATCCGCAATGTCTGGGGACAGGGCTACAGTATCAGCTGTGCCAGCGACGCCGGAGAGTCGTCATGAGCGCGACTTTATTACGCTTTTACCTCGGTGTGGTACTGGTGGTGCTGCTGCTGTTTTTCAGCCTGAACCAGCTGTACAGCTGGGTGTATCAGCGCGATGACATGACTGTCGCCGCCCAGACCATGTTGCATAACGTCTATCAGCACAGTCAGGCCGACCATCAGCTGCATTGCCGGTTAAGCCTGGATGATGACTGCGCCGGCAGTCTGTATGTACTGATCCCCAAAACGCTGTGGCAACCGCAGCCCGGTGTCAGCTATGCCATTGAAGTGCTACGTGACGGCGAGGGCAAAGCGTCATTGTGCGCCGAAATGACCAATGGCGACCTGATGTGTTTAAGTCAGCTCAATATGCCGCAAGGCGCAGATTTCAGTATCGATTTGGTACACGTATTTCTGGTGCTGCTGCTACTGGCACTGTTCTGGTTCAGCCGGAATGTGTTTAAAGACGTCGAAACGCTGCGCGTCAGTGCGCTGCAGGAAATCAAACTCGGCCATCTGCCGGATTTTCGCCTGAGCAAACAATCCTATCTGCAGCCGCTGGCGCGGTCGCTGACCCGGATGAACCAGACCATCGCCAACCTGAATATGCTGCAACGGGAAATGGCCGACACTGTCTGCCATGACATCAAAACGCCGCTGGCGCGGCTGCGTTTTATCATGCTGGGGCTGGAGCGGCAGATGAACGATGGCCAGTACGCCCAGGTGCAACGCAATCTGCAGGAAATTGAAGACAATATTTATGATTATCTGCGACTGGCGCAGCAGGATTTTCGCGCCGATTTAGAGCTTAGTCAGGTGGAACTGGCAGTCTTGCTGGCGGAACTGCTGGATAAATTCCGCGCCAATACTGAGCATCAGCTGGAGCTTAAAGGCGACATCCGGCTGACCATCCAGGCCGACCGCAAGTTGTTAAGCCGAGCGTTGTCGAATTTACTCAGTAATGCGCTGCGGTATTGTCAGCAGCAGGTGTGGGTGGAATTACGCCTCGACGGCGCCGACTGTCTGATTGACATCAGCGACGACGGCGCCGGCTGGCATCGCGGTGCACCGAGCGACGATCTGGTGTCCCATCACGGCATTGGCCTGGCCATCGTACGTCGGGTGGCCCATCAGCATGGCGGTGAACTGCTGCAGCTGGAGCGGCCCGGTGGCGGCGCCATTGCCCGGCTGCAATTGCCGGTGGGCAGCGCAGATACCACTGGCGATACGGCGAGCGACACTGGTGCTGACACAGTCGCTGCGACATAATAACGCTGGTTCTTGGTCAGCCTGGTCCGCATCGCTGGATGCACCGGCAGGAGGCAATGTTGTTCAGTATCCATCTGCCCCGGTTTGCGCGCACATGCCTGCTGCTCTGCGGCATCGCGATGCCTGGTGTGGCTGCTGCCGGCAACGCTGATACAGCGCAGTCTGGGCCAACACAGCAGGCTGTGCAGAAAGTGCTGTACGGCGGCCACACGCGCCGGGATTATTACACCGAATTACTGCAACTGGCACTGAGTTACGCCAACGGTCAGACCTATGAACTGCAGGCATCCGGCCTCGATTTACCGAAACAACGCGCTTTTGATCTGATGAACGCCCACCAAGGCATTGATGTGCTGTTTGGCAGCGTCAGCCGCGAGCGGCTGGCACGTTATCGCGGCGTACCTTTTCCTATTCTGCGCGGTTACAACGGCTGGCGCGTCGCACTGATCAACCGCCACAGCCCCGACATATTGCGGGGTATTCACAGCAAACAACATTTAAGCCGACTCAGTGCCGGCCAGTTCCTGACCTGGAGTGATACCCAGATCCTGCGCCACAACGGCCTGCTCGTTGCTACCAGCAGTGACGCCAATGGCCTGTACGGCATGCTGCAACGCGGACGCATTGACTACTTCCCGCTATCAGTGCTGGAAATCGCCGAGGAGCTGCACAAACATCCTAACCCCGATCTGATGATCGACCCGCACCTGCTGCTGGTCTACCCAACCGCCACCTGGTTTTACGTCGCCAAAGACAACCAAGCACTGGCAGCAGCGCTGCTGCAAGGCCTGCAACAAGCCGAGCGGGACGGCAGTTTCGACAAGTTGTTCCAGCGTTACTTCGGCGCGGCGTTACAGCATTTACAGCTGGAACAACGCAGCCGCATCACGTTAGAAAATCCGTTGCTACCGGCGGACGTGACGGTTAAGTAATGCATTGCAGCCCTTCACACAAAAGCCACGTTGTAACTGATTGTTTTTGAGTTTCTGCGGTTAAACCGATATTACTGACCTGCAGCCCAACGGGCGCGGCAAAAGATTCAGGCCTATTCTAAAGCGTTATTAATGCATGATTGATGGTTGACAAGTCAAGTATTGATCATGCAATATTGCATCTTGTCGGATAATCGGGAATTACAGAAAAATCAATGGAAACAACAAATACTGCACTCGGGCTGGTGCTGCAAAGTGCTTTGCTCTGGTCTGAAATGGTGAAAAAAGCCGATCTGCAACTGAGTGTGCATGGTATCAGTTTCACTGAATTTTGTATTTTACACCGCCTGCATGAAGCACCACAGCAACGTCTCAGCCGGATCGAGCTGGCTGGCGCCGTAAGCCTGAGCGCCTCAGGGATCACCCGCTTGTTGCAACCGATGGAGAAAATTCATTTGGTGGAAAAAGCGCTCAATCCGCGCGACGCCCGTGTCAGTCTGGTTCAGCTCACAGACACCGGTCAGCAGATTTATTCTGAAGCTGCACAAACGTGCCATTTTTTTGCCAGTCAGTTTGTCGCACCACTGACATCGCGTCAGCAAGAAACACTGAGTGAATTGCTGCTTCGACTCTGATCGTCACGCCATGACTGATGTAACTCAAAGTCCAGGACAGTGCCATTGTTTGGCAATGGCACTGTCGATGATGTTATTACGTGTAATGCCGGACATCCACAGATAGCCCCAGCTGCAAAAATGGAAAGCTTTGAATATTCACTGTACATCAACCTTTCGACCAGGATAGTCGGTAGCGGCAAGCGAAGCGTCGCCGTACATTGTCGACCGCCGGGCAAATTCAACCTGGAACGGCTTCGGCGATACGATACTGAATACCCTGTGTTGACCCGCCGGCTATGACAAATGTCATCCCTTTCCGCTGACAGACCAGGCTGTTGCCGGAGTAACGTCTGCGTTAAGCTGGGGCCATCAATCTATGCGGTGCGATCTCGGGAGGCGGGGGATGTCGGTGCAATTGGATGGCAAGTGGAGCTGGGTGTATCTGGTGAACCTGGTGTTTTATCTGGTACCGTTATTTTATCTGCCGCTGGAACCCTGGCAAATTGCGGTGGCGGTGGCCGTTTTGCTGGTCTTTATCTGGTGCTATTTCTGGGCGTACCGGGTGCCGACCCGGCAGATGCATTGGCCGGTGCTGGCGATGCTGACGTTGTCGGTCGGTGTAACGCCGCTGAATCCCGGCAGTATTTCGTTATTTGCTTATATCGGTTTTTTCCTTGGTTTTGCCTGGCCGTTGCGTCAGGCGATTGCCGCGGTGACTGCGGTACTGCTGATCATGGTGGCACTGAATAGCTGGCAGGGTTTTAAAGGGCCGTATTTCTTATTGTATGGCGGCTTGTTACTGGTGGCGGTGGCCAGTTTTGGTTTACTGGAGCGACAACGGCAAATTCGTTTACGCCAGCAGCAACGCAGTCAGGAAGAGATCACGCAGCTGGCACAAATGGTGGAGCGCGAGCGTATCGCCCGCGATTTACATGACATTATGGGCCACAGTTTGTCCAGTATTGTGCTGAAGGCCGATCTGGCGAAGGCTCTGCTCAAAGCCGGTAAAGCTGAGGATGCGGCTCAGCATCTGACTGAACTGGCGCAGGTGGCGCGCGATTCATTGTCGCAGGTGCGCCAGACCGTTTCCGGTTATAAACATAAGGGCTTGCTGGCTGAAGTCAGCAATCTGGCGCAGCGCCTGCGTGAACATGGGTTCGCCGTGACATTGGACGGCGAAGTACCGAAACTGGCGGCGCGGGAAGAATCGGCGCTGATCCTGGTGCTGACCGAGCTGGTCACTAATATCTTGCGTCACAGTAAAGGCGATAGTTGCCGCATCAGCTTTCGCGAGCAGGATGGCGGCTGGCTGATGGAAGTGGCCGACAACGGCGAAGTAAAAAGTTTTGGTTTTGGCAATGGCCTGACCGGGGTTACTGAGCGGTTGAACGCCTTGCAGGCAAAACTGGATTATCAACTGGATGCCGGCTGTAAGTTACAGATTTGGCTGCCAAAAGGAACTGAACATGCGAATTTTACTGGCTGAAGATCAGGCGATGGTGCGCGGGGCGCTGGCGTCTTTATTGCGCCTGTCGAGCAGCCATGAACTGGTGGAAGCCGCCGATGGCGACAGTGCGCTGAAATTACTGAAAGCAGAACATTTTGACGTGTTGCTGACCGACATCGAAATGCCGGGCCGCAGCGGGCTGGAACTGGCCGCCTGGTTGCAGCAGCAACAAAGTAAAATCAAAGTGATTGTGATCACCACTTTTGGCCGCAGTGGTTACGTGCGCAGGGCCCTGGATTGTGGCGTCAGCGGGTTTTTACTCAAAGACGCGCCGGTCGACGATTTGCTGGCCGCCATCGATAAAGTGCTGGCCGGCAAGCGGGTGATCGATAGTGAACTGGCGCTGCTGGCGCTGGGGGAGCAGGATCCGCTCAGCGACAAAGAACGCCGTGCGCTGCGTCTGGCTGGCGAAGGCAAATCCACCGCCGAAATTGCCACGCTGTTATTTATCGCCGAGGGTACTGTGCGCAATTATCTGTCTGAAGCGATGGCCAAGCTCAACGCAGTGAACCGGGTCGAGGCGGCGCGCATCGCGCAGCAAAAAGGCTGGCTCTGAGATTTCCAAGCGCCTGACAACGTGTTAACTTCAGGTTAAATTATCGGCAAGGGGCGCGTTATGTTGTTGTCATCGGTATCTGTTGTTGCTGCCAGCCTGATCAGCGGTCTGGCCGCCAGTCCACATCAGTCAGTGTCACAGCTGGCCAATTTACAGCAACTCAGTCATGACAACGCCATGCAGGTGCGGTTTGCCAACCCGGCGCAGGCGCGGCTCGCTGCAATCAGCTTGCATGATGCCTTGCTGGCCGGTCGCTGGCAGGACAGCACGCTGATCCTGCAACTGGATGCGCAGGCGCAAGCCCGGCTGGCACCGCATGCGGTGTCTATCACCCCGGCATATGTCTGGCAGCAACAACAAAGCGCCATTCAGCCGCAGGCCTTAGCGGACAGCGCCACGACGATCCCAGGTTTCCCCTGCTATGCCACAGTCGAAGCAACCTACAGTCAGGCCGAACAGCTGGTGCGGGACTATCCCGATTATGCCAGCTGGCAGAAGATTGGTAGCGGCTGGTCCCAGAGCAAAAATAACAACGGCTACGACCTGTATGTACTGAAGATCAGCAACCGCAAAGCCGGCCCGGTCAATAAAGCCAAACTGTTGATCAACAGCGCTATTCATGCCCGCGAATATGCCACGGCGGCACTGACACTGGCGTTTGCCAAAGACTTGCTGAGCAAAGCCGGCAGCGATGCCGATGTGGACTGGATGCTGCAGCAAAATGAAGTGCACCTGGTGCTGCAGACCAATCCGGAAGGCCGGAAAATTGCTGAAACCGGCGTGTCCTGGCGTAAAAACATCAATGACACAGCCTGTAACAGCAGTACTTTTGGTGTTGATCTGAACCGGAACTTCAGTTTTGGCTGGTTCAGTATTCCCAACGGCAGCAGTGCCAACAGCTGTGATTTGACCTATCGCGGAGTCAGTGCCGGTTCCGAACCGGAAGTGCAGGCGCTGCAGGCTTATGCGCGCAGTCTGTATCCGGATCAACGCGGGCCAGCGCGCACTGATGCTGCCCCAGCTGACACGGCCGGTATTCATCTCGACATCCACAGTTTCAGTGAGCTGGTGTTGTGGCCCTGGGGCGATACAGAAACACCAGCGCCCAACGGCACAGCGTTAAAAGCACTTGGCCACCGGCTCGCTTGGTTTAATGGCTATGTGCCGACCCAGTCGATTGGTTTGTACCCAACCGATGGCACCAGTGATGGGGTCAGTTATGGCGAACTTGGCGTGGCAGCGATCACCTTTGAGATTGGCACGGCGTTTTTTGAAAGCTGCGCCAACTACGAAGCGAACGTGTTGCCGGACAACCTGCGAGCCTTGTATTACGCGCTTCGGGTCAACACCGCCCCCTATCTGCTGCCGGCCGGGCCGGATCTGACGCAACTCAGTCTGAATACCTCGGCGGGCAATATTCCGCGTAATCAGTTGCTGCAGCTCAAAGCAGTGGCCCGCGACAATCAGTCCAGCGGTTTTAGTGGCGGCGTGGCCAGTCAGCCAATCAGCCGGGTTGAAATGACACTCGATCAGTGGCCGGAGGTGTCTGGGGCAAATACTGTCGCGATCGAAGCTGCCGATGGCAAATACGACAGCGCCAGTGAAAACATCAACCATTTGCTGGATGTAACCAACCTCAGTGAAGGCCGCCATACGCTGTACCTGCGCGCCAAAGACAGCGCCGGCAATACCGGACCTGTGTATGCGCAGTATTTTACTGTGACCGCGCCGGTGGAACTGGTATTGCCAGAGCCGGATTTCAGCGTGGAATGTCAGTTCCTGCGTTGCCAGTTCCGCAACACCACAGTGCGGGATGCCGCAGCATCGCTGCAATTCAGCTGGTTGTTCACTGCAACCGCCAGCAGCAACGACACCAACCCGGTGTTTACCTTCCCGGCCCCAGGCAGCTATACACCGGCACTGACCGTGAAAGCGGATATATCAGCGCCGCCACCGGCAAAATCACGTAGTAAAACGCTGCAGGTTTATGCTGAACCTGTGATGGAACTTACCCACAGTTGTCAGGCGCTGAGCTGTAACCTGAATGCGACTGCCAGCAGCGCCAACGGCGCGATCAGCAGTGTGCAATGGACGGTGAATAACCAGACGCTCAGCGGCAACAGTGTCAGCGTAACCTTCAGTGCGGCCGGCACCTATCCCGTCGTGGCGCTGGCGACTGACAGTGCCGGGCAGCAAGTGCAGAAAACAATCAATATCAGTGTGACAGCCCCAGTGGTCGTTACACCAGCGGAACCGGCGGCCAGTCAGTCCTCCGGAGGCAGTTTTGGCCTGAGTTTGCTGAGCTTTTTACTGTGGTGCGGCTGGCAACGCCGGCGCTGAATCGTTGCCCGGTATCCACCTGCTGTCGTTCAGGACACCAGGTGGATATTTTGTTTGCTTTGTTGTTGTTCCAGTAAGACCTGAAACTTATCGGCCGGGATCGGCGGGCTGCAGAAATAGCCCTGATACTGATCACAACGTTGTTGCTTCAGGAATTCCAGCTGCTGTGCGGTTTCTACGCCTTCCGCCAGTACTTTAAAGCCGAGTGAGTGAGCGATACCGATGATCGCGGTGGCGATCGCCATATCGTCTTTGCTATGCGGAATATCGTCGATAAACTTTTTATCAATCTTTAACACGTCGAGCGGGAAGCGTTTTAAATAAGCCAGCGACGAATAACCAGTACCAAAGTCGTCGATTGCCAGGCGGATGCCAAGACCGCGCAACTCATCCAGCACCTGCACCACCGTTTCCTGATTTTCCATCAGGGCGCTTTCGGTCAGTTCCAGTTCTAAACAACGCGGCGGAAATCCGGTGTCATTCAGCACTTGGGTGACTTGTTTACGCATATCAAAACGTTTGAATTGGGCGGGTGACACGTTGACGGCCAAGGTCAATTTCGGCAAGCCGGCTTCCAGCCACTGTTGACCCTGCCGGCAGGTCTCTGTCAGCACAAACTCACCAATCTCATTGATCAGCCCACAGGCTTCGGCGATCGGAATAAAGCGCATCGGCGAAATCATGCCTTGTTCCGGGTCAAACCAACGCACCAGCGCTTCTGCGCCCATGATCCGGCCGCTGAGAATATCGACCTGCGGCTGGTAAAATACGCGTAAATGACCGGCTTTGATCGCCTTGCGCAACTGCGCTTCTACGGTCAGCCGATCTCGCGCTGCCAGCGTGTAAGCATCTGAATAGAAGGTAAAAGTATTGCGCCCTGCCGCTTTGGCTTTGTACAGCGCCGCATCAGCACCCTGCAATAACACTGTAGTGTTGTCGCCATGATCCGGGAATACCGCGATGCCAATACTGGCACCGAGCGTGATCTCCACGTCGTCGCTGAGGTTCCATGGTGCGCCCATATGCTGGATCAGTTTGTTCGCAACCACTGCCGCGTCTTCAGCCTGCAGTAACGAAGTCAGTAAAATGGCAAATTCGTCACCGCCCAGCCGGGCGACCACATCGATATCCCGTACTTTCTGTTTCAGTCTGCTGGCCACCTGCAACAGCAATTCGTCGCCATATCGATGGCCGTACGAATCGTTGACGTCTTTAAAGTGGTCCAGATCCAATACCAGCACCGCGCAAAACAGCTGATCACGGCGCGCGATTTTCAGTGCCTGATCGACCATTTGCAGGAACAGTTGCCGATTAGGTAAATGCGTCAGTTCATCGTGTTCACTGAGAAACATCATTTCGGCTTCAGTGGCGCGGATCTCAGATAAGTCCGTGAAGACTGCCGCATAATGGCTGATTTGCTGCGTTTCATTAAACACCGCACTGATACTGAGCTGTACAGGTAGTACGCTGCCGTCTTTATGTTTGTTAAAGACTTCGCCTTGCCAATAGTTCTGCTCGCGCAGTTGTTGCCACATCTGTTGATAAAATTCGTCGCTGTGTTGCCCTGAGCGCAAAATGGCGGGTCTTTGACCTATCAGTTCGGTGTCGCTGTAGCCAAATAACCTGACCAACGCCGGGTTCACTGAGATAATCACTTCATCGATATCGGTGATCAGAATGCCTTCGCGGCTACTGTTAAATACGGCATCAGCCAGGCGTAAGTTGGCTTCCTGCTGTTTGCGCACTGATAAATCGATATCCATACAGAAGATTTGCGACGGCCGGCCCGGCAGCTGTACCACGGCGTGGCCAGAAAACACCTGTACAGGTTCGCCGCCTTTGCGTTGCAGCATCAGCTCACCAGCAGGTAATGGCACACCGGATTCTGCCATTGCCCTGACCGCTGTGCTGACATCTTGTCGCATTGGGGCTGGGATAATCAGGTCGAGCAAACTTTTGCCCAGCGCTTCTTCTTTGCTGTAGCCATATAACACTTCACTGGCTTTGTTCCAGTAAAAGGTTGTACCGTCGGCCTCATAACCCTGTACTGAGATCTCCGGCGTATTATCAAGCAGAGTACGAAATCTTAATTCGCTTTCTATCCAGTGTTGCTCGGCTTGCTTTTGCATCGTGATGTCTTCGAGCTCAAGCAACACATGGGTGACCTGATCTTTGCGGTCGACGATGGCATATAACGAGCTTTCCAGCCAGAGTGCGGTATTGTCCGGTAACTGGCGCTGATCCTGCCGGCTGACTTTCTGATGGCCGGCTTTTAACTGCGGTAACACACTGTCGAGCCACCCCTGCTGGTCATCTGGCAAAATGGTTTTCAGCGGCGGTAACTCGTCCAGTAACGCCGCAGGGATAGAGCTGAGCTTGATAAAACGTTGATTAAAATACTGAATATCGCCATTTACACCGCAGATCACAACGCCGACCGGGCTTTGTTCAATCGCTTTGGAAAACAGCTCAAGCCGGGCTTTGGCGTCACTGCGCTCCACCAGAAACGCGGCCAGACTGGCGGTAAACTGGATTAAATCACGCTCTTCCGGGGTTGGGTCACGTTTTTCTGCCAGATAAATGCCAAAAGTGCCCAACAATTGCCGCTGCGTATCAAAAAATGGGGTGGACCAGCACGCCTGCAGCCAGTCATACGGCGCCACCAGATCCTGAAAATTCAGCCATAACATATCGTTGTGTACGTCGGCCACATACACCGGCTGGCCGGTGGCTGCTGCAGTGCCACAGGAACCATTGCCATAGCGGATCGGCAATCCGTCGACTTTGTTATTGTAATCTGCCGGCAGGCTGGGACCTGCGGCCACCCGCATCACCTGATTGGGTAAATCGGCCAATAAAATCGAGCCGCGCAGATGCGGCAGTTGTTGTTCGATAAATTTCACCAGTTCAGTCAGCAGATCTGGCAGTGCCGCATCGTCCAACAAACGGTGCAGCAAATAACTCTGCGCCTGTTGTTTCATTTGCTGTTGCTTGCGTTCGCGAATGTTCTGCCAGCAAATGACTAACACAGTGCCGTCCTGCGAACGCGGTACCGGAATGGCACGATAGGCTGTCGGCAAGGTGTCGCCCTGCAGATTGATAAACAGGTCAGCTTCGCCACTGATTTGTTGCGGTTGTTCCAGCGCCTTATGGATCTCACGCCACAGTGCCAACGCGGCTTTTTGCTTGCTGACCAGGGTTTGCAGTGGTAAGCCAATCAGCTGGCTGATATTGGCATAACCAAGCTGCTGCTGAGCTGCCTGATTTACAAAGGTAATTTCAGCATTGCGATTAACGCCAATAATAGCGTCGCCGGTGGCATCCAGCAGCAACTGCACTTGCGCCATACTGGCCTGCAGTGCCATCAGTGCCTGTTTGCGCGCGTTGATATCTTCGACCACCGAGACAAAATAACACTGCTGAGGATCCGGGCTGCGGTGAAATGAGACGGACAAGTGAGCCCAGATAAACAGACCATCACGCCGCCGATAGCGCTTTTCCATCTCGAAGCTTTCACGCTCGCCCCGGACCAGCGCATCACATTGCTGTAAATCGTCAGCCAGATCGTCGGGGTGGGTCAGATCCTGAAAAGTGCTGCCAGCCAGATCGGCAGGTTCGTATTGCAGCATTTGAGCAAAACGCTGATTAACCTGAATAAAATGGCCGGAAACGGCCACGTGCGCCAGACCTACAGCAGCTTCGTCAAAAGTACTGGCCAGCTTGTTCTGCATCTGTTGGGCGAATTGGGCTTTGTCACGCAGTTGCCAGAACAAGGTCAGTGGCAGCAGGATGGCGAATAGCGGTAGCAACCAGCCGAGCGTCGTGTGCAACGCTGCGGCTTGTGCGACTGACAGGTAGCTGGCGCTGAATGTCGGATCCTGGCTAAACCACCACAGGCCCACCACAACCAGATCAATAATTATTATCAGTAAAAGCGCTGACTCAAAACGGCGGTTTGCGCGTTCGGTTTGCGTTGCTGAATATGCCATCAGTGGTCTTCCCTGTCATAACAACCCACACAGCACCCGGGCAGGGCTGTGCCAATACATAGTTCCGGCACCGAATGCTGGATCTGGCTGGCAAGGTCTATTGATGAAGCATAGCCGAAGCCCGTCGTTCGGCAAATCAGGTACGGCAAGACGCCAACAGCAGGCGTCTTGCCCTGGCATAGCGCTCAGATAATCAGAACGAATACACCAAAGTCAGCGAGGTTTGTGTGTCAGTGTTCTTTTTACCGACCGGCACATCAGAGTCGTGCTGTACGGTAAACGCTGCTTTCATTTGCATGCTGCCATTAATGCGGGCACTGACCGAGGTTTCAGACTGCGTTCTTTTGTTGTCAGAACCAGCTTCAAGGCTCAGCAACTGGCGGAAGGTCGCGCTGTCTGAAATGACCCAGTCCAGACTGCCGGCGGTACGCACCAGAGCGCCTTTTTCGGTGATATCACCGCTGGTTTTGCCGCTGTAATAACCAGGACCGATCTCGGCATCAATACTGATGCCATCGCCTTGATACAAGCGGTCGCCATAACCGGCCGAGATCAGACTGTAGCTGGTGTAGGCACCAAAGTCGTCTTCGGTATGTGAGCCAAAAATAAACAGTTTGGCGTGATCAGTATCAAGTTTGTAACCAGCTTTGCCCGACGCAAAATAACGTTCGGCCGATTTTTCACTAAAGCGGTTGCCGTTCACATCGGTTTTTTCATCTTCTTTAAAAAAGGCGCTGAGCACATATTCATTGCTCCACTGCACCATTTCTTGTTTGGCGTCGATTTTACCCGTTACCGAGGTGCCCTTGGTATTGCCGGACGTAGTGATCGCACCTAATTCAGCCGAGGTACTCCAGCCCAGTTTGGTGTCGTCAGCCGCCTGAACGGACAGAGAGGTTGCTGCCAGCGCAGCCAGCATTAGCGGATATTTCATGCTTCATCCTTGTGAGGTTTCATATGCAAAGACATTTGCGGATAAGGAATTTCGATACCGGCAGCATCGAACTGTAATTTGATTTGTTCCAGCGAATCCCAATACACCGCCCAATAATCGGCGGCTTCGACCCAGGGGCGGACGATTAGCTGGACTGAGGAGTCTGCCAGTGCACCGACGGCGATCACCGCTTCCGGGTCCTTTAACACCCGGCTGTCGGCCTGCAGGATGTCATGCAGGATTTGTTTGGCCAGACGCAGATCGGAGTCGTAGCTGATGCTGATAGTTAAATCGATACGGCGGCGTTTTTCGGCGGAATAATTGACGATGGCCCCACCGGTAATTTGCGAATTCGGCACGATGATTTTTTTGTTGTCACCGGTTTTGAAAATAGTCTGAAAAATATCAATGCGTTCTACCACGCCGCTGATGCCGGCTACTTCGACCAAATCACCGGATTTAAACGGCCGGAATACGATGATCAGCACGCCCGAGGCAAAATTTGATAATGAGCCTTGCAGCGCCAATGCCACAGCCAGGCCGGCGGCACCAAGAATGGCCAGGAACGACGCCGTCTGAATACCTAATTGTGACAGCGCCATCAGCGTAAAGGCGATCAGCACTGCCGCGTACACGATACTGGATAAAAACGACACGACAGCGCGGTCGACATGACGGAGCAGCAACGCTTTGCCAACGAGGCGCGATACACCAAGTGCCACCCAGCGGCCAATATAAAAGATGAAAATAGCGACCAGCAGTTTCAGGCCAAAACCGATGATCAAATCCTGATTCTTCTGCAGAAAAGTTAAACTCTGCGTAATCACCTGCACTTCTTGTTGCATAGCTGCATCCTCATGAGGGTCTGTGACGACGGGGTCGTACAATATGCTAACATCATTGACCGGCTTTGGCCGACGCATTTTTGTGGGATGAGCATGGACTTATTTGCATTACAACAGCAACTTGGCGCTCTGACGGACTACCCGCTGGAGCAGTGGCACCCCGCTTTTTGCGGGCCTGTGCCGATCCGCATTGATCGCGATGGCAGCTGGTATTTCCATGGCAGCCCTATTCAGCGACCAGAACTGGTGCGGCTGTTTGCGGCGGTGCTGAGTTGTGTTGACGGGCGATATCTGCTGACGACGCCGGCGGAGCAAGTGCAGATCGAAGTCGACGATGCACCATTTTTATTGGTCGATGCCGAATGGCTGGAGGATGGCCGGCTGCAACTGACCAGCAATTTGCAGCAGAGTTTTATCGCCGGGCCGGACTTTCCGGTGCTGTTGCAACCAGAAGCCGGCAACGGCCAGTTACTGCCTTATCTGCAACTAAAACGCGGCTTACGCGCCAAATTCAGCCGGACTTTATATTACCGGCTGGCAGAGCAGGCACAGGAACAAACCGTCGATGGTCTCTGCCAGTATTGGCTGCACAGTGGCACTTACCCGTTCCGGTTGGGCTGAAACTGTTGTATTAAAGCGCGTTTAAATAACCTTGGAATAACTCTGCTGCTGCCCCAGTAAATAAGCATCAAAAGCCGCAGCAATGATCCGCACCCAGGGCCGGCCGCGCTCTGTCACTTCCAGTACATCGCCTTGCCAACGCACCAAACCATCGTCAAGACAAGGCGCCAGCTGGGCCAGCGAGCCGGCGAAATAATCCTGAAAATTTATCTGCCATTGCTGCGCCAGGGCGGCGCTATCCAGCACAAAATTGCACATGATGCGGGCGATCAGATCGGCGCGGATTTGGTCATCCCGGCTTAACGTCAGGCCTTTATCAATGGCGAGTTTCTGCTGTTGTTCCAGCGCCTGATAATAGTGTTTCAACTCTTTTTGTTGTTGCCAGATCACATTGCCGACCTGACTAATGGCGGAAACGCCAAGACCCAGTAACGCATCGCAGGCATCGACACTATAACCCTGAAAATTACGGGTCAGCTGATGTGCCTGCTGTGCTTTGGTCAGCGGATCTGAGGCTTTGGCGAAATGGTCCATGCCGATGGCAACAAAACCAGCTTGTTGCAGGTGGTCCATCGCCAGCGCCAGTAACCCGAGTTTTTCGGTGGCGCCCGGCAAAGCGGCATCGGGAATTTTACGTTGTGCGGCGAATCGTTCCGGCAAATGCGCGTAGCTGAATAACGAGACGCGGTCCGGATCCAAAGTGACCACTTGCGCCAGCGTTTGGCTGAAAGTCTCAGTGGCCTGATGTGGCAAACCATACACCAGGTCCAGATTCACTGAGCGGAATTGCAGCTCACGGGCCGCATTGACCAGGGTTTCGACCATGCTATAGGGCTGGATCCGGTTAATTGTTTGCTGCACTTGCAGATCAAAATCCTGCACGCCAAAACTGACGCGGCTAAAGCCCAGTTCACGCAACAGTCTGAGCTTTTCGACATCACAACTGCGGGGATCAATTTCGATGCTAAGCTCAGCCTCTGGCAGGAACTGGAAATGCTGATGCAGCAACTGCATCAGCCGGCGCAGCTGCGCTTCATCCAGATAAGTCGGGGTCCCGCCGCCAAAATGCAGCTGGTGCACTTGTTTCGCCGCACAGGCGCTTTGATACAAGGCCATCTCGGTGGCTAAGGCGTCGAGGTAACGGTCGGCTTTGCTTTGATCGCGGCTGATCACTTTGTTGCAACCGCAGTAATAACAAAGCTCCCGACAAAACGGTACATGCAGATAGAGGCTCAGTGCCGGCCCGGTGTCTGCCAGTGCCTGCAAAGCGCGCTCTGGCGCAAAGCCGCTGCGCAGTAACAACGCGGTGGGGTAAGAGGTGTAACGGGGGCCTTTGACGTTGTATTTTTTGATCAGGGCTTCGTCCCGGAATGTCGTCATCATATCGCATCTGCCACAGGGGAAATGGCGTCAGTATAAAGACTGTGTTGAAGTGCATATTGATCCAACACAACAGATTGGACTTTCAATAAGAGGCAAAGCCTCATAACCCGGGAACAACAATGAACAAAATAACCACTGCAATGCTGCTGGCCGGTCTGTTACCGCTGACGGGCCACGCGGCAACGTTGATCCACGCCGGCACTGTGATCACAGCGGAAGGCGAACAAATTCTGCAAAAACAAACGCTGGTGATTGAAAACGACCAGATCAAAGCCATCGAAGCCGGTTTTCGCCAGCCTGCTGCCACGGACACCCTGATTGATTTATCCAAGCAAACGGTGTTGCCGGGCCTGATGGATATGCATACGCATTTTTCTTACCAAAGTAGCCCGGGTGCTTATAGCGAAGGCTTCACGATGAACGAAGCAGATGTGGCGTTACGCGGTGCGACTTATGCCGAAAAAACGCTGCTGGCCGGCTTTACCACAGTGCGGGAATTGGGCGACAGCCACCTGATCAGTACCGCGCTGCGTAAGGCAATTAATGCCGGTTATGCCAATGGGCCGCGTATTTTCACTGCAGGCAAATCTATTGCCACCACCGGTGGCCATGCCGATCCGACCAATGGCGTGGCTTACTTGCGGATGGGTGACCCAGGCCCGGATGATGGTGTGATTAATGGTCCGGACGATGCGCGTAAAGCGGTAAGGCAACGCTACAAAGAAGGCGCAGATCTGATCAAAATCACCGCAACCGGTGGTGTGCTCAGCGTGGCGAAAAGTGGTATGAACGCACAGTTCAGCGACGAAGAACTGGCAGCTATTGTCAGCACCGCCAAAGACTATGGTTTTACCATTGCGGTGCATGCGCACGGTAAAGAAGGCATGGAGCGAGCCATTAAAGCCGGCGTGACGTCGATCGAACACGGCACTTTTATGGATGACAACACCATCAAGCTGATGAAACAGCACGGCACTTATTTTGTACCGACTATCAGCGCCGGTAAGTTTGTCGCCGAAAAAGCGAAAGAACCAGGCTATTTCCCGGAAATGGTGCGGTTAAAAGCGGCGACTATCGGGCCTTTGATCCAGGCCACGTTCAGCAAAGCGCAGAAGGCCGGCGTCAAAATCGCCTTTGGTACTGATGCCGGTGTCGGCATGCATGGCGATAACTGGCGCGAATTTGTTTATATGACCGAAGGCGGCATGTCGGCGCATCAGGCCATTCTGAGTGCGACTATCGAAGGTGCACGTTTGCTGCAAATGGAGCAGAGCCTGGGCAGTCTGAAAGCTGGCAAAATGGCCGATATCATCGCCGTGCCGGGCAATCCGCTGCAGGACATCAGTGTGATGGGTAAAGTCAGTTTTGTGATGAAAGCCGGTAAAGTTTATAAACAGTAACGGATGGCGTGGGTAGTACAGAAGGGATTGGTAGTACAAACCAAAAAGCCGCAGAATTGCGGCTTCTGTCTCAGTGCACTGATTTTAGAATTTCCAGTAACTGGCGGATATCTTGTTTAATCGACTCTGCCAGCTGTATTTCGGTTTGCTGGCGGAGATGATCAAGCCGGCGTAGCTCTTTTTTGTCGAGTTCTTTGCGGGCTTCGTGCGTTGGCATCGCCTTGACGCAGTCGTACATCGCAAATAGGCCGGGGTAACGGCAGGCTTGTGCCAGTTCCGGCTGTAGGTTCTCCAGCAACACCCAAATCCGCAAACCAGCTTCCGACAGTTCACATTGATCTTCCAGCGTCGCCTGGCCAATCAACACAATACTGTCTAGCAGATACTGCTGATGTTCGGCCTGCTTGCGTTGGTGCTCTGCTTTGGCTTGTTGCTGCTGCAATTTTTGTTTTTGCAGTTGCGACAATAAACGTCCGAGATAAAACGCCAGTGCGCTGACAATCAGCACACCGAGGCCCAGCAAACCCCACCAGATAGTCATTTTATGTTACTCGCCCAGTAAATCTTTACGCCAGTCAGTACGCTCAAACTCTGCCAGCGGATCCGCATCTTCTTCAGCGGTATCAGTCTCGTCTGATTCTTCGTCTTCATCCAGACCCAGCAACGTCAGTAATTCAGCATGACGGGCAGTTTTCGCATTGAAGTATTTGGCATCTTTACCAGTCAGAATTTCGCCGTTTTCGACGCGTTCGACCAGATCCAGCAACTTTTCATCCTGTTCCAGTTCCGCGAGTTCCTGTTCCGGCGCCAAAGCAATGACTTTGACTTTAGCCAGTTGGGCTTTGGGTTTGAAATCTGGCGTTTGTTGAAGCAGTTTTTGTTCGGCTTCATTCACATGCAGCTCGATGGGCTTTTTGCTGCCATGGCGCGGATCTTTATTGGCCGGACCGCTGTGTTGTGATTTCTCCGGCTGCGGGGCATTGCGGCTACCGGATTTTAAACCAGCACCTTTTTTCTTGGTCTCGACCGGACGCTCGCGCGTTTGCCGTGCTTCGGCTGCGGGTTTGTGGCGATTGCCAATCTGACCGCTGGTGCGGGACTTTTTGATGCGTGTCATGGTGTGTACCTGTAGAAAAGGGCGCGTATTTTAACCAGTTTTTGCCACAAAGCCTATGGCTTTATCGGTGATCTCGGCGGGAACATTGCAAATCGGACCGTAAAAAAACAAAACGGCGATCACTTTAAGTCATCGCCGTCTGAAAAGTTGTGCAAGCAGCACTGAATTTTGTTATGTCGTCCTAACCGTATTAGACACCCTGTCTGGTCAGTTTCCGTATATTGTTGCGTCGCTTCCGTGCAAAAATTGTTATTCGCGATCGTCCTAATACTTTTTTCGTCTTCCGTGGGGCTCGCGTTAAGAACGCCGACATCAGTGATGATGCCATTTAAAATGTACTAAAGCACAGCTGCTTTCCATGCAAAACTTCCGTTTTGTCTTATTGTTACCAAAAGTAACGGGGTTTAATTTACTCCGATTGAGCAGAATGGCAAGCCTGTGTTTAAAAAAAAATCAGAAAAAAACTGAACCAAAAATTAATGTCAAATAAATTCAGATGTTTGACATTATTTTTGCGATGACTTCCCTATTTTATCTGCATAGTTTCAGGCGGATGTCTTACACGGGTTGTGAGATATATCTCACAAATCAGCACGGGTACGCATCTCTGGCGCTCAGGCAACATATTATTCCCGATGCCTGAATACAAAAAAACCGGAGCAAGCTCCGGTTTTCTTTTTGGCAGGACGTCTGTGATTAATGCAGACCGCCGAGGTATTTTGACAACACTTCAATGTCTTTGTCAGTCAGTTTGTGTGCAGTGTCGCGCATCATGCCATTGAGGTCATTTGCGCGCGTGCCGGCACGGAAACTTTCAAGCTGTGTTTTGATGTACGCGGCGTGCTGGAACGAAATTTTCGGGAATCCCGCCAGACTGTGACCTACACCGCGTGGGCCGTGACAGGCGATACAAGCTGGAATACCACGCTGCATGTCACCAGCGCGGAACAATTTCTGTCCGGCCTCTACCACGTCTTCTGGTGTTGTGCCTGATTTCATCGTTTGTGATGCAAAATAGGCTGCCAGATCTTTCATATCTTCATCAGACAAAGCTGCTACCATGCCAGCCATCACAGCATTGTTGCGGCCTTCTTTACCACCTGTGGCGGCGCCCTGTTTAAATTCTTTCAATTGTTTATACAGATAGCCGGCATGTTGCCCGGCAATTTTCGGATACATATCGGTTGGGCTGTTACCATCTGGTCCATGACAAGCAGCGCAGGTGGCAGATTTTGCTTTACCTGCTTCGACGTTGCCTTCAACCGCAGCAGCCTGGCCGGCCAACCCTAATAAAAGCATGACTGGAATTGCAATTTTTCTCATGTTTAATTGTCTCTGTTCTGCGTGACCCTGCCCAACTGCAGCAGGCTTAGAAGATAATAACCCTATTTTTTATGCCTATTTTACACGAAACCCGCAGTTAGAAAATCCCAATACTTATGCAGATTATTGATTTCCGCTAAACTATAGCCAAATTTAAGTCCGGAGTATGAAGTGTACAAAGCAATATTTAACTACCAGCAAACACGATTTCTGACCAGTGCCCCCGATATTCGGGCCTTGCCGGACGATTCAGGCATCGAAGTGGCGTTCGCAGGACGATCAAATGCAGGGAAGTCCAGTGCACTGAATACGCTGACCCGGCAAAATAGTTTAGCCCGGACCAGTAAAACGCCAGGCCGGACCCAGCTGATCAACACTTTTCATTTAGCCGACAACAAACGGCTGATCGATTTACCAGGCTATGGATTTGCCAAAGTCCCACTGGAAGTCAAAGAAAAATGGCAGAAGTCGCTCAGTGAGTATCTGATTAAGCGGAAAAGTCTGAAAGGCATAGTCGTGCTGATGGACATCCGTCACCCGCTGAAAGATTTGGACCAACAGCTGGTGCATTGGGCGGTGCAATCCGGATTGTCGGTATTGATCTTATTAACGAAGGCCGACAAATTAAGCCCGGGTCCCCGCAAAAAGACCTTACTTGAAGTGCGGGACGCTTCAATGGCATTTATGGGCGATGTGACGGTTGAAGCCTTTAGTTCGTTAAATAAGTTTGGCTTAACTGAGCTGGAACAAGTGCTAGATCGTTGGTTCAGTGATGAGCCGGTGGAAAGCACGTCAACTGACGTAACCCGCTGATTATTTCTGTACACAGCATCGACCGGCTTTAGGTTGATGCTTCTGCTTTGAATGTCTATTTCAATTGTTGTCGTCAGACCGGTACGGTACTGACGACTTTTTCGTTTGCCCCAAAAAGAAAAAACCGGCGGTTCAGAGAACAGCCGGCATAGCAAACGGGGAGAAGCTATTTAATAAATTTCAAATCAACAGGGTGTCTTACGAAGAAGACAGGGCCATTATACAGCAATTTTCCATTGTTTGAAGTATTTGCTCTAAAATATCTAATAAATTTTCAGAAAAAGACAAAAAAAAACGCCCCACTGCAAGCAGTGGGGCGGCTAAATAAGCCTACTTTCTATGTAGAATCAATCACTAATGCTTGAAACCACCGAAAGATAGAACATCTTACCTCTGTACCCTACGCCTTTGATTCTACTCATGACGGTTTAAAAAGCAAGCGCATTTCGTAATAAAATTACAATTATTGCTTGTTTTTTCGTCTTTTGCTGAATTTACGTAATTAAACAACCTTTTAGCTGCGGGCAAACAAAATGTTGGCTGTTGGCTGTTGGCTGTTGGCTGTTGGTTGTTGGTTGTTGGTTGTTGGCTGTTGGCCTGTGCCGGCCTGCTTATTGCGCGGCTTTCTTTGATACTTCCCGTCGACGGTTGTCTTGTAGTTTCTTGGCTGGGTAAGTGGGATAAGGTAAAAAAAGCCCCGGCAATCGCCAGGGCTAAATGGGTGTCGTACCAGGAACGGGACATGTTCACCGTTAATCAGAGTGACCGCTTGCAGAAAAGTTCAGCACCGCGCCGAAATTTTCCAGGTTTTTAATGTGCCTGATCCCAGTTATCGCCAGAACCGGCTTCAGCCAGCAATGGCACGTCCAGTTGAACTGCGTCTTGCATCAGTTGCACCAGTCGGCTCTGGTGATCCGCCAGCGTCGCTGCACTGACTTCAAACACCAGTTCATCGTGCACTTGCATGATCATCAGGATCTCTGCTGGATCCTGTTGTTGCAGATAAGCGTCCACACTGAGCATGGCGCGTTTAATAATATCGGCGGCAGTACCTTGCATCGGCGCGTTGATCGCCGCACGCTCAGCACCTTTGCGCCGGCCCATATTTTTACTCTGGATCTCCGGCAGATATAAACGCCGGCCAAACAGGGTTTCAACATAACCCAGTGCATGCGCTTGCTCGCGGGTGCGTTCCATATAGTCCAGTACGCCGGGGAAACGGGCAAAATAGGTATCAACATAATGTTGCGCTTCGCCGCGGCTGATATCGAGTTGCTGTGCCAGGCCAAACGCGGACATGCCGTAAATCAGGCCAAAGTTGACCGCTTTGGCGCGGCGACGTTGTTCAGTCGTTACCTCATCCAGACTGACACCAAATACTTCTGCAGCGGTCGCGCGGTGAATATCGCGGCCCTGCGCAAAAGCATCCAGCAGTGCTTTGTCCTGTGACAGGTGCGCCATGATGCGCAGTTCAATTTGTGAATAGTCAATCGCCAGAATTTTCTTGCCAGCCGGGGCGATAAAAGCCTGCCGAATGCGGCGGCCTTCTTCGGTGCGGATCGGAATATTCTGCAGATTGGGCTCGGTTGAGCTCAGACGACCAGTTGCCGCCACCGCCTGATGATAAGACGTGTGTACCCGTCCGGTTTGCGGATTAATGCTTTGCGGCAATTTATCGGTATAAGTGGATTTCAGCTTAATCAGACTGCGATGCTGAATAATAACCCGCGGTAATTCATATTGTTGTGCCAGTTCGACCAACACATCTTCGGCGGTCGATGGTACGCCGCCCGGCGTTTTTTTCAGTACCGGCAGTTTCTGTTCATCAAACAGAATTTCCTGCAGTTGTTTTGGCGATGACAAGTTAAATACTTTGCCAGCGGCCTGATGCGCCTGGATCTCCAGTTCACTGATCCGCCCGGCCAGAAATTCACTTTGTTTTCCCAGTAAAGCGGCGTCAATCAAAACGCCATTGCGTTCCATGCGAGATAAGACGCTGAGCAGGGGCATCTCAATGTCACGGAATACTTTCGCCGGGCCTTCAGCCTGCTGCAATAACGGCCACATGGCTAAATGCAGCTGCAAAGTGACGTCCGCATCTTCAGCGGCATATTCAGCAGCTTTTTCCAGCTCAATCTGATTAAACGTCAGCTGCTTACTGCCTTTACCGGCAATGTCTTCAAAGGATATTGGCTGATGCTGCAGGTGACGCTCGGATAGACTATCCATGTCGTGACGGCCAGAGACACTGTTCAGCGTATAGGACTCGAGCATGGTATCGAATAAAATACCATTTAACTCAATGTCATAGCGGGCCAGTACGCTTTTATCATATTTCAGATTCTGGCCCACTTTGGCGGCCTGCGGATCTTCCAGCCAGGTTTTCAACGTGGCCAGCACCGCATCGCGCGGCAACTGCTCCGGTGCACCGAGATAATCATGTCCGACCGGCAGATACCAGGCCTGGCCCGGCGCGATGGCAAATGACATGCCGACCAATTCGGCCTGCATATAATCGAGGCTGGTGGTTTCAGTATCAAAGGCAACTAAAGTCGCGTTTTGCAGCGTAGACAGCAATTGACGGAAATCGCTATCGGTCAGGATAGTCTGGTACTGACTGCGGTCTATGGCAGAGACAGGGGCGGCGGTTGTCTCAACTACCGCGCGGCTGTCGCTGCTTGCTGCGGCAGCGACAGCCGGAGCCTCAGCGCCTGCATGTTTTTGCTGGGTCAGTATTTCGCTGTGCCAACGTTTAAATTCACAGGTGGCAAACAGCTCGGCCAGTAATGCCAGATTGGCAGGCTGCACATGCAATTCGTGAAATGCCTGCGGCAAATCGACGTCGATTTTGATCGTTGCCAGCTGATAAGACAGTTCAAGCTGCGCCTGATGTTCACGCATTTTTTCGGCGATAGTTTTACTGCCGCGAAAACCTAGTGCGGCAATGTCATCCAGCCGTTGGTAAAGCTCGGCAATGCTGCCAATGCCTTGCAACATTGCTTGTGCGGTTTTTTCTCCGACACCGGGTAAGCCCGGAATGTTGTCGGCTTTGTCGCCCATCAACGCCAGAAAATCGATGATCAGCTCAGGACCGACGCCAAATTTTTCTTTGACGCCATCCGGATCCAGAATAGTGTCGGTCATGGTATTGATCAGCGTGACATGGGCGTTAACCAGCTGTGCCATGTCTTTGTCGCCGGTGGAAATTAACACGTGCCGGCCCTGTGCGCTGGCCGTTGCAGCGAGCGTACCAATCACGTCATCAGCTTCGACACCGGAAATGCATAATAGTGGTAATCCCATCGCCCGGATGATCTGATGCAACGGTTCAATCTGACTGCGCAGATCGTCCGGCATCGGTGGGCGGTGTGCTTTGTAATCGGCATACATTTCATTGCGGAAGGTTGGGCCTTTGGCATCAAACACCACGGCCATTTGTGTCGGATTGTACTGACGCAATAAGCTTTTTAACATGTTAACGACACCATAAATGGCGCCGGTGGCTTCGCCGCGGGAATTAGTCAGATGTGGTGGCGAATGGTAAGCACGAAACAGGTAAGAAGAACCATCGACCAGGATCAGAGGATCAGCAGGGATCTGCGGCATAGCAGGGACTCCGGGAAAATTTTGCCAAGAATGCCATAAGCGTTACCAGACAACCAGTCAAAACACTAACACGCTCTTGTGGATATCTTGTGAATATGTCTGTGAAAAAATTCTTGATATGCGAATTTACACCGTCGATTAAAATCGACAATGTGAAGGTAAAGTGATGTTTTTTAAGAAAAAACTAAGGGGGAAACAACCGGGCCCTTGTTATTATTCTTTACTTCCTGATTGTGGAAAACAGATTTTTCCACCTCGTTGACTGGGTACGTGTTAGTGTCAAAATTAGAGACACAAAGCAGGCAACGGGAAAATAGACTACCACAACCACAGCGAATGCAAAGCGGAAAAATCAAAAATAATTTGCTTGATTTGGGAGTCAGTTTTCGATGCGTTCGATTAGGGATCCGCAAAGATCCGGACCTTGATCCGGTTTTTTGTTATAGATCACACTGATGCGACAGATGTTCGGTTGCAGGGCTTTCACATTCTGTCAGCGCAACGCTATAATGCCCTGAAATTTGTAAGGCATTTAATCCCCGGGGACCCCGATCAATGAAAAAAATCACTGTTGCTGTGGCCATGCTGAGTTTTGCCGTACTGGCGCAAACACCAGCGGAAGACAAAAACCTGGAAGAATTAAAATCGCGCATTGCCCCAGTTGGTCAGGTGTATCTGGCAGGTTCAGAGCCGGTAGCGGCGAAACCAACAGGTCCACGCACTGGTGAGCAGGTCTATCAGGGCGCTTGTTTTGCCTGTCACGCCACCGGCGCGTTAGACGCTCCGAAAAAAGGTGATGCGGCAGCCTGGAAACCTCGTTTGGCGCAAGGGCTGGAAACGCTGCACAAACATGCGATTGACGGGATCCGTGCGATGCCACCACGCGGTACCTGTGGTGATTGTTCAGACGATGATATTATGAATGCCATCAAATTCATGACGGAAGGTCTGTAACCCATCCGTAACGAAAAAAACCGCCGTCCGGCGGTTTTTTTTCGTCTGATCTGCGGCCTGATCAGGTCAAATCGACGTCAGTAAAAATCTTGTTAATTCCGATCTGTCGTTTGCATATGATTTACGCAAACGCCGGTTATCGCCAACATGTCGTCAACAATAACAAAAACGTCTAAAAATCCAGCCAGAAATCGCCAGTGCGCTCTTTCCTCTGTTTAATCTTTGTGCATAATAGGACCGGTTCTGTATAAAGATCCGACCACCGGATCAATAACGAAAAAAAGAGCGTCCGTTGAAGGAATTAACTCCACACGCTACGAACCGGCAGCATTCCGGCCAAATTCGTCGCCTGACATCTCTGTTAAAGAAATACCAGCTTGCCTATGCTGTGCAGCAGGCGTTGCTGAATTTGTCAGAGCTGGCCAGCACACTGACCGATATGGCTCAGTTCTATCCAAAAATTCATAGTCTTGTAAATCAACATCTTGCAGCAGATAACTTCTTTGTTGTGTTAATAGATCAGCCCAGTGGCCGGTTTCAGGTTGAATATTACGCCGATGAAATGGATTCGCTGGATGCCGGACAGCTCGACCCGGCCGATTTTGCCAAAGGCATGACCGGCTATGTCTGCCGGACCGGTCAGCCACTGCTGTGTGACGCCAATAAATTCCGCCAGTTGATCGCCGCCGGCGATATCGAATCTCAGGGCACACCCAGCCACCATTGGTTGGGCGTGCCATTGCGCCGGGGTCAATTAGTGATCGGCGTGATGGCCGTGCAGCTTTATGAAGACGGCCGGCTCTATGAACAGCATGACGTCGATTTGCTGACTGAAATTGCCATGCACACTGTGACAGCCATTGATCGGGTGAAAAGCCGTGAGTTGCTGGAACAAACGGTACGTGAACGTACCCGTCAGTTACAAAATACCAATCTGTCATTGCAGCGTGAGATCCGCGAGCGCAGCAATGCCGAAAAGTTGCAGGCGGCGTTGTATAAGATCTCCGAACTGACGGCTACTGAGCCGGATATGACGGCATTTTACCGGCAAGTACACCAAATCCTCAGCGGCCTGATGCCAGCCGACAACTGCTATATCGCCCTGCTGGATGAAAGCGGCAAGACGCTGAGTTTCCCATTCTACGTGGACCAATATTGTCCGCCAGCAACGGAACGGCCGCTACGCAAAGGCTTCACCGAATATGTGCTGCGGGTTGGCGAAGCTCGCCTCATCAACAAAGAGCTGTCTGACTTGTTAGTGGCGCAGGGCGAAGTGATCCGCCTGGTGCAAGACAATGGTGGTAGTCCGCTGCCTCACGCCACCAGCTGGTTAGGCGCGCCTTTATTGATGGAGCAACAGGCTTTAGGCGTGATCGCCGTGCAGTCCTATCACCAGGATTATATTTATGGTGATAACGAGCTGAATATTCTGCGTTTTGTCTCGCAACACATCGCTGTGGCGATTCAGCGTCGCCTGAACATCGAACAACAAAAACTGCATCAGGAAGATCTGGAACGCAAGATCTTTGAACGCACACGTGAACTGCGTCAGACCAATTTGTTTTTGCGCCTGCAGGTAGAAGAACGGAAAAAAGCCGAAGAAAAGTTATTCCACGAAGCCAATCATGATGCGCTGACCGGGCTCGCCAACCGGCAGATGTTTATGCTGCAGTTAAAACAAAAGTTTGCGCTGCGTAATCGCGAATCGAATCTCAAATTTGCGCTGTTATTCATCGATTTAGATCGGTTTAAGCTGATCAATGACACCATGGGCCACCATGCCGGCGACGCCTTCCTGATTGAGATCAGCAAACGTTTATTACTGACCGTGCGTGAGCATGATTTAGTCGCACGGTTAGGCGGTGACGAATTTGTTGTGTTGTTGACGCAGTTACAGCAAGAAGCTGATGCAGAAGATGTTGCTGACCGGATTATTGAAGCCGTACGTCAGCCGATGGAATTACAGGGTCAAAGTCTGTACTCCGGCGCCTCGATCGGCATTGCGCATTATGATGCCAGTTACACCAATGCCGACGGCATGCTGCGTGATGCCGATGCAGCGATGTATCAGGCAAAATCGCTCGGTCGCAACCGGTTTGTCATTTTTACTGAATCGATGCGTCAGCAGTTATTGCAGGAGTTATCACTGGAACAGGCACTGCATCAGGCCGTGACTGAACAACAATTTTCGGTGGCCTACGACCCCATCGTATGCAGCGAAAAACACCATACGCTGGGTTATGCCGCCCGGATGCAATGGCAGCACCCGCAGTTAGGGTTGCAGCAGGATTTCTGTCAGCAAGCCGCGCAGGCGGGCGTGCTGGCACAAATCGAGCTGCAGCTGTTACAACAGATTCTGGATTTACTCAGTAGCCAGCCGCAACCGGCGGTGATTTGTCTGCCACTGTGTGTGCAGCACCTGACCCATCCGGTGCAGTTTGATCGTTTGCAGAAGCTGCTTGCCGCCCGACCACAAGTGCTGCATCGGTTGAGCCTGGGATTTGCCGAATTTGAACTGATGAAGCTGAATAACACCGCGCTGAGTTATCTGCATAATCTGAAAAGGTTAGGAGTGCGGCTGACGCTGGAAAATTTCGGCGCCGATATGATGCCGCTTGGCTTGCTGACCGGTTATCCGTTTGATTTTGTGCGCTTGGAAGCCAGTTTTTGCCGCAGTCTGCTGCGTCAGAGCCAGAAACGTCAGTTGCTTGACTTGCTGATCACGCTGGCGCAAAACTATAAATTCCGCATGATCGCCGACGGTATCGACGATCATGCTGTGCGTGAACTGCTGGTCAATGCCGGTTGTTGTTACCTGCAAGGCCAACTGGTGAAACAGTTGCAGCCAGCGCAGCAGCAAGAATCAGTCTTTCTTCAGCAACTGGCGTAAACGGTCCAGATGCGCCAGGCCGGTTTGCTGGCGCTGTTCTTCAGTTTTCACCGGTGCCGCTTTCGCCCACTCCAAATCATCCTGTGGTAATTCATCGAGAAAACGGCTTGGTTCTGGTTTGATCACTTCACCATATTGCCGCCGTTCGCGGGCATAGGTAAAAATCAGTTCGCGCTGGGCGCGGGTGATACCCACATAAGCCAGCCGGCGCTCTTCTTCGACGTTGTCTTCATCAACGCTGGTCTGGTGCGGCAAAATACCCTCTTCCATCCCCACCATAAAGACATAAGGAAACTCCAGGCCCTTGGAGGCGTGTAAGGTCAGCAGCTGCACCTGGTCGGCGTCATCCTGTTGCTCCTGTCGCTCCATCATGTCACGTAGTGTCAGTTTGGTGACGACTTCTGCCAGTGTCATTGGCTCGTGTTCTTCGTCGCCTTTGAGCATCTCGGTGATCCAGCGAAACAGCTCGTTGACGTTTTTCAGCGCCATTTCTGCCGCTTTCGTACTGGCACTGGTTTCAAACAAATAAGCTTCGTACTGGCTTTGGCGGATCAAGTCCCGCACCGCTTCGGCCGGCTCTGCCCGGATCGCATTGTCGGCCAGCGCGACTATCCAGTTGGCAAAATGGCGCACACAAGCGAGGCTTTTCGCGGATAATTCGTCCGACAGTTCTGGCGCACAGCAGGCGTCAAACAAGCTGATATGCAGCTGATTGGCCAGACTGCCGATTTTCTCCAGCGTCGCAGCGCCGATTTCGCGTTTGGGCGTGTTGATGATCCGTAGCAGCGCATTGTCGTCATCCTGATTCACCAGCAGGCGCAGGTACGCCATGATGTCTTTGATTTCACTACGGGAAAAAAACGACGTGCCGCCGGAAATTTTGTAAGGAATGCGGTTGGTCATCAGCGCTTTTTCAAACACCCGGGCCTGGTGGTTGCCGCGATACAAAATGGCATAGTCGCGGTACTGGCTGCGGTTTAAAAACCGGTGCGAAATGATTTCTGCCACCACTTTTTCCGCTTCGTCTTCTTCGTTGCGCGTCGGCAACACTTTCAGTGGCACGCCATAGCCCAGCTCGCTGAACAGCGCTTTGTCATATTCGTGCGGGTTGTTGGCGATCAGAATATTGGCGGCCTTCAGAATGCGCTCGCAGGAACGGTAATTCTGTTCCAGTTTAATCACCCGCAGATTGGGGAAATCTTTGCCAAGCAACACCAGATTCTGCGGTTTGGCGCCACGCCAGGAGTAAATCGACTGGTCATCGTCACCGACCACGGTAAAGCGCTGGCGTTCGCCAACCAGCCATTTCACCAGTTCGTACTGACTGGTGTTGGTGTCCTGATATTCATCGACCAGTAAATAGTGGATCTTCTGTTGCCAGCGCGTCCGTACTTCGACATTGGACGCAAACAACAAAGTCGGCACCATGATCAGGTCGTCAAAATCCAGTGCGTTGTAAGCGCGCAGTTGCTGGGCATATTGCGCATAGATGTTGGCAAAACTAATCGACTGCGCGTCGGTTGCGCGGGCCAGCGCTTGCTGCGGCAGCATTAAATCGTTCTTCCAGCTGGAGATTTTGCTTTGCAGCGCGCGCAGCAAATCTTTGTCGCCGAGTAGTTCGTTTTCGGTCAGTTCTTTCAGCAGTGCCATGCTGTCCTGATCATCGAACAACGTGAAATTGGCTTTATAACCAATGGCTTTGTGTTCTTTTTTGATGATCTCAAGGCCCAGCGTGTGGAAGGTCGACACGGTCAGGCCACGCAATTTGGTCCGGTCGAGTGTATGCCCAATCCGCTCTTTCATTTCACGGGCGGCTTTGTTGGTAAAAGTCACCGCAGCGATATGCCGGGCCGGCATCTCGCACTCTTCAATCAGATAGGCAATTTTATTGGTGATCACCCGGGTCTTCCCCGAGCCGGCGCCCGCGAGTACCAGACAAGGTCCGGCGATATATTTCACCGCGTCATTTTGTTGCGTATTCAGTTTCATCAGAGTTTTCAGTCACAAAAAGCCGGGTGGTCCGGTCAGGCGCCGCTCGTAGCAGGCAGATGGCGCTTTGGTGGTCGCGCAGCTGGTCGCGTACCTTGTCGCATAAGAGTGCGCTAGTGTAGCCCAAAGCAGACAGCATCAGAAGATCCGGCATTTTAATTCAGCGGGCCAGCCTTGAAAAAACAGTCGCCAGCGCCATGTACAGCCCTTACACTGAGGCTTCAATCACGACCTCAGTTCAGGGAGTCTGACATGCTGGATCCGAAAAAAATTGAAGACATTGCGCGCCAGATTGGCGCCTCTATTCCACCGAAATTCCGTGAAGTGGCCGATGACGTCGAAGCCAAGGTCAAAGCAGTGCTGCAGGCCAAACTGAGTTCGCTGGATTTTGTGTCACGGGAAGAATTTGACGTGCAGCGCCAGGTGTTATTGCGCACCCGTGAAAAACTCGAAGTGCTGGAATTGCAGGTGCAACAACTGCTGGCTGCTCAAGCCACTGATAAAACTGAATAAGGAGCTATCGTGGACGATTTTGACCTGGATTTAGATCATCTGGATTTTGATGCTGCAGCAGAAAACAACGCGGCAAAACTGGCAGCAGCAGACGCAGCTGCCGCTGCGGCAGAAGCGTTACCGGACGAAGACGATTGTGCCGGCGGCGCCTGTAAAATCTAAGCTGGCCCGAGGGGCTGTGGCGCTGGCTTTGGTGCTTTCCTATAGCCTGCTGGCCGGTTGGTCAGTGCCTGGCCTTGCTGCCACGGCAGACTGGCAGCGGATCCACAGCCCGCAACTGCAATACGACCTGCAATATCAGGTGATACCTAGCCCCGGTTACCAGCCTGGTGATCCGGTGCTTTATGTCACCGACGGCGCCTGGTATGCCGATCCGGGCCAACTGCCTGAGCTGATCCAGCAATTGCGTCATGAAAACAAGATCCGACCCTTGTTGCTGGTGTTGGTGGATGCGCGCGATCCGGCGGATTTATCCGTCAACCGGCGGCACCAGCAATTTATGTGCAATCAACAGTATGCGGCGTTTTTCCGCGATACTTTGCTGCCCGCCATACAAACCCAATATCAGCCATCGACCGCACGAACGGACCGGGTGATCCTCGGCCTGTCCTTTGGCGCTATTAATGCCGCTTGTTTTGGCCTGTTGCTGCCCAATCAGTTTGGTAACCTGGCGATGCAATCGCCCGGCAATAAAGACCATCTGGCGGTACTGACCAAACTCTATCAACAACAGCCGTTGCTGCCGCTGAAGATGTCGTTGTCTTTTGGCACCCTCAACGACAACCTTGGTGCCGGCCGGAAATTCCATCAGTTATTGCAGAAAAAAGGTTATGCGGTGGCTTATCAGGAAGTGCGTTTTGGCCATAACTGGCACAACTGGCAGCCTTTGTTGGACGATGTGCTGCTGCACTTTTTTCCCGCAACAACTAAGGCATCGACTGACAATTAATCATATTTAACGATTGCATATATTTATTTATATCATTTTTTTAATTCATTGAGTGTCCCTAAGCTGAGCAGGCAGGAATGAGCTGACTCAGACAGAGGACAACAACATGTACAAAAAAACGTTAGTCGCGATAGCGATACTCACTCAGATAAGCGGTAGTTTCACCCTCCAGGCGCAAACCCTGACCAAAGACAATGGCGCAGCAGTCGGTGACAACCAGAATTCCATCACGGCAGGTCCAAACGGCAGCACCTTGCTGCAAGACGTGCATTTAATCCAGAAATTACAACGCTTTGCCCGTGAGCGGATCCCGGAGCGTGTCGTCCACGCCCGCGGTACCGGCGCCCACGGCGAGTTTGTCGTCACTCAGGCCATTCCGGATTTAACCATCGCCAGTCTGTTTGCTGAAGCCGGGAAAAAAACGCCGGTGTTTGTGCGGTTCTCGACCGTGATCCATGGTAACCACAGCCCGGAAACGCTGCGCGATCCACGTGGTTTTGCCACCAAGTTTTATACCGATCAAGGTAACTGGGATTTAGTCGGGAATAACCTGCCGGTGTTTTTTATCCGTGATGCGATCAAGTTTCCGGACATGGTGCATTCACTGAAACCGTCACCGGTTGACAACATGCAGGATCCGAACCGCGTGTTTGATTTTATGTCGCAAGACCCGGCGTCGACCCATATGCTGACCCAGGTCTATTCCGACCTCGGCACGCCGGCCAGCTACCGCGAAATGGATGGTTTTGGTGTGCATGCCTTTAAATTCATCAATGCCAAAGGCGAGACGACTTATGTGAAGTTTCACTGGAAATCACAGCAAGGCATCAAGAGCCTGAATGCAGATCAGGTCGCTAAAGTGCAGAGCATGGACTTTAACCACCTGACGCGTGATTTATACAAAGAAATCAACGCCGGCAATTTCCCGAAATGGGACCTGTATGTGCAAACGCTGCAGCCGGAACAGCTGGACGACTTCAGTTTTAACCCGCTGGACGCGACCAAAGTGTGGCCCGGTGTGGCAGAGACTAAAGTCGGCACCATGACGCTGAACCGGATGCCGGATAACTTCTTTCAGGAAACTGAACAGGCCGCATTTGCGCCAGCCAATTTAGTGCCGGGCATTGAGCCGTCGGAAGACCGTCTGCTGCAAGGCCGCATCTTCAGTTACAGCGACACGCAAATGTACCGGCTTGGCGCCAACCATCAGCAATTGCCAATCAACCGGCCATTGGTTGCCGTCAACAGCAACAATCAGGATGGCGCGATGAACTATGGCAACACCAAATCGAATGTGAACTACGAGCCGAGCAGCATCGAGCCAAAACCAGCACTGGCAGCGGCCCGCGCTGTGGCGACGCCGCTGTCGGGTACTGTGCAGCAGCAAATTATCGCCAAGACTGACAATTTCAGTCAGGCCGGCGAGTTCTACCGGCAGCTGGACAAAACCGCGCAGCAGAACCTGGTACGTAATCTGGCCGGTGATTTAGGCGCAGTGCGCGACAGCAGCACCAAACACAAAATGCTGGCGCATTTTTACAAGGCCGATGTGAATTACGGCACTGCGCTGACCAAAGCGGTCAGAGGCGATATCAAGACTGTGAAAGCGCTGGCGGCAACGCTGTAAGCCAATGGTCAGGTCCCGTCACAGGCAGGGGTGGCGGGGCCTTCTGAGTGTTTAAGTCCTGCGGGGCCCTTTGGCTCCTTCCTGCAATTAGGGTTGGGCTTCGCAGGCATTTTTTGGTCAGAACAGCTCCGGGAGATTTCAGATGAAAACAAAGCGACAGCTGATCGCAGCATTATTCGTGTTGATGTTCGCCGATGTGGCAGCGGATCCGTTGCAGCCTCCAACGCAGATGGCACCAGCGAAGGCCGCAGAACAGCGCGTGACCGAGCAGCAGGAAGCCACGCTGGCCGAATTAAGCCGCTATTTTTTTGCTGCCGCGCGTAGCGGTGAAACGGCGGTATTAAAAGAGTTCTTACAAGCTGGCGTTCCGGTCGATATGCCCAATGATGGCAGTTATACCGCGCTGATGATTGCGGCTTATCAGGGCCAGGCTAGTGCCGTGGACTTATTACTGAAGGCTGGAGCAGATGCCTGTATTCGTGACAAAAGAGGCCATACCGCTTTAATGGGGGCGATGATCAAAGCCGAATGGGGCATTGCCAGGCAGTTATATGCCATTGATTGTGACCAAGCGAATACCGCAAAAGCAACAGACGCCATCACCGACAAAAGTCAGATGACGGCAGCACAGTTCGCGGAGAAATTTGGCCAGAGTGAGAAATTTAAAGCGCTGGCAACTCAGTTGCAGTCAGCTGAAGCAAAGCACGCTTCGAGCTCTGGCGCCGGTCAGCCCTAAGCGCAGCTTGGCTTAACCGCGAAATGCGGTAACTTTGATTTCGATTTTCCAGGCCGGATCGGCCAGGCGTGCTTCGACCGTGGCACGCGCCGGAGCCTGACCGGTGGCAACCCAGCCATCCCAGGCCTGATTCATGCCGGTATAGTCCGCCATATCGGCCAGATAAATAGTGGCGTCGACGATATCCGCTTTGCTGGCGCCGCAGTCCGCCAGTAAGGCATCAATTTGTGCCAGCACATCGGCAGTCTGACCCTGAATATTCAGGCTGGTATCGTTTGGCACCATGCCGGCGCAAAAAATAAAACCGCCGGCGATCACGGCTTCGGAATAACGGGTTCCCGGTAAAATACGCTGGATCATGATTGCTCTTCGCTATAGTTGCTGTCCGCTGAAGTTGCGCTGTTTTAGCAGTTGGTTGCGGTACTGGCAAGCGTAAAAAAAGCCCCGCTTTGGGCGGGGCAACGGGTGTTGAGAGGTTTCAGCAAACTCTCGTGGGAAATAAACCTTATTCAGCGCTGTTAGTTTTGTCGGTGTCAGCCCGGTCTTCTTTGGTTGAAACCTGAATTAAATCAAACTGCTGCATCGCCGGTACTTTGGCCTGAATTTGCGCTTCCAGACCATCTAACTGTTGCAGCGAGCTGCAGATTTGCTGGCCACGGGCTTCCAGTTGTTCGCCGCGGACATTCATATCCGCTTCCAGTTCGTCGCCAAATTTTTCCATTTTCTGACCGAAGGCTTCCATTCGTTGTTCAAAATTGCCTTCACCGCTGCTCATCGCTTTGCCCACCAGCATCAGCGCATTGCCGGTGATTTCGGCCACTGATTCTTCAATGGCTTTGGACATTTCGTCGTCAAAACCGTTGTCGATGCCTGCCAGTTTGCTGCCGTTGATGCGGATACTGTTGTCGCTGCGCAGCAAAATCTGATCAAGGTTGGTGCGCATCTTGTTCAGGGCACGGTCGATATTGGCCTGGGCTTCACCGTTGTCGACTTCAAATTGGGCCATCACACGGGTCAGCGCTTCGGAAGCCATCGACACGGCGTCGGCGACCAGCGTCACGGTTTGTTCTGCATTGTCACGCAGGCCGGCCTGATACTGTTGTAATAACACGGCGGTAGACGCATCGGTATCGACTGACTGATTGTTGATCCAGAGTTGCCCTTGATCGCTGATGCGCCACAGCGGATTGTCACTACGCAACAGCTGCACATCAGCGCGTTGCACTAATAAATCGTCGTGTAATTCCAGTGAGCAGTTCTGATCAGATTCGTGTGCCATCGCGATTGAGCTGAATAAAGTAGCAGCAATTAACAGTTTCATAAGTCCATTCCTTCTTCATTGTGGGTGATGACGTCAGGCCTGGTCCGGCTGAACCTATGCTGACTGTTACAGATACCTGGACATCGCAAAGGCTGTGCCAAAGATTATCATGTTGATTTGTTTGAATAATATTTTTAGATGCTGTAGCGGAGGCTATATTGGGTTGGCATTTTTCACTAATATTTAGCTAAATTCTCACTATCGCCAGACAGTATTGGTATATAACTAATTTGCATAAGAGTTGCAGATCAATTCTTTATTGTTTAGCCGTCTATATGGATAAAATAACGACAATTTTGATAGTACAGGTGTCGTTATGCCGTTTACTTCACTGATCGCACCAGCCAGCCCGCTTAGTGCGCAGCAAGTTCAGGATTTACAGAAACTGGTCAGCCAGCTCAATCCAATCCAGCAAGCCTGGGTCAGTGGTTATCTGGCAGCGGCCGCCCAGCTCGCTTCCGGCACTGCCGTGGCCAGCGCTGCTACAGCACCGCAACAGGCTGCAGTGCTGACTATTTTATATGCCTCACAAACCGGCAATGCCAAAGGCGTCGCCAGCAAAATCAAAGCGGCGGCCGAGGCGCAGGGTGTGGCGGTACAGTTGCAGGACATCGCTTCTTACAAAACCAATGCCTTGGCCAAAGAAAAATTCCTGATCATCGTCACTTCGACTTATGGTGAAGGCGAACCACCGGAATCGGCGGTGAGTTTCCATAAATTCCTGTTTGGTAAAAAAGCGCCAAAACTGCCGGAGCTGCAATACGCTGTGCTGGGCCTTGGTGACACCAGCTATGAGTTTTTCTGTAAAACAGCGCAGGATTTTGATGAGCAGCTCGAAGCGCTTGGCGCGAAACGACTGTTTGCCCGCGCTGATTTAGATGTCGATTACGCCGAAGCCGCCGCGACCTGGCAGCAAGGGGCATTAGAAGTATTCAGCCCGTTGTTAAAAGCTGCTGGCGCTGGCAGTGCCCAGGTGATTGCCTGGCCTGGCAGCACGGCAACCGCCGGTAGTCACAGCCCTTACGACAAACAACATCCGGCCACGGCAGAACTCGCGGCCAACCAGAAAATCACCGCGCGCAATTCCACCAAAGATGTGCGTCATATCGAAATTTCATTAGCCGACACCGGCCTGACTTATCAGCCAGGCGATGCATTGGGTGTGTTTTTTGATAACGACCCGGCACTGGTTGATGCCGTGCTGCAAGCGACCGGCACCGTAAGCGATGCCGAAGTCAGCCTTGGCGGTCAAACGCTGACGCTACAGGATGCGCTGCAACGTGAATTAGAACTTACGCAAGCCTACCCGTCTTTTGTCGAGAAATATGCCGCCGCAACCGGCAATAGCGAACTGCAGCAACTGGCAGCCGACAAAACGGCATTACGCGCTTATCTGGCCGAGCGCCAGACCGCCGACGTGATCCTGCAGCATCCAGCCCAGTTAACCGCGCAAGCCTTAGTCGATTGCCTGCGTAAAGTGCAGCCACGCTTGTATTCGATTGCCTCCAGTCAGGCTGAAGTCGGCGAAGAAGTGCATCTAACTGTTGGTGTGGTGCGGTTTGATGCCTTTGGTCAGACGCATTTAGGTGGCGCTTCCGGTTTCCTCGCCGAGCGACTGGAAGAAGGTGGCAAGGTGCGGGTCTTTGTTGAGCACAATGACAACTTCCGTCTGCCGGACCATGACACGCCAGTCATTATGATTGGCCCGGGCACTGGGATTGCGCCGTTTCGCGCCTTTTTGCAGGAACGCGACAACGCCGGTGCCACCGGTCAGAGCTGGTTATTCTTCGGTAACCCACATTTCACCCGTGATTTCCTCTATCAGGTGGAATTACAGGACTATTTAAAACGCGGTGTGTTAAGCAAACTGGACGTGGCCTTTAGCCGCGACCAGGCGCAGAAAGTCTATGTGCAGGATAAACTCAAAGCCAAAGGTGCTGAAGTCTGGAGCTGGCTGCAACAAGGTGCGCACCTCTATATTTGTGGTGACGGCAACCGGATGGCGAAAGACGTGCATCAGGCGCTGCTGAATATTGCCGCTGAGCACGGCGGCCTGAGTGCAGAAACTGCTGCAGACTATTTTGAACAACTGCGTGAAACCAAACGTTATCAGAAGGATGTGTATTAATGAGCCAATATCCGATTAATCCTGAACTGCAAGTGCAGGGCGCGCTGTCTGATAACGAGCGGTTAAAAGCCGAAAGCCATCATTTACGCGGCACTATCACCACAGATTTAAAAGACGAAATTACTGGCGGTTTCACCGGCGATAACTTCTTATTGGTGCGTTTTCACGGCATGTATCAGCAAGATGACCGCGATTTACGCGCGGAACGTGCGGAACAAAAACTGGAACCGCTGCATAACGTGATGCTGCGTGCCCGGATGCCGGGCGGCATTATCAAGCCGGAGCAGTGGCTGACCATCGACAAATTCGCCAGTGAAAAAACCCTGTACGGCAGTATCCGCTTAACCACCCGGCAGACTTTCCAGTTCCACGGTGTGTTTAAGCCTGAAATCAAACCGATGCATCAGATGCTGAACAGCATTGGCATCGATTCGATTGCCACGGCCGGCGATGTGAACCGCAACGTGCTTTGTACGTCGAACCCGGTGGAATCGGTGCTGCACCAGCAAGCCTATGAATGGGCAGTGAAAATTTCTGAGCATCTGCTGCCAAAAACCCGCGCCTATGCCGAGATTTGGCTGGATGAAGAAAAGGTTGAAACCACAGAAACCGAACCGGTGCTGGGTGATACCTATTTACCGCGTAAGTTCAAAACCACCGTCGTCATTCCGCCGCATAACGACATCGACGTGCATGCCAACGACTTAAATTTCGTGGCTATTGCCGAAAACGGCCAGCTGGTTGGCTTTAACGTGCTGGTTGGCGGTGGCTTGGCGATGACGCACGGCGATAAAGGTACCTACCCGCGCCGCGCCGAAGATTTTGGTTTTATCGGCCTCGAACATGTGCTGAAAGTGGTAGAACACGTCGTCACTGTGCAGCGCGATTATGGTGACCGGGTCAACCGCAAAAATGCCAAAACCAAGTACACCATCGACCGTATTGGCGTGGACACTTTTAAACAGGAAGTGGAAAAACGCGTTGGTGTGCAATTCCAGCCGAGCCGGCCTTACGAATTTACCCATCGCGGTGACCGCTTTGGTTGGGTCGAAGGCATTGATGGCAAACACCATTTAACGTTGTTTATCGAAAATGGCCGTTTGCTGGATTATCCGGGCAAGCCGCTGAAAACCGGTGTGTCGGAAATTGCCAAAATTCACAAAGGTGATTTCCGTATGACGGCGAACCAGAACCTGATCATCGCCGGCGTCGCCGCTGAGGATAAAGCGCAGATTGAAGCCATTGCCCGCGCGCATGGCCTGATTGAAGACTCAGTCACCGAGCAGCGCAAAAACTCGATGGCCTGTGTGTCGCTACCAACTTGCCCTCTGGCAATGGCTGAAGCCGAGCGCTATTTGCCGACTTTAGTCACTCACGTCGAAGGCATTCTGGCCAAGCATGGTGTGGCGGACGATCACATCATTTTGCGTGTGGTTGGCTGCCCGAACGGCTGTGGCCGCGCCATGCTGGCCGAGGCTGGTTTAGTCGGCCGGGGCCCGGGCAAATACAACCTGTATCTGGGTGGCAACACCGCTGGTACGCGCATTCCGAAGCTGTATCTAGACAATGTGGCCGAAGCGGAAATTCTGGCTGCACTGGACACGCTGATTGGCCGCTGGGCGCTGGAACGCCATGCTGGCGAATGTTTTGGTGATTTTGTCATCCGGGTTGGTGTGGTTGCTGAAGTGAAAGTCAGCAAAACAGACTTCCACGCCTAAATAAGCCGTAGGGGTAACCCTCGCGGTTACCCGCCAGACAACAGGGCGGCAGGTACGTGCGGGTACGTGCGGGTAGGTACTGGAAGGTACAGGTAGGTACGGTAAGCAAAGCGCCACCGTACGTTTACCGCCACCGTACGTTTACCGCCACCGTACGAAAGTAGCGCCACCGTACATTGGCTGCCCGTCTAAAAACATCGCCATCACGCATCGGTGAGTTTAGCGGTAAGGGTAACCCTTGTGGTTACCCGTCAAACAAAGCAAGACAGGTAAATAAATGAGTTATCAGCAGATTTTACAGCTGGACCCGGCCGCGCAGCAGCAAGCCTTAGCGGAAATCAACCAACAGCTGGCAACGCTGTCGCCGGCTGAGCGGGTGGCTTTTGCGCTCAACCAATTACCGGGCCAGCATATGCTGAGTTCCAGCTTTGGCATTCAGGCTGCGGTGATGTTGCATCTGTTGACTCAGGTCAAAGCGGACATTCCGGTGGTGCTGACCGACACCGGTTATTTGTTCCCGGAAACTTATCGTTTTATAGATGAGCTGACGGAACGGCTGCAGCTGAATCTCAAGGTATACCGCGCCGACATCACGCCGGCCTGGCAGGAAGCACGCTTTGGTCAGCTTTGGACGACGCCGGAAGGCCTGCAGCAATACAACCAGCTGAACAAAGTCGAGCCGATGCAACGCGCTTTGCAGGAGCTGAACATCAGCAGCTGGTTTACCGGCCTGCGCCGCAGCCAAAGTAGCAGCCGCACCGATACGCCTATTGTCGGTATTCAGCGCGGCGTACTGAAGATTAATCCGATTGTCGAATGGACTAACAAAGATATTTTTTATTATTTGAAGGACCACAACCTGCCTTACCATCCGCTGTGGGAGCAGGGCTATGTCTCGGTCGGCGACACCCATTCCAGTGCACCGCTGTCAGCCGGGATGAGCGAAGAAGACACCCGCTTTAATGGCATGGGCCGCGAATGTGGTCTGCATGTCGCTGGTGACGGCATCTGATCTCAGTCAAAAATATACCTTGCGGCTGGCAGCGCACCATTGTGATCAATGCCAGCCGCTATTGTGGTAACTGCATCTGTAACATCTGAACTTCAAGTAATTTTACTTGGGTGTGCTTGTAGTCATTAATACTCAGGATGCCGACCTAGTACTGAGCTTTTTGTACTTCCAGTAGTTTTGTATAGACCTGATGTAGTTCTTGCAATAATGCTTTTTGCTCTGCTGCGGTCGTCGCCAAGGTTAATTTTAATTGGAGCAGTTGCACCGAATCCTGCACAGTTTCGCTATATGATTTAATGCCTAATTCAATGCTGTTCGCATGTGTTTGGACAATTTCAGTCAGTAGTTTGATCCGCTGTTGTTGTAACTCAATTTGTGCCGGTGTCAGTGGTGTCTGCAATTGTAAATTCATAATTGATGTATGAGTGACAGGCGCGGACGTATTCCAGTCTTTACATGCGCTCACGGCAAACATCATCCCGACCAGAGCCAGCAAACGGGCATTATTCATCAATTCTGTCCTTGAAATTAATTAACAATAAACCAGTTAAAACATTAACATTCTGATGTTCCCCCGGCAAGCATGGTACTGGCTGAACCATGCTTGCGCGTCGGCGTGAGCGCTTTCGTCTGGCGCAAAACCGGAGATGGGATCGCCGACGTTTGGTTAAGGCGCTTGTAAACTTCAGTCGTCTATATCGCCTGCACAGTGCTGAGCGCCTGCGGATTAAATAACCTCGCCGGCAAGGTTTGTGGCGTCACCACATCGTAATGCAGCACCGTCACATTTTTACTCTGCATCCGGTCCAGCAGTTCCATCGCGACCACGCGCGGCGCTTCACCGGTGCTACTTCGGACAAAACGGGCAGATTTGGCCTGTTTGCCGGATGGCAGATAAAACTCGGCCCGTTGCGGAAATTGGTCGCTGCTGCCGACCCACAGTTCAATCCGTTGATAGCTCAGACCTTCGCGCTTGGCGTGCAGGCTCAGTTGGATCCCATCTTTTTGTGCATCGGCGGCGACGAGCTGGTAATCCTGTTGCCAGTTCAGCGTCGCGACATCACCGCTGGACGCTTCGCCCATCAGCTTTTGCAGCGGCGTGATGCGCAGCGCGCGGCGGCTGCCTGGCAGTTGTAACCAGAATTGCTGGTCCTGCAACAACACTTTTTGCCCCTGACTGGTACCGCCGGTGAAAATTACCAGTGACTTACGATCTTCCCCTGACAACAGCTGATACGGCTGCATTTTTTCGCTGCGACCGGCTTTGATGGTTTCAATCCGGCCTTGCAGCACAAAACTTTGCTGTGGACCGCGAAACTGTTCGGCGGTTGCCAGATATTGCTGCGCCTGTGGCAGTGGTAATTCAGCGGCGACGCTGGCATTGAGAGCGCTGCCGAGCAGTAATAAAGTCGGGAGCAGCATCGTCAGGCGGGAAAATGTATTCAGTTTTTGTGTCATGGTGTAGTTCCTTGTCGTGCTCGAGTTTAGAAGCAGACTAATGAAGATTGGGTGTTGTTGCAGAGCGCTCTGACCAAAGGTCGCTAGCACCGCCAGATGGCAGCCGGTGCGGACCAGCTGCCCACGAGTGTTAGTTACACAAAACCCAACGCTTCCACTAACGGCTTACGGGCGGCGCTCAGGCTGGCTTTCAGTGCGAACAACATACAGACCACCATCAACACCAGACCGGCATAGAGGGTCAGTTCGGTGCTGAAACTGATCATCAGTGGGTAGCCCTGACTGGAACCTGGTGGCGGTGGCATCATTACTTCAAACTGGCGCAGCAATTCACAGCTCACTAAGGTCGACAGGGTAGCGACCACGGCGCTGAAGGCGCCCAGCAACAAGGCTTCCAGTACGAAGTTACCGACGATGCGGCTGCGGCGCTCGCCAAGGGCCGCCATAGTGCCAATCTCCCGGGTGCGTTCAGTCACTACTTGCGAAATACCATGGCCGACAGCGAATAACACCAGCAATAACATCAGGATGCCGAGGGTGCCGAAGATGCGGTTGTATAGGTCGCGCACGGCTTTAAATACAAAGGCGCGGTCTTGCCAGGGCGTGACTTTGCTATCCGGTAATTCGCTCTGCAACGCGGCCGCCAGCTCGTCTTGGTGTTGGTCGTGCAGTAAATAGATATTCAGTTCGCTGATTTTGTCGCTTTGCAACAGTTGCTGGCCAGCTTTGATTGGCAGATACAACTGACGCTTATCCAGATCCGGCACACCGGTGGAGAAGATCCCGACAACGACCACATCTAGTGCATTCAGTGCACCCGTGCTGGTAGCCGACATCAGGCTCAGTTCAGTGCCGACTTTGGCTTTTAAAATGGCCGCCAGGCCTTCACCAATCAGCAGCGGAATGTTGTCGTCCGCTTTGCTGAGATAAGCCGGTGGCAACACGCCGCCTGCTTTGATTTGCAGGAAGGGGCCTTTTAACTGGAACTCGCTGCCATCGACGCCACTGCCGAGGAAAATCGTCGATTTTTCACCGTTGGACACCAGGCCGGAAAACTGTAAGCGAGGTAACACCGCTTTGACGTCGTCGCGCGCCAGCAGCCGCTTTTCCAGCGCCGGGTCGCGCTGGATGCCATGTTGCAGCGGCACATCTTCGTTATCGAGAAAATAATCCGGGTGGCTCAGGGTCAGATGACCCAAATCGCGCGCGGCTTTTTCCGCCAGCGACTGATAGGTAAACAGGGCAAAACCGGCCCCTAACAACACAGCAGTCATGGCGGCGCTGCAAACCAGACCGGTGAACAGCGTGCGGCGACGGTGGCGCCATAAATTTAAACAGGCAGCATGCAACATGATGATTCTCCTTGTTAACTGGCGCGGCGCGCTGGGTTCAGGCTTTGCGGCTGGTTTTCCACCAGCACGCCGTCTTTCAGGGTTAACAACCGCGAGCAGCGTTCGTACAGCCGTGGGTCGTGGCTGGCAATTAAAAAAGTGGTGGTGGCATCACGACCAAGTTGCTGCATCAAATCAATCACTTGCGCAGCGCTGACACCATCGAGGTTGGCCGTCGGTTCGTCTGCAATCACCAGTGGTGGCGCTTTGACTAAAGCCCGGGCAATCGCGACACGTTGTTGTTGGCCGCCGGATAACTGGTCCGGACGCTGGCCGGCAAATTGACCAACGCCGACCGCCTCCAGCAGCGCCATGGCGCGCGCCCGCCGTTCCGCTTTGGCGACGCCAAGCAACTGCAGCGGATATTCGACGTTTTCCAGCGCAGTCAGCACCGGCAAAAGATTGTAGCGCTGGAAAATAAAGCCAATAGCCCGACAGCGCAGTTGCGCCAGTGCGGCCGGATCTGTTGGCACCGGCTGCTGATCCAGCCAAATTTGGCCTTGGGTGGGTGTGTCGAGCAGACCCAGCAGGTTCAGCAAAGTGGATTTGCCGCTGCCAGACGGTCCGCATAAAGCCACCATTTCGCCACAGCTGATGTCAGCGCTGACATCCTTTAATGCGGTGTTTTGTGACAAACCGCTGCCGTAGGTTTTGCTTAAGTGTTGAAAAGTCAGCATGGCTGGTTCCTTGCCTGATCTATTGGCTTGAGTTGTTGGTTTGATCACTGCGCGCTTTGTTGTTGCCAGGTTTTGGCCAGCGTTTCGTCACCGGCTTTGCTGGCGGCTTTGGCGCCACAGCTATACAGGGCTTGTTGCGCGGCGGTGGGGGCAAAACCGAACGCCGGGCTTTGGATCTGGTTTTTCAGCAGGGCATAACCTTCGTTAAAGCGGTTAAACAGGTCCGGCAGATTGATAAAAGTACAGCCAGCGATGGTATGGACCTGCATCGTCACTATGGCCTGCGCGCGGTCTTGTGGGTCTAACTGGCGCAGCGTTTTATCCAGTTTGCTCAGGCCCTGTTCGGCCAGTTTCATTTTGTTCCACGGCAACATAGCGTGTTTGGCTGCCGCCGTTTCGACAGCACCGAGCATCGCCTGCAACTGCAGATCTTCAGGGGCCGCAGCGCTGGCTGCAGTCAGACTGGCAATGGCCTGTTCATTGGCGGTTTCATCGCCCTGTACGCCTTGCTGATAAATCGACATCCAGTTATTCGCCATGGCAGGTGTGGCCAGGATCAGTGCAGAGGTCAGTAACAGCGGGCGGAAGAAGTGAGTTGTATTCATGTCGTCTCTCCTGAGTTGAGGCCGGTCGGTCAAGCGGCCTGATGGAGTGACTTTAAGGGCTTATTTAACCCGCAGCAGGATGAGCTGACAGACGGGCAAAAATGGCGCTGAATGGTAAAAAACAGCGCTGAATGACATGGTCCCCAGATTGCTTCACAGAGAGACAACAACCAGATGCCATCTCTGCAAAAGCCATAAATAAACTAAAAATCACCATAACGGCCAACTTTTTCCTGCCACAGTGCGACCAAGCCGGCAATGTCTATCTCTATCAATGCAGGAAAACCAACATGGCAATGCGCCCGGGACACCGTACCACTCAATCTGAAAATACAACGCAATATCGAAAAATTTCCGGGCGCGCATTATTGCTGCTCTGTGGTCTTACTGTACTGACCACAGCCCTGCCGGTACATGCCACATCGGCAGGCACGGTGACTACCGCCAGCAAGGCGCCTACAGAGCAATTCAGCCCGGCGCAACTGCAAGCGGATTTCGCCAGTCTGCAGGAATTTATCGCCGCCACTCACCCGGACATCCGCCACTCAGCCTCGCCGGAACAACTGGCACGGGCTTACCAGGAAATTAGTGCGAACCTGACCAAACCAATGACCGCCCACGAATTCTGGCTGCAGGCAGCCAAGCTCAATCCGCTGTTTAACGATGCGCATTGGTCGGTGAATTTGCCGGAAACCGAACATGATTTGCAAACATTCATCGACAGAACCAGCGGTGTCTTTCCGCTCGAAGTGCATGTTAAACCAGACGGTGAACTGGTCGTTTTGGCACTGGCCGGTGGCGCCGATACACCATGGCGTGGTGCCACTATTGAAAGTATTAATGGCGTGGCAGCGCCGCTGCTTGCCCGGCAATTATTGGCACTGCGCCATGGTGATACTTCTATGAACAGAGCCAACTTATTGGGGCCGGCTTTTCAGCGGATGTACGCCATTGCCTTTGGCACACCTGCCGAATTTAACCTGCAATTAAAACAAAATGACAAGCTGACCGATCTGACCCTACCGGCCAGCAAACGGGCGGCAGTGCTTGGTACATCCGGAAAAGAGTTCAGTGCTGATTTTAGTTATCAGGCATTAAACGCCAACACCGCCTATCTGAAACTCGGCACTTTTGCTTTACCGGATGAACAGGTTGTTGGCGCTTTTACCAAGGATGTTTTTACCAAAATCAAAAATTCCGGTGCCAAATCATTGATTATCGATGTGCGGGAAAACCGCGGTGGCAATGATTCCGTCTGGCTTGATCATGTGATGCCTTATCTGGCTGACAAACCATTTCGAACCGGTTCTCACGCCAAAAAGAAAGTGATTGCCAGCCGTGCCAGTGCTGCCGAACCTGCAGGTGAGGTGATTGAAAGCGAACTTAAAACCTGGTACCAGCCGCAATTAGCCAACCCGCTGCGTTTCAAAGGCAAAGTGGTGGTGTTAACAGGTCGTCGTACTTATTCATCCGCCGTGCAATTTTCTAACGTGATGCAGGATTTTGGCTTTGCCACGCTGGCAGGGGAAGCCAGCTATGTGCGTGCGCGGAGCACAGGCGGCATTCAGTATTTTACTTTGCCACACAGTAAGTTATTCATCGTTGTGCCAAGGTTTTGGGTCGCCAGGCCACAAGGTGGATTTACTGAGCAATTACAAACACCAGACTGGCTGATGCAGGATGATGTCACAGCACCAGCGGCTTTGGTACAGGCGGTAGCCAAGCGGCTACATCCATAGCCGTATCGTAAGTGACATCCCACAATGAGCGGGGAGCCATGATTGAACAATCAGTTCTGGCTCCCGTGCAGTCAACAACCTGCGCATTTCACCGCGTCTTTTGTTTGATTTCCCCCAAGGGAAAAAGTCATTTTATATACCTGTCTGAGGCCTGCTGTTGTTTGGATTAATTCCCAGATATGACGAGCTTAAAGTAATGCGTCACGAGCATATAAAAACGCTCAACGTAAGCTGGTTTTTGATCTTGATACCGATGCAAAAAATAAAAGTGCCATGGACGTCCATGATGATTCGGCAGTACGTGAACTAACTGACCACGGCGGATTTCTTGTTTTGCGATAAATTCAGGGAGTAAGGCAATCCCCATGTCGGCCAACGTCATTTCGACCAGTGTTGGCAGATTGTTGGTTTGTGCGAAGTGTGACAGTGACAGTGACAGTGTATATTCAATGCCTTGTTGTTTGTCGATTAAAGTCAGGTCACCTTTTTGCCAGCGACTGGCGATATATTTGTGCTGCTGTAAGTCTGCCACTGTGTCAGGGCTGCCATGGCGCTGCAGATAATTCGGTGTCGCACAAAACATATCACTGACTTTGCCAATCGACTGCGCCTTATAGTTGCTGTCTCTAAGCAAGCCGCCAAATATCGCGGCATCCAGCTGATGTTCAATCAGATCTTGCCATCTTCCAGTGACAACAAGTTCAGGTTCGATGCGTGGAAACTCCAAACACAACTGACGAATGGCCGGCACAATGATGTCCCGTTCAAAAAATGGTGGAACTGATATTTTAAAAACCCCGCTGGGCTGTGCTCTCACCTGTTGGATATCGTTGATTGCGTTCGCCAGTTGTTCACTCAGGAGTTCACTTCGGGCTAACAGTGTTTCCCCTGCTTGTGTCAGGGCGATCCCGCGGGTGTTCCGCGCCAGCAACTGCATATTGAGCTCGCTTTCCAAGCGCCTGATCTGCTGACTTATCGCGGATTTGCTTAATTCCAGTTTCTTGGCTGCACCGGTAAAAGATCGTTGTCTGGCCACTTCAGCAAAGATCAATAACAGAGGCGCAAGCTTCACAGTGTTCATATTTACGGACAGTCAGTTCAATTTGTTTATATTGTTTCAAAATATGGACTGGCGTTAACCTTTGTCAACGTTTTTGAGTGACGTGAAGGCATAAGGAAAAACTATGACTAGTTATATTGTTGTTGAATCAAACGTGTTAGACGCTGCAAAACTTGCTCAATACAGTCAGCTTGCAGCACCAACTGTGGCGAAATTTGGTGGAAAATTTATTGCAAAGGGAGCATCGCAATCGTTATACGGCAAACAATTGTATGCGAACAAAGCTGTCATTGAGTTCGGCAGTGAACAACAGGCAATGGATTGGTATAACAGCGAAGAATACCAGGCATTGATTGAGTTACGTAATCAGGCAATGGATAGTCAATTTCAGTTGGTGTCTGCACCATCGCAATATTAATCAGTCTCGAACCGTGACAGTGGTACATGGCATTTGTGCCGCTTGATCACAAGTGTCATCCTGTGCGGTAACAGCATCATCATTTGGCGTTGTCACAGCCTTTTCCGGCGTCATCTCGCGGTTTGCCTGGTTTCAGGCTGCAATACTGCGCCCCCTGGCCAGTCGCCACCCTAGTGCTGGCGAAACAAATGCTGATAAGCACGGCTGACGGCAAGTTCTGTCGTATTGTTTTTCAGCACCAGCGTCATATGGCCAAATTCGTCGCGTTCCACTTTCAGGATGCTTTTGACCCGGACTATACAGCCGCGGTGAATCCGCCAGTACAGCTGCGCGTCGAGCTGTTGTTCCAGGGTGGCGATTGAGGTGCGGATCAGGTATTGCTGGCCGGCGCTGTCTACTGTGGTGTATTTATCTTCGGCGAGAAAAAAGTCGATATCGGCAATATCCAGCAGATGAATAGTGTCGCGCTGACTGGCTTTGATCCAGCGCAGTGGCTCGGTTCCGGGCGCTGTAGTGCTGGCTTCCGGGGCTGCGCTTACCGGCTCCGTGCCTGCAGCAGCGGGCAGTAACTGGCTTAGCAGCTGTTGTAAATGCAGCAGATTGGCCTGGGGCTTTTGCTGCTGGCTCAGCCGTTGTTGCAGCCGTGTGATGCACTGCTGCAGCCGCGCTTCTTCTAAAGGCTTTAACAGATAATCCACTGCCTCCAGTTCAAAAGCGCTGACCGCATGCTGGTTATAAGCGGTGCTGAACACGACCAAAGGCGGCGCAGGTAACCGGCGTAACTCGCGTAATAACTGCAGGCCATCTAAGCCCGGCATCTGAATATCCAGAAAAGCGACGTCGAACTGTTGCTGCTGGCACAAAGTTAAAGCAACTGAGCCGTCTTCGGCCAATGTGGTGTGCGCTTCTGGCCAGAATTCTGCCAGCAGCGCCTGCAAATGGCGGCGTAATAACGGTTCATCATCGGCAATTAACAGACGTGGGGTCGCAGGATTTACACTCGAATTCAGACCAGTATTCACAACGGGATCTCCAGACGGACTATGGCCTGCTGTTCGGCCAGCGTTAAAGTTAAACCAGACAAATCGCCATATCGTTGTTGCAGCCGGGCGCGGGTATTACTAAGACCAATGCCGTGGTCCTTGCGGCCGTCCGGCGTTTGGGCGGCTGCGGTTGGTGGAATGGAATTACTCAGCACACAACAGAGTTTTTGCTGTTCAACAAACAGGCGGACCTGCAGCTGACCGCCACTGCGCACTGGTTCAATGCCGTGTTGTAAGGCGTTTTCTAACAAAGGTTGCAACAGCACCGGCGGAACCGGCAGCTGGAGCGGCAGGTCGTCGCTTTGTTGCCAGTCCAGCTGCAAACGCTCACCGAGACGAATTTGCTGGATCTGCAGGTAAGCGCGGCTGAAGCTGAGTTCATCGGCCAGCGGCACCAGCTGGGTGCGGGTCTGGTCCAGGCTTTGGCGTAATAAGGTCGTTAAGGCGGCTAGCATCTGACTGGCCTGTTGCGGTTCAATCCGGATCAACGCCTGCACATTGGCCAGCGTATTAAACAAAAAATGCGGTTCGATTTGCGATTGCAGCAGTTTTAGTTGTTGTTCCAGCAGCTGTTTTTCCTGTTCCGATTGCTTCAGTGCCGTTTGCATCAGCTGTTGCTGTAACTGATGTTTTTGGTCCAGCAGATAATAGAATGCCGTCATCGCCACGCTGACCACCCCTACAATACCGAGCAGCGACAAGTCAAAGCCGGGTGTAAACTCCTTGCCGGCTGCGCTGAACTGCCACCAGGTCCAGCCCATCGGCAAACCAAACCAGAGTAATCCGGCCAATGCCAGTGCCAGCACAGTGTTGAGTGTCATCGACAGCGCAGGTCGATGTCGCTGCAGCCAGCGAATGGTGGTACGCATAGTCAAACCGATACCATTCGAGTACAGCAATTGTAGCCACCAAGGCCCCATGCCAAATAAAGTGAACAGCAGCGCCAGTAAAGAACAAGGCACAATCAGGTTCAGCTGATCGCGCCAGAACGGGGGTTGTCCTTCGCAACGGATGGGTGTGCTGTCAGAAGGCATATTGGGCTCCGGCCACGACTTCGTGTTTTTTGCCAAGCAAACGGAAACTGCTGTTGGCAGGACCAGCGAAGTGCTTGATCCCTAAGTTAATTTTGAACTGATCGCTGACACTATAACTGACAGCCCCCGAAATTAACAATCCTGTTACCGCAGGTTGATACAGCAGCGTCAATGACGGGTGCCAGTCGCCTTCGGCGTGCAGATGCAACAACCATTGCTGACGTGTCAGCTGGCGGCCACTGAACAGTTGCAGACTGCTTTGTCGTTCCAGTGCTTGCAGCGTCGGGCCATGCAGCCGTTGTTGCAGCGTCTGCCAGTCCCTGTCGGCGCTGGCCTGGCCGTCATAGCTATATTCCAGTATCAGATTCCAGCCAGCTGCAGCGGTGTAATTTAGGCCGGTACTGAGCTGCCAGGCGCCTTGTTGTTGCACCGCATCGGCCAGGGGGCGATCTATGGTAATTCCAACCGGCTGCTGGTGCTTCGGCCACTGGATCCAATGACTGGTCCAATAATGCTGTTGCCAGAGCAGACTGCCCTGCAGCGCCAGCCCTTCGTTGAGCACCCAGACCTGGCTGGTGCCAACCCGCCAGCCGATGTCCTCGTCATAATGCGCCAGCGCCTGCCATTCCAGATCGCCGGCCTGCTGGTAATAACGCGCGCCGCAACCGGTGCTCGCGGGCAAGGTTTGGCCATAGCGGCGAAACACTGGTTCCGTCTGATTGCACAGCAAAGTCCAGGCGTTGTCGGCACCAAACCAGTCAGCAGCCGCTTGCCAGACGCCGGGCGCGACGACGGTGTAAAGCGCCAGCGTGTCGGTCGGCGAAAACAAATCCAGCGGCCGCAGGCCATAATTGACGTCAAAATCGCGTTTGCGTTTGCCGGCGCTAAAACTCCAGTTGCCTTCGTCGATGCTCCAGTAAGCTTCGGAAAATTCCAGCTTTTGTTCGGCTGTTGCACCGGCCGGTTGCTGCGGATCGGTGCGCCATAGCGTGCTGGCGAGCTGAAATTGTTGGTTGGCGCCGAGCGGGCTTTGCCATTGCAGATCTAGTGTTTGCAGTAGCAGCTGCTGGCGCTGCGCCCCCCGCAACAAGCTGTCGCCCTGCGCGTTGCTACCGAGTACACGGTATTGCAAATCTGGCTGCGCCGCCTGCACGCCTGTGCTAAAGCTCAGACTAACACTCAGTACCACAGCCATCGTTGGATACCACCACGACATAGATCCACTCCTTTTCATTCAGCTCAGCCTGGGAAAGGCTGTGCGGACAGGATAAAAGCAGTGGTTCATTGCTGCTGTGTGCGCTGACCAAAGGTCAAAAACGCCGACCAGCTGTTGGATCTATCGGTATTTTACATCGTCCGCAGCATCGCCAGTTTATGTTGCAGTAGCGATCGTTTTTCCGGTTCGTAGCTGTATTCCAGCGCGGCTTCGAGAATTTGTTTTGCCGCCTGGTATTGATGATTTTTCAGATAATGCCGCACCAGTACCTGGTTCGCCTGGAATAAATAAGGCACTCGTTTTTGTAACCGCTGATAGAAGCTGATCGCTACTGCCTCCCGCCCGGCTTGTTCTGCCTGGACCGCCTGAATATACAGCTCAAACGGGTCGTCACTGTCAGCCAGCACCAGTTGCTGTTCTAACAGCTGCACCAGCGGCTGGTCGCCTAACTGTGTTGCCAGCACCTGATAGTTATGCAGCAGCGCCAACTGCTGCGGCGCAACAGTTAACCCATATTGATACCATTGTTGTGCCAGTGCCGGCTGGTGCTGGCGGCGCAACAATACCGCCATCAGGTTAATCGCCGGCACAAATTGGTCATCATGTTGCAAGCTGGTCTGTACCAGTGCATGGGCCTGGTCTAACTCACCACGCAGCAAGGCTTCCGCCGCCAGATTGTTGTATACCGTGGCTTTGAAACGGGCGTCGCTGAGAAAATCGCCCTGATAGCTCAATGTTCCACGGAAATAATCGATGTAAAGCTGGCGGATCGTGCCGGAGTCTGGCGCTGCATTCAGATAACTGCGCACATGGGTGGCCTGTAACAATAAGTCGCCACGGATATCGATGACTGGTTCGCGGTAGGTCGCGCGAAAACGCACATCAATGCCGGCGACATCGGCCAGTGCTTTGGTCAGCAATGCCAGACTGACGCAATTGGCGGAGCCGGTACGCATCACCTCGCTGGCGGGGGTGGTGCTGCCACTAAACTGAAACACCGCCAGTACATTTTGCATGTAGCTGTACAGCCGATACTCCGGAGTTTGGTCTGCATAACGCGGGTGATGAAAATAACTAAGGAAATCCTGTTGTTGTGCCGCCGTCAGCTGCAGCAGATCTGACATCTCTGGCACTGGCGCCAAAGCCGCAAAGGTTTGTGCCGGCACCGGTGGTGCATAAATCCGCACTGCGGTTGATTGGTCGGTTGAAGGGGCCTGCGGTATTGCCGTGACAGCAACCTGCTGAGCACAACCGGCCAGACTCAGAGTCAGGCATAAAGCTATCCGGTGCATCATCAAACTCCGTGAATGTTTTTCATATTGTTAACACAACTACAACAGAGGATTCCAGCGGAAAATGGCTGCTATCCGCCGCATTCATCGCTGAGTTTAGCCACATCTATGCTGGTCAGCCTTGCTCCATCCGCCCGGACACGGCAGAATCAGGCAGCACTCCAATTGGAAATTCCTATAATGACAACAAAAACAACAGTATCAGGCACTGAAATTCCGAAAAAGGGCTTTTTCGCCCATTTTGGTTTAGTACCACAAATTTTATTGGGCATGATTTTAGGCGTGGCGCTGGCGAGTTGGTCGACTGAGGCCGGTCAATCCGTGGCGATACTGGGCGCGTTATTTGTTAAAGCGCTAAAAGCGGTCGCGCCTATTTTGGTATTTGTGCTGGTGGCGTCCGCCATTGCCAACCGCAAAATCGGCGGCCAGGCGAAAATGAAACCGGTGCTGGTGCTGTATTTACTCGGTACCTTTCTGGCGGCGCTCACCGCTGTCGGTGCCAGTTTTCTGTTCCCGAGCAGCCTGGTGTTAAGCGATGCCCAGCAAGCGGTGACAGCGCCTGAAGGCATTGGCCAGGTGCTCAAAGGTATTCTGTTTCAGGCGGTCGACAACCCGGTCAACGCGCTGCTGACCGGCAACTTTATCGGCGTATTAACCTGGTCTGTTGGTTTTGGTCTGGGCCTGCATCACGCCAACAGCACAACGAAAAAAGTCTTCAGTGATATTTCGCACGGGGTTTCGCACCTGGTGACGCTTATCATTCGCTTAGCACCTATCGGTATTTTTGGCCTGGTGGCGGAAACTGTCGCCACCACTGGTTTTGCTGGCCTTGCCAGTTACGGCCATTTATTGGCTGTGTTGGTGGGCTCGATGGCGGTGATTGCCTTTGTGGTAAATCCACTGCTGGTGTTTGTCACCACAAAACGCAATCCTTATCCGCTGGTACTGACTTGTTTGCGCGAAAGTGGCATTCCGGCGTTTTTCACCCGTAGTTCTGCCGCCAATATTCCGGTCAATATGATGCTGTGTGAGAAGCTGAAACTGGATGAAGATACTTATTCTGTGTCGATCCCGCTCGGTGCCACCATCAATATGGCCGGTGCTGCAATCACCATCACAGTGCTGACGCTGGCTGCGGTGCATACCTTGGGGATCCCGGTCGATTTTGCCACTGCGATGTTGTTAAGTGTGGTCGCGGCAGTTTGTGCCTGTGGCGCCTCGGGTGTGGCCGGTGGTTCTTTATTATTGATTCCACTCGCTTGTGGCCTGTTTGGTATTCCGGCGGAAGTTGCGATGCAGGTGGTCGCGGTTGGTTTTATCATCGGTGTGGTACAGGACTCCTGCGAAACTGCGCTGAATAGCTCAACAGATGTGGTGTTTACCGCAGCTGTTAGTAAGCGCGCTGGCGCCTGAGTTTTTCAAAGAGGCCGGTATCACCAGATGCCGGCCTCTGCTGATAACCCATCTTTGAATCCTCTTAAAGTCCGAAAACCAAGCCGCTAATTCCTTTTAGTTATATCTGAGCCGATTTGCTTCTTGGATTCAGGACGTTTAGACGTCTAATATCGCAGCCATATTGAATCATCACACTGCCTTTTGATTGAAATGCAGTATGGTGTGTCGACGATCTGAGCCTGACCAAGGCAAGAGCCCGTGGGGACAACAGCGTGCAGTACTTACCGATTTTCACTGATTTGACCGGCAAAGCCGTGCTGCTGATAGGCGGTGGCCATGTCGCTTTGCGTAAAGCGCGGGCGCTGCTGGATGCTGGCGCGGTGCTGACCGTGGTATCGCATCAGTTTGAAACGGATTTCCAACACTGGGCCACACAGGGTAAAGCCGTGCTGGTGCAAGGCGATTTTCAGCCTGAGCAAATCTCTGGACACTGGCTGGTGATTGCCGCGACGGATGATGATGCCGTTAATGCGGCGGTGCATCAGGCCGCCACGGCGCGTCAGGTCTGGGTCAACACTGTTGACGATCAGGACAAATGCGAGTTTATTTTCCCAGCCATTATCAACCGTGCGCCAATTCAAATCGCGATTTCCAGTGGCGGCACTGCGCCTGTGCTGGTGCGCCGGCTGCGCGAGCAATTAGAAACGTTATTACCGCAGCATCTGGGGCCTTTGGCCACGCTGGTCGGCAAGTTCCGCAAAAACGTGCAGCAGAAGCTGGACAATTTCGCCGCCCGCCGGCAGTTTTACGAACAGGTATTCAGTTCTAAAGTGGTGAGTTTGTTGCAAAGCGGCCAGCCACAAGCGGCGGAAGAAACACTTGAACAAATGCTCGATGGCCATCAGCCACAACGCGGTGAAGTATTTGTCGTTGGCGCCGGGCCTGGCGACCCTGAGTTATTGACGCTGAAGGCGCTGCAGCTGATGCAGCAAGCTGATGTCGTGGTGTACGACTATTTAGTCTCAGAACCGATTATGGCGCTGGTGCGCCGCGATGCTGAGCTGATTTGTGTCGGTAAAAAAGCCGGCGCGCATTCAGTGGCGCAGGAAGAGACCAATGCACTGCTGGTGAAGCTGGCGCTCGAAGGCAAAAAAATCTGCCGGTTAAAAGGTGGCGACCCCTTTATTTTTGGCCGGGGCGCCGAAGAAATCGAAGTGTTGTTGCCGCATCAAATCCCGTTTCAGGTGGTGCCGGGCATTACCGCCGCCGCAGGTTGCGCCGCTTACGCCGGTATTCCGCTGACGCACCGCGACTATGCGCAGGCGGTGCAGTTTGTCACCGGACATTGCCAGAAAGACGGCAAAGAGCCTGACTGGCAAAGCCTGAGCCGGCCGAACCAAACTTTAGTGATTTATATGGGCCTGATGAAATCGGCATTTATTCAGGCGCAGCTGCTACAGGCAGGCCGCGCTGCTGACACGCCTGTCGCGATTTTGGAAAATGGCACCCGACCAGAGCAGCGTGTGTTCACTGGCACGCTCGGGCAACTGGCGACATTGATTGATCAGCATCAGGTGCAATCCCCGGCGTTGCTGGTGATCGGTGAAGTGGTGGCGCTGCAACAGAAATTGGCCTGGTATGGCGCACAGGCGCCGCGAGCGCAGATCACGCCGCTGCATTGATATAAAACAATGCTGCGCAGCACAGCAAACAGATTGAATTGAATAGTTTTTATAGCAAGGTAACTGATATGCCGACCTTAACGCACTTACAACAGCTTGAAGCGGAAAGTATTCAGATCTTCCGTGAAGTAGCGGCCGAATTTGATAATCCGGTGATGCTGTATTCGATTGGTAAAGACTCGTCGGTGCTGCTGCATCTGGCGCGCAAAGCCTTTTATCCGGGCAAGATCCCGTTCCCGCTGCTGCATGTCGATACCGACTGGAAATTCCGCGAGATGATTGAATTTCGCGATCGTTTAGCCAAAGCCTACGATTTTGAACTGATCGTGCATAAAAACCCGGAAGGCATCGCGATGGGGATGAACCCATTCACTTTCGGCAGTGCCAAGCATACCGACGTGATGAAAACTGAAGGTTTGAAACAAGCACTGAACCAATATGGTTTTGACGCTGCTTTTGGCGGCGCGCGCCGGGATGAAGAAAAATCCCGCGCCAAAGAGCGGATCTATTCATTCCGTGATCAGTACCACCGCTGGGACCCGAAAAACCAGCGGCCTGAGCTGTGGCATACCTACAACGGTCAGGTCAACAAAGGCGAAAGTATCCGCGTGTTCCCGCTGTCGAACTGGACTGAGCTGGATATCTGGCAATACATCTATCAGGAAAACATTGACATCGTGCCGCTGTATTTTGCTGCGCACCGCCCGGTGGTTGAACGCAATGGCACGCTGATTATGGTCGACGATGACCGCATGCCGCTGGAGCCGGGCGAAGTGCCGGAGCAGAAACTGGTGCGTTTCCGGACTTTAGGCTGTTACCCGCTGACCGGTGCTGTCGAGTCGGAAGCAACGACGTTAACCGGCATTATTGAAGAGATGTTGTTATCGCGCTCCAGTGAACGGCAAGGCCGGGTCATTGACAGCGATTCCAGTGGGTCGATGGAAAAGAAAAAACGTGAGGGCTATTTCTGATGTCAGTGGCAATTGAACTGGAACAACTGGGGATCGAAGAATATCTCAGACAACAACAGCATAAATCTCTGTTGAAATTCCTGACCTGTGGCTCGGTCGATGATGGCAAAAGTACGCTGATCGGCCGTTTGTTGCACGACAGCCAGCAGATTTATGAAGACCAGCTGGCCGCGCTGCATAAAGACAGCAAAACCCACGGCACCACCGGCGAAACGGTTGATTTGGCGCTGCTGGTCGACGGTTTACAGGCGGAGCGGGAACAAGGCATCACCATCGATGTAGCCTACCGTTATTTCTCCACGGCGAAACGCAAATTTATCATCGCCGACACACCAGGCCATGAACAGTACACCCGCAATATGGCGACCGGCGCTTCGAACTGCGACCTGGCGATTATTTTGGTCGACGCGCGCTACGGCGTGCAGGTACAGACCCGCCGCCACAGCTTTATCTGTGCGTTGCTCGGCATTAAGCAGTTTGTTGTCGCGATTAACAAAATGGATCTGGTTGGCTTCTCTGAAGCGCGTTACGACGAGATCCGCCGTGAGTATTTAGCTTTTGCGGCGCAGCTGCAGGTGCCGGATATTCAGTTTGTGCCGCTGTCGGCGTTAAACGGCGACAACGTGGTGAACCGCTCGGCGCAAGCGCCCTGGTATCAGGGCCCGACGTTGCTGGCACTGTTAGAAGATGCGCCGGTGACTGGCTTTAATCATGCGTTTGAAGCGCGCCTGCCGGTGCAGTATGTCAGCCGGCCGAACCTGGACTTTCGCGGTTTTGCCGGCACTGTCGCGTCTGGCAGCTTTAACGTTGGCGATGCAGTCGTGGCTTTGCCGTCAGGCAAAGGCTCCGTGATTAAATCCATCGTGACGTTCGATGGCGAATTGCCGCAAGCTTTTGCCGGTCAGGCGGTTACATTCACGCTAACCGATGAAATCGACATCAGCCGTGGTGATGTGATTGTGCCTGCGCAGCATCATGCTTGTGTGTCGAACCGGATATTGGCCAAAGTGGTGTGGATGCATGAAGATCCGCTGACCATCGGCAAGCAATACAACATCAAACTCGGCACGAAAAAAGTACCGGGCACAGTCACCGCCATTGCGCACAGCATCGATGTGAATACTTTGGCAGAGGATGCAGTAACCGAGTTGAATCTGAACAGTATCGCGCTGGTTGAGCTGGAGCTGACCGAAGCGGTGGTATTTGACCCGTATAGCAAGAACCGCGACACCGGTGGCTTTATTTTTATCGACCGGATCAGCAATATCACCGTGGGTGCCGGTATGGTCGACAGCGCGCTGGCGTCAAACAGCAGCCGTGCTGAGTTCAGCGCTTTTGAGCTGGAATTTAACGCTTTAGTGCGTAAACATTTCCCGCACTGGCAGGCGGTTGATATCAGTAAGTTGTGATGTTGCAGATCCGCCATAGAGCCTGACCAGAAGATGTCAAATGGCTCGAAGAAGCGAGTGGCGGCCAGCGGATAAGCAGACCCTCTGCGGCAAGGAAGCCGCAGAGGAGCCTACATGGACGTATTCACGGCGTGTCTGCGTTGCGCTGACTGCCACCGCAATAACCTTAAGTGATTGCAGGCAGGCTTGTCTGAATCAAGTCCGGTAGCATTGATGACACTAAATACAAATTCGCAAACCAACAACATCGTCTGGCAACAACATGCCGTTAGCCGCAGCGATCGCGAGGCGCAGAAACAGCAGCAGGCGGTGGTGTTGTGGTTCACTGGTTTAAGCGGTGCCGGCAAATCGACCGTCGCCGGCGCTTTAGAGCAGGCATTGTTGCAGCGCGGTGCCCACACCTATCTGCTGGATGGCGATAACGTGCGCCATGGCCTGTGTGCCGGTTTAGGTTTCAGCGAAGCTGACCGCAATGAAAACCTGCGCCGGGTTGGTGCTGTGGCCGGGCTGATGCTGGATGCTGGCCTGATTGTCTTAAGCGCATTTGTCTCGCCTCTGCGTAACCAGCGCGATGCTATTCGCGCCAGTTTGCCGGCAGGCCGGTTTATTGAAGTCCATGTTGCGACTTCGCTGGATGTCTGTGAACAACGGGATGTTAAAGGCCTGTATCAGAAAGCCCGGCGTGGCGAGATCGCCAATTTTACCGGTATTTCAGATCCGTACGAAGCGCCGCTGCAGCCCGAGATTAGCCTGGATACCGGTGTGTTATCGCTGGATGACAGCGTGCAGCAGTTGCTGAAATTACTGGAGCAACGTGGCATTATCCAGCCACAAGCCTGACAGGGACATTTGTGAATGTTAACGACAGCCGCAGAACTCAGCCATTGGTTGCCACAAATCCGTCGCATCAGTATTGATGCGGGTGACGCCATTCTGGCGATCTACAACCAACCACAAGCCATTGATGTGCAACACAAAGCCGATGACAGCCCGCTGACCGCCGCCGATTTAGCTGCGCATCAGCTGATCATGCGGGAACTGCAGAAGCTTACGCCGGACATTCCGGTGTTATCCGAAGAAGCTGCCGATATTCCGTGGAGCGAGCGCCAGACTTGGCAACGCTTCTGGCTGGTCGACCCGCTGGATGGCACTAAAGAATTTATCAAACGAAACGGCGAATTCACCGTTAATGTTGCGCTGATTGATGCTGGCGAGCCGGTGCTGGGTGTTATTCATGCGCCGGTGTTGGGCAAGACTTATAGCGGCGCACAAGGGCTGGGTGCTTTTGTCGCAGACAGCAGTGGCGAGCGGGCGATCCAGGCTATTGCGCCCAAAGCCGGTGAAACAGTGCGGCTGGTCGGCAGTAAAAGCCATTATCAGCCGGAAGTGGAACCCTATTTAGCGCAATTCCCGTTGCATGAACTGGTGGCGGTTGGCAGCTCGTTAAAATTCTGTCTGGTGGCCGAAGGCGTGGCGCACATCTATCCACGCTTTGGCCCAACCATGTTATGGGACACCGGTGCCGGCCATATCATCGCCACCGCCGCCGGCGCCAGCGTCGTGTATGAAGGCATTGAAGGCCCGGCCTATCAGCGTGAGAACCTGCGTAACGGTAATTTTGTCGTGCGGGTATAACTTTCTTCGTTCTCCCCGGTGCCAGATTGATCCCCAATCTGGCACTGAATCTGTGTGACTGCAGAAGGTCAGGCAGACAGCTTTGCCACATCTTTCTTTTGCTGGCTCAAACCGAATGCAAATTTCAAAACCTTAACCCCCTCTGTGCAGTTTTTTTTGCGAATACCTGAAAGAATCTTGTGCTTGTGCCAGTCTCTGTATTGTTCAATCGGGCAACAACAGAAACAGGCAGGTGCTTCTTGGCTAGTTCAGGTTCAGTGAAAAGTCGTATTTTTATCGGTTATGCCGCTATTTTCTTCGTCACGCTAATCGCTGCTGTGTTGCTGATCCAAAGCAATCGCCAGTTGATGCGCGAGGTCGGCGGTTTTGTCGACCGTTCCGTGCCGGCGTTGCAGGCCATTTCAGCGTTGCAGAATGTGGCGCATCAGCAAGTGCTTGCCGGCTATGAGCTCTACGGCACGACGATCAAAAGTGCTGAATTTACCGAAAGACAGCAACGGATGGAGCAGTCGTTGCAACGGCATCTGCAGGCGTTGGATAAAGTCGGCGGGCAAGGCTTGCAGACCGGGCAACAACAGCTGCAGCAAGCTTTACAACAACTGCTGAAAGTCATGGCTGCGGAACAGGTGGATTGGGACCAGGCCCGCATACAACTCAGCGCCATTAATCAGGCGGCCGGCGCTCTGAATCAACAGCTGGAAAAGCTCGCTGCGAATATCACCAAAGACGCACAAACCAGCACAACCAATATCAGCGCGTCATTAGCGCAAAACAGTACCACTGTTGTGGTGCTGTTGCTGTTGATCCTCGCGGTGGCCATAGGTTTTTTCCTGTTGGCCCAAAAACAAATCGCCAATCCGATCATCCGCTTGTCCGGCGAACTACAGCAAGTCGCCGATAGCCGCGATTTAAACCGCAGCCTGAGTACAGATACGGTCGCAGAAGTGAACAGTGTGGCCGCCAGTATTAATTTGCTGCTTCGGGTGTTTAAAAGCGGCATCACCGATATCTATCAGGCGATTTCCGGCATTCATCAGGCGGTTGATGCGCTGGCGGGCAGTTCGGCGCAATCCTCAAGTGCGGTGCAGCAACTGGAAAAAACATTGTCAGTGCTGGTCAGCAGCATGGCGCAGCTGGAACAGCAAATGGAAGACAGTGTCAGTCGCTCGATGCATGCAGCCAGTTCGGCACATGCCGGTGCGGCGGCCATGTCGCAGAGCCAGATCGAAGTGCGGCAAACTTCGGACAGTATTAGTCAGTTGTCAGTAGATATTGAAACTACAGGGCAAATGCTGCTGACGCTGCAGGCCACAGGCACTGAAGTCTCCGGCGTCGTGAAAACTATTGCCGACATTGCCTCACAGACTAATTTGCTGGCACTGAACGCCGCGATTGAAGCGGCACGCGCCGGTGAATCGGGCCGTGGTTTTGCCGTGGTTGCGGACGAAGTGCGTACGCTGGCCGTGCGGACACAGCAATCTACGGCGGAAATTAACAACATGCTGGCGAAGATTGTCAGCTCGATCCAGGCGGCAGTGGCCAATATGCAGTCCAACCGTGAAACCGCGCAGCGCTCGGTTGAGCTGGCCGGACAGCTGGTGCAAACGCTGGAAAACGGGCGTCAGGTGATCTTGACGCTGGCGGGTGTGAGTCAGGAGGCGGCCGATTTGGCCAATCATTCCCAGCAAAAAGCCAGCGCGCTCAAACACGAGATCGCCGCGTTTGAACAAAATGGCCAGTCGGTCAGTGCCGCTAACCAGGCAGTGGCATCGACCAGTCAGGCGTTAACTGGGCTGGCCGGTCAATTACGCAATACGGCGGGTCTGTTTAAGCTCTGAGGGCTGCGCCAGTTCAACTGTGGTATTTCTGTCAAAGACGGGTGCAGTGAAAGAAAATTGATGCTGCACCGGTCAACTGCCCGTCATTGTGCCAATCAGGTTGTTCAAGATGTTGCAAGCCGCGTTGATTTTAATTGCCCTTTCTGCTGCGCTGATGGCGTGGTCATTTCAGGCCGGCCAATATGGCGCGTTCAGCGCTATTGTGGCCTATTTCACCGAAGTGTCGCCGGGTTTGCTGGCGCAGTTAGCACAACCGCAGATTTGGTTGCTTTGGACTGTGGTGCTTCTGGCGCTGCTGGGTTTGCGCTGGCGTCTGCCGCAGCAGTTACTGGCGCTGAGTCTGGTCCTGTTCAGTATTTTACCGTTAATCAGTTTGTTCGGCGCACAGCACTATATCGCCAGTCTGGGTGGCTTCCCGATCATTGGGTCCGGCCAGGGCGTGATTAAATTTGTCGCGCTGGTCGCGCTTGCTATCACTTTATGGCGCTGGCCTGTGTCTTCAGCGGCCGAACGTTTTTGGCTGAATTATCTGCCGGTGGGGTTGGTTTTGCTGTGGATTGGCGGGATGAAATTTCTGCCGTTTGAAGCCAAAGGTATCGTCGATTTGGTCAGTAGTTCACCGTTATTAAGCTGGTTATATCTGCTGGCGGATGAGCAAACTGCTTCTGATTTAATCGGCTTGTTTGATTGGCTGGCGCTGCTGCTGCTGGCTGCAGGTTATCGCTGGCCACGGCTGTTTGTGCCCGGTTTTCTGCTGTGTGGCTCGGTGTTTGTCACGACGCAGACCTTTTTAGTCAGTTTTCCGGACGCCTGGACAGCACCGGCAGTTCTCAGCAGCAGCGGTGTGTTTATCATCAAAGACTTGTGGTTTATCGCTAACATGCTGTTGCTGGCGCAGGCCTGGCGGCAAGGTGCTGCCGCGCGATCAGCATAGAATGATAATCTGCTGTTCATGGACACCCACTTAAATCTCGGCAGCCGCTTGCAGGAATTCAGTGGGATGCAGTTCATGGACACCAACTTAAATCTCGGCAGCCGCTTGCAGGAATTCAGTGGGAAGTTCAGACAAAAACCAGTGGAAGCTTGCACGGTGGCAAGGCTGGCGTTTGGCTGAATAGAACCACTGCTTTATTCGAATGGTAATGCACAGTTTGGTAAAAAAAGGACATCCTTTTATGGTTGTCCTTGTATTTGCCAGATCTATGGGGGGCTAATTATACTATTTTCTGAGCACCGAATTCGGTGAGTGTCACAGGATGTCCCACGAAATTTATTCCTGTGCTGTGTTTTCTTCTATGTAAAAAGTGAATCCTTTTCCGCCCAACTTTCTCCACCAAGATAAGTGATACATCTCTTCAACATATAACGTTGGTGGTTTTGCATTGTTTTGTTTATCAGTCATCAGGCTTTTCAAATCAGCATCGTTTTCAACTAATGTAATAGCTAATTCTCTAGCATCATCTATTGAAAAAGCTTTTACATTTCTTGTTGTTATAAATCCATATGTATTAGTTTTGCCATCAATCTCAAGACTGAAGTTTTCACCTCTGACAATGACTGAATATTTTTTATTCATTGTATCTCTTTTAAATAATGTTCATGAAGACCCACTCTACTCTGAGTCGACGTTCTATCAAAGGTGATGTCCCGCATATTTTTGTGTCCCACTGATTTTTGCATGTCTTAGTCGGATGATGGGGTTTTACGAAACTCCATCCTTCCTGGCATGTCTTGGCATTCCCAATCATGGGTGGGAATGCCAACGATTGGAGACTGAATTTCATCAGGTGGTTGGACCCATCAGCTCCATAAAACAGTTCTGCCAGGCACTCAGTCTGCGTTGGCTACACGGCCAAACCGCTTGCCGACGAAGTTTTGGCTGAGCTGCGGTCTTTTCATCCGATTGTTTAAACAAAACTTTCAGCGAAAAGAACGCACGGCTGGCCAATTATTGGCTTAGCCGTGTTCCGGCTCGATTTTAAATTCAGATCAGCGTCAGATAATCCTGTCTATGTAATCAATCTTCGTTGCCAGCATTACTTCAACCCAACAAAAGGAACTCAACTTCCTTGAATTTATATAAATTTGGATAGTGTCTCTTAAATTTTAAACGAACACTCTTTTTCAACTGAATGAAAAGATCAATGAAATCACTCCATGCATATTCTATTTCCACATCAATGCCGTTGATACGAACTTCAAGAGTGTCTGCAGTTTTTTTAAAGAAAATGCTATCGCCGGAGTGCTGAAGAGATACATTTGATTCAAATGAATCTAGCCCACATCGACGCCTTAACATTAATTCTACTTCAATGATAAATTCCATAAAAAAAGTATTAAGGTAAGCTTTATTTTTATTGTCATTAAATAAAACTACACCTTCCGTGTACGTTATCATGTCATATCCAAAGCTTTGAAACTTTGGTTCAGCTTTCCAGCTATTGCTACTTTCAGCAGCATTGAATTCATATATTTTCATTTCTGCTTCCTAATCAAGACCGCATCTTCCCGCTTGAAAGTTCTGTTGCCTGGAGACGCGAATGCCGTACAGCGAATGCCGGACATCCACGGATTACCGAACCCGCCTTGACATTAACCTTTTTGCAACCAAATTTAAAGCAAACGGATTTGTGACTGTCAGGACGACATCATGCCTAAACCACGTAAACTACAAATCGCTCTGAGCGAAACTCCTTATTACCACTTGATTAGCCGCTGTGTCCGCCGTGCATTTTTATGCGGCAGGACAGAGACTTATAACTTTGAACACCGTCGCGGCTGGATTTTGGCAAGACTGCACCAGCTGACCCGGATGTTCGCGATTGATATCGCTGCTTTTGCGCTGATGTCGAATCACTATCACTTAGTGGTTCGGGTCGATACAACAAAAGCCGCCCTCTGGAGCTATCAGGACATCATTGACCGCTGGCAACTCTTGTTCCAGCTGCCCGTTCTGGTCGAACGCTATCTACGTGGGGATTCAAGCGGCGAGGCTGAAAATCAAGTCGTTGAAACTATTCTGGAAACCTGGCGTTCAAGGCTTTGTGATATCAGCTGGTTTATGCGCTGTCTGAATGGCATTTTGCCAACAATTGGAGACAGAATTCCATCAGGTGATTGGACCCATTAGCTGCTTGAAACAGTTCTGTCGGGTACTCATTTTACGCTGGCTACACGGCCAAACCGCATGCTGACCAAGTTTTAGCTGAGCTGCGGTCTTTTCATCCAATTGTTTAAACACAACTTTCAGCGAAAAAGAGCGCACGGCTGGCCAATTATTGGCTTAGCCGTGTTCCGGCTCGATTTTTAAATCACATCGGCCTCAGATATTCCCCTTTGAGACAGTCCCTTCATTGTTATCAGCTCATGAAGTTCCTTTTATCGGGATTTTTATATCCGATTCTCTTAAAGTGTGGCTGTTCTGAATTACTTTCTAAAACAATAAATTAAACATAAGCAGTCATCACTGATACGAGCAAGATGCCAACAAAAAATAAGAGTTAGGATAAAAAGCCCAGCTTATTATTGTGAGCTAGGCTTTCGAGTGGAGTGGCGCTAAACATGGTTAAAACTTAATCATTCAATCCATAGTGTAGAAATATGTCGCTCTACGCCTCATTTTTCTCCAAACATCCCGACTCCTTTAGAGCAGATATAAGTAGTTCAATATCTTGCCGTGCATTTGCAATAAAATCTTGATCCGCTTTTGTTGCACCAGTCAATTCTATATCGGGGCCTCGTTTACCTCCAACTCCCGTCATAATAAAATCTGAACCACAGGTATGGTCACGGCCTTCAATATATGAAACCCACTTACCTGGTGTTGCATGTGCAAGTCGTTTTTCAATCTCTTCGATCTGAAGCTTTGTAATCATAATTTCAACCCAATTATTATTTACTAGGATTTTTAATTGTTGGATGAAACAGCTCTTCGGCTTTCTCTGCTGTAATTCCGCACATAGTACAGTGATTAGGATTATTCGTGGTGGGTGAAGGAATAACATTGCCACCGGCCGCCCGTATTTCACCTACAGTTGTTATTCCTACTTGGCCGTTAAGGATACCTTGCGAAAGCTGTTCAACTGAAGCTCCAGGTGCGCTAGTAACTGAAACACCGTTTAATGTGCCATCAGCTCCTATAGTCACGCCACTACCATTAGTAAATCGCTCAGCTGTATTTGTTCCACCACGAACAACATTATCAGAATTACGCAGAACCGTTGCGCCAGCTCTTTCTGTATTAATAGCAATACCTGCAACGCCAGGCGCAATGGGAACCATAGCCATTGCGCCGTCAAGCACAACACCGAGTGCATCAACCGCGGCAGAGCCATAATTTCCTGCAGATAAATTATCATTGAATGACTTAATCCCCATGCCGATGCTAACAATTTCGATAGCTAGTTCTGCGTACTGTCCAGTTGAATCCACCCCATTAATAGGATCATTCCCGACATAAGCATACCAGTTCATGCCGTCTTTATAGCCGAGCGGGTCGGTTTGCAGGAATCGTCCTAACTTCGGATGGTATACCCGGGCTTTGTAGTGATAAAGCGCGGTGCCGGGCAGTAAGATTTGGCCGGTGTAGCGAAAGCGTGAGGTGCTGTTGTTGATCGGCTCGCCGTAGGCGCGATATTGATGTATCGCAGTGGCGGTACCGGTGTTGTTGGTCTGGTTATGGTGCTTCCTTCATAACTGACCAGCGACTCGTCATACAGAAAAGTCGTTTTGCTGCAATTAGGTATCGCCTTTATCTACAGGGATATATGGACCCCATTTCATTTTTATATGGTGCTGCATCATAGCTTCTTCATATGTAGAAGATTCTATTTGATGGAGCAATTTTGCATTGTTGGAAATAAAATTTTTTCTTTGAAATCAACAACATTTTCTTGTGTTGTGAAGGTGATTCCATTTTCATCTTCCCATGCTTCAAAAGTAATCATATAACCTCACAGATATTTCTGGGGGACAAATGCATGCCGACGAATTTTTGTCTGAGCTGCTATCTTTCTATCCAATTGTTTAAACACAACTTTCAGCGAAAAGAGCGTACGGCTGACCAATTTTTGGCTTAGCCGTGTTCCGGCTCGATATTTAAATCACATCGGCCTCAGATATTTCACTTTATGGCAGTCCTTTCGTTGCTATCGGTAAAGAAAATTCCATTTATCAGGACTTTCATAAACGATTCTTTTAAAGTATTGCTGTCCTGAATTACTCCTTATTGGGACATTTGTGAACGTTTGTCAAATAGTGGCTATCTTTATTTATTGCATTTTTCAATAAAGGCTGGATAGCATTTTATTTTCTTTCTAAAAGGGTTAAAAAATAATCCATCAAATATTCTTAATTTTTCATGTGTTATATTTTTCTCGCAACTTTCGAAAGTGATTTCTTTGTAAGATTTTCCATAGGATATCACGCGGATTTTGGATGTTAATATCATTACAAACTTATCAATTATTAATTTACGTTCTTTCTTGATAAGCTCCGTCCCCCATGAGAACGCTTCACTTGCACCATCAATATGCAAATCAATTCCTCCATTTGAGAAATCGATAATTAAATGGGCTTTATTGGTAATAGAACACTCTACTCTTGTAAAATTGTCGCCATGAAAATCATTTTTCACAACAAATAGTTTATTCTCCGGTAATTTTATTTCGTTAATTAGGGCTAGTGCATCATTCAAAACTTCAATATTATTATTCAAAGCTATATCCCCATGTTATTTAAAGCTCTTTTAACCTGAATAGATCCATTTGCAAATGAGTTGGGGACAAATGTTCCTGGAACATAAAAGTGTAATCTAGCAGTATTGCCAGAACTTCCTACTCCCATCCTAAACATCATCCCACCACCATTTTGCGATGTCGTACTCCAGCCCATTTTGTATGCGGTTCCGGTAACATTCCACGAACCTGTAACACCTGTAACACTGTTTGCAAATCTTGAAGAAGTAATGCCAAATGTTTCACTCAGAAATAATTTTTGGCCAAACTGAGAAGCAAATTTATTAATTACTGAAGCACCATTAAGTGGTGCCATTGCTGCACCAGCAGTCAGTTGGAATGCGGTATTCCCAATATTTCTGGATGTGAGGGTAGCTGCAAGTGTACCCATAACTGGATTGTCTCTTTGAATCCAATAGTCAACGGCATCATCAGCGGCCGATGTAATTTGACCAACACGCTCGTTCCATTTATTAACAAAGGCACCTGAATAGTTAGATTTTGTTACGTTAGAACCAACGCCATACTCAGAACTATTAACTGAGCACCTACCCTTAATTCTTGTCCCACAAGTCCCATCCGGATCAACCGCATTCATCGGATCATTCCCCACATAAGCATACCAGTTCATGCCGTCTTTATAGCCGAGCGGATCGGTTTGCAGGAATCGTCCTAACTTCGGATGGTATACCCGGGCTTTGTAGTGATAAAGCGCGGTGCCGGGCAGTAAGATTTGGCCGGTGTAGCGAAAGCGTGAGGTGCTGCTATTAATCGGCTCGCCGTATGCACTGTACTGATGGGTTTGTACCACAGCACCCGACGTGTTGGTTTCGGCGATGATACTGCCGCGTTCGTCGGCGATGAGGTACCTGGGGTTGGTCAGGGTAGCGCCTTCGTACCAGACCAGCGGGTCGTCGCTGCCGCTGCCGTGGACGTAACGTCTGAGTAGGGTGCCGCTGTCGTTGTATTCGGCGATCAATTCATTACCGTCGTACAGGAACACCGTCTTTGTGCCGTTCAGGGTGCTGCTGTTTAAGCGGCCCTTAGCGTCATATTGCAGGATTAAATTCTGGCCGGTTTTGCTGGCTGTTGTTAAGCGGTTGTGTGCGTTGTAACTGTAAGTCCAGCCATCATGGCCGGTCAGATTGCCATTGTTGTCATAGCTGAAACTTTGGCCGTCATGGCTGGTGTATTGATTGAGATTGTTGGGCTGATAGGCCTGAGTCGGTGCGGCGATTTTAATCTGATAGTCGCTGTTAGAAGTCAGGCGGCTGATGAGCTGGCCGGCCGGGTTGTGCTCAAAGCTGGCTTTGTTCAGGTTCTGGTGGTCGAAGTTTTGCAGGTGACCCAACACAGTGTGGCTGAGTCCGGTGTTGACGCCGTTGTAGCGGCTGATGCCACTGAGCCGGCTCATCGAGTCATAGCTGTAACTGACCAGCGTTTTGCTGTCATTCTCGGTGACGCTACTTGGACTGTTATCAGCTGTGTAGCTATAAGTCAGATAATAACCATCCGGATGGCTGAGTTTGCGGCGCCGGCCCTGGCTGTCATATTGATAACTGAGCTTCTTGTCATTGGTAGTGATAGTTTCCGGGCGACCTAAATCATTGTAAGTGGTACTGACCGTTTGCACGTCCATCCCTGCCGCAGGCGCCTCCCGGCTGACTGAGGTCTCCCGGCCAAGGGTGTCATAAGCAAAGACAATCGGCTTTTCGCTGTTGCTTAGAGTGGTGCTTTGCAGCCGGTTGGCGTTATCAAAGGCGTGCGTGAACGTGACCCCATCCCGTTTACGCAGGCTGGTCAGATTGTGATTGACGTCATAGTCGTTTTCTTCATAAGTGCCATCCGGGAAAGTGGTGCGTTTGAGCCGGTCAAAATCGTCATAGCTGTAAGTGGTGGTATTGCCGTTACCGTCGCTGCGGGTATTCACCTGGCCATTGGATGTGTAACTGATGCTGATGTCCACGCCTTCGGCAGCGGTACCGACTCCGGAGCTGCTGCCGGTGGAACGTGAGTTGGCATCATAAGAATGCCGTGTGATACGGTCATCGCCGTAGCTGCCTTTGACACCCAAGGTGCAGGCATCTTCCTCTGCGCTGGCAAAAACAGCCGGGTTCATCCGAAGTGCCACACATTGTTGGCGGTTCAGGCCATCATAATTTATATGACTTAACCGCTCGGCCTGGCTCTTTGATACCACTTCGGTTTTGACTGCTAAGCCTTGATTGTTAAAGGTGTGGGTGGTGGTCGTTTCAACCGTCAGTGCATCCGCGCTGGCATTTGCCAGATAGCCCTGCTCAATCACTCTGGCCTGAGCATCCTGAGTGCGGTAAGTGAATTTGCTCGCCGGATGCTTGCCCTGTTGATTGACGGGGCCTATCTCCCAGGTCTTCCGGCCAACCTCATCATATCGATAACTTTTGGCCACGCCGCCACTCGCCAGAGGGCCGGCTTCTGATGTCAGCCGGCCGGCGCTGTCATAGCCATAACTGGTGACCTCCGACATGCTGCCACTGAGATTGGTTTTGGTGATGCTGCTGACTAAAGCGGTGTTATTCCAGTAGCCGTACGTGGTGATATCAACATTCTTGCCATCGCAATAGCCTTGCCCGCAAACCGTGGTTTTGACCAGCCGGGTCATGCCGCCGATTTTTGTATACTCGTGGGTGGTCAGGCGACGCACCCCCTTGGCGTCTGCCGGCTCCAGCATCGTCAGCATACCGCCGTGGTCAGGGTCAAAGGTATAATTCGTGACCTGGCCTTTGGCGTCGGTGCTGTATTCAGGGCGAAAACACAACAGTGTCAGTTGCACGTCACAATTGGTGATGTTGTAGTACGCTTCTGTGACGATTGCTGCCACAGCAGGATGTCCTTTGGCTTTTTGTTGTTTTTTAAAAACATTGCCATAGGTGTCGTAGCTGTAAAATTCCTGATTGCCCTCGGGAAATGTGACTGACTCGAGACGGTTGTAAGACGTGTAGGTATAGCGGGTGACCTGGCCCAGGCTGTCGGTATCAGAACTAATCAGCTGCTGTGGTTTGGGGGCCGGATCTACCTTTAACGTGATGGTGCGGCTGTATCCCGCCGGGCCGCTGATGGCCACCTGTCTGAACTGCGTGCGCGGATCATAGCCGGTGCCGCTGGCGGCGGTGTAGGTGTAAGTGAATGACATGCCATCCCGCACCACCTTCGTCACAAAGTTATTGTGCGTGGTGCCGCCATAATCCTGACTTGCCGCGCTGACCGCTAAGCTGGTGTGGCTGTTGCCGGGCAGGATCTTGGTGAAAGCATTGACATGCTCCGGGTAGCCAAGGGCGTTGGTAAACCCACTGATGGTAAAAATGCGGCCGGCCAAATCGGTCACGGTATTGCCGCTGTAAGTGTATTGCGCCAGTGCAATATCCGGCGTACCTGTGCTGGCCAGCGTAGCGGTTTTAACCGCGCCCCAATCTGCTGTGTTGCTGATCGCTCCACTTTGATAAGTCAGCTGCAGCTGGTAGCCGGTCGTGGACGTCACAGTTTTTGGCCGAAAGTGCGTGATCAGACCCGACGTGGCTTGGTCGTAGGCAATGTCAATTTTTTCGCCATCCGGATAGATGATTTGACTGGCATACCAGGTGCCTTCATCCCGGTTAATCGTATCAATAAACGACGATTGCCGGTCATATACGACGGTGATACCAGTGTGCCCCTGGATGTAGATGAATCTTTTCTGCATTGCAGTCATGCGGCCCCGCAGTTGTGAACCAGTGGCATTGGCTGCGGTACATTTGTCATTGGTGCAGGTAACAGATTCTGAGGTTTTGCCGCCAAAGGTCAGAGAGTATTGTTCAGGCGCATCCTGTCCTTGCCCACGCACGCCGGTAATTTTTGAATCAAACTGCTGCATACTCTCAAACGTCAGCCGGGGCGCTGCCGGAATGCTTAATACCGGTATCTCCGGATAATACTTACCGGAAAGCAGGTCAACCGCGTTGATATCCGGCGCCACCTGCAATGGCTTGAGTTGCGGCGCCGTGGGCGTTTCTACCTGTGGTGTGGGTGCGGGTTCAGGCGTGGGTTCAGTAGCCTGAGCGCCACTTAGCCAGAGTGTTGCCAATAAACTGATTGCACAATAAAAGTAGTGATTCATCATCTGTCTCTCTTATCCATGTAGCCGTTGCTGATAGGGTCCAATCCGTAAGATGTCAGGTTGAGTGTGTAAGAAGTCACTGCACGCGAATAATCCTGCCGCTGGATACACTGTTATCGCCATGGAAACAGGTCAGTTTTATCCCGGTGCTTTTGTTAATCGTGACCGTGGCTGAGCCATTTTTGGCCAAATCCGACAGCACATTACGCTGGCCAAAAACTGTCAGAGCGCACGACGTCGTGTTCGTGGACGTCCAGCTGACGCTGACGCTGCCATCTGTGGCACTGGCCGTAGTGGGGGCATTAAAGCTGAGTATTTTGGGGGCTGATGCGGGTGCCATTTTTCCTTCCACCGTCAGTCGGTTGTGAGCATCGTCGAGGGCATAAGATGCGGATTCACCGAGATGGTCCTGCGCTTTGACTAACCGGCCCCGCGCATCGTAATCGTATAAGGTGGCGGGATCTGGCGCAGGCATGGAGGTGATGGTATAGCTGAACGCTGCTTGTGCACTGTCGGTTTTGCCGGTCATAAATGCTTTGGCTTTTACTGTGCTGGTGCTGGTCAGCGTAAAAGGGACGGAATACAGCGCAGAGCTGCTGGTGACGTCCGTCCCATTGGTGGTATAGCGAACAGCGGCGCCGTCGGTGTCAGACTTCAGATTGACGAGGACAGACCCTGCATAAGTGCCGGCGGGCGGGTTGGCTTTGGGTGTCTCCACCACAGGGATTGGGGTGATGGTATAGCTGAACGCTGCTTGTGCACTGTCGGTTTTGCCGGTCATAAATGCTTTGGCTTTTACTGTGCTGGTGCTGGTCAGCGTAAAAGGGCTCGAATACAGCGCAGAGCTGCTGCTGACGTCCGAACCATTGGTGGTATAGCGGACAGCGGCGCCGTCGGTGTCGGACTTCAGATTGACGAGGACAGACCCTGCATAAGTGCCGGCGGACGGGTTGGCTTTGGGTGTTGCCACCACAGGGATTGGGGTGATGGTATAGCTGAATGCTGCTTGTGCACTGTCGGTTTTGCCGGTCATAAATGCTTTGGCTTTTACTGTACTGGTGCTGGTCAGCGTAAAAGGGCCCGAATACAGCGCAGAGCTGCTGCTGACGTCCGAACTATTGGTGGTATAGCGGATGGCGGCGCCGTCGGTGTCGGACTTCAGATTGACGAGGACAGACCCTGCATAAGTGCCGGCGGGCGGGTTGGCTTTGGGTGTTGCTACCACTGGCCATGGACTGAAACTGGCATCAACACGACAAGGCGCTGTGACTGGTGCTGTGGTGTAGACATTGTTGACCCAGTTGCCTGTACCACAGCCACTGGGTTTGTTGGCAGAGTAACCCGCTGCGGCACTGAGCGTAAAGCTGACACTCTGACCATGGTTGGCGATAGTCAGTTGTGGTGAAATGGTGCCGCCTGCGCTCACCGATGTAGTCACGGCATGTGTGACCACCGGCTGCTGCACAGTGATCGACGTCGTGGGACTAAATCCAGAACATCCCTGCGCATGGCAGGCGCGATACATCAGCTGATATGTCCCTGCGGTGTTGATCTGGACTTTCAGCGAGACTGTTGGTTTTGGATTGTCCCAGGTGGGGGCGGCCACAGAACCTAAATGCAGATTATTACCCTGTGCATCCTGCGCAAACAACGTATAAGTCAGACTGGAGTAATCACCGGTATTGGCCAGCATCACATTAAACAAAACACCCGGCTGTGGCGTGCCTAATGACATCCGCGGTGGCTCGGTTGGGGTTGTTGGCAGAATAAAGTTACCGTCACAATCCGAATTCACGCCGCTATTACCGGACATCTCAATCGGACAGTCGTGCGCCAGCGGCGTTTCAGCGCTGAGCACTTCTGCGGCCCCCTGCCCATTGCCCTGATCGCGTACAGGACAATATTCTTTCGCCTTGTCTGTTTCCGTGTCATATACCCAGCCCAGACAGGATGCACTGACGTTAAGCCGTTCTGCGCTGTTATAGGCTCTGAATAACACTGTCTGTTTATCAGACTTGCGCATGACAGCTGCGATCCCAGCGTCATTCTCGGCCCAACTGAGATGTGCCTGACTTACCGCGATGAACTTTCCGTCATCTTTAGCAAAACCGCCTTTACCATTACTATAAAGCAGCACATGGGGCAGTTTGCCATCTCGCGACAAGGCGAATATGTCATCCTGTCCGTCATTATTAAAGTCGCGAATGATCAGCCGTTCGTTGTTTTTTAGTCCCCACTTCACCACTTTTGATAGTTTTCCGGTGACTTTAAACGTAGTGTTTTTTTCAGTCAGAATCACCTGATGCGCGCCTTTTTCGGTGTCGAGCTGCAACAAATCCTGCTGACCATCACCGTTAAAATCACCGGAAAAATAACGTGGCGCATCGCTGTCCTGCAGCCATTTGTTTTGTTTGAATGCATAACTGTTTGATGCAACTGCCAGATCTGCCGCGGTGTGAAGCTGAGAAAACAACAGCGCTTTGCTGCCATTGCTGGCAATGGCCAATAAGGCTGGGCCTGGTTGGTCAGGACGGGGGAATGCCAGCAGCTGCATGGCGTCCGCCGTCCAACGCATTCCGGCAATTTTTTCCGGCAGTTCGAGCCGTTTCGTAAAGTCATAGCGCTGGTTGCCCGCCGCATTGCCGATCAGCAGATAGTGCTGATGAGCGGGTGTTTTGGCCTGCAATATCAGATCCGGATAACCATCCTGATTAAAATCAGCTTCCAGTAACTGATGGGTTTCAGCATTCCAGCTGAAATTCTCGCTGGTCGCAGCAGCCAGCAGTGGCATACACAACGTGCCGGTACAGGCCATCAAACGCATTAGTGTTTTAAAACGAAGCCAGCGTTTACACAATTTCGTCCTTGTCATAAGCAGTTCCTTGGTCGCAGTGAATGACAAACTTCAGCTGCAAGTAAAAGCACTGATTCTGGTGAGTGTTAGTGGAAATGGAATTTATCATAAATTTATCAAAAGTAATTTAATTGTAAATTAATAGTTATTTTTGATCGGGGGTCATCACTGTCTCATCTGTGATTACTGGCATTCTCGATACTTGCTGGTGTTTCAATCTTGGGTCAGCCAGACCGAGAGGCCTGCATTGAGTTATTTTTAACAATTCAGATTCAGTCCGGTGTCCGCGTATCAACCCGCAGTGACAGCTTGCAGTCTAAACTTGTGGTAAATAACCCTTGATGTGAGACGAAGTTTTTCGCTTCCGCTTTAAATACTTCATGGGCGCCTTACTGTGCGGATTGATTGTCATGGTCGCCTGGCATGTGATGGGAGCTGCTTAGCACGGTGTGCAGTACTACTGGTTCAGATTAACAGCAGGGAAATGGCACGGTGGAGGCAAATACGTCCGAGTTCTGGCAGTGGTCAGAACAGCAAGTCTGGTTCGACTAAAGCAGGGTCAAAATTTCCGCAAATAATACTGTTTTTCTTTACAGCTCCGAAGGATAATAGCCGGACCGCCCGTTGCCGTGTTTGATCCGGCTGCTGAGGGTGGCATGCGACCCTGAGGATCGGAATGAGACTGTTACGTCATCTGCATAAAGCGCCTTTGCGTGTGCTCCGGTTACAACGTCGCAAAAGCATGATGCGGATCCGCTTTAGCATGATCCGGTTGCAATGTGCGTTGTCGCAGGAAAAAGCTGAAACCAAGCAGATGCTGCGTATTTATCAGCAATATGTGACCGGTCAGGTCAGTAAAGCTGAGTTGCAGCAGGCGAACGCACAGCTGGCTGACGTATTGCGCGCCACCGGCCTTGGTGTTTTCGCGATCCTGCCGTTTGCTCCTGTTACAATTCCGCTGATCGTCAAACTGGGCCGTAAACTCGGCATTGAAGTGATGCCGAGTGCTTTTGCGCCAAAAGACAAATATCTGCATCCGGGTAAATCCAGCAAAGCGCTGTCAGGCCCGGCAGCAACCAAGCCGGTGAAAAAGACCGAAAGCTGATCGTCCAGGCTCCGTGAATTTAACCTCAGGCATTTGCGGTGTACCATAAAAAAAGCCAGCAGTTATGCTGGCTTTATTGTTTGCAGGCTGAATCAGCCTTTAATCGTCATATAAGCCACAATTGCAATCAGCAGCGGTGCGACCACGGCAGCCAGCAGCCGATAGCCTGTCAGCACGTGTTTGTGCATTTCGTCCTGCAGGATTGGCTTGATTTTGTGCCAAATTGCCCAGCCAACAAACACGGCGGCAAACATTCCGCCCAGTGGCATCAGCAGGTTCGAAGCGACAAAATCCATCAGGTCAAACGGCGTTTTGCCAAAGACTTTCATGCTTTCGGCCATGCTGCCAAACGACAGGGCCGCTGGTATTCCCAGAATCACGTAGTTGGAAACAGACACGACCAATGTCGCTGTGCGACGGGCAATGCCGTATTCGTCAATCAGGAACGCGACCGCCGGTTCCAGAATCGAAATGGACGAAGTGACAGCGGCAAACAGCAACAAACTGAAAAATACCAGCGCCAGTAATTGGCCACCAGCCATCTGTGCAAACAGGGCCGGCATCGTAATAAAGGTCAGACCGGGGCCTGCGGCCGGGTCAACGTGGAAGGCGAATACGGCCGGCAGAATCATCAGGCCAGCCAGTACCGACGCCATAGTCGCGAGGCCTGCAATCCATAAACCGGCGTTGACAATTTTGGTCTCTTCGCTCAAATAGGAGCCGTAAGCGATCATCAGACCGGCACCAACCGACAGTGAAAACACCGCCAGACCCAGCGCATCTAACACCATCTTAATCGACAGTTTGCTCCAGTCCGGCGTAATAAAGTACATCACGCCTTCAATAGCGCCCGGTAAGCTCAGGCTGCGATATACAAGGAATAACATCAGCGCAAACAGCACAGGCATCAGGACTTTACAGATGCGCTCGATGCCTGATTGCACCCCGGCCACCACAATCAAAGCGGTAATGGTCATAAAGCCCGCTGTGTAAATCAACGCTGCGGTGGGGTCGGCGATAAAATTGGTAAAGGTATCACTGAGGACTTTGGCATCTGTGGTCAGGATGTCGCCTTTGATTGCTTCGATGATATAGGCAATGGTCCAGCCACCGACGACGCAATAAAAGCCGAGAATTAAGTACACACAGAGAACCGAGATCCAGCCGGCGAGGTGCCATTTCCCCTGGCCCAGTACCCGGTAAGCCGAGGTGGCTGATTTTTTCGCGCTGCGGCCGATCATCATCTCAGCCAGCATCATTACGACACCAACCGAAAACACACAAGCCAGGTACACCAGTAAAAATACGCCGCCGCCATTGGCACCTGCGACATAAGGGAATTTCCAGATTGCACCCAGGCCTACTGCTGAGCCAGCTGCGGCCAGAATAAAGCCGATGCGTGAGCCCCAGTTGCCCCGGGCGGTTAATTGATCAGTCATGATGTTCTCGTCGGTGAATCATTCGTTTTAATAATTATATGGGTTGGCAGGCAACCCCGGTCCCGCTGTTGCGCAGAAGTCAGACAGAGGCAGCAGCAATGTAGAGGAAAGCACGGGGTAATTGCAACCAAAAAACGCTGAGAAAAGCCGCGCTGCGGTTAGCAACAGGTTAGCAATGCAACAGGTCATTGTTTTCTGCGGCAACAGGCGCCAATGCAGGGTTGGACCAGTTTGTCCGGTTTTCATTTGCTACAAACCGGCAACATTTGGCCGGCTGGCGTATCGACGGGATGACAGCTAAGGTTAAAACCGGGAGTCCTTTGGAGCGGCAGTGCATGCGGTATTGGTGTTGGTTTATTCTCTGGTGCTGGCTGAGCCCGGCGACTGCCACGACAGTGGTGACTTTGTATGCGTATCACAATGCGCCACCTTTTGTGATCAACGCGGAGAATGAAACCGGACTGAATTATGATCTGCTGCGTGCGCTCCAGCAGGAACTTGGTGATCAGTATCAACTGAATCTGCAGCAAATCAGCCGACCTGAACTGAACCAGCGGCTGGCGGCAAAGTTGCCGACCATCGCATTGTGGACTAACCCGGCTTGGTTTGAGGCAGACGCAGAGCCCTACCTCTGGTCTGGTACTTTATTCAGCGATCGCGAAGTCTTTGTCTCGCCTTATCAACATACACACAAAATCCAGCAGCTGACAGAACTGACTGGCAGCCGGGTTGGCGCCATCCGCGGTTATAGCTATCCGGGTTTAAATGAGTTGATTGCGGAGGGCAAATTACAGCGTATTGATGCCGACTCGGATAAAGAAAATCTGACGCGCTTGCTGGAAAAACAACTGGAGCATGTGGTGATCACCCGCTCCAGTTTTTTATATTACGGCAGGCAAACCCAATATCTTGGCAAGCTGAAAATTACTGGCCAGCCTTATCCGGCCTATCGCCGGCAAATTCTGTTTACCCGGGATTATCAGCAGCTATATCCACAGTTTGAACAGGCACTGCAACGACTGACAATCCAGAAATATTGGCTGGACCGGCTCAGTCTGTACGGCTTAAAACCGCTGTAACAGCAGCCTGCCGCTGCTTGCAGGCGCGCGGACGCCTCAGTACACTGGCGCCCCGATTGTCATGGACCATATACCAATGCGTTTAGATAAATTTGTCTGTGATTGCACCGGACTGACGCGAAGTCAGGCCGGCAAACTGATCCGCCAGGGCGAGATCCTGCTGAATGGCGTGCTGTGCAAACAGCCGTCACAGCAGATTAGAGACACCGACAGCGTGTTGTACGATGGTGAGCCGCTGCAACTGACCGGCCCGCGTTATATCCTGCTGCATAAACCAGCCGGTTATGTCTGCTCTACAGACGATCCGGATCACAACACAGTGTTTGTGCTGCTGGACGAACCTAACGCCGACAAATTGCATACCGTCGGACGGTTAGATTTGGATACCACCGGCTTGCTGCTGATCACCGACGATGGTCAGTGGTCGCATAAAATCAGCAGTCCGAAACATCAGTGTGCTAAGACGTATCGCGCCTGGCTGGCAGATCCGGTCGAAGACACTGCTATTGCGCTGTTTGCTGAAGGGGTGATGCTACGCGGTGAAAAAGATCTGACCAAACCGGCGCAGCTGGAAATAGTCAGCCCGACCGAATGCCTGCTGACTATTCATGAAGGTCGTTACCATCAGGTCAAACGTATGTTTGCCGCCATTGGCAATAAAGTGGTACGGCTACACCGCGAACGTGTAGGTTCGCTGGCGCTGGATGAAAGTCTGGCCGAAGGTGAATATCGTTTTCTGAGCGCGGACGAAATCGCTTCATTCAAATAAGCTTATAATTTGTAATAAGTATTTAACCCTGACTAAGCGTCAGGGTTAAATACTTTGCGCGCCCCAACCATCCCACATCATTTGATCACGACTGCATTTTATTAATCTGGTTTTTCGGCTGGCTCGAGTTGTAGGCAGGTCACTTTCTAATTAGAATTTTCTAATATATACTTATATTAAATTTATCTAATGCAATGTGTGGCGACTATACTGTTCCTGCCTCAGGGAAAGTGCCGGGGAACTATGCCAGAGCACTAGCGTATGGAAATGCCACACAGCAGCAACGCAACACATTTGGAGGCAATATGCAGATGAAACGATTGGTCCGGCAGCTGACAGCCTCAGCCACCTGGGTCATCAGCGCGATGATGATCACTGTACAGCCCCTGTCAGCGGCCACCACTGACTGGCACACACTGACGCCACAGGCGCAGCCGGTCTGGCTGGAATTGCCGGCGCTGGTTGAAGCCGTAGCGCAGTCGACCATATCGGCCCAAACCTCGGGCCGGATCATTGAGCTGCCGTTTGATGTGAACGACCTCGTGCCGCAAGGCGCTGTGGTGGTGCGTTTTACCGATACCGAACAAAAAGCCCGGTTGGCGCAGGCCGAAGCTGCGCTTATTGAAGCGCAGGTGCGTTTCACCGAACAGGACAAAGAGCTGAAGCGGGTGCAGCAAATTCATCAGCAGGGCCTGGTGGCCAAAGCTGCACTGGATTTGGCACAGGCCAACTTTAATGCTGCCAAAGCCCGTCAACAGCAAGCCAGTGCCGCTGCCAGTGCGGCGAAAGAGCAACTGGAACAAACCGTGGTGCGTGCGCCTTACAGCGGCATTTTACAGCAGCGGCTGGTTGAGCTGGGCGAACTGGCGACCGTCGGTAAACCGTTACTGGTCGGTCTGAGCCTGGAACACCTGCGGTTAACGGCGCAGTTACCGCAACAACAATTACAGGCTGCGCGGCAAAGCAGCGCGGCCGAGCTGCAATTGGTCAATGGCAGTCAACTCAGCCTGGGCGCGCCCGATCTGACTATCGCGCCACAGGGTAATGCGCTCAGTCATAGTTTTCTGCTGCGGCTGAAATTGCCGGTGGCCGATTACAGCGCGCAGCACTTGTATCCGGGCAGCTGGACCAAACTGAAACTGCAAACCGGCAGCCAGCAGCAATTATTGTTGCCGGCCAGCGCTGTGTTATGGCGCGGTGAAGTGGCAATGGTTTATCTGCAGCAGCAATCTCACCCGCTGTTACAACCAGTGCGGGTATTGCAAATGAATGACCAGCAGTACCAGCTGCTATCCGGCCTAACAGCAGGGCAACAAATCGCGCTGGATGCGCAGGCGATGCTGCAAAGCCTGCAACCGGCGGCAAATGCTGCAGTGCAGGAGCCACAATAATGCACCTTGGGATCTCCGGCCGTTTAGCGGCAGCCTTTAAACAGAATCAGATCACGCCGCTGCTGGCGCTGGTCAGTTTGTTATTAGGGCTGTTTGCGGTGCTGGTCACACCGCGCGAAGAAGAACCGCAGATTGAAGTGACATTTGCCAATGTATTTATTGCCTATTCAGGTGCTTCTGCCGCGATGGTGGAACAACAAGTGGCGGTACCGGCAGAAAAAATCATCGCCGAAATCGCCGGCGTCAAACACGTGTATTCAGTGTCTGAGCCTGGCCGCACCGTGCTGACCGTGCAGTTTGAAGTCGGTGAAAAACGTACGGACGCTTTAGTGCGCTTATACAACGCTTTTTATGCCAAAGCCGACTGGCAGCCCGCTGCTGCCAATATTGGTCCTGTGCTGATTAAACCCAAAGGCATCGATGATGTACCAGTTTTTGCCGTCACGCTGTGGAGTAAAAACCCGCAGCTGGGCCGGGCTGAGCTGCAAGCCGCCGCCAATGCGCTGGAAGAGCAACTGCAGCAAGTGCCCGGCAGCCGCGATATTTATACCATTGGCCGCCAGGCCGAACAGATCAGCGTGCGGCTGGATCCGGCGCGGTTAGGCGCTTATCAGCTGTCGTTACCGCAATTAAGTCAGGCGTTACAGCAAGCCGGGACAGTGCGCAGCAGCCAGGCGATGCTGGCGCCGCAACAGCTGGTGCAATTGGAAAGCGGCAGCTTTTTAACCAGCGCTGATGAAGTGGCGCAACTGGTGGTTGCGGTGCGTAGCGGTGCACAAGGTGAATTGTTGCCGGTGTATTTGCGCGACGTTGCCGACATCAGCCGCGGGGTGGCTGAACCTGATACCTATGTGCAGCATCTGCAGCCGGTTGGTTCGGATGGCCGCGCACTGAGTTCTGCGGCTGTCACTGTAGTCGTGGCGAAACAACCGGGTTTTAATGCGGTGGATGTCACTGCCGCCTTGCAGGACAAACTGGCGCAGCTGCAACAGAGTTATTTAAGTCAGGAAATTGAACTCAGTATCAGCCGCGATTATGGCGTCACCGCTAAAGACAAAGCTGACACGCTGATCCATAAGCTGATTTTCGCTACCGCTTCGGTGGTGTTGCTGGTTGGCCTGGCACTCGGTAAACGCGAAGCCATTGTCGTTGGCGCTGCTGTCGTGATCACATTGGCGCTGACGTTATTTGCATCCTGGGCCTACGGGTTTACGTTGAACCGGGTGTCGTTATTTGCGCTGATTTTTTCGATTGGTATTTTGGTCGACGATGCCATTGTCGTGGTCGAGAACCTGCACCGGCACTGGTTATTGGGTGGCAAACCGCTGTCTGAAGCCGTACCGCTGGCGGTTGAAGAAGTCGGCAGCCCGACTATTCTGGCTACTTTCACTGTCATTGCCGCTTTGTTGCCGATGGCTTTTGTCAGCGGTCTGATGGGGCCTTATATGAGCCCGATCCCACTCAATGCCAGTATGGGCATGTTGATTAGCCTGTTGGTCGCCTTTATTTTTACGCCCTGGTTGTTCCTGAAAATGTTCGCCAACCGCACGCCAGCGGCCGGCGCCCATCAAACACAGGATGAAAAACTCGAGCATTTCTTCCGCCGGCTGATGCAACCGATGTTGCAGGCGCGGGCCGGCCGTAATAACCGGGTGAAACTGCTGGTTGGCTTACTGGCGGCGATCACGATGTCGGTGTTGCTGGTCACCAGTCAACAGGTGGTGCTGAAAATGCTGCCGTTTGATAACAAATCTGAATTTCAGGTGGTGGTTGATTTGCCGGAAGGCAGCACACTGGAGCAAACCCAGGCCGTGCTGAATCAGGTCAGTACCGCGCTTTTAACCTTACCGGAAGTCACCCATTTACAAACCTATGCCGGCACCGCGGCACCGATGAATTTTAATGGCCTGGTGCGGCAATATTATCTGCGCCAGCTGCCGTGGCAGGGTGACGTGCAGGTCAATCTGCAAGACCGCCATCAACGTGACGAACAAAGCCATGCCATTGCGCTGCGCGTGCGTCCGCTGTTGAGCCAACTCGAACAAAGCACCGGCGCCAGTATTAAGCTGGTAGAAGTGCCACCCGGACCACCGGTGATGGCGCCACTGGTCGCCGAAGTTTATGGCCCGGATTATCCCGCGCAGCTTAAAGCCGCGACTAAGCTGCAACAGCAGTTTGCCCAAACGCCACTGCTGGTCGATATCGACAGCACGGTCGAAGCGCCGCAGCCGCGCTGGCAGCTTATCGCTGATCAGCAAAAAGCCGCGTTACTTGGCGTGTCGGTCGAAGCGATTAACCAGACTTTGCAGATGGCGGTAGCCGGTCAGATCGCGACTTTTGTCCGGGACGATCATAAACGCCAGCTGACACCGGTTGAACTGCAACTGGGCGAAGGCGTGCTGGCCAACTGGACAGCGCTTGGCCAGTTGCCGGTGGTGAGCCAGACCGGCCAGCTGATTGCGTTGTCTGAACTGACGCGCAAAGTCGAAACCACGCGGGAAAATACGGTTTATCGCAAAGACTTACGACCAGTGGTATTTGTCACAGCCGACCTGGCCGGTGGCCCGGACAGCCCGCTATACGGCATGTTGGATGTGAAAGCCACGCTGTCACAACAAAGCGCGGCGCCTGCGCAACAACTATTCAGTGTGCCAACCAATACCGACCAGATCAGCATCAAGTGGGACGGCGAGTGGCAAATCACTTTTGAGACTTTCCGCGACATGGGTATCGCTTATGGCGTCGGCCTTATCATGATTTACCTGCTGGTGGTGGCGCAGTTTAAATCCTACGGCGTGCCGCTGATGATCATGGCGCCTATTCCACTAACGATTATCGGCATTATGCCGGGCCATTGGCTGCTCGGCGTGCAGTTCACGGCCACATCGATGATTGGCATGATTGCGCTGGCCGGCATTATTGTGCGCAACTCGATTTTGCTGGTCGATGCCATTCAGCAACAAACCGCCGCCGGTGTCGCGCTGGAGCAGGCCGTGGTGCACGCTTCCGCGGTGCGGGCGCGGCCTATTATCCTGACTGCACTGGCGGCGATGTTAGGCGCGATGTTTATTTTGGATGACCCGATCTTCGGTGGTCTGGCGGTGGCGCTGATTGCCGGTTTAGGCGTGTCGACGGTGTTGACGTTACTGGTGATCCCGGTGGTGTATTACGCCTATCACTATCAGCCTGGTGCTAGCTAATCAGAAAAACTCATACTGCATCACCGCGACCCAATGGTTCTCATAGAACTCGCGGTGGTGCAGTTCCCAGCCCAGTTTTTCGTAAAAAGCCTGCTGGTCTTCAGTAAACAGATACAGCTTTCTGAGCTCGCGCTGACGCGCCTCTGCCATCACATGCAGCACCACTTGTTTGCCTAAGCCTTTGCCGCGTTGTAGCGGATGAATGTAGATATTGGCCAGCCAAGGGCTTAAATCCTGATTGGTGGTCATATCTGACAGCAACAAAGACGCAGTGCCAATCGGTTCGCCCTGTCCATCGAGCAATACCCAGGTTTGTGGCAGCCCATCCCGCTGCAATGACTCACGCAGGTCAGCGGCGAAATCCTCCACCGTTTTATGCGGGAACAAAGCGTGCCATTCGGTAAAGTGCCAACTGGCGATGGTCGGTATAAAGTCAGCACATTCAAGCAGATTCAGCAGTTGCATCAGGGCGGTTTGATCTTCAACAAAATCAGTTGCCGCAGTTTAACAGAGGCTTGATGGTTTCAGAATAAACTTAATTGATTCAGCTGCTAACAGGCAAAAAAGCTTACGCAGTGAATTGGCACGGTGGTGCAACTGTTGATAAGATCGTGACAGATTCTTAGAAGATTGACGTTAATATGTATCAGTTACTGCAGTTGTTTCCAAGCCAGGTGCTCAGAGTAACCTGGCCACAGGCGCAGCGTTTAAATCCCGCCTTGATTGATGAAGTTCTGGCACTGCGTGAGCAGTTACCGTCGGTCAGTAAAACCAATGTTGGCGGCTGGCATTCGCCTTCCGAGCTGCAGGATCGACAGGAGCCGGCGATACGGGAATTTACCGATACAATTCCTGCCCATCTGTCGGCCTGGGCGCAACAATTTTTCGCCCTTGAGACGCCACTGGACCCAGATTTGTGGCAAATGGAAATTTGGGCGAATTGCAATGAAACCGGACATTTTAATAAAGCGCATGATCACTTCCGTAGCGGCGTTGTCGTCAGTGCATTTTATTATCTGCGTTGTGGCGGCGCCGGTGTTGGCGGCGAAACGGTGTTTATCAACCAACAAAGTTGCCCGCTGAATATTCACAGTCCAGTGCCGTTACGGGAGCAGAGTTTCGCTGTGACACCGCAAGATGGTGATATGTACATCTTCCCGAGCTGGCTGGGACACCGGGTGAACCCTTATCTGGGGCTGCAGACCCGGATCAGCCTGGCGCTCAATGCCTGGCACCCGGCACTGAATGTACGGAAAAAAACCGATAAACAGCGTTTTGCCGGTTTACGGCAGGTGCTGCGGAAAATCCGTCGTTGATGCTTTCAATAAAGCCCGTCATGGACCATTTCGGGCTGTTGTCGCTGATATTCAGCACTTGACCGCAGTCCCTGCACACAAATGCCCAAGTTGCCGGTCCGGTGGGCTACAAGCTATGTAGCTCAATTGCCCAAGGACCCAAAATGCCCCAAGTAAAACCACGGTTAAGACCACTTATTGTTGCCATGTTGCTGAGCCTGGCGCTACCCGTTAGTGCAGAATCTGCCACCGCACCAGAATTTATTGATACCTTTGCCAAAATTTTTGGTGAGCACCCTGGCGTGCGCAAAGGCCACGCCAAAGGCTTTTGTGTTGCCGGTGACTTTCAGGGCGCAGCCGCCATCCAACCCTATAGTAAATCTGTGTTATTCAGCGGCGATACTTACCCGTTGCTCGGGCGTTTTTCGATGGCGGGCGGTAATCCGAAAGCCGCCGAAAACAGCCGCTCACCGCGTGGGCTGGCGCTGCAAATCAAGCTCAAGAACGGCGAGTTGCAGCATTTTGCCTTGCTGTCGACGCCGATGTTTGGTGCCAAAGATCCCGAGTCATTTCTTGGTTTGTTAAAAACGCTGATCCCGGGGCCAGACGGTAAACCGGATTTGGCAAAAGTGGCCGCGTACCGCGCCGCGCATCCGGATACCCAGCCGCAGGCCAAATTTCTGGCCAGCACACCACCACCGGCCAGTTATGCCAATACGCCATACTTTGGCCTGCATAGCTTTATGCTGACGAATCAAAATGATCAGCAGCAGGCCGTACGCTGGCAGCTGCAACCGGTGGATGGGGTGAAAGGGTTAACTGCTGCTGAAATTGCCGCTAAACCCAGCGAGTTTCTGCAACAGCGACTGGCAAAGCAGCTCCAGCAGGGGCCGGTGCAATTTAAGTTGCAGCTGGTGCTGGCTGAGGCCGGCGATAATCTGCTGGACCCGTCCGTGCAGTGGCCAGCGTCACGCAAAACGCTGGATGCCGGTTTGGTAACGCTGCGTTCGCAGGGCGACAACGCTTGCGACCAGGTGAATTTTGACCCCAACGTGCTGAGTAGCGGCATCAGCCCGAGTGCTGATCCTATTCTGGCGATGCGCTCAGCCGCTTATGCCATTTCTTTTGGTAAACGTCTGACTGGCCACTGATTTTTGCCTGATGCATACCACAGCCAAAGCCACTGCAAACGTATGCAGTGGTTTTGCACCAAAGCGGTGCTATTCGCGGTACGCTGACTTCGACTAAGCTGAGGCGGTCTTTATTCACCGGAGCCGCCCATGACCAGAACAACGCTGCGTACTGCCTTTTCCCCTGTCGCTTTTGCCTGTCGCCGTGCTGTACCTGCACTGAAAGTGTCATTGCTGGCGGCGTTGTTGTCAGCCTGCCAGCCAGCCCCTGAGGCCAACAAGCCTGTTAGCGCGGCTGTCACTGCACCAATGGCTACCGAAGCAAAGGCCAGCCAAACACAAACAGTCGTAGCCACTAAACCTTGGTGGCAGGACGCGGTGTTTTATCAGATTTGGCCACGCAGTTTTGCCGACAGTAACGCTGATGGCACCGGCGATTTTAACGGCATCACACAGAAGCTGCCGTATTTGGCCGATTTAGGCGTCAATGCGTTGTGGCTCACACCGATGTTTGAAGCGCCGAGTTACCACGGTTATGACTTTACCGAGTTTTATCAGGTCGAAACCGACTACGGCAGTCAGCAGGAATTCAAAGCGCTGATTGATGCAGCCAAAGCAAAAAATATCCGCATTATCCTCGACTTAGTCATTAACCATATCTCAGACCAACACGACTGGTTTAAACGTTCTGCCGCCGGTGAAGCGCCGTATAAAGACTATTTTATCTGGCGCAAAGATCTGCCAACTGATGGCTGGGGCCCAGCCTGGGACGCCAGCAAAACCGACCCGAAAGTGGTCTGGCATTATCATGAAGGCCGCAAAGAATATTATTACGCCGCCTTTGGCGCGTCGCAGCCCGATCTGAATCTGACCCATCCGGATGTGGTCGCTGAGATGAAAAAAATGGCGAAATACTGGTTGGATTTAGGCGTGGCAGGGTTTCGCTTAGACGCGGTACGGTATGCCATTGAAACCGGGCCGGATGGTCAGGCTGATACTGCGGAAACCATCGAATACTGGAAAGATTTTACCCAATACGTCAAGTCAGTGCAGCCAGACGCGATGCTGGTTGGTGAAGCCTGGGCCGACCTGCCGGTGGCAGCCAAATACGCCGGTGATGGCAAGGCGCTCGATGCCGGTTTTGATTTTGAATTTGGTTATAAAGTGCTGGAGCTGTTGCAAGGCAATGGTGGGGTCAAAGCTGAATTTGGCACTATGAATAGTGCTGGAGCAGCCGCTACCGAACCATTGCTGCAGGCCAATTTCAACGCGCGGAAAGCTGCCGGTGTGGCGATGGGTTATTTCAGCCCGTTTCTGACCAACCACGACCAACCCCGGCTGGGCTGGCAGTTACAGGGCGATTTGGCCAAAGCCAAGCTGGCGGCTGCGATGTTGCTGACTTCACCCGGCAGTACTTATCTGTATTACGGTGAAGAAATTGGTCTGAATCAGGCGTCGGATGCCGAACATATTCAGCGCCGCGCGCCAATGTTGTGGGACCAAAGCCCGCAGGCCGGTTTCACCACAGCGGCAAATGCCTGGGTGCAATCAGACCAACTGTTCCCGCCACAGCGTGAAACCAGCTGGTGGACGCCGTTTCTGCAAGCGCAGCTGGCCGCCAAAGTGACGGTGGCGGACCAGCAACAAGATGCCAAATCGCTGTGGTCTCTGTACAAATTCCTGATTGCACAAAAACAACAACGTGCCGAATTTGGCGTCGCCGGCAGCTATGAAGCAAAAGTGCTGAATGACGGCAAATTGCTGCAAATCAGCCGCGAACTGGCAGGGAAAAAGAGCATTGTGCTGCTGAACCTGTCGGCGGAGCCACAGGCGTTGCCGGCGGAACTACTGCAGGATAACAGTCTGAAAAACGGCTGGAACGAAGCGGAAGCAACTGCCACCCAACTGTCTGCCTGGCAGCTGCGCAGCTGGTTTAACTGATCATCCGGCAGCGGTTCAATCGAGCCGCTGCAATTTCCCGTGTTTGGCGCCCTGGTTCCGAGCAAGTCCCCCGGTCCCCTGTGACTGATGTTAGTCGCACCCCATTTGTGTGGAAGTGCAGTGACAGCGGACTTTTTAAAGGGCCGGGCGCCGCTTCTTTCGTTTGATCTTGCACCGCCTGCAGTTTTTCGCTGGCAATCTGACTACGGCGTTCTACTTTTAACGTTTCAGTCGTTCTGAATAAGCGAACTCTAATCTTGCAGCAGTCCAAGCCACCGTCCTGGTTACAACAACAAAAACTCCAGATCACCGATCAGTTTCTCAACTCGTTGTGGCGCGATTTATTAATCCTGACCGCTGTGGTGTTGCCGGTGTCACTGTTGCGGATCTTTCATACCGGCTGGCTTAATTTGTACGCGGTGCATTTGGTTATTGCTACATTGGTGATTATCACTGCGCTGAACCGGCAACGTTTATCCGTGCAGTTCAAAGGCTTTTTGATTATCACTGTGATGCTGCTGCTCGGTGCGGGCGGTTTGTATAGCTTTGGATTGGCAGCCAACGGTACTTTTTGGTTAATTTGCGGCTGCCTCATCACCGGCTTTTTGTTTTCAGAGCGCTCTATGTATCTGGTCTGTGCGCTGGCGCTGACCATCTTCCTGGCGAATTTTATTGGCTACAGCTCGGGGCTGTTGCACACCCAAACCAATCTCGATTTATACATGCAGGGTGTCAGTTCCTGGCTGAACTTTTTGCTGACCGCGGTGATGATGGTGTTTATCCTGCATCGCGCGGTCCAGGCACAACAACAGAGATTGATGGCGGTGACACAACACCAATACCGGCAATGGCTGGATGATTTGCCGTTAGCTCTGGAAGTGGTTGATTTACAGCAAAAAACTTATTACCACAATCATGCAGCGAGCCGCTTGTTTGGTCAGGACAGTCAGCCCGGCGTGCCGTTGCAAATGATGGCGCACCTGCGCGACAAAACCAGCGGCCTGCCACTGCGGGCGACTCAGTTACCGGCGATGGCGGCACTGCGCGGTGAAAATCTGTTTATTGATGCCGCGTTGTTGCAAACCAGTAGTGGCGAGACCGTGGTGCGCTGCTGGGGCTGGCCCGGTTATCTCGAAACGGGTGAGATTGGCTATGGCATCACCGTATTTGAAGACATCAGCCGCCAGGCGCTGGCTGAACAACATAAAAACGAATTTATCGCCAACGTCAGCCATGAACTGCGCACCCCACTGACCGCTATCCGTGCCAGTATCGGTTTAATTATGGGCGGCGCTTTGGGCGACATTCCAAAACGCGCCGAAGAGATGGCGCGGATCTGCCAGCAAAATTCAGAACGTTTGTTGTTTTTAGTCAATGACTTACTTGACCTGCAAAAGATTGAACAAGGCAAGCTCGAAGTGACAGCGATTCCTGTGGATGCCAGCCAGTTACTGCGCGCCTGTGCGCATAATTTGCAGGGTTATGCGCAGGAATTTGGCTCCAAAATCCTGTTTAACGACCAGGCGCCGCATGCGGTGGTGAATCTGGATCCGGACCGGCTGCAACAAGTGATCGCCAATCTGCTATCCAACGCGGTGAAGTTTTCGCCGCAGCACAGTGTGGTGATGATGTGGGCGCGCTGCGAGGAGCATCAGCTGATTATCGGCGTGCAGGACCAGGGTCCTGGTATTCCGGCCGCCCAACAGAGTAAAATTTTTGAGCCTTTCACCCAGCTGGATCAGCCACCTGAGCAAAGCCATCCCGGCACCGGCCTTGGGTTGTCGATCAGTAAAAAACTGGTGGAATATATGGGCGGGCAGATTAGTTTCAGCAGTCAGGAAGGACTCGGCACCACTTTTGAATTGCGCTTCGCTTTGCTGGTTGATCCTTAACAGCAGCCGATGAATCCTGGGCTCAGAAACCAAATAAATCTGGTGTGGACGGCGGTTGATCAGCTTCAAGGCTGGTATCGGGTTTACCGGCCAGCCGCGCCGCATCGCGGCGGGCGCGGCGTTGTTCCAGCAGTTTCAGGATGCGGGCGCGTTCGGCAGCCGGTTTCTGATGCCAGTTAAAGCGTTCATCACGCGAGCGCAGACAACCCATGCAATAACCGCGGTTATTGCTCTGGCACACCCCGATACAGGGGTTGGGTAAGTCAAACAGCTCGAGTTGGTCCATAGCACCTGAAGTTGTGGCAGCGCCGGCCTGAATCGCGGATCCTCTGAGTCTACCCAATCCATAGCCACACTGCCAAGCCGCGGGTTGATGTAGATTCTGTCGCCAGGCTCTGTACAAATGTTAATCCACAGACGTTTTTACGGCTGATTTTGTCGAAACGGAAAATAACTGTTGACTTAGGCCATGCAGACGGCTATTTCTAATAGCGTTTCGCTATGACCAAGTTGTCATAGCCATTTTCAGACATATAACCAACAGAGTTATTGCTACAAACATTATGCGTAAAACAACCATCCTGAACATTATTGTGGTCCTCGTAAACGTGGTGATTATTAGTCGCCGCGGGGGCTGCTGTTTGGGACTGAGACCGTAAAATAATCAGATTCCGACAAAACCCCCGCACCGCAAGGTCCGGGGGTTTTGTACTTTCTGGGCCAGTGAAAAAACGCAGGCGGCGGAAATGGGCGGATTAGCACAGCGACGATAGCCGGCACAGGCCGGCAAGACAGAGGATACGGGTATGACAGGCGCAGAATTGGTAGTGAAATTATTAACAGAGCACGGTGTGCATTCCGTGTTCGGTTATCCGGGCGGGGCTATCATGCCGATTTACGACGCGCTCTACCAAAGCCCGGTTAAACACTACCTGTGCCGCCATGAACAAGGCGGCGGCTTCAGCGCGATCGGTTATGCCCGCGCCAGCGGTCAGACTGGCGTTTGCCTGGCCACTTCAGGCCCTGGCGCCACCAACCTCATCACCGCCTTAGCCGACGCGCTGCTGGATTCTGTGCCGGTGGTGGCCATCACCGGCCAGGTGTCGCAAGCGGTTGCCGGTACAGATGCCTTTCAGGAAGTCGACGTATTGGGCCTGAGCCTGACCTGCACCAAACACAGTTTTTATGTGCGCGATGTCGCCGATTTAGCGGCAACTTTACGCGAAGCTTTTGTGTTAGCGCAAAGCGGCCGGCCCGGCCCGGTGCTGGTGGATATCCCAAAAGATGTGCAGTTAGCGCAAGTGGATTACCAACCGCTGCATTTGACCACAGCCACCGCTGCACCAGATTGCTCCGGCCTGGCCACACAGATCGCCGCTGCCCGCGCTTTACTGCAGCAGGCGCAAAAACCGATGGCCTACATCGGCGGTGGCGTGCATATGGCCGACGCGCTGGCAGAACTGAATGCCTTTTTAACCGCCACCGGTATGCCTTCGGTCACCACGTTAAAAGCGATGGGTTCGGTGGAAAAAACCAACCCGTTGTATTTAGGCATGCTCGGCATGCACGGCACGCAGGCGGCGAATATCGCCGTGCAACAAACCGATTTGCTGCTCTGTTTAGGCGCGCGTTTTGATGATCGGGTGACCGGCAATCTGAAGAAATTCGCGCCTGAAGCCAAGGTCATTCATATCGATATCGACCCTGCAGAAATCAACAAATTACGTGTTGCCGAAGTTGCCATGTTAGGCGATTTAAAAGCGCTTTTGCCAGCCATGACAGTAGCCGGAGATTACAGCGCATGGCAGTCGCACTGCGCCGCGCTGAAAGCGAAACACGGCTGGCGTTACGACCATCCGGGCGAGCGTATCTACGCGCCACTGCTGCTGAAACAGCTGAGTGAACGGATGCCGGACAATTCCGTGGTCAGCTGCGACGTTGGCCAGCACCAAATGTGGGTGGCGCAACACATGCGCTTTAACTCACCACGTAACCATTTATCCAGCGGCGGCTTAGGCACTATGGGCTTTGGCTTGCCAGCGGCGATTGGCGCCAAAATCTCGCGGCCGCAGGATACCAGCGTACTGGTCACCGGCGACGGCTCTTTTATGATGAACGTGCAGGAACTGGCGACCATTAAGCGCTTCCGCCTGCCGGTCAAAATCGTCGTGATCGACAACCAGCGCCTTGGCATGGTGAAACAATGGCAACAGCTGTTTTTCGCCGGCCGTTATAGCGAAACCGATTTATCCGACAACCCGGATTTTGTCTCTTTAGCCGCTGCTTTTGCCATTCCCGGCCATAGCATCAGCCACAAAGACGAAGTGGAATCGGCCTTAGACGCCATGTTCAGCTGGCCAGGCCCTTATTTGTTACACGTACGCATCGACGAAACGGACAACGTCTGGCCATTAGTACCGCCAGGTGCCGCCAACCACGACATGATGACCGACTTACCCCAGTGGGAGGAATAACCATGAGCAACGCAGCCAAAAGCCACCAGCATACTTTGACGATCCACACCCGGCATGAAGCCGTCGCGATTGAACGTTTATTGCAAGTCACGCGCTACCGCGGTTTTACTTTAGCCGGCCTTGAATTAAAGCCGCTGGCTGATTTGACTGGTTTACTGATAACCTTAAGCGTGGTCAGCGACAAGCCGATCAGCCTGCTGGTCAATCAGCTGAATAAGCTGTACGACGTGCTGGATCTGGAGCTGCACCAAGCGGAAGCCGGTGCGCTGCGGGCTTGAAGAACAAGGCGATATCGTTGTGCTGGACTCTGGCGAAACATTCCGCAGACACGCCGTGAATACATCCTTGTAGGCTCCTCTGCGGCGTCCCTGCCGCAGAGGGTCTGCTCCATGTGTTCACCAGAGCCCAGTGAAGCAACGTGACAGCAGCAAGTATTTAATAGACGGTGCCGGACCGAAATCCGGCAACAAAAAAAGCACGGGCAACAAATAAGAGCCCGGCATGATCACTGCCACAGGCGGTGACGTTACAACCAAGTGGCCCTGAACCCAAAACCCGATGCTGGCGCATGCATCTTCCAGATACACAAAAGCTGGCGCCGCATCATTAAATTTGCCTATGCAGGAGTAAATTGCATGCCTAAATTACGTTCAGCCACGACCACCGAAGGCCGCAATATGGCGGGTGCCCGTGCCTTGTGGCGCGCCACTGGTGTCAAAGACACCGACTTTGGTAAGCCGATCATCGCCGTGGTGAACTCGTTCACCGAATTTGTGCCGGGCCATGTGCATCTGCGCGATTTGGGCAAATTAGTGGCAGAAGCCATTGAAGCCGCCGGCGGCATCGCCAAAGAATTCAACACTATCGCCATCGATGACGGTATCGCTATGGGCCACGGTGGCATGTTGTACAGCCTGCCGTCGCGCGAAATCATCGCCGACTCAGTCGAATATGTCGTCAACGGCCACTGCGCTGATGCCATGGTCTGTATTTCCAACTGCGACAAAATCACCCCGGGCATGTTAATGGCCGCGCTGCGCCTGAATATCCCGGCGATTTTTGTCTCCGGTGGCCCGATGGAAGCCGGCAAAACTAAACTTTCAGACCAAATCATCAAACTCGATTTAGTCGATGCCATGGTGTCTGCCGCCGACCCGAAAGTGTCGGATGAAGACAGCGAAAAAATCGAACGCAGCGCCTGCCCGACTTGTGGCTCTTGTTCAGGCATGTTCACCGCCAACTCGATGAACTGTTTAGTCGAAGCATTAGGTTTAGGCCAGCCGGGCAATGGTTCGATGCTGGCGACGCACGCCGACCGCCGCGAGCTGTTTATCAGTGCCGGTACCCGCATTATGGAGCTGACGCGCCGCTGGTATCAGCAAGATGACGCCAGCGCACTGCCGCGTTCTATCGCCAATAAAACCGCTTTTGAAAACGCCATGATGCTGGATATCGCGATGGGCGGTTCCACCAACACAGTGCTGCACTTATTGGCCGCCGCCATTGAAGCCGAAGTCGATTTTGGCATGGCCGACATCGACCGGCTGTCGCGCATCGTGCCGCATTTATCCAAAGTGGCGCCGTCGACGCAGAAATACCATATGGAAGATGTGCACCGCGCCGGTGGTGTCGTCGCCATTCTGGCCGAGTTACAACGCGCTGGCCTGGTCAACCCGGACACGCCGCATGTGGCCGGCAGTTCACTTGGCGACGTGTTAAGCCGTTTTGATATCGTTACCACGCAAGACCAAGCTGTAAAAGATTTCTACCGCGCCGGCCCGGCCGGGATCCGCACCACCCAGGCGTTTTCGCAAAACTGCCGCTACCCGACACTGGATGATGACCGTGAAAACGGCTGTATCCGCAGCAAAGAACATGCGTACTCGCAGGACGGTGGCCTGGCCGTGTTATTCGGCAACCTGGCACCAAACGGCTGTATCGTCAAAACCGCCGGGGTGGATAAAGACAACCTGGTGTTTAACGGCGTGGCGCGGGTGTTTGAATCGCAGGACGACGCCGTGACCGCCATTTTAGGCGGCGTGGTCAAAGCCGGTGATGTGGTGGTCATTCGCTACGAAGGGCCAAAAGGCGGCCCGGGTATGCAGGAAATGTTGTACCCAACCAGCTACTTAAAATCGATGGGCCTGGGCAAAGCCTGTGCTTTAGTCACCGACGGTCGCTTCTCTGGCGGCACTTCTGGACTGTCGATTGGCCACGTGTCACCGGAAGCAGCCAGCGGCGGCGCTATTGCGCTGGTCGAAGATGGCGACGGCATCGACATCGATATCCCGAACCGCAGTATTAATATTCGAATTTCTGACGAAACTCTGGCGGCGCGCAAAGCCGCCATGGACGCCAAAGGCAAACAAGGCTGGAAACCGGTGGACCGCACCCGTTATGTCAGCCCGGCTTTAAAAGCCTATGCCTTACTGGCGAGCTCGGCCGACAAAGGCGCAGTGCGCGATTTGTCCAAGCTGGAAGACTAATAGTTTCAGGCCGGCGTTTGCTGCTTAAAAGCAAAGCCGGCCAATCAGAAAGGCGAAAAAAATGACTGCGTTACAACAAGTGCCCGTGTCTGTTGCAGAAAAGGGCGCTGCTGCACTCCATGCCCATCCGGCAGACGAACGCGCAGCTTTGCAACAACATTATCTGCGCGAAATCCTGCTGTCGCCGGTGTATCAGGCGGCGGTGGAAACCCCGCTGCAGACGATGCCAAAACTCAGCAAACGCTTAGGTTGCCAGGTGGAACTGAAACGCGAAGACCATCAGCCGGTGTATTCCTTTAAGCTGCGTGGCGCTTTTCATAAGCTGCACAAGGTAGCGGCCAAAGCTTCAGCTTCCGGCACTTTGGACAGCACCCGCGTTATTTGTGCATCCGCCGGCAACCATGCGCAGGGCGTGGCGTTGTCAGCCAGCAAACTGGGTCTGCACGCAACGATAGTGATGCCAATCACCACGCCGGAAATCAAAGTCAGCGCGGTGCGCGGTTTTGGCGGCAATGTGCTGCTGCACGGCACGGCGTTTGATGAAGCCAACCGCCACGCCATCGAACTGGCAAAAAGCACCGGCGCCATTTACATTCCGCCGTTTGACGATGTCGATGTCATTGCCGGGCAAGGCACTGTCGCCAAAGAATTACTGACACAAAACAACCAGTTAAACGCCGTGTTTATTCCGGTTGGCGGCGGTGGCTTATTGGCCGGTATGGCGGTCTATATCAAAGCGGTACTGCCGAATGTGCGGGTGATTGGCGTAGAGCCGGACGACGCCGCCTGTTTAGATGCCGCGCTGAAAGCCGGTGAACCTGTGACGTTGGACCGGGTAGGCCTGTTCGCTGACGGCGTCGCGGTCAAACGCATCGGCACTGAAAATTTCAAGCTGGCCCAGCTGTTTTGCGACGAAGTGGTGACAGTCTCCAGCGACGAGATCTGCGCTGCGATCAAAGACATCTTTGAAGACTTACGCGCTGTGGCCGAACCGGCCGGTGCTTTGGCTTTAGCGGGCCTGAAAAAATACGCCCAGCAACATAGCCAGACCGGCGATGTGACTGAGCAGACGCAGCTGGCCGCGGTATTAAGCGGTGCGAATTTGAACTTTGACACGCTCAGATACGTGTCCGAGCGCTGTGAACTGGGTGAGAAAAAAGAAGCGGTATTCGCCGTCACTATCCCGGAAGAAAAAGGCAGTTTCCGCCGCTTCTGCCAGACACTCGGCGGCCGCGCCATCACCGAATTTAACTACCGCTACGCCTCGGACAACAAAGCGCATATTTTTGTCGGCATTAAGCTTAGAAACGGCGCCCAGGAACTGGCCCAAGTCACGCAAGCACTAACGGATGCTGGGTATGAGTTTCAGGACCTGTCCGACGACGAACTGGCCAAACTGCACGTGCGCCATATGGTCGGCGGCATGCCACCGCGCCTGGTCAACGAACAAGTCTACCAATTCAACTTCCCGGAATACCCCGGCGCACTGATGAACTTCCTCAACACCCTCGGCGAGAAATGGAACATCACCTTATTCCACTACCGCAACCACGGCGCCGCCACTGGTGATGTGTTGGCTGGGTTTGAAATTGGCGAACACGCGGAAATTGCCGAGCATTTAGATGCGCTCGGGTATCCGTATCAGCTGGTCAGCGGCAATAGTTCTTATCGAACTTTTTTGACGGGTGAAGTCGGGGTTTCAAAGCGCAACTAATGTTGCGCTTCGTCGACTGAACGCCCTGAGCTTTGCGAAGGGCCGGAGGGGTAGGGGCGACCCTTGTGGTCGCCCGTGTATCTGCAATTTCCCGAATGAGCGCTCTGAGCTCTGAGAAGGGAATAAAAGTGCCACCTCTAATACTCACTCATGGCGGCACTTCGTTCACACGGCCTATGTCATTCACCGTGTAAACACTTACAAGAACACCAATCTACTTACAAAAGCAGATTTTGACTTAGAAATTGCCGATCTCACTTACAAAGCCAAGTTTTGAGTTACAAACCTCGAATACGGCATAAATGGCGCAACTGCTGACCACCACCTGTGATCAGTTCCAAGATTTGTCCGGTGACGAACTGGCCAAACTGCACGTCCGCCACATGGTCGGCGGCATGCCACCGCGCCTGGTCAACGAACAAGTCCTCAACTTCCCGGAATACCCCGGCGCGCTGATGAACTTCCTCAACACCCTCGGCGAGAAATGGAACATCACCTTATTCCACTACCGCAACCACGGCGCCGCCACCGGTGATGTATTGGCAGGCTTTGAGATTGGCGAACCTGCCGAGATTGAAGGGCATTTAGAGGCTTTGGGTTATCCGTATCAGCTGGTCAGCGGCAATAGTTCTTATCGGACGTTTTTGACGGGTGAAGTCGGGGTTTCGAAGCGCAACTAATGTTGCGCTTTGCCGACTAAACGCCCTGAGAGCAGCGAAGGGCGGAGGGGTAAATATCCCGTTTAAAGTAAAACAAAAGCAGCATTGGCTGCCTTTGTTTGAAACTTCGAATGGTTGGTTTGAACGAGTTGCGGACAATCAACTATTTACTTAAATAGCGGTACGCAGTGCCGTCCAGTTTCAATTTTTTGTTATATTTTTATGCTTGATCATTGATTTTAACTGATGACAAACGGATTTGTACCGCATTATATAAGTCGTCTATAGTTGGCCACATAACAGCACCTTCGGGTAGTGGGATATCGTCTATACCAATGATGCTATCAAGTAACGATTTAATTTTATTATACATGATAGGATCAGTCTTGATGTGATTTATACAGTTTTCAGGTTTGTCACTTCCAATGGTTTCGTCAAAATATGCATCTTCAAAATTAATGACAGAAGCGACTACTTTTGCTCGTTCTGAATACTGAGCATAAATTTTTTCATTATTAGCCCAAGCAGGATTAGCCATCATGAACTTATCATAAACGATAGAGCTCTCAGTGCTTAGTCCTTTATTTTTTCTCTTTGATTCACATTCAGGCACATCAGAGTCATGAAGGACAAAGTATTTTTTCTCGAAGTGATTCAAAACTTTCATCATGGAAGCAACAGTGACTTTCCCTCGAGCTCTAATGATACTTAAATCATGGTAGGAGTTGTTGCCATTTTTATGTTCATTATTTTTAATGTAATTAAATGCTGAATATTCGGTGTCACCTTCAACAACAATGACTTTTCCACCAAAAAATGCTTCTGAAATATGAGAATCAAATAAATTAATAAGTTTTAAATTCTCTTTGTCATCATCATCAAGCTGGGCTGATTCAGGTTTGAATAATGTTGTTGTTTTAATCTGTTCATCTTGGTTCTTTTCAACCCGAATAATAGTTGTATGATCTTTTGTTAAGTCAATGAAGCTGGGTGAGTGAGTTGTTACCATAATTTGCCAATTATCATTATCTGGCAACGAATAAAGTACGTCTCGTGCGATTTCGGTTGCCGAAGGGTGAAGGCTCACTTCAGGCTCATCCAGTAGTATAACATGTGCTGTATTTGGACCCACTGGCTCATGATAGGATTGTGCTTTAGCTCCCGCATTTCGAGCACGAATACCTCTATCTGCAAGCAATTTTAAAATAGTCCATAATGCAGTTCTTCTACTACCACTTCCTTGTTTTTCTAATGGAAAACTTAGTCCACCAACAGGACCCATTTCAATTGAAAACTCATTGCCAAGTAGATCTATTTTTATTGGAGCCGAACTTTCTGGGGCCGATATTTTTAACTCATGGCTTGGAAATATCTTACTAATAATTTGATTTGCATTACGTTCAAGGCTCTGAATATTTTCTTGTTGAGTAACTTTGGATGAATCACGCAGAGTCTTAAGGCTTTCAACTAAAATTTCATATTTAGATTTTTCATCATCATCATTTTCTTTGATGCTATGAATACTCTCTTCTAGCAAACTTTTTAGAAGTGATGTGATTGCTTTTGATTGAACTTCAGGATCATCAAATGTGTTTACTCTATGAGGTTTTGGTCTTCGTGCTTTTGCTACATTATTTGGACCCCAAGGCATTTTTTCTTTATCAGTGCCTTTAGCCCATCGATCTAAATTGACATTGAAACCAACTCTTTCTGGCTCTCTATTTGTACCAAGCCACGTCCACTTTTCTCTAACCAGAAATGTTCCATTACCTTGATCAAGACACCATTCTTCACCTGGTTTATTTTCATCAGTCGATATTGAATGAACTTCTATTTCTGGATAATTATCAACTGCAACTTGTTTGTTATGGAAATCATCTTCTGTTAATTTAATAAAATCAGTAACAGCCTCATAAGCTCTTAGAATTGTACTTTTTCCAGCATTGTTTGGGCCAACTAAAACAACGATCTTATCAATATCCAGTTCTACGGGCGTACTGCCTATACATCCAAAATTTTTAATAATTAGTTTTCTAATACTAGGAACTTGTGACATAAATTATTCCTTTCGAAACGGAGCTAGACACGCATATAACTGTTAGCTTTGGGCCGGCTTGAGCGCGGTCGTCCCTGCTGCGCAAGCGATGACAATAGCACCTTGTTATGTATGACATTTTGGCTAAGTAAGATCGGCAATATAATTTTCCATTGCTTCACGTTGAATCTGATTTAGGTTGTCATGCCAGCCATTAGCATCAGCGTTGAGAAGATAGCCTCTAAGTTGCTCTGCAATTTTTGGGTTTTGCTTAACTAACAGGCGAATAACAAGCATTTGAGCTTTTTGCATACCATCTATGTAGTCAAAATGCTCTAGCATTTCTTTTTCAGTCATTGAACTTCCTTACTTTGCCAGAAAGATGCTTTCTACACATAAGATGCCTCGGATCAGGTCTTGCCCCGTGCCCCTTGTTTACTATTGGCCATACACATTTACTATGTGTTCGACCTGCACTCTTATTTTGAACAGTTGTCTGTTATTGCAATAAAACTCAGCACTATTATTTTGCTTCAATTTGAAGAAATTTCTGTATTTTGGCTGATGTCCGATTGTGACGCTTCCGTTTCGCTGCTCAGCGTTTTCTTTTACAGAGCTGTCGGGTGTGGGCGGTTGTTTCAGGCCAGGGGCCATCGGCACGGAAATCGGCAGGTTTTACTGGCGTGCCGTATGTGTGCAGCAAAACGGACTGCTGATTTTTATTGCGTCTGATAAGCCGTCGTTTCATTCGTGCTCTATGCCCAGCGTCGGAAAACCGACGACTATCCGACTGTCACTTTCACCAATTCCCGAAAAAACCGAATCGCTTTATCCAGCTCATCGCGTTTTACCAAATGCGGATTTTTCGGGTCGTGACTCGACCGCCCCTGATGCACCACTTCTCCGCGCAAGGCCTGATATTTGTTCAGTTGAGTACAAACCATCTGTTTATCGAAGTTGTTCCACTGCCACTGGTCGGTGACATCAAACTGCAAAAACTCCAGACTCAGTTGTCGCACTTTGGTGGCGTCAGGGTTATGTAGCCGATTGATGGCGTCGGTGAATTTCTTCTGGATATAGTCGCCGGCAAAACTGCCTTTGAGCGCCGCCAGCTTTTGACATACCTGTGCTCTGAGCCAGCTTTCAATAAAGGTTTCCCAGGCAGTTAATGTCATCACCAGCGCTGCGCGTTTTAGCACTTCATTGGCTTGTTGGTCGGGTTTGGATAGTTTGTCGAATAGCTCAAGCAGCCGCTCCGCATCAGAAATGGCCGTGTCAAAAATAGCAGTGGGGTTTTCCGGCGCGGCAGTGGCTGCCGTTGCAGTCTGAACCATCCATGTCCTCCTGATTGACTTGCGGGCCCGCCCGGTTGGCGGCTGTCCTTGTCATAATTTATCCAAATTAAAACAGCCGCTGCTGGCTGACAAGTCATTTTTTTGGGGACGAAAGTTAGGTCTTGGTTTTTGTGAGCGCAGCGAGATGGTATGCGATATCGGAGTGCGACTCCCGGTGCGCATCGCTTCGCTCAGCAGCACCCTACGGATGATGTGCGAACATGGTGGCAGGGTCTGTCGGCTATACCCCAATGCATCAATTCGCTCAGGTGACATTTAAGTCTGCCAGCTCAGTGCCGCAAAACAAACCCATCGCTCGCTAAGCTTTGGCGGGCAAAAGCGCTGATAGCTGTTTGGTCCTGGTAAGCAATAGTAGGTAAACCGGCACTGGCAAAATTATGCTGCACTTCGGCAAAGGCATCACGCAGCTTGATCGGTGCTGTTGTATCCGGGCCTTGTAAAGGCAGCAGGATATTGTGCTTTTTCAGAATTTCCTGGTCGGTGTAACGCGTCAGGCGGCCCAGCCAGCTGTTGGCGTGGTCCAGTACTTTGATGGCGGTTTTTTGGCCAAAGGCTAAAGGGCGGATTACGAAAAAGTCGTTGGTTTGGGCAACCAGTGGAAAGGTAATTTCATCAAAACGGTCAGCTAGTTTGCGCTCTTTAAAATGCTGCATTTTTTCTGCTTTTAGTTGCGCTTTGATGGCGCGGGTCATCAGTTGCTCCTGATACTCTTCGGTCAGAAAAGTCCGGTGGATCAACTGCTCAAACAGTTGATCTGCCACTGCTGCCGGCTTTTTGTCCACTAACATGGTACGCAGTTCTGAATAACGCAGCAGGCTTTCACGCGGCCGCACCACTTCTTGCAGTAATGCGGCGACTTCAGCAGCGGGGCGGCCGGCGGCATATTCCTGCACCCGTTTCAGTTCTTGTTGTACGGTCTGGATGGCGGTTTTGTATAAATTGCCTTTGACGTCCTGAAAAAAATCAGTGACCCGGGCAAAACGGCTGGGGGCGAGACGGAATTCAACATGGCCCTGTTCCGGTGCGCACAGCACGATGCCGATATTGGCGAACTCGCCCGTTTCGGCATGCGGTAAAAACCGGACTATTGCGTACTGATATAAGGTTTTCATACCAGAGCCTCCCAAAAACCATCTGTTTTAAACAGTTCCAACGTGGCGAAGATGTGCGCTAAGTACGTTGGTTCAGCGGCAAGCCAATCCGCCGGCAGACTTGCAGCATACTGTGCCAGCCCGTTCAGTGCAATCTCGAGCCTTGGGCTGTAATAATCACGCCAAAGATCATCTTGCTGATCAGTAAACCAATGTTGATAAGCAAGGTGGAGCCGTGCGTTTTGCTGAAAATTGTAAGCCTGATCAAATGCCAGATTATGGTCCAACACCACAAATTCAGCTGTGGCAGCGGCGTAGAACAAATTAGGGTTGCCACCCCTGACATCCAGGGTGCGGTCTTCGTTTTTTATCCAGTAATCAAATTAAAACAAGTCCTTAGCAAACTGATTGGGCATTTGTTGCTGTAAAGATGGGGTCAGCTCCTGCAAATATCGCACTTGTTTTGATGCAAATACGACATTGTCGCCGGGACCCAGAGTCTTTAGCGCCGCTGGGTGGTATCTCATCAGTTGTGGCGGTAGCCAGGCGAATTGGTGGTCAGGAAGGTTAAAGCCGAAGGCTTTGGCCAGAAACGCACAAACAGCCTCATTAATCAGACCTTTAGGCCAGCCTGGGCACCTTTGACATAATACAGTTGGTTATCGGATAACCGACATAACCAGGGTTCAGTACGACCATTGGCTGCTTTTTCCTGCAGTTCTGCCATGTCTAACAAAACGGTCCCCCGGCGAATAGGTCGAGCGGTTGATAAATTTAAGTTAAAACACGAGCAAAAAAGCTACAAGTGTTTTGGTGTTAATATCACTTCACCGCTGGGAGCTTAATGCGTCAGCTCGACAATCCGTTTATCAAAATACTGCACTTTTGTGTCTTGTATTTGCAATGCCTGCAGTTTTACCAAAGCCTGAAACAAGGCCTCAGACCTGTGTTTTTCATCGCCGAGCTTGTTGCTGATGCTGTTCAGTAATGTGGTTTTCTTGGCAGGCCTGTTCTTTTTGTAAGTGATGAGGTGCGCACAGTACAGTTTAATCAGTAGCGTTAATGGGTCTTTGCCATTTGTTTTTGCCAGCTCTGCCGTTTGAACTGCGGGTTCTGCTGGTGGAGTGAGTTTGGCTGGTTTGGGCTCGTCTTTACGCATGCCCAAGCGTTCAGCACTACGTTGTTGATTTTTCAGCAAATTGACGACGTGGTCCAGGTCTTGATCATCCGACATAATGACAAAGTGCGCATCTGGCGGCAGTTGCGACATCAGCATTCCGGCATAAAAACTGATGCCAAAATCCGCCGCGTTTTTGCCATTGCTGGTCATGCGGAAAATCTTTAGCTGCGCCTTGTTGATGGTTTCGTTTAACGGCATCAGCCAGTCAATCGGGATCCGGGCGTTGGACTGGGCATAACAAATCACTACTAAATGATACTGTGCCAGCACTTTGGGGAGTTCGTTGATTTGACTTGGGTAGTTTTCCAGGTCAATCAACAGCACTCGGGTATTGTGCTCGGGTAGTGACGTGAGGTTCAATTCCATTTGCTGCATTCTCCATAACTTCGAGGCGAACTATTGGGCCTTAAGCTTCATCTTAATGTAACAACGCGCCCTCTTGTTGTCGATATTTGAGAAACGCCGCTCGCTGCATACACCCCTTATCCCATCATCAGTTTCGCCACTGCCAAACCCGATAAATAAGCGCCGTGCGCGGTGCCGGCATAGTCGGGGTGGGTGGCTTCGCCGGCGAAAAAGACTTGCTGGCCAAGTGGTGCGGCGAGGTGCTGGCGCATTGCCGGGGTTGCGCCGACCGGCAGAAATGAATAGGAACCGTAACTGAACGGATCTGAAGCCCAGCGGGTGATTTGATAACTCTGTGGCGCCGGGATTTGGTTGCCGAAGATAGTGCGCAGCGTGGCCATGGCGCTGTCGACGATCTGCGGGTCGGTCAGTGCTTCGATAGCTGTGCCCTGCTCGGCGGCGTTAAAGCCAAGTAATACCGGCTTGCCGGTTGTGCGCAGCAGGCTGACCCATTCGGTCCATTCGCCGTGGCGCGGGGATATGTATTCCAGCCAGTCGACGTCGTCTGGCCAGAAGGCGCGGTCAAAGCGCAGATAACATTTATTCAGCACGCCCATGCCCAGGCTGCGGATGGCGGTTTTTTTGGCCGGCGGTAATGGCGGGTTAAATTGCAGTTGGTTGTTCTTCAGCACGCCAAGCGGCACTGTGACCAGCACCTGGTCGGCCTGCCAGCGTTGTTTCGAGGTGATCACTTGTACGCCAGCAGCGCTCCAATCAATGGCCTGCACCACTTCCGAGAGTTTGATCTGCAGGCCCGCCGCCAGATAATTGCTGATCAGCTGATAACCCTTAGCAAACAACACGTCTTCGCCGGCAAAAACTTTGCCGCTGTCATGCCAGAAGGCTGAAAGCTGGTCGGCGCTGCCGGCGAATTCCTGTTCCAGCGTGCCGGACAGAATAAAGTTGAGCCAGTCGGTCTCTTGCCCGGTCAGCGTTGCAGTGAGCTGTCCTGAACTTAGTGCTGAGAGCGCCGCGCGCACTGAGCTGTCCTTTTCTTGTTGCTGCTGCGCCTGCTGTAGCAGTTGTTCAACCTGTTGCTTCAGCGCATCCAGCCGTTTTTCATCGGCAGCGCTGAGTGGCTGGCCGTTGCTGTGATAGACCACACTGCGCTCGTAGCTGGTTTCCAGCCGTGTGGCGTTGATCTCATCTGCCAGCTTGCTTAACGGATTGCCGTCGACGCCGTGGATCCAACTGGCGCCTAAATCGACCGGTAAATCCGGCCACTGTTGGCTGGTCCAAAGCCGCCCGCCAATCCGGTCACGTGCTTCCAGAATGGTCACATCATGGCCATGGCGGCTTAATTCACGGGCGGCGGCAAGACCAGACAAACCGGCGCCAATCACCAAAATCCGTTTTTTGCCGGCCGCCCCGGCTGCTCCTGACCTTTCCCCCAACAGCGGCCTTGCCAGGGCAGGGCCGCTCGCCAGCAGCAACACACTCAGTAAGCGTAAAAAATCACGTTTTTGCATGCAGACACCTGTGGTTGGCACCCGGTTTTCATTGCGGACTTCGATTCAGTCAGCGTTGCGCTAACTGTAGCTGCCGCACCTAGCTGCCGCAAAACCGAGTGCCACCCGCTCTGCGGGCAACCAAGCCTGCAGCAAAATGCAGCGCCAGCCACTTAGTCGGCCACTTCTAGTCAGCCACTTCAACTTCGAGCCAATGACTGATCGCCGCGCGACCGCCGGCTTCCAGATTGATGATCTGGTCATTTTGTACCGTCAGCTCAACCTGCAGCAGGCTGGGTGATGGTGTTGTCATGGCATAACCTTGTTCAATCAGCAGTGTTTTTTGCTTGTGCTGCATAAAATCATGCAGATAGCAGGCGAGTGGTCCGGCGGCCATGCCGGTAGCGGCTTCTTCACTGATACCATATCTGGGAGCAAACATCCGGGTGGTTGCGGCGCGCCCGGGCAGATAAGTATCGGTACTGAAAACATAAAAACCGATTAAATCCAGTTGCTGCGAAATCTGATCTACCAATGCTAAATCTGGGGTGATCGCGCTAAGCCGGGTTTTATCTGTGACCCCAACCAACACAAAAGCGTTGCCGGTATCGGCCAGCAGCGGGCTGGCACTGAGATCGGCGTTTTGCAGCCCCAACGCCTGTAAAATTTGCGGCTGCCACTCTTCGATTGGTTGGTAGACGGGGGCCAGCTGTTGCATAAAGGCCTGGTCATGCCGCAACGTGACGCTGCGGATACCGTCGATGGTTTCTTTGCTGCTATGCGGGTTCGAAATGAGCCCTTGTGCCTGCAGCAGATTAAATGTCGCGATGGTGGCATGGCCACAATGGGCGATTTGGCAGGTTGGGGTGAAGAATTCCACTTTAAAATCCGCCACGCCGGATGTGGACACAAAGGCGGTTTCAGAATAACCAACGGCTTTGGCCACGGCTTGTTTTTGCGCCTGACTCAGCGGATCGGCCTGTAACACCACACCGGCCGGATTGCCGCCTTTCCCCTGTTCGACAAAAGCCTGCACTATAGCAACCTGTACTTTCATTTTACTCTCCTGTTGTTAGCGAATCGTCAGATGCGGCTGATGCTAACAACTTCGAGCATGCGCTAAGTCAAGCACCTAACTGGCGAATTTTGGCTTCGGTGACGGTGATGTGATGGACGATGTCCTGTTGCTGCAGCAACAGCTTTTGCAGGTGTTGCTGCAAAATAAGCCGCGCTTGTGCCTGGTCACCCTGTTGGTAGGCCAGACTGTAAACCCTGATTTTATTCAGTGACATACCAGATTTTTTCAGACAGGACACCCAGTTCAGCAGGTCGACATCTTTGCCTGAATAACTGCGATGGCCACTGCTGTCTTTGTTCGCTTTGGCCACCAGGCCTTGTTTTTCATAATAACGAATGGTGTAAGTACTCAGGCCAGTTTGCTGGCTGACATCAGCGATTTTCATCGATAGATACTCATTTTGGGTTGGTGCAAACCGTAGTATTGCCAGAGGTTTTGCGCAAAAAACAAAGGATCCTCAGCATGCGGATCCTTTGTCAGGTTTTAGCAGGTTACGTCAATCCGTCAATCAGCGGGCGCGCCGGCGCAGCAACAGCAGCGATGCGCCTAACATCAGCATCGCCGGCGCTGGTGCCGGAATCGCGGTGGTCGGTGTCACAGGTGTGCTGTTGCCAATGGCCGTGACATCATTCGCGCTCAACACCGTGTCGTACAGCCGGATAGATGCCACCTGGCCGGCGGTCCATTCATTGCCATCATCTAAAAAGAATGACATCAGGTTTTTCGGATTGACGTCGGTGAAGGTATCAAAATCCAGTGCGTTGCTTTTTGCGTCGTATAACCAGGCGCCGTTCAGGTAAGCTTTGACCAAGCCGTTCCCAGAGTTCGTCAGCGTCAGGCGGCTGTATTCGTTCGCGTTCAGTCTGGTGTTCGATGCGGACGCAGTGCCATAGATACGGATCAAACCGTCTCTGGCATAAGCCCCGGTATCACTGTTGCGCGCACTGACGTCAAACAGCCGTTGATAGCCTGACGTCAAGCGGTCAAATTTAAATACCATGTCGACTGTATATGCATCGGTCACCAGATTGCGCGTATCCAGTTGCAAGCCGGCTTGTTGTGTCGGGTTGGTTGAACTGCTGTCAAAGCGGTAAACCTGTTGCTGCTTCCCAAACACGGTGTCGGTGACAAACTTACTTTTGCCCTGTGGATCCACGGCATGTAATGCCGTCTGGCCAGACTGCAACAAACCGCTGCTCAGGTTGAAGTTAGCAACCGGAATGATGGTGGCCTGTGCTGTTGTGCTCAGTAAAACGATTGCCGCGGCAAACAACGGCCGGGCGAAACGCATATTCATAAAATTTCCTTCTGTTGATAATGGCTAGTGTTGATAAATCGGGCTGTTCACTCGTTGATGGTGTTGCGCAATCAGCACCATGCTTGCAACAACGCCGCTGGTTCAGTTAATTCACGGATGTTTGCCGCAATAATGCGGTAACCCACATTGCCGCTCAGGCATTGGCGACCTGCGTTAAAACTGCAGGTCGGACTGACTTTGATGCCAGCGTCGGCGGCGCGACACAAAATGTCGGACCAGTATTCGACTTCCAGTTTTTGGCTCATCGCATTTTTTCCTTTTCCCGGGCGCGGTCGGGCCTCAGCTCTGTTTTATCAGCGCCAGTATCCGGTAATTTGTGTTTTCACCATTGAACGAAAGTGCTGATTCAGGTCGCATCGTGCATTGGTTTTTTGCAACCACAGCACCGCGCAGATTGGCTGGGGTTCATACCAGCCAAGCTGCAGCGCTTTGGTGCACTAAAGAGCAGGTGCAGGGTAACGACTTCGAGCATGCTCTAAGTCAACAATAAATTTGCATTGATCAGCACGATATCCGGGCGGATGCCAAGGCAAGCATGGGGTAGGGTTTTATCGTTAAAGCGGTAAAAAATTGGGCAGATTTATTGCGACATCGGCTTCGGCGCCGGACATTTCTGAAACGGGCCTTGTTGCAGAATTTTATACTCAGTCATGATCGGGCCAAAAATGCCGTCAGTATCCTGTACGTCGATCCTGAGCTTGCTCACCTGCACAGTGGCTGTCGCACACCAGCCATGGTCATTAAACACGGGGGTTAGTGTGGCAGGGTCAATCTTTTCTGCATCGTGAAACTCGAAAGTCCGCTGCCTGGTGTATTCCTCCAGCCGGGTTTCTGCTGGAGTGCCTTTTTTGGCATCGTCGTTCGCTGCTGTAAACAGGATAATCACGCCATAAGCTTCGTATTCGAATTTGCTGATAATGCCAGTGAGCTCGATTTCTCCCTGATAATCGTATTGGCCATAATCAAATGCATTTTTTTCCAGTTTTGCGATGTCTTTCGTCAGGATTGGCTGGTACTGCTGGTCAAATAAACCGTTTGCTGCACACAAGTAGAATCCAGTCGGCGTTGGGACACGCGAATGCTGCAATGCAGGGTCACAGGCAGCGCTGACTGCACCGGTAAATATCAAGCCAGGCAGCGGGCAGATCCGCCACCAGCGCGGCAATTTAGCTATTTTCATCACAGACAAACTCCTATCCCGCAGTCTTATCGACTGCGGGGAATCACCTGATCAATCCATTTGCCAATGGCGGCATCGTCACGCAGATCTCCCGGATAGGCATGATCAGGCACAAAAGGTTCGCGCGCCGCTTCTTTCACCGTGAAAAATGCGGTGGGTACATACAACGTGGCTCTGCCGCCTGGCAGCGCAACCGGCATGATTTCGCCATAAGGCGAATAACCCAGCGTGCTTTCCCCCAGCACCACAGTGTCCGGGATCGCTTTGAGTTGTTGTAAAAAGTTCATACAGGAGCTGAAGCAATGGTGATCGATCAGGGCCGCCAGTCTGGGGCCGGCTGGTTGAGTGGCGGTGGTTGCTGGCAGAGACAGGTTATTACTGCCGCTGACCAGGCCGGTTTTTTCGCCCGCTTGTTGTGCTTGCGTCAGTTTGTCCGCTGCTGCGTTCATTTCAGCTTTGAAACTGGCAAAAGCCGGATTGGCAGCGTAGTCCCGCAACAGCTGAATAGTTGGCTGGTCGGCGATCATCGATTTTGCGCTGCCACCATATTGCTCAACCTGAGCTGCATAGTCCTGACCAAACAGCGCTGCAATCGCTTCGGTGCCCCAACTGGAGGCGCCACCGCCGTTGCCACGCAGATCAAACACAATCAATTCGGCCTGCTTTAAACCCGCCAGTTTTTGGTACATAGCCCGATAGGCTTTACCTTCATCCTGCACCTCAAAACTGGGCATGCCAACCCAATAGCGGTTTGGCGATAAGGCGTGTACATCTACCGCTTTGGCGCGTGCCTGGAATTGTTGCCGTACTTCACTGATCCTGGTTTGACTCACCTTGGCCGGCACTGGCTGCAACGTCAGGGAATAGCGGCGTCTTTGCGGCGAATTGTCGCTGAATTCACACACTTTGGGCACTGTATTCAGACCGCGCTCAAACATCAGACTTTGCGCATGCACCCGTGCTGACTGCGCGTATTCAGCAGCATGCGCACTAAAAGGGGCGACCACATTTTTCAGATAACTGCCGATCCAGACGCCATCACAGCTGTGCAGCACTGCGCCGATGGCTGGTAATGGGGTCGGCCAGTCTGGCTCAGACCAGACCACCTGATACTGATCTTTGACTTTGCTGATCACCAGCCCGCTCCAGCCGGTGGTCTGCAGCTGTAAATCAATGCCAAGATGCGGATCGCCAAAGCCCTGGACAAAACGGGACAGCAGCCGCCGATAATCCTGTTGGGTCTTGACGCGCTGCAATGTCGATTCTGCCAATGCCAGGCCATCCTGATAAGGGATCACGACATTCGGATGGCCGGCGACATAACCAATATGCTGGCGCTGAATCGTCTGGGCAGCAAAAGCTAAATCCTGTCTGGCGGCAGCTTGCCAATCGGTTTGTGTCTCAGTGGCCGCAGCACTGAATGGAGACCAGGCGCAAAGCAGCAGTGCGGGCGCGAATGCGGCCGGGGCAGCTTTCAGCTGGCGCGTCAGGTGTTTAACTTGCTGAACAACAGAATACATTGCAACTCCTTACGGGACTTAAGCTGATTTTGCATCAGCTGAATGGCGGGGCGGACCGCTGGGCTGACAGTGTCTGATAATGCTGTGGCATCCAATTGAACGAAAGAGCTAGAGCACCATATAGTTTAAAAAAGCGGCAGCAGCGAAATGCAGAATGGCTGCAGGCAAGGCAGATTTTTGAAGCTTTAGTGGTTCTAAAGCGAGAAAATTTAACGCCGCATGCGGCCATTCTGCTATCGCCCGTCCGGGAGCGCCTGTAATTGCCTCATGCGGCGTTGCCACAGCTCGAAAGAGCACCACTATTCCTTCGCCGTGTCGCCTTGCCTGAGGCAATTACAGGCTGCTCTGCTGTTCGCTTATTAAACTATATGGTGCTCTAGAGCCTGCTCATCATGACCGGCCATCAAAGAATGACATGCCGGACAGCGCCCGCAACTCACCTGGGGTGGATGGTTGATGCTGCGTGGTAGTGGGGAGCAGCCTGACCTGAGCGATGACATCCCGGGCATTGACGCCGAACATTTGGGTGAAGGTCCGCGAAAAATGCGCCTGGTCAGCGAACTCAGCCTGGTGGGCTGCTGTTGTCAGGTTTTGCCCACGTAATGCATGTTCGAGCCCATGCACCAGATTCAGCCATTTGCGGTAACTGCGCAGCGGCATCCCGGTCGCTTCTTTAAACCAATGCGAAAAACGTGTTTCCGATAAACCGGCCAGATCGGCCAGTTGACGCCGGTTCAGGCGTTGACTCAGGTCTGTGCCTGGCATAATGGCAGTCAGAACTTTGTTGATGCGCTCGTCGGGCCCTTTGCAATTGGGTATCAGCCCGGCGCGGATCTGTTCGGCAGCTGTTGCAAGATCAACAGTGCCAACCAGGCAGACGCGGAATAGTTCTGCCAAATCGGCTGGCAGAATACGGATAGGATTTGCGTCATCGCTGCAGTCTGCGGCGGCAGCGCCGATCACGCGCTGACATAAAGCCCGAGACATCGCAGTGGTCGGATCAAGAAACACCATCAGGACTTCGGCCGGCGTCAGCCGGTGAGAGGCGCCTGCAGGCACGAACAGTGCGGGAGCCCGCCTTGATAGCGGCCCAACACTCAACTCAACTTCCCCGTCCAGACCGATAACCAATTGATGGGCCCAGTGATGATGTTCCTGGTTGTCGCCGGCACGACCGATAAACAAACCAACGCCGGGCCACATGGCTGCACCACCAACCCAATGGCCTGTTGGCTGGTCGTCAGCGACTGTCAGCGGTGGCATAGCCAGCTGATCATGTTGCAATCTGGTTTCATAACGCCCCCAAAGCCCCGGCAAATCGAAAGCTGCTAACAGCGGTTTTCCGCCAAAACCCCGGCAGCAATCACTGCAGAGGACACCTTTTATATAAAATACTTTTTAGCGGCGGCGTGCAAGCAGCTTCACCAGGCCTGTCACGCGCTTCACGCCTTGAACTGACCACATCCGGTAATACCTGTTCCAGCATCCGTGCACCGGTTTTCGCTATTCTGCGCCTGTATCTATCGCCCGCAGCCAGTTCAGATAAGATTCATTTTCAAGCGGTAATCTGCATTTTTTTTACATTATGGACATACCATGAAAACATCTTTCCGCTACTGCCTGAGGTTGCTCCCCCTGTTATTAAGTCTGCTTTGTTTCAGCGCCTGTACCATTCATAAAGTTGGCAAGCACACTGCGGTCACTCTCGATACTGGCAATGAAGTGGTGGATGCTGCGTCTTATGTCGTGGCGGGCGCGAAGTTGCAGAAAAAAATCCACGCCGAAAAACTGCGAAATGGCGAATTAAATAATCCGAACGACCCGGTGGTGAAACAAATGAACGCGGCATTTGAAAAAGCCAAAGACCGCAAACATGGTCTGGCGCCGGCTGAGCAGGATAGTGCCGACACCAGCCTGGTGATCAAAAAGACCAGCCAGTCGGGCGGTGGTTGGTAGTCACCGCCGCTATGACTACTAGCTGGCTATTCAGCGGCTCCCAGCAACTCCCGCCGCACCAACTCTGCTCCCGCCTGCAACGCCTGTAACTTGCCCCGGGCCACGTCGCGCGGCAGCGGTGCCATGCCGCAGTTGGTGCAAGGGTACAGCTTATCGGCGTCAATATATTGCAATGCCTGGCGCAGCGTCGCGGCAACTTCTTCTGGCGTTTCAATGGCATGGTTTGCCACATCAATAGCGCCGACCATGACTTTTTTCCCGCGCAGCAGCGCCAGCAGCTCCAGTGGCACGCGCGAGTTGTGGCATTCCAGCGACACGATGTCGATGCTTGATTGCTGCAGTTTGGGGAAAATCGCTTCGTATTGGCGCCACTCGCTGCCTAAAGTTTTTTTCCAGTCGGTGTTGGCTTTGATGCCGTAGCCATAACAGATATGCACGGCGGTCTGGCACGGTAGCCCTTCGATGGCGCGCTCTAATGCGGCGATGCCCCAGTCATTCACTTCGTCAAAAAACACATTAAAAGCCGGTTCATCAAACTGGATGATATCGACGCCGGCGGCGGCCAGCTCATGCGCTTCTGCATTGAGGATTTTGGCAAATTCAAACGCCAGTTCTTTGCGGCTTTGATAATGCGCGTCATACAAAGTGTCGATCATTGTCATCGGGCCCGGTAGTGCCCATTTAATTGGTTGTTTGGTTTGGCTGCGCAAAAACTTCGCATCTTCGACAAATACTGGTTTCACGCGGGACACCGGGCCTACCACAGTCGGTACGCTGGCGTCGTAGCGATCGCGGATGCGCACGGTCTGGCGCTGTTCGAAATCCACGCCGGCTAAATGCTCAATAAAAGTCGTGACAAAATGCTGCCGGCTTTGCTCGCCGTCGCTGACGATATCAATGCCGGCTTGTTGTTGTTCGTGCAGCGCCAAACGCAGCGCATCCTGTTTGCCGTCGGCAAGGGTGGCGCCTTCGAGTTTCCATGGTGACCACAGGGTTTCAGGTTCGGCCAGCCAGCTGGGTTTTGGCAGACTGCCGGCAGTGGAGGTGGGGAGTAATTTTTTCATATCAAATTCCGTATTAAATTCATGCCGTGAATTGCGTTTTATTGGCTGAAACTGGCAGACCACTGCGCCAGCACTTGCTGATAAGGCTTAATAAAATGCTCTTCGGCAAATTGACCTTGTTGCACGGCGAGTCGGCTGCGCTCTTCGCGGTCATACACAATCCGGGTAAGCGAATGTGCCTGACTGGTTAAATTCGGCTGATAACGCAGCCCGGCCACGGCATGGGCGTTATAAATTTCCGGCCGGTAAATTTTCTGAAAGGTTTCCATCGTGCTGATGGTCGCAATCAGTTCCAGATTGCTGTAGTCATTCAGCAAATCACCGAAGAAATAAAACGCCAGCGGCGCGACGCTGTTGTGCGGCATGAAATACCGCACATTCAGCCCCATTTTTTTAAAGTACTGCTCAGTTAATGAAGATTCATTCGGCAGGTATTCAACCCCAAGCACCGGATGCTGATTGGCCGAGCGCTGATAGATTTTGTTATCCGATACACTCAGGCAAATCACCGGCAATTTGTGGAAGTGCTGCTGATAGGCCGGTGAGCTGACAAAATGCTTGAACAAGTGGCCGTGCAGGTCGCCAAAATCGGCCGGAATGCTAAATTGCGGCTGGTTTTTATTGTGTGCCGGCAGCAACACGCTGAAATCATAATCCCGCAGGTAAGACGAGAAGTTATTGCCAACCAGACCATCGATCCGCTCACCGCTCTGATGGTCAACAATGCTTGTTTTCAGCACTTCAATCGACGGAAAGGTGCTGGCGGCGCCGGCGATATTGATATCGACGGAAATAATTTCCAGCTCGACTGTGTAACGGTCGGCGGCCGGGTTGTCCCAATGCGCCAGCGAATTAAAGCGCTGGTTAATCATCGCCAGCGTATTACGCAGATTCTGCTGGCGCTCGGCGCCACGCGCCAGATTGGCAAAGTTGGTGGTCAGCCTTGTGCTGTCGGCCGGATGATAATGCTCATCAAAACCAATGCGTTTAATCGAAAATGTGAATGCGTGTTCCATGTTGATTTGCCTCCCGATGGCCTGCGCCAAAACCCGCGTAAAAACTGTGCAGCAATCAAACCCGCCTTTGTGTCCTTCACCTGTTGCTTATCGGTTATGGATGGCTAAACGTCTGGATGCTACTGTTGTTGCATTTATACGCCGGCGCTGACATGAAGAAAAATGAATAATCGGGAAATCAGCTTGAGGAAAACTCAAGTGACTTGTCTTTTCTGGTCTGGCTTGGCGGTAAAACATTGGCAGCACAAGACCCGCCTTTGTATGCAGCGATAACAAAACGGCACACAACGCATCCGGCAGCTATTCCGCTATATCCATATTGACTAAAGCAGTTCTCATCTATATAAATGCGAACGATTTTTATTAACGCTGAGAATTGTGATGAAACTGGCAAAACTGTTACTGGCGCTGACAAGCGCAGGCTTGTGTGGGCAATGGGCTTCTGCTGAGACACCTGCGGAAATTGAGCGCATTCAGGTGTCTTCGATCCGGGCCGCTTATCCGGTCAGCACTGTGCCAGCTACTATCACAGTGATTGAGCAGGAGCAGTTAAAAGCGCAACTGGCGGTGACGCAGGACTTATCACAAATTCTCGGTAATTTAATCCCGGCCTTTTCACCGAGCCGGCAGAAACTGACCGCCAACGGCGAGACGCTGCGTGGCCGTGAGCCGCTGTATATGATTGACGGTGTACCGCAATCGACGCCACTGCGTAACGGCTCACGCGACGGCAATACCATTGATCCGGCGATGATTGAGCGCATTGAAATCATCCGCGGCGCCAACGCCATTCAGGGTATGGGCGCCAGCGGCGGTATTATTAATATCATCACCAAAACGCCGGGCGAACAAAGCCATCAGTTAAAACTGGCCGGTTCAGTGCCGACCACCGGTGGTGCTGATACTCAGAGTTATCGCGGCAGCTATTTGTTTTCTAAACAATTTGACGAGGTATCGCTGGTCAGCGGTATCGCATATAACAAAACCGGCCTGTATCTGGATGGCAACGGTACACCTATTGGTGTCGACACCACCCAGGGCGATACGATGGATTCGGCCAGTATCGACCTGTTTTTAAAGACCAAATGGCAATTCAGCGAGGTGCAAAGCATGCAGCTGATGGTCAATCACTTTGATCTTGAAGGCAACAACGACTACAAACCGGTCGACGGCAAACCGGCCGACGGCATTCCGACCACCTCTGTACCGGGCAAAACGCCGGGTTATGGCGCGCAGAATAAAGTGACGTCGGCGTCGCTGGATTATCAGCATCAGCAAGTGTGGGGCGGCAGCCTCAGCCTGCAGTTGTTTGCGCAGGATTTCAGTTCGATGTTTGGCGGCAGCAGTGCGGCCACTTTCCAGGACCCGAAATACGGCGCCAATCTGTTTGACCAGTCGCAGAACGTGTCGGAAAAAGTCGGCGCGCGTGCCACCTGGTTTGGTACTGACTTGCTCGGCACCGACTTTGATTTAAGTACCGGCCTCGACTGGTTGCAGGACCTGACCTATCAGGAACTGGTGATGACCGGCCGCAATTGGGTGCCGGAAACCGAATTTACCAACTATGCACCTTTTGCCCAGCTGCGTTACGACGGCCTGGCCGGCTGGATTTTCAGCGCCGGTGCCCGTTATGAATACGGTCAGCTGCAAGTGGATGATTTCACCACGCTTTATTCCAGTAAAAGTTCGTTTGTCAAAGGCGGCGAGCCGAGCTTTAACGAGTTGCTGCATAACTTTGGTGTGGTGCATCAGCTGACGCCGGAACTGCGGCTGTACGCCAGCTACAACGAAGGTTTTGGTATGCCGGACGTTGGCCGCGTGCTGCGCGCCATTAACAAACCGAACCAATCGGTGGCGCAGTTCCTGAACCTGCAGCCGGTGGTATCTGACAACGCCGAGTTGGGACTGGAATACAGCGCAGAAGACTACCGCCTGCAGCTGAGTTATTTCACTTCGGATTCGGACTTAGGTTCACGCCTGCAAGCCGACAAAGACGGCATCTACAGTGTGATGCGCGAGAAAACCGAAATTGCCGGTTTTGAAGCGGACGGCGAGTGGAACTACAGCAGTGCTGGCAGCCTGGGTTTTAGCTATGCCCGTAGCCATGGCCAATACGACAGCAACAATGACGGCCGCACCGACCGCGACTTGGGCGGCGTCAATATCGCGCCGGAGCGCGTCAACCTGTATTGGTTACAGGAATGGACCGACGGTATTTCCAGCCGCCTGCAGATCAGCCGTTATTTTGATTTAAGTTTTAACGACGGCACATCCTTTGATGGCTATCAGACGCTGGATGGCTCGGTACGGTTTGACACGGGCGCTAACGGCGTCTGGACGCTTGGCATCGAGAACCTGCTCGACAAGCAATACATTACTTATTACGCCCAGACCACACCGGCCAACAGCACTTATTTTGCCGGCCTCGGCCGCATGTTACAGCTGAGCTGGCAGTATGGTTTTTAAACCTGCGTTGTTTCCGTGGCGAAAAAGCAGCTGGTGCTGCCGGTGAATCTGCTGCGTAGCCGCTTCTGGCATCGGCTGCTCGGGCTGTGGCTCGGCATGGTGTTGCTGCTGGTCTGTCTGACCGGCAGCATTCTGCTGTTTAAAAATCCGTTGCTGCAGTGGCTCTATCCGCAGTTGCAAATCAGCCTGGTCGATGACCCGCAGTTGCAGGGGCGGGTGCTGGACCGTCTGGAGCAAAGCCAATATGGTTTTGTCCGGTTACCACACGCCGAGCGGCCCTGGCTGGAGTTGTCGCGGCTCGACGGTACACTGGAATATTGGTCTGTGCCGGCCACTGCTACCGAAACACCGCAACTGTTACTAAGCCGCGCGCCTTACAGTGATGTGCTGGACTGGTGTTATCAGCTGCATCTGTACCTGTTCGTCAAATCCTGGAAACATCAGCTGACCGGCATCGTCGGGCTTGGCGCTTTATTACTGCTTATCGCCGGGCTGAAAACCCAATGGCCGCGGCGCTGGCGCATGCTGAAACTCCCATTGCGGGCCCGTGCTTTACCTGATTGGCAACGCGACCGGCAATGGCATTATGTTAGCGGTGTGCTGAGCCTGCCGTTGTTACTGCTGGTGATCAGCACCGGCACCGCGATGGCCTACAACACGCAGACCCAGCAATTTTTCAGCTGGTTGCTGCAGGATCCGCCAGAGCCAACGGCAACAGCAGAACCGGTATTTGCGCCGGTCGCTTTGGCACAAGCCGACTGGCCGCTGTGGCTGACCAATGCGCGTCAGGCATTGCCAGACGCGCAGTTGCACCTCGCCAGTTTTCGTAAATCCCCGGCCGATGCCGTGCAAATCCGCGCTCAGCTGTCAGAGGAATGGCATCCGAACGGCCGCTCGGTGATCCGGCTGGCACCGGATGGCAGCTTGTTGTCGCTGCAGCGCGCGACAGATCTGGCACCTGGTCGCCAGCTCAGCCAGCTGATTTATCCGCTGCATGTGGCGGCGGTCGGCGGGCCTTTATATTTGTGGCTGTTGTTTGCTGCCGGCCTGTTGCCGCTACTACTGTGGTGGCTCGGCTGGCAATGGCGCAAAGGCCGGTTGCAAAAAGAAGCTGCACCGGCCGCGCTGCGCTGAGTCTGACGCGCCTTAGCTTTGCTTAAAACGCCGCTTAAAACGCATAGCGCACTTTTGCCGTCCACAGGTTTTGGCCCGGCGACTGCCATAAGTCGGCGATGGCCGGCAGCCAGGCTTGTTGTGGCTGGCCGGGCGTGAACAACTCACCACCGCGGTTGTACACCAGATAGATGTCCGAATAAGCGCCGAGTTTGTAACGCAGTTTAAACTGTGCGGTCAGGCGCCGATCTTCGAAACTGCTGTCGTTCGCCGCAGGGTCCGCTTGTAACTGACGCTGGCGGATCTGCCAGATCTGTTCGCTGCGCGCGTCCAGCACGGCCCATTGCAGATGCAGACCAAATTCCAGCTGATCGGTCAGCAGGCCGGCGATTTTGAAGTTGCTGCTGAACAAATCACTGTCGTAGCTGCTGATTTGATTCAGTTTATTAGCGATCAGCCAGCCGTCGCCTTCGCGGTAAAGATTGTTGAAGTTCAGCGTCCAGTTGGCGTGTGGCAACCAGGTCAGGTCCAGGCCAAACTGGCGCGCCAGGCCGTTTAAGCCCTGTTCATCGAGCTGCAGACTTGCGGCCCAGGTCAGTTCGCCGACATAAGGGCTGATATACAGCAGGCGCTGGCTCCAGCTGGCCGGCAGCAGAAAAGCGTCACTCTGATAACCGATATTGTCCTGCCAGCCGCCCGTCTGATACACCAGCTGCAGTTCGGTCTGGGCGCCGTTGTCGAGCAGCAGCGTCATTAAATAGTCCTGTTTCGCCGCGAGTTTTAAGCCGTCATCGTCGCTTTGATAACTGAGTCTGAGCTTGTGTTTCAGCCGGCTGATCCCCTTGATTTCGGGGCTGGTGGCGTAGCTGCCAAGCAGTGCCAGATCACGCCAGTTATTGCGCTGCATGTAGCCTAAGTCATTGTTATCAAAATTATCATCAAAGCGCAGCAGTTCCACGCCGAGGTCAAAGCGCGGCGTAAACTGGTATTTGCCGGCAGCCAGCAACGCGATGCCCTGGCTGTCAGGACGCTGCTGCGACAGCAGACCGGCGCGGGCTTGCGGCAAGTCACTGTGCTGCAATTCACTGTACTGAATATCACTGCGTGACAGCGCCGTTTGCCAGGACCAGGTGCTGCTTTGGTACTGGCTGTCCCAGGTCAGGGTGTCGGCTTCACGTTGCAGACCCGGACGTTCGGTGCGGGTGGCGAGCAGGCCACTTTGCCAGTGCTGGTTACGCCAGGTGGTGCGGGCGGCATAAAAGGCTTTACCGGCACCGGAATCCAGCGAGTCTTCCTGCACGGCAAAAGCGCCGACGTTAAAAGCTTCACCCTGATGCGTCAGACGCACTGCCGCATCAATCGGCGTGATGAAGCTGCTGCCGTCATCACTGCCGGCACCGATGCGCCGGGTGTGGATCATCAGGCTGTCCTGCAGCGATAAGGTGCTGAACAGGCTGAGATCCTGAGTGAAAAAAGGTCTTTTGTCGGTGTAGAGCGTTTCGACGCTGCTGTAATTCAGCACCAGTTCGTCACTGTCGACCTGACCAAAATCCGGGTTCACCGCCAGGCTGAGCTGCTGGTGCGGTGCCGGTTTATAAATCAGATCAAAACCGGCGTTGCTGCTGCTGCGACCGGCCAGCGCATCGTGTTGCAGGGTCAGATAGGGCAAAATTTGCCAGTGTGCTGTTGCCGGCACCGCCACCGTCAGCTTTGGCATGCCGAGGTAAAAATCGCTGTGTGACAGGCTTTGTGGCTGAGTCCCATATACATGATTTTTCGCTAAATCATAAAGTTGCACTGACACACCAATCTGCGAGCGGCCGTCGGCCTGCACACGATGGCGGAATGAGACGGAACTCCAGGGCAAAAAGAATTCGCTGGTCCAGTAGGTATCAGTTTCAAAGTGGCCGACCTGCCAGATGCCGTCCCAGTCTTCGTCTATAGTCAGTTGCGGTGTCATGGCGGAATCCTGAATGCCGCCGCCGAGTGTCATCGAAAACAAATAAGCGGCGCTGCCGTCGCCGGCGAAATCGACGATGATGTTGTTAAAGTCAGCCTGCATAAAAGCGTCCTGCAGGTTGTATTGTTTCTGCCGCGCGCCTTTGGCCTGAAAATTAGTGATACCGACATAAATACCGTCAGCATTGGCAAAAGTACGGACCTGCGCTTTGTCCTGATGCGCGCTGCGGCTTGCCGGCACCACCTGATAAAAGGTATTGAACTGCTCTGCCTGCTGCCAGGCCGCTTCGTCAAAGCGGCCATCTATGACCATGGCCTGGCCGGGGCCCACCAACTGGCCAGGCGCGCTGTCGGCGACACTGGCACCGGACAGGCTCAGCAGCGCCATAACAAACGACAACCGCAGTCCGCGCATGGCGGGGGCAGAACAAGGTGGATCACTGATTAAATGGTGCATAACGTCTCGGCATAAGAGAAAAACCTATGCGCATTGCAGCAGTTTGCCGGCCTTATTTTTCTGAATTTTTCCTGAAGAATGCTGTGTAAAGCCTTTGTTGCATTGACTTTTGGCCGGTGTCAGGTCAATTTCAGCGCATTGTTGGCCGGGGCATGCCCGGCTTGGATTTTCACAAAAAGAAGAGCAACTCTGTGTTGGCAGACCCTGCGACAGCTCCGTGCACAGCCCCCGCCGCACCAGATGGCCTGACCATCTGGCAGTTTGGCGATTATGAATTTCAGCCGGCGCAGGACCTGCTACGGCACCTGCCAAGCGGCACTGAGTCGAAGCTGGAACCTAAAGTCGCCGAATTATTGCGGCTGTTTCTGCTGCAACCTGGTGTGGTGCTGACTCAGGAGTTCTTGCAGCAAAGCCTGTGGCCACATCTGGTGGTAGAGCAAAACAGTCTGTACCAGCTGCTGACCAAACTCAGAAAGTTGCTGAACGATGCCAGCCGGCAGCCTCTCTATATCAAAACAGTCCCGAAAAAAGGTTATTGTCTGATTGCCGCCGTGGTCAGTGCAGAGCTGACTGCAGAAGCTGCAGTGCAGCACAGGACGGCAGCGCCAGGCAACAACTTATTTGCCCCGGCCGCGGGCCGGTCTGTCCTGTTGCCGCGCTGGCAGATTTATGCGGCTGTAGCGTTGGTGCTGGCGGGCATTGCCGGTTTTCGCGCGGTGGCATCTTTTGGCGATGACAAACCAGCGGCGCCACCGGTATATGAAGTAAGTGATGTCAGTTATGCGCTCGGCGCCGAGTTTGATGTTGATGCTCACCCGATTGATGATTTACTGGCGTATATCAAAGATGTGTACAGCCTCGAAATCACCGACAAACATGGTGTGGTCAGTTACCAGCAGCGGTTTGCTGAACGTATCGTCAAACCGGCCTGGCACGATACGCAAAAACTGTTGGCGTTCTGGCATTTTCGCGAGGACAGCTGCGAGTTACAAATTCTGTCGGCGACCGGTGCGGTCAGCCATATCGCCACACCGATTGCCTGTCAGCAGGTACAAAAGCCGGTGTGGCAAAGTGCCGAGGAACTGGTGCTGGTGGTCCGGCAGCAGCATAAACAGCGGCGCCAATGGCGGCCCTATTTGTACCGCACCGCTAATCGCGAATGGGTGCCGATCCCGCTGTCGTTGCAGCCGGGCCAGCAACTGGTCACGGCCGTGAAAGGCTGGCAGGGCGAAGTATTTTATCTGCTGAAAGATGATCAGCATCAGAGCCTGCTGATCGACATCAGCGGTCAGGTCAAACTACGCTGGCCATACCCGGTCTGGCTGATTGCTTTTGATCCCAGTCAGGGTGTGATGGTGACCAACGACAACGCCAAACATACATCGTTACAGGCGCTGGCGCCGGATGGCCGCCGTTACCCGGTGTTTACCACGGCGCAGGGGCTGTTTACCAGTCTGGGTATTGATCGCAGTGGTGTTGTGTATACCGGCCTCGAAGCCTGGCAGGTGGATATCCGGGACCAGGATAATCTGCCGATCTTCTCCACCTCCAGCATTGATTATCTGCCGGTCAGTAACCGCCTCGGCGAGACCGCTTTTATGTCGCGGCGCAGCGGCGTCTGCGAGGTCTATCTGCATAGTCAGGGCCGCATCACGCAGCTGTCGCAATATCAGGGTTATGACTTCGTGAATTTCCTCGAGTGGCGGCCGGACTTGTCGATGCTGGCATCCAACCGGGATCAGGATATTGTGTTGTATGACCGGAAAAATACCTTGCTGCAATTTCCCAGTCTGGCACAAACGGCTCTGCTGAACCTGGGTTGGGTCGACAACGAGCGCTTGTTTTCCTTTGATGGCACCACCTTACGGCTATATAACCTGCAGGGCCGTGTGCTGCAGCAACAGGCGCTGCACGCTCAGAATGTATACTTTGACGTGCAGCAGCATCGCTGGCTGGTGCATCAAAAGCAAGGCTGGTACCAGCTCGCGGCCAGTGATCTGACTGCCGCAACACGACTGCAGTTGTTGCAACAATTGCAGCCACAACAATCCCATCAGATGCAGAATATCCGGATCCGCAACAACCGGTTGTACTGGCAGTCGGACTGGTCGAAACACGATTATATCTGGAGCATGGCGCTTGACGGCCAACATCAGGCAGCACAGTCGCCGGTGCAACTGCTGAAAAGCGGCAATCTGATCTGGCATTTTGATGTGACACCTTATGGCGAGCTGACCATTGCGCAAATGGATGCAGTGGAGGGCGATATCAAACAGTTAAAACCTGTTGCAGCTTTGACGGAATAACCGGATGATTTGGCAACAGTTTTATCATGACTGCTGCAGGGCAAGGATTGGCAATGTTAAGCGAACACCTGTTGTTTTTTTTCTCAGCGCTCGGCGCTTTTAATGGCCTGGCGTTAGCGCTGTATCTGTGGTTTGCCGGCAACACCTCGCTGGCGCAACGTGCTCTGGCGGTGCTGATCCTGATGGTCAGTGTGCGCACCGGCAAATCGGTGGCGTTTTATTTTCTGCCCGACACGCCGGCCGCCGTGATGCAGGCCGGTTTAACCGCCTGTTTGTTGATTGGACCCGCCTTGTATTTCTTTACCCGTGCCAGCCTGTCCAGTACCACCACGCTGGGCCGCACTGAACTGGCGCATGGCTGCGTGCTGGTGATCGTGGCGCTGACACTGAATCTGTTGTGGCCTTATGCCGGCCACGCCGCGATCTGGCATGGCCCGATCGTCAAGACCGGAACCTGGCTCTGGCTTGCTTACCTTCTGGTCAGCGCCGTATTGCTGCTGCAGCAGCGCCATCGTTTACCCGCCGGCACTGCCCGGCGTTTGTTGCTGGCGGTGCATGCCGGGCTCTGGCTGATCTGGCTGGCTTATTTCACTTCAGGGTTTACCTCTTATATTGTCGGGGCTTTGTCATTTTCTTTTGTGCTGTATCTGTGTGGCGCTGTCGCCTGGGCCTGGCGGCAAGGGCAGGCGCCGGTTGAACCTTATCAGGACAGGCGTATCCCGGCGGAGCAAGCGGCCACTGAGTTACAGGCGCTGGCCGATCTGATGACGCGGGAACGGCTTTATCTTGATCCGGGCCTGACGCTCTCCAGAGTGGCGCGGCGTTTGGGTCTGCCGCAGGCGCGGCTGTCACAACTGCTGAATGACAACAACGGCACCTCGTTTAAACAATATGTCGCACAGTTGCGGGTCAGTGAAACGCAGCGCCTGCTGTTGGAGCAACCGGGCCAGACATTGGAAGCGATCGCCGAAGCGGCCGGTTTTCAGTCGCTGTCGACGTTCTACGCCGCTTTTAAAAAAGCCAATGGCTGCACCCCGGCGTTGTTCCGCGAGCAGCATCTGGCCCGAAATCCGCAGATTTAGCTGCGAAAACAGCTTTCAGTAGTACGGAAACCGCTGCCAAGAGCTTGATTTAATACATTTTCGCTTAGGGTGATAGCTCCTTTAACCGATGGAGCTTTACCCGATGATTTGGAGAAAATGTTATCTACTGTTGATGAGCCTGCTGTGTTGCGGCCTGCTGAATACGGTGCAGGCGGCCCCGGCAAATGCCACACCGGGCGCCAGCGGCCGGGTGTTATTTGTACTGTCCAGTCAGAAATTCCATGGCAATTCAACCTTACCCGCCAGCATCAGCTTTGGCGAAGTGGTGCATGCCTGGGATACCTTCCACGGTGCCGGTTTTGCCGTCGACTTTGTGTCGCCGGCAGGTGGCGCTGTGCCAATCGATCCCAAAGTGCTGGGGCCGCGTCTGACGGAACGTCTGCAGGACCAGCGCATCATGGCGGGCCTGAGCAAAACCCACACCCCGGATCAGATTGATGCCAGCCGTTACCGTGCTGTGTATTACGTCGGTGGCAGCAACGCCATGTATCAGGTGGTCGACGACGTGCGTCTGCAGCGCATTTCCCGGCACATTTATGAGCAAAACGGCGGCGTGATTTCGGCGGTCTGCCATGGCACGGCCGGCATCGTGAAGCTCAAACTCAGCAATGGCCAGTATCTGCTTGCCGGCAAAAAGGTCACTGGTTATCCGGAAGACTATGAAGACAAAACTGCCGCCTATTTCCAGCACTTACCATTTCCGATGCGCCAGACCATCGAAGCCCATGGCGGATTGTTTAAAGCGCCGGATCCGGAAAAACCTTATATCGAAATCGATGGCCGTTTAGTTACGGGCCAGAACTATCCGTCTGCTCCCCTGGTCGCCAGTGCCGTGGTGCAGATCCTTACCCAGCAAAGCAACACCGTGAAAAACTAATCTTTGATTTTATTTAAAAAGGAAAATTGGACTATGAACACATTCTGCAAAAACATCGGCAAAACACTCGTTGTGACCTGTCTGAGTCTGGGCCTCAGTGGAGTTGCCATGGCCAGCACGCCGCTGCAGCAACATGCCGAATATGCCGCCATCGACAGCACCATGCAAACCATGATGCAGGCGTTTGAACAAGGCGATGCAGCCAAAGCGCACCGCGTGATCCTGCCGGATACCGTAGTGGTTGGCTATTCAACGAAACAGCAAAAAGTGGTGAATGTCTCCGGCGCTGAGTGGTCAAAAGGCTTCCAGGTGTCCCCTGACGAAGATCAGCGTCACCGCAAGTACCAAATCCTCGATATCACCGACACCGGTGCTGTGGTGAAAGTGATGCTGGATTACCCGCAATGGCTGGGGGTGGACTATCTGGCCATGACCAAAATCAATGGTCAGTGGCGGGTGGTCAGTAAGTCATGGAGTGGCATCCGCAAAGACGCGAAATAACCCGGCAAAGGGTCGTATGGGTCCGGCACCGCAGATTGGTGCCGGACCTTTTGCATTGGAAAACATCCATTTGATCTGAAGGGAAATGAATCGACATTCACCGGACGCAGATTGCACCATGCTATAGTTCTGCCTCAACAACCCGTTGTTGTTGCAGTCAGCACTGACAGAGCTAAAGCGCCAATGCTGCACTCTATATGAGGACGTTTCGGATGGATGTACGCGGCAAGATTGCTGGCTGGCGTGGGCTCGGAATGATGTTGGGTCTTGCTCTCTGTCCTCCGGCTATTGGCGCAGAGCCGCCTGGCTGTGAACTGCGTTTTGCGCTGGATACCTCATTTCCACCGCATATAGTGCTGACCCCGCAACAACCTGAAGGCTTAAATGTGCAGATGATCCGGCTGCTGGCGGCGCAGGTTGGCTGTTCCGTCCGTTTTGTCAATTCGCCGTGGGCGCGCGCGTTAAAACTGCTGCAACAGGGTGAGATTGATGTGGTCAGTCAGCTGACTTATAACCAGAGCCGCGCCAAAGACATCGCGTTTATTGGTCCGCATCATCAGGAGCGGATGTGGCTGATCGCAGATCCGGCCAAAGTGCCGCCGCTGCGCCAGTTGGCCGATCTGCCGCAGTGGCCGGCCAGTATGCTGATTGCTGTGCTCAATGGCGGCTATTTTGGTCCGCAGTTGCAACAGCTGCGCGACGATCCGGTGCTGCAACGGCGTTTTTATCCGGTGGTGTCGAATCAGGACAAACTGGCATTACTGGAGTCGGGACGGGTACAGGCGGTACTGGAAGAAGAACTCGCCTGGTTCTGGCGGGTGAAAGGGCAGGCAACCGCCTATCGGCCGCTGTTATTGGTCCATGCTGACCCGGTCTATTTTGGCTTCAGCCGGGTTTCGGTCAGTGCCGAACTACTGGCAAGACTGGATGCCGCTTGGTTGCAGTTGTACCGCAGTGGTCAACTGCAACAGATCCGCGACCATTACCTGGCGCCAGCCGGTGCGGAACCGGGTGCCGCTGCCGGCAGCGCTGCTGTCAGCAGCAGGATGCCGGCACCGGACCCGCATTTATAAAAAAATCAGCACAGAACCCGGTGGGATCTTGCCAGCGCTGCGGCTGCCGTAGCCCAAATCAGCCGGGATAAAGAAGCGGAATTTGTCGCCGGTTTTCATCAGCTGTACGCCTTCAGTCCAGCCTTTAATCACGCGGTTTAGCGGAAAGCTGATTGATTCGCCGCGTTCGACCGACGAGTCAAACACAGTGCCGTCGGTCAGGGTGCCGTGGTAATGCACGTTGACGCTGTCGCTGGCGGTTGGGTGTTTGCTGCCGCTGCCTTGTTGCAGAATTTCATATTGCAGGCCCGACGCTGTGGTTTTAACACCGTCGCGTTTGGCATTGTTGGCAAGAAACACTTCGCCTTGTTCTATATTGTGCGTGGCAATTTTCTGGTTATTGATGTTGTTATAAAAGTAATACAGCACCGCCGCAGCGATGATCACAATCAGGGCTATTTTCATTTCAAGTCCTGTCTGTTTTACAGACGATTGATAATAAGTTCAACAAGTTGGCGCTATAATAGGGGCAAAATTGGCGCCGGTCAAAGCGCCATTTCATCGCAGCTGATTATTCTTTAGCGTTGTTTGATAAAAGTCATGCCGCTGAACGCCAGCTGGCGGACCACACCATTTTCCACGCCAAAGGTTAACACCTCACCAGAATTGGGCACCAGTTCCAGCCGCAGCGTATCCGGCTTGTCAAAGCCGGTGGCCACGGCATCGAGCGCGCCCCAATGAAATACCAGTTGTTGTGCATCCAGGCTGACCGTCATTTCGCCCAGTTGCGGGTGCAGATAGCGGCCGGTGTACGCTTGATACGGCAGACTGAGCAGCGTTTTTCGCCCTGCAATTTTTTGCTGCTGCGCCTGCTTCATCGCCGGTAACTGCGCCAGTTTTTGCCCGAGTTTGGCAAAACCGGCCTGCACTCTGGCTTTGGTACCGCTGTCGCCAAGCAGCAGGCCATAAAAATAGTCGGCAATCAGATTATTCAGGTCGCGGCTTAACATGTCTTCGTTATGCAAAATCACCAGGCCCATCTGCTGCGCCGGCAGCAATGACAGATGCGCGCTGTAACCGGGAAACCCGCCGAAATGATGTAGCATGGGCTGGCCCTTGTAAGGCCCGCTGTACCAGCCCCAGGCATAGCCACTGCGTTGAAAATCGCCGTAGCTGCTGTTGGTACTGACCTGTGTTTGCTGGGATTGACTAATCACTTCGGCCGGCAACGAGCTTTTGATCGCCGGCATTTGCGCTGCGACAAATTTGGCTAAATCGCCGGCCGAGGCGAACATGCCGCCGGCGGCATGCATGGTTGCATCGGTTTTTTGTAAATAAAGTGGCAGATAGAGCGGCTCAGCGCTTTTCATCAGCGAATACGGCAACGCCAATGGCCACTGTTTCGCTTCGCTCTGGCGCGCGCTGCTGTGCGCCATGCCCAGCGGTTTAAAAATCAGCTGCTGTAATTGGTCCTGCCAGACGGTGCTGCTCTGCGCATCCAGCCACAGGCTGGCGATGTTGTAGCCGACATTGCTATAGCGGAATTCGCCGGTTTTGGCTTCCGGGTCCGGCACCGACATGCTGGTAAGCGCCTTCAGCGTTTCTGGCGTATGAACGCCGCTGTAGGCGGTGGCCCAGACCAGCGGCTGATTGTCGAGGCCCGATTGATGGGTCAGCAGCTGGCGCAGCGTAATACGGCTGGCGTCGATGTTGGGAAACTTCTGCTGCGGCCACATCTGTTGCAGGCTTTGCTCCAGATTGACCTTGCTTTGTTGCGCCAGCAGTAAAAACGCCAGAGCGGTGAAGGGCTTGGTTGCGGAGGCAATATAAAACGCCGTCTCGCTGTTGACCGGTAGCTGACGCTGAATATCGGCATAACCGCTTTGATGCTGATAAATCACCTTGCCTTGATGCACCAGCGCGATGGCGCTGCCAAACGGCAATCCCGCCTGTGTTTTCACGGCGGCGATGGCCTTGTCCAGTTCGGCAAAGTCTTGTGGTGTCAGGGACTGCGCTGTAGCGGGCACCAACAGGCTGGCACAAAGCAGGCTCAGGGCAGAAAGCGGTTTTAGTTGAGTCAGCAACGGTTTCATCTGGGTTCTCCCTGATCTGGCTGGTTGTCTTGCTGAGTATTTTGCTCGGCTTCGGCGCTATTGTCGTGCGGCTGCCGCGCCGCGTTATAACGTTGATTAAATTGGTGAAATACCTGATTTTCAGTACTAAAAGGGTGCAAATGTGCGGTGTCAGCGAGGATTTGTTGCGAGCGCGCCAAATCATTTTGCGCCAGGCTTTGTTTCAGTTCGGTCAGGATTAATTCGTAGGTCAGGCCACAGAACAGGCTCATGTTTAAAAGCGCACTGCGGCTTTTAAAAGCCTGGATCACCCGGCTGAGATCGGCACTCAGCAGGCCAATAACAAAATGATTGCCGTCAGCGACCAGCTTTAAACTGACATCGGCGGTTTTACCGTACACCTCGCGGCCGTTGGCGCGCAGCGTCAGCTGTACACCCGGCAGGTCAGCCGGTTCGTAGATTTTCACCCGCACTTCGACACCACGCGCTGCGGCGGTGATAAGTTCTTCTGCCAGCAATGGCACGGCTGCCGGCTGCAAGTCGGCCAACAACAGGCCTTGTGCTTCGCGACATAATTGCCGGCTGTCATACAGCAGCTGGTCCGGATTTTTCAACTGATACACAGCTTCCTGCGCATCAGGCGCCGGCAGGTTCTCCAGTTCAGTTGCCAGTTCACTGAGCGTCTGGCTGAACTTGCGTTGTTCGTGGTCCAGCAACTGGCGCCAGGGCACGGCCGCATAGCGTTTTTGCTCCTGTTGCAGCTGCAACACCGCGCCTTTTTGATGCAAAGACTCCAGCGCTTTGTAGACATTCGCCACTACTTTGCCAACCTGCTTGGCCACGGCATAACCCGTCATCTCGCCGTGACGCAGTAAAGCCAGATAAATATCGGTTTCAAGACTGGTAAAACCCAGCTGTTGTAAGCGGACTGTGCTCATGGTTAGCTCTGTGCTTTGTTAGTAGTATTTCAAGCTACTACTAATGATGTGCTGGTGCAACTGGGCGATCTGTAAGCAGATTTATCTGAAGCGCTGTACAGCAACTATTTGCAACAAAGCTGTTAACAATCATCAACGGCACCCTTGCCGACGCCGGGAATTTTACGCAAGATGGCTTATCTGCCTTTAAACTATTCCGATTGCCATGCCCAACCAATTACTCGATACCGCTTTTTTACAGGACGAATGCCTGAGTGCACCTTTGCCACAAGACTGGCAGCATTTGCCGGAACAGGCGCTTGGTAAAAGACGCTGGCTGTGGCTGGGGCTGACGCTGCTGCCGCTTGCGGTGTTGGCGCTGCTGATTGTGCTGAGTGACGGCGAGCTGGCGCTCTATGCCATGTTGGGTTTGGTGTTATTGGCTGGTTTTCTACTGCAGCTATGGCTGCCGTTCCAGCTGACCCGCACCAGGTTTTTGCTGCGCCGGCAGGACTTTTTGCTCGAATCCGGTGTCTGGTGGCGTCAGGCGGTATTAATTCCGCTGACCAGGGTGCAGCATGTCACGGTCAGCCAGGGCCCGCTGCAAAAGCAGTTTGGCCTTGCCACACTCAAAGTCTTTACCGCCGGTGGATTGCATGCAGAAGCCGCACTCGCCGACATTGAATATGACGCGGCGCAGGCGCTGTGCCAGCAGCTTAGCCGGTTGATCCCGCAGGAGGACCATGCAGATGTTGCCTGAAACCGTGCGGGAACCCAGCCCCTGGCAACGTGTATCCGGCTGGGCGCTGCTGCCGTTATTGGGCAAATCGGCCTGGGAGTTTTTCGGTTTGATCCTCGGCGGCGCCGTGTTGTCGTCGCGCGACAAATATGCCGCTTATATGCCTTATGTACTGGCGGTATTGGCGTTGCTGGTGTTGGGCCGGGCTTTTATCGGCTGGCGCTTTAGCCGGTTTCGCGTGACTGCGCAGGGCATTGAACTGGAAAAAGGCTTGCTACACAAAGAAAAGCTGTTGCTGCCGAAGGCGCGGGTGCAGGAGCTGCAGGTGAAGCAGCCATTTTATTTTCGGCCTTTGCGGCTTTTTGCCGCCAGTCTCGACAGCGCCGGCAGCAAAAAACAGGAATTTGCCCTGACTGGTTTGACTGAAGCGCAGCTGACCTTGCTGCAGGGCCAAAACGTCACGGCAACGCCGGCCGGCGGTTCGACGCCCTTTTACCGGATCTGGCTCGCCACTTTATACAATGCCTATTTATGGCTGCCGCTGGCGGCTGTGTTTGGGATGAGTCAGCAGTTTAAGGATGCGCTGACTGTGCAGTGGTTGCTCGACACCAGCAAAACCCTGCTGCAACAATATGATATTCAGCACAATCTGCTGCTGCAGGTGTTCAGCGGCCTGATGTTACTGGCCCTGGTCGCGCTGCTGTTGGCCTTGATGACATTAATTTGGCTATATCCGCAGCACTTGCAGCGCGACGCCCGCAAACTGCAGCTGACGCAGGGCTCGGTGCTGAAAAAATCGCTGCGTATTTCCGCCAAACGAGTCCAGCTGGTGCTGGTCAATCAGCCGTGGCTGGCACGGCTATTTGGCCACTATTCGCTGATTTTCCGTGGTTTTTCTAACGACAAACAACAAGGCAAGTTTGTGCTGCTGGGGCAAACCGCCCCGGAGCTTAATACGCAGCTGCAGGCGCAGCAGTTGCTGCGATTACCCGAGCTGCAAGGCGCGGATTTGCAGAAGTTTGTGCCGGCGTATTTTCGCCGGCAGGCCTGCTGGTCCGGGTTTGGGGTGCTGCTGGTCATGGCACTGATTTGGCAATCCAATATCCCGCCGCTGTGGCTCAAAGCAGTGGTTTCGCTGGGATTGAGCAGCTGGTGGTTGCTGGAAACCTGGCTGAATTATCGCTGGCATGGTTACCGGCTGCACGGCGATGTGCTCTATCTGTGGCAAGGCGGCCTGAGCCGGCGCTGGTATATGTTGCCGCTGAAACAAGTGCAGCAGGTGCGCTTACAACAAACACCGTTTTTCCAGCAACAGCAGATGGTGAATGTGCAGCTTCACACCGCCAACGGCAAACTGACGCTGGCGGCAGTGCCCAATGCAGCAGCACAACAACTGTATACCCAGATACTGGCGTTGCAGTACCCAGGCTCCAACCCCAGCTGACAGCAGCTTAACGCCAGAATTTGCCGCGCTCTGCCAAGCTCAGCACAAACACAAAAAATGACGGCACAAACAATAGGGCCAGAACTGTACCGCTAATCATGCCACCAAACACCCCGGTGCCAATTGCCTGTTGGGTTTCGGCACTGGCGCCGGAAGCCAGCATCAGGGGCAGTACACCCAGCGTGAAAGCCAGTGATGTCATCAGAATGGGCCGCAGCCGCAACCGGGCAGCGGTCACGGCAGCTTCCGCCAGTGACAAGCCCTGGCTGTGCAGTTGCCGGGCAAATTCGACGATTAGAATGGCATTTTTGGCGGATAAACCGATGATCGTGATGAGGCCCACTTTAAAAAACACATCGTTTGGCATGTCGCGACAGAGGACTGCCGCCACGGCGCCTAATAAGCCCAATGGCACCACCAGCATCACTGACAACGGGATAGCCCAGCTTTCGTATAAAGCGGCCAACACCAGAAACACTACCAGCGCTGATAACAGCAGCAACATCGGCGCCTGTGCTGCGGATTGTTGTTCCTGCAGCGATTGGCCAACCCAGGCGGCGGTAAAACCGGGGGGTAACTGGCTGACTAGTTGCTCCATGGCATGCATCGCATCGCCGCTCGACACCCCGGGTGCCGCGCTGCCGCTGATCCGCAGCGCCGGGTAACCCTGAAAACGCATCAGTTGCTGTGGCGCTTCAGTCCAGACCGGCGTGACGACTTCGCGCAGCGGCACCATGGCGCCGGCAGCGTTGCGCACGCGCAGCTTTAACACATCGTCCAGCTGCATCCGCGCCGTTGCGTCCGCCTGTAAAATCACCTGCTGCATACGGCCGTTATTTGGAAAATCATTGACATAGACCGAGCCGATGGCAGCGGAGACTGTGTTGCTGACCGCAGTAAAACTCAGTCCCATCGCTTCGGCTTTCGCTCTGTTGATGTCCAGCCGGATACTGCTGCCGCCGGGTAAACCGTCCGGGTACAGGTCTTGCACCTGATCGTTTTGCTGCGCCAGTGCCAGAAGTTGTTGCAACGCGGCCTGCAAAGCGGCATCGCCTTGTTGCCGGCGATCCTGCAGATACAGCGTGAAACCGGCAGAGGTGCCAAGCTCGTCGATGGACGGCGGCAGCAGGCTCATCACAGTCCCTTCCGGCACAGTGCTCATTGCCTGCTGCGCCAGCGCAGCTTCAGCGGCCGCTGTCGCGCCCTGACGCTGGTCCCAGTCTTTCAGCATCGTGAACGCCATCGCCGCGTTGGGGCCAGAACCTGCGAAGCTGAAGCCTTGCACCACCATATTCGTTTCCAGCGCCGGCCGCGAGGCGACATGGGTTTCAAAGGCTTTGACGACCTCCAGCGTGCGCTGGGCTGTGGCGCCGGTTGGCAGCTGGATGGATGTCATAAAATACCCCTGATCTTCTTCCGGTAAGAACGCCGACGGCACCTGTTGTAAGCCAAAGGTCAGCACCAGACACAGCAGGGCAAAAATCGCCATCATCCGGCCACTGCGTGCGGTGACGACCTTGATACGGAGGCCGTAACCGGCAGTGAGCCGGGCAAAAGCGCGGTTAAAACGCTGAAACAGTGGATTCGGCGTGGTGCCGGCACGTAACAGCGAGGCACAGAGTGCCGGCGTCAGGGTCAGTGCCAGCAATGCCGACAATAAAATGGACGCCGCCATCGACAGCGTAAACTGCTGGAAAATAACGCCGACTGAGCCACTGGCAAAAGCCATCGGGATCAAGACAGCAGTCAGCACAGCCGTGATCCCAATCACGGCACCGCTGATTTCCTGCATCGCTTTGCGGGTAGCCTCGGGGGCAGACAAACCTTCGGTTTCCATCAGCCGTTCGACGTTTTCGACCACCACAATCGCATCGTCAACAATAATGCCGATGGCCAGCACCATGCCAAACATTGTCAGGGTGTTGACGGAAAAACCGGCCAGCAGCATCAGGGTCAAGGTACCGAGTAGTGCAATAGGCGCCACAATCGCCGGGATCAACGTACAGCGGATGTTCTGTAAAAACAGATACATCACCAGAAACACCAGCACCATGGCTTCCAGCAGTGTCTGGAGCACCTTTTCTATCGAGATTTTGACAAAAGGCGCGGTATTAAACGGCAGCGAATATGCCATGCCCTGCGGCATTGATGGCGCCAGCTCAGCCATCCGCTGCTCAATGGCACTGGCGGTGGCGACAGCATTTGCGCCCGGTGCCAGCTGGATCGCCGCGCTGGTTGCGACAGCGCCGTTTTCGCGGTTGGCATAGCCGTACGACTGCGCTCCTAATTCGACCCGGGCCACATCTGCCAGCACCACTTTGGCGCCACTTGTGCCGGAGCGCAGTACCACGGCAGCAAATTGTTCCGGCGTACTGAGCTGGCCATCCACTGTCAAAGGCACGGTCAGACGCTGTCCGGCAATAGCAGGTTCATCACCGAGCCGGCCCGGCGCGATCTGCACATTCTGCTGCTCGATAGCCTGCACCAGATCGGCCATGGTTAATTGCAGGGCCGACAGCTTGACCGGGTCGACCCAGATCCGCATCGCCTGTTCAGCGCCAAACAGCTGGACCCGGCCGACACCTCGGATCCGGCGCAGCTCCGGCACTATATTGCGCGCCAGATAGTCGTTTAACGCCACTTCATCGAAGCGACCATCCGGTGCAGTTAAGCCGATCATCATTAAAAAGCCGGACGCCGCTGATTCCACCTGTAAGCCATTTTGCCGGACGATTTGTGGCAGGCGCGGTTCTGCCGCCTTGAGCTGGTTTTGCACATCGACCTGCGCCAGCGCGGCATCGGTGCCGGGTAAAAAGGTGGCAGTGATTTGGGCGCTGCCGGAGCTGTCGGCCGAAGACTCGAAATACAGCAGATCTTTAACGCCTGACAGCTCCCGCTCCAGCAGGTTGATCACGGCATCATTGAGGGTCTGCGGGGTTGCTCCCGGGTAAGTGGCCATGATGCTGACCGATGGTGGCGCCACGGACGGATAACGCGCCACTGGCAAATGCGGGATCGCCAGCACGCCGGACAGTAAAATAAACAGCGCAATGACCCAGGCAAATACCGGGCGGCGGATAAAAAACTCTGACATCATGGGCTCCGGGAATTAGTGCGGCTGACTGACGGTGATTGCGCTGGCGCCGACTGGGCTGGCAGTCAGCGGATCGGTAGCGGGCTGCCAGGGCTGGGTCTCGACAGTGATCCCATCCGAAAGCCGTTCCAGACCGGCCACGACGATCTGCTGTCCGGCACTGAGGCCAGCAACCAGCCGGTAATGCTGGCCGGTCTGTTCGCCGAGGGTTACGGCGACCTGACGCACCTGCTGCCCGGCGTTGAGCAGCCAGACAAAGGTCTGATCGCCATGACGCACTACCGCCTGTTGCGGGATGGTCAGCGCCTGGTCATAGCGTGCCCGCTGGATCCTGGCCTGCACATACATGCCCGGTAATAACCGGTGTTGTGGATTGTCGACCAGTACACGCAGCTGCACGTCACCGGTGCCGGGTTCCACGCTGGTCCCTGAAAATAACACTTTGCCACGTAAACCTGTGGCCTGGCCCTGGCTGTCCAGAATGTCGGCAGCAATATCGCTGCCAGGTTCGGCGGTGATCGCCTGCAACTGGCTGGCGGACTGACGCACGTCGACGTAGACCTGATCTATTTGCTGTACCCGGGTTAATGGCTGGGCGTCTGTAGACGACACCAAAGCCCCTTCCGACACCAGCGTTTGATCGATACGCCCGGCGATCGGTGCTTCGACTGTAGCGAAACTCAGGTCGAGCTGGCGGCGCTGTAAGGTGGCTTTGGCCTGGGCTACATCTGCCAACGCACGGGCATGTTGGGTGTTGGCTTCGTCATAGGCCTGCCGGCTGACCGCACCGGTATGCTGCAACTGCTGCAGCCGGCGCAGCTGCAGCTCACTGCCGGCTAAACCAGCTTCTGCGCTTTGTACAGCTGCCGCGGCTACCGCCACTTCTGCAGCAAAAGGGCTGGCATTGAGTTGGAATAACGCCTGGCCGGCTTTTACTTCGGCGCCTTGCTCAAACAGGCGCTTGGCGACAATGCCGGAGACCTGTGGCCGGATCTCTGCTACCCGCAAGGCGGCAACCCGGCCGGGCAACACATCGGACAATTCAAGCGGCGCCGGTTCAAGTTGCAAAATGGCTGTCAGCGGCGGCGTCGGTGCTGCAATTTCTTCTGGCTGGTTACAGGCAGATAATCCCAACATCAACAGCAGGCTGCCGGCGACCTGAAACACACTCTTCATACTGACCACTGTCCTTCTTGATTGGATTGCACCACAGGGTGGCCAGTTTAATGATGGTATTTCGCGGTTGCGCTGCGCTACTATGGAGATTCGATGGAGATACCAAAAATGTCCAATCCTGCCCAATTCCCTGCCCGGGCGCAGACGCCGGCCTTTGACCCGACGCAAGTGCTGGTGCTGATCGCTGAAGATGAAACTGAAATTGCTGAGATCCTCGCGGCTTATCTGGCACGCAGTGGCATGCGGACCGTGCATGCAGCGGACGGCGAGCAGGCATTACAGCTGCATAAAACCCTGAAACCGGATCTGGTGTTGCTTGATGTGCAGATGCCACGGTTAGACGGCTGGCAGGTGCTGGCGGAGATCCGCCACCAAGCGGCCACCCCGGTGATCATGCTGACGGCGATGGACCAGGATATCGACAAACTGATGGGGCTGCGCATTGGCGCTGATGATTATGTGGTGAAGCCCTTTAACCCGGCCGAAGTGGTCGCGCGGTCACAGGCGGTGTTGCGCCGAGTGCTGGCTTCGGGTGCGCAGGAACAGAGCCGGGTGCTGCGCGTCGCGGGGCTGGAAATAGATTTGGATCAGCACGAAGTGATAGTGCGTAGCGACGCTTCCGCGAAGAAACTGCTGCTGACGCTGACCGAGTTTAAATTGTTAGTGACGCTGGCGCGCGCGCCGAAAAAAGTATTCAGCCGGATGGAATTACTGACCAGCTGTTTACCGGAAGGCGATACGCTGGAGCGCACGGTCGACAGTCATATCAGCAAGTTACGCAAAAAGCTGGAGGATGCCGAACTATCGGGCGTGCCTGCTGTTGTCCGCGGGGTCGGTTATAAACTGCTGGTGAGTGCATGAAGCTGTCAGGGCTGAGCCGGCAAATCGGCTTGTCGATGATGCTGATTGCGCTGGGGGTGGCGTTGCTGACCAGCTTCAGCTCTTATCTGTTTTATTACCTGTGGCAAAAATACTGGCCGCACCAATTTCCCGAAGAATTAGGTTTTTTGCCGGCCGGCCCGGAATGGATCTGGATTTTGGGCACTTTGTTGGCGGGCGTCGTGGCGGCGGTGCTGGTTGCGATCAAGTTGTCCAAGCGTATTCTGACGCCGTTACATGCGGTCGCGGACGGCATCCGGCGTGTCGCTCAGGGCGATTTGGCGGCGCGGGCAGACTCAGGACCGGCAGCTCCGGCAGAAGCGGCACAACTGGTCGCCGACTTTAATCAGCTGGCAGGCAAACTGCAGCAGATGAGTCAGGAACAACAGTTCTGGAATGCGGCGATTGCCCATGAATTACGCACGCCTGTCACTATATTGCGTGGTCGGTTGCAAGGCTTGGCTGACGGTGTGTTTGTGGCGGATGACAGCCAGTTCCAGAGTCTGTTGCATCAGGTCGAAAACCTGACTCGGTTGATTGAAGATCTGCGGGTGGTCAGTCTGGCGGAAAGCGGCCATCTGAAGTTGCAGCAAAATCTCCACGATTTAAATCAGGATATCCGTACTGTGGTCAGCTTGTTGCAACCAGCTTTGCAGGCGGCAGGTATGCAGACCGAATTGGCGTTAGTGCAGCAGCTGGTTTCCTGTGATGCGGTACGGATCCGTCAGGCGCTGCTGGCGCTGCTCGACAACTGCATCAAACATGCAGCTCCGGGCATGATCCGCATCAGCACTGAGGTTCAACAAGGCTGGTTTACACTGGCGGTTGAAGATCAGGGGCCGGGTCTTGCTGCTGATTTTATGCCGCATGTTTTCACGGCATTTCGCCGCGCGGCAGATGCGGGGCCAGGTGGCAGTGGTTTGGGTTTAGCTGTGGTGGCGGCGATAACTTCCGCGCATGGCGGTAGCGCCAGTTGCTGTGCCAGTGCAGCAGGTGGAGTGCGTTTTGAATTGCGCTGGCCTTTGTCACTTTAAGCCGCGTTCAACAAAAAAAGCTGCGCCATTACAGCATGGCGCAGCTTTGCAGAAATAGACTCAACACTTTGGCAGTGACTTAAAACTCCTGCACCGTTGGGCGCAGCACAATTTCGTTGATATCGACATTGTCCGGCTGCTCGATGGCGTAAGCCACAGCGCGGGCGACGGCGTCGGCCGGAATTTGATTTTGCTGGTAAAACGCATTCACAAATTCAGCGCTGGCGCCATGGCTGCTGCCATGTTTCAGTTCAGATTCGACCGCGCCCGGTAAAATCGTCGTGGTGCGAATATGGCCACCGACTTCGTGGCGTAAACCTTCACTGATCGCCCGTACCGCAAACTTGGTGCCGCTGTACACAGTGCCGCCCGGGCTGAATACCTTAGTGCCGGCTACTGACGAGACGTTAATAAAATGGCCGCTTTGCTGGGCTTCAAACACCGGCAGCGCAGCAGCGATACCGTATAACACGCCTTTGATATTAATATCGATCATCCGGTCCCATTCGTCGGTACGGCGTTCGCTCATTGGTGCAATCGCCATAAATCCGGCATTGTTGATAATCACATCCAGCCGGCCAAAGCTGTTTTGTGCCAGTTGCACGGCCGCCTGTAAATCTTCCGCTTTAGTGACATCGACCACCTGATAGACGGCGTCGCCACCGGCGGCCTGAATGTCACTGACCAGCTGCGCCAGCCGGTCGGCGCGGCGCGCCACCAGTACCAGCTTAGCGCCACGACTGGCCAAAAGCCGGGCGGTACTTTCGCCCAAGCCGCTGCTGGCACCGGTGATTAATACGACTTTCTGACTGATACCTTGATGTTGTTGTGTGTTCATCTGTTTCTGCTCCGTAAGCTGGGTTGCTGTTTGACTGCAGAAGCAGTTTAATTGGCCTGAACTTGCGGTAGAATGGAATAATCAAGCTTTCAGAATTCCATAAATAGGAATAATCAGCAGGTATCATCATGGCGCTGAATAAACTCGAATTGCTGCGTATTTTTTGCAGTGCGGCAGAACTGGGCAATTTTAAAGCCTGTGCCGTCAAGCTGGCGTTGTCGCCACAGGCAGTGACGCGGGCGGTGCAACAGCTGGAGCAATTGACCGGCGAAGTGCTGTTTCACCGCAATACCCGCCAGGTGCGGTTAACCCAATTTGGCGACCAGCTGTATCAGGATGGCCGGCTACAGCTGGCGCAGCTGGACGAGTTATTCAGCCCGCGGCTGGCAACGCAGGATGCACAAGGGCTGGTGCGCCTCGCGGCGCCGGCGGCGTTCCGGCCAGTATTAAGCCCGTTGTTGCTGGAATTTGCCGCGTTGCATCCGCAAATTCGGCTCGATGTGCGTTTGTCGGACCAACACAGCGATGTGGTCGATGAGCAAATTGATTTGGGTATCCGCGCCGGTTTATTGCGCGACCAGAGTTTTGTCGCAGTGCAGGTATCCGAAGTGGCACTGTATCTGGTGGCGAGCCCGCTGTATCTGGCGGCTTATGGTGCGCCTTTGGATCTCAGCGCGCTGAACAATCATCAACAAGTCAGTTTACTGGACGAGGGCACAGGCCGGCCCTGGGCCTGGTTTTTCCGCGATGGTGAAATTTATCAGCCGCGCCAGGTGCGGTTGCTGGTCAATGATGCGCAGCAGGAGCTGGCCGCGGTGGCGGCGGGTCTTGGTTTAGGGCAAATTGCGGATTTCCTGGCAAAACCTTTGCTGGCACGGGGCGAGCTGGTACGACTGCTGCCGGAGCTGGAACCCACGCCCTGGCCTTTGTCGCTTTACCGGCCACAGCGCGGCCCAGTGCCGGCGCGCGTGCGGCTGTTATTTGATTTTTTGCGTGAGGGGCTGCGTCGCAGTTAAATCCTTAGCCCTGCATGCCGCTCTGTTGAGCGCTGCTTTGCGCGACAAAACTGACTTTTTCCGCAGCGATGTAGCAAAGTGTTTTGAGTGCTGCGCCATACAATAGCGTCAGTAAACTCACTGCTGTTGCCGGGCCAAAAGCAGTACTGAAATTGTCTGCATTCATCCCGTCAGCAATAGCAATGATACCAATCAATGTGCTGAACCAACCTAAAAGCAGTCCACTATTGCCCATTACCTGGAAAAAATGCCGGATTTGTTGGTAGTCATGCGGATCGGCGCCGGTACGAGGATTAAACAAAAATGCGATGGCGCGCTGTAACGTCTGGCGAGATGTCGCGCCAACCGCAAACAGCAGTGCCGGCGGGAAGATCAGCACCAGCGAGATGAAGTCATAAAATGCTAATGGGTCTTCTGGCGCCGATGCCAGCATCGCCCAGATCGATAACCCGATAAAAAACAACATGCTGAAAATGAACATCAGCCAATCTCCTTTAGTTTGATGCAGAAAATGCCAGCAAGTAGTGAAAGCCTGCCGCCGGTACCACCAGCAAGCGCGCTGCCGGTTGTGCTGTTGTCGCTGAATAAATTCTTCCTGTAGATCACCGAGTACCGGCTCCTGCAGTGCTTCCGGTAATACCCATTCCAGTAACAGCTGACTGATGATTGGGGGCTGCATCGCGGGTGGTAACGGACCTGGCGGCAATGGTGGTGGGGCATATTTCATCGGGTAAATCCTCCCCGAACAAATTGAGGTGCCTGCTGCTGCAGCGCCAAACCTTGCCATAATTGTTCCAAAGCCGCTTTACTGCGGAACAAGGCCTGGCGTCCTTCGCCGGTGACACTGTAGTATTTTTTGGCACGGCCTCCGCGTTCAGCCGTGGCTTCACCAAGCCGGCCACTGAGTAAGCCTTTTTGTTCCAGGCGTTCTAAGGTGGTGTAGAGGGCGCCGATGCTTAAATCACGCTGTGCCTTGTCGGCGAGAAAGTTGCGGATTTGACTGCCGTAAGCGTCTTCTTTCAGCTGCATGACGCAGAGCAGCAGCATCTGTTCAAGCTCGCCGATAAATTTATCCTGTGTCATCGCTGGCCCGCTTTGATATATTTTCTACAATGTAGATTAAATATATCAGGCAGGCAAGACGAACGTGGCTTTACTCGCGGATGATCTCAATGTGCGGAGCATGCTGAAGGATAAACTGTTCGACCTGCGGCAGTTCATCTAATGGGAATAACCACAATTGGCCGCCGTTCCACGCCAGTTGTAAAAACGCTGGCCCCTTTTTGCTCTGTTTTCCAAGCACCAGCTTTTGTACAGCGGCAGAAAAGCTGAAACCTGCGATACAGATTTGGCCGTCTTTGACGCTTAAATCGGCCAGCAGGCTACGTGCGGTGAGCTGCGGTAACACCCGGGCACGGAGGTAATTTCCCGCTGCGACCAGCAGGGTTAACAGGTAAAAAACCATCATCAGCGGTTGCTGACGTTCCCATTGGCTGAATAGGAACGCAGTTGCTAAGAGCCCAACGAGCAGAATAAACAGCCATTTACCTGGATAACTCAGCGAGTGCCAACCAGCCACTACTGCGCTTAATCCTGGTTCTTTGGTTGCTCCACGAAAGTCATTTTCTCGATAATTCAATAGGTTCAACGGCAAAATCCTTTTATGTCAACATCCTGTTTACCATATCGAAGACTGTGTAGCGCTGCAAGAATGGAGCATCGGAGGAGAACAAAAAGAAAAGCAGGCTTTAGGCCTGCTTTTTTAACGGGAAACGTCTGAAAGTATGACGTTAGATTTTGGTCAGCCAGCCATGTTTGTCTTCGGCTTTGCCCCATTGAATATCATTCAGCGCTTGGCGCAGACGGGCTGTAGTCGGGCCTGGTTCACCGCTGCCGACTTTAAATTCAGTGCCGCGGTGGATCAGCGTACCAACCGGTGCCAGTACTGCTGCAGTACCGGACAACGCTGCTTCAGTACCAGGTTTGGCGGCGCGTTCCAGCAGTTCGTCAACTGTCAGATCACGCTCAGACACTGTCATACCCAAATCACGGGCCAATGTCAGGATAGAATCGCGCGTCACGCCATGCAGGAACGATGCATCCAGCGCTTTGGTGATGATTTCATTGCCGTCGATTAACAGGAAGTTGGCCGCACCGGTTTCCTGGACATCGCCATGCGGGCAGAACAGCACCTGGTCAGCCTGATGTTTTGCTTTCGCCTGCATCGTTGGTTGCAATGCGCTGGCATAGTTACCACCGCTTTTGATCATGCCCATATGCGGCGCACAGCGGGCATTGTCTTCTAACAACAAGCGCAGCGCACGGCTGCCGCCAGCGAAATAATCTCCAACCGGTGATAACAACACATACAGCATTGAAGTCAGCGTAGGCGTTGCGGCTTTGCCGATCGCGGGTTCAGTGCCGATATGGGTAGGGCGGATATACATTGAACCCGGCGGTGTTGGCACGTCTGCGGCGAAGTGACGCACGGCATCAACAATCATCTGGCTCAACAACGCTGGTTCGAATTTAGGTAAAGATAATAATTCCGAGCTTTGCAGCATGCGGGCGATATTTTTATCCATGCGGAAAATGGCGATAGTGCCATCTTCGTGGCGGAATGCTTTTAAGCCTTCAAAACAAGTACTTGCATAGTGCAGCACATGCGCGCCCGGATGCAGACTGATGCTGTTTGCCGGGACAATGGCCGACGGCCCCCAGGCATTTCCATCAAATTGGGCCATTGCCATTTCAGGCATAAATACACTACCGAATGCTGCCATTTGTTCTTTCCTGCTGATGACTGAAGGGCCAGATTGACTGGCTGATTTAGTTTGAGTTATTGATTTACAGAGGGTTTCACGCAACGCGTTTCGCACTGTTCACGCCGATGGAACAACATCAGCTGACCGGGCGACACACGGAAAAACGCCGTCGAAATCGTTGTACACTTTCGCCGCATTGTAACCAGCCTGACTGAATTCGGCATCAACTATCTGCGGGTCTATCCATCCGGAAGTGTAAATAAAGGCTTATTGCAGCGGCCGGGCCAATACCGCATCAACCCGTTGCATCAAATGGCCAGCTTCGGCATGTTGGCGCGATAACACCAGGTGTACCGGTAACTGTTCTAATGGATCAAACACCAGCATTGGATTGGCCAGTGCCATCTCGCTGGCGTGATAACAAAGGAAATAGTCGTAGCGGCCACTGAGTAATAACCGGAACGCATCAGGCTGGTTGCTGATGTCGTAACGCTTCACTGCAAATGCGGCCAGTTCTGGCCGTTGCTGCAGAAATGTAAAGCGGGTTTCACTGAGCGCCAGATAAGGGTAATGCTGCAACTGGCTCAGGTAAGACATGCGCTTGGTGCTGCGCAACCGCACGACACCCAGTTCCACCGCATACACCGGCAACCGGCTCAGGTGGAACTGCTGGGTTTGTTGACCTGATGGCGCAACGACAGTCGTGAAATCAATGTCTTGCTGCAACGCATTTAAGCCGCGTTGCAGCGAATAAAAGCGGAAGTCCGGCTGAAAACCGGCGGCAGTTAACACCTTGCGCACCTGATCGATGCCAATCCCCTCCGCTTGCCCCTGCGGGTTACTGAATTCATAGGGTGGCAAATCGGAATAGAAATAGGTCACTGGTTCAGCATGGCTTGTCGATGGCAGGCACACAGCGGCAAGCGCTGCCGTCAGCCAATAACATCTAAGCCTGAGCAGCGATCGCCATTTGATGAACCTGAACTGCAACAACGGCGTGACCTCCGGACAATGCAGCAAAAAGAGTGTTAGAAATTAACCTTAGCACAGCGCGGCAATAGCTCCTTGTGGTCTGAACATACAGGGGGATTTTTCGCCGATTTCCGCCACCAAGAGTATTTGCACTTTGGGCAAATGCAGCCAGAATCTTTGACGGATAGTCGGGAACGGGCTGTCAGAATGCAAGGATGTTTTTTTAACGCAGGCTTGGATGCTGTAGTGTCAGGTCGCCAGACCGGCAGAAAATCCAGTAGTTGTCTTTATGTTGTCGCGTCACTGTCATCCGGCATTGCCAAGCTTTGTTTCGGTATCAAACCGCATCGTCAGCAGAGGATGTGGTGCGCGCGACAGCACTGCAAAGCAGTGCTCTTTCAGACAAAACTACAGGAGGTTCAGATGTCATATGCCGTACTTCAGCTTAGCGATTTTCCCAAGGGGCGTTGGTATTTGTGGTTGCTGGCGGTTTATCCGCGTTACCAGCAGCTGATTTCTGCCAGACAAAGCCCGGCGCAGGCTTTACAGCAAGTCATTGCAGAGGCGGAGACCGGGAATGCTGTGATCCCGGCCGATCTGCGTTCAATCATCGTTGCCGCCGCCAATAAACTACCACTGAATAATACGCAGCAGCGTTGGTTAAAGTATCTGGATGATGTAAGCCGGCCACTACAGGACTTCACCACAGAATGGGAGTGGCTGATTGAACTGATTGCGCTGCAAGGGGATACGGCGGTGACTCCATTGCCGCTGCAGTTATCCGGCAGTATCACGGCGCAAGCAGAAATTGATGTTTATCATCAGACAGATGCCAGCAAGGATCACCAACTGGCTATTGCGGCCAGTCAGGCGCTGGTCCGCTTTGGTCTGACCGGCGCGCTGGTGGGTGGTTTTGGCACAGGCAAGGTCCCGCTCGGCGCATTGGCCGGTGACTTCAGTGGTCAGGGAACCTTAAAAGCCAAGCTGGATCTGTTTTTTGTTGCGGCGAATAACAGCACATTAGCGCACACCTTGCCGGACATCGTCGTCAGCATGCCGGATTGGTGGTCGTTGCAACAGACATTGCAATTCAGTCAGTCGGCCAGCGGCCCCCGCCGGATGCAGCTGTCGACGCTGGCCGAGGTTAAGCTGTCTGGTGAGCTGAGTTTTGGCCGCAGTTATACCCGCAGTTTCAGCAATACCCACGCATTGGCGGCGGACCTGTCCGTGCAGGCTGATTTGGGCGTCAGCGTCAACTTTGCTGCGTTGCAGCAAGGTCAGTTTGAATTGTTGGTTGAGCGCCACAGCGACGGCGTATTGCGCTTATCGTTGCAGCGGCTGGCTGCGCGTGAGCGTGACTTTGGTCTGGCACTAAACGCCAGCCTGCAGATCAATGGTGCCGATAAGGTCGCTGCACGTTTATTGGCAACCTTACCCGGCGATGCGCAATTAACTGAATTCAGGAGCAAACTGGCCGCCTGGCTCGACCCCTATGCCATGCTGCAGCAGGAAGTCGCAACATTGCTGACGCAATTAGACTCCACGCTCCTTCAACAACTGCTGGCCGTCGTGTTTGGCTTACAAAGCCCTGAGCAGGTCTCCGCGTTGTTACAACAACGTTTGTCAGATCTGATTAGTAATAAGTTACTTGCGCGCGCAGATGTGTGGACCGGCGATGTGCAGGACATTGTGACCGACAGCCTGACGCAGCTTTCCAATAACTGGTCGCTGCCGCCCGCCGTGTTACAAGCACTACAAGATGCCATCGTGTCGAAGTTGGGGGAGCTGCGACAAAAATTAGCCACTGTCCTGAATGAACTGGTCACAAAGCTGGTGACGGCAAGCCAGACTAAAGTGTTGTTACCGCTGGCGGCGACCGGTAGTCAGCTGGAACAGGCCATCAACAACAATAGTGCGGTGGATTTGGTACGTGAACTCAATAACTGGCTGACGGGTTATTACCAGATCCGGCAGAACCTGGCCGCCAGGATCAGTGAAATCAGCCAGAAAAAATTAGGTCTGGCTATCGTCAGCAATTGGCAATCCAGTCAGCAGCAACAAACAGTCACCCGGTTTCTTATCCAGGCTGATACGCCTGTCAGCCGCATTTTGTACCAGCGTTGCCTGCACGGACAGCTGGAGCAATTGCCGGTGTTGTTGCAGCAAGCACAGCAACAGGGCAGCATCGCCGACGTTTGGTATCAGTTTGACCAGCTTAGCAAAGCTACCCGTCAGGTCAGCGTGGCATTAGATCTGTTTGGACTGGAATTCAGCTGGGAAAAAACGGTCAGCCGGAGTCTGCATTTTGCCGTCGATCAGCGCGGGCACATCATTGCCGCCGCATCAGAGCTGCAGATCAGTGAGCGCAGGAAGCTGCTGGGTGAGCGGCGCGAGGCCAACTTCGCCAGCGCAGAAGAATGGGCGCTGGTCGACGGTCAGGCATTGCTGAACAGCGAATTGTCCTTTGGTTACAGCTATCAGGAAGAAACACTGGATCAACAGGATGCAGAGCAGTTTTTGCATAGTCTGGAACAACTGGCGTTATTTGCCCCCGGCTTGCAAGACAGATTTTTCCGCTTAATGCAGGGACCTGTTGCCAGCGCGCAAAATCAATGGCGTCAGGTGCAGATAAATTTGCTGTTAGATTTGTCCGCTCCGCAGATGCAGCGTTTGCTCAATACAGCGCCGGGTGCATTTCGGCTGGCGTTGCAACTGCAAATTCAGGCGGTGCAGCTGCTATTGCCGGACTTCAGGCGGGATGATGTGGCGCGGCTTGCCGCTGATTATCTGCAGGATGAAAGCGCCATGCGTACATTGGGTGGCAAAGGCACTGCCCAGGATTTATGGCAGCGCGGTGGTGAAGGTTCACGCAAGAAAATCGAGCCCGCTGAGCGGCTGATTTTTGATATCGCCCGCCAGGCGGTGCAATGGGAGGAGTTCCTGCACACACTGGCGCAACTGCGGCAATATCTGCAGCAGCCGCGCGAGCTTGCGACCACCGGTCAGCAGCAGGCTTACCATGCGACTTTGCAGCAACTGAACGAACGACTGGCCGAGGCGATTTACCCCTGGGTAGATGCACGTGATCGCGCAACATTCGACGACCGGATCTCATGGCGTTTTGGTGCTTTACTCCAGCTGATTTGTCAAAGCTGTGGCGTAGCACCTGCTGATGCGGTGGTGTTGCAGGTCAGCATGCCGACAGCGAGCGGGATTCAGCAAACCTTGCTGAAATAAATCGCGATGCCGGCAGTCATGGACTGCCGGCATCTGTTGGCTCACCACACTGCACTGATGCGGGGTCCCCACATCATCATCGCGGCGGCCCCAACGCCAAGTAATGTCAGCAAAAATCCTGCGGTCATCAACAGACCGGCGCACCACAACAGCAGCAGGTTCTGGCTGCGGCGGCTGCGCCACCAGACTTCAGCCACCAGCATCGGCAAGGCATAGCAGGCGAATGACAGCACCAAATCCGCCGGACCGTCCAATTTAGCGTTGTTGCCATACGGGCCCTGATGCAGCAGGTACCAGCCCATCAGAAACAGGCGAAAAGTCCAGACCCCGTTGATCAGAAAGAAGCTATGCAAAGCAAAACGCTGGTGTAAGGCAAAATTGCGCTGCCGGGCATAAAACCAGGCAAAGCCGACTGCGACCGGGATCAACAATCCATTCAGCGTTATGCCGATGGCGCCCAGATCACTTAAACGCGAGCCACGCACCCAGGTAAGATACAAGCCGGTCAGCGCGCCACAAAGCCCCAGCGTTAAAAACAGCCGACCGTTCCAGCGATGGACCCGCGGCCAGCGTTGCCGTAGCTGTGGTACCAGTTGCAGCAGCCCGCCGATGCTGAGTACCGCCGCGGGCAATAAATGGGCAAACAGTATCAGATTGCCGCTGAGATCACCGGCGACAAATCCGGTAATGGGCCTGGCCTGATTTGCCTCCAGATAATGGCCAGTGAATACAGGCCACAGATACAACAACCCAATATAAAACGCGAACAGCCACTGGCCACACAGCGCGCTGGCAAACCAGGCGATGCCACTGAACTGCAATAACTGTCGGGCGCTATGGCCCGCCTGTTGTGTACTGTCAGTGCGGCCGGATAACGACATAAAACCAGACATCGGAAAACCTCCTTTAGCAACAATCTCTGCTGCAGCATGGCGGCTGTGACTGGTGAGATCGCGCCGGATTTGAAAGTCGGCGCAATAAAAATGGCAAAAACCACACGGCCGCTGGCGGTAACAATTGCTGACAGCTGGGTTTTGCCGGGACGGCCACCGTAGTGGTAGCATCGGCCGATGATCCCGTGGTTGGAGCCGGTCGATGTTGCATCAAAACCTGCAGTTCAGTTTATTTGTGCTTAGTCTGATCCTGTTGTGTGTGCAGGCCGGTGTCAGACATAAACGGGCAGTCCATCTGTGGTTTGCGCTGTTCTGTGGCTCGATCGCCATTATGGCGCTGCAGCGGCTTGGCGGTGCGGAGTGGGGCATCTGGCAATATCTGATTGGCCTCGGCGCCTGTCTGACCTGCAATGGCTATTGGCTGGTGGCGCGGGCGATGTTTAGGCCCGGCGTTGCGGTCGACCAGCGGCATATCGGCGTTGCAGCGGTCGTTGCGGTGCTGGTAATGGGACATCAGTTGCTGCAGTTACTGCAGTCACAATGGCAGCCCACCGCTGCTATCTGGGGGCCGGCCAACACTGCCACGACGGAATTGCTGACCTTATGTTCATCGACGATGCTGATGCTGACCTTGTGGGAAGGGTGCCGTGGCCTGACGCAGCTTAAAGGTGCTGAACGTGCGCAACGTCTGCTGTTTCTGGCCAGTTTTGCCAGTGCGCTGTTGTTGTGTCTGATCCTGGCAAAAATCTGGTCTGCAGCGGCCACAGAGCCTCACCTGCAGCAAAATCTGGCGGCGCTGGCTGCGATGTGGATCCTGGTCGTGACACAAGGCTTAATTTGGTGGCGTTTTCCGGCCAAAACTGCAGCGCTGGAGGCTCCCGCTGCAGCAGAACCTGAACATGAAGCGGCAGCTCCTACACCATTCTGTGCTGCTGATCAGCCATTGCTGGATGCTATCCACAATGCGTTACAGCAGGAACAACTGTTTTTGCAGACCAATCTGAAAGTGGCCGATCTGGCGCGGCGCTGTGCTGTGCCAGAATACCGGGTCAGCCGGGCGCTCAGGCAGCAGTATCCGCAGTGGAATTTTAATCAGTTGATCAACGTGCTGCGCATCCAACATGCCCGGCAGTTGCTGGCCGATCCTTCGAAACAACATTGGCCAGTGTTAGTGGTTGGGCTTGAAAGTGGATTTGGTTCTGCCGGCCCGTTTAGCCGGGCTTTTAAAGCTGTCGTCGGCACCACGCCGCATGATTACCGGCAGCAACAACTTAGTGCACTGCAGTAGTAGTGCTCTGCGGCGGTAATAAACAAGATTTGCCTTTGGGATGAAAAGTGGCCGGGTTCTGCAGGCCTTTGTCGATTTGTTGATTCACCTGCTTTATAAAAGCGGGCGCAACGTGCGCGGCAAAGGCGATATGAACTTCACCTTCGACCACCACCAACCTGAGCTGCTGATACTTCGCCCGACGCTCGGCCGGTAACGCGGCAAAATGACGTTCGGCGGACACCAATAAATCGGTCCGGCCTTTATCCAATAAATCAAAAGGTTGTACTGTAGTGTGGCTATATGGAATTAACCACTTGCTGCAGTTTGGGTACTGCCGCAGCTTTTCCAGCGGTTCGCCAAAATAACCTTGAGCCGGCACCAGAATACGGGCCTGTTGCATCACAGCGTCACACCAGTCGCCAATATTGTCCCACTGTGGGGCGGATTTCAGCCGGTATAAATAGATGTTATTGCGGCCAATCGGCTTGCTGAACTGAAAAGTGCGCTGTGCGGTTTGCGCCAGACCAGTGACCAGTTCAATCTCGCCGGATCGCAGTTTCTGTTCGCGAACTGCGGTGCCAGGGTTGCCTTCAACAAAACTCAGCGGACAACCCAAGTTGTTGAAAAAAGCCTGTTGCCATTGGTCGACACAAGTTGGCGTTGTGCTTTGGCGTTCAAACAAATGGAAGGTACGCAGCTGTGGCGGGCATTCCGTCGCGGTCGCCAGCAGGCTGGTGGTGAACAATCCGCTTAGTAGCAATTTCGACATGTCAGACACTCAAAACCAACGAGAACCCAGCATGACCGGCAATGACCCGGTCGGTCAAGTATTCAGCGTTTTGTGAATAACGCCAGCGAATAATCCAGCAGTTGCGGACCACCGATATCGCCATGGCCCGGTACGACGATAACGGCCTGCGGATATTTGGCTTTGAGCCGTTGCAGGCTGGCCGGCCAGGCGGCAACGTCGGCGTCGGCAATGTTGCCAAGGCCCGGATACCGTGGAGCTTTAACAAAACAGCCGCCGTGCAACAGCTGATATTGTGGCAGCCACAGCACGATATTGTCGGCCGTGTGGCCAGGGCCCGGATAAAACCATTGCACAGGGCCATCCTGATAAACCCCGCCCGGTGCTAAATCAGTCGCCACCTGCAGTGGTGTGATCTGCTGCGCTGCGGCGATAGCGCCGGTCTGTGCTGTCACCTGCAGCGGAATTCCCCGTTCCGCCAGTGCCACAACACCGCCGGTGCGGTCATCATGGGCGTGGGTTGCGATGGCTTTGCGTACCGGCTTTTTCAGCACCACATCAATCCAGTGCAATAAATCGCGGGTTGGATAAAAGCCCCAGGCGGTATCCAGTAACCAGACACCGTCCGGTGTCTCGAGGATCAGGCCATTGGCGGTGAACACGGCACCATTACTGAGCTTTTGTTCTGTGCGGTGCAGCCAAAGGCCATCGGCCAGTTGCTGCACCTGCAGCTGTGGTGATATCTGCCGGACCGGATAAGGCGAAGGCAGCTGCAGCGTCGGAGCAGCATGCACCAGAACGCCGCTCATCAGCATCAAAATGGCCACCAGCAAGGTGCGTAATTTCATCAGTGATGTCCCGATTAACTTGTCTTCAGCCTCAATCAGCTGATTATGCAGACTTTAGCCAATTTCTGTCACCGCCACCGTGATATTTGTTCCTGTTTATGCGAATTTTATCAGATTTTTATCACTATAAAAGGTACGCGGCCGGCTAGATTGACGGTGCCTGAACTGATCTCAGGTTTCTTTTTTTCAAGGAGATTGAACATGGAACAACAATCATTGGTCTGGTCGTTACCGGTACAAAACGTCAATGCCAGCCGCAGTACCATTCAGGGTTTGCAGGACTATAAAAATCGCTTCTGGGCTATTGGTCTCAATGGTGACACCTTACAGCCGGACGGCTTTCTGAAGTTCTTTAACGACCGCAGCCTGCCTTTTGCATATTTTGTGCGCAGTCAGGGTTTGTCTATTGGCACCGACGCTGCTTATGACAGCAATATCAGCACCTTACAGGCATACATCCAACAACAGATCAATGCAGAAGCAGATTTGGTCAATGCGATTATTGGTCAGCTGAAGGACTATCAGGCGCGAAACTGGGCGATTGGCTTAAATGGCGATACGCTGCAGCCGGATGGTTTTGTCAGTTTCTTCGGTCAGCGTCAGTTGCCATTTGATTTTTATGTCCGCAGCCGGGGCGTTTCTTTGGGTGAACCGACCGCCTACGACCACAACATCCAGACGTTGCAGCAATATCTGCAACAACTGCGTTAAGCGCACCGACCCTGGGTGACACTGCAGCAGCCTGTACTGCTGCAGAATAAAAGGCCGGGTTTGTAGTCCCGGCTGTTATCTTCAGGCGGAAAAACGCTCGACGCTTTGATGCAATGTTTTGGCCTGCTGAGAGCTTTCTTCACTGATCTCGGCGTTATAGCGGCTGGTGTCGAGTGTTTCCTGCGCCAGATCACGGATCCGGGTTACATATTGATTCACTTCACCCGCAGCCAGGCTTTATTTTTTTCAATGGCTGCGGCAAAACCCCAGCCTTGTTCACCGGCGCGTGCCGCCGTTGTAACCAACTGCAGGCTACACCAGACTCTGATCCGGCAAGGTTTTAACTGCGGGTTTATGTTACTCGCCGTATCGATGCATTATGCTGTTGTGCAGCACCAAAAAAACGACAGGGATATCCATGACATCCAGCCCGGCAAACCCGCAGATCACCCATCAACCCAATATTCCGGATTATGCCCGGACACATCTGCAAGCGACTGGGGTCGCCACTGCCCCACAGTTTCAGCAACGTGGACTGCAGACCACCCGAATTGAAACTCTGACCGACGCTGCATTTGCGTTTGCTTTCACCCTGCTGGTTATAGGTCAGGGCAAAGTGCCGATGAATTACAACGAGTTGCTGCTGGCGGTCCAACATATTCCGTCCTTTTTGATCAGTGTCGCGATGCTTGGTACTTTTTGGTACGGTCATCATAAATGGAGCCGGCGCACTGGTTTGGATGATGGCATCAGTGTGTTGCTCAGTTTTGTGTTGGTTTTGCTGGTACTTATTTATGTCTATCCGCTCAAAGCGGTATTCAGTAGCATGCTTTATTGGTTTAGCGGCGGCTATTTCCCGGTGGGAATTCAGCTGGAATCGATGGCGGAACTAAGCGGTTTGTTTCTGATTTACAGTCTGGGTTACGCATTTATGGCGGCTTGTCTGGTCGCCCTGCAATGGCATGCTTTGCGTGCTCCACAACCGCTGCCATTTACCACCTTTGAACGGACAGTATTGCGACTGGAACTGCAATCCTGGACTTTACATCTGGTAGTGGCATTAAGTTCGGCGCTGATAGCGGCGACAGTGTCAGGCGAGCAGGTGCTGTGGGCCGGTTTTATTTATGGCAGTTTTGGTCTGGTGATGCCGTTATTCGGCTGGTACGCCAGATTGCAGAAGAACAAAGTGATTGCTGCGCTCTGAGCGCTGTGTTGCATCACAGCAGGGGGTTGCTAAAACCGCGAAAACTCAGCGGTAATAATGACCGCTGAGTTTGCTGCTGACCCTTCATTGCGCCGCGCTGCAGCTAGTGTTTTTGCTTAATCCAGTTGCAGACCATGCCGGTACAGGCGAGCCGCCACCTGCAACATCGCTTGTTGCCAGGCCTGTGATTTACTTTCATCTGGTGCCAGCCAGTATTGGCCATCGCCGTTGAGCAACAGGACAAAACCGGTTTCCGTCGCTTTGTTGTAATACATCATGCTGCTGGCGCCAACAAACAACCCATTGTGACCCACATAGTCGCCACTGCGTTGCCAGAACCAGCCCGGAAAATCCTGGCCTGGCGCATAGGGCTGGTCCCAGCCGAGCATTTGTTGACGACGGGTCTGGCTCAGGCCTGGCAACGCCTGCGCCGGAGTTTCGCTGGCGATAGCTGCAAGGTAAGTCGCCAGGTCCCGCGCCGAGCTGTGCAGCATCCCGGCGTAATAATCGGAGGAGGCATAACGCGGCAGCGGCATCAGTTCACCTTCCGGTGTCGGCAGGTACAAAGTTGCGGCGTTGCGAAAATCTTGCTGTGGCCAAAAGGTATTGTGCAGTTGCAAAGGCGTCAGGATTTCGCGCTCTGACCATTGCGCAAAAGGCTCGGCGGTCAGTTGCTCCAGCGCCACACTGGCCAGTTCGGCGCCGACGTTACTGTAGTTTTCGACACCGGCGGCAGCGAAATTCTGCGGTTGATACCAGGCACCACCTGCTTGCAGATAACCGGCCAGGAAACGTTGATGCGAAGGTTCCGGCGTGCCGCACTGGTTTGTGCCGCGCAATTGATCGAGCAAAGAAACCCCGTCTTCAGCGCTGTAGATGGCGCAAAACAACGTACTGTCCTGATCGATGATGCCGGATTGATGCTGAGCCAGCTGCAGCCAGCTTGGATTTAAGCTCTGGCCATCCGGTCGTTGCAGAAAAAATGGCAACGCAGGCAATGGGTTGTTGACGGCAATATTCAGTTTGCCGATAGCTGTCCCGAGCAGGGTTTTACTAATCGACGCGACCAGGGTCGGTGTATCGGCAGTCATGGCAGTTTTAGTTTCAATATCGGCCAGGCCATCGGCAAAGGTGGCCACCACTTTACCTTTGCGGACCACTGCAGCGGCAAGGCCAGGTTGGTTGTATTGCTGGCGGAACTGACGCAGCGTATTTTGTACTTCGCTCGCCGACGCTGACTGTGCTGCCGGTGCCTGCAACAATTGCAGCGCGCGATCTAAAGCACTGACACTTTGCAGCGCCGAGTCGAGGCTCAGATATGGATAGGCCGGTACATCGGGCAGCACGCCCTGTACTTCGAGTAATTGCCCCGTCGGATCCTGATAGCGCTCATTACTGAGCGTCAGGGTCCAGCCATTTGGCAACTGATGCATCAGTGCGTCTGATAACGAACCATGCGTCGGCTCGCCGACAATAGTGGCCTGTGGCAGATTTTGCAGCGCCAGCGTCATCACTTCGCCGGCACTGACGGTGGAGCCCCCGGCCAGTACCTGTAACGGTTTCAGATAAGGAGTATTCGAGGCCGGTAGTTTGATTTGGTGCTGGCTGCCGCTGCGCAGGCCTTTGCTGCCGATCACTCTGGCTTCGGCGTTAAACTGGCTGGCAATCTTGAGCGCGACGGCATCAAAACCGCCCTGATTAAACCGCAGGTCAAGCACCAGACCTTTAGTTTGTGCCAGCCAGGGCTGCAGTTCCTGCATTGCCGCCGCCGCTGTGTTGATATCGTCTTTGGCAAATTGCAGCCAGACGCTGGGCGCCGTCGATGTCGGGTCCGGCTGGCTCAGTGCTGACAGCTGGTTCAGCCGCAGATAACCGATACCTCCCGGCAACATGCCATATTGCAGGGTGGCGCTGGCCTTCGTCTGCTGTAAGCCCGGCGTCAGCAACAGTGCATCAGTTTGCTGTTGCAGCAACTGGTGATACAGCTCCAGCTGGCCGAACAGGCTTTCGCTGTCGCCGGCAGCGCCATCGGCTTCGACCTGCGCGAACAAACCACGCCGCGCATAACCCTGTAACGACGGGCCATCAGCACTGCCCAATACCAGGTGCGCATCGCCGAACCGGGCAACAATTTCCTGATAATACTGTTGTTGCTGTTCGGTACTGGCGTTGGCAAACTTCGGCTGATAGTCACGATATAGTTGTTCCCAGTTGAGCTGGCGTTCTGCCGTGAAGGCGTAATATTGCTGGATGTCCTGCCAGAAAAATTCGAAATTTTTTGCGCTGTCCTGCTCGCCGTTGAGTGGTTGCAGGCAGCTGGCTGGCAGTTGCTGCAGGCGCTGGAACTGACCAAACAAACCCGGGTCCTGCGCCAGGCTGAGGTCTTTGCCATCGGCGCTTAATTGCAGTTGTGGTGTCAGCGCCTGAACTTCTGCAGCCGGATGGTCGGCCTGGCGTACACAACCAAATTTGTTCAGATTGAAGATTTGCAGCCGGTTTTTTTCCAGCTGCCAGACGGTGCCATAACCGGTTTTTTGCCAAAAGCCGTGCACTGTGGGTTTTTCGGCCAGCAGCGCTTTGGTTTTTTCGTGGTCATAACAGCCACTGAGTAGGGCCAGTGCGCAGCAGCCGGTCAGAATTGGTTTGATGTACAAGCGTTTCATTCGCAGTCCTCCTGAAAAAGTGCAGGCAGTGTAGCGACAGGCCTATCAGCAAAGCTGTCGGAGCTTTGCTGTGGATCTGTCAGCGTTTGTAAGCGAAATGAAAATTCTGCAGGAGGTCTTACCAGTAAAAAATATCCGGCCGGACTGTCGAGGGTGTTGCTGCCGCAACGACCAGTACTGAATATCACTACACACTGCCCAACACCTCAAGGAGCAACCTGATGCACACCACAGAACCAAACCTGAGCCAACTACACCATGCGATTGACCAATGGGTGCAAGCAATAAAACGCAGCGATTTCGCGGCGATCTGCAGTCATTATACGGAAGATGTGCGGGCCTTTGACGCGGTCAAACAACTGCAGTTTCGCCAGGCCGACTATTTCGCACACTGGCAACAATGCCTGGAAATGTGCCCGAATCATCTCGCTTTTGACCTGAAGGATATTCAGATCCGTCACAGTGCGGACCTGGCCATTATGCATGCGTTGTTATATTGCGCCGGCACCAATGACAAAGGCGAAGTACAGGGCTGCTGGATGCGCGTGACTCAGGGTTGGCAGCAACAACAGGGCCAATGGCGGATTTTCCACGACCATTTTTCTGCACCTTTTGATATGGTAACTGGGGCCGCGTTGTTTGATCTGCAGCCTGACGCCGCCTGAGGAACATAACGATGAAATATTTATGTCTGGTCTACAGCGATGAAAAATTGCTGCATTCACTGCCGGAAAGCCCAAAGGACCCTGAGTGTTTTGCTTATGCCGCAGCGGTGCAGCAAAGTGGCCGTATGCTGGCGGCCGAGGCACTGCAGCCGGTGGCCAGTGCCACCACAGTGCGGGTACGCGCCGGTAAAACCTTGTTAACCGATGGCCCTTTTGCCGAAACCAAAGAACAGCTGGCGGGTTTTTATCTGGTCGAAGCGCGGGATTTAAACGAGGCCATTCTGCTGGCTGCGGGTATTCCGGCGGCGCGGGTCGGCTCAGTTGAAGTGCGGCCGGTGCGTGAGCTGGATGTCTGAGTTGGTTCTGCTGGTCGCGGGTGGATGTTGATGGCTGCAGTCGTAACGCCAGCAGTCGTAGCGGCTTTGTATCAGCAATATTCACGCCGGGTGCTGGCGACTTTAATCCGCTTGCTTGGCGATTTCAGTCTGGCCGAAGACGGCTTACAGGAGGCTTTTGCCGCGGCCTTGCAGCAATGGCCAGAGCAGGGTCTGCCGGACAATCCGCTGAGCTGGCTGGTGTCAGCCGGCCGTTTTAAAGCCATCGATAAACTGCGTAGCCAGCAGCGTCAACGGGCCACTGCTGAAGCCTGGTTGCTGGAGCAGGGCGAAGACGCTGGCCTGGCGACTGAAACGGCGCGGCCGGACGACACGGCAATGCTGCAGGATGACGAGCTACGGCTGATTTTTATCTGTTGCCATCCGGCGTTATCGCCGGAAGCGCGACTCGCGCTGACGCTGCGCGAAGTCTGTGGCCTGACGACTGAACAGATAGGCCGCGCCTTTTTGCAAAGCCCGGTCACTATTGCACAGCGTATCGTGCGGGCTAAACAAAAGATCCGTGACGCTGCCATTCCCTATGAAGTGCCGCAAGCCGCCCAGTTGCCAGAGCGGCTCGATACGGTTTTAAAAGTCATTTATCTGCTGTTTAACGAGGGCTATAGCCAAAGCAGCGGTGACAAACTGCTGTGTGCGGAATTGTCGGCGCAAGCCATTCGGCTCGCCCGGCTGTTACAACAGTTGTTGCCAGATGACAGTGAAATCAAAGCGCTGCTGGCGTTATTGCTGCTGCAGGAAAGCCGGCGTGCGGCACGACTGGATGCTACCGGCGATCTGGTTGTGTTGGCGGAGCAAAATCGGGCGCTGTGGGATCAGCTATTGATCGCAGAAGGTGTGCAACTGACGGAGCAGGCTCTGTCCGGGCTCCGCTTTGGTCCTTACGCGCTGCAGGCGGCCATCGCCGCACTGCATGCCGAAAGCCCGGCGGCGGCAGACACCGACTGGCCACAAATCGTCGCGCTTTATGATGTGTTGCAACGGCTGGAACCCGGGCCGGTGGTGGCACTGAACCGCGCTGTCGCCATCGGCCAACGCGACGGTGCGGCGGCCGCATTGCCGCTGTTGCAGGCGCTGGAACAACAGGGGGGACTCAGTAATTATCATTTGTTGGATGCGGCATTGGCTGACTGCTACCGACAGCTGCAGCAGGTAGAGCTGGCCCGGCGCTATTACCAGCAGGCGCTGGCGAAAACCAGTCAGGCCGCAGAGCAACGATTTTTGCAAAAAATGCTGAAAATGTTGAATTAACGTAAATTGATCGCTTTTATCTGTCGATTCGCCCTGTTACTCTAAGACCAGATATGAACTGGAAATGGAGTTATCCTGATGAAGTTAAAGCGTTTATTACAGTTTGTTTGCCCTGTTGTTTTTGTGGTTGCTGCAGGTCTGACACAGGCCGCCACCCCTGCCGCGATTGCCCCGGCAGCCGACTTCAAACCGTTGATGAAAAAATCTATAAACTGTTTTTCTGGCCCGTTTCAAAGCCATGACAGTTTTTTGGGGATGTTGCTGGCGCGCAATCAGCATAAGCCGCAAGTTCAGGCGGCGACCAAAGCCAATTTCCCTAAAGCAGAATTCGAACAGTATCAGCAGCAATTACATTGCGAACAATTTTTTTATGACGTTGATGGTGTAATGGTCATGGGGTATCTGATCCTGCCAAAGTCAGCCGCTGCCAAATCGTTACCTGTTTTGGTGTACAACCGCGGTGGCAACGGCCACACCGGACAGCTGATGTTTGGCGGTCCAGTGCTCAAGCAGCTGATGCCGCTGGCGGCACAGGGGTATGTGGTGTTCGCCAGTAACTATCGGGGTGATCACAATCCAATGAAACTACCGCCAGAACAAATTGGTAAAGACGAATTTGGCGGCGCGGATGTGGCCGATGTGCTGGCCTTTAAAACCATGCTGACCCAAGTTCCGGCGGCCAATCCTGAACATGTTGCGATGATGGGGCATAGCCGGGGCGGTATGCAAACCTGGTTGGCGGCCAAGCAATGGCCGGAACTGGATGCACTGGTGATTGTTGCCGGTGTGACCGATTTAGAGGCCGAGTTGCAATATCGCCCTGAGATGGAAAATGTATTCAAAGCGCGGATTCCGGATTACGCCAATAACAAAACAGCCGTTTTACAGCAACGCTCGGTCAGCCATTTCCTGCCGCAGATCCGTGCCGACTTGCCGGTGATGATTGTGCATGGTGACAAAGACGAGCGGGTTACGGTTGGCAACGCCACACAAATCGCCAAGCTGCTGGCTGAGCGCAAACAACCGCACGAGCTGGTGATAGTACCGGGCGGCGATCATAGTTTAGGTAAACAAATGCCGGAATTACGTGAACAGATGGACCAGTTTATCCGCCAACAGCTGCGCTAAACCACAACGTTGCCGGCTAGCAGATTTTCGAAGCTTTTATAATGGCTTAGCCTTAAGATGGTTTTTCACAATCATGCAAAAACAGAACGGAGTTGAGTATGCGCAAAGCGGGAATAAGCAGTGTCGGGATTGTATGCAGTGTGCTGTTGAGCCTCAGCGCCTGTAGTCAGACGCCGGCAGCTGTTGCAGCTAAACCTGTCGCGGCAGCGCAACCTGCAACGGCAACGGCAACGGCAACGGCAACGCCTGCTGCTGCATTCGCTATTCAGCCTGGTGCACAGCTGCCATGGCAGACGCTGCGCACTATTGACGGCAATGAAGTGACCCTTGCGTCGGGTAAACGCCAGCTGCTGCTGTTTTTTGCCACCTGGTGCGGCGATTCAAAACGGGCGATGACCCAGCTGATGGCGTCGGATCTGGTGCGTCAACAAGATCTGCAAATCATTGGCATTGGTCGCGAAGAACAAATTCCGGCGCTGCAGAAGTTTCGCAGCGAATATAAGCTGAATTTTGCGTTAGTGGCCGATCCGGACCGGGCGCTGTATCACAAAGTCGCCAGCAAAGGCATTCCGCAGCTGGTGACGGTTACAGCCGACGGGACCATCCAACAGGTGCTGCTCGGCGAAGTGCCGGATGCGATCGCGCAGCTGCACTGGTAATGTATTTAGCTGTTTTAGCTGAAATATGATTCACCGCGGATTCAGGCCTGGCTGCTGACACTGGGCCTGAAATTCAGCTGATCTAGTTTCCGGAGGGATCCATGTCCAGTTTGTTTAAACCATTGTTGTGTTCGTCAGCCAGTCTGACCTTATTTGTTTTAACCGCTTGCTCACCGGCGCCGGAAGTGGCGACTACAACTTCTGCAGTGGCCACACCACAAGTCGCGACCGCCGACCCCGCTGCCATTGCGGAAGAAAATCTGGTGATCCTGCATGCCCGGTTATATGTCAAAGACCAGACCAGTACACCGGCAATTGGCTCGGCGAATCAACTGCAGGCCGCCTTTCACCTGCAAACGCCGGTGCGCGTCGAGGGGACTGGTTTAGACACGCGGTTCAGCGATATCTTTGAACAGGATCAGGTACAAGGTCAGCTGCTGGCCAGTGGCGACACCGAGTTTAAAACCGATCCAGCGTTAACTGAACATTATTTGATGCAGGCCGCCTGGCCGGAGCCAGTAGCCGTCACGCAGGGTCGTTTCCGCGTCTGGGCGCCTGAGCCTTCCATTATCGGCACTGGCTATTCTGTCAAAGTCGAACTGGACGTGCCGGTCAGTGGCGATAAAAAGGCACAAATCAGCAGCAATGGTACTGTGTTAGACACAGATGTGACGCATGCTCGGCCTGTTGTCTGCGGTACAGATAATGAGTCAGGTAACGCTCAGGAGATGTGCAAACTCAGTTACACCGTCGATGCGGTGCCAACTGAGGCAAAAGATGAAGCCGGTAAACTGTTGCTCGACAGCGCGAAAACGCTATATGCAAGTCAGGGCAAAATTAACAGCGACGGTGGCCTGATTATGTATGGCAGTCTGGTGCCGGTTTACGGAGCGGTGAGCAGTCTGGAAGATGGGCATCTGGTGATCCGTTCCAGCCAGCAATACAGTCTGAAATTCAAAGAAGCCAATATGGCGCAGCAGCTGGAGCTGGTGGTCTGGACCAGTGCGCCGGGCGACAGTTGGCAACCTGCCAACTTGCCGCCGCTGACCTTCTGATCAGCCGTTTTCAGCCAACATCCAGTCCGCCGCAGTGCGGGCATGGATGGCGGTGGTGTCAAATAATGGCACTGCCGCATCTTCAGGTTGCACTAACAAGCCAATCTCGGTACAGCCCAGAATCACACCTTCGGCACCGGCCGTCACTAAGTCCGCGATAATACGCTGATAAGCAAGACGTGAATTTGCATTGATCTGGCCAAGACAAAGTTCTTCATAAATCACCTGATGTACCAGATCGCGTCCGGCCTGATCCGGAATCAACACGTCGATACCTTGCTCCGCCAGGCGGGCTTTGTAGAAATCTTGTTCCATCGTAAAACGGGTGCCCAATAAACCGATACGCCGCAGACCCTGCTGGCGGATTTGTTGCGCTGTTGCGTCGGCAATATGTAATAACGGCAAAGGCGTGGCCGCAGTGATCGCCGCTGCAACTTTGTGCATGGTATTGGTACAAAGCACCAGACCTTCAGCGCCGGCACGATGTAATGCCTGTGCAGCTTCGGCCAGCATCCGTCCGGCCTGTGGCCAGTCGCCGCTACGTTGCAACGCTTCAATTTTTTGAAAATCAACGCTGTACAGTATTATTTGGGCACTGTGTAAACCACCGAGTCGCTGGTTCACCTGTTGATTAATCAGCCGGTAGTACGGCACTGTCGATTCCCAGCTCATGCCACCAATCAGTCCAAGCGTTTTCATCTGCACACCTCTATTAAATTGAATTGGCATTATTGGTATCACAGCAGATCTGCGTTGTCACAGCCTGGCTTGTAACAAGTGGTGAGCATCGCCACGAACACTGCCGGCTTTGCGATATAATGCCGCTTTTTGGCTGGAGGGTGGATTAACCATGGCGCTGACAGAACTGATTATCGAAGACCTGATCCCAGGATCCGGCAACACAGTGAAAAAAGGTGGCGCGCTAATCAAAGCACATTATCGCGGTTACCTCGCGGACGGCACTGAGTTTGATTCGTCGTACCGGCATAACGCGCCGTTTGAAACTGTGCTGAGTAAAAACCGCGTGATCCAGGGCTGGGTGCAGGGCCTGATTGGTATGCAGGTCGGTGGCACCCGTAAATTACAGGTACCCGCCGCGCTGGCCTACGGCGAGCGGCAAATCGGCGACATGATCCCGCCCAATTCCGACCTGACTTTTGTCATCGAACTGCTCGAAGCGCTGAACCGGGACGACTAGCCTGGCCGCGCCAGGTCTTATCGTTGCTGCTCAGTGTCGGCAGTGGTTACCGCAGCAGCTTCGGTGGGCTCTGCGGGCGTTGCCGTTTCAGTGCGCGGCTCATCCCCACGATAGCAATAATGCACCTGAGTGCCGGCAATGTGATCATGCAGACAACGCCGGTCCTGGCGAAAAATCAGCAGCGGGTCGAGCAGTCCGGTCAGCCACTGGCCAATCACCGGCACAAAAGACAATAAAATCACCGGCAGATAGCGCCACAGCACAATATGTTGCAGGCTGGCTTTTTGCCCGTTTAACATTTCAATTCGCATGCCGAACTCTGCTTTGCCGATAGTCTGGCCATACTTGTGCAGTAAATAACCGTGCAAAGCCAGATAAACCAGGATCGCATTGGCAGAATTGGCCAGCATTAGTGCCGGCGTCGGATTCTGAAAGGCCTCTAATCCCATGTACCAGAAGAACGGTGCTGAGGCCAACACCTGTAACACCAAATCAATCAGCCAGCCCAAAAAGCGATCTTTACGACTGGCAGGCTGGCCGGCGAGCCGGGCATTGTCGGTTGTATCACCGGAAGGTACTGCGACCGTGGACAATTGTGCAGACCCGGCAACATCCAGCTGTTGGTCTATAGGTATAGTGGTTTCTTCCTTGTTCACATTCCGACTCCTGATCCTGTGTTAACGCTGAATGTATCGGGCTTTGTTCAGACTGACAATCATTTCCTGTTACAGCGCGGCAGATGCAGTGTTTTGCTACATACGGCATACTAAGCCGCTGTTTCATAGGACATTCAACATGACTGATTTAACCCAGGGCTCTGTATCCCGGCATTTAATTAATATGGCCACGCCGATGATGATTGGCATGCTGGTGCAGGGGCTGTATTTATTTGTCGATATGTACTTTGTTGCCAGTATCGGCCCTGCGGCCGTCGCTGCAGTCGGAGCCGGTTCAGCACTGATGTTTCTGGTGTTGGCGCTGACGCAGATGCTCAGTGTCGGCACAGTCAGTCTGATCGCCCGCGCCACCGGCGCCAGTGACCATGTTTATGCGAATCAGGTATTTCGTCAGTCGATGTTATTGGCGGGATCACTGACCGCGCTGACCCTGCTGGCAGGGGTTTTATTACAGGACTTTTATCTGCAGACGGTCAGTACCGATCCGGCGGTACGCCAGGCCGGCGCTGAGTTTTTACAATGGTATCTGCCAGGTCTGGCGCTGGCGTTTGTGTCGACCGCAATAGGCTCTGCGCTGCGGGCTGTTGGTGTGGTGAAACCGGCGATGGTGGTCCAGCTGCTGACGGTTTTACTGAATTTAATTCTGGCGCCGGTGCTGATCTCCGGTTGGGGTACAGGTTGGGCGTTAGGCGTGGCCGGTGCAGGACTGGCCAGCACACTGGCGTCTTTCGTCGGCGTGGTGCTGTTGTGGCAATATTTCCGTCGTTGTCAGCATCAGGTACTGGATACCAGTGCAGGCTGGTCGTTGCAATTGCCGGTGTGGCGCCGCTTGCTGTCAATTGGTTTGCCGGCGGGTGGTGAATATGCACTGATGTTTTTATTTACCGCTTTTGTCTATTGGGTGATCCGTGATCTGGGCACCGACGTGCAGGCGGCTTTTGGCATTGGCATGCGGATCATTCAGGCGGTGTCGTTGCCGGTGGTGGCCTTGTCCTTTGCGATCCCTGCAATTGCCGGGCAAAACCTCGGTGCCGGGTTGTTGGTGCGGGTGCACCAGACGATGCGGGCGGCGCTGATGCTTAGTGTCGGTCTGATGTTATTGATTTTCCTGTTCAGTCAGCTGGAAGCGGAAACCCTGATGCGCTGGTTCACTGCTGACGCCGCAGTGGTACTGGCCGGTGTCGTGTTTATCAAAATTATCTCGTGGAATTACCTGACCTCGGCCGTGGTACTGACCTGTTCCGGCATGTTTCAGGCACTCGGCAATACCTGGCCGTCGTTGCTGAGTTCTGCTGTCAGGTTAACCTTGTTTGTCGGGCCTGTGCTGTGGCTTAGCCAGCAACCGGCGTTTACGCCAACCCAGGTCTGGTGGTGTTCCGCGCTCAGTGTGCTGGTACAGGGACTCTTGAGTTTCACCCTGTTGCAGCGGCAATTAAAACAAATGCACCTGAAGGCGGCAGCGGTCTGATACCGCCGCCGCCTTTGCAGTTTAACGAACGTCCAGGGTCAGGCCGGAAAAGGCCTGATAAGCGCGTAAACCGATGTGGATCACTTCGCCGGTTTTTACCGTGAGACTGCAACTTTCATTGTTACCTTGTTTATAAGGCCGGCAGTCATACAAGGTGGTGCTGGGCGCAGTACCTTTTTGGACATATAAGTCTGCGTCACCGCTGCCACCAGTGCTGCTGATGCTGAGTTTACCGTCTGCGATCACTTTATATTCATAACGTAACCAACTGCCTTTGGCCGCGCTTTGGTTCAGTTTAGGAAAACCACTGGGTGGCACCGTCTGACTGGTGGCGAGCAGGGTTACAGCGCTAAATGCGCTCTGGCCAATCAGCCGCAGATACACAGTAGCTGGCTCCGCGACAAACAGACTACAGCTTTCGTTATTACCGCTTTGCGCCGATTTACAGTCAAACTGGCTGGCATCAGGCGCAGTGCCGGTTCTGGCATACAGCTGCACATCACCTGTACCCCCGCTGCTGCTAATCTGTACCCGTTGATTGGCAATGCTGGTGAGCAGACGGAAATTTAATTGCTGATCTTTTTCGCCGTGTAAATTGGGGACAGCTTCGCCGGCCTGGATCAGGCGAAAGGCAGGGTCGGAAATGACCAGCTCGCGGCTTTTACTGGCACTGGCCTGTTGTTGATCCGTTACGGTCAGATCTGCCCGGAACCGGCCTGTGGTGTGGTACTGATGTTCAACAACCATACCGGATGCCGCCATGCCATCACCGAACTGCCAGTGGTAGCCACTGATACTGCCGTCCGGATCACTGGAGGCCTCGGCGGAAAAACGACAGAAATATCCGTCGCAACTGGCGCTGAATTCCGCCACCGGCGGTTGATTACTACCTGTTTGCTGATCGCCCACTGGCACCTGCTGATTAAATACATCCGCCACTTGCGGCCAGATCTTACTGATCAACACGCCCTGATTGGTACAACCGCCAAAATGATGCAGAGCTATCGCATTTTGGGTTTGCGCTGCGATCACCGGTGAGCCGGAAGAACCACCAATCGTATCGCAGTAATAGCCGGTGTCAGTACCGGCAGCACGGCCTGCTGTGCTGGCGACATCGATTTCGCACAAACCGCTGTTGTTTTGATCACTGAAGATCGCCAGCTCTTTCGGGTTGCCGGCGCCATGCTGCGGAATAAAAATACTTTCACCTTGTTGCGGTGGACGCACGGTCAGACCTAAATGGCCAAAGCTACTGATGCGGGCAAAGTCATTCACACTGAACAATGTGTAATCGAGCGTGTAATCAGTGCGAAACAGCTGCTGGCCGGTCACTTTGACCACCGTAGCCGGCGAGTTTTTGCCACACTGACTGTTCTGATAGTTAAACCAGACTTCCGTACTGCTCAGCTCGCCGGCGGTCGCCACACAATGGTTGTTCGTCAGCAGATGATTGTCTTTACCTACGCGCCAGCCGGTACATAACCCGGACCCGCCAATCAACAGCCGGGCCACAGGTCTGCTGCGATCAAAGGCACTGGCGTGGCTACTGGCATAACAAACGGCGTCGCGTCGTTCGTTGATGCCACAGGTGGAGAGTGTACTGACATCGCTATCCGGCGCCGGATCTACTGCGGCATGACCGGCAAAAAATTTGTCGATTTTTAACTGATGCCCGTCCTGCCAGTCGACGCCGGCCGGCAGCACCAGCGTGACCAGCGCTTGTTCGCCACTGACCGACATCGCAGCAAACCGCTGACGGCCATCTTCACCTGCCGCCGGGTTAAAAGTCGCTTGTGCATTGCTGCGACCGTCATAGCGATAATACTCACTGCCGTCGGCGGAACTGACCTGGACATAAGCGCCGGCTGGCAGCTTCAGGTGTTGAAAATGCACTTTGATAAAGCTGGCACCGGCCTGGCGCAGCCGGTGTTCAATCCGCCGTTCATGGCTGATGAGCTGACGCTGGGTTGTGTCCGGGATCAGCTCTACCTGTGCTGGCACTGTGTCGGCTATTTTCAGCGGCGCCGGTGGACTGGCAGACACCGGACTGGTGGCAGAAACAAATAAAAGCAGAAATGGTAATAACGGCAATGGTTTTGGCATCACAAACTCCTTGGTAGCGGCGGACTTTGACATAAGCCCTGCAGACTCAGCAGAGTGGGGCAGGTGCAGCTCTGACACTAGCCGGAGTGAAGTTGATGTAAATGACAGGAATTAAATAAGTTAATGATATTGCTTGTGACCGGCGGAACGATCTTGCAAAAAAAGCAGACACAGCAAGGATTTGGAAACAATCAAATCACCAGGCGTGGCTCGTCGTGCTTGAGTCGCTGTTTTACAATCGCGGCACTTTATTGGCACAGGCAGGGCAATTATGGCGCCGGAACAATGGCTGAGTTTTACTGCGGTTGCACTGGTGACCACACTGACGCCGGGACCGGCAGTGTTGTTTACCATGCAAAATGCGCTGACGTCTGGCAGCAAACCCGCTTTTGCCGGTGCACTGGGTAATGCCTGTGGTCTGTTGCTGGTCTCGTTACTGGCGTTTGGCGGGGTGAGCCTGCTGTTGTTGCAGTCGGCACTGGCATTCAGCATGTTAAAAATTTGCGGTGCTGCTTATCTGCTCTATCTGGCCTGGCTGCAATGGCAACAGGCCAGCGCCACGACAACTGCGGTGCTGGCGCAGCCGGTGCAGCGGCCTGCCAATGCCGGCTGGTTTAGCCGTGGTGTAGGCGTGGCACTGACCAATCCTAAAGCCTGGTTATTTATCAGTGCGTTGTTTCCGCAATTTATCGATGTGACGGAACCAGCCGCCCCACAATTCGCCGTGTTATCGCTGATTTTTGTCAGCTGTTCGGTGCTGGCACATACGTTATGGCTCAGCCTGGTACGCTGGGGAGTGGGCACCACACCCAAACCGCAAGTGCGGCGTCAGCTCGGGCAGGCCCAGGCGCTGTTGCTGGCGTTGGTGGGGCTGAGTCTGTGCTGGACCCCTTTGCCTGCTTAATAGCATCCAGTCACCCATGTTTAGCCTTGGCCCCCGCACGGTATCCTGAAAAGTTGCGGGGGCTTTTTTTATGTCCAGGGATGGACGGTACACCGACATTGCAGGAGCAACTGTCGGTGATTCGCACCATCCATGGCGCTTACCTGTCAGGAATGCACATGGCTGCCATCCCAATCTGGGAGTGGCGGTTCCTGGTGAAAAGCGCTGATGCGTTGCAGGTACAAGTTGATCAGCGGTGTCAGATCCAATGACTGATAACTGTCCTCAGGCTGGCCTGTCTGCAAGTGCAGATCCTGTAACTGCAATTGCGCAGCGCTAAAATCCCGGGCGAAATAGGCATCCAGTGCCTGCTGCAGTAACTGGCACTGACTGCGCTGTACGGGCGTCAGATCCGCCGGCAGTGGCAGGTAAATCCGGATCGGGATCTGTTTGCCTTTCACCCGGACTTTATCAACCAGCAGATACTGAAACTCCGGCGCTTCAGCTTTGGTAAATTCGCTGACCAGTAACGGCACACCATAAAATTTGGTTAACCCTTCGAGGCGGGAACCCAGATTCACCGCGTCGCCAATCACGGTGTAACTGCGGCGAAAATCGGAACCCATATCGCCGACATTCATTTCACCACTATTAATACCGATGCCAATCCGCACCACAGGTTGACCTGCGGCCTGAAAACTAAGGTTCAGCGGTTCCAGTGCCCGCAGCATGGCAAAAGCTGCCATCAGCGCTTTGCTGGCATGGGCAGGCTCGGCCAGTGGCGCGCCCCAAAATGCCATCACCATATCACCGACATATTTATCTATGGTGCCGTCGTGCTGCTGAATGGCGCGGGTCAGCGCGTTGAAATATTGATTCAGCCAGAGTTTTAGCTGCTGCGCGGACATCTGCTCCGAGATAGTCGTAAAGCCGCGGATATCACAAAACAGCACGGATAATTGTTTTTTCTCCCCAGCCAGACTGACGGATCCCGGGTCAGCCAGCAGGCGCTGAATATGGGCCGGTGGCAGATACTGATCAAACACGGCATTGATTTGTTTGCGTCGTCGGGTCTCACTGACAAACCCGTAGCTGATGAAATAAACCGACAGCATGCTGATCAGCAGCAGCGGCGACAACAGTGGCAGGTCCAGCGTCTGCATACGCCACAACCACAGGTTCAGACTAAGCGTCAGCAGGATCAGGGCCAATGCCGTCGCGACACTGCCAAGCGGGCCCAGTCTTGGAAACAACCACAGGCACAACAGGCCAGCCAGCAATAACTGCAGTAATGTGGCGCCGGCCCACCAGTCCGGCCGGTAGGGCAAGGTTTGTGGCGCCATCAGACCGTCAAAGACTGTGGCGTGGATCTCGACACCGGGAAAGTTCAACGCGGTCGGGGTTGCCTGTAGATCAGCCAGACCAGTCGCCGACGTGCCAACAAACACCACCGCCTGATCAAAACGCTGGTCGTTGACCCGACCGGTCAGCACATCGGCAGCAGACGTGTAGGGATAATGCCGGGCGCCGCCACGGTACGGGATGAGGATCCGGCCTTGTTGGTCGGTACGGACCAGACTGCTGCCGATCTGTACGCCTTGTAAATATGCCTGGCCGTTGTGCTGCAGCCAGCGCGGCTGCACCTGATCGAGCAGGCTGTATACCCGGAATGCTTCCAGTGCCAATGACGGATACAGCTGTTGATCCAGCTGATGCACCAGGGCGACCCGGCGGACAAACCCGTCGGCGTCTTCCTCGGCATTGATAAACCCCTGACCACGCACTGCTGTGGCCAAAGCTGCGATCGGAGCTGCAAAACCGCTGAACGGTTCAAATAGGGTGGTGCCGGCCGGACGTTGCTGGGCAACACCAAGCACCGCAGGACTGATCTGCCCGGTGCGAAGGCTGCCGTGGCGGTGCAGTAAGTTGGCCAGCACGACTTCGGTTGAATGCAAGGCTTTGGCAAAATGCGTATCGGGGTCGAGCTGGCTGGCATGTAACAGCAGATCCTGGCGCTGTAAACCGGACAATGTCGTTTGCCGGGGCCAGCTTTGCAGTGCCTGCAGCGCCGCATTGGCTTGTGGTTCGGAGAACAGCACATCATATACCACCAGTACTGCACCGGCTTTGGCCAGTTGTTCGGTCAGTTTGACAAATTGCCGGCGATCCCACGGCATCCGGCCAATTTCGTGCAGGCTGGCTTCGTCGAGGTCGACAATCTGAATATTGCTGACACTGCGTGGCCAGGGTGGCAGATACTGTACTTTGGCATCATACAGCAGACCTTCCAGCCGCAGCACGCTGTGCTCCAGACCAGCGGGCGCTGACCACTGCAACAGGAACACCCCGGCAAAGATCAGCAGCGGAATGGATTGTCTGGCCAGCCAACTGGTGATCCTGAGTTTCGTCATCGCCCGCCTTTATTGGACATTGATCACCACTGTGGCCTGGCTGTTGCCGCCAAAAGCGCCGGTCAGCTGGTAAGTGAAACTGTCCTGCCCGCTAAATCCGACATTGGCTGTATAGCTGAAACTGCCATCAGGTCGCAGCACCACGCTGCCATTGGCCGGGCCGCTCAGCAGTGTCGCGGTCAGCGTTGGCACCACGCCCTGATTAGCGAACCCCAGTTCATAAACTTCGCCATTGGTGGAAGCCAGCCAGAGCCTTGCGCCATCGGCGCTGACGGCCAAACCACTGATGTTGTTGATGCCGGCCGGCAGCGGCAGTAATCGTAATAACTTACCGGTGCGGTCAAATTCAGCCATCGCTGACTGAATACTGCTGACCAGCAGCACATTGCCATTATAAGGGTTGATATGAAGGTCGCCAAAGCTGACGCCATAAGAATGCTGGGCAGTGATCAGATTAAAACTGCTCAAAACCTGACCGGTGATCGGATCGATTTGCGCCACAACATTGCCGACGCCTGCCGCAGGCACATTGTCCTGCACTAACCACAAAGTGCGACTCACCGGATTGTAAGCACCACCCACTACATGGCTGGCGCCAAAGGCGGTGTCCAGCCGTGCCAGCAACGCTCCTGTGGCCGGATTGACCGCATAAATCTCAGTCGCATTGGTTTCACCATTAAAAATCAGCAGGCTGCCCTGTGGAATTTGGCTGTCTTTGAGCGTAAAGGCTTGTGGTGTGATATCCAGGTCGACGTCATTCGCGGCTTCCCCCTGCATCGGCAGGTTGCCCTGGCTTGCACCTAGCCGGTCGATCAGCTGGATCGCCGCTGCAAACGCAGGATACAGATATAAATCCTGCTGGTATTCATTGATCGACAGCCCGACCAGCGACCCGAGTCCCGGGTTCAGGCTGTGCCGGATCGCTAATTGATTGCCCTGACGCAGCGCATTACCTTCGAGGTCGTTCGCCAGTAAACCAGGCGCAGCGACGTTCAGTGTCTGGCCGGCAGTGGCCGCATATTGATCCGCGGTGGCGGTTGGCGGCACAGGCCCGGGGTCGTCCAGTGCCGAGCCTGGGATAGTAAATGACAGCCGATCCAGTTGAGCCTGGATCTGCGCCCCTGGTACCCGGCCGACCTGACCGATGCTACAGGGCAAACCGACAGGCAAGCCGCTACAGCTGGCTGAACCCTGAATAAACGCACCAAAATTCAATGAGTCGTTGAAAGGCGTCGCAGGGTAGATGCCGGTAAATTTACCACCGCTGTCTGGAAACAGGCTCAGCTCAAAGCGTGCCTGGCCTGTTGCAATAAATTGCAGGCTGTTGCTGTTTGCACTGACCGATCTCGCCAGTACCGGGGTTGAGGAAACCCCGGGGTAAGTCATGACAAAAGTGTAATTGCCTTGCTGACCCGGCACGTGGCCGCTTTGTGCAGCTTCAGCATAACGCCCTTGCATCGAACAACGGGTATCGACCAGTTGGATACAATCGCCGATGCGGTACAGGCCCGTGCCAATTTGGCTGCCTGGTGGATCTTCACCCTGACCGATATAAAGGAAGCCACCGGTCATGCTCAGCGAATCGCCGGTGATATTGGTGATTGCCAGGTTAACCTGCAAAGTGGCAGTGGCTTGCGCCGTCCCGCCTTTACCGTCACTGATCTGATAGGTAAAACTGTCAGCGCCAGTAAAATTCTGGTTCGGCACATAACTGAAACTGCCATTCGCTGCCAATGCCAGTGTGCCGGACTGCGGTGGTGTCAGTGGGGTGGTATTCACCGTCAGGACATCATTGTCTGGATCTGTGTCGTTGCTCAGCACACCTTGTGCAGCAGACACCTGCAAGGTTTGATTACTGGTCGCGCTGTAACTGTCTGCCACAGCGACAGGTGGATTATTCGGTGCCGCATTAACAACAATGCTGACAGCCGCCTGAGCGCTGCCGCCTTTGCCATCGCTAATGCGATAAACAAAATTATCTGTGCCGTTGAAATTCTGGTTCGGCACATAGCGGAAGCTGCCGTCAGTCGCCAGGGTCAGCGTACCCGATTGCGGCGCTGTTACAGGCGTTGTATTGACACTCAGCGCGTCATTATCCGGATCGCTGTCATTACGCAGTAACCCCTGTGCCGCAGCAACCTGCAAGGTCTGGTTAGTGGGGGTGCTGTAATTATCCGCGCCAGCGACAGGGGGGCGGTTGGCCGGCTGTAAAGGGGGGATCACTATTTCTGTCGCAACGGCGGCCTCACCGGCGCCGTTAACGCCGGTCATCAGCAAATAATAGTATTTAGCCGGATCCAGGCCGCTGAAACTCTCTGACGTGTTACTGCTGGCAAGTCTGGCCTGACCATCCGGCAATTGTTGATAGTTATTGCGATTGACGCCTGAAACACTGGCCAGATAAAGGTTGTACCGCAACACTGCAGGATTTGCCGTCCAGCTCACATTGATTTGATCGCCACCGGTGCTGCGCTGCACATTGAGACCACTGACGCTCAACGGTTGCCAGTTCACACTGACTGTTGCAACATTGCTCTGTGCACCGCTTGCATCGGTAACCCAGAGTCGCAAAGTCAGTTCACCAGGTCCGGCGCCATAGGCCGCTGGATCAATGTCGCTTCGTGTGGTGCGGAAATTGTTACCCTGACATTCTCCGGCAGACTGACACAATAGCAGTGGCGCGGTTTGGCCGTTAAATGTGATACCAACCTGAGTCAGGCCGTCTGTATCAGCTGCCTCTACCGATAACAGTATGTTTCCAACGACACTGGATCCAGATTTTGGTTGCAAAAATTGCCCGCTACTGTCGGTCTGCGTGCAGGACAACAGCAACAACAATCCAGGCAAAATAAACAAGCGAAATGATGGCATGGCCAGTCTCCTCAGGGCTGTTCAGTGAGCAGGAAACCACCATCGAGCCGGGTCGACGGATTATTTAGTTCGGTAAAACTCAGATTGCCAAGGACAGCACGGGCATCGTCGATCAACAATGCTTTGATGCTGCCCTGCGCCAGCGAATTTCCATGACTGGCGAAATTCACAAACAGCTCAAGTGAGCGCTCACCGAAGACACCATTAAATGCGGCAAACCATTCGCCACCAGGGTCAGTAAAAGACAATTGTCCGGACGGGATCCAGGCGCTGTCAAAATCCACCTGCATCGACATGCTCAAATCGGTGAGTTGTCCGGCAGAACTGCTAAAACTGTGGCCTGCCAGATGATTAAAGTTGACCGTTCCACTACGGGAAATGCTGTCCATGCCTTGCAGCGCCCACCCGGCTGTCAGTTGTTCATTATTAAAAAAATCAAAACCTCCGGCATCTACCGAAAGTGACTTGCCGTTTTGCAGTCTGGTACCGATCACCAGCCAGTCTTGCATCCCGGCTAGATCTGGCGTCTGGGCATAACGTGTATCGAATTCGGTCCGGTCCGGTATCGCCAGGCTTTGTCCGCTGGTCAGGGCTGGCGGCGTCCCCAGTAGCAGCTCAACATCGCCGTTAGCGCGCACTATCGCAAAGCGATAAGGTAATGCCGGCCCCAGGGAGAAAGCATGACTGACGCCCGGCACCGTCACGTTGATATCAATAATTCCGTCCCAGCCTGCCAGGTACAGATCACCTTCCAGCAGCACGGCTTCATAGTGAGTCCCGCGTACACCTATAGAAGCAACAGGTGTATTCAGTTGGTAGGATTTGTCGGACTGCGGCAGAGAGCCGGTAATAGTTCTGAGTCCGCCTTTCAGCAGCTCCATGTTGACCGCCGCCGGGCGATTGCCCTGAGCCGCCTCATAATTGTGGATAGCCAGCGTGGTGTCGGCATGCATCGACAATAAGCCACCATCAGTCATTCGTAACTGGCTGCTGCTGTTGTGGCCGGTGCTGATCAGGTCGACCTGATATACAGGTGACTGGCGTTTGAGTGCCCGGTTCGTAAGCTGGTCGCTGGCTTCAACTGTGCCTTTTGCCATGATGGTTTTACCGGCGGGTTCGGCAGCATGGACTGGTCCGACAGTGATTACATAAACCAGCCAGGCAACACCACAGATCAGACTACTGTCAGAACGCATAACGCACTCCTAGCCAGCCACGTGTGCGCTGGTATTGGTAAATAGTAATGTTACTGTCGTTTTTCATATAACTAATCGCTGTCAACAGTCGCCATGCCGGGTTGATGCTGTAACTGAGTTCAAGTTCAGACTTCTGAAAACTGTCGTCCCGGATTTGATCGAACAAAGGATGGCGCTCGTCATATTTTCCGGTCAGGAAATCCAGCGTCAGGCTGGCGATCCAGTGTTCGTTCAGCGTTTGTTGCCATCGATACCCAACGCCATATACTTCACGGCTGTTAAATTTTGTCCGAGGCTGCTTACTGTCTTCCTGGCCCCAGCGCAGATGAATACTATGCTCGGCGAGGCCCCAGCGGACACGCCACCAGCCATCAGTCAGTAACTGAGTATGGTCCAGTGCTGTCATCTCTGAGTAAGACTGATCGGCGTAAGTCAGATCCAGCCCTAAATCAGCGTGATCAGTAACCGGGTAACTGATCACAGTCTTTATCCCCTGATAATTCAGGTAATGGTCGCCATCCAGCTGTAGTGGCCTGAAAAATAGCTCTGCCACCAGCTGATAGCCATGCCAGCGGGTCTGGTACCCTGCGGATGCATTGCCATAGGTGCGGCTATACACAGCGTCTTCGCTGTATTCGCCATGCAACACACCACCGGAGAGGTAAAACGCAGAATGTTGATCCTGTGGCAGGATCCAGTTCAGTTGCGCCTGGATTTCAACGAAGCTGCTTTTGCGTTCCAGACTTTCTTCAAATAACCGGACCTGACCCAGTAACGGAATGAATAAAAATTCCTCGTCCACTCCGCTGTTAGGATTGGAGTCATTACCCAAGCCAAGTTGCAGCCAGTTTTGCCAGTAGCCATTTTCCGGAGACCGTAGTTTTTCAATTCGATGCAAATACTCTTGCACAAGTTTTGCCGCGCTCTCCGGCAACGCCGTTTTTTCCAGTTGATGGAGTTCGCGTTCAGCAGCGGGTAAATTTCCGAGTTCGAAATAGCTGACAGCCAGGGCGAGGCGGATATCCAGCGATTGCGGTTCTGATTGTAGAGCCCGCTCAAGTGCAAACACCGCCTGATGCAAATGACCCGTACCGCGGGCAGCCAATGCATATAAATAGTCGAAGCGGGGTTCACCTTCCTCTGATGTCAGCAGTTCAGTCGCCTGCTGCCAGGCCGCCGCATAATCCTGTTGCCTGAGCGATGCTTCCAGTGTTGCCAGTGACTCCGGTGTACTTGCCCGGGACATCGCCGGAAGTAATATCAATAACGCGAACCAACAAACCATCCGATGGTGCAGATGTATGTGTGTCATTGTGAGTGCTTGTGCAAAAAGCTGAGGGGTTCTCGAAGTCTAGACATTAACTTTCAGATGGGAAAACAAAGCGCAGATATTTTTCCTGCGGCATAGCGATCCAGAAAGATCCTGCCGGATCTGGCATTAACTGCTCAGGATCGTACATTAAAACAGCAAAAAACGCCGTTTCGGTGAAAAAACCATCAAACGATCATCATTCTGTCAAAAAGATCTTGTGATCGATTCTGTTCTCTCTATAATGCGCTCCATCGACAGCGACGACGGATTCGGAAACGAAGAAGTTAAACGCCAAAGATTCTGAAAGTGGTTGATTAACAACGACTTTCGCCGTTAAGTAAAACGGCCGCTCTTTAACAATTAGCAATCAATCATCTGTGTGGGCACTCGTTGAAGATGTATCGCATGATACGAATAAAATCTTCAGTTGAGTGACTATATAGTCAATTTATTTAGTCAGTAAACTGAGCAGCTGTTTCGACAGCAAAAAACTTTTAATTGAAGAGTTTGATCATGGCTCAGATTGAACGCTGGCGGCAGGCCTAACACATGCAAGTCGAGCGGGGTTTTCGGACCTAGCGGCGGACGGGTGAGTAATGCGTAGGAAGCTACCCGATAGAGGGGGATACCAGTTGGAAACGACTGTTAATACCGCATAATGTCTACGGACCAAAGTGTGGGACCTTCGGGCCACATGCTATCGGATGCGCCTACGTGGGATTAGCTAGTTGGTGGGGTAATGGCTCACCAAGGCGACGATCCCTAGCTGGTTTGAGAGGATGATCAGCCACACTGGAACTGAGACACGGTCCAGACTCCTACGGGAGGCAGCAGTGGGGAATATTGGACAATGGGCGCAAGCCTGATCCAGCCATGCCGCGTGTGTGAAGAAGGCCTTCGGGTTGTAAAGCACTTTCAGCGAGGAGGAAGGGAGTTGTGTTAATAGCACAGCTTCTTGACGTTACTCGCAGAAGAAGCACCGGCTAACTCTGTGCCAGCAGCCGCGGTAATACAGAGGGTGCAAGCGTTAATCGGAATTACTGGGCGTAAAGCGCACGTAGGCGGTTTTTTAAGTCAGATGTGAAAGCCCCGGGCTCAACCTGGGAATTGCATTTGAAACTGGAAAACTAGAGTGTGTGAGAGGGGGGTAGAATTCCAAGTGTAGCGGTGAAATGCGTAGAGATTTGGAGGAATACCAGTGGCGAAGGCGGCCCCCTGGCACAACACTGACGCTCAGGTGCGAAAGCGTGGGGAGCAAACAGGATTAGATACCCTGGTAGTCCACGCCGTAAACGATGTCTACTAGCTGTTCGTGACCTTGTGTCGTGAGTAGCGCAGCTAACGCATTAAGTAGACCGCCTGGGGAGTACGGTCGCAAGATTAAAACTCAAATGAATTGACGGGGGCCCGCACAAGCGGTGGAGCATGTGGTTTAATTCGACGCAACGCGAAGAACCTTACCTACTCTTGACATCTACAGAAGACTGCAGAGATGCGGTTGTGCCTTCGGGAACTGTAAGACAGGTGCTGCATGGCTGTCGTCAGCTCGTGTTGTGAAATGTTGGGTTAAGTCCCGCAACGAGCGCAACCCTTATCCTTAGTTGCCAGCGAGTTATGTCGGGAACTCTAGGGAGACTGCCGGTGATAAACCGGAGGAAGGTGGGGACGACGTCAAGTCATCATGGCCCTTACGAGTAGGGCTACACACGTGCTACAATGGTATGTACAGAGGGAGGCAAGCCAGCGATGGTGAGCGGATCTCTTAAAGCATATCGTAGTCCGGATCGCAGTCTGCAACTCGACTGCGTGAAGTCGGAATCGCTAGTAATCGCAAATCAGAATGTTGCGGTGAATACGTTCCCGGGCCTTGTACACACCGCCCGTCACACCATGGGAGTGGGTTGCAAAAGAAGTAGGTAGCTTAACCTTCGGGAGGGCGCTTACCACTTTGTGATTCATGACTGGGGTGAAGTCGTAACAAGGTAACCCTAGGGGAACCTGGGGTTGGATCACCTCCTTACCAAAAGCGAACAGATTTAACGAAGTGTCCACACAGATGATTGATTGTCATGTAGAGCAAACAGTAAGACCCATTGCGGTTACGGCTGGTCTGTAGCTCAGGTGGTTAGAGCGCACCCCTGATAAGGGTGAGGTCGGTAGTTCGAGTCTACTCAGACCAACCAATATCGCCTGTATGGGGTTATAGCTCAGCTGGGAGAGCGCCTGCCTTGCACGCAGGAGGTCAGCGGTTCGATCCCGCTTAACTCCACCATTCCTTGTGAATCAAGTGAAATCATAAGCGAAGAAAATAACTGTTTGAGTTCAAATCAGAATGCACTGCGGTGTGTTGTGATTTGAGCTTTACGCTCATACTGCTCTTTAACAATTAGGTAAGCTGATAGAAAGTAATAAATAAGGTCAACAATTTTATTGTGAACCTTACTCACAACAACGTACGACGTCAAAGACAATTTGGGGTTGTATGGTTAAGTGACTAAGCGTACACGGTGGATGCCTTGGCAGTCAGAGGCGATGAAGGACGTGCTAACCTGCGAAAAGCTGTGAGAAGTCGGTAAGAGACGTTAGACTCACAGATGTCCGAATGGGGAAACCCAGTGTGTTTACACACTATCGTATGATGAATACATAGTCATACGAGGCGAACCGGGAGAACTGAAACATCTAAGTACCCCGAGGAAAAGAAATCAACCGAGATCCCCTTAGTAGCGGCGAGCGAAAGGGGGCTAGCCCTTAAGTTGATAGCAATGCAGTGGAATCATCTGGAAATATGAGCGATACAGGGTGATAGCCCCGTACACGAAGCGTTGTTATCAATGAAAACGAGTAGGACGGGACACGAGACATCCTGTTTGAACATGGGGGGACCATCCTCCAAGGCTAAATACTCCTGACTGACCGATAGTGAACCAGTACCGTGAGGGAAAGGCGAAAAGAACCCCTGTTAGGGGAGTGAAATAGAACCTGAAACCGTGTACGTACAAGCAGTGGGAGCCTCCTTGTGGGGTGACTGCGTACCTTTTGTATAATGGGTCAGCGACTTACGTTTTGTAGCGAGGTTAACCGAATAGGGGAGCCGTAGGGAAACCGAGTCTTAACTGGGCGAATAGTTGCAAGGCGTAGACCCGAAACCCGGCGATCTATCCATGTGCAGGTTGAAGGTTGGGTAACACTAACTGGAGGACCGAACCCACTAATGTTGAAAAATTAGGGGATGACGTGTGGATAGGGGTGAAAGGCTAATCAAGCCGGGAGATATCTGGTTCTCCTCGAAAGCTATTTAGGTAGCGCCTCGAGCGAATACCATTGGGGGTAGAGCACTGTTAAGGCTAGGGGGTCATCCCGACTTACCAACCCTTTGCAAACTCCGAATACCAATGAGTACTACTCGGGAGACACACGACGGGTGCTAACGTCCGCCGTGAAAAGGGAAACAACCCAGACCACCAGCTAAGGTCCCAAAGTCATGGTTAAGTGGAAAACGATGTGGAAAGGCATAGACAGCTAGGAGGTTGGCTTAGAAGCAGCCACCCTTTAAAGAAAGCGTAATAGCTCACTAGTCGAGTCGGTCTGCGCGGAAGATGTAACGGGGCTCAAACCATGCACCGAAGCTGTGGACTTGCATTATGTGCAAGTGGTAGAGGAGCGTTCTGTAAGCCTGCGAAGGTAGATTGTGAAGTCTGCTGGAGGTATCAGAAGTGCGAATGCTGACATAAGTAACGATAAGGGGAGTGAAAAACTCCCCCGCCGGAAGACCAAGGGTTCCTATCCCATGCTAATCAGGGTAGGGTAAGTCGGCCCCTAAGGCGAGGGCGAAAGCCGTAGTCGATGGGAAACGGGTTAATATTCCCGTACCGACAGTACTGCGATGGGGGGACGGAGAAAGCTAGGCAAGCATGGCGTTGGTAGTCCATGTGAAAGTACGTAGGCAGAGGGATTAGGTAAATCCGGTTCCTTAATGCTGAGATACGAGACGAGCCACTACGGTGGTGAAGTTGCTGATGCTACGCTTCCAGGAAAAGCCTCTAAGCTTCAGGTACTGTTGACCGTACTCGAAACCGACACAGGTGGTCAGGTAGAGAATACCAAGGCGCTTGAGAGAACTCTGGTGAAGGAACTAGGCAAAATAGTACCGTAACTTCGGGAGAAGGTACGCTCTCTAATGTGAAAGACTTGCTCTGTAAGCATCGGAGAGTCGCAGTGACCAGCTGGCTGCAACTGTTTATTAAAAACACAGCACTCTGCAAACTCGAGAGAGGACGTATAGGGTGTGACACCTGCCCGGTGCCGGAAGGTTAATTGATGGGGTTAGCGCAAGCGAAGCTCTTGATCGAAGCCCCGGTAAACGGCGGCCGTAACTATAACGGTCCTAAGGTAGCGAAATTCCTTGTCGGGTAAGTTCCGACCTGCACGAATGGTGTAATGATGGCCAGGCTGTCTCCACCAGAGACTCAGTGAAATTGAAATTGCGGTGAAGATGCCGTATACCCGCGGCTAGACGGAAAGACCCCGTGAACCTTTACTATAGCTTGGCACTGAACATTGACCCTACATGTGTAGGATAGGTGGGAGACTATGAAGTTGGAACGCCAGTTCTGATGGAGTCGTCCTTGAAATACCACCCTTGTATGTTTGATGTTCTAACGTAGGTCCCTTATCGGGACTGCGGACAGTGTCTGGTGGGTAGTTTGACTGGGGCGGTCTCCTCCTAAAGAGTAACGGAGGAGCACGAAGGTTGGCTAAGTACGGTCGGACATCGTACGGTTAGTGCAAAGGCAGAAGCCAGCTTAACTGCGAGACAGACACGTCGAGCAGGTACGAAAGTAGGTCTTAGTGATCCGGTGGTTCTGTATGGAAGGGCCATCGCTCAACGGATAAAAGGTACTCCGGGGATAACAGGCTGATACCGCCCAAGAGTTCATATCGACGGCGGTGTTTGGCACCTCGATGTCGGCTCATCACATCCTGGGGCTGAAGTCGGTCCCAAGGGTATGGCTGTTCGCCATTTAAAGTGGTACGCGAGCTGGGTTTAGAACGTCGTGAGACAGTTCGGTCCCTATCTGCCGTGGGCGTTGGATGATTGATTGGAGTTGCTCCTAGTACGAGAGGACCGGAGTGAACGAACCGCTGGTGTTCGGGTTGTCATGCCAATGGCACTGCCCGGTAGCTACGTTCGGAACGGATAACCGCTGAAAGCATCTAAGCGGGAAGCCGGCCAAGAGATGAGTCATCCCTTGTGCCTTGAGCACACATAAGGGTCGTTGGAGACCACAACGTTGATAGGTGAGGTGTGGAAGCGTGGTGACACGTTAAGCTAACTCATACTAATTGCCCGAGAGGCTTAACCATACAACGCCCAAGTTGTTTTGAGTGCGTGTGTTGTTGTGAAACGAATTATCAGCTTACTTAGTTAAAGACAGACAAACAGTTTTTGCCTGGTGGCAATAGCGCTGTGGAACCACCTGAATCCATTCCGAACTCAGAAGTGAAACGCAGCTGCGACGATGGTAGTGTGGCAGTTGCCATGCGAGAGTAGTACACCGCCAGGCTCCCAATACACAAAACCCCGCTCAGTGAGCGCAATGCTCTTCACTTAAGTGGAGCCGCATTGCGGTTTACCGGATAACGGGTTTTGGATATCTTCACCGCCCTGGGCCTTGCTGGCCTGGGGCGTTTTTCTATAAACAGATTGCCGATACAACCGCGCAGCTCTGACAGTCTTCTTGCCGTGTGCGATGGTGAGATAGCGCCTGCCATCATCGCCAGTTTGTTGGCTATAAACTGACAGGCAAACTTAAAGCTGACTTCATCAGGGGCTCGTTTGTGCGCGACTGCTGCCTGACTGGCTTCTCTTCGGACCAGATTGTATCCCAGCAAGAGTCCCCATAATTCCTGATACACCAACGCCACCTTTTTGCTGCGAAGCGTGATGGTATTGTGTTGCATCGAGCTTTTAATATCCMGAAAGCCTAATTCTATTTCCCAGCGCTCATGGTAGAGCGTCGCCACCTGGTGTGCCGTGAACTCTGTCGCAGGTAATGAGGTGAAGACTGTTTTCTCGCCAYCTGCAATTTCATAGGTCACAGCCCTGACTTGCCAGAACTCCGGCAATGCCGGGTTCTTTTTACGCGCCTGTGGGGAGATTTTCATCTGCAACAAGCGGTCGCCATCGCCATAGCGTTCGACTTCGGTATACACCAGCCCTTTACGCTCGGGGATAAGCCAGTGCCGGTTAGTTTCTTCATCGGCAATGCCCAGCAGCAAGTCCGCACTGAAGAAACCTTTATCCAGTAACGTCACGGAGTGCGCCGGCAAGGATTGAATGAAATCGCGGGCCAACGGGATTTCGCCTTTGCGATAAGGACTGATGGCTGCGTTGACCACCACATGCGAGCGCACATTCATCAGCGCCACCAGACGCAACATCGGATAAGGCGTCTGACGGTTGGTAGCGGTGTTACCCGAACCAAAATGGCCTCTGAGCTCAGGATTATCCTGCGTTCTGAACAGRGCACCATCGACGGCAAATACCTGCAGACCATGCCATGTATCAGCAGGATAACGCTCATGACCCCAGACTTGCGCACATTGACGGAATAACCATTCAACCGGTTGTTCGCCAAGCCGCTGACGGGCTTGCGACAGCGCACTGTCAGCCAGGAGCACATCGTTGGCAAGACCATCAGCACAGATATTCAGATGACGGGCGACTTCTGAGATAGGTTCATTGCGRAAAAAAGCCATACCGACCACCAGCCACAACACCATATCAGCGGGCAATCGCCTGCGGCGGATAGTGACCTTGTCGGATAAGGCCGCGGCGATACGGACCCATTCATCTGGAATATGGTTGGCAAATACTTCCATCCGGGCGACGGGCTCCCCGGACATCTCAATGACTTCGGTTAAATCCTGAATTAACGGCATAAAAAAATCCGGAACCTATGACGGGTTCCGGATTTTCCTACACTGCCAGGATCGGTCAAGTACTCTTAACTGATCTGCATTGCCGGTTCGCGGGGCTTTTCATTTTGACAGTAATCTGTCTGTTACAGCGTGCGGTCAAACAACTTTTCAATCCGGCGGTATTCGTCCAGCCAGCTACTTGGTTGCCGGAAACCGTGCGGCTCTACCGGGAAGATTGCCGTTTCGAAGCTGTTGATCTCGTGTTCAATCAGACGTTGTACCACCCGCACTGAATCCTGGAAAAACACGTTATCATCAACCATCGGCGAGTTAATCAACAGCTGGCCTTTTAAGCCTTCGGTGAAATAAATCGGCGAACTGCGTTCATAGGCAATCGGGTCAACATCCGGTGTATTGAGGATATTTGCCGTATATGGATGATTGTAATAGGCCCAGTCGCCAACCGGACGCAGCGCCGAGCCGGCTTTAAACAGCTCAGGTTGCTTAAACATCGCCATAAAGGTCATAAAGCCACCGTAAGAGCCACCATAAGTGCCGATCCGTGCCCGATCCACATGGGCATTATCGACCAGCCAGTTCACGCCATCGGCCAAATCTTCAATTTCCGGGGTGCCCATCTGGCGATAAATCGCGGTGCGCCAGTCGCGGCCATAACCTTTTGATGCCCGGTAATCCATATCCAGCACCACATAACCTTTTTGGGTCAGCAGATTATGAAAGAAAAACTCGCGGAAATAATTGGACCAGCCTAAATCACTGTTTTGCAGATAACCGGCGCCATGGTTAAAAATGACGGCGCGGCGTTTTTCACCTTGTTGGTAGTCTTTCGGTAAGTACAGCTTGGCATAAACCGGCGCTTTGCCATGGCTTGAAGGCACTGCGACGACTTGTGGCGCCTGCAGCGCCATATTCTGCAATTCTTTTGACACTGTGTAAGTCAGCCGTTTTAACGGCGCACTGGGCTGGTTATCCATCACATACAGCTCTTCCGGCAGCAAGGACGTGGAATAACGCACCAGCAGTTTTTGCTCATCCGGCGACAGCTTAAAGGTCAGATTGCCGTTCAGTTGGGTTAAGGCTGCAGTTTTACCGCTATCCAGCGCAAGTTTAAACACATTGTAAATACCCGGATGCTGGGCATTGGCGCGATAATAAACGCTGCGGCCATCGCGGCTTAACTGCGGCTGGCTCACTTCAAAACTACCGCTGGTCAGCTTTTTCGCGTCGCCATTCAATGCTTTCAGGTACAGGTGCGAATAACCACTTTGTTCCGACAGGAAATACAGCTGGTTGTCGTACGCCCAGCCAAAATTGTTAAAGTCGTAGTTGATCCAGGCATCGTCGTGCAGACGGTGTTGTTCGATAAAACCGGCTTTTTGAAAGTCGACAGTCGCCAGCCAGCGGTCTTTGTTGTCCCAGGCTTTGAGCATCAGCGCCACCTGACTGCCATCGGCATTCCAGCGGATGGCGGACTGATCCCAGTTCCAGTCGTTGATGAGCGTGATGGCGCGTGGTTTTTTCTCTGACTTATAGGTTTTGCCATTGCGCTTAGCGTTTTCTGCTTTCACACTGGCCAGCACATCTTCGTCAAAACCGGACAGCACGTCCTGCTTCAGTTCCTTCGCTTCAGCTTTTATCAGGTCGACCAGAAAAAATTGCTCTGGTTCTGGTTTTTGATCGTTGACGCGCCGGCGTACTGGCTGCGCGGCAATATCACCATTGCCGGTAATATAATTCGGCATGATATCGCGGTCGTCATTCCAGCGGGTTTTCGCGCCAAGCGCCAGCACCAGCTTGCTGCCATCCGGGGATAAAGCCGCGTCAGAAATTTGCTTATCTTTGCCTAAATACACCGGCGTCACGGCCACAGTGTTGTTGGCTTTACGCAGTGCTTCCTGTTGCTGATATAAATCCAGCGCGTTTTTATGCTCAAGCGCAACAAACTTAATCAGCTTATGTTGTTCTTTCGCCAGATATCCGTCCGGCACTTCCGGTGCCGTTGGCGCGTCATCCAATTTCAGGCTGGCCAGTTGCACCAGCAAGCCGCTATTTAAATCGACGGCATAAAAATCCCAGCCCTGACGCCAGGCAACCCGGCCGTCGGTTAAAAACTGCAAGGCCAGCCGATTATCATTGCTACGCGTCAGCTGGCTGATCTTGCCGTCGCTTTGACTTTTGACAAACACATTGCCTTCAAAAATCCAACCGGCAAATTTTCGATCGGCAGAAAACACCTGTTCGGCAGCGCCCACATCATCTAAATCATTTAACGCTATCTGTGTGCTCTGGCCGCCGTTAATACGTACCTGATGCCAATCACGCAGTTCATTGCCGGCTTGTTTACGCTGATAAATCAATGATTGGCTGTCAGCAGACCAATAAGCCAGTTCCGGCTGACGTCCGAGCCAGTCCTGATGCGCCATCGCCTGTTCGATGGTCATCGCCACAGTGCCGCTCTGGCCCTGAATTTGTTGCGTTTGCAGATTAAAGCGATCGGTCTCGCGCTCGGCGAATACTGGGGCTGTAGATAAAATGGCAGTCAATGCGAGTGCGATGGTGCTGTACCGGAGTTTTTTCATGTTGTGTAGCCAGACCTGAACTGAGATTGTGGACAGAGCCTGTTGTTATACAAAGCAAGCCAGCCAAATTCAATCTTCTGCGCCACAAATGCCAAAGACCGGGACCAAATGCCCGGCCTTTATAGCTGTTTATGCCATCAGGCTCAGGCGGCCAGGTCTGCCGTTAACGATTGGATCTGCGCACTGGCAGCAGACAGCGCCTGCGCCGCACTGTCAGGTCCCATGTTCAGGCCTTCTGCGTAGACAAAATGCAGGTCTTTCAGACCGATGAAGTTAAAGAAACTCTTCAGGAATGGGGTCTGTGAATCGGCTGGCAGGTCTTTGTAAATACCACCACGCGTCGCGAAAATCACCACCGGCTTATCAGCCAGCAATCCGACCGGGCCTTGCTCGGTGTATTTGAAAGTGATGCCGGCGCGGGCCAGACGGTCAAACCAGGCTTTTAACTGGCTTGGTACGCCGAAGTTGTACATCGGCACGCCTAATAAAATAACGTCCGCGGCCTGTACCTGAGCGATGGCGTTGTCGGATAAAGCTGCCAGTGCAGCTTGTTCCGGGCTGCGGCTGTCGGCTGGAGTCATCCAGGCGCCAATTTCACTCATCGCCAGATGTGGAAAACCATTGCTGACTAAGTCGAGATCATCCCGGCTGAAACCAGCCGGTAAGGCGCTGATAAACTGCTCAATCAGCTGATTTGATTTACCTTGCTCACCACTAACAGAACTTTGAACAACCAATACTTTTTTCATTTGCATATTCCTCGATGAATGTTGAAGCGGGTTTCAACGGATAAAACCAGCTTAAATCACATCTAATCGAAAATATATCGCATTAAAACGCACAAAATATTCGAATAAATAGAATACAATTATTGCAATACCGGCTGAACCAAGCCAAGCATTGACGCGTATAACCTGCACAACTCAGCGACCCGGAAGATTAAACAATGGATTTGATGATGACAGCAAGGCATCATGGCCCGGAACCTTCCACACCAGCAATCGTAACCGACAGGACATTGAATTTGGCGACGACTGAACCGGCAAGCCGTGACTTGGGCCAATGGGAACAAGCTCTGGCACTGGTAGCACTGACCCGCGACAAGCAGGCCTATCAGGAGCTGTTTGGCTATTTTGCTCCTCGGCTGCGCGCATTCGGCATCAAAATGTTCGGTAACGAACAGCAAGCGCTGGAAATGGTGCAGGACACCCTGCTGAATGTCTGGCAGAAGGCGGCATTGTTTGACCCGACCCGCGGCTGCGCCTCGACCTGGATATTTACCATCGCCCGTAACGTACGCTTCGATATGCTGCGTAAAAAGCAAAGCCGTAAAGATGACATCTCTGCCGATGATTTATGGGCTGACGGCGATTATCCTGAAGCTGAAGACCATCAGACGCAAAAGTGGGAGCTTTGGCTAATCACTGAAAAGCTGGCACCCCATTTTGCCGCACTGCCACCCGCACAGCGCACTGTGATGGAGAAAGTGTATCTCGAAGAGATGTCACATCAGGAAGTATCTGATTTGTTAGGCATTCCGCTGGGTACCGTGAAATCACGGATCCGTTTGGCATTGGACCGATTAAGAGAGGCGCTGGATGACTCAGAGCGTTAATCATCACCCGAGCATCAGCCTGCTTGAATTGTATTGTGATGGCAGTCTGAACGCTGAAGTAGCCCTGCTGGTGGCAACCCACTTGGATTATTGCCCACATTGTCAGCAGTTGCGGCATGATATTGAAACTGACCTGGGCGCGCAGCTGGCAGCATCGACTCCGGCATCACAGGACCTGCACAGCGCCGACTGGCTGGAAATGTTGAACAGTATTGTGGCGACACCACAACTACCGGTAGCAGCAGCACCCGCCCAATCGGTTGAACAACTGATTAGTATCGGTGGTTACCAGTTTGAGTTGCCGCGCAGTCTGCGCCGGGTTGCGTCAAAACGCAGCAAATGGCTCAGCATGGGCGGTATTGCAACAGCACGCCTGCCGTCGGGCGAACCACATCACGCGTCTTTATTGTTTATCGATAAACACACTGATGTGCCGTTGCATACGCATCAGGGCCTGGAAATGACGCTGGTGCTGGCCGGTGAAATGGTCGATGAAAACGGCCATTATGTACCGGGCGATTTGATTATCAATTCGCCGGATGACACACATAAACCGCGGAATATCAGCGATGAGCCTTGTTTGTGTTTGTCGGTGTTAAGCGCGCCACTGCAGTTCAAAGAAGGGCTGACCCGCTGGCTGAACCCGCTGCAACGTTTTTTTTATTAAGTGTCAGCCTTAAGCCAATAAAAAACCCGCATCTTGCGGGTTTTTTATTGTTGCAGCGCACAACGGCTTAACTTAACAGCGCCACGCCACCCTTGAGGTTATACACCTGCTCAAAGCCAAGCCGGTTCAGGATCTTTGCCGCCAATAAACTGCGGTTGCCGGAACGACAGACCAACAATAGTTGCTGAGATGGATGTAGCGCCCCACTCATCAATGCCCATGCCAGTTGCGACAACGGCCAGTGTTGTACCGCAGCGTTAGCTGGCAACAACGGCGCCAGTTCACCGGCGTTCTGCTCATGCGGCTCACGGACGTCAACAATTTGCAGTGTCGGATTACGCAACAATAGTGATGCAATTTCGGCAGGTCCAATCAGTGCCTTGGCATCAGAGTAACTGACTTCAACGATGCCACATTGATACTGGCTTTGTTGTTGTAACGCCATGGCCTGTTGTTGCAACGTTTGCCGCCACGACTCGGTCAGTGTGCCACTGCTGACCAAATCTGCCAGTCCGGGCACTTCCTGGCAGACCAATTGCCAGGTGGTGAAAAACCGCTGCGCATAATCGTGACTGGATAACAACAGCGTCTCGCCGTGCAGGACTGCCTTTAGCCGCTGCAGGCTGTGCACAAACGCCTGGCTGTCCGCACCCGCCAAATCAAGCCGGCCAAAGCCGCCTGGCAATAACAGATCACCAACAAAGGCGCCGAGGATCTGCTGGTGCTGATATAACAAATAGCTTTGACCATCGGGACTGTGCCCGGGCGTAGCCAAACGCTGCAACTGATAATCACCAATCTGCAGACTGTTGGTTGCCTGTGGCCAGCCAAGCAAGTCAGTGTCTGCTGGTAAAACGGGTTGTCCCAGAGCGCTTAACAGATCGAGCCGCACCGATGGGTGGTCCTGATGCTGATGCGTTTCCAGCACCGCTTTTAAATGTAAACCCTGCCCCTGCACCAAATTCACCAGCCGGTTCACCAGCGGTTCAACCGGATCTATGATCACGGCGTCCCGGCTGTGCGGGCAAACCAGTAAATAACTGCATAAATCTTCGTATTTAAACTGGCTTAAACCCGTTAAAGGCGCCGCGATTGTTGTTTGGGCATCACTGAGCACCAGGCAACAATTGCGTACAACCGGCACCAACCGGCGAATCGCAGCGCAGGCTGATGCCAGTTCAGTTGCGCTCATGGCCGGACCAAAGGATAACCGTACCGCTCCTTCACTGCGCCAGGACGCCAGTCCCATCGCATCGAGCACAAAACTGCCGGTTGCTTTAGAACTACAGGCTGATCCGGCACTAACGCGAATACTGCCGGCATCGAACAAGTCGAGAATGTCTTTACTCAAAAAACCTGGTACGGAGAAATTGATGGTTGTTGGCACGATATAAGGAACGTCACTATTCAACACCAGTTGCGGAAAAAGTTCGGTCAGCGCTGCCAATAGTTGCTGGCGATACTGCCACAACACCGTTTCGCTCTGAAACACCGAACCAGCCGGCTTTAACAACTCAGTAAAAATTGCATGCAGTGCCGCGATACCGGGCAGATTTTCAGTGCCGGAGCGTGCGCCGCTTTCCTGGCCGCCGCCGGCGATAAATGGCTGGTACGGCGTGTTCTGCCGCACATATAAAAAACCAATACCTTTCGGCGCATACAATTTGTGACCGCTGAACGGCGCGTAATCAATGCTGGTATTGGCAATATCTAAAGTCATTTTACCAAGCGCCTGCACACAATCGACCATCCAGCGCACTTGAGGATTCACCGCACGGATCAGTTGCTCAAGTTTCGATAAGTCTTGTTTCACGCCGGTTTCATTGTTAGCCGCCATGGTGCAAACCATCGCCGCTTTGGGCAGCAACAACGCCAATGCCTGCTCGTCGAGGATGCCGTGGCTGTCGACAGGGATCGCTTGTACTGTCGCGCCAAGCTGCAATACCTGATTCCAGTGTTTCAGACTTTCCGGCACCGCTTTGTGTTCGGTCGCACCATACAGTAACAAGGTATCAGGACCGCTCAGACCCCGACAGCGCGCATCAAGCAGCGCCGACACAATCGACGTCTGAATGCCTTCAGTCGCGCCAGAGGTAAACACAATTTGTCCGCTGCTGGCACCAATCACCTGACGCGCCAGCTGCCGGGTCAGCTCCAGCTCAACTTTGGCTTTAATACCGGTGCTATGGCTGCTGCTGGGATTACCAAAACAGGTCTGCATGTGATGCAACACCGCTTGGGCAGCACAAGGTAGCACCGCCGTTGTCGCATTGTTATCCAGATAAACTTCCGCCTGACAGCGGCTATCGCGATGTTGCAACATGATGTGACCTATATAACCAGATGGAATATCTTATATTCGATAATGATATGAAGTTCAGCCATGACTGACAAGACATTATTGGCCCGACAAGTGCGGATTGCTATGCATCGCCCGAAATCACTACTACAGCCACAGTAAAGCGTTGGCAAGCGTTGGAAGTAAGTCCTGTGTGCCAATGAGAATTGCTGCAGCATTGCTCCCAGTGATGTGGAGCAAAGGACGTTCATCGCTGGACACAAAAAAAACGCCGCATAAAGCGGCGTTTCAGATTAATGACAAACCCCAGTTTTCTGGGGTTTGTGCTTTTCAGGAGTGGTGCATTCTCCGTCAGTGGTCATGGCTTAATAATGAGTTGTGGGTTGTTGAATTTGATTGGGCTGGTGTTGAATGAGCCGGCATTTGGCTTGGTTGATAGGGATTTAGGCTTGAGACTGGCTCAGGCGGCCAGCAGTAACGCCATTTTCTTGATGTTTTGCGCAGCACCCGCCAGCAGACATTNCATTGTCTTTACAATACAAATCAGCGACTTCAGCACGGATAAATTCAAAATCTATGGTGGTATCGATTTTACGAACCAGATGGTTTTGTGGCACCAGCTGTTCCAGTGTCACCATTTCAAGCTGATGTTGTTGCGGGGAGATATCTCTGAGCATGAGGGCAGCTCCTGTTTGGACTCCCTCTATTAGATCAAAGGCCTGGATCTACGTCCAGGCCTTTGTCAGCAGTCTGAAACGCCGCATAAAGCGGCGTTTGGCATTATTCGACCAGATCTTTAGGAATGTCCGGACGTAATGCGGACCAGACTTTGCCGGATTCTTTCCCATATTTGCGCACAGCAAATACTACTTCATCGTGTTTGCCGGCTTCTGCGTACAGTTTCAGCTGATGATAATAACGCCGTGCCAGTTCACGTGATTCCGGCTGTGAAAAGTAAAAGGTGGCGATTCGGCGGTATAAGCCACGGAAGCCATTCAGGATCAGCACATAAATCCGGTTCGCTGAATGCAGAGCCAGTTCGTGATTCAGGTTGTAATCGAAATCGGCAAAAGCTTCAGGCGTGTCTTCGAGCTGTTCAGCACCGGCAAAAGCAGCCGCGGCTTCCGCCTGATGGTTTTTAATCGCGCCGCGGATATAAATGGCGCTGATATTGGTACGGGCAGATAACAATTCATCGACCAGTTCCGGCATGCGATCCTGATCCAGCCGGGCCAGCGTCTCAAGAATATTCAGACCTGAGGTTTCCCAGAAATTATTCACCCGGGTCGGTTTGCCATGCTGAATCGTCAGCCAGCCATCCCGCGCCAGACGCTGCAATACTTCCCGTAACGTCGTCCGGGTGACGCCGATCAGCTCAGACAGCTCGCGTTCAGCTGGCAAAATGGAACCAGGCGCAAACTTGCCGTTCCAGATCGATTCAACGATATATTCTTCAGCGAAGCCTGCAGGGCTCTGGGCTTTGATCAGATTTGTCATCCGGATTTGTCCGTTATAGTTGTAATGAATGGAAAATTGGCACTGATTGTACCAGAGGCGATTCAGTTAACAAGCCATGGGCAGAAAATTGCAATCACAGCCAAGGACGCAGAGGTTGTGTTCAAAAGCGATTTGCCTTAGATTGTGCGCTGGAAATAAGTCCTTCTGGATAAAGGAAATCAGATGTTTGCCGCTGTTTCACGCTTGCCTTTTAAAGCCTGGCCCTGGCTACTGATGTCGGCATTAGCCGGCGCCTTGTTGATTACTGCATTGTATTTTCAATACATGATGGGGCTGGCACCCTGCATGATGTGTGTTTATCAACGTTTTGCGATTGTCGGCATTTTACTCAGCGGACTGGTTGGCGCCTTTGGTTGCCAATACTCATTTGTGCGCTGGCTGGCGTACGCGGGATGGCTGCTGAGTAGTGGCTGGGGTTTAAAAATCGCTCATGACCAGGTGTTAGAAGAGCAACTGGTGCAAAGTGGCGGCTTTTCCAGCTGCAGTATTTTCCCGGATTTCCCGGCCTGGTTACCACTGCACGAATGGATCCCAGAGGTATTTAAACCAACCGGCATGTGCGGTGAAGTCCTGTGGACTTTCCTCGGTTATTCGATGCCATTCTGGATGCGCATCACTTTTGCACTGTTTTTTATCGCCGGCCTGGTGGTGATCGCCAGCCAGCTGAAAAAACATAAATACAATCCGTACGATTAGACCGTTTGCTATTTGCCATAAAAAAACCGCCTGCTGGCGGTTTTTTATGGCAATGGAAATTACAGGATTTCCAGCAACTCTACATCAAAAATCAGCGCGCTGTATGGCTTGATTGCACCACCGGCACCACGCTCGCCATAGGCCAGGTTGTGTGGGATATACAGACGGTATTTCGCGCCAACCGGCATCAGTTGCAGCGCTTCGGTCCAACCGGCGATGACGCCTGATACCGGGAACTCTGCTGGCTGACCGCGATTATAAGAACTGTCAAATACAGTGCCATCGATCAGCGTGCCATGGTAATGCGTACGGACTTTGTCGGCTCGCGTTGGTTTTGCACCTGAACCGGCGTTCAGCACTTCGTATTGTAAACCAGACTCGGTCACAACGATGCCGGCTTTGGTCGCGTTTTCTGCAAGAAATGCTTCGCCCACTGCGGCGGCAACCTGCGCCTTGGCAGATTCAGCTTCTTGCATCCGGCCACTGATCACCTGAAATGCAGCACGGATCTGATCTTCACTAACTTCCGGCTCATCACCGTAGAATGCCGCAGCAAGACCTGCAGCAACGGCTGCGATATCAAGGCCATCAAACGGATTGTCGGCCAGTTGTTGGCCCATTTGCAGGCCGATGCCATAACTGGCATGTTGTTCTAAAGTAGTCAGATCTGACATAAGGTTCACTTATTGTTGAGGCGGACTGGCCGATTTTTTGGCGTGATCCGCAGGGTTCAAGGCAGCTACTGCCGCCAGAAAAAACGGTATGCTAACGTAATCAACTGCAGTTGTCTTGCCTCAGGCTGACAAATGCCGCCAGATCTGCTGCACCAGTGCAGCATCTGCGTCATTAAGCTCACCTGCGGCGATCGCACTGTGCAGACTATCCTCGACGGCCAATACAATCTGACTGACGCTAAAAGGCTGGTCTTCCAGCTGCAAACGGCCGACGGCTAAATCAACATGCCCACGTAAATAGCCTTGAGCAAATAATTCATCGTCACTGGCGGTCGCCACTGCGTCATCAAAAAAAGCCGCACAACGGCTGATAAAATCGACTGTCTGTTGCATTAGTCTTCGGCCCCCAGCCGGTACATCACATAATCGTTATAACCACACAGCACACGCACCATGCCACTGAGTTGTTGATCCAGCACCGCATCGCCGGAGTCGCTGATCAGCGGCCGGCCATCAAGCTGCTGAATTTTGCTTTTGGTGGCAAGCAGCCGGATGTTATTGCGTCCGACCGCCCGGATCACAGCCGGTGACAGCTGCTGATTGCCCCGGCCAAATATATGCCCCTGCCCGCCAATCAGCGTGATCACCAGCTGCGCAGGCACATCTGTTACCAGCTCCAGCAGCTGCGCGGCGGTGACATCTGCAGCGATCACAGCGCCATTCTCAACCACATCAACACCCAACAAAGTATTGGGTAAACCCAGTTCCTGCATGACGGCCGCAACAGTGGAGCCGGATCCCATCACATAACGAACATCAGGTTCCATTTGCGCGACAAAAAATGCGGCCAAATCATCCAGTACCAGTTCTTCCGATTCTTTGCCCGCCGTTTTGACACTTTGTACATAACGCAGCGCCGTCGGAATTTGCATCTCGCCGTAGCGTTTCGCCCGCACCGTACCCTGGCGAAACGCGACTTCGTCGATATCCATCACCAGTGCATCCTGCACTGACAACAGTTCTCCACGCACCATTTGCGCGACGACTTTCCCGGCCGCTGCAGGCGTGATGGCATAAACACCCGAGTGGATTTTACAGCCGGCCGGAATGCCAAGAACGGTCGTGCTATCGCCAATGGCGTGACAGATATTCCTTGCTGTGCCATCGCCACCGGCAAACAGCAGCAGATCAACGCCAGCTTGTGCTAACAACTGCGCCGCCTGTTCGCTGTCCTGAGCGGTCGACGGTTCCTGCGCAGCCTGACATAACACCTCAGTGTCAAAACCAAGTGCCAGCGCCACAGCTTCGCCCATCGCGCCAGCTACCGTTTTAATCCGGATCTGTGCCTGCCACGGCAATAATTCCTCTAGCGCCAATCGGGCGCGTTGCTGCGCCATTGGCACTGCACCCCGTGCTAAGGCTTCTGCAGCAACATCGTCACTGCCCTTGAGCGCGACTGCGCCACCTAAACCGGCGTAAGGATTGACGATTAAACCGAGTCGAAATATCGGTAACCTATCCATCAGGCTCCCCTGTTCAGCCAAAAAAATGCGGCATTGTAACGTTGGCTGGGAAGCTTGCCCAGCATCTGATTGAGTTTGTTGCTGCGCTCCAGTAGATTAGAGAATATTCGTTTATTGGCCGGACCAGTCCTGATGTTACTTGAGACCCAATTCGCGCAACTGCGCAAAAGTTTTTATCACGATCCAAGCCCTGCGTATGCAGCAAGAAAACTCTGTCTGAAAACATTGCGAATCCAGCTACTGGCTGCTCAGGCTGAGCTGTATCGGGCGGCTGCGGCCGATTTCGGTCAACGCAGCGCCTCTGAGACACGTCTGCTCGAAGTATTGCCCAGTATCAACAGTATCGATTACAGCCTGCGCCGGCTAAAAGGCTGGATGAAGCCACAACGGCGCCATGTCGGCATGCTGTTCTGGCCGGCCAGCAACCACGTGGAATACCAGCCACTGGGAGTGGTCGGCATTATAGTGCCGTGGAATTATCCGATATTTCTGGCGTTGGGTCCTTTGGTAGCCGCGATCAGTGCGGGCAATAAAGTGATGCTGAAATTGTCCGAATTTACGCCAGAAATCAATAAAGTCTTGCGACAAATCTGTCAGACGGCATTGGCTGGGCATGTGGTGGTGATTGAAGGCGATGCCACGGTGGCCGCCGAATTCAGCCAGTTACCATTTGACCACCTGCTGTTTACCGGCTCCACTGCGGTTGGTCGTCATGTGATGCAGGCGGCGGCACAGCATCTGACGCCTGTGACACTGGAACTAGGCGGGAAGTCGCCGGTATTGATCGGGCCGGACATCCACTTTTATGACTATGCCGATCGGGTAATTTTTGGTAAATGTGCCAATGGCGGCCAGACTTGCGTGGCACCGGATTACCTGCTGGTTCCGGCTGGCAAAGAACAACGGGCTGCCGAAAAGTTACGCGCACACTATCAGCAGATGTACCCACAAGGCTGCCAAAGTGCGGACTGGACTTCAGTGATTAATCCCCGCCAATGGCAACGCCTGCAACAAGGTTTGCAAGATGCTGCAGCTGCCGGTGCCCAGATCATTTCCTGTGGGCAGCCAGTGAATGCCGATGATCCGCTGCGCCGGATGGACTTGCAGCTAGTCCTCAATGCCCCCCTCGATACACCATTATGGCAGCAGGAGATCTTTGGCCCAGTACTGCCAATTTATGGCTATCGCAGTACCAAAGAAGCGATTGAATTTATCCGGGCACGGCCCCGGCCGTTGGCGTTTTACCTGTTTAGTCAGGACAAAGAGTTGCAACAACGCTGCCGCGAGCAAATTCATGCCGGCGGTGTTTGTATTAACGATACGCTGGTCCATGTTGGCCAGGACGATTTGCCATTTGGCGGCGTGGGTCCATCCGGCATGGGGCATTATCACGGCAAAGAAGGCTTTTTAACCTTCAGCCATGCCAAAGCAGTGCATCAAAAAGGCCGTTTCTCCAGCGGCATGTTTGGCTATCCACAGCGCCGGGCCAAGTTGCTCGACAAGGTGCTGGATTTTTGGTTAGGTTACCGCATCAGCGACGCCGAGCGGCCGGATGATACGCGGCAGGCCGAGCACCAGCAGAAAGGCAATTAAACATGCGCCGGCAGCCCAGCCAAAACTGAGCTGACTGCCGGCCCCATCCTGCCACGTCCAGCCAGCAATATATGCGCCAAGCGCGCCGCCACCACCATAAATCAACCCGGCATACAGCGCCTGACCTCGGCCACGTTGCGCTGGTGGGAAAAATTGCTGAATAAATTGCATAGCGCAGCTATGTGCCACCGCAAAACTGAATGCATGCAACAACATCGAAGCCGCCAGCACATAAGGCAAATGACCGAACCATCCCACAACGGCCCAGCGCAGCGCGGTCAGCAGATAACAGGCGCCAAGCAACAGCGTATAACTACGCTGGCCCAAAATTTTGCCGGCATAAAAAAACGCCACGACTTCAGCCGCCACCGCCAATGCAATCAACAGGCCTGAGGCTGTACCGCTATAGCCTAAATCCCGGCAATACAAGGTAAAAAAGCCATAAAACGGCGCAAAGCTCAACTGTAGCAAAAAGGCCGCGAACATAAATAACACAAAGGGCCGGTGCAGCCAAAGGGTGCGAAATTTTATCGCCACCTCGGTGCTGGCGGCCTTTAGCGAAAATGCCGGTAATTGCCACAGCGCCACCAACATCAACAACAAAAATAACAAGGCGCCACCGGGTAAAAAGCCCGGTCCCAGTTGTTCCAGCGCCATGCCACTGCCGACCACCAACAAAATGTAGCCGACACTGCCGCTGGAGCGCACTTTACTGTAGCGGCCGGTATCGTTATTCAGATAGTGAAAAGCTGCCGATTCCAGTTGTGGCAAAATCGCGGTCCAGCACAAGCTGTACAGCGCCAGCCCCAACAGCAACATGTTATAACCGGCATCGACAAAAGTACTGCACCAGCCGAATGCCGCCAATACAGCGCCAAGGCGCATCACGCCGACCGGATCACCCCTTTTGGCGGCCAGCAGACTCCACAGATTAGGGCCGACAATCCGCATTGCCGTCACTATGGCAAGCAAGGTACCAATTTGTTGCGAATTGAGACCCCGATGGTCGAGAAAAATACCGATATACGGCACAAACACGCCCAATACGGCAAAATATGCCAGATAGGCCAGACTGAGACTTTGAGTCGGTTGCATACTGTTCCTGAAGAGCATCAACGACAACGGCTGACAGAGCAGCCGTTGTATTGATTAAAATACACGCGGAGTCTATTCCGCCTGTTGCCGCGCAATGGCCGCGATATCTGGTGTACTGACCTGCACCTGATGATTCTGCGCATGATGACGCAGGAAATGGTCCATCAACACAATCGCCAGCATCGCTTCGGCAATAGGCACCGCACGGATCCCAACACAAGGGTCGTGCCGGCCTTTTGTCACCAGTTCCACCGGCTCGCCGCTGGTGTTAATGCTCTGGCCCGGAATACTGATACTGGACGTTGGCTTTAACGCCATACTGACGCGAATGTCCTGCCCGGATGAGATACCTCCCAGCACGCCACCGGCGTGATTGGCGGTGAAGCCTTGCGGCGTCAGCGCATCACGATGCGTCGAGCCTTGTTGTTCCACTACGGCAAAACCATCACCGATCTCCACCGCTTTCACTGCGTTGATGCTCATCATCGCATGCGCGATATCGGCATCCAGCCGGTCAAACACTGGTTCGCCCCAGCCTACCGGCACATTGCTGGCAACCACATTGACGCGGGCGCCAACCGAATCACCGGATTTTTTCAAATCGCGCATGAAGCTGTCGAGCGCCTCGATTTTGTCCGGATCCGGGCAGAAAAAGTCGTTTAGTGCCACCTGTGCCCAATCGAGCTTTTCCGCTTTGACCGGTCCTAACTGCGCTAAATAACCACGCACTTCGATACCAAACCGTTGTTTCAAATACTGTTTGGCAATAGCGCCGGCCGCAACCCGCACTGCGGTTTCCCGCGCTGAAGAACGACCACCGCCGCGATAATCGCGGATACCGTATTTATGATGGTAGGTATAATCGGCATGACCTGGCCGGAACAAATCTTTGATATTCGAATAGTCCTGCGAGCGCTGGTCGGTGTTTTCAATCAGCAGGCCAATCGAGGCTCCGGTAGTGACACCCTCAAATACGCCTGACAGGATCTTCACCACATCATCTTCACGACGCTGAGTGGTATAACGTGAAGTCCCAGGCTTGCGCCGGTCCAGATCTAGCTGAATAGCGTCGAGATCCAGCACCAGTCCAGGCGGACAACCATCAACGATACCGCCGATGGCCGGGCCATGGCTTTCGCCAAATGTGGTTAAACGAAACAACTCACCGATACTGTTGCCGGCCATGGCTTACTCCTTAAAAAAAGCCTGATATTGCTGTAACTGTGCTTTGGTCAGCGCAAACACACCATGGCCGCCATTTTCAAATTCAATCCAGTCAAACGGCACCTGTGGAAACCGCTCCGCCAGCGCGACCATGCTGTTACCGACTTCACAAATCAGCACGCCATCGTCATTCAGATGCGCGGCAGCGTCCGCCAGAATACGCCGTGTTAATTCCAGACCGTCGTCACCAGAGGCAAGGCCCAGCTCCGGTTCATGGCGGAATTCGTCCGGCAAATCCGCCATATCTTCGGCATCAACATAAGGTGGATTGGTGACAATTAAATCGTAAGTCTGGCCTGGGATTGCATCATAACCATCAGACAGGATTGGATAGACACGCTGATAAAGGCCGTGTTGGTCAATATTGATGTCTGCAACTGTTAAAGCATCTTCGCTGATATCAATCGCATCCACTTCAGCATCAGGCAGATAATGCGCACAGGCAATAGCGATACAACCGGAACCGGTACATAAATCGAGGATACGGCCTGGCGGATTGTGCGGGAACCAACGTGAAAATTGTTGTTTAATCAGCTCAGCGATCGGTGAGCGTGGTACCAGCACCCGCTCGTCAACAAAAAATGGCAGTTCGGCAAAATACGCATGTTGAGTCAGATATGCCGCCGGCACCCGGCGTTCAATCCGTTGTTGCACTAAAGCAGCAAACTGGCGTTTTTCGGTGCGGGTCAGCCGTGTCGTTAACAGCACAGGGTCGGCAATATGGGTCAAATGCAACGTGAATGCCATCAGCATACCGGCTTCATCCCACGGATTGTCGGTGCCATGACCAAAATACAGGTCCGCGGCATTAAACTGGCTGACGGCAAAACGCAGCCAGTCGTGAATACTATGTAAATCAGTGATCGCTTCGTCGATTAATTCCGCGGTCAGTGGTGAAGTTTGTGGTTCAGTCATTTCTTTAAGTGTGCTCTTTGGATAGACTTGCGCGATGCGAAAAACGCCCTCTTTAACCGATCAGGATATTCAGCTGTTCCGCGATGCGATCTCGGGTGCCCGCCCTATGGCGCAGGACAAGATAACGCTGACCCCGCCACGCAGCAAGAAAAAATCCGCCATCAAGACGTCTGAAAGTCAGCCGGCCGCCAGTTTATTCTATTTTTCTGATGAATACGAAGGTTATCAGTTTGATGGCGCTACGGTCAGCTATGTCCAGCCCGGTGAAGATTTGCATCTGGCAAAAAATTTAAAACGCGGCGAATTTCAGCCCGGCGTGGTGCTGGACTTACATGGACTGAGTCAGCAGGATGCCAAACATGAACTGGCAGGGCTATTGGATTATTGTCAGCAGGAACATCTGAACTGCGCTTGTGTGGTGCACGGCAAAGGCAGTGGTTTGTTAGCGCGGCGTGTACCGAACTGGCTTATTCAGCATCCAAATGTGCGGGCTTTTCACACGGCTCCGACCCATTGGGGCCGGGATGGCGCATTACTGGTGCTGTTAAAAACGCCGGATAAATAGCCGGCATCCACGTTGGAGCGGGTCAGGTCCGCAGCAGGCTTAAATCAGCCGGCGCAATTTTTTCCAGTAAGGTACCATGACCGCCGGTGCTGTAATCGATACAAGCTAACGACGCGGTGTCAAAGATTGGGGTGTTACCGGATTTTGTGAAGGTTTCGACCAGAAAACTGACCAGAGGCATGTGTGATACCAGCAGGATCCGTGCATCAGGTGTCTGGCTCAGCAATGCATCGACATACAACTGCACCTGATGGCAATCGCCATCGGGCACCAGCTCCGGTAAAGTCTGCAATTGCGTTGTGTTCCCTTGCTGTGCCAACATCAGCTTTGCGGTTTGTTGGGTTCGCACATAGGGGCTTGCCAGCACGTAATCAAACTGTGGGTAGACTGTAGTCAACCACTGTGCCATCTGACTGACTTCGGCTTCACCTCGTGCATTGAGTTGCCGTTGACTATCCTGACTGCTTTGCGCCACCGCTTCACCGTGTCGCATGATAACCAGATTGACCATTGTATACACCATCAACAACTTCGCGCCCAACGCGAAAAGAGTGCGCTATGATAATGAAAGTTCATTGCGACAGTAACTGATAATAAAGCATAGATTTAAGTCTTTATATTCCTTAATAGTATGATGAGCTGCCGTATAACTCGTCGCATTTAGCCTGACAATGAGGCCTGATTTGAAAAAAACGCAACTCGTACAAAGCCCAGCCGACCATCGCCGTTATCATGCATTGACCCTGAATAATGGTTTGCGGGTGCTTTTCGTTGAACAGGCAGATGCAGAAAAAAGCGCTGCGGCCATGTCGGTAAATGTAGGCCATTTCGACGATCCGGCTGATCGGGAAGGTTTGGCGCATTTCCTCGAGCACCTGGTATTTCTCGGTTCGCAGCAATTCCCGGAACCCGGAGACTACGCGCAGTTTATCAGCGCGCATGGCGGCAGCCACAATGCCTGGACCGGCACCGAACACAGCTGTTTTTATTTTGATATCGAAGATGACGCTTTTGCTGCGGGGCTTGAACGTTTTGCCGATATGCTCGGCGCGCCGCTGTTTGCCGAAGCGTCGGTGCAAAAAGAACGGCAAGCCATCGAGGCCGAATTTTCGATGAAGCTGAAGGACGATGGCCGGCGCATTTACCAGGCGCACAAAGAAACGATTAATCCGGACCACCCTTTTGCCAAGTTTTCGGTCGGTAACCTGCAAACGCTGGACGACCGGCCGCATCAAAGCGCACAACAAGCGGTACAACAGTTTTATCAGCAACAATATAGTGCCAGCCGTATGTGTCTGGTGCTGGTGTCGGCGTTTCCGATCGAACATCAGCAGGCGCTGGCAGAACAGTATTTTCAGCAACTACCGGCGCATTTGCCGGCTAAAACCGCTCTGACCGCCCCGCTGTACCAACGCGAACATCTGGGTATTCAGCTGAATATTCAGCCGCATAAACCCACGCAGCGACTGGTGCTTAGTTTTGCCTTGCCCGACATTCAACCCTGGTACCCATATAAGGTCGTCAGTTTTCTTGCACATATCATTGGCGACGAAGGCCCTGGCTCATTATTAAGCGGGTTGAAACAACAGGGACTGGTCAACGCACTGAGTGCCGGCGGCGGGATCGATGGCAGTAATTACAAAGACTTCACGCTGGCGTTTGAACTGACCCATGCCGGCATGGCACAACGCGACCTGATCCTGCAAAGCTGCTTTGCTTTTTTTGCGCTGTTACGCCAGCAACCATTTCCGCTGCAATTATTTCAGGAGCGGCAACGCCTGATCCAATGGAGCTTCACCTATCAGGAACCTCGCGCCAGTTTGCAACTGGCCAGCGACTTAGCGGTGAATCTGCAGCATTATCCGCAACACGATTATATTTTTGGTGATTATCGGATGGAAACGCCGTCCGAGTCACTGTACCGGCAGTTGCTGAGTTATTTCCGCGCCGACAATTTGCGTGTGATGCTGATCGCGCCAGAAGTCAGCGTCAGTCAGCAGGCACGCTGGTACCATACCCCATATAGTGTCGAGCCACTGTCCGCAGAATTACTGACAGGTCTGGCCGAACAACAACCGCTACCTGGATATCAGTTGCCCGCCCCCAATCCCTATCTGGTGGGTCAGTTGCAACTGATTACGCTGAATGCACATCAGACGCAGCCGGTACAACTGGTCAATTCAGCCGACTTGTCGTTGTGGTTTAAAGCCGACACTGACTTTCATTCGCCCAAAGGCCATATTTTCGTGCAGTTAACGCTGCCTAATACTGTGCAGAATTTGACGCAGCTGGCCTTAACCAAACTGTGGCTGGAGCTATTCCTCGATCGGATTAACGAGCAATTTTATCCGGCGACGACAGCGGGCCTGAGTTACAACCTCTATGTGCAGCAACATGGTCTGACCTTGCATAGCAGCGGCCTGTCTGCCAATCAAATCACATTATTACAGGATTTGCTGACCGAGCTGAGTGATTTCAGCTTTGCCGAAGATCGTTTTCTCGAACTGCAATTTCAGTTGGTCAGACATTGGCGTGGCCAAATTAGTGGCAAGCCAATCAGCCAGCTGTTCAGTCAATTGTCGTCATTATTACAACCTCTGAACCCCGAAACGCAGCAGCTGGCACAATTGCTCGAACAAAGCAGTTTTGCCGAGTTCAATACCTTTTGTCAGCAGATCATGCAGCAGGTGCATGTTGAGGCCTTCATGTTAGGTAACTGGCATCCGGCAGATGCCAGTCTGCTGGAAAAAATGCTACGCCAGTGGCAGCAGCAAATCGATTCACCGGGTCGTCGGCTGCCGCGGCAAAGTTACAGTACGCAAAACAGTGGGCCTGTCTGGCTGCAACAGCAGCTGCAGCATGACGACCAGGCACTGGTGATCTATCTGCCGGCCAAAGATCGCAGCGCGGCGTCGATGGCTAAATTTATGCTGGCGAATCACCTGATTTCACCGGAGTACTTTCACGCCCTGCGCACTGAACAACAATTAGGTTATCTGGTCGGGACCGGTTATGTGCCGATGAACCAAAAGCCGGGCATGGCGTTTTATGTGCAATCTCCTAAAACGGCTGCCGCTGATTTGTATTACGCCACAGTGATTTTTTACCGCAAGTTTCTGGAAGAACTGCCAGAGATCCCGTTGTCAGAGTTCGATCAGATTAAAACCAGCCTGATCGCGCAAATCCGCGAGCGTGATACCAGCCTGGCGAGCCGCGCGAAACGGTTGTGGCTGGCGATTGGTCAGGGTGATTATCAATGTTCGTTGTCACAACGGATCCAGGATGAACTGGCAGCTTTGAGTCTCAACGATTTTTGCGATTTTTGTTACACATTATTAGCGCCGGAATATGATGCAGTTTTTCTGGCGACCGGGCCGGCGCCAACGCATAGTCTGATGCGCAGTAAAACTACTGCCGAACTGGCGGCAGAGCTGGAGCTGCGGACAGATTGGCTTTGACAGTCCAGGAGATTTTCTATAAGTTACCCAAAATGCCCGAAAGCTGCGTAGATGTGTGAAAAATAATAATAAAAAACTGTCTCTGTTGTGTTTGCCGGCCTTTATTGCCATGCCGGCTTTTGCGGTAGATCTGGACCATGCAATGCCTTATGTGTTGTCATCGATCCTGTTATTTTCCTTTGGTGCGCTGTTATTGGCCCACCTATCTATTCTGAAAATGCGCCGTTACCAAAGCCGTCTGGAACAAAGTGAAGAACGGCTGCGGTTGTCTTTATGGGGCAGTGGCGACGAATTGTGGGACTGGAATATTGCCTCCGGCAGTTTGTATCGTTCGAGTTCCTGGCAGCACCCGGTTGAATTAAAACCAGAAACCAACCAGTTTCCGCCCAATCGGGAACAAATTCATCCGCGCGATATTGAACGCGTCACCGAACAGCTTTATCAACACCTTGCCGGTGAAACCCCGTATTTTGAAGCTGCGTACCGGCTCAGAGCATCCGACGGCGGCTGGGTCTGGGTGTTAGACCGCGGCAAAGTCGTGTCCACCGATGCTGAAGGCGTCGCGACCCGGATGACGGGGACGCTAAAGAATATCCAATTACTGAAGCAGACCGAAGAGCGGCTGGAATTGTTTGCCCGCTGCCTGGAAAATATCTCTGATGCCGTGGTGATCTGTGACACCAATTTTATCGTGTTGGAAGTTAACCACTCGTTCAGCACTATCACCGGAAAAAGTCGCGAACAGGTGATTAAAAAGCCCTTTGATTTGGCGATGTACCCAAGCCGGTTTGTTCAGGATATCGGGCACACGTTACAGACGACCGGTAGCTGGCAAGGCGAAGTACAGGACCAGCGCATCAATGGTGAGGTGTACCAGGCTGAGCTCAATTTTGACATAGTCCGCGACGATCACGGCGTGCTGACACAGTTTGTCGCAGTGTTCTCTGACATTTCTGAGCGCAAAAAACGCGAAGCCGAGTTAAGCCGGCTGGCGAATTCTGACACCCTGACGGGCCTGCCAAACCGGGCGATGTTTTCGGCCGAACTGGGCCGGCTGGTAGAGCGGGAAGTTAAACATGCCCTGCTGGTGTTTGACCTTGATAACTTTAAGAAGATCAACGATTCACTCGGCCACCAGCTGGGGGATTCGCTGTTAATTAAATTGGCTGAACGCCTCAGTCAGATGACGCGGCAAAAAGAACGGCTTTATCGGCTCGGTGGCGACGAATTTGCGATTCTGTTGGAAAACACCAACGACATTCATACAATCACTACCATGGCAAAAGAGCTGATTAAACAAATTAATCAGCCGTTTTTTATTAGTCAGCATGAGCTGGCCGTGACCAGCAGTATCGGCATTGTGTTATATCCGGAAGATGGCCGCGATCCCGAAGCGTTGCTGCGTAATGCCGATACAGCGATGTATCATGCTAAAAGCGATGGCGCGAACCGCTACCTGTTTTTTAATGACAGCATGAACAAACTGGCAGTCAAACGTTTGCAGCTGGAAAACCTGATCCGCCATGGCCTGAAAGAAGATTTCTTCACGGTGTACTATCAGCCGAAAATGGATATTCTCAGTGGTCAGCTGGTTGGCATGGAAGCGCTGGTCCGTTTTATCACACCCAAACGCGGTTTAATCAGTCCTGCTTCATTTATTCCGGTATCTGAAGAAACCGGTCAAATTGTCGAAATCGGTGAAGTTGTCTTGCGCAAAGCCTGCCTGGACGTGAAACGCTGGATAGATCAGGGCCTGTTTCATGGCCGCGTAGCAGTCAACCTGTCGGTCAAGCAGTTTATGTTGCCTTATTTGTGTGAACAGATAGACGATGTGCTGCAGCAGACCGAACTGCCCTCCTATCACCTCGAGCTCGAAATCACTGAAGGCACTGTGATGCAATCGCCCAAAATGGCGATTGATACGATGAAAAAACTGCGCGCCCGCGGTATCCATCTGGCGATGGACGATTTTGGTACTGGTTATTCATCGCTGGCGTATTTAAAGCAGTTCCCGCTCAATACACTGAAAATAGACAAAGCTTTTATTGACGACATGAATACAGCGCGCGGACGCAATATGGTGGATACCATCGTCACTATCGCGCACAACCTGAGTCTGACAGTAGTCGCCGAAGGGGTGGAACAAGCCGAGCAACTGGCGCAACTGAAGCAACTGCGCTGCGAAATCATTCAGGGCTATTTTTACAGCAAGCCGCTGTCTGCCGCCGATTTCACTCAGTTCCTGCTGGACCAGAAGCAGAATAAACCGCGTCTTGCCGCAGTGCCGGTCTCGATCTGAACCCATTGACCTGATGGCATTGATTGCGAAAATAAAAAAAGAGCCGGAAGGCTCTTTTTTATACAGTGCACAGGTTTTGATGCAACTTCAGTCGCGACGTGCGTCGGGATCTATGCCCTGACGGATTTTTTCCATCCGCTCCTGGTGATTCAGCCACATTTTCAGGCCACCAATCGCGATACCCGCCAGCGGGATTAAAAACACCAGCACAGCCGGGTTTAATAAGCTCTTCAAAAATCCGTCCACACAAAAATCCTTCTGCTGCGACCGGTTACTCCGGCTCTGTTAATCGTTGTCTGTTTCGACGTAAGAAAAATCGTCACTGCCATCGGCAATACGTTTCTTACCAAACACGGTATGAAACTTACGTTTTTCCTGAATACGCTGCTTGTATTTCAGCCAGGCCTTTTCATAGACAGTTTCCGCTTCGGCTTCACCGCGCATGACCTGTAAAAAGCGTTGCTCTTCTTCGTTCACCGGCTGGCGCTGGCCTTCCTCCAGCTCCTGCATCGATGCACCGTGCTTCTCCAGCAGATTGCCCTCTGCTAACGTGAAGCGCCCTGACCGGGTAAACCCTTTCGGGAAGTTGCGGTCATCAAAAAAGCGACGTTTAGCCACAAAACTTTGCTGCATCACTTTTTTCCCCTGATCTCGTTGAATCTAAAGCTATCCCAATTAAACTGTGCGGAGTATGGTAAACAAAATTCCGCACGTAAAACAAATGTTTTTCATCGTGACCATAAAATATAATAAGGTTAATGCTTGGACACCGAACTACTGAAAACCTTCCTGGAAGTACAAAAAACCCGTCATTTTGGCAAAGCCGCAGACAATCTGTATTTAACTCAGTCCGCTGTCAGCTTTCGCATCCGGCAACTGGAGCAAAGTCTGGGGGTGGCATTGTTCAGTCGCCACCGTAATAACATCCAGTTGACCGAAGCCGGCGAACTGCTGTTACCCCATGCCGAAGCCGTGATCAGCGCACTACAGGCTGCCAGGACGCAATTACAGCAACAAAGCAGCCTGCCACAGCGATTGACCGTGGCGGTCGAACCGGGCTTGCAATATCTCGCCGCTGAATTACTGGAAGCCTTAGTGGTGAATATTGAGACTGCAGTGCATTTACAGGTACTTGATGCCACGACCGCCTGTAACAGGCAGTCTGACGTGGTGCTCTGTGCAAGCCAGGACAGCATTACAGATCCCGCATATAAAACAGTCCTGTGGCGCACGATAGTGCTGACTGCTGTGGGCCCGGCTGGCAGTACAGCACAGGCCGAAGGCCGGCTGGATTGGGTGGGTCGGTTACCGCAGCTCAGTAAAGCACCGTTGGCATTTTGCTGCAGCGATCCGAGGTTACTACGCCAATGGCTGGCGCGTAGTAATGGCACGGCATTTTTACCACAAGCACTGGCACAGGATCTGTGTCATACCGGCTTATATCAGCTGCTGGCGATGCCGGAGCAACAGATCAACGTGCAGTTATGGCTGCGGGACGGCGCACCGATCCGCTGGCAGGACCAACTGGTGTGAAACAACAGGATTATGGCCGGAACCAGTTTAGTTCGGGCCCCATCACCCGCCGGCGCGCCATACGACGGTGATTCAGAAATAACGGCACTGACACAGGGCCGGTCAAAAGCGCCAGCAATACCCAGGGCCAACTGCGTAAACCGGCCTTTTTTGCTTGCAGATAACACCACAAACTCACCAGTGGATGTAGGAATAACCACAGCACAGCTATACTCCAGGTGCAAAAAAACGCGGCATTATACAAAAAAACCGCAGCAAGCTGCGGTTTTTTTCAGCATCTAAGCAAGACTCAGTAAAAGGTCTTTTCCTGCTCCGCCAGCTCAAGCAACATCTTTGCCGGCGCAAAACGACTGCCAAACTGCGCTTCATAGCAGCGCAAATCTGCCACCAGATTACCAGCGCCCAGACTATCAATGTAACGGAACGGCCCTCCGAGGAACGGTGGGAAACCTATGCCGAAAATGGCACCGATATCACCGTCACGGGCAGAAGCAATAATGCCCTCTTCGAGGCAACGTACTGCTTCGTTCAGCATTTGAACCATACAACGTTTGCTAATTTGCTCGGTGCTTAAACGGCCATTAGGCTGCACACCCAACAGGCTATATACGCTGGTATCGACCTCTTTTCGGCCCTTTTTCGCGTTTTTACCGTATAGGTAAAAGCCTTTTTCGACTTTTTTGCCTTTACGGCCATCGGCGATCAACTTGTCAAAAGCGGCTGGAGCCTGAAAACGCTCGCCCAGTTCTTTTTGCAGAATAGGTGAAATTTTTGCGCCAACGTCGATACCAACCTCATCCAGTAACGTGATAGGACCGACCGGGAAGCCAAAACGGGTCAGGGCTTTATCAAGCTTCTCAACTGACTCACCTTCCAGCAGCAGATTCGCCGCTTCGTTCATATACAGCGCCAAAATCCGGTTCACATAAAAACCAGCACCGTCTTTGACCACAATCGGTGTTTTACCTTGTTTACGGGCAAAAGCGACGGTGGTAGCGATAGTCTCAGCTGAGGTTTTGTCATGTGCAATCACTTCAACCAGCGGCATTTTGTCGACCGGAGAAAAGTAGTGCAGACCGATGACGTTTTCCGGCCGCGCTGCTTTCGCCGCGATCTGACCAATCGGCAATGAGCTGGTGTTCGAAGCAAACACTGTATGTTCGCTGCAATGTTGTTCAATATCGGCGACCATTTGCTGTTTCAGTGCCAGATCTTCAAACACCGCTTCAATGACCAAATCCACATCGTGGAAGCCGGAATAATCCGTAGTACCGGTCAGCAGTGCCATTTGTTTTTGCAGCTCAGTTTTACTGATAAAACGTTTTTTAAACTTTTTATTCAGCAGGCTGAAGCTGTATTTCAGCGCATTGCCAATGCCGGTCTGATTGATATCTTTGATCCGCACTGGCACACCGGCTTTACCGGCCGTAACGTTGGCAATGCCGCCGCCCATCAGACCACCACCTAATACGGCAGCTTTTTTCACCTTGCGGGGCTTGGCATCACCGGCGCCGCTTTCTTTTTTCATCTGCGTGGTCGCGAAAAACAAATTGCGCAGGTTGGCCGACACTGGCGTCATGCACAACTCGCCAAAATGTGTCGCTTCAACTTCGAGGCCTTTTTGCATACCGGAATGCACACCAGCTTTGATCGCATCGATGATTTTCAGCGGTGCCGGGTAATGGCCTTGCGTTTTTGCCAGTGTTTGCTTTTCCGCCTGACTAAACAAAATGCCGCGACCAATCGACGTAAATTCCAGTAACTGACCTACTAATGGCAACTTCACTGGTTTTGAGCGGTCTGGCTTGCCCGCCAGCGCCATTTTCACCGCAGCCTCTAATAAAATGCTACGCGGTACTACCACATCGACCAAACCAGCTTTTTTTGCCTGAACTGCGCGCAACTGTTTGCCAGTCAGCATCATATCCAGCGCTTTTTGCAAACCGACCAGTTTTGGCAGACGCTGCGTGCCGCCGCTGCCCGGTAACAGACCCAGCTGCACTTCCGGCAGACCTAATACGGTTTTGTTGTCATCAGTCGCAACGCGGCCGTGACAGGCCATCGCCAATTCCAGACCACCGCCCAGGCATGGACCATGAATGGCCGCGATCAGCGGTATATGCAGTTTTTCCAGCTCGTTAAACATACGCTGACCCATGCTGGCGATCGCGGTTGCTTCCGCGGCCGTTTTGCATTTATCCAGCATGCTGATATCAGCACCAGCAATAAACGAATCGGCTTTGCCGCTGATAATCACCAAACCTTTGATGTTTTTGTTGCTGCGCACTTCATCGAGCACCGCCGCGATCTCGTCAGCAAACTCGGCTTTGAGCACATTCATGCTCTCGCCAAAGATATCCATCGTGATCACACCTACACCATCATCACGTTGGCTTAAGCTAAAAGTTGGCTGCATTATTCAGTCTCCACTATCATCGCGGCGCCAAGGCCACCAGCCGCGCAGGCGGTGGTCAGGCCGATACCGCCACCGCGGCGTTTTAATTCGTTTAAGGTTTGCGTGATGAGGCGAGTACCTGTCGCAGCAAATGGGTGGCCATAGGCCAGCGATCCACCGTTGACGTTAAATTTCGCCATATCAATGTCACCAATGGCTTCTGTGCGACCCAGTTTTTCTTCGGCAAATTTTTTCGAACCAAACATTTTCATATTGGCCAGAGCCTGGGCGGCAAAAGCTTCGTGCATCTCAATCAGAGTCAAATCAGACAGTTTCATGCCGGCGCGGTCTAAAGCCAGTGGTGTGGCGTACGAAGGGCCCATCAGCATATCTTCCCAGACGTCGATGGCAGCAAAAGCGTAACTGCGCACATAACCGAGAATTTCGTAGCCCATCGCTTTGGCGCGGCTTTCGGTCATCATCAGGACGGCAGATGCACCATCCGTCAGCGGTGTTGAAGTTGCGGCCGTCACAGTGCCGTAACTGCGATCAAACACTGGTTTTAATTTGGCATAAGATTCCAGCTTGGAATCGAGCCGAACGTTGTTATCGATTTCGAGGAATTTGTTGTAAGGCTCGACATGCGCCGCCATCACCTCGTCTTTCATCAGGCCATTTTGCCAGGCCAAAGCGGCCAGCGTATGCGACCGGTGCGCCATCGCATCCTGGTCCGCCCGGCTGATGCCGTGGCTTTTTGCCATTTGCTCTGCCGTGTCGCCCATCGACAAGCCTGTGGTGTACTCAGCAACCGCCGGCGGTACCGGCATTAAATCTTTCAAACCTAAGCGGCGGAAAATCGCCAGTTTCTGACCAAAGGTTCTGGCTTTGTTGACATCAACCAAAGCCCGCGCCAGATTTTTACTGACGCCAATCGGCAGCACTGAACTGGAATCAGCACCGCCGGCGATGGCGATTTCGGTAATGCCGGCCATCATACTTTCGGTGACGCTGACCACGGACTGGAAGCTGGTCGCGCAGGCCCGGGTGACACTGAATGCATCGGTGTGCACGTTCATACCGGTACCCAGTACGATTTCACGGGCGATATTCGGCGCTTCCGGCATCTGCACAACTTGACCGTAAACAACCTGATCAATTAACTTGGGGTCCAGCTCACTGCGGATCAGCAGTTCGTTGACGACCAGCTTGCCAAGCTCCAGTGCCGAAACACCGTGAAATTCGGTCGCCTGTTTGGCAAATGGTGTACGTAAACCACGGACGATGGCGATACGATCGCCCTGCCGGGTTCTGAGTTGAATGGGATTGGCCATAGAAGTCCTCTTTTGCTGGTCGTTACAGGTCTGACCTGTGATTTTTCCCGATTGTAGCGAGACTCCGACAAAATTAAAACACTTGTTTTAATCGTCGCCGCCCCCAGATCCGCGGAGTTGGTCTTAGCCTAGCCGCTTTTCATCGGATACGCATATGAAATCCCCCGTGATTTCATATAAATAACGCACTTAAACCGAAGCCAGAGAGTATTGTTTGTGAACGCATTTAACCGGTTAAAATCCTATCTCGACAGCCAGGTGATCGGGCAGCCTGCCCTGACTGAAGGTATTCTGCTGGCGCTGCTGGCCAATGGTCATTTACTGGTAGAAGGCCCACCGGGTCTGGCAAAAACCCGCGCTGTCAACGCCCTGGCGCACGGCGTGGAAGGCAGTTTTCATCGCATTCAGTTTACGCCGGATTTGTTACCTGCCGATTTAACCGGGACTGATATTTACCGGCCGGAAACCGGCAAATTTGAATTCCAGAGTGGTCCGTTGTTCCACCACATTATCCTGGCGGATGAAATTAACCGCGCACCGGCCAAGGTGCAGTCGGCTTTATTAGAAGCGATGGCGGAAAAACAAATTACGGTGGGCCGCCACAGTTACAAATTACCCGAATTGTTTTTAGTAATGGCCACGCAAAACCCACTGGAACAGGAAGGCACCTACCCGCTGCCGGAAGCCCAGCTCGACCGGTTCCTGCTGCATTTAAAAGTGGATTATCCGGACGCCGACACTGAACTGAAAATTCTGCGTTTAACCCGAGGCGAAGCGTTAGCCCAGCAGGCGGAAACACCGGTCCGGATGAGCCAGGCCGATATTTTTGCTGCCCGTCAGACCATTTTGCAGCTGCATATGGCTGAAAGTCTGGAGCAATATATCGTGCAACTGGTGATGGCGACCCGCCACGCCGGCAATTATGGTGCCGAGCTTGGCCGTTATATCGCGTATGGAGCCAGTCCGCGCGCGACTATCGCGCTGGAACGTTGTGCCCGCGCCAAGGCATGGCTCAGTGGCCGCGATTTTGTTACACCGGATGATGTGCAGGCCGTGTTCCATAATGTGCTGCGTCACCGGCTGATCTTAAGTTATGAAGCTGAAGCTGAAGGGGTCAGTACTGACCAGGTTCTCAGCGAATTATTAAAACGAGTGCCGATCGCCTGATGAACCCCGCCGTGCAAGCACAAACAGCCACGCAACAACTGGCCGCACTCGGCGCCGACGGTGTGCAGCTGGATCTACCGCAATTGCTGAAATACCAGCACCATACATATGTGCTGGATTTAGCGCCGCAACAGGTGATCCAGAGCAAACTGGCTGGTAGTTATCTGGCGCGCAGTAAAGGTCGCGGCATGGAGTTTGACGAAGTCCGTCATTACCAGCTCGGCGATGATGTCCGTACTATCGACTGGCGTGTCACGGCACGTACCGGCAAAGTGCACACCAAGTTATTTCGTGAAGAAAAAGAGCGGCCGGTGTTTGTATTGACTGACTTGAGTCCGTCGATGCATTTTGGCTCTGTCCTGCTGACCAAAGCGGTACAGGCGGCACACTTGGCGGCGCTGGTTGGCTGGCATGCCCGCGAACGCGGCGATAAATTTGGTGGCATCTTGTTTAATAGCCAGCAAATCAGGGAATTAAAACCTGCCAGTCGCAGTGTTTCCGTCTTGCGTTACTTGCAGCAACTGATAGATCTGAACAATAAACCAGTCACTGCCGGGCAACAGCCGGTGAGTCTGGCCGACGCCGTTGGTCAATTGCGCCGGTTGGTAAGGCCGGGCAGTCTGGTTTATCTCATTTCTGACTTCAGTGCCTTAGATGCTAATGTGCTGCGCCATTTGCAATCGATGCGCATGCATAATGAAATCAGGCTCTGTCAGATCTTTGACCCACTGGAGCAACAGATCCCGGCAGCAGTATCAGGACAGCTGGCGCTGCAGACTGATGCCGCTGTGTTACAACTGGATTTAACGCCGGCCGGTCTGAAACAACGCTACGAGAACCAACAGCAGCTGCAGCAGGCTGAACGCACACAGTACTGGCGCAGTCTGGGCCTGCGCCACATGCAGATCAGTAATGCGTCATCACTGCGCAGCCAGCTTGCTGCACAACAACACAATCCGGCTCAAACCCATTCGGCGCCGTTTAATACTCCCGGAACTGTCCATGGCGAATGAACCCAACATCACTGACACGTTAAAAACAGCGCTGGCCGATATACAGCAGCCTGCGTTGCCGGATGAGTTCTATCTGGCACCCGGCTGGCTGCTGCTGGCACTGCCAATACTGCTGGCAATCGCTTGGTTAGGACGAAAGTGGTACCGGACTTACCGGCGTGACAGTGCCAGGCGCCTTGTTTTGCAAGCACTCAGTCAAATTCAGTTGGAACAGCCGGAAGCCGCCAATGCCATCCTGCAATTGCTGAAACAATATCTGCAGACTAAACGGCCAGGTCATCCGGCGCTGGCAGAAAAAAGCACTGGATTTGTCGCGTTTTTACAGCGCAGTGGCAAGTTGTCAGAGCAGCAGCCTGATTTAGATCAGTTGCTATACAGCCGCACATCGGATCCATCGCAGTTAAAAGCCTGGCACCAGTTTGCCTGGCTATGGCTGGAACAGCATCGGGAGCAAGGTTTAGATGTTTGAATTTACCTTGCCCTGGTTATTTGTCCTTCTGCCTGTGCCGTGGCTGTTGCGTGCCCGTCAGTCAGTCGCCGGACAGCCACTGTTTTTCCCGCCTCTGGCGCGGCTGGCTGCGGCAGAGCAACACAGCCCGCAACATCAACGCTGGCGCCTGCCGGCGCTGTTACCGCTGTTATTTTGGGCTTGTCTGGTGACAGCGGCAGCAGGACCGCGCTGGCTCGGTGAACCCGTTACACTGCCGCAGCAAGGTCGCGACATGATGCTGGCAGTGGATTTGTCCGGCTCGATGAATATCAATGACATGGTTATTGAAGGCCAGTCCTATAACCGGCTGGACGCGGTCAAACACGTACTGAGCCAGTTTATCGAGAAACGTCAGGGCGACCGGCTGGGGTTAATTTTGTTTGCCGATGCTGCATACCAACAGACACCACTGACCTTTGACCGCACTACAGTGCAAAAAATGCTCGATGACGCCGTGCTTGGATTGGTTGGGCAGCGCACTGCTATTGGTGAGGCCATCGGTCTGACGGTCAAACGGTTTAATACCTACCAAAGTTCAAATAAAGTACTGATTTTACTCAGTGATGGCGCCAATACTGCTGGCAATATCCAGCCGCGCGAAGCACTGGCTTTGGCGAAAGCCGCCGGCGTTAAAATCTACGCGGTCGGGGTTGGGGCAGAACAAATGGTCCAACAAGGTATTTTTGGCCCACAGGTTGTGAATCCTTCTGCCGATCTGGACGAAAAATTATTGACCGAACTTGCCAGTGAAACTGGTGGTCGATATTTCCGCGCCCGCAATCTGCAGGAACTCGCCGAGATTTATCAGTTACTGGACCAGCTGGAGCCGATTGAACGTGATCAGCTGAATTACCGCCCGCAGCAAAGCCTGCTGCAATGGCCCTTAGCTGGCGCATTATTGCTGCTGGGTCTCGCGTTTTGGCGCCGGAGTCGTTATGCCCGTTGACATCCACTTTTTACGACCTTGGGTATTAGTATTGTTGCCGCTGGTCGCGCTGAGTTGGCTGCTGCTGCGCCGCCTGCCCCCGACCGACGCCTGGCAACAATTACTGGCACCCCATTTATATCGCCAGCTGCTGGCGCAGCAGCCTGTGGCGCGTAAACAATTCTGGCTGTTGCCGCTGATGCTGTTACTCGGCATTTTCGCCGGCGCCGGTCCGAGCTGGCAAAAACTGCCGCAACCGGCATTCCAGCTCAAACGCGCCACTGTATTGGTATTGGATATGTCAATGTCGATGCGCTCGACCGACATCAAACCGAACCGCGTAACGCAAGCGCGCTTTAAAGCGCTGGATTTTGCCCGCGAACAACTGGAAGGCGAAATGGCCTTGTTGGCATTTGCCGGCGATGCTTATGTCATTTCGCCGTTAACGCCGGACCACAACAATATCAGTTTGTTATTGCCTGATTTAAAACCGGAAATTATGCCGGTGCAGGGATCTGATTTTGCCAGCGCGCTGAAAATGGCGGATCAGCTGTTACAACAGGCCGGTTATGTTAAAGGCGACATCGTGTTTTTTACTGACGGTTTTGACAGCCAGCAATTTATGCAGATCCGCGACCAGCTCAATGGCTTTGCGCATCGCGTGTCGGTGTTGGCTTTTGGCAATACCGACGGCGCGCCGGTGCAGCTGGAAAATGGCGAACTGCTTAAAGACGCCCGTGGCAGCATCGTGTTGCCAAAAGTACCGTTGACCCAATTAAAAGAAATCAGCAGCCTGACTGGCGGTGTCTTTGCCACCAGCACTTTTGATGACAGCGACGTGCAAAAACTGCTGGCGCTGCCTGAATTAAAACTCAACGATGCCGCTGAGCAGACTCAGATGCAAGGCGACCAATGGCAGGATGCCGGCATTTACCTGTGTTATCTGTTATTGGCACTTGGCATCTGGTATTTACGCCAGCCGCAACTGTTTATGTTGCCGTTATTGCTACTGGCATGGCCACAGCCTGTGCCCGCCCGGCAGATGACCGAACCGGCGACCACTGAAGCGCCGGCTCCGGCTTTCGGCTGGCAGGATTTATGGCAGAGTAAAACGGAACAGGCAAAACAGGCTTACGACAGTGGCGATTACGCCCGGGCGCGCCAACAATTCGCCGATCCACTGTGGCAAGGCAACGCGGCTTACCGGGCTGGCGATTATGCCGCCGCCGCTGAACTGTTCAGCAAAGACAGTTCTGCTGCCGGTCAGTTTAATCTCGGTAACAGCCTGGCCCTGCAGCAACAATATGAACAAGCCCTGGCAGCTTATCAACAGGCAGAACAGCAGCAACCCGGCTTGCCTGGCGTCAAAGAAAATATTGAACTGATGAAAAAAATGCTCGAACAGCAACAACAGCAATCTGAACAAAATCAGCAGCAAAATGGCGATCCTGATCAGCAAAATGATTCCAAAGACGGCAAAGACCAGCAGCAAGAGCAACAAAACCAGCAATCGCAGCAGGACTCTAAACAGCAAAACGAACAGTCACAAAATGAGCAACAAGCTGCTGATGACGCCAAAGCTGACCCCGCGCAACAACAGCAGCAACAACAGACTCAACAACAAGCGCAGCAGGCCGAACAGCAGGACAAAGAATCAGCCCAGGCCGAACAACAAAAAGCGATAGAACAAGCCTGGCCCAACGCCAGTGCGGAAGAAAGCCAGCAATTGGAAAACCTGCTGCGTAAAGTGCAGGATGAGCCCAGTTTATTATTAAAAAACAAAATGTTGCTGGAGTATCAAAAACGTCAGCAACAGGCAATACCACGCGGTGTTCAACAAGAATGGTAAATCAGATGGTTAATCAGATGGTCAAATTAGCTGGCCGACTGCTGTTGTTAACGCTGTGCCTGATCAGTCAGGTCCAGGCGGCTACCCAGCTCAAGGCCAGTGTCGATAAAAACCCGGCGATGTACGGCGAAGCCATCATGTTGCAATTGGTGCTGGACGAAAAAGTTGATGCCGGCGCCATTGATTTTGCCAGCCTGGAAGCTGATTTTCGGGTAACCGGCCCTTCTGTCAGCCAAAGTATGCAAATCGTCAACGGCCAGTCGAGTCAAAGTACCAGTTGGCAGCTGAGCTTGTTTCCGCGCCGCACCGGTACACTGACCATTCCGGCATTTCAGATAGGAGCACTCAGTAGCGAACCGATCAGCCTCGAAGTGCAACCAGCCAGTCAGGCATCCGGCAAAGGCGCCGAATTATTTCTACAAAACAGCTTTAGCAGCGAAAGCGTGCATGTTCAGCAAATGCTGTATTACGAAATCAAAATCTATTTTAAAGGGGAGCTGCAACGCGGCAATCTAAGTCAGCCGGAGCTGGCCGGAGCGGATGTGGAGCAAGTCGGTAAAGACATTGAAAACAGTGAAATTGTCAACGGTGAACGCTACCAGACCATCACACGCCGCTATAGCGTGATCCCGCAAAAAAGTGGCACGCTGACGCTGAACCCGCCGTTTTTTAATGGTGAAATGATCGACCGTGACAACTCGCGGTATGACTATTTCGCCCGCACTAAAGCCGTGTCGGCAGAAGGCCAGGCACTGTCACTGCAAGTGAAGCCAATCCCGGACGGCCAGCAACAAAACTGGTTGGCGTCCGAGCTGGTCGCGCTCACCGAAGAATGGAACCCGGCCGGTGACCAATTGATACAAGGCGAACCGGTTACCCGGACTATTACGCTGACTGCACTGGATTTAGCCGACAATCAGTTGCCGGATTTACAACTTGGCACTGTTGCCGGCGCCAAAATCTATCCGGAGCAACCCCAAAGTCGCAAGGCTGAACGCAAAGGCCGGATCGTGGCGCAAAAGGTGTTCAGTTATGCCATTATCGCCGACAAAGCTGGCAGTCTGACTTTACCGGAAGTCCGCGTACGTTGGTGGAATACCAAAACCAATCAGCCGGACGAAGCAGTGTTGAGCGCTGTGACGCTGCAGGTCGCACCGAATCCGCAGGCGGTATCGCAGCCTGAGCCTGCCGCCACGACCACAACTTCCGCTGACCGGGTCCAGCCAACGCAGGTCTCAGACTGGCACTTTAGCTATAGCAGCTGGTTGTTGCTGAGTTTATGGCTGCTGACACTAGCCGCATGGGGATTGTGGGCAATGGCGGCGCCGCGAACTGCTGAGCGCGACAACACAAAACTGCCCCGCACCACCGCAGGCAGCGAACTGCGGTTTAATTCTCGTAAGCTGAAACAAGCCTGCCAGCAGCACGATGCCGCTTTGGCCCGGGAGCAATTATTGCGCTGGGCGCAGCAACTGATTAGTGCAAACATTGAATCACTGACCGATCTGGTCCAGCATTTGCCGGACGGCGCTTTAAAAACGCAAATTCAGCAGCTCAGTTATCAGGGTTATCAACCCGCGGGTGCGCAGTGGCAAGGTCAGGCATTACTGGAAGCCTGGGCACATTTTCATCATCAGCCGGTCACTACGGCTGAAGGCCTGGCCCCTTTATACCCGCGCGGCTAATTTTTTTCACTTCGCCTGCACATAAAGTGCAGGTATGCCGGTCTGTGCTGTTATGTCGACTATTTACAGTCAAATGGCGGAGTTCAGATGAACAGCGCACAACAACGTTATGAGGCACTGGTCCGTGCTTACACCCCGGACCTCTGCCGCTACGCCTACTGGCTGTGTCGGTCAAAGAGTATTGCTGAGGATTTAGTGCAGGACACTTTGCTGCGCGCCTGGAAAAATCTGGCACAGCTACAGGAAGCCGGCGCCGCTAAATCCTGGTTACTAACAATTCTGCGCCATGAAAATGCACGGCGATTTGAACGTAAGCAGTTTGACTACAGTGATGTGGAACAAGACAGTCTGGAAGATACTGCTCATGCCTCGCCGGAGCATTGGGTTGCCACTGATCGGTTGCATCGTTTGATGCTGGAACTGCCACAGGATTACCGCGAACCCTTAGTGATGCAGCTGTTACTTGGTATGACCGGTGATGAAATTGCCACAGTGCTGCAGCTGAATCTGAATACAGTCAATACCCGCTTATTTCGCGGCCGGGCGCAATTACGTGCCCGGCTGCAGCCTGATCACTCAGATGGAGTCTCCCAGCATGGATAATCTTTTACTTCGCCGGGCACTGTATGAGGATCCGGCCAGTGTTTCGCCACAACAGCTCAATGATGATGCGCAATTACTGCAACTACAACAGGAGTTACTGCTGTTGGATCATCAGTTGAAACAACAGCTTGAAATTGATGTACCCCCTCAGCTGGCTGAACAGATTTTGTTACGCCAGCAGATGTTGCCGGTTGTTCGCCACTGGTGGCAACGCCCTCTGCCCTATGCCACCGCGGCGGCCCTGCTGTTGTCAGTATGGTTTTATCAGGGGGCGGCGCCGCAAGTCAGCGCCGATTTGGGCCAACATGCATTGAGTCATGTCTATCATGAACTGGCGGCTTTGGGTGCTATCAGCACTTTAGACCAGCCTAGTTTGCAACCACTGTTTGCCGAGCTTGGCCTCAGCGCCGAGCTGCCCGTCCCGGTCCGTTATGCCCGTTTCTGTGATTTTGAAGGTGTGCGTTCGTTGCATCTGGTTCTCGAAGTCGATGGCCAACCGCTAACCGTCTTTGTGGTGCCGGATCAGACCGATTTCCCCAAGGCAAAGGCAAGCCAGTTTGCTGATGCACGTTTTTTTGGCCAGAGCCTGAAAAGTGCCAGGCATTTGCTGGTCATGGTGGCGCAGCAACCGCAGTTGCTGGTGAAGGCCGGACCACTGCTCGCTGAGTCACTTAAATTTAACATTTAACTGCGGCTGGTAGCAGCCTGACCGCAGTTCGTGGAAAACTACTGGTCCTTGCCAGTGACTATTGTTAGCATTGCCCGGTCATAGTGGCTGGTCGTCTTGGACCAGCCCCGGCAACATAACTATAACCAACAGGTCGAGGGATCCCAGTGGAAACAGGCACTATTCTGGCGCTTGCGATTTATTTCATCGCAATGCTGGCCATCGGACTTTACGCATACCGACAGTCCAGCAGTAACTTATCTGAATACATGTTAGGCGGGCGCAAACTTGGCCCAGGCATCACTGCACTATCGGCCGGAGCGTCGGATATGAGCGGTTGGTTACTGATGGGCTTACCGGGCGCACTGTATACCGCTGGCATTTCGCAGATCTGGCTTGCTGTCGGTTTAATTCTTGGCGCATGGGCCAATTATTTATTTTTAGCCCCCCGCTTTCGCATCTACACCGAAATCGCTAACGATTCGATCACATTACCAGACTACTTTGAGCACCGTTTCGCCGATCGCACCCGTTTGCTACGACTGATTTCGGCAGTGGTTATTGTGGTGTTTTTCACTTTATACACAGCTTCTGGCGTGGTTGCCGGCGGTAAACTGTTTGAAAGCGTATTCCAGCTCGATTATATCTACGGTTTGGCACTGACCGTCTCAGTCGTGATTGCTTATACGTTATTAGGTGGTTTTCTCGCCGTCAGCATGACTGATTTTGTCCAGGGTATTATTATGTTCCTGGCCCTGATCTTAGTGCCTTTGGTCGCACTGAATGTCGTCGGAGATTTCGGCACTACCCTCAGTATTGTTGAAACATTAAATCCGAATCACCTCGATCTTTTCACAGGAACCAGTGTGCTCGGCATTATTTCACTGCTGGCCTGGGGTTTAGGTTATTTTGGTCAGCCACACATTATCGTACGTTTTATGGCGATCCGTTCGGTCAAAGATTTCCCGGTCGCACGCCGCGTCGGCATGTCATGGATGATTATTTCTTTAGGCGGCGCCGTGGCGACAGGCTTTGTCGGCATTGCCTACGTCCATCAGACCCAACAACCGCTGGCCGATCCTGAAACTATTTTTATTATGTTGTCGCAAGTGCTATTTCACCCGTTTATAACCGGCTTTTTGTTAGCAGCATTGCTGGCAGCTGTGATGAGCACTATTTCCAGTCAGTTATTAGTCACCTCCAGTGCCCTGACTCAGGACTTTTACAAGACTTTCCTGAATCAGCAGGCTTCAGATAAAACTCAGGTGTTAGTTGGTCGCTTGTCGGTCATGCTGGTGGCTGCAGTGGCGATTTGGATTGCCCTGGATCGCAGCAGTTCCATTCTGGATTTGGTTGGTAATGCCTGGGCTGGTTTTGGTGCCGCTTTCGGACCGGTAATTCTGATTAGTCTGTACTGGCGCAAAATGACTATGCCTGGCGCCCTTGCCGGTATGGTCGTTGGTGCATTGACAGTGTTGTTCTGGGTGTTCTCGCCGCTGCAGATCAACGGACAGCAATTAAATGACTTCCTCTACGCCATGGTACCAGGCGTTGTATTGGCGACCAGTGCCATTGTGCTGGTAAGTATGCTGACCAAAGCGCCGGAAAACGTTGTGAAACAACATTTCGACTTAATGGAAAAACAGCTCAAATCCTAGTTGAACTGGCGCTCGGTCCAGCCTGACTGAGCGCCTATCCCCCTGACAAAAACCGACAAATTTTATTAGCCACTGCCCGATGTTCTTTGCTACATTGCTGGAAGAGCAAACGCTGAGGACCCTAGCTGTTATGTATTTCTACGCCGCCCGCCAACCTATCTTAGATCGGGAAAAAAACCTGTACGCCTACGAGCTGTTGTTCAGAGACGGGCTGGCTAACGTATTCCCCGATATTGACGGCGATGAAGCGACGTCAAAAATGATCGCAGGCAGTCAGTTTAATTTTGGCCTTGATGATTTTCTTGGCGATAAACCAGGATTTATCAATTTCACTCTCGATACGCTGGTAAAAAAATTTCCCAGTATGCTGCCCAAAGAACAGGTTGTCGTGGAGATCCTGGAGACGGTGCAACCCGGCAAAAAATTACTGGCTGAAGTACAACAATTAAAAGATGAGGGATATATCATCGCTCTGGATGACTATATTCATCAGCCGGTCTGGCGACATTTTTATCCATTTATCGACATCATAAAAATTGATTTTCGCAGCACTGATGCTGCAACTATCGACCAAATCCTGTTAGCGGTTGCACCATTTCCACATATCAAATTATTGGCCGAAAAAGTCGAAACCAACGCTGAGTTTCAAAACGCATTGGATATGGGCTTCAGCTATTTTCAGGGTTACTTTTTCTCCAAACCGGAAATGCTGCAAAGTAAAGCTCTGTCTCCTGCCCAGATGACACTAGCGGAGTTACTTTACGAGACCTCAAAGTCTGAAATGGACCTTGGTCAAATCACCAGTATTTTCGAGCGTGACGTTAATTTATCTTATAAATTATTACGTTATTCAAATAGCGCAGTATTTAAGCGGCGCTCTGAAATCGAAACCATCAAACAAGCATTGGTTGTGTTAGGGCAGACCGAGCTGAAAAAATTCCTGTCGGTGTTGTTTACTGCCCAAGTGTCCAGCGAAAAACCGGCAGAACTGATGCGTTTGGCGATGACCAGGGCAAAATTTGCTGAAGGGATTGCATCGTTGCATCGACAGACGGATACCGCCAAAGCCTTTCTGACCGGCATGATGTCGCTGATGGACGCGATTCTGGATGAACCTATGTCTTCAGTGTTGACCAAATTGCCGCTGTCCAAAGACATTAAGGATGCGTTAGTTGGTGAACCTGGTTTATTAAGTGAGTATCTGGCGCTGGTCAAATGTTATGAACGGGCCGAATGGCAAGACGCTAATTTAGCCATTGCCAAGCTGAAACTGGATCCAAAAGTATTGCCGGATAAATACCATGAAGCAGTGCAATGGGCCAACGAGCAAATGCGTGCTCTGGGTGACGCTTAAGCTGCTGCGAATTTATGGTAATTTTGGAAAAGTCGCCGCAATTCAGGTGTTGCGGCGCACTGTTTTACAGCAAAGACTGCACAGACAGCCCCCCGACTAGTCAGTGCAGTCACATACCGGAAGCTTTAGCCGAAGCTGACGAAACCGGCGATACGATCTGCCATTTTCTCGCCAATGCCTTTGACTTCCATCAATTGCTTTTTGTCCTTGATCGGACCGTGTTGCTTGATGTATTCCAGAATCGCCTGCGCTTTTTTTGCGCCAATTCCCGGGATCGCTTCAAGCTGTTGCTGATCAGCTTTATTCAACGACAGTTTAGACTGAGCAACTGCGCCAACAGTTTTGCTGTCAGCATTGGTTGGATTGTTTAAGGCGGCGCTGGCGTTTTGTGCCCCCATACAGGCGATTGTTGCACAGAGCGCAAACCAGAGTGCTTTCATGTTCATCGGACTTTCCTTGCTATTCAGAGCATGTTAAAAGGTGCCAGCCATCCAGCGACTGGCGATTGCTACCTGACTAGTACATTTTTTCATCAGGTAAATTCAAATTAGTTAAAAATTACATTTTTGCAACTATTTATTTATATGTTTGCATTATTTTAATTCAGCCAAAGTTAAGCTCGTTGTTGCTAATGTCGATCTGAATACGTTTCGGAGGATCAAAGATGCGTTACTTGTTGTTGTTACTACCATTATTAACCGCCTGTTCCAGCCACTACGGCAAGAAACACTATGTGATGGCCAACGTGACAAAATCCGAACCTGTCTACAAAACGATTGAAATCCACAAACCCAAACGAGTCTGCGAAGAACGGCAAGTCGTGCAACGTGAATCTGACTCAGCCACCCCAACTATCGTTGGCGCCATTATCGGTGGTGCACTGGGCAATGCCATTGGTCACAACAGCTCAAATAAAAAAGTTGGCATGGCCGCAGGTGCCGTATTGGGTGGCTCCATTGGTCACGATGTTGGCAAACAGAATGGTTCCGATGTTGTGCACCTGCAAACCGTCTGTTATCAGGCTGGCACCGAAGTCGAATACCAAAGTGTGGTTGACGGCTACCGGGTCACCTATCAACTGAATGGCCGCGAATATACGACGATGCTCGATCGTGATCCGGGCTCGCAAATGCCGGTCGTCGTTGAACCACCGAGAAATCAATAAGCTAAATGGTCAGGCTTCCCGCCTGACCCCGACTGTTTTACACTCCCCATTGAATGTCGCCACTGAAAAGGAAATGCCATGCGCGTGCTGGTTGTTGAAGATGAAACCTTACTCGCCGAACAAGTGAAAAACCACCTGATGCAACAACAGTTCTCAGTGGATTTGTCACATGATGGCTCGGATGGTTTTTTTAAGATCAGTGAATACCCTTATGATCTGGCCATCGTTGATATTGGCTTGCCGAAGCTGGATGGCTTGTCTCTGATTAGGAAAGCCCGCCAGCAGGACATTAAAACCCCCATCATTCTGCTGACCGCACGCGGCAGCTGGCAGGAGAAAGTACAAGGCCTTGATGCCGGTGCCGACGATTACCTGACCAAACCTTTCCATATGGAAGAATTATTGGCCAGATGCAATGCGCTGATCCGCCGCGCTGCCGGTCAGCCGGACCCTACCCTCAGTGCCGGGCCGGTCAGCCTGAACAGCCGCACCCAGCAGGTATGGTGTCACGGCGCCGAGGTGTCGCTGACCGCCTATGAATATAAAGTGCTGGAGTACTTTATGCTCAATCCAACTAAGGTGATCTCCAAGACCGAATTAACCGAACATATTTATGATCAGGATTTTGACCTCGACAGCAACGTTATCGAAGTGTTTGTATTGCGGCTGCGCAAAAAACTCGACCCGGACGGTGAACTTAAACCAATAGAAACCCTACGTGGCCGGGGCTATCGCTTTAATTTGGCGGTAGGCGCATGACATTGTCGTTAAAGCTGCGCCAGGCCATTGTTTGCCTGGTGCTGCTGATTTTTATGCTACCAGCCTCTTTCCTCGCCATCGAACGGGCTTTTTTTGCTCAATTACTGACCAGTACTGAACAAAAGCTTGAAGTACACCTTTATTCGTTTTTATCTGAGCTCTCCAGCAAAAATGATGTAGTAGAGATTAATAACAGTATTTTACCCGCGGATTTTTTGCGGACTGATTCTGGCACCAGCGCTTATATCGTGTCGGAAGACAAGTTGATTTGGCAATCTGATTCCTCTTTGAATCAGACCTTTACGCCACCTGTACACGAAATGCTACCGGGTAAACATGAGTTCGTTGCGCTGGAGCAAGACGGTAAAACTTATTGGGTGTTGTCTTTTGCCTTGCTGTTTGACATGGGTGAGCGCAGCATGCCGCTGACCATCCATATTCTGCAGGACGACCGGCTGCTTGAGGCCCCGATGCAAAGCTTTCGTCAAACGCTGTTGCGCTGGTTTATCGGTATAGGTCTGGTCTTGGCACTCATCATGCTGTTGGCTTATTACTGGACCACACAGCCACTTTCAGCACTGGACCACGAGATCCGTGAAGTCGAAAGTGGCCAGCAGCAGCAACTGACCCAACGTTATCCTGCTGAACTGCAAACTATTAAAGAAGACCTGAACTTACTGCTCGACAATCAAAACCGGCAAAAACAACGCTACCGGCATCACCTGAGTGATCTCGCCCACGCACTGAAAACTCCCGTTGCCGTGTTGAAAACATCGGCACTGGCGGAGCAGCCCGAACTACGTGATCAGATTGACCGGATCACTGCGATGATTGAACATCAGCTCAAACGCGCCAGCAGTTCAGGCCAGGATATCTGGTTAAAACAAATTCCAATCAGTCCGGTCGCCGAACAGCTGAAAAATGCGCTGCAAAAAATCTATCGCGACAAGCAAATCCGCTTTGAGCTGAATTGCCCGCCGCAAATGATGTTTCGCGGCGATGAAACAGATCTGATGGAAATGCTGGGCAATTTGCTTGATAACGCCTGTAAAGCCTGTCAACAACGGGTCAGACTGTCGGTGCAGTGTAAACCGTTGCAACTGACGGTTGAAGATGATGGCCCGGGCGTACCAATGGACAAAAAAGCGCAGTTATTGAGCCGGGGAACCCGTCTGGATACTTATACTGATGGCCATGGTGTCGGTTTATCCATCGTCGATGAGCTCTGTCAGTCATATCAGGGGCAACTTGAAATCAGTCAAAGCACTCTGGGCGGCGCCAGTTTCAGTTTAATTTTCACCCAGCATCAGTATTAGTCTCCGGGCCAGAAGCGTACAAGACAACGAACTGACCAGGAATTCATTTTGCACCGTCCTTCTCAACGCTGTTGTGCCTGCAAGTTCTGCTGCTAAGCTCTTGATCTGACACTGTGCCTGTCAACGTACTACACTGTTTAGACTCAATTTCAGGAGATCTTCTATGCGGATCCTGCTTACCGGCGCGACTGGTCTTATCGGTCAGGCACTGTGTCAGCGCTGGCAACATCAGCATCAACTGATCTGTTTGAGCCGTGATGTAACAAAAGCACAGCGCAAATCTGATCTGGCGGTGCACTGGACAGATAGCCTGGCCAGCGTCGACTTTAACCAGCTTGACGCCGTGGTAAATCTTGCCGGTGAGCCTATCGCAGCCAAACGCTGGACGGATAAACAAAAGAACCGGATCTGCCAGAGCCGCTGGCAACTGACCGAACAAATCGCTGGCGCTATTTTGCAGGCAAACAACCCACCCACAGTGCTGATCAATGGTTCAGCCATTGGATTCTATGGCCGTCAGGACAGCGGCTGTATTGACGAAAGCTTCCAGACTTTTTATCCGGACTTCAGCCATGATATCTGCGCCCGTTGGGAGAATCTGGCAATGCGCGCTCAGACCGACAAAACCAGAGTTTGCATTCTGCGCACTGGTGTAGTGCTGTCCGAACACGGCGGTGCGTTAAGCCGGATGGTGCCGGCTTACCGGCTTGGTCTGGGAGGCAAACTGGCTGACGGCCAGCAATACATGTCCTGGATCCATCTGGATGATATGCTGAATATCATTGAATACATGTTATTACACGGCGAGTGCCACGGCATCTACAATGCGACCGCACCCATGGCAGTCACCAACCAGCAATTCAGTAAATTATTGGCAGAACGGCTGAATAAACCTGAACTGTTGCCGCTACCAGCCTTTGCCTTACGCTTGCTGTTTGGCGAAATGGCAGACTTGCTGCTGTTTGGTCAGCAAGTCTATCCAAAGCGCCTGTTAGACGCAGGTTTTCAGTTTCAATACAGTCAGTTGCGTCAGGCGCTGGCGTCACTGAAACTATAGTAACATCGCGTTTTCAGTTGTGTAATGCCCGACGGATCAGGCTCGCCGGTGTTGGTTTTAAAATGCCGCGCAGCAATATGGTACCCAATCCGGTCAGCAGCAACACACCTGCGACTGGCCCGAGACCCCACAAACTATAATGTGGAGTAAAGGGCAATTGGAACATCCGTAGTTGTACCACCGACAACAGGATTTCGGCCAATAAGGTAGCAAATCCGCCGGCTAACAGCCCCAATGCCGCAAACTCAAACAGCACTGCCTGCTGCAGAAAACGGCCGCGCGCGCCCAGTGTACGTAAGATGGCTAACTCCTGCTCCCGTTGTTCGACCGTCGCCTGCACCTGCGCCACTAGTACCAGCACAGCAGCGGTGAATACCAGAATCAGAATCAACGTCAATGCCAGCGATACCTGGTCAATAATTTGGCTCACCTGCAGCAATATCGCGTCGACCGAGATCACGGAAACCGTCGGATATTGTTTTAACAAGGTGGTCAGCACTTGCTGTTTGCTGGCGGGCAGATAAAACGCCGTCAGATATGTCGCAGGGAACGCGGCCATCAGATCCGGACTTAACAACATAAAAAAGTTCGGTTGCAAACTGTTCCAGTCAACTTTCCGAAAGCTGGTCACTGTGGCATCAAACTGCTGACCGCCAATGGCAAAGCTCAAGGTGTCACCCAGCTTTAACTGCAACCGCTGTGCTTGTTGCTGCTCCACCGACACTTCTGCTTTGCCAGAAAACCAACGTCCTTCTGTCAGTTGATTATTGGCAGGAAGTACTTCCAACCAACTGAGATTCAGTTCACGACCAAAACCCTCACGTCTGGCTTTTTGCTCGGGCTTTTTACCGCTGGCCTGCTGTGGGTCTTCCGCTTTGCTGCTGGCTTGCTCCGCCGCATCCTGCTCAGGTTCTTCCAGCGTTTCACCATTGACCGCCAGCACTCTGCCTGACACCATAGGATAGAAGGTTCCGGTGCTCAATCCGGCTGCGTGTAACTGCACCGCAATTTGATCTTTTTCCACCGCCGTCATATTTACCAGGAACTGATTCGGCGCATTTTCGGGAACCTGCTGTTTCCACTGCTCCAACAGCTCGGCTCGTAAAAAGTACAGAACAAGCGTCAAGAACAACGCCAGACTAAAAGTCATCAGCTGAAAGCTGTTTTGCCACAAGCGGCGACGTAAGTTAGCCAGCGCCAGTTTTAATGCACTGCTTTGTCCGGCCGCCATCGGTTTAGCAAACCGGACCAACAGCGCCGCAAAGCCAAGCAAACAAAGGCCAAATCCGGCACAGGCTAAAAACAACATACCGGATAACCACAAGTCGCCACTGAATAACCACATCAACAGCAAGACGGCTGCAGAACCACTGGCCAGCTGCCAATAATCCATCTGCCACGGTGCGCTTTGCTGACGCAGTACTTGAATGGCCGGCACTGCGGTCAGGCGCCAAACCGGTCGCAGCGAAAACATGAACGAACAAATCAATGCCGTAGCAATGCCAAGCCAGAGCGCTTTGGCACTGAACACCGCCTGATAACCATCAATCCATTGGCTCAGCAGCCCTTGTACTGCAAAGTTTGCCGCCACCCCCAGTAGCAATCCAAGTACGCTGGCAAAACAAGTCACCAGTAACAGATGGCTGAAGTAAATTTGCCTTGCCTGCGCGGATGTCATACCGAGCGCTTTGATGACTGCAACGGCCATTTGATGGCGCTGACTGTAGCGGTTTGCCGCAACTGCAGCGGCCGCTGCCGCCAACACAATTCCGAGTAATCCGGCTAACAATAAAAATCGCTCGGCACGGTCGAGGGCACTGCCAACTGCACTTTGCCGATCTAACTGTTGCCAGCGGTCATTTGCGGTCAGCAGAGGTGTTGTGTCATCCACCAGCTGCGACAGTGCCGTTTCATCGCCGGCAAACATATACCGATATGAAATGCGGCTGCCAGGTTGTACGACCTGGGTAGCCGCAACATCAGCAAGATGCATCAGCACACGCGGCTGCCCCCCAAACAAATTCAGTGGTGCATCGGGCTCATCCACAATTAAACCGCCAACAGTGAGTGTCGTAGCACCTATATCCAGCGTAGCGCCGGTCTGGACATTCAGTATCTGCGCCAGTCGGGGTTCCAGATACAACATCCCCTGTTGTAACTGCGATACCTGACCATTGTCGGTATCGAGCGTTAGTTTTCCGCGCAGTGGGTACTCAGCGGATACCGCTTTCACATTCACCAGCTGCATATTGTCGCCGGCAAACACCATGGTATTAAACTGGATTTGCTCAGCCGTTTTTAGCCCCAGCGCCTGAGCTTGATTGAAGATCTCGCGTTGAAAAGGTGAACTGGAACGCAATACTTTGTCGGCAGCGGTAAAATTGCTGCTGCGCTGCATCAAGGCGCTGCGCACGCTGTCAGTAATACCACTCAGACTCACGACAGTCAGCACTGCCAACATTAACGCAAAGGCGACGACCCAAAGTTCGCCGTTTCTAAGCTCACGCCAGAATAGTCGCCAGGCGATCTTAACCAGCATAACTGCGCTCCTGTGTGCGGCTAGTCGCCTTTTGCTCAATCAGGCGGCCAGCATCCATCTGGAACTGACGCTGACAACGTGCTGCCAGTTGCGAATTGTGTGTCACCAGAACCAAGGTTGTGCCCTGGCTTTGATTCAGCTCAAACAGCAGATCTTCGACCTTGCGGCCAGTTGCACTGTCCAGATTGGCTGAAGGTTCATCGGCAAATAAAATCGCAGGCCGAGTGATAAAAGCCCTTGCAATGGCTACTCGTTGCTGCTCGCCACCAGAGAGCTGAGCCGGGAAAAAATGCATACGCTCACTGAGACCAACCAATTCCAGCAGTTGCCTGCCCCGCTCCACGGCCTGCGGTTGCCCGGCGAGTTCTGCCGGCAAAGTGACATTTTCAAGGGCAGTTAACGCTGGCAGCAGCAAAAATGACTGGAACACAAAACCGACAGATTTTGCGCGAAGTTCCGCCCGTTCATCATCACTCTGCAGGTCAATGCGTGTACCGGCCAGAATGATTTCGCCGCTACTTGGTACATCCAGGCCGGCTAACAAACCTAACAGTGTCGATTTGCCGGAACCAGAGGCACCGACAATAGCAACACTGTCGCCCTTATTGATTGTCAGATTGATATCCGTCAGGATGTTCAGCGTATTACCCGGCAGCGTGACTTGTTTGCACAGCGCGCGGGTCTGAATAAACAACTCTGGTGTAACTGACATGCGATTCTATTTCCTTATTTGTGCCCTGTGGACCTTTGCCTGTCTGCCGATTTCGGCGGATGCAGCAACAAAAACTTTGATGATTGTTGGCGACAGCTTAAGCGCCGGTTATGGCTTACAGCAACCGCAAAGCTGGCCCGCTTTGCTGCAGCGCAGCCTCGAACAAAAAAACTCGTCGTGGCGAATTCAGAACGCCAGTATCAGTGGCGAAACCAGTGGTGGCGCGCTGGCACGCCTACCGGCCTTACTCCAGCAACATAAACCTACAGCTGTGCTGATCGAAATTGGCGGCAATGACGGTTTGCGTGGCTTTCCCATCAGCCGGTTGCGGCAGAACCTGCAACAACTGATAGAACTCACTAAAAGCGTGGGCGCCACTCCTGTGCTGATGCAGATACGTATCCCGCCGAATTACGGACCACGCTACACCGAGCAGTTTGTTAATGTCTATGCAGAACTGGCTGCACAGCATCAACTGAAACTCTGGCCGTTTTTTATGGACAACATTGCCGTACGGCCAGAATTGATGCAAGCGGATGGCATCCATCCGAACGTTAAAGCTCAGCCTATTATCAGGGATTTTGTGCTGCCGTTCATCGAAGAAATGTAATGAGATATAAAGCGCGTTGACATGACACTGACAATGCAACGCGCGGAGTGACGGAGTTCAGGCAAAGAGAAACGGAAAAATAACCAACAGCATGACTAGCGTTGATTTTTTATGCTGCAAGGAAAATTGGTGGAGCTAAGCGGGATCGAACCGCTGACCTCTTGCATGCCATGCAAGCGCTCTCCCAGCTGAGCTATAGCCCCATCGGCTGAACGGATGTTCAATAGATGGCGTCCCTTAGGGGATTCGAACCCCTGTTACCGCCGTGAAAGGGCGGTGTCCTAGGCCTCTAGACGAAAGGGACATCTGGAAAATACGGTGACAATCTGTGGCGTCCCTTAGGGGATTCGAACCCCTGTTACCGCCGTGAAAGGGCGGTGTCCTAGGCCTCTAGACGAAAGGGACACAGTAGACTGTCTTGTATATCATTGGCGTCCCTTAGGGGATTCGAACCCCTGTTACCGCCGTGAAAGGGCGGTGTCCTAGGCCTCTAGACGAAAGGGACGGACTGATATACATGTTCTGTTTCTGAAGTGGCGTCCCTTAGGGGATTCGAACCCCTGTTACCGCCGTGAAAGGGCGGTGTCCTAGGCCTCTAGACGAAAGGGACACATACAGAAATTTTGGTGGAGCTAAGCGGGATCGAACCGCTGACCTCTTGCATGCCATGCAAGCGCTCTCCCAGCTGAGCTATAGCCCCACATCAACAACGCAGGCGTTATCGGCTTTGCGTTACAGAACGAGGCGCATTCTATGGGCCAGCCCCAGGAGTGTCAACAATTTTTTCGGTGCGGGGATCTGATCGGGTAAAAATTAATCTGACCGGATAAAAACAATACAAATCTACACTAAATATTGAAAAAACAATGTGCTAGCGCGACAGTTCCGAAGCAGCAGAAATGGTGTTGATATACCCTGCGTGGCCTTGCTGTGCTACCCTATCGGTCCCGGACGGCTGCTGGTTGTCCATTTGCATTCAGGATCAGATGTTATGTATGAAGCATATTATGGATTAAAGGACAGACCCTTTCAGCTTACGCCAAATCCACAATGGTTTTTTGCCAGCAAACTGCATAAACGCGCATTGGCTTATCTGCAATATGGCCTGAGTCAAGGCGAAGGGTTTATCGTGATCACCGGCGATGTAGGCACCGGTAAAACAACCATCGCTAATCAGCTGCTGGCCAAACTGGACCCGCACCAGATCATTGCCAGACAAATCGTCACGTCAAAGCTCAATCCTGACGATTTATTGCGAATGATCTGCTCGGTGTTCCAACTGCAAATCAAAGAACACAATAAAGCCACGTACCTTGAAGCCATCTCTGCTTACTTGCAGACCTTAGCTCAGCATAAAAAACGCGCCTTATTATTAGTGGATGAAGCACAGAACCTGCCGTTAGAATCAATCGAAGAATTGCGCATGTTGTCGAATTTCCAACTGGCCGGCAAGCCACTGCTGCAGAGTTTCTTACTCGGCCAGAATGAGTTAAATGCTGTGATCCAATCCCCGCATATGGAACAGTTCCGTCAGCGTATTATTGCATCATCAAATTTGTCCGCACTGAGTGTCGAAGATTGTCAGGCCTATATTGAGTATCGGATCCAGGCTGCCGGCGGCCCGGCGGCACTGTTGGATAATGCTTGTTTTGCGATGATCCACCAGTTCAGCTCAGGGATCCCGCGTAAAATTAACAATCTGATGGATCGGGTTTTGTTGTACGGATTTCTGGAAGAAATTAAGACGTTTACACCGCACGATGTGCAACAGGTGATCGTAGAAATCAGTGGCGAAGTCGCAAACCATACGCCGGTAGCCCCTCCTGTTGTAGTTCCTGTACCCCAGCAGGTCGAAAATGTTGTCATTGCCGAACAGCCTGCGGCTAATCCGTACCATGCTATGCTGACTGAATTGTCTGGTTTGCTGGATAATTCGTTACAACATAAAATTCGGATGGCACAGCAACTGGATGACTTACTCAGCCAACAGCAACAGCAAGTCTTACGGCAAAATCAGCATCAAAACTTGACGCCTGGCGATACTGACAATAAAGGCAAATAAAACCAAAAAAAACCGCAGCATCTGCGGTTTTTTTTATCAGAATTTATACTCAATCCCGACCCAGGCACGGTTTTCCTGATAATCGCGACTGTCAGAGCGGTAATCAACCTCGATCCGTTTCAGGTTCGCATTAGCTGACAAATCTTTGTTAATCTCCCGCTTCAGACTCAGACTGACTGACTTAACGATCCCGGTCATCTCGCCAAAGCTGTCTTTGCCATCGACCTGATAAATCAAATCAGAATAATCTGCTGACAATGTCAGACTGCTGCGCGCATTTAACTGCCAATTCGCTGACGCATTAATAAATTTGTCTTCGCGAACCGCATTCCGTTCAATGAGCTGATCTTTGCGCTGACCAATTCTGCTGCTGAGTTTTAACCGGTTAAAATCATAGCCCAGCAGATACGACACATTACGGCGTACCACCAGAAACTCACTGAGATCTGAGGCCGGTCTGGTCATATTGTACAACCGCTCGCCCTGCCCCGGAATATAAGACGCTGTCGGTGGCTGAAAGCAATTGTCCAAACCCGGCGTCACGCCAGGAGGACAGACAAACAGTGAACTTTCCAAATCACCGTCATTAAACCCCAGTAATGAACCGACTGTATCGCTGACACTCAGCTCCATCCTTAAGTGCTTTAAACTATAAGTTCCTTTGGCCTGCGCAGTTCTGCCAAAAAAGCGCTTATCCAGTGAACCGGTTAGTTTTGTCCGGCGCGACGGCGCCAGTTCAAACGTGGTACCGATATATTCCTTGGCTTCTTTGGCGTTATTCACTTTGTTATAAGTGATGTTCCACCAGGACCTGTCGGTAATTTTCCATTCCAGGCCACCGCCGACCGAATGGTGATTACGATATTGAGCAAATACTGAACTCGCGCCTGCGATATTGCTGTTGCTTTCAACAGACCCGGTGGCAATCATTGAGATCCGCCAGAAAAACGGCACTCCGATAACCCCTTGTGCGCGGCGGTTGTATTGCGATTCACGCACGTCACGTTCTGTTTTAGTCGCGTTACCCTCAAAGCCCCAGAAAAATTTCCGGTTGCGATCACGCGTCCTGAGGCCAAAAGTGCCTGCCAGACTGCTGTTTTCTAAACTAACCTGCTCGCCGCTTTGCTCATCAAATACCGATATCGATTGATCTGATTTGGTACGGACGGCATTGAGGCCAAAATCCATCATGGCCCAATCAAAACGGTCATGGGAAAAGGACAATGAAGCAAACTGCGATTCAACTTTTGCCAAATCACCGGTGGCGCTGATTTCGTCCTGATAGCGGGACGTCGAGTCTGAAGCCGTTCTGTTACTTTGGCGGGCCCCGACCTGCAAATCCAAGGCTTCATTGAGGAAACTGGCACTGCCAGACCAACGATAACTAAACAGGTTTTCGTTATCGCGTTGGGCGTCATCAAATACCAGATTCTGGCTTTGCAAATTCAGGCTCGTTGTCAGCCAACTGCCTCGAAATGACAAATCCAGTTCAGGTAAGACTTCATACGCCATCCCCTCATCAGCTTCAACCGTCTGATTTTTAATACCATAGGCGTAAATAGCACTGGACAGCGACGGTTTAATATCAAAGTCAGCCCGCGCCATCGCTGGCAACATAGCCAGCAACAAGGTGGCAAAACGCAGTGTTGGTACTCTATTACTCTGCATAATATCCATATCCGTAACCATACCCCTTGTCTCTGCTGTAATGCGCTTTGTTGATCACAAAACCTGTGGCTAAATCAGGCGGCAGCATGCTGATGGCCTTTTCCAGCTCATTCAGTTTGGTTTTGTTCTCTTCAAGCACAATCACAGCCTGACCACACATGCCGGCTAATACCGAAGTTTCATTGACCCCCAGTAATGGTGGTGCATCAAAAATAACGATCCGGTCCGGGTAGCGTGATGCAAACTCGTTCACCAACGCTGCCATCTTGTCACTGGCGAGTAGCTCAGTAGACAGATGGTGGGGTTTACCGGCCGCAATCAGTTTCAGCCGTTCCACATTAGTGCTGTACATGATGTCTGTAACATCGACATTGTCTGAGCTCAGATAATCAGTCAGGCCTCGTGGCACGCTGATCTCCAGCGTGCGGGAGACGTTTGGCCGAAGCACATCGGCATCAACCAACAACACGGTTTTGTCCTGCTCCAGTGCAATACTCAATGCCAGATTCACCGACGTGAATGTCTTGCCTTCACCAGGTCTGCTACTGGATACCAGGATCAGATTCGGGTTGCGCAAGCTGCTGCTCAGAGGACCAAAAGCATTGTTAATCAATTTGCGTTTGATCACCCGGTACTCTTCGTATATCAGTTTGCGTTCGGTTGCTTTGGCTACGAAATTACGTTTGGATAAACTCTCTAAATCAATATCAATAAACTGACTGGCGGTTCTATGGTCAGCAGGCTCCGCAATCGACCGTTCAATGGTCGCTACCGGCATGTCCGCACTCGCAGTCTCTGTGGGCGCTGACATTGCCTGCCCCAGTTTATCCAGTGCTTTTTCTATCGTACTCATATCAACCATCCTAAAATCTGTTTCGCTGTAATACCAAATACCAGCTCATTGGTGACCAGCAAGGTATAACAGAGCATCAGTACTCCGGAGAGTGCAAGGAAATACAACAGATGTTTTTTGCTTTGACGCAATAACACATCTTTGGATGTATGAGAAACCAGACCAAAAACCGGGAAATCTGAAATTGTCTTTAACTGCAGCGCAGACGTTACTACCGGTTGCAATTGACTACGCACTAATGCCATCGCCAGACCGCCAATCACACCCGCAAATAATACCAAGGTGTAAAACACAATACGCGGTGGGCCCGACGGTTTCATTGGTACCCGTGGTGGCTCGATTTCGCGGAACTGTACGTCTTGTTGCGATTCGTCAGCTTTCTGGCTCAGACTTAATGCATCGCGACGACTTAACAGTTCTTCGTACTTCGATTTTGTCAGCTCGTAATCGCGGTTTAATCCCGCAAACTTGGCCTCTATATCAGGAATTACGTTGCGCTGGCGTTCCAGCGTTTCCAGCTTTTCTTCAAAGCTCTTCACCCTAACCTTGGCCGACTCAACGTCATTCTCCAGATTTGATGTGATGATCTTCAGATTCTGATACACCTCGTTTTGTGACCCACTGCTTGCACTTGGGTTACCACGGGCAGCCTGTTGTAACGCTTCAATTTCCTGCTTACGCATCACCTGCAACGAATCCAGCAGCCGTTTAGTTTCCGCCACGTCCGGATGTTGGTCTGTGTAACGAATCAACAAAGCGTCTAACTGATTCTGCAGAGCTTTAATTCGATCATCATATTGAGTTGTCAGGCTTGAATTTCCACCGGACTGATTTGATGCCAATGGATCTTCGCCACGCAACTGCCGGCGTGAAGACTCGAGTTTGCTTTGCAACTCCCGCAGTGTTAACCGAGCTTCTTCCAGCCGTTCTTTTTCGCCCTCAATCCGACCATAAAAATTACTGTCAGACAACGGCCCTAACGCGATTTGCTCTTTTTTGAATTCGGATAAGCGACGCTCGGCTTCAACTAAGCGACTCTCATAGTCGGTTATTTGTGTGTCAAGAAATTCAGAAGCCTTTTTCGAACTGGCTACGGAATCACCGACGCGGTTTTCAATAAAGGTATTTAAAGTTTCCTGAACAACCTTTAAAGCCATTTTCGGCGAGGCATTTGAATAAGAGATGACGTAGATATTTTCCCGACCTGAAGACCCGAGCTTGATATCATTTTTCAGGGCGTCAATCAGTTTTTCATAGGCAGCGCTGTCCGACGCATAAATATCCATGTCGGTTGCTTTGGCGATTTTTTCCAGATTCGGCCGGCTTAACAAAGTCCGTGCCATCAACTCGATTTCCTGCTGAGGATTGTCTCTGATCGTCAGGCCTTGCAGGACAGGCGCGAGGACCGAACGGGTCTCAACAAATAACTTTGCCTCGGCCTGATAGGTCGGTGGCATGTTAAAGACAAATAACCAGCCCAGAGGACAAATCAACCACGCCGTTAAAATTATATAACGGCGTCGAAGCCAAATCCCTTGCAGATAAACCAGCAACATCTCGAGCGCAAGGTTTAATTCCTTCATCTAACTACTCCGCAGACGCGATTTTAAAACCAAGCTTCAGGGATAATGACGATGTCACCGGGTAAAATATCAACGTTTGCAGAGATGTCGCCGTCGCGCACCAGGTCGTCCAGGCGAACGTCATAAGTCATTTGTTTGCCATTTTTAACCCGAACCAGCTTGGCACCGTTGCCGCTGGCAAATTCAGTCAGGCCGCCTGAAGCGATCATCAGATCAAGCACAGTCATGTATTGGCGATAAGGATAGGATTGAGGTTTTGCCGCGGCACCGATCACGCGCACTTGCTCACTGAACGGACCCACAAATCCTGAAACCGAAACAGTCACGACCGGATCGCGAATGTATTTAGCGAGAATTTTTTCCATATCGCGGGCAAACTGCGTCGGTGTGCGGCCGGCGACGGGAACATCTTCGACCAGAGAGGTGCTGATTTTTCCATCCGGGCGGACAATAAATGAACCTGACAATTCAGGGTTCCGCCAGACAAATATTGTCACTGAATCATTTGGACCGATCAGGTAGCTGTATTGGTCAACCGCAGTGGTGCGTGCCGGTTGTACAGTAGCGCCTGGCAATTCGTTGGTGCTGCAAGCCTGCAACCCAAGTAACATCACAGATCCAACGACCACGGCAATAGCAGAACTTGCTTTCATTTCTTATACGTCCTTTGTTACTGATGCGATTTTAATATAACTGAATTTTACATAGCTGTGACGGCTATCATAAAAATTTAATTCCAGTTTCCAGACCATCGGCGTATACTTCTGCCTCTGCTTAACTAAGTCAAGATCACTGTGCGGAAATTTGCACTTAATTCAGAATGTTCCGGGAAGAAGTAATTAATGAATAAGGCTGTTCGTTACGGGGGAAACACGCTTGCAGAGAAACTCTTTCTGCTGGGCGAAATGCTATTACTACTGGCGTCAAGTTTTGCGGCTTCTTTTATTCTATCGTTTTATCAACCGATAGATCAGGAACTGGCTGCTATTAACGCGGTGTTATATACCGGCTGCGTCATGTTGTGTGCATTGTCAGTAGGTCTGTATGACCAGAAACTGCGTGAAGATACAGGTGGAGTGCTTAAACGAGTACTAATCACCTTGTTTTTGGCAGGTATTCTGCTCGAAGTATTCATCTTCAGCCTGATCCCCTCTTTACATCTCGGCTTTATCTTTAATCTGGTTTCGTCGCTGATTTCGTTAATCACGCTGACCTCATTCCGGATGTTGTTCCACTATCACGATATTACCAAAATCAGCCGCCGACGCGTTTTAGTGCTTGGTTCGGGTGAGCGCGCGTCGATTATCGAGCGCCGCATGCGTCGTAATGTCGACCGGAAAAACTTTGAGATCCACGGGTTCGTGAAAATCGACGGCGACCAGGAAGGCCATATCCCGGATTCAAAAGTTATCCAGTTCGATTATAAAACCAGCCTCTACGAATACGCTGTTGAGCACGAAATCGAGCAGTTAGTCATTGCCTGTGATGAACGGCGCAACATGCTGCCAGTTGAACATTTGTTTAAGTGTAAAACCCGCGGTGTCGATGTGATCGAAATCCTCGACTTTATTGAGCAGGAAACCGGGCAGATCGCAGTGAACCTTATATACCCAAGCTGGGTGATTTATTCGAATGGTTTTGAAATGAACCACCGGTTTAAAACCAGTCTGGATCACCGCTTAAATGCTGTACTGGCGCTGTTTGTATTGGCGGCGTTATGGCCACTGATGTTGATCACTGCGCTGGTAATTTATTTTGACGATGGACGGCGCACCGGCGCCTCAGTGTTCTACCGGCAGATCCGGATTGGCATCGATGGTAAACCATTTCAGATCCTGAAATTCCGTAGTATGCGGCCAGACGCCGAAGCCGGTGGTGCGCAGTGGGCCACACTAAACGATTCACGGGTCACCAAAATCGGTGGATTTATCCGCAAATACCGGATCGACGAACTGCCACAACTGTTTAATATCATCAAAGGTGATATGGGTTTTGTCGGTCCGCGGCCAGAGCGTCCGGAATTTGTCGAGAAATTAGTCAAAGAAATTCCTTATTACAATCAACGCCATAATGTAAAACCTGGCCTGACTGGCTGGGCGCAACTGAAGTACCCATATGGCTCAACGACTGAAGACGCACAAGAAAAACTGAAGTTTGACCTGTATTACATCAAACACCGGACCTTGTTGCTTGATTTGGTCATTTTGATCAGAACAGTTGAAATAGTAATCTTTGGCAAGGGCCGTTAATTCTGATGTCAGCTGCTTTATCAAAACTCAATGCGATGACTGTCGACGTGGAAGATTATTTCCACGTCGCGGCGTTTGAAAAACAAATTCAGCCCGCAGACTGGAATGGCCTGGTGCCACGCGTTGATATCAATACTCGTCGCCTGCTTGATTTATTTGACGAGCACAATGCCAAGTCTACTTTTTTCTTTCTTGGCTGGGTGGCTGAAAAATTCCCTGATTTGGTTAAAGAAGTACAACGCCGCGGCCACGAGGTCGCCAGCCATGGCTACGCGCATACGAAAGTCCACCAGCAAACCCCGGCTGAATTTAAAGCCGATGCATTGCGGGCTAAGGACATGCTGGAACAACTGACCGGACAAGAAATTGTCGGATATCGGGCACCAAGTTTCTCCATCAATAAACAAAGTGAATGGGCGTTTGAGATCCTCAAAGAAATCGGTCACAGCTACAGTTCCAGCACTTACCCGGTGAAACACGATCTGTATGGCGTCCCTGACTGGCCACAACAGCCTTATCTTCGCCCGGAAGGTCTGTTAGAGATCCCAATGCCTACTTTAGTGATGCACGGCAAACAGCTGCCGATCGCTGGCGGGGGCTACTTCCGGCTGATGCCGTATTGGTTGAGTAGCCGGCTGATTTCACGTTTTCTGCGCGAAGATAAGATGCCTTATATGTTTTATTTCCACCCGTGGGAAATAGACCCGGAGCAGCCACGGGTACAAGGTGCGCCGTTAAAGTCCCGTTTCCGTCATTATGTCAATCTGAACCGAATGGAAAATAAGCTGGGGCAATTGCTGACCCAGTTCAACTGGGGTAGTCTGGATCAAGTTTATCAGAGCGAACTGCAACGATTTAAGTAAGAAAAATAACAACTAAGGGATTTAGATGTACCACCCATTGCCTGCAACTCATCCGATCGCTTTTGTTCTGGGTCTATCTGCTGGATCCTGCGGTACAAGTGTTTTAGCACATAATTCTGACTCCCCTACCGGTGTCGCAGGTCAGGCAGGTGTTCAGCATGGCTAAGCCCAAACTGCTGTATCTTTGCCACCGCATTCCATATCCGCCAAATAAAGGCGATAAAATTCGCTCTTTCAATTTATTAAAAGCTTTGTCTGAACAGTATGAAGTTTATCTTGGCTGTTTTATTGATGACGAATACGATTTCCAGTACATCGATAAACTGGCCGATTGGTGTGTCGAGTTCAAATGCCGCCGGCAACGCAAGCTGGTGTCAAAAATAAAGGGCCTCAGCGCCTTTTTGACTAACAAGCCGATCACACTGCCCTACTTTTATGATGCGGAACTACGGTACTGGGTCAAACAAACCATTCAGAAACATAAAATTGACAAAGTTTTTGTATTTTCGTCGTCGATGGCGCAATACGTTGATCACCCGGAATTTGCCCAATTGCACCGGGTCATTGATTACATTGATATCGATTCCGATAAATGGCGCCAATATGCGGAGCATCAAACTGGCGTGATGCGCTGGGTTTACAACCGCGAACATCGGCAGCTACAACGCTATGAACAGCAATATTGTGAACGCTTTAATTACAGCTTGTTTGTGTCTCCGGATGAAGCCGCAATGTTCCGTCAGTTGATGCCAGCTGCCTTGGCAAACAAAATTCACGCTGTCCTGAACGGTGTTGATACCCGATTCTTTAATCCTGAACAAACGCTGTCAACAGCCGAATATCCGTTGCATGGTCGTTATCTGGTGTTCACCGGCGCCATGGATTATTGGGCCAATGTCGATGCTGTAGCCTGGTTTTGCCGGCATGTTTGGCCGCAGATCAGAGTAGCGCAGCCCGATTTACATTTTTATATTGTCGGTGGTAACCCATCCTCACAAGTCCTGGCCTTACACGGCAAAGATCAGGTGTGGGTGACCGGCCGGGTCGATGATGTCCGTCCTTATCTGGCCAATGCCGACATGGTCGTTGCGCCTTTGCGGATCGCCCGCGGTATTCAGAACAAAGTGCTTGAAGCGATGGCGATGGACAAAAAAGTGGTCGCCAGCTGTATGGCAATGGAAGGCATCAACGCACCATTGTCCGACTATTTGGCAGCCAGCGATGATGCAGCCGAGTTTGCCACTTTGTGTTTGCACATGTTGCAGCAACCGCAGCAAGGCTGCACGAACCGCGTTTGGGTTGAGCAAAACTTTACCTGGCCCGCAACTTTAGCACCGCTGTCTGGTTATCTTGGCAATGTCACAGTTTAAGCCGGTTCAATTCTTGTTGTTGCTGTCCGCTGTGCTGCTCGGCTGGGGTTTTGTGTTCTGGCCGACGCTGCAGAGTATGGAAAAAATCTGGCAGGAATCGGATACCTATACGCATTGTTATTTGATCCCATTGATCTCGGCCTGGTTATTGTACGACCGACGGGAACTCATCACCGCATTGCCCCGCCCGACCTGGCTGCCATTGCTGGCCGTAATCGCTTGCTGCAGCATCTGGCTCGTGGGTTACATTGCGGATATCAATACCCTGACTCATTTCAGCGCGATACTCAGTCTGCAGTTACTACTGCTGTCATTACTCGGCTGGAAATTGGCCTATCAGGTTGCTTTTCCATTGTTTTATCTGATTTTTATGGTGCCATTTGGCGATGCTCTCAATCCGCCTCTGCAGGATATCACCGCCAATGCCAGCGTCATGCTGTTACAATGGTCGGGCATTCCGGTGCTGCGGGAAGGTTTGTATCTGACAACACCCGTAGGCCAGTTTGAAGTCGCGGAAGCCTGTTCTGGCTTGCGTTTTTTGATCGCGTCGCTGGCGATTGGTGCTGTTTTTTCATATTTAACCTACCAACGCTGGTGGAAACATCTGCTGTTTATGGTTTCAATCCTGCTTTTTTCCGTCATTGCGAATTGTTTCCGCGCGTTTTTCCTGATTTGGATTGGTGAGACTACTCAGATGCAATACGGCTTTGGCATGGATCACTTTATTTACGGCTGGTTTTTCTTTGCCCTGGTGATGTTTTTGATGTTCTGGCTCGGTGGGAAATGTGCAGATCCGCAGCCAAAGCCGGTACCAGTGGTTCATTCTGCACAACCAGTGACGGCATTACCGGTGTTTGGCGCCGGCATGGCAATTTTAGTCTTGTGTTTTACCATGCGTTTCCAAATCAGTGTCACGGCAACGCCGGAGCAGCCGTCCGTAGCCGCAGCGCCGGCAGGCCTGGTAGCTCAAACCGGTAAGTCTTGGCAGCCTGGCTTCTTTGACGGCCTGCAACGTCTTCAGGCCGTTGATGACCTTGGCGTACAATACCTGTTTGCCCAATTTGGCCATAAACAGGACAAAGGCGAGCTGATCGGCTGGAAAAATAATCTATATCAGCGCCGGCAGTGGCGTGTGATGCAGCAGCAGCAACTGATGGTTGGCGACGGTAAACCGGTTGCGTTGCTGGAACTACGTAACAGCAGCGGTGATTTCCAGACGCTGGCATTTTATTATCGGGTTGGTAACAGGCAAACAACCTCTGAATTGACCGCGAAATGGTATCAGGTGCAAGCTTTGTTGCTGAACGAACATAGCTTTTCCGAAGTCCGAGCGGTGCTGTTTGCCAGTAAAATCGCCGACCTGCCACCGGCAAATCTGCAACGCGCGCTGGCGCAACTGGAAGTTATCCGTTGATGCAGACAGAACCGATGTTAATAGCCCATCTGATTTATAGTCTGGACACCGGTGGTCTTGAGCGCGTCATGTTGAACTGTATCCGCCAGTTGCCGGCGACTCAATGCCGCCATGTAGTGATCAGCCTGACTATTGCGACTGAATTTGCCAGCCAATTGCCAACAGATGTTGCAGTGTATTGCCTGCACAAAAGGCCTGGCAAAGATTTGGGTATTCATCTGAAGCTATGGCGCTTATTGCGCGACATCAAACCCGACATTCTGCACAGTTATAATCTGGCGACCCTTGAATATCACCCAATCGCCTGGCTGGCTGGCGTCACCGGTCATTTGCATGCCGAGCACGGTCGCGATATCTCCGACCCCAACGGTGAAAATAAGAAGTATCAATGGCTGCGCCGGCTGGTTAGTCCTTTTTTGCAGACCTATGTTGTGGTCAGCGCAGATTTACATCGCTGGATGGACCAGGTCGTCAGGATCCCTGCGCGTAAAAATCAGTTGATTTACAACGGTGTCAATACAGAAAAATTTTGTCCATCGCCAATCAAAGCACGTCCCTTTACCTTTATCCATGTGGCCAGACTCTCTGCCGTTAAGGACCAGTGTTCTTTGTTAGAAGCTATGGCCATTGTGCTTAAACAAAGCGAGCAGCCATGTCAGCTTTGGCTGGTCGGTGATGGCCCTGAACGCGAACGGCTGCAACAACAATATCAGCGACTTGGGTTTACACCGCAACAGGTGAAATTGCTGGGCGAGCGTCACGACATCGCTGAGTTGATGGCACAAAGCCAGCTGTTTGTGTTGTCTTCCGTTGCCGAAGGTATTCCAATGACGGTGTTAGAGGCGATGGCAGGCGGACTGCCAGTCATTGCCACTGCAGTGGGCGGCCTGCCTGAGCTGCTGGCCGCCGGTCGTGGCAGTCTGGTACCGGTCGCAGATCCGACGGCCCTGGCCGAAATGATGCTGACCTATCTGCACGACCCGGAGCGGGTGCAACTTGAAAGCATAAAATGCAGGGAAACCGTTTGCCGGCAGTTCAGTGAACAGGCTATGGTATCGCAATATCTGGCGCTTTATCAGCAAATTAACCATTAGGAAGTTGTTATGTGTGGCATCGTTGGCATGTTTCGGTTACAGGCCGGACGTCCGGTTGACGCAGCCTTAGTGGCCGCGATGAACCAGGCACAATATCATCGTGGGCCTGATGAGGGCGACCAATACATCGATGAGCAGATTGGCCTGGGTCACCGCCGGCTGTCGATTATCGACCTTGCCAGTGGCCAGCAGCCTATGACCGACGAGTCTGGTCGTTATGTGCTGATTTTTAATGGCGAAATATATAACTTCATGGCACTGCGCGCTGAACTGGAAGCGTTGGGTCATGTATTTAAAACCCATTGTGATACTGAAGTGATCCTGCGTGGTCACATGCAGTGGGGTGATGCCTGTGTCGAGCGGTTACAAGGCATGTTTGCTTATGCATTCTGGGATAAAGCTGCACAGCGCCTGCTGCTTGCCCGAGACCGCCTTGGCATTAAACCACTGTTTTACACCCTGTTTGACCAGACCTTATATTTTGCATCAGAGTTGAAAAGCCTGAAGTTGATCCCAGGACTGGACAAGACCATTAATCCAATAGCGATTGAGCAATATTTCACTCTTGGTTATGTCGCAGAACCCGCCACTATTTATCAGTCAGTACAGAAATTATGCCCGGCGCAGACACTTGCGCTGTCAGTCTCAGCTGCGACTCCGAAGCTGCACACCTACTGGCATCTGAGTTACAAAACTCAAATCGAGCTGTCTGATGCCGACTATCAGCAACAGCTGGTTGCGGAACTGAATCAGGCGATTGCCAGCCATCTGGTAACTGAAGTTCCGCTCGGGTCATTTTTATCCGGCGGCGTTGATTCCAGCGCTGTGGTGGCTTTGATTGCCGGCATGTCAGACCAGCCGGTCAAAACCTGTTCTATTGGTTTTGATGTAGCGGCCTATGACGAAACCAGTTATGCCCAGCACATCGCTGAACGCTATCATACGCAGCACGACAGCAAAATCGTTAAGTCCGATGACTTTAGCCTGATCCCGCAACTGGCTCATTTTTACGACGAACCTTATGCCGATTCCTCCGCCCTCGCCACCTACCGGGTGTGTGAACTGGCACGCAGCAAAGTAACCGTTTGTATGTCAGGCGATGGTGCGGACGAACTGCTGGCTGGTTACCGGCGCTACAAAATGTTGATGGCCGAGCAGCAGGTCCGCAATAAACTGCCGGAAGCGTTGCGCAAAGCTATCTTCAAACCGCTGGGTAAACTCTATCCGAAACTGGATTGGGCGCCGCGTTTTCTGCGTGCTAAAACCACCTTTCAGGCGCTGGCGATGGATCAGGTTGAAGGTTATCTGCATGCCGTATCGTTATTAAAACAAGAACAACGCGACCAGCTGTTTTCACCTCAACTGAAACAACAACTGGCCGGCTACAACACATTGCAGCTGTTTCGCGAAGTGGCGGCAGACTTTGATGGTCACGATGAACTGGCGCTGCTGCAATATATCGACATCCGCACCTATCTGGTTGGCGATATTCTGACCAAAGTCGACCGCGCCAGTATGGCCAACAGTCTCGAAGTGCGGGTACCGTTCCTGGACCATAAATTCGTGGAGTGGACAGCGAAGATCCCGGCACAGCAGAAACTACGTGCAGGCGAAGGGAAATACGTGCTGAAAAAAGCCATGGAACCCTATTTGCCGGCGGACATCCTGTACCGGCCAAAAATGGGCTTTCGGGTGCCATTGGCAGAATGGTTTCGCGGCGCACTGCAACAGCAGCTGCGTCAGGCATTACTCAGTGATCTGATGCGCAATTGCGGCTGGTTTCAAATGGATACGATAGAACGCTGGCTCGATCAGCATCAGTCAGGTCAGCGCGACCACAGCACAGCGCTTTGGACCTTGTTAATGTTTGAGAATTTTTTGCGCCAATCGCAATAAAGGAACTGTGACGTGAAGGTTTTGCATATATTTGACCACTCAATCCCGCTGCACAGCGGCTATACGTTTCGCAGCCGTTCGATCCTGAACCAGCAACGAGCTTTGGGTATTCAAACCTGCCATGTCACCAGCCCAAAACACGGTAATGCCGTCGCAGGTACTGAAACTGCAGACGATCTGCTGTTTTATCGCTCCGCACAGCCAAGCGGCATCATGACTAAGCTACCAGGATTTAATCAACTGGCGCTGGTCGGGCCAATGACTGAACGTATTCTTGAAGTCGTTGCACTGGAAAAGCCAGACATACTTCATGCGCATTCACCAGCACTCAATGGCTTGGCGGCGCTGCAAGCCAGTAAAAAATGTGGTTTGCCGGTGGTGTACGAGATCCGGGCATTCTGGGAAGATGCGGCTGTTGATCATGGCAGCTGTAAAGAAGGCGATTTACGTTACACACTGACCCGCCAGCTGGAAAATTATGTCGTCAAACGCGCAAACGCAGTGACGACTATCTGTGAAGGCCTGCGTAAAGATCTGGTCGGGCGCGGTTTCGCGGCCAATAAACTGACCGTGATCCCCAATGCAGTTAATGTCGAACACTTTCAGATGTGTGGGCCCAAGAATGCCCAACTTGAGGCCGAGCTCGGCCTGACTGGCTGCCAGGTGTTAGGCTTCCTCGGCTCTTTTTATGCGTATGAAGGGCTGGATTTGGCTATTGCCGCGCTGGCCAGTATCACGCAGCAAGCTCCGGATTTACGTTTGTTACTGGTTGGCGGTGGCCCACAGGAGCAACAACTACGCCAGCTAGCGCAGTCGCTAGGCGTCGCAGACAAAGTCATTTTTACCGGCCGGGTACCACACCAGCAGATTGACAACTACTACAGTCTGGTCGATTTATTGGTGTACCCACGTAAATCGATGCGCTTAACCGATCTGGTGACGCCATTGAAGCCACTCGAAGCGATGGCACAGGGTAAGTTGGTGCTGGCATCTGATGTTGGCGGACACCACGAATTGATCACCGATGGTGTCAACGGCTATTTGTTTCAGGCGGATAATGTCAGTGCTATGGCCGACAAAATCATCAGTTTATTATCGAACCGTGCCCAGTGGCCTGACGTGTTGCAACGCGGCCGGCATTATGTTGAATCCGAACGTAATTGGCACAACAGCGTTAGCAACTATCTGCCGCTGTACCAGAGCTTGCTGAAATGAACATTCTGGTGATCACCACGTTGTATCCGAATGATGAGCAGTTTCGCCATGGTATCTTTATTGAAACCCGGCTGCGTGAACTGCAACGTTATTATCCGGATTACCAATTGACTGTGGTGGCACCAATCCCCCGCTATCCTTTTATTAATTGGTGGCAAGGTCGTTATCACAATATTCAGGTGCCAGCACAATGCCAAAGACATGGCATTACCGTGTACCACCCGACTTATCTGGCGATCCCATACCTCGGCATGTACCTGAATCCTTTTACCCTGCTGAGTGGACTCAGACGCTTTTTTCGCGCTGGCCCGCTGCAGCTGCGTCATTTCGATTTAATCGATTGTCATTATTTTTATCCGGACGGCTACGCGGTCAGTAAAATTGCCAAGGCTGCCGGACTCCCGTTGGTGATCACAGCCCGCGGCAGCGATATTGAAGTCCTGCCACAACATCACTTACCGCGTTTGCTGATCAAGCAGGCGATCCGGCTCAGTAGTTATTGTGGTGCGGTCAGTCAGAGATTGAAAGCCGGTCTGTTGCGACTCGGTTGCCCTGAGGCTAAAGCTATCGTGTTGCCCAATGGCGTCGACCAGCAGCAATTTAAACCGGAGCTACAGTCCCAGCAGGTATTAAAAACCGAGTTAGGGCTTGGCAATGCTTATACCTTGCTGATGGTCGGCAATCTGGTGCCACTCAAAGGCCATGCCTTGGTGTTATGTGCATTAGCTCAGTTACCCGACGTACACCTACTGATTGTTGGCGGTGGTCCGGAACTTAGTGCATTGCAACAACAAAGTGCTGAGCTTGGCCTGACCGATCGGGTGCAGTTTTTCGGCAACAGACCGCAACAGGAATTGTGCCGGTTTTACTCCACTGCTGATGCGCTGGTATTGATGTCCAGCAGCGAAGGCTGGCCCAATGTGATCCTCGAAGCGATGTCCTGTGGTGCAGCGGTGATCTCGACCCGGGTCGGCTCTGCAGCAGAAATGCTGCAAAATGATGATGTGGGGCTGTTATTAGCAGAGCGCAGCAGCGCAGCACTGACCACGGCAGTCAAACAATGTCAGCAACGTCGCTTCGACCGGGACCAGATCCGGGCGCACGCCTGCGGATTTAGCTGGCAACACACTGCAGACCAGCTTAATCTGCTTTATCAGCAAGTGATGGCGGGAGGCTCAGTCCGTGGATAGTCTGTTTTTTCTGATTTCGCTGGTTTCGGTATTGATCCTTTGTCTGTACGCTCTTAAGCAGGACCAATAATCCATGCGTGACTTGTTCCTGTTATGTTTTCTGCCGGTCGCCCTCTATTTTATATTCCGTCGCCCTTTTATTGGCGTAGCGTTATCTGCCTGGACTTCTATTTTTGCGCCCCATACCTGGGTGTGGGGTTTTGGTACCAGTCTGCGCGTCAATCTGGTGATCACGGCTGTAACGGTGCTGTCGTTTATTATCAATAAACGGGAAGGAAAAGGCGCCTTTACCAGCGCCAGTATCTGGATGCTGGTGTTATTTGTCTGGGGCACGCTGGCAACCATGTTTACTGAAGGCATTTCTACTGTTGCCTGGTTTGAATGGGACGTGTTCTGGAAAATTATCTTTTTGTTTTTTATGGTGACAATGGTCGTCAACACCAGACACAGAGTTGAAGTGATGCTGTGGGCGGTCGCGATTGCCGGTAGTCTGATTGGCTGTAACGAAGGGCTGAAATACATTATTTCCGGCGCGGGTCATATTATTGTCGGGCCGCCGGGCACCCGCATCGGTGATCGAAATGACTTAGCACTGGCACTGAATATGCTGCTGCCGGTGTGTTTTTTCCTTTATAACAGCACCAAACATCAGTTGCTGAAAAAAATCATGCTCGGTGTAATTATCGCCAATATCGTCTGTATTATCGGTTCGTTCTCACGTGGTGGCTTTATCGGTCTTTGTATCGTAGCGTTTTTCTACTTCCTGAAAGGGAAAAACAAAATCCTGATCCTGACAGGCAGCCTGATTGTTGCTGGCGCCCTGCCGTCGCTGATGCCGCAAAGCTGGTTCGACCGGATGAATACCATTGAAACTGCGACCGAAGACATGTCGTTTATTGGCCGGGTGCAGGCGTGGAAACAAGCGGTATTGATGGCCAACGATCATCCGGTGTTTGGTGGCGGTTTTAAAGCCGGTCAGAACACTTATCTGTGGCGGTTGTATGAACCGGACTTTAAAAAGTTTGACCACATAGTGGAAACCTCGCATGTCAGCTTTCCTTTTGCCAAGGCAGCGCACAGTATCTATTTTCAGGTATTAGGCGATTTGGGTTATTGCGGCTTGTTCATCTACCTGATGTTATTACTGGCGGCTTACCGGCATTTGGGTTATGCGGCAAGCCACGCCGGCGAAAACGAATGGTTGCGCAACGTGGCAAATAGTCTGAAGGTGTCGATGATTGTCTTTGGCGTCAGCGGTGCTTTGCTCAGTCAGCCCTACTTCGATTTAACTTTTGTGATCATTGGTTTGGCTGTGGTGCTTTGTACCATGGCGCGACAACAACGTGCAGAAACTGCCAACGCCGGTGCTTCTGCCGCTCCGGCTTTTCAGACATTGCCAGGGAAGTCATAGGCTGTGATGGTAAAGCGCAATCAAATACAGCAAGAATGCAAACAACCCGCCAGCAGCGGGTCCAGCTTCGCAGTGCTGAATTATCACCGGGTCATGCCCATTCATACCTTCTGGAACGAACAGGTATTGGATGTTGGTGTGTTTGAACAGCAACTGCAGCAGTTAAAACGCTTTTTCCGGGTGTTATCACTGGAACAAGCGCTGCAACTGGCTGCTGAAGGGAAAGTGCCGGCCAATGCGGTCGTCATTACTATCGATGATGGTTTTGCCGATTGTTTTGACCACATTTTTCCGTTGTTGCAACGTTACCAGCTTCAGGCCACTTTTTTTATCAGCACACAAGGCTTACAGCAGGGTTACCTGTGGGAAAACCAAATAGCCAACGCAATTTTGCAGGCGCCCGCTGAAATCACCATGCTAAAGCTGCAAGACCGTCAGTTTGCAACCAGCGGGAAAACCGAGCGCCATCGCAGTATTGTCGCCATTACCGACCTGATTAAATATCACGCGATGGCGCAACGAAACCAACTGATCGCAGCTCTCATCGCGCAGACCGGTGTGCCGCAAATGCATCATGAATTTGTCACCGCAGAGCAGCTCAAGCAAATGGCCGCGGCGGGCATGACAATTGGTGCGCATACGGTGCACCACCCAATTCTGGCGCTGGAATCAGCCGAGACCGCACGCCAGGAAATCGCCCAAAGTAAAGCGATTCTGGAACAGCTATTAGCGCAGCCGGTGCATTATTTTGCTTATCCGAATGGTAAATTCGCCGTCGACTTTTCAGACGAGCATATCGCTCAGGTCAAGGACTGTGGTTTTGCGGCGGCTTTTTGCACGGATTGGGGCCAGGCCCGACCGACAGAAGAGTGTCGTTTCCGTTTGCGACGTTTCACGCCCTGGGATCGCAACCCGTGGCTATTCAGTTTACGCCTGGCGTTACATATTGTGGCCGAACGCTACAGCATCAGATTCTTAAAGGAATGGGTAGGTACACATGGCAACTAATGCAGACAACAGACAACAGGTCAGCGCTGCAGATCGGCAGGCCTACGCGATTTTTGTACCACAAGCGGATTCATTAGGCGCAGTCGCCGTGGTCCGATCGCTCGGACAACATGGTTATCAGGTGCACGCGGCATCTGCCAAAGCCGGCGCCCTGGGCTGTCTGTCGGCTTTTGCCAGCTTTCATTATCAGTGTCCGGCCTATGAAGATCCGGCCTACCTCGGCTGGCTGCGCGACCTAATCCAGCAAGCAAATATCCGCGCCATTATTCCCAGTGAAGGTTTTTTGCTGGCCGTCCGTGATTGTTTTGCCGAGTTCAGCCCGCTGATGGCCATTCCGCCAGACGCGGAGCTAGTGTACGGATGTTTATCAAAAGTGTTTGTATTTAATCAGTTTTTGCAATCAGCTGATACACAGTTGCATGCGCACATATCGCGTACTGCCGTACTGGATAGTCCCAGTGACTTTGACGCAGTCGATTTTACCGGCTGGCGTCTGCCGTATTTTGTCAAAGGTGACGGATATTACGCCCGTAGCGGTGATCAGGCGCTGGTGCGTAAAGTCAGCCAGGCGCAGGACGCACGCCAGGCTGTCATCGACGCTTTTGCCAACTACCATAAAGTATTGCTGCAAGATTGCAGCCAGGGCGTCAAAGCCACCGTGAACCTGCTGATGCAGGATGGTCAGATCCTGGCAGAATCGATGGCTGTGGCCAGCCACGAAAATCCACACACCGGCGGTCTGACCTCGCTGCGTGAAAGCTGGTGGTTTGAACCTATGTACCAGGATGCCGTGCACCGCTTAAAAGCACTGCGGTGGAATGGACCAGCGATGGTCGAATATAAATGGCACCACCAGACTCAGACCTTTGATTTTATCGAACTGAACTCACGGTACTGGGCGGCGCTGAATCTGGATATTCATGCTGGCATCCATTTCCCGGTGATCCAAATGGATTATTTCCTGTTTGACGTCAAACCCGCACAGCCGGTGCGACTGACCGCGAAGATCCGGGCACGCCATGCCTTTCCGGCTGATTTTGGCTATTTGTTGTCCAAGCTGAAAGATCCGCAGGTTGCCGCATTGCCTAAACTTAAAAGCCTGCTGGGTTTTTTCCTGTATTTTTTGCATCCGGCAATCAAATCAGATTTAAATTACCCGGGTGACCGACGACTGGCGTTGCTGAACACCAAGTCTTTTCTGACGGAACTGGCACAATCATGTCTAAAAAAATTAAGCTGATGTTCTTGTGGCTGGCACGGACTTTCGGTGTTTTTGCCATTTGCCATTATTTATACCGATACCATGTCCGGGTCTTGTGTTACCACGGTTTTGCCTATCTGGATGAACATCAGTTCCGGCCGAAACTGTTTATGCGACCGGAAACTTTTGCCGCGCGGCTGAATTATCTGGCCCGCAGTCAATACCGGATAGTGTCGCTGTCTGACGCGCTGGCTAACCCACAGCGCGAGCGGCAACTGGTGCTGACAATGGACGACGGCTGGTCTGGCACCGCTGAGCTGGTTGGACGGACGTTGCAACAACATCAGTTTCCGCTGATGTTGTATGTCACCAGCTATTATGCCGACAAGCAGATCCCGGTATTGAATGTCGCGGTGTCGTATTTGTTATGGAAAAGCCGCCAGCACGCCATGTCGCTGACGCTGCCGGGACAACCAGTGCTGAACGCCACATTGCCAGCCGCCAATCCCGCCGAATTAGTCCGGCAAATCTGTCAGCAACTGGATTCGTTACCCGATGTCGCACAGCGCAGCGTCGCTTTGTATGACCTGGCTGCGCAGCTGGGTGTCAGTCTGGTGCATGCTGGCAAACCATTGTTCCGGCTACTGAACCAAAATGAATTAGCCACATTACAACAAGCCAATGTTGAATTGCAATTACACACCCATCGCCATTGTAGTCCGCTGGACAGTGCGGCTTTTGCCGATGAAATCGACCAGAACCGTGCCTGGTTAGCTCAGTTCACACCGGCACAGCAGCTGGTACATTTCTGTTATCCCAGTGGCGAGTATCAGGCCGCACATCTGCCACTATTGCACAGCAATGGCGTGCAAACTGCAACCACGACGCATATTGGCTTACATCAGCCTGGCTCAGATCCGCTGCAAATCCGCCGGGTGTTGGATGGCGAAGATGTACATTGGCTGGAACTGGAAGCTGAGTTATCTGGCTTCAGTGCGTTATTACGTCATCTGCTTGGAGTCAGTGCCTGATGGCCGCCAATTCTGTCCTGCTGATTGCTTTTGAAATGCCACCGGCGCGCAGTGCCGGTGTACAGCGCCCGTACCGTTTTGCTCAGTATCTGCTTGAACTGGGCTGGGATCCCTACATCCTGACCGCCACGCCGGACGTCTATCAGCGGTTTGACCATGATTTGCAGGTTCCTGCCGCATTGGCTGACCGTATTTACCGGGCAAAGGCGACTGATATCAGTAAAAAAATTGCCGTCGCCGGCCGTTCGCCTGACATACTGGCAGTGCCAGACCGCTACTGGCCCTGGTATTTTCCGGCGGTGCAGCTTGGTAACAGATTGATCCGTGAGAAGAATATCCAGCTGTTATGGTCCACCTATCCGGTGATGACGTCACATCTGATTGGCCGCAAGCTCAGTCTGCAGCATCAGCTGCCTTGGGTGGCCGATTTCCGCGATCCGCTGCAATGTCATTACAATCCGGCCTACCAGCACTTTAATGCCATCCAGCGCCATCTGGAACGTAAAGTGATGCTGCAGGCCAGCAAAGTCGTGATGACCTGCGAAGCTGCGGCGCAGTTATATCGCCGGATCTATCCAATGCTGCCAGCAGATAAATTCAACGTCATTGAAAATGGCTATGTGCCAACTCCATTGCCAGACGCGACCAGACCGGACAAGTACACCCTGCTGTACAGTGGCGCTTTGTATGGTAATGGCCGCGACGTCAGCCCACTGTTTCAGGCGATCAGTGAGCTGAAACAACAGGGACTGGTCAATGGACAGAACTTCGTGCTGAAGTTTCGCGGCAGTGCCAAAGCGGAGAAGTTCGCCAGTGATTTGCAACGGTTTGGCATTAGTGAACTGGTCGAATTTTTGCCGGCGGTGCCTTTTGCCGAAGCCCAGGCCGAAATGATGGGTTCTTCTGCCAACTTACTGATCCAGGATGAAATTTTCAACTATCAGGTGCCGGGCAAATTGTACGATTATGTGCAGTCAGCAAAACCATTGTTGGCCATTTGCCCGCCGGATAGTGCCACTGCCGATGTGTGCCGCCGCGTGCCGGATTGTTTGCGGGTCTGGCAAAGCTCGGAAATAAAAAGTGCCTTGCAGCAATTAATCAACCGGTCTGCATCTGACACAGTAACAGTACCTGATAGCTTCAGCCGGTTTCAGGGCGCAGTGCAACTCGCGACGTTATTGACACAACTGTCATCTCAAACAGCACAACGGAACTGACGTGGACCAGCTTAAAAATAAAACTCTGAAAGGTTTGATGTACCTTGGCATGGGCAAAGGCGCAGCCAAGCTGATTTCCTTTGTCAATACGCTGGTCCTGGCCCGTTTACTGACTCCGGAAGATTACGGCCTGATGGCTATCGTGATGGTGATCGTTGGCTTTATCGGCTTTTTTAATGAAATTGGCCTTGGGGCAGCGATCAAACACCGCGCCGAGATCAGCGCGCAGGAGCTGAACGGTGCTTTTTGTCTGGCGGTATTTATTAGCTCTGCCTTGTATGGTGCGCTGTATCTGGCCAGTCCCTGGCTGGCCGGCTATTTTGGTTATGCTGAACTCGCCGGTATGCTGGCAGTGGTCAGTCTGACGTTTATTATTGGCGCGCTGTCCACAGTACCGGATGCATTGCTGGCACGCGAGATGCGATTCAAAGTCTATGCCGGTATCGAATTTGCGATGATCCTGCTGCAATGTATCGTGACGCTGGTGCTGGCCTGGCTCGGCTTTAAAGCCTGGTCATTGGTCTGGGGTTTTATCGCGGCGCAGAGCTTTCGTTCCATTTGCCTGTTTCTCTGCAGTAACTGGTTACCGAGCCGCCTTGGCGATATGCGAGCAGCCATGGGTCTGATGAAGTTCGGCGCCGCAGTGACCTACTCCCGAATTACCTGGTACCTGTACAACAGCGCCAAAACGCCAATCATCACCAAAGTGCTGGGGGCCAGCGCGATGGGGGTTTATTCGATGGCGTCCACCTTAGCGACATTGCCGACACAATACATCACCAGCCTGGTGATCCAGACATCTGTGCCTTTATTCGCCCGCATGCAAAAAGAGCCAGAACGCTTAGACAATGCGCTGCGCCGGTTAACTTCCGGTATCGCATTGCTGTCGTTTCCGATTTTTCTTGGCATGGGCCTGTCGGCGGCGGAACTGGTGCCGGTTGTGCTTGGCGACAACTGGCTCGAAGCGGTGCCAATTTTACAGGTACTTTGTGTCATCGGTTTAGTGAAGTCAGTAGACCCGCTGATCACGCAGGCATTTTTCTCGATTGGCAAACCGGGTATTACCGCCAGCTACACCACTTTGTGCGCGGTCACCATCCCACTCAGTGTGTATATTGGCGTGGTGAATGGCGGGCTGATGGGTGCAGCCTATGCATTGCTGATCTCCTATCCGCTGTCGTCGGTGTATCTGTTTGTGCAGGCGCGCCGCCATCTGCATTTCTCGTTACGTCGGTATTTTAAAGCGCTGCAAACACCGCTCGAAGCGGCTTTGTTTATGTGTGCCACGGTCTGGCTGACCGCATGGTTTTGTTATCAGCAGCTACAGCTTATACCGGTCACAGTGTTATTGGTGAAAGTAGTCACCGGCGTGCTGAGTTATGCTATGTACCTGATTTATGTGCGCAAAGACGGACTTCGCGATTGCCACGAAGTCTTACTGGAACTGGGTATCAAAGCGGAAAAACTCAAACGCTGGCCATTCAGCCGGCTCGCCGATTAAACGGGCCGGTGTCGCGAAACCGGTCAGGCAGATAACGCCTGTCGTCGTTAAAGCGGCGGCAGGCGGAAGATGCCAAATTGGCCGCTGCGACAATTCACTGGCGAAAACAGCAACTGCGCTGCCGGGATTGTGCCCTGCGCAATGTATAACATGCCGTATTTACTGACACCCGGCATGGCTCTGTACTGATAATCCTGCGCATAGATTTGCTGCCAGTCGCCGGCCGGGCTGCGATACCATAACGCGCTCTGCTCGGGCGTATCCTGCAAGCGCCCGGGTTCGTAGGTCGTGGTCAGCACAGCACCACCATTATCCAGCGAACTGACCGCATAAGCCGGGTTTCCGATAATACAACGTTGCGTCCTGCTGGCCGTGGCAAAATCCCAGCGCCAAATATAATTAACTGCGTCGGCTGGTGCGTCTTTGCCGGCATCCATGCCCCATTCCATGCCAGTTTCATCAAACAATAACCCGGTGGCACGCCAGGTCTGATCGCCGCCGGCAAATTTGTGCACGCTGGCAAAACCGTCGTCCGTGTAATAAAACGCTGATTCTGCATCGTTGTCACCGGTGGTGATCCACAGGCGCTGGCGAAATGGGTCATACACAATGGCATGAATATGTTTGATTTGCTGCCGGCTGAACTGCCAGCAGATCCGGGCCGTGTCTAGTACAGGGTCAATACAAATCACGCGTACATCACGGCTGTGGTTATTCAGATATTCACCGAAATACACCAGTCCCGTGCGCTGCTCTACGGCCATGCCATTACGCAGCGGCGGCGCAAAACGCCCGAGGCTGCTGACTAATGGCATGGCGGACCTGGCGTCACCACCTGGCTTACACAGATAAATCCGGTCATAGACAATGACAATGGTGCCATCCGGTGTCTGCGTCAGATGACTCAGGCCCGGCGCTGGTCGCAAACGCCGGTACAGACTGCTGCGGGCAATTTTGTCTTTCAGGAAGCCGATGAACCCAGCTTTCGCCGGCGGTAATTGGCAGATTTTGCGCAATTGACTGCTGTGATAGTCGAACTGAAACACCGTGTGATCCCGCGAGCACAGACAATAGTCCGCTGTGCTGAAGTGCGCGACCATATCAGATTTAACTAGCTGGGCCTGCAGCGTCATAGCCATTCCTTTGTAGAGTGCTGTTACAGATGAATGCGTTTACGCAAAACCGGGCCCAACTGGTTAACCAACGGCAAAGGTAAACGCTGCCAGATTTGGATCACCAGCTGCTTCAACCGGCTATCAGCGATAGTACCGGCGTCCGCTTCGCTGCTGTACCAATGCAGCGGTTCAGGCTCAGCGCCCCACTGCGCCTTGAAGTTGTATGTGCCTTCACCTGGTGTGGAGCGGCCAAAGTCAAAGTGCTGATAGCCATTGGCAATGGCAAATTGCAGCATCTGCCAGTACAGCAGCATATTGGGGGCATGTTTCTGAAAGCGTCGGTCTGAAGAGGCCCATGGATTGACCAGCATACCGCCATAACCCATGGCAAAACCACAAGCGACTGGCTGGTGCTCCGGGCTGTACACCACGAACATCTGACTGCGTAAATCCGCTTGCTGCATCAGCGCGACAAACAACGCTTTGCTATGTACCGGCGAGCCAAGTTCACGCATGTTATAGGTAAAGACCTGCCAGAAATCTGCCAGCAGTTCGATACCGCCTTGTTTACAATAAAAATTCTCTTTCTCAGGTTTACGGATCTGCGATCGGAGTTTGGCTTTAAATGCCTGCATCTGCGCGTCGGCATCACTTTGTAACGCCAGCACCATCCGTACTTTCTGTTGCTGCAGATGTAATTCATCGGGCTGCGGCGACAACGAATGCATCTGACGCAGGATCACCGGTTGACCGTTTAGATGTTGCTGCAGTGCTGTCAGCATTTCTGCACCAGCTGCGGCGTCTACCGCCGCAATACCACCACAGTCGCAAAATGGCAGAGAAACCCAGGTCTTACCGAAGCGAAACAACGTGACGACAGCACTGTAGTGGCTGGCATTAGTCTGACGCATGGCAAAGCGCTGCGGCTGATAACCATAAGCCTCAGCAATCGCCTCACTAAAGCCCCATTGCTGATAAACACTGACCTGACTGAGTTCAGGTAACGAGGCCTGCCAAAGCTCGGCCGAGATCGCCGCAGACTGCAAAAATTCCATTTGTCATTGTTTCTTAAGCTGAAGTCGGTGTAGTTTAACCTTGTATGCGCAGAGTTCAACCAGAATAGCTGCGAACAAAGACATGCTGCTCAACGCCCAGATGAGCAGACCATAACATTCTGAATAATGTATATGAAATTTTGATGAGCAGGGATCTACCACCATTATGCTGAGTTATCTGAAACAAAAGCTGAAACAGCTGCTAAAGCATTACCAACGGCAGCAATCGGCCAAAGAGCTGAAAGAACAGGCCCCACATGTCAGTCAGCAACAGCTGACACAACAACTGCGGGCACTTGGCGTCCAGCCTGGTGATTCGATTTTTTTGCATTCGTCATTAAAGAGTCTGGGTTATGTCGAAGGCGGCCCGGCTGCAGTGATCGCGGCATTGCAAGCTGCCGTCGGTCCCAATGGCAATATTCTGTTACCGACTTATTATTTGCCTGGCGGCACTATCGACAATACCTGCAAGCTGACAGATTATTGTTTTGACCTTAGGATCCACGGCACCCATATGGGCCGTTTACCGGAGGCTTTCCTGGCAACGAGCGGCGTGCAGCGCAGCCTGCACCCGACGCATTCCGTGTCGGTTTGGGGGAAAGATGCCGTTTTTCTGACGGAAGCACATCACAAAGCGCCATCAGTGTTTGGCGAAGGCTCGCCCTGGCAACGCTTCGCCACACTGCCACAGGCTAAAGTGCTGGGTCTTGGCATCAGTATGGGACCGGTCACTTTTTACCATCTGCTGGAAGATACCATGGGTGCGCAATTTCCGTTGCCGGTCTGGCAATCCGAGTGTTTGCTGCGCTGTATCGATGATCAGGATAAAGTCTGGCAAGTGCCGGTCAGGCCTTACGACAAGTCTTTGGCCGCGATGCGGATTGATCACCCGTCCCGCAGCGATTTGCAGCAGTATATGAAAGACGAATTAGTCGCCTGTGGTTTGTTACGGCAGGGCCAGGTCGGCGCTGCATCATGCTGGCTGATTGGTGCACAGGATTTTTACCAGCAACTGGAAAAACTGGCGGCCGTTGGCATTACTATTTACGCCACACCGGAGCAACTACAAAACCGGCCGGTCGGGCACTAACGCTATTGTAGCGTCGGGAACTGTTACGGTGCCGGGCTATCAAATTGCCCGGCACCTCTATCCGTACAGCACATGCAACTCAGCGTGCTGCATCAGACCGCGTTATGCCAGATACTGGCCACCGTTGACGGACAGCGTAGAACCTGTGATATAACCTGCATCTGCTGATGCCAGAAATGCCACACAGCGGGCGATCTCTTCCGGCTGGGCCAGCCGACCCGCCGGAATATTCGGCAGAATTTTCGCACTGACGACATCGGGTGACATCGCTTTCACCATATCGGTTTCAACATAACCCGGACACACTGCATTCACGGTAATGCCTTTACTGGCATTTTCCAGTGCCAGCGCCTTGGTAAAACCGATATCACCAGCCTTGGCTGCACTGTAATTGGTTTGACCGAGCTGACCTTTCTGACCATTGATTGATGAAATATTGATGATGCGGCCAAAGCCACGTTCACGCATACCTTCAATCACCGGGCGACACATATTAAACAGCGAATTCAGATTGGTATTAATCACCGCATGCCACTGTTCTGGCGTCATTTTATGAAACATAGTGTCGCGGGTAATACCGGCATTATTCACCACGACAGCGACAGGCCCGAGATCTGCCGCAACCTGCGCCAAACCACTATTACAAGCCGCAAAATCACTGACATCCCATTTATACACATGGATGCCGGTTTCAGTGCTGAATTGCTCTGCAGCTGCATCATTGCTGGCGTATACGGCCGCCACGGTATAACCCTGCTGTTGCAGTGCGATTGACACTGCCTTTCCAATCCCACGGGTACCACCCGTTACCACTGCAACGTTTTTCATCGATCCCTTCCCCATCACACTAAGTAAAGCTGATACTGTCCATCTAAAAACATCAGCCGATTGAATTAGTTACTATTAACCCACTGGCATTAACGCCTGTCAACCAGTCTGGTTAACGTGGTTTTAATGCCCATTTCGGTGATCTGTCGAGTTCAACCAGATTGCCCCAGCGCTCTGAATAGAACTTATACAATTGGGCTCCCCCCGGCAAGTCAGTCAGGTAAGCTGAGGTTGCCAGTACAATGGCGTTATAACCAAACTCAGCATCGATGGTTACACCAGTGGCATAACGGGCGATTTCTTCGGCACGATAAGTCGCCAGATAGGCATCCTGTACCTGCAGCCAATTGGTAAACCAGAGCCCGTCTGGCTGGCGGATCGAAGGCTGGCGATACGCCGACAACAGTTCCAGTGGGAATCCCTCGGTCGTCGCCGGCCCCGTCAGCATCCGGCCAACAAAACCTTTCATCGGACCGGCAGGATAACCCAGCTCTTCTGCTCTGCCGAGCGCCAGAATCACCAGATGCGCCATCCAGGGCGAAGCACCGGCGGCCGCCTTGCTGTAATCATAATAGCCATCGCTGAAGGTTGTCTCTTTCTGCTCGCTGTGGCTCCATTGTCCGAGTGGCGATGGTGCTCCCGCAGCATAAGGGAATTCTTTCGGTCCAATCTTACTGCGGCCAAAAGTGCGCAGGTCCGGATATTTGGCGGCAGGATTCGCCACATCGTACAAACCTTCCCAGATCTCCAGCGCTTTGACAGTCAACAATTCCAGATAAGCCCGTTCCGGCGAATTGTCAGGCGACACCGAAGCGGCATGCACCCGGCTGCGTAAGGCCCAGCCCTGTGCCCGGGCTTCGCCTGAATATAATGCGCCTTCGCTGCCGGTCGGACCACGACCGAGCGTCGAGCCCCCTGCACCGGCATTGTTATTCATCGTGGTATAGGCCGCAGAAAACCAGCTTTGCTCGAGGAAATAATAATCACCGGTCAGCAAATATTGTGCAGACGCCAGGTCCGGATGATGTGCAACATCCGGCACCCAGCTGTTGGACGCCAGTGCTGATACCACCTGAATGCGATCTCCGGCTGCCGTTTCAGGCCAGGTCAACCGGTCAGATTTAAACCATAAAGTCGGACGACCGCCCGGATTAATCGACAGGATCCGGCCCAGCCCCGACACCAGACGTGCTTCATCAAAAGTGCGCCCGCTGCCTCCTTCCCGCAAATGGATGGGCCAGGCGCCACTCAGTTCAGCCTGACGCAGCGCAATTTCAGTCATCCGCCAATCGCCGGTGAACAGCCAGCGTACTGTCCAGCTGGGATATAAGCCCAGATCCTGGCGGCCGCCGGCAGCTGGCATCGATTTTTGCCAGAAACCAATGTTATACAGATCCTTCGCCGTTTTTTGCCAGTTACTGAACTGTGTTGCCATCGTGGTTTCCGGCACTTTGCGTTTTAAGTCAAAGTTCGGCAACAACCGGGTTTTGCTCAGATAACCTAACTGGTGATTCAGTGACAGCACTGGCACTTGCTCGCCGAGCCAGAACTGACGGGTCCAGCGTGTCATAGCCAGATGCGGTAATTCAGTTTGCTGGTATAACACCTGTGGTGCTTTGGCGCCGCCCAGCAAAGTCAGATCATAAGTCTGGTCCTGCAATGCCTGAGTATTACTTACTTCACCAACAAACCGGACTTGCACCTTGTTCAGCGCCGGCCAAAACGTGGCATAAAACAGTGGCCGCACTGATCTGTGTGTGTCTGCACCAAAATCACCGGTCCGCTCTTCGCTGTGATCTGCAATTAACACCGTAGTCGCAATCGGTCCCTGCACCCAGTAACTGAATTTCCCTTTACTCAGCAACTCACGTGCTGATCGTTGTTGTGTCTGATTGTCGGCAAATACTGCTTTGATTTGGGCATCAAAATCAAAGGCATCAGCCAGCATTTGTGCCTGGCTCAGGCCTGTTTGATTGGTGCTGACAGGCTGGTTCACCAGCTGCAGTCTGACGGTCGAATTCGGCGCTATCTCGGGGATGAGCACCGATATAATGGCATGGCGCACACTGCCGTCCGGATAACGCTGTTTGATGTCGGCCTGAGTTGGCAACAGTTGCTCTGCCAATTTTAATTGCGGCGCCTGGGTGATTTCCCCCGCGACAAAAGGCCGGGCAAACTGCAACGGATAGTTGGTCAGTGCCTGGCTGGTTGGGTTCGTCAGCGTGATGACATTATCGTCCGCCGCCGGTTCATCAGCGACAAAACCGGCAGTGACTGTCCGGTTGGTTTCCATGGTGACAGTACAGGGCGTTGCATTAAGGCATGGCAGATTAAAACCACTAAAACGTTGTCCTGCATCGGCAGAGGCTTTGAGTTCTACCTGAGTACCAGCATTCACTTTGTAGTTACAATCTGTACGACACGGCGTGCTCAACGTCGGGCTGCTAATTTCACCCGGACCACTGACCACAATCTTTAACTCGACTTGCTGCGTGGCAAAATTGGCCACGATATTTGCCTCTTCTCTCAAGACAAATTCGCAACGAGGCGACGTTGCAGTGGCACTGCAGATATTTTGCCAGCCGGTAAAATCGCTGTAGGTGTTGGCTTTGGCCTGTAACGCAACATTAGTACCGAATGGCACCGTAATGCTGCAGCTGCTGCTGCAGCTTCCCGTTAGTGTGCCGGCGCTATAGTCAATACTACCACCGGGCTGTGAAGTCAGTCGCAATGCGACATGTCGTGGTACAAAACTGGCTACCACTTTGGCTGTGCTTAGCGTAGTCAAATCGAGCCGGCAACTACCGGTGCCTGAACAGTCCTGTTGCCAGCTGTCAAACTGCGTAGCCTCTGCCGCAACTGGCGTTAATTCGATATTGCTGTTACTGACCGTCAGGTTGCAGCTTTGCTGGCACACCTGACCATCGCTGAGTCTGACCTGTCCGGTACCGTTTACCGTAACCTGGACAACTTTATTAGTGACGACCGGCGTGGGCGCTGGCGCTGGACTGTCTCCACCACCGCTGCCACAGCTAATTAACCCGGTTATGCATAGCAATAACCACAAATTTTTCATCAGAAGCCCCGTCATTGTCATCAACCGCACCGACAATTTGCCGATTCGTCTATCTCTTTGCATTATGCCACAGCGTGAGGTCGGGCGGACAGCGTGCCGACCTGTTCAGACCACAGCTTTACAGGCTTTGGAAAACGCATTAATCTCGTGCGCTGTATCACTTCACGTATTATGGCAACCAAAGCTGGCATACGTATTAAATCTGCTCCCTGGATCCTTTATGCAAGCATGGAAAGATATTCGACGCTGTTGGCAACAACTGGACAATCTGCAGATCGTGCAACTGCCGAAATGGCGACAACTGGCAGAGATGACCGCGTTGTTTTTGTTGCGTCGCATTGGCCCTGGTTATTACATTCAAGGCAAGTTCTGGCGACCGGATCTGCCATTCAATGACAAGTGGCTGCACGTCAACAACACTGAATACAATGCTTTTATTGACCGCTGGAATGCGCGGCCCTATCAAAAATCTTCTCAGCACAAGGTAGTAGAGAAAGCGGTATTGCAGCTCCTTGCAGTACCCACACCAGCATTTATCGCTTATCTGCATCCGCAAGCCGGCGTCTGTGCTGATGGCACCCCGCTGCAAACACTTTTGCAGCTGAAACAGCTGTGTGCTGGTCTGGTTGGCCAGAAAATTTGTTTAAAGCTGGTGGAAGGTTTTGGTGGTGCCGGTTTTTCAGCTTTTGCAGTGGTGCAGCAAGCGGATGACGTGGTATTTGAGCACCCATTCAGCGGAGTACAGGTCAGCATTGACAGCTGGTGGCAACAGGCGCAACAAAACCCCGACGGCTACATCATTGAACGTTATTTACAACAACATCCGGTTGTGGAAGCTTTACATCCAAATTCGGTGAATACGCTGCGCATCTGGGTTTATCAATTGCCGGGAAAAACCGAAATCGCCGGTGCATTTTTACGTGTCGGCCAAAAAGGTAGTCTGGTTGATAATACCAGCAGCGGCGGCTTGTATTGCCCTATTGATATTCAGACTGGCAAGTTAAAATTCGCATCATACTCCCGTGAACCATGGAGCCAGCTGGCGCAGCACCCGGATACCGGCGCTCAGGTCAGCGGTGTGCAAATACCGTTCTGGGCAGAATGTCAGGCGATTGCCGGCAAGGCGCTGCAGGCATTTCCGCATGTGCGGGTGGCGGGTGTTGATGTCGCCATCGCCCCCGATGGTCCACAAATGATTGAACTTAATGTACGGCCGGATCAAATTGGGTGCACACGGATGGATGTACCATTAAAGCGCATTGACCAAAAACTTAAACAGGCTTATGCCGGACGCTGATGTGACACAGCGGCCGCAAGCCGGACAGACACTGCCGGTAGAAAATAAGCAGGTACATAGCCAATGGCCGGTTGGCGCAAAGCCGGATGACCATTCAGCGATGCCCTGGTTTCAGCCGGCACCTTGGTATCAGCACCTCGCCCGCTTCATGGGGATGACCGACTCACAGTGTTATATGCTAGGCGCCGATCAGCCTGGCGACAGCGCAGCAGAGTGGCAACTTGCCCTGTATTGCAGTGCTGGCGGGCGGCAGATCAATAGCTTATCTAACTATTATTCCCCTGCGCTCGGGCCAAAAGCACCGGCTCTTCCTGGTGACTGGCTACAGTTGTTTGAAACTGTCGGTAAGACGTACCCTGCGATCCAGCGGTTACAACTACAGCCACTGACGGCCGGACAACAGCAGCAACTGCAACAACTGCAAGTGCCCGGCTGGGGCTTTTTTTTCAGTCACTGCAGTGATAACTGGACGGCCCGGGCAGAAAATTATTGGCAACAACGACCTTCACAGCTACGCAATACTATCCGGCGTAAACGGCAAAAACTGGTCGCAGATGGCGCCCATATTGATATCAGCCAACTGGCGACACCGGAGCTGGTAGCGGCCTATTGGCAGGTCTATCAGCACAGCTGGAAACCGGCAGAGCCGAATCCGGATTTTATCAATGCGTTGCTGGACCTTGCGTCGCACAACCACAGTTTGCGGCTGGGTGTACTCTGGCTGCAGGGGCGCCCGGTTGCAGCCCAATGCTGGCTGGTGGCGGATGGCGTCGCGGCTATCTATAAACTGGCGCAAGACCAGACTTTTGATCACTATTCGCCGGGGACTGTGTTAACTGCGGCCTTATTGGATCATGTGATCGAGGTGGACCAGGTCCATACCATCGATTTTCTGACCGGCAATGATCATTATAAAGCGCAGTGGATGGATAACATGACGCCGCTGTATCAGCTGCAGGCTTATCGGCTGAATCAGCCGGCAGCTTTGCTGCAGTTTGCGCTGTTACGGCTAAAAGCGCGCATACGACAGTGGAAGCAACGCATCGTCGCTGTAGCCAGAACCCGCTGACATGGAAACCAATTGATGCAGCCATCTGATACGCCAAAAAAATCCGGATTAATGTCGGCACAAGCGGTGCTGACCGCACGTTATATCGAAGACCGCTGGCTGCTGACGCAATGGCATTCAGCCGCATCACCTGGCCATACCGCGCTATTGTTCCTGCCGCCTTTTGCCGAGGAAATGAATTGCTGTCGGCGTTTGTTCGCCAAGCTGGCCCGTCAACTGGCGAGCTTTGGTATCGACAGTTATTTACCTGATTTTACCGGCACTGGTGACAGTGCAGGCCAATTCAGCCAGATTTCGTTACAGCAATGGCGGGCAGATCTGCTGCATGTTTTGCCGGAGCTGCAACAGTATTCGCAGGTCAAGCTGCTTGGCTGCAGGTTTGGCGCTGCACTGCTGCTGGATTGGCTGCCAGCCTTGCAGTCGCAACTGAATATCACACAGATCCTGCTATGGCAGCCGCTGCTACAAACCGAGCGCTTCTGGCAACAGTTACAACGCCAACAGCTGCTCAGCTCTGCTGCCGTGACTCCATCAGATGACATTCTTGATGTCGCCGGCTATGCAGTCCCCCTGCAGCTGCGCACTGACATTCAGGCATTACAACCGCAGTTACCGTCCGGTTCCAGTGCGATGTTGTGGCTGGAAAGCTCGTTAACCGGCGAAATGAGTGCTGTGGCAAAAAAAGTTCAACTGGCGCATCCCGAACTACAGCTGCAGACCATTTTGGCGGCTCCCTACTGGCTGAGTCAGGAGCCGACAGATACCGGTGATTTGTTAGCAGCCAGCCTGACATTTTTAACCGGAGCCGTCCCATGCACCCACTAAGCTATGGGTGTGCGCAGTCCGGTCTTACGGCTGGAGCTGCCGAGGTAGTGCCACTAAACTTTGCCGGACAGCAAAGCCTTGGTATTTATCAGCCGGCAGCTTCAGAGCTGTTAGTGCTGATGGTCAATGGTGGCGCCCAGACCCGCACCGGTAGCCACCGGATGCAACAACAACTGGCATTGCACTGGCAACGGGCCGGCTTCGCCAGTTTACGCTTTGATTTTCCTGGATTTGGGGACGCAGATGGTGAGCCTGGGACTTTTGTTAATCACGCCAGTTATCTGACCGAACTGCCAGCCCAACTTGAGCAATATTTCGGCAAGGCAAGACCCATAGTGTTATTCGGCTTATGTGATGGCGCAACGGCGGCACTGTTAGCGAGCCCGTGGCTGCAACCACAGGCGCTGATCCTGCTGAATCCCTGGTGCCGAACCACAGAAAATCATGCCCGCACTATGCTGAAGTTCTATTACCTGCGCCGGCTTTTGTCGGCAGAATTCTGGCAAAAACTGCTCCGCGGTCAATGGCAGGCCAGCGCCAGTATGACCAGTATTCTCAGTCTGATCCGGCCGGCCTTCGCAAAAATTTTGCCGGGCTATCGGCAAACGACTCCGCAGCGGACAACCTCAGGCACAGACAGTTTGACCACGCTCAATGTTGATACGGCAATACCGCAGGCGCTGCTGCACTGGCAGCAATTCAACGGTCCGGTGCAGCTAATCCTCAGTGGCGCAGATTTGACTGCAGCCGAATGCCGGCAATTGTTACAGCAATCCGCCTATCAGTCGCTGTGGCAGCAGGCAAACGTCATCGACATAACGGCGGCCAACCACACGCTGACGGACGCAGGTCACCTGCAACAGCTGATGGCCGCATCCGTGTTGTTTTTAAAAAACTGTGCCGCGACAACAACCAAGCCTGCAGAGATCAAGGCTTCGCTTTAATACAGAACTGGTCGCCGGCAAAGGCGCCGAGATAAGGCTGCTGCACCAGTCCACCACAAAAATCAGTGATACTGCCGTCCGCTGATTTTTGCGGCGCGGCTGGCAACGGATAAGGCTGCTGCCAACTGAAATCCAGCACATCTGGCGCCACAAACAAATCTTTTAACCGATCCCGACCGGTGAAAAAATTCCGTGCTTCAATCCAATTCGCTTCCAGCTGATGTTGTCCGCCGTCACGGTTATTGACGCGGCCACTGATCACGTTGTTCCGCAACAGTGCTGAGCTTTGGCTATAACGCACGTCAACTCCAACCGTGTTATAAACAATATTGTTTTCCAACAAGCTGTCTGCGGCTTTATTCAGATAGATGCCGGCATCATTCGGGCAATGCATAACAATGTTGTTGCGCATGACCCCGTTACGATGTTCAGTTCCGGCCACGCCATCCCGGTTGTAGACCAGACCAGTGCCACCGCCGCCAAACGACAAACCAATGGCGGTATGGCGGCCGTCTTTTAAATTGGCCTCACACATCACCAGATTACGCTCAAACACTCCGCCACTGGCATTGCCTTTGATAAAAGCGGCATAGCTGATTTGATCGCCGGCCGCCTTCTGAATATCAAAAATAAAATTGCCTGCGACACGCCAGTCATTGGCGGCGACTATATCTACTGGCGTGGCAGACCCTTTGGTTTTACGCGCACTACTGTTGTAGATAGTGTTATTTTCCAGCAAACCACGATCAGGGTAATTCCCTTTTAGGCCATTGACTTTTATCGCCGAATTGAAGTCGGCAAAGCTGTTATTGCGGATCACAACATCACTGGCCTTGCCCGCGATGTGGATGGCATGTTCACAGTGATCATGCATAGTGCAGTTGCCGGCAAAGCTGATATTTTCAAAGTGCCAGTGTGGCGCCAGCAACATCAGCCCCTCGCCTTTCAGTTCAAACCTGACCTGATGCATCGCCCGGCCGGTCAAACGGATAGGTGCGCCGGCACTGCCGGCCTGACGCAACTCAAAAGTCCGGTCAAAAGTATAAGTCCCGGGTTCAACGATGATCTGCTGACCCGGTTTTGCCTTGCTTAAGGCCTGCTTCAGGCTGTCAATATCGGCCACTGTGACATGGTCCGCAGCAGCTGCCGGCTGATAGTCCGGATGTGCGCCTACACCATTCCAGCGCTCCGGTTCGATTGTACGAAAGTAATAATTCTTCTGTTCGAAACGGGCAAAGAAATCAAACATTGGCGCGACAAACGCGACACTCGGGAAATTGACGCGTAAATCAGCTGCCACTTTCTGGCTATACAAAGGCAATGGCAATCCATACCAATAGATACTGCGGGCCCAGATCAGCAGAATGGCCAGAAAAACGATATTGGCGAGCACACCGCTCCAAAAAAAATACTTACGCATCAGACCTTCCTTGTAGACAAAAACCAGGGCTCACAACAGTATTTCAGCGACAACACCATGACTCAAAAATCCTTGTGGACTGGCACTGGCGCCGTAAGCGCCGGACTGCAACACAGCAAACCAGTCGCCGGGCACCGCTTCCGGCAACGCCACTTTGTCAGCCAAAATATCCAGTGGCGTACACAAAGGCCCGACCACCTGCATTGGTCCCGCCGGTGCCTGGGTCAGTTTATTGGCCAGTACCACCGGGTAATTGCGCCGTACCACCTGACCAAAATTGCCGGAATTTGCCAGATGATGATGCAAACCACCGTTCGTGACCACAAACTGCTGACCATGCGAGCTTTTCACATCGATGACCCGACTAAAATATACCCCGGCATGGGCGACCAGGTAGCGACCGAGTTCAAGGATGATTTCAAGCCCTGCTACAGTGGCGGCAAATTCAGCAAATAACTGCTGCATGCCCGCGCCCACTGCTGTTAAGTCCAGTGGCTTATCGGCCGGGAAATATGGCACACCAAATCCACCACCCAGATTAAAAAACTGCAGTTGTGGACAATGCGGCCGCAGCTGCATCAATAACTGCAGGCTTTGCCGCTGGCTTTGTAAAATAGCGTCAGCCTGCAGGTTTTGCGACCCACAATATAAGTGAAAACCGACCAGCTGCAGCGGACCTGTTTGCAGCTCGGGTAATAAATCCCAGACCTGCGCCTGATCGATACCAAAGGCTTTGGCACCACCGGCCATTTTCATCCCGGAAGCACGCAGTTCAAATTCTGGATTAATCCGCAGCGCGACACGGGCAGAAGCATTGGCCTGTAAACACAAAGCCTGTAGCCTGCGCATTTCGCCAGCCGATTCCAGATGCACTACACAGCCTGCGGCGATCGCAGCTTTGAGTTCAGCATCGGTTTTACCGGGCCCGGCGAAACTAATCTGTGTTGCATCAACACCACTTTGCAGCGCCAGCACCAGTTCCCGTCGTGATGCCACATCCATCCCATCGACCATTGCAGCCAGGCAGTGCACCACCGGAAAATACGGATTGGCTTTGACGGCATAATGCAATTTAACCCGCGCAGGCAGCGCGGCGCGCAGTGACTGGACCCGCGCTTTGATGGCAGCACGGTCATATGCATAAAACACTTCAGCATCCAATAACGCTGCGATTTGCGCCGCTGTTTTACCGCCGACCAGCAAATCATTTTGTTGGTGAGCAAATGGCGTCAGCGCCGCAGCAAGCTGTGGCTGCGCTGCGAATAACTCGGGATTAAGCGGATTCAGAGGGTGCACAAAAATAATCCTTATAAGTCACAGACAGCTGCTTACGGTCGAGTTTACCATTGGCCGTCTTCGGCAACAGCTGCAATTGTATCAGGGCTTTGGGACACATATAGGCCGGCAATTGTTGCTTAAGCACCGTCATCAGTGCGACGGTGTCCAGCGCTTCCGCTGCACTAAACAGCAATAACACAGCATTATCTGCGGCGGTAGTCGGCACCGCGATCGCGGCAACATCTGTCACGCCGGCCACCAATGCATAAAATTGTTGTTCAATTTCAGTCGGGCTGATGCGGATGCCGGAACATTTGAGCATTTCATCCAGCCGACCGAGATAAAACAGGTCGCCATCGGCATCCCGCCATACCTGATCGCCTGACCACACTGCCGGCGGCCGGTGTACAACAGCCTGCGGCAATAACGGATCAGGCTTGAATCGCTCGGCGGTCAACTCTGGTTTGCCCCAATAACCGAGACTAACCAGCGGTCCGCGATGGACCAGTTCTCCGGGTTCGCCCTCCGCACATTCAGTGCCATCCGGGCGTAACACCCGCACGTCGGCAAATGGGATGGCCTGGCCAATCGATTGCGGTTTTTCTGGCAGTTTATCCGGTGATAAATAGGTAGAGCGAAAGGCTTCGGTCAGACCATACATCAAATATGGTTTCGCGTTAGGAAAACATTGCTGCAGGCGTTTGAGCAACACCGGTGGCATCGCACCGCCCGAGTTGGTCCAAAGCCGCAGTTGCATAGCGCTGCCATCCGGCCAGCGCGCATCCGCCAACGCGGCCCACAGCGGCGGCACCGCGGCCAGCACAGTGACCTGATGCTGCTGAACCTGACGCACGACATCCTGCGTCAGTAAATAATCCAGCAACACCACGGTGGCACCCACGCTGACCGCACTTAACAGCTGATTCAGGCCATAGTCAAAACTAAAGGGTAACAGCGCCAGCACTACATCGGCGTTTTGCAAACCGAGATACTGACTGACACTGGCTGCGCCTAACAGTAAGTTCAGCTGTGACAACACCACCCCTTTAGGCATACCAGTGCTGCCTGAGGTATACAGAATCGCCGCCGGCTGCGCCGACATTCCGGCAGCTTGCACATGGCTTTGGTCCTGCTGCGCGCCTTCATCGAAATCAGTGCTGTCAAACCAGTCGCAACCGGCAGGTAATTTGAATTCTGTTGCAAGTTGAGTCCGCCTCGCCGCAGTCATGGAGACCAGTCGCGGCGAGCAATCCTGCACAATATATTGTAATTGTTGTGCCTTCAGCGCCTGATGCACCGGCACCACTAAAGCACCGAGACTCCAGGCAGCAAACAACTCGATCACCAGCTCACGTTGCTTCGGTAGCTGTAACAACAAGCGATCGCCCGCATTTAAACCCGCGGCAGCTAACTGCCGTTGGCGCTGCCGCACCTGTGCGAACAACTCAGCATAAGTCAAAGTCCCATGCGGATCTTTCAGCGCAATTTGCAGCGGCCAGCGCGTTGCGCCGAGGTGCAATAATCCTTCCAGTGAGTCGGTCAGCAGCATGCAATTTCCTGTGGGCCAGCTTTCCCGGATATGACGCCAATTCACTGAAAACAGGCAGCATTTTTCCGGCGGCAAAATAGTTTGCCTGTGATTAATCTGTGTTAGAGTACATTGTGCAAATATCTGATGTCCATTGGAGTTGACTATGAGGGACCAACAACCTCAGACCGGACAGGTGCTCGAACAGATCCTGTTATCGGTATTAGGCCCCCACCACCACCTGACCGATCAAACACCATTATTAGGTGCCATCCCCGAATTTGATTCCAGTAGTATTATGACCATTCTGACATTGCTGGAAGACCAATATGATGTCGTGTTCGACGACGCAGAACTCAGCGCAGAGCTGTTCACTACAGTTGGCTCTTTACGCCATTTTATAACAGAAAAACTGGGCAAAACGGCTTAACCATATCAATCAAACCGGCGTAACTCTGCGCAACGCCCGCGGCAGAACGCCTGAGAATGTATAAAGGATTACACAGATGAAAAAAACACTCCTGGTCAGCTGCATTCTGGCCGCATTGGTTACTCAGGGTTGCAGTAAAAAAGATGCCACTCAACACCTGCAGGACGCCCAGACTTTTATCGGTAAGCAAGAATATTCTGCGGCTGTGATCGAGCTGAAATCAGCCTTACAGCAAGAACCGGAAAATGCCAAAGTTCGTCTGACTCTGGGTCAGATTTATCTGCAGGTTGGCGATGGTTTATCAGCAACCAAAGAGCTGGAACGCGCCCGAGAATATGGTGCTGACATCAATGAACTGTCTTTGCCGCTAGCGCAGGCCTATTTCCTGGCAGGACAATTCCCGAAGCTGGCCGAGCTCAGTAAAGAAAGCGGCATCTCCGCTGCTAATCTGGATTTTGTTCAGCTGTATCAGGCTCTGGCAGCTATCGAAGCCTCAGAAGCTGCGGATGCAAAAGCTGAATTACAGCGCCTGGCGCAAAATAGCGATGCAGGCATCAAAGCGATGGCTTCAGCGCAACTGCAAATTATGGACAAAAAGCATGAAGCAGCATTAGCAGCTCTGACCGGGATCCCGGCAACTAACCCGCTATACCGGGAAGCATTATTATTACGCGCTAAGTTACAAAACGTGCTCGCTCAGTTTGATGCGTCCGTTGCCAGCTTCAACGAGTATCTGAAAATTAACCCGTCAGGGCATCAGGCACGTTTATTACTGGCCCAGACCTATGTCGCTCAGGACAAATTTAAAGAAGCCGGCATTGAACTTGATAAGTTGCTCAAACTGTTCCCGAAACAACCGTTAGCAAACTACCTCAAGGCGGTGATTTCTTTTGAAGCAAAAGATTTCCAGAAAGCCAAAGAATATAGTGAAGTGGCCATTAACTCTGGATTGAGCTCAGTCAGTACCCGAGTGCTGGCAGCACTCGCAGCATCACAACTAGGGCTCGGCAACCAGGCACTAAATCACCTGCAGGCAGTCCGCGGCGAACTGGACAGCTATCCACCAGCACAAAAGCTCTATATCGCCCTGCAACTGCAAAGCGGCAACACTGATGCAGCGCAGGAACAATTAATGAAAAACCAGGCCGCAGCCAATGACGTGCAGCTGGTCAGTGCCACCGCATTCCAGCTTTTGAAGCAAAGAGCTAATGGCGCCGCGGAAGAACTGGTCAATAAATATGAGCAAGGAACTGAGACCAAATCTGAGCAGGATTTACTCGCGATCGGCGCGTTAAAGCTCGGCATCCCAGGTCAGGAGGCGCAAGGTCTGTCTTTGCTCGAACAAGCAGCAAAAATGGCGCCGAAAGAACAACAACCACAATTGTTATTAGCGTCTGCTTATCTGCAGCAAGGTAAATACAAAGAAGTTGAAGCGTTGGCCAAAGAATGGCTGAAAGACGAAAAGATGAAGGTGCAAGGTATGAACATGCTGGCATTTTCGGCGTTGCAACAAGGCAATGACGAAGTTGCTTTGCAATACATTCAGGACGCGTTGGCCGCAAAAAGTGAATTACCTTTTACTTATCTGTTAAAAGCGGTGTCTGAACAAGCGAAACAAGACAACGCCGCGGCAAAAACAACATTAGAAACCTTGTTGGATAAAAATCCACAATATTTGCCGGCACTGGAGCAACTATATGCAATGACGCGTACAGAGGCAGACAGTTCAGCTCTTAAACGCACTGAAGCGCTTTATAAACAAGAGGCAGCCAATTATAACGTCGCGGTGTTATATGCGCGGATGTTGGTCGATCAGAAGCAACAGGATAAAGCGCTGACGGTACTGGAAGACAGCAAACAACCGTTAGCCGAACGCCATGCTTTACATTGGGCCTTGCTGATTGAGCATGAGCGAACAGTGAAAAAAGACATCAAAGCATCGTTGGCTGCTGCCGCGCAGTGGTATCAGCTGAACTCGGCCGAGCGAGAATCCGTATATACCTACATTCGCGCACTCATTCTGGACAAGCAGATTGAAAAAGCATTGGCCGTGTCGACTGAAGAACTGAAAAAATCGCCGAAAGACAAAGTGTTATTTGGTACTCAGGTGCAATTACTGGCAGAAAATGGCAAAAATGATGAAGCACTGAAATTGTTAGCAACGCTGCCGGCCGAAGAAGCTGGTAAAGCTGACGTCCAGTTTATCAAAGGCCGGATCTTGTTGGCCGCGGCCAAACCAACAGAAGCCTTGACCGCGCTGACAGAAAGTTATCAGCAAAGCCAATCAACCATGGCGGCACTGATGATCGCCGATACGTATGAGCGTGCCGGAGATATCGACAAAGCCAAACAATTTGTTGAACAGCATTTCACGACCAAACCCAATGATGGTCCGTTGCAGCTGTTTTACGCCAACCTGATGCTCAAAAGTGATAAACAAAAGTCAATTGAGATGTTTAACCAGATACTGGTTAAAGAGCCAGACAATGTAGCTGTACTAAACAATCTGGCATGGACCCTGCTCGACTCCAATAAGCTGGCTGAATCCACTCAACATATTGAACGTGCAATGAAATTAGCCCCCCGGAATCCGGATGTGCTGGATACGTATGGGTCTGTATTACTCGCTTCAGGTAAAGTCGACGAAGCCTTGCTGAAGTTCGAAGAGTCATTAAAACTGCGGCCAGACAATGCGGCGGTGCTATTAAACTACGCAGATGGGCTGATTAAAAAGGGCGAGAAAGATAAAGCCAAAGCAATTTTGGATAAAATCGCTGGCGATAAATCATTGTCTGCTGCTCAGGTTAACGCGCTGAAGGCAAAACTGAACTAACCATCGGATTACCTGCTCAGTACTTTTAACAACGGATGCAACATGCATCCGTTTTTTATTGGCATTAGCAAATGTAAGCCGGTGTCGTATTGGATCCACGTCGCCACAGCAGCTCCCCTGCCTGAAAACACTGCTTATTCAAAACAGCAGTCATCCACTGAGTCCCTACTTTACTTGCAGATCAACAACAAAATATAGTGTTTAGTTATGGTGTCCACAATCCTGATAGCGGTTAGACGTTAGCGGTTAGCGGTTGGTATCGATCAACTACATCTGATGTGAGTCAGTATCGGCAAGAAATTTCAGACAATAAAAAACCCGGATGTTTCCAACCGGGTTTTTTATTTAGGTTACAACACCTGGTGTTGTAACCATCGCAATTATTTTGCGCGGCGACGCAGGCCAAGCAGAACCAGTGACAGACCTAACATGCCAACAGTAGCTGGTGCAGGCACAGCCATAGTCAGTTGAGCCAGCAGCTCCAGTTGGTTGTTAGTGCCTTCACGAGTAACCAAAAGGATAGAACCGTCTGGATTAACTACTGATTGCGTAACACCTGATAATGGGTTCAGCTTGAAAGAAATTTTGTAGTGTTCAACGCCAACCCAGAAATTGATTGCTGGCAGGTTCAGTTTGATCAGGAATGTGTCATCACAACCAGTACCAGATAACTGAGGAATTGGGCATTTTGACAAGTCAGCAACGTTTGGAGTTTCGTTGAACTGAATGCCAACTGTTGCTGAATTTGCACCCAGTGGTGGGTTAACGATTGCAAACAGAGTTTCCAGGTCCATTTTGTATAATGAACGTGAGCCTGTTGGAATAGTTTTGTTTGAGTGAGTGATTAAACCAGTCTGAACCCATGCACCGTTTGTTACCAGTACATCAGATTTAGAAGCGATGTTCAGACTGCTTTTTGCAGCAGCAGAGCCCCAAGACACTGTATCGTACGCGTTTGGCAGACCAGCTGCGCCTGCGAAAGTTAAACCACAACCGTTCGCTGCATCTGTTGTACCAGCAGCACAGTCATATACGGTGCCATTTGCTTGTTTGCTGGAAGAATTCACACCATCAGCTAACCAGCCAGATTGAGTGGCAAATTGCAGAGCAGGAATTACTGCAGCCTGAACTGAGCCTGCGAACATTGCAACTGTCAGAGCACTTACTGATAAAAGAGTTTTAAATTTCATGTTACTACCACCTTGTATTTTTGACTCGCCTACCAGTTACTGCCAGGCTAAAACTACTACTGACAGACATAAAGCAACTCTCATGCCATTTATTATTTTTGCTTATATTCAATAACTTATGGTTGTACTGATTTAATTATTTACTGGGCTTGTAAACTTTTCTGACGCTACTGAAATGTACCGTCCAGGTGCCAGGATTCCCTGAGGGTCTAATGCAATTTTTAAATCTGCTAACACTTGCAGATACTGCGGATCACCGCAGTGTACCATTTCCGCCATTTTATCGACGTCGGTGCGATACGGGTAAAAACCATGCGAGAACATCGTTTGATATAACCTGTCGCGACATTGTAATGCAAGCTCGTCCCAGGTCTGCCCTTCAGGCGCTTTGGCAGTGCGGTCAAATGAAATGCTGACTACCGCATCGATGCAACGCTCGTTTAATAATGTGAGGGTCACCGCTGGTTCAAAGCCAAATTGCGGTAAAACTTTGTCGACGATTTCCATCAGCTGGCGTGCATTCTTCGCATCGGCGGGCGCTACAAACGCACTCCAGATTAATCCGACATTGTCCCTGTCCATATCAAAGCGACCGTCAGGGGTAGTTCTCATCCGCCAATATGAACTGGCTAAAAATTGCGCGCTGGGTTGCCCTTTCATCATATTATGAACTGGTCGCAATACTTTCAACATGCCAGGAATATCCATACGTGTGATGAGTGCGATGGGCTTCTGAAAGGTTTCGATAAAACGTAACAAATTGTCGCTGATAAAATTCAGTCTGGCGCCCTTCACTGTCCGCAATGCACGCCGGACCTGTTTTCGCGCATTGGCAACCTGTTCTTTTGTCCCATATAAAGCACCGGATACGTTCCAGGTACCGACTTGCCACTGTTTTTTTAATTGAGTCAATATATTGCCCTGCAGTGGAAATTGCGCCGAATTGCCTTGAAACATTGGCCACGGATACTGCTGCATCCCCCCCAGAACCCGGTAAGCATTGGCAATATGTGGCAAGCTGGTGATCACGCCACTGCGCTTTAACGGTACTAAGGCCTCTACGATTTGTTCGAGTGCAGATTCATTCGGTGCCGACAAATAAAATGCGACAAATTGCTCCGGTTTTGGCATCAACCACAAAGTGATACTCAAAACAATACCCAAGTTCGACTGTAAGAACAGTTGATCAAGTGCCGGGCCTAATCCCCACTTGTACATTCCACTGGCTTTTGCGCCATCAAACCGGCCAAAACCTGTCTTTATGATCCTGCCATCAGCCAGTAGTACCTCCATCGAACCGATAAAATTTGCATGTTCGCCATAAGGTGTATGGCCAAATCCCCGTTCAACCGTATTACCAACAATACTGCAATCCGGATGCGAGCCGGTACAATCCATCCAGTCAGTCCCGCCTTGCGCCAAAAGGTAGTCAGCCAACTGACGCTGCGTGACTCCCGCTTCGACGGTGACCAGATGATGTTCAGGATCGTAACCAGAGATCTCGGTCAAACGCCCCAAATCAAGCAGCACTGCTGCATCAACGCTGGGCACACGGGACCCATAACCCCAGTTTTTGCCTGAGCTGATGGTATATAGCGGAATACTGAATTCAGCCGCTATTGCAACAGCTGCCGCAACCTGTTCACGTGATGGTTTTAGTATTGCTGAGACAGTTGCGCTTGTGGCGAAAGTGGCTGTTGCTGCCAGCTTCAGCGGCTCGCTGGCTGTAATGACGTACTCGTCTCCAAGTAACTGACGCCATTTTATAATTGCCAGGCTGGCGATTTGCGGCTCTTTGTTCATCCTGAGGTCCTTATCGCAATAAAAACGGCAGCCTGAAGTGACTGCCGCTGATTCTATTTTCATGTCGACTCAACGCTGTGGGAGCATACTTTTGTTTGGTTCTCTCTTTGGCTCCAGTGGGCCATCGGTAAAGCCATGCTCTTTAACTGAATTTGCCAGTGACTTTTCAATTTCATTTAACAACTTTTTGAAGCCCGGTGACAATCCGTCAAACAGCATCGGTTTATTAATATAAAACGGCGCCCGCCGGCCATGATAATCAATAACAGGACCAATCTGATGAAACTTAATACCGACAAATGCCAAGCTGCGCGCCAGACGAGGCTCCATCATGACAAAAGCATGTTCTTTTTGCGCATGAAAAGCTGTGGATGCCGCTGCAAAATACAGGCAGATAGCAATGTAAGGGAAACAACGTAACTCAGTTTCAGAATAAGCTTCAACATTAATAGCACCGGTAGCGGCGCCTTTAAATTTATCGACTTCCCGTCGACGAAACTGTTCAAGTACCGCGAGCCGTGAAATTTCACAGATCTTGTTTCTCGGAAAAGCTGCCGGGCTAAATTCATGATCGGTAATTGAGTGCAGGCAATATTTCTCGATTGGTAGCAACTCTGAATCATCAGCGGAAGTGATCAGGCGCACAGTGCCTGCCATATTGCCACTGGTCATGTGACGAACAAAACAGTGGATAGAATGTGCATCAAAATCATCGAGCTCTACCTGATCAGGCCGTTCAGGCTCAAATTTTAACTCTTCGCAATACACCTGATGTCTGACGTTATAGACTTTCTGTTTTAACTCTTCAGTTAACGCCAGCTGTGGCTGCAGAAACTGTGAAAAATGCTTTGAGATGCTGCTGGCGTTATTACTGACCATCACACCAATAGCTTTCTTCACCAGAGTTCCAACTATAGGTAGCTCTTGTAATTTCTTTAAATGCTTCATAAAAACCTGACAGATTCCTCAATGTTCACCGGCAAGCACAACATGACTCAACAGTTGCGCTACCCATTCCTTCGACTCAACTGCAAAAAGCCAGCACATGTTGCGCTATCAGCTGCTGAGATCAGGTCCTGCTCCTTTAGTATAGAAAGTCGATGTGCTATGACAAACCAACATGGCGTTCCCGCTGATTAGTCGTCACTTCAGTCCGTATCCAACCGAGCTTGTGCGGGATCACGGCCATGGTTGTATCATAGCCCTGCCGTAACAGTTGTTCTTTTTTAGCTACTGGCAAAGCAAAATCTACCGACGATACATCTCCAGTATTAATCAGCACGGTATTATGCCAATACTGGGCATGTACGTATTCTCTCGACATCGCGTTCATAAATGTTTGAATTAACATGAGAATATATGAGACCAACGGAAAAAGTCTACGTCGGATGATCGGTTTATCTTCACCTTCACTCTTCAACCGGAAACACACCACAGGTACATCACGACCAGACCAGTCCTGATGTAACGCATCTTCCGCCAGGATCACTCCATCCGCCATCACGTGATTTTCAAAAGTCTTGAATGAAAACAACAGCGGAATCGACATTGAATAGCGGACTGCCTCTGATACTTTCATCTGTGGGGTACGTGCTTTGTTAAATACGACAGGACCACCACCGTTGATGTCGGTCGCCAATACATGCAAATCTAACAACAAATCACAGAAACGAGCGCCAGCGAGTTGATTATCCATCCAGCGTTCAAACGTATCACCACTGGACAACCCGCCTGTCCGGATCAAATTCATCAAAGAAAAACCGCGAAATTGTTTAAAATCAGTATGAAGCGCAAGATCGCGCATCTGATCAAAGCTTTTACCCGCAGCAACCATCGCTGCCACGATACTGCCGCCAGACACGCCGACCAGACTGTGGAAATTCAGTCCAAGGTCTTTCAGCGCTATCAAAATTCCTACATAACAAGGCAATCGGGTGCCGCCACCAGAAAAAATTGGCACTATTTCATGCGATTGCAGTTGTGTCATACTGGCCACCAAGACATCATGCATCTGCCACTGAACTGAGAGTTTCAGTATGTACCAATTTGCTCAAGATGCGAATTCGATTTTAGTCCAGCACCGACCGAGCCTGATAAGTATGGAACGCCTGATTTACCGACACTTCCGGAGTCTTCTGTGCATGCTGTGTCTGACAGGGCTGTTACGGCCAGTTCAGGCGGCATTGCCAGAGCTGATCGTGCAACTGAAACCCTCAGTCGTTGCCCTGGCTATATACAGTCCTGCAGCTTCACCACGGCTGAAGCTGCTTGGTTCTGGTTTTGTCGTTGCACCGGGCAATCTGGTTGTGACCAATCATCATGTCATCGCAACGCCTGTTGATAAAGAAAAGAACGAATCATACGTGGTGCTGTCTGGCCACGGCCAACAACCGCAAGTCCATCCAATCAAGAAAACACGAGTGGACCGCGCCCACGATCTGGCTGTGCTGGAGATTGCCGGAACTCTGCCCGCCGTGAAGCTCGCTACATCAGATTACGTCGCTGAAGGGACTGAACTGGCATTCACCGGTTACCCAATCACCGGGGTTCTGGGGCTTTATCCTGCCACCCATGGCGCCTTACTCAGTGCTCTGACACCGATCGCTATCCCTGCGGACAACAGTCAGGTCATTTCTGCTGCAACTTTACGTCAGTTACGCGACCCTTTTATGATTTATCAATTAGATGGTACTGCATATCCCGGTAATAGCGGCAGCATGCTTTATCGCCAGGATACCGGGGAAGTTGTTGGGGTGATCAATATGGTGCTGGTCAAAAGCAGCCGAGAGGCGATTTTGAGCGATCCTAGTGGAATTTCTTATGCGATACCGATCAAACACTTACATCAGCTGCTATCGCAGAACCCGGACAGGAACCAGCCATGAATATTGAAGTCACTCCGGGGCAATTTGGCTTTCTGCTGGCGGCGATCGGCTATTTATTGTTTTGGGCTCTACAGCTGACCGTCAGAGTGAAAACGTCGCAAAAATCGTTATTGTCGGCTTATACCTTGTGTTCTGTGCTGTGGGCTGTGCATAACGGTCTGTCGCTGCAGCTGGCATTTATTACAGATTTCTCGTTTGTCATTGAAACAATTCAGAAATCTTTGTTGTTGCTGTTTTTGTTGTCAGCACTCAGCAAAACTGACATTTCGCTCAGACAGTGGCTTGCATTAAAAAAAGTGCGAATGACACTGCTGGTCTTGTGCAGCTGGCTAATCGCCGGCTGGTTTATTTTGCATACGGCCGGTTTGCGTCTGATGGGGACGCTGTTACTGGTTATTGTCATGCTGGCGATGGTGGAGACCTTATATCGACAATCCGGCGGACAGAAGTGGCAATTCAAACCACTGATTATCGCCGTTGGCATTTGTTTATTACTTGATTTTTACCTGCTGGCAGAAGCTGCTCTATTGAGCAAAATCAATCAACAAACCTGGCAGGCGCGTGGTTTTGTCAACCTGTTCATGTTGCCGTTTCTGGTCGTCGCAGTTAAACGGATTAAGTCCTGGGGCATCAATGTCTATGTCTCGCGGGACATTGTCCTGCAAAGTTCGCTGGTGCTGGCTGCCGGTATTTATCTGTGTCTATTAGCAGTCGTCGGTTACTACCTGAGTTATATCGGTGGCAACTGGACAACATTGTTGCAGGTAGTCTTTGTGGTCGCTGGTACCGCAGTCCTTGGCACTTTGGTTTTTTCCGACGGCCTGCGGCGTAAAGGCCGTGTTTTCATTGAGAAGCATTTTTTTGCCAATACTTTTGACTACCGGGAAAAATGGGTCGAACTGACGCGCGAACTCAAGAAGATCGAATTTGCCAACGAAAATACTGCACAGGTCTGTCTGAGTGCCTGGTGCCATGCGATAGGTTACAGCCACGGCGCATTGGTTAAATTGCAACAGGAACAGTTGCAAGTGCTGGCGACACAAGGCCAGTTAGAGTTTGGTGAAAATGAACATCAAGCATTGCAGCTGGTGATCAGAGAGCAAAAGAACAAGCAGTGGCTATTAGATTTCAGTGACAAAAAAGACAATATGATTATTCAGCTGCGTAGCATGCTGGCGCAATCCGGACTTACTTTTAGCATTCTGATCCCGATTCTGAAAAACAATCAGTTATGGGGCTTCTGCGTGCTCGAGAGTAATATCAATGAAAAACTCAGGCTGAATTGGGAACTGCGTGATTATTTAAATGCGGTCACCGAGCAAATAGCCAGTTATTTATTTATGGACGAAGCGAGTAAAGCGTTGTCGGAGAATGCCCAGTTTGTTGCTTTCAGCCGAATGTCTGCTTTTGTGGTACATGATCTGAAAAATGTGAAAGCACAAATTGATATGCTGCTGAAAAATGCGCAAAAGCACCGGCATAACCCCGAATTTGTCGACGATGCTTTTACCACCATAGAAGCAATGCAAAGCCGTCTACAAAACATGTTGGCACAGCTCACCAATAAGCAATCTGGCCAGGAACAATTGAAGAAAACCGCAGTTGGTACACTACTGCAGACTCTGATCGCGGAACGGTGCAGTGCCAACCTGCCCTTACCTGTCCTGGTTATGCACCATGATTGCCAACTCACTATTGATACCGAACGCTTTGCGAATGTGCTGTTTCATCTGATCGACAATGCGCAGCATGCGACTGCAGATGATGGTGAAGTCCGGGTTGTTGTGCAGCAAAGTGAAGGACAGCTTAGGTTGGAGATTATTGATACTGGCTGCGGCATGTCGCAAGAATTTATTCAAACCCGGCTGTTTAAACCATTTGATACCACAAAAGGCAATGCGGGGATGGGCATTGGCGCGTATGATGCTTTAACTTTTGTCCAGCAACAGCAGGGACAGTTGCTGGTAAGCAGTGAGGTGGGACGTGGGACTACCTTTACCATTTTGCTTCCTTTACACTAACCACCATAACTGATACACGGAATGTTGTATGAAAACATTACTCGCAATTGATGACGATCTTGGCATCCAAAAGCAGCTGAAGTGGAGCCTGACCGACTACGAAGTGGTTTTTGCTGAAGATCGTCCGTCGGCACTGCAACAACTACGACGTTTTGAGCCTGCTGTTGTGACTTTAGATCTTGGACTGCCGCCAGACCCAACGAATGCATCTGAAGGGTTGGCATGTCTTACTGAAATTCTGCAACACAACCCCAATACCAAGGTCATTGTGATCACTGGTAGCACCGATACTGAACATGCACTGCAGGCAATATCGCTTGGCGCTTACGACTATTATCAAAAACCAATTGATGTCGACGTGCTAAATGTCATCGTAGCCAGGGCTTTCAAACTCAGTGAGATAGAAAATGAAAACCGTGTCCTGAAAGCGACGGCATACAAACAGCAAGACATTATCGGCAACAGCGAATCTATTCTGAAAGCCTGCCGGATGGTGGAGAAAATCGCACCGACTGAAATCACCACATTGTTGTTAGGTGAATCAGGAACCGGGAAAGAAGTTTTCGCCCGCGCTATCCACAAACAAAGCCCGCGCGCCGATCGACCTTTTGTCGCAATCAACTGTGCCTCCATCCCGGATAACTTGCTGGAAAGTGAATTATTCGGCTACGAGAAAGGCGCATTTACCGGCGCCCATAAAACAACTTTAGGTAAAATCGAAACCGCCAATGGCGGCACTCTGATGCTCGACGAGATTGGCGACATGCCGCTGGCGCTACAGGCCAAAATGCTGCGCTTTTTGCAGGAGCGTGTGATTGAGCGCGTCGGCGGTCGTGCAGAGATCGAAGTAGATGTCAGAGTTGTCTGTGCGACTCACCGTAACCTGGCAGAAATGGTCGCTGAACAAAGCTTCCGTGAGGATTTATTCTACCGGGTCAGTGAAATAACACTCAATATCCCGCCACTTCGCAACCGTGGTCACGATATTGTTATTATCGCCAAGGCACTTTTACACCGGTTTAATGCTGAATTTAACACTAATATTCAAGGGTTTACTGAAGACGCGATTAACTCAATGCTGGGCCATCGCTGGCCAGGCAATATCCGTGAATTACAGAATAAACTGAAGTCGGCTGTGATCCTGGCTGATACTAAGTTCATCAGTGCTGAAGACCTTGGGTTACTGCCATCCAGTCAGCCAAACACTCTCCCTACCCTGCGTAAAGTAAGGGAACAGGCAGAAACGCAGGCGATTCGCCATGCCTACAACGTGGCCAATGGCAATCTGTCGAAAACTGCTGATTTGCTAGGAGTAACCCGCCCCACTTTATACTCATTAATTGATAAGTATAAAATGCTCGATTTGCGTACCCAGGATGCAGAACATCCTGGGTCTGTCACTGAAGAACATTGAGACCATCGATGTTCTGACAAAATAAAGCCAGCTTAAACGCTGGCTTTTTTGGCAATTCAGCTGACTGAAATGCATCAGTGATAAAAAAACCCGCCAGATGGCGGGTTTTTTAACAGCTGGAGTTAAAGCTTGATGCCTTTTTTCTCAGCGCGTTCTTTTACGTAAGGGCCCCATGAGTTAGCCATCTTTTCTTGTCCATGCTGGCGTGCCAGCACGACTTGTTGATAAGCCTCACGCATTTTGCCCTGGTAAAAGTATGCGCCGATCAACGACACGTGAACTTTACCTTTGTCTTTGGTGCCTGCTTCTAACGCTTTTTGTAATGCTGTGGCTGCTTCGGCGTTTTTATTCGCCATTGCCAGTGCATCACCCTGACGGCGATAGGCCTCACCATCGTTTTCTTTAGCAGCTAACATACCGTAGAACTTCGCAGCTTTTTCAAATTCACGTGCCGACGAGTATGAACTTGCGATACTCATCAGGATTGCACGATCATTCTTTAACAGACCTGCGGTTAAGTGTTTTTCCAGTAATGCAGCGGCCTTAAACGGCACGTTGTTATTGTTGTACAGGTTAGCGAGTAACTTAATCTCGTTTTCTGTCTTCAATAAACCCTGTTTATAGGCCATATCGATAATCGCAAGCGCTTTTTCGTATTGCTCATCAACAGAGTAGAACTGGCCTAACATGACCCAGGATTGCTTCTCATTAGGAAACAATGGCAACATTATTTCCAAAACTTCGATAGCTTTCTTAGTCTGCTTCAGCTCGTAGTATGAAGCGAACTTCATCTGGTACGGTTCTTTTTTCGGCGTTTTCGAGTGTTCGATAGCGCGATCGGCTGGCGCAATTACCTTGGCATACTGCTTCATTTCGTAGTATGCGTTGGCAATACGCAGATCGACGTTTGCGTCCATCTCACCAGTAAAATCACCCCACTTGGTGTAATAAGTGATTGCCTGCTCGTACTTTTTACCCATCAAGCTCAAGTCTGCGATATTTCGCAACAATGTGGCCTGATCAGTAAAACCAAGTACATCGGGTTTTACAGCTTTAATCATATAATCTAATGATTTCGCCGGATTTTTCTCGATGTAGAGCTGACCAATAAACTTATCTAAGTAGGCTTTATCAAAAGTGTTCGATGCTTCGATAGGTTCCAACAAAGCCAATGCTTCACCGACTTTATTCTGGCCATAAAGCTCATAGGCTTTACCGATCGCTTTACCGACTTTTTCGCCTACTGCCTGAGATTTACGGGCTTTACGCTCAGCAATCTTGGCAGCATCCGGAGCCGCAAATGCAGAGCTTACCGGCAGAGCGGCAATACCGACTGCAGCAAACACCATCAATGCAGATGTAAGTTTGTTAAATTTCATACTTAACCTCCGGCATTATCAAGGTTGAAGTCTAACTGCACCATGATCCCAGTCTGCTTTAACGCCTGACCATTCTCAATTTTTGGTGAGTACTTCCAACGTTTTAACGCACGAATTGCTTCGCGGTCAAATACCCGCTTCGGCTCAGCATCAACAACTTCAATTTCATCCACTGAGCCATCAGGCATAATGGAAAAACGCATTTTTACCCAGCCATTGATACCATCCCGGGCGGCTTGTACCGGATATTTCGGTTCAATCCGCACAATCGGTGTTGCGTCACCATCACGCATCATCGCACCAGAAGGATCACCGATTCCGTTATTCACACCACCAACATCAACTGTTGGCGCGTTAAAACCGATTGTCCCTGCATCTGTATTAGATGCTTCCTGCACGATCTGCTGCTTTGGCGGCTCCGGCGGTGGCGGCGGCGGCGGCGGCGGTACCCGAGTTCGGGTCTGAGCTTTTGACTCAGGCGGCGTCGAGTTTATCTCAATAACGATTTGTTCCTTTGCGACATTAGAGACAGCATCATCGCTGTCTACTAAAAATGCCATCAATACAAACAGGAAAAACGTTATTACCGCACCAATTAAGAGTGAAAGTAATAACCGAGCCATATTACTTCTCCGCCGCGATCGAGATCTTCTCAATGCCAGCCAGTTTGATTTGATCCATTACAGATACAACCACACCGTGCTTCGCTTCTTTATCCGCTTGCACAATTACAGTGTCAGTCGGAGATTCAGCTAACAGCTTCTCGATGGTTGCACCTACACGCTCTACATCAACTGCGCGTTTATCCAACCAAATTTCACCATTGGCCCGGACAGCGACAAAAATCGTTGCTGAAGGCTTCTGTTGAGCTTTTGCTGCTTTTGGACGGTTAACATCGATACCCGCTTCTTTAACGAAAGAAGTGGTCACGATAAAGAAAATCAGCATGATGAATACAACGTCGAGCATTGGCGTCAAGTCAATCGCTGCTTCTTCTGCTTCACGTCTAGTTTTACGTGCCATAAATCACTCTCTAATCAATGATGCGGCATGCTATCTGCCAACTCGTGGACAGCAGCTTTTACCTTCGCTTCTAATTTGGACGTTACAAAAACTCCAGATAATGCAGCCACCATCCCCGCCATAGTCGGGATTGTTGCCATTGAAATGCCTGATGCCATCAAACGCGGGTTACCCGTGCCGACTAACGCCATAATTTCAAACACTGCAATCATACCTGTTACAGTTCCCAACAAACCAACCATTGGGCAGACCGCAACCAGAGTTTTAATAACATTAATACGCTCATTCAGCTGAGTACTCGCTTGCGACACCCAGGCTTCACGGATTTTATGCGCATACCAAGAAGTTGTATCAGTCCTTGCATTCCAGTCAGCGATGATTTTGTCACGCATGGCCGGGTACTCACGACTGATAAACCAAAAGCGCTCTATAATCAGAATCCACATGATGAAGAGCACCAGGGCGACGATATAAAGTACATCACCGCCGGTTGCGATAAAATCCCTGACAGATTCCCAAAGCTCTATCAGGCTATGCATTATGAGCGCTCCTTCTCCGCATGAGCAGCGATGATACCAGCGCTTTGCTCATCCAGGATGTGCAGGATTGAGTTTGATTTAGACTGCAGTAAAGAGTGCAGGAACAACAGTGGCAGCGCACATAACAGACCTTGAACCGTAGTAACCAGGGCCATAGAGATTGAACCTGCCATGATTTTCGGGTCACCGGTACCGTGCAGCGTGATCATCTGGAACGCGCCAATCATACCAACTACTGTACCTAACAGACCTAACAGAGGACCTACTGCAGCGATCAGTTTCAGGATACCGATACCTTTTTCGATTGCTGGAGTCTCACGCATAATTGCTTCGTCCAGTTTCAGTTCCAGGTTTTCCACGTCAGCTTTTTTGTTGTCATGGTAAACTTTCAGGATACGACCCAGTGCGTTGTCCGTTGATGGATTGTTCAGATTTTTCAACTGGCTGTTGATTTTTGAACTTGCCGCAGTCAGTGACAGGAAACGGACTGCAGAGATCAGTAAACCAATGATCAGCAGAACAGTAATAACGTAACCTGGAGTACCACCTGAATGGAACTGCTCTTCCAGAGTAGCTTCCTGAGTTTTCAGACGCAGCAAGTTACCACCTGTTGGGTCAACATATACTGCTTTCAGCTCGCCGGCAGCTGCATTTTTGAACGCAACTGAGTCAGAAACAACATAAGATTCTGGTTGTTTAACCAGAGGCTGCATTTCTTTGGTGTCAGCGTTATACACCAGGAAACCGTTGTCAGTGATTAAGTTGAACGAACCAACGCGAGTTACAGAAGCTGGCGCTTTTGTGCCGTCCAGACCTGTTACTTCGCCGTCAAACTTAGAGACTTTGGCAGACTCGGTCATTTCTGTTTGCAGAGCGATCCACAGTTCTTCAAGTTCAGTAATCGTCGGCAGCTCTTTAGCTACTGACAGTTTTTTCAGTAAGTCTTCGCGACCTTTAAACTGAGCACTGATATTAGAAGTTGCGATTGCACCGATAGTTTCTGTTGCAGTACCACGAACGATACCGAACATCTCACCTAAAGTACCTTGAGCATTTAACAACTCTTGTTCTTTAGCTGCGATAGCACCTTCGTTGTCAGCAAACTGTTTAGTCAGTGACTTGCCACGCGCTTCTTCTGCAGCGAAAGCAGCTTTTGCTTTGCTCAGCAGAGCTTGTTTGTCAGCACGGTCAGACAGGAATTCCTGCTCACGAGCAGCATCCAGTTTGGCATCTGCAGCGCGGTTCTTTTTGACTTGCTCTAACAGCTGATCCAGTTTCGCTGTATCTGCCGCTGCATTTAAGCATACGCCAGCAGACATGGTGACTGCAGCTGCAATCATTAAACCTTTAAACACTTTCTTCATTTATTCTTACTCCGCTGCTAACACTGGAAGTTTTAATAATTGTGGAGGAGATTGTTTGCCAGCTACACGGATAGCCAGTTTAGTAGAATCCAGGTACTCAGCACCCAGTGCTTCCCACTGGTTGGTAGACTTGTTCCACATCCAGGCTTCTTTCTCATCCAACGACATCGCCAACAGCGCAACACGGCCGACATAAACGAAGTTAACTGTTTTCTCACCGCCACCAACGTTCAGTTTGTCAGTGTAAGTAACCAGGGCTGTGCCCAGGTCTTTTTCGATTTGATATGCTTCGAGCACCATACGGTATTGCTCAGAAGTGTTTACAGATGAATTACCCATCAGGTCACGCAGACGCTGAATACGTTCCAGGCGTTTTGTTTGATCGATTGGCATATCTGCTTTGATAAAAGCTTCCAGCGTATCAATCATTTTGTACATTAATGGAACGATACCCTGCTTGGTGCCTTCGATCGTACCAATCTGCTTGTCAAATGAACCCAGCTGTGCATTTTGATCGTTCACCAGCGTATTCACGTGATCGTTGTAAACTTTCAGGTTTTCTGTCTGTTCTACCAGTGTGCGGTATTCAGCCAGCAGTTCCTGAGACTGTTCATAAATGTTGTTGATCTTTTCCTGAGACTGCGCAGATGCCTTGGCAGCTTGCACACCAGTATTGGTGACTTCTGCGAGAGTCGTTGCGGTTGCAACGCCACCGAACATGAAAGCACCAACGATGGCTGATGCGATCAGGTTTTTACGAATGTTATTGTTAGACATAGTTCCCAACCAATAATTGCTGATTAACGTAACCTGTATTTTGAAAGGCCAAACTTGTAAAAAAGAATGACCTGGTTAGAGGGTAAACCGCCCGCATCATTGCAGCAAAAACAATGGATGTCAATATAACTACGACAGCCAGCCAGACCTGTTTCACCGCAATATCCGCTTACAGATTTACCCGGAATGCTGCTATTAAATTCTTATCTTTAAAATTTAATAAAACATTCATTTTTCTGCTTATTTAATGTTCGGAGTCAGTTTGCCCGAATCATACAACTTCACCATTTGCTCAAGAGAAATGGCTTTGATTTTTGACCCTTGCCCGGCACAACCGAATGCCTGGTAACGGTCTTTACAGATCTCCATCATGGCTTTGACAGATTCCTGTAAATACTTGCGTGGATCAAACTCTGCCGGATGCTGAGCCATAAAGCGGCGGATTGCACCGGTAGACGCTAAACGTAAATCAGTATCAATATTGATTTTGCGTACGCCGAATTTGATCCCTTGCTGAATTTGTTCTATCGGAACGCCATAAGTTTCCGGAATTTCACCACCGTACTGATTGATCACCGCCAGCCAGTCCTGCGGGACCGAACTGGAGCCGTGCATCACCAGATGCGTATCTGGGATGCGGGCATGAATGGCTTTAATCCGATCAATTGCCAAAATATCGTCTGTTGGTGGACGACTGAATTTGTAAGCCCCGTGGGAAGTGCCACAGGCAATAGCCAATGCATCCACTCCAGTCGCTTTAACGAACTGCGCCGCTTCTTCAGGGTCTGTCAGCATCTGGTCATGGCTCAGCACGCAATCTGCACCAACACCATCTTCTTCCCCGGCAGCACCGGTTTCCAGTGAGCCTAAACACCCTAACTCACCTTCGACCGAAACGCCGCAGGCGTGCGCCATTTCAACAACACGGCGGGTTACATCGACGTTGTAATCATAGTCAGCTGGTGTTTTCCCATCTGCGCGTAACGAGCCGTCCATCATAACGGATGAAAAACCGAGCTGGATAGACTGCTGACAAATCGCTGGAGAGGTACCGTGATCCTGATGCATTACCACCGGGATATGCGGAAACTCTTCGACAGCCGCCAGGATCAGATGACGCAGGAATGGCGCACCGGCGTATTTCCGTGCACCTGCAGACGCCTGCACAATGACCGGGCTGTCCGTTGCATCGGCTGCCAGCATAATCGCGCGCATCTGTTCAAGATTGTTGACGTTGAACGCTGGCACGCCGTAACCAAATTCTGCGGCATGATCCAACATCTGACGTAACGAGATAAGAGCCATGAAATCCTCACTTTTTGTAGGGTAAGTTTCAGAGCTGTCACCGAACCCGGCGCTTTTGCGCCGGATGTGCCGGTCAGGATCTGCCGGCTTGGAATAGGTTTCGGCGAACAGACTGTTTTATAACATCATTTTTACGCGCTTTTGCCGCGTTGTTCAAGAATTTCAACTGCTGGCAAGGTTTTTCCCTCTAAGAACTCAAGGAATGCACCGCCACCGGTAGAAATATAGGAGATTTGTTCAGCCACACCATACTTGTCAATGGCGGCCAGCGTGTCACCACCACCGGCAATACTGAACGCATCACTTTGCGCAATCGCTTCAGCAATCGCTTTAGTTCCTGCCTCAAACTGCGCAAATTCAAACACACCTACCGGACCGTTCCAGACAATAGTTCCTGCAGTTTTTAAGATCTCTACCAATGCAGCAGTACTGTCTGGGCCGATATCAAAAATCATATCGTCGTTGGCAATATCCGCAATCGGTTTGAGACTAGCGGGTGTATCTTCAGCAAAGGCTTTGCCGGTCACCACGTCGGTTGGCACAGGAATATTGCCGCCGTTTGCTTTCGCCGCAGCCATTAAGCGCTGTGCTTCCGGAATTAGATCGGCCTCATACAAAGACTTACCGACAGTTGCACCAGTAGCTGCGATAAAAGTATTGGCAATTCCACCTCCAACGACCAGCTGATCAACGATACCGGACAAAGATTCCAGGACTGTCAGTTTGGTCGACACTTTAGAGCCACCAACAATCGCGACTAACGGCCGTTTTGGGTTTTTCAGCGCTGCGGCTAAGGCTTCCAGTTCAGCCGCCAGCAAAGGACCGGCACAGGCGATAGGCGCAAATTTGGCTACACCATGTGTGGTGGCTTGTGCGCGGTGGGCAGTGCCAAATGCATCCATCACAAACACATCGCACAACGCGGCCAGTTGTTTTGACAAAGTTTCGTCGTTTTTGCCTTCGCCTTTATTAAAACGGACGTTTTCAAACACCACAACTTCACCGGCAGCTACGTCAACGCCCTGCAGATATTCTTTGGCCAGACGCACAGGCGCTGTTAATGCAGTTTTGAGGTAATCGACGACTGGTTGCATCGAAAATTCTTCGGCATAGACACCCTCTTCCGGGCGGCCTAAGTGTGAACACACCATCACTTTTGCGCCTTTGCTGAGCGCGAGTTCGATCGTCGGCAGTGCGGCACGTAAGCGCGCATCTGAAGTCACTACGCCATTTTTTACCGGTACATTTAAATCTTCGCGGATTAGTACGCGTTTACCCGCTAAATCTAAATCAGCCATTTTAATCACGGACATGACCATCTCCTTTTGTTGATTTGAATACTGTTATTCTGTTTATAGTGCCGTTACTGACTTCTCATCATGGCACGCGCGGTATCGATCATTCGGTTGGCAAAGCCCCACTCGTTGTCACACCAGACCAAACACTTCACCAGTCGTTTATGGCTAACCCGGGTTTGTGAACCATCGACGATGCACGAATGCGGATCGTGGTTAAAATCAACGGAAACTAATGGCTCTTCGGTGTAATCCAGAATTCCCGGCAAAGACAAGCGGGCTTGTTGCAGCGCGGCATTCACCGCTTCAACGGTGACATCCTGATGAAGTGCAACGGACAAATCCATTGCCGTAACATTGATCGTTGGCACACGTACGGCAATCGCTTCGAAGCGGCCGGCGAGATGCGGCATGATGCGTTCAATGCCCCGGGCAAGTTTGGTATCGACCGGGATAATGGATTGGCTGGCAGCACGGGTGCGACGTAAATCCGGATGATAAGCATCAATAACCTGCTGATCGTGCATCGAGGCGTGAATTGTCGTGATAGTGCCACTTTCGACGCCAAAAGTATTATCCAGCACACTCAATACCGGCACTATACAATTGGTGGTGCATGAGCCGGCAGACACGACGCGCATGGTCGCGTTGAGCTGTTGCTCATTGACACCATAAATCACTGTCGCATCAATATCAGCGCCAGCCGGATGCGAGAACAGTACTTTGCCAGCACCGGCTTCGAGATGTTTCATCGCATCGGCGCGGCTGCCAAACACACCGGTACACTCTAAGACTAAATCGACATGTAGTGCTTTCCACGGCAAAAACGCCGGATCTGGCTGATGGAGCAGCTGAATCTGTTGATCGCCTACAACTAACATCTCGCCGTTGAGAGTTACTGAAGTGCCAAAACGGCCATGGCTGGAATCATACTTCAGTAAATGCGCGATGCCGCGGGCTTCCGCCAGTTCGTTAATTGCGACTACCTGCACTTCATCTTGTAACTGTTGTTCAAAAATGGCGCGTACAATGCTGCGGCCAATTCGGCCAAACCCATTGATCGCGATCCGGATTGTCATCAGCGCTGTTACCTGTCTGGACTGTCACGAAGTTAAACAAAAGGGGCTCCAAGCCCCTTTTGCATTGAAAGTACCGCTTACGCCAGTAACTGTTCGGCGGCTTCGACAACTGCAGCAGTGGTGATACCGAAGTATTCAAACAACTGCTCAGCCGGCGCCGATTCACCAAAACCGGTCATGCCGATGATTTTGCCATTCAGACCAACATATTTATACCAGCTGTCGACAATACAAGCTTCGACTGCAACACGTTTGGTGACGGCAGCCGGTAACACCGCTTCGCGGTAGGCGGCATCCTGAGCGTCAAACACATCAGTTGATGGCATCGAAACCACACGGATTTTATGGCCAGCATCCGTCAGTTTTGCCGCGGCTTGTACCGCCAGCTCTACTTCTGAACCTGTAGCAATAATGATCAGGTCCGGCGTACCTGCGCTGTCTTTAAGCACATAACCGCCACGCCGGATGGCGGCAACCTGCTCATCAGTACGGGCTTGTTGTGCCAGATTCTGCCGGGTGAAAATCAGCGTAGTCGGGCCTTCGGTGCGTTCAATTGCTGCTTGCCATGCAACAGCAGATTCCACCTGGTCACAAGGACGCCAGTTCATCAGGTTTGGTGTCACACGCAGCGAAGCCAGCTGTTCAACCGGTTGGTGTGTCGGGCCGTCTTCGCCAAGGCCAATCGAGTCGTGGGTATAAACAAAAATCACCCGTTGTTTCATCAGCGCAGCCATACGCACCGCATTACGGGCATATTCCATAAACATCAGGAAGGTTGCACCGTATGGCACAAAACCACCATGCAGCGCGATACCATTCATGATGGCTGACATGCCGAATTCGCGCACACCGTAATACAGGTAGTTACCGCTGGCATCCTCAGCACTGATACCTTTAGAGCCAGACCAGATGGTCAGGTTTGAACCGGCAAGATCGGCAGAGCCACCCAGCAGTTCCGGCAATAACGGGCCATATGCGTTTAATGCATTTTGCGAGGCCTTACGACTGGCGATCGCAGCTGGGCTTGCCTGTAACTTGGCAATATAAGCATCTGACTCTGCTTTCCAGTTCGCTGGCAACTCACCGCTTAACCGGCGTTTTAACTCGGCAGCCAGTTCAGGGTGCGCTGCAGCGTAAGCCGCGAACTGTGCGTTCCAGCTGTGCTGTAAAGTGTTACCTTTGGTTTTACCATCCCAGGCGGCGTAAATGTCGGCCGGGACTTCAAATGGCGCATGCGGCCATTGCAGGAATTCACGGGCTGCGGCAATTTCTGCATCACCCAGTGGCGCGCCGTGGCAATCGTGGCTACCGGATTTATTCGGTGAACCGTAACCGATGATAGTCTTGCAACAAATCAGTGTTGGTTTGGTGCTTTCTGCTTGCGCAGCCTGAATCGCTGCCGCAACTGCCTGAGCGTCATGACCGTCGACACCGGCAATCACATGCCAGCCATAGGCTTCAAAACGGGCCGGCGTATTGTCGGTGAACCAGCCTTCAACATGGCCATCGATCGAGATGCCATTGTCATCCCAGAATGCGATCAGTTTGCCAAGGCCTAAAGTCCCGGCTAAAGAGCAAGCTTCGTGCGAAATACCTTCCATCAGGCAACCATCGCCCAGAAACGCATATGTATAGTGGTCAATAATGGCATGGCCTGGCTGGTTAAACTGCGCTGCCAGTGCTTTTTCGGCGATCGCCATGCCTACCGCATTGGTGATCCCCTGCCCCAGCGGACCTGTGGTGGTTTCAACACCAGGTGCATAACCATATTCCGGGTGACCCGGCGTGCGTGAATGCAATTGACGGAATTGTTTTAAGTCGTCGACAGACAGGTCATAACCGGATAAATGTAACAGCGAATATAACAACATAGAGCCATGGCCGTTCGACAGAACAAAACGGTCACGGTTAGCCCACTGCGGGTCCTGTGGATTGTGCTTTAAAAAATCACGCCATAATACTTCGGCGATATCGGCCATCCCCATCGGGGCGCCCGGGTGGCCAGATTTGGCCTTTTGCACTGCATCCATACTTAACGCGCGGATGGCGTTGGCGAGTTGTTTGCGGGACAGCATTGTCACTCCTGCTACTAATTGTCGGGATCTTATCCAAGTGGATTTTTATGTTGCCTGTATCGCTTCGGATGGCGTGATACTGTTTTTTAATAAACAGGCAAATTTATTTTACGCGTCGCATCGGTTCGGGTTTATTTTCCCAGACCATGCCCACCTTGGCAACGAATAAAACCGGATCCATGCTGATTGCCTTAAGTTTTGATCCGTTCGTCCGATAACCCGTACTCTTGCAGATAGAAAGACGTCCGGGCGGCAAAAAAATATGGCAAACTGCCATTTGTTTCTCTAGAATACGCAGCCCAATTTTCCGGCGCCTGGCGCTTAAACAACCAACCCATTGGAATAAGTTAGAATGGCACAACACATTTTTACCTCTGAGTCAGTTTCTGAAGGACATCCGGATAAAATCGCCGACCAAATCTCTGATGCGGTGTTGGATGCCATCCTGGAACAGGACCCAAAAGCCCGTGTCGCCTGTGAAACCTTCGTCAAGACCGGTATGGTTCTGGTTGGTGGCGAAATTACTACTTCTGCCTGGGTCGATATTGAAGAGCTGACCCGCAGCACTATCCGTGAAATCGGTTACGTGCATTCTGATATGGGCTTTGATGCCAATTCTTGCGCGGTGTTAAGCGCCATCGGTAAACAATCTCCGGATATCAATCAAGGCGTTGATAAAAAAGACCCGAAAGATCAGGGTGCCGGCGACCAGGGTCTGATGTTTGGTTACGCCAGCAATGAAACTGACGTACTGATGCCAGCGCCAATCACTTATTCTCACCGTCTGGTGCAACAACAAGCCAAAGTGCGTAAAGATGGCACGCTGCCATGGTTACGCCCGGATGCAAAATCTCAGCTGTCGTTCATTTATGAAAACGGCAAACCTGTTGGTATCGATGCCGTGGTGTTATCAACTCAGCATTGCGACACTATTTCGACTGAAGATCTGCGCGAAGCGGTGATGGAACACATCATCAAGCCTGTACTGCCGGCTGAATGGCTGCGTCAGAGCACGAAGTTCTTCATTAACCCTACGGGTCGTTTTGTCATCGGTGGCCCAATGGGAGATTGCGGTCTGACCGGCCGGAAAATCATCGTCGACAGCTACGGCGGCATGGCCCGTCACGGCGGTGGCGCTTTCTCTGGTAAAGATCCATCAAAAGTTGACCGTTCAGCCGCCTACGCTGCCCGTTATGTGGCGAAAAACATCGTTGCAGCCGGCTTAGCTGAGCGCTGTGAGATCCAGGTATCTTACGCCATCGGTGTAGCAGAACCGACCTCTATCAGCGTCGAGACTTTTGGTACCAGCAAACTGTCAGAAGACCAGCTGATTAAACTGATCCGGGCCCATTTCGACCTGCGTCCGGCCGGCCTGATTGCGATGCTCGACCTCGAGCGTCCAATCTACAAAGCGACCGCTGCTTATGGTCACTTTGGCCGCAATGAGTTCCCGTGGGAACAGACTAACAAAGCTGACGCACTGCGTGCTGAAGCCGGTCTGTGATCTCAGACTCTGATCAACAGGGAGCTTCGGCTCCCTTTTTTTATCTTCACTCAGTAACAAACTGATCACATCTCAGGTTTTTCCTGATTGCTATCTGCCCTTTTAAGCTTTTATAACAAAGGACAAACAACAATTAGGAAACTCTATGTCTACCGATACGACCAAACCCTGGTTGCAGCGCAGTCTTGATGCAATCGAACGCGCGGGCAACAAACTACCCGATCCCGCTGTGTTATTCGCCCTATTTATGCTGGCCGTCTGGCTGATTTCCTGGGCCTTGTCCGGCGTGCAATTCAGCGAAATAGACCCACGTACCGGCAAACCTATTGTCATCGTCGATTTATTAGATGGCGCGGCCTTCACGACTTTTATGAGTAAGATGGTCAGTACCTTCGTCAGCTTCCCACCACTTGGCGTGGTCCTGGTCGCGATGCTGGGTTTGGGCGTTGCAGAACATACCGGTTTTATCAATGCGGGCCTGCGTTCGATTTTAAATGTCACGCCAAAAATGCTGCTGACACCAGTGTTGATTGCCGTTGGTATTTTAAGCCACGTCGCTGTCGATGCCGGTTATGTGCTGGTGATCCCGCTAGGAGCTGTGATTTTTTATGCTGCTGGCCGCCATCCACTGGCTGGTATTGCCGCCGCTTTTGCCGGCGTGTCGGGCGGTTTTTCTGCCAGCCTGTTTGTACCGTCGAGTTTAGACCCGATGCTGGCCGGCCTGACCCAAGCAGCCGCACGCCTCTCTGCTCACCCTTCTGCCGCCGAGATGACCATTAACCCGCTGAATAACTTCTTTTTTACCAGCGCATCTGCTGCTTTAATCATCCTGGTGGGCTGGTTTTTGACCGACAAAGTGATAGAGCCACGGCTGAAACACACGCAAGTTGACGGTGACCCGGCCAGTCTGCCAAAACTGGATGCTTTAACCGATGCTGAGCGTAAAGGCCTGCGCTACGCCACTTTGTCGATGCTGGTGTCCGGCTTGTTATTGATCTGGTCGGCTTCAGCTGCTGATTCGGCTTGGCGCGGCACAGACGGTCTGTTAACCAGCGCAACAGCACCTTTGATGCAGTCCATAGTCAGCATCATCTTTGTGTTTTTCTTAATTCCCGGTGTGGTCTTTGGCTATGTTTCGGGTTCAGCGAACAATCACCGCGCAATAGTCCAGGGCATGAGCAAAGCGATGTCCGGCATGGGTTATTACGTGGTGATGGCGTTTTTCTGCGCCCAGTTTATCTATGCGTTTGGTCAGTCGAATCTCGGCGCATTATTGGCAATCAAAGGTGCGCTGGCACTGAAAGAGCTGGCATTGCCACTGGGTGTGACTCTGGTTGGTATCGTGTTTCTGACCGCATCAGTGAATTTGTTGGTCGGCTCAGCGTCGGCCAAATGGGCACTGATCGGCGCCATTATGGTGCCGATGCTGATGGAACTTGGCGTATCGCCGGATTTAACCCAGGCCGCTTATCGGGTGGGTGATTCTTCAACCAACATTATTACGCCGCTGATGCCGTACTTCCCGCTGATCGTGGTGTTCTGTCAGAAGTACGTGAAATCGACCGGTATTGGTACTTTGATCGCGTTGATGCTGCCATTCTCAGTATGTTTCCTGGTGCTGTGGAGCGCCTTCCTGTTGCTCTATTGGGCGCTGGGCATTCCGCTGGGAATTGGTGCGCATTACACCTTCCCGGCGCTGTAAAAACAAAACCCCTGAAAAGCGCACTGCGATTTTCAGGGGTTTTCGTCACTTGCAGGTAAAAGATTAACGCCCGTCGCCGGCCCAGCGGAACAAAGCTGCCGCCGCCATTAAAAACACCAGACTCATCGCCGCCATCACACCAAGTTGCACACTGACATCGGCAAAACCGGCGCCATCCAGCATTACCGCGCGAGCTGCGCTAACTAAGTGCGTCAGCGGAAACAACTGTGCAAACCATTGCACCGCTGCAGGCGCGCCTTCCAGGCTGAACCAAACGCCGGACAAAATCATCATCGGCCAGCTGGTCATATTCAGCAGTCCACCGGTCAGCTCTTCACTTTGTAAACGGCTGGCAATCAGCAGCGCCAGCGCAATCATCGACAATGCCCCTAAAGCGGCGACCAGCAATAACAGCGCATAACTGCCGAGCATCATCAAACCAAACAGCTGCTGGCAACTGACAAACACTACACCGGCAATTGCCAGCACTATGGCTAAACGCGACACGACCTGAGCGCCGACAAATTCCAGCGCCGTTAAAGGCGTGGCTTGCAGCCGTTTGAGCACCGAGTTTTTCCGGTAGCGCACCAGCACATAACCAACGCCAAACAGACAAGAAAACATCATATTCATGCCAAGAATACCCGGCAGCACAAAATCGACATAACGGATCGCCTGCCCTGTCACCTCTTCCCGCATAGCGCCTGGCCATTGCTGTAACAAGATTTTTTCCACCAGATAGCCTTTGGCCGAATCCGGATTCACCACATAACGCTTTGCTGCTAAATCAAGCACCAGGTCAATCTGATGATGGGCCAGCCGTTGCCGCGCCAGGGCCTCGGCCTGATAAGGCACAAATTCGACAAAACGGGTAGTTAATAGCGGATGTTGCGTCGTATCGAGCACCGTACTTTGCTGTAACACGCCTACTTTATATTCGGCTTTCGGCTCACCGGAAAAGACAAAGGCAAAACCGGCGACTAATAAAAACGGGAACAGTAAATTCCAGCCCAGTGCCGCCCGATCGCGCCAGAACTCAAGATTGCGCGCTTTAAGCACCGCGCTAAAACGTCTGAAATTAAACATCATTCAGCCTCCGTGGTAACACCGCTTAAGGCATGGCCGGTCAGTTTGAGGAACAAATCGTCCAGCGTCGCCGATTTGACTAAAAGGCCTTGCAGCGGCACTTGCTGCTGCAACAACGCCTGAATGCTGTGCTGCACGTCAGGCGTCTGAATGCAGAGCTGTCCGCCCTGCAGCGATGCATGGTGGCCGTCTGGTAAAGACGGAATAAACCCAGGGTCCGGCAGCTGCAGCAAAGCGCCTTCAAAATGCTGGCGCAGCAAAGCCTGTGGCGCTCCTTGTGCAATGATTTGGCCTTTATCGACAATGATCAGGTCATCACATAACTGCTCAGCTTCGTCCATATAATGGGTGGTCAGAATAATGGTCCTGCCCTGCTGTTTAATTTGTTTGATCAGCGTCCAGAAATTACGCCGGGCATGCGGGTCCAGCCCGGTGGTCGGTTCATCCAGAAACAGGATCTGCGGCTGGTTGACCAGCGCTAAGGCCAGCAATAATCGCTGACGCTGCCCGCCGGATAGCTTTTTGTGGTCTTGTGTTAAGAAGTCGCCCAGATCACAGAGCCTGATAAGCTGCTGAATGTCAGCCGGTTGCGGGTAAAATGCAGCAAACATCCGCAGTGTTTCTTCAACGGTCAAAAAATCCTGCAAAGCAGTTTGCTGAAACTGCACTCCGAGTTGCTGAAAATGCTGCCGGCCGGCGATTTCGCCATGATAAAAAATGCTGCCGCTATCAGGTTTGATAATACCTTCAAGCATCTCCAGCGTGGTGGTTTTACCGGCGCCATTGGGCCCAAGTAAACCAAAACATTGACCGGCCTGCACACTGAAACTGAGGTTGTTCACTGCCTTCAGCGCACCATAACTTTTACACAGTTGCGACACCGCCAATACTGCCGGTGCCGCCGATGAGACTTTTTCTACGCCCATACAAGGACTCCTTTCGAGGTACCCTTAGCGCCAAGGGACTGCTACCATAGCAGTTTTTCTGCTGCTGAATCAGGCCTCATGCGAACAATACGTTTATATCAGCCCGGCCCGTTAACACCGGGACAATCTGTGGCGCTCTGTGAAGATGCCGCCAACCACGCCGGAAAAGTCTTGCGAATGCAAGCCGGCGAAGCGCTCGAACTGTTTAATGGTGATGGCAATAATTACGCCGCCGTCATTATCGAAGTTGGCAAAAAGCAGCTGGTTGTCGATATCCAAAGCTCGAGCGAGAATCCGATCGAATCGCCATTGAAGTTACATCTGGGACAAGGTATCTCCCGCGGCGATCGGATGGATTTTGCCATCCAGAAAGCGGTCGAGCTTGGCGTCAGTGAAATTACGCCGCTGTTTACCGAACGCTGTGGCGTTAAACTTGACGCCGAACGTTTGGAAAAAAAGCGCGAACAGTGGCAAAAAATTGTCATCAGCGCCTGCGAGCAGAGCGGCCGCTCGGTGGTGCCACCGGTGCACATGCCCGTCACTCTGGAAAAATGGCTCGGTCAGGCAGACAATTGTCTGAAACTGACCTTGGATCCCTGGACCAACGCCACCATTAAGCAATTATCACCAACGGACCGGCTTAGACTAGTGATAGGTCCGGAAGGCGGCTTCAGTGACCGTGAAGTCGCAGCAACGACTTCAGCCGGTTTTCAGCCGGTACGGCTGGGCCCTCGGGTCCTGCGCACGGAAACGGCCGCACTGACGGCTATCGCTGCATTGCAATTACAACTGGGCGACCTCGCCTGATTAAGGAGTAAGCTGTTGATTAAACTCGGCATCGTGATGGACCCTATCAGCGCCATCAATATCAAAAAAGATTCCAGTTTCGCTATGTTACTGCAGGCGCAAAGCCGCGGTTATCAATTGCATTATATGGAAATGGCCGACTTATACCTGTTAGAGGGGCAGGCCCGCGCCCGCACCCGCCTGTTGAGCGTGGAGCAAAATCCGGCGCGCTGGTATGAATTTCAGGGTGAACAGGACATTGCGCTCTCTGAATTGGACGTGATCCTGATGCGCAAAGATCCGCCGTTTGATACTGAGTTTATTTACGCGACTTATATTCTGGAGCGCGCTGAAGATGCCGGCACGCTGATTGTGAACAAACCGCAGAGCCTGCGCGATGCCAATGAAAAGTTGTATACCAGCTGGTTTGCGCAACATACGCCGAAAACACTGGTCAGCCGCGATGCGGCGCGATTAAAGGCGTTTTATCAGACCGAAGGTGATGTGATCTTAAAACCGCTGGATGGCATGGGCGGCGCATCTATTTTTCGTTTAAAACCGCAAGATCCCAATGTCAGTGTCATACTGGAGACATTAACCGCGCACGGCACTATGTACGCCATGGCGCAGCGTTATATTCCACAGATCGTTGACGGCGACAAACGCGTCTTAGTGGTGAACGGCGAACCGGTACCCTATTGTCTGGCCCGGATCCCGGCCAGCGGCGAAACCCGTGGCAATCTTGCTGCGGGAGGTCGCGGCGAAGCTCGTCCTCTGACCGAAAGTGACTGGGCCATTGCCCGTGCTGTAGGCCCAACACTGAAAGCCAAAGGGTTGATTTTTGTCGGTCTTGATATCATCGGTGACAAACTGACCGAAATTAATGTCACAAGCCCAACCTGCATCCGCGAAATTGAGGCTGCGTTTCCGGTTTCAATTACCGGCATGTTGTTTGATCAGATTGAACTGTTATTACAGGCTAAAAAAGCCTGAGGAGTTCGCCGTGGAAAGTTTACAAAACCACCTGCTGATTGCAATGCCAAGTTTGGATGACCCTTTATTTGGTCGAAGCGTGACCTATATCTGTGAACATAATGCCGACGGCGCCATGGGAATAGTGATTAACCATCCGTTGTCGGTCGATATCGCCAATTTACTGGAACAACTGGAAATCGAGTTTGACGGCGGTTCTGATGCAGCGAAAATGAAGATCTGTGCCGGTGGACCGGTGCAAAATGACCGAGGTTTTGTCTTGCATACTCCAAAAGCTGGTTTTAACAGCAGCATGCAACTAAATCAGGATTTAATGATCACCACCTCAAAGGATATTCTGGAGCAACTGACCACCGAAGCTGCGCCAGACAAATTCATTCTGGCACTGGGTTATGCCGGCTGGAGTCCGGGTCAGCTCGAACAGGAACTCGCCGACAATAGCTGGCTGGTGATACCGGCCGATAACCGGATTATTTTTGACTTGCCGCATGGCGAAAAATGGCAGGGCGCTACGGCCAAACTCGGAATTCAGAGCTGGCAGTTAAGTCCACAGGCAGGACATGCCTGATCGCAGGCCACACTAACAGGAACACAGATGAGTTGTATTCTGGCCTTTGACTATGGCCTTAAAAGTATTGGCGTGGCGGTTGGACAACGTCTGACCGGCACCGCCAGCACGTTAAAAGCATTAAAAGCCGTGGACGGTACACCGGACTGGAATCAGATTGAAGCGCTGATAAAAGAATGGCAGCCAGAACTGGTTGTCGTTGGCCTGCCGCTGAATATGGATGGCACCGAGCAACCATTTACCGCTCGGGTGCACAAGTTTATTAATCGCCTACACGGTCGTTTTGGCGTCAAAGTGCAGGCGCACGATGAACGGCTGACCACCGTCGAATCACGGGCAGAGTTGTTTTCACAGGGCGGATTTAAAAAACTCAGCAAAGACGCAGTCGATTGTTTCTCTGCTAAGTTAATTCTGGAGAGCTGGTTTGAGCAACAACATGGCTGAGTTGCCCTGCCCCGGTTTTTACCGGCACTACAAAGGCCGTTATTACCAACTGCTGGCGCTGGTGCGTCACAGTGAAGAAGATGCGCCTTATGCCCTATATCGCGCATTGTATGGCGATTTTGGCCTGTGGGTGCGACCGCTGCAGATGTTCTGCGAAAATGTCAGTATTGACGGCGAACCAGTAGCACGGTTTAGTTTTGTTGGTACTGAGCCGCCAGCAGGTCTGGTACTGCCGGCAGCGCTGGACAGTGAACATCTCTGGCCGGGTTTGACAGTCATCTGATTAAAAAAACGCGGCTAAAGCCGCGTTTTTCCTGTTGCTTGCCGATGACTCAGCGATCAGGCTTTTCCAGTCCGTCCACTGTGACATTGGCCAAAAAGCCAGCCCCGGCAGTTTCGTTGTTACGCAGTTTAATCATCAATCGTAAGTCATTCGGTGAATCGGCGTGGTGCAGCGCATCGGCGTAACTGATTTGATTGCGTTGATACAGGTCATATAGCGCCTGGTCGAAGGTCTGCATGCCGAGTTCACGCGATTTCGCCATCACCGCTTTAATCTCGTCAATCTGGCCTTTTTTGATGAGATCAGCGACCAATGGTGAGTTGGTCAGCACTTCAATTGCCGCCATCCGTTTTGAGCCATCCGCAGTTGCGATCAGTTGCTGCGCGACAATGCCGCGTAAATTCAGCGCCAGATCAAACATCAGTTTGGCATGCTTTTCTTTTGGTACTAAGTGCAAAATACGGTCAATCGCCTGGTTGGCGTTGTTGGCGTGCAATGTGGCGATACACAAGTGACCGGTTTCAGCAAAACTCAGTGCATATTCCATCGTATCCTGGCTGCGGATCTCACCGATCAGGATCACGTCCGGTGCCTGACGTAATGAACTTTTCAGCGCCGCATCAAAGGATTCGGTATCAATCCCCACTTCACGCTGGGTGATCAGGCTTTTGCCATGGTCATGCACAAATTCAATCGGATCTTCGATAGTCAGAATATGACCGCGGGCGTTTTTATTGCGATAACCAATCAATGCTGCCAACGAGGTGGATTTACCAGTGCCGGTGCCACCAACAAACAACAGCAGGCCACGTTTGGACATGATCAATTCTTTCAGAATCGGCGGCAACCCCAGCTCATCTACATCGGGAATTTTGGTGACAATACGGCGCATTACCATGCCGGCCTGATCGCGCTGGAAAAAAGCCGACACACGAAAACGCCCGGCGTCATTGGCGATGGCAAAGTTACATTCCTTGTGCGTCAGGAATTCATTTTTTTGCTTGTCGTTCATACAAGCCAGCACGATGGCCAGCGAGTCTTCAGCGCTCAGCGGCTCCTGCTCTATGGTCTGCAATTCGCCATTGATTTTCGCCGCCACCGGCATGCCGGCGGTGACAAACATATCCGATGCTTTCACATCGACCATTTTTTGCAGCAGTTTGATTAATTCCATCATATGCTCCGTTAAATCCGGCCCATGGCACCAAAGGCATTTTTGTCCTGCGCTTTAGCCAGGGCATCCTGTTTGGTGATAAGTCCGCGATTGACCAAATTGAGCAGGCACTGGTCCATCGTCTGCATGCCATGCGAGGCGCCGGTCTGGATCACTGAATACATCTGGGCGATTTTGTCTTCGCGGATCAGGTTCCGGATGGCTGGTACCCCAATCATAATTTCATGCGCCGCAATCCGACCGCCGCCGATTTTTTTCAGCAGCGTCTGTGAAATCACGGCGCGCAGCGATTCGGATAACATTGAGCGCACCATCGCTTTTTCCTCGCCAGGGAACACGTCGATGATCCGGTCGATGGTTTTCGGCGCGGATGTGGTGTGCAAAGTGCCAAATACCAGGTGACCGGTTTCAGCCGCGGTCATTGCCAGGCGAATGGTTTCGAGGTCACGCAGCTCACCGACCAGGATCACATCCGGATCTTCCCGCAGCGCTGAGCGCAAAGCGTTAGAGAAACTTAAAGTATCGCGGTGCACTTCCCGTTGGTTGACCAGACAAAGTTTGTTGTGGTGCACAAATTCGATTGGGTCTTCAATGGTCAGAATATGCTCGTGCCGGCCTGTGTTGATGTAATCCACCATCGCCGCCAGTGTGGTCGATTTACCGGAACCGGTCGGCCCGGTCACCAGCACCAGTCCACGCGGGTTTTCGGCGATAGTGCGGAATACATCCGGCGCACCAAGATCATCCAGCGACAATACTTCACTGGGAATGGTGCGGAACACCGCCGCCGCGCCGCGATTTTGCACAAAGGCGTTAACCCGGAACCGCGCCAGTCCCGGCACTTCAAAGGAAAAATCCGACTCCAGCCGCTCTTCGTATTCTTTACGCTGCTTATCCGTCATAATGTCATAGACCAGCGCATGCACGTCTTTGTGCGTCAGCGGTGGAATATTCAAACGACGCACATCACCATCGACGCGGATCAGCGGTGGCACTCCGGCGGACAGGTGCAAGTCCGACGCTTTGTGTTGTACGCTGAACGCCAGTAATTCGGTAATATCCATGACGACATACTCCTGTGTCAGTGAAGAGGCAAATCAGGTTTTGATGCATAACACCATAGCAGAACGCTTACAGACAGCCTACAGGGCGCTTGCAGAAATTCAGTCATCTGATGGCACAACTGCTCAGTTAATCGCCGTCAGTAAAACCAAGCCAGTCAATGACATACGCGAAGCGTATCAGGCCGGACAACGTCAGTTTGGCGAAAACTATGTGCAGGAACTTGCGACAAAAGCGCAGGAACTGGCGGATTTGGCGCAGATCCGCTGGCATTTTATTGGCCCTATACAGTCCAACAAAACCCGCGATATCGCGGTTTACGCCGACGTGGTGCATAGCATTGACCGGCTGAAAATTGCCGAACGTTTGTCCGCCCAGCGCCCGGCCGGCAAAGCGCCGCTGCAGGTACTGCTGCAGGTCAATATCAGTCGCGAGGACAGCAAATCCGGTATTATGCCGGAAGACCTGTTGCCACTGGCACGTCAGATCAGCAATCTGCCGAATATCCAGCTGGCCGGCCTGATGGCAATCCCTGCCCCGGCGGTGAATGGTGACAATCAGCAGGCTTTTGCCGCGATGCAGCAGCTTTCTGCCACGCTTCAGGCAGAATTTCCAGCGGCAGATCAGTTGTCTATGGGGATGTCAGATGACTGGCAACAAGCCGTTCTTTTTGGGGCAACTATGATAAGATTGGGCTCCGCCATTTTCGGCGCGCGCAGTTAACGCGATAACTCTCAGACAACGAATCAACAGCATGAATGACAACACAGTAGCCTTTATCGGCGCCGGCAATATGGCGCGCTGCATCATCGGGGGCATGGTGAACACCGGCTACCCGGCCGCGAACATCATCGCCGCCAATCCAAGCAGGCCAAAACTCGATGCCCTTGCCGCCGATTTTGCCATTGAAGTGACTCAGGACAATCTGCTGGCCGTGCAAAAAGCTGATGTCATTGTCTTGTCGGTTAAGCCGCAGCTGATGGGTGAGGTTTGCCGTCAGCTGATCGCTGGGGTACCTGATATCAGCGAAAAACTTTTTGTTACCGTCGCAGCGGGTTTACCAGTCAGCCGCTATGAAGAATGGCTAGGGCCAGTCCGGCTGATGCGGGCTATGCCCAATACACCATCTCTAGTCGGGCTGGGTGTCACCGGAATTTTTTCCAGTCGTTGCTCTAACTATGAAAAATCTTTTGTCGACAGCATGTTCAGTGCCACCGGTAAAACGGTGTGGCTCGACGAGGAAAGTCAAATCAACGACATTATTGCTGTCACCGGCAGCGCACCCGCCTACTTTTTTTACTTTATGCAAGCGATGACGCAAAAGGCTGAACTGCTCGGTTTTAGCCCGGACGAAGCCCATCAGATGGTGGTCCAGACCGCATTGGGAGCCGCAACGATGGCCGCCCGCTCGCCACTCAGCTTTGCCGATTTACGGGCGCAGGTCACCAGTAAAGGCGGTACGACGCATGAAGCCATTGAAACCATGCGCAATGCCGGCCTCGAATTGCTGGTTGCTGATGCAATGCAGGCAGCGATCCGCCGGGCTGAAGAGATGGCGAATACGCTGTAAACTATTCATTAATATGCCGATTTAACCTGCTCTGACAAGGAAACCGCATGAACAACGCATTTTATTTTCTGCTGGATACTGTTTTTAATCTGTACCTGATGGTGGTGTTATTACGCATTTGGCTGCAGGCCAGCCGCGCTGATTTTTATAATCCGCTCAGCCAGTTTGTTGTTAAAGCAACCAATCCGCTGCTGATCCCACTGCGCCGGATGATCCCAAGTATCGGTAAACTTGACACAGCGGCGCTGGTACTGGCCTTGCTGGTCAGCGCCGGCAAAATGCTGCTCATTCAGCTGCTGCTGGTCGGGCAGCTGAATATTATCGCCCTAATGTCCGGCGCCGTACTGACGACGATAAAAGAAGCATGCAGTCTGCTGTTCTGGGTGTTGATTATCCGCGCGATCCTGAGCTGGTTCTCACAAGGCCGCAATCCGATGGAACTGGTGCTGGTGCAGCTGACTGAACCTTTGTTAGCGCCGGTCCGTAAAGTGATCCCACCGATGGGTGGCCTTGATTTGTCGGTGCTGATTGTGTTGGTCGCGCTGCAATTTCTGCAGATCCTGTTACAGAGCTTTTTTATCGGTATGTTCTGATATGTCATCTACAGCCAGCGCCTGGCGCTGGATCGACGGGGATTTAATCCTGCAGATCTACGTGCAGCCCAAAGCCAGTCGCGACCAGGTGGTCGGTTTACACTGTGATGCAGTGAAAGTGGCGATCACTGCACCGCCTGTCGACGGCAAAGCCAATGCCCATGTGATTAAATTATTGGCGCAGTGGTTTGACGTGGCTAAAAGCCAGATTGAATTAGAACGTGGCGAATTGAACCGGCATAAACAACTGCGGATCCGCCAACCAAAAATAATCCCGGCGGCGCTGACTGCGCTGGGGTTACCACCCGCCTAGTCTTTTCAAGGAGCCTGTGATGAAACTTGTAACTGCGCTGCTCTACCCACTGTTTCTGCTGTTTTTGCTTGGTAGTTTCCCAAGCTTAGCTGACCAAAAACAACAACTTGGCAAATGGGATGTGCATTACATGCTGATGCCAACCACGATGCTGGACGCGGATATCGCCAAAAATTACCAGTTAAGCCGCAGCCGTAATTACCAGCTGCTGAATATCTCGGTGCTCAATACTGCAGACCAAAAAGCGCAGGCGGTTGAACTAAGCGGCACTGCAACCAACCTGGCAGGACAGCGTCAGCAATTGAGCTTTAAACCAGTCAAAGAAGGCGCAGCAATGTATTATCTGGCCGGTGTTGAAGCGCGTTCTGAGCAAAAAATCACCATTGAACTCTCCATTCGTCAGGGTAATGAACTGCAGGTGCTGAAGTTCACCCAGGATGTTTACCCGGAATAACAGGAAGCGGTTATGTTTAAACAACTGGTACTGGCGAGCAGTAACGCCGGCAAAGTGGCTGAACTACAAAGTTTATTGGCCGATTATGGCGTCGAGGTGCTGCCACAAAGCCAGTTTGGCGTGCCGGATGCCGATGAAACCGGCCTTAGTTTTATCGAAAATGCCATTCTGAAAGCCCGGCATGCATCGCGACTGACCGGTTTGCCGGCGATCGCTGACGATTCAGGCCTGGCGGTGCACGCGCTCGGCGGCGCGCCGGGTATTTATTCTGCCCGCTACGCCGCGATGCATGGCCTGGACACTGCGCAAGAAACAAAAGACGCCGCGAATATCCGCTTATTACTGCAGAATATGCAGCAACATACCGACCGCAGCGCTGAATTTCATTGTGTGCTGGCTTTAGTTCAACATGCGGACGATCCGGTGCCGCTGATCGCGCATGGCCGTTGGTCTGGCCAAATCAATCAGCAACAACTCGGCGAAGGTGGTTTTGGTTATGACCCAATCTTCTGGTTGCCAGAGCTTGGGAAAACATCAGCGCAGCTGGCTAAAGCCGAAAAAGCTGCGCTCAGTCATCGTGGCCTGGCGCTGCGGTTATTATTGACGCAATTGCGGGGTTAACGGTGTTACAACTGCCCCCGCTGTCGCTGTACATCCATATCCCTTGGTGCGTACAGAAATGTCCATATTGTGATTTTAACTCGCATGCGGTGAAGCAAGGCATTCCGGAAGCCGAGTATATCGCGCATTTGCTGGCCGATTTGGACCAGGATCTGACACTGGTCCCCAATCGTGCGCTGCATAGTATTTTTATCGGTGGTGGCACGCCCAGCACGTTCAGCGCGGAAGGCATCGCTGCCATCCTGAGCGGTGTGCGCGCCAGAATGGCGTGTGAGCCCAATCTTGAAGTGACGATGGAAGCCAATCCGGGCACCGTCGAAGCCAGCCGCTTTGCCGGCTATGTCGCTGCCGGCTTGACCCGCTTTTCGATCGGTGTGCAGAGTTTTCAGGCCGCGCAGTTGCAGGCACTTGGCCGCATTCATAATCCGGCGCAGGCCCGACGTGCCGCTGAACTGGCCACACAGCTGCGCCAGCAGGGCCTGAACAGCTTTAATCTGGATTTGATGCATGGCCTGCCCGGGCAGGCCGTGTCCGACGCTTTGGCAGATTTACAACAAGCGATTGATTTAAATCCACCGCATTTATCCTGGTACCAACTGACTATTGAGCCCAATACAGCTTTTGCCTCACGCCCGCCAGTGCTGCCGGAAGATGAAGCGCTATGGGATATTCAGGAGCAGGGACATGCGCTGCTGGCCGCGGCCGGCTATCAGCAGTATGAAACCTCGGCCTATAGTAAAACCGGTTATCAATGTGCGCATAATCTGAATTACTGGCGATTTGGCGATTATCTCGGTATCGGTTGTGGTGCCCATGGCAAGATCACTCGTCCGGCCAGCGGTGTAGATGAAACTGCAACTATTGTCCGCACCGTCAAAATCAAACACCCAAAAGGCTATATGGATTTAAGCCGCGGTTATCTTGATAGCAGCACCCCGGTCGAACCCGACGAACTACCTTTCGAATTTTTTATGAATCGCTTCCGCTTACTGGAACCCTGCCCCAAGGCCGACTTTACCGCATATACCGGGTTGTCTGTCGAAACGGTGGCGCCGGCGCTTGCCCGCGCCGTGCAGTTAGGATTAGTTAGCGACACACCACTGCACTGGCAGATCACGCCACATGGCGTGCGTTTCCTGAACGAGCTACTGCAGCTGTTTTTATAACACCAGCGCCTGACTGGTGTTACCCAGTAAAACATGAACAATAACCCGGGGATATCATGACTCTAAAACTTCAACTGCTGACTATTGCAGTCTCAGCTGCCTTATTGACGGGCTGTAATAAAGCACCGGAACAGACGGCTAACCCGGCAGCACCAGCCGCGGCCACGCAAGCTGCGCCTGCCACAGCACAAACCGAATCTGCCAAGGCCAATGCGTTTTTTGACCAATATTTCATGGATGCAGCCGCCCTAAGCCCGATGGCATTGACCCAGCTTGGCATTAAACAGGATTACGACAAGTGGGACCAGCTGACCGACGAGCAAAGTGACAAAGAGCTGGCGCTGACGAAAAAAGCCTTAGCCGATCTGGCGCAATTTGATGTCGCGAAACTGGATACCCAGACAGCACTAAGTTATCAGCTGTTTAAACAGCAACTGGAACAGGATATCGCCAACGATAAATGGCGTTATTACAACTATCCGGTCAATCAAATGTTTGGCATGCATTCCGGCGTGCCTTCTTTACTGATTAACCAACATCAGATTGAAAACGAATCAGACGCTAAAGCCTATATCGCGCGGTTAAACGGCATTCCGCAGCTGTTCAAACAACTGGAAGCTCAGCTGACCAAACGCGCCGAGCTGGGGATTATTCCACCGAAATTTGTGTTTCCACTGGCGATCGCGGCCAGTCAGAACATCATCAAAGGTGCGCCTTTCAGCACCGGTGCAGACAGTACTTTGCTGGAAGATTTTCGCAATAAAGTCAACAAGCTGACGCTGGAAGATGCTGCCAAACAGTTACTGATTAAAGAAGCGGAAGTGGCGCTGACCAGCAGCGTAAAACCAGCCTATGAAAGCCTGATTGCCTATTTAACCGCCCAGGAAAAACAAGCCGGTACTGACGACGGTGTCTGGCGTTTTAAAGACGGTGAAGCCTTTTATAATATGGCGCTCGAACGCACTACCACCACGAAAATGACGGCAGAAGAAATTCATCAGCTCGGTGTGGCCGAAGTCGCACGCATTCATGATGAAATGAAAGCCATCATGCAAAAGGTTGGTTTTAAAGGCGATTTACATGCGTTTTTCGCTTTTATGCGCGACGATGCCCAGTTCTATTACCCGGACACTGCCGAAGGCAAAGCCGCCTATTTAGCCGAAGCGACCCGGCTGATTGACCATATGAAATCGCAGCTTGACAGCCTGTTCCTGGTCAAACCCAAAGCAGACCTGATCGTCAAAGCGGTAGAACCATTTCGTGAAGAGTCCGCCGGCAAAGCTTTTTATCAGCAGCCGTCAATGGACGGCAAAAGACCAGGTACTTATTACGCCAATCTGCATAACATGAAAGATATGCCGAAGTATCAGATGGAAGCGCTGGCTTACCATGAAGGTATTCCGGGCCACCATATGCAGATCGCCATCGCCCAGGAATTAGGTGATATGCCGAAATTCCGTAAGTTTGGCCGTTATACCGCCTATATCGAAGGTTGGGGTCTGTACACTGAGTTACTGCCAAAAGATATCGGCCTGTATCAGGACCCGTACTCTGACTTCGGCCGGTTGGCGATGGAACTGTGGCGCGCCTGCCGTCTGGTGGTGGATACCGGTATTCATGCGAAAAAATGGACCCGCGAACAGGCTATCCAGTACCTGGCGGACAACACCCCCAACGCCCGCACCGAAGCGGAAAATGCCATCGAGCGCTATATCGTGATGCCTTCTCAGGCCACCGCGTACAAGATCGGCATGATTAAAATTGTTCAGCTGCGCGATAAAGCAAAAACAGCCTTGGGTGACAAATTTGATATCCGCGAATTCCACGATGTGGTGCTGAAAAACGGTGCAGTACCGCTGGACGTGCTGGAATCACTGGTGGACGCCTATATCAAAGGTAAACAAAGCGCGTAAATTTACCGGTTTTATCCACTATGAAATAAGCCCTGGCCAACTGCCGGGGTTTATTTTTAGCGCACGCCAGACTAACTTGTGCTGGTCCAGGCGCGCGGAACTGCTTATGCTGGGCGCAGAATAAGCAAAAAGGACGATGCATGCTGATCCTGCATTTATATAATCCGGAAACCAACGCCTGGCAATCCGGCGATCTGAACTTGCTCCAACTGCCGCTGCATGGCGACCAGAAAGCCTGGATCGACTTATCGGCCGCCAGTTATGCTGAACAACAACAAGTACTGAACCACTTTCAAATCCACCCGGTGATAGCCGAGGATTATCTACGCGAGCGTCACCCACCGAAACTCGAAGCCTACGATGGGTTTACATTATTGATTTTACGGGCTTTTGCCGGTGAAAGCTTCCACGAGTATCCAGGCCATGCCCAGCTGTCGCTGCTATTCTCCAATCAGGTGCTGCTTTATAAATGTCAGCTGCCAGAGGAAGCGGGTCATTACAAAGTCCAGGCATTCGATGTGAACCGACCAGTGACTCCAATCAAAGAATGGGTAAAAAGCTACATCCACACAGTGTCAGCCAGCTATTTGGAAAAATTAATCAATTTTGAAGATGAACTCGGTGAATTTGAAGACGCAATGCTCTCTCACGGCGATGACCATAAAATGAGCCGGATCATGCGGTTCCGATCCGTATTCCGTAAACTTGACCGTAACCTCGCTTATCAGAAAGACATGTTCGCCGACCTGCTGACTCCGGATGACGGCGACGCTGGTGTGATGTCGCAATTTGAACCGGTTGAACTCAGAGATTTTTATGAAAAGTTCGAGCGGTTACATTCCATGACTCAGATGTATTACGACCAACTTGGCGATCTGGTCAGCAGTTATATGTCGACCTCTTCTCATCAAATTAACGAACGGATGAAAGTGCTGACGATGGTCTCTACGGTGTTTATTCCGCTGACCTTTATTGTTGGTATTTATGGGATGAACTTCGACCATATGCCGGAATTGCACATGCCTTTGGGGTATTTCTGGACGCTGGCCGGCATGGCGGTGATTGCGCTTGGCATGTTACTGAGTTTTAAAATTAAACGCTGGTGGTAACGGTTCTCCGGCGACAAACTCGAAAAATGCTGTTGAATTGACTATAAAAATGTTACTGAGCTGCGGTATCATCCGCAGCAATTTTTGACCCACCGGACTCTGTAGCTTAGTCCTGTCGACAAGGCCCTGATTATGGCTGAAAACCAGCTGCTGGATATCGAAGAGATTGTCCGCGACAGTTTTGACGAGCAGGAAGCCGAACTGCTTGGGGAAAAACTCAGCCAGCTGGAGCCGGAAGCGATCGCTGTCGCGCTTGAAGCCATGCCATTGGAGCAGCGGCTCAGCACCTGGCTTGGCCTGCATCCGGACGAGCAGATCCATGCGCTCGGTTATATGCGCGAAGACGCGCGTGAAAATATCTTTAAACAACTGCCTGATGCCGCGCTGACTGAGCTGGTGGCGCGGATGGATGTGGACGATCTGATTGAGCTGCTGGATGAACTGCCAGACGCGGTCTATCAGGCGGCCTGCTCTAAACTCGATGCCAGCGAAAAACTCTGGCTGGCGACCGCCCTCGCTTATACCGACGATCAATGTGGTCGCTACGCCGATCACGATGTACTGACAATCCGCAACAATGCCAAAGTGCGGGATGCGGTACGGATGTTTAAAAAGCTCAATGAAGATGCCGAATATCAGGACTCCGTAATGGTCGTTGATCGCACCGGTCGTTATGTCGGTCAGCTGCACGGTACTCGCCTGTTAGGCGCGCCTTCGCATTTACCGGTTGTTGAGTTTATTGATGAAGACGCGCCGATGGTCGAAGGGGAAATGGATCTCGACACCGGTTCTGATATCGTTGCCCGCTCAGGTTATAGCGCCCTGGCCGTGATAGACGATGAAGGCAAACTGCTCGGACGTATTTCGATTGGTGAAGCGCTGGAGAATGTGCGCAGAAGCCTCGAAGGCCAGTTTATGCATACAGCAGGTCTCGATGAACACGAAGACTTATTTGCTCCGGTCGTGTCCAGTGCTAAAAGCCGTGCCGTCTGGCTTGGCATCAATTTATTGACCGCTTTTCTCGCCGCCTGGACTATTGGCTTGTTTGAAGCCACTTTACAACAACAGGTCGCCTTGGCCGTGTTAATGCCGATTGTTGCCAGTATGGGCGGCATCGCTGGCAGCCAGACGTTGACGTTAATCATCCGCGGTCTGGCACTGGGGCAAATCACACCACAAACCTATTGGGCTTTGATGCGCAAGGAGTTGGGGGTTGGGCTGATTAACGGCGTATTATGGGCGATTGTAATTTGTGCGGTGACCTATCTGTGGTTTGGCGATTGGATCATCGGAATGGTTATTGCGCTGGCTATCGTCATCAATATCCTGGTCGCAGCATTTTCCGGTGTATTAATCCCGGTCTGGCTGGAAAAGGCCCGGATTGACCCGGCCTTGTCTGGCTCAGTGATCTTAACCACGGTGACCGATGTCATCGGCTTTTTTGTATTTCTGGGACTTGGTTCTTTACTGCTGGTGCCATAGATCTGCAAAATGGCTGGCAACTTTCCCGCTTTTAAAAAACCCGTCTAGAATCAGGCAATTCCTGATCAGTCTTTGCGAGCTTCGGAGTCCGCATGAAAATTGCTGTATTATCCCGTAACGCTGAGCTGTACTCCACCCGTCGCCTGGTGGATACAGCATTAGCACGCGGTCATCAGGTCGAAGTCATAGATCCGACCTTGTGTTATATGAACATCAACCATAACGCATTGTCCATCCATTACCGCGGCACGGCATTAGAGGGCATTGATGCGGTGATCCCACGCATTGGCGCATCCATCACCTTTTATGGCAATGCCGTGCTACGTCAGTTTGAAATGATGGGCGTATATTGCCTGAATACCGCTGACGCGATCAGCCGTGCGCGCGACAAACTCAATTCAATGCAACTGATGGCTCGGGAAGGTATTGGCTTGCCGGTCACCGGTTTTGCCGATAAACCCGGCGACATTCCGGACCTGATTGAAATGGTCGGCGGAGCCCCACTGGTGATTAAATTACTCGAAGGCACTCAAGGTATCGGTGTTGTATTAGCCGAGACCCGCACGGCCGCAGAGAGTGTGATTGAAGCCTTTATGGGCCTCAATGCCAATATTCTGGTGCAGCAGTACATCAGCGAAGCCAAAGGCGCCGACATCCGCTGTTTTGTCGTCGGCAATAAAGTTGTAGCCGCGATGAAACGTCAGGCCAAAGCCGGTGAGTTTCGCTCGAATCTGCATCGCGGCGGCACTGCGACTGCGGTAAAACTCAGCACTGCAGAGCGAAAAACCGCGCTGCAGGCGGCAAAGTGTATGGGGCTTGCTGTCGCCGGCGTCGATATCCTGCAATCCAAAGAAGGTCCAGTCGTGATGGAAGTCAACAGCTCACCTGGCCTGGAGGGGATCGAAGCAGCTACAACGGTTGACGTAGCCGGTGCGATTCTGGATTATCTGGAAAGCCAATACCAAAAACATCAGGAACGATGATGACTGCACCTGCTGATCTGCCGGATATCGTACCAGACATTGTGGCGGATCTGACCGTTGAACCATCGCCGGACCAGGCATCACCCTCACCAGTCACACCGGTGCAGGCTGATTTTGTACTCGGCAACAGTCAAATCGCGCCAGGGCAACGGATGGTCGTTGATATCCCGTTTGGCAAACTCTATACCCATACCGAACTGAATATCGGTGCGCATGTCATTCACGGCAAAAGACCGGGGCCGGTTCTGTTAATTACCGCCGCGTTACATGGTGATGAAATTAATGGTGTGGAGATCTGCCGGCGTTTGTTGCGCTTGCCGCGGCTGAATAATATTAAAGGCACCTTGATTGTGGTGCCGATTGTCAACACTTATGGTTTTGTGCAGCAAAGTCGTTATCTGCCCGATCGACGCGATTTAAACCGCAGCTTTCCCGGCAGTGAAAAGGGCTCACTCGGCAGCCGGATGGCCTGGCAATTTACCGATCGGATCTTAAAAAAATCGACGCATGTCATTGATTTACACACTGGCGCCATTCATCGCAGCAATTACCCGCAAGTGCGTGCAACGTCGAAAGACAAAGTATCGCTGCGCATGGCCGAAAGTTTTAATGCCCCCATCATCATCAAGGCAGCCAGTCGCGACGGCACTATGCGTGGCACCGCGAATGGCATGGGCATTCCAATTATTTTGTATGAAGCCGGCGAAGCGCTGCGGTTTGACGAGCAAGCCATCAATATCGGTGTACGGGGTATTGTCAATGTGATGCACAGTCTCGGCATGCTCAGAACGCTGAAACGTCAGCAGAAAACCGGGTCGTTATTTTCAAAGAAAAGTAGCTGGATCCGCGCCGAACACGACGGGATCGCCCGGTATTATCAGGGCCTCGGTCAAATTGTGACGGCTGGAGATGTGCTGGCTCATATCTATTCGCCGTATTCTGATTTTGAAGTGGCAGTCCATGCACCATTCAGTGGCATTATCATTGGCCGCAACAACCTGCCGTTAGTCAATGAAGGCGAAGCGCTGTTTCATATCGCTGAAGTCAGCGAACTGGCAGAAGCCGAAAAAACGTTGGATGCCATTAGTGATGAAGTGGATAACGCCATGCCGGCGGTGCTTGGCAACGATTATGGGGTGGTCTGAGCCACCCACTGGTTTTGATTTATTTAGCGATCACCACGTCATATGCGGCGAGGCCCGGCACCCGTTGTTGCAGCTGTGTTTCGATTTGGTCAAGTTCAACCAGACGATTACAGAACAGCGCTGATTTCGCTTCCAGTTCATCTGCTTTGGCATCCAGACCTAAGTTGATTTTATCAACCAGTTGCTCGACCGGTTGCCAGTCGCGGCTGTCATTCAGTTCAAAGTTATCGTCGGTCTGTTGCAACGCATCCCGCAGCGCCTGCCACACTGCACCAACGGTGTTTTTTGCCAGATTATTCAGATTTTCCTTTAATTCACCGTGTAAGAAAGCGTCCATTTCATTCAGGCTTTGCGGCGCCAGGTAAAAGTGTTCGCCACTGCGGACAAAACGCGACATGATTTGATAAGTGGTTTCACGTACCAGCGCCTGCCATTCTTCCTGCTGGGCTTTGTTCCCTACCCCAACCAGCATACTCTCGATCGCTTGCAAACCAAGTTCCATACTATCTACAGCTATCCCAACCACTTGCGGCACAAATTTGCGCATGCCATGACTGTATTTTTGTAATACCCGGATATCTTCAGCAGACAACTGCTGCAGTTCGCCCTGAATAAACAGCTGTTGGTCATTATTGATTTGGTATTGGGTACGGTCAGCGGTTTGGATGCGGATTTGGTCTGGGGAGATCAGGATGCCGTGGCGAAAGGCCATCTTGCATTCGCTGGCCTGCGTCCAGAGTGGCAGTAAAATCAGGCCTGTTAAGCACAACCACTTTATATTCACTTCAAATCACAATTCAGCAAGGTAACAATATCATCACAGCATACCATACGCGGGCACAACAGAACGGTTGGCAGAGCCGTGAAAGTCGCAGCCTGCGGTCCGTTGGTCGGTTTTCTCAGCTGACCCAGGGCTCAATGCTCAACCGTGTTTCCTGTTGCAGGATCTTACTGGGACCATATTCCCGTTTCACCGGCAAGACTTCAGTGCCCAGTTTAAATTCGATGCCGGCGAACATCTGCTGCTTCACCAGCACCAGTACTTCGGTCATTTTGCTGAGCCGGTCAACTTCGAGCAGTTTCACGTCTTCTATCAACGCCAGTGCGATAGCTTTTTGCGCTTCAAAATCTTCCACCAGGTATTTCATCTGTTCCACTGCAGCTTCCGACCGTTCCTGTTGCTTCATTTGTTCGACGCTTTGACGGATCTGCTCCATTTCCTGTTTGACCATGGCGATGTTCTGCTTCAGTGCCTGCTGTTTTTCCAGGATCGGATCAATACGACGGTTCAAATTAATCTGTAAGGCGCTTTCTGAAGGAGCACCTAAAATACCGGCTTTCAGACCAAAATCCAGCAAAAAACTGCCACCGACAATTTTGCCATTGAGCTTATCTTCCGTGCCGGCGATCACACTGCGTGCATTCACATCACAATGATTAATTTGTTTCGTTGCCTGAAAATCGCCTTGGCATTCAATGCGCGCATATTGGGCCAACGTACATTGGATACTGCCTGCTGCCCGCACCACGGTGCTGAAATTTTCCAGACTGTTATCCTGTGCCGAAAACTGATGGCCAATAATGGCACCGCCAATATGCACGTCGCCACCAGATTCAATCAGTGATCCTTCGGCCATGCCCTTGATAAAAATATTGCCACCGGCAATCACTTTCATACTTTCAGTCACATCGCCGTTAATAATGACGGAACCTTTGAACTGAACATGACCGGTCGACAAATCTACTTTTTTTACCGCGTAGACTTCATCAACTGCCGCTCCGGCATCTAATACCCGTGGCATACCATCCCGACTGGCAATCAGCACATCTGCGTCGGTTGGGCTGACTTCAGTCCCTTCACCCGGCTTCCATTCGACCTGTTGGCCCGGAGGTGCCAGGGTAATATCACCGCGAACGGAAACACCGTCTGCGCCTTTAGTTGGTGGACGGCGTCTGATTACGGGATCTCCAATACGAACCGAGGGGATCACACCAAAGTCACGCAAATCGACTTTTGACTCGCTGACCTGCAAAGGCCTGTTGGGACGAACAGTCAGCCCTTCTACCAAGGCCTCAAAACTGGCGTTCTGACCTGGCTGCATCACGCGGCCAATCGCAATTATCTGTTGTAATTTACTGCCGGGCTCCGCACGGCTGGCAGTGCCAACCAGCTGCACGATCGCCTCTTTCTGAAATCCAAAGCTAACGCCGGCTTCTTGTGCAGCTTTGACCAGATCATTTGCTGATACAGGTGCGCCGCCCCAGGCAGCAACAATTTCAGCCACGGCAGACATCGAGTCGGCAGCAATTTGAATGGTCAATACGGCATTGCGGCGCTCAGCAATTTTACGCCGGACCACGACACCTTCTTTAAGTTTGTTCAGCTTGATATCGTTTTGCAGCGCCTGATAATCAGACAATAACTGGTTAATTTGTTCGGTGAGAATAAAACAACGGGCGTAGCCTGCTTCCTGCAAAGCGTCACGGACAGCCTGCTCGGTTAGATCATACAATCCGACTGCAACCCGTACTTCGACGAAGTCTTCATCTTTGCTGAATTGCATTGCTACTTTATTCACGACAACATCACATGAAAGAAACTGATTGTGGCGTTACTGAAACAAAAAACGGGCATGAATGCAAGCGATTGTGCGTTCAGGCCCGTTGAAATACGGTCAGATATAGTTTTCCTGATGAACACGGATAAACAGATCAGTGCCGATTTTGGTGTAGTCGATTTTATATTCTTTGTTGTTCAGTGCCTGCACAAACAATAATGTTTTGCTTTCACCAAACACATCTGAACTGCCGATATCGACCAGTTCCATATAACGTTCTTTTGCTTCAACCCGATTTGCCGGCACTTCTTCTTCAAATTTTTTCACGCCGGTGCGGGATACGATGACTACCGGGTCGGTATCACCATTGATAATCACTAAATCGAGTTTTTTCTGTTTGTGGATAATGGTATTACGACCACTGACCAGAAAAGGTCTTTCATATGTACTCATCTGTGCATTCACCAAATCTGCAAGGAAGTTTTTTGCATTATGAACCAGCAGTTGGGGTGTGTCTAGCCGTTGTTTTCCTGAGTAAAATTCAACCGCTGCCGATTGATAAACAGGCAAAATTCACTGACGCTGCAATTAGCCAGATCTGCAGGGATCAGCAGGTCAGCCTGCACAAACTGCCGCAGATGCACCATGCGCTGGGCGAACATCGCCTGCACGCCTTTGTATAGCCGCGTTTTACTGCGATAGGCACTGACATCGGTCAGATAGTCGCTGACACAGCGCCCGTCAGGACAACCGCCCCCCGCCGCCGCTATCAGCAAACCACGTTGTTCTATCAATAACCGTACGGCCAGCCGCAAAGGGATAGCCGTCAGAATTTGGTCGTAATCCAGCACCCGCACCCCAATCCAGGCCATTTCACGGCCCTGCAACGTCACTTGCTGGACCTGCCCCAAACAACTCCATGGAATAAACCAGCTGCCGCGTGGGTGAAAATAACGCAAACCATCGGCTGTAGTTTCTGCCAGCAAAACCGGTGCACGGAGTTTCATGATGCCGACATAAGCAGCAACGAGGGTCAACAGGAACCACAACACCCAGCCTTGGGCCGCCATCAAATCAGCACGGACTGCCAGCAACAACATCCCCGCCAATAACATCGCCGCAGCCGTCAGAAACAACGTCGCACCACCTTTGGCCGAGGCAGCATAAAACTGACGGTGTGTCATAGCGATTGCATATACCAATACATTAACAAGCTCATCAGAATGGTCCAGACCAGGTAAAACCGAATCATTCTGCAGCGTTCGCACTTTTTGTCCGCCATTTCATCTCCTGAATTTTCGCGCTGATACGACCAATCGACCTCATACTGCGATAACGCCGACATCTAATACAGAACGGATTCCCTACAATACATCAGTTTTTGATGAAATATATGGACCGGAGTTCTGACATTGATTAACCATTCACGCCTGATTTGGATCATTTTTTTATTGCTGGCTGGCTTTATGTTGTATTTATTCTTTCAAACAACAGGGCCGCAAGACCAAAGTCGACGGACTGAGAACCAAATTTATGTCAGCACCAGTAAAGTTCAAAGCGCATTACTGACCCGAAAAGTTGACGCTCTGGGCACGGCACTGGCTTATGATTCCGCCCGTATCGTCAATGCCAGCAGTGATTATCTGATTGAACTGAATATCCGGGAAGGTCAGCCGGTGAAAAAAGGTGATTTAATCGCCCGTTTTAATGATACCGAAGAGCGCGCCCGCATTGCTGAATTGAAGGCCCTGATGACGGAGCAAAACCGCCAGTTAGCGCGGCTGAAAAACTTAACCCGGACCCAGGCCAGCGCACAGTCGTTGCTCGACGAACAGCAAGCCAAAGTCAATGCCACCCGCGCCCAGCTCGACGCACTCGAAGCCCGGCTCAATGAACTGGTGATCCACGCGCCGTTTGACGGTGTGCTGGGGTTACGTCAGGTCAGTAATGGCGCCTACCTCGCCACAGGCACTGAACTGACCACACTGGACGATATCAGTAAAATCCGCGTTGAATTTAATATCGCTGAACGTTATCTGGCAGCATTGCAAACCGATATGGTTATCCTCGCCGACAACATTGCCTATCCCGGTTTTGCTTTTCAGGGCAAGGTAAAGGCCATTGACCCACGGATTGACCCGGTGACCCGCTCGGTGAAAGTCCATGCCGTGATCGACAATGCCGATTTGAAACTGCGCCCGGGCATGCTGCTGAATGTGCATGTTGAACTGGCCAAAGCTGAGGTCGTGCAAATCGCTGAAAAAGCCGTGATGCCGCTGCAAAGCAAACATTATGTGTTTGTGGTCGAGGCTGAAAATAAAGTCCGCCAGGTGGAAATCATCCCCGGCCAGCGTTTACCGGGCCTGGTTGAGGTCATATCGGGTCTTAAAGCCGGCGATGAAATTGTCACAGAAGGTAGCCAGAAGCTGCGCACCGGCGTGGTGATCACGCGGTCGGAGCCATAAACCATGCTGCTGTCTGATCTGTCTGTCAAACGTCCGGTATTCGCAACCGTCATTAACCTGGTGCTGGTGATCTTCGGCATCGTCTGTTTCAGTATGCTGCCGCTGCGTGAATATCCGGATATCGATTCGCCAGTGGTGACCATCAGCACCGACTATCCCGGCGCTTCAGCTGAGATTGTTGAATCGAAAATTACCCAGCCGCTGGAAGATTTGATCAGTGGCGTCGAAGGTATCATCAATATCAGTTCCAGCAGCCGTGTCGGCCGCTCGAACGTCATCATCGAATTTAATGTTAACCGCGATATCGACGCCGCCGCCAATGATGTGCGCGAACGCGTGTCACGGATGATGGAACGCTTGCCAGATCAGGCCAGACCGCCGCAAGTGGTCAAAGCCAACGGTGACGATGACACCATCGCCTGGTTTTTGCTGAACAGCGACACCATGACCAACCTGGAGCTGACCGACTACGCCAACCGCTATATCGTCGAACGATTTTCGGTGGTCGACGGTGTGGCCCGGCTGCAAATCGGTGGTGAGCGCAAGTACGCGATGCGCATCTGGCTGAATAAAGATGCGATGGCGTCGCGAAATGTCACAGTCGCCGATATTGAAAACGTGCTGCGCAATGAAAACGTCGAATTACCGGCCGGTAACGTTAAATCCGCCGACCGCGATTTTATCGTCCGGGTGATCCGTACCTATAAAACTCAGGATGATTACCGCCGCCTGGTGGTGAAAAAAGGCGACAACAACTACTTAGTCCGGCTGGGCGAAATTGCGGATGTGACCCTGGCTTCAGAAAATGAAGAAAGTGAATTCAGAAGCGACGGCAAGAACGTGCTCGGCATCGGTATTATCAAGCAGTCCAAAGCCAATACACTGGATGTGGTGCGTAACGTCAGAACTGAAGTGGATCGGATCTCTGCCAGTCTGCCGGCCGGAACAACTATAGTGCCGGGTTATGATTCATCGTTGTTTATCGCCGAATCTATCCATGAAGTTTATGTCACGCTCGGTATTGCCATGGTGCTGGTGGTCCTGGTGATATTTGCCTTTTTAGGCAGCGTCCGCGCCACTTTTATTCCAGCCATCACAGTGCCGGTTGCCCTGATTGCTGCCGTGACCGTGCTGTATGCGCTGGATTTCTCGATTAACCTGCTGACGCTGTTAGCCATGGTGCTGGCGATTGGTCTGGTGGTCGACGATTCGATAGTCGTACTGGAAAATATTTACCGGCGGATTGAACAAGGCCAGCCACCGCTACTGGCGGCCTACCATGGCAGCCGCGAAGTTGGCTTTGCGGTTGTCGCAACCACACTGGTATTAATCGCGGTGTTTGTCCCGCTGGTGTTTATGCAAGGTGATTTAGGCAAATTATTCACTGAATTTGCGCTGGCGGTTGCTGCTGCGGTGGCATTCTCCGCGATTGCCGCACTGACGCTTTCACCAATGCTGTGCAGCAAGATGCTCAAAGTGCAAAAAGAGAAACGGGGCTTTAGTCTGGTTATCCACCGGGCGATGGAAAAAGTGGAAGCCGCTTATCTGCGTCAGCTGCAAATAGTAACGCGGGTACGCTGGCCCAGCTGGCTGGTGCTTGGCAGCTGTGTCGTTATCAGCGTGTTACTGCTGAAATTGCTGCCATCGGAGTTGTCACCACAGGAAGACCGCGGCACCTTTTTTGTCATGATGAGCCCGGCGGAAGGCGCCAGTTATCAGTCCAATCAACAAAACATGCGGCTGATTGAAGATATCCTGCTGCCCTACTACGAAAAAGGTGAACTGAACCGTTTATTGATCCGCGTACCTGGCTTTGGTAACAGCGGCGGCATGGCGATTGTCGGCAGCGAAAACTGGCATAACGGTCAACGCCGTACACCAGAATTGATGCAGGAGATAGGTCAGAAACTCAATAACCTGACCGACGTGCGCGCCTTTACTAATATGCGCAGCGGCCTGACTGCTGGCCGTGGCGGTGGCGGTGGTGGCCGGCCGGTGCAGTTTGTCATCCAGGGTAATACCTATGAAGAACTCGCCAAATGGCGCGACATCGTGCTGGCAAAAGCGCGGGAAAACCCGAACCTGCAAATGCTTGATCACGATTACAAAGAAACTGTGCCGCAAATTCTGGTGGAAATTAACACCGAACGCGCCGCCGATCTGGGCATTTCGGTTGGCGTGGTCGGCCGGGCGCTGGAAGCCATGCTGGGCGGCCGCCGTGTGACGACCTTCCTTGATCGCGGTAAAGAATACGATCTTATTCTGGAAGGCGCCGATTCGGATTTCAGCGATCCAACCAGCATCACTGGTGTTTATGTGCGATCCACGGGTTCAAACAAGCTGATACCGCTGGACAATCTGGTGACACTGAAAGAAGAAGCCACATCATCAACACTGAATCGGTATAACCGGATGCGCGCTATCACCATTATGGCCAATCTGGCGCCGGGATATAGCCTCGGTGAAGCATTGGAATACCTGGAAGGTGTGGTGCGGACAGAGATTAAAGACGTCGGCGGTATTGATTATAAAGGCGAGTCGCTGATGTTTAAAAACAGCGGTGAATCGACCATCCTGATTTTTGCTTTGGCGCTGATTATTACTTATTTGGTGATGGCTGCGCAGTTTGAGAGTTTTATTCATCCGTTTGTCATTATGCTGACGGTGCCGCTTGGCATGGCCGGTGCGCTGGGTGGCCTCTATCTGGCCGGGATGACACTGAATATCTATAGCCAGATTGGATTGGTGATGATTATCGGATTGGTGGCGAAAAATGGCATATTGATTGTTGAGTTCGCCAATCAGCTACGGGATGCCGGCGTGGAGTTCACTGCGGCCATTCATCAGGCAGCAGTCCAGCGTCTGCGCCCTATTACGATGACGGCCTTTACCACTGTGATGAGCAGTATTCCGTTGATTATCACCTCGGGGCCAGGTTCTGAGAGCCGGATGGTGATTGGCATGGTCATTTGTGCCGGTGTTGGCTTTGCCACGTTGCTGACCTTGTATATCGTACCAGTGGCTTATGTGGCGCTGGCGCGCAACACCGGTTCACCACAGGACATCGCCAAAGCGCTGGACGTACTGGACACACCTAAAGACTGATGCTTTTAATTGCCCACCGCCGCCGCGTGCGGCGGGCTGGGCCTTGCGTTGAATATTTGTTACTATCCGTACATTGTTTTTCCTGGCTGTACCACAGCCGTTCTTTTCGGTGCAGCATTTAATGACCGACACATCGGTGTTACTGCAATGCCAACAAGTCCAACTACAACTCCCCGGCGGATTCCTGCTTGGGCCGCTGAGTTTTGCCCTGAAAGCAGGCAAAATCTATGGCTTACTCGGCGCCAACGGCGCCGGTAAATCGACATTGTTACAGCTATTGGCCGCACTGAAATCCCCTGATCAGGGCCAGGTATTGTTACAGCAACAGCCCCTGCAACAACTCGAACCGCGCGCCCGCGCCCGCCAGCTGGCCTATTTAAGTCAGCAGCAACCACCCACAGAGATGACAGTGCAGCAACTGCTGCAATTGGGCTTAATGCCGCATAAAGCATTGTGGCAGGCCGACACCCCTGCAGATAAAGCCGCCATCAACGCCGCACTCAGTCAGGTTGGCCTTGCCGACAAGGCATCAGCTTTGCTGCGCCACTTATCCGGCGGTGAACAACAACGTGCCCATCTGGCCCGGGTTCTGGTGCAACAGGCCTGTGTATTGTTACTTGATGAACCGGTCAATCACCTGGACATCCACTATCAGCATCAACTGCTGGCGATATTACGCCGCAGTGGTCTGACCGTTCTTGCCAGTTTTCACGACATTAATCTGGCGGCAGCTTATTGTGATGAGTTGCTGGTGTTACAGCATGGACAGTTACTGGCGGCTGGCACTCCGGCACAGGTGCTGCAACCTCAACTGCTGGAACAGGTGTATGGCCGGCCTTGTCTGGTTGATCACAGCCCATTTGATCAGCACTGCCGTGTAACTTTTGCCCCGGAGTGCCGATGACCCGCCACAGCGTGTTGCAGCTGTTACTTTTAATCGGACTATCCGGTGTCAGTGTGATCGCTGCACTGCAGATCGGCGTGGTCGATTTGCCGCTTTGGTCACTATTAACCGGCCAGGCGACCGATCCCCTGCCGCAACAAATTTTCTGGCAATTACGCCTGCCCCGCGTATTGCTGGCCGGACTTGCCGGCGCAGCCCTGGCGCTGTGTGGCGCCTTGCTACAGCTGCTCAGCCGGAACGAACTGGCCGATCCGTATTTATTTGGTGTGGTGTCCGGTGCCGCACTCGGCGCCACTATCAGCAGTTTGTTGTTCCCGGCGCTGGCACTGGCGTTGCCGGCATCGGCTTTTGCCGGTGCGCTGATCGCGATCTTGCTGGTGCTGACACTGGCACAGCGGGCCACCGCGCAAGGCATGCAATCCCTCAGCACCTTATTGCTAACCGGTCTTGCCGTGTCATTTTGTGCCAGCGCGCTGGCCAGTTTATTGCTGTTTCAGGCCGACAGTTTTGCCGCCAACCGGATTATTTTTTGGTTAATGGGCAGCGTCAGCCACGCTGACTGGCAGGCCGTTCAGTTGCTGGCGATCGCACTGGTTTTGACCTTAGTGGTCTGTAGTCTGGGTCGCCGCCAACTGGTGGCGCTGGCCTGGTCCGACGATATGGCAAAAAGCCTCGGTGTGGCGGTTAACCGCTGGCGTCTGCTGTTGCTGTTACTTTGCGCCCTGCTGACCGCAGTGGTGGTCGCTTATTGTGGTGGTATTGGCTTTGTTGGTCTGATGATCCCGCATCTGATCAGGCTGATGTTCGGTGGCCAAATCCTGACGTTGTTATTCGGCAGTGCGCTTGGCGGTGCGATTTTTCTGATCTGGGTCGATACCGTCGCCCGTAGTGCGCTGGCACCACAAGAATTGCCCATTGGCATTCTGACCGCTTTATGCGGCAGTGCGTTTTTTCTGTTGTTAATTAGCCGACGCCGGAGTCCAAATGAGTCATGAAGTGCCTGTACCGGAACAGAAATCCGGTCACCAGAAACGCCAGCAAAAGCTAAAAGAACAGGTTGATGCCCGCATCGCCAGCGCGACTATCGATAAAGGCTTATTACTGGTGATCACCGGCAATGGCAAAGGTAAGTCAACCGCCGGGTTTGGCGTCGTGGCACGCGCTACCGGTCATGGTCAGAAAGCCGCTGTCGTGCAATTTATCAAAGGTGGCTGGGACTGCGGTGAGCGTAATTTGTTGCAACAACACGGTGTACCTTTTGCGGTGATGTCTACCGGTTTTACCTGGGATACACAAAACCGCGAGACCGATATCGCCGCAGCACAACAGGTCTGGCAACAGGCCAAACAGTTTTTACTGGATCCGGCGCTCAACCTGGTGTTGCTTGATGAGCTGACCTACATGGTGGCGTATGACTATATTGCGCTGGATGACGTTTTAGCCGCGTTGCAGAACCGGCCGGCTAGCCAACATGTGGTGATCACCGGTCGGGGCTGTCACCGCGCCTTGCTTGAGCTGGCAGACACCGTCAGTGAAGTACAAAATATCAAACATGCGTTTGACTCCGGAGTCCGGGCGCAACAAGGAGTGGACTGGTAATGCGTTTTTCAGTCACCGCACTGGTATTGCTGTTGTGTACATCGCCGTTGTTGGCCGCACCGGGCCCCCGTTTGGTAGTGCTGGCACCGCATTTAACCGAACAACTGTACAGTATTGGTGCCGGCGGCCTGATTGTCGGCACCGTCGAACATGCCGATTATCCGGCAGAGGCCTCTGCTATCCCCCGTATCGGCAACTATGCCGGGCTGCAACTGGAAAGTATTCTGGCACTCAAACCTGATTTAGTGCTGTTTTGGCAAAGTGGCAGCCCGGCCGCGGATATCAGCCAGTTGCAGCGGCTCGGCATCCGCACCGAAGGCTTTGAGCCAAAAACGCTGGACGATATTGCCGCGGATCTGGAGCGTCTCGGTAACCTGACCGGTCAACAAGCGCGCGCCAGTCAACAGGCCAGTGCGGTTCGGTCTCGCCTGGCGGCACTGCGCCAGCAATATCAGCAGAAAAAAACCGTGCGGGTGTTTTACGAGTTATGGGACGAACCGCTATCGACGATTGGACCGGGCGCATGGCCAGCACAGGCGCTGCAGCTGTGCGGTGCGCAGAGTATCTTTGCCGACGCCGCCGGAGCTTATCCGCAGGTCAGCGCTGAAGCGCTATTACAACGACAGCCGGATTTGATTGTGCAGCCAGTATCAGACACAGAACCACGCCGCCTGACGGACTACACCACACGCTTTGCCAGCCTCAAAGCAGTGCAACTGCAACAACGGGCGCAACCGAATGCCGACTTATTGCACCGCGCTACAATCCGCACCCTTGATGGCGTGGCTGAGCTGTGCAAGTTGATAGATCACAGCCGGCAGTTCTATGCGACGAAGCCTGAGACCCCGTCGCTGCCGGTACCCCGCTAAACCACCAGTGCGTTAGCGACAGGCGTAAGTTGCCAGCGCTTTTTGCACCGCGATAATGTTGCCGTCTTTACTGAAGGTCTTACGCAGCGGCTCCGCCGTGCTGCTAAGCCAAATGACCAGTTCTGATTCCAGATCAAAGTGACCTTTGGTTTCAGCACTGAAGCGCACAATCGAGCGGTAAGGCACCGACATATATTCTTTCTTTGAGCCGGTGATGCCTTGTTTATCAATCAGGATCAACCGCTTGTTGGTAAACACAATCATATCACGCAGCAACTTAAATGCTTGCTCGGCCTGTTCGCCGTCAGCCAGTAAGCTGGCCAGCTCGGCTTCGACTTCAGCCACATCAATTGCACCGGCGTTCCCCAACAATCCACTGAACAATCCCATCTGAACTCCTTTATCGTCAATGCCTTGCCACTATGGCGTCCTCCAGCATAGAGTCATTGGCAACGGCTGACAAGGCAGCAGCAGTCATTGATTCTGGCACCAGGCGTGCTGCAGCCTGCAGGCCAGCCAGATAAGCATTTTCGACCCGGCCACCCAGGCACCAATCACCGGCCAGTATTAGTTGTTGGTCTTTGTCAGTCAGCAGCCCTGGTGCTGGCTGCGCCGGATTATAACTGGCATACAGCCAGCGATGGCAGAGTGACTGGATGCTTTCAACTTTTTGCCCGATGATGGCGCTGAATTCCAGTTGGGCCAACGCCGCAAGTTCTTCCGGACTGGCTTCCAGCAGTTGCAGACTGGTGCTGGCATTAAAATGTAACAGCCATTGTTCTGTCATCCCGGTTCTGCCTGGTTTGGCACTTTGCCGGGCACACCAGCTGAGCGGCCCCTCTTTGACAAAAATACCATCTGCCGGATGGTCAACTGCGCGGTACAGCTGCAATGAAACCGCCCAGCAGGGCAACAACAGTGCAGGCGGGATCTGCATAGCAAGCGGATGTTTCGCCAGCAACTGGCGGCACTGTTCTGGCGGACAGGTCAGGACCACGGCGTCAAATCCAGGATAGCTGGCGCCTTCAGCCGAGCTTAATGTCCATTCCCCACCATGCTGACTGCTGAAGCTGCTCTGACTGAAACTCAGTTCCGTGATGCGACAATTCAGATGCAGCGTCGTATCACCAAGTATGGTCTTCACCAGCTGATGCATCGTTGGCGTGCTGACATAACGGCTTTGGCCGTCATTGGATGGCAACAACAAGCCATGCTGCCAGACATAAGGATCAAAATCCCAACGCTGCACCACTCCTTGCGCCAACCAGCCCTGCAACGCCTGCACAAAAAGCGGATGACGGGCAGTAAAATACTGGGCACCAAAATCTAACGGATAAAACGGCAGCGCCTCATCCCTCGACTCCACCCGCTTCGATGTCATGCGCCCACCCGGGCCCCGGGCTTTGTCAAACACCACAACTTCAACGCCCGCCAGGCGGAGTTGATTGGCCGCACTGGCTCCGGTCATCCCTGCACCGATAATTGCAACTCGCATTTTTTTCTCCATTTATGTCATCTGTTGGCCTGAGGGTACGTATTAGACTACGCTATCGGGCATTCAGCAGATTAGTTAGGGGATTAAACATGGCACAACTGGCAACTTTTGCAGGCGGATGTTTCTGGTGTATTGAAGCTGCGCTGGCGCAAGTTCGCGGCGTTTCGCAAGTGGTCAGTGGCTATATGGGTGGCAGCAGTGCAAACGCCAACTATCGCGCAGTCTGCACCGGCACCACCGGTCATGCCGAAGTCGTCCAGCTGACTTATGATCCGGCGCAGGTCAGTTTTGAATTGTTGCTTGAGATGTTTTTCCACTTACACGACCCGACAACATTAAACCGGCAAGGCAATGACATCGGCACGCAGTACCGCTCCGAGATCTTTGCCCACGACGAAGCTCAGCTTGAGACAGCCCGGCAGTTTATCAGCACAGCGCAAGCTGATTTCGATGCGCCAATTGTGACGGCCATCAGCCGGGCCAGTACTTTTTATCCGGCCGAATCTTATCATCAGGACTATTTTAATCAGAATCCGCAGCAATCGTATTGTGCTTATCTGATCGCACCAAAACTGGCGAAATTCCATCGGACTTTTAACACAGCATTGCGCCATACAAGTGCCGCAGCCGAACGGTCATGATCCTGATGTTATTCCCACGCCGATTCAATCACGCAACCCGGAAACTGCGCTGCGGCAAAATAGGCATTTGGATCTTTATATTCCAGCAGATGATGGTTAAAACTGATCTGTAAGTTAATCATGTCGCCGGGCTGTTTTCCCTGTAGTCCCTGCAGCGGTGTTAACACGCCTGGCTGAATATTGGCGTTATAAATAATCCGCGCCGGCAGCTCTTCATCAATCCCCAGAGCGTTGGATAAACGCACACTAAACCGTCCCAGCTCAGCCTGCAGCTTTCTGATGATATTTGGCGTCAGCTTATTCAGCAGTTTAAATACAAAAGGCACGTCGACCTGTTGTGATATTTGTGGCTGGGCAGTGGACAGATCCGGAATAGCCTGTAACTGACCGGTCATTACATTGTAGTGCCCCCGGATCTCAACATCATTCAGTGTCAGAAAAATCCGCACTGTCGCCGGCCATTTTTTCAATTCACCAATGCCCTGCAAACCAAAGCCATTCAGCAGCACCGGCACAGTACCGTCTGCCGCTACAACTCCCAGTACTTTCATCTGCACTTCGCCCTGTACATATGCATTGATGCTGCTGACCCGGTCAAAACCTTCGCTGGCCTGAATATCGTAAATGCTCTGGCTGATCATTTCTTTGTAGTTATTTTCGATATAGCTGGTTTGCAATGACGCCAGCGCCATAAAATCCCGGTGCATCAGCGTCGGATAGTCGGATAACGTCGTGACGCCTTCCGCATGACACTGGCCACCGGAAATAATCAACGGTTTTTCAATCACATACTGACAATCCTCCATCTGCCGCGCCACGTAACGCTGAACTTTATGACAGGACTCGTGCGGATATAATGTGATGGCCTGCACCATTGGCGCCATCAGGCTGGCAGCGGCAAACACGAGGACGGAACTTGAAACAGTGTTCAATGATTGCATGATTTGACTCCGGGCAATAAAGCAAATGAATTCAATGAGGCGCCGCAGATGTCCGCTGGTCAATTTTACGTCGGTAGAATTTCATAAAAATTCTTTTTCATCTGCTCTCAGGTCCAAGGATTACTGCATCAGCTTGGCAGGCAACAGGATGCTATCTCAATTCAAATCTTACCGGCGCGTCGTGCGATGACATCAACTTTTTAGTCCGCAGAATGCGCTGGCAGGCGATAAAACAACAATCAGCGGTAGTCTGAAGACGCAGCAGATGCATCGGAGATCTCTCATTTCAGCTGATCCAAAATAAAAACCCCCGACAGAAGCGGGGGTTCGGATAAATTGCAGACAAAAGCCGTACTGCCATAACAACTCGGCTTTAAGAGCTGCTGCTATTTTGCGTTTAAAAGCTCATCATCTGTAATCCCAGCATCAATTCGAGTCCGGACTGGCGGTAACCCAGCGAGGTCTGATAAGTCCGGTTTAACAGATTATCGACTTTCAGCTGAATTTTAGTCTGACGGTCCCACTGATAGCTCAACGCGCTGCCCAGCACCAACGTCGATGGCAGATCTGGCTGCGCAACACCGGTCCAGCTCTTCCCGTTAAAAGTCCGGCTTTGGAATAACGAGGTCAGGCCATAAGTCCATGCACCGGTTTGCCGGTCGAGCTGCAATACCGCTTTGTGTTTGGGTAATAACGTCAACCGTTGATTTTTCTGTAAATCATCGGCCTGTAGCCAGGTGTAGTTAAAGTGAATACCGGTATCGGCGACCTGAACGCTTTGCGCGTATTCAATGCCACGAATGCGGGCTTTTTTGACATTAAACACCTGCTGGTCCTGATAGCGGATCAGATTCGTCAGGTCACGATGAAAGTACACCAGGCTGCTTTGCGACAACTCAGACTGATAATCTACGCCAACCTCACGTGACCGGGACTCTTCAGGCTTCAATCCCGGATTTGAAGCACGTGGCCAATACAGATCATTAAATGACGGTACTTTAAACGCAGTCGCCTGACTGGCGCGCAATTGCCATTGCTCATTCAGTTCATAACCGGCATTTAACTGATACGAACTATTGCCGCCATACCGACTGATATGATCGCGCCGGCCGGTCGCATCCAGCTGTAACGACTGCCACTGATAGCTGACACCAGCAAACCCGGCGCGGTTTGTGCGGCTGTTCACACTATACTGACCATCAAAGGCCGGATCTTTTGGATCGACGTCCGGTGATTTCCGAACCCGTTCTTCCGAGGCGGCTAAACCTGCCAGCACACTGAAATCTTCGTTCAGCTGATACAATGACTGCCAGTCAGCCTCGTCCCGAATAGTGCGGAACAGCGAATCTTTACTGTTGTTACCAAAGTTGACGTCTTCATCGACATTGTGACCAAGTTTCAGCTGATGCCCGACTTTACCGATTTGATGTTGCCATTGTGCCAGGTGCACTTCCTGTCGGACATCCGACTGGTCGCCACCATAACTCGAGTCGTACTGATAAAGGCCATCATTGAGCTGCGACTGCCATAACCAGGTGCCGACTGAGCTTTGGTACTCGGCACCGGCCTTAACATAGCTTTGCTCAAAGCCATCATCATCCGGATCGCCTTTAACGGACGCATTAAAGCCGTCGGCCATAGCAGTCCCAACGGAACCAAATACTTTGACGCTGCCCAGTTGCTGACTGCCGGCAAGATTGGCTTCCGTATGCTTGTGACTGCCGGTTTTAGCATTAAAATGCACTGAACCATCACGGCGACTGGTGATCGCAATCACCCCGCCAAGTGCGGCAGAACCGTACAGTGCCGCTTTGGGCCCACGGATAATTTCAACCTTTTCAATTTGTTCAAGTGGCAACATGGCCAATGACTGATAGCCTGAAGTGGCTGCACCAACCCGAATACCATCAATCAGTACCAGCGTATGTGCACTGGTACCACCACGGATAAAAATACTGCTGTTTTGGCCTCTGCCACCTTGGCGAGCCACAGTGACACCAGGCACTAGCTGCAACAATGCAGGTAAATCCCGCACCTGCGCAGCTTCAATATCCGCCCGGGAAAACACAGTCACGCTGGTTAACGTCTCACTGACTGGCTTGGCCTGACGGCTGGCGTAGACAGAGATATGTTCAAGATCGGATTCAGTTGGTTGCGCCAAAGCGCAGGTGCTGGCCACGGCAAGGGCCAGTAAAGAAAATTTCGACATGTTGACTCCACAGCACATGCCCGCCGCATGTGGTTGGTTGATGAAATTTTCAGGCCGGTCTCCGGGCTGATCCTGTTGTCGGGGCCGACAGCGACACGTCCCTTCCCATCCGAAGACAGTGGTGGCGTGAAGCGGCTTTGCCATTCGCGTATGCACGAAGGCGTTACCACAAAATTTACCGTTGCGGGGGCAGCGCTGGATTGGGTCAGAATGACGGACACCAGCTTCCCGTTTCACTGCGAACTAACGCAGCACCTGAAAATGCGCGCTCAGTTTAGCGATGAGGCGGAGAATGTCAATGAGTTCAGCAATCCAGACGGCTGCTGCTATTTAGTGAAGGGAAAGCCTGCTTTGGCGCGCAAAGCAGGCTGTGATTGTATAGCAGATTAGTCGCGGAAGTTCTGATATTGCAGCGGCTGACCTAAATCAGTGGCGCGTAATAAGGCAATGGCTTCCTGCAAGTCGTCGCGTTTTTTACCAGTGATCCGTACTTCGTCGCCCTGAATAGACGCCTGTACCTTCAGTTTGCTGTCTTTAATCAGATTGACGATTTTTTTCGCCAGCTCTTTTTCGACGCCTTGTTTCACTGTGAGCTGCTGGCTACAGGTCTTGCCAGAAAACTCGACTTTCGCCGATTCAAACGAGCGGATATCCAGACCACGTTTGATCGCTTTATTAAAAAACAAATCTTTCATCTGGGTCAGCTGCGGTTCGGCTTCCGCTTTCATCGTCACTGTAGTTTCTTTGACGCTGAATTCAGCCTGGACACCGCGAAAATCAAAACGGGTCGCCAGTTCCCGGTTGGCGTTGTCCACGGCATTCAGCACTTCCTGCTGATCCGCTTTAGAAACGATGTCAAATGTTGGCATGTCGCGCTCCTGATAATCCAAGTTTTTCAACTGGCGATTATACCGCCGCGCACCGTATAATCCGAGTATCTAGGCGTAAAATCAGGTGTTTTTCCGTGCTTCCACTGCAAAAACCGCTCGCAGTCTGTTTGTTTTTAGCGCTACTGGTGCTCGCAACTTACGGTTTTCTCAAAGATGTCAGTGGTATTCCATCCGGCTGGATGCCGAATGATAAGGTGATGCATGTGTTGGTGTTCTTCGCACTGACGCTGAGTTTTAAACAAGCTTTTGCCCGCCCTTTTCTGCACGCTTTTTCGCTGCTTGCGTTTTACGGCGCGCTGATTGAAGTTGCGCAGGCCACTTTTACCAGCCGCATGGGTGATCCGCTGGACTGGTTTGCCGATGTCGCCGGCATTCTGCTCGCGGCTGCATTGGTGCGATATTTACCAGCACATTGGTTCGTCCGCGCTGCAACATGAAGACTTCAACACAACAACCAACCATTGGCATTGTTGGTCAAGGTGCGATCGGTCTGTTAGCTGCCAGTCAGCTGGCACTTCGGCACTTATCATGCCACCTGCTGACTCGGGACCGCGATCTGTCCGCGTTAGTACTGAACTTCAGGCAACAACAACAGGAACATTCATTACTGTTGAATTGCCGCCAGCCGCAGCAGCCAGTGCAATTCCTGCTGGTGCCGGTCAAAGCTTATTCCATACAGCTAGCGCTGCAACAGTGGTTGGTCAGCTGTGCGCCCGATGCCGATATTGTGCTGTGTCATAATGGTATGGGCACGCTGGAGCTGGCGCAGTCGCAGCTGCAAAGCGGCCAAAAGCTCTGGTTTGCCAGTACCACCCATGGTGCATTAAAATCGGGGCCGCACCGGCTAGAACATACCGGGCTTGGCCGCACCACGCTGGGCCCCATCAACGATTCAGCCCGTCAGTCTTCAGCACCAGCTGCTGTGCTTGCGGCCGCGTTAGGCCCATTGCAAGTCGTCGCCGATATCCTGCCGGTACTGTGGCAAAAGCTGGCGATTAACGCGGTAATTAATCCGCTGACCGCTCTGCTGATGGTCAAAAATGGCGAGCTGAGCAAACCGCAGTATCGGCGCCAAATCGAATTGTTGATAGACGAATTCTGTCTGGTGGCACAGACCAAAGGCCAGACGTTTGACGCGCAGACGTTGTGTCAGACTGTACTGGATGTCGCGGCCAATACCGCCGGCAATTTTTCGTCCATGCAGCAAGACCGGGCGCTAATGCGCCCGGACGAGTTGGAATTCATTACTGGTTTTTTATTAAATGCTGCGGCAGAGGCTGGACTTGCGATACCGGCGCATCAGCAGCTCTATCAGCAACTGCGCGCCGTCAAACCAGCCTGATCTGCTAGTCTCAGGCCAGTTTCACTCAGGCCTTTTTATATACACCGACATTCTGGTAGCCCTGCTCTTTGAGCAGCAACGCCTGCAGCCGGCTCATCACGCCGCGGTCACAATACAGGTAGTATTGTTTTGTTTGGTCCAGACCGGCAAATTGACTGGCAATACGGAAAAATGGCAATTCCTGTACGGCATGACTGTCGAGCTGCAACGGATGCAGATCGGTTTCATCCGGCGCACGAACATCCAGGACGATGGCGTCTGCCGGCAATACAGATTCGGTTGCCACCGTCGTTAGTTGCTGGTCAGCCTGATACTCAACAGTACGGATATCCAGCACTTTAGCTTCCACACTGACTTTCTGCAGAATACTGAAATCAAAGTGTTGCTCTGCGGCATGGACATCAGCAAGTACTGCATTGATAGTTGGACTGCGCGAGATCACGCCGCAGTATTCCGGCATCGTTTTCGCCATGTCTTCGACGCCGATAGCGCGGGCGATATCAATAATTTCCTGTTTATCCTGATAAATCAGCGGCCGCAGGATCAACGTCTCAGTGACCCGATCGATGACATTGAGGTTCACAATAGTTTGGCTGGCAACCTGACCAATACTTTCACCGGTGACGACAGCCTTGACGTTGAGGCTTTCAGCCACTGTCGCCGCCGCCCGCATCATCATGCGCTTTAACACCACGCCCATCAGGCCTGACGGGATCCGAGCTAATATTTCATCGACGACAGGGGCAAAATCAACCGACACAAACTTGACCTTATGTGACAGGCTGTATTTTTGCCAAATGTAAAACGCCATCTGCCGCACACCGGTTTCGTGGGCCGCACCACCTAAATTAAAAAACAGGAAGTGAGTGCGCAGGCCTTTGCGGATCATCAGGTAACTAGCGACCGCTGAGTCAAAACCGCCAGAAATCAATGACAACACATCACCCTGACTTGGCAGTGGAAACCCACCCATGCCCTGATAAATGCGTTTTTTCATTAAGAGTTTGTCGCGGCGGATCTCCAGCTGTACTGATACATCCGGATTCTTCAGCTGGACACGCGCGGTAGGAATATGCTGATTCAGGCCGCCGCCGATGTAGCGTTCGGCATCCAGTGAACTGAATTCATGGTCGCCATTGCGTCGTACCCGCACGACAAAACTCTTGCCGGCCAGTTCATCGCGGTACAAAGCCAGTACTTGCTCAAATATATGGTGTAGCGAGTCATAGGTGGCAGACTGCATTTCAGCAAATTGCACGATGCCCGGAATACATTGGAGATGTTCAGCCATTTGCTGACGTAAAGTGTCGTCATCTTTGTCCAGTCGCACGGTCAGATGATCATACAAATTCTGTACTTCAACCGCGGGATCAAGCCGCAACAAAATGGTTTTGATGTTTTGTTCCAGCAACATAGTCTGGCGCTTACGCACCGATTTGCTTTTGATGGAGATTTCTGGATGCAGTTTGACAATAAATTCAATCATGGGGCTACCGGACAAAAAAACGGGCGCTGATTATACAGCGCCCTTGTCTGAAGTGCGACAGCCGAATTTACGGCTGTTTGGCCGGTTTTGGCTGGGCCGGTGGTTGTTTTAACTGGATCGGATCCGATTCTTTCGCTTTACCTTGCAAAATTGAGATCTCTACCCGCCGATTACGTTTGCGGTTTTGCTCGGTGTCATTGTCGACCAGTGGCCTGGTATCGGCGTGTCCGACCACGACTAAACGGTTTTTGTCCATACCGGTGCCATTAAGCAGTTCAACGGCAACGGACACAGCCCGTTTCGATGACAACTCCCAGTTGTTGCTGTTCAGCTCATCCGACACCTGGTCGTTATCGGTATGACCAGAGACTGTCACTTCACCCGGAATGTCGCGCAAAATAGCGCCGATCTGCTGAATAATCGGCTTAAACCTTGGTTGCAAAAAAGTTGATCCAGACGGGAAAGACCCATTTTCTTTAATGCGAATAATGATCTGCTGTCCCAGAGACTCCAGCTCGATAGCACCATCCTGGATCTGTTCCTGCATCATCTCAGCAACTTTTTTTGCCAGTTCATTGGTTTGCTGCTGGTCCTGCGCACTGCTTTCACTGGCCGCAGATGATTGCGCATCGGTATTTTGTGAGGCACCACCAGTTTGTTCACCGCGTTGTTCCTGCACGCCACCAGATGAGTCTTCCTGACCTGCCTGGAACTCGATTGTCTGCTGAGTCATATCGATAGTTTGTTGCTGAATCGTATCAATAGGCGTTGGCTCTGGCCGCCCTGGCCGGAACTCCATGGCGATGACACTGGTGCCTTTGGGGATATCTTTGACTTCAATTTTATTCTGCACACCAAAAGCAAACGCCATTGAGCCGGCGATTTGCTTAAATTTTTGCACATCCATTTCGGAAAACGACAGCAACAATACAAAGAAACACATCAGCAATGACATCAGGTCAGCAAAGGTTCCCATATATGCGGGTAAACCGGGGGGCGGGCATTTCGGACATTCAGCCATTGGATTTTTTATGCCTCATCTGATTTAACAACACGTTTTTTCGACATCAGATAATTACGCAACATACCTTCGATGACTTTCGGATTTTGGCCATCTTGAATGCCCATCACCGCATCGAGGATCAGCAAATGGTTATTTTTTTCTTCCTCGTTACGCACCGACATTTTATCCGCCAGCGGCATAAACAAGCAGTTTGCCTGCAAAGCTCCATACAGCGTTGTTAGTAATGCAACTGCCATCGCCGGGCCTATCGCTTTAGGGTCTGACATATTCGCCAGCATCGCGACCAGACCTATTAACGTACCAATCATCCCCATGGCCGGCCCAAGATCACCGAGCTGTTTAAATATTGAAATGTAAGTACCGTGACGGTTGTATGATAAATCAATGTCTTTTTCTAATGTGGAGCGCACCACGTCAGCATCGTGGCCATCGACCAGCATATTAATGCCTTTTTGCATGAATTCATTCGGAATTTCCGCTTCCTCTAATGCCAGAAAGCCACCTTTGCGTGCAGTGTCCGCAAGCTGAACTGCTTTTTCAATCAACTCTTCCGGTGATTCCATTTTAAACAGAAAGGCTTTTCCGACTGCTTTCCCCGATGCCGCCAGTTGCCCTAAGGTAAACTTCATAAAAACGACGGTAAAACTACCACCAAAAACAATGACAATAGAAACGAAGTCGTAAAACATCATCAGGTTGCCAGATGCGCTCAAATACATGGCCCATACCATCATACCTATTGTTGCCAGTAACCCTATGACGGTTGCTAAATCCACTTCTAATCTCCTGCTCAATCAGAAATAACTGATGTAATTATGCTAGCTTACCGCTATCTATCGACTAAGCCAGTGACAATGTTAAATATATTTCTAAAGTCAGGCAAAAAAAACATCCCATGCGGCCTTTCTGATTGACCAGCTCAGGTGGCTGAGGTAACTTTGCGCACAAATCAAGGTGGGGACCGCTATGAGCAAAAAGCAGGCAGAAACTGCTCAGTTTGAAGACAATGTGCGCGAACTGAGTGAAATCGTCCAGCAATTAGAACAAGGTGAACTGACTCTTGAGCAGGCATTGGCCCGCTTTGAGCGCGGTATTACTTTGTCCCGCCTCAGTCAACAACAGTTACAGGCGGCAGAGCAAAAAGTCCAGCTGTTGTTGCAACAGGCACAAGGCGAAACTTTGGTGCCATTCCAGACTGACACCGGGGTCTGAACTGATGTTGCAAAACCTTGCCGCTGACCAGCAACGCGTCGGTCAGCTGATGTCATCTGTGTTATCCGGACTGACAGTTACCGATCCGCGTCTGCTGGATGCCATGCAATATAGTCTGTTACTCGGCGGTAAGCGATTGCGCCCTTTTCTGGTTTACAGCGTAGGCCGGATGCTCGGTGCCGAGCTGACGGATTTGGATGGACCGGCAGCTGCCATCGAGTGTTTGCACACCTATTCGTTGATCCACGATGATTTACCCGCAATGGACGACGATGATCTGCGTCGCGGCAAGCCAACCTGTCACAAAGCATTTGATGAGGCCACTGCCATACTGGCCGGGGATGCGCTGCAGACACTAGCGTTTGATATTCTGGCCCACCATCCTTATCAGCATGTCGATGCAGCCAGACAAATACAGCTGCTGCGTGAGTTAGCGCGACAGTCTGGTTACCATGGTATGTGTGGCGGTCAGGCAATTGATCTGGCGCATACCAATAAAACGATGACACTGGCGGCGCTGGAACATATGCATCAGCTGAAGACAGGTGCATTAATTCAATGTGCTGTGAAGTTGGGCTGGTTATGCAGTAAAGACCAACAACCAGACCACTTAAAAGCCCTGCAAACTTACGCATCAGCAATCGGGCTGGCGTTTCAGGTGCAGGATGATATTCTGGACATCGAAGGTGATACCGCTACCCTTGGCAAGCCACAGGGCTCTGATCTGGAAGCCAACAAAGTGACGTATCCGGCTTTAATGGGGCTGGAACCGGCGCGGAAAAAAGCCGAAGAATTGGTCGTGCAGGCACAACAGGCCCTGCACACTTTACCGTATGACACCACTGAACTGGCTGCGTTGGCCGGCTATGTGATCGCCCGCAAATTCTGAGCAAGGTTACATTGATGGCGCCTGATATTTCGAACTATCCTCTGCTGGCAAAAGCCAACCTGCCGGCTGAACTGCGGCAAATCCCGCAAGACCAGCTGCCACGATTGAGTCACGAACTGCGCGACTATCTGTTGCATTGTGTCAGTCAAAGTAGTGGCCATTTCGCTTCGGGACTTGGCGCCATTGAACTGACCGTTGCCCTGCATTATGTCTACAACACGCCTTTTGATCGGGTGATTTGGGATGTTGGTCACCAGGCCTATCCACATAAAATTCTGACAGGCCGGCGTGATCGGATGCCAACGATCCGTCAACTGAATGGCTTACATCCGTTTCCATGTCGTGAAGAAAGCGAATACGACACGCTGACCGTCGGTCACTCGTCGACGTCAATCAGCGCGGCACTGGGTATGGCGATTGCTGCCCGTGCTGAGCAAAAGAACCGTAAAGTAGTGGCTGTCATAGGCGATGGCGCTATTACTGCAGGCATGGCATTTGAAGCATTAAATCACGCCGGCGAAGTACGTCCGGACATGTTGGTGATTTTAAATGACAACGAAATGTCGATTTCCGAGAATGTTGGTGCGCTGAACCGTTACTTTGCCAGGATTTTATCAGGCAACTTCTACACCAGCCTGCGTGAAGGCGGCAAAAAGATCTTAAGTGGCGTCCCCCCACTCCATGAGTTAGCCAGCCGCGCCGAGGAACATTTTAAAGGCATGGTCACACCCGGCACATTCTTTGAAGAGCTCGGTTTTAATTACATTGGTCCCATCGATGGGCATGATGTGCTGAATCTGGTCGATACGATCCGCAATATGCGCCAGCTCAAAGGCCCGCAATTGCTGCATATAGTGACAAAAAAAGGCAAAGGCTACGCCCCTGCCGAAAAAGACCCAATCGGCTGGCATGCCGTCAGCAAGTTTGACCCGGCCAGTCAGATGCAGCCGAAAAAAGCCGCCAGCCCGAGTTTTTCCAACATATTCGGCAGCTGGTTATGTGACATGGCCGCACAAGATCCCCAACTGCACGCCATCACCCCAGCAATGCGGGAAGGCTCTGATCTGGTGCAGTTCTCCAAAACCTACCCGGAACGATATTACGATGTCGCCATCGCGGAACAACACGCGGTGACGTTGGCTGCGGGTCTTGCCATCGAGGGTTTAAAACCGGTCGTCGCGATTTATTCCAGCTTTCTGCAGCGTGGTTATGACCAGTTAATTCATGACGTTGCCCTGCAAAATCTCGATGTCACTTTTGCCATCGACCGCGCCGGTCTTGTGGGTGCCGACGGCGCCACGCACCAGGGTGCCTTTGATCTAAGTTACCTGCGTTGTGTACCCAATCTGTTGATCATGGCACCATCTGATGAGGATGAATGCCGGCAGATGTTATATACCGCTTATCAACACCAAGGCCCGGCAGCTGTGCGCTATCCGCGCGGCGCTGCGACCGGCATAGCCCCTGAGCAAACGATGACTGCATTGGCGCTGGGGAAAGGTCGTATCGTCAAACAAGGTCAGGATCTTGCTATTCTGGCGTTCGGTACTCTGCTGCATGCTGCGGCCAGCGTGGCAGACAAACTCGGTGCAACACTGGTGGATATGCGGTTTGTCAAACCGCTGGATTTGGCGTTGCTGCAACAACTGAGTACAACACACAGCAAATTTGTCACGCTGGAAGACAACGCCATTGCCGGTGGCGCTGGCTCCGGTGTCAACGAAGCGGTTGCAGCACTGCAGTTACCGGTGCGGCTGCTGAATCTGGGCCTGCCGGACCAGTTTATCCGCCATGGTAGTCAGGAGCAGCTCTATGCTGAACTTGGACTAGACAGTGCCGGCATAGAGCAATCGATCCGGCGGCACTTCACGCTTTAATGCCGCAATAAAAAAACAAAGCCCGGCTTAAATAACCGGGCTCAGATTAATGACAAACCCCAGTTTTCTGGGGTTTGTGCTTTTCAGGAGTGGTGCATTCTCCGTCAGTGGTCATGGCTTAATAATGAGTTGTGGGTTGTTGAATTTGATTGGGCTGGTGTTGAATGAGCCGGCATTTGGCTTGGTTGATAGGGATTTAGGCTTGAGACTGGCTCAGGCGGCCAGCAGTAACGCCATTTTCTTGATGTTTTGCGCAGCACCCGCCAGCAGACATTNTGTCTTTACAATACAAATCAGCGACTTCAGCACGGATAAATTCAAAATCTATGGTGGTATCGATTTTACGAACCAGATGGTTTTGTGGCACCAGCTGTTCCAGTGTCACCATTTCAAGCTGATGTTGTTGCGGGGAGATATCTCTGAGCATGAGGGCAGCTCCTGTTTGGACTCCCTCTATTAGATCAAAGGCCTGGATCTACGTCCAGGCCTTTGTCAGCAGTCTGAGCCCGGCTTAAATAACCGGGCTTTTGTTTTTGTCTGAACTACAGCTCAGTTAATAATGCTGTCTTGCTGGCGGCCACTGTTCAGCTCAAACCATGCCACGCCATCCGCCAGCAACTTTTCAATCTGCGCTTCGATGTGATCAGAATCCTCAAACTCAAAAGCATCGACCTGCCGGTCAAACTGAATACTGGCGACACCATTTCGCCCGTTATGCTTCACGTGATACAACGCCAATTCAGCCAGTTGCAATGAAATTTCCCAACCGATCAGCTGCCCGCCAAGCAACTCCAGCGGGTAAATCGCGTAACCGACGGAACATTGTACCGACACAGTTCTGCCATCTGGTAACACAAAAGCTTCGCTGCTAATCAGTTCATTCAGCCGGCATGCAAACTCGCGTACCATATCCAGCGGGATATCCCGCATGACCAGCATAAATTCTTCACCGGCATAGCGCACGACGTAATCAGAACCACGGGTTTCCCGGATCAATAAACCACTGACCTGCTGCAGGATACTATCGCCGGCACTGTTACCGAATTTATCGTTGATCACTTTAAAGTTATCTAAATCCAGCTGCATCAGCGCAATGCACTTATTCTGTGCCAGCATCGATTCGCGGTTGCGTTGATAGTGTTCAATGTCTTTTGGTAGTTGTTCAAACAAAAACCGCCGGTTGCGCAACCCGGTTAAAGCATCTTTATGCGTCAGTTGCGATAACTGTTCGTTTAACTCGTTCAGCCGGATATTCGAGGTTTCAAGTTCCTGGGTGCGCAACTTCACCAGCTTGGTCAGCTCTGCTTCACGTAGCTGCACATTGCGCCGCGCCAACCAAAACAAGCCATACAACAGAAATAATCCTAATAATAACCATAAACCCCGATACATCACGGTTTCATCAAACCGACGCGGGATCACCAGTTCCAGCTGAGTCTGGCCGGCCAAATCCCAACTCTGATTCAGGTTTCTGGCCTGCAGGCGGAACAGATAGCGTCCGGCCGGCAGGTTGGTGTAAATTGCTTCGCGCCGGCTAGCCACCAGATGCCAATCCTGATCAAACCCAACCAATTGATAGCGAAACTCCAGCGCCATCGGTTTTAAAAAATCGATCGCGGTATAACGCAACGATACGTTGCGCTCATCAGTTTCGAGCACCAGCCGATTTTGCTCAGGTAACAGGCTATAGAGTTTCTGCGCCTGCACTTGCTGCACCAGCGGCTGATAAGTCTGACTGCTACTGGCTTTTAATTTCACCGGAACTGCCACTAAACCTTTCAGCGTCGGGTACCAGAGCTGGTCTTGCCAGAACACCACTTTACTGGCGCCAGAGCCATTACAACAGCGACCAGGCGCGGTCCCGAGCTGACGCTCGTATGGCGTCAATACTTCCTCAAACAAATTCTGACCAGATGGCGACTCACTGAGTAAATGGGGTTGAAAGCGAAAAATACCTTTGAGGGTACTGACCCAGACGTAATCACTGGCGACATCGTGAAACAAACTGACGACAGGTTCAAATGGCAATCCGTTTGACGTATCAAACTGCAGCCATTTCCCATCAAACAACCGGACAAATAAGCCGTCATCTACAGTGCCGACCACCAGCGGTCCCTGCGGCAATTGCAGCATCGTCGTGACAAACGCATTGTAGAGCGGTGTACCCAAACCAACCCGCAGCAGTTTTTCCTGCTGATACTGATAAGCACCTCGTGTAGTCCCGACCAGCAACTTTTCCGGGTTATCCTGCACAAAAGTGATCACACTGGATTCAAACTCGTGGTTCAGCGCAAAAGGGACCAGTTCTTGTTGTAACTGGAACAATCCATCATTGGTGCCAAGCCAGAAACCACCGGCCTGACGTTTTTTTATCGTTTTGGTTTTGATACCGCGTAATGCGTCAGTCAGCGGTGTCAACTTTCCATCCACCAAGGTCAAACGCTTGGGGCCATTGTCGGTTGCTAATAACCAGCTGTCGCCATCCGGTTCAAGGTCCTGCACCACATTAAGCGGTGTATCACCCGACAGCTGAATTTCAGTATATTGTTGTGTTTTATCGAGCAGACCCAGCCGCTGACTGGACGCCAACAACAACCTGTCGTCGGCGGTACGCACCACGCTGCGCACCATTACATCACGTTGCGCCTGGCCAATCACCCGCTTGATTTTACCGCGGCTGACGCGATACAGACCGTCACCAAAGCTACCCAACCAGACATTTTGTTGTTGGTCTTCAAAGATGTCGTTAAACTGTGTGGCACTGCCGAGCTCGTCCCTGCTGATCACCTGCCATTGCTGTTGCTGATGTCGGTAAAACAGCTTGTCGTAACTGGACACCCAATCGCCGCCCTGACTGTCGCTATGCAGCTGATAAACCGGAATTCCGCGGTCCATTGGTAAAGATGCTGGCTGTACCTGCCCTTCTGTATCGACCAGATAATATCCCTGCTCACTGGCCAGATACATGACACCGTTTTGCCATAACAGGTCGTAGACCGGATGCTGCGCCAAATCGGCTGGTAAACTAATTTTATCGAGCTGACCATTACGCGCCAGCTTGTACAAATAACGACTGCTGCTGACCCAAACATGTTCGGGTGTGACCGCAATCTGACTAACCGACTCTTTGATTTCATCAACACGACTGACCTGGCCGTCCCGGACCCGAAACAGATTATCCGCCGCGACCCAAATCTCGCGATCGCCGACTTCAGCAATAGCCGTCACTTCACCCAGCACGTTATATCGATCGAATTTCAGCGTACGGCTGTTTAAGCCTGACAGGCCGGTCATAGTACCGACCCAAATGTAACCCTGACTATCTGTATACAGCCGGGTGATCACGTTGCCAATCAGCTGACGACGGGTGTTATTACTGCTGAAACTTTCAAAATGAGTACCATCAAAGCGATTCAGCCCTTCCAAAGTACCGATCCACAGGTAGCCTTGCTGATCCTGAGTGACCGCACGCACTGAATTGTTCGACAGACCGTCGACGGCCGTCCATTGTTTAATGTCGTAGTCGTAGATAGATTGGATTGCCTGAGCGGACGTCAGACATGACCACAGCCCAAGCAAAAAGAAATTTATAAAAAAGCAGAAGTGCTTCAAAGACATAGCAACCTGTATACCGAGAGAACGGACGTTACAGAACTAACGATACACCATGCAGTAAGCAACACGCCAGCAATCCGGCAACGATGTCGTCTGCCATGACCCCAAGCCCGCCGGTGACGTGCTGGTCAAAGAACCTTACTGGCCAGGGTTTGACGATATCAAAAAAACGAAACAAGACAAAACCGGCACAAAGCCAGGGCCAGCTCAACGGCAACGCCCACATGGTGATAGCAAAGCCGACCACCTCATCAATAACAATACCACCGTGGTCTTCTACACCAATATCACGGCTGGTCTGTTCACTGACATAAACACCCAATACCATCAAGGTAATGATGAAGGCTGCAGACCAGACTAACGGCAACATCGCCAGACCAAATACCAACGGAATGGCAAAGGCGGTGCCGACAGTACCTGGCGCTTTGGGTGACAAACCCGCGCCAAGCCCGATGGCCAGCCAGTGTTGCCAGCTTTTCAGGTTAAACGGCTGTTTTTTCATTAAAAATGCTGATATCCGCTGTGTTGATAAACAAAAGGCTGATCCAGATGACGGAGTTCCAGCTTACCGGCAGCTCCCGTGATCCGTCCGATACATGTCACAGGAACGCCGTAGGGCGACAGCAGCACTTCAAGCGAGCCGCGTTTGTCCTCCGGCACCGTGAACAGTAACTCATAATCTTCGCCGCCGGATAGCGCACACTGAAGAGCCTGTTGCCAGTCACAGCTATCCTTTAATGCCTGTGACATCGGAATTTTGGCCACGTCGATGATCGCACCTACACCTGAGCGTTTCAAGATATGCGGCAAATCGCCACATAGGCCATCTGAGATATCCATACAACTACTGGCAATAGTGCGCAAGGCCTGACCAATAGCGACGCGGGCCGTCGGATAGTGAAACCGCTGCAAGATATGGCCACGGTGTTTTTTGCTGATCTCGCTTAGACCTTGTTCGACTTTCAGCCCAAGCGCTGCGTCACCCAAAGTACCAGTGACATAGACATAATCACCGACTTTTGCGCCGGCCCGGCTCAAAGCTTTGCCACGCGGCACAATGCCTTTGGCACACAAGGTCAATGTCAGCGGGCCGCGGGTAGTGTCACCGCCCACCAGCTGGCAGTTGTAATAATCGGCTGTTTCACTGAGACCTTCGGCGAAGGCTTTTAACCAGTCATCGTTGACAGCAGGTAAAGTTAATCCAAGGGATAACCAGCAAGGCTCTGCCCCCATTGCTGCCAAATCGCTGACGTTCACAGCCACTAGTTTGTGGCCTAATGAGCGTGGGTCAACATTAGGGAAAAAATGCACGCCCTGCACCATGGTATCTGTGGTAACAACTAAATCAAAACCATCGCGGACCTGGATCACAGCACCATCGTCACCGACACCAATACTGACGTCGTTACGGCGATAACCCGAGCGGGCAAAACATTGTTCTATCAGTTCAAACTCGTGCATAAAAAAGCCGACTTTCGCCGGCTCTCCATCAGTTTGGTCGCAGTAGCCTGACTGCTTTGTCGAGGATGCCGTTGACAAATTTATGACTGTCATCGGCGGCGAAGGCTTTCGCCAGTTCAATCGCTTCGTTGATCACCACTTTATATGGCACATCAGGACGGAACTTCAGCTCGTAAGCCGACACCCGGAGAATGGCTTTTTCTACCAAATCAATTTCTTCAAACGGACGTTCGACAAAGGGCTTTAATGCATCATCCAGTACGTTCAGGTTGACGACAACGCCACGCAATAAATCCTGAAAAAATCCGACATCCAGATGTTTGGTGTTTTGTTCCAGCAACAGTTGTTGCTCGATATCACCAATCGGGTTTTTGCTGACCTGCCAGCTATAAATCCCTTGAACAGCCAGTGAACGGGACTGACGACGAACATTCGGTTTCATGCAAAAATCCTAGAGTTGAGCCAGAACGTTGACCATTTCCAGCGCAGAAGACGCCGCTTCTCCGCCTTTATTGCCCATTTTTGTACCGGCTCGTTCAATGGCCTGCTCGATACTTTCCACCGTCAGCACGCCAAAAGAAACCGGTAAACCGTATTGCATCATGACCTGCGCAATACCTTTGGTGCATTCACCGGCGACATATTCGAAATGTGGTGTACCACCACGGATCACTGCGCCCAGCGCAATGATGGCATCATACTGTTTGCTGGCAGCAACTTTCTGCACTGCCAGAGGTAACTCAAAAGCACCCGGGATCCGCACGACCGTGATATCAGCGTCATCGACGTTACCGACCCGCTTTAAAGTATCTACGGCACCGTCGAGCAGACTTTCGACGATAAAGCTGTTAAAACGCGCCACAACGATGGCAAACTTTTTTCCTTTGGCGGACAAGCCAGCTTCAATCACCTGCATCGGAGATCCTCTTTTATGTAGTACTTTGTGAAAAAGGCCGCATATGATAGCACAAGTCCGGCCTTTTCCATCCTGCTTTTGTTTAGCTTATTCTGAAACGTAATCCACTACTTCCAGACCAAAACCGGACAGCGCATGGTAACGCTTCGGTTGGCTGAGTAAGCGCATTTTTTTCACGCCTAAACTAGCCAAAATTTGAGAGCCTACGCCAACGTTACGACTGGTACCTTTCCAGGCCGGCGCTCTGAGTTTCTCACCACGGTCTTCAGCAGCGAAATACTCCACGGTCTGGATTAAATCTTCGGTCGATTCCTGTTTGCCTAACAACACCAGTACGCCACCTTCCTGTTGAATACGCTCCATCGCACATTGCAGGGAAAAACTGCGGTTTGCGCCACGGTTCGACAACAACAAATCGCTGAAAGTATCATGCAGGTGGACCCGCACCAGGGTCGGCTTATCGGCTTCAATCTGGCCTTTCACTAAAGCAAAATGCAGTTGGTTGTCGATAGTGTCGCGGAAGGTTACCAGATCAAAATCACCGGTGGCTGTAGGTAAATAACAGCGGGCCACCTGTTCAATGGTGGTTTCATTTAAGTTCCGGTATTCAATCAAATCGGCAATAGTGCCAATTTTGATACCGTGCTTGGCGGCAAATTTTTCTAAGTCAGGCCGGCGCGACATGGTGCCGTCTTCGTTTAGGATCTCAACAATCATCGCAGCCGGTTCAAGCCCGGCTAAGCGGGCTAAATCACAACCAGCCTCAGTGTGGCCGGCACGGACTAACACGCCACCATCCTGTGCCATCAACGGGAAAATGTGACCCGGCTGCACGATATCTGCAGGCTTCGCATCACGCGCAACAGCGGCTTTGACTGTGCGGGCGCGGTCTGCCGCTGAAATACCGGTCGTAACGCCTTCAGCCGCTTCAATCGACACGGTAAAAGCAGTCGAAAATGGTGATTTGTTTTTATCGACCATTAACTGCAGATCGAGTTGTTTACAACGCTGACGTGTCAGTGTCAGACAAATCAGGCCACGACCATGTGTCGCCATAAAATTGACCGCATCCGGCGTGACATATTCTGCCGCCATCACCAGATCACCTTCGTTTTCACGGTCCTCGTCATCCATCAGGATCACCATTTTGCCGTTACGAATATCGTCAATAATCTCGGCTGGAGTATTTAATTGCATCTCAAATCCTCGGGTACAGGGTTTTGTATCACCATTAAAAGGGACACTCAGAGAAAACCGCTTTGTTGTAATAAATTCATTGTGACAGGCGATGCCGGCGCAGTAGCCTGCTTCCCTTGTAATAATCGTTCGAGGTATCGCGCCAGTAAATCGACTTCCAGATGTACTTTGCTGCCAGCCTGTAACGCCTGAATTGTTGTTTCGCGGGCGGTATGCGGCACAATCGTTAGACGAAATCCGTTTGCTGTGAGTTCATTGACCGTCAGGCTGATGCCATCAATAGTGACGGAGCCTTTTTCTGCGATATAACGACCGAGTTCTTCCGGTGACTGCAGATAGATTTGCCAGCTTTGGCCAGTTTTTTCGACTTTACTGACAACCGCTATACCATCGACATGACCGCTGACCAAATGACCGCCTAAGCGGGTGGTCGGCAACAAGGCTTTTTCCAGATTGATACGCTGGCCAGTCTGGTAACTGCCAAACAAAGTACGGCTTAAGGTCTCGCCCGACAGGTCCGCAGTAAAACTATGGGCACCGAGCGAAGTCACCGTCAGACAGACACCATTACTGGCGATACTGTCACCCAGTTTAACGTCGGAAAAATCCAGCATGTCGCTGTGAATGGTTATCTGCGCATCCTGGCCACTGCGTTTGATCGCAGCAATATGGCCTGTTGCTTCAATAATGCCGGTAAACATGGTAAATCCTCACTACTCTGGCGTGGCGCCTGTTTTCAGTAAAGCGGTCAGGCGTAAATCAGCACCTACTTGCCGCACATCCTGCCACTGCCAGCGTGGCGCCTGTGAAAGTTGCTGTAATCCGCCGGCTTTTAGTAGCGGCATCGCGTCAGCCCCGAGTAAAAGTGGCGCCTGATATAACACCAATTCATCAATCAGTTGTTGCTGCCAGAACGAAGTGGCAAGCGAGCTACCCGCTTCAACCCAAAGCAAATTGATCTGCCGGCTCCCTAACATGGTGAGCAGTTCTTTCAGGTCGAGTTGCCCCACAGCATCAAGCCCCAGCCGTAATCGCGTTACTTGTAGGGATGAATGCGGCGAAACAGATGCAAGCTCAGGCCACTCTTCCGCAGGGCCGGCATGACACAATAAAATATCACCGCTCTGTTGAAACAGTGGTTCATGGCCGGTCAGGCGGCAGCGTCTGTCCAGAATGACTCGCAGTGGTTGACGGATATCACCGTTTTCCAGGCAAGTGACCGCTTCAGAGCGGACGTTCAGCAGTGCTTTGTCCGCTTTGACCGTCTCTGCAGTAGATAATATGGCACAGCTTTGTGCACGGAATAACTGCACGTCTTCCCGGGCAGCTGCACCGGTCAACCATTGGCTTTGACCATTGGCCAGCGCGACTTTCCCGTCAGTGCTACAAGCGAGTTTCAACCGGACATATGGCTGTTTTGTGCGCATTTTGTGCAAAAAACCCGGATTGAGTGCTTCAGCCTGCAATGCTAATAAACCTACATCTACCAGGATCCCGGCGGCTCTGATCCGCGCTACGCCTGTTCCCGCAACTTTAGGGTTCGGGTCCTGCATCGCCACCACCACCCGGCTGAGCCCTGCCGTAATCAATGCATCGGCGCAAGGTGGTGTACGGCCAAAATGGCTGCATGGCTCTAATGTGGCATAAGCAGTTGCTCCGACAGCAGCGGCGCCAGCCTGACGCAAGGCAAAAACCTCAGCATGAGGACCACCGGCCTGGCGATGATACCCTTCACCAATAATCTGATTGTCTTTAACAATGACACAGCCGACATTTGGATTGGGTGTTGTGGTGTAGCGCCCCAGTGCAGCCAATTCTATCGCGCGCTGCATAAATTGATGATCGGACTGCGAAAATTCTGTAACCATAGTCATGACTGGTCGTCTCCGAGCCGGGCGATTTCTTCCCCGAATTCACGGATATCTTTAAAGGAACGATAAACAGAAGCAAACCGCACGTATGCGACTTTATCCAGCAATAGCAGTTGTTCCATGATGAGATGGCCAATCATTTCACTTTGCACCTCGCGCTCGCCAGTTGCACGTAACTGTGACTCAACTTTAGTGATCAGCGACTCCACGTCTTCGGTCGGCACCGGGCGTTTTTCCAGTGACCGTTGCAAGCCACTACGCAGTTTGTCTTCGTTGTACGGCTCGCGCGAGCCATCACGCTTTATTATCCGTGGCATCACCAGTTCAGCAGCTTCAAAAGTGGTGAAACGTTCATGACATGCGGTACATTCACGCCGCCGTCTGACCTGATAACCATCAGCAACCAAACGCGAATCGATGACTTTGGTATCGTCCGCCCGGCAAAAAGGACAAAACACAGGACTTCTCCTGAAAAAACAATGGCCGCGAAAGGCGGCCATCATATCACTTCAGCCTGACAGCTGTCAGGCATCGGCTCAGTAAACTTAAGCGTAGACCGGGAAACCCGCACACAAGGTTGAAACCTGTGCCCGTACTTTTTCGATCACTGCGGCATCACCACGGCTGTCAAGTACGTCACAAATCAAATTGGCAACTGTCTGGGCTTCCGCTTCTTTAAAACCACGGCGCGTGATTGCAGGAGTACCGATACGCAGACCTGAGGTCACGAAAGGTGAACGCGGGTCATTAGGGACTGAGTTTTTGTTCACTGTGATGTGCGACTGACCCAACCATGCATCGGCTTCTTTGCCGGTGATTTCTTTGTCGATCAAATCCATCAGGAATAAGTGGTTTTGGGTACCACCAGAAACGATTTTGTAGCCACGTGCTTTCATTGCATCGCACATAGCGACTGCATTCTTCAGCACTTGTTGTTGGTAAGTCTTAAATTCTGGCTGTAACGCTTCTAAAAATGCTACTGCTTTTGCTGCGATGACGTGCATCAATGGGCCACCCTGACCACCAGGAAACACGGCTGAGTTCAGTTTCTTTTCGATCTCTTCATTCTTGCGTGCCAGGATCAGACCGCCACGAGGACCAGCCAGTGTTTTGTGTGTGGTCGTAGTCACTACATCAGCAATTGGCACTGGGTTTGGATATAAACCTGCAGCAACCAGACCTGCGACGTGTGCCATATCGACCATCAGGTAAGCACCAACTTTGTCCGCGATGTCACGGAAACGTTGCCAGTCCACAATCCCTGAATAAGCCGAGAAACCGGCAATGATCAGTTTTGGTTTGTGTTCAAGCGCCAACGCTTCAGCCTGATCATAATCAATTACGCCAGTCTCCGGGTGCAGGCCGTACTGTACAGCTTTGTACAGCTTACCTGATGAGCTGACCGTTGCACCGTGAGTCAGGTGACCACCGTGCGCCAGGCTCATACCGAGAATGGTATCACCAGCGTTTAACAGCGCCAGAAACACCGCCGAGTTTGCTTGAGAACCAGAATGTGGCTGCACGTTGGCATAATCAGCACCAAACAGTTCTTTGGCACGAGCGATAGCTAAATCTTCAGCGATATCAACGAATTCACAACCACCGTAGTAGCGTTTATGCGGGTAACCTTCGGCATATTTGTTGGTCAGCTGTGAACCTTGGGCCTGCAGCACACGTGGGCTGCAGTAGTTCTCAGAAGCGATCAGCTCAATGTGATCTTCCTGACGCTGAGTTTCATCAACAATAGCTTGCCATAATTGTGGATCAAAATCGGCAATCGACATTTCACGCTTTAACATGGTTTCTCCTGCTTTGGCACAGTCGCAAATTAAGATACAAAAACTGCGCGGTATGATACACCGGTTCAGACAGGTGTGCACTGTAAATTTAGACGTCTGAACATCCAAATGGAGTATTTGGTGGCACGTCAGAGCAGTGGCCATATGGTCAAACATTTTAGATCTTCAATTAAATCATATGAGTACCAATCTGACCTTTACAGCTTAACAATTTCGCATATGATAACTGTATATTTAAACAGTCAACCCAAATCATGCGCAAAATTATTCATATCGACATGGATTGTTTTTTCGCTGCCGTAGAAATGCGGGACAATCCTGCATGGCGACATATCCCGCTGGCCATTGGAGGTAGCAGAACTGAGCGCGGCGTAATTAGTACCTGTAACTATCCAGCGCGTGCATACGGGGTAAGGTCAGCCATGCCAACCGGTCAGGCATTTAAACTCTGCCCGCAACTGGTGCTGGTGCCTGGCAATATGGATAAATATAAAGCGGTCAGTACCTGCATTCAGGCCATCTTCCACCGCTATACAGATAAAGTTGAACCACTGTCTTTGGACGAAGCTTACCTCGATGTATCCGCATGTGATCTATTTCAGGGGAGTGCAACGCGGATTGCGGAACATATTCGCCAAACTATCTTTCAGGAAACAGGCCTGACCGCCTCCGCGGGTGTAGCGCCAAACAAATTTCTGGCAAAAATTGCCAGCGATGAAAATAAACCAGATGGCCTTTTTGTCATACCTCCGGACCAGGTTAGTGCTTTTGTTGCAACATTGTCTTTGCGAAAAATTCCGGGCGTTGGTCAAAAAACCGCAGAAAAGCTGGCGAAACTGGGTTTACACCGCTGCAGTGACGTACAAAAAGCAGACTTGCAAATGCTGGTACGAGAATTTGGCAGTTTTGCGGAAGTATTGCTGGAACGAAGCCAGGGCCTGGATAATCGTGAGGTACATAATGAACGAGAGCGTAAATCTGTAGCCGTCGAGCAAACGTTCAGTCAGGATCTGACGACGCCCGAGCAAAGTATGCAACCGCTAGCAGAAATGTACCAAAAACTGGTCAGACGGATAGAACGCTGTGACGCTCAAGAACAAATCCAAAAAATCGGTATCAAGTTAAAATTTCAGGATTTCCGACAAACAACGATTGAACGTCAACATCCTGAATTGTGCTTCCAATTGCTGCAGCAGCTATTAACGCAGGCTTGGCTACGCGGTCAGGGAAAAGCGGTCAGGCTGGTGGGTATTCATGTCGGATTAAAAAGCAACGCAGCACAGGCACAACTGGATTTGGACTGGATGCATTAATAACCAAGCTAAAATCAAGTTTCCAGCCTATCTGCGAAAGGCTTAGGCAGGCTAACACTAAGATTCAAATGCCTGAATATTACTTGCTTACTTTGCCGATTCGCATTGCTCTTGGTATTTCATAGTTGCAGAAATTTACATGTGTCAGCGTTGAGTACGCCTGTCGCGTTTCGCGCAGTTTTGACGCTTCAAAAGAGAGACTTACTTTGTTGCTGAATTAAAGCGAGTACATTTAAGATTTATAAAAACAAAAAACCGGCGAAAGCCGGTTTTTCAAGAAACTTTCTGAGTTTGCTATTAAGCAACTACAGTTACGTTCTCTGCCTGAGGACCTTTTTGGCCTTCAGTTACTTCGAAAGTCACTTTCTGACCTTCTACCAGCGTACGACGGCCAGTACCGTTAATAGCGCGGAAGTGTACGAATACATCTTTGCCGCCTTCGCGCTCAATGAAACCAAAACCTTTATCTTCGTTGAACCACTTAACGGTGCCGGAAATTAATTGTGACATAACATTCTCTTACTTTAACTATATTTGCCTTTATAGGCGACTTAAATATTACCGGCCACGTTCGTGCTAGTACATATTACGACCCCATTATGTGTGAACCACATTGTGGGGTCAATAGGTATTGCTGAACAAACGGAAAATAAAATTAACCGTGCATAGACCGTTCCTATTGCTTGTTGGTTTTTACCTTTACAAACAACACATTGCCAGAAAAAGTGTTTATTTAACATTCAACTGACTTCCCGAGTTTAGCACTGATTCCTGGATGAAATGTGACCAAAAGCAATTATTTTTGCTTTTTTTTCGGTGGCGCAGCGCCATCATCACCAGACTCAAAAAACTTCGGCTTTTTCTTGGGCAAGGGACTGTCTGCAGAACGAATTTTTGCTTTCACAGAGCCTGATTGTTGCCCTGTAGCTTTTGATGATCTCGTAGACGACGCAACAGTTTTTTTCTTGATTGTGCCATCAAATTTGGCAGTCAATCCGTCCACTTGAGCCATTTCAAGCGGTCGGCGTAAAAACTGTTCGATTGCTGAAAATGCAGTGATGTCTTTGGGACCTACCAAAGAAAACGCGCAGCCCTGCTGTCCGGCACGGCCTGTACGGCCGATCCGATGGACGTACTCTTCAGGATGTTTTGGTAAGTCGAAGTTAATCACGTGCGATACCTGCAACAAATCCAGGCCACGTGATGCCACATCTGTTGTGACCAGAACCTGATACTTATTAGCAGCAAACGCCTGCATGACCGAATTTCGCTGTGCTTGCGTCAGTTTCCCATTCAATCCAACTGCTGCAAAACCTGCTTTTTGTACCAGGGCGGCCAGCCGATCGGTATCTTCCCGGGTTGCGGTGAACAGAATGAGCTGCCTGACAACTTCCGATTTGAGAAAATGTAATAACAATGCTTCTTTATGAGTCAGGTTGTCGGCAAAAAAACACCGTTGTGTGATGTCTTTGTGAGGGTCATAGCCTGCTCCCAAGGCAACACGATATGGGTCTCTTAACAATGACAACGCCAGTTCATTGACCTCAGCATGGTCCAGCGTTGCAGAAAACATCAGGGTCTGACGTAACCGGTGCGACGCTTGTTTATGGATTGCATTGAGCTGAGGCATAAAGCCAAGATCTAACATCCGGTCGGCTTCATCCAAAATCAGTACTTCAAGACCTTGCAGAAAGAAACTTTTGTGTTCCAGATGATCCGCCAATCGACCGGGAGTTGCCACGATGATATGTGGCTGACGTTTCAGCAGTTTTTCCTGATCGTTAAAATTCTCACCACCCACAATAAACGCTGGTGTGAGTCGGGTATTGGCAACAAACAAACGCAATTGTGCATATATCTGTTGTGCCAGCTCCCGGGTAGGCGCAAGGATCAAGGCGCGTGGGTCTTTCGCAGACAAGGGTTTACTGCGTAAAAGCCGCTGCATCATGGGCAACAGATAGGCCAGAGTTTTACCGGAACCAGTTTTCGACGAAACAATCAGATCTTTACCCTGCATCACTGCAGGTATTGCCTCTTGTTGTATTTCAGTAGGTTGAGTAAAACCTAAATGTTGAATTGAACGCAACAACCGGGGATCTAACGCTAGTTCCTGAAAAGCAGCCATATATACTCTGAATCAAAAGATAATCACGTAGTGTACTGTAAAACGTTAGCGCCGTCAGCCATGGCGCTTGGCAAGTACCCGATCGTCATGGAACAATATACACATTAAATTCGGGCAAACAGGAACTGACCGTGAGTAAATCTCTGGCTGAACAATTGTTAAAAGCGGGTCTTGGCGATGCTAAAAAACTGAAAAACATCAAGAAAGAACAACACAAAGAACGTGTGCAGGCCGGTAAACACGGACAGGTTGTCAATGAGGCAACGGTTCTGGCAGAACAGGCCCGTCAAGCCCAAATAGCCCGCGATAAAGAACTCAATCAGCAGAAAAAAGCAGAAGCCGACAAAAAAGCTCTGACGGCGCAAGTTAAACAAATCATCGAGATGAATATCATCCGTGACAAAGGTGAACTTGGTTTTAATTTCACCGATGGCAATAAAATCAAAAAAATCTATGTCAGTGACAAAGTGCAACAACAATTAGTCAAAGGTCTGATTGCTATCGCCCGATTGGATGAGCACTATCACTTAGTACCGATCCAAATCGCCGAGAAATTGTTGGTACGCCAGCCTGACGCCGTTGTCTTGTTAAATCAACAAGATGAGCAGATGCCGGCCGACGATCCTTACGCCGATTTTAAAATACCTGATGACCTGATGTGGTAATGCCACAAATAGCCGGAGCTGAGATGTCTGTAAATCAGAGTAAAACCATGGTTGTGAGCTGGTTATTGTTATCAGTCACTGGCGTCGTCGCATGTTGGGCCAGTTTTCTCAACGGTCAGTTTGAAACAATTTATGGCTTGCCAAGTGTGATTGGCGCCGCAATGTTGATGTGGATCCGCCAGCAACCTGATTTCTATGGTCAGCCTTTTTACCGGCTGGCCTGGCAAACCAGCATGATCCTGCTATGGCTGCTGCTGATCCCTGGTTGTTACCATCTGGCACAGCAACTTTGATGCAACTTTGCCTTGCAAATACTGAGCAGCAATGGTCATTGGCTGATCAGTTTAATGATGCAGCAGCGCTGACCCAATGGGGCGGCGAGGGCTTTCGTTTCCCACCGCGCCGCACCGAATTCCTGCAGCGACTTCAGCTGCCGGACACACAAAGCTATGTTTTGCTGGATGGCCAGCGTAATACGCTGGCTTTTGGTCAGATCTGTGATCGGTTTAACCGGCTACACCTGGCGCGATTATTAGTATTGCCCCCCTATCGAGGACAACATTTGTCTGAACACCTGATCAATGCCCTGCTTGCCGCAGGTCTGCAATTGTGGCCAACACGCGAAGCATCTCTTTATGTATTTCGTAACAACCAGCCAGCCCTGCGCAGTTATCTGCGGCTTGGATTTTCAGAAGCCACGCAACCCGGCGCCTACCGTTCCGATCTGTATTTTATGACCCTGAGCAATCCAGCCAGTCGTGTCCTTGCTGCGAAAGCGCCAGCAATAGTCACAGCAACAGGACTGTTGTAATGCCTATCTGGATTGATGCTGATGCCTGTCCAAAGGTGTGTCGCGATATGCTGCTGCGGGCTGGTGAGCGGCTCAAAATAGAACTGAACTTTGTTGCGAATCACGCGCTACCGTTGCCGCGGACGCCATGGTGCCGCCAGTTTCGTGTCGAAGCCGGATTTGATGTGGCAGACAATCTGATTGCAACTTCGGTGCGTCCTGGTGATCTGGTGATGACGCAGGATATTCCGCTGGCCGCAATTTGCGTAGAACAAGGGGCGACTGTATTAACCCCTCGTGGCGACAAACTCGACAAAGATAACGTCAAGGCTCGGCTGGCTGTGCGCAATTTGCAGGAAGAACTGCGGGGCGCCGGTATGGTCAGCGGTGGGCCACCGGCTATCGACCAGCGGGACCGGCAAAAATTTGGCAATGCATTAGACCAATACCTGCAGCAGTGGCAACGCACTCAACAATAGTTTATTCCTGACTCACACAGTCAGACCCCGCCCTGTTGACGCACACTGACACCTTTAACCGCTGGTTTAAAACTATTGGTTAGTTGCCATTTCGGTTTTATCGGCGTTAACGGTAAAGTCCGTTTACGAGCGACCAGCACATAGGCCGCGGCAAAATAGTTCAGATGCTGCTCTGCCCAAAGCCGGAACGCTGAATTAGCCGGCGATTGTGCCAACATACTGGTACAGAATAAACGTTGTTCATACAACACTTCAAAGCCAAGCAGCTGTAACCAGTCTTTGACTCGCGCCTGTGAGAAAAATCGTCCAGACCAAGGTAAACGCCGGTGCAGACCCGGCCAGAGTTTTAACAGCCCCATCAGGCTGTATGGATTAAAGCCGCTCATTAGCAGATAGCCATCAGGCATCAACACGCGATGTGCCTCGCGGATCACATGATGCGGATCTTGTGTATATTCTAGGCAATGCGCCAGCAAAACGGCGTCAACGGCATGCTCGATAAAAGGCAGGTCATCCGGATCAGCAATGACTGAAACCTGCTCCCCACTGCCTGCCAGATTTATTTGATGGCGGATACCACAGGCACTGGTGTCCAGTTGGCAACTTAAAGTGCCCACCTTTAACAGGTGATAACCAAAAATACGTGGCCACCACAAATTGAACTGATTTTCCAGCTGATGGGCCAACACCTCGCCCTGGGCAAATGCCTGCCAGGACTGTGGTACTTGACTTAACGCATAGCGGCTTAAGGCTGGTTTCATTGGCGGACTCCCCTGTATACTGCGATTGGACTGGCTCCCGGTACTCACTTACACCGGTTTGCGACACACTGATGACTCACACTGACAACGGGTACCGCCTATGCATGTTATCCCCGAACCGATCCCGATACTGCAGGATAACTATATCTGGGTGTTGCGCCAAGGACAGCAAGCAATCATTGTTGATCCGGGTCAATGCGACGCAGTGCAACAGTATCTGCTGGCGCACCAGCTAACACTGTGTGCAATTCTGATCACGCATCAGCATCCGGACCATATCGGTGGTCTGGCGCAATTACGTGGTTATTGGCCTGATGCAGACGTTTATGTCCCAGGCCCTTCGATACAAGGCGTCCAACTGGATGGCATTCAGGTGCACGACGGCCAATATCTGCAGCCCAGCGGATGGTCAACACCTATTCAGGTACTGGCTGTACCAGGTCACACACTGAATCATCTCGCCTATTTGCAAACGGGTGAACCTGCAGTGTTGTTGTGTGGGGATACGTTGTTCAGCGCCGGCTGTGGCCGTCTGTTTGAAGGCACTCCCTTACAGATGCTGACATCTTTGCAACGCTTGGCTGCTTTGCCGGCAGACACGCTGGTATGCTGCGCGCATGAATATACGCTGGCAAACCTTAAGTTTGCCGTTACGGTGGAACCTGAGAATCAGGCGTTGGTCGAATATCAGCTGACAGCAGCAAAGTTGCGTGGCTGCGATAGACCAACTCTACCAACGAATATTGGTCTGGAGTTACAGATCAATCCATTTCTGCGCTGCGCGTTGCCAGAATTGCAGCAACGCTGGCAACAACCTGATCCACTTGCGTTATTTACTTTTTTGCGGCAATGGAAAAACAATTTTTAGCCTGCTTTGCATTTGGCGCAACGGCCGTTAACATACGCCCCCTTTGCGCCTGTTGCGGCTGAATGAGAGAAGAGTGCATGTTCAAACCCTGTTATATGCTGCTGGCACTACTTATGCTGTCTGGCTGCGCCCGACTGGCACAGGACCAACCAGCGGTGGCTACCGCAGATCCATCCGCCGATGGTGGAGCGGAGTCAGTAGCACAGTCTGATGCCCCTGTGTTGCCCATGTCACCATTAGATCCTGCCTTACAACATAATGAGCTCGAGGCCATGCCGGATCTGTGGCAACGCATCCGTACGCAAATGCATATCCCCGTGCCAGCACGCGCTGACGTGAAGCGCGAAATCGCCTTCTATGCCAGTAAACAGAAGTTTTTTAATGAAGTTTCGGCACGCGCCGAACCGTACCTGTATTTAATAGTCACAGAACTGGAAAAGCGCCGGATGCCACTGGAACTGGCGCTGTTACCTATTGTGGAAAGTGCTTACAACCCAGCAGCGCAAGGCAATGGTCCGGCCGGACTCTGGCAAATGGTACCGCAAACTGCGCGAAATTTTGGTCTGACAGTTCAAAGCGGCTATGACGGCCGCAAAGATGCGTTGAGTTCGACCGTAGCGGTATTAGACTATTTGCAACATCTGCATGACAGTCTCGGCAACGACTGGCTCAATGCTGTTGCAGCTTACAATACCGGTGAAGGCCGAATTATGGCGGCTGTGGCACGAAATAAAGCACGCGGCAAAGCAACCGACTACTGGAGCCTGCAAATTCCTGGTCGATTTGTTCAGACCATGCCGAAATGGTTGGCGATGATTCAGTTGATTAAATCACCGGACGCTTATCAACTGGAGCTTCCGGTTATTGCAAATAAGCCTGCAGTTGGCAAAACCCGGATCGCCGGCGCCGTACAACTGCAACAAGTTGCCGATTTGGCCGGGATCTCACTAAGCAAACTGAAGACTCTGAATCCTGGTTTTCGCCTTGCGATGACGCCAAAAGGCAAAGACTTTCCATTGCTGTTGCCGTTGTCAGCAATTGATGATTTTGAACGACAACAACATCTGCTGAAAAAAGTCACAGTAGTGCAAGCAGCAGAACCGCAGAAAACGCAAAAACGCAGTTATAAGGTAAGAAATGGCGACAGCCTAGGCAGCATTGCTGCCAAAAACCACACCAGTGTGAAGACTTTACGTCAGCTCAACCGGCTGAAATCAGATCAACTGAAAGTTGGTCAGGTTTTACAGCTACCTGCGGTCAAATCGTCGGAGCAAGCATTAGCACGTTCAAGCCGAAAAGCGCAAACTTATCAGGTCAAAGCCGGTGAAAGTCTGTGGACCATTGCACAAAAACTGCGGATCGACAGTGAGGAGTTACGGCTATTTAATCAGCTGCAATCCGGGGTTCATTTACAACCTGGCCAATCACTGCAGGTTCCGGCCTCCGTTACTACAACCGTGAAGCGCAAAACGGCAGACAATAAACTCACACCAAAACATACCGTGATAAAAGGTGACTCATTAGATCGGATCGCCCGCAAATACAAAATAAAACTGACTGACTTGCTGAAATGGAATCAACTGCAGGCCGATAGTAAACTAACACCAGGTCAACAGTTGTTGTTGGCGCCCAAACGCCGGCAATCCTGACACTACATGAGGTTGATATGAAAAATTTCCTGTTTCTGCTGCAACTGCTTGCAGTGCTATTGAGTCCGTTCAGCTATGCGCAATTTGAGCTTACCGGTCCTATCGCATTGACCTTTGCTGATGACAGTAAAGAAAATACCGCATTCGGTTTTGCCTTTTTAGAAAGCGAAGGCGCTTTCCAGTTCAGTGTTGGTCCTTACAAAATGGCGGTTGAAGAAGTGCCCAAACGCTACACATTGGCACTGATGCTGAATAAAGACCAGTTGATCTGGGCGCGCGACTTCACGAAAAAGCCACTAAAAGGCTTTGACTGGAAAATCGGCAAACACTCATTGCAGTTGTTTAAACAACAGTTACAGCCGGTGCGCCCCGGTGATTTTGTGTTAATGGTCGATGGTCTGCGTTACCATTTTATTGAGGGGAAACCCGCGCAGGTCCATTTTCATTTTGATGAAAAGGGCATTTCTGAAGTCGAAGTTGAATCCATGATACAACCAAAACGCTAAACAGGGCTCAACACATCCTTTTTGTCTTTAACTGATAAATGACGATTTACTGCGGGCCGGGCACTCGCGCTGTATTTGTAGCGCAGGTACCCCGCCCCACAATACCGACAATGCCGGAGCTACTGCAGTAAACCACCAGCTGAGCTGATACGGGATTTGTTGCCACCAGCAGTACAGCATCAGTAGCAAATGACAGCACAGTCCCAACCATCCTGTATAAAATAACAGCGAGTTAAACCAGCGTCTGGGTTGCCCTAATTGCCACATACTTTAACGCCTTATAAATCACTCGCTGAGGTTAAAAAACTGTCAGTCAGTGCAAACCGTTCCAGAGCAGCCAGATCCGGGGTAATTTTTACCCCGGTTGGATCTTGTTGTTGCAACGACAACACATAACTTGCCAGATGCAAGATCGCCTGCAACCGATCGACCCTTGCGGACCCCGGCAAGTTCAGCCGGTACATCGCCGCAGCACAGATATCTGCAGAGAATCCCCATAACGTCATCAAATAGCCGGTCAAAATACAATGATCGGCAACGCCATCCTGAAACATATCTTCCTGTGTCAGATGCTGCGACTCAATTGGCTGAGTCGCCAGCAACGCCAGAGGACCCAACGCTTGCATCAGTCCGGCGACGTAGGCTTTTTCGGCCAGCGTGGCATCGTCACGGCATTGACTGCGGGCCAGTTGGAAAGATACAGATGCCAACGCGACAGCATAGTCCTGTAATTTTTGGTGCAGTTCAGGCTGGATCTTCCCCTGGTACTGTTGGTTCAATAAAAATGCCTGCATGATGGCTTTGATCATCTCCCGCCCCAGCCTGCTGACCACTTCCTGTAAATCGAGGGTTTGGCGGCGAAAGCCGAGGTACGCTGAATTTGCCATCTGAATTAACCGCCCGGCCAGCGGCGCTTCACGTTCCAATGCCCGTGCCAGCTCCCGTTGTGAACTGTCATTGTTGTCAAGTAACGCCAAAATTTGTTGATACTGTCGCCGCTGGATGGGCAGTGCTTGCAGGGTCCCTAATTGATATCGTGCATGCTCTGAGAAAGGGCCTTCAATAATCTGCTCTGCACGTTGGAAAACTGCCAGTAAATCATGCTCCGTAAAAGGTTTGCCCAACAACATCTGCGCGGATTGCACGGCGGCCAGCATGACCGCATCATCGTTTTCAGCACTCATCAGCACTCTGATGGTGGCGGGTGAATGCGAAGCACAAAACTCCAACAATTCCTCGCCCCGTAACGATGCGTCCAACCGGTCGGTCAACAGCAATTGCGGCGCTACTGGCTGCTGTAGCAGATATTGCGTTGCACTCAACGCATCGGCGCATACTTCTAACTGCCAATGCGGGCAAAGCCGCTGTAACAATCGTTTAGTCGCCGCCCGTGCGGCTGTGTCGGGTTCGACTATCAGGGCTAACCAGCGATCAGCTTCAAACATTGAGATACTCCTCCCATTGCAGGCGGACCGGCTGGGCCGTTAGAAAGCGACCAAACTCAAGACTACTCAGCGGTTTGCTGAATACATACCCCTGGATGTAATCACATTGCATATCGCGCAGCAACAGCACCTGATTCACCGACTCAATTCCTTCGGCAACGACCTGCATACCAAGCTCATGCGCCATCCGGATCATATGTCTGATCATACTGGCACATTGCGGCGAGTCCTCAAGGTCCAGCAACAAGGAGCGATCTAATTTCAGTTTATTTACCGGCAATTTCGCAAGATAAGCCAAAGAAGAGTAACCAGTGCCAAAGTCATCCATTGCCAGCTGACAGCCAAGCCGATGCAAACTGCTTAATAACCGGCTGCTGGCATCAATATCAGCCATCAGAAAGGTCTCAGTGACTTCTAATTCCAGCGTGTCCGGTTCTAAACCAAAACTACTCAGACAACCGGCAATACGTTCAGCCAGCCGAACATCGGTCAATTGCCGGCCTGACAAATTGATCGCCAGATGTGACAAGGCCAGCCCCTGTGCGCGCCAGCTGTGAAGCTGCCTTAAAGCGTGTTGCAATACCCAATCCCCAATGGCCTGGATCTGACCGTCTTGCTCCGCGATTGGAATAAAAACTGCTGGAGAAATTGCGCCAAAAGTCGGGTGCTGCCAGCGGATCAACGCTTCGGCACTGTCACAAAAACCATCAGACAAGCGGATCTTGGGTTGATAACATAAAGTGAATTCCTGTCCTTCCAGTGCCGCATACAGCGAATTACTGATTTCAAAATGCTGCCGTTTTTGTGTCACCATCTCTGCTGCGAATCGCAGATAAAATCCAGCCGGGTTTGCCAGATTGTGCCGGCAAGCGACATCAGCATGCTGCAATAACTGCCGCGCTGTAGTGCCATCTGACGGTGAAACGGCATAGCCAACACAAAAAGCTAATTGCACACGGTTAAAGCTCAATACTAACGGCTGGCGAAATGGTTGCAGGCATTGTTCTATCAGCAGTTGTAGTTGGCTTTCCTGAACAGCGCCGGGCAACACCAACAAAAATTTATCCGCCGCGACATAGCCCAATAACGCTTTTGCCGGCATCCGGGTTTTCAGCACAAGCCCAGCCTGTTCGATGAGCTCATCTAACTGCTGCTGTAATAATGAATCACTGTACAAAGCAAAGTCTGGCAGCATCAACGCAACAACGGCAAAATCGTTCTGGCCGGCTGACAACAGATCTTCAATCTGTGACCGCACATCGTCCGCATTCAGCAGTTCATTGACACCACAAAACACCTGGTCGCTGAGCGGCTGGACTAAAGTAACTTTTAGCAGATAGTGGTGCAGATCCGATATCCGGTGGCTGAAGCTGAAATAATCGCCATGAATACCGTGTAATTGAATATCGTGATCTTTTTTATGAAAAAAACCGGCAAGTTCAATTGGATTGATGTCAACGAACAGCGCCGACAACACCTGACCACGCAGCTCCGATGGCTGCAATCCCAACACCTGGCTGGCTGCATTATTAAATCGTAATACCTGACCAGTCGCGGATAACTCCAACAGTGCTTCATTGCTGGATAACAACAGATTAGTGCGTTGTTGCTCAGCCTGACGCCGGTCGCGTTCACTCAGCGCTGCGGTGATGTCTTTTAATAACTGGGTATCTTCCCAGGGCTTTTCCATAAAACGCCAGGCGGCGCCGCTATTCAGGCAGGCCAACAACGCTTCGCGGTCGGCATAGGCACTCAGGATAAGCCCAATGGTCGACGGAAATTGCAACCGGACCTGCTGCAATAACTCAGCCCCGTTCATATCAGGCATGCGGAAATCTGAGATCACCAGCGCCACCTGCTCCGTACTCAGCAGACTCAACGCTTGTGCGCCATGTTCGGCCAGCAACACGCGGTAGCCGGCGCGTTGCAACGTCCGTTGCAGGGCTCTGAGGATAGCAGGCTCATCGTCGACCAACAGAATAGTTTTTGCCACGAACAGTCCCGCCCAATGAAAAGTAAATACCGATATATGAACATAAACAGGTGCATGCCACTGCCGCAAGTTTTTTCCATCCCCCTTGCTCTGCGTCGTGTTGCCGCCCATGATGACATCACCGGCTACGCTTCTCAAAACTGGAGTTCATGCATGTCGCAGGATCCGCAATCTCCCCAAACACCCGCACATTGGCAACAGACTGACCGTCTGGCAACTATTGGCATTCTGACCGCCGGCGTGGCCCATGAGCTGAATAATCCAATTGGTTACATTCTCAGCAACCTGACTAGCTTTCAATTATATCTGCCGGTATTCCAACAATATTTTTCGCTGTTGCAACAGATTGCTGACTGTGACGATGCCACTGCCCGCCAGGATCTGCACCAGCAGCTGGCCCAATTACAACAGCAGGAAAATCTGCAACTGTTGCTCGATGATACCCAAAGTTTGCTGGCTGATTCAGTACAAGGCGCACATCGGGTACGGGATTTAGTGTTGGACCTACGGCGATTTTCGCATCCGGACCATGCAGAATTTCAGCTGTTGGAATTTAAGCCGTTGCTGGATATGGCTTTGAGGTTAACTAGAAATGAACTGAAAACGCATGTGACAGTATCACAAGATACCGGACCCGAGCCGCTATGGCTGCAGGGACAACCAGCAGCGCTAACACAGCTACTGGTTAATTTACTGCTCAATGCATCACAAGCGATTGGTGCGGGTGCCGGGAAACTGCGGATCAGCGCGGCTCGACTGGATAACAGTCTGCAGGTTTGTATTGAAGACAGCGGGCCCGGCATCGCCGACGAGGTTCTGCCCCATATTTTTACACCGTTTTTTACCACCAAAGCGCCGGGTACAGGCACAGGTCTTGGTCTGTCGATTTGCAAGGCTATAGTGGAAAAACACCAGGGTGACCTCAGTGTCAGCCGCTCCGATCTTGGTGGCGCCGCTTTTACATTACGGTTTCCATGCAGCGATGCGCCACCGCAATAGACGGCTCAGTTCTGGGCGTCGGGCTGTTGCTCTGGCGCGGCACTGGCAAAAGCTGGCAGCAGCAGACAGTGCTGATACACCTTATGGATCTGTGGATAAGGCGTTAAATCAACGGCAAAGCGCAATGCATTATAAACTTGCGGCACCAGACACAAATCAGCCAGCGTGACTTGATCGCCAACGCAGTATTGTCCCGCTGTATGCGCCAGCCGCTGTTCAAGTGCAGCAAAGCCTTGCCGCAACCAATGCTGAATCCAGTCGGTTTTTTGTTGCTCAGTTACACCGAGCGTACCAGTTAAGTACTGCAGCACCCGCAGGTTATTCAGCGGATGAATGTCACAGGCGATATCCAGCGCCAGTGCCCGCACCACAGCTGCTGTGGCAGGGTCTTCCGGCAACAGTGGCTGCTGTGGATAGACCGCATCGAGGTATTCAATGATTGCCAGTGACTGATTCAGCGTCAGTGCGTCGTGTTGCAGCGTCGGTACCAGCTGAGCAGGATTCAAAGCTTTATAAGGTTCCGCACGCTGTTGGCCACCGTCTTTTAATAAATGTACCGGGATTTGCGTGGCATCCAGCCCTTTCAGCGCCAGCGCAATACGCACCCGATAAGCCGCCGACGAACGCCAGTAAGTGTATAAGGTCAACATCAGAAACTCCGTTTAAAAAAGGCCGACAAATGCCGGCCTTTGATTTTGAGTAAATTGTGCAACGCTTAGCGCGGTTGATACTGCACAACCTGCTGGTCTATCGCGCCAAAAATGCTTTGGCCTTGCGCGTCCAACACTTCAAGCCGGATCCGGTCACCAAACTTCATAAAAGATGTTTTCGGTGCACCATCACGAATAGTTTCAATCATCCGGACTTCAGCGATACAGGAATAACCCAGACCGCCCTCGTCAATTGAGGTGCCGTAGTCAGTACCTTGTTTGTTAGACACAGTGCCAGAGCCGATGATAGCACCCGCGCCGAGATTGCGGGTTTTAGCGGCATGCGCCACCAGTTGGCCGAAATCAAAAGTCATGTCGACACCTGCATTCGGCTTACCAAACAGTTTACCGTTTAAGTGCGATACCAGCGGCAGGTGTAATTTCGCGTCCTGCCAGTCAGTGCCGAGTTCCTCTGGTGTGACAGCAACCGGGCTGAAAGCAGAGGCTGGCTTCGACTGAAAGAAACCAAAACCTTTGGCCAATTCATTTGGGATCAGGCCACGCAGTGATACGTCATTGACCAACATAACTAAACGAATATGCTGACGCGCCTGTTCAGGCGTAGATGCCATCGCGACATCACCAGTGATCACGGCAACTTCGCCCTCAAAATCGATACCGTAGTCTTCGCTGACCACATCGATTTGATCACGTGGACCAATAAAGTCATCCGAGCCGCCCTGGTACATTAACGGATCCGTCCAAAAACTCGGTGGCATCTCTGAATTACGTGCGCGGCGCACTAATTCGACATGGTTCACATAAGCGCTGCCGTCGGCCCACTGGTAAGCGCGCGGCAATGGCGATTCACAGACCGTTTGGTCAAAGGCAAATTCGCCCTGTACAGTACCATGATTGAGCCCCTGGTAGACCTCCGCAAGTTGTGGCGCCACTACGGACCAATGATCTAACGCATATTGCATAGTGGCGGCGATATGCGCCACCGCGACTGCTTTGGTTAGGTCCCGGCTGACGACGACGAGCTGGCCATCGCGGCTGTTATTTTTCAGACTGGCTAATTTCATTTTATCTTTCCTGTCAGACTGTTACTTCGTTTCAGCTGGTTTGGTTTTCCAGCTGTTGACGTAATCCGGATTCTCAGTGGCGACTGCCGCCGCGCCCATTTCCAGCGCATCACGGGTATCCAGCATCACTGCGACTTCATCGGTGAACTTCTTGCGATACTCACGACCAGCCTGGAAGGCTTTTGGGTGTGGGCCATGGGTAAAACCAGCCGGGTGGAAGGTCACCATGCCGCGCTCGATATTATCGCGGCTGAAGAAATCACCGGCATGGTAAAACAGCACTTCATCATAGTCGTCGTTGTTATGATAAAACGGCACTTTTAAGGCACCCGGGTCACTTTCAATCGGCCGTGGCACAAAGGTACAGACCACAAAACGACTGGCAACGAAGGTCGTATGCGCCGACGGTGGCAAATGATAACGGTGGCTCATCAGTGGCCGGATATCCCGCCAGTTAATCCGCATCACTGCTAAGTCACCATGCCAGCCAATGGCATCGAGTGGATTAAATGGATAGGTGATCACTGAGACCTGACCATGACGTTTTACATGGACCTGAGTTTCCTGTTCGCTGTACTGCGCCTTAAAGGCATCGTCAATTTTTGGCGTATCCAGCATTGCCGGGTCAAAAATCGCGTGATTGCCGACCAGGCCTTTTTCCGGCAACTGATAAGAATCATTGGTCGCTTCAATCAGCAGCACAAATATTGGCGCGGAGATCTCCAGCCGCCAGCAGGTCGAACGCGGGATCACCACGTAGTCACCATCGCGCAGGCTCAGATGGCCATAATCACAGAACAGCTCAGCGCTGCCTTCATGGATAAACAGCAGCTCGTCGCCATCGGCGTTGCGGACCAGGAAATCCATCGATTGTTCAAGCCGCCAGGTCCGCATTTTACAATGCGCATTGTGCAGCAAATTCGGCACTTGCCACGGCGAATTGGATTTATCTTCGCCGATGTCATTGAAGTTAAATAGGCGCGGTTTTAACGCCCCTTCCCAGTTACTCCAGCCGGTCGGCGCATGGGTGTGATGGAAATGGCTGGCCGGGCCAAAAAAGCCACTACGACCGGTTTCGCGCTCATAAATCGCCTGTTCCGGGAAATCGGCATGCGCCTGGCGCGAAATATCGCCTTCTTTTAACGGAAATTGCGCCCATTTACGCATCTGCTAATACTCCACGGCGGATTTGATCTTCTTCAATCGATTCGAACAGGGCTTTGAAGTTGCCCTCGCCAAAACCTTCGTTGCCTTTGCGCTGGATAATTTCGAAAAACACCGGACCAATCACGGTTTTGGTGAAAATTTGCAGCAGAATGCCGTCTTTTTCCGGAGCGCCATCAATCAGAATACGCAGCTCTCGCAGTGCGTCCAGATCTTCAGTATGACCTTCGACCCGGGCGTTCACTTTGTTGTAATAAGTATCCGGCGTTGGCATAAAATCCATACCACGGCTACGCAATGTCCGTACTGTTTCATAGATATTTTCCGTGGTCAGGGCAATATGCTGGATGCCCTCGCCTTTGTATTCACGGATAAATTCTTCGATTTGTGATTTGTCGTCTGACGATTCGTTGATAGGAATGCGGATCTTGCCACAAGGCGCAGTCATAGCGCGGGAGACCAGACCGGTCAGTTTGCCTTCGATATCAAAATACCGGATCTCACGGAAGTTACCGATCCGTTCATAAAAACCGGCCCAGACATTCATATTGCCGCGTTTGACGTTATGGGTCAGATGGTCCAGCACTTCCAGGCCGACGCCATGCGCCGCCATTGTCGTCTGCCAGTTGTCGTAGAATTTAAAATCGATATCGTAGACCGAGCTTTGGCCATAACGGTCGACGAAATACAGCAGGCTGGAACCTATGCCATATACTCCCGGGATATTCAGTTCCATCGGGCCAATTTGATTTTTATATTCTTTCGCACCGTTCGCGACGGCATGTTTCAGCGCTGCTGCAGCGTCTTTCACCCGAAAGGCCATGGCACAAACACTCGGACCATGCACGCGGGCAAATTCTTCGGCTTGCGAATTCGGCTCGCCATTGACGATAAAGTTGATGTCACCCTGCTTGTACAACCAGGCCTGTTTTGAACGGTGCTGGGCAACTTCAGAAAAACCCAGTGACTGAAACAGTTCTTTTAACTGACGGATACCATCGGCATCAGCAGCTGTGTACTCGACAAACTCAAAACCATCGGTACCAAGCGGATTAATTGGGTCAAACATGACAAACTCCGGAATTAAATACAGGGGGATTACTGCTATCTTGCCGTTCGCCACAGAAAAAGAAAGCTTGGCTGCTTACATACTGCTAACAGCTTAAAACAGTCGTTTTGTATCGTTTAGCATACGAAAACAGCATTTTGGCCTTAAACCGATAAAAAAGGCCGTTTTGTGGGCAAAACGGCCTTTTTTCAGTAGCGAATGCAGGACAAAGCGTAATTAAATTTTTACGCTCTTGCGATTGATGCCATATTCGCGCAATTTATTTGCCACTGCGGTATGACTTAAGCCGAGCTTTTTCGCCAGTTGACGCGAACTTGGGTAAGCCGGGAATAGTTTTCGCAATAAACTGGCTTCAAAGCGTTTCACCGCTTCATCCAGCGTGCCATCAAAATCTTTTTCCAGATAACCAAAATCATTGGTGTAACTTGGCAACTGTAACTGTTCCTTGTCAAGCTCAGCACCTTCGAGCAGGGTCACCGCGCGATACAGCGCGTTTTCCAGCTGCCGGACGTTACCTGGCCAGGGATATTGCTGAATGAAGTTGGCACAGTTTTCGGTAAGTTTCGGTGGTTTACGCCCAAGTCGAGCAGCCAGACGAGCCATAAAGTGTTCTGCCAGAGGCACAATATCTTGCTTGCGATCCCGCAGCGGCGGCAACACCAGCGTCAGCACATTCAGCCGGTAATATAAATCTTCCCGAAAACGCCCTTCCTGTACCATACCGGGCAAATCTTTCTGCGTGGTGCAAATCACCCGCACATCGACCCGCACTTCATTTTCATCTGCCACGCGGCGAAAACTGCCGTCTTGTAAAAACCGCAACAGTTTGGTCTGGATCTCACGCGACATTTCACCGATTTCATCCAGAAACACAGTACCGCGATTGGCCTGTTCAAAAATGCCTTTTTTACCTTCGGTCGTACCCGGAAATGCATTCGGGCCATAACCAAATAATTCCGACTCTGCGACATTGTCCGGTAATGCAGCACAATTGACGGCAAGGAAAGGTTTGCCCGCGCGACTGCTGGCGCCGTGACAAGCCCGTGCCAGCAATTCTTTACCGGTGCCGGTTTCACCGGTAATTAAAATCGGCGCGTCAAGCTGCGCCATTTTTTTCGCTTCCCGCACCACTTTGCGCATCAGATTGCTGCTGGCCTGAATCGAGTTAAAGCTTTCCTGATCGCCTTTTTTAAAGGCCACCATCTGCTCACCGAGGCGACTCTCAGATTTTAACGTGATCACGGCGCCGGCCAGAATTTCATGGCCCGCTTCGGCCGGCACCATCACCGGCAGAATATCCGCAATGAATTTTTTGCCATGAATTTCAATTTTGCGGGTTTGCGCCAGCACATCATCACTTTCCAGCCAGCGCTGAAAATTAAAGCCTTTCACCAAAGGCGACAACGGCAAACCAGCAACTTCGTCGCGTTGCAGTGTCAGCGCATCGAGAGCGGCTTCATTGATCACGGTCACGTTGGCTTTGGTGTCGATAGCGATCACACCATCCGGCAGCGTTTTTAACAGCGTGAACAGCTCATTGTGTTCACGCTCTGATGGCATAAAAGCAGTAGTTTTAACGTCTTCTACGCCAGGAATACGGCGAATTTTCACCATTAATTCCTGAAATTTTTCGAAATCGACCGTAGGAAAAGCAACAAACATCCGGCCTAGTTCGGGATCAACTTCAATACCGCGCAAATCAATCTGAAACGACACCAGGATATTTAACACTTCCTGAGCGATACCAACGCGGTCCTGACAATGGATTTCTAAGCGCATCTGAATGACAACCTTGCGAGATGACAGGTATTTTTATCATACGGCAAAGCACAAGCTTCAGACCAGCTCTTTTGTAAACTTTTGTGAACGTGAGCAGTATTTAAAGCCAAATCAACCGCGAAAAAAAAGCTGCCGGGGCAGCTTTTCTTAATGTTGCATGCTGGCTTATTCAGTCAGCAGCGCATCTGTTTTGGCGGCACAAATAAAATCATTTTTGTGCAGACCTTTGATGGAATGCGACCACCAGGTCACCGTCAGTTTGCCCCATTCCAGCAACAATGCCGGATGATGACCTTCTGCTTCTGCCAGTTCCGCCACTTTGTGGTGGAATGCCCAAGCCAGCTTAAAGTTCTTAAACTTATATTCGCGTTCCAGCTGCAAAATGCCATCCCGGACCACCGGAGTCCAGTCCGGAATTTGTCGCATCAATTGCGGTAATTCTTCATCAGATACGCGCGGCGCATCGGCGCGGCACGCTTCACATTTTTGTGTGGCAAGTTCAGTCATTGTAATGCTCTTTATCGTTAAAAATTAACTGGCTTTTTTCTGTTTCGGCGCAAACTTAGGCGCATGCAGGCCCAGCGCTTTGGCTTGCTGCACCAATGTCATCAGGTCCATCTGTGCAATGTCAAACAGCTGGCGAATACTCTGAATGCGGAAGTAAATGGGTTGCATAATGTCGATACGATATGGCGTGCGGAACACATCTACCACATCGAGTACCTTACGCTCAGGAATATCAGAATGGATCGCATATTGGGTCTCACCCGGTGAAGACAGTATGCCACCACCATAGATACGTAATCCCTCTGGCGTATCAATCAAACCAAATTCAATAGTGAACCAGTACAATCGAGCGAGATACACACGATCCTGTTTGCTGGCGGCCAGTCCTAATTTACCGTACATATGAGTGAATTCGGCGAAATCAGGATGCGTCAGCATGGCACAGTGGCCAAAAATTTCGTGGAACACATCGGGTTCCTGCAGGTAATCAAATTCTTCGCGGCTGCGGATAAAGGTGGCGACCGGAAACTGTTTATTTGCCAACAATTCAAAGAAGCGGTCGAAACTGATCAGCGCCGGTACCTCGGCACACTGCCAACCGGTGGTTGCCTGCAAAACGGCATTCACTTCGTGCAGCTGCGGGATCCGATCTTGTGACAGTTTCAGCCGTTGCAGTCCTGCCATGTATTCATTGCAGGCTTTGCCTTCGATACAACTGAGTTGACGCTTGATCAGATCTGACCAAATCTGGTTCTCTTCGTCGGACCAGGCAATAATGCCGTCGGCATCCGATTCTCGGGATACATAAGATGTCATGTTACAACCTGTTAATTCTGCTTGCCGGCCTCGGTTGGGCTGGCTGAATGGCAGGCATCCTAGTGGATTGCATCAAAGCTGTTAACCCGGCGCCATAAACTGGCGCCAGCGCAACTGTTCAAAAAAATGTACAAACCGACGCATGACACACACATCCATCTGTTTTTATTGATTATTTTTGCTGTAACTGCATCTTTACCAATGCTTGCTGTAGGTCGGCAATGATGTCTTCAACATGCTCAAGTCCAACTGAAATGCGGATAAGCCCGTCGCTGATGCCAGCCAACCGGCGCTCTTCTGCAGTGTATGGACTATGCGTCATTGATGCCGGATGTTGGATCAAGGACTCAGCATCGCCAAGACTGACTGCCAGACTCAATAGCTCACATTGATTAATAAAATACCGGCCGTCGTCCAGGCTGCCCTTCAGTTCAAATGCCAGCACACCGCCGGCGGCTTTCATTTGCGTACCAATAAAACGATGGCCCGGATGACCGGGTAAACCTGGGTAATACACAGTGGCTACTGCCGGATGCGCCTGCAAAAACTCGGCGACACGCTGCGCGTTTTGACAATGCCGTTCCATCCGCACCGATAAAGTCTTCAAGCCCCGAATAATCAGCCAGGCATCATGAGGGCTGATTGTTGCGCCCATATCTTTCAGGGTGGTCAGCTTGATGGTTTGAACAGTGTCTGTATCAGACAAAATAATGCCAGCAACAACATCGCCGTGACCGTTCAGATATTTAGTCGCGCTATGAATAATGATATCGATGCCATATCGCGCCGGCTGTTGCAGTAATGGCGTCAGGAATGTGTTATCGATCACTGATTTAATCTGATGTTGGCGACAAAACCGACCGAGGAATTCCAGATCCAGCACCACCAGATTGGGATTAATCGGCGTCTCGGCAAATAGCATTCGGGTATTTGGCCGGCGTGCCGCTTCGACCGCCGCGTGGTCAGTCATATCAACAAAACTGACTTCAATGCCATAACGGGCAAACTGGTGATTAAACAGCGCAAAACTGCAGCCATAAATGGCATTGCTGGCGATCAGATGGTCCCCTTGCTGCAAGAAAGCCAAGGTCGCTGCAGCCACAGCGCCCATGCCGGTCGCAGTCGCAGCGCCGTCTGCCATGCCTTCCAGCGCCGCTACTTTGAGTTCCAGCTCGCGGGTGGTCGGATTGCCAAGCCGGGTATAAATATACCCTTCAGTTTCACCGGCAAAGCGCGCGGCGCCCTGCTCGGCACTGTCAAATACAAATGTGGAGGTTTGATACAACGGGGTGGCGAGACTGCCAAACTGCCGGTCATAAGTTTTACCGGCGTGGATGCACATCGTTTCTGCGTGTTTACTGCTACTGCTCATAACAACCTGACTGCTTAGATAATTTTATCAAACAATTAAGCAAACAAGTTATAACCACGACAAGGCATGCAGACATCTGTCTGTCTGTTTGCGACGCAGTCGCCGCAGGTCCGAACTGTTGATTTGTAAATATTATTGTGCAGGTGGTCGTTGCATCAAACGTTGCAATAATGACTGTAACAAAGGTTGAACAGTGGCTTGCTGTGTCAGTAGCGGCAAAGGCCGCAGTTCCTGTTGCACAAACCGGCCGAGTCGCGCCAGCATCAGTCCTGCTAACACGCCCTGCCCGGCGCGGGCCGACAGCTTACTACTTAATTCCACGCCAAGAAAATCACCGCCAATATCTATCGCAAGTTCAGTCGCGCCAGTCCAAAACAGCAGATTGGCAAACTGCTTGATAAACTGTAAACGTTGAATAGCACTAACATTCACACCATAGAGTGCCGACAACTCGGCCATTAATCGCCAGGCCCGCCAGCTGACCAGCACCATGTCGGCCAGCGCAAATGGGCTTAAAGCGACGGCAAGACCTGCTTGTTTTGCCGCAGCACTAATCACCGCCGCAGCTTGCTGATCCAGTGGCTGCAAAATCAGCAGATCAAATAACTGTAATGTTTCCGCATCTGAATGCTGCGCATTGTGCTGGGCATAAAAAGCATCGGCTGAAACCGGAACTTGTTTTAACATGCGCTGACATAACGCTGATGCCTGGCCATATTGCAAGCTATTTTGCATGGCCGCACCTTGCTGGCGCCAATATTGACGCTCTGTATGCTGCCGTCGACTGCGCCAGCTACTCCACAGCGTTTTAGCCAGGGCCGCCAGACCAAAACCAGTCAGTGCCAGTGCAGCACCACCTTGCAAAACACTGCTATTCAGGCTTTGTTGCACAAATTCGGCCCATTGCAGCAATGCCACCAGCAGCACAAGACTGAGACCAACGCCAAGCCAGCGTGAGATACCGGCATTTTTGACAGTTACGGGGACATCGTTCTGGCTGGCAGCAGTGTTGGCAATAAATGTATCTGCAGAGAATTGTTGTGCCGCCGCCAGCGGTAGCTCAGTTGCCGCAGGCTTCAGACTAACAAAATCCTCATTACTGAAATGCTCTGCCGTTTTTAATGGTTTCATTGCAGATGGTCTCCAAGCAAAAATTGCAACGCCTGGTCCATGCGCAGTTGCTCTGGAAAGGACGACCCCGAACCAACGAGCGGCAGAAACTCAGGAAAAGCAAACTGATGATGCTGAAACAACTGTGGCGATGGCATGGATAATGGTACTTCGCCCGGGTACAGGATCTGCAGTTCACCGGTTGTGGCCAGCCGGCCGCGCAGGCATGGCTTGTTTCCTTGTGGCGTCTGTACCTCACCCAATTCGGAACTGACCACTGCCGCAACAGCCAGCGCTTCGGTTTCACAACGTTGATAACGTTGCTGATAGAGTGGTTGTTGCAGCATTTGCTGTAACAATAACAACAGATTGCGATGCTGGTCCGGAGTCAATAAATCAGCTTTGGATGCGACAAATAACACTTTATCAATACGAGGCTGCCAAAGCCGGCGCCACCAACTGTCGGGGCCATAAGAAAAATGCTGCATGATTAACATCAACGCCTGTTGCAGTTGCTGCATGGCCTGATGTCCCCGATTCAGCGCACCGAGGCAGTCAGCCATTATCACCTGGCGGTCCAGCCCGGCGAAATAATCACGATAAAATGGCGCGACCACTTTGTGTTTATAATCGTCGAAATTCTGTTGAAGCTGGCGTGTCAGCGCGTTGTCCTGAGCCCGCTGGGCCGGTAACAAAGGAAAAAGTTGCAATAACGGTGCGCCAGCCAGATCTGCAGGGCGCAGTAACCGGCCAGGCTGCAGGATCAGGCTAAGTTGCTGTTGTTTTAATGTCTGCAGCAACTGCTGATACAGATCGGTTAACTGCTGAAGCACCAGAGGCCCACCAGCCGTATCCGCCATTTGCAGTTGCTGGCGGAATGGTTCCGCCAACGGGCCCACGGGATTTGCATTTAACATCGTCCAGACATTGTCACACCAGCTGGCGTAGTCCAGGGATAACATTGGCAAATCAAGCAACCATTCACCCGGATAATCCGTGATCTCCAGTGTCAGTGTTTGCCAATCCAGGAATTTTTGTTTGAACGGATTTTGCGGTTTATAACGCAGCTGCAGGGTAATTTGACTCAGCGCCGTCGTGGACGCAGGCCATTGCCCCAGTTGCAATTGCTGCAAATTTAATTCAAATGGAAAACGAGCTCGTTGTGTCATCAGGTTCGGCACGCACTGCCCTCCCAGATAACGCTGTTGTTGCATCACCTGGAAAAATGGGAGCTGAGGCTGTTGCGATTTGGTGAGCTGATGGATGAAACTGGTCAGAAATGCAGTTTTACCTGCACCACTGACACCAGTTATCCCTACACGCAGATGCTGATTCGCCAGACGTTGCCCAAGTTCTCTGGCGCGGCCTGGCAGGTGAAATTCCATCAGTTACATTGTTCCTGCGGTTGATAAGCGGCTATTGCCGCCTGTTAAAGTTTATTAAACTCGCGATGTAACTGGAACTTACTGGACGTTACATAAGACTCCATATCCCGCAGCCGGTATTCAATGCTGTCAAACTGTTGTTTCAGATGATTCAGTGCACGCGGTGGTGCTTCACCACGTTGCCAGACGCGGGTTTTCACCTCGACTGGCCGCTCTGCAGCAGCGCGAACTGGTTCGCCACTGCGTTGTTCGGCGACCGATTTTTTCTCCAGCACTATCCAGCCAACCAGGTACAGGACCGGTAAAATCCCGCCGAAACCCAGTAAAACGGACGCCAGCACAACTACACGAACCAGCCACAGTTCCCAACCGAAGTAATCGGCAATGCCGGCACAGACCCCGGCGATTTTGCCGTTGCGGTCATCCCGCAACAGCTCGCGACGTTTGCTACTCATGTTTACGCCTCCAGTTTGGTGCGTCAGCATCCAGGATGGCCTCCAGCGTTTTGATCCGGTCCGCCATTCGCTCAGCTTTCAATGATAAATCATTCAGTTGCGCCAGTTCATGTTCGGACAGGCCTTCTGAAATTTTGCGTTTGCTGCGATAGTGCATAATGATCCAGATCGGTGCCACACAAATCATAAAGATGATCATCGGTATCGCAAAAGCTTCGGTAATATCCATGTTCGGCTCCAGAAACGCCTGACAATCAGGCGTTATTCTCTTGGTTCATTTTTGCTTTCAGCGCTGCCAGTTCAGAGTCAATTTTGTCCTGAGAAGCCAGCTCTGCAAATTCATCGCGCAGAGTCTTTTTACCTAAGTCGTAAGATTCGACCTGAGCTTCCAGATTGTCGATCTTTTGTTCGTAACGTTCAAACTTATACATCGCGTCGTTTAAGCGGGTGCTGTCCAATGATTTCTTCACTTCTAAGCGGGACGCAACCGTTTGCTGACGCATCAGCATAGTTTTCTGCCGCGCTTTAGCATCCGCCAGCTTTTCCTGCAGCTGTGATACTTCGTCTTGCAACTTGCTGATATGTAAATCTAAATTTGCAATGTCAGCGTTAACAGCAGCGGCCTGATCTGCAGCTTTTTGTTTTTCGATTAACGCAGAGCGGGCTAAATCGTCCCGATCTTTGCTCAGCGCCAGTTCGGCTTTACCTTGCCAGTCGGCCACATCTTCTTCCAGTCGGCTGACGACACGCTGTAATTCTTTTTTCTCTGCGATGGTTTTGGCAGAGGTTGAACGCACCTCAACTAACGTATCTTCCATTTCCTGAATGATCAGGCGAACCATTTTTTCCGGATCTTCAGCTTTATCTAACAGTGCGTTGATATTTGAATTCACGATGTCTGAGAAGCGAGAGAAAATACCCATGATGTTTACCCCGTTTGGTGTCTGATTGAGTCAGATATTCTTATTCAGGATCCTTGCCAACTCTGCAAACAAACTTAAGTTATTGTATTTGAATGCTTTATTTATTTTCACTAAAAGCTGTCACCAAAGCCTGCTTTCAAATAGACTACTAATTAGCAAATTTAACCACTAAATGGCAGTCCCATGGCACGCGCATTTCAACAAGACAACCTGATTGGCCAATCTAACAGTTTTCTCAACGTATTGGATCAGGTGTCTCAGATTGCCCCATTGAATAAACCAGTACTCATTATTGGCGAACGCGGTACCGGTAAAGAGTTAATCGCAGCGCGACTACACTACTTATCGCAACGCTGGGATCAAAATTATCTGACGCTGAACTGTGCTGCTCTAAATGAAAATCTGCTGGAAAGTGAGCTATTTGGCCACGAGGCAGGCGCTTTTACCGGTGCCAGTAAACGCCATGAAGGTCGCTTTGAACGCGCTAATTTCGGCACTTTATTTCTAGACGAACTGGCCAATACCCCGGGGCTGGTGCAGGAAAAGTTGCTGCGGGTGATTGAATACGGCGAATTTGAACGAGTCGGCGGCAGCAGGCCGATTAAAGTCGATGTGCGGTTGGTCTGTGCGACCAACGAAGATTTACCTGGCATGGCTGAGCGCGGCGAGTTTCGTGCTGACCTTTTAGACCGCCTGGCCTTTGACGTGATCACGTTACCGCCAATGCGCGAGCGGCAGGAAGATATCATGCAACTGGCGGAACACTTCGCAATCAATATGGCGCGCGAACTGAACTTCGAGCTGTTCAGCGGTTTTAGTGACAGAGCCAAACGCCAACTGATGGATTACGACTGGCCTGGCAATGTGCGGGAATTAAAAAATGTGGTCGAACGCAGTGTCTATCGCACCAACAATCCCTATGTGCCGGTGCATGATATTCTGTTTGATCCTTTTGCGTCGCCATTCCGACCATTGGCTAGGGTCAGGACTGTTGACCGCCAGGTCAGTGCGCCTATCGCAACTACGGGCGCCAGCTCTGCTCCCCATGTGGTACACACACCGGTACCGACACATGCGACATCGGCATTACAATTTGATTTTTCCCAACTGCAGGATTTTAAACTGCTGTCTGAAAACTACGAAGTAACCCTGATTAAGCAAGCACTGGCTGCCTGCCAGTACAACCAGAAAAAGACTGCGGATGCGTTAAATCTGACGTATCATCAACTTCGTGGTTATATGAAAAAATACAAATTGTTAGACAGCCAACAATGAATTCAACCCCATGCCGCTTAGGCAGCCTCAGTCTGGTACTGTGGTTGGCTGCCTGCCAACCGGCCAGCCCTACGGACAGCATCAATGGCCTGGTCTATTGTGCCGAAGGTTCACCTGAAACCTTTAATCCGCAACTGGTCACTTCGGGCACCACTATTGATGCCATCAGCCAACATTTGTATGACCGGCTATTAGATATCGACGCGACCAGCGGCGCATTAAAACCAGCTTTGGCGCATAGCTGGCAGGTCAGCGCCGACGGTTTGTCCTATCGTTTTAAACTCCGCCAAGATGTACAGTTTCACCACACAACGTATTTTTCACCGACGCGTGCACTGAATGCAGATGATGTCACTTTCACCTTTAACCGGATGTTATTGGTTGATCATCCATTTTTTCAGACGGCAACAGAATACCCATACTTTGACAGTATCGACTGGCGTCAGCGCATTCAAAGCGTCACCGCACTTGGCAGCGATGAAGTCGAATTCCGCTTGAATCAGCCCGACAGCTCATTTTTATCAGTACTCGCGACCGACTTTGCTGCCATTTTATCGGCGGAATATGGTTATGCTCTGGTGCAAAGCAACCAGAAAGCGCAACTGGATTTACTGCCGATCGGCACCGGGCCTTTTATGTTCCGCGAATATCAAAAAGATGTGCTGATCCGATATTACCGCCATCCGGCATATTGGCGCGAACATGGCTCACTGGCGCAACTGGTGATCGATATTGTGCCGGATAATACCAAACGGCTGGCAAAACTGTTGACGCAGGAATGCGACGTTGCGCCGATCCCCCGCTTGGCAGAATTGCAAATGCTGTCAAATCGCGCCGATTTTCGCGTCGATCAACAAACCAGCATGAACGTTGGTTTCTGGGCCTTTAATACGCAAAAAGCTCCATTTAATCAGGTAAAAGTGCGACAGGCATTGGCCCTTGCGATTAATAAACCCAATATTCTGCAGGCGGTTTATTTCGGTCAGGCGGAAGAAGCGACCTCGGTACTGCCACCAAATTCGTGGGCATACCGGAAAGACGCTGCAGCAGACAGTTTTAACCCGGAAAAAGCCCGCCAGTTATTACAAGAAGCCGGTTATCCCAATGGCTTTAACCTCGACATCTGGGCGATGCCCGTGCAGCGCATGTACAATCCGAATGCGCAAAAAATGGCGGAGCTGATCCAGGCTGATTTACGGGTCATTGGCGTACGGGCCCGGATTGTGTCCTATGAATGGAATACCTTTCGCCGCAAGTTAGGTCAAGGTGAACATGATTCAGTGCTGATTGGCTGGTCAGCTGATAATGCCGATCCCGACAATTTTCTGCGGCCACTGTTGAGCTGCGCTGCTGCAGTATCCGGCAGCAACCGCGCCAACTGGTGCGATGAACAATTTGACCAGTTTATTGCCAGTGCACTGCAGACGACTGATGTACCGCAGCGCCGTAGTTATTATCTGGCAGCCCAACAATATCTGCAGGAACAAATGCCACTGGTGCCTATCGCCCACTCAAAACGCTTTCAGGTTAAAAACAGCAGGGTCCAGGGGGTCAGTATCAACCCCTATGGCGGTATCAGTTTTGTCCATGCTGGGAAAACACCATGATCCTGCGTTATCTCGCCCGTCGTTTATTTTTACTTGGCTTTGTTTTTGTCGCATTGACCATCTTTGTGTTTAGCCTGAATTATCTGTTTCCAGGCGATCTGGTCAGTAACCTGACCGGATTACGGGATATCACGCCGGAACAACATCAACAGTTGCAACACACACTTGGGCTGGACCAAAGTCTGTGGCAGCAATATATCGAATATAACCACAGATTACTGGATGGTAATTGGGGACTTTCTTTCGCCAGTCAGCAGAGCGTGTTAGATGAGATTGGCCGGGTGTTGCCGGCAACGCTGGAACTGGCATCTTATGCACTGTGCCTCAGCCTGCTGGTCGGTATTCCATTAGGGCTGCTGGCGGCAGTAAAAAAAGACAGCGTGCTGGATAAGCTTATTTCGGGGCTGGCGCTGATTGGTTACTCCATGCCGGTATTCTGGCTGGCACTGGTCGGTATTATGTTGTTTTCACTGCAACTCGGCTGGCTGCCTACCTCAGGCAGACTCGGCGTTCTGTATGAAGTACCGGCCCAGACCGGCTTTGTGTTTGTCGATATTCTGCTGACACCGGCTATTGACCGCAGCGCGGCAGCTTACAATGCATTGTTACACCTTGCATTGCCGACTTTCATTCTGGCCAGTTACCCGACTAACGTGATGATCCGCTTTGTCCGACATTCGATGCTCGAAGTACTGGAACAAAACTACATCAAAACCGCCAGAGCCAAAGGTCTGTCACGCGCGCAGGTCCTGTACCGGCATGGTCTGCGCAATGCACTGCTGCCGGTCACCCGGCAGGTTGGTCTGCAATTCAGTACGTTGATCACACTCGCGATGCTGACCGAAGTCATTTTCTCCTGGCCGGGTATTGGACAATGGCTGATCGACAGCATTTATCAGCGCAATTATCCGGCGATCCAAGCAGGACTACTGGTGGTCTCGAGTCTGGTGATTTGCGTCAACATGCTGACCGAGATCCTGCATACGCTGTTTAACCCACTGGCGCGGAAGCTCTGATGAAAAAGTTGCGCTTGTATTATGAAGAGTACAATAAAAAGCCTTACCAGCTGCTGTGGCGGCATTTTATGCCACAGCACTTCGCTTTGTTTGGCCTGATTATTTTGTCTGTGCTGGTCCTGCTCGCAATCATCAGCCCTTTTATCAGTCCACATGATCCCTACTTACAGAACTCTGAGTTACTGCTGCTGGCGCCATCCTGGCAAGGCAATGGTCTGGTGTCTTATCCATTTGGCACCGACGATTTAGGGCGTGATCTGATGTCCCGGTTGATGTTGGGCGCCAGTTACAGCTTTGGTCTGGCCATACTGGCTGTATTGGGTTCGATGATTGTTGGCCTGATACTCGGAGCGCTCGCCGGTATGACACGTGGCGTCCAATCCAGTATTTTTAACCACTTACTGGATCTTGCCCTGACCATCCCCAGCCTGCTGCTGGCCATCGTGATCGTCGCTGTGCTCGGCCCTGGTCTGATGAATACGATATGGGCCATTATGCTGGCGTTATTACCGCAATTTGTTCATGGCGTTGGCAACGCCATACAACAACAACTGAAGCAGGATTATGTGGTCGCTTATCGTCTGGATGGCGCCAATAACTGGCAAATCCTCTGGTCGGTGGTATTGCCCAATCTGTGGGAGCCAGTTTCATTGTTGTTTACTATGGCATTGTCGACAGCCATTCTGGATATCGCTGCTTTAGGTTTTCTTGGCTTAGGCGCACAGGCGCCGACCCCGGAATGGGGCAGTATGGTTGCCGATGCACTGGATTCGATTTATCTGGCACCCTGGACTGTTGCCTTGCCCGGTCTATTGATTTTTATCACTGTCTTATCAATCAATCTGGTCGGCGACGGCTTGCGCAAAGCGATGAAAAAACGGCGGGAAAGCTGATGCAGTTATTGGATATCCGCAATTTGACACTGGAACTCGAAACGCCTGACGGCATTGTCAGAGCCGTTGATCGCGTTAATTTATCGCTCAAAGAAGGTGAAGTTCGCGGACTGGTTGGTGAGTCAGGTTCAGGTAAAAGTTTGATCGCCAAAGCAATTATGGGTGTATTACATGAGCGCTGGCATATCTCTGCGGATCGCTTCAGCTGGTGTGGCGAAGATTTGCTGCGCCTGCCCTATCGCCGGCAACGTGAGATTATCAGCCGGGATATCGCGATGATCTATCAAGAACCCAGCCGCAGCATGGATCCAACAGCACCTGTCGGCGAGCAGTTAGCAGAATCTGTGCCCGACCACTTAGTCGAAGGCGTCTCATGGTGGCAACGCGGTTATTTTCGCCGTAAACGCGCGGTGAATCTGTTGCATAAAGTCGGTATTCGTGATCATCAGGCAGTGTTGAACAGTTACCCCTATCAGCTGTCGGAAGGGGTGTGCCAAAAAATATCGATTGCGATGGCTATCGCCAAAGACCCTAAACTGCTGATTGCCGACGAACCTACTACCGCACTGGAAAGTACCACTCAAGCACAACTCTTTCGTTTATTGGCTAGCTTTAATCAGCTTAAAGGCACATCTATTTTGCTGATCAGTCACGAACTGGAAACGGTCGCCAAGAATACCGATACACTGAGTGTGTTGTATTGTGGTCAACTGGTTGAAGCCGGAGAAACTGCTGATCTGCTGCAGAATCCGCGACATCCCTATACCGATGCACTGATCCGCAGCGTACCGGAATTCCAGCCAGATCTCGGGTTTAAACAACAACTGTATGCTTTACACGGCAGCATCCCTACCCTGCAACATTTGCCGATCGGCTGCAGACTGGGGCCACGTTGCCCGAATGCACGCAAAGAATGTGTGAAAACACCACAACTGGAGCGCCACCAGAACCACTTCTTCAGCTGTCATTTCCCCATTCAGCGGAGCGTTGCGGATGAGTGATTTAATCGAAGTACGCAACCTTGGCAAAACTTATCGGAAAGCAACCGGCCTGTTTAACCATAAAGAAATTATAGCGCTGGCCCATGTCAGCTTTACCCTGCAGGCGGGGGAAACACTGGCGGTTGTTGGCGAAACGGGTTCAGGTAAAAGTACGCTGGCAAAACTTCTGGTTGGGATTGAACAACCGGATCAAGGCGAAATTTGGTATGCCGGCAGTCAGATTAATTGCAGTGAATATCGCAAAACCAATCAGTTTATTCGCTATATCTTTCAGGACCCCGCCCGCTCACTGAATCCGAATCAGAAAATTGCCGAGATCCTGCATGCAGTGTTGCGCTACAGTACCGTGCTGAGTTTTGATCAGCGTGAACAAAAAATCAGCCAGACGCTCAGATTACTGGGTTTATTAAATGAACATGCCAATTATTATCCGCATATGTTCTCAGGTGGACAGCTGCAACGGGTAGCCTTGGCGCGTGCGCTGATCCTGGATCCCAAAGTGTTGATTCTGGATGAGGCGCTGACAGCGCTGGATCCATCGTTACGGGCACAAATTGTCAATCTGTTGCTGGAATTACAGCAAAACACCGGTATTGCCTATCTGCTGATCACAAACCAGCTGCGGCTGGTTCGACACTTTGCCGATTATACGATGGTGTTGCATCGTGGCGAGTGTCTCGATTATGGCCCAACGGCTGAAATTTTTGCTAACCCTGTTCACGAATTCAGCCGCAAGCTGATTAACAGCGTGCAGTACTGAATCATACCGATGACCATGGACAGACATCTCCAGCTTTAATTTCAGCGTTAATGTCACCTGATGTCAGCCAACACGGCTCCAGCCATAAAAAAAGCCCGCTAAGCGGGCTTTTTTGTCTCAGTAATAAGTTACTGTTGCTCTGTCGCTGCAGTCAACACAGCCAGATTACGGCTGATTTCCGACCGTTCCCGCAGTGCCTTTTGCACAACTGCAAAGTGGGACTGACTCAGCTGGTTCGCCAGATTATCCAGTTCTGCCTGAGCTGGCTCACCTTGCGATGGAACATCAGTCACTTTGCTGACTAACACCAACGCTGCATCACCGCTTTGCAGTTTGGTGCTGCCAAAACTCACTGCTTTGTCTTTGGTTGGTTTTGCCAACTCAAACGCCTTGGTGCGGATCTCTGCATCCAACGCACCGCCAAACCGCGGGGTAGCAACGGATTTTTCCAGTGTCAGACTATTGGCAGCAACCAGTTCGCTGATCGCTTTACCGGCTTGTAATTCAGCCAGTAATGCCGCAGCTTTTTGCTGCGCCAGCTCGGCTGACTGCTCAGCAATATAAGCCGTCTGAACTTCAGTTTTCACTTCGTCAAATGACTTATTCTTCGCGGGCTGATGTTCAACCAGACGTGCGACCACGACATGCTGAGGTGCCAGTTCTACAACTTCGCTGTTCGTGCCAGCACTGATGAAATCAGCGTTAAACACCGTATCGAGAAACTTTGGCGTATTCAGCAGGCCAGGTGCTGTCGCACGGCTGAACATGGCAGCAGTTTGCACTTTGGCGCCCACTGCAGTTGCAGCCTCTTCCAGATTGTCTGCGACTTCAAAACTGACTTCGGCCAGCTTTTGTTGTAACTCTGCAAACTTCTCTGCTGATTTTTCAGTTTTGACTGCGGCAACAATAGAGTCTTTCACTTCATCAATAGTTTTCACTTTCGCTGCTTCAACTTCAGTCAGCTTGATGATGTGGTAACCGAACGACGTTTTGACCACTGCCGATAAATCACCGGCTTTGGCCAGTGCATAGGCTGCAGTTTCGAACTCAGGCTCCATCACACCTTTGGTGATGAAATCCAGATCACCACCATTTTCAGCGGACACAGTATCTGCAGAATGCTGCTTCGCCAGCGCCGCAAAATCGGCTCCGCCCTGCAGTTCTTTCAGAATCCCTTCGGCTTTGGTTTTCACATCGGCGTTGTCTTCTGCCGATTCCAGCAGGATGTGGGATACGCGACGGCGCTCCTCGCCCTGATACCGACTCAGATTCGCATTGTAATATGCACTGATATCGCCATCGTTTACCTGGATGTCTTTAGCCAAATCTGCGGCTTTTAACTCGACATATTGCAATGAAAGCTGTTCTGGTGTGGCATAACGAGCCTGATTCTGCTGATACCAGGTATTGAGCTGAGCATCATCAACTTTGACATCTTTTGCCAGATCTGTGGCTTTCACCGTGGCATATTCAATATCACGTGTTTGCTGTTGCAGCGTCATCAGCGATTTCATTTCGCCTGGCAGGGCGAAATCTGAGCCAGCCAGACCAACCAACAACTGATTCCGGCTATATTGCTCACGTAATAAATCACGCAGCTGGTTGGCTGTCAGGTTACTCTGCCGTAACACAGCCAGATAGCGATCGTTATTAAAAACACCATCAACCTGAAACTCTGGCATTTTCAGCAAAGCGTCTTTTAAAAATTGATCGCTGATCGCAATGCCAAACACAGTGCTTTGTTGTTTTAACAGCGTTTCATCGATCAAACGCTCCAATACCTGATTACGGAAATTATTCATGTAGTTGGTATCGGCAGCCAGGTTAGCGAACATCTCACCAAACTGCTGTTCCATTCGTGCGCGTTCATTCTGATAGCTTTGTTCAAACTTCGTCCGGCTGATTTCTTCGCCGTTGACCACGGCAACCGGTTGGTCGGCATTGTTACCGAAGTAGCTGCTGACGCCTGAAACCGCAAACGTCAGGATAACGAGGCCCAGCACGACCTGAGCAATAATGCCCTGCGAACCATCTCTGATCTTTTCTAACATGCTTGATTTATCTCTTTTCGCTGCAATAGCTGGCTTAAAAAAAAAGCGCATCTTATCAGATGCGCCTTTTTTATAGAAGCTGTAGAGGAACTGTAACGAGCTTAGTTGATTGTCATCTGAGCGACAGTGGCAACAGGCACGGGTTCCTTTGAGCCCGAATCACTTACCCGGCGCGCCGGATCAGCGTTTCTTAGTTCACGCTGTCTTTTAACGCTTTGCCTGGCTTGAAAGAAGGGATCTTCGCAGAAGCGATTTGGATCGTTTCGCCAGTTTGTGGGTTACGACCAGTACGGGCTGCACGCTCGCGTACTGCGAAAGTACCGAAACCAACCAGCGCAACTGAGTCACCTTCCTTTAAAGCTTCAGTAACGGCTTCGATGAACGCGTCAAGAGAACGACCCGCTGCCGCTTTAGAAATGTCTGCACCAGCAGCAATTTTGTCGATAAGTTGAGACTTGTTCACAATATCATCCCCTTCAATTGTTATTATTTTCTACAACCAGATTCAAAGTACATTCTTGTGTTCGGCCTTTGTTATATCAAGCCATAAACAGGCTTGCAAGCACAAATCCAAGGGTCCTGAAAAATTCTTGGTGTCTCGCCAGCCCTTGTCCGACAAGGGCTGCACCGAAACTGCCCCTAAATTAGCACAGCCTGAGCTTTTGAAAAGCCCCTAAACCGGATTTTTTTGGCTTTTTTTGGCTCTTGTGCTCTTTTTTTCTTCAGTGATCACAGACATACCGGTTGGCGGCTCCTGTAAAGCCAGTTCTAGCACCTCATCTATCCATTGTACCGGGCAGATTTCGATGTCGCCTTTGACGTTCTCCGGAATGTCTCTTAAGTCACGCACGTTGTCATGTGGGATCAATACTCGCTTGATACCGCCCCGGCGCGCCGCTAATAACTTCTCTTTCAGACCGCCAATCGGCAGTACTTCACCGCGCAAAGTAATTTCTCCGGTCATCGCGACATCCGCCCGTACCGGATTACCGGTCAGGCTGGACACCAGCGCCGTCACCATCGCAATACCAGCACTCGGACCATCTTTTGGTGTAGCACCTTCTGGCACGTGGATATGGATATCACGTTTTTCATAGAAATCTTCATTAATGCGCAAGGCTTCAGCCCGGCTACGGACAACCGTCATTGCCGCCTGGATGGATTCTTTCATTACATCGCCCAGCGATCCGGTATGCGTCAGCTTGCCTTTGCCCACCACTGCAGCTGCTTCAATCGTCAGCAAATCGCCGCCGACAGAAGTCCAGGCTAAACCGGTGACCTGACCAATCCGGTTGCTGTCTTCAGCTTTGCCGTAGTCAAACCGTTGCACACCTAAAAACTCTTCCAGATTTTCCTGGTTGATACGCACCGTTTTCAATGCTTTGTTCAGCAGAATTTGTTTCACTGCCTTTCGGCACAGTTTGGAGATCTCACGTTCCAGACTACGCACGCCGGCTTCCCGCGTGTAATAACGGATAATGCCGATGATGGCACTGTCTTCAACTTCCAGTTCACCTTTTTTCAGACCATTGCGCTCAATTTGCTTGCTGACTAAATGCTGCTTGGCAATATTGAGCTTTTCGTCCTCGGTGTAGCCAGATAAGCGGATCACTTCCATCCGGTCTAACAAGGCTTCCGGAATGTTCAGACTGTTACTGGTCGCAAAAAACATCACGTCTGACAGGTCGTAATCAACCTCCAGATAATGGTCGCTGAATGCTGAGTTTTGTTCCGGGTCCAGTACTTCTAACAATGCTGCCGCCGGGTCGCCACGGAAATCCGATGCCATTTTGTCAATCTCATCCAGCAGGAACAGTGGATTGCGCACACCGACCTTGGCCATTTTCTGAATGATTTTGCCAGGCATAGAGCCGATATAGGTGCGACGGTGTCCACGAATTTCCGCTTCATCCCGCACGCCACCCAGCGCCATCCGCACGTATTTGCGGCCGGTTGCTTTCGCCACGGATTGACCCAATGACGTTTTACCAACACCCGGAGGCCCCACCAGACACAAAATCGGGCCTTTTAATTTATTGACACGCTGTTGCACCGCCAGATATTCCAGAATACGTTCTTTGACCTTGTCGAGGCCATAGTGGTCAGCATTAAGGATTTCCTCTGCCAGCGCCAGATTCTTTTTCACTTTAGAACGGGACTTCCACGGCACCTGTGTCAGCCAATCGATATAAGAGCGCACCACCGTGGCTTCTGCTGACATCGGTGACATCATTTTCAGCTTAGACAATTCAGCACTGGCTTTGTCTTTCGCTTCAGTTGGCATCTGTGCCGCTTCAATTTTACGGTTAATCGCTTCGAATTCGTCCGGCGCGTCATCCAGCTCACCCAGCTCGCGCTGGATCGCTTTCATCTGCTCATTCAGGTAGTACTCGCGCTGACTTTTTTCCATCTGCTTTTTGACACGGCTGCGGATCCGGCGCTCAACCTGCAAAATGTCGATTTCGCTTTCCATCATCGCCATCAGGTATTCTAAACGCTCGGTCACGTCGATGATTTCAAGCACTTTTTGCTTGTCTTCGACTTTCAACGGCATATGCGCGGCCATCGTATCAGCCAGACGAGCGGCATCATCGATACCGGATAAAGCTGTCAGAACTTCCGGTGGGATTTTTTTGTTCAGCTTGATATAGCCTTCAAACTGATTCACCGCCGAACGCAGGAATACTTCCTGCTCGCGACTATCAAGTTCTGGTGAGGCAATGACATCGACGTAGGCCATGAAGGTTTTGTCGGTTTCAGTAAAGCCTGCCAGTTTGGCACGACGCCCCCCTTCTACCAGCACTTTCACCGTGCCATCTGGCAATTTCAGCAATTGCAGAATTGTGGCGACAGTACCGACAGTAAACAAATCAGCCTCAGCCGGGTCGTCCAGTGTCGCGTCTTTCTGCGCCACCAGAAAAATTTGCTTGTCTTTGTCCATGGCCGCATCCAGGCACTTAATGGACTTTGCCCGCCCGACGAATAATGGGATCACCATATGCGGATAGACGACTACGTCGCGTAATGCCAGCACGGGCATGTGCAAACGTTCGACTGTTGCTTCTGTCATTAGAATTACTCTCGAATTAGTTACTGCAGGCGTGAGATAAGGAGTATATGGGGTTCAAAAGCTTCAGTTCAACGCCACAGCAAAAAAAATGCCTGTTGTGACATACCTTTGATTAAATGTGCGGCAAGATATTGAATCAGGTCAAAAAAAAAGGAGCTGAAGCTCCTTTTATGATTCAACGGAAATGGCATGGATATCGATGCACCAAGCATCGCATCAAGCGCAGCTTAATGTGACTCAGCTGCTACTTTTTCCGGGTTCTGATACATCAGGATCGGTTGCGACTCGCCGCGAATAACCGTCTCATCAACGACCACTTTCGCCACATCCTGCATGGATGGCAGTTCATACATCGTCTCCAGCAATACACCTTCAACAATCGATCGCAGGCCACGGGCGCCGGTTTTGCGCTCCATTGCTTTTTGAGCGATTGCTTTGAGCGCATCTTCACGGAACTCAAGCTCAACGCCTTCCATTTGGAACAGTGCGCCAAACTGTTTGATCAGCGCATTTTTCGGTTGACTAAGAATTTGCATCAGTGCCGCTAAATCCAGTTCAGTCAACGTCGCGACAACCGGCAGACGACCGATAAACTCCGGGATTAAGCCGAATTTCACCAGGTCTTCAGGTTCCACATCACGGAAACTTTCGGTCAGACTGCGGCTGGATTCTTTGCTTTTCACCTGAGCGCCAAAACCAATACTGGAGCCTTTAGCACTGCGCTGCTCGATGATTTTATCCAGGCCGGCAAAAGCGCCACCACAGATAAACAGGATCTTCGACGTATCCACCTGCAGGAATTCCTGCTGCGGATGTTTACGGCCACCTTGTGGCGGTACAGAGGCGACTGTGCCTTCAATCAGTTTCAACAGGGCTTGCTGCACGCCTTCACCCGATACATCTCGCGTGATCGACGGATTCTCAGATTTCCGCGAAATCTTGTCGATTTCATCGATATAGACAATACCGCGCTGGGCTTTCTCTACATCGTAATCGCATTTTTGCAGCAATTTCTGGATGATGTTTTCGACGTCTTCACCAACATAACCGGCTTCGGTTAATGTGGTGGCATCCGCCATCGTAAATGGTACATCGAGCAGACGGGCCAATGTTTCTGCCAGTAAGGTTTTACCGCTACCGGTTGGGCCAATCAGCAGAATGTTTGATTTACCCAGTTCAACATCCTGTTTTTGCCCTACAGTACGTAACCGCTTGTAATGGTTATACACAGCAACGGCCAAAACTTTCTTCGCATGTTCCTGACCGATGACATAATCATCGAGGTGATTGCGGATCTCTTTTGGCGTTGGCAATTTATTACCATCGCGTTTTGGCGAAATGTCTTTGATTTCTTCACGAATAATGTCGTTGCACAGGTCAACGCATTCATCACAGATATACACCTGCGGACCTGCGATCAACTTGCGCACTTCATGTTGCGATTTGCCACAGAAAGAGCAATACAGCAACTTGTTGCTCTTCTCGCCGTCAGTGCGGTGATCAGACATGGAACTACCTCATTCTTCCCAAAGCGACGCTTTCACACCGCTTTTATTCAATCTGTGCTTAAAACTAAGCTTATTTGGCTTCGCGTTTGGTCAGGATTTGGTCGACCAGACCATAATCAACCGCTTGTTGCGCGCTTAAGAAATTGTCCCGCTCGGTATCACGGACCACTTCTTCCAGGGTCTTGCCACAATGTTCGGCCATCAGACGATTCAGTTTTTCTTTGATCGTCAGAATTTCCCGGGCGTGGATCTCAAAGTCGGTCGCCTGGCCCTGAAAACCACCTAACGGCTGATGGATCATCACGCGGGCGTTTGGCAGTGCATAGCGTTTGCCTTTGGTGCCACCCGACAACAGGAACGCGCCCATACTGGCGGCCTGCCCCACACACACGGTCGCAATATCACACTTGATATACCGCATGGTGTCGTAAATGGCGAGACCTGCAGTGACAGAGCCTCCTGGTGAATTGATATAAATGTAGATGTCTTTTTCCGGATTTTCTGATTCGAGGAACAGCAACTGCGCCACAATCAGATTAGCCATATGGTCTTCAACCTGGCCGGTCAGAAAAATAACCCGCTCTTTGAGCAGACGAGAGTAAATGTCAAAAGAACGCTCACCTTTGGCGGTTTGCTCGATGACGATGGGGACTAACGCGTTAACTAATTCATTCATATGAGGTGTTGACACCATAACTGATTCCCTGAAATGCGGCAGCACAAATGAAAATGGCCCGAACACTGCTGCTCAGGCCATTAAAGCTGTCGCCCCGACTAAAGTCAATCTTAGTTCGCAGCAGCCGGATTCATAATTTCGTCAAACTTCGCCGCTTGTTCAGTGACTTTGGCTTTTGCCAGCACCAGATCAATGGCCTGTTCTTCCAGCGCGACGTTGCGCATACCTTGCAGCAGCTCTTTATTGCTGTTGTAGTACTGCACTACTTCTTTTGGATCTTCGTAGGCAGATGCTACAGTTTCGATCAGCGCTTGTACGCGGCTGTCATCAACCTGCAGGTTGTTGGTTTTGATCACTTCACCCAGTAACAGGCCGACTTTGACGCGGTCACGGGCTTGTTCAGTGAACAGCGCTGCTGGCAGTTCTGGCAGGTTTTTCGCATTCATGTTCTGGCCAAACCGTTGCAGAGCCTGGCGACGCAGCACTTCTACTTCACTGTCGATCAGTGCTTGTGGCACGTCCAGTTCATGGTTTGCTAATAAGCCTTTGATCACTTGCTCTTTCACTTTGCCTTTGATGGCTTGGTTCAGCTCGCGCTCCATGTTCTTGCGAACTTCAGTGTGCAGCGCTTCTACAGTGTTGTCAGCCAGGCCAAACAGTTTAACGAATTCTTCGTTCACTTCTGGCAGCACTTGCGTTTCCACGCTGTTCAACGTGATTGCGAACTGAGCAGCTTTGCCTTTCAGGTTCTCAGCGTGATATTCAGCCGGGAAAGTCACGTCGATAGTGAATTGCTCGCCGGCTTTTTTGCCGATGATGCCATCTTCAAAACCAGGGATCATGCGGCCCTGGCCCAGGTCCAGACTGAAACCAGCAGCTTTACCGCCTTCGAATTCTTCGCCATCGATTGAACCAGAGAAGTCCATGTTGACGCGGTCGCCAGCAACAGCGGCATCGGCTTTGGCAGCCCAGGTCGCGTGTTGCTTACGCAGTGTTTCGATCATTTTGCTCATGTCATCAGCAGCGATCTCAACGACTGGTTTGGTCACTTCGACTTTTTCGAGGCCAGACAGCACAACTTCAGGATACACTTCGAAAGTAGCTGTGAATGCCAGATCCTGACCTTCAGCCAGTTGGCCTGGAGCGAAAGTCGGGTTGCCAGCAAGGTTCAGCTTGTTGCTGACGATAGCCTGATAGAAATGGTTTTGCATCTGACGTGAAGCCACGTCTTGCAGCACTGATAAACCGAACATTTTCTTGATGATTGCGACTGGCGCTTTGCCTGGACGGAAACCATCTACACGACGGTTTTTGGCAATTTGACGTAATTCTTTCTCGACTTCAACACTGATGGCGGCGGCCGGAACTGTAATATTGACGCGGCGCTCTAAACCCTGAGTGGTTTCAACAGAAACTTGCATTTTGTTACCTCAAAATCAAAATCGGGCGTAGCGATACGCCTGCTTACCAGAGCCTGGCACTGTTGCATTAGAAGCTATGGCCGCCAAGCTGAACGTTTAATAGGACGCGGCATTATAGCGGGGGTTTTTCGAGGCGTCGAGCATTTGATTAAAACCCAGCATTGGCGCGCCCTGGCGCTGAGTTTCACCCCTGTTCTGCTGCTTTTTTCCCAGCTATTTTGCCGGGATTTCAGCCGTCATAACCAGACGCCGGTAACCAGCGCCATAATAATCCGGTTCCTCAGCACTGGTGACAAAACCATGCTGCTGATAGAGTCGCACGGCGGGTAGATTGTCTGGATCAGCGGTCAGCCACAGCTGCCGGATCTTGGGAGCAACCATTGGTAATTGTCGTAAAAATGCCTGTAATAGGCCCTTACCTATGCCCTGCCCTTGCGCCTGCGGCGCTACAGCAAAAGACATCAGACTGAGTCGGGACGGTTCGGCAAATTCAGGGCCGCAAATCAGATAAGCCAGGATCTGATCATCCTGACGGGCAACCCAGAACAAATCTGGCCATAAATCAAAAGCCTGACGAAAGAAAAACACCGGATACACCGGTGGCGGAAACGCGCTGACTTCCAGTTCGGCTACAGCGGCAAGTTCTGCTTTTACGATGGGCCCAAAGGACACGCCACCTGACAATTGCACCATATACACTCCTGTTTATACTGCGGTCCTGAACCATCAATGCCAGACCTATCACTGCAGCAGTGTACCGGTACGACCTGACGGCAGCCAGCTTTACAGCAAAAACCACAGCCTGTTAAGGTGCTGTCTGCACTCCCCCTGACGGTGTCCTGATGAAATATATTGATTTAAATGCCGACCTTGGCGAAGGTTGCGGTGATGATCTGGCGATTATCCCGCTGTTGTCTTCCGCCAATATCAGTTGTGGCGCCCATGCTGGCAGCGAAGCCGATATTCTCAAAGCGCTGCAGGCCTGTAAACAACACCAGGTTTGTGTCGGTGCCCATCCGTCATATCCGGATCGCACCAACTTTGGTCGTCAGGCTCTGACAATGTCCGCTGCAGAACTGACTACCAGTCTGCAACAGCAACTCAGTTATTTCCAAACACTGGCTGATGCAGCCGGCATTTCGATGAGTTATGTCAAACCACACGGCGCTTTGTATAACCAGGCCGCAGTGGATATCCAATTGGCAACTCTTGTCACGGATGTGGTCAAGGCGCATCGCGCCGATTTAGCGGTGTTGACCTTACCAGACTGCGCACTGTTTCATGCCGCCAAAGCGGCAGGCTTAACGGTGTATCAGGAGGCGTTTGCCGACCGGGCCTATCTGGCATCAGGACAGCTGGTGCCACGCAGCCAGCCAGGCGCGGTGCTGGGTCATCAGGCTGCCCTGCAACAAAGCCTTCGACTGGTACAGACGGGGTCGATCAACAGCATTGACCATCAACAGATCCAACTCAACGCTGACAGTTTGTGTCTGCATGGTGACAGCCCGGAAGCGTTACAACTCGCCCGCGACTTATCCTCAGCATTACAGCAGGCTGGCGTCCATATTCGTTCGTTTTTCAGAGGCGCAGCATGAACTACTGGCCTTTGCTCGGCATCGCGGTCGTGATGATTGGTTTTGTCCTGCGTTTTAATGCGGTATTAGTCGTAATTAGCGCCGGTATTGTGACGGGTCTTTGCGCCTTGATGCCGCCAGTGCAGCTGCTTAGCGCCATCGGCGAGAGTTTTCTGAAAACCCGCTCATTGCCGGTGATCTTACTGTTACCCCTGGCCATTATTGGTTTGCTGGAAAGGCATGGTCTGAAACAACAGGCGCAACGTTTTATCGCCGGCGTTAAAGGCGCCACTGTGGGTCGGCTACTTAGTATTTATCTGCTGGCGCGCGAAGGCAGTGCCGCTTTGGGCTTAACCAGCCTCGGCGGTCATCCGCAAATGGTCAGGCCGCTGGTCGCGCCGATGGCGGAAGCGCTGGCAGAACGGCAGCATCCGGGACTGTCACAACAAGTGCGTGACAAAGTAAAAGCCATGGCTGCAGCCACTGATAACATCGGTTTATTTTTTGGAGAAGATATTTTCGTCGCCTTTGGCGCCATCGTGCTGATGCATACTTTTTTGCGCGAATCCGGCATCGAAACTGATCCGATGCACATTGCATTCTGGGGCATCCCAACCGCAATTGCGGCGTTTTTGATTCACGCCATTCGCTTGCGCCGGCTTGACCACTATCTGGCTGCAGAACAAGCAAGGCTGGCTCAGGCTGCCCCACAGCAAACGGAGCGCAACTGATGCTGACATTAACCCATCTGTACTGGCTGGTTGGCGCGATTATGGCACTGGTCGCTGTGCTGACACTGTTGGATCCGCAACATCCCCGCCGGTTTCGCAGCGGTTTGTTCTGGTTAAGCTACGCCGCTATTTTTGTCATCGGTGATCATCTGCCGACGTCAGTTGTTGGCGCACTGGTGCTCGGCATGGCCTTGCTGGCCGGGCTTGGCGGACTGGCGGCCGGACCTTATCAGGCATTACCAGACAAACTGCAACTGGCGTCACTGGAACGGCTTGGCAAAAAACTGTTTGTTCCGGCGTTGGCGATACCAGGTTTTACCTTGTTGCTGGTGCTGGTCATGGGTCAGATTCCGGCCCTTAATTGGTTTGATCCGAAAAACCTGACCTTACTGAGTCTGGGAGTTGCCTGTGTGCTGGCTTTTGCCATCGCCTGTTACCTGACCCGCGAATCACCACGTCAAGGCGGTCTTGAAGCCAAACGCTTGCTGGAAGCGATTGGCTGGGCGTTTTTATTGCCACATTTATTGGCAACCTTAGGCTTGTTGTTTAATCAGGCCGGCGTCGGGCAAATTATTGCGGCGCTCAGTCATGAATACCTGCAGCTGGACAGCCGCCTGGCCGCAGTCGCCGCTTATGCGCTGGCGATGGCTGGCTTTACCATCATTATGGGCAATGCGTTTGCAGCGTTTCCGGTGATCACTGCAGGCCTTGGTATTCCATTGTTGATTCAGCAGCATGACGCAAATCCGGCGGTGATGGCGGCGATTGGGATGTTCTGTGGTTATTGCGGTACATTGCTGACACCGATGGCGGCGAATTTTAATATCGTGCCGGTGGCATTGTTAGGGCTGAAAGACCAGCATGCGGTGATCAAAGCTCAGGCGCCGACGGCGCTGTTGCTGCTGGCCGTCAATATCATATTGCTGGATCAACTGGCATTTTTGTAACGGGTGCATTCTGATGAAAGTTCTGTTTACCGGTTTTGAACCTTTTGGCGGCGAAAGCACTAATCCAAGCGCTGTCGCAGTGGAGCAGATTTGCCGGCTACCGCCGCCGGCAGGTGTGCAGTGGCAGGCATTGATCCTGCCTGTCGAATTCAGGCGTAGTGCCACTCTGCTACAATCCAGCATCAACAGCTGGCAACCCGACCTGGTGCTTTGTATTGGTCAGGCTGGTGGCCGGCCGCAGATCAGTCTTGAACAGGTCGCGATTAATTTGCTCGAAGCGCGTATCCCGGACAACAGTGGCTGGCAGCCCAGTGGCGAGCCGATCGTGGCAACTGGCCCCGCCGCCTATTTCAGTACGCTGCCGCTCAAAGCAATCCGACAGCAGCTGCAACAAAACGGGATCCCAGCGAATATTTCATACACGGCAGGTACTTATGTGTGTAATGCCCTGATGTACCAGATGCTGCATCAGCTGGCATCCATGGCCGGCGGTCGCGGTGGATTCATCCATATTCCATATACGCCGGAACAAGCTGCCGGTAAAGCGGACGCAGCCAGCATGGCGGTAGCAACTGTTGTCACAGCGCTGACGGAAATTGTCCGGTGTTGCCAGCAATATTCACAGGATATCGCGGCTGTTGGTGGAACGTTGGACTAGTGCTGCGCCTGCTCCAGTTTCAGCAATTCATGCACAGTAACAAACCGGTAGCCCTGCGCTTTTAGCTGCCGGATGATTTCTGGCACCGCCTGCATTGTTGCCTGGCGGCTGTCATACATTACATGCAGTAAAATAATCGAGCCGGGCTTCGTCTGTTGCACGGTATAGTCGACTAACGCCTGCGGGTCTTTGGCTATTTTGGGAAAGTTTTCCGGCGCCACATCCCAGGTTACGCTGACGCGGTGATGCTTCATCAGATACCAGGGCAATATCAATAACTTTTTGCCATACGGCGGGCGAAAGTAAATCACCCCGTCCACCCCACTGTCGCGTAACAGCGTATCAGTTTGTTCAATTTCTCCGGCAACAAAAGCCGGTGATTTAAAAATCATCCGCTGATGACTAAAACTATGATTGCCCACCTGATGACCGGCGGCCAAAATTTGCCGTACCAGCTGTGGATGTTGCTGAACTTCCTGGCCAATCAGGAAAAAGGTGGCGGGAATTTGTTCTTCAGCGAGAATTTGCAGAATTTGATTGGTTTTGTCTGGGGTTGGACCGTCGTCAAACGTCAGGGCGACCACTTTTTCTGAGACTATTGCCTGGCTTTTTATCTCACCAAACACCTGCAGATCAGGCAAACTACTCAAACGCCAGATGCCCGCGACACTAAATAACACCAGGACAAGCAAAAACATAAAATGGCTTTGTACACGCATGCCAGAGATCCTTAGCAGCCCTGTGCCGGGCTTGTTGTTCTGTACTTTCAGTCAGACTGAAATGAAGGACGTGGATCTAAGCATAAGTTGTGCCAGCACCAGCGGTGTCCCTGCAAAATCTACAGAATAGCGATAGAGCAACAGTTGACGCGCGGACGATATTTGCGGTTGCCCGATTACATTACATGACATGCAAAATAAACTGACACTACGCCAAATTTAACCGGGCAAACTAATATGTTGCCGCACTCGTTCCGCCAAACCTAAACCGGCTTCGGACATCGTCAGATAGGTATGATCGGCCCCTGCCGCCATAATTTTGCGAGCTTCATCCTGTTGCATCGAATGCGACACGATGAGGCCGGCAAAGCCAGCGGCACGCAGTTTTTGTGTGGCAATCAGCTTGGCCTCACTGTCACTGAGGCACAGGATCACCGCTTTGACCCGGCCTAAATCCAGGCCCTGCCAAAACACCTGATCTTCTGCATCGGCGAACAACACGTTGTCGCCGCGTTCCTGGAACTGCCGGACCCGCGCCGGATCCGAATCAAGCCCTACCAGATGCGTTTTATGCTTCAAATAGTCATATGCCGCGCCGCCGGTGCGCCCCATCCCCATAATCATCACTTCAGCATCCCCTAAGGTGACCGGTTGTTCGTCCGGATGATGGATATTACGCTCGAGCGGGATCAACCGGCTGGCCAGACGTTCATACAGCGGGTGGGCATAACGGTTCAGCGGCGCCGAGATGACAAAGGATAAAGCGACCGTCAAAGCCAGCGGGATCAAAAATTGTGGCATCGCGACACTGGCCACTATCAAGGCGAATTCGCTGTAGTTACTGAGTGTCAATCCTGACAGGAAAGCACTGCGCGCCCGCAGTTTAAACAACACCAACAGCGCAAAAAACAACGCGGCTTTGAGCGGCAATAAGATCGACATTAACGCGGCAAACAGCCAGGCACTTTGATCCGGTAAACCACCAAGGCCGATTTGCAGGAAAAAACCCACCAGAAAAAACTCTTTTAAACTCCACAAAGTTTTCGACAATTCACCGGCTCTGGGGTGTTTTGCCAGCAAAGCGCCAAACACCAGTGCGCCCAATTCTGCACTGAGGCCGACGGCATGAAAGCCCATACCACCAGCCACTACGGCGAGCAGTACACCAAACAGGATTTGCAGGTCGTCATGGCCGGTTAAATCCAGCAGTTTAAACAGCAGTGGCCGCAGCAGCGGAACTGCGAGGACTAACAACGCCCAATAAGATGGCGTAATACCGCTGGAAAAACTCAGCATGGCCATCGCAATTAAATCCTGCACGACCAGAATACCAATGGCTACCCGGCCATGAAAAGCACGGATCTCACGTTTTCCTTCCAATACTTTGGCGGCTAATACTGTCGATGAAAACGCCAGTGCAGCACCCAGCATCAAGGCGTGATACCAGCTTGAGTCAAATGCCAGCCAAATCACCGGCGCGTACAACAAGCCTGACAGCGCAAAGTGCAGCACACTGCCGCCCAGTACTTCGGGTTTGAGCAAACTGCGCATGTTGAGCTTAAGGCCCACAGTAAATAACAACAGTAAGACGCCAAGATGTGCCACATGCTCGATAATGGCGTGGCCTTGCGGCAACTGCAGCGCTTCGGTACTGGCGGTAATGGCAAAACCTGCGGCAAGATAACCAATCAGTGGCGGCAGGCCGCACAGGCGCACCAGCATACCGAGACTAAAGGCAAATCCAATCCAGACGGCTTCTAAAATCAACGCTATCTCCCTGTCACTCTTATTGTTTAGTCTGACAGCAACAGTTGCAGCCATCAAGTTCACCGGTTGCGCCAGATCAACTGAGCTGGCTTTGTTTTTTCAGTGCCAGCGCTTGTTTTGCGCTTTGCCATTCGGCAGAAGTAATGGCCGATGTCGGGCTGCTATGTGCATCAATATCCTGCCGGCGTGTTGCACAAAGTTGCAGGATTTGCAGTTGCTGGGCGTCCGTTCTTTTATTCCAGTCGACAATCTCTTCAATATGACGATAGCAGCCGGTACAGATTTTTTCGTTATTCAGTTTACAACAGGCAACACAAGGTGAATCCATCAGGGCCTCCGCCAGATTCGCTGGCAAGTTTGGCCGTTAGTATGCCAAAAATTTGTCGGATTGGCGCGGGCAATCCGTCTGGCGCCGCTGCAGTCTGTACCTGAACCGGCAAAACACTGACGTTTGTCGCTGCGCAGCGCCTGACAGGCGCAGGTTGCCGGGCTGCCTCTTACATTCCGTCAAAGGCTGTGGCAGTTTTAAGTTTTGACCAACCAGATCTGCAACAGCAGACATCAATCCCAGGGATATCTATGAACAAATGGCAACCGGCATTACTGGCACTTTGTGTCAGCTCTGCTCTTTTCCCGGCATTGGCCGCAGATAAAAAAGCGCAATGGGACGTCAATGCCCCACAAGGTAAATTCGAAACGGTGCAAATCAACACCGACAGCGGCACCTGGATGAATGTGGATGTGAGTCCCGATGGCAAAACACTGGTGTTTGATGTACTGGGTGACATTTACAGTATGCCGGTCAGTGGCGGCAGCGCCAAACGTCTGACTTCGGATATCGGCTGGCAAATGCAGCCAAGCTTCAGCCCTGATGGCAAATATATTACTTACACTTCAGATGAAGGCGGTGGCGACAATATCTGGTTGATGAACGCCGATGGCAGCAATGCCCATGCCGTGACGGATGAGACGTTCCGTTTGCTCAATAGCCCGGCCTGGAGCCCGGACGGCGAATTTATTGTCGCGCGCAAACATTTCACCAATACCCGCTCGCTCGGCGCCGGTGAAGTCTGGCAATACCATAAGTCTGGTGGCAGCGGCGTGATGCTGACTGAAAAGGCCAATGATGAGAAAGACTTAGGCGAACCGGCTTTTTCACCAGATGGCAAATATGTTTATTTCTCGCAAGACGATACGCCAGGTAAAACTTTCCACTACAGCAAAGATTCTGAGCAAGGCATTTATGTCATTAAACGCTTTGAGCGGGAAACCGGCAAAATCGAGGTGTTATTAGAAGGTGCCGGCGGTGCCATTCGCCCAACCCCATCACCGGACGGAAAATTCCTCGCTTATATCCGCCGCATCGATTTTCAGACCACGCTGATGCTGTACAACCTCGAATCCGGAGAAACCACTGAGCTGTATGGCAAGCTTGATCGCGATATGCAGGAAACCTGGGCCATTCACGGCGTATACCCACAGATGAGCTGGACACCGGATAACAAAGCCATAGTGTTCTGGGCCGGCGGCAAGATCCAAAAACTGGATGTCGCCAGCAAACAAGTGGCGCAGATCCCGTTTAAAGTCGATGTCGAGAAAAAAATCCAGCAAGCGGTTCGCTACAAACAGGATTTGGACCACGACCAGGTTGACGTGAAGATGCTGCGATTTGTCCAGGCGTCACCGGATGGCAATACCATTGTGTATTCCGCGCTGGGCCACTTATACAAAGTTGCCGCGAAAGGCGGTAAACCGCAGCGTCTGACCGCGCAAAACGAGCAGTTTGAACTGTACCCGCAATTCTCGCGTGACGGCAAAAAGCTGGTATATGTCAGCTGGCAGGACCAGCAACAAGGTCAAATCAAAGTCATTGATTTAACAAGCAATCAGGTGAAAACCGTGGTCAGTGAGCCGGGCAAATACCTGGAACCATCTTTCAGTCCGGACGGCAACACGCTGGTCTTCCGTAAAGGCGGCGCCGGTAGTCTGCTCGACAAACGCTGGTCGCTGAATACCGGCATTTACACTGTACCGGCCGCAGGCGGTAAGATGAAGCTGGTCAGCCGCAACGGCTTTGCGCCGCATTTTGCGGAGCGCAATGACCGGATCTTTGCGATGGATTACGGTCAGTCACCGACTTTACTGGCGATCGACCTCGCAACACAAACCCAACGCACACTCTACAGCGCCAAATACGGTACTGAGTTTAAAGTATCGCCGGATGGCAAATACGTCGCTTTTGCCGACCGCTTCAAAGTGTACGTCACGCCTTTTGCCGAGCGTGGCGCCTCGATTGATATCAGCGGCAGCGATACCCAGTTCCCGGTGCGCCAGTTATCGGTGCGCGCAGGTGAAAACATCAGTTGGAGCGGTAACAGCAAACAGCTGTACTGGAATCTCGGTCCTGAACTCTATCACGCCAATCTCAGCAGCGTTTTTGCCGTCGGCAGTGATAAAGCCGCAGACAGCTTTAAAGTCGCCAACGGCCAGAACATCAGTTTTGCCACCCCGGCTTATCAGGCGCAGGGACTGGTTGCCTTTGTCGGTGGTCAGGTCATCACTATGGCTGGTGATCAAGTGATTGCCGACGGTGTCGTGCTGATTGAGGGGAACAAAATCAAAGCGGTTGGTTCCGCTGCAGAAGTGAAAGTCCCGACAGGCGCCAAAGTCATCGATATCAAAGGCAAGACTCTGATGCCAGGTTTGTTTGATGCGCATGCGCATGGCAGTCAGGGCGTCAATCAAATCATTCCGCAGCAAAATTACGCCAACTATGCGTCGCTGGCGCTGGGTGTCACCAGTATCCACGACCCGTCGAACGACACACAGGAAATTTTCACTGCCAGTGAAATGCAAAAAACCGGTCAGATTGTTGGCCCACGCATCTTCTCCACCGGCACTATTTTATACGGTGCTTATGGCGCTGGTTATACCTCGCATGTCGATAGCGTCGACGACGCCAGGTTCCATCTGGAGCGGTTAAAGAAAGTTGGCGCGTTTTCGGTGAAGAGCTACAACCAACCGCGGCGCAATCAACGTCAGCAAGTCATTCAGGCGGCCCGAGAACTCGAGATGATGGTGGTGCCTGAAGGTGGTTCGTTGCTACAGCACAACCTCAGCATGGCCGTTGATGGCCATACCACGCTGGAGCATTCTCTGCCCGCCGCGAAACTGTATGACGATGTCAAACAGTTGTGGCGCGCCACCAAAACCGCTTATACCCCAACCTTAGTGGTGGCCTATGGCGGTATTTGGGGCGAAAACTACTGGTATGACAAAACCGAGGTGTGGAAACATCCGCGCTTGTCGAAATATGTGCCAATGGATGAGTTACGGCCGCGTAGTATGCGCCGCCCGACAGCGCCAGATTCACATTACAACCATTTCAGCATCGCTAAAATGGCGAAGGAACTGAGCGATGAAGGCGTGATCACCAATATCGGTGCGCATGGCCAACGCGAAAGTTTAGGTGCGCACTGGGAGATTTGGATGTTTGCTCAGGGCGGCATGAGCCCGTTGCAAGCGCTGAAAACGGCCACCATTAATCCAGCCAAGACCTTTGGCATGGACCACCAGTTAGGCTCGGTTGAAGCCGGCAAACTGGCTGACCTGATAGTCATCGACGGCAACCCACTGGTGGATATCCGTCAAAGCGACCGGGTGCAATATACGATGGTGAATGGCCGCCTGTTTGACGCGGAAACGATGCACGAGCTGAATGGCCAGCAACAACAACGTGTGCCGTTTTACTTCGAAAAACACTAAATTTAGTCTGCTGCTGTGAAACCAAACGCCGGTAATTGCCGGCGTTTTTCTTGCTATTTTCTGCACCTGTTCGACATTTTTTATGCACTTTTCGGCGGCTGGTTGCACCTTTATGCTGTTGCAAATTTGTAGTGAGGAGTCTGACGTGTCTGTGAAAGTTCTGATGCCAATGTTATTTCTCGGTCATGGCAGTCCAATGAATGCGCTGGAGTCGAACCGCTGGACAGAGCAGTGGCGCCAGATCGCTGCGAACCTGAAACCAAAAGCAATTCTGCTGATTTCGGCGCACTGGGATAAACCAGGCCTACGTGTACTGACAGACCCCAACCCACGCACCATCCATGATTTTGGTGGTTTTCCGCCAGCTTTGTACCAGCAGCAATATCCAGCACCGGGTTCGCCAGCCCTTGCCGGATTGTTACTGGAATTACTGGCCGAGGTTGGCGTACAGCCAGACAGTCAGTGGGGCTTTGACCACGGTGCATGGTCAGTCCTTTGCCATGCCTTCCCTGCAGCCGATGTGCCTGTGGTGCAGTTGTCGATCGACAGTCAAAAAGATGCTGCCTGGCATTTACTGGTGGGCAGAAAACTGGCGACATTACGCGCCGAAGGTGTGCTTATCATGGCGTCGGGAAACATAGTCCACAACTTAGCTTTACTGGATTGGCGCGACGGCCCTGCACCAAACTGGGCAGCGCAATTCTTACAGCAGGTACAGCGCTGTATCGCCAGCCGCGACTGGCAAAAACTTACAGATTACCGCAGCTGGGGCCAGGCGGCAGCGCTGGCAGTGCCGCATCCGGATCACTTGCTGCCGCTGTTTTATCTGCTTGGCGCTGCGTACACAGCGGAGTCGTTGTTTTGGTTTAATCAGGATTTTACGCTGGGCAATCTCGCCATGCATAGTTTGCGGATTGGCGGGCAATGATCTTCGGAAAATCAATTACAACGGTGTGAGCTCCAGCATTTTCATATTGTCGAGATATTGCTGATAATCGGCAGGCTCACAATAGCTGGTATCTTTGAGCAGGCGCAGCGTTTCTTCAGCGCTTTGCTTCATATAGTCATAGTTCTCGAAGCGATAGGATGGCAACTGCGACTGGTTTAATGCCTGCAAGTTTTCCAGCGAACCACGTAAAAACAAGCAGTGACGTTTTCGCATTTTGGCAAATTGCGGTTCAAGATGTTGACCCGTGCCCTTTAACATCACAATCTCACCTTTTACCAGGCTCATTTCCCCAAGCGGTGTAGAGATCATAAAAAACAGCCCCAAAATGTAACCCGGAACTGCAACCACGGCGGCGCCAGCCAAAAAGGCAGCAAGATAACGTAAGAACACTGTAATTGACCGCATTATACAGACCACGACTTTGAACTTAGCTGTCTCAATGATTGCCACAGACAACGCAGGTAGTCAAGCGTGAGTAACGAATTATAATCTGGCCAGTTTTCGCTTCTCTTCCAGACGCTCAGCGGCGTTGCTCCACTGTTCAAGGGTTACATCCTGCTGCAACATGGCTTTGCTTAAAACCGGCTGTGATGCCAGCACTGCAGGTTTTGGCAGCAACTGCGTCGCAACAGCATCAAGCAGTGCGATGGCGCAAAAGCCTGCGACAAAATAGCCTGCCGCTACTTTTTGTTCTGTTGTTGGGTGCCAAGCCATGCTTTTACCTCTGCTAACCATTGTTCACGTTCGGCTGGTTTTAATGCGCGTTCGGCAAAATACCCATATTGCAGCCGTTTGTCGGATTTAAGCTCCAGCATGATGCGATCTTTGCCTTCTTGCAGATCATGAAATTCCAAATCACCAGCTTTTAATGTCGACGCATATTTAAGCACCAGCGCGCGAAATTCCGGACTCAGTCCCTTCGGTGCGGCCAGCTCGATCCGGCATAAATTGTTGCGGCATTCGCTGTCGTATATGCGCAACTCGTTCGCGCCGACATTCTGTGCCACATGTGCAATCATAAACTCTGTGGCTTCGGCCCAGCTATCGTCACGGCTCTGATCGGAGAATCCAGCATTATCGGCAATAAGCGCAAGCTCCAAATCACGCAATTTATTCAGTTCCAGCTGTGCCTGCAGCGCCGGCAGTGCCTGTTCACCATATTTGGTATAAAAGGACAACAACGGTGCCAATGCAGTTGCCGTTTCAGCTTCGGACTGCCATAACGCCTGCCATTGCCACTGTGGGGCATGAGCAACAGGCCACAGCAGATACAGGCATACACCTGCAGCCGCAGCCCGGAGTCTCAGCGGGATTTGTTCGATGGACCAGTGCATCTATGTACCTGAATCTGTTGAAAAACCGGCGCTCATGCTAGCACAGTCCAGCTTCAGGCCGTACTGTCGCACCGCTAAATCCGGCAGTAAACTAAACCGAATATCTTGTTGATAGGTAAACCCGAGTTTTTCCAGCACCCGAATCGAACTGAGATTGTCCGGATGGACTAAGCCGAAGATCTGATCCTGCCGCAGGCCTTGTGGGCAACAAACTGAACGCCTGTGCGCATCATCAAGTACGGCCAAAGCCGCTTCAACTACCAGTCCCTGCCCCCAATACTGTGGTAACAGGCGGTAACCTAAATCGAAGCCATTAATTTCATCAACCCATTTCAGGCCGCAAAAACCAATGATATCGTCACTTTCTGGCAAGGTTATCGCCAGGCGGCCAAAGCCGGTGCGCTGATAATCCGCCAGCGGATGGCTTTGCAGATAAGCCAAGGCCTCATCTTCAGTCTGCATCGGCGCCGAACCGATATAACGCATCACGGCCGGATCTGCGCCGAGTCGGTACATCGCCGGCACATCAACCAGGGTAAATGGCCGCAACTGCAGCCTCGGCGTCGTTAAAATTTCAGCCATCAAACTGCTTCCTGCGTGTTCGCTTAGCCTTTACCTTTTTTAAAGGACGCATGACCGGATGATTTGGAGATCTGCTGTTGTTTGCGGATCAGTGCTTCTTTTACCGGATTCATGCCGGTGTGTTTGGTCACGGCAATTTTGCCACCAGCTTTGGGCTTCAGGTTTTTCTCGTCCCGTGTTTCTTCCGGCACCAGGCATTGTTTGCCTTTGCCAATGAGCTTACTCAAACCCATTTTCTGCAGCGCTTCGCGGATCATCGGCCAGCCCGCCGGATCATGGTAACGCAACAAGGCTTTGTGCAGTCGACGTTGACGTTCGCCTTTGGGTACCGGCACCGATTCGGTATTCCCTTTCAAATTCTTAAGCGAATTCAATTCGGTATGATAAATAGTTGTCGCATTGGCCATCGGGCTTGGATAGAAGTTCTGCACCTGGTCGAGGCGGAAATCCCGCTCTTTTAACCACAGTGCCAGATTCACCATGTCCAGATCGGTGGTGCCCGGGTGCGCTGAAATAAAATAAGGGATCAGGTACTGTTCTTTACCGGCTTCACGGCTGTATTTATCGAACATCGCCTTAAACTTGTCGTAAGCGCCCATGCCCGGCTTCATCATCTTCGACAATGGACCATCTTCGGTGTGCTCCGGCGCAATTTTTAAGTAGCCGCCGACATGATGCTGCACCAGCTCACGCACATAATTCGGATCTTCTACCGCAAGATCATAACGCACGCCGGAAGCGACCAGTACTTTCTTCACGCCAGGTAATTTGCGCGCGGCACGATACAAATCCACCGTTGGGCTTTGGTCGGTGTCCATGTGCTCACAAATGGTCGGATAGACACAGGATGGCCGGCGGCAGGTTTGTTCTGCTTTTGGATTTTTACAGCGCAGCCGGTACATGTTCGCGGTAGGACCACCTAAATCGGAAATCACGCCGGTAAAACCCGGTACTTTGTCGCGAATTTCCTCAATTTCACGCAAAATAGATTCTTGTGAACGACTTTGAATAATGCGGCCTTCATGTTCGGTGATCGAACAGAAAGAACAGCCGCCAAAACAACCGCGCATGATATTGACTGAGGTTTTAATCATGTCATAAGCCGGGATCTTGGCTTTGCCATAGACCGGATGCGGCACGCGCTGATAAGGCAGACCAAACACGCCATCCATTTCTTCGGTCGTCAGCGGAAACGCCGGTGGATTAAGCCAAACCGAGCGGTCGCCATGGCGCTGCATAATAGCGCGGGCACAACCCGGATTGGTTTCCTGATGCAGGATACGCGACGCATGCGCATACAGCGGTTTATTCACGCTGACCTGCTCAAAGGCCGGCAATTTCACATAGGTTTTTTCCCACGGTTTTTGCCGTGGCGGCTGCACCAGGATCGGCTTGGCTTCAACTTCGGCCGGTTTAGACAAATCGATACCGGCCTGAGCAAATTCAGAATAACTGCTGCAACCGACGTCGTCAGCGCCATAGGGATTTGGCACCGGGTCGATTTTGCCGACTTTATCAATAGCGGTGGAATCAACACCACGCCAATCGGGCAATGGCTCTTTGCGGATCACGGCAGTACCACGGATATCCTGCAAAGTACTGATGGCTTCACCTGCGGCCAGGCGGTGCGCCACTTCTACCAGCGGCCGCTCGGCATTGCCGTAAATCAGCAATTCGGCCTTGGCATCAAAAATAATGGAGCGGCGGACTTTTTCCTGCCAGTAGTCATAATGTGCAATGCGGCGCAGACTGGCTTCAATACCGCCAATCACCACAGGTACATCTTTAAATGCTTCTTTACAGCGCTGCGAATACACAATGACCGCGCGATCCGGCCGCTTACCGCCTTCATTATTCGGCGTATAGGCATCGTCGTGGCGCAGTTTTTTATCCGCCGTATAGCGGTTGATCATCGAGTCCATATTGCCGGCAGACACACCGAAGAACAGCTTCGGTTTGCCGAGGCGCATAAAATCATCTTTGCTGTTCCAGTCGGGTTGCGCGATGATGCCGACGCGAAAACCCTGGCTTTCCAGCATCCGTCCCACCACCGCCATACCAAAACTCGGGTGGTCGACATAAGCATCGCCAACCACCAGGATAATGTCGCAACAGTCCCAGCCCAGCTTCGCCATCTCGGCCTTGCTCATTGGTAAAAATGGCGCCGGTTTAAAATTGTCGCCGCGGTACTTTGGATAAGAAAACAGACCGCGTTCGGCGGACATACGCTCGACCGGAGCGGATTTTCGGGATGGAACTGTGGTGCTGGTCATAGCCATGTCTCATGGGCCTCGAAAAAAGGTTGAGCATTATACTCAAGTATTCTGCTGAATGCGACTGCCATTACTGGCTGGTTTGCCGCTTAAATTTCAGCTGAAAGCCTTTGCCGGCGCCGTCTGACACATCCACGGACAAGCGGTCGTTATCTGCCTGATAGACCAGCCTTTTCGGGAAATCATGCGCCGGATTGTCGAACTGCAAGCGGCTTGCACTGCATTCAGTCAGGGCAAACGCCACCGGCAGCGGGTTGTGGCTGACCTTCGCCAGATAAAACCACTGCCCGCTCATCCGCAGCAGCCGCAATTCTTCACGTCCGGTCTCAGCACCGGCCTGATTAACTGTGCGGCCCTGCCCCTGCCAGTTGTTGACATCGAGTTTGCTCCACTGCTCCTGCCAATAACTGCCTTTTTGATTAGCGTCGCTTTGCCAGTGACCGGCAAGCACAGTGGCAGGCGAACATTCGGCCTGACAGGGCTGGCTCAACAACAGACTAAAAGGGATCAATACCAGACGCAGCATGATTTCTTTCCAAAAGATAAGGGGCGTTGCAGCAGACTATAGCGCTGGCCGCCCTGCGCTTCCACAATGCAGTTTTTCAGCCGCCACAGATGCCACAGCATATTAAGTCACTGTTAATTTTAAGCCGCCTAGATTGGCTGTGATCCCGCCACAATTCAGGACAGCCAAATGATCACCCGCAGCGTCTTACCCGGTTTGTTATTGCTCCTTTCGCCTTTTGCTTGTAGTTCCAGCCACGCCCACTCTGTCGTTTATGTCGATGACCCGGATGTGTCCTGGTTATCTCCATATGTCAGTTATGAAGCCAATGATCTTGGTCAGATCACCACCCTCGGCGGGTTGTTTCAGACCGGTCGGCATTTTCAGCTGGCGGTTGGCGTTGCGACTTACCAGAGTGACAATAACGGCCAGCATAACGGTTATCAGCCGGAGCTGGATTTTGTCAATCTGGACACCTCCGTACGGGTCGGTGTGTTTGACAACATCAGCCTGTATGGTGAAGTCGGTCTGGCGTTGGATGAACTGATCTTTGATGAAGAAGAGGAGGATTATTATGATCGCTGGGGTGGTCATTATGAAAAGATGGGACCGATTGACTGGTTCGCCGGCGTAGGCGCCGGCATCGAACTCAATAACCTGTCCCTGCGTGCTTTTGGCCGCTACCGCTATTTGCGCAGTTATGAGCAAGAATATCTGGCGGCGCTGGACCCTTGGGTCCATGGCCAGCCAGATGATGGTCAATGGTTTGCCGGCGTGGAGCTGAGCCTGCGGTTTTAAATCCAGGCCATGCCTTTTGCAATCGTCAGCACACCTAACAGCATAAACACGCCGCAAGCCACGCGGCGTGCCCAGTCCAGTGGCACTACTTCCAGAATATACTTGCCGAAATACACCACCGGCACATTGGCCGCCAGCATGCCCAGAGTGGTACCAATGATGACCAATGTCGTTGCATCATAGGTTGCAGCCAGGATCACAGTGGCAATTTGCGTTTTATCCCCAATTTCCGCGAGGAAAAACAACACGGTGCTGGCAGCAAAAGCCCCGTATTTCAGCATGGCGTTTTCTTCGCTGTCGTCTTTATCCGGGATCAATAACCACAAAGCCACAGCGATAAAAGAGCCGCCTAATAACCAGGCATGCCAACCCGCCGGGATAAACTGCGCAACCCAGGCACCAAACCAGGCTGACGCTGCGTGATTGAGTAAAGTTGCGACTAAAATGCCAGCCACTATCGCGCCACGGGCACGAAACCGGGCGGCAAGGAATAACGAAAGTAGCTGGGTTTTGTCACCGATCTCCGCGATAGCGACACCGGTAAAAGAGGAAATAAAAGCGTCCATTTGGGTACTCAGCGGGATTAAGCCAAAGACAACGTTGTGGCTCCCGCATTGGGCCACGACGCTGTCTCAGGTCTCATCAGAACATTGCTGTTGCAAGTCCCGCTGCCGCCATGTGCATTGGCACAAGTATGTTGACGGCAACCCATAAGCAGGGTGCTTATGGCGATTACTCCCCCAAGTCAGGAAGCGTGCATTCTAAGCAGCGGCAAAACGTCAGGCAAGTAAAATATGCAAATACAGAAACAACGGCAGCGCGGAACTATTGCGCTGCCGCAGACTGGATGATCAGCTTTCTGATTTCGCCGCTTTTGGCAGCCAGCGATCAGCACGGTTGCGCGCACGGACATTAAACCGGCTCCACCACATGCCGAGTCTAATTAGTCCCCAGTATGTTAATGGCACCAGTAACAAACTGGTCAGCGTCGAGAACACCAGCCCCCCAATGATCGCGATTGCCATCGGCGCATAACCGGGGCCACCACCACCGATAGTCGCATCGCCAAATGCCAGTGGGATCAAGCCTAGTACCGTGGTCGACACTGTCATCAGGATGGGCCGCAACCGCGCTTCACAGGCCTCAACAATTAACGGTACCAAGGCCGCGTCCGGCTGTTCCTCACGCATCTGGTTGATGCGGTCCACCAATACAATACCGTTGTTGACCACAATGCCCATCAGTACCAGCATGCCGATCATCCCCATGATGCCCATGGTTGTTCCGGTGACTAAAAATGCCCAGAACACGCCGACCATCGAGAATAACAGCGAGCCAATCACCGCAGTTGGCAATAACAGACTTTCAAACAACGCCGCCATCACCAGATAAATCATCGCAACAGCCAGTAGCATGTTAATTTGCATAATGCCCTGCGCTTCATCCTGATACTGGAAGCTGCCTTCAAACGACCAACTATATCCTGGCGGTAACTGCAGTTGTTCCATCACTTTTTTGATCTGGTCTTTCGCATCATCCATTTTCAGGTCTTTGTTCAGGTTCATGCCAACAGCGAGGCCGGTCTGCCGGTTAAAGCGGCGGATCTCACCCAAACGGTCACTGACCGTTAATGTTGCAACCTCGGCCAGGCGAACCACTTCGGTGCCTTGTTGTTTCACCGGAATAGATTCCAGTTCCTGTCTGGAGTGACTTACTTTTTCGTCGTACAACACCCGTAATTGCACTTCGCCTTGATCCAGGGTGCGGAAAGTTCGCAGGTTATTACCACGTAAGGCCAGACTAATCGCTTGCGCCACATTTTGGGCAGTCAGGCCCTGACGCTGTAATTCGTCGTGTTTCAGCCGGATCTGCAGCTCTTTCTGTCCCCCCTGCACTTCAGAACGCACATCTTCCAGCCCTTTAATTTGGCTCAGTACAGGCACCAGTTCCTGTGACAGTTTGGTCAGTTGTTGTGTGGAAGGACCCAGTAAATGCAGTTGCATCCCACCGCCGGCATCACCCCAGCCAAACTGTGGTTTTCCGCGCACCAGCACCGGCCAATCTTTACGGATCGCATCTTTCACCTGCTGTAATGGCACCGGTAATTTGTCGATAAACATGATGGTAGACACGGCAAATCCCGGTGTGTAATAGCTGTACACCGAATCGATATAGAATTTCTCTTTGTTGGCATACAAATAGGACTCCATCCGGCTGACTTCCTGCTCGACTTCCGCCAGCGCATAGTTCGACTGAATGTTGTAGTTCAGGAACAGCCGGTTGGTATCGCCTTCATTCTCATCGCCGCCGGAAATAAACTGCATCGGGATGGCAATACTGAACAACAATGCGACCGCAATCAGCGTCGACCAGCGCGGATGTGCCATAGTCCAGCGCAAAGTACGGCCATAAAATTTATCCAGTTTCGATGGCTCAGCATGTTCAGCCCCGGTGATACTTTTAATCCGGGTTGATAACAACGGAATCAACGTCAATGCCATCAGCAAAGACACCGTCAGCGCAATAGTGATAGCAATCGCGACATGTTCAAGAAATACCGTCACATCGACTTTCTGACCTATGATGTTGGGCAAAAACACAATCGCAGTGGTCGCAGTACCTGCCAGCACTGCCAGACTGACCCGATAAACCCCCCGCTCGGTCGCCCGACGGACATCACCATCGAGCGCACGTTCGCGGAAAATACTTTCCACCACCACCACTGAGTTGTCGACCAGCATTCCCACCGCCAACATCAAGCCCATCATGCTGAGGACGTTCAGACTGTAGTCAAGGAAATACATCAGACCCAGGGTAATACTGATGGATACCGGCACCGACAACACCACTAACAATGTGGTAGGCGTGTGCCGTAAAAACAGGAACAACACAATAAATGATAACAATGCACCGATGGCGCCGGAGCTGAGCAAATTGGACAAACTTTCGGTCACGCCTTTGCCGGTATCATCCATCACATAGATATTGATGCCATTAAAAGCCGGATCTTTACCTGCCTGATCAATCACTTTCATTGCGGCGCGCGATACATCGACTAAATTGGCATTCGACTCTTTAAACACATTCATGCCGACCGCATAGCGCTGATCCAGCCGGCGGCCTTCGACGCGTTTAGGCAGTTCCAGTTTGATTTCCGCGACATCACCCAATTGCAGACCGCGGCCAATCGCCAATTGTTTGATCTGGTCCAGTGACTCAAATTCTCCAATTGGTTTCACCAGGATGCTTTCATCTTTGCTTCTGATCTCGCCGGCGGTCATGGCAAAGTTCTGTTGGTTCAGTGTCTGCAGCAGCTGGCCGGCATCCAGTTGCAATGCCCGCAGCCGTTCGGGCAGTAACCGGATCGTGACCTGACGTTTATCCACGCCATAAAGTTCCACTTTCGATACGCCCTGCACCCGCTCCAGTGGCCGTTTCACTTGCCGTTCCAGCAGGTCATACGCCATCGACAAGTCCCGCTCACTGGAAATACGCACCTGAAAAATCGGCATGTCATTGGTATTAAACTGAAACACCAGCACCCGCTCGACGTCTTTAGGTAACAAATGCCGGATGCCATCCAGTCGTTCGCGCACTTCAATACTCTTGGTATTGATGTTCTCTTCCCAATTGAATTCAAGACCAATTTCTGCAGAGTCTTCTTTCGAGAACGAGCGCATTTTTTTGATGCCGGTCACGGTCGACAACGCTTCTTCCACTGGTCTGGTGATCAGGCGCTCTATCTCTGCCGGCGTCGCATTCGGATAAGGCACATTGATATAAATTTCCGGGATATCAATGCCTGGAAAATTCTCCAGCGGCAACATCCGGCTGGCCAGTAAACCAAACACCAGAAATGATAAAAACATCATACACAGGGTAACCGGGCGGTTTAACGCGAACCGGGTGAGCGCTAATGGTTTATGTTCCATGACGGGTTACTCCTCAGACCGTTTTACGGGCGGTCAGGTGATAAATCACCGGGATAAAAAACAACGTCAGCAGCGTTGACAGAGACAAACCAAAAATTACGGTGATCGCCATTGGCGCGCGTAATTCAGCACCTTCGCCGCCAAACACCATTGGCAATAATCCCAGTACAGTGGTTAGTGTCGTCATCAACACCGGACGTAAACGGGTGCCACCGGATTCAATAATTGCGTCCGCTAATGCCCAGCCCTCAGTACGTAACTGGTTGATGCGGTCAATTAACACGATGGCGTTATTTACCACGATACCAGCCAGCATAATGAAACCGATAAAGACTATCACCGAGATGCGGGTATCTGTCAGCCATAAGCCAAGCACAGCGCCAGCACCAGCCAAAGGCACGGTGAACAGGATCAGCATCGGCTGTAACAGGTTTTCAAACTGGGACGCCATCACCAGATACACCAGGAATACGGCCAGCGCTAAAGCCACCATCAGTGAATTGTACGAGCGTTCCATTTCTTCACTCTGGCCGACCAGCGTCGCTGTCACGCCATAGGGCCACTGCTGGCTGTTTAAGACCTGACGGGCGCTTTGCGTTGCCTGCTCAAGGTCACCATAAGCGAGATTGGCACTGATCACGGCAACCCGTTGTTGACCAATGCGGGTGATTTCGCTCGGACCTATTTCACGGCTGATATTCGCGACTGCCGACAGTGGTAATGGTGATGCGCTACCCGGATTGATAATGATCTGTGCCAGTTCCTGTTCAGAATTACGGTATTGCTCGGCGAGGCGCACCCGGATATCGACTTTGCGATCCTGGATACTGAATTGACCGGCAACCTCACCACCGACGTAATTCGCGACTCGTTTTGCTACGTCAGAAGCTGTCATACCAAGTTGCGACAAGCGTGCATGATCAAAATGCAAAGTGATCTCCGGCTGACCGGCCCGCAAGCTGGATTTGATATCAGTAAAACGATCTTGCGCTTCCAGCGCCCGCGCAATTTGCTCTGACGCTGTTTTTAAACTGCCAAGATCGTGACCCGCCAGCTCAATTTCCAGTGGCGTCGAGAAGCTGAACAATTCCGGTGTATCAATTTTTGCTGTCACTTCCGGCATAGCGGCCACCGTATCCCGCATTGCCTGCATCACACGTTGTTCGTCTGCCGCGGTAGATCCGGTTTTTAAAACAATGTTTAACCGGCCCCAATGACTGCCGCCGATACTTGGGTCAACCGTCATTTGCTGACCGGTACCGGCCTGGGCATAAGTACGCTCAACTTGCGGTTCTTTCGCGGCTGCCGCTGACAGCTGTTTCAGTGCTTTGTCGGTATGCTCAATCGCCGTACCTACCGGCAAGTGCAGCTCGACATAGAACTCGCCCTGACTCATGGTCGGGATCACGTCAAAGCCAAGCCGTGGGACTAAGGCATAACAAGCCAGAGTGACAGCCAGAGTTACAGTCATGGTCATGGCGCGCGCCTGTAACAAGGCAGACAATACCCGGCGGTAACCCCGTTCCAGTAATACAATAAAATGCTGCACGCCATTCACTAACGGGCCGAATACTAAACTGCAAACCTTACACAACAAACGCCAAATCAGGGTCCATAGCGTGATAAAACCTGAGATCACTGCAGTCAGCAAGCGACCAATTAACCGCAGTGGCAACGCCAGCCGGTATTTCCAGTTTTTCACTGTGGCTGGCTTCTCCTCGGTAGCAGCTGCTGCCGATTCAGCCGCGCCAACCCGTTCACGAGCGGCCATCGCCGGGATCAGCGTCAGTGCCACCAATAACGAAGCCAGCAAGGCATAAGTGACGGTCAACGCCTGATCTTTAAACAGTTGGCCAGCCACCCCTTCGACAAATACCAGCGGAAAAAACACTGCGACAGTCGTTAATGTCGAGGCGGTGATCGCCATTGACACTTCGCTGGCACCTTTTTTCGCAGCTTCCAATGGCGCCATACCCTGTTCACGATAACGGGAGATGTTTTCCAACACCACAATGGCATTATCCACCAGCATACCAATTGCCAGCGCAATACCGCCCAGGCTCATGATGTTCAGACTAATACCCTGACTGTGCATCAGATTAAAAGTGGCAATCACCGACAACGGAATTGAAATAGAAATGACCAGTGTGGTCCAGACATTGCGAAGGAACAGATAGATCACCAGCATCGCCAGTAAACCACCTTGCCAGGCCGAGGTTTTCACTTCGTTAATCGCATCACTGATAAAAGTCGACTGGTCATACACCAGCGTCAGTTCGTAGCCAGTCGGTAAATTCTTCTTCAGGTCGTCCAGCCGCCCCAACAATGTTTTCGCCACTTGTACTGTGTTGGCATCACCTTCTTTATAAATGGCAATTTCAATCGCTTCTTTGCCGTTCACATAGGTAATACTGTTGCGGTCAACAAAGGCATCGCGAACTTCAGCGATGTCCGACAAACGGACATGGCTGCCATTAACAGTGGCGATATACAGGTTGCGCATTTCATCCAGCGTGGCGAATTGGTTAATGGTTCTGACCAGATAATCATGTGCCGCAGTTTCGAGTCGGCCGCCAGACTGGTTAATGTTCTGCTCTGTCAGGCGGGCATTGACGGTTTTAATATCCAGTTTCAGCTGCGCCAGCTTTTCATTGTCGATCAGTACCTGAATTTCCTGGGTCAGGCCACCATCCGGCCGCACTGCCGCAACACCAGTCAGCGATTCCAGACGACGGCGTAAATCTTCTTCCGCAAAGGTGCGAAGGGCTACTTGCTGTGCGCTTGACAGCCCGTCCGGCGCGTCGGTACGGGTCAGTGCTAAGCGTAAAATCGGATCCAGATTTGGATTAAAGCGCAGCAGCAGTGGTTTTTTGATATCCAGCGGTAACAACAAAACATCGAGTTTTTCCCGCACTTCCAGACCAGCCAGGTCCATGTCGGTACCCCAGTCGAATTCCATAATAACGTCGGAGCGGCCGGCACGGGATACCGATTCGACTTTGCGGATGCCTTTGACAATACCAACGGTTTCTTCAATTGGTTTACTGACCAGCTGCTCGACTTCCGCCGGTGCCGCACCAGCGTATTCGGTGCGGATTGTTAAAGTTGGATAAGACAAATCCGGCAGCAGATTGACCGCTAAACGCGACATCGCCACCAGACCAAACAACATGATCCCCAGGGTAAACATCCAAATCGTGACCGGACGGGCCACCGCGACATTGACCAGTTTCATAAGCACATTCCTGTTGTATTTTTTTATTGGAAGGACGGGAAGCGGAGCCGCTTCCCGTGTGGTCTGAATCAGCTGTTGCTGGCGATCACAGTGACGTTGCTGGCATCTTTCAGGCTAGCCTGACCTGCCGTCACTACTTCTTCACCTTCGGTGATACCGTCGGTAATTTCAATCATGGCATCGTTTTCGTAACCGGTTTTTACGGCTTTACGCAGCACTTTGCCATCTTTGACCACAAACACTGAACTACTGTTATCCATCGCCAGCACCGCCCGTTTTGGCACTAATAAAGCGGCAGCTTTCGTGTCGTATTGCAGTTCAATTTGGGCAAACATACCGGCTTTGAGGCTTAAGTCATCGTTTTGCACACCGATGGTGACCCGGGCAGTACCAGTGGTTGCATCAACAACTGGGGAGATGCGGATAATCTTTGCCTGTAACTGCGGCAGGCCGGCGAAGTTCAGATATGCGGTCTGGCCAACTTTGGCACGGGTCAACTGATGTTCAGGCAGATTAATCACTGCTTCAAGATATTGCTGTGACACTACATGGAACAGGGCTTTGGATGAAAACTCTGTAATCAGCTGACCAACTTTGGCGTACCGACGGGCAATCACACCGCTAATTGGCGCGATGATTTTGGTATCACGCAGCGCCAGTTCCTGCATCCGCACTGAAGCATCGAGCGATTCAACCTGCCATTTCAATTTGTCATAGACATCGGTGCTGACCAGTTTGCGCTGGTGCATTTTCTCTACACGTTCTAATTCACTTTTCAGCTGACCTAAGTCCGCTTTGCCTTTTGCCAGCGCCAGTTGCTGACGTTCGGTATCTAAAGTCGCCAGCACCTGACCGGCCTGTACATGATCCCCCTCTTCCACCAACAGGGTTTGCACAATGCCCGTGGCTTTACTGTTCACTTCAGCATCGGCTTTGGCTTCTAAGGTAGAGGTTGTGCGGTAGGTGCTGCTGATTTCACCACGGCTGACTTTGGCCGCTTCCACCGGGATACTGACCACGATGTCCTTTTTCTCGGTATCCGGACTGCTGTTGGCAGATTCGCAGCCGCTGAGCAGCAACGTCGAGGTCAATAATACCAGCGACATTGCTTTGGAAAGTTGAGAGATATTGTTCATGTTGAGTTCCTTGCCTGGTGGTCAAATTTTTAAACTGTGATGCTGGCAGTTTGCAGCTGTCGTGCCATGTCCGATATCATGAATTTTATGCTTTAAAATCATTAAGATATACAGCATTCAACTGGTACAGTTGCAACAAAATGTTTCGACACGATAGTAAATTCCGCTACTTATTAGTCGTTTAGCTCAAATGCCGCTTGCGACTAATCACACTTTTCTGCGATACGTTCCGCTATGCCACGCCGGTGAATCGCCTTATACTGCGGCGCCTTTACAACTGGTCCGTCCAGAAATCTTTTCCATTCACAGAGTTTGATGTCCTGATGAAAAAATCCAGTCTTGCCGTTTTGATCTCCGCAGTTTGTTACAGTCAGCTTATCCAGGCCGAAGGCTATAAACTTTTTGAGCAGTCCGTCAGTGCCATGGGCAATGCGTATGCCGGCCGGGGCGCGCAAATCACCGATGCCACATTGGTCTATTCTAACCCGGCTGCTATTACAGAATTATCAGCGGCGCAATGGGCTGGTGGAATAGATTTGATCCATGCCGAAACCAAATACAATCAGGTCAGTGCACAAAGTGCTGCTGGCTCTGCAGTAGTTGGTCGTGCCAATGGTCAGAATAGTTTGAATGAATTGGTGCCTTTTGTGTTTTACAGCACGCCGGTGGACGACCGGTTATCGCTTGGCGCCGGTTTTTATGTACCATTTGGCTTGTCGGCCGATTATCAGGACGATTGGGCCGGTCGATATTTCGCCGATGAAACTGCAATAGAAGTGCTGGCATTATCTGCAGTAGCCGGTTACAAACTGACCGAACGATGGTCTGTGGGCCTGGGCCTCAGCCTGAATCAGGCGGAAGGCACTTTGTCGAAATTTAAAGATCATAATGGTTTATGTGATCTGGGCGCAGGTATCAATCAACTGTACAAAGCCGACGTTTACAATCCAATGGTTTGTCAGAGCCATTACTCGGTAACTGGGGATGATTTGGCGCTCGGTTACAGCTTGGGCCTGCATGGTGAGTTAAACCCTGACCTTCGCGTCGCGCTGGCATATCACAGTGCTATCCGTTTTAATCTGCAAGGCGATTCTGTGATCAGCAACACGCCCGTTACAGGCGCGCAAGTTGCCGGTAATAGTAATTTTATCGTGGTAGGCCCGACATTACCTGCCATCAGCAAACAAACCGGAAAACTCGCCATCAATCCGTTGGCAACCGAAGCGAGTGAACTGGCTTTGACCACACCTGCCAGCCTGGCACTGAGTCTTGATCAGCAGCTCAGTCCCGAATGGTCGTGGCAAGCCAGTCTGAGCTGGACGCTGTGGAGTGATTTCCGCTCGATTGACATCATCAGCCGTGATACTGCCCCGTCCATTTCATTGTCCACCCAACAACCACAGAACCTGAATCAAGCCGGTTATATTGGCTATATTCCGGAACACTGGCGTGACAGTGTTTCAGCCGCGGTGGGCCTGAGTTGGCAAATCCAAAGCGATCGCACACTGAAAACCGGGCTGGCGTTTGACGAAAATCCGATCGAACAATCACATCGCACGGCACGGGTGCCGACCACTGATCGCATCTGGTGGACCATCGGTATGAACCAGCAGTTATCAGCCCACTGGACGTTAGATTTGGCCGCCGGTTGGATGTGGATGGACGCATTGAATATACGGGAACGCGAATACAATGTGCAGGAAGTCGCGTTGTATAAATCAGGTCTGAATGCGCATTTTAATAATGAAGCCTGGTTATTGGGCATGCAGCTGAACTATCGCTATTAAAGAAACACAAAGTAAAAGACCCACCTGTGGTGGGTCTTGCTTAACGACACGCCTGCAGCAACAATGCGGGCTGAACGAAGTCGGTTTAGTTTTTCTTCAGTTCAATTTCACCGGACACCGTTGAGATCTCAATATTACCTTCGCCGCTGCCGGTACTGAACTCCAGATGACGGCGTGGGCCATATTTGGCGCGGGTTGGTTTGTCGGCAGTCAGGCCATTGTCAATATCGCCGCCGGCACTGGCTTCCAGGTCAAACCGCGCACTGACGTCAGCATCCAGGGTCAGGCGGCTGGCACCGCTGACGCTGCTGGCAGATACTTTCGGTTGCTTACTGTTTTTCAGTACCGCACGGATCTCGCCATTGACGCTACTGAATTCCAGCCGCTCAGTACCGTTCAGGTCCAGCTTGCCTTCGCCGTTCACGACTTCCAGTTCAACTTCACGGGCGCTGCTTTGCGCAGAGATCTCACCATTAACAGACTCTACTTCCAGCGATCCGCTCGAGCCTTTATCGTTGATTTCACCGTTGACAGTGGTCAGATGTAACCGACCGGCATTGTCGACACTATTGATTTGACCATTGACGGTTTCCAGCACGATATCGCCTTTGAGTTTCTCGCCACTGACCGACCCGTTGACTGTGGTCAGCCTGGCGCCGCCCTCTACACCAACGGCGCTGACATTGGCATTGACGCCGCTGAATTTCAGCTCACTGCCAACCGGCACTTCAATCGTCAAATCTGAACCTTCCTGTTTCTCCGAATTCCAGCCGCTATACATAGTGCGTGGCATCTTGACCTGAAAACGGGTGACGCCTTTCTCTGAGGTCAGCTCATAGCCTTCAGCTTTTTCGTCCAGTGTACCTTTGACGCTGAATTTGTTGCCTTTGACGGCGATGATCCGCACTTCACCGCGCATATTTTCAATTTCAATTTTCTCAGTGGCACTGACGTTGCGGCTTTGGTCGATCGCCTCGCCGGCAGCCCAGGCAGGTGCCTGTAATAAGGCCAGCGCCAGCACTGTCAGTTTCAATTGTTGTTTCATTGATAGATCCATGGTCTTACTCCTAAGTCAGTTCGCTGGTTTTTACCAGTTTGGCAATGTAGTTAAGTTGTTGTTGTTGAAGTCTTTGTAATTGTTGAATTAATTTCTGGTCATCCGGCTGGAACTGTAATGCCAGCTCAATCTGCCCCTGGGCCTTGTCCCAGATTAACAGTTGCCTTGACCAGTCAGAAAAACCTTCCGGTACTTGTTGTAACCCTTTCAGCTGACGGGTTTGTTCAGCGTTCAGTTGCTGTTGTAGCTGCTGGCTGACCGCCAGTAGCAACCCGCTGTCATCGGTTGTTTCAACGTTTTCGAAGCTCAACTTCGGTTCGGTTACCGGTTGCTGTGGCCAAAACCACAGTGTCAGCACTGCCGCTGCGGCAACCCCCAGCCAATTGCGGTAAACCGGTTGACGGCGCGGCGCCAGTCGCTGTGACAGTTCTGGCCATAAATCGCGTGACGGTTCCAGCTCTGGCGCTAACTGTGAAATCAGTGCATCTAACTGCTGCTCAGTTTTCATCTAACCAACTCCGTAATAACTGTCTTGCCCGGTGATATTGGGCTTTACTGCTGCCTTCGGCGATGCCGAGCATTTCAGCAATTTCATTGTGCTGATAACCTTCCAGCGCGAATAACACAAAAACGGCGCGGGCCTGAGCCGGTAGCCGCAAAATTGCCTGCTCTAACTGCGGCATTTCCGGCACATCGAGATAACCCTGCTCTTCCGGTTCCTCATCAACAACTAATCGCATAACTTTGTTTTTTCGCCATAAATCGACAGCGGTGCGACTACTGATACTGTGTAACCAGGTCGAAAAGCTGCTGTCGCCGCGAAATCCCGGGAGTTGCTGCCAGGCCCGCACGAATGCTTCCTGAGTGGCATCTTCGGCTTGGCCGCGATCGGCCAGCAAGCGCAGGCAGATTGCATAAACCCTTCCTTTAAATTGATGATACAACTGATAAAAAGCTTGTTGATCACCTTTTTTTGCCTGATTAACCCAGGTTTCCACCTGTTGCTGCATCGGGATGCAATTTCCATCTTAAGTTGTTGTTGTCAGTGTAGTCGCAAGGCTGTTGCCAATGGTTTAAAGCACTGGCTAAAAATAATGAAATAAAACCATCGTGCGGATATTCAGCCGTTCAGAGCCGTTTTTTGCTGTAAAAAAGCCGGTTTAACACCGGCTCTGCTGGAAAACAATGAACTACCGCACTAAGGCTTTAACTGCGCTAGATCGCCACTGGCGCTTTGATATGCGGATGAGCCTGATAGTCTTGCAGTTCAAAATCGGCAAAGGAAAAGGCAAAAATGTCTTTCACTGCCGGATTCAGCTTCATCTGGGGCAATGGATATGGCGTCCGGCTCAGTTGCGTTTCGACCTGTTCTAGGTGATTCAGATACAGATGCGCATCACCAAAGGTATGGATAAAATCACCGGGGGTCAGGTCACAGACCTGAGCCACCATCAAAGTCAGCAAGGCGTAGCTGGCGATGTTAAATGGCACGCCGAGGAAAATATCTGCGCTGCGCTGATACAGCTGACAAGACAATTTGCCGTCATTGACATAAAACTGGAACAACGTATGGCAAGGTGGCAGCGCCTGTTTGCCCTGCGCTGCGTTTTCGCGCGGTGAGAACTGCGTATCCGGTAACAGCGCCGGATTCCAGGCGCTGACGATCAGCCGGCGCGAATCCGGGGTGCGTTTGATATCAGTAATCAGTTGACTGATCTGGTCGATCACCTGGCCATCGGCACCTTGCCAGCTGCGCCACTGCGCACCATAGACCGGGCCGAGTTCACCTTCGTCAGTGGCCCAGCCATCCCAAATCGACACGCCGTTGGCTTTCAGATAACCGATATTGGTATCGCCCTGCAAAAACCACAGCAGCTCATGAATTATCGATTTCAGATGGCACTTTTTGGTCGTGACCAATGGGAAACCTTCGGCCAGATTAAAGCGCATCTGATAACCAAACACACTAATAGTGCCGGTACCGGTACGGTCTGTTTTCCGGTGCCCCTGCTCCAGCACATGGCGCATCAAATCCAGGTACTGTTTCATGCTTTGCTCCCTTCGCGGCGATAACCCCAGACAATCAAGGCAATACCACTGAGGATCATCGGCATACAGAGCCACTGCCCCATCGACATGCCAAGGCTGAGGATACCAAGATGCGCATCCGGCTCGCGGAAAAACTCAATGCCAAAACGGAAGGTGCCATAACCCAACAGGAACAGACCACCGACATTGCCAGCCGGCGGATTGCGTTTTTTGTACCATACCAACAATAAAAACAGCACTATGCCTTCAAAGAAGAACTCATACAGCTGACTCGGGTGACGCGGTAAAGGGCCCGCGCCCGGAAATAACATAGCCCAGGGCACCTCTGCAGTGCGGCCCCACAATTCACCATTAATAAAGTTACCAATCCGACCGGCGCCAAGACCCAGTGGCAGCAACACGACAACAAAATCACCAAGTTGCAGATAACTTTTGTTGAATTTCCGGCTTAGCAGCCACATCGCGGTCAGCACGCCCAGCACACCGCCGTGAAACGACATGCCGCCTTCCCAGGTGCGGAACAGATACAGGGGGTCTGCCAGAAACTCGCCGAAATTGTAAAACAGCACGTAACCGACGCGGCCACCCAGCACGACGCCGAGGAAGCCATAAAACATCAGATCGCTGACCTGATCCCGCGTCCAGCCTGAGTTCGGCTTATCGGCAGCACGGTTGGCCAGATAATTGGCCATAACAAAAGCAATCAGATACATCAGCCCGTACCAACGGATACTGAGCGGACCCAGGCTGAAAATCACCGGGTCAATTTGTGGGAATACCAGATAAGATGGCGACATTGGACAACTCGTCAGCAGATAAAAAAATAAAGGCCACATGATACGAGAACCGGCGCGAAAGCCAAGGGCTTTGTGCCGGATCTAGCATTGCAGCCGATCAGGCGCGTAACTGATTCAACAGCTGTTTCTGATCAAGAAAACGTTGTACCAGCACTCTGACCTGTTTTGGCGACTGGCAGGCCAGCACGTCCGGCAACAACAACCGCAGTTCGGCTAAATCAATCCGGCGCAATAACCATTTGATTTTCGCCAGATTGCTGTGGTTCATACTAAAACTGTTAAAGCCCATCGCTGCCAGCGTCAACACGCCCAGCGGCTCACCGCCAAGCTCGCCACAGATACTGATCGGAAACTGCAAACCATGTGCTTGTTGGCCTAACTGATTCAGTGCCCGTAATACCGCTGGATGCATCGCATCGTATAAATTACCGACGCGCGGATTATTTCGATCAACCGCCAGCAGGTACTGGGTTAAATCGTTGGTACCGACCGAACAAAAATCGACTTTTCGTGCCAGTTCAGGCAGCTGAAACATGATGGACGGCACTTCAATCATCACACCGACTTTCGGTTTAGCGACGATATTCTCACCATTAAACTCGTCGTCGACCTCAAACCAGGCCTGCCGGATCAACCGCAACGATTCGTCTACTTCAGCCAGATCAGAAATCATCGGCAATAAAATATGCAGACTGTTGTAACCGATGTTTGCTTTGAGCATGGCGCGGATTTGCACCAGGAAAATTTCCGGATGATCGAGTGTCAGCCTGATCCCGCGCCAGCCTAAAAACGGATTTTCCTCTGAGATTGGAAAATACGGCAACGGTTTGTCCCCACCGACGTCCAAGGTCCGCATCACTACGGATTTACCCGGGTAGCCCTGAAACACTTTGCGATAAAGCTCAACCTGTTCCAGCTCGGTCGGGAAACGACTACGCATAATAAAAGGAAATTCAGTCCGATACAGACCGACGCCGTTGGTGAATTCCGACTGCGTCGTTTCAATTTCAATCGCAAGGCCCGAATTCACCATCAGACTGAAATTCTGACCACAACTGCTTTGCGCCGGCAGATGTAATTCTGACTGATAGCGGGCGCTCAGCTCTGCATCTTTGGTAATCAGCTGACGATATTCCTGACAAATCGCGTCAGCCGGTGACACCAGAATGTGGCCCTGATAACCATCGACAATCAGGCGCTGACCTTGCCATTGCATTAAAGGCAACTCGTCAACGCCCATCACGGCAGGAATACCCAACGCGCGCGCCATAATCGCAGCGTGAGAGTTCACCGAGCCTTTTAATGACACGATCGCGACCAGTTGTGCCCGCGGAATTTCAGCCAGCATCGACGCTGTGACATTTTCGGCGACCAGCACGACTTGCGCTGGCAGACGGTGCTGACGTTGTTCAGTTTCCAGCAAGTGGTTCAACACCCGCTGTCCCAAATCACGAATATCAGTACCACGTTCACGCAGATAAGGGTCGTCCATATCATCAAACTGGCGGGCAAAGCGCTCGACGACCAGCTTCAGCGCACTCTTGGCACACCAGCCGAGTTTGATTTGTGCTTCTATTTCATTGCCAAGACTGGCAGCGTCCAGCAACTGATGGTAGACATCAAAAATAGCCAGCGCATCGGCAGGTAAATGCCCGCTCATCCGCTCGGCAAGGCGATTAAACTCGGCTTTGGTGACTTTGACCGCCCGGTAAAACCGGTTTAGTTCTTTTTCCGGATCGTCACTGTGTTTCAGCGAAATCGCATCAAAATCACTGGCTGGTTGCAGAATATAACCTTCACCAATCGCAATACCCGGCGCACCGATCAAGCCTTGCATCTGACTGTTTTGCTGCGACGATGAGGTGCCGGCCGACACTTTGCGCATTTCCGCGTTAACCAGCACAGACGCCAGCTGCACTCCCAATGTCACGAGGAACGACTCTTCATCTTCATTAAAAATGCGCGAATCGGATTGCTGTATGGTCAGTACACCCAGAACTTTGCGGTGATGGATAATCGGGCAACCTAAAAAAGCGGAGAAACAGTCTTCAGAAACTTCGGGAGTAACTTTAAAGCGTGGATGCAGATGGGCCTGCGCCAGATTAATCGGCTCTTCGCGCTGGCCAACCCAGCCGATCAGACCTTCAGAAAAACCGATGGAGACTTTGCCGATCGCATCCGGATTCAGTCCGTCAGTAGCCATCAGCATAAAATGTTGTTGTTCGTAATCAGCGAGGTAAACCGAGCAGCATTCGGTGCGCAGCGCGTGTTTCACGTTGCGGACCAAACCGGCCAAAGCGCTGTCCAGCGAAGGCTCCTGAGCTACGTCCTGCACGATGCGTCGCAACTGGCTGAGCATGTCTGACCTCACATAACAACAAATGCCAGCCACAGGCTGGCATTTGTTTATTTCTTTTTAACTTCCCGTCGAACAAAAGGTAAAGCGATTGGGGCAAACTCTTTCATGACTTTCCGGTAAACTTCCCGTTTAAAAGCCACAACTTGCCGCACCGGGTACCAATAACTGACCCAACGCCAGTCATCGAATTCAGGATGCGTGGTTTTCAACAGATTGACATCTTCATCCCGGCAGGTTAACCGCAGCAAAAACCATTTTTGTTTTTGCCCGATACACACCGGGTTTGAATCCCGTCGGATCAAACGCTTCGGCAGTTTATAGCGCAACCAATGTTTGGTGGTTGCCACTATTTCTACATCTGCCGCGGTTAATCCAACTTCTTCATGGAGTTCCCGATACATCGCTTGTTCTGGCGTTTCGCCGTCATCAATGCCACCTTGCGGGTACTGCCATGAATGCTGTCCGTATCTGCGAGCCCAAAACACCTGTCCCTGGTGATTACAAATCACTATACCGACGTTGGCCCGAAAGCCTTCGGCATCGATCACACAAACCTCTGGCTTGTTTACAACAGCGTTACCCTGATTCTTTCACAAAGTGACAGGGACAGCAAACTGAATTTCAGTCTGTCGCGACTCGAGTTATCCACAACTTGGCATTTATACAGTATGCCTCTGTGCACTTTTACACAGAGACTGTGCATATAACTGTGTATATCCATGTTCTTATCCCTGAATAACTCATCACGCCACGATAAAACCAGAGATTTACGATATTAAAATACATTACTTTTCATGCATTTAGGTCGCTTTTTTTTACATTAGAAGTCGCACTACTCTGTGCATAAGTTGGATTGCTGATAAATTCGCCAGAAAGATCCGCATGAAAATGTTAGTGTGTTCAGAGTGATACACGGATTTTGATATGCGCCCTTCTCCCCCTGCTTCCACTGCTGAATTATTGCACCGCGCTCATACGCTGGCGGGTCTGACCCTGAATGAACTGGCCGACGAATTGCGGCAAATTTTGCCTGCCGATCTGCGTCGTGACAAAGGGACAGTTGGCCAACTAATGGAACTTGCCCTGGGTGCCAGTGCCGGTTCCAGGGCCGAACCCGACTTCCCGCATTTAGCGGTTGAACTGAAGACTTTGCCGGTCGACCGCAATGGCAAACCGCTGGAAAGCACCTATGTCTGTGTAGCGCCGATGACAGGCGCAACTTTGCAGCGCTGGCAGGATTCCTGGGTCTGCCGAAAACTGCAACATGTGCTGTGGGTCCCTGTACTGGCCGCCCGGGATATTCCATTAGGTGAACGGATGATTGGCCGGGCGTTTTTATGGCAACCCGACGCACAGCAACAACTGTTGCTGCAGCAGGATTGGGAAGAATTGATGGATTTACTGGCGCTGGGTGGCCTTAACCAAATCCGCGGTGCGCACGGTAAGGTTCTGCAGTTACGGCCGAAGGGTGCCAACAGCAAAGCACTGACTCAGGCAATTGGGCCCGGCGGCGAGCCAGTCCAGGCTCTGCCACGCGGGTTTTATCTGAAAACAAGTTTTACCAGTGAAATCCTGCAACAGGCGACAAGTCGTCTTTAATGCACATAACGCTGAATGATACTGTTGTAGCGGCCATCGGCTTTTATCGCGGCTAACGCCTGATTAAATGCACTGACCTGTTCGGCTTTTACCGTGGCTTTGCTGAACATCACAAACACATCGGTATTGCCCATTGAAATAGAATGAGCGCCAATTTGTTTGTCGAGGCCTTTGCGTCTGAGCATCGCATGGCCGACAAAACTGTCTTCCAGCATGCCATCGATATCCTCATCCAACAGCCGGGCCAGATTCAGTTCACCCAATGATGCTTCAATAAACTGTTGTTTCAAGGCCGCCTGATTGTATAAATCCGCAAACTCAGCGCCGTAGTAGTATTCACTGATAATGCCCACTTTTTTACCGGCACCAATAAATTCTGCCAACGAGTTTTGTGGATAACCTGCAACGTCCGCAGAACGGACAAACAACACAAATTGTTCCTGCCGGTATGGGTCGGAAAAATGCGCATATTCCTGCCGGGCTGGCGTGATAGATGCGCCAAGCAACAAGTCGACAGTTCCAGCTTTCAGCGCACTGATTAATTCAGTCCAGCTGCCTTGTTGTGCGTTGATTTTGCAGCCCATTTGCTGCGCTATCGCTTCCACTAACTCAATATCAAGACCAGATGGTTTATTATCCAGTGCCGTGTATTGGTAAGGTTCCCATGCCTCAAAGCCAAGCTTCAACTGGCACTGCGCCGCCTCAGGAGCGGCGGTATTGGCTGCAGCAACTGCTGCGGGTGTTTTGACTTCTGGTGTGGAACTGCTGGCTGGTTTGGATTCTGACTGGGCAGACATTGGCGCCTGAGGGCCGCATGCTGCAAGGACGAAAAGCACGGATATAAAGCACACAAAACCTGAAGATTTCATAACTTGCCCCGTCGATTTGACTCGTTCTGAGCAAGCTTAGTGCATTTCCGTCACCTTGCATCTGATCTGCCGAAGCTGTAGATAAATATTTACGAAGTCACGGAAAAACCTCGGGAAATAGCTGGCCTGGTGCTAAAAACAACTGTGGACTGATGTTCAGTCAACCAGTTGCCAGACCTCTTCAATCACTTGATCTTTATCGGTCCGGCGTTGTGTCAGCAGACCCTCTTCCAGTTGCCACTGATAAGCCAGACTGCTGCGGGTATCCGGTTTAAATCCGGTGTATTCGCGGTACAAATCAGTACTGAGTTCAATCAGGCCGGCGGTGGCACTGATAACTTTGCCATCGTCCGCCGTCGTAATACGACTGAAATGACGGTTTGCCACAATTTTCAATGATTGCAATGCCTGCGCCGATGCAGACACTGGCAGTGGTTTTCCGGCTGCATCAAACTGACGTACAGATACCAAGCGCCAGGTACCGTCCAGTACAGACGCCTGTTGCTGAAATTTTTTATCGGAATTAGTCAGGGCCAGTCCGTAAAACAGACTAGAGCTAATCAGCAGTAATCCCAGCAGGAACCCCGAGTATAGATTTTTCAAGCTAAGCCTCAGATTTATAATATTTTTGTTATTCTCAAACCGAGTGTACCCAGACTTGCGCGCGAATAGCAACCAGTTGACATTTTTGCCAGAAAATATCAGATTTTCGTCAGCTTTTCTTCCAGCAATGCCAGCAAATTGCCATCAGGATCGCGGAAAAAGGCCAACCACAAATCATGATCCCCCATCTGAGCCACACAATGCGGCGCCTTTTCACCGACAATGTCCGCTGCCAGTAAGCGCTGATATTCGACTTCAATCTGCTGACACTGCAAATACAGCACTGAGTTTTGCCCAACCAGACCAGCCCCTTGAGGTTGCGTCAGCATTAACCGCACAGGTCCAAGCGCCATAAATGCCAGCTGCGCAGCAGGCTGAAACAACAGCGGCAGGCCCAATTGCTGAAAAAAGACCACAGCCCGTGGCACATCAGAGACTACATAAGCCAATTGTTTCAGGGCACTAATAGTTGCTGTCATATTTAAACCTGTCTGTCAGAACAAAATATCAGCCTGAACATTTCTGCCAGACAGGTCAAGTCATTAAGGGCGGGAATAACGCAAAATCCGCTGCAGTACACTCAGATATTGCCGGCCAAAACTGCCACTGTTGTATGGGATGCCGTGTCGCTGTGCAATAGCCTGTACTGCGTGACTCAAGGCCGGATAACGCCAGGCCGGCAGATCGGGGAACAGGTGATGCTCAATCTGACAACTGAGGTGGCCGGTCAAAATATGCAGCCAGCGCGGTCCGGTAAAATTGGACGAGCCGAGAATTTGCCGGTAGTACCAGTGCCCGCGACTTTCATCAATGCAATCTGCCGGTTGAAACACTTGCGTTTGCCCGGTGAAATGACCACAAAAAATCACCGTGGCAGTCCACCAGTTCCGCAACAAATTGGCGGCCAAATTGCCAAGCAGTACCGGCAACGCCACCGGCCAGCACAGCAACGGATAAATCAGATAATCTTTCAGCAACTGCCGGCGAGCTTTCGTGAAAAAAGCCGATTTTAGTTGTTGATCAGATACCTGACTGTGACGATCCGCTTTTTTCCGACCGAAAAATACCCGTTGTGCGGCCAGTTCGTGATAAGCGATCCCCCACTGAAAAAACGTACTTAACACCAGATACGTCAGGAACTGCCAGCTGTTTTGTAAGCGCCAGCGCAGATCGGCCGAGAGTCGCAGCAGACCATAACCAAAGTCCCGGTCCAGACCGATAATGTTGGTATAAGTATGATGTTCAAAGTTGTGTGTGCGTTGCCAAGATTTGGCATCACAGGCAATATCCCATTCATACTGTTGAGAATTTAGCCGCGGATGTCGCAGAAAATCATATTGCCCGTGTAATACGTTATGGCCGATTTCCATATTGTCGAGTATTTTTGCCAGCGCCAGTAACAGCACGCAAGGCACTAACCACCACCAGCTGAACCAGCACAGCAGCATCCCCAACCGGCCACACAGCGCCGCACAGCGTTGCCAGAACATCAGTTGCTGCAAATATCGGGCGTCGGCGTGTCCCAGGCGGCTTTTTTCCTGGCGCAACAACTGGTCAAGCTCCGATGCCAATGATTCGAGTTGCAGCGCATCCGGCTGCGGATTTTGTGAATGATTCATCAGACTATTAACCCTTCGCTACTTAATTCCACCGGACTGACCGCCTCACTGATACACAGTTGAATGCGGCCTGCACCGGCATCCGATAACTCACCGGTCAGCAGATTGCGCACCACGCCGCTGCTTTTGTCACACAGGCACTGCATACAGACACCACGCCGGCAGCCATAGCGCAACACCAGACCGCTTTGTTCCGCCCGCTGTAAGATAGAGCCTTGCCCAACCAAATCATGTTGTTGCCGACCCAGCACTAATCGCACCGGCTGACTGGTTGCTGCATTGCGCTGGATCAAACCAAAACTCTCTGCAATAACTTGGGTTGGACTGACACCTCGCGCCAAACATGCGGCCCGAAGATCCTGCGTAAACTCGGTCGGACCACATAACAGAAAATTACCGTGGAGCTCTGGCTGTAGCTCTGCAAATAAGCGTTCTGGTGTCAGCCGTCCCCTCACCGCAGAATCCCACAGGACTAACTGCAACAATGGAAACTTTGCCTGCAATGCTGCCCAGTGTTCAGCAAACAGTAATTGCTCAGTACCGCGATAGCTGTACACAAACAGCACTGGTACCGTGAGACGGCTCAGTGAAGTCAGCATCGAAAAGAATGGCGTGACACCACTGCCGGCTGCGATCAGGCAAGCTGCGCTGTCCTGAGAAAAAGCAAAATCGCCAGTAGGGGCTCCCAGATGGACATAGTTTCCAGGCGTTAATTCGCCACTCAGCGCGCCGGTAAAACGGCCCTGCGGCTGAATTTTCACCGCCAGCTCAATTTCACGCTGGTCATGCAATTGTTGCACGCTGCTACAAATACTGAAGGTCCGTTCCGTCGGTACGCCGCTGATATTTACCCGCAATTGCAGGTGCTGCCCAGGCGTAAATAATGGAAATAATCTACTCACTTTCAGCTTTAGCCGCAGACAACCGGCCTGAGGTTTGATTTGCAGCACTCTGGCCGCATAAAACCCGGCATTGAACCAAGGCAACAGCCACTGGATCAGCGGTTCGGCGGCGCCGGTAAAACTGGATTGGCGAAATAACATCTGACACAGTTCTGTGTGGATGCGACGGTAAACAGCAGACATAAAAAATCACTGAATCAATTAATTTCAGCGCACATTTGTACTCTTAAATAGCAAAAAACACTAGTGGTAAAACCAGTTAAGATTTTAACTCATTGTTTTTATACTGCATTTAAAAAATAAAAACTGAATTTAATTTTCAATAAACATTAATTTCAGAGTACACATGTAAGTTTTAAGCGGAAAATCATCACACAATAGTCCTGCGATGCGACAGCCGGCATGCAGACTGAGCCGGACTGTTCGGCCATAAAAAAAGCAGCCCGAAGGCTGCTTTTGCTGAAATCCATTGAAATCAGGCCAGCACAGCCAGCGCAGCTTCATAAGAAGGTTCATCTGCCGTTTCTGCCACTTGCTCGGTATGCAGTACTTTGCCGTCGGTGTCGATCACTACGACGGCACGAGATAACAGGCCACGCAGTGGACCATCGGCAAATGTCACGCCATAGTCCTGACCGAAGCTGCTCCGGAAACTTGAACCGTTTTGTACCGCTTCCAGCCCTTCGGCACCACAAAAACGCGCCTGAGCAAACGGCAGATCAGCAGAGATACATAACACTTTAGTGTTTTGCAGGCTGCTCAGCGCCTGGTTAAATTTGCGCACTGAAGTGGCACAAGTGGGCGTATCAACACTTGGGAAAATGTTCAGTACCAGACGGCTGCCGGCAAAATCGGCCAGAGACACGTCGGCCAGACCTGCACCTGTCAGCACAAAATCAGCTGCCTGGCTGCCCACTGCCGGCAGATTACCAACTGTCTGAAATGGATTTCCTTTTAACGTTACGGTCGCCATATCGATTCCTTAAATTTCCGAGTGACACTCAGTTGTATGAATTGCCAAAACCTTTTTTCGGTTTTTGCGGTTTTTGTTGCCGGGTCACCGGCAGTTTAATCTCAACAGCGCCAGTGGCCGGCAATGTCAGTGCTTGCAGCGCAACGTCACTGTCCTGCCACGGATGCCAGACTTTGAGCTGATAGGTGCCTGCGGGGACATCAGCAAACTGCGCAGAACCATCAGCCCGGCTGACCGCCAGATAAGGGCTGTCGCCAACATAGACATAGGCCTGCATGTAATCATGAATATTACAGCCAATGGCGATAATACCTGATTTATCAAACAAAACCGGTGCTTCCGGCTTGCCGGCGTATAGCTTCAGTTCAAATACTTTCGCCGGTGAAAATGAATAAACATGGTGACGGGTTTTGTCCTGATTTGGAAACTCAACGGCGGTACCTTTTTGCACTGCCGAGACAAAAGGCACAAAGGTCAGATCTTTTTGTGCCAGTTCAGCCGGTGTTTTTAGTATTGGCGGATTGGGTAATTGCAGCTCAGCCACCGCGTCTTCCAGTGGCACACCCTGCTGATCAGTGATGCGGATTTGCAGCGGATCTGCCACAGTCACGGCTGCCTGCAGCAGACAGGCACCACACAACAATTTGTTCAGAAAGGTCATCTGGTCGCTCCGGGTAGACGCCAACAGGGTGCTGGTACGCAAGCGATGACCAGCTGGTTCAGCCGGCAGTATAACAGTCTGAAATCTATCCGAGTGCGGAAATTTTTCCGGCTTTTTACCGGTATACCTGCAACAAAGGTTATAGTTTCCAATTATTTGATGTCTACCCGGAGCTCAGCATGAGCAGATTGATGTATCGCGCCTTTCCACAGCTTTGTCTGATCACTTCGTCATTGCTGCTGGTTGATCACGGCCATACGGCGGAATTAACCCCCTGGCTGGAACTGCAGGCCAAAGCAGAGTTTGGCTGGGTACAACACAGCGAACAAAACAACAATCTGGGCCCGTGGTGGCAACATGGTACCGGGCAATTAGCTAGCAGTGATGACCGGCTGACCACAGGACCAATCCTCGCGGCACTCCAGATCAACAGCGACAGCGCGTTTTCCGCCCGGCTGCATCTGAGTCAGCAATCAGCCTTGGACGGAGCCAGTGGCATCACCGAAGCCTGGCTGCAGTATCAGCCATTGCCCATTTACGGCTACCGGCTGAAAGCCCGCGCCGGTTGGTTTTACCCGGCATTGTCGCTGGAAAATACCGACATCGTCTGGAGCTCGCCTTATACCAGCACGTTTTCGGCAATCAACAGCTGGTACGCTGAAGAACTGCGCGCTAAAACACTGGAGCTGAGCCTGAGCCGGCCGGGCCGCAGTTTTGCCTCCAACCACAGCTGGCAAGGGGTGCTTGGTGCGTTTCGTGATAACGACCCGCTCGGCACCTTGATTTCCTGGCGTGGATTTGCCGTGCATAACCTGCAAACCCGCATCGGTGGCCGGATTGATTTTGCCCACTACCCGAGCTTGCGGCGATTTCCACTGGAACTTCAGCCCGATTGGGTCGAGCCGTTTGAGGAACTCGATGGCCACACCGGCTGGTATGGCGGTCTGCATTATCTGTATCAGCAGGATACGGAAATCAGGCTCTACCATTATGATAATCAGGCCGACCCTACCGTATTTGTCAAAGGACAATATGCCTGGCTGAACCGCTTTAATCAGCTGGCCGTGCAACAACAACTGAGTGAAAGATGGCGCTTGGTCAGCCAATGGCTCGATGGCCATACCGAAATGGGCTATGACACTGTGCTGGTGGATTATCGCGCTGCTTTTGTCTTGTTGAATTATCAACAGGATCTGTGGCAGGCCAGTCTGCGCTACGACCACTGGCAACAATGGGATCGCGACCAGACCCTGGGTGATGACAATAGCGGCCGTGGCCACAACTGGACTGTTGCATTGCAATATCCTTTGTCGGCACAGTGGACTGTACTCGGCGAATTCAGCCGGCTGAACAGTCATCAGGCTTCACGTGGTCAGTGGGATAATTGGCCGTTACAACGCAATTTTTATCAGAGTCAGCTGAGTCTGATCTGGCGGTTTGACTAGGGCTTGTTGTCTACACAAGCACCGCAGCGCACATTAAGACAACACCAGCCAGACACCGACGCCAAACATCAGCGCCGCGGCGATACGATTCATCAGCCGGGCGTTGCCTTCTTGCATAAACAGCACCCGCAGCGCTTTACCACCGCTGGCATATAACAACAATGAGGCAAACTCCAATAGCAGGATAATCGCCAGCAGGACAGTCAGTTGCGGCCAGAACGGCAGACTGGCGTCGATAAATGGCGGCAACAGCGCCATATGAAAAGCCCAGCCTTTGGGGTTGGACACTGCGGTAATAAAACCCTGCATAAACAATTCACGGCGTGAACTTTGCTGCGCCTGCCCAGGCTCCGGGATCGCCAGTTTGCCTTTGCTTTGCCACATCTGCAGCGCCAGATAGCCGAGGTAAGCACCGCCCAGCCATTTAAATGCGGTCAATAAGCCCGGCATGCCCAGCAACAACGCCGAGACGCCAAGCACTGCCGCCATGGCCACCAGTGCGACGCCAAGCAGTTCTCCGACCATCATCCATAAGGCCCGGCGCACGCCCTGGCTGATGCCGACCGTTAGTGCCAGTGTCATACACAGGCCCGGCGTGATGGAGACAAATAAAAAAGTCGGAATAAACAAGCCCATCAGGCTCAGATTGATCAAGATAAAGACTCCTGTTGCGGGTCTGGCCGTGGTGGCCCAAACAACACCTGAATTTTAGCGCGCACGCCTTTGGCATCGCGGGCAGCGCTCAGCATACGCCGCCATTCGTGGAAAGTGATCGTCAGTGGGTTAACGGATTCAAAATCTTCGGTGATACCAAAACGACAAGGGATCGCGGCGTGTTCCGGCTCGAAGCTGCCAAACAAACGATCCCAAATCACCAGCACGCCGGCGAAATTCTTGTCGATATACTCGTCGTTGCAGGCATGATGAACGCGGTGCCAGGCTGGCGTGTTCAGCACATAACCAAGCCAGCCCCAATGCTTGCCCCAGCGCGTGTGTACAAAAAACTGAAAACCCAGATTAATCGCAACCACCGCCAGCACCAGTTTTGGATCAAACCCCAGCAACACCAATGGCAGCCAGAATAGCCACATCCCGGATAACGGATAGGTCAGACTTTGACGAAACGCCGTGCTGAAATTCATCAGCCGCGAGCTGTGATGCGCCACATGCGACGCCCAGAGCCAGCGTACCCGGTGTGAGGCGCGGTGAAACCAATAATACAGAAAATCCTGCAGCACAAATAACAGCAATAAATTCAAAGCCGTAAATGGCAAATCCAACCAGGCAAATTGATGTAACCAATAAAACAGTGGTAACAGCAGCAATAAGGACAGCGCATCACCAGCCTGATGCATCGCGGCCAGGACCATATTCGCCAGTGAATCGCGCCACTGATAAATCGCCAGCTTGCGGCGGGCACTGTGATACCACTCATAGCCGATAAACAGGAAAAACACCGGGCTTAACAAAATCAGGATCACTTCTACCGGAACCATGCACACCACACTGCAGCTAAAAACCGAAGTTTTTACTCTAACATGACGCTTTTGCCTCCTGCACCTTTTTTGGCTGTTGCTGCACCAGACTGGTACCGGCAGCGGATGCTCATTCAAGCAGGCAAATCTTTAATGTTAAAAATCAATACGATAAAAAACTATCTTTCTGGAACGCCCCTTGCTGCAGTACAGGGTGTCGTCAGGCTGACACAGAAGCAGGTCAGACTGATGCATCCGCTGAGGAGGACTTATGCTGGACCTGAAAAATCATCCGCAACGCGATTTACTGGAAAAAGAATTACAACAACGCTTTTTCCCGGCGCTACAGGCGCCCTGCCGCATCTGCCACTGGATGCTGACCCTGTCGCCGGCTTCACGCAGCCATGAATTCCAACACCTGCAACAGCTAGCCCATCAATATGGTGTGGCACTGCTGGACGGCGATGTCGATTTAAATCTGGATTTAGGCAACGTGATGCTGCGCTGGGAACGGCATTCCGAATTCTCTACTTACAGTTTTATTAAACCGGGTCAATCCAGCGGTTTTGAAGATCCGCTTAGTTTCCTGCCAAGCCTGGACTGGTTTAATCCGCTGCCAGGTCAGTTATTTCGCGTGGTGCAGTTGCAAATTCTGACCGGCGCAGAGCAACAGACGGCAAGTAACTTGTTCGCTGCCGAACATTGTATGTCGAGCCTGCTGGCCGATGGCAAAGCACGGGTCTGGACTGATTTTCGCAAACATCCGGAAGGCGCCGGTCGCATGTTACTGCTCGATCACGGCCTGTCGCCATCAGCACTGGCGCGGCTGGTGCAGCAATTATTTGACCTTGGCAATTATCGTAAACTGAGCCTGCTCGGCTGGCCAATCAGCCGCCAGACGCTGAGTCAGCTGCATTTACTGGAACAACAGCTGTCGGATATCACCCAGCGCATTGAACAACAGCAAGGCTCGGACGAACAATTGCTGCGCGAGATCAGTCAGTTATCGGCACATACTGAGCATCTGATCGCCAATAACAGTGCCCGGCTCGACGCCAGTGCGGCCTATTATCAGCTGACGCTGGACCGGTTAAAAGCGCTCAGGGAACAACAAGTTGACGGCATGATGACGTTGCAGGATTTTTCCGAGCGACGGCTGACACCGGCCTTTCGCACAGCGCAATCGGTGCAAAGCCGGCAACGCAGTTTGTCCAACCGCCTGGGGCGTTCCACTGAGCTGCTGCGCACCCGGATCAATCTGCAACTGGAGCGGCAAAATACTGATCTGCTGGCGTCGATGGAGAAAAGAGTCAGGCTACAGCTCAGTCTGCAACGCGCCGTTGAACGGGTGTCGGTGGTGGCAATCAGCTATTACGCGATAGCGCTGGTCGATAAAACGCTGGAGTCACTGCATTTTTGGTGGCCGGCGTTGCCGCTGGAAAGTTGCCGCAGCCTGAGCCTGCCGCTGGTGGTGCTTGGTGTCAGTTTTTTACTGTACCGGCTACACCGCCATCATCAGCTCAGCAGTTCTGGCTGAGCTGATGATGAAGCAATAAGCAAATTCAGCCTTTGTTACCAAAACATAAGTCGCCGGCATCACCCAGCCCCGGCACTATGTAGGCCTGCTCGTTCAGGCGCTCATCAACTGCGCCAATCCAGAAATGGGCATTGCTGTCCAGTTCACGTTGCAGCAATGCCAGTCCTTCCGGTGCCGCGATGGCAGCGGCGATATGCAGGCTGCGTGGTGTGCCGCTTTGTTGCAGCAAACGCCAGACTTTCAGCAGCGATGAACCGGTCGCCAGCATCGGGTCAATCAACACTAAATCCCGGCCATCAATTGCCGGATTGGCGCTATAACCAAGGAAAATATCCTGATCCATACCGGCCTGTTCAGCCTGACGGTAGGCACCGATAAAACCGCTGTCGGCCTGATCAAAAATATCAGAAAAGCCCTGATAAAATGGCAGACCGGCGCGCATCACACAGATTAATAAAGGTTGCTGGTCCAGATCGGCGGCTTTGGCCACTCCAAGCGACGTATGCAGCGGAAAGCCTTGATATTGCAGCGTTTTTGACAACTCATACGCCAACAACATGCCAAGGCGTTGCAGGTTATGGCGAAAACGCCAGCGATCTTGCTGGATATCCGGATCACGCAATTGTGCCAGCAGGCTTTGTGCAACGGAAAGCTGCTGATTTAACTCAAAAAGATGCATAAAAAATACTCCAAAAAAACTGCGCTGTCTGACAGGTTTATCACCGCTGAACTTGAAATAGTCAGGCGGCACGCCCATCTGTAGGAAAACAACCAGGAACTGCTAAACCCCTATGCTAGCGGAATTTTTACAAAACAACAGTCAGTCACTTTCACTGCTGCTGATCACGATACTGGCGATCGCAGCGATCTTGTATCCGGCGTGGCGACGTAAACACAGGCGTCAGCTCTTACGCCAGCGCCCTTTCCCGCGGGCATGGCGTAAATTGTTGCAACAGCGCTGGCCGTTGTACCGGGCTTTGCCAGCCGATTTACAGCAGGAGCTGCGCCGGCAAATTCAGCGTTTTATCGCCGAAGTGGAATTTGTTGGTTGCGATGGTCTGACCGTGACCGATCCGATGCGGGTAATGATTGCGGCACAAGCGAGTTTGCTGACGTTAAAACTGCCGGTCAATGATTATCCGGGGCTGCGTCAGGTACTGGTCTACCCGGATGCATTTGCGGTAAAGCAAGATAGACCCGATGTCGCTGGCGTGGTGCATAACAACATGCAGTGGCGCGAAGGCGAATCCTGGCAACAGGGCCAGGTGATTTTGTCCTGGCGCCATACGCTGGCGGGCGCAGCTGTTGCTGATGATGGCCGCAATCTGGTGGTGCATGAATTTGCCCATCAGCTAGATCAGCAAACCGGCAGTGTCAACGGCTTCCCGCCGCTGCCAACAGCCCAGCTGCAGCAAGACTGGAGCATACAAATGCAAGCAGCTTTTAACCGCTTGCAACAGGATCTGCAGCAAGGTATCGCGCCGTGGATTGACCCTTATGCCGCCACCAATCCGGCCGAGTTTTTTGCCGTACTCAGCGAATTATTTTTTGAAATGCCGGCCTATCTGGCCGCATGCCAGCCCAGGCTGTATCAGCTGATGCAGCAATTTTTTCAGCTCGACCCACAAAGCTGGCCGCTGCAGCAAGCTGAACTGCCGGCCAGAGCTGCCCAACATTTGAAATACTGACCGCGAGCCGGTGCCCGGCTATTCAGAATCAATTCAGATGAACCCGCCATAGTGGCTATATCAGCAACTGCTGATGTCACTTTGGAGGCGTTATGTGCAAATTTATGGGTATGCTGGCAGGCCTGTTCAGTGCGATAAGCCTGATGACTCCTGCCCAAGCCGCAAATGTTGAAGTTAATTTGTATGGCCAGGTGCTGCCAGGCGTGCATGGTCATGTACGGGTCGCAGATCCGTATCCACGTTATGACCGCATAGTAGTGATTGAAGCGCCTTATGCGCATCAGCGCGATTGGGGCCGCTACTGCCATCATTATGGTGCCTGTCACCAGTCCGTGCGATTTGTCGAAGTGCGGGAATATCAGGAACAACGGCACTGGCACAAACCGAAACGCCATAAACGGCGCCACGGCCACGCCCATCATCATGACTGTGATCATTAAGCGGGTTTCGCCGGGCGGCGAACTTGGTATAATCGCCGCCTTTCATTCGCGAAACAGACAAGCAGGAAATTAACCATGATCATTACTCAGGACAGTGTTGTCCAATTGCATTACCGTGTGTCAGAGGCGCAGGATCTGATTGAAGACTCCGCCAATGGCGAACCAATGTTATATCTGCACGGCCATCAGAATATGCTGCCCGCGATTGAACAGGCTCTGGCCGGCAAAGCCGCCGGCGACGAGTTAACGCTGGTCGTCGCACCAAAAGATGCCTACGGCGAGCGTGACGAAAATGCCATTCAGAGTGTCCAGGTCAAACATTTAAAAGGCGCAAAAAAATGGGCGCCAGGCATGACCGCCGTCATCGAAACCGAACATGGCCCGCGTCAGGTCAAGATTGTGAAAATGGGCATGTTTAAAGCGGAAGTCGATGTGAATCATCCACTGGCCGGCAAAACACTGACGTTTGAATTAAAAGTGGTCTCGGTCCGCGCCGCTTCCGCCGAAGAAGTCGCACACGGACATGCGCATGGCGTTGGTGGTCACCACCATCACTAAGCTCAAAAAAATGGCAAGTGGCTGATTATGCAGCCACTATGCTAGGCTTAGAAAACGCCTGCTTAGCCTGCCTGCTTTATGAAAATTCTATTCTCATTAATTGTGGTGACACTGGTGCTGTTCGGGCTGAATTTGTATCGGCTGAGTGCTGCCGGCCCAGTCACTGCGCCGCAACCAGCAGCACAACAAAGCGCCCCCCAATTGCCGGCATTACAGCCAGAACAGCAATTGCTGCTGATCCAGCAAAGCAGTGCCCGCCAGTTCCGTATGCTGTGGGGGACTAATCCGGAAGCACCATTTCATATTCTGGAAGGACCAGACCAGGGCCAGGGTTTTTGTGATGTTTTGGTCCAGCGTTTACAGGTCTACCTGCCCGATGTCCGGCACCAGACACTGATCGAACCGCAATCCCGCATTCGTCAGCGCATGGATGCCAAAGAACATCTGTGTTACCCCTGTGCCTTATATGTGCCTGCACCACAGGATCCCAAAGGCCGTTTGTTCAGCAAGCCAACCCATTATTACCGGCCGCATGGCATCATTACCCGGCCAGATCTGGCCGAAACGATTCGTCAACGATTTGGCGTACCGGTTAATCTGCAGAAATTACTGGCCAGTGAATTGCGGTTTGGTTTTCCGTCGCAGCGCCGTTATGGCAAATTGCAACCTTTGCTGGATGAACACCGGATCCACAGCCCTTACCACATCAGTCTCGATACCGGGAAAGATGCCACCATGCTGCATTTACAAATGCTCAGCCAGCATCAGCTTGATGCGACAATTGATTACATCAGCAGCCTGCAATACTACGACCGCCACTCCGCCCAGCCGTTGGTGTTCCTGCCCATCGCCGGTTTCGAAGACTGGCTGGCCGGCGCCGTCAGCTGCCCTGACAGTAACTGGGGGCAGCTCGCGGTGCTGCGGGTCAACGCTATTATCGACAACATCAGGCAAGACAAGGCGTTACGGCAAAATCTGCAATTCTGGTTTGGCGACAACCTGCCGCCATATCCGCCGGAACAGAGCCGCTGAGGAAAGGTTAAATATAAGCTGCAATCAAACGCGCTTCAGGCTAAAATCTGCGGCTGTTTTTTCAGTTCAGCACATGGATCCAGCCGTTGTCACCGCAACTTCCTTTAGAAAACATTCAGTTTGATAATTACCGGGAACAACCAGCTGGAGTGTCAACTGCCGAACCAGAAGTGACGATACAACGCCGCTCGTTAATTCCGGTGCTGTTACTCTTATTACTGGCTGCCCTTGCCGTGTTGGCCGCTTTTGAGATGCGTACGGCCTGGTATAGCGCCAAACCGATCAGCGAATACGCCAAAACACTGACCTGGCAGCTGCAAAGCGGCCCGACCACGCAGGTTATATACCCAACGGCCGGCCCGTTTGATGAGCGCCACGGTTACACCAAATTACCGACGCTGTTGCCCCGCCTGACCGAGCGCGGTTTTGTGGTAAGGGCCCAGGCTGAATTTTCCCCGGCGATGCAAAGTTTCGCGGCCCAGGGCTTTTTCCCGCCGTATCGGGAGAAAGTCCAAAGCGGTTTGTTTCTGGCAGATTGCCGCAACGAGACCATCTTCGATTTTAACTACCCGCAGCGGGTTTATCGCCAGCCGCAACAAATCCCATTGTTGGTCGCGCATAGCCTGTTGTTTATTGAAAACCGCAATCTGCTGACTATTCCGCCGCACGCCAACCCGGTGATGGACTGGCCGCGTTTTGTCATGGCCGCCGTCAGTCAGGTCGGGAAAGTTCTGGCGATTGGCGGACAGTCGGCCGGTGGCTCTACGCTCGCCACTCAGATCGAAAAATTCCGCCACTCGCCGATGGGGCTGACGCAAAACTTCGAAGACAAAGCCATTCAGATTATTTCCGGCACTATCCGCGCCTATCAGCATGGTCCGAATACCCAGGCCGTCCGCACGCGCATTGTGCAGGATTACCTCAACACTGTGCCGCTGTCATCCGCACCTGGTCATGGTGAAGTGCATGGTGTTGGTGATGCGTTGTATGCCTGGTTTGGCACCGACTTTGAACGCGCTAACCTGTTGCTGAGCCAGCCCGAACAAGCAGACAGCGCCGCGGAACGGGCACGCTATTTCCGCCAGATGCTGTCACTGATGATCGCACAGCGCCGGCCCTCTTATTATCTGTTGCAGGGCCATGCCGATTTGGAAGAGCTGACCGACAGCCATATTCGCTTGCTGGCACGCGCCGGCATCATCGATGCTGGTTTACGCGACAAAGCGTTAAATGAGCGCCTGACGTTTGTCCGGCTGCAACCGAATAAAGCCAAAGACGAAGCCGACAGTCGCAAAGGTATTAATGCAGCCAGACTGCGGCTGGGCAACCTGCTAAATCAGTCTATGTACGATTTAGACCGGCTCGATTTAAACGCCCACAGCACATTGCATGGTGATGTACAGCAAAAAGTCAGTGCTTACCTGAAGAGTCTGGCCAATCCAAATACTGCGGCGCAACACGGTCTGATTGGCGAACGCTTGCTGGCGCCAACGCGCACCGCTGATGTGCTGTACAGCTTTACCCTGTTTGAAAAGACTGCAGACGCTAACCGGGTCCGGGTACAGACTGACAGTACCGATCAACCGTTTGATTTAAACGAACACAGTAAACTGGAGCTTGGCTCCACCGCCAAATTGCGGGTGTTGTCCAGCTATCTGGAAATTATCGCCGAGCTGCATCAGGCGTTTGTTGATGAGTTGCCGGACAGCCTGCTGACGATGGACATTGCACCGAACGACCATATTACACGCTGGGCTGCTAATTACATGGCAACTACTGTCGATCGCAGTTTGCCTGCCATGTTAGAAGCGTCGCTGGAGCGCACTTATTCAGCGTCACCAGCGGAACGCTTCTTTACCGGCGGTGGTCTGCAGGTGTTTAACAACTTCAATAAAGACGAAGATGGCAAAGTGCCGACGATCCGCCAGTCGCTGCAGCAATCGCATAACCTGCCTTTTGTGCGGTTATTACGTGACATCGTCAGTTATGCCAGCAGTTATCAGACACAAGGCAGTACGTCATTGTTATTGCGCGCCGACAACGACCCGAAACGGGAAGAATATCTGCGGAAGTTCGTCGACAAAGAAGGCAGCGAGTTCTTACGCCGTTTCTTCCGCAAGTACCAGCAAAAACCGATGGAACAACGGCTGGAAACCTTTTTTGATGGTCTGAAACAAACGCCGGATCGCCTCGCTGCGGTGCATCGGTATTTACTGCCGGATGCCAGTTTTACCGACTTTGCCGCATTTTTACGCACTAAATTGCCCGATGCAGCCACGCTGACCAATAAAAAGCTGCAGGACATGTATGCCCAATATGGCCCAGGTAAATTCAGTCTGCCGGATCAGGGTTATATCGCCGGCGCGCACCCGCTGGAACTGTGGGTACTGAATTATCTGAACACCCATCCGCAAGCCACAATGAAAGAAGTGATCGAGGCCAGTGCCGAGCAACGCCAACAGGTTTATCGTTGGTTGTTCAAAACGCCAAACCGCAAAGCGCGTGATGCGCGGATCCGTATCATGTTGGAAGTGGAAGCCTTTACCGACATCCATCAGCGCTGGGCCAAACTTGGATATCCGTTTGATCACCTGGTGCCAAGTCTGGGCACGGCACTTGGCAGTTCCGGTGACCGCCCGGCCGCACTGGCAGAACTGATGGGGATAATTCAGAACGATGGAATACGCTTGCCGACCATCCGGATCGACAGTCTGCATTTTGCTGCCCATACGCCTTATGAAGTGCAGCTTGGTTTTAATGCCAGCGCCGGCGAACGGGTGATGCGTCCGGAAGTGGCGCGGGCACTGAAAAAAGCGCTGGGTCAGGTGGTCGCTGAAGGCACAGCCCGACGGTTAAACGGCAGTTTTGTTAAAGCTGATGGCTCGCTGTTCCAGGTCGGCGGCAAAACCGGCACCGGCGACAACCGCGTTGCAACGCAAGTGATCCGCGGCAAAACAGTGGCGTCGACGGCGACCAGCCGCACGGCGACTTTTGTGTTTTACCTCGGTGACAGTTATTTCGGCACGCTGACTGCGTTTGTCCCCGGTAAAGGTGCTGACGATTTCAGCTTTACCTCAGCCCTGCCGCTGCAGGTACTGAAGGGCATGGCACCGATTTTGCGGCCTTATGTGGTGAAAACCAGCCCAATGTGTCAGCCGCTGTCCCGTTAACTTTCAGCACGACAGATCTGATAACGCACTTCAGCAGGCCCTGCAGTCAGAAGCTGCATGCCGCATTGGCGGACCAGCCGTAAAGCGGCCAGATTTTGTGGTTGCATACTGGCCTGCACCTGCACAAAACCGAGGCCCAGAGCCTGTCGGATCAAGCCGGCATACGCCGCTTTGGCAAGGCCTGGCGCCTGCAGACCCGGCAATAACATGATGCCCAGTTCCAGCCATGAGCTGTCGGGCTGTATCGCAAAACCTGCTGCCATTCCCGCCAGTTGTTGTCGTTGATTTTCCACCGTCAGATAGACTTGCTGCAGCGGTAACCGCTGATTTGACCGCAGGCAAGCCTGCAATCTGCTGATGGCGGTAGCTTCAGTTAACAGCTGGCCGACAAACTGCTGGGTACGTGGATCCGTGTAGAGTCCGGTAAGGCCGGGCAAATCTGCGTCGGACAGTGGTCGCACCGTGCAAAGAACGGTTTGGAACGCAAAATGCTCCGGCCGCAGCATCAGCTGTCCTGCAAGGCTTTAAGCCGTGCCAGCAATTGCACATTTTTTTGCAACGCCCTGGCCGGTGGCAACACTAAGGTAGATTTCAGTGTCAGCCGTGCTTTGGGCAATTCCGCCAGTGCCAGCCAATCCATTCTGGGGGTTTCAAATGGCATACTGGCCGCTTCGTAAATCACCACCTGATGATCGGCCGGATAATCAGCGGCGAGCAACTCCACCAGCAACTGTAATTCATCCGCACCAGTGTCAAAACGGGCAATAGAGCGATCGCCAGCCAGCGAGATTTGCCACAGCACTAAATAAGCACTGGGATCAATCAGCCGCTGATAGAACATAAACTGGCTGGCCTCATAGTACTGACAACCGACCCGGCCCGGATCTATGCCCAAATCTGCATGCAGGCAATCCGCCGCGCTGATACCCGCCAGCATCTGCGCTTCATAGCCTTCCAGCCGCGCCAGTTCGATGACTTTATGCGGCGCAAAGGCAAAAACGCCGGGATGACCATAAAAAGCGCCAACGACAAACTTGCCGGCCCGCACCTCGGTCATCATCAAATCGATCATTTGCTGATACGTTTCATGCCGGGATTTCCCCAGAGCGTATAAAGGCGCAAAACTGCGCACATCAGCATTCAATGTCTGCAGCCACTGCTCACTGATGCCATCAGTAACCGCTGCAAATACCACATCCGCCGCCTGTATATGGCTTTTTGCCACTGGCGTCAGATGAGCGCCCAGCATGATACCGGTCCCGACAATCACAATCCTGCCCTGTGTCATATGCCATCCAGCCTGAAGCATTTAAAACCTGATGATTAACATAGCTTTATATCGCAGAGCAAGTATGCTGAACTGCGTGACAACCGAGACCAAAATTCCGTCGTTATTTGAGCAATAAACCTTTTCAGTATCGGCATAACCTGTTTTACTGAAGGGCCGGCAAGGATGTTTTCAACGGCCGGTCCCCACTCCAAGCGATGAGTGGTTTATCTCTGTGTTCATTTTGTCAAAAAAGGAAGATGCTATGTCAGAGTTAGTCCAAATGTTAACGCAACTTGCGGTCAGTACCGCGCCGCAAGCTGAACGCGATAACAATATTGACCGTTTGGCCGATGCCCATCAGTTACCGGCAGCTTTAACCGAAACCATCAAAAACGCCGACCTCTCTGGCCTTGTCCAGTTAGCTGGCGCTCCGGGCCGGGGCTGTTTTGTCATCGTGGCGCCTGATTCACCAGATCAGCCGGACGATGAAGATGAGCCGGAAGACGATGCAAAAATCCGTCGGCATTAAAGGTCTGCATTTGTGTTGAAGATCCTGCTACGGCTGACTTACCTGTTCCTCCTGTTGGATTCAGGGCTGGCATTTGCTCAGGCTGACAGCCCGTCTGGCCGCATTGATCTGATGTTAAGTGAAGCCGACGAACAACGCAGTTCATCACCACAGCAATTTTCAACTTTACTGAGTCAACTGACGCTGGCTAAAGGCGAGATGTCGCCCGGCCAGCGCAGTTATCTCGACTTTCTGACTGCTTACCAACTGGCCTATTCCGGTCAGCATCAGGAAGCAGAAATCCTGTTAAAAGACCTGCTGTTACCCAAGCATGCACCATTGTTACGATTCAGAGCAGCTTATACGCTGGCCAACGTGCAAATTGTCAGACGCCAGTTTGTCGAAGCATTTTCTAATCTGAGTCAGGCCATTTTATTATCGGCAGATGTTGATGACATGAAATGGCGCAATCAGGGCTTGCTCAGTGGTGCAGCCATTTATTCAGAATCTGGTTTATATCAGGAAAGTATTGAGTTCATTGCACTCATGGATACATCTGTCATGAGTCAACGCGATCTTTGCATTGCCGGACAGGTCAATTTACAGAATAAAGTCGCTTTACACAGTCCTGTTGATCTCGCGACGATAGAAAATGCAGCCGAACTCTGCCGGCAAGCTGGCGAGAAAATGGTCATGCATATGATCACGCTGCAACGTGGCTGGTTTTACTTAAAACAACAGCAGCCGGAGCAAGCATTAAAAAGCTTACAGCAACAACGGGCTGATGCCGAAGCGACCGGTTACAACCGGTTATTAATCGGTCTGTACCAGCTGATGGCGCAAGCACAGGCCGAACTCGGTGAGGCTGAAGTGGCGTTGCAACTGATCAAAGAGCTGGAACAGGCGGCAAAAAACCTGCCTTACAGCACTCCCTTGGTGGCTGGACTGCAACTAAAAGCCGAACTGACTGCACAGCTTGGCGATTTCCGACACGCCTATCAGGCTGCTAAACAATTTTCAGAGGCCGAACGCGCCATGCGGGACGACCGCTCTGCGCAGCTGCTGGCCTACCAGCTGGCCAAAGGTGAATTGTTGAAAAAAAATCAGCAGTTACAGCTGATTAAAGAAGAATTTCGCGTGGTAGAGCTGGAAAATCAGCTGAAAAACCAGCAGGCACAACGCGACAGTTTGTATATTGGTCTGCTGAGCCTCGCCAGTCTGATACTGGTCTATGTCACCTACCGGTTGGTACGGCGCCATCGTTATTACAAACTTGCCGCCGAAAACGACGGACTGACCGGCATCAGCAACCGGCACTTTTTTGATTTGCAGCTGCAAAAGCAGGTCAAACGCTGCAAACAACTGCAGAAATCGTTGGGAGTCATTGTATTTGACCTCGATTTTTTCAAGCTGATTAATGACAACCATGGTCATGATATTGGCGACAAAGCGCTGCAGGCCACTGTCCAGATTTGTAACCACTTTATTCGCAGCGGCGATATTTTTGGCCGGATCGGCGGTGAAGAATTTGCCATTGTGTTGCCGGATTGCCAACCAGACAAAGTGTTAATGCTGGCTGAGATCTGCCGCGATGCGATCGAACAGCTCGATTGCAGTCATATTCAGCCCGGTCTGAAGCTGACAGCCAGCTTTGGCGTGTCGTACAGCCAGATCAGTGGTTATCAGCCCAGCGAGCTGATGCGCCATGCCGATCAGGCGCTTTATCTGGCCAAATACAATGGCCGTAATCGGGTCGAAAGTTATGACCAGATGCAGACCAGCCCCGGACGTCCATTAATCCACAGCCCGCTGCGCTAAGCCGCCGGGCCTGTCACCACGCAATTAAGCCAGCCGCAAAAAGCCATCCGGCACCTGTTCAGTCAGGAATTGCTGCAGCTGTTCATCATTCAGCGGCCGGGCAAAATAATAGCCCTGCCCGATATCACATTTATGCTTTTTCAGCAGTTGCAGCTGGGCGCGGTTTTCCACGCCTTCGGCCACCACCGTCAATTCCAGTTTCTGCACCATCGCAATAGTGGAGACGATAATTTGATAGTCGGCATCGTTTTCCAGCATGCCAAATACAAAGGACTTATCAATTTTGATAATGTCGACCGGCATTTGTTTTAAATAACTCAAGCTGGAATAACCGGTGCCAAAGTCATCGATGGCAAAACAAAAGCCCATGCCTTTTAACTGGCGCATCATCTGTAAAGTGGTATCGATGTTTTTGACCAGGGTGCGTTCCGTCAGCTCCAGCTCAAAATGATTCGCTGCTAAACCAAATTCATTTAATAGACCCTGCAGCACCTGTGGCAACAGCGGATCAAGAAATTGACCGGCGGATAAGTTTATCGAAATACGGATATGGCGATAACCCTGATTGATCAACTGCAGCACCAGTTCAAAACTGCGGCGGAACACCCAATAACCGAGTTCTACCATTTGTGGAGAGTTTTCCAGTACGCCGATAAATTCATCCGGCGTCACAATGCCACGTTGCGGATGTAACCAGCGTAATAAGGCTTCAAAGCCGACTAACCGACCGGTCGACAACTCGATTTGCGGCTGCAGTACCAGATAGAACTGCTGCAGGCGGATCGCTTCTTTAATGTCACTTTCCAGCTGAATGCGACTGGACAGGCGCTGATACATCTGTTGGTCGTAACCGGTAAATGCCGCACCGCCCTGTTCTTTGGCGTTGTACATGGCGATATCCGCCTGCCGAATCAGATCATCAGGAATGGACTGCGGGTCCGATGACATTGCGATGCCAATACTGCCGGACACATAAAATAGCTGACCATTGAGCTCCACCGGCTGTTCAAACGCCTGCAGAATACGGTTGGCCACTTCGGCCGGATGCTGATCTGAACTGACATCGGTCAGCACCAGCACAAATTCATCGCCGCCAAAGCGCGATGCCAAATCAGAGGGCCGGATACAAGCACGCAGTCTGCTTGCCGCTTCCACTAATAACAGATCGCCGGCCGCATGGCCCTGCGTATCATTGACCAGCTTAAAATTATCCAAATCAAGGAACAACACTGCGATGCGGCCCGGATGGCGCTCCAGTGCTGCCAGATATTTTTTCAGCTGAAACAATAACATATTGCGATTTGGCAACCCGGTCAGCAGGTCATACATCGCAATATTTTCCAGCTCACGGGTGTTTTGTTCAATTTGCTGATGTAACTGCTCCAGTTCCAAACTGAGCTGATTGGCCGCGGTATCCAGCACATCCAATTCGTCCTGAAACAACAGCGGTGTATTGTGGCCGCGTTCGCGGAATTCGCGGAACTGACGCTGCGCCAGCAGAGGCAAATGTTGCGCCATTTTCAACAGACGCAGACTCAGGCGCTGTGTGCTGAAATAAATCAGCACGGCCAGAAAGGCGAAACAGGCGCCAGCGAAAATCACCATCTGATATTGATATTCCGCCTTGGTCCGGGCAAATTTATTGGTGTCATCCACCAACGCCAGATAATAGCCCTGCCCGTTACCGACTAACGGCAGAAAACTAATCAGATAATGCTCAGCGCCGATAAGTACCGGCAACCCCTTTTCAATTGCCTGTTGTACTGTCGCCTCGGCCGGTAATGCAGAAAACACCGACGCCATCCGGCTGGCGTTGGATAAGCTCAATAACTGCAGTTCACGAGCAGGCCGTTCCAGGTCCCCTTCAATCCGCACTATGGCCACTTCTGAGCCTACGCCCTGCTTCAGAGATGCCAACACATCGAGCAAAGTAGTCGACAACGCCGCAACAGCAACATCACCGCGTTGGTTCTGCACCGGTACCAGAACCAACTTCGAACAGTGTTCGGCGCAGACGATCTCACTAAATGGCTGTAGCTCCATCAGCACCTGCTGAACCGCCTGACGCACCCGGCCCGGGACTTCGGGTGTGGAGGCATATAACAGCACACCGTCTTTATCGAACAGCCACTGATGCTCCACATTCAGATGCAGCGCAATAGTGTCGTAGTGCCGGGACAGGGCTTTGGCAAATTCGGTAAAATCATCCTGCTCCCGGATATTTGCCATATCGGTGAAGGACTCCAGCCAGCTGCGTAGCTGGTTTTCCAGCAGCATATTCAAATGTTCAAACTGCTGCTGACGCAACTGCAGTTGTTTTTGCTGTTGCAGCCGAAAATCCTGTTCCATTTTCACAATGGCAAAACTGGTCAGTACCACGGTCATCAACAACAAGGCACTTAACGTCAGCGCGAGAATTTTCCACGGTAAACTTAAAAATGGCCGCATAGGATCAGAACCAATACATCAGTTGGACCGCCCACATATCGTGGTGCCGGCTGCGGTTAATCTCAATAGCTGGCACCACATTAGGTCCAAGCCGTCCGGTACCCGTGATCCAGTGATACTCCAGTTTCAGCCGTAACTGTTTGGCCAGATCCTGTGTCACGCCTAATCCCCAGTCGCGCTGATACCCGAAATAACGCGGAATAAGACCACCTGATTGCAGTGGCAGCAAAGCGCCGCCGCGATCATCTTTATTCGCGGTATACCAGTCGTAACTGGCATATAGCCGGGTACTGTCTGACCAGTTGTAGCTACCAAGTAAAAATGCGCCCTGGGCAAACTGATTGCGCTCAAACACTGGCAGATAGAAGCCTCTGGCGTGCACCCGCTCTTGTACTAACTCACTGGACAATTCCCACAATTCAGCACTATAACGCCAATTCGCCATCACCCTTTGCACGGTAAAATCACCGTCAAAAAACATATCCACCGGCGCCCGGCGATAGCTGAAATCCGAATCCAGCAACGAAATCCCCCATTGCATCTGACTATCGGACGGACGGAAAAATACTGTGGCCTGATGGACGAATTTCTGCCTGGTGTCGCCCTGAATTTGCGTGGCGATCACACGCTGACTGATCTCGCGGTTAATCGGGGTCGCGCCATAACTCCAGATAAATTCCAGCTCGCCGAGCGCGGTGCTGTTGGTCGATTGCAGCGCCAGGCCATCCGAGCCAACCGCGATATCGCGAAATGCATCAAAATAGACCGATTGCGGTAACACAATCATCGGCCGGGTCAGCGCCACGTCGCGGGTGCTGGAATATAGCCAATGCATGTTTTTAAACCGACCGACATACAGATTCAGCTGCCAGTCGAGGCTATTCACTGCGGTCCAGTTCAGAAACAGGTAATCAATGCGCCAGCCGGTGGCATAGCGATTGCCGCCATCGAGGTACATCACCTGACCAGACACACGCCAGTCCGGACTGAGTTTGTAACTGCCGTTCAGGCCCAATTCGGTCAAGTCAGTGCTGATGTCGCCATCGTCATTAACGAAGTTGCTTTGCTCGGCCTGCATCAGCCCCTGCGAGACAAAACCATGCCAGTGCCAGCTGTCCGCAGCAGATACAGAAAAAACGCCACACAGTGCCAGCAGGCCGCTGCTAAGGCTTAATTGGAATGACTTTAACACCCTGAGTTTCATCCTGTTTCCCGATATAACCTATGGCGCCCGGCGTCGCTGCTATCGCCTGCAACATGGCCTGTTGATCCTGTAATTCGGTTGGGGGAGTTCCTGTCCCGGAATACGTCAGTTTTTGCCAGACCCGTTCCAGTTGATAAGGAAACAACTGGAGCTGGTCACGGCAGAATTGCAGATTCGCCGCAGAACGCGGCGCTAAAGTGAATACATGGCGACACCATCAGGCCAGACGACCTGACGCATCAGATAGATACTGCGCAATTGCGCCTGAGATAATGCGTCCACCTGCACTGAAGGATGGGCGATGACCTGAACTTGCGGCGCCGGCGGGTCGGCAGACACCCCAGGCAGACACAACAACATGCAAAAAACCAGAAATAACCTTTTCACAATGTCCTTCTGTGCTGAACGGATCGGCAGTTCAGGTTGAGTCTGCTAACGAAAGGCAATACAGCCGAGTATAGCCGAACTGCTTAAAAAGCAAAAAAGAATGCCAGAAAAACAACAGTTTACACAAAATTATCATTTACGGAAGTCACAGGTCGCTGAAAACAATTCAGGCCGGCAATGCCGGCCTGAATTCAAACACAGATCAAGTTCAGACTTTCGGGGTCAGTTCAAACACTGTTAAAGTGCCACTGACTTCGTTAGCCATCAGCAATAACGGTTTACCCGTCGGGCTGTTCGCTGCCGGTACAAAAACCAGGGATTCAGGACCCAGGTCACCGGCCTGCGTCACATTGCCGGTCAGCACCGCCGGGACTTTGTCGTCATTGATGTTGTAGACCGCATTCAAATCACGGTTATAGCTGTAGTCAACAAACTGCGGCGCATACGGATTCGAAATGTCATAAACATAAATTCCGCTCATCCGTTCAGTACCGACAAACGCATAAGTCCGGCCATTGATCTGACCAAGCGCCAATGCTTCTGGTTCAGGCCCTTTGTCGTCAGAACGGTTGTCGCCTTCGACGGTCAGGTGGTTCGAGTTAAATTTATCGCCATGCACACCAGCAGCAATGCGTTCTAAGTCGTTGCCACTATCGAATACCTGCTGGCCATTTTGATCCCAGATACTAAAAGAACGGGCGCCATAGGCATACAAAGCGTCATATTCACCATTGGCGTTCAGTCCAAGTGCAGTAGTCACGTTCAGCCGGCCTAATACATCGGCATTGTATGGCTGGCGTGCACTCAGCGCGGCAGAACGTTTGATGGCTGATACCCGTTTTTGCTCAGAAAAACCAGCCCAGTCGCGTGCATCGCCTTCGTTAGCGCTGACGTAAAAAGCACCACCCTGCCAGCCGTAGCTTTGTAAGGTATCTGGCTGATACATGCCAAACAAGCCAGGTACAGTCTGCATATTCACGCCATCTTTGTTGCTGACGTCGAGGCTGTTTTTCGCCAGGCTATGGTCTTTAAAGCCCAGTGGCAGAACTTTATCCAGCTTGGCAGTCGCCAGGTCAATCACCGCTACGGCGTTGTTTTCCTGTAACACTACCCAGGCTTTTTTCAGGTCCGGGCTAAAAGCGATATACTCGGGTTCCAGATCCTGCGCTACGGTCGTGCTGGCCGGGCCGGCAAATTTCACGCCTTTTGCCGCCAGACTGGCTTTGTCGCCATTCAATGCACTGAAGCTGACCGTTTTTGCCTGGGTTGCAGCGACGGCGTTAGTCAGACTGATCAGCGACACAGAACCTTCCGGATCTGCGCTGTAGTCAGCAGCCGGTTCGCCTTCATTGGCCACCAATAACCATTTACCATCGCTGCTGAACGTCAGCATGTCCGGCTGGGCGCCAACCCGGATCGCCTGTTTTAACAGCGGAGCACCCTGGCTCAGGTCATAAATAAGCGCAACACCGGCTTCAGTGCGGTTTTTATTTTCGACTGCCACGGCGAGCAACTGGCCCTGAATACTGATGGAATTGGCAAAACCCAGCGTCACCGTTTCATCCTGATCGGCACTGTTCCGCACAGTGGCGGTCGCTGGCAAGGTTAGTGGCTGACTGGTCAGATTGCTGGCGGTCAGTGGGTCTGACAACGCCTGGCTTTTTATATTGGTACCATCCAGCACTTCAATGCGGTTGGCGGCACCATTTACGACAAATATCCGCTTGGAAGGTGCATGAAAGGCGGTAATTTCCGCAGCGCCGGCACCATAACTGCCGGTGACATAACGGGCGACAGGCAGCAATTGCATGCCGACCGGTGCATTCTGACCGTTACTGCCATTCGCACCTGACGGGCCTGTCGCGCCGGTCTGGCCAGCAGCACCAGTGGCCCCATCCACACCATTTTTACCGTCCAGATCACAGCCGCTCAGCGCCACCGATACCAGCAACGCCGCCACAGAAACTTTTAACGCCTTCATGTTTTCACTCCAGAGACTTAAAAAAACAAGACGTTAGCGATATGGAATGACAGTGGTGTGAAAATGGTGTGGCAATCTGATGACAACGGCATTGGCAAGGACACGGACTGTGTTGCCGTGACGGCCGGCGAAAAAAAATCCGCGAAATACGCTGTCGCCCCTTGTAAATCAGCGCCAGAAGGCAACACTAGACAATGGTCATTGTTAATAAAAAAACGGAGTGGAACTTGAACGCTGCCGAATGTGCTCTTCAGGTTGGTGACATCTTTGCATTGCCTGACACCTGTCTGAAAATTAAAGAAATCATCGATGACGAAATCAGCGATATCGATGAAATTGCCGAGTTAGTGTCGTACGATCCGGTGTTATCTTCCAAGTTACTGCGACTGGCCAACAGCGCCCTGTACAATTTCCCGAAACAGGTTGAGTCGGTACAAAAAGCGGTGCAGGTGCTCGGTGAAACGCAGGTGTATAACCTGGTCGTAGCCAGTGGCGCCGCCGAAGCCTTTGCGACCTTAAAGCCTGATGTGATTGCACTGGATAAGTTCTGGGAGCACAGCATTAATACAGCATTAATTGCCAAACATCTGGCGTTCCATTTGGGCGTGCGCAAAGACGAACCTATTTACTTGTCTGGCCTGTTACATAATCTTGGCGAGCTGGTCGTCGTGCAGGTAAAACCGGAGGTTGCGCAAATCTGTGGTCAGTACAAAAAAGGCGTCAAGCCCTGGATGAAGCAGCAGGCATTATTAGGCTTCAGCTATGCTGACTGTACCGTTGAACTGCTGAAACACTGGCAGTTACCGGAACGGATCATTCAACCGCTAAAACAACTGAATCAGCCGGAATACTCCGCAGCGAACAAAGTCAGTCTGATTTTGCATCTGGCCAGCTGTCTGGCATTGAGTGAAGCCAATGCCGATGTGTTTCAGCTGCATGATTTGGTCGATAAACAAATTATGGAAGTGCTGGGACTCAGCAAAGACGATTTACATGACGCCAGTAGTTTTGCTTTCTTAGAAGGCATGTCCATACTGAGTCTGCTTAATCCGGCGCTATTCAGTATTTTCTGATTGAAGATGACGGGCAGCTGTGATGCTGCCCGTCTTATTGCTATCGCGTATCGACAATATCAGTTACGTACAATCGTCATTTCATCCAGCAGATTTTGCGCGCCATCGACATATTGCATCATCCACAGTACAAAGCGGATATCGACATGGATAGCCCGGGTGATTGCCGGATTAAAGTACCAGTCTTTGCTGATAGATTCGTAGGTCGAATCAAAATTCAGTCCGATCAATTCACCTTTGCCATTCATCACAGCTGACCCTGAATTGCCGCCAGTAGTATCAGCGCTCGACAGGAAGTTCAGCGGCACTGAGTTAAACGGCAACGCCGGGGTTGCACCTAAGTCCGCATAAAAATAACCGTCATATTGTTTGGCCTGATAAGCCTGCACCAGCTTCGCCGGCAGTTGGAACACTCCGGTTGGTTGTTGTTTGGCAATCATGCCACGCACTGAAGTAAATGGCGTTTTATAGACGCCATCTGCTGCCGGATATCCGTCAACATGACCGTAAGTGATGCGCAGTGTACTGTTCGCATCCGGATATACTGGTTTACCTTTACTCTGGTTAAAGGCAATGACTGCCTGCATATATGCCGGACGGGTATTCAGTAACGCGCCCTGAATGGCTTTTTGTTGCTGCTCCAGCGCAATTTGCTGCTGATAGACTGCCACTGCGGCTTTGATAAAGGGGTCCTTACTTGCGGCAAACTCAGCCGGCGTTTTATCAAGCCAGGCCAGCCGGCCGTCACTGGAGCCCAGCGTGGTGCTGTTATACCAGGGTTGCAGTGTGGCGCTGATTTGCGCTGCAGTCATTCCTGGTACCAGACCCAGTGCATCGTCCAGCGCTTTGATCCGAAGATCTGGTTTTTGCTGCAGATACACTGCCAGTTGCTGGCTCCATAACGCCAAATCGACAGTCGGCGCAAAGCTGGTGTCCAAACGTTTTAACCGGCCCTGCCACATTTTCAGGTCGCGTTGCTGATAACCCAGCTCACGCTCGGCATCCGGTTTTTGCCGCTCTTGCGCTAACCGGTACAGATCCTGGGCCGCTTTGAGTAAATCACTGCGTTTGGCATTGTCAAAATACCAGGTTTGCTGCTGATATTGCTGCTCAGCACTGACCACTTCTTTTAATGCTGCCAGCGCTTTCTGATGCACTTTACGGCTGCTATCCGCCGCGATCCAGGCGGCCAGTTCCTGCTGCTGCTGCTGTTTAATGGCGTGAATATCGGTGACTTTAAAGCCATCGAGCAGGCCCTGCATTTTTTTCATCCGGTTGTTGTAGCCTTTGACCACTGAGGCATACCGCACCTGTAGCGCCGGATCTTTGGCTCCGAACTCATCAATGGTCTGGATCATCTGCGAGAAGGTGGTCACACTCGCCGGGTACTGCCAATCGCGGGCAAAGGCAATCTCTTCGGCCAGACGGTAACGACTGGTCTGGCCCGGATAACCTGCCAGTAAAATGCCATCGCCGGCTTTCACCCCATTGGCGTTGATTTTTAGGTGAAATTTTGGCTGATAGGGCACATTGTCTTTAGAAAATGGTGCAGGTTTGCCATCTTTACCAACATAACCACGCAAAAACGAATAATCGCCGGTATGACGTGGATATTCGTAGTTGTCGATATCGCCACCAAAGTTACCGACCGATTCAGACGGTGCGTAAACCAGACGCACGTCCTGGATCATCAGCTGTTTAATCAGGAAAAATTGCAGGCCATGATGAAAACTGACCACGTTACAGCGATAGTTGGCATCGCTTTCACAGGCCTGGATCAATTGCTTGCGGTTATTCTCAATCGCTTCAAAGCGGGCCAGATCGGTCAGTTTAGCCGGCAAAGCCCCGCTGACTTTCGCCGTCACGTCTTCGACCAGCTCGGTGACATACAACCGTTCAGACGGCCCGGCCGGTAACTCTTCAGTCTGCGTTTTCGCCAGAAAGCCATTGGCAATCAGGTTGTTTTCCGCGGTGGAGTTCTGTTGGATAGCACCATAAGCACAATGGTGGTTGGTCACGACCAAGCCTTGCGGCGAGACAAAAGACGCAGAACAATAGCCGAGGCTGACAATCGCATTCATCGGATATTTGCTTAAATCGGCTAAATCGGCGGCTGGCACTGAGATACCGCGGGCACTGAGTTGTTGTTGTAATTGCGGCAGTTGATATGGTTGCCATTGCCCTTCGTCAGCAACAGCAGCGACACTGCAAAGCAGTGCCGCCGGGAACAGAGCGTACTTATACATCAGAAATATCCGTGACTGGAAAAACCTCTAGCCTATAACTCTGTCCTCTGCCCTGCAAGCAGCGACTCAGGCTGGCGCGCTGAACCGACCAGCAAAAGCGTTCTGCCGCGCAATCTGCTGGACCCTCCGCTCAGAAGCGGAACTGCGCCACCAGCCGGTTCAAATCCTGCGCCCGGCCTTGCATCCCATCGATCAGCAATAATGCGCTGCCTGCCTCATGGCTGGAATTGGACGCCAGTGCCGCCACTTCGCGGATTTGGCCGAGCATCTGGCTCAGGGTTTGCGCCTGCTCTGTGGTGGCATTAAACATCCGGTTAATCTGTTCAACGACAGATTTAATCTGATCCTGCACCGAAGCCAATGCAGTGCCCGATTCCTCGCAGGCCTGCATACTCTGGTCGGCCAGCACCACAGATTGTTGCATTTGCTGATGCGACAAGCGGGTTTCCTGCTGGATCTCCGCAATCACCGCCGAAATTTCACGCGAGGATGACTCAGCCCGCTGCGCCAGATTCCGCACTTCTTCGGCGACCACAGCAAAACCACGGCCCTGTTCCCCGGCACGCGCTGCTTCAATCGCGGCATTCAGCGCCAGCAAATTGGTTTGCTCAGCAATGCCGCGGATCACGCCGACAATCTGGTCAATTTTTTCGGCTTTGGCGGTCAGTTGCTGCAGCGCATTGGCCGACTGATGCACAGTATCGCTCATCTGCTGCATCTGGTTGATAGTGCCATGGATGGCGGCATTGCCCTGTAAAACGGCACTGGAAGTTTGTTCCGTCTGTTTCACCACGATGCCACAGCTGTTAGCGATATCCTGTGCCGAATGGTCAAGTTGCTGCATCGCACTGGCAAGGCCCGCGCTATGATGCTCAGTATCTTCAGCTTCCTGTTTCAGATGTTGTGACAGTTGTTGGCTCTGGGCACTGGTGTCAATCAACACCTGCGCACTCTGGTGAATATCCTGCACAATTTGCTGGATTTTGCCGGCGAACAGATTAAAGTTCTGCGCGATCCTTCCAAGTTCATCATCACTTTTCACTTCAAGCCGCCGGGTCAGGTCGCCATCACCGCTGGCGACGTCATGCAGATTTTTTGCCACCTGATGCAGCTGCGTCAACATGCCTTTGCGCACATAAGTACCGATCAATATGAGTAAAATCAATGTAACGCCGCCGGTTGCGATCAGCAGCCTGGCAACATTGGCTGCAGTTTCCGGGCCTTGTTCCACCATCTTTGACGTACTAACATCCAGCGATTGCTGCATAACTTGCAAAGCGCCGACCAAAGCACTGCTCTGTTGCCGGTACTCCGCCTGCTGTTTCTGCATTTTCACTAAGGCGTCCAGCGTCAGTTTGATTTGCTGTTTGTGTTGTTCAAATAATTGCAGATAGGTGTCGCCTAAGGTTGCGTCGCCAAAATGTTTTGGCCCTGGAACGGCAAATAAACCAGTGGCCACCAGACCATCGACGGCGTCTTGCTGGAAAGCAATGGAGTCGTTCAGCTCTTTCACCAGTTCAGTTTTTGGCCCCTGGCGTTTAATTTGCTCGAGAAAATACAATTGGCGGAAAAAACCGATATTCGCTTCCATGCCACCATCAGCGGCGTCCCATTTCCGCTGCAGACCGCCTTCCCAGCTGATAGGCTGACGCGGCGATGAAATCAACGTTTCGACCTGGCTATCGCCGACTTCCTCGACAATTTCACCAATCTCCACAATTTGTGCCACGGTCTTATCCAAGCCAGCGGACTGCTGTTGATAGCTGGCATATTGCTGACTGAGTTGCTGTTGGGCCTGCACAAATTGCGCTAATGCCGTCTGCAGGGTGGTTAACTGGCCGCGCTCTGGCAGAGGGTTAGCCGTCAACGCAGCAATCGCCCCGGTTAATTCTTTTTCGCGTTGATTCAGCGTGGCTAAGTCAACCGGCAGCCCCTGTAACAGCTGTTCCATCGCAAAGAGCTGTTTGTCCACCAGACCGACTGCTTTACCTGACTGTTCCATCGCTGGCCACGCCTGCTGAACTGTGCGTGTTAGCACTAATCCTTGCTGCTGATTGCCCCACCAGCCGACACCGGCAACCGCGACAAATAGGGCAAAAATCAGCCACAGCCCCCAATTCGCTTTTTCCCGCAACGTCATGCTTATCTCCCTCAGAATTGTGCCATCAGCCGCAGCGTCGCAACCAGACTATGGTCAAGTGCCGGGTCAATATGATGTATCCATTGCAGCACGGGCTGCAGCTGTAGCTGTGGTGTCAGGCTCCACTGCCAGTATCCTTCGATCATCTGTTCAGATTGCCGATCTTGTGCTGTCACTGTACTGTGCATCAGGCCGAGTTGGTGGCCCGCCAAAGGCAATTCCCAGACTAAACCCAGCATGCGGTGCTGATGCAAAATATCCACATCGTCATTGAGGCCGGACCAAACCGCAAACAGCGTGAGCTCAGCACTGACCTGTTGCTGATGATTCAGATACCAGCCAGAAATAGCCCGTAACTGCTGTTCGTTTAATGTGGTCCAGTCGCCATGGTGGTGCCAGTAGCCATAAGAAGTACGGCTTTGCGCCGTCACATAACGACCTTCTGCCACCATAAACTGGGAAGAAAAATTGGTATGGTCTTGCCCGGCAAACAAACCTGCCATCCATTGCAAGCCGTGTTCAGGTTCATAAAATACACTGCAGGATGCGGCCGGGTCGTAATAAGTTGGCAAGGCGATTGCCGTCGGTGTAATGCCAAGCGGCGGTGAGATAAAACCGCCGGCCGCAGGCACAAAGGCAAATTCCAGATTGGCATCTACTTGTCCGCATTTCAGTCGGGTTTCGTCATCAAATTTATATTGCAGATACAGTTCGTAGATTTTGCTGAAATGTTCGGCATCAATATTAGAGATACCCTGCACATTACCAGTCAGCAATTCGCCATTGCGGCCACGAAATGCTTTCAGATTGCCGGCAACCAACCACTGTGGTCCGGCTTCCAGTTGCCAGTCCCAGCTGAAGAGTGCCCGGGAAGCTTGTGATTGTTGGTCCTGATAACCGGATAACCAGGAATTATCCGTGATCACACTGAATTCCTGACTAAAGTCAGCCGCGCAGGTGGCGCAGGTACAGCACAAACAGCTCCATGCCAGATTAAATTTGAGCGTCAATTCTCTGCCTCCCTGTCCTGTATAAAACAAAGGTATAGGAAGGCGATTGCCCGCTGTCAAAGCACTGATTGAAATAACAAAAAACCGGATTTTCACCGGTTTTTTCTGGACTTTTCCTGTTTCAGGGTCTAGGCGCCTGGCTGATGGCTATTGAGCTGTAGGCAGCACGGGATTAATGTCCGGCTTCTGACTGAATGTCGGCAACGACGGCGAGCCACAAGCCCGCACCTGATAACGGTAACCATAGGGCTGTTTAGCATCCGGTGTGATGACGAGTACTTCATAATCATTCAGATGTACCAGATGCTCGGCCCCTTGCATCAGGCACTGCGATTTGTTCAGACTTTCGACTGAATATAAAAATCTTGCAACAGTACGGTTGATCCAACCAACTTGCGGATTAATCCCGCTGAGATCAGCAGGCTCCGGCCCAGTTTTAAACAGATCAATGTCCATATCTGATTTTTTGTGCCCTGCAGATGTTCTGGCCTCAACAGTCGAATCTTCCGCCTGAAACATGGCCAAAGCAGCTGTATCGCCGGTCAGATAGCCAGTCATAGCAGCAGTCAGATACATAAACACCACCGGCAAAAATGCCACACGGATTGCAAGCGACAACTTTGGATAAGAACCATTTTGCAGGTGATAACTGCGCACCCCAAGCGGCCTGAGAAGAAGCAATAAACAAAACTTCAGCGTGTGAAGTAACAGATACACCGTCAGCAAAGCGAAGGCGAGGATGAAACACCAAAATGGCGCCAGCAGCATCAAGGTCAGGTTGACACTAAATGGCACCACTTCCGGTCGCACCCCGATCAGGTTATTCACAGAACTATCCGCCAGCGCAAAACAAAAATTAGCCAGCACGGCATAACAGACCAGAATAAAAGCTTTACCCGGCAGGCTGTGCCAAATGCGTACAAATCCCTGCCAGATATCACTGATCACGGCACCGAACAAACTGACACCCAGCAAACCCAGCAGCCAAGGCTGGGTGCCCAAGCTCAGCATCCAGCCAAGCACCAGCAGCGTCGATATCAGATAACAGCGTTGTGCCAGATCCAGCTGCTGCCAGATATGCGCACATCGGCTGCGCCCACCCGACAACCGCTGTACGGCTTTTTCCTGCCAAATCACCAGCTGCTGCATCGGTTAGCTCTGCGTTTGCTGAGCGCGGCGAATTAATCCGGTCAGCACTGGCGACAATAAAAACATCAGCACTGCAGAGCCCAGCCCAACCCAGCCTAAAGTGGCAAACACGCCAGCGTAGATATTCAGTGCATCCGGCACCGCAGTGCCTGCCGGCATCGATGCTAAGGCGCCAAAACGGCCGGCAATCATTTCACCAAAAGCAGAAGCGAGGAACCAGACGCCCATCATCAGACTGACCACCCGCGCCACGGATAAAGCCGTCACAGCTGACAGGCCAATCGGCGATAACGCCATTTCACCGATCACCAGCACGAAGTAAGCCAGAATAAACCACCAGAAACCGGCAAGCCCGGTATCTAATGGGTTCAATGCGGCATATTGCAAAATAAAATGCGCTAATCCGGCACATAACAAGGCGATACCAAATTTGTTGGGCGCAGACGGATTCCAGCCTTTGCGATCCAGCCATGGCCATAACCAGGCGAATGGAAACGCCAGCAGCACAATAAAAAAGGACGCGACAAAGGTCAGTTGTGATGAATTAAAGGCGAAGCTGAACAGCCCCAAATCAAAAGTCGGGCTTTCCATCACGCGATCTGAATACGCCAGCCAGCTGCCGTAAGTCTGCTCATACAGGCCCCAGAACACTGCAGAAATGGCGGTTAACACCATCAGCATGATCATATTGGCGCGCTCCAGCGCGTTACACTGGATAAAAATAAACTTAAACCACCAGACCATCAGCACCAGTGTCAATGCCACCGCAACCACTTCAGTTGCGGTGATTTCAGCGCCGGGCGCCATGCCCAGCATGGCACCTAAAGCGCCAAAGTCGATGCTGGTCTGCAGAATTTGCTGCACCGCAGCCACACCGACTAAAGCCAGCAGATAAATCAGCGTTTCGCGGCGAATACCGCCTACTTTTTCCGTCAGCAGTGCCGGGTTCGCTGGCTCTGCCTGGCCATGGAAATGCTTAGTGCCTTTTAAAAACACCACTAAACCGAGTAATAAACCGATACCGGCCGAGCCAAAACCGTATTCCCAGCCATAGGCAATACCAATCCAGCCAACAAACAAACTGGAGAAAATTGCGCCTAAGTTGATGCCCATATAAAACAGCGTAAAGGCCGAATCGCGGCGCGGGTCGCTGTCGATATACAGCCGGCCGACGATCGTCGAGATATTCGGTTTGAGGAAACCAACCCCAACAGCAACCAACGCCAGCGATGCGTACATCACCTGCAGCGCAAATAAATCAGCGCCACTTTCAGCGCTGGCCTGCGTGCCTTTGTACGCCATGCCTAACATGCCAACGGCCATCAGCGTGCCGCCAAAAGTGACCGCCTTACGCATGCCGAGATATTTGTCCGCCAGCAAGCCACCCACCACCGGCAGCGCATAGGCAAGGCCGGCATAAGTGCCCAGCAGCAGATAACCATTTTTATCGTTGAATAAATGATGTTGTGTCAGGTAGAGAAACAGCAGCGCTTTTAAGCCATAAAAGGCAAAGCGTTCCCACATTTCGGTAAAAAAACAGACAAAGAGTCCGACCGGATGGCCCAGCCATTGTTTTTGGCCAGCCAGCACGTCATGTGTTGAGGTCATAGGGATCCCGGAATTGATTGTTATCATTATGTACCGCCGGATGCGGCATGCGCTGTACTATACCATGCTGAAATGATTTAGGAAGTGGCGCCCGGACTGTCTAAAACGACCATGTCGCGGCCATTCGCTTTGGCCTGATATAAAGCTAAATCAGCCCGGTGTACACAATGATCAATGTCCTGACCGGCATGTAATGCCGCCACGCCATAACTTGCGCGTACGGCCAGATCTTCGCCCTCATAGTGCAGCGGCGACTGGCGTAACAGCGCCTGAAACTGCTGGAGCAGCGGCAGTGTCTGCGCCGGTGTATAACCCGGCAACACCAGTAAAAACTCTTCGCCACCATAACGCACAATCAGGTCCGTTTTAGTCAGCAATTGGCGTAACAAAGCGGCAAAATGACGCAATACCGCATCGCCGGCCTGATGGCCATAACTGTCATTCAGTTGTTTAAAATGGTCGATATCCAGCAGCACCAGACTGATATTCTCGCCTGCAGCCACCCGTTGTTGAAATTGCGGCGCTACTTTAAAAAAGTAACGCCTATTGCTGCTTTGGGTCAGTTTGTCGGTATTGGCATCACTGCGAAGTTTATCAATCAAATCATAGATATAAGAAATTGCTAACCCGCCAATACACAAGGTTTCCAGCGTCAGCGTGACCAGGGTCATCACCATCAGCTGACCTTGTTGGTCTGGTCTGAGTAAATAACCGAAGATCGGATACAGCAGCGGGAGCAACAACAAAGCGACCACTGTGCACAGCAATAAAACGCGGTCGCCGAGATTCCCAGGTCTTTGTTGCTGCCGGATCAGTGAAAACGTAATCAATACCGGAATACAGAAGGAACCCAATGCCAGCGGCAAACGAATAAAAATGTCGTTATGCACCGCTGTAAACCAGAACAGCGCCGCAGCTAACCCCAGCACATGGACCGCGATCCAGCCGAGAAGCCGCGAGCTTATTTCGAGTTGATAGCGCAGTCGTACGCCGCAATAAAACAGATAAACCCCGCATAAATACAACATGTTATTGCAAACAACAGAGAATAAATGCAGGTCGATAAAACGCAGGCAATACACCAGATACGCCAGAAACTCAGTCAGGAAAAACCAGCTGAACAGCTGGAGAGCACGGCGTTGATACGCATTCGGCTGGCCAGGCAGCGAACGGATAAACAGCAGATAGGCGGTCGTCGCAATAAACAGCACCAGCACGCTGAACAATATACTGCTTTGCAAAGATCCGATTTCAGCGACAGCCATGCGACAACATCCTCAAGACCGGCAACCAGCCGGCACTTGATGAACACTAAGCAGGAAACCCGGTTTGAGCAAGTAAAGTGGCTTATTCTGTTACTGTTTTTGATTCAGCCAGGTCTTTTTGCTGTTGCTGCCACAACGCCAGTTGCTCACGATAATAATCCCAGACACAAGGACAACAGCTGCCGCTGCCACAACATTCGTTGCTGCCGGGCGGTTCCGGCTTTTCAAGCAATTTGACAGGAATAGTGGCTGCAGGCATAAAGACTCCGAAAACTTTACTGGTATCAGGTGCAGATGAATCCACATTACAGCCGGATCTGGCAAACAGTGCAACAAATCCCTGCCGGAAAGGTGGCCAGTTATGGCCAAATCGCTGATTTAGCCGGCCTGCCCGGCCGCGCCCGTCTGGTAGGCAAAGCACTGGGTTATAGCCCATCGCCACTGCCCTGGTATCGGGTGGTGCGCAGCAACCTGAGTCTGGCGTTTGCGCCCGGCAGTGCCGAAGCGGCGGAACAAAGCGCGTTGTTACGAGCTGAAGGCGTGTTGCTGCGCGGTGTCAAAGTGCCGGCGCAATACCATTGGCAACCGGATTTGGCTGAGTTGTTATTTAACCTGCAGTTCTGAACTCAGTCATTTTTTGCGGGGAGACGCCAGGCGCGCACTAACCAGCGCAGCGGTAATTGGGACAGTAACATGCCGGTTAACATCAGCGCACAACCGAGCAAAGCACGGGATGTCAGGGTTTCACCCAATAACCAAACCCCGCCGATAGCGGCAAACACGGTTTCCAGACTCAGAATAATGGCGGCATGGGCCGGATGCGCCTGGCGCTGTGCGATAATTTGCAGCGTATAAGCCACTCCGGTTGCAATGACGCCGGCGTATAACAAAGGCACGGCACTAGCAACAATAGCGCCCAGACTGATAGGCTCGAGCCAAAACCCCAGTAGCAGGCTTAAAATACCGCAGACCATAAACTGCAACATCGCCAGCAACACTGGCGTCATTTTGCCGGCGACATGGTCAATCGCCAACAAATGCGCGGCCCAGAAAAAAGCGCCGACGAACAGCAGCAAGTCACCCGGATTCACCACAAAATCACTGGTTACCGACAAAAAATACAAACCAGATAACGCAATCAGACAACCCACCCAGGTATTGGCACTGGTTTTATGTTTCAGCCATAAGCCGAGTAAAGGCACCAACACCAGATATAAGCCAGTGATAAAACCCGTCTTCGCCGCAGTGGTAAATTGCAGTGCAGCCTGTTGCAGACTGGCGCCAATAAATAACAGCAGCCCAACCGGCAATCCGGCCCGGCAGATGGTTTTGATATCCGCGCCCTGCAAATTGTCGTGGCGTTTTTGCCACAGCAATAGTGGCAATAAACTCAGCGCACCAATCAGAAAGCGCACCCCGTTAAAACCAAAAGGGCCTAAATTCTCGAGGCCAAGGCGCTGCGCAACAAAACCAAAGCCCCAGATGGCAGCGGCCAGAATTAACAACAGATTGGATTGCAGCATCGACGGACTCCGCCGCCCGAACCGCCCGGGAGCTACGCCGCAGAAGATTCAGGCCTGGTTGGTATCATGTTGAATGCAGAAGCGTGGCAACTGTGCCGTTTGGACCAAAGGTTATTTACGTTCGTTGCCCTGAATAAAATAACTGACTTGTGCCCGCGGATTCAGATATTCATACACAGCCTGCGGCAACGCCGAAGGCTTTAATACTTTGCTGATACTGAGTTTACCTTCCTGCAGCGTAATCACCGGCGCTTCCAGTCGCGGGATTTGCGAGTCGTACACCAGCACATTCGGATACAGCAACTGGTCGCTGTTGACCGACATCACCAGCCCCACTCTGTCATCACTGAGCTGCACTATAGTGCCGGGTGGATACACGCCCATCATTTTAATCAACTGGCCCATTTCATTGGCGCCCAGCTTGCCTTTCATCGTTTTAAACAAATAGGACATCGCATGATGCGGTGAGCGCGCTTTGGTCACGTCAACCGGATGACAAAGATTATCAAACTCGTTGACCACGGCCACCACTTTGGCCATCGCATCGATTTCGTTATCTTTGAGCCCCAGTGGGTAACCGCTGCCGTCCAGATATTCGTGATGTTGCTCCACCACAGGCCAGGCCGTTTTTGGAAAGGATTCGGTCAGTTTCAGCAACTCGATACCATAGCGGGTATGCATTTTCAGCAAGTTCGCTTCCGGCGCGGTTAAAGGTTCGGTTTTACGCAGAATTTGCGTTGGGATCTTCAGTTTACCAATGTCGTGGAATAACGCGCCGAGGCCGGTCAGTTTGACCTGGTCTGCATTCATGCCTAAATTTTTTGCCAGCATCATCGACAACACGGAAACGTTCAGTACGTGAAAATAAATGCTTTCCTGTTCTTTGCTGGCTTGCGAAATCAAATGCAACACTAATGAATCAGCGTTGATAATGGTATCGGCGATCTGATGGACCAGACTGGTGGCTTCTTCCACCGCCTGCAAGGGCCGGCTGCCGATTTTTGACATCACATTGCGCACCTGCACCATCGACTTCTCAAACGCCTTTTCGGTGCGCTGCAACTGCCGGCGCTGTTCTTTCGCCTGCTCGATCCGCTCGTTTTTTTCCCGCTCCAGCTGATAACGCAATTCACAGGCATGCTGCGCCAACTCTGCTGCCGGTGCGGCATCTTCGTGAATTTCCACACTGCTTTTATCTGGAAAGAAATAAACAAACGTTAAATCCAGAGTCTGGATAATGGCAATCTGTTCGTGATTTTCTACTTTGAATTTATTGGTCAGAAAAGGGTGCTTCATCCAGTTCACCGGTAACTGAATGAAATAACCAATTTTGACCTGAGACGGACTTATTTTCGCAACTGACACGCCACCCCCTTGATTCGGCACAAAATTCATCGATGCCGGGTAGAAATGACTACTGGAACTGCACTGAGTCTAGCAATCTATCACACAAATGTCTTTGATCTGACTGATGTTCTGCGGTTATTGCCATGTTTCACCAAGAATATGTAACTTAAATGAAAATAGTTATCTAACCGGATGTAATCGGTACCAATTTTTGCTGATAACGCTGCGCCAGTTCGGCAAAATGTTGCAGCACAAAATCGGCCTGATCACGATAATGACCATTGTCCGGGTTCAGATATAAACAACTCGGCATACCCGCCGCGCGTGCTGTAGTCAGATCAAAATGAAAATCACCAATAAACAACAAGTCTGCCGGCGCTTTTTGCCAATGGCTGGCGATGATCAATAAACCGGTGGGGTCCGGCTTGGCCGGCGCATCTTCGCGCGTCAGCACCAGATCAACGGCAATGCCAAGCCGTTGCAGGCAATGCTGGGTAGCACTGCGCATATTGCGGGTCAGGATCGCTGTTGGGATTTGCTGCTGTTGCAGCAGCGCCAGCAACTCGGCTGCACCGGGCATCCAGTCTGCGGACTGTGCCCCTGCCAGTTCAAATTGTTCAATGATGGTCACGGCGCGCTGATATTCACTGCGGACGGTAATGGTCGCCAGATGTTCCAGAATAGGCGTGCCGGCCGGCCAGCCAAGCTGTTGACATAACAGACTAAAATCAAGCTTTGAATCGACCAGCGTGCCGTCTAAATCAAAGATCACGCCCTGATGTTCACCCAATTGCATCAATATTATCCTCTGTAGTCAGGTCGCTCTGGAATACGGCAGCCCAGTCATATTGGCTCAATTGCTGAGTGAACCACAACAGCGCCTGGCCCGGTTGCGCCTGGCGGCGCCAGCCCAGATACATCATGGTTCCGGCGCGCGGCACCTCGCAGGCTTTAACAATCAGCGATCCCGCCTGGATCGCCTGGCTAATCAGATGTTTGGGCAGGAAGCCGACACCTAGCCCGGCCTGCTGCGCGGCAATTTTGGCCTGCATGCTGCTGACGAGCACCCGGCGGCGGCTGTCGTATAAACCGGAATCGCGCGCCGGTAAATCCAGTGCAGAATCACTGACGACTATCGCGGTTTGTTGCTGTAGATCCTGTTGCGTCACCACCCGGTTCAGCTGCGCCAATTCATGATGCGGCGCGACGGCAAAGACAAAATCCATCTGCGCCATCGGCTGCAGCTGGAACTGACCAGAGACGCCTTCACCGGATAAACCAACGGCTAAATCGGCCCGGCCACTTTGTAAAGCTTCCCAGCCGCCAGCCATCACTTGCTCGGTCAGCATGATTTGCGTCAGTCGGCCGAGCTGATGGAACTGGTCAATCAGACTGAACAACGGCTGCAACGGCACCACTGAATCCACCGCAATGACCAGCTGACGCTCCCAACCGGTATCGAGCTGCCGCACCGCTTCTTCTAATTGCCGGCTGGCCAGCAATAAATGACGGCCTTGCTGTAATAACAGCATCCCCGCTTGTGTCAGCTGGGCTTTTTGCCGGCTCCGGTCAAATAATTGCACGCCAAGGTCGCTTTCCAGCCGGGCTATGGTGTAACTCAGCGCCGAAGGCACCTTGTACAGCGATTCAGCTGCAGCGGCAAAACTTCCTTTACGATCAATAGCATCCAGCGCTCTGAGCGCTTCAAGGGTTAACACTGGCTGTAGCGCCATTTGCTGAACTCCGTTCATTCAAATATTTTGAACATGAGTGTCAATTTATTCCGCTTTTTTCAGGAACGCAAGCCGGTTACATTTATCTCAACGCAGCAGAACGCAGGCAATAACGCAGGTAGTAACGGCGAATGCAGCAGAACCTCAACAACATATTGGAGCAATACAAATGAAAAATTTAATCAAAACTTTCGTACAAAACACACAAGATTCAGGCAACAGCATCGCCAGCCTGGCGCTGCGGGTCCCAGCCGGCATCATTTTCGCTGCACATGGTGCACAAAAACTGTTTGGCTGGTTTGGCGGTTATGGTCTGCAGGGCACAGCTGGCTGGATGGAAAGCATCGGTCTGACCCCGGGCATTCCACTGACATTAATGGCCGGTGGTGCTGAGTTCTTTGGTGGCCTGGCGTTAATCCTGGGTCTGCTGACCCGCCCGGCAGCCTTTGTCCTGGCCATCACGATGCTGGTTGCGATTTTCAGCGTGCACTTTGCCAACGGCCTGTTTATGAGCAACAACGGTTATGAATTTGCCCTGTCACTGCTCGCCATCAGCGTGGCATTGACCTTCAGCGGCGCTGGTCGCTTTGCCATCGATAACTGGCTGGCGAAAAAACTGGCGTAACCCGGCCACTCATACGACGGCAACCCCCGGGTTGCCGTACTTCCCGTTAAACAGCTATTCAGGAGTCACCTCATGATCGAATTAAGAAAATCCGGCCAACGCGGCAGTGCGAATTTCGGCTGGTTACAAAGCCGCCACAGTTTTTCCTTTGGCCGCTATTACGATCCAGCGCAAATGGGCTTCTCTGCCTTACGCGTCATTAACGACGATCAGGTTGCCCCCGGTGCCGGTTTTGATACCCATGGCCATCGCGATATGGAAATTATCAGCCTGGTATTGGATGGCGTGATCGCCCACCGCGATTCAACCGGTGAAGTGGCAGAACTGCCGGCCGGTGAGTTTCAGCTGATGAGCGCAGGCCGTGGCATTATGCACAGTGAATTTAACGCCAATCCGGACAAAAACCTGCATTTCCTGCAGATCTGGATTGAACCGGACAGCGTCGGCGGTGAACCAGGTTATCAGCAAAAGCCGTTTGCCCAAACGCCGGGCCTGACGCTGGTGGCGTCAAAAACCGGCGAAGCCGGCAGTCTGCATTTAAAACAGGATGCGAAGCTGTATCAGCTCAGACTGGATGCCCAGAGTCAATTGCAGTATCAGGCGGCTGCCGGCCGTAAACTCTATGTGCATCTGGTTTCCGGGCCACTCAGCCTGCAAAGTGCAGACACTGAGATCACGCTGCAGGATGGCGATGGCGTGAAAATCGCCGATCTGACTGACTGGCAGTTGGTCAGCGGTGCACAACCGGTATTTGCCTTGTTGTTTGATTTACCCTGAGCCTGAAACACCTGTCAGCAAAAGGCCCGCAATCGCAGCGGGCCTTTTTTCTACCGCCGGCAAGTGTCAGCGCCCACGCACCACCACAGTACTCTGCCCAGGCACTGCAGCGATATCCTGAATATCCACATGACCTTTGACATATTTTTTCAGATGCTGGTACACCGCGGTATTGCCGGCCTGAAAAGCAAAACTGGCGACCGGCAGGTCATTACACAGCAGTTTATTCGCGGCAACCGCCGGACGAATGCGGTTGTGTTGCAGGTCCTGCTTAAAATCCAGCCGGTCTGACGTCGCGGCGCTGATACATAATGCTGTTTCCATTGATGGGTCTGCCGCTACATACAACGGTTCGGCGGCAACGCCTGCACTACTGACGATACAACAAACGATAAAGGTGAAAATACGCATGATGGCTCTCCTGTTTGCAACATCATCTACAGAGTCGCATATCAGGCGAAATTAGTTGTGAATGGCAGGCTGAAGACTGTAACAAACACTGCTGGCTTCACCCCGTACCGAATACTTATCTGCTTCATTTTCATCAGATTTTCTGCCAGTGGTAGCAGAAATGGGACAGGTCTGGTTACAGAGCAACAGCTATTTTCCAGCCCATAAGACCCGCCAGCTTTTTTCCGCCGCCCTCTTGCGGCAAAAAACAGAACACATATACTGTATATATAAACAGTATATTGGTATTGATATGCAACTGTCCGATCTGAAACAACAGGGTCACATCTGGTGCCTGAATGATGCCCCTTCCCCGCAACAAGCTTTGGCTCCGACTGGTTTTGCCGAGCTGGATCTGTTACTCGGCGGTGGCTGGCCCACGCAGCAGGTGATTGAGCTGCGCACGGCTTTTGGCATTGGTGAATTCCGGCTGTTATTACCTTATCTGCAACAGCAGGCCAGCCTTGGCAAGTTACAGGTGTATATCAACACACCGGCTCAGCTGCATGCGCCTTTCCTGAGCAGTCAGGGCCTGCCGTTATGGCAATTGCTGGACGTGCGGGCGCAGGATCGTGATGCGTTATGGGCGGCCGAACAATGTCTGAAAAGTGGCTGTTGCAGCACCGTCTTGTTGTGGCAGCACACGCTGAATATCGCCCGGCTGAAACGCCTGCAACTGGCTGCCGCAGAAGGCCAGGCCGAATTATTCTTGATCCGTCCCGCCGGTCAGGCACAGCTCAGTTTACCGGTAGGCCTTAGTCTGGCGCTGAGCCCCGCCGCCCTGGGCATTGAAGTGCGGGTATTAAAACGTCGCGGCGGCTGGCCAGGTGCCCGGCAACTGGTCAATTTCTCCGGGCGCTGGCCCCGACTGGTGCAGCAGCACGTCCAGCGACCGGTACAGTATGGGCCAAGCCCGGTGCATGACAGCGCCGCTGTTGCGATCTGAAGTGCAGAAGCGTCATGGCCTGAAGCTGCACGGACCTGATGCAGCAACCGAAGTGGTCTGCCACAGCGCAACTGAACAACGGAGGACTCTGATGCAAACATTATGGTTATATCTGCTGTTCCCACAGTTGCAACTGGACCTTTATAGCGATGCTATCAGCCCAGAGCCAACGGCAACGCCGGACCCAGCGGTGTTATTGCACCCGCAGGATCTGCGTGTACATCAGGCCAATGCGCCGGCGCGGTCGCTTGGTATCAAGCCAGGTCAGACGCTGGCACAAGCCTGTGCCATGTGCGCTACGTTACAGGTCATGCCGTGGCAACCGGCACTGGAGCAACAGCTGCTGGACATGCTGGCACTGGATTGTTATCAGCTGTGCGCCGATATTGCAGAGGCGCCACCGAACGCGCTGTGGTTACGGCTCGACCCGATGCTGCAGCTGTATGGCGGCCTGCCGGCATTTTTACAACAGCTGCTCCAACAGCTGCAACAACGGCCGTTGCAGTATCAATACGGTGTCGCCCTGAGCGCGGAAGCCGCGCGCCTGTTATGCCTGAGTCAGCCCGGGCAAACGGCCTTGACGCAGGCGCAGCAACAACTACAGCTAAGCGGCTGCCCGGTGTCGTTTCTGCATGTGACGCCGGCGACCATTCAGCAGCTGGAGCGTCTCGGTATCAATCAGCTTGGCCAGTTGTTGCTGCTGCCGGCAAACGAGCTGAGCCGGCGCTTTGGTGCCGACTTATACCTCTATCTGCAACGACTGCAGGGCAAACTGCCGCCATTATTACAATATTATCAGCCACCGGAGCAGTTCAGCGCCCGCCTCGAACTGCTATATCAGCTGGAGCAATATCCCCAGCTGCACAAACCGTTGCAGCATTTGTTGCTGCAACTGCAGCATTATTTGCAGCGCCGTGATCAGCTCTGTTATCAGCTGCAGCTGGAACTGACGCTGCGGGATCAACCGCCCCTGACGCTGAAACTGCAGTCGCCGCAGGCCGAAGCATTGGCCTGCCGCTGGCTGAACTTGTGGCAGCTGAAACTTGAAGCCTTGCGACTGCCCGCACCGGTATTGGCCCTGGCACTTTGTGCCAGCCAATACTGTGGCCGCGATACCGACAGCGACGACCTGTATGCCGGCCGGCGTGGCCAATATACGCCGCTGCAACTAGTTGGCTTGCTGCAAGCCAAACTCGGCAGCGCCCAGGTCTGCCGGCCAGCGCAGGTCGCCGCTTATCTGCCGGAGATGGCCGGAGTGAGCATCCCGCTGCAAAGCGCTGCCCCCGCAGGCGTGACGCCGCAGGCAAGGCAACAGCCAGCGCTAGCGCAAACTACGGCGCAAACTGTCGCGCAAACACCGGCGACATATAAAGTCGGTACAGATCCCTCCACGACCGGCACTGTGACCGGTCTGCCGCCTCCACACCGGCCGGCGTTTTTGCTTGCGCAACCACAGCCGCTGCAGCAGCAAGTACAATTGCAGCCAGGTCTGGAGCGGATCCAGAGCCAATGGTGGCAGGGACCGTCAGAAGCCCGTGATTATCTGACCGCGCAAAGTGCCGACGGCCGCTGGTTGTGGATTTACCGCACAGAACAACAGCAGTGGTTTGTGCATGGCGTGTTTGCCTGATGGACTATGCCGAACTGTTTTGTCAGAGCCATTTTTCCTTTCTGAGCGCCGCCGCCAGCCCGGAGCAACTGGTTTGTACCGCCGACAATCTGGGCTATCAGGCGCTGGCACTGACCGATGAATGTTCCGTCGCCGGCGTGGTACGGGCGCATCGCCAAATCAAACAACAGCAACTCAAGATCCGGTTGATTGTCGGATCGTATTTTCGCTACGGCGCAGATCTGCGTCTGCTGTTGCTGTGTCCGGACCGGAAAGCTTACGCCGAGCTGTGCCGCATCATCAGCAACAGCAGACGGCGTGCCGTCAAAGGCCAATATCAGCTGGAAGAATGGGATTTAAAAAGCTGCCGGGACTGCCTGGTGCTGTGGCTGCCCAGTGCCATCCCCGCCAGCGACCTACATTGGGGCGCATGGCTGAAGCGTCAGTTTGGCTCCCGCTTATATCTGGCCCAGCAGCGTGTGCTGGATGCGTGCGATTATGACTATCAGCAACATTGCCAGCAGCTGAGCCACCAGTTTGAGCTACCGGCCTGTGCCGTCGGTGCGGTGCTGATGCATGAAGCCGCGCAGCAACCACTGCTCGATGTGATGACTGCGATCCGGCTGGGGCTTCCCGTCACTGACGTCGGCCTCGATTTGTCCGCCAACCGGGAGCGCTGCTTAAGACCCATCAGCAAGTTGACACATTTGTTCCATGCGGATTTGCTGGCGCAAAGCTGTCGGGTCGCTGCACTGTGCCAGTTTAATCTCGATAGCCTGCGCTATGAATATCCGGCCGAGCTGGTGCCGCCCGGTCAGACGGCGATGCAATATCTGCGTCAGCTGGTGGCGGAAGGCAGCGCTGTACGTTTTGGCGACAGCGTGCCTGCGGCGATCGCCGCACAAATAGAATACGAGCTGCAGCTGATCGCCGAGCTCGATTATCCCTATTATTTTCTGACCATCGCCGATATCGCCCGCTTTGCCCGCGAACAGCAAATTTTGTATCAGGGCCGCGGCTCGGCAGCCAATTCAGTCGTTTGCTATTGCCTGCAAATCACCGCCGTTGATCCGCGGAAAATTTCGGTACTGTTTGAGCGTTTTATTTCCCGCGAGCGGGATGAACCGCCGGACATTGACGTCGATTTTGAGCATGAACGCCGTGAAGAAGTGATCCAGTACATCTATCAGAAATACGGCCGGCAACGTGCTGCTTTGACGGCCACGGTGATTTGTTACCGGCTGCGCAGCGCCGTCCGTGACGTCGGTAAAGCACTGGGGTTTGCCATCACCCAGCTCGAATACTGGCTGAAACAACTGAACCGGCGCCATCCTGACCTCAGCTGGTGGCAACAACTGGCACAACATGGTCTGGATATCCACAGCCTGCCGGCGCAGCAGCTGATCAGTCTGGTGGAGCAAATCCGCGGCAAACCCAGGCATTTATCCCAGCATGTCGGTGGTTTTGTCATTTCCGCCGGCCCGCTGCATGAAATGGTGCCGGTGGAAAACGCCAGCATGGCCGATCGCACCGTGATCCAATGGGACAAAGATGACTTAGAAACACTGGGCCTGATGAAAGTCGACATTCTGGCGCTCGGCATGTTGTCGGCGCTACGTAAAGCCTTAGCGATGATCAATCAGCAGCGGGAAGTGCCGCTGACGCTGGCGGAGATCAGTCAGACCGGTGATGACCCTGCCGTATACCAGCAAATCCAACAGGCCGACACTGTCGGCGTGTTTCAGATTGAATCGCGCGCCCAGATGAGTATGTTGCCGCGGCTAAAGCCAGCTTGCTTTTATGATCTGGTCATTGAAATCGCCATAGTCCGGCCCGGCCCGATTCAGGGCGATATGGTGCACCCGTTTTTGCGCCGCCGCGATGGTCTGGAACCCGTCAGTTATCCGTCGCCTGCAGTTGAGGCAGTGTTAAGCCGGACTATGGGCGTGCCAATTTTTCAGGAACAAGTGATTAAACTCGCGATGGTCGCGGCCGGTTTTTCCGGCGGCGAAGCCGATCAGCTGCGCCGGGCCATGGCCAGCTGGAAAAAAAACGGCGAACTGCTGCAGTTTGAAGCCAAGCTGATTAACGGTATGCAGCAACGCGGTTACGCCGAAACTTACGCCAAACAGATCTTTGCGCAGATCTGTGGTTTTGGTGAATATGGCTTTCCCGAATCGCACTCCGCCAGTTTTGCCTTGTTGGCTTATGCCTCGGCCTGGCTGAAATGTTATTACCCACTCGAATTTCTGACCGCTTTACTCAACAGCCTGCCGATGGGGTTTTATTCCGCGTCGCAGCTGGTACAGGATGGCAAACGCCATGGCTTGCAGGTATTGCCGGTCTGTATTCAGCATTCTGACTGGGATCACAAGATAGAGCAGAGCCCAACAGGCCCGGCGCTGCGACTGGGGTTGCGTCAGGTCAAAGGACTGCAACAGGATTTATTACTGCCGGTATTACAGCAGCGCCCCGCCGAAGGTTTTCATAGCCTGAGCAGCCTGAAACAAAGCGGCTTAAGACAAGACCAGTTGGCCGCACTGGCCAGCAGTGATGCGCTGCAGGCGCTGTCTGGCCATCGTTTTGCCAGCCGCTGGCAGTTGCTGGACCGGCTGGATGAACTGCCGCTGTTTCGCCAGCCAGTACGCCAGCCAGCACAACAGCCGCCAAGCACTGAGCCTTTATTGTTACAGCAGCTGGGACTGGATTTGCACACCGAACCAGAGGCTCCGGGTTGTCCGTTGCCGACACCGGACGCCTGGCAGCAACTCGGCGAGGATTATCAGAGTCTGGGGCTGAGCCTGACGCAGCATCCGGTGGCGTTGTTACGCCAGCATCCGACACTGGTGAAACAGTCGCTGCAACGCGCCTGTGATTTAGCCACCTGCCGCTCTGGTCAGGTGCTGCGGGTGATTGGCCTGGTCACAGTGCGGCAAAGCCCAGGTACCGCCGGTGGCGTCACTTTTGTCACGCTGGAAGATGAGACCGGTCAAATTAACCTGATTGTCTGGCAGGCGACGGCACAGGCACAGCAGCAAACCTTTATCAGCAGCCGGCTCTGGTTGGTGCATGGCGTGCTGCAACGCGAAGGCCTGGTCAGCCATCTGGTCGTTGGCAGAATAGAAAGCCTGGACCCGCTATTACCGGTGTTTCAGAGCCCAAGCCGGGATTTCCACTGATCCGCCGGCGCGTGTTCAGGGTAGAATCTGAGTGAATCAATCAACAGCAATCATCCTGACCAACCATGACAGAAGCAGACAAATACCAACGTTTTGACCAGTTCCTGCAAAAACGCCGCAGCGGTGCGTTGCGTGACAACAATAGCAGCGCACAACGACAATCCCGCTATGACAGCCCAAAAGGCCGGCAGGAAAAAAACGTCGACGCCACCATTTTGCAACTGCACAGTGCCATGGTGGATAAAATCCTCGCCAATCCGGCGCTGCTGCCGCCGGTCGTGGCACAGCTTGAACAAGAGCAGCAACAAGGTTTATTACGCCACAGCGCTTATTTATTCTGGAGCTGCGCTTTTGCGATGATTGAACAGCCGCAGTTATTCCGGGCGGCGCTGTTAAGTCCGGAACCACAGGCCTGCAAACATCGCCGGCGCACCCGTTTACGCGGCATTCTGACCGAAACCGAGCGCGAACAGGTGTTATCAGGGCAATGGTTGTCGCCTGCAGCGCTCACTGACCGGACTTAAAACCCGCGTGCCGCATAAACAACATAAAGTTCCAACACCGTTAAGCTGTTAACTCTGCAAAAAGCTTGTGCAGGGTGTACCCTAAGCCGTCCCCTTTGAGTACACTCAAGCATCTTCTTGTTGGTTTTTATTGGGTTTCTCCATGTTGCTGAATTCTGTTACCCGTGGCCTGTGTCGTTTCAGTGCCGGCGCTGTGCTGCCGGCGTCTTTATTGCTTTCTCCAATATTTTTCTACTCTGCACTGACGCAAGCGCAGCAGGTCATGGCGCAGCCTGCGACAGCTCAGCCTGCGATCGAACCACAGACCGAAGCCACTGGCGCACAGCCCGCAGCGCCCCGTCTGGCTGGTGAACTGCAAAGCCGCCAGCTACAGAGTAAATTTGGCAGTGTCAGTGTCGAAGCCCTGACGCAAAAAAATGAGGACGGCAGCGTCAACAGCCGCCAGTTCGTGCTCAAAGCCGGCCCGGCAACAGCGCCTACCGAAAAAACCATCAGCCCGACAGCAGGCGACGCGCTGCTACTGAGTAAAAACCCATTGTTCGATGCCGCGTTTGCGTTAAGCCAGCAGGAACGCCAGCAGAACAGTGTCAGCGAAATCACCGACTGGGGCTTTAATGACCAACAGGCGCTGCCTTGTCCTTGCTTTGAAACCGGCGCCAAATGGCATTATGTCTGGACCCGTGATTTATCCTATGCCTTGGATTTAGGCCTCGGGGCGCTGGACCCGGTACGCGCACAAACTTCCTTGTTGTTTAAAACCTCGCAGGTGCGGCCTGAACTGATTGCCCGCGGCGTCGACAACACGGAAGTCGCGCTGCAGGACACAGGCTCCGGTGGCAGCTGGCCGGTCAGTTCTGACCGCGTGGTCTGGGTGCTGGCTGCCAGTGGCCTGACGGCACAAGACCCCACAGGCGCATCGAATCAGGCCGCCGCAGACGCCTGGCAACAGCGTTGGTACGCCATTGCCCGTAATACTATTGTGCAGGACCGGGCTTATATTTTTGATGCCCGTTTGGGTTTATACCGCGGTGAAACGTCTTTCCTTGACTGGCGCGAGCAGAGCTATCCAAGCTGGACCGCCAAAGATACCTTATTCCTCGCAGAGTCATTTTCGCTCTCCACCAACGTGCTGCATTATGTCGCGTTAAGCCGCGCCGCAGAGGCCGCCAAAACGCTGGAACCCGCGCGCGCAAACGAGCTGGCACAAATGGCACAAGCGCTGAAACAAGCGATCAACAGCTGGTTCTGGCTGCCAGAGCGTGGCCTGTACGCCCGCTATATCGGTGCCGCACATAACCCAATGCCGGTGGAACAATACGATTTACTGGGTCTGTCGCTGGCCATCAGCCATGGCGTGGCCTCACCGCTGCAAGCCGAGCAGATTTTGCAGAATTACCCGTTGACGCAGGCCGGTCCGCCGGTGATTTTCCCGGCGCTGCCGGACGTGCCGATTTATCATAACCGCGCGATCTGGCCTTTTGTCAGCGCTTATCAACTGCGCGCGGCACGGCAGCAAAATCAGGCTGAACTGTTCCACAAAATCGCCGTGTCGTTGTATCAGGGCGCCGTGCTCAATCAGTCGAATATGGAAAATCTGGAATGGCTCAGTCAAAAAGCCCATGTCGAAGATGGTGCTTTATCCGGTCCGGTGATTAATTCTGAACGCCAGCTCTGGTCCGTCGCGGCTTATGGTGATTTGGTGATCGGTCAGCTGTTTGGCGCGCAGCTTAGTGCCGGCACGCTGACGATCAATCCGTATATTCCGGCGGATCTGGCGCGTGAACTGGATCTTGGCAACAGTCTTCACCTGCAAAACCTGAACCTGGCCGGCACCACACTGGATTTACAGCTCGAGTTACCAGCGCAGGCTCGCCGTGGCCAGGTGTACCGGCTGGCGCAAATCAGCCTGAACGGTCAGCCGCAAGTGCTGACCGGCAACCAGCAATTCAGTATCAACCTTGATGATTTCAGTCAGCAGCGCAACGAGCTGGTGCTGAAACTGCAGGCGATGGATGCGCCGGTGTCCCGCCTGACTGAGCTGCGTACCGCCAATAACAGTGGCCCGCTTGGCAGCATCAGCAGCAGCGAAAAACGCAAACTGCTGGCCCCGAAAGAGCCGCTGCTGAGCTTAAGCCTCAGTGACAAGGGTATTCCGACGCTGCAGTTTGATGCCGCCGGTGAAACTGACACCCGTTTCAGCCTGTATAAAAATGGCGTGCCGGTAAAACTCAAACCCCGTCAGCAAGACTGGACTGACAGCAAAGCCAAAGCCGAATACAGCCAGTGTTATGCACTGACGCAACACTACAAAGACACCGGCTTAAGCTCGCAACCGAGCCGCACCTTGTGTACACCTGGAGCCAGTGTCGAACTGGTGGCGGGTCAGGGGCTGACCAGCGCAGATCACGACATCAGCGACTATCTGCAGCATCCGGTGTTTAAAAACTGGGGGGCGCCAGAGCAACAACTTCAACTTAATTTCACCGCCAGCCACGCCGGTAGGCATGCCCTGCGTCTGCAGTACTTCATCGACAACGGCCCGATCAATACCGGCATCACTGCGGTGGTCAAACGCCTCAGTGCAGACTGTCCGCAGTCTGGCAAACAGCAGGCCACGCTGGTGATGCCGCATCTGGCGACCGCCCTGGAAGCCGGCTGGTCGAGCCGGGCTGATTTTCATGTCAAAGCCGGCGAGGTTTGCCAGCTCACCATTTCAGATGGTTTTAACATGAGCTATCTGCAGCATTTTAATTTATATACCGGCGGCAAAGGCGGTCGTACCGGCCCGCTGAATCAGGCGGTGATCCACAAAGCGCTGATCCAGCCGATGGCCGAGTAACACTCAGCCTGCCGCTACAAAAAGCCTGGTACGCAGCGACCGGGCTTTGAATGTTCCTTTGGAGTTGTTGTGAACCTGTATCTGATCCTTGCTTTAATCTCCGCCGTGTCGATGGCCAGCAGCGGCGTCATTGCCCGCCTGTCCGGCTTAGCACCGGCTGAACTGACTTTTTATCGCTTGTTTGTTGGCGCCATCTGCTTGTTTACGCTGGTCCTGCTACTGGGTAAACAGGCCGAACTGAAGCAAAAGCCGGACCGGCGCATTGTGCTCAATGGCGTGTTGCTGGCCAGCTTTATGATGTGTTTTCTCAAGGCCATTAGTTTTATCAGCCTTGCTAACGCCATTATGCTGGTTTATCTGGCGCCGGCACTCGCCGCCATTGCCGCGCATTTCCTGTTCGATGAAAAACTGGATTTGGCTTCAGGGCTGTTGATCGCCTTGTCGTTTTTAGGCTTTGCCATGCTGCAGCAATTTAAACTCGACCTGGTGCTGACCGAAGCGCAGTGGCCGGGTTTTGTCTATGGCATGCTGTCACTGGTCACCTATACAGGATTTTTGTTAGCGAACCGGCACAGCGGTAAATCAGAATCACCGCTACAACGGGCGTTTTATCAGCTGATCATCGGCGCTTTATGTGTATTGCCGTTTCTGAGTGCAGCCCCAATCCCTGGCGCAGACACGCTGCTGTGGGTATTTTTAGCCGGCTTTTTCCCCGGCTTTCTGGCGATTTATCTGGCGATTGTCGCGCTTGAGCATTTACCAACGCGGGTGTTTGGCACGCTGGCTTATATCGAACCCGTTGCGGTTATTCTGGCCGGCTGGTGGCTGTTTGGCGAAACACTGAGCCCGCTGCAACTGGGTGGCGTGGCGATGATTTTGCTGGCTGGTCTGGTGCAATCGTTGTTGCATCAGCAGCGGGTTCCGGCGCTACCCAATCCCCAACCCAGGCCCGTGCCTTGAATTTCCTCGCCCATCTGGTACTGGCCGAAGACAACGCCGAAGCGCGTTTTGGTAACCTGCTGGGTGATTTTTGTCATGGCGTTGATGTCAGCGCCCTGCCGCCGGTCGTCCATGCCGGCCTGCTGCGCCATCGCGCCATCGACCGCTTTACCGATGCTGCCAGCGAGGTGCGCGCGGCCAAAGCCTTATTCAGTGCACAGCGGCGCCGCTTTGCGCCAGTGATGGTCGATGTGCTGTTTGACCATTTTTTATTACGGCATTGGCAGCGTTTTGAACAACGGGCCTATTCACCGTTGTGCCAGCAGATTTATCAGGACTTATGGCAACAACGCGCCAAAATGCCACCAGCAATGGCTGCCACCGTGACGTCCATTGTGCAACACGACTGGTTTGCCAGTTATCGCAGTATCGAAGACATCGGTCTGGCGCTGGACCGTATTGCCAGCCGCATCCGTTTTGCCAACCAGTTTTCCGGCAGCATTGACGAAATTCGCTTCCATTACCGCAAATTAGACCAGCTGTTTTTGCAGTTTTACCCACAACTGCAAGCTTTTGTCCGGCAACTGGGGCCGGAACAAACGGCGCTGGCGGCCAGCAAAGCGCCCGGTTGAAACGCCTGTACAGCAGAAAAAAATGTTACACTATCCGCAATTTACTTCCCTCTTTTAATTCGGAGCTGATATGAGCCAATTTCCTGACGACGGCAACGGCGATATGCTGCAAGCCATGCACGATTCCGGCATGGATTTAACCAAACCGCTGGATCTGGATTTTTACCTGGTATTTCCCAATCGCGACAAAGCCGAAAAGGCGCTGGAAGCGATGAGCAAACTGGAGCAACCCGGTGAAGTCGAACTGAATTTAAATGACCTGGATCAGTGGGAGCTGATTGTGTCGCTGAACATGCAACCAGACCATGCGGTGATCACCGCCAAAGAAGCCGAACTGGATAAATTTGCCAAAAAATTCAGTGGCCATAACGACGGTTGGGGCGTGATGCAACATCAGGACGGCGACGACGAATTCGCTGACGATCACGACCATGAATGTGATGACGACTGCGATCATCACCACCACTGATGCCTTTCACCGCTGAACTGACTTACCGCACGCTGGGCCCGCTGTTTTATCAGACAGTGGCACCCACGCCTGTGGCAGCGCCAGACTGGCTGCTGTTTAACGCTGCCTTAGCGGCAGAGTTGCAGTGGCCAGAAGGCGCCAGGCAAACACCACTGGGCCTGCAGTATTTTTGCGGCAACCAGCTGGCGCCCTGGATGCAACCGACGGCATTAGCCTATACCGGCCATCAGTTTGGTTCTTTGGCGCCCCGCCTGGGCGATGGCCGGGCTTTATTATTGACTGAAGTGCTGAGCCTCAGCGGCAAGCGCTTTGACGTGCAGTTAAAAGGCGCGGGTCCGACGCCGTTTTCGCGCCGTGGTGATGGCCGTGCCGCGCTTGGCCCTGTGCTGCGGGAATATCTGATCAGCGAATGGATGGCCGCCGTTGGCGTGCGCACCAGCCGCGCGCTCGCTGCGGTTACCACTGGCGAAACCATCTACCGCGATACACGGGTACCCGGTGCAGTGCTGACCCGGGTCGCGGCGTCGCATATCCGCATCGGGACTTTTCAGTATGCGTCGATGCACGGCAGCAGTGCGGATGTCAAAGCGCTGGCCGATTATGTCATCACCCGGCATTACGCTGAAATACGCGATGATGCACAGCCTTATCTGGCACTGTTGCGCGCAGTCGCTACGGCACAGGCCGACCTGATTGCGCACTGGATGAGCCTTGGTTTTGTCCATGGCGTGATGAATACCGACAATATGACCGTCAGCGGCGAAACCATCGACTATGGCCCTTGTGCCTTTATCGATGCATTTGACCCCAGCGCTTGTTTCAGCTCGATTGATAGCCAGGGTCGATACGCCTATCGCAATCAGCCGCCGATCGCTCAGTGGAATTTAGCGCGGCTTGCCGAATCATTATTGGTATTGCTGCACGAAGACGAGCAACAAGCCATCGCCGCGGCGATGACCGTGCTCAACGACTTCCCGGCACTGTATCAGGCCGCACGACTAAAGCGGTTTGCCGCGAAGCTAGGCTTACCGTCGCCGCTTGAGCCTGATCTGCCGCTGATTGATGATCTGTTGACGTTACTTTCGCAGCAACAAATTGATTTCACGTTATTTTTCCGTGAGCTGTCGCGCCCTGCCGCCATTCCGGGCGCTCTGGCCGGCCAGCTATTTGCTGAACCTGCCGCTTTTAATGCCTGGCAACAGCGTTGGCTACAACGGCTGACTGCAGCGGCTCTGGACCCGGTAGCGCTGAGCCAACAGCTGCTACAGGCCAATCCGGCTTTTATTCCGCGTAACTTCCGCATTGAACAAATCATCGACAGTGCACTCAATGGTGATCTCGGACCGGCACGGGCATTTGTAAACGCCAGCCAAACCCCGTTTGACGATGAGCTGCATTGGGCTGAATTGCCGCCAGCCAGTTTTTGCAACTACCAGACGTTTTGTGGCACTTAAGCCCGGGATTGTGCGCCAGGCACTGACCGGACCAATCATCCGCGCTGGTTTTCAGCCGCAGTCGGTTGATCCACAAGGCCCACGCCGCACTATAACGGCGTGATTGTTAAAGGCTATCAACTCTGGCCGGAGCACACTGATGGGATTGGATTGCCGCGAAATTCTCGACGTCAAAGAATACGAGTTTTTACTGAACTGGTTTATCCGGATGCAGCAACAACATGGGATGGCGGCTTTACAGGAACCGTACAGCTACGACGGTTATTCAGCCTACGACCAGCTGTGTAACCAGCTGCTGGAGCAAGCCCGCATCGCATTTATCGAACAATTCGGCTATCCGGCGCCGCCACTGGTGTTCACCAATCTGTTCCATCTGGCAGAACTGGAACTGGCCGGTAAACGCAATGCCCGTGGCATTAAAACACCGCCACAACTGATGTAGTCCCGATACTCCCGCAAAGCAAAAAGCCCGCACTGCGGGCTTTTTTGTTTTGCCGAAGATGACGTTAAATCGCCGCTGCCGGTTGTTTTTCCGGTGTTGCGGTCGATGGTTGGCTGGCTTGCATGGTCTGACCGCGTTGTTTCAGTAAATGATATCGTTCCCGCTGTTCAGCAGTCAGTTTACGGGCGACCACCGGCCCTAACGGTAATGCCGCCACTTGAACGGCTGTTTTATGGCCCTTGGTGTTGGGTAAAGTGCCGTACACATCGGTGACGGCATAATTCGACAAATTGGTCAGGATGGTTTTACTGCCCTGCAGATAAGGTTGCTCATCAAGACGCAGATAGGTGGCTAAGTGTTTACGCAGGTCGGCCTGAAAGTCTGGGAAATAAGCCGCGCTGCGTTGGTAAAAGCTGGATACGCGGAAGCCTAATGTGCCTTTTGGCAAAGTACCGCGGTTAGAGTTAATAAACTCAGCGGCATTTTTCACCAATTGCTGTTGCACATTGCTACCGGTATAGGCGATAGCCGGGAGATTCGGACTACCGATAATGCCCTGATACAGGCCATAAATCACTTCCGGTTGCTGTGGAAATTGTTTCGGCAGAATAGCGAACTGAATATCATCCAGACTTAACCGGACACCGGCGACGGTCAGGATCTTCTGACTCAGCAAGCCAGGTTGTTCTGATGTGCCTAGTAAAAACGTTGCTAGATCTTTGCGTGGATATACTTTGATCACTTCATCCAGCACGGTGACGTTGTAGAGATTCAGCCAATAAGCCAGTTGTTCGTTTTTGCTCAGCTGATTGAGCGGAGTCTGGTCCGGTACTGCCGACAACTGTTGGCGCAGCTGCGTCACGACATCGCGCATTTCCGGATTATTTTGATACTCTTCAAAATGAAAACGATTGGCCGACAGTGCAGTAAAATGATCACCTACCGGATAGCTGCGATAAATGTCGTAACGCTGCTCACGTTCCAATACTGTGCTGCGCTGCGGAATGCCTTCGCTGAGCACTGAAGTGCGAAGCACCAAGTCCAGTACTTTGTAGTCGATTTTTTTGCCTTGCTCTACGCCGCCAAAAAAACTGGCGGGTAATGTCTGATTTGGGCCGGATTGCTGAGCCTGGGATGGTGCAGCTTGCGCCTGCACTGTGGAGGCTGCAACAACAGGTGTCGTTAATGGATTTAACAGCAGAGCGGCAATAACAGTGGCAGAAGTACGAAGTTTCATTGGCGGCAGTCCTTGTATATTTGCATGGCAATATTCACACTAGCTAAACAAATACAAAGACGCAACCATTAATCACAATTTGTTTACTTAAAATAACCGACCTGCGGACATCACGGTCAGGCCGGCTATTCAATGCAGCATCAGGCCTGATACAAAGTCCGGATCCACTTCTCTTCAGTGATAAAATTCCAGCTCCATTTTTTCCACTGGGCAGACAAGCCTTTCGCCACCGCCTGATCTGCGCTTAAACCCTGCGTTTTCATCGCCTGCACTTCAACTAAAGTCTGCTCCATCATCGCCAGAAAGCGCTGTAAACCGGCTTTATCCATCAGATCGCCATGGCCCGGAATAATTTTGGTGGTGTCGTTGACCTGACTGAGGATGGTCTTGGTGTTGGCGATGTAGCCTGCGACGGAGCCACCACTATTGAGGTCGATAAACGGGAAACGATCAGCAAAAAACAAATCGCCCATGTGCCTACACGCCCTCCCCAAGGCTGACTATGTATCATTCCGTCATTGTTGACTTCAGCATCAATTTCAGGCAGTTTTTAACACCGCACGTGATATTACTGGTTGATAATAAAAGATAAAACAAACGCCGCCCAAATGACTCGGATGACGAGCCTGTACAAAAACGGACTTTTTGATGCAAAAAAAATACTATTTTTTAGTTCTAATTCTTTCGCTTTTTGCAATCATTGCATACAACGAAAAACCAACCAACGAAGAACTGGCCACATACTTTACTGAAAACAAAGACACCTTCTTAAACTTGTCAAAAACGACATGCCTTGCTCAACAAAAACATAAAATTGTTTTTCACCGTTTTTTCCATGACAGCGAAGGGAGAACAACTGAAGAAGAGCTAAAAGCTTATCCTGAACTGGACAATGAATTAAAAAACACTATCAATGGTGAATTTTTGCGAGACATCATAATATCTGGCGAGCCTTGTCGCATATCTATGAGTGTATGGGACACTCTCATGACAGGCAGCGGTCAGATGATTGGATATGTATTTAATCCTAAAAGAATAAGCCCATACCATAAAGATATCGACGTCGAAAAAATGATAGAAGAATTCAAGCCAATTTATTACACCATTGCGTTGAGTGACGGCTGGTATATTTTTTACGAATACACACCATGATTTAATAAATCGCTGATGAATGGCGCCGGCGACTCTAACAAAGCAATCATTTAAGACGATACCATCAGCTGATAATGCCATCTACCCTACTACTGGACAGATGGCGCTTTCATGCGAAATCAGGCCTGATACAAAGTCTGGATCCACTTCTCTTCAGTGATAAAATTCCAGCTCCATTTTTTCCACTGGGCAGACAAGCCTTTCGCCACCGCCTGATCTGCGCTTAAACCCTGCGCTTTCATCGCCTGCACTTCAACTAAAGTCTGCTCCATCATCGCCAGAAAGCGCTGTAAACCGGCTTTATCCATCAGATCGCCATGGCCCGGAATAATTTTGGTGGTGTCGTTGACCTGACTGAGGATGGTCTTGGTGTTGGCGATGTAGCCTGCGACGGAGCCACCACTATTGAGGTCGATAAACGGGAAACGATCAGCAAAAAACAAATCGCCCATGTGCCTACACGCCCTCCCCAAGGCCCTGTCAATTCCAGCTCCATTTTTTCCACTGGGCAGACAAGCCTTTCGCCACCGCCTGATCTGCGCTTAAACCCTGCGCTTTCATCGCCTGCACTTCAACTAAAGTCTGCTCCATCATCGCCAGAAAGCGCTGTAAACCGGCTTTATCCATCAGATCGCCATGGCCCGGAATAATTTTGGTGGTGTCGTTGACCTGACTGAGGATGGTCTTCGTATTGGCAATGTAACCAGCAACCGAGCCACCGCTGCTGAGGTCAATAAACGGGAAACGATCGGCGAAAAACAAATCGCCCATGTGCAGCACATTCTGTGCTTGAAACCACACCACTAAGTCACCATCGGTATGGCTGACCGGCATAGTCCTGAGCAGCACCTGCTGACCATTCAGATTCAGTGTTTTTTCGCCGCTGAAAGTCTCGGTTGGTAAACCAGCTTGGTTAAACTTGGCATCACTTTGCAATCGGGTCAGCACGGCCTGGTGCGCAATAATGCGGGCACCGCCAGCCAAAGCAGCATTGCCGTCGGTATGGTCTTTATGGAAATGGGTGTTGACCAGCGTGTTGACGCTGATGCCGCTTTGCAGCCGGTCCAGCTCGGATTTGACCAGCGGCGCTGTTGCAGCAAACTGCGCATCAATGACTAAAGCGCCATCTTTGCCAAGGAGCGCAGCGATATTACCACCACTGCCTTTGACCAGATAAAGCTGTGGCGCCAGTTGTTGGCTACTGACTTTTGGCGCATCGGCGGCCCAAACAGAACTGACAAACAAAGCGCTGCCAAGCAGCGCAAAAGCAGGGAATAAACGAACAGAGATAGTCATTGGCAAAGGTTCCTGTGCTGGTTGATTCGGGATGTGTGATCCACAACTCGTTACGACACTGACGCTAAAACTGATCAGTGCCATGACACAAGCCTTTGCCTGTAGAATCACGTTAAGGTGCGACCACCGGCGTGTCACAGCGATGTTCACTCTTATATTTGCCTTCGCGATACAGATAAGACGGCAACTGGACTTGCGCCAACGCTTGTTCATATTGTTGGCGGCTAGCCGGTAAATCACTCAAATGCAGTGCTTTTTTTGCTTCATCATAAGTACCGCGCACCACAGTGCCATCCGGTTTTAAGATGGTCAGGCCTTCCGGCTGCTTTAGTGCAAAATACTGGTCAAACTGGATCAGGGCCCGCCCCGGTGATGTGCTGTCGAGGGTCAGATCACGGCCAATCATCGAATGACAGCTGCTGACACCCAGCATCGATATCAAAGTCGGCGCCAGGTCAATCTGACTGGTCAGTGTATCAATACTACCGGCCTTGGTGTCGGCACCTAAAATGAGGCCAGGAATGCGGAATTTCTCTACCGGGATCAGATTCGAGCCATAGACGCGGTTATCATGATCGGCGACGACTAAAAACAATGTGTCCTGCCAATAACTGCTTTGCCGCGCTTTTTTAAAGAACTGTCCCATCGCCCAGTCGGCATATTTCACCGCGTTATTGACAGTATTTTTCGGCTGTTCGTGCAGGTCGATACGGCCATCGGGAAATTCAAAAGGTTCGTGGTTGCTGGACGTGAACACCAGACTGAAAAATGGCTGGCCACTTTGCTGGCGCTGTTGCTGCAGGCGGGTCAGCTCTGCATCGGCTTTATCAAACAAATCCTCGTCACTGGCACCCCAACTGGCGACAAACTTGGGCTGTTTAATCTGATTGATATCGACGATTTGACTAAAACCGTTGCCGGTAAAATAGCTGCGCATATTGTCAAAATGCGCTTCCCCGCCGTAAATAAACTGGGTATGAAAACCAGCCGCTTTTAACACTGACGCCAGCGTGGTGAAATTTTGCTGGCTATTGGAAAGCTTCACTGTGCTTTGTGCCGGCGTAGGTGCAAAGCCTGCCACCACCGCTTCAATACCGCGCACTGAGCGGGTACCGGTGGCATACAACTGTTCAAACCACAGGCCTTGTTGCTTCAGTCGTTCAAGCTCAGGTGTCACTGGCACACCGCCAAGCGACTTCACAAAAGTCGCGCCCATACTTTCCTGCAGCACAATGACCAGATTCAGTGGCTTGTCGCGTTGGACAGTTGCCTGCTGTTGATGCCAGGTCGGCTGCGCCGGGTTATTGAACTGATAGTGTTTTAACCAGGGCCAGTCCAGCGCTTGTTTTAACATAGTCGCTTCATCCAGCTTGCCGTACATCTCAGTGGAGCGTGCTTCATGGCGCAGGCTGTAAATCGCATACAACACCGAATAACCCGAGCTGATGATCAACGAATTGACCATCGCATCCGGCGTGATAGCAAACAACGCCGGATTGGCGGGTCGGTGTTGTGTGGTCGAGCGGATGCAGATAAACACCAGCATCACCACCAACGGCCAGCTCAGCCACAGTTTTTGATTCGAGGTGCAGCCTTGTCGCGCTGACACCGCACGTAAACGCCGCATCGCTAAAAACACCAACAGACCGGTGAATGCAGTGCCCAAAATCAGCGGCACGCGAAAGCCATGCCATAAAGTGCTAAATACTTCCTTCGGATACTTCAGGTATTCGATATATAAACGATTCGGCCGGACGTCATATTGCAGCAGGAATGAAGGCGTCGATAATTCGATAAAAATCAATAAGGTCAGTGCAATCAGGCACCAGATATAACTAAAGCGGCGCCACAGTATTTTCCAGCGCGAGACCGCCAGCACAGGAGCCAGCAGCAGCGGGATCACCAATAACAGGCCAAGCAGAATCAAATCCGCGCGTACGCCCTGCACTAACATCCACAGCGGATTGCCTGCAGCCTGCACCCGCTCCCATTGCCATAACATCAAGGCCAGCCGGCTCAACGTTAAGCCAGCCAGTGCCAGAACAATAAAATGAGTGAATACCAGATAAGGACCGCTGAGGCGGCCCAGAAAAGATTGCTGTGACATCTAAACCCTGCAACTTGTTATTTTTATACATCGGGTAGTGTGCCGGAGCTTTCTTAAATCAACCTTAAGAAAGCGGCAAACAGTAAGCGTCACAAAACTTACACAAATTTACTGGTCACAGCAAGCCTTTGCTCTGCCGACCAGCCCCCTCAAGCAACGCCAATCAGAACTCATATTCCAGCGCAAACCGCAGTGTGTTATTGACCGTCGATGCATCAATAGCAAAGATCACGGCCAGCTCCCATTTCAGCATTTTCATTTGCTCAAACTTTTGTACGCCCATCAGACTCGGACCTGCGCCTTTGTAATTCTCGCCAGCATAAAATTCAAACGCCGGTTGCAGCTGCGGCAAATAGCGATAACGGTATTGCAGCCGGAATTCGCCTTCCAGTTCATTCTCTACCGTATTGCCCCATTCATAAACGGCAAGCGCATTTAACGTCAGGCTGGTTGGGCCGAATTCTTTTTCCATCAGCAGGCCGCTGGTAAATTCGTAATTGCCTAAATGATTCTCGCGTTCCAGCTCAAACAACATGCCCCAGTCGGCACTGTATTGACCTTGCTCGGTTAACATCCAGCGCAGTTCCAGCTCGTAACCAGTGATCTGATAATCCTGTGGCGTGCGCCGCTCTGCCATCACGTATAGTTCCAGCGCCACCCGGTCGGCGATGGCCCGGCCATAACCCAGCTTTTGCGCCATGTCGTTATCGTTTTGGTGCGCGTTCTGCTTCTGATAGACATACCGATATTCAAATTCCTGCTCATACGGCTGCACATAAGGGTGATAGACCTTATCGACGACACGGCCATCAGCCAGCGCTATGCCGGAAAAGCCAGTCAACAGCAAGCCGCAACCCAGCGATGTTAACCATGATGTTCTGCTCATGACCTCAGCTCCCGCCGGCGTAATACCAGCAACAAAATCAGCGTCAGGCTCCACGCCAGCAACTGGCCCTGACTCGGACTGGATTTATAGCCGATCAGTGCATTCAAAAAATAACCCAATTCAGAACTCTCATCGATCCACAGGTGCGCTCTCAGCATCGGTGCTGCGCCCCCCAGCAAATCCATCTGATGCAGAATAAACACCGCCGCACTGACTTGCCGCGCAGCACTAAAACACAGCAATACTGCCGCCACCTGTCGCCAGTACAGCTGTAATTCCAGCACCAGATGATAAATCAGCACGGCAATACTCAGACTGATGCCACTGCCGAGTGCAGCCCCAAGCCACAGGCTTTGGCTGTCGTCCAGCTGGCGTGGGTACAAAAATAAATACAACACCAGGTTACTGCCGTTGACCAGTAACAACGCCACCACCGCCGTCGCAGCCAGCCAGACATGCTGGTTTTTTTGCAGTAACAACGCGGCAATCAACAACGCACAGAGGCCATAACAACAGGCATACCAGAATTCGAGGCCCTGTCCGTCCCACAGTTCGGCCAGAAGGCTGTATTGGCTGCTTTGCAGCAGCAGTAGCGGTGCGCCTAACATCAGCACCCGTAACAGAATGGCGCGCATCGCTGACGGGTTTGCCGCCAGTAACAAGCTTAATAACAGCACCACCGGCAATAATTCCCGCAGCAGCAAGACCACGGTATTAATCAGCATCATCGCCTCCGGCTTGCAGGGCCTGCCATTGCTCTTTTGGCAGCGCTATCAGTTGGCCTTTGGCACTGTCGGGGTTATATTCGCCGCTAAACGGATAAGTGCCGGGTTGCAGCGGGCCGACAAACACGACGCCGGAACTGCCACCCAGAATCACTTTTTCCCGGTTCATCGAAAAGCTTTCAAACTCTTCCGGGTTTGGGTCCTGATTGTGAATAATGATTTTTACTTTTTGTCCGGCTGGCACCTGCAAAGTACTGGGGCTGAATAAATGATCTTTCAGCGTCAGGCGAAATACCGGAATTTCGGCAGCGCCCAGCCAGACTGACCAGAATCCGCTCAGCAACAAACTCAAACGCAGCCACAGCGTCAGGCGCTGGTGAACCGGTGTTGGTCTCATCTGATTGATCAATGGCTTTGATGGCACAATGGCAACTCCAATGTCACTGCTAATCCACCCAGCGCTGAACGGCCAAGCGCCAGGCGGCCCTGATGCAACAGCGCGATATCCTGCACTATCGCAAGACCCAGCCCACTGCCGGGTTGTCCAGACTGATGCCGGTCCCCACCGACCCGATAAAAACGTTCAAACACCCGTGCATATTCCTCCGGCGCGATCCCTGGGCCCGAATCCTCCACCAGCAAGCGGGCCTGGTCGGCATTTTGCTGCAGCGTCAGCTGGATTTGGCCATGCTCCGGCGTGTATTTGCTGGCGTTGCCGACCAGATTCACCACTAACAATTTCAGCGCAAAGGCGTCTCCATCCAGCAGCACCTGCTCATCACCTTCCAGTGCGATTTGCTGCTGGCGCCGTTCAATTTGCGGATATAACTCAGCGACCACATCGCGGCATAACACTGCTAAATCCAATTTCTGCAGTTTGGCCGAGAAATGCGCCGGATTAGTACGGTTTAATAACATGATTTGTTCAATCAGTGCACTCATCCGGCTGACGCCATCTTGCAGTGCCTGCATGATCTGGTCCGGATCGGCCAGACCGGCCTCACGCCAGCGCTGCTGCGCATTGTGCAGGTTCACCTGTAATACGGCCAGCGGCGTTCTGAGTTCATGCGCCACATCGGCAGCAAAACGTTTTTCGCGGGCAAAGGCGTCATCCAGTCGCGCCAGCAATTGATTGGTGCTCGACAGCATCTGGTCCAGTTCCTGCGGGGTTTGCTCCAGTTTTAACGGTGATAAATCGTCGGCTTTTTTGTGTGTCAGCTGGCGCGCCAGCTCCAGCAGCGGCCTTAAGCCCCGCCCGACCAACAGCCAAATCAGTAGCGCCTGCAGCGGCAGACTCAGTACCACCGGGTAAATCGACGCCAACACCACCTGGTCCGATAATGCCAGCCGATCCTGTAACGGCTGCGCGACAATCACCGTCAAATCTTCCACCGTCTGGCGAAACGTCTGCCAGCGTTTACCGGCAAAATTCTGCTCGCTATAGCCATCCTGTGGACTTATTAAAGTGTCTGGCGTCTGAGCGCTGTGGTAAAGCAGACGGTCGCCCTGCCATAACTGGATGGCATTGGCTTCGGCCATATTGGCCGCGGTCTGTGAGTTGGTATGTTGATATGGCGCCAGCACACTGGCCGCCAACGCTTTGAGATCTTCATCAAACAGGCGTTGCGCCTGGGCGCTGCTTTGGCGATAACTTTGCAGCGCCGCTAAAAAACTGGTCAGCGTCAGCAAGGCGATTAACAAAGTCACCAAATAACGCCGGATTGAAGTCATGCCGCACTCACGCTGTAACCAACGCCACGCACGGTTTTGATAAAGTCTTTGGGCAGTTTTTTGCGTAGGTTCGAGATATGCACTTCAAGCGCATTACTGGCGACTTCTTCACCCCAGGCATACAGGCTGGCTTCAATTTGTTCGCGGGTTTTGATGCGGCCGGCCGATTCGAGCAGCAACTTCAGCAACACATATTCACGTCGCGACAGTGTTAAAGCTTCACCATCGACCTGCACCTGATGGGCGCTGCTGTCGAGCACCACAGGGCCAACGGTAATTAAGTGACTGGTCGCAGTGCCAAGCCGGCGTTCAATGACGCGCAGCCGGGCAAACAATTCTGTTAATGCAAAGGGTTTAACCAGATAATCATCGGCGCCTAAATCTAAGCCTCGAATGCGATCATCGACGCCGTCACGCGCGGTCAATACCAACACCGGCAAGCGCGGGAATTTGTGGCGGGTTTGCTTTAACACATCGAGCCCATCCATATCCGGCAGGCCTAAATCCAGCACTACAGCGTCACAATCGCCGCTGCGGATACTGGACAATGCCGCAGCACCGGTATTGACGTGATTGACGGCAAAGCCCTGATCGCTCAGCGCTAACTGCACCCCTTGCGCCAGCGCCTGATCATCTTCAACTAATAATACCCGCATCCGTTCTCCGTATTTATACCCGTCATCCTTGAAGATTCGGGGTATATCTGACTGACAATTATTTTTTCAGTTTTTTCTGCACTTTGGCCAGTAATGCCGCGATTTCCTGCTGGCGGCCGGCATCGGCACTTTCACGCCCCGGACGCGGCTGTGCCGCTTTGGCAATTTCAAGATAACGCAAAGCCTGCGCCCAGTCGCGTTTTCCTGCTAAATAATCAGCGTAAAAGTAATTTGGATCAATCCCTTGTGGGTTTTGTTCCAGCGCTTTTAACAGCAATTCTTTGGCTTTTTTGTTGTCGCCAAAACCGATTGGCCAGCCCGGTACTTTCGAATACAACACACCAAGGCTGGTGTAGGCTGAACCTTGCAAAGCGGTTGGGTCCAGTTGCAGCGCTTGTTCTAAATCGGCTTTGGAGCCTTCAGCCACCGACAACGCACCTAAACCACCTTTGGCATTGGCATAACTTGATTTAATAATGCCGCGCCAAATCAGCGCTTCAGCTTTATCCGGATTGCTGCCAACCACTTTGTCGGCACTCGCCAGCAGTTCGGCAAAAGCTTTTTCGCGGTCATCTTCCGGCAATGCGTAGTTCACTTCGGCCCAGCGGTCCTGCAGTGGTTTAATGTCGGCCAACACATCAGCCAGCACGGTAGAACTGGCCAATAAGGTCACAGCAGCGAATAAGTGTTTGATGGATACTTTCATGGTGATAAGCCTTAAGGTTGGGAAAGTTGTGCGTAACGACGGATCACGGCCAGCTTGGCGGCCAGTGCTTTGTCGACGATACCGGGCAGGACTGCATTGACCCGCACGAATAATTGCTCCGGCCAGCCAATAAAACGCCGCGCCTGATCCTGTTGAATTTGTTGTACCAAAGCCGCGGCAACTAAAGCCGGGCTATCACTCTGATTACCCAGTTCACGATTCATCGCGACCACCGCATCACTGTTAATGGCGGTATCTGTGGCACGTGGCGCGAAATACAGCACTTGCACCGCACTGTCCGACAGCTCACGTTTCAGCGCTTCGGTAAAACCGCGCAGGCCAAATTTACTGGCGCTATAGCCAGTAAAACCGGGATAACCGATACTGCCAAATGCGGAACCGACGTTGACAATCATCGCCGCCGCTTTGCGCTGCAATTCGGGTAATAAAGTTTGCGTCAGTAACATTGGCATCAGCAGATTGGTGCTGAGCTGCGTGGCATAATCCTGCTGCGCCACCAGACCAAACTGGCTGATGCCAGCGTTGTTAATCAGCAGATCAATGCCTTGCAGACCCCGCACAAACGCCAGTAAATCCTGCCGTTCCTGTTCCTTGGTTAAATCCGCACTAAAGATCTGGTGATCGGCCGGATGTTTGGCGATAAGCTCAGCCTGTAACGTGGCTAAACGCGCTGCGTTGCGCGCGACCAGCACCAGACGGGCGCCGGCAGCTGCCAGCTGCAGCGCGATCGCCTGACCAATACCACCGCTGGCACCGGTCAGTAATACCGTTTTGCCACGAAGTTCCATCAGACCGCCTCCTCTGCCGCGGCATCTGCTGTGGCAGCCAGCTTGGTGATGCCATGCTCCGGCGTCAGGGTACGGAAAATATCGCCATATAAGCGGTAAAAACGTTTGGCTGCGTGCACAATCAGCGCTTGGTCAGCCGGGTCGTCGATTTTATTCATCAGGTTTTCATAGAATTTGATGTGGTCCTGATCCAGCGCACCGTGTGATGTCAGGTAGCTGAACGCTGACTTTGGCAACTGCAGTTTGGTCGCGATGGTTTCAGCGGCGTTTTCCGCCAGAGCGGTGGACGTGCCTTCCAGCACCAGCACCATGCCAAAAAAACCAACCGGGTTAATACGGCGCACCATGTCATAGGCGTAAGACACCATCATTTCAGTGGCAAAAGACGGCGTGCTGTGTCGCGCCACTTCTTTGTCATAGCCACTGCGCTTGATGTCGTTCAGGATCCATTCCTGGTGCCCCAGTTCCTCTTCGATATATTCCGCCACGGCTTCACGCAGCCATTCTTTTGATTCCGGTAACAAGGCACCAACGCTCATCAGCAATGGCACTGTGTGTTTAACATGGTGATAGGCCTGCGTCAGGAAAGCGACATAGTCATCGCGGCTGATATCGCCATGGAAGCAACGGGCAATAATAGGTGCGCCCAACAGGTATAAACGGTCTTGTTCAGTTGCTTGCAATAAAGTCTGGTAAAAGCTCATAAGTCACTCCGGAAACAGCGGTCGTCCGCGAAAAATCAGGCTCAGTAGTTCAGTCCGCCGGATATAACGCGGCGATCTGTTGTTGATAGGTCTGCATAATGCTGGCCCGGCGTGGCCGGCCATTGGTTGTTAAGGTGCCTTCCGCTTGTGACAACGGCGTGTTCAGCCGGTGAAAACGTGCGACGCGGGCATAATCCGGCAGCTGTTGATTCAGCCAGTCGAGATAATCCGCCAGCTGCTGGTCGCTGACCGTTGGCGCGGCATACAGCAGTGCAACACAATAAGGTTTCGCATCGCCACACAGCACAGCCTGCTGGATCAAACCGGTTTTGGTCAGTTCACTTTCGACCCATTCCGGCGAAATATTGCGGCCAAAGCTTGAAATCAATAAGTTGTTACGCCGGCCCAGGATTTGTAAATCACCGTCCGCACTCCATTGGCCTAAATCGCCGGTGGCGACCCATGCGTCGGCTTGCGCCTCGCTTTGTCCCATGTAACCAAGAAATGGCGTTTTGACCTGAATTTCACCTTGCTCAATGCGCACTTCCAGATGTGCCAGTGGTTTGCCGGCACTTTGTAATGCTGCATCGCTGGCGTGCGCAGCGTCGACACCGCAAAGTGCGACGACCGAGCCACATTCACTTAAACCATAACCCTGAAACACTGGCAGTTTCAGCGCTGCAGCCTGGCGTAAGGTATCGACCGCCACTTTGGCGCCACCGACCGCGATAAACTGCAGGCTGGCAGGCACTGGCCAGCCTTTTAACGCCGCCTGTACCAGCAGTTGCAGCAATTCCGGCACTAAGAGCAGGCTATGGGGTTGGGTCTGACTAATCAGGCCCAGTAATTGTTGCGGATTGGCCAGACTACTGCCGGCAAAACCACGGCCGGCATCTGGCATCAGCAGCACTTCACCACCGGCTAATAACGGCGCATAAACGCCGGCGATATTTTCCAGCAGCAGCGACAGCGGCAGCAGACATAAATGCCGGGGCCGGGTCACGTTTTGCAGCTTGGGCGCAATCCGTTCAACCAGGCTTTGCGCGGTCGTCAGTTGAGTTTGCGCCGACAGACAAACGCCTTTGGGCTGACCGGTTGAACCAGAAGTAAAAGTGATTTTTTGCGTGCCAGCCGGCACCGGTAAGGCTTTTTGCTGTAGCTCAGCCGACGTCTGGTACAGATAAAAGCTCCGGCAACGACCGCGTAAAGTCAGGCCAAGCTGGCGTGTAGTTTCAGTTGGCAATTCGCGGTCACTAAATAAAAATTCCGGGCCGACACTGGCTAACACGTGAGCCAACTGGCCCTGGCTGGCAAACAGCGGCATTGGCACGAATAACTGTTGACTGTGCAGACAGGCGATATCTAACAACACCCAGTCCAGACTGGTATCAGCCCACAACACTAAACGCCGGGCCGACAGGTCCTGCAACAATTGCTGCCACTCCAGCACTGCACTGGCGATGGCGGTTTGATCCAGGGATTGCCCACTGACTAAATCAGTGAGGCGGGCGCCGGCAGGAATATTCAACTTCATCATACTGCTCCTAATGACCGGCTTGTTCAGACAGGCTGGCGCCTGCGCTTTGCAGCAGTGGCAGAAAACCACTCAGCATTTGCTGTAACTGCGGCTTAGCCATAATCAGTTGATAAGCTGCAGTTAAATCCAGCTGGCAAACCTGCGGATGACGCTGGTAATAACTGCCCCAATCGGCCGCGGCATCGCCTAACCGGCTTGGGTCACCTTCCGCCAACACATTTAACAGCAGGCCATGACGACTTAACATCGACATCACCGTTGGTGTGGCGCAGCACACCAGATGACGGTACCCCTGTTGATACAGTGCGACTGCCATTGCGATAAACAGTAATAAGGTTTGCTGACGGCCGCTGGCGTACAGATTGCCAATCTCGGCAACCTGTGCACGCTGGGTCTGAATGCCGGCGCCGGCCAGCACAGTACAGATATCCGCATCGAGATACTGTTCCACAAACAGGCGTGGCGCCAGACCGCTGCGAATACCCAGCACCGCCTGCCACTGACCATGCAGCGTGACGGCCAGTAAATGCGGCATAAATTGACTGATATGAGCGTCATAAGCGGCAGCAAAGCCACCGGCGATAAATTGTTCCAGACTGTGGCGATCGGTGTGATTGCGGTCACACCACTGCAGTTGTGCAGATTGTGGGTCAGTCGCAACGCCAGACTGGCAATCTTTGTAAGCCAGTGGCGGCAGGTATTCAACCGGGGATAGAGTTACAGCAGCAGTCATTTCAACCTCTCCACAGGTTTTCTCTGATGTTGCTGATTCTGGCGGGGGAAACTTAAAGCAACCTTAAGGCAAATTAAGGTTGCTGCTTTTATAGCTGAATTAAATTAATTTATTGAAATGTATGAAAATATTTTTATGTCTAATTCAGCATTGCTGAAGATTAACCACCAAAAATTAACTGCCAGAACGACGGGGATCTTTCTTTGTGATACTGCTTTTTCAGACTATCGACTTCACCCAGCAGTTGTTTGGCCGTTGCCAGATCTTGTTTGGCTAACGCGCTCTGCACCAGCGTCAGCTGTGCGGCCACTTTGTCGAGCCCCTGCTGAAAGACCGCCTGCTTCTCAGGAGTAAACTGGTAAGCCTGCACTGACGCAACCAATTCGCTCATCGCCAGTACTTTTTCCTGCATCACCGAGACTTCCGTTGCCTGCATCGCCTGCTTAAAATTAAAACCAATTTTTTTCATTGTCGCTTCGACATCAGTGGTCGCTGCCACCGCGGCCGCAACCGGTTCTTCGGCGACTACATACCCAGGCTGTAACAACAAGCCCCCTGACAACACCAATATCAATGCAAATAACGACAGCCGTTTCATTATGAGTACTCCAGAAAATGACTGCTGCAGTCTACCACAGCTGGTCAGCGATGTTGCCTCAGACTGTTGGATTGGCTAGACTACGGCGGTTTTTTCCGAAGTTAAAATAAGTGAGAGAGCAGCCATGGGCGCGCAATGGAAATCCAAACACAAAGCTGATGCCTCCGCGGCAAAAGGCAAACTTTTTACCAAACTGGCAAAAGAAGTCATGGTTGCAGCGCGCAACGGCGCTGATCCGGCAATGAATTCCAAACTGCGCATGGCGATTGAAGCCTCACGCAAAGCATCGATGCCAAAAGAAACACTGGAACGTGCCATCAAAAAAGGCGCCGGTTTGCTCGACGGCCCGGTGAACTACGAACATATCGTCTATGAAGGTTTCGCACCGCATCAGGTGCCGGTGATTGTCGAATGTCTGACTGACAACAAAAACCGCTCAGCACAAAGTATCCGTGTGTTATTCCGCAAAGGTCAGTTAGGCTCTTCTGGCTCAGTATCCTGGGATTTCAAACGCTTAGGTCAGATTGACGCTTCTCCTGCCAATGCAGACGCCGATATCGAAATGGCCGCGATTGAAGCCGGTGCCCAAGATTTTGAGGCCGGTGAAGAAGGCGATGCAGTGTTTTACACCGAGCCAACTGATCTGGATTTAGTTGCCAAAGCGCTGCCAGAATTTGGGTTTACTGTCTCTGCCGCCAAACTGATTTATAAACCGAATAACCCGGTTAGCATGGCGACACTGTCGGCGGAAGCCTTGGCTGAAGTCGAACACTTCCTTGAAGCGATTGAAGATGACGATGACGTGCAACACGTCTACGTCGGTCTGGCTGAATAATTCAGTCTGGGTCCTTGAAACAGAAAGCCGGCGTAAGCCGGTTTTTTTTTTGCGCTGTCGCACAGATAGCGCCAGCGATTTATGAAAGTATTGACATATCGCCGGTAAAACATATGATAAAACACATATATGAATATCCAGATATAAACTGTTTGCGGATCAGTTGCTGAGGCTATCTATGCAACCTGTTGAATTTTTTAAATTACTTGCTGACGAAACCCGCCTGCATACGATTCTGCTGATTGCCCAAGAAGGCGAACTTTGCGTTTGCGAACTGACCACTGCGTTAAATCTATCGCAGCCGAAAATCTCCCGCCATCTGGCGATGTTACGAAAATCACAACTGTTACTGGACCGCCGTCAGGGCCAGTGGGTGTTTTACCGGCTCAATCCGGCGTTGCCAGGCTGGGCACTGACAGCCATCGAACAGACCCGTGCTGGGCATCAGGTTTTACTACAACCGCTGCTTGGTAACTTAAATGCCATGGGCGACCGGCCAGAACGCGTCAGCAGCTGCTGTACCTGAATCTGGCGCTTTAACCCCGCCCCCCCTGCAGGAGAATTATCATGCACCACCCTTTTGACGAACTGCTGATTAATCCCGGCACCAGCGCGACCGCAGCCTTGCTGTTTACCCCCTGCCCCGGCACCAAAGGCGTCGCACTGGCGATGGCACTGGCTGAGCTCAAAGCCGCCGGTGCCAAAGCGGTGATAACACTGACACCGGACCACGAGCTGCAGCAGCTGCAGGTTGCCGACTTGCCGGCGCAATGCCGCGCTTTGGACCTCGCCTGGTTTCATTGCCCGATTGAAGACGATCAGGCGCCGGGACTGGCTTTTACACAAGGCTGGCAACAGGCCAGCGCCTTTGTGCACGAGTTATTGCGTCAGGGCGAAAAAGTTGCCATCCATTGTAAAGGCGGCTCGGGCCGCACCGGTCTGATGGCTGCACAAATTCTGTTAGAACTCGGGCTGGATAAAATCGAAGCCAAACAACGGGTGCAGGCGCTGCGGCCCTATGCATTAACGCTGGCACCACATCTGGCTTATTTCAACGCACTCTGAGGCTGTTTCTGGAGCAACAACGATGACAATTAAAGTAGGAATTAACGGCTTCGGCCGGATCGGCCGGCTGGCGCTGCGGGCCGCATTTGACTGGCCGGAACTGGAATTTGTGCAGATCAACGATCCGGCGGCCGACGCCGCCACTTTCGCCCATTTGCTGAATTTTGACTCGGTGCATGGTCGTTGGTCCCATTTAGCCAGCGCCGAAGGTGAAAGCATCCGGATCAATGGCAAAACCATTCAGGTCAGCGCCAATAAATCCATCGCCGACACCGACTGGTCCGGATGTGATCTGGTGATTGAAGCCTCCGGCAAGATGAAAACCACGGCGTTGCTGCAGGCTTATCTGGACCAGGGCGTCAAGCGCGTGGTGGTCAGTGCGCCAGTGAAAGAATCCGGCGTGCTGAATGTAGTCATGGGCGTCAATCATCAGCTGTTTGACCCGGCCGTCCACCGCATCGTCACTGCGGCCAGTTGCACCACCAACTGTCTGGCGCCTGTGGTCAAAGTGATCCACCAGCACTTAGGCATCAAACATGGTTCTATCACGACTATCCATGATTTAACCAATACCCAGTCAATTCTGGACACGCCACACAAAGACTTACGCCGCGCCCGCGCCTGTGGCAGCAGCCTGATCCCAACCACTACCGGCTCTGCCACCGCGATTACTGAGATCTTTCCGGAACTGAAAGGCCGGCTGAATGGCCACGCCGTGCGGGTGCCACTGGCTAATGCATCCCTCACCGATTGTGTCTTTGAATTGGAACGTGCCACCAGTGCTGAAGAAGTGAATGGTCTGCTCAAAGCCGCGGCCGAAGGCGAACTGCAAGGCATTTTGGGTTACGAGGAGCGGCCGCTGGTGTCGGTCGATTATAAAACTGACCCACGCTCCTGCATTATTGATGCGCTGTCGACGATGGTCGTCAACGGCACTCAGCTGAAGATTTATGCCTGGTACGACAATGAATGGGGTTATGCCAACCGCACCGTTGAACTGGCCAGGCTGGTCGGTCAGGCTTAAACGGAAAGACATGCCTTTGACAACCCCAACCAGCACAACCGCAAACGCGGCACTACGTCAATACGGCGTGGTCACCGCCAATTATTGGGCTTTTACGCTGACTGACGGTGCACTGCGCATGTTGATTGTGCTGCATTTTTATCAGCTTGGGTTTACACCACTGGCCATCGCTTCGTTGTTTCTGTTTTACGAGTTGTTTGGTGTTATCACCAATCTGGTCGGCGGCTGGTTGGGTGCGCGTGTTGGCCTCAATAAAACGATGAATATCGGGTTATTGTTGCAGGTCGTGGCGCTTTTGATGTTGCTGGTGCCGGCACCGCTGCTGACCGTTATTTGGGTGATGGCGGCGCAGGCATTGTCTGGTATCGCCAAAGATCTGAATAAAATGAGCGCCAAAAGTTCGCTGAAACTTCTGCTGCCAGAGGATGCGCAAGGTGCGTTATATCGATGGGTTGCATTGTTGACCGGCTCAAAAAATGCGCTCAAAGGCGTTGGTTTTTTCCTCGGTGGCCTGTTGTTAACCCTGTTTGGGTTTCAGGGTGCGATTGCAGCGATGGCGGCGGCGCTGGCGTTGATCTGGGGCCTGAGCTTGTTTTTGCTGCAACGCGATTTAGGCAAAAGTAAATTCAAACCCAAATTCAAAGAAATATTTTCCAAAAGCCAGGCGATAAATAAGCTCGCGGCGGCACGACTGTTTTTATTCGGCGCCCGCGATGTCTGGTTTGTCATTGCGCTGCCGTTGTATCTGGCAACGACTGCTGGCTGGTCGCAAACGGCGATTGGCAGCTTTCTGGCCTTTTGGGTGATTGGCTACGGCATGGTGCAAGCGCTGGCACCAGCGCTGACAGGCCGCGCAACTGCAGATCCGCAGGATCAGTCCGCAAGCATCAACGCCGCAGTACGCTGGGCGGCCATCTTATGCGGCATCCCGTTATTCATCAGTATTGGCATGGTTTACAGCAGCGAGCCGCTATGGATATTGATTGGCGGGCTGATGTTGTTTGGCGCGGTGTTTGCGGTTAATTCAGCACTGCACAGTTACCTGATTGTGCGGCTGGCAGGCCGGGATGGTGTGTCTTTGGATGTAGGATTTTATTATATGGCCAACGCGATGGGCCGCTTAGTTGGCACGCTGTTGTCCGGTGCTGTCTATCAGGCTGCCGGACTCCCCGCCTGTTTGTGGGTGTCCAGCGGCTTTTTAGTACTGACGCTGCTGATCAGTGTTTCGCTGGCCCGCAGCAACAACCATTAGAACTGGCCGTCACGTTGTTTGCCGGCAACATATGCCCGATAACCGACACAACACAAAGTCACAATCAATAGCACGCTGTATTCCATACCGTTGCGGCCGGCACCAACGACAAACCAGCCAAATGGCGCATGCACCATTAACAGACCAGTACTGTAGATGCCAACAAAACCAAGGGTTAAAGGCCAAACCCATTTCCCCAACGCATACAGTACCGTGGCAATAATCTCATAAGCAGTGACTGCGGCGGCCAGATAAAACCCGGCCGGCAGGCCCTGCGTTTGCAACCATTCACCAAAAGGCACCACGCCGCCACCGAGCAACCTGGCCCAGCCATGCGCGGCCAACAATCCAGCCAGCGTCAGCCGCAATAATAACCATAAGTGCTGATCCAGTCGGTTTAGTCCATCAGTGCGCATCATGTTCTCCTGCCGCAGGCGGCTTTTTTGGCGGTTAAGTTATGGCTGGTGTGGCTGACCGCGACTTTATTCAACCACAGTACAGATTTGGTCAAACGGCTTTTTCTTTAACGCGTGCGCCGGTACCGTGGCGTCTGCTGCCGGATATCCCAATACCAGCAACATATATGGCCGGTCGTTATCGTTGTCGCGGCCACAGATTTTGCTTAAAAAACTCATTGGTTTTGGTGTATGCGTTAACGACACTAAACCAACCTGATGCGCCGCCTGGATCAAAAAGCCGGTGGCGATGCCCACAGATTCATGGACATAGTAATTGGTGTCGCTGTCGTTATTGTCGATGCCACCGCGTTTTTGCGAAAAAATCACAATGAGCCACGGCGCTGTTTCAAGGTACGGCTTATGCGCGTCAGTGCCAAGTGGTTTTAATGCATTGAGCCATTCATCGCCGGCGCGGCCATTGTAAAAACCGGCTTCCTGTAACTCTGCTTCATGGCGAATTTGTTGTTTTACCGCCGGATCGCTGATCGCGACAAAATGCCAGGGCTGATGATTGGCGCCACTCGGCGCGCCGGCCGCCACCTGGATCAGCTGTTCAATCACCTGCCGTGGCACCGGTTTGTCAGAAAAATTGCGGATAGTATGGCGACGCTGCATCAGCGCCAGATGATCGGCCGCGCGTTGTTGCAGCTCAGCAGGACTATATTCAACAAAATCGGTCAGCGGGTATTGAGTTTCCATCAGCATGCTCCGGCAAGTGGCGGGTTCAGGGTAAAATCTATGTAAACACAAAGTAGCCTGAAACAGAAATCCGACCAACCATATCTGGACAGATGCAAGCCCAATGACTGGCCGGTATACTCTGGTTTTTTGTGTGAAGGAACCTCAGTATGTCATGGCAGATCGCAGTTGCATCGACCAATCCCGCCAAAATCAACGCCGTCCGCGAGGCCTTTGCTTTGGCATTTCCAGACGTGCAGTGCCACGTCGGCGGCTATAAAACCGAATCGGGAGTCGCCGCACAGCCAATGAGCTCCGCCGAAACCCTGCTCGGCGCCGACAACCGCCTGCATAATTTACAGCTGCAACTGCAACTGCAACTGCAGCCAGCGGATTTCTATGTGGCCATTGAAGCTGGATTAGACGATGGCATGACGTTCGCCTGGATGCGCATCACTGATGGCAAACGCGACGGCCGCGCCCGCTCCGCGTCGCTGCAATTGCCGGCCGTTGCCGTGCAACGACTGGAGCAAGGTGACGAGCTCGGTGATGTGATGGATGACCTGTTCGGTACGCAAAATATCAAACAGGCCGGCGGCGCGATTGGCCTGCTGACCCAGCATAAACTCAGTCGCAGCAGCGTGTATCAGCAGGCCTTGATTTTGGCATTAATCCCGTTTTTATCACCGGACTGGTTTTAAGTACATCGCACTATTTATTAAACATCTGCAATATTAAACATCGGCTTGTCGAAAATCAGCGCTGCTCATCGACTACTGTTGGCACAAGCTGTTGATAAGCGCTGTGCAGCGAATTTGAATTTTATTGACGGGCAATCACAAACAGGAGTGTTTTATGTCGCGGATGATTTTTATCAATTTACCAGTGCTGGATTTAACCGCCAGCATCAGCTTTTACCAAGCGCTTGGGTTTAATCAGAATATGCAGTTCAGTGATGCTACTGCGGCCTGCATGGTGTGGAGCGACAGTATCTTTGTGATGTTATTGACTCACGCTAAATGGCAGACCTTCACAACCAGGCCGATCCCCGCACAGAGCAGCAGCGAAGTGATGCTGGCGCTGAATGCCGACAGCATTGACGCGGTCAATCAATTTGTTGCCACCGCGGGCGCACAGGGCGGCAAAGTCGATGTAAATCCACCACAAGATCACGGTTTTATGTTTAGCCGCAGCATGCTGGATTTAGATGGTCATATCTGGGAAGTATTCTGGATGGATCCGGCGGCCTTGGCTCAATAAAGGGTTCAATAGAGGGCTCAATAAACAGTCCAATAAAAACGGGGGCGCAACAGGCCCCCGCTCGGCTGGCTCAACGCTTAATGGATCACAGCTTGCGTACCCAGATATTGCGGAAACTGACTTTATCGCCATGGTCCTGCAGTTTCAGCGGGGCACAGCCATGCGCAGGTTGCTGCGGCGGGCCGATCCATTCAGTGGTGCCGGCAATTTCAGTATGGTTTTGCAATAACACCCCATTATGCAGCACTGTGACATAACCCGGACTCAGCCGTTTATTGCCATCAAAACGTGGCGCTTTATAGATGATGTCGTAGACCTGCCACTGCCCGGTCGGTTTTGTTGCGTTGACCAGCGGAATAGTCTGCTTGTAGACAGCACCAGCCTGACCATTTGGATAAGTACTGTTCTGGTATGAATCCAGGATCTGCACTTCATATTTATCCTGCAAGAAAATCCCGCTGTTATTGCGCATCTGACCTGTTTTCGCCGGATCTGCCGGCGGTGATTGCCATTCCAGATGCAGCTGGATATCACAGAAATTCTCTACAGTGCGGATATCACCACTGCCCGGCTGTACGGTCATCACACCATCTTTCAGTTGCCAGAGCGCCGCGCCACCATCTTTGACAGAGCGCCAGGCCGATAAATCTTTACCGAGCAACGGTATGGCATCCGACGGCAGGTTGTTTTGACCGAAGCTGACCACCTTTGGTACCGGTGTCCAGACTTCAGTCCGGGCGGCCTGCGCATGGCGCTCGGCGTCTGTCATTTTGGCAAGCTCGGCGGTAGTTGGGAAAGTGTCAGTCGCTGCCTGCGAGGCTGGCGCCACAACACTAAAAACCAGCGCGGCGCTAAATAAAACTGATAATTGCTGCATAAAAAAACTCTCACAAAGTGGTTGGGGGCGCTGTGAAAAAACAGCGCCTTCTGTTGCCTAAAAACCCAGGCTATAAAAACCAAGGCCTGCCATCAGGTCGCCCAGGCTTTATCGCCTTTTTTATACGGCATAGCCCCGTCATAACGTCCTGGTACCGCGACATAACGCAGCACTTCAGTGGCGCCCACTTTGGAGGTAAAAAATACAAAAATACTTAGCTGTTTCAGCAGCGTAAAATAATGCGGCTCCAGTGAGGCATCGCCTTTGCGATTCGACACATTGGTGCTGTCATTGCTGGCGATTGCGGCATTACGGGCGCTGGCGTCTTTATCAAGCTGTGTCAGTAACGCCGTGCGTTCAGCCGCGGTTAGCTGCAAAAAATCACGCTGATATTGTTGTTTACAAGTTGCCTGCAATGCAGCGAGGCCTGCGACAAACAGCGCCTGTTGCTTCGCGTCATAACAGTCCTGCACCATCACCGCCATCTGGGCACCACAACCGGCATCTTTCGCGCCGGGCGTGTTGGTGCGTGGCAAAATGGTTTCGGCAATTTCATCCAACAGCATAATGTCGCCGGCGCCAAATAAAGGTTTTGCCGCTGCCGCAGTTTTTGCAACCGGGCCAGCGGCCCAGGCTTCTCCGCCAACAAAAGCCAGACCAGTGGCGGCCGCGATCATTTTTAACAGGTCACGTCTTTCCATCTCAGAGCTCCCCTTTTTTCAGTGCTTCGACCGCGAAATTGGCGGCGCGCGCGGTCAGTGCCATATAGGTCAGCGACGGATTGACACAAGACGCCGACGTCATACAAGCGCCATCGGTGACGAACACGTTCGGTGCATCCCACACCTGATTATTGGCATTTAATACCGACGTTTTCGGATCTCGCCCCATCCGGGCTGTGCCCATTTCGTGAATGCCCATACCGGGCGCATAATCGCCGTTATAGCCCTGCACGTTTTTTACACCGGCGGCCTCAAAGAACTCGACCGCATCCTGCATCATGTCTTTTCGCATGCGCAGTTCGTTGTCTTTCATCTCGACATCCATCGCCAGCACTGGCAAGCCCCACTTATCTTTAACTTTCGGATCCAGGTAAATCCGGTTGTCATGGTGCGGCAGCATTTCGCCAAAACCGCCCATGCCAATGCCCCAATGCCCGGGTTCGGTTAACACCGCTTTTAAGTCGATGCCAATACCAAGCTCTGCGACGTCACGCCGCCAGTTTTCCCGACTGGCCGAACCCTGGTAACCAAAACCACGCAGATAATCGCGTTTGTCACCGCCCCAGTTGCGAAACCGCGGCACGTAAAAACCGGTCGGCCGGCGGCCAAAATGGTATTTGTCGAGATAGCCTTCGACTTCGCCGTAAGCGCCAACGCCTAAGTGGTGGTCCATCACATTGCGGCCGAGTGCATTGCTGCTGGAGCCCAAACCGCCTGCCCACACATCCGTAGCTGAATTCATCAAAATCCAGGTGGAGTTAAAAGACGACGCATTTAAGAATATGATTTTGCTGGTAAATTCAACGGTTTGATTGGTTTCACTGTCGAGCACTTCCACGCCACGCGCGCGTTTTTTGTCTTTGTCGTACAGCACCTGCGTTACAATCGAAAACGGCCGTACGGTCAAATTGCCGGTTTTCATCGCGACCGGCAGCGTCGACGACTGCGTGCTGAAATAAGCACCAAATGGACAACCCAACCAGCATTTAGCTCGGTATTGGCAATTGACGCGGTTTTGCTCCGGCTTTGGCTGGGTAATATTGGCGGTGCGGCCACAAATCAGGTGACGGCTGCCACCAAAGGCTTTTTTGATCCGCGCGGCCACGTCTTTTTCGACGATATTGAGCTCAAACGCTGGTAGATATTGCCCGTCCGGCAACACGTCCAGACCATCGCGGTTGCCGGAGATACCGGCGAAACGCTCGACATAATCGTACCAGGGCGCTAAGTCGGCATAACGAATTGGCCAGTCGACCGCCACGCCTTCTTTTAAGTTGGCTTCAAAATCCGCTTCGTTTAACCGGTAGCTTTGCCGGCCCCACAACAGCGAGCGGCCGCCCATGTGATAACCGCGATACCAGTCAAAACGTTTTTTCTCGGTATATGGCGAGTCTTTTTCATTGGCCCACATGCCGAAGGTACTTTCATTCAGCGGATAATCGCGTTTGAGTACCGGATAGTCCTGTTTCATTTGCTCGGTGGGCCTGTCGCGGTGCGGGTAATCCCACGCCTCTTTCATCGCGTTGGTGTAGTCTTTGATATGTTCAATGTTACGGCCGCGTTCGAGCAGCAACACTTTTAAGCCTTTTTCGGTCAGCTCTTTGGCAGCCCAGCCACCACTAATGCCGGAGCCAACGACGATGGCGTCGTAATGATTTTGCGCAGTTGTCATCTCTTGCTACCTGTGATTTTGTTATCTGTTATTGCTGTTGGCGCGCTCTTTTTGCGTACTCTTTTTGTACTGAGTCTCAGCGCTTAAAGTTGGCTCACCCCGGTTCAAACATCACAAATGCGGATAGCGTCCGCCAGTGATTGCACTTTGCCCTCTGGTGTCGCTGGCGTTGGAATAAATTCCTGCGCCAGATACCCTTTAAAGCCGGTCGCGACTATCGCCTTGGCGATCGCCGGGTAATACAACTCCTGCGTCTCATCAATTTCATGCCGTCCCGGCACCCCGGCAGTGTGGTAATGGCCAAAATATTGATGGTTATCCTGGATAGTGCGAATGATGTCCCCTTCCATAATTTGCATATGGTAGATGTCATACAGCAGCTTAAAGTGATTCGATTTCAGTCGCTTACACAGCTCAATGCCAAAACCTGAGCTATCCGCCAGATAATCCGGATGGTCAACTTTGCTGTTAAACAGCTCCATCTGCAGCACCACGCCACGGGCTTCTGCCTGCGGCAGAATTTGTGATAAACCCACGACAGCGTGATTCAGCGCCGTTTCCCGGTCCATGCCTCTGGCATTGCCGGAGAAACAAATCAGATTGGTATAACCGGCGTCGGCGACCAAATCGATATGGGCGCGATAGCGCTTGATAAGCTCCGGGTGAAACTGCGGATTGCACCAGCCATCGACCAGATTGATCTCAGCGCCGTTACACATCGAGCAGTCGATGCCGTATTTTTTTAACGTCGGCCAGTCTTTTGGCCCGACCAAATCAATCGCACTAAAACCTAAGGATTTAACCAGCTGACACAGCTCCTCAATCGACAGATGGGCATAAGTCCAGCTGGCGACCGAATGATGGACCCGGCCTTTTAGTGCCGGCTTTTCGTCATCTACGTCATCTGCGCTGGCCGCTGCCTGTGTTGATTGCGCTGCAGTTGCAGCACAGCCGCTCAGTAATAATGACGGCCCGGCGACGCCAAGTGCCACACCGCCCGCCGCCAGTTGTTTCAGCATGCTGCGACGGGAAACGCCTGTGGACTCCGTGGTTTTAGTCATGACGGCCATCCTGAGCTGCAGCTAAGGTCTCGTTTTTGAAAATCAGCGCAAACAGCACCAGCACCACCGCAGCAAAACCAGCCGGGAATAACCAGATGTGCGTCCAGTCGGCACCCGAAGCTGTGGTGTAGGCCTGTGTTACTTGCCCTGCCACACTAAAGCCAATCAGCATGCCGATACCGTAAGTCGCGAGCGTAATAAGCCCCTGTGCTGCGCTCTTGTAAGCCGGACCGGCTTTGCTGTTGGTGTAAATCTGACCGGAGACAAAAAAGAAGTCATAACAAATACCGTGCAGCGCAATGCCAACCAGTAACAAGGCCATACCACTACCAGCATCGCCATACGCAAACAGCACATAACGCAGCACCCAGGCCGCCATGCCTAAAATCAGCGTCCAGCGGATACCAAAACGATTTAAAAACAGCGGCAGCGCCAGCATAAAAGCGACTTCAGACACCTGACCCAACGTCATTTTGCCGGTGGCATTTTCTACACCAACGGCAGTCAGGAACGGGTTGGCATTTTGGTAATAAAATGCCAGCGGGATACAAATCAGAATTGATGAAACAAAAAACAGCGCGAAATTGCGATCTTTTAATAGTTTCAGCGCATCCAGGCCAATCAGCTCACCCAGCTTGACGTCGGTACCCCGTGCAGCAGGCGGTGTCGCCGGTAACGTAAAGCTATACAAACCAAGCGCTAAAGATGCGGCCGCACACATCAGGAAAGTGTTTTGCAAAGCACCGGCCGCAATCGCCTCAGCGGCATCCCAGCCAAACAGATAACTGATGACAAGGCCTGCTGCTATCCAACCGATAGTGCCCCAGACGCGAATTTGACCAAACTCACGTTCCGGCTGTTGCATCTGACCAAAAGACACCGAGTTGACCAGCGCTAAAGTGGGCATGTAAGCCAGCATATAACCGAGCACCAGCGGATAAAACGCGGCGAAATCAGTAGCCTGCGCCATCAGATACATCAGCACCGCGCCAATCAGGTGCAGCACCGCCAATATGCGTTCGGCATTAAAAAAGCGGTCGGCGATTAAACCGATAAAAAACGGCGCAATAATAGCGCCCCAGCTTTGGGTGGAAAATGCCATACCGGTTTGCGGGCCGTCGGCGCCCAGGTTCTGGCTTAAAAAGGTGCCCAGGGTGACAAACCAGCCGCCCCAGATAAAAAACTGCAGAAACATCATGGTACTGAGGCGTATTTTTATTGTACTCATCGTCATCCCCTCGATTTTTGTTGTTGTATTGTCTGTTGCGCTTTAGGTATTAACGAAACCGGTCATCGCGCTACACCGGTTCCTGTGGTCAGACTCGAAAAAATTGTGACTGCCGCCTGCTATTCCAAACCAAGAATGCGCCGGTTGCGCGCGGTATCCGAACTGCCCCCGGCGAAATCATCAAAGGCGCGGGTGGCGCGGTGAATCAGATGCGCGGCAATAAAAGGTGCGCCTTCTTGCGCGCCTTGTGCCGAATCTTTTAAACAACACTCCCATTCCAGTACCGCCCAGCCCTGATAACCATACTGAGTTAACTTACTGAAAATGCTTTTGAAATCGACCTGGCCATCGCCTAATGAACGAAACCGTCCGGGTCTGTCCACCCAGTCCTGATAACCGCCATAGACGCCGGCGCGACCGTCCGGCCGGAATTCAGCGTCTTTGACATGGAACATTTTGATGCGGTCATGGTAGCGGTCAATAAAGGCCAGATAATCCAGTTGCTGCAACACAAAATGGCTGGGATCAAACAGGATATTGGCGCGCGGATGATTGTTGGTGGCTGTTAAAAAACGCTCAAAACTGGCGCCATCATGCAAATCTTCACCAGGATGAATTTCATAACAAACATCGACACCGGCCGCATCAAAGGCATCCAGAATCGGTAACCAGCGCGCGGCCAGTTCAGCAAAACCCTGCTCAACCAGACCCGCCGGTCTTTGCGGCCACGGATAAACCAGATGCCACAACAAAGCGCCGGAGAAGGTCGCATGCGCTTTGAGGCCGAGATTCTGACTGGCTTTCGCTGCCAGCTTCAGCTGTGCAATCGCCCACTCAGTCCGTTCTTTTGGCTTGCCACGTAAATGTGCCGGCGCAAAGTTATCAAACAGTTCGTCGTAAGCCGGATGCACGGCAACTAACTGGCCCTGCAGGTGTGTCGATAACTCGGTGATGCTGATGCCAACGGCGGCACATTGCGCTTTGATGTCATCGCAATAGGCCTGACTTGCTGCCGCTTTTTCCAAATCAAACAGCGCCGGGTCGTTGGTCGGCACCTGAATGCCTTTGTAGCCTAAGTCCGCTGCCCATTTCGCCATCGTGATGAGATTGTTAAATGGCGCACTGTCGCCCATAAACTGCGCCAGAAAAATCGCCGGGCCCTGAATACTCTGCATTGTGTGTCCTCGCAAAAATGGCTCGTATAAATTGTTTAGACCAGATCAGGCCCGATATCGCGTTGCTCTAGCCGACATCCGGCACGGTCTGCCATTTTTCTGCACTGGTGGTACTGACTGTGTCGATAAAAGCCATCCCGCGTAAGCCGGCGCTGATGCCTGGCACGCCACCTGGCGTGCCGCGCTCACCGGCGCGGATCGCGTTGGCGAAATCACGGTACAGATTCGCCATCGCTTCTAAATATCCTTCCGGATGCCCGGCCGGTAAGCGGCAACGTTTCAGTGCTTCTGCGCCAAGGCCAGCCTGACCGGCACCAGCACGCAACAGATAAAATGGTGCGCCATGTGGCCGCACTATGATGCTGTTTGGCTCCATCTGCTGCCACTCCAGCCCGCCTTTGTCGCCATAGAGGCGAATTTTCAGCGCGTTTTCTTCACCGGCACAGATTTGACTGGCGATGAGCACGCCACTGGCGCCGCCGCTGGTTTTAAATAACGCCGCACCGTCATCGTCGAGCCGGCGGCCCGGCACATGACTGGCCAGTTCAGCACAAAGCTGATTGATGCGCTGACCGCTGATAAATTCGGCGAGGCCAAACGCATGCGTGCCGATATCCGCCATGCAGCCGCTATTGCCGGCCTGCGCCGGATCGGTGCGCCAGCTCGCTTGTTTCTGCGCGCTGGCTTCTAAGTTGTCAGTCAGCCAGCCTTGTGGGTATTCGACATAGATTTTGCGTAAAGTGCCAAGCACACCATCCGCCACCAGCTGTTTGGCCTGCCATACCATCGGATAACCCAGATACGTATGCGCCAGACCATATAAGCGGTCGCTTTGTGCCAGCTCAGCCGCCAGCAATTCTGTTTCAGCAAGCGTGACACCGGCTGGTTTTTCACAAAACACATGAAAGCCGGCCGCAATCGCAGCGCGGCTGACCGGTACATGCAGTTGATTGGGCGTGACAATGACCAGCAGCTGCATCCGCTCATGTTCCGGCAAGGCCGCTTCTGCGTCTAACATCTGCTGCCAACTGTCGTATACACGCTGTGGCGCGAGATCAAGCGCCGCGCCGGTGCGCTGGTTATTGCCGGCGTCGCGGCTAAAGGCACCGCAAACCAACTCGGTCTGCCCATCAAGCGCCGCGGCGTGACGATGCACGGCGCCGATAAAAGCACCTTCGCCCCCACCGAGCATGCCTAAACGAATTTTCTGCGAACGGGGTCGGATCGGCTGACTCATCTGTGTATCCCTGCCAAAAGCTGTGTGGAAAAACCGGGGGCATGCTGTTGCAGCAACTTCAGCCATGCCTGATTTAAAAAATGTAACGGATTACATTTTGCCGCGTCAACCTAAAATCCGGCCAAAAGCAAAATATTTGCGTCATTTTTGCGCAAAACCAAAATATGCACCGCACCAAAAACGAGCATTTGCACTAATTTATTGCTCAGAAAAGCCACAAAACCCCTTCACAGCGCGGCGAATATCCCTTATAAATGATACCGGTTACATTTAAAGCTATTGCATCATCAGTCACGGAACTGAGTAGAATGCCGGTTTGGATCCAACAAAAAGAACGCTTATGTCCAATATCCGCGAAGTGGCCCGTTTGGCCGAAGTGTCCGTGGCAACAGTCTCCCGGACTTTGCAGCAACCCGATTTGGTGTCGCTGAAAACCCGTAACAAAGTGCTGGCCGCTGTCAAAGCTGCTGGCTACAAACCCAATTTAATGGCGGTACGGTTTCGCTCCGGCAAAACCCACAATTTAGTGGTGCTGGTGCCGACCGTCGCCAACGTGTTTTTCGCCCGCGTCATCAGCGGCATGCAGGAAGCCGCGCACGAAAACCAGTATGCGCTGCTGCTTGGCAACACGCTCGGTGATGACGAAATGGAAGCGGCCTACGCCAAGATGGTGCAGACCTCGCAGGCGGATGGCCTCATTCAGCTGCGTGCGCACAATCCTTTTAGCGCCGCAGAGCCGGCAGAACCCAATGACGAAGCGCCAGCCTTATTGCCAATGGTCAATGCCTGTGAAGTGCTCGACAAAGCACCTTGCCCTACTGTCGTGCTGGATAACCGCGCGGCAGCCAGTGCGATGACCGAACATTTATTGGCGCTGGGACACCGGCGCATTGCGATGATTAAAGGCCCGGCGCGCAGCCCGCTGACCCGCGACCGGGTCGCTGGTTATCGCGACGCACTGCAGGCCGCTGGCGTGCCTTTTGCGGAAGAATTACTGTCACCAGGCAATTTCTCGCTGCAATCCGGCTTTCAGGCCGCCGGTGATTTACTGGCCCTGCCGAATCCGCCGACGGCTATTTTCTGTGAAAATGACGAGATGGCGATTGGTGCCATTCAGCGCATTAAACAACAGGGTTTGCGCGTGCCGGCTGATATTTCCGTGGCCGGCTTTGACGATATTTCATTTGCCGCTTTTACCGATCCGCCACTGACCACGATAGCCCAACCTGCCGAAGAATTCGGCCGCACAGCGGTGCGATTGCTGATAGATGTGCTGGAAGGCCGGCTCAGTAAAGCGCCGAAAGTGATTTTGCCTTTTGATCTGGTGGTCAGAGCCAGTACCGGACCGGCCCCAGGCCAGTAAAAGACCAGTAAAAGATTGCTAGCGCAGATAGTAAATCCGCTATCTGAACCAAGACAACAACAGGGAGCTTCATCATGATCACGACCCCAAATTTGCTATCACCAGGCCGCCGTCAGTTTCTGCAGCAAAGCTGCGCCGGCATCGCCGCTTTGACTCTGCTCGGCAACCCTTTGCAGGCGCTCGCTGAGAGCCAAAGCAGCAGCGCTGTGAAAAAAACCGGTCTGCAGCTCTATACCTTGCGTGACATGATGGAGAAAAGTGTCGCCGACACACTGAAGTTAGTCGCAGGCGTCGGTTATGGCGATGTCGAATTCGCCGGCTATTTTGGCCACAGCGCCGAGGATATCCGCAAACTGCTTGATGCCAACGGTCTCTCTGCGCCATCGGTGCATGTACCGCTGGACGTACTCAGAAGTGCCCTGCCACAAGTGATCAAAGATGCCAAAGTGATTGGCCATCAATATATTGTGCTGCCCTGGATATCCGAAGAGCAGCGCGGCGATTCAGTCGACAACTATAAAAAGCTGGCGGTCGAACTGAACGGCTTTGCCAAACCAATCAAAGACGCTGGCCTGCAGCTGGCTTATCACAACCATGATTTTGAGCTGACGCCGGTTAAAGGTGGTCTGCCATACGACGTGTTACTGAGCGAAACCGACAAAGAATTAGTCAAGATGGAGCTGGACCTGTTCTGGGCCGTCAAAGCCGGTGTGGACCCGCTGACATTATTCGCAGCCAATCCGGGGCGCTTCCCACTGGTGCACGTCAAAGATATGGCGAAAGACGGCGCTATGGTCGACGTCGGCACAGGCACTATTGATTTTAAAGCTATTTTCGCTAAGGCCGGGCAAGCCGGCATCCGCCACCAGTTCATCGAACACGACAACTCCAACAACCGGATCACGACTATCCGGCAGGGTTATCAGGCGCTGTCGCAGGTACTGAAAGGCTGAACGGCTGTTTATACCAGTGCGTTTGCGGTTTAACCCCAGCCGGTCGCGGCTTATTTAGTCATGGTTCAAGTGCAGCGTTGTGTTATGACGCTGCATTTTTACTTTCAACATAGGCCTTAAAATTCTGCAAAATGCCGAGCCAGCCCTGCCGTTGCTGCTCGGCGGAATGTTCATCTTCCGCCTCAAAGGTTTGTTGTACTCTGATGCCTTGCGGGCTCTCGCTAAACCGAACGTCCACCAGACGCGCGTCCCCCAGCTGATAACGAATCAACTGATGCGGCGTGATCGCAATAAAATTTCCAGCAAAATCAAAACCGAAAGACCCATCTTTTGCTTCCATCCGGTAATTGAAGGTGCCCCCTTCGACCAAATCCAGTTCGGCTTTGGGGCAACACCATTCTGTAATCGCGAAGTTCCAGCCAGTGATATGCGCCGGCGTGACAAAACACTGCCAAACCTGTTCCAGCGAGGCTTTTACTGTTGTTTCAATTGAAATTTTCATCATCGCTCCATGGTAAACAATATCGGTTTTCTACAGACCAGCAAGCAGGTCCGCTGCCATGGTCGGCTTTGGTGGATAGATTTCGACAGCAACTGGAAAAATTGTATCAAGACCACAGATCTCTTTAACGCCAACGGGCGGGAAAACACTTAATTACCAGAAAATCCCAACCGCCAGCTCAACCCATAACATGAAGGCTGACGTTATCAGGAACACCACCGCCAAAAGCCGCCAGCGTCCGGCAGGCAGATAGCGCCAGCCTAACTGTGCGCCAAAGATGGTCATAAACAACAACAAGCCCGCTGCGACAAAATCAGCAGGTCCCCACCGCACTTCGCTGCTCCACAGCATCGCCAGCAGGGGCAATAACAAAACCAGCAGCGTACCAAGTAACACCCGCGCAGCCAGTTGCAGCACAGTGAGGGATTGCGATGAAACAAGCAGCATAGGGCCACGCCTCAGTTGTAATATCGTATCGCTTCACTATAGAGCGCAAGTCGGAACTCCTGCCAACATCAGCAGCAGTTAGCCCAAACTGACCAACCCGGACCGGGCTGGCTTGCTGCCGATTTCGTCCAATCACACGGCCGCATAGACTCAAACGCCTGCTGGCATTGGCCATTAAAATTGATATGAACAGACAGGCTCATTTTTTCTTCCCTGCAGGTCGGGCCGATATCGTTCTGCTGACAAAATTCTGTAACCCTCCCCGAAACAAACTTGCTTTTTTTCAATCGTCTACGATAACCTCGACACCCAGATGTTTCAATAACAAGGACTGTTTAGCATGCGACTCTTTCTCAGAACTTCCGTCGTTTTATGTTTAGCCGGACTTGGTGCCTGCAGCAGCACGACCTCAGCTCCGGTTGCGACTGAGGCCGCTGCAACTAACACCAGCCTGTACGCAGCACTGCCGGTAACCGACGCAGAATTGTTAAAACCCCAGTGGCAGCTATTAAAACGCTTTGAGCCCAGGTACCCAATCGAAGAAGCAATAAAAGGCCGCAATGGCTGTGCCACGGTCGAGTACGTCATCACACCGGATTATCAAATCAAAGATCTGCGTGTGGTCAGCGCCACCAGTAAGCATTTTGCCAAAGAATCGTTGACGCAGGTAAAACGCTGGCGCTGGCAGGAGTTACCCGCCGGCCTCTTGCATACGCCGCTGAAAACCAGCACCCGCTTTGAATATTGTGTATCCAGCAAAGTGGGTCCTGACGATGAATGTAACCGGGCCCTGATGCAACAAAACACCGAATGCACAGGCACCGACGTGCAGACATCCGTCGGCTATCGTATTCGCAAAAAGGTTCCGTAACATCAGGATGTTTCAAATGCGCACATTTAATCGTTTGACCAGTTTCAGTATTTTTATGCTGCTCGTGGCTGGCTGCACCAGTACCGGCAAACCAGCCAAAGTCAGTCCCTATGCCAACTTGCCACTGACTGAAGCTGTGTTGTTGCAACCCAAATGGCAGGCGATGCAACGGACCGAGCCGAAGTATCCTATTGAAGATGCCAAGGCGGGCAATAACAGCGGCTGTGCCACAGTTGAATATGTCATTACGCCGGATTATCAAATCAAAGATTTGCGCCTGGTCACAGCGACCAGCAGATACTTTGGTAAAGAAGCGCTGTCACAGGTCAAACGCTGGGACTGGCAGCAGCTGCCAGCCGGCCTGTTAACTGCACCAGTTAAAACCAGTACCCGTTTTGAATACTGCATGTCGACAGCAACATTACCGGCCACCAATTGTTTTGAAACAAAGATGCGGGAAAACACCCGTTGCAGCGGCGAAGACGTCAAAACCAGTATTGGGTTTGTCATCCGCCGCCCTGGGCCGGCCAAACATCTCAACCCTCCGATATAAGCAGCGACCCTCGGGCGGGTATCAGACTTACCCGCTCTGTTGCCCTGGCTGTTGATACGCGGCTCCCCCGCTGCCTGCCTGTTTACCACTGTGTGATCCAATAGCAATAAATACGCAGAAATCCACGTTTTACATTCGGTCTGACTGGCCCTTGCACTTTTTTCTAAATCGATTAAGATTATGCTGTACGCCAGTTATAAACTGATGTAAAACTAAACGATAACGATTCGCTGTGCCTGACACAGTGCGATCGCCACACAATAAATAGAAAGCGTGCCGACAAGGCAAGAAACGGACCAGACGATATGCCAAACACTATTGCCCAGTTGCTGGCTGAGCCGGCATTGCTGCAGCGTGAAGCGGAGATCCTGCTCAAACGCCACAGCGCCAGCTTAAAAACCGCCGCCAAATCCAGCTGGCCGGCTTTACAACCGCGTTTGGCGCAAGTGCTGCCAGAACTGCTGGGGCTCTATCTGCAACTCTATGGCGATTTGTTTGACTGTTATTATCAGCTGGAGCAGCTGCTGAAACTGCTGGCAAAAAGCGCGGCGCAGCGGCCGGAATATCTGCAGGCCGAAGACGCCGCGCCGCAACACTGGCACAAAAGTAACCAGGCGCTGGGTTCTGCCTGTTACGTTGATTTATTTGCCGGCGATTTCGACGGCTTAAAACAGCGTATTCCTTATTTAAAACAAACCGGTATCAATTATCTGCACCTGATGCCGCTGTTTAAAGCACCAGAGCCAAACAGTGACGGCGGTTATGCCGTGTCGGACTACCGCAGCACCATGCCAACCCTTGGCACTATGGCGCAGTTATCCAGTCTGATGCAGGAATTGCATCAGCAGGGCATCCGGCCTGTACTGGATTTTGTTTTTAACCACACCTCCGATGAACACCGCTGGGCGGAAAAAGCCAAAGCCGGCGACCCGGCTTATCGCGACTATTATTTTTTCCTGACCGAAGCCGAGCGTGACCGCTACGCGCCGACGCTGCGCGAAATTTTCCCGGAGATCCGTCGTGGTTGTTTTACCCAGGATAAAGCCTCGGGCCTTTGGGTCTGGACCACTTTTAACAGCTTCCAATGGGACCTGAATTACGCCAATCCGGCGGTGTTCAGCGCGATGGCCGAAGAGATGTTGTTTCTCGCCAACCAAGGCGCAGCAGTTTTACGCCTCGATGCGCTGGCCTTTGTCTGGAAAGAAGCCGGCACCGGCTGCGAAAACCTGCCCAAAGCGCATTTATTGATCAAAGCATTTAATGCGGTGGCGCGGATCGCAGCGCCAGCGTTGCAGTTTAAATCCGAAGCCATAGTCCATCCGGACGAAGTGGTGAAATACATTGCGCCCAACGAATGCCAGCTGTCCTATAACCCGCTGCTGATGGCGCTGCTGTGGAATTCCTTAGCAACGCGCAAGACCCGGCTTTTGACCGAATCCCTGCAACGGCGTTTTGCCATAGATCCGCATTGCAGCTGGGTCAATTACATCCGCTGCCACGACGACATTGGCTGGACCTTTGACGACAATATCGCCTGGCAGCTGGGGATGAATCCGGATCACCACCGCCAGTTCCTCAATCATTTTTATTCCGGCCAGTTCCCCGGCAGTTTTGCCAGCGGGGTGCCGTTTCAGCAAAATCCGCTGACCGGCGACTGCCGCGTGGCTGGCATGCTGGCGTCCTTAGCCGGCGTCGACAAAGCCGAAGCTGAACAAAATCAGCAACATCTGCAGCATGCGTTGGCGCGCATTTACCTGCTGAACAGCATCATCCTCAGTATCGGCGGTTTGCCGCTGCTGTATATGGGCGATGAACTGGGCCTGCGTAATGACTACAGCTATGTGAATGATCCGGCGAAAAAGGACGACAGCCGCTGGGTCAACCGCGTTGCGGTCACAGCAGCACAGCTGGCTGAAGCAGCTCAGCCGGAAACTTTGTCTGGCCGCATTTACCAGCAATTGCAGCATTTGGTGAAAACCCGTGCCTCTTTGCCGGTCCTCGGCGACGGCACCACCCGGATCTTAACCAGCGACAATCCACATCTGTTTAGTTTTGAGCGGGAACAACACGGCCAACGGCTGCGCGTTGTCGCTAATTTCAGCGAACATCCGCAATACTGGCACGGCGAAAATGGCCTGACATTTACTGATAAGCTAACCGGCGCAACAGTGAAATCAGGTGCTGTGCCGCTGACGGCCTATCAGGTGCTGTGGCTGATCAGCTAACGATGCATGACGTACTACAACCAAAAGCGCCGGCGCCAACAAGCCGGCGCTGTTGTTTCAAGGCGTGAAACAAGGGACAAACCCGCGGAGGACCGGTATGATCGTTATCAATTGCCACACTGCTGCCGGAGCGCCTGATGATAAAAACTGCTGTGATTGGATTTGGCCTGTCGGCCCGGGTGTTCCACCTGCCTTTTATCGCCAGCTCTGCACAATTTGAGTTGACTGGCATCAGCACCTCACAGTCGGACGCGGCACAGTGCTGGCCTGACGTGCGGATTTTCCCGGATGCCGACAGCCTGCTCCAACACAGCGACGCCAGCCTGATTGTGATCACGGCGCCAAACCGCGCGCACTTCAGCCTGGCCAAAACAGCGCTGCTTTCCGGTAAAGATGTATTGGTGGAAAAGCCATTGGCGGTGACGGCTGCAGAAGCTATAGAGCTGCAAGTATTGGCGGAGCAGCTGCAGCGCAAGCTTGCCGTGTTTCATAACCGGCGTTTTGATGATGATTTTATAGCGCTGCAACAGCTGGTGCGGTCTGAAAATCTTGGCACTGTGCAGCTGATGTATTCCAGATTCGACCGTTTCAGGCCCACAGTACAAGCCCGCTGGAAAGAATCGGCGGAACCCGGTAACGGCGTTTTGTATGACTTAGCACCACATTTATTGGATCAGACCATTGCGCTGTTTGGTAAACCTGATGCCATCACGGCCAGTTGCCAATGCCTGCGTACTCACGACAGTGCGACGGGCGCTATCGACGCATTTCAGCTGCGGCTCGATTATGCACCGAAGCCGGCAGTCACGGCAGAAACAGCGACTGGCATTACCAGTCCAGCCACACCGGCACGGCAGGTGCTGTTAAGTTCATCGCCTTATTGCGCCCATCCGGCGCCACGGTTTGAACTACACGGCAATGGTGGTAGTTTTATCAGTTACCGGCTGGACCCGCAGGAGCAAATCCTGCGCGACGCGCTGCTGCAAAACCCTGCTACTCCTACCGCGGTTTTTACCTCCGCTGCCTGGCAGCAGCGTACTGATGGCCGTTTCGGTGAGATCTGGCGTGCAACCGGACCTGAGACCATCTCGTTTCCAGCCAGCGACTACGCTGATTTTTATCAGCAACTGGCGCTTTTTTTGCGCGACAAAGCCCCGGCACCGGTACCACTGGCCGAGGCAATTTTAGGGCTGGAACTGATCGAGTTGGCATTACAAAGCAGCCGCGAGCAACGTACTATTACAATGAGCTGACTTTATTCATCCGGGGCCAGCAAGTGCGGTAAGAATTGCGCTTTGCGTTTCCAGAATATCAGGCCGTCGCTGCCTTGCTCCAAAGCGCCATAACTCAAATATTCAATACCTTGCAACCAGGGCGTTTGGCGTGTCAGCAACAGTTCGACCACCTGCTGATGCAACAAACTCATCACGCCGTGCCGCTGATACTGTGCATGCCCCATCAGTTCAGCGTAACGCAGCATGTTGCCAATCCGGTGCAGCCGGGCATAAGCCAGCAACTGCTGATCCGTGGTCACGGCACCTTGCTGATATCCGGCCAGCGGCCTGAACACACCGACATACAGATCCCAATGTTCGGCCTGAACCGGCAGTTGCAGGGGTTGCAGATCGGCCGGCGCCCCACCGAGATCAGCAAGCTGCAAAGTAAATGCATCCAGCACCGGGCCAAAAGCCCTGATCTTGCGTGAACGGCGGATCTCAAGCAAATCAGGGGTATAATTGGCGCTCATAAATGGCTGTGCGATAAGGCCAGCGCGGTGCGCTTTGTCCGCTTCCCGCCAGAAATTACCGGCGTTTTTCTTTAATTGCCGGTTGAACGCTGCCGCGTCTGAATATTGATGCAGTGGCAGCAACATCGCGATGCCGCCGTGCTGCGGCCGCCCGGCATGCAAAAACTGCTGATAATAACGCTGATAACGCCGGATTAACGGCGATTCACCGCCCTGACTGCCTTGCAGTTGTAACTGTGCCACCGGCAACAGAGGCAGCTCTAGCGCCGGACTAAAACTTTGCAAGCGTTTTGGCCGACGCCGCCGGAACCATAAAGGTTCCAGCTGTTGCGTGTACCATTTACTGAGCGCTGACGTGAACTTCGCAAAAATAGCCAACACAACATCCTGTACGCGAAAAAACCTGATCCTAAAGTGCTGCCGGCAATAACTCAATCACTGAGTGCTGATCGCACTTTAGCGCGGGATCAGTTCCAGCGCAGCACCGCCACCCGACGCCAGCTGCAGTGTCAGCACATCTTTGCTGCTGACTTGCCGGCGCTGAATCTGATACGCCATCGGGTTGGTTTGCCAATGAGCATCTGCAGCGTCCTGATAGATCACCAAATCGTAACTGCGATTTTTGTCCAGAAACTGCAGTGGCAGTTGCAGCGTGCGCGCCTGTTCGTTGCTGGTGGCGCCGACAAACCAGCGTTCAGAATGTTTGTCCTGCCGCGCCATCACCAGGTATTGACCGATTTTTCCGTCGAGCGCCATGCTTTGCCGCCAGTCAGTCGGCACCGCATCGATAAAGGCAAAGGCCGGATGCAGCTTGCCGCCAGGGGCATAATTTTCCGGTAAATCCGCCACCATTTGCAGCGGGCTATACAGCGTGACATACAGCGCCAGCTGATTGGCCAGAGTGCTGGGCACCCGGTTATTCGGCCTGTGCTTCTGGTAATTGAAGTTAAAAATACCGGGCGTAAAATCAATGGGCCCCGACAAACCGCGGGTAAAAGGAATGATCACGGTATGATTGGGCAAATTGCCGCTATCCGGACTGCCGCCGTTGTACTCCATGCCGCGCACCGACTCCCGTGTCATCAGATTTGGGTAAGTCCGGCTTAAGCCGGTGTCTTTGACCGTTTCATGCGCATTGACCATCACCTGATGCGCCGCTGCAGTATCGACCACTTTTTTAAAGTGCCGCACCATGAACTGGCCGTCATGCCATTCGCGCCCATCCAGCCGTTTGCCGACATACCCCATCTTGACGCTATGCACACTAAGACGCTGGTAATACTTAAACGCATCAGCCATTTGCTGCTCGTAATAACTGATGCCGGCCGCCGTTTCATGATGACCAATCAATTCCACACCTTTGGCTTTGGCATAAGCGGCGACTTTGTCGATATCAAAACCTTTGACCGGCGCAGTGAAGCTGAACGTTGGCGGCCGCTGCCACCATTGCCCTTCCCAGCCCTGATTCCAGCCCTCAATTAACAAAGCATCAATGTCGTGTTTGCTGGCAAAATCAATATATTGCATAGCCCGCGCTGTGGTCGCGCCTTGCTTCGGACCCGGTGACCAGTCTTTTTCGCCGATGTGCATCTCCCACCAAATCCCCATGTATTTGCCGGGTTTGATGTAACTGGTGTCAGTACCGGCAGCCATCGGCTCGTTCAGGTTTAAGATCAGGCTGGAATTTAACAAGGCCGCTTCGGTCGGCGCGATTTGGATAGTGCGCCACGGGCTTTGAAATGGTGCTTTAGTATAAACCCGGTCCACCGCGGCAAAACTGTCTGTGCCGGTATTGGCGCCGGCATTCGCGCCGCCCCAGGGCATCAGGTCGGCTTTGAGAGTGATATGGTTGTCGGTGATATTGCGCAGCGTCATCGAGCTGTAATCGACCAGCGCGGCTTCATGCACGGCCACCGCAATGCCCTCATCAGTCAGCGTCAACGGCGTGTGCGCCACCGACACGCTCGACAGCGCCGAATTCATATACTGGTATTCAAAACTCAAGTTGCGGTAGGCTTCCACCCACCAGGCAGAGAAGTTGCGGGCAAAAGCAAATTCGGTCAGCTCGTCGCTGATCACCAGCTCACCGGCCAGCGCCGCTTGTGCCGGCACCTGATACCGAAACGCCACGCCATCATCAAAACTGCGAAATACCAGCGTGAATTGCCGACCCGGTGCTGCGCTTTCACGCAAGGTGAGCGTGATTTCGTTATAGTGGTCACGGATCTGCGCACGCTGGCCCCAGACCGGTTGCCACTGTGCATCATGACTGCGCGTGCTGACTTTGTTGGCCAGCAAGCCGGTTTTTAGCAGCGGTTGACCTTTAAAAGCAAGGCCCAGCACGGATGGCTTCAATACTGCTTTGCCGCGGTAACTAATCTGATAGGTCAGAGCATCTTGAGACAGCACTAACTCCAGCGCTATTTGTTTATCCGGTGACAGCAACTGCCAGCGATGTGGCTGCACCAGTTGCTCTTCGGCCTGCACCGGCAACAGACTTAGCAGTAGACTCAGCAGCGCCACGGCCTGCTTGAGCCACCAGCCACATCCCTTTGCTTGATAAAAAGCCATATCGCACTCCAAACGGTTTTAACGGGTCCACAACAGATGCTGCGGCTGAAAATTCAGGCTGCAGCCGTTGAAAAAGGCTGCCAGCTCCAGCTCAGTAAAAGCATCACTAACGTTTGCCGGTTGTGGTTGTCGCAGCGGCGGGAAGATGCCGTAACCGGCTAACAGACAGTGCCAGGACGTGGCGCCAAAGTGGCTGCCCGATTGCTGACGGCCCTGCTCTTGGCGGGATAGCTCCTGCGCCAAATCGCCCTGACGAAACCACACATCCAAAATTTGCCGCAGTGATTCCGATAACTGCATATTGCTGCTATTGGCGCGCCAGTAATGGCTGTCGCTGCGGCTGCTGAGTTTGTAATGCGCGACGATATAGTCGCGCACCGCCTCAAAGCGCTGATGCACCTGGCGGTTGAATTCGGCTTGTCCTTCAGTAGAAAAATCAGCAAAGCTATCGATAAACTGCTCAATCGAACTTTGCACCAGATGCAGCGCTGTGGCTTCAAGCGGTTCGATAAAGCCTTGCGACAAACCAAGCGCCAGACAGTTTTTCTCCCAGCTGCGCGTCACCTGCCCGACTTTCATCTGCAGATGGCGCGCATTCACCTCACTATCGAGCAAACCCAAATGCTGACGTAATTCCAGCTCGGCGGCGTCTTTGGAGATAAAAGCCGAGCTGTAGACATAACCATTGCCGCTGCGATGGCGCAGCGGTATTTGCCAGGCCCAGCCGTTAGACAGCGCTGTGGCCTTGGTTTCCACCGGTGGAATCGCAAAAGCTTCTGTTGGCAGCACCACAGCCGCATCGTTAAACAGATTGCTGGCAAAAGACTCAAAAGGCACCTGCAGCGTCTGCTGCAATAAGTTGGCGCGAAAACCGGTGCAATCGATAAAAAAATCGGCGTCCAGCGTCTGGACAACTTTACTGTCGCCGTCTGCAATCTCGCCGGTCAGACTGGCAATGTGGCCATCCGGCAATTGATTGACTGCTGTCACAGTCAGCGCCTGATACTGCACGCCCATCGCTAAGGCCTTTTGTTTTAAAAACTGGCCCAATAATCCCGAGTCAAAGTGAAAACCATATTCGATGCGAAACGGGAAATTCGCCGGCGTCAGCGGTGCCAGCTGCTGCGCGGCCAAATAGCCATTGAGCAAGAATTTCTCCGGTGAAGTTTCCACTGCAAGCCCTAGCCGGCGCTTAAAACAATTGCTGTAAAACGCCGTTTCGCTGTGCAGATCCGGCTGAGAAATAAACGGATGGCTGTAGTCGGACCCGAGCCCCATCGCAGCAGCGGCCGGGCTCCAGTTCACAAAACGAATATTGGTTTTGTAAGTTGCCTGACAGGCCGGCATCCATTCGCTGTCGGCAATGCCAAGCTGCTGAAAAAAACGTTTCAGCGATGGCGTCGAACCTTCACCAACCCCAATAATGCCAATGTCGGGGGCTTCAATCAGCGTGATTTGCACCGGTCTTGTCTGTTCAGCCGCGGGCTTTAACCATTTGTGCGCAAACAGCAACGCCGCCATCCAGCCGGCGGTACCACCACCAACGATGGCAAAATGAAACGGAGGCAGGTTGCCACTCATGGCTCAGACTCCGCTGTAGCGGGCGAGAAATTCATCGTGCGACAGCATCTGTGTCAGTGGTTGCTGCTTGGCTTCCTGCACTTTACCAAGCGTGGCCATCAGTTCGCTGGTAGTCGGTACTTTGGCCGCCGGGTGATAATCGCGTGGCATAATGCCCTGCCCCAACATGACCTGGATCCAGCTGGCGTCGCGGAAAATATCGTTGTGATCATTAAACACCTGCGCCGACTCGCGAAACAGCGCCATTTTTTCCTGCAGCCGCGCTGGCACCGCCATATTGCGCATATCGCGCCAGAACCCGGAATCATCACGTTCATTGGCATGGTAATGCAGGATGATAAAATCACGGATGGTTTCAAATTCCTGTTTGGAATCGGCGTTGTAGTAGTCAACCACCGCATCGCTGATGCCCTGATTCGGGAACACTTTTAACAGCCGCACAATACCAGACTGGATCAAGTGAATACTGGTCGATTCCAACGGTTCGAGGAAGCCACTGGACAGGCCAATGGCGACGACATTTTTCGCCCATTGGTTGCTGGTCCGGCCGGTTTCAAACGAAATTTTGCGCGGCTCGGCCAGTGCTTTGCTGTCGAGGTTGCCCATTAACGTACTGTAAGCTTCGTCATCGCTTAAATAGGCGGAGCTATAAACAATGCCATTGCCGTTACGATGGGTCAGCGGAATGCGCCATTGCCAGCCGGCTTTATGCGCAATGCTGCGGGTGTAAGGCAAGGTCTTGTCAAAACGCTCACTGGGCACCGCTAAAGCGCTGTTGGCCGGCAGATATTTGGCCCAGGATTCATATTGCACACCGAGCGTCTGGCGAATTAACAACCCACGCAGGCCGGTGCAATCAACAAACAAATCGCCGTGGATTTTGCGCCCATCTTTCAGTTGCAGTGCTTCGATATCACCGGAGATACCATGTTGCTGCACCGCTTCAATCATGCCTTCGGTGCGTTTAACGCCAGCACTTTCTGCCATTTTTCGCAGAAACTGACCGTACAACGCTGAATCAAAGTGATAGGCATAAGGCATTTCGTACACCGGATTCGGTGTTTTGATGATATTAAATTTGCCGGCTTCGCAGCTCAGATAGTTTAAATCGTAGTCCCACAAGGATTGGGGCAAACCGGCTGCGCGGGCTCGCAGCCAATAATGCTGGAAATTACAAAAACCCAGGCTGGCGCCAGGTGCGCCGAACGTGTGGTAATAGCTCTCGCCCGGCTTGCGCCAGTTTTCAAATTTAATCGCCAGTTTCATCGTGGCGTGGGTGTCACGTAAAAAGGCTTTTTCATCAAGGCCAAGGTACTGGTTAAAAATCTGGATAGGCGGAATAGTTGCTTCGCCAACGCCGACAATGCCGATTTCTTCTGATTCAACCAATTCAATCTCGACGCTGTCCGCCAGCACTTTTTTCAGCAGTGCCGCTGTCATCCAGCCAGCCGTACCGCCACCGGCAATCACCACTTTACGGATTGGTTTGCCGGCTGAACCGGTTGCAGGTGTTTGATGCATAACAACTCCGTTGCAAAATAATATATGGGTCTGGACTCTGCCATCTAAAGTAAAGCCTAGACCAATACATTAAAAAAAGGCCTCAATACCAATAACTTATTGAGGCCTGCTACACAAGTCAGTTCACGAAGGGCATCGCCTGACCTGTGCCTCTACCGGGTCGCTTATCAATAAAACGCGTAGTTCACGTTCAACATGTAGGTTGGACCAAACTGGCGACGGGTGGTGACAATGCCGTCATCGTTGACCGTTTCTTCGTCGACATCAGTCAGGTTGGTGCCCTGCAGTGAAACGCGCAGACCGTGCAGCGAGGTGAAATTGCTTTCAGAGAAGTCGTAACTGATTTGCGCATCCACCAGCGTCACGCCATTACGGCTCGCAGTAGAAATTTTGTTCGAACCACCGCGCTCGTAGGTCAGGAAGTCAGAACGGTCAGTCCCGGCTACCCGCACTTCGAAGCCATTTTTCTCGTAGTACGCCGTTAACGAGAACATTTTGTCAGACTGGCCAGGGATCCGGCTGCCGTCATTCAGTTTCGCGTCAATTAACGTGCCTGACGTGGCCACACCAAAACCTTCCAGCAGGTCCGAGAACTTGCTGAATGGCACGTTGGCGGTCACTTCGACACCATGCACACGGCCGGTCAGACCATCTTCAAAGTAAGAGAAATAACCATAATTCGGCGGTGTGACTTTCGCGCCGGCAGCGTAGAAGATGTCTGCCGGGCCATAGTTACCGGCCTGGTCAATGATGCGGTCATGGAAGCCAGGGATAAAATAGTTGGCGCCACTGTTGGTTTCATCATTGGTGAAGTTCAGCAGTTTGTTGCCGTCACGGGTCCAGTTCACTAAGTCTTTGTAGAAGGCTGTGACAGACAGGTAACCTTCTTCCTCAAAGTAGCTTTCAAATGCCAGGTCGAAATTGTTGGCTTCCAGTGGTTTTAACAGCGGGTTACCGGCAAATTTTGACCATGGCGAACCGTAGGTTTCCACTGCAGCAGTGCTGTTTGGAATAGCAATCAGGTCGATGTTCTGGTCGAACTTAACAAAACCGGATGCTTTCATCTGGTCGATACGGGCACGGCTGATGGTTTTGTTGGCGGCAAAACGGACGAAGTTATTGTCCGACACTTCCATACTCAAGTTCAGGCTTGGCAGCACGTGGCTGTAGCTGTCGCCCTGTTCGGTGATACAGTCTGCATCGACTTGTTTGTCGCTGTTGTCATCACAGACTGCAAAATTGGCACCCACTACTCCAATGAAACCGCTGGAAGACTGATCCGTTTTGACGTACTGCATACCGACATTACCGGTTACCGGCAGGCCAGCAAACTGCGTTTCAAAATCCGACTTGAAGTAAAGGGTCGTGACTTCTTCATTCACTTCGTAAGAATCACCCAGACGATCCGGCTCTAACAAGCCTGCGTCATTCAGTTTATAGGTGCCGTCGTTGTATGGCGCGAAACCATCATAGGCAACGACCTGGCCCAGACCCGCCCAGCTTAAATCCGCCAGACCGTTGTATAAGTACTTGGCTGGAATAGCAGTGGAGAACGGATATGATGTCGCCGTCGCGAAGAAACCTTTGTTATCTTTGTCTTTGAAACGATCAGAATAATTCACGCCAACCGTCAGTTTGTTAAAGATACTGAGTTCGATGTTACCCACACCTTCTAAGCGGTAGGTTTTCAGTTCTTCACTGAAATCGGCGTAGTTCAGGAAGCCATCCTGTGCGTTGAAGTAGCTGTACGGGTCGCCGTTTGCTTGTTTCACGTTGGTGGCAAACTGGCTGGCAATATTCGCCATACCACCGCCCCACACCTGTGGACCGGTCAGTTGCAATGCTTTGGCATCAGAGAAAGCGCCAAGGCCAGTCAGTTTGGTGAAGAACACACCGTCCGGGCTCATAGTGAATTCACGTGAACCTAACTGCGACGAGTTCAGAGCGCCGGAGCGGGCTAAACCGGCATAAGACTCACCGCGTAAATCGCGTTTGCTGGATTCGCTGCTAGCCAGGTCTAATTCAACTTGCCAGTCATCATTCAGCTGATATTCGACGTTCAGACCAAAAGTCTGCAAATCACCGTCTTTTTTCAGCGGGTCGGTGCGCAGTACCGGATTGGCGCCCACTTGCGTCCCTTTGGTACTTGTACCGCTGCCCGTCACGTTGGCCGATGAAAACGGTTCAATAAAACCGCGCAGTACACCCGAGTCGGAATAATCGATATCCAGCACGTCAAACACAATGTTCAGTTTCTCGTTTGGCTGATACTGCAGCACGGTCGAAATAGTATCGCGCTCGAGCTTGGTGCTGATTGACGCGATGTCCAGACCTGTTGGCAATACCTGACCAGCCGCATTAGCGCTGTAGCCCCAGACACCGTATTTACGCTGGTTGTTTGGTGATTCCGTCGATGCCAGTGCCACAGCAAGACCTAAGGTGTCATCGGCAAATTTCTCGACAAAAGACAGCGCGTAACGTTTGCCTTTGTTATCAAATTCCGGGTTGTCAGAATCACGGCTATTCGATTCGTAGTTACCGTTCACGGTCAGCGTTTCTTTCGCCTGCAGTGGACGCACTGTGCGTAAATCGACGGTACCACCAATGCCCTGCACCATCAGTGTCGCATCTGTGGTTTTGTAAATCGTGGCGCCGGTCATGATTTCTGACGGGTACAGATCGTATTCAACACCGCGGTTGTCGCCGATCCCGATTAGTTCACGGCCGTTTAACGAGGTACCGGTGAAATCTTCTTTAAAGCCGCGCACCGAGATGCCGGAGGTGCGGCCGCCAACACGCTCACCGGCCAGGCCTGGCAACCGCGATAAAGATTCCGCAATCGATGAATCCGGTAACTTACCAATGTCTTCTGCTGAGATGGCTTCGACAATGGATGAGTTATCCATTTTTTCCGCCTGAGAACGGATCAACGAGCCGCGAATACCGCGCACTGCGATCACTTCGACTTCTTCACCAGATTTCGCCTGAGTGGCGGCAGCTTGTTGCTCTGCCGCGGTTGCAGACACCGACCAGATGGCGGACGAGACTGCGAGTGACAGTAACGCGGGTTTAAATAGTTGTGTTCTCATTTGGTTATCCCTTGTCGATTTGTGTTGCTTATAAGTGTGTTGTGTTTACTTAGATCTATCACTGCCTACGCGGCCAGGGCCTGAACAGTTTTGCACCGCCGCCGATGCTGCTGACTTTGTTGACCGCACCTTGCCATCAGCATCATGTTTAGCCAACCTTAATCGTTTAAGTTGCTTCGGCAAAAAAACAACATACTCAGCGTCACTGGATGTTGTTTTTATGCTTCAGTAATTTTGCAGCGTATGCGTCAAATACTTTCAACTTAATCGTTTTAGATCATCTAAAAAAAACAGTCAAGCCTGTTCGTAAAATAATCAGATAAAAATTTGAACTTTTTAAAATTGACTGCATTGAATCATGGCTTTGGCCACAGCCCGGACCACTTTGTTGATCTCTGACTTTAATGAGCTGGAGCTGACGGTTCAGCAATGTTGATTTTGAGCTGCTCGACTGTCTGCAGTTGATAACGGGTTTTCAGCAGAGCTATTTCACTTTGGTATTGCAGGAGAAACAGATCAAAGCGTCGCAACAGGTCGCCATGATCGCGGCTGGATAAATGAAATCCGACACTGGCGAGTGGCAGCCATCGGCCAATCTCCACAGCATCAGGCTGTCCAAGCTTGTTGAGCAAATGCCTGGCGACATGCCATTCGACATCGGCCGCATCCACGCGTTTTTTCAACAGCATTTGTAAGGCTGCAGTTGCATCGCTGACTTCAACCAGATTAAAGCTATAGTTTTGCTGCACGGCCAGCAGGTGGTCCGGGGTAAACCCGCGCGGAATAGCAATAGACCGGATAGCAGATAACTCTGTGTCCCCTTCCCCGCGCCGAACCACCGTAGAGCCAATAATACCGGTGAATGACTGACTAAAATACAGCGGTTGCGGCTCACCTTTGGCACTGTGCCACTGTGGATTGTCCGGATACACCAACTGGCAATCCGGATTATCCTGTAACCGCTTGACCGGCAGTGACAACAAGATGATTTTCACTCCGGTTTTAGCCGTAAAAAGAGCAAACAAATCAGCAGCATAACCACGACCTGGCAGATCACTGAAATCATAATGCGGGTAATAATCGATATTCTGCACGCAGATGCGCACTGATTCAGCACGGGCCGGCAACACGGCGCCTACCAACAACAACCATATGAGCAATCTGAATATCGTCATCAACGGACCTACCTAATCAGCGACCGCAGCCCATTGGCTGATAAAGTCCGGTACAAAAGGCCGCCCGCGGGCATTCAGCGCGGTGCCGGTGATTAATGCGTCCAGCATTAGTTTACCGTCACTACTGCGCAACACTTGCTGGCGAAAACCAAAGCGTACTTTAGACACCGGCTGATATTCGACTGTGACGATAAAACGATCGCCGCTTTGCAGCGATGCTTTGTAATCCATCTCAGAGCGGATCACCACCAGGTTAATTTTTTCCCGGGCCAGGGCGGCAAAATCAACACCCCGTGATAACAAATACTCGTGACGGGCGTGCTCCAGATAGTGAAAATAGACGGCATTGTTGACGATGCCCTGCATATCACACTCATAATCCCGCACTTTAAAATCCAGCGTAAACAAGTCGCTCATCAATATTATTTCCCTATCTATGCCAAACCTGGCTGTAATCAACGATTTAGCTGGTCGCCTAACAGACTTTCCAGACAATGCTCGCTGACGCCATAAAACTGCTTCAGTGCGCTGACCTGCGCCAACACCGCCTGTTGGCTGGCCGCTGACAGTGGCGTCTGGCGCTTAATCGCCAGGATCATTTTGTTTTTGCTGGTGTGTTCCAGCGCAATAAATTCAAACACCTGGGTATCGTAACCATGCGCTTCCAGCAGCAGCGCCCGGATGCCGTCTGTCAGCATTTCCGCTTCCTGGCCGAGGTGGATGCCATGTTGCAACAACGGTGATAACACGGCCGGACTATGCATCTGCGGCCGGACTTGCTTATGGCAACAGGGTGAACACATGATCACCGCGGCGCCGGCGCGGATCCCCATATGGATAGCATGGTCGGTAGCCGTATCACAGGCATGCAGCGCAATCATTACATCGAGGCCGGTACTTTGATAATGCTGCACATCGCCCTGCTCAAAGCGGATGCCGCTTTGGTTTAGCCGCGCCGCCGTGGTGTTACATAAATCCACCAGACTCTGGCGTAATTCGACACCAATCACAGCGCCCTTTATGCCAGTCTGCTGCAGATAATGTGCGATGGCAAACGTCAGATATGCTTTGCCAGACCCAAAATCAGCTACCTGCAGTTCCGGCCGCTGTACCAGACCACTCTCTTTCAGCGCTCTGGCAAAAATCTCGATAAACTTATTGATCTGCTTCCATTTTTTTTGCATGGTCGGCGCGATTTGGCCATCACTGCCATTGATACCCAGTTCGCGTAAAAATGGCGCCTGCGGGTCAATCCAACGTTGTTTTTCGCGGTTGTGCTGCTGTGGTTGCAGCTCTTGCTGCAGATTCGTTTTGCGTTTATTCAGCAGCACTTTGCCTTTTTTCGACATCGTCAGCTGGATCTCAAAGCCGTTACATTCCAGCAATGCCGCTTTAAATTGGGGGCCGAGCCATTCGCGCAGCAACGGTTGCAACGCTTGCAGCGACAGGTTTTTCGTCTGGTCAAAAGTTTTGTTTTCAAACAACACACTGAGCTGGGTGCCGGTTTTTAATAAAATCGGCCGGATCTGCAGCCGTTCCAGCTCCGCCTGTGGCCCTTCATAACGGGATAACACCAGACGCAGCAGCTGGTTTTGTGCAAATGCTGCAGAAAACTGCTGAATGAATTCAGACAGCTCAAAAGAAGTATCGGCTTGGGTCATCGGTATTATCCTGCAAATTGACCGCGGCTGAACAGCAGCTCTGCGCGCTCAGCAATCGCTTAAAGCCGCGCAGTATATCAGAAGGCGTCAGGTTCAGCGCGGCGGCGCTACGGTGATCTCCCGCTGCACCGCCGGCATGCTAAACCAATAAGCGGTCTGTTGCAGCGGCGTGTTGGCCGGCAATAATGGATTGTCCAAATGAAACACTAACGACTGGGCGAAACGACTAAGCGGAAACACCTGGCGGGCAATTTGATGCTGCTGTAAAAAACGCAATAACTCACCGCTTTGCGCCAATTGTTCCAGACCCTTTTCCAGTCGGCTGGCCAGCGTGTAATTATCCTTTTTGACAAAAAAGTACATGGCAAAAGGGTAATGCAATAACACGCTGCTGCTGAATTCCAGATCCGGGTATTGCAACTGAAAGGCTTTTTGCTCGACCGGGCCTTCAAAAATGCTGCGCGGGAAATAGTCACAACGCTCGCGGCGCAGCATTTCCAGCATCTGATCATGCCGCTCCGCGGTGATCACCTGCAGACCTGCGGCCCGCATGATGTCCGTGTCAGGCCATAATTCACCCTGACAAGCCGTCAGCCGCTTCAACTCGGTAAACTCGCTGATTTGCGCAAACGCCAGCCGGTCTACTTTACGGATCACAAATCCCCGCCAGCCAAGGCCCCCGCCAAGCAAAGGCACACGTACCGGTAACAGGTCACGCTCTAACTCCGGTGATGTACCGAAGTGATGTACATCAATAAAATCCTGTTTCATCAGCAAGTAACGGTAATCACCCAGCGGCGGCGGTGGCACCAGCTCCAGCCTTGCTGCGCCATATTCGGCGGCAGTGCGGTCGAGCACCAGCTGCAATAATTCGCGGTAATACACCACGCTGGCTTCTGCATTGGATTGCAGTCCGAGGATGCGGAGCGTCTGGACTGGTGCGGCGGCGAGCAATGGACTGCACAGCAGGATCAGGGCACATAAAAATCGCATCAAAAACTCCGGTTCACCATCCTCAGTTACTATAGTGGAGGCCATTGACAGCCGGCAAGCGACTCGCTCTGGTGGTACGTCTGTGCTGACCCTTTACAAAGCCGGACACCCTCGTTAGCATGCGGCGGGACCGGCATCGTTCTCTCGCCAGTGCTGGCATATAAGGATCAATATGTTACGTCAAATTATTCTCATCATGCTGACCAGTCAGCTGCTGGCCTGTGCCAGTATCAGCAAAAACGAATGTTTGTTGGGCGACTGGTATAGTCTTGGCGTCAACGATGGCAAAGCCGGTGAGCTCAGCAGTAAATTCCGTGAATATCAAAAAGACTGCGCCAAGCATGGCGTCACCCCAGATTTTAAAACCTATCAGCAGGGCCATAGCCAGGGCTTGGTTTTTTTCTGCGATTTTCCGCATGGCGAAGCCTGGGGGCGTGCCGGCAAGGATTACAACACCGCTTGTACCGGGCCGATGGAACCGGCATTTCGCAGTGGTTTTCAGCAAGGGCAACGCTGGTATAAAGCGAAAAAAGTGGTCGACGATATCGCCATGGCCATCAATGATCTGCAAAACCGCAATCTGACGCTGCGGGAAGATATTTATGCGATAAATCAGCGCATCGCCGTCGAACAAAACGCTTCGGCCCGGGCGGCGCTGTTAAATCAGGCCGACCGGCTGCGCTATCAGATGGAAGGCTACAATCAGGAAATCGGCCGGTTGCAGATCCGCATGGCGCAGGCAGAAGCCAATTTCGCGCCGCTCAATCGCTGATCCTCTGGCACGTACACCGCGTCAGGGTCTGGCACTTTGTTGCTGATACAGCTCAGACTGTTGATAACGCAACCAGCCCCACTGGTTAATCAGCTGTTGGGCGCGCTGCTGATCTGCGGCAGATAGCTGATCAAAATCCTGCCATGGCGCTTGATCATTGCGACGGAAATGTTGCTGACGAAAGTCATACAGCATCCGCCCATCGGCATCCACTCTGGCGATTTGTTGCGGCGAACGCACCAGCCCGACCACCTGCAATACCGCGTCCTCGGTCGCTGGTGGCGTTACGTCTTGCGCCGTAGCCAGGATGAGTGGCGCCAGATCGGCATGACCCAGTACCTTCGGATAACTGACCTGGCGATTGCTGACCAGCACCACGCGGGTTTGGGTATCATTCAGCTGATGGCCGTGCCCGAGAAAACCGTCGTCGAACAAGGACTCGCCATGGTCCGAGGTATAAAACTGCGTGCTCTGTCCGGCAATCCCCTGCTGTTGCATCAACTGCTGCAGCTGCCCAATCAACCAGTCCGCATTGGCCACGGAGTTGTAATAACTCAGTTGCAACAGCGCCTTATTTGCCGGTTGCATTTGTTGGCGATTGATCGCCCGCTTGGTCAGTAGCGGTAACATTTCCTGATGATGATACGGATAATGCGCAGCCTGCACATTCAGATAAAAAAACTGTGGCTGTTGCCAGTTGACCTCAGCAAACCGCTGCTGCAGCTGGCGCAATAAGCGTTGTTCACTCAGACGCAGTGCACCGGCATTCAATGACGGGTCCAGCCGGTCTGACAGCGCCGAATCAGCATCAAAATAATACTGACCTTTGCGTTTTAACCGCGCGCTGGTCAGCACGTCGCCAAAGCGTTCCGCCTGCGCCGACAACACATTGATCTGATATCCGCGCGCCTGCAGCGCGTCTAATAAATTCTGTTGTGGCGGATGATAACTGAGGCTGCGGTTAAACAACGCTTTGAGCGAACTGGTGGTAAAGCCGGTATGGCTGTAGGCATGCTCACTGTAACTGCCTTGTCTCGCCAACGCTGCCAGGTGTGGCATCACCGCCTGCCCATCCACATTCGCAAACAACGCATCGGCCCGCACACTCTCCAGCACCACTAAAAAAATATGTTGGCCGGCCCGCAGCGGCAATTGCATCAATGCGTCAGCTGAGTGGGCCGGCGGCAACGGCAGATCACCGCCAATACCGTCTTCATCAATGCCATTGCCCGGCACATCCATCGCGCCCGGATACAGGCCGGCATTTAACGGATGGGGATCGGCTTTGCTACCAAGAGCACCATAACCATCAAAATCCACATCGGTCAGCCGGTTCAGCAACTGTGCCAGCACCTGCTGCGATAACTTCTTTTCCAGACCAAAACGATAAGGCTGTGCGGTCGCCACCCATTGCAGCTGTAACGGAAACAGCAGCAACAGCAACAATGCGGTATAACCCCACCATTGCTTTGCATCACTAACCGGTGTTCTGTAGCGGCGAAATGCCAGGTGTATGCAATACAACAAAGCGATGCCCAGCAGCAGAGCAAAAATCACCGGTAACAGATGTTGGCTCAGCTCTGTCAGCACCATGCTGATCGCAGCAAGCACACTGCCACCGCCAAGATTTGCCAACACCTGCCAGTCCAGGTTGTCACCAAAATACTGATATAACTCAGTACCGACCCAGCTGTAACTGCTGTAACTGAGCAGCACAAACAGCGCGAACCACAAATGACTGCGGCTGCTGGTCTGAAACCGGCACAGCAGGTTGTACAGCATAAATGCACAGGTTAACGCAGTGAGATCGGCCAGCCAGCCGGCAAAGACATAAAGCACACGTTCTGAAGTCAGCGTAAAGCTATGGGGCTGTAAAAAGCCCCCGCCACTGAATAGCTGATATTTATGCTGCAGAAGTGCCAGTTCCAGCACAGAACACAACAGGCTTAAGCCCAGTAACAACCAGACAGAACGACGATCAGGACGTGGCAACAACCAGGACAACAGAAAAACCTTGTGAAAAGACCAGCAATCAGAAGAACTGCCAGTATGCCCGCTGCATCAGCGCACTGCAACGCCCGACCGTTCAGTGCGCATAATGATAAATAATCTCCAGCAATTCGATCGGTGCCTGCTCCTCGTCAGAGGCAAACTCAATGACAATATCAAAATCGTCGCGATACAATTGAAAGCGGTCACCATAATCCTGCATGTCCGGAAATGCCAGCCGGAGTCCGGCTTTGCTGACCGGAATTTGCAGCGCTTTTAACAGTTGCGGAATTTGGTCGGGTTCTCGCGGATTGCGTACAATCGGCGTTGTCACTTTGAGCCGGCTGATGTTGTCTTTATTGATTAACACATGCAGTTGTGTGGTCGGCATCCACCAGATTAGATTGCGGCGCTGCGCCAACTGATGCACGCGTAAATTCGGTAGCAGTTGGCTGGCCAGCGGTTGCTGACGAAGATTACGGACATTCACCGATTCAACAAATGTCAGCACATCAGTCAGCACCGCTTGTTGTAACGGGCTTTTCACTACCGGGTCGGGCTGGGCACTCAGGCGGAAACCAGTCAGCAGTGCGGTATTTTTATCAACAGATTCAGGATTAAACTGTTCAAACTTCACACTCAGCTGCTGGGTCCCGAGCTGACGCCGCCATAATAACGCGGATTTTTTTTGCCAGGAACCGAGCTGCAAACCTGCCCGGACCATATCTTGTTTATAAGGTACTTTGCCATCAATCAACCAGAGTTTCTCGTCAAACTCCGGATGAAATTCCAGTAAATTCCGGCCGACGCCGCTGAGGATTTCGCTGTCGGTAAACACAACTTTGACCAGTGGATCCAATAATACCCAGAGCCGGCGGCCATAACCAAGCAACCTGGAACCATCCTGCAACATCAAATCGGCGGAAGGAGTGCCCCACAATGCCTGCACTTGTCCGGCCGTCATTTTCGGTTTTACTCCCATCGCGCCTTCAGTCAGGGACACATGCATATGGGGCGGTACGACGACTTTGTATTCCGACTCCGCGCGAGCAAACGCTACGACAGTATTGACGGACGTTTTTATTTCCAGCGTGCCCATATTCTGCCGGATCCCACCAGTTTCAGAGCTGGTATCTGATAACGCATCATTGCCATCACAGAAGCGAAACATCTCCAGCTGCACGTGCACTTCAGAATTGCTGCCCGGCGCTTTAAATTCCGACTGTTTCAGCTGTTGTAATAACACGGCATCAAAACGGCGCGCGCTGGCATTCTCACGGATTTGTTGTAAATAACGGGCGACTTCAGGCACATCGCGTAACTGCGAAAACCGCAGCAGATTGCTGTTGCGAACCCGTAAGGTCGTCTTCAGCGGGATCACCTCTTCTTGCTTGCACTCCGGCAGAAATTCGACAATTGGCGCCAGGCTTTCAGCCTGCAGCGGCAAGCTGCTCAGTAGCAACAATGTCAGCAGTGTCCAGCAGCAGTGCATCCGGGCTCCCATTCGCGAAGTAACTTCAATAAAACATTGTTTTAACATATCTCTAAACATGACACGATGCAAGCTGCCGATCATGCCAGCGACTGAGCAGTAACAACGCCAGCACTGCGCCGAGTAATGCAAAGGCCATATCAGCTTGCGTATCCCAGGCATAACCCTGGGTGCCAAGAAATTCATCGGCGCCCTGCCCTAACATCACTGCAGCGGCCCATTCAATGAGTTCATAACCGGCACTGATCGCCAGCACGATACAGAGCAACAAAAACTGCAACATCTTTTTGCCTTGTACATAACAGCCACGCAGCAGGATCTCCCGGGCGGCAAGAACCGGTACAAAACCTTGCATCAAATGGCCAATTTTGTCGTATGGGTTACGGTCCAGCGCAAACCAGTCCATTAGCCAGAAGCCAAGCGGCACCCGGGCATAAGTGTAAGCACCGCCGAGGATTAATACAGCGGCATGCCACAGGATCAGGCTATACAACAAAGGGGTCAGCGGATAAGACTGCCGGCTGCGCCACAGCAACGGCCACACCAGCAACACCGGGAAAATTTCCAACAGCCAGGTCGTCCGATCAAAGGGTGCCCAACCGGACCACAACAGCAGGATCGCCAACAAGGCCGAACCAGCGGAAAATTGCATTGCAGAAATCATTAATCACCAATATCAGCTATTACTGAATCAATGTAAGCAGTTACAAGACTGCGGTAAAGCCTTCTTAGAGGTAAATTTTGTTAAATAATGGATAAATATTGAGTTTTTTTCTGATACGAAGCGTGTAATAGCGGCATCCACCACAGGATGCCGCCGCCGCTTGCCGGCGTTGGTTCTAATGCGCCGCGAGATGTAGCCTGTTAACCGGCAGTTCGTTGCCAGGTACTCAACTGCCTGGGCGAACAAAACACATGCGGCAGACCAGAGACCGGATCAATAAACTGCAACTGCTGCGCCAGCAGCTGCAGAGGGCCGGCCAGTACAACCGTTTTGCTCAGTAACTGCGGATAATAAGGGTCAAATAAAATTGGACAACCAATGGCCTGCATATGCAGACGCAACTGGTGCGTTTTTCCGGTATGCGGAGTCAGCTGAAATAACCCAAGTTGCTCGCGACGGTCAAGCAGTTGCAGCGTCGAATGCGCATTCGGTTCACCGGGAATAATGTGCATCAGAAAACGTGGCTGACTTTTTTCGATACGGTTATGCAATTCAAATTGCTGTGGCAACACAGTATCACGCAGACTGTCTGGCAACTGCGCCACGGCTTGGTAACTCTTTGTGATTTGCCCGCTGGCAAACAACTGGTAATACGCCGGCCGGCTTTGTGGATCCAGCGAAAACAACACCAGTCCTGCCGTGTCCCGATCTAAACGGTGTACCGGGGCAATGTCGTCCAGACCGGTATCGCGGCGCAGCCGTTCCAGCAGACATTCATTAACAAACTCTCCGCCAGGTATCACTGGCAAGCCATGTGGCTTACAAGCCAGCAGGATATGTTCATCCTGATACAGGATCTGATGTGCAGCCGCGACAACAGGTTCGGCCGTCACTTCACGGTAGTAGCATAAGCGCCGGCTCGGCAGAAATGGCGTCTCCATCGTGACCTGCTCACCACTGTGCCAATGCATTTTGCCATCGCAAAAACGTGCCGCCCAGATCTCCGGTGCGATACGCGGAAATTGGCTACAGACGAATTGAAACAGGTTGTCCCAGCCCTGATTGATGGGTGGTAAGGTAATTTCGGAAGGCCGGGCTGCTCTGGACATGATGACTCCTTTTTTCAGCGGCGCGCATCATAGCAAATCACAGAGCTTAAAGCGCTGCCAGCAGCAGAGCGGCAGTCAGCACAACCAACCCACAGGCACTTAGCAGCCGCTGGCGCAAGCCGGTGCTGCCGAGAGTACAAACTAATACGGTTTTCACCAGCGTATTGCTGAGTACTGCTATCACCAACGCCGTTGCAGCCAGTTGTTCCCGGCCTGCCTGCTGGGCATATTGCGCCATCGATAACGTGATCGCATCCACATCGGTCGTCCCGGCGATAGCGGCGACCAGATATAAGCCTTCCGCCGGCGCATAGTGTTCGGTCAGTTTCACGACCAGCAACACCGCGGCAAACATCAGAGCAAACTGACTGGCGGCCCACAAACTAAAAGGGTTACTGACACTGGTTGCAGAATTCGCCTGCAGCTGAGGCGCACGGCGATAAAAGTAGGCGGCCAGCGTTAACGTCACCAGCGCCATCGCGCTAACCGAAGGCCATAACGGGGATAACAGCGGCAGATAAACGATTCCAACCATCAGGAGCACGCGCAATGACATCACGGACCAGGCAAGTAAGATACCGCACGCCAGCGCATCGTCCTGATTGTCACCGTCCTGCGGTTGTTTGCTGAGTCTGGCAAAGCTCAGACTAACCGCCGTCGACGACACCAGACCGCCGGCCAGTCCGGCCACCGCAGTGCCCCGCGCCGGACCTAATAACCGGGTGGCAATATAGCCGATCAGCGACAACAACGAGATTAAGATAACCAGTAGCCAAATCTTATAAGGATTAAACGCCTGCCAGGGATCGAGGGCATGATCGGGGAGCAACGGTAACACGATAAAAGTCGCGATCAGCAGCTTCAGCCCGGCGTACAAATCGTCATTGCCGATTTTATCGACCAGGCCGTGCAGAGGTTGTTTAAAAGCCAGGATGGCCGAGGTGATAATCGCCAGCGCGACGGCGATCCCGGCATGGCCGTGCATCACGGCGCCACCGAGCAGAAACACCAGCATCGCGCTGAGTTCGGTGGTCAGACCCGGCGCTTGCGGCTCTTCCCGTTGCTTGCGGTTATAGGCTGCCAGTACCAGCAAGGAGACCACCGCGAGCACTGCCAGCTCAGGCCAGGGTTGCTGCAGTTGCAAACCGAGCCAGGCGCCGACAGCGCCAAGCAGCGCCAATAACATAAAAGTCCGCACGCCGCCAAAACTGCTCAGGTTACTGACTTTATGTTTTTCCCGCTCAATGCCGACCAATGCACCAATCGCCAGCGCATAGGCGAAGTTCTGTAACAAGATCAGTTCGGTTTGCATCAAAACCTGCAGTGGTTCAAAGTGTTCTAGGTTGATTTCAGCACTATTCTTGCGCTAAAGCCATGAGCTGGCGCAATTTTTTGCCACAAAGCAGAAAGGCGCCAAAGCGCCTTTCTGTTGGGTTCAAACCGCCGTTCGGCCTTATTGCTTTTTATGCAACTCAAACCAGGCCAGCGTATGTTCAATTTTGGCGATCATCCGGCTCGGGCGGCCAGCGATACCATGTGGCGCACCCGGCACCCGCACCAGCGCTGTTGGCACATGTTGCAGTTTCAGCGCCTGATACAATTGTTCTGACTCACTGATCGGCGTACGACGATCCGCTTCGCCGGTCATAATCAGCGTCGGAGTTTTGATTTTACCGGCATTGGCAATCGGTGACCGCTGCCAGTAGTGTTGCAGATTGTCCCATGGCACGCCTGGGAACTGATGATAGGTCTGATACAAATAACTATCCCCGGTCAGCACTTTACTGACCCAGTTAATAATAGGTTTGATCACCGCCGCCGCACGATAGCGGTCGGTCAGACCAATGGCATAGGCGGTGGCGATGCCACCGGCGGAACCGCCGGCGATATAGACGTTGTCGGCATCAACAAAACCTTTGGCAATCATCGCATTCACGCCGGAATCATGGTCGGCATAATCTTCCGGCGAGCTGTATTTGTTGTGCAATAACAATGCAAAACGTTCGCCATAACCAGTACTGCCGCGGTGATTATCGTAAAACACCACATAACCTTCGCGGGCAAAACGCTGCATCTCAGCACTAAAATGCGGACCATAGGCCAGATGCGGGCCGCCATGGATCTCCAGCATCATCGGGTATTTTTTCTTCGGGTCGAAATCCGGTGGAGTGATATACCAGCCCTGCATCGGCTCGCCATCAAAGGATGATTTGTAATTGATTTCATGCACCTGACCGAGTTTTTTATGTCCCAGCAGATCTTCATTGAGCTGAGTCAGCTGGCGCACTTTGCCGTCCTGCCACAACGCAACATCGGCCGGACGCGACGCGTCCCCTTTGGTAAACACCAGCTTTTCGGCACTTTGCTGATACTCACCACTTAAATACGGCTGTGGTAAGCCGGTACCAGACAGCTGATCAGTCAGGACGTTAAGCTCACCACCTAAATCCAGCAGCGCTACTTTGCGCAGGCCTTTTTCATCATATTGCACCGTCAGCTCGTCAGTGCTCCACCAGTCCGGCGCAGTCAGATCTAAATCCAGTGCCGCACCAATGTCGCGACTTTTGCCGGACGCGACGTCCAGCACTTTCAGTTTACCGTTAGCGAACGGCAGTTTGGCATTACTGCCCCACAGATAAGCCAGCTTTTTGCCGTCCGGTGAAAATACCGGACTGGTTTCCTGCCCTGGTACTGAGGTCAGCTGTTTCAGACCGCCGGTTTGCAGATCAAGTTGGTACAAATCGCTGTCGCGCGGCTGATATTCCCAGTCGGTGGCCAGATTGGCGGAAAACACCAGTGCGGTTCCATCCGGACTGAAGGTCAGATCATCACCATAACTGCGATCGCCGCTGGTCAGCTGGCGCGCGGTGCCACCGTCGCTACTGAGTAAAAACAGTTGCCGGTATTCTGATTTCAGGAAACCCTGACCGTCAGCCTGATACTGCGCCCGGTCAATCACAATCACCGGATCTGACCAGTTAGCATCTTTGGGCTTTTTCGGCATTTTGACCAACGTCGTCAGCTTAGACGGTGTGGCCGGCAGATTCATCGTAAAGGCCAGTTGTTTGCCATCCGGTGACCAGGTCAGGTTGGAAGGACTCTTATCTAACCGGCTTAACTGGGTGTTCTGGCCTGATTTGAGCCAATGCAGGTGAATTTGCGCTTTGCCGCTTTGATCGGAAATAAACGCCAGCCGGCTACCATCCGGCGCCCAACGTGGCTGACTGTAATTAAATTTGTCAGCATACAGCGGCGTATGCTGCCCGCTTGCCACGTCAATTTGCCACAACGAAGTGCGGGCGCGGTCTGTCATAATGTCATTGCTGTTGCGCACATAAACAATAGTACGGCCATCCGGCGATAACTGCGGATCACTGGCCCATTCCAGACCAAAAATATCTTCGGATTCAAAATAAGATGGCTGTACCAGTGGCGCGGCCTCTGTTGGTACCGCTGTTGCTGCCAACAGGTTAAAACTGCCACAAACACCGGCTGCGACGCTCAGACCTGCAGCCTTGAAAAAACCGGACGAACGAGATTTAGCTGAAAACACGATGACACTCCCTGAGTTGATAAAATCAACACTAAAAGAGCAAGACCGGTGTGACAAGCGAATTATGGCAAAGCAGGTCCAGCTGCGTTTTTTCGCGGTTAAATGGTTAAAGCCAAAGCTAGATCTTATCCTGCAGCGGGCGACAACGACCGACGTAACGGACAAATATCATCAATGGCAACAGCAACATACCCAGGATCACGGCACACAGCACACAAAACAAACTAAAACTAAACCAGCCCTGCTCCGGCGTCACACCAAGACCAAATACCAGTAACAACGTACACAACTGATGTAGTGGTACCGACAAAGCCAGCGGATAACAATGCCGCGCCGGTAAGAGCCGGCTCAGCCAGTACCAATAAACAGTGCCCGCCGCCAACAAAACACAGCCCAGCAAAAACCCATAGACTAAATCCACTGTAACTCCTGACGCACTACATACCGGATATACCATAGCGCCTGCGCTGATTCAGACGCAATGGGCTGATGGTGTTGTTCTTGATTGTGGCGGCGAAAGCGCGGGGAAAACAGAGGTGAAAACTGCAGCTGCCATGGTTTAGGTTTGTACAAAACACAAAGCATAAAAAAAGGCAGCTGCGGTGCAGTTGCCTTTTTTTCGGTTGTTACCGGATCCGCAGATTCGCTCTGTTGGCTCCGGTCACTGTAATTTCAAATTACAGAACAACGATTTTCTCAGCTTGTGGGCCTTTTTGACCTTGTGTCACAGTGAACTGTACACGTTGGCCTTCTTGCAGAGTTTTGAAACCCGTGCTGGCGATTTCGCTGAAGTGAGCGAAAACGTCTGGACCTGAAGCCTGTTCGATGAAGCCAAAACCTTTAGTTTCGTTGAACCATTTTACGGTGCCGGTAGTTGTATTAGACATGGTAATTACCTGTATTAATTAAATTTAGTGTGCCTGGTGTCAGGCGATGGTGCTGAAAGAGATGTTTAAACTTATGGATACAGGAGGTACTAAAACAACAGTAACATTCGTTGTGGTGCATAAATATTGAACAGACTAACAAAGCAAGGCCATTGTATAGCGTTTGGCGATCCTGTCAAACTTATTTCGCTAAGTTATTAAAATAAATTTTTTTATAACGTACATTTTGAAGAGTTGCCCACCCAATCCAGCGCTTTAGTGCAAAAAAACAGACCTCTCAGTAACGGCATTACGCATTCAACATTGGCCAGACAGCCAGATATATAAAGCGGCCAGTGCCATAAATAACAAAGGGCCACTTAGGATGGCCCTCTGGATATCGCGTTATTCAGCTTGCTAGTCACGTAGCCGACCGCAAAACATCCTGTTGTTGCTGCCGGCGGTTCAACCTGATGTCGCCGGCTCAGCCTTTGGCTTTGACGCTGTCAACCCAGTTCTGCACCCGTTGTTCCAGCACTTTCAGTGGCAGCGCGCCGCCGCCAAGCACTGTGTCATGGAAACCACGGATGTCGAACTTATCGCCTAAGTCAGCTTTGGCTTTGGCGCGCAGTTCGAGAATTTTCAGCATGCCGATTTTGTAAGACGTCGCCTGACCCGGCCATACCAGATAACGGCGCACTTCAGATTTCACCGCACCTTCGGCCACCGGTGAGTTCGCCAGGAAGTATTCCACTGCCTGCTGCTCAGTCCAGCCTTTGGCGTGCATGCCGGTATCGACAACCAAACGTACCGCACGCCACATCTCCGTGATCAGACGGCCAAAATCGTTGTACGGGTTCTTATACTGGCCCATTTCTTTCGCCAGAGTTTCGGTATAAAGCGCCCAGCCTTCCTGATACGCAGTGAAACCAGCCTGAGTGCGGAATTTCGGCACGCCAGTCAATTCCTGTGCAATCGAGATTTGCATATGGTGGCCTGGGCTGCCTTCATGGTACGCAATAGCTTCCATTTCATTTTTTGGCATCGCTTTCATGTCAGACAAATGCGCGTAATAAATGCCCGGCCGTTTGCCATCGGCAGTGCCTGGGAAATAATGCTGCGCCGCGCCTGGTTGTTCACGGAACGGCTCTACCCGTTTGATGATCAAAGGCGCTTTTGGCAGGATTCCGAAGTACTGCGGCAATTTAGCTTCAATTTCGCGGATAAAGGCTTCCGAATCTTTTAAATAAGCCTGACGACCTTCATCAGTGTCTTCATAAAAGAACTGCTTGTCGGTTTTGATAAATTTAAAGAAATCCTGCAAAGAGCCTTTAAAACCGACCTGATCTTTGATGGTATTCATCTCTTTGGTCAGGCGTGCTACTTCGTCCAGGCCAATCTGGTGGATTTGGTCAGCGGTTAAATCTGTGGTGGTCGACTGTTTCAGCCGCAGATTGTAATAGGCAACGCCATTTGGCTGGGTCGATACACCGGTCGGATTGACGACTGTTTTTTCCAGTTCGCTGGTCAGGAAAGTCGCCAGATTCTGATACGCCGGCAGGAATTGGCTGGTCAGGGCGTTTTTCGCATCGTCGGTCAGCTTTTGTGCAGTGGCGTCATCGAGCTTGTCGGCTTTTTTCAGCGCTTCAATTTTGCCTTTGGCGTCACTCCACAACGGTGATTCTTTATCTGATTCGGTAAATGGCGCACCGGTGACCAGATTATTGACCTGTTCAATCACGCCTTCATAAGCAAAACGCGGTGGCCGTACGCCCGCATCGGCATATTTTTTCGCCCGTTGCTGCAACTCAGCGATGGCTTTGGCAATGCCGCCAATCCGGGTGATATAAGCTTCCATGTCTTTGACTTCTTCCACTTTATGGAAGTTGATCATCACTTGTGGCAATAATGCATGGATGCCTTGCATCTGGTTAAATACATATTGATTGACGCGGTACGGCGCCGCATCGCGGACTTCTTCGTATTGATAAATCCATAAATCGTATGAAGTTTTCGCTTCAGTATCGAGCTTGTTGTAATCGAAGTTCGCTTTCAGTTCTTCCACGGTGCCGGCATACCAGGCCAACATTTTGTCTTCGCCGGCTTCGGTCACATCGTCAATCTGATCGTTTTTGTCTTTACGGCCCTGGAATGTCATCTGCAGCGGGCTCATCTGCAATTGTTCTTCGTATTTTTGTTCAAACCATTGGTTAATTCGTTCAGATTCGGATTGTTGCACCGCCGCTGTTTCAGCTGGCTTTGCCGCTTCGGTCTGTACCGGTGCGGTTGGTGTACTGTCTTTAGTGTCCGGAGCCGGGTTGCAGCCGGTCAGCACTGCGGCGATAGAAAGCGCTAAAAGAGTATGTCGCACTGGAGTGTTCCTCTGTAGTTGTCCGGAGTACCCGGTTGTCGTTCTAGCTTTATGGCTGCAGCGTTGGTGCCTGCGCGCCGAATGTTAAATTACGCTGATTCAGTCACAGCGTCGAAACTAATTTTGTAAACAAGGCTTTCAGAGCGCAGGCAGCTCCAGCGTCATAAACACACTGTTGGGATCTTCAGCATAATCGGCAAATGGCGCACATTCGGTAAAACCGAACCGCTGGTACAAGGTGCGCGCTGGCTGAAAAAACGCCATAGAGCCGGTCTCCAGACTCACCCGCTGCAAGCCACTTTGCTGTGCGGCAGCAAGCAGATGGCTCAGTAATATTCGGGCGCAGCCGTGGCCACGAAACGCATCGGCCACCCGGGTGGATTTGATTTCACCGTGTTTTTCGCCATAGCAGGCACTCAGCTGTTTCAATGCGATACAACCAGCAAGCGTTGCAGGCTGCGTCGTTTCGGGCTGATGCCACAACGTCCAGAAGCGAATATCGGGTTGGCGCAATGCGGTCAAATCCAGGGCATGGACACTTTCCGGTGGTGAAGTGGCTTGCATATCAGCCAGATGCGCGGTCAGTAAGGCGGCGATTTCCGGGCCTTGTAAATCGTCCAGACGAATGTGGTACATGCTGTCCTCAAAACAATTTGCCTGCCATCGCATCACGTGGGGCAGTCCAGTTTTATTGTTGTAAGGTTATATCAGGCGAAGCTGCTTTATTCGGTTTTTGCTGCGACTAACTACAGATCTGCTGCGATGAAACACCGCAGCAGCCAGTTTGGTGAAATCCGGATTTAGTCGTCGCTAAGGACCGAATTAGTGCCCGCATGCTGGATCCGGTCAATCACAATGACGGTGCCCAACAGCTGGATGGCGGCGTCGGGTCGGTAGATCTCTACGCCATAACTGTCGGACCAGCTAAACCAGGCCTTGGACACCCGCGCCAGTAATTGCTCGCCTTGCGTGATGCGGTACTCGCGTTGCCACAGATTACCATCAACCTCTAACCTGCCTTGTGGTGTTTGCACCGAAAACGCCGCGCGCCAGAATGGCCAGAATTTCTTGCGTACCAGCCATTCATCACCCGAAGGAGCAACGAGACGGCAGGCCGGCAGGATAGTCAGATATTTACGTTTGATTTTCAGTACTTCACGTTCAGCCAGGTCATACATGGTCTGGCTGCTGGAAATACTGAAGAATTTGCCTTTGACGGTGTAGGCGAGCCTGCCATCCTCATCATCAATATCAAAGCTGTCGGTGAGGCTGAGAATTTTTTGTTCAATACGATATTTCATTACAGATCCTTCTGAATAAACACAATCAGCGCGGCCAGAGCCCCACAATCAGACCATAAGCGGCAAACTGCAGTAAATGGTAACCGCCATCAATCAACAACATAGGCCAGGGCCTGTTGGCAAACTGATAATTAATGCCAAAACTCGACAACACAAAAAAGAACCCCACCATCAGGCCGTTATGCAGCGACAAGTGCAGAGATTCAGGCTGGCCAAACAGAAAAACAAAACCGCTGGCCGCCAGGAAAGAAAATAACAGACTGACCCCGAAAACCCGCGCCGGATGGCCCTGCGGTTTCTCCATGTCGATGCCGGCATAAGTACACCAGCGCGGACCAAACAGTAACTTTGAATACCAGATGCCGCCGATCAGAAAAGCCGATACTGCCATCACAGCGAGCATGACCATATCAAAAGCTATACCCATGATTAGTCTCCGGAAATTTTATTATTTATCTGTCCAGCTTAGGATGTTCACCGGCAACACGCAACTGTCGGTTAACCACCAAACCAACCGGCCTGTTCGGCTTGTGCCAGTTTGCCACTGAGATAGTGCCACAATGCCGGGCAGCCCTGGCTGATCGGCGCTTCGATGCGGGCGATCACCCGTGCATAGCTGATGCCGTTTTCGCGCCAGCTCTGGCCATTATTAGCCAGATTCAACAGCACTGGCATAGCCCTGTCACAAGCATGGGCAAATTGCGCTTCGATAGTCGCGCCAGTTTCAAACTCCTGCCATAACGCCAACAGTTCTGCCGCCTGGCCGGCCGGTAACAGGCCAAAGATCCGCTGCACTGCGGTCAGTTCTTCCGCTTTTAATGCCGACCAGTCGGCATTGGCATAAACAATGGTATCGCCGGTATCGATTTCACCGATGTCATGCACTAACAGCAATTTGATCACCTGGTGGATATTGGTTTCTGCTGGCGCATAAGGCGCTAAAGACCAGGCCAACAATGCGATTTGCCAGCTGTGCTCGGCTGAATTTTCATAGCGATCGCTATGCAGGGTTTTGGTTTTGCGGGTAACGGTTTTGAGCTTATCGAGCTCAAGGATAAAATCGATGACAGACTGCATAAAGGCTCCGGTTGCAGCAAAAACCGGAGCATAACAAAATCAACGATCTGTGTCCGCCCACCCGGCCGCAGCCTGCTGGCAGATCAGCCGGTTTTCAACCAGCCCCGTTGTCCGGCGAGGCGTGCCAGGTAACACAAGCCAAGTGCAATCAATAATACTGAACCTTGCAGAATGATCACCGTCTGGTCAACCAAAGCGCGGGCAGCCGGTTGGAGTGCAAAACTGAGATCCTGCAGCACCACCCCAAGCAATGACACCACCAGCAGCGGCGTTGCCAACGGCAGGCGCAATAACAACAATATAGTGCCGAGTGTGCCGCCAATCACAGCTGTCGCAGTGGCCAGAACCGACCACAACGGCCGGCTGTGATAAACCTCCTGCATGGCCGCCGGCATCGCAGCGATCTGTTCCGGTGTCATGGTCACATCAGTCCAGAACACAAACAGCCCCATCAAATTCCACAATAACGCCAGTACTACCACCGGATAAAACCACTTTGCGATTGCTGTCATCGCGCTGTCTCCTTTTTTTGCAACAGGATCAATAGTGTGGTCTGCAGTTCTCTCAGTGACAACCCTGGCGGGACCAGCGGTGAAAATCGTCAGGGCTGGGCGTCCCCTTGATAACGCGCCCGTAATATCAGCCGCATCGGTACATCCGTGATCCCCATCCGTTCACGTGGGCCTTGTTCGGCAACAAAACCCAAATGTTGATACATGGATTGGGCATATAACGACGCGTTGACAGTAAATTCATCCGGCGCATCACCTTCTGCGCATTGCGCCAGCGCATATAACCAGAGTTGCCGTGCCAGTCCTTGCCCTTGCGCCCGCTCAGCGACAAACAAATGGTAAAGATGATTACGGCCTTTGATAGCAATGACACCGGCCAGGCCTTCGGCATCTTCGGCCAGCCAATACCGGTAATCGCCGTGCAGATAACCGAGGATCGCCTGCGGTTGCATCGACCCCAGCAATAAAGCAGTTCCTTCAGCCGAGCAGTCCGGCGCGATAAATTTTTCAACCAGCGGTAATAACAAAGCGCTGATGGCTTGATGGTCCGAAGCGTCAGCGACACGAATTTGATATGGCAATGGGACTTCCCTGAATTTGATTAAGCTTATTTCCACAACATATCATCAATACCACAAAGTCTGGCCGGCAACTATCAGCAAGGACACCAACTGCTGCGGCTTTCAGTACAGATGTGCGGGATATCCGTGATTTCAAACGGGCTGTCCAGTGTTGCTACGGTTAGCGCCACATAACCATCAGGGTCTGTGCTGTCGTGCCATTCCAGTGTCGAGCCACAATACCCGCAGAAACCACGTGTCACTGAGGCCGAAGACTGATAGCGCCTGACGGCATCAGCGCCCTGCGTGTAGTGCAATTCCGCCGCCGGCAGGCTCAGGTAAGTGGCAAAAGCAGCACCATGCTGTTTCTGACACATCCGGCAATGACAGTGCGAGACGCGCCGCGGCTCGCCATGCAGCTGATACACCACTTTGCCGCACAAACAACTGCCCTGATACATGTTATCTCCTGCTATCGTCACCGCGCTTCAGACCAGTCATGTCTGGAAACACTGCTTTTCTGTAAACAGAAGTTTCCCTGCTGGCCTCGCGGGCGCTTTTTCGGCATGCTGATGCTCTTCAATATGCAGGAGGCAAAATGTCAGCGCAAGTGTTGTCGTGGCAGCGGGTAAAACAGCTGCCGGCGCCGGTTTGGTTAATGTTGTGGGGCAATTTTTTTGTCCGTGGCAGCTATTTTATGGTCTGGCCTTTTCTGGCGGTGATTTTGTATCAGCGTTATGAGCTGAGCGCGACCGAAACCGGTTTCTGGCTGACCACCGCTGCATTGACCGCCGTCGTCGCCGGCTTTTATGCCGGCCATTTATCCGACCGTTTTGGCCGCAAACCGCTGATGCTGGCCGGTGCCGTCACCGGCGTGCTGGCATTTTCTGCGCTGGCACTGGCCGACACTTTGCCGCTGATGCTGTGCTGTATTTTCCTTGCCACCTTGCCGCGCGCTTTATGGGATGCGCCGAGCAAAGCCTGGCTCGGCGATTTATTGCCCGACAGCAAGGACCGTGAGCTGGCGTTACAGGGCCTGTATTTTATGGTCAATGCCGGCGCGGCTTGTGGCCCGGTATTAGGCTTATGGGCGGGCCTCAGCGGCAATCCGCATAGCTTTTTTATCACGGCAGCGTCTTATGGCGCTTTGGGATTGGGGCTGTTGTGGTTGTACCGGCCCGGTAAACTGGCCAGCAGCGCGGCACAAACGCGGCCATCGCACACGCTGAATTTCGCCGCAATCCTGCAATTGCTGCGGCAAGACCAGCTGTTTGCCGTGATCATCCTTGCCAATATTCTGATTAACTTTATCTACGCCCATGCCGATTCGAGCCTGATCCAATACCTGACGCGGGCGGATTTTCCGGATTTGGTAACGCTGATCTCCAGTCTGGTGATGGTCAATTCGCTGATTATTGTTACATGCCAGTTCCCGCTGCTGCGTTTGCTTGGCCATTGGCCTGTGATCAAACGCATTCACCTTGGCGTGGTGCTACTGGGTCTGTCGCAGATTTGGTTTGCGCTCAATCCGGTTGACTGGTTCTGGGGCTGGTTGGGAGCGATGGCCGTCCTCAGCATCGGTGAGGCAGTGTTGTTTGCCAATATGAATGTGCATCTGGACCAGCTGGCGCACCCGGCGCTGCGCGGCAGCTATTTTGGGGCTGCCAGCCTGTATGCCATTGGCTACAGCTTGTCGCCGCTGCTCGGTGGCCTGATTATTGATGTCCTCGGTGGACCGGCCCTGTTCGCGATCAGCGCTGGCCTTTGTGTGCTGGTGCTGGGCTGTTACACCGCAGCACCGCGGCTACGCCGGCCGGATTTCGCTGCCTATAAGTTGCCGGGCTAAGCCGGCAACCCGCGTTCATCGGGTCTATTGAGCGGCAAGCTGCGCACGAATGCGCTGCAGCAGCTGCCACTCGGCGGCAATGCTGGCAGCGTTCGGAGCGTGCCCGGCTTTGGCAACCATGATCAGTTCCTTTTGTGGCGCCTTGATGGCATCGACATAAGCAGCAGTGACTGCCGGTACTGTCACCAGGTCGGCCTCGCCCTGAATAAAATACACCGGTAGTTTCAGCACTGTGGCATCCCGTTGTAACTCGATATCATGGTACATACCGCCAGTGGTGTTGCTGGTTTCAGGGTCAAAACCCATAAACTGTAAAAATGAATAATCTTCCGCCGCTTCATAAGCTGGTGCATGTTGCTCCAGCGCAAATTCGGCCGCACTTTGCCACCAGTGAGCCGGCGCCGGCGTGGCCATTTTTGCTTCATACTGGCGGCTGAGGCGACGCAGAATACCATTTGGCTTGGCATATGGTGGTGGCCCCAGTTTGCTAAGCTGCGCCAATGCGACCTGATCCTGCGCTTTGGTTGCTAATTTCAGCACCGTCTGATAACTCGCCAGGCTGTTTTGCGGACCGCTGACCAGCTGGGAGCTGCCAACATAGGCGGCGAACCACTCAGGTTGTTGTTGCACCATTTTAATACCCAGAGCTGATCCCCAGGAGCTGCCCATTAGAATGAGCGGTCGGTTGCCGAGGATTTGTTGCAGATACTGCACCAGCGCCAGGCCATCCTGTGTCATTTGTGCCAGTGTCAGCCGTTCCCCGGCTGCAGGTTGATTACGCAACCAGGTTTTGCCGCTGGCACGCTGGTCCCATTGCACCAAGGTAAATTGCTGTTCCCAGCCGGCGTATATCGCATCGGCAAAAGGACTGATCGGATTCGCTGGCCCACCATGTAAAAACAGGATCACCGGTAATGTGCAGTCAGTGCTGTTGAGGCTGATCCATTGTTCAATACCGCCGATCCGGACATAACCTTGCTGGCGCATCGGCGCTGCCTTTACACATTGCGTGGAACGCGCACCGCCAAATAGCAGCTGAGTCTGTGCGGTTTTGGCGGCCGGGTTGGTGGCAGCAACCACTGGCGCGACCAGCCAGCTCAGCAACAGTACCGGTATGGCCAGCAGCCAGCTGCGACAGTGTTGTATTGTGTTGTCCATGTGAAATCCTCATTTAATTAACTGCCGTCAGACTAAGGGGTTGCCGTCTTTGGGGCGTCCTGAAACACGTTTGAGGACGTCAAATTCGCCTGTTGTCGGGTGCTTTTGCACGTTACACTGCGGTTCGAGCGCAGGTGCCACAGGTTTGTGGGCCTGACACTGGTTTTTGCGGGTTCGATGTTGCCGATGGTTTTCTGATGAATGAATTAATCATGCTACACAGCGCTATCGCGTTGTTGTGTCTGCTGCTTGGGCTGCATTTCCTGCTCAGTCCGCAAGGCCGCCCCTGGCCGCTGCGCTTAACCGGCGCCACTTATTTATTGTATGGCAGCCAAAGCCTGTTGTTGGTGCTGTCCCTGCAGCACATGCAATTATTCCCCGCGCAAACGATATTGCGGCCGGTCGGTGCCATGTTGCTGGCACCGTTATTCTGGTGTTTTTTTCAAGTGTTACAGCGGCCCGACGCCAGGCTGCATCAGCGCGATCTTTGGCATTTAATCCCGGCCGTGTTGACGTTTTATCTGCTGCTCAGCGGCTCTATATTGCTGGATTATCTCGACCTGTTTTTACTGTTGAGTTATGCCGGTTATTTGTTGGCGGTGCTGGTGACAGTCTCACGGGATCCGGCGCGACTGGCTTCGCTCGGTGACGCAGCGCCAGTCGCGCGGCGCTATTTGCAGCTACAGGGCACTTTGCTTGGCACTAACCTGCTGGTCGAAGCCATGCTATATCTTGAGCTGCAACAAGGCGGCACTGTGCCCACTTCAGGCCTGTTGCTGCCGGCAGCAGCGCTGTTTCTGCTGTTGCATCTGCTGACATTATTGTTCGCGCTGCAGCGCAGCCCGTTGCTGGAATGGCTGTATCAACGCAGTCAGCAAAAACCGCAGATGCAACGTCAAGAGACGCCAAGCCTGAGCGAGCCCCTTCCTGTCGATGCCCTGGCACCACTTCCTGTCGATGCTCAGACACCACTTGCTGACGAAGCCCAGATACCACTTCCAGACGGAAGTGCGGCCGCTGATGAAAAATTGCAGGTGGTGTATCAGCGCTGGCTAGAGCTGCTGGAGCAACAACAGCTCTATCAGCTTGAATTCGGTATCACGCTGGCGCAGGCCGCACGCAAACTGCAGGTGCCGGCGCGGCAATTGTCGCAGGCAGTCAACCAATGTTACGGCGCCAGTTTTTCCGTGTTGTTAAACGATAAACGCATCAGCAAGGCCAAACAGTTGTTGCTGCAGAACCCGCCCCTCGCGGTCACAGAGGTGATGTATCAGGCCGGCTTTGCCACCAAATCGAATTTCCACAAAGAGTTTGTCCGTGTCACCGGCATGGCGCCGGGCGCTTATCGGGCAAGCGCCGCCATGCAGTCAGACTGAATGTGGTTTTTAGCTCAGGGCTTTGCTGCGGCCGCAATCTCTGTCGGTATTTTCTGCGACAACGGCTGGCCTTTGCTGCCGGCGTAAAACACCACCAGCTTCAACGGCACTGAACCGACATTGCGGCCATTGTGTGCCGTGTTGACCACCTCGGCCAACGCATCGCCGGTTTTCATGCGTTTTTTCCGGCCGTCTTTGAGGGACACTTCCAGCTCACCTTCCAGCACCATACCAAATGAAGGCACCGGATGCAGATGCCAGCCGGTTTCTCCGCCTGGTGCGATCTCAATCAACATACCGGTCACTTCGGCGTCCCCCGCCGGATATTGCAGCGGCTGCCCGTCCCAGCTGGTTTGGGTTTTCAGCACTGTGCTGACTTTTACCGCCTTAGTTTGTTCAATCGCCTGGGCCGGCACCAGCAGCGCTAAACCAACCAGCAAAAGTATCCATCGTTGTTGCATGTTGTCACTCCTCAATATGGTCTGCACATTAAACCCCACCACAGACATCAATAAAACTGCCGGTGGTATAACTGGCGGCGCCTGATGCCAGCCAGGCAATCGCCTCTGCGACCTCCAGAGCTTCGCCACCACGGCCCAGTGGAATGCGGCTTTTCAGCCGGTCGACCCGGCCGGGTTCGCCGCCAGCGGCGTGCATATCGGTATAGATAAAACCAGGCCGGACTGCATTGACGCGGATCCCCTGCGCCGCCACTTCGAGCGCAAGGCCACGGGTCAGGGTGTCAACGGCGCCTTTGGAGGCGGCATAATCAATATATTCATGCGGTGAACCACTTTTGGCCGCCGCCGAAGAGACATTGACTATCGAACCGCCCTGCCCACCCAAATCGGTGCGCATCCGTTGCACCGCCTGCTGGCAACATAAAAAAGTACCGATCACATTGGTTTGTAAAATCGCGGCAAAGCGGGCTGCGCTGATCCCGCTGATAGAGCTTTGTGGTTGTAAAATACCCGCGTTATTAACCAACACTGACAAAGGCCCGAGTTCAGCATCCAGCCGCTGAAACATCGCCAGTACTTGCGCTTCGTCGCCAATATCGGCTTGTAACAGGATACACTGGCAGCCAACGGCGCGAAGCTCAGTGGCAAGCGCCTGTGCGGCGACATGGTCCTTCAGATAATTCAGCCCCAGCGCATAACCCTGCTGCGCGAACAGCCGTGCCGTGGCAGCACCGATGCCCCGGCTGGCACCGGTGATTAGCGCAATTGCAGATGACGACATAGGAAACTCCGGCTCAGCAACACTGAGGGTTATACTCAGCGTGCCAGCCGGATTGTGCAACCTTTATCTGGTCTGAGATCTGGCTGCTAAAGAAGCATGACTGCGGCTCAGAAATAACCAGCGTATTGCGCCGGCAGCTGGTCGAGTACCTGCAGCCGGATATTTTTGTAGAACACCTCGGCCGCTTCACTTTGCAGCTGAATTTTACCTTGCCACATCGGCATGTCACGGCCATCCTGCTGATAGCGGGAGTTTTTCAGCACCATCACCACCTGACCGTTAACGATATGCAGGCTCTGGCCTTCAAAACAAATCAGTTCCACTGTGTTCCATTGATTATCAGGTTTCTCCGCATTCAGTTGCCGCATGACAAAACCCGGCCCGCCGCTGGCACGGCCTGCGGCCAAAAACGGCTGAGTGGTATCTGCCACCGCGTTCATGTCGCCCTCAGGCTGGAAGGCGCGGATATCAATTGCCGAATTGGCTTGCTGCCAATAATCGCCGGTATGGCCCTGCATGATTTGAAATTCCTGCGACAACATCCAGGAGCGGAAGTACTCTTGCCCGTGGGGCCCGTTGGCGTGATACAAAATGCCGCTATCTTTGAGTTTCTGCAGCCGTGGTGGCCATTTTTTCTCGCCGAAGCGGTATTGCAACGTCAGATGATAATTACGAAAGCTCTGTTTGCTGGTCAAAGCGCCATAGATCTCACCGCTGACGCGCAACACCGTTTCTCCGCCCTGTTGCTGCAACGTGAACACGCCATGCGGATCCAATCCTGGAAACAGTCCAAACGGTGCCAGCGGTTTACCGGCCGCATCAGTCGGTTGACTGCCATTGTATTGCTCCTGATGGCGGTAACTAAGGTAGGTTTCCCACTGACTCAAGGTCGGATCCAGCAAAGATAGCGCAGGTGTTGCAGCCAGCGGCAATGCCACAAAGGCCGAGACAAGGCTGGTTGCAAACAGCAAACCACTGAGGCGAAGCTTCAATTTCATCTGACGTTCCTTATTTGTCGGTTTGCCAGATAGTGACCCGCCTGCCGCGCTATTGTAAAGCGCTTACATTTATGGAATCCGCAGCTGCGGTTACGAATTACAGCAGTCCGCTTTGGGCGCAGTGGCACGCCACAGAGCGGCCATGGCGATAACACCAATCACCGGCAACAACAGCAGTGCATAAAAATCCGGCGCACCGGTCAGCACAGCCGCACCAACGGCCAAACCCCATAGCAGCAACTGCGTTAGTATTAGTTTGATCCTCACAGGAGACTCCTCACATTGTTGTGGCCAATGATGATGACAACCGCGACCACCAGTTTTGCCGCAAAACCGGCCACCGCACCAGCTGATGCGACAGGTCGCCGCAGGCGTTAATTTATGCTATCTTGCGCGCCGTTTTTCCAGCGCAAACCGGACCTGTTATGACTGCCACTGCCCTCTACACTGATTTGTCCGGTTATTATGATTTGATGTGCGCGGACATCAATTATCAGGCGCAGAGTGACACTGTGCACCGTATCGATCAGTTTTTTGGCAATGGTGGCAAACGGCACCTCGATCTAGCCTGTGGTACTGGCCCGCATATCCGGTTTTTACTGGATTTAGGTTATCAAAGCGCAGGCCTCGACCTCAATCAGCCGATGCTGGAACTGGCGCAGCAACGTTGCCCTGAAGCTGATTTTTCCTGCCAGAATATGTGTGAATTCAGCGTGAGCCAACCGGTGGATTTGATCACCTGCTTTTTATACTCGCTGCATTATAGTCAGACCATTGCCGGCCTCACTGCCTGTATCCGTCAGGCGCATCAGGCATTAAATGCCGGCGGCGTGTTTTGTTTTAATGCGGTGGATAAAAGCCAAATCGACAATGCTTCCGTCGTGTCGCATCAGACACAACAAGCCACCAGCCGGTTTGTATTCACGTCCGGCTGGTTTTACCCCGGCCACGGTGAGCAACAACAGCTGCGCCTTCGCATCGAAAAGACAGAAAACGACCAAACCGAAATCTGGCAAGACGCCCATCCGATGGTGGCGGTCACTTTTGCGCAATTACAACAACTATTGGCGCCTTATTTCGACGTGCAGATCCTGCAACACGATTACGACAAACTGGTGGCCTGGGACGGCATGTCCGGCAATGCGTTGTTTGTATGTGTGAAGCACTGACCGTTTATCCGCATCACCAACCGCTTAATCGAAAAAGGCAGGCGTGAGCCGCAACGCCATGGCAACATAGCGATTCCCTTTTCTGACACTTGCCGGCCTGCGGTCAGCACGTCCCTGAGAGTTGCTTATGACTATGTTACAGCGCAGTTTCCTGTTTATTCCGCTTTGTGCTTTGCTACTCGGTGGCAGTGCACTGGCGGCCGGCGATAAGCCCTTGCCACAAACTGAATTCAATCCAGCCTTTGGCCGCTATTTTGCCGAAGTCGCCTCCGACGAGCTGCAAGGCCGCGCGCCGGCCACCGTCGGCGAAGAGCGTACTGTGGCTTATATCGAACAGCAGTTTCAGCGTCTTGGCCTGAAACCCTTTGCAAAAGATAGCTACCGTCAGGCCGTGCCCGTGGTGCAAATCGACCCGGTGGCCGTCTCCGCAATTACCCTGCAGGGCGACAAACTGCCAGCCAGTTTCACTTACAAAACGCAGATGATGGCCTGGTCGACCCGGATGCAACCGCAGGTTGAAGTGAAAAACAGCGAACTGGTGTTTGTCGGCTACGGCATTGTTGCGCCGGAATATGGCTGGAACGATTACAAAAATGTCGACGTCAAAGGCAAAACCGTCGTGATGTTTGTCAACGACCCAGGTTTTGCCACCGGCGATGCCAAACTATTCACCGGCAAAGCCATGACCTATTACGGCCGCTGGACTTACAAGTTTGAAGAAGCAGCGCGTCAGGGCGCAGCGATGGCGCTGATTGTGCACGAAACCGATGCGGCCGCTTATGGCTGGAATGTGGTGTCCGGCACCAGCCCTATCCGTTTTGAACTGGCCGACAAAAACAAAAACCAGCATAAAGCCGCCGTCGAAGGCTGGCTGACCACAGACAGCGCCGAGCAACTGTTTGCCGCTTCCGGCCAGAGTATCCAGAGCCTGCGTAAAAAAGCGTTGGCGAAAGATTTTCAGGCGATAGCACTGGGCGGCACCGCCTCCATCAGCATCAAAAACCAACTTCGTGAAATCGATTCCAGCAACGTCATTGGTTATATTCCCGGCAAGACAAAACCTGATGAGGCTGTGTTGTATATGGCGCACTGGGACCATTTTGGTCTCGATTTCAGCCGCAAAGAGGACAAGATTTTTAATGGCGCCCAAGACAATGCCGGTGGTGTTGCCGGCTTGATTGCGCTGGCCGAGCATTATCAACAACAGCCGCAGCCGGAACGCTCAGTAGTGTTTATTGCGGTGACGGCCGAAGAGCGCGGCATGTTAGGCTCACGCTGGTATGCAGCCAATCCACTGTTTCCACTGAATCAGACCGTCGCCGGCATCAATATGGATGTGATGAACGTATACGGTCCGATGCGTGACGTGCAGGTGTTTGGTTACGGAGCGTCCGAGCTGGAGTCGCTTTTGGATAAATATGCCAAAGCACAAGGCCGCTACATCGCACCGGAACCAACACCGGAGGATGGTTTTTATTATCGCTCAGACCATTTCCAGCTGGCGCGCTATGGCGTGCCGATGTTGTATGCCCGCGGTGGTGTCGACAGTGTGGCGCATGGCAAAGATTGGGGCCTGGCGCAGCGGCGCGATTACACGGCGAATTATTACCACAAGGTCAATGACGAATTCAGTCCGGGCTGGGATTTACGCGGTTCACAGCAGGACCTGTGGCTGTTTTATTTAGTCGGGCACGAACTCGCCAATTCAGCGCTGTGGCCAAACTGGTATCCGGGCAAAGAATTTAAAGCAGCACGGGATCTATCGTTGCAAAAATAACGAGAAGTTCGCCTTACCACAAATAAAAAAACCAGCATCACGCTGGTTTTTTTGTGCAATCAGAACTTAAGCCTGCTGACGGCGACGATGTAATCCTAATAATAATAAACCGAGCCCTGCCAGAGTTACAGGCGCAGATACTGGTACATCAACTGGTGGTGGAGTGTCATCGGTCACCGGATCCCGGCCCCAGACTGAGACGTGAGATAAACCGCCACCGCCACTTGGATTCAATAAAGTATTGCTCATATCCCATGAACCTTTGAACATATAATTTTCGTCCGTGGTGCCTACTACCGGAGGCAAACCAAGTGCTGCAATGTTGAAGTTGTACATCGCGAACATATGCGCAGACTTAAAGATGACTGTCACCTGATCAAAGAATTTGTTGGTGCCTAACATGTCCATCAGTTCGTCAGGGTTAGTGGCTGGTGGTTTATATAACCAATCTCCACTCACTACATCTCCGCCGGTACAACTGGTTGTCCCACCAGCTCTATTTTTGCAGTTACTCATACTGATCAAATCACTGGCATATTGATAAGTGCCAAACCCGTCTTTTGAGGTCGACGACGGCGCGAAATTACCAGCTGTATATTTGCCGAAGAAGATCCAACCAGGATCTATATTCCCTTTGCCTTGTAAATTTTGCAGATCGGCTTCAGGAACAAAAGCGCCATCCATGCCCGGCCAGTACTGCGGCGATTCCTCGTTCAGCCAGCCCATATCGTCGTAGCCCAAATTGTAATTTGATGAAGGCGGCGCAGCGTTTAAGCCACTGACATCATCGTTTCCGGTAAAAGCGCCGTAACATGCTGTCGCGTTGATCGGTTCAACGACTTGTTCTGCAGCGCCAATTTTTTGTTTCTGATATGAAGTGATCCAAATATCTGAAACCATACAAGGCGGTGGAGTGACTTTGTTGTCATTACCACCCGAGTTATTATTACCGCCCGAGTTATTATTACCACCCGAGTTATTATTAGCACCGCCCATTGGCGTCGCCTGAGCAAATTGTGAACATACCAGCGCCGCTGTTAACATCGCGGCTGAGGTCAGTTTGCGTGCTGCTGTCATTTGGTTTTACCTTATTTTGGTTTGACTATTTTAGTAATTCATAATGTATGCCAATCACGCGAAGAGTCATCCGGTCTGGCTTTAGTGTTATCGCCAAACCAGTTATGTAAAGAAAGCTGTCACATCATTGTCGTAATTTCCGGTAGCGAATATGTCCTGCCGTACCCAAAACATCGTATTTCACTGAATTTCATCGGAAAAATAATTTTCACAATTAAGAAACGATACCGCATTTATTAACCGATCCGCTTACATTTGCCACATTTATGTGCAGCCTCTGTGCAGTGACTCTGTCGGTGAGCGCCAATGATGGCGCATAATAAAAAAGGCCTGCTACTTGAGCAGGCCTTTGGCATAGAGAACAATGTTGCCAAACCGAACGTTATTTCGTAAAGGTCACCGATTTCTCAACTGAACATGCTGTAGTGCTGGCCGCATTACATACTTTATAGCGATATGTACCTTTCACTGTCGGGCTGTCACGGTGCGAGCCATCGTTTGCGGTGGTGACAATCTTCACGCCATTGCGGTAGATATCAACGTTAGATGTGGTCGCATTGGCCCAGCTCAGGTTGGCGTAGCGGGTTTTGCCCTGCATCTGTGCTGTTGCAGTCAGCGTAATGGCAGTAGTACCGCCACCGCCACAACCATTTTGCAGCAGATAGTCGTTGGCCGCTTTGGCTTGGGCAATACCATAACCGAAGTAAACGTCTTTACCGGCAGCACCTGAGTCTTTGGCTGTTGCTTTTAACGCACTGCGAATTTGCGCACCGCTACAAGTCGGATGGTTTGACCAAACCAGCGCAGCGATACCAGAGACTGCCGGCGTTGCCATTGAAGTACCGCTCATCAGACCATAATCACTGCCACCAATAGTGATAGTTGCGCTGGTTGATGCTAATAATTGCGCCCGGTCTTCAAAAGCAGCACCAACGGCCGGAATTGACGTGGTATTGGCAGTGCCCTCACCTAAAGTCGCGTACAGCATGCCTGCAACGTTATTGATGATCACAGCGCCGACACCGCCGGACAGCTGGCAATTCTTCACTTTGTCGTGGAATGAAATCACGCCACGGTCAATCAGACAGACTTTGCCGGCCGCAGCGGCATTGGTGCTCTCTGCAGTGCCCATAAAGAACGTTGCTGCATTGGCGTTGCCCACGTTTTCCATCGCAGAAGACGCAAATGGCCCGAGGTTTGTGCTCAGCGCAGCCGTTGTTGCCATCCCTGCCGGATAAGTCGACAGCGTGTCAACACCACCGGCGGTTATTTCAACACAGATGTTTTCATCAGTTTTGCCATTTGCAGTACAGCTTGGGAATTGAGAGAAACTGGCAATGGCATTGTTGTTATCATTCGCGCCGACCATCATCACGGAAGGATAACCCGCCGGATATGAGCGGACATTATTGCCGTCATTACCAGCTGCGGCGACTACCAAACCACCGGCGTTAACAAAATTCTGGAAGGCATTAGATTCTGTGGTGTTAGAACCGCCACCGCCTAAGCTCATGCTGATAATTTTTGCACCGGCAGCACTACATTTTTGTGCGGCATAGGCCAAATCCGAAGAATAACCCCAGCCTTCAGCATTAAACACTTTGATAATGTGCATCTTGACGCCTGGCGCCATGCCCACGACACCGACGCCATTATTGGCTGCGCCGATGGTACCCGCGACGTGCGTACCATGTGGGCCGCCGTTTACGTCCCAGCTACCGGTGCCGCTGTCATTATCGCCGGTGATTGAACCCCAGTCGAAATCGATGTTTGAGCGGTCCAGACCAGAATCGATAATACAAACTTTTGGCGCTGTGGCCGGGTTAAAACTGACCTGATTGGCCTGCGACTGGAACACCGCATAAGGCGTCACCTGTGTTTGCATCGGATTGCCGGCAGTATCGTTAAACAGCGCCATTGGCTTACGCAGCTCGTCTTTTTCTACCAACTGAATATGCGGGTTGTTAAAGATGCCTTTGAGCTCTTCAAAGCTTTTGCCCGGCACTTCGACGGCAATAAAACCGTCTGCATCCACTTTGACTTCACCACCGGCCTGACGGGTGATAGCAGTGATAATGCCTTTGTTCAGATTGTCGACCTGGAGGATGACGCGTTCAGCCTGAGCAGTTGTAGAGAAAGTCAGAGTCGATGCCACAGCAATAGCGAGCGGCGCTATTTTGATCAGTTTTTGCATAATAAATTGTTCCTGCATTTGGATGTTGTGTACTGACATTTATCGTAATATTTTGTTGGTTCGTCGCAGTCAGTTTGCTTAAGAACTTGCTAAACCATGGCAGAAACAGTTTCAGCTCGCAAGCATAAATTTCACACTTGTAATTATTTGTATCGAAACGAAAGCGCCAAACTAGTGCAGTTTTTTATACATCAGGCAGGATTGGAAAAAGGTGATTAACAAAAAATACTGAGTGGATGCATGAGGTCAGTTAACAGATTCACTATCAGTGTTATGGCAGTAAAGTCTTGCGCTGCGCCGTATAAGCCCACCAGACTTGCGGGGCATCGCCGGCCAGAAAATGTTCAACGGATAACAGCACATCCAGCACACAAGGGTCATGCTGCTGACCAGTGACTGCACATAGCTGCTGATACAAATGTAAAGCAGATACACCAACCAGTTGCTCTGGGTTGTGGTAACCCAGCAACTGATAATCTTTGGCACCGGCCGGGCCGATATTCGGCAGGTCGGTCAGCTTTTTCAGTTGGTTGCGGTCGACTTTATCCGGATGCATACACCTTTTCCTGCTGGTGAACTCTGGCCTGAAACCAGTCGATTATAAACAGCTTGCGATATAAACAACCAGTGCCGCCCCTTCCCCTGTTATCGCAACAAACCGCCTGTTGATCGGATCTGCTTGCATGGACAGATCCCAGTTGCCACACTGACCAGAACGCAGTTTTTATGTACAGGATGTACGGTACGCCGCAAATGCAGGAGCAAATTGTGGCGATGCGATAAAAACAAAGAAAAACAACAAGGATTAGCAAAAGCTGATCCACACAATACCGGGAACCGCCATGCAGATCCAATCACCGTTGCAACGTTTGTTGCGCACCGCAGTTATTTGCTCACTGAGTATCGTCGCTGTTGCGGCCAGTGCTGCCAGCACCGAACGCACGCCATCCGCCCCTGCCGCCGATCAAGGCGAAGGCCCTTATACCCGGCTGATTTTACGCGGCGGCACTTATATCAGTGGTGAAGGCGCACCGCCGGTAGGCCCTGTTGATATTGTCATTGAAAATGACCGCATCAGCGAAATCACCGCCGTCGGCAATCCGGGTGTGCCGGTACTGCCGGAAGGCCGGCCCAAAGCCAAAGCCGGTGATAAAGAAATGGACGTCAGCGGCATGTATATTCTGCCCGGCTTTATCGATATGCACGGTCATATCGGTGGCTCCGCCAAGGGCACGCCGGCCGAATACGTGTTTAAGTTATGGCTGGCGCATGGCATCACCACAGTGCGTGAACCGGGCAGCTTTAATGGCCTCGACTGGACGCTGAAACATGCCAAAGCATCAAATGAACATAAGATTGTTGCGCCACGCATCGTGCCTTATGTCGGTTTTGGTCAGGGTTTAAGCAAGCCGGTGTTCAGCCCGCAACAGGCGCGGGAATGGGTGCAAAACATTAAAAAAGCCGGTGCGGCCGGCATTAAATTTTTTGGTGCCACGCCAGCCATTATGGCCGCTGCACTGGATGAAGCGAAAAAACAGCAACTTGGCACCATGATGCACCATGCCCAGCTGAACGTACTGCGGATGAATGCGCTCGACAGCGCCCGCCTCGGTCTGACGTCAATGGAACATTGGTACGGCTTGCCGGAAGCGCTGTTCACTAATCAGGTGGTGCAGAACTACAAAGCTGATTACAACTACCAGAACGAACAGGACCGCTTCGGCGAAGCTGGCAAACTCTGGCAACAAGCCGCAGCACCAGGCTCGGACAAATGGAACGCGGTGCGGGATGAACTGATTAGCCTCAATTTCACCATCAACCCAACACTGACGATTTATGAGGCCACCCGCAATGCCGAAGCCCAGCGTAATGCGCCCTGGCACGCCGAGTACACCATGCCAGTGCTGAGCGAGTTTTTTAAACCAAATCGTTATGCGCATGGCTCTTTCTGGTTTAACTGGACCACAGATCAGGAGATCGCCTGGCGGGAAAACTACCGGATCTGGATGCAGTTCTTAAACGACTACAAAAACCATGGCGGCCGTGTCACGGCAGGTTCTGACGCCGGTTATATCTACAAAATTTATGGTTTTGCTTATATTCAGGAACTGGAACTGCTGCGCGAAGCTGGTTTTAACCCGCTGGAAGTGATCCAGGCCGCGACGCTGAACGGCGCCATGGCGCTCGGTCTGGAAAAAGACCTCGGTAGCCTGGTGCCAGGCAAAAAAGCCGACATGGTGATAGTTGCCGAAAACCCGTTGGCCAACTTCAAAGTGTTGTACGGTAACGGCCATTATCAACTCAATGATAAGAACCAACCTGAGCGCACCAAAGGCGTGCGTTACACCATTAAAGACGGTGTAGTGTACGATGCCCAGCAGCTACTCAGCGATGTGCGTAAGATGGTCAGCACGGCCAAAACCAGCCCGGCGACTGATGAAAAACACTAGCTAAAACCTGCCTGCAACGGCCTTCGGTTTCACGCCGAAGGCTAGCCCCGCGCCACAAAACCCGCAGTTTTGCCGACAAAGCCACACAACAGAGATTAAAAGAGACAAAACCGAGCTGAAGCAGAGTCCGGCGCGTTGGTGCTTTGGCCAGGCTTTGGCATGCTGAACTTTTTTCAGGAGCTTCAGATGCACAGCTATTTATCCGCTTATTACTTGTCCGGTGTCTTGGTGTTGGCCGGCCTTGCCCACGCTTGTTTGGCCAACGAAAATCAGTCCGGTCCGGCGCAAGTCAGTTTAAATCCGGTCTTATCGGACGGGCCTTATCTCAGCCACCAAGATGCCAATACCCTCAAAGCGCAGTGGGTCTGTGCGGGCAAAGTGATTGAGCAACCACAGGCACTGACCAAAGCAGTCGCACCGCGTTGTGGCTACGACAAACCGATCCGGGTACAGAATGCCGTTGCCAGCGGCTGGCAATTTCAGACCAAGCGCTGGGCCGCCATCAGTGATATCCATGGCCAATACGATCTGATGATCCGCTTGCTGCAGGCTGCCAACATCATCGACGCCGATCGAAACTGGCAATTCGGTCGCAATCAGCTGGTAATTGTCGGGGATGTGATGGATCGCGGCAATCAAGTGACTTCCGCCCTGTGGCTGCTGTACGACCTGCAGCAACAAGCCGCGCGCGCCGGTGGTGCCGTGCATCTGTTGCCCGGCAATCACGAGACGATGGTGCTCAGAGGCGATTTACGTTACGTGCATCCGGACTACCAGCAAGTGGCTGAAAAACTACACACCACTTTACCGGCGCTTTATGGCGAACACAGCGTGTTAGGCGCCTGGTTACGTCAGTTGCCGCTGTTTGTGCGGATCAATGACATGTTATTTGTTCATGGCGGTATTTCCGCTGAATTTGCCGCGCTTCAGGCTGATAATCAGACCGACACCCATACACTACAACACCAGTTTCAACAGAGCTGGGGCCGCAGTAAAACCGAGCTGGCGTTGCAACCGCAGCAGCAACTGTTACAAGGCTCTGCCGGACCGCTGTGGTATCGCGGTTATTTTGCCAAAGACAACCCGGTTGACCGGTCCGTGCTGCAACAGCAGTTAAAACGCTTTGGCGCTGAGCAGATAGTCGTCGGTCACACCAGCATGCAAGACGTTTATAGTCACCACGGCGGCCTGGTGTATTCGGTCGACAGTAGTATCAAAAAAGGCAAAAACGGTGCTGTGCTGCATTATATCGACGGTCGCTATCTGAGATCGGGTCTGGATGGTCAGTTAACCCCGGTCATGCCAGCCCCGGCGAAAGAGAAAGATTAGAATCTAAATTACTGTTTTTAAAAGAATAGATATTAATAGAGATAAAACGGGCACAGAAACGAGCTGGGCTCCATTGTGTTGAAACCGGCAGCGCTGAAGATGAGATCGCAGTCTCCCTGCAGCGAACAATAACAAAGCACGGGCCTGAACCGCCCTTCACTTTCCGGGAACAACAAGATGAAACATCAGACAAGTTATCTGGCGCTGGCACTCACCAGCGCGTTTGCCCTCCCTGCTCAGGCGCAGGTCGCAGCAACCAACAAAGCAGCGGCGACAACCGAGCGCATTGAAGTCACCGGCTCCCGCATCAAGCGCACCGATTTAGCCGGCGCGTCACCGGTGACAGTGATTAGCGCAGAAGATATCGCCTTATCCGGTTTTGCCAACGTTGAAGAGATTTTACAAGCCGGCATCGGCAATGCCGGTCGCTCGGTCGAAGGCAATGAATCGAGCTGGACCCAGGGCGCCAATACCATCAACTTGCGCGGCATGGGCGAAAACCGCACGCTGGTGCTGGTTAATGGCAAACGCGTGCCGCAATTTCCGACCGCGACCGGCGGTACCACCAACTTTGTTGATACTTCAACGTTCCCAAGCAGCGCCGTTGAGCGAATTGAGATCCTGACCGGCGGCGCGTCGGCCATTTATGGCTCAGACGCCGTCGGTGGCGTGGTCAACATTATTCTGAAAAAGGACTATCAGGGCACCCGGTTGAATCTGCGCCATGAAAACCCACAACACGGCGGCCGCGATAAAAGCAAACTGGCGCTGACCACCGGCTTTGACAGCAAATTCGGCCAAACGGTGCTGGTCGTTGATTACAGCAAAGATGAAATGTTGCGCGGCGGTGACCGCACACTGACCTCAGGCCTTGGCCCCGACAACACCGACACCTACAGCACTACCACCGCCTATATCCGCGATCGCTCCAAAGTGTTTCACAAAGACGAATATGTGATGGCGAATCAACAGCAGTGTCAGCAACTGTTTGGGGACTATGGCGTCTGGCTGGAAAATGAAAGCCGTTATAAATGCCGCTACAACACCAACCGCGATGAAGGCATGCAAACCGCGAAGGATGACTGGAACCTGATCCTGAACCAACACGGTGAACTCAATGACCAGTGGGCCTTTAATGCGTTACTGCAATACGGCGATAAAACCACCGACCGCGGTAACGCGCAAAAAAGCATCAGCCCGACCATTTTTATGGACCGCAATAATCCGGGTCGTTACAGCTATAACGCCGCCGATTTTGCCGCCAGCCGGGAATTCAGACTCTATCGCCGGCTGGATGATTATGGCCAGCAACGCGATTACACCGGCAAACAAAAAAACCTGACTTCAAGCCTGGGGGTGACCGGACAGCTTGGCGATTATGAGCTGGAACTGAGCTGGGCTTATGGCAAAAGCGATTATACCCGTCAGGGCCGCAATCAGATGAAAGCTGACCAGCTGCTGAAACTGATTAGCTTTAATCCGGCGGACGCTACCAATCCGGCCAAATGGTATCCGATGAACCCACTGACCGCCGCACAACGAGACCAGCTGTATGGCGAAACACTGACGGACGCAGGCTCCGGGCTGAACCAATACAGCGCGGTACTGACCGGTGACTGGTTTGATTTACCGGCAGGTCCGGTGCAATTTGCCGCCTCGGCCGAATGGGCGAAAGAGTGGTACTTTGACTTCAAAGACGCCGATACATTAAGCGGGAATTTATTGGGCCAGGGCGGCACCCAGGGCGAAGGCGGCCGTAAACGCTACGCCGCAGCCGGCGAACTGGCACTGCCTATTTTCGGCGCTGATGCGGCCACAGGCCAGCTCGATGCCAGTCTGGCCTTGCGCTACGACCGCTACGACGACAAATCTGATGTCGGTGGCGCCACGACGCCGCAACTGGGTCTGACCTGGCGGCCCCACAGCGATATTTTATTACGCCTGAGCGCCGGCCGTAGTTTCCGCGCACCAGACTTGCACCGGATGTACGCCGGCCTTAGCCGTTCTTTTGCTGAAACCACATTAAAACTGGACCCGAATCATCCGGTAGGTTTGTCTGACAGCTATGAATCGATCAGTGCCGGCAATATTGCCCTGACCGAAGAAAAAGGCCATTTTGTCAATTTAGGTCTGGTCGCCAATCTGACGGACGATACCAGCCTGACGCTGGATCTCTGGCGCATCAGTTTAGATGGCGCCGTGTACAGTGAAAGCGCCAGCCGGATCCTGGCCAACCCGAGCTACAACCAAACAGCAGGCTTTAAAAGTTGTAATGACCTGCCGGGCATTGGCTACATCATGCAACAGCCGTCGGGCCAGACTTATCAGGACTTGCTGTGCGTGCGCCGCGGTACGATCAACAGCGCCTATGAAGCATCGCAGGGTATTGATGTTGAGCTGAGTTTCCAGCAGGATCTGGCCGGTTTTGGCAAATTAAAACTGACGCCCAAAGCCAGCTACCTGCTGAAAAAGGAATACCAGGCCTATGCTGGTGGCGAACGTGTCGAGGAAACCCGCGACAACTATCTGCCCGCCTGGAAAGCTGAAATGTCGGCGCGCTGGTCACTGCAGGACCTCAGCGTCAATCTGAGCTGGTACTACCTCGGCACGGCAGAGGGCTGGAATAACTGGGTGCAAAAAGACGCGGCGGGCAAAGAAGTGCAGACCCAGGTCTGGAGCAAACTGGCGGCCTATCAGCGCGTCAATCTGAATGCCAGTTATGACTTTGATCAATATGGTGAAGTGACGCTCGGCATCAACAACCTGGCCGACCAGATGCCGCCGCTGTATCCGGTCGGCCACCCGAACCGCAATGTGTACCCGTATTTTGAAGAAGATGCCGGCTATAACACTGTTGGGCGGGTGTTCTACCTGGGTTATGAATACAAGTTCTAATTGCCGCCGGCGGGACATAGCGATGTCCCGCCTTTTCCGTTAGCATACCTTTATCCAATAAGTCTGATGTTATTCCCTGTGTCTGCTGAAACCCCATTTTCCCTTGCTGATCTTCATGTGGTGCCTTTGACGCTGACGTTGTCACAAGGGACGACAAGCCTGCAGATCCAGCAAAAACCGATGGAAGTACTGTGTTATCTGGCCAGCCAGTACCCGGCGCTGGTGACGCGGGAACAGCTGATCGACGCCGTCTGGGACGGTAATGTTTATGTCGGCGAAAAAGCACTGACCAATACCATCTGGCAATTGCGCCAGGCACTGACGCCCTTTGGGCAGGCTGACCTGATTGCTACAGTGCGGAAAAAGGGCTACCGGTTACAACTGGCTCCGGTGGCGATGCCGTTAGCAGCGCAGATCCCCGGCGCTGACCACTCACCGGCTGTAACAGTCGCAACGCCTCCCACAACCTCCCCGGGCAAGACCACTTGGCTGCGCCGGTCTGGTTGGCACTGGTCTGGTTGGCTCATGGCCCTGGTCATTCTGTGTTGCTCACTACTTTACTGGCGCTGGCCAGCCGCTGCGACAGGCCTTAGCCAGATCACCCGCCAGCAAGGCTGGGCGATGTTTCCTACGGTGACGCCGGATGGGCGTTATCTGGTCTACAGCTGGCAGCAATTTGGCCAACCGGCTGATTTGTTCCTGCGGGATTTACAACAACCGGAAGACGCACCGCGACAACTGACTTTTACGCCATTGGACGAGCTGAGACCTGTGATCAGCAACGACGGCCAGACGCTGTATTATTCCAGCAAATCGCCGTTGGACGGACGTTGCCTGATCCACCAGTTATCGCTGCAAACGTTGCAGGAGCACACGCTGCAAACCTGCGGCCGCCATGGTGATATCTATCTCGACCTGTCAGCAGACAATCGTTATCTGTATTTTAACGGCAGCCGCGACGCACAGGGCCGCAGCTGGTACCGGCTGGATTTACAGCAGAAAAACCCACAGGCAGAAGCTATGCCGTGCCATGACAATTGCGAGCAGCGGGTCCGCGATATTGCCGTGCAACCGGACGGGCCTTATATCGCGCTGACCCGCCGCGCCAACCGCCTGTCGGAAGAAGTGTTTTTATATGACCAGCACACCGGTCGCGAACGGCAGTTAACCTCCGGTCAGTCGGATATTCGCGGTTTGGCCTGGTCACCCGATGGCCGTCAGCTGATTTACAGCACTGAGAATAACGGCCGTAGCCTGGGTTTTGTGCTGGATATCCATAGCGGTAAACAAAGCGCAATCGCGGTGGATGATATGAGCTTTGTCAGCCGGGTCACTGCGGACGGCCAGCTGTATTTTCACCGGGACAGCTCGGTGCCGCAGTTAGGTTATGTGCCGCTGCACACCGCCAGTGCCGTGTTCCCGCTCAGTGCCGGCGAATTGAGTTATCAGGCGCCTGATTTTCATCAGGGCCGGGAACAGCTGGTCTACTTAAGTAACGAAAATGGCCACAGCGAACTGTGGCTGGCCGACCGGCAATTGCTGCAAAAACAACAGCTGACCCGGCTCAATGGCGTGATCAAATATCCGCGCTGGTCGCATCGCGGCGACAAGGTACTGTTTGTTTCACGTAGCGCCAGTTCGCTGCACGACCGGCTGACCATTCTTGATGTCGCCACCGGTCAGCTGAGCTTTCCGGATACCGGAATTCAGGTGCATGGCCGGCCGAGCTGGACAGCCGATGACAAGGCCGTGTTATTGCCGGTACAAGGCAAACTGACCCGGTTCGATTTGCATAACGGCCACAAAGAAGTCATGACGCAAGGCAGTGGTAATTACGCGCAAATGCCGGATGAACAAGGTTTTTATTATACCAAAGGCCGCGGCCAGGGTATTTGGTGGCAGGCGCTGCAACAAGGCAAACCTGCCAGCGCGCCGCTGCAAATCATCAGCGGTGATGCTTTCAGTGAAAGCTACAGCTGGCTGGCGACACCAACGCAGATTTTTTATCTGCAGGCGGTCAAAGACGGTGTGGAAGTCTGGGTCAAACAACTGACCAGTCAACAACCACGGCGTCTGGTGGTGTTGCCGGCCGGCCAAACCGATTTGGCTGCCAATCTGGCCTTTGACGCCACCGAGAACCGGCTGATCCTGCAATACAGCCCGGTGCCTAAAATTGATATCTGGCAGTGGCAACTCGACTGAGTTCCACACATCGATACTGCGCATGACCAGCCGAAAAGCGCCGGCTTGGTCTGTCGCGTAAACTGCAGTATGCTGCGCCGGTTTTACCAAGCTACGGACATATGGCATGCACTTACTCTGGCTGGTCACAGCGATCTGGGCCTTTAGTTTTTCGTTAATCGGTGAATTTCTCGCCGCGACGGTCGATCCGTATTTAGCCGTCAGCAGCCGGATGTTGCTGGCGCTGTTGTTATTCAGTCCGTTTTTATTGAAATACCGCACCGCCACCACTCAGGCGCTGCAGCTCGCTGGCATCGGCGCCGTGCAGCTTGGTCTGATGTACCTGCTGCTCTATCACAGCTTTTTGTATCTTTCGGTGGCGGAAGTGTTGTTATTCACCATTCTGACGCCGGTGTATATCTCAGTGCTGGATTATTACTGGCGCTATAAAAAACTGCATTGGCGCTGGTTGGGCCCGGCGCTGCTCGCCGTTGCTGGCGCGTTGGTGATGCGTTATCAGCAGCTCAGCAACGATTTCTGGCTCGGGCTTTTACTGATCCAGGGCGCCAATTTGTGTTTTGCCTTTGGCCAGGTCGCTTACCGGCGGTTAGCTTTAGGTTCAGTCGGTACGCAAAAACATCAGTTCGGCTGGTTTTTTGTCGGCGCGACTGTCGTCAGCCTGACTGCCACCGCACTGTTCGCCAACTGGCAACGCCTGCCGGAGACAAAGCTGGAAATTGGCATTTTGCTGTGGCTGGGTCTGGTTGCTTCCGGCCTGGGTTATTGGCTGTGGAACGCCGGCGCAAGGCAAGTCAGTGCCAATCAGCTTGCGGTGATGAACAATGTGCTCATTCCGGCCGGTCTGCTGGTGAATTTTGCCTTCTGGCAACACGCGGTCAACTGGTGCACATTGGCCGCAGGTTCGCTGCTGATTTTGTTGAGTTTGTACTGGGCTATGCGCCAGCGTGACTGACCATCAGCGGTGTGTTAAACACCAAACAGGCAGCGTAGATACCAGCCAGCAAAGCGCCTGTTTAGTAGAAAACCAACTCCGCCATCACTGCGTTCGCGGATCCCGCACTGACTCTTGACCGCTCATCCCGCGACTGCAGATGTTGGCTTTGTTCGCGTTTGGAGATCGGTGCTTTGAGCGATAAGCAGCTGTTTAGATCAGGCGCTCTCGAAAAAACGAATCTCTGCTTTGCCTTAATTGCAGACCTTCGGATTTTCGTTGGCTATGTTGGCGCTGCAGCAAAATGACAGCCCTGCTGGCGAGCACTGATCAGTTCTACTGGAAATGACTGATCGGGCTGCTGGGGATTTTGCGCGGTTTTGGGGATGAAAAAAGGACACCGGTTTATGGGTGTCCTGAATTACTTTCGATGGGTTGTGCACTCCTTAGGGATTAAAGCCATATTTGATGAAAGGACAGCAATTTCTTCATATTTATCTTCGTGCATCACATTAAATGGTAACCCGCTAATTGAAATAGCATAGTCTCTGTCTTTTTTGAACTTGTGGTACTTTTCAATACCTTGGTAAATCCAGAATTTCTTCTCGAAAGGCTTGAAATGAAGTTCACCGGGTTTCATAGAAAACCTATGACTATTCAAATGACTGGACATTCCATCAACAACCTTTCCGGGAGTTGATGCTGCTTCAATAAATTTTTCCATATCCCACACTACGAAGCTTGATGGATTTATGTTTTCATCGCTAATTGCCTGATTTTCATCAATACGCCTGACGGATCCCCAGAAATAACCTAACCATATCATCCGCTCACTTTCCTGACATTGGTCCAATCAAAAAGACCCGCCCATTCAAGCAGTTGCCTGACTGCCGCCTGGATTTCCTCACCGCTGATACCGACTCTGGCTAATCGGCACAACCGTTTACCCAGATAATTGAACGACAACACTCTGCGATGTTTCAGCGAATTCGCCTGGAACGACCGATGCTTGCCGGCGAGTTCT
>NZ_CP013656.1:1222569-1286278 GCF_001518915.1 Rheinheimera sp. F8
TGGGTTGGCAGCAGAACTCGCCGGCAAGCATCGGTCGTTCCAGGCGAATTCGCTGAAACATCGCAGAGTGTTGTCGTTCAATTATCTGGGTAAACGGTTGTGCCGATTAGCCAGAGTCGGTATCAGCGGTGAGGAAATCCAGGCGGCAGTCAGGCAACTGCTTGAATGGGCGGGTCTTTTTGATTGGACCAATGTCAGGAAAGTGAGCGGATGATATGGTTAGGTTATTTCTGGGGATCCGTCAGGTTTTGCTCTCTATGGTATTCAATTTTTTTCATTAAATTTTTTAAATCGATCACTATATGGATGTGAATAAACAAAAAAATACGCAACCCAGATAAGGGGCCAAATAGCCCCTCCATCAATCAATATTGAAGTAGTGCCTAATAACAAACCTAGTGCCGTACAGGAAAAATAAAAGAAATCAGTTTTATCAATATTATTCCGAATTTTCTGCATTAAGGTATCATACCTGAACAGCAAGAAAGAGATCATGTAAGCCAAGAATGCATAACCGATCACACCACTAAATAATATCATTGTTGGGATCATCATAATCGAGCAAAAATACATAAAATCTTTTACATGAAATTTCATTGTCCACACCTAATAGGGATACTGCAGTATTTATTTTGGTTAACTTCCATCTGATGTACCATATCACCCGTCTGAAACAGATAGCTATAGGCACTCATTACATGGTCCGCGCCATGTAGGAATATATCGTTGTGAAAGAAAGATGTTGCCCTCATACTAACTGCATCCACAACTAGCCAACCAACACCTTCAGAATTTCGATCGTATACAGACCACTTCGTAGCCGATAGAGAAAAAGAATATGCACTAAGTCTGAATGAGCCAGTAACTAAGGCACCAGCACCTGTCAATGTAATCCCCGTATTTAGGGCTAGAGGAATACAATCCATGCCGGCTATCACATTACATCCGTGAGTATTGCTAGCCATTTCATCCAGCCAATATTCACGCCACGTCCGCTTCACATCTTTCAATATTTGCTTATAGTTAACTTTACTCATCTGATTGAATAAGTACTGATAAGCCGCAGTCCTAGCACCATTAGCAAACTTACCACCCGCAATAACCGAAGCTGTGCCGCCAATCACCATTTGTGTGATGGTGCCAGAAATCACGCCTTGATCAAAGTGAGCAGAGATAGGCGTCCCCAGCCCTTTAGTCACACCTGCACTAAAGAAGCCATGGCCAAATTTGCCACCGCCAATACTCGACACAATGCCGCCAGTCACCGCATGAGCCGCGATCTGACCCGCGATTTGCCCTCCGGTTAAAAGATTGCCACCGAAGGATGTCAATTGGCTAAAGTCAGCACCATTCTCTAACGCATCTAAGAAATTTTGGTCTCCGACATCACCATAATACTCGCCAATTTTTCCAAATGCATAGGCAGCAGCACCTGCAGCAGCTGCAGCTCTGAGTGCACCTGTTCTGCTCATACCATGAGCACGGCTGAATTCATAAGTTGCAGCTGCAGCACAAGCGCCCGCCCATTGGCCACAAAATTTGGCTCCTAAACTAATCATAAAATTCCCAACATTCTGTGGGATCAGTTTGAGAACAGAACGAACAGCACTCTTTAACAAACCTGCAATAAAATACCCACTCGGATCCGTATAACTCATCGGATTATTCTGTACATAAGCATACCGGTTATAACTCTGCAAATTGCCCGGCTCCTGAATAAACGGATCTGCCTGCATAAACCGGCCTAAGGTCGGGTTGTAGGTTCTGCCGCCCATGTGAATAACTTCAAAGTCGTTGACCATTTCATGGCCGGTATAGCCTTTGCTTTGCGCCGGGCTGCTGTAACTCAGGATGCTGTTATTGACCAGGAATTGCTTGCCCCAGGGGTCATACATCAGCTGCTGCACTGTGGTGCCAGCCGCATTGGTGATAGCTGTGGTGCTGCCTTGCTGGTCTTTGTGCAGATAAAAGGTATCGGTGGTACTGTTCGACCTTTTGGTCACCACGGCGTCGCCGACATAATATTTATGTTCGGTGATACCGGTTGGCAGCGTCACCTGCTCGTAGATACCGTCCAGCATCAGCGTGGTCGTCGTATTGCCGCCGCGTTCGTCAGTCAGCAGATAAGTTGGCCTGGTGGTACCACTGCCGTCATAACTAACGGGTTGTCGCTACCAATGCCATGCACGTAGCGCTCAAGCATCGTGCCTGCGGCGTTATATTCCGCTACTAACTCAAAGCGGCTGTTGCCAAACGCCAACAAATCCATCATCGGCAACCGCGGAGTGAGCGGTTAAGAGTGAGCGCGGGAGGCGCGAACGGGCGAACGCAGTGGTGGCGATGGTGGATTTGCCACGATACATCTGCTTCATGCTTTTAGCGGTCTACAAACACCGCCAAAATCGAATAACTACAACTGGCACAAAGTGGCCTTAAAGCAACGCCGTGAATATCTAATCCCCCCAACAATAAACAGCAAAACGCCGGCAGTTGCCGGCGTTTTTTATCGTTTAAACAACGAATTACTTCAAATCATACCGATCTGCATTCATCACTTTGACCCAGGCTTTGACGAAGTCGTGTACGAACTTCTGCTGACCGTCGTCCTGCGCATAAACTTCGGCGTAAGCGCGCAGTACTGAGTTAGAACCAAACACCAGGTCCACCCGGGTTGCGGTCCATTTCACCTGACCATCTTTTCTGCTGACGATTTCATATTTGTTTTTGCCCACCGGTTTCCAGCTGTACGCCATGTCAGTCAGATTGACGAAGAAATCGTTGCTCAAAACACCAACCCGATCAGTGAACACGCCGTGCGTGCTGCCGCCAAAGTTAGTGCCCAGCACGCGCATACCGCCGACTAAAACCGTCATTTCGTGGGCGGTTAAGCCCATCAGCTGGGCGCGGTCCAGCATCAATTCTTCCGGCGCGGCCGCATAATCTTTTTTCAGGAAATTTCGGAAAGCATCATGCAGCGGCTCCAGTACAGCAAAAGATTCAACATCAGTTTGCGCCTGCGTTGCATCACCGCGACCTGGTGCAAAAGGCACAACGATATCAACGCCAGCCGCTTTGGCCGCCTGTTCAACCGCGGCAGTGCCGCCTAACACAATCAGATCAGCCAGACTGATTTTTTGCGTCAGGCTTTGCTGTAACGAACTCAGCGCGGCCAGTACTTTTTCTAACCGCGCCGGCTCATTACCTTCCCAGTCTTTTTGCGGCGCCAGCCGAATGCGTGCACCGTTGGCACCACCGCGATAATCCGAGCCACGGAAAGTGCGGGCACTGTCCCATGCCGTACTGATCAGTTCCGCCGGACTTAAACCACAAGTCAGAATTCTGGCTTTGAGCTGGGCGATCTCCGCATCGGTCAGGCGATAATCGACCGTTGGGATCGGGTCTTGCCAAATCAAGTCTTCTGCTGGCACATCCGGGCCTAAATAGCGGCTTTTTGGCCCCAGGTCGCGGTGCGTTAATTTAAACCAGGCGCGGGCAAACACGTCGGCAAAATAAGCAGGATCTGCATAAAACTTCTCGGCAATTTGGCGATAGACCGGGTCCATTTTCAGCGCCATGTCAGCGTCGGTCATGATCGGATTACGCCGAATAGTCGGGTCTTCCACATCGACCGGTTTATCTTCTTCTTTGATATTGACCGGCTCCCACTGCCAGGCGCCGGCCGGGCTTTTGGTCAGAGCCCAGTCGTAAGTAAACAGCAGATAAAAATAGCCGTTGTCCCACTGCGTTGGATTGGTAGTCCAGGCCCCTTCAATGCCGCTGGTGACCGTGTCGCGACCAATGCCACGGCCGGATTTGTTCAGCCAGCCAAAGCCCTGCGCTTCCAGATCTTCGCCTTCCGGCGCCGCGCCTAAATGTTCAGCTTTGCCATTGCCATGCGCTTTACCGACGGTGTGACCACCGGCCGTTAATGCAGCGGTTTCTTCATCATCCATCGCCATCCGGGCAAAAGTGACGCGCATATCCTGCGCCGTTTTTAATGGATCCGGGTTACCGTCCACGCCTTCCGGGTTGACATAAATCAGCCCCATCATTACCGCGGCCAATGGGTTTTCTAAATCACGCTCACCGCTATAGCGACTACCTTCGCCACCGGACGCCTGCAGCCATTGTTTTTCTGAACCCCAATAAATGTCTTTTTCCGGATGCCAGATATCTTCGCGGCCGCCAGCAAAACCAAAAGTTTTCAGGCCCATCGATTCATAAGCCATATTACCGGCCAGGATCATTAAATCGGCCCAGGATAATTTATTGCCGTATTTGCGTTTAACCGGCCACAACAAACGCCGCGCTTTGTCGAGATTGCCGTTGTCCGGCCAGCTGTTCAGCGGCGCAAACCGCTGACTGCCAGTGCCACCGCCGCCACGGCCGTCAGCGATACGGTAAGTCCCGGCCGAGTGCCAGGCCAGCCGGATCATCAGGCCACCATAATGGCCCCAGTCGGCCGGCCACCAGTCCTGTGAGTCGGTCATCAATGTTTTTAAATCGGTTTTGACGGCTTCCAGATCCAGCGTTTTAAAGGCTTCGGCATAGTTAAAACCGGGGGCCATCGGATTGGTTTTGCTGTCGTGTTGGTGCAGGATGTCGAGGTTCAGCGCGTTTGGCCACCAGTTCATCGTCGCATTGGCAGCATTGGTATTGGCGCCGTGCATCACAGGGCATTTGCCACCGGTTGATTTGTTTGTATCCATCTGAGGGTTCCTTTTTCCTGGTTCAATTCGCGGGTTAAATTCAGCAGCAGCGCACTGCTCCATCTGAGTTGGATTAAAGGTAGACCTGAAATGCGATTTAGGAAACTGACTTAAATCAGTCACCTTCATCATATTTTTTGATTAGAAAGCAGATTTGGGGTTATTTTTAGCAAAAATAGTCGCCACAGGGCCGAGTCGCTTGGGTCTGCCCATTCGCTTGATTTTACCTGCGTGTGGCTGGTCCAGGCAGAATCCCACTGGCCACACACCGGTAATTGTTGTTACTTCGCAATCACGGTCAGAGTGTCCACCACATCAACGCCCTGCAACTGCCCTAACCACTGATCAAACCAAGGTTTGTGTGACACACCGACCACAGACAGCACCCGTGCACCGGGCTGTTCGCGAAATGTCTCGGCGATATTGGCAACCATGCGTAAATTACGGATATCCCAGCCGCTGACCCAGATTTGCGGGTAACCGCTGCTGGATTTTGCCCTGAGCGCGGCACTGACATTGACCTCCGCCAGCACCTGCAGATGCGCCGGCTGATTGATATAACGATACAGCGGCAACAGATCGGCCTGCTGTTGTAAGGACGCAACCTGCTTTTCGCGTGCATCCAGCGCTACTTTACCGGCGCCCCAGGCCGCCATCACCTCACGGCCAAAGGCGTCGCGATCGGTATAGCTGATGTTGTCGCCGGTATGATTGTCGGTGGAATACACCCGCTGATGACCAAGCCGGGCCGCCAGCCGCGCCGCCAACTGGTAATTTTCGTTATTGCGTTTGCTGATCGTCTGCAGCAGCTCCACTAAGGTCTGATCCAGACCATCTGCGGCGCGTTGTTCAGACTTCGGCAACTGCAACCACTGCACATAGGCTGACGCCCGATCATTGGCGGCCAGCATAGTCGCCGCTAATTGCCGGCGCTGTGCGGCAGTCGGCGTTGCCGGCAAGGTGCTGAGCAGTGACGTCAGTCGCGCCATAGCAGATGGTACATCAAGGCCGGTCGCAGTCTGCGCCACCTGGGTACTGGCGCAATAATCCTGACCATATTTGGCCGCATGGCGCAGCGCCAAATCACATTCTTCGCCGGATAAGGCTTCAATCGTAATGATGTCGGGTTTAAAAGCAGCCAGTCTGGCTAACAGCGGATCCAGTTTAGTTTCATCAAAACCGGCCGGCAGTTCACTCAGATGCACAGTGCCAAGCACCAGAATTTGCGTGCGCGTGCCGGTCATGTCGCGATCCAGCTGTGCCAGATCCGGTATGGTGGCGGCAGTTGCCAGTGGCAAGCAGCAAGCGGTCAATAAGGTACAAATGGCAGAATAAAAATGAAATGGATATGCTTTCATCGGAGTCTCCCTGAGATATGGTTCAGGCAGAGTCGGCAGCAAGCGCACAATGGTTGTAATCCGTGCCAGAATAATTCGCCGGGCACGGCTATCGCCCAGGCTCGTAACTATCCGATCGCGGTAACTGTGCATCCAAATCATCCCAGTTGGCCTTTGACGACACAAAGTTGTGCGAGATCGGTCGTTCCACGATATCAGTGTCAAGAATACCCAGCCGTAAGCGCAATTTTTCCGGCACTGCAGCATTGCTGCTGAAGATCGGCGAGGCGCAGATCCGGCAAAAGTGCCGGCGTTTTCCCAGCGCCGACTCGTAAGCACCAAGCTGGTCCTGGCCGCTGATGATGCGTAAATCTGCGGTGGCGACGAAACCATTGGTCGCATAAGCAGTGCCACTGCTTTTGCGGCATTTCGAGCAATGACAATGAATGATCGAAGTAATGGGCCCATGCACTTCCAGCATCACAGCACCACACAAACAGCTACCCTGATACATAAAATCTTCCGCCTGATAAATACAAAACAATGTCCGGTCCGCAGACTGGTTCTTACCGCTCATGTCGTGACTGCGGCAACCCACCCGCAGTTCAGGCGCTGCTGCCGAGTAACTGCCAGCGCTGCACAGTGCCAATAGCAAACAAACTACCGATGACCAGACAAATTAAAGAACTGACCCACCAGAAAGTCAGAGAATTTTCCGGAAACTTGGGCATCAGCCAAACAAATGCGGATCCACGCAATAAAAACACAGCGCTAATCAATACCAATGCAATTCTGGTCAGCGGCAATCCGGATAATACACCTGCGCCGGCCAGCGCATAAGCCGCCCAGATCAGCAGCACCGCGGTGATCCCGGCGGTGACCACAGTCGGATACCACAGCTTTTTTTCCGCCATTTGCGCCATCGCCTCACCGGCCCCAAAAAACCGGTACCAGTCAGCGCCAAACAGGATACAACCGGCATGCGCAAGCGCCGCCAGTACGCAACAGACTGCAGCTGCAATCAAGTAATTATTTTGTTCCAGTGCCATTGCCGATCCTTAAATGTGCTCTGACGTAAAATTTTTAGCTACTGCAGCATCGCTGACAGCAGCCCAGGTATTGCAGGATCATTCAGCGCCTGCCACACGCTTTTACCCGCTTAATAAGGTGTGCGCAGCACGCGCAACAAGGTTTGCATGCCAGCGACGTAATGCCCGATGCGCAGGTTTTCGTCAAAACTGTGCTGATTGTTGTCGGCGTTGACCAGCGGCAGAATGACAAAAGGCATCTGCAGCGCGCTGACCAGTTGTTCAGTTGGCAGACTGCCGCCCATCATCCGTATCCGCACCACTGAGTTGCTGTCTTGCAGCAGCACGGCATATACCCAGTTACCAAGTTGAGAATCCAGCGGTGTGCGCGCTGCATCGCCGCCGGCACCAGGGATCAATGACGCGATTTTGTTGTGCATGGCGCGCTCAGCGTCAGTTGGCTCACCTTTGGTTAAATACCAGCCCTGCGCTTTGATATGGCGCTGCAGCAATCCAGTCAGATAGGCAGAATCAGCCTCTGGCGTGGTGCGAAGGTCCAGCTCTGCCACCGCCAGATGCGGGATAATATTGGCGGCTTTGTCTCCGATAGCTGCGGATTGCATGCCGCGAATATTCAACGACGGATATTGCAGCGCTTCCTGATAATTTACGCCCACCGCATCAGGACGGGCGATGCCGGTCCGCTTTAACAGCGCCGCAGCATCATCCGGCACTGTGGCTAACGCCTCACGCTCAGTGGCCGACAGTTGCACTGTGTCGTAATAGCCAGGCACAGTTACGCGGCCAGCATCGTCTTTCATACTGGCCAATAACGTAGCCAGACGCTGCGCCGGATTCGGCACATAGTTGCCATAATGGCCGCTGTGCAGCGGCGCTTTCGGCCCATAGACCGTCAGCGCCAGGCTGGTGGCGCCTCTGTTGCCAAACACCAGCGTGGGTTGATTACTGGCGTGCTGCGGACCATCCAAAATCAATAAACCATCTGCTTTTAACAAAGCTGCGTTAGCCTTGGCGATGGCCTTAATCGTCGGTGAACCTTTTTCTTCTTCACTGTCGAGCAACACTTTGACGTGAAACGCCGGCGCCTGCCCTGCCGCTTTGAGTGCATCAAAGGCCGCCAGCAACATCATGATCGGGCCTTTATCATCTGCCGATGCGCGGGCAAACACCCGAAGTTCAGGGTCCAGCGGTTGGTGCTGGAGTACTTTAGGGTCAACCACCTGCCACTGGCCTTGCTGGTTGCGTTTTTTCACCACCGCCTGCCACGGACTGGTCTGCGCCCACTGCTCGGGCAACACCGGCTGGCCGTCCAGATGCATATAAAACAACAGCGTTTTTGCGTCAGGCGACTGGCTGCGATATTCAGCGTACAGCAGCGGTTTGCCGTTATTGGCCAGCTGTTGCGTGGTAAAACCACGGCGGTTAAACGCCTGCTGCAGGAAATCAGTATTTTTCTGAATATCGGCGGCGACCACGGCGTCATTTGGCAACGCCAGTAACTGAAAATACTCGGTAAAACTGGCTTGCGCCGCCGCCAGCACTTGCGCCTGTGACGGGACAGTTGTCGTGAAAACCTGGGGCAGGCTGGCTTGCGGAGAAAGCGGTGTTTGGGCAGGTACCATGCAACTACTGCATAACAATAGACTCGACAACACTGTCCGATTCAGGCGACCTTTGATTGTGAATGCACTCACTGGTTAGCTCCAGACTGAAAAAACTGCCGGTAAAACACAAGATATAACATCATCGTTCGCTCCTGTGTATCAGTCGCACATTGCTGCTGATCTGGTGCTTTAGGCGTTATGCCACGTGCATAACACTGCGGTGTAGTTTGCCGCGAATTTTTTCTATCCGGCGCCAGCTGCTTTCGTCATTCATCGTGATCCAGCGCCGTTCTTCGCTGCGATAGAACCAGTCCTTGTCGTGCTGATAAAACACCTGCAGGTTTTCGCCTTCGAGGATATTCAGAATTTCGTTGCCATGAGCGCGGAACTCGTCAAAATCCGTGGTCGCCTTTTGCCCCATTTCACTATAGAAACGATTCAGTTCAAGCAACAAGGAGTTAACTTCCCGACTTAATGGCACGGCTTTTAAGCCAATTTTCACTGCTTCATTCAGCAGGATTGGATAATTATGAGACGGATATTTTGAGTTCAGCACGGCCGCAATTTCATGCGCTTTGTTTTCGTCAGCGATATGGTAAGACAGCAATTCCCGGCACAACATCACAGACAATGACTCGGCACGGTCGACAGCCCCAATCACCAGGGGGTGCACATATGAAAACAGCGTTTTATAGGGATTGTCAGTCGAATCATGCTGCTCAGAACGCCAACGGTTAATCACCCGGTTCAGCTCATCCAAACTGACACTGACACGCTCATTATCCCGATCAACCGGCGATAAAGAATGATTCAGCGATGTATCCACAGCAGTAAGATATGCGGTTGGCCCCATTCTGATTTCATCAGCCCCCAGGGTGATCATGGTTGCGGCAGATGCGCATTCAAGTGGCACCAACACCACCAGCTTCTGGCAATATTGACGTAACAGATTGACAAATCGAAGAGAAACCCGGCCACTGCCGCCGTCAGACTTCAAAAATAAATAGAGCGTTTCATGGGTACCTACCCGCTCAAGAATTTCATTCAGTGCCACCACATCATTGGCGCAGACAGAACCCCGAGGGTTATTCCAATAAGTGAGCAGCGGTCCACCAAGCAGTTTGCTGAGTTGTGAGATCACAGCCTGAGTTTTGCTAAACAAGACCGGCGGTTGTTTTATTTTGCGATCCGTCTGAGTATTCTGTTGTTCCATATCCACTTGTCCCTTCAGTTCGTCATGCCTTTTTAGTTTCAACTCTTTTATGCCACATATTTATAACAAACCAAAGAGGGCTGATGAATTCAATCAGAAAAGTATCTGGGATTGAGTCTTTATCAGGCAAAAAGCCGGATATGTTTGGCCACTTTATTGCGTAGCAGACGCACCAACACAGGATCCATCCGATCGTAATTATCCGGAATATCCAAACACACCAGTTTTTTGCCTTTCAGCTGATCCCTAAATTTTTTGGCAACCTTATTTTTATGCGATTTTTCCATTACGAAAATCACATCAGCCCAACTTATCAAGTCACCACTAACCACGGTTTCAGCATCGGCGTTTGTGCCGGCGCCGATCGCATGAATGCCGTCATAAGCCGAAAATACTTCTTCCCCTGTTGGGCTGCGCAGACGATTTTCACTACAAACAAAAAGTAAGTTCATGTTTTTCAAATCCAGATGCAGGTTAGCTATTCATGTCTGTTTGGGCAGCGCCAATCCGTCAAAGATGCTTTACCTTGGCGTTATCATTCCCACCGGCTCGGATTTGGTCAAATCTATCCAAAATAGAACGCTGGAAAAGGTCGCCGATGAAACTAATCCCTTAGTAACTCACGAATTTCGACAGTTCCGCCCGCCTCGTAAATCGGGTTGCCGGACAGAAACTGCTGCGCCGCCAGCAAGTCTTCGGCGCGAACGCGGATAAATCCGGACAGTTGGTTCGCGCTGCCTGCTGCGGTGCCGCTTTTACGAAACGACTGTCCTGCACCAATGGAACTGCCGCCATCAAAGCAGCCACTTTGGTGTAAAAAAGCAAAATACTGTTGCCAGGCGGTATCGTCGGCGGCCGCGGCTTGATCGGTTGCATCGTTGTACATCAAGAACAGATAGTCCTGCATCACTGCATTCTCCTCGGTGGGCCCGCGTGGTCTGGCACAGCGGCAGTGTATCGAACTCAAACCAGCTGGAACATTCTGCAGGCATCCCGTCTCAAACGGTCGGTTCATCTGGCGGCGGCTCGCCCGCTTCCTGCTTGCGTTTGACCTGTTCCTGTTTGATGTGCTGTAGCTTTTTGACTTCTGCCGGCGGGATTGGCAACAACGAGATTAGCGGCAGCAATGCCAGCAAAAAATAGGCACCAGCCGGCCTGCGCTTCGCCCAGCGGATTAACTTTGCCATGGTACAGAACAACAACACAATCCCTGCGACCAGTGCGGCATAAAGAAATAAGACTGCCGGGGACATGACAGTTTGCAACAAATCCATCTGATGGCCTCATGTGACATCGGTATTGGAGGTATTGGGCGTGCAGGAACAGAACTCAAGGCAGAGCCTGATGCAAATCTCAGGCTCTGCGCACGGTGAATGAATTGGTAAAGGAATGGCGACCGTTACTGTTTCACGGCGCTCCAGTAGGATAAGCTGCTGACGCCTGCCTGTTCCAATAATTTCGGTGCTTGCTCTTGCAACTGCAGATACAAAGCCCGCGCAGGTGTCAGCTGTTGCTCCGCCAGGTAGGCCTGCAATAACGCCAGCTGATATTGTGGATGCTGAAAATGTTCGGCGATTTTTGCCATCAGCCGCAGTTCGGTACTTTTGTCGGCGGGCGATTGCGCCAGGCGATAACTGTACATGCCATACAAAGCCAGGTAGTTCAGATCATAAAGACCGGGCTGTTGCGCCAGCGCGATATCAAGATGAGCGACTCCGTTGCTGCGGGCGGTTGCCAGCAACGCCATAGTAGCTTCTTCCGGAAAAGGCGTACGGGTGCGGGGTGTTTGGCCCAGTTGCAGCGCTAATAAATCAGCAGCGGCAGGCACCGACATTGGGTTTTGCGCCGTGATCAACAGTTTGTCGTGCGCCACAAAGGGTAACATCGGCTGGTTGGCGACAAACAAGGCACCAAGTTCGCGTAAACGGGTTTCGAGGATGAACGGGAACTTATCCAGCAACTCAGCGCTAAAAGCCTGCTCTTCGCGCAGCGTAAAGCTGTTCATTTCTTTGCCTGCAACCCAATAACTGCCATCCGGATTTTTCAGATTAACCAACGCAGCTGGCCCATGACAAACCGCCGCAATCGTTTTTTTTTGCTGCACCATCGCCTGCAGGAACTGCTGTGTGCCAGCATCCACCGGCAAATCAAACATGGCGCCATCACCGCCAATAATAAATACCGCTGCATACTGAGTGGCAAGTTCAGCGGTTGGCGCTAAGGTCTGTTTCAGCTGCATGAGGGCTGGCGTCTGCTGCTTAAATTGCTGCATGTAGGGCAAATCGTCTTTGCGGTTGTGCACCGGTACTGCACCACCTTTGGGCGACAAGATATCCAGACTCAAACCGTTTTGTTGCAGCACCAGATACGCCTGGGCCAGCTCTTCCAAATCATAACTGATGGCTGGATCACCTTGCTTGCCATAACCGGAAATCAGCAAGGCCACCTTAGAGTTGCTGGCAGGTTGCGCCGCAGGCGGTTGTATTGCTTTGGCTGGCAGTTGTGTTGCTTTAGCTGGCGCCATGGCGAGCCCAACTATCAGGCCGAATATCATCAATGGTAACTTCATCTTTTACTCCTTAGTGTTGATTCAGGCTGAAGTTACCCTGGTGCTTGTCGTGCTTTTGTGAAGGGCTATTTTTGCAGGGGGGCAGAGAGTTGGTGAAAAACGGTTAGCGGTGTTTTTCGACAATCGCTCAGGCAAGGGTTGAAATTGCATCAAACCGGATGGTGATTTCGAATTTATGCGCATCGTTAGCAAGCTGCAATTGCCAATGTTGTACCTGACAAATGCGCTGGATCAGGCTCAGTCCCTGGCCTATCCCTGTGCTTGCCGCACTGCGTTGGCCACTTCGGAGTGGATCGCTTGGTAACGGCAAGCGAAAGCTGTTGCTGATCACTAACTGCGCAGCGCAGAGTTTAATGCCGACTTCGGGTTCTGACGCATACTGCAGCAAATTGGTCAGCAGGTTTTGCAGCAACATCTGGCACAGGCTGGGATTCGCGACAACCCAGACCGTTTCGGCCAACTGTATATCCAGCTGTAAGCGCTGGCCGGCAGCACTGTGATTTAAAGCGTAATGCTGAAGCAGAGTTTGCTCCAACAGCGCCGTCAGATTGAACTGCTGCTGCGGTACCGATTCCGCCCGTGCCAACGCCAATAAAGTTTCAGTGGTTTGTTCCAGCGTCAACACTGCTTGCGCAAAAGCCTGCCGCTCTGGTACAGATAGCGCAGTACCGAGAGTGGCACCATGAGTGACATCAGGCAGCAGATTTTTCAGCACGCTGAGCGGTGTGCGGATCTCATGGCTGATATCTTTGGTAAAGTGGCTTTCCCGCGCCAAGGCCTGCTGCAAAAATTTTTGGTTGTCGGCAATCGCCTGCGCCAGAGTACCGATTTCATTGTTTGGAAACAGGCTGGCAAATCCGGGCGCCAGCACCGGTAAGGCTGGATCCTGCACCGCTGCGGCCAAACGCAGCACCGGATCGGTGATCTGTCTGGCTAACAGCAGCGCGACCGGCAGCACGACCAGCAAACATAACAACAACAGTAACAGCAAAGCACTGGCCAACAGTGGCGATAACTCGCGGCTCACTTCAAAAGCGCCGACATCCGCCAGTAACACATAAGGTTGTCCACCCAACTGCAGCACTTGCAAATGTACTGTTTTGCCATCCTCCAACCGAAATTCTACCCGCATAGGTTCACGCAGGTAACTTTGATACAAAGTGTCGGGGAGTGCTTGCCAACCCTGATACAACTGCATAAAAGCCGGTCTTGGCGGGTTTACCATGCCGGATTGCTGATAATGTTGTTGCAGATACGCGGCTTCTTCGCTGACCAGCCGGTTGAAAATATTGTCTTCCACGACCCAGGCATACACCAGCACCAACAGGCTGTAGCCCAGCGTCAACAGCAACACCAGGCCGGTAACGAGCTTTAACACCGCCACACGAATAGAATGAGCCGTGCGGATTGGCCTAATGTCCGGCATCGGGCAACTCCAGCCGAAAGCCAATACCATGCACAGTTTTGAGTAAAGCGCTGGCAAAAGGTTTATCCAGCGCGTTACGCAAGGTGTAAATATGACTGCGCACGGCGTCACTTTCCGGTGCGTCATCGCCCCAGAGTTTGGCATTCAATTGACGTTTACTGACCGCATGCGGATAAGCTTCGGCCAGCAGTTGCAACAAGCTAAAGTCAGTGGCTGATAAGTTGAGCGGCACCCCGCCGCGACTGGCCTGCCGCGTTGCGCGGTCGATGGTTAAATCGCCCAACAACAGCGCAGAGCTTTGATGCAACCGATGGCGACGGCACAAAGCCAGCACGCGGAAATACACTTCTTCCAGCGCAAAAGGTTTGGTCAGGTAATCATCGGCGCCTACTTCAAAACCGCTGATTTTATCCTGCAGGCTATCGCGGGCCGTCAGCATCAACACCGGCGGGTTATAAGCGCTTTGTTTGAATTGCTGACACAGCACTAAACCATCGACATCCGGCAAGGTTAAGTCGAGGATCACCAAGTCAAACTGCTGCTGTTGCATCAGCAACTGCGCCAGCTGACCGGTGGCAGCGTAATCGGTGACCAAACCCTTCGCCTGCAAAAAGTCCAGCAGCTGCGTCGCCAGCACGGCATTGTCTTCCACCACTAAAATATGCAGTTTTTCGTTCATCGCCATTCTTTATTTGAGATTGATAGATCACTGAGCGGTTTGCTGTCGCTGTTCAATCAGTTGCAGGCTCTGTTGCAATTGAGGGTCGGCTTCAGCGCCGCCCGGAATGGCCAACGCTGTGTCGTCATTACGGACGTCAAAACGGACATCCGGCTCAACACTGTGACGATGCGGTTTGCCATCAGGCCTGACCAAGATACGTGTTGCGACATAAGCCCGCAATTGTGAATGTGGCAGATTAAATAAATTCCCTTGCGCCGTCTGATTGGCAAAACCTTCAGTCGGGCTGCCGAGCAGCGTGGCAAATTGTTGATCCTGAGCGGCAGTGGCAAACACGATGGCGGCAGAATAAGTCCGTGGGCCAATCAACAGGTAACTTTTGCCCCCAAAACGCTTATCGACCGCAAAAGGCTGTTCCCATTCAGTCCAGTCTTGCTGCAGCAGCGTACCGGATTGGCCTTTATAACCAAACCAACCGCTGTTATATGGGTTGAGTTTTTCCCGCAGTTGCGAGACCAACCGAAAGGGTTTATGACTGAGATAACGGCTTAAATAACTGACGGTATCGGTATTGCCGCCGGTATTTTGCCGCAGGTCGATTAATAAGGAATGCACCTGCTGTTGTTGTATAGTGGCAAAACTTTGATCAAGAAAATCAGCAAATTCGGCTTCATCCAGGTCAAAAGTGTTGAGTTGCAATAAACCTACCCCAGGCCGGATTTGCTTGTAAGCATAATCCTGGCGCTCTGCGTCAACCATTTGCCAATCTTGTCCCCGTTCTAATTGCAGGGTCTGCACGGGCTGCTGCATGGGTTTGAGTGTCACTTCAAACTGATCCTTCCAGCCAAGCGACGCCCACAAACTCAGGCCAAAACGTGACACCAGCATTTCCTGGCGCAAAGCTGCAGTTTCACCATTGCCATAGGCTTGCAGTGAATCGAGTAACTGAGTAACCGGCACTTGGTTGATGCTCAGAATTTCGCTGCCTGCGGCGACCTGCAAACCATCGGCTAACTGGTAGCTATGCTGCAGCAGCAAACTGCCATTTTCGGCCAGTTTGAGCTGCCAGGGGAAAAATAAATGGCCTTGCGACTGCAATTGCTGGTACTCAGGATAGGGCCACAATAACAGGGTATGGCCATCATTAAACATCTGATTTAACCGCGCAATCACGGTGTAAAACTCAGTACGCAGCAGTGGTTTATTAATCTGCTGCTTTAATAGTTTTGCTTGTTGTTGGATCTTTGCCAGATCGGCGTATTCGCTAAGCTCCGGATGCCAGGCGACGACCACTTCAATTAAATGATCGATGTCAGCGTGCATCTGTGTAACGCTTAGCTGTTGCTGCGACATGGCCGGATTCTCCAGCTCCGGGAATATTTGCAGATGAGATTGAGTACAAGCCCCCAGACATAAAGCACAGAGGGCGATGAAGTATTTGGCGAATATTTGTGTCAGCTTTTGCATAAAAGTTTCCTTCAAAAACCTGAAGTTAATGCAAAGCTTGTCGTGGTTTTGTCGTGGTTTTGCTCTGGCTTAAGGTGGTCAATTAAATGCAATGAATCAACAGGCGATACGTCGTAGCTGGTTCAGTGATATCCAGTGCGCAAAGCAGCTAGACCACCTGCCCGCCGCTATTTTTTTGCTCTGCCCAGTGTAACAGCGCGTCGAGCGCGGGACAGAGCGCCTGCCCCCATTCCGTCAGCCGGTACTCAACCTTTGGTGGCACCTGCGGGTACACAGTGCGGTGCACAATGCCGTCGGCTTCCAATTGTTTCAGTTGCTGCGACAGCATCTTTTGCGAGATCTGCGGGATCAATTTTTCAAAATCAGAATAACGCTGCACTTTGCCGTCAAACAGATGAAACAACAGCAGAAGCTTCCAGCGCCCTTCCAATAATTTAATCACATCCTGCACATCGGCCGCAGCGGTAGATGGCGTATAAATCTTTCTCATCGGTCTGTCACTTACCTTTTGGTGCGTTCTTGAAATCGGTTCAGTCTAAGCAGAAACTGCCCGCTCAACAACACAGCAGCAGGCGCACAAGCCATGACAATTGAACTACCGGAATCGATCAAACAGTACTTTTCAGCCGGCAACATCGCCGACCTGCAGGGGCTACAAGATTGTTTTACCAAAGACGCAGTGGTGTTTGATGAAGGTGGCGCGTTTCGCGGACTGGCAGCGATTGCAGCATGGTTTTCAGAGGCCCGGCAGAAGTATCAGTTCAGCGCCACCCCGCTCAGTATCACCACAAAAGATCAACACCAACTCGTGCTTGCCAGCGTCAGCGGCAATTTCCCCGGCAGCCCAATCCAATTGCAGTATGCGTTTTTGCTGCATGACGACAAAATTCAATCGCTGCAGATCTCATCAAGCTGAGGAATTTAGACCTTTCAGGACATAAAACACAGCGTACTGGTGAGTACAGACACCAGATAAACACTTCACCAGTGCGCCGCTGATTTGTCAGGCCTGTTTGTGCCACTCAGTACACAATATCGCTAAAACGACAGTGTCCCACCAGCGTCCTTTAAAGTAGCGGTTTTCTCTGAATACGGCTTCTTTACGCATACCCAGTTGCTCGCATAACTTTACCGCCGCTCGGTTAGCGCTGATAGTCTCGGCATAAATTCTATGCACATTCAATTTCGTGAACGCGAAATTTGCTAACGCAACAGCGGCTTCCTGCATCAGAGCCCTGCATTGATATTGTCTGGCCAAACCACAGCCCATCGCGGCCTGATGATCTGACTCCAGCCTTAAACAAACAGTACCAATCAGATTGCCAGTGGCTTTTAACTCAACTGCCAATTGAAATGCAGTTCTTGGGATGGCACATGCTTGCTGAATAAACAACTGAGTGAGTGCCTGATATTTCTCCACCGTACAATCTTCTTCCGCATAAAATCGTTGATATTTGCTGTCCCGGCTCAAGGCCACAAATGCTTGCTCATCGTCGATGCGCATATCACGTAAAATCAAATGTTCAGTCTCAATAAAAAACATCAAAATAAACCTTTAGGCTGATGATCCGCGTTGAAAGCGATTACCGCACATGACGTCAGGAGCCTGCTCAGCGACTCGACATCAAAAACCAGAGCTGCCGCTATCCGGCCGGACTATAGACCCGGCCCGCAGCAACCGCTTTACTTCGAAGACTCAGCATTCCAGCCGTAGGCGTTGGTAATACGGTCTGCCACCTGATTCATCAGGGCCATGCCATTGTCGCCATTGGTCATGATGATCATGCCATAGCCTTTGCTGAGATGACCCGTCATCCAGGCCCGATAGCCCCAATTGGCACCACTGTGCGAAAAATACTGTTCCTTGCCAAGCTGCTCGATTTTAAAGCCGACCGCGAACTGCCCGACCCGCACCGGTGTCGTCATCTCTGTGGCGGCCTGCCGGCTCAGCAGCTGGCCTTTTTCAGCACGCAGCGCGGTCTGAATTTCAATGATAAATTTGGCCAAATCAGTCGGTGTGGTCCACAGTGCCGAGGCGGCTTGTTCCGGGTAAACATGCCATGGCGCCTGCATCCGCTTGCCATGTTCATCATGTGCCAACGCCGCGGTTTGTGCTGCCGGCATGGACTCAAAGGCACTGTGGGTCATCTGTAGCGGCGTCAGCACTGAGGTTTGCATCAGCTTATCAAAAGCGCAGCGACACAAATCCATCATCGCCTGTTGCATGATCAGGATACCGCCGCCGGAGTACTTAAATTCGCTATAAGGCGGCCGCGCAAACAACACTTTGCCCACATTAGAGGGCGCCTGACCATTGAGGATCTGCACGACGGTCGGCAGCGCTGCCTGCGGGGCGTAACCGGGAAAACCGAACCCGTCATCGGCACCGGACGTGTGACTGAACAATGACCGGGCCGTCACCGGCTGTTGTTGGTTTAGCTTCGAAGACGGTACTTGCCATGAAGTGAGAAAGGTATTGATGTCCTTATCCAGGTCAAGCTGCCCCGCCTCGACCATCCGCATCGCCGCCATTGCCGTCACCGGCTTTGCGATCGAAGCCGCCTGAAAACGACTATTGGTATCCAGCAAACGGCCAGTGTTGGCATCGGCAACGCCGTAAGCCTTGGCCCAATGAATGTTGAAATCTTTGACCACCGCAATGCTGAGACCCGGCACCTGCAACTGCTGCATCAATGCGGGCAGTGCAAGTTTATCGAACTCCGTTTTTCCGGCAGTTTGCGCGGCTTCAATCCGCGTGATCAATGGCGCTGCATCACCTGGTGGCAGCGTTGCCGGCGCTGCAGACACCAGAAAAGCGCAAAATAGCGGTAACAACATATAAATTTTGGTCATCACTGAAAATGTCCTTGATGATGGGGATACTGACGATACCAGTCGGCAAGACAACGGATGCCAAACGACAGGCTGTGTCAGCCAATTCTGACACAGCCAGAAACTTCACGGCCAGATTAACCGGCTTTTACATTAAACAATGCGTCCAGCTCAGCTTGTTGCGCCGCCGTGATACCTGTTAGCGACTGCAGGGTTTCTTTATAAGCGGCTTTTGCTTTATCTGTTAACTTAAAATGCAAATAAGCCTGGATGACACTGATATGCGTGTTAAACGACTGCGGATAGTTTTTTCTGTTCCATACCAGCAGTTCCAATACCTCATCCTGGCGGTTTAAATACTGCAGCCACTGGGCATAACCATTGGCTTTGTCCTCCGGGATCTGCAGCTTTTGACCCAGCAACTGCGATCTGGCATTAAACACCGCCTGCAGATCAGCTAAGTTTTGCGGGACATTGGGGATAGCCCAATTGGTAAACAGGTGTTTTAAGCCTTGGTATTGCCCAACCAAAGTTGTCGAGTCATGACTTTCGTCGCTAAAAGTTTGGGTTTTTACCTGAAGTTTCGGACCCGGATATTGATTGGTTAAATCCACCAGCTGTTGAAAAGCGTTAGTCATCACAGGCTCTTCGTTTGCAATGGACAGAAACACCCGCCCTGAAATGCGCTGTGTTTTTAACGCCGCCGCAGCCAAATCAATCATTTGATTGTTATTCCAATACAATGAAGGGCTTATTGCGATGACACCATTGAACAACCCTGGTCGTTTTATCGCGGCATTGACGGCAAACTGACCACCATGCGACGTGCCCGCCAACGCCTGATAATCTGAAGTGCGATACCGGCTTTTGATAGCTGGGATGATTTCTTGTGCCAGATGGGCCAGCATAAGGTCAGCACCGGCCAATTTATCAGACTGGGCCGCACTGTTTTGCGCTAAGGTCAGTTCTTCCACGCGTTGCTGGCGCGGCGTGACAATCCCAACCACTATCATCGCGGGGATCAGATCAAACTTTGACAGATAATCAACTGTGCCGGCAGTATGCGCGCCCTGAATATCACCATCTGTGATGTACAGCACAGGATATTGTTGTTTTGACTGCGCATAATCAGCCGGCAAATAGACGATTAACTCGCGTGGCTGCAGCAATAGTTGGCTTTTAAGCGTGAATTGTTCGGTTTGGCCTAACGGCATCGCGGCAAACACATGCAGATGCACAAAACACATCACTGCCAGCATCAATTTCACAGTTCTATTTTTCATCGTTTCCCTTCGTTTGCTTGTTGTTTATTAAGTTAAATCATCAATATCGATAAACCGTCGGACGCCGCAACTGTCTGTAAAAATCAAAGTAGCGGGCATTTTTAGGCATAAATGCCTGCTTAGCTTGTTTGAGATAACAACAGCGCGCGATTAACCTGGCGGATGAACCGCCAATGCCAGACCCAGCAAAAAATAGCGACCAGGCCGGCGATTGAACCAAGCAGATTGGGAATTAAGGAAAGGACTTGTGCGCTACACCAGCCAAGCCCCGACATCCTGCCAAAGGAGCGAAATCCGCCGAGTGCAGGGTTGCTGACCGCCTCGGCCTCCAGTGATTTGGCGACATTGGCGATTATGAAAAAATCTTCGATAAAATTGTACGGCAACACAAACATCCACCAAACGCTATTGGGCCTGGCTGTTCTTGACGCCGGCGCAACCAGTTGTAGTGTCTTAACCAGATCGCGGGCATAGAAAAACACCAACAGCAAAAACACTGCAATGGCGACCAAGGACCCAACCGGACCGAATATCTGCAGCTCCGCCAGGATGCCGCCACTGGCATCAGGTTGCAGCAACGGATAGATCAGGCCAATCCCAATCGGGATGCTCAGGATAATTTTGAGCAAGGTCATTGCAGTCATTTTTAATCCAGGCCGTTCGCAGGCGCAAATAAACAAACCACGTTGCGCAAAGCGGGATTTGTAAACAGACAGTGAAAAATACACTACCAGAAGGGATAGAAAGAACACAACTGCTGTTTATTACCAGACAGCGCGACAAGCAACCTGGCTGGTGCTGGCTGCTATCGCTAAAAACTTAAAAAATCAACGCTGGCTAATGGCGGGGTCAGCCGCTGCATCAACAAATAGTCGGGATATCACTCATAGAAACTTCCACTTAACAACAAGGGCAATAATGGTGGGCACAGCAAACAACAACAGAAAGATCGGTAACTCTTCGGCGATTGAATAGCCCGCACGGCTCACGCCAACCCACATATTAAACCCGGTCGCACACAACCAGAGCAGAACAAAAGCTGAAATACCCCATGTTGTTGCAGCAGGGTATTGTTCCGCAAAGAGCTTACTAAAAATAGATATCGCAGCAAGCAGGAACAGGCCGACCAGCAAAATAAGCACTGTACGCATTTCATCTCTCCTGGCATTTTTCATCAAGCAAACTTTGTGTTCGTTACATATAGCTAATCATATGAACCGGCTCGACGGCGCGATTAGCTGTGACAATATTCTGCAGAGATCGCGGCTACTTCAGGCGTTCCAGCCGGCCTTTGCGGCGCACGATGTTTTTGTAGTCCCACTGTATATCGCGGCTCTCGGCAAGCCATGCGCGCAAGGCTACAACGTCGATTTGATCCACCGCCACAAAACGTGCTTCTGCAGCTTTAAATTTGCCCTCAGCCGTCAGGCCAGGCGACGCAAAGGACTGACCACTCCAGAACAGCAAACGGATACATCCTTTCAGCTTGCTATAGCCAACAATTGGATTGCCGTCGAGAAACCATACCGGATGTGCATGCCAGACCTTGTTTTGGGCGTCAGGCAAGGCGTTGTCTATCTCTTGCGCAAGCAGTGCGCATATCTGCAGATCCGCCAGAGATTGCGCATTGTTGTACCACAATGTGTCTTCATGCATGCCAAAGACTCCTCCGGTATTAATAGCTAAAGCCCATATTGCGACTGCCATATCCGCCGTGAACCTTAAAAAAGACCAACCCCACTGCAGCCACAGTTATCGCACAGGATCCCTGCGCCGCCCTGCCACAGCTCAGACTGCATGCGGGGTTAAGGCGAGCCGATAGAACTTCGAATCGACCGCCATCACCGGAAACGTCTGCGGCAGACTAGATTTTTGAACCTCAGCAAAGCCATTTTTTTCGTAAAACCGGTGTGCGGCCACAAACTTGTCGGTGGTTCCCAGTAAAATGTCTGCAATGCCCTGCTTTGCCGACCATACCAGCAGTTCGTCGAGCAGCTGCTTGGCGACGCCCTGTTCAGCACCCCGGTACGCGGCCGCGACAAACATCTTGCGAAGTGCAGCCTGTTGATTACCGATATCGAGCAGGCCAATAGTCCCAACTACATGCTCGCCGTGGATAGCGACCCAAAAGTTACCGCAATTGCGCTGATAAAAACCGGGGATGTCCAGCAGATCAGGCTGGGCGTCCAGCGTGATCGGTACACCAAACTCCGATTGCTGAATGGGCAGGATGACTGAAACTACGCCTGCGGCGTGTTCAGCTGTAAAGGGAATAATCTTAATCATCAGTCATACCGTCAAATGATAACTGTACGCGGCTGAACCTTGCGCAGTGTCGCTGCGCTATTAGATCCGCGTCTTGTCAGCCAAAAGCCGACACAAAGATCACAGCAGCCAGGTATCACTGCAGAGATCTTGCTGCTGCCTTACTGCTATGCCTGTTGCAACCTTTGCTGCGCATAGCAGCAGATTGTATCGCCGATAAAATTAACCATATTTGCATGGTACGCAGTATGGAATGTAGTCATCGCGTCATTTTCAGCATAGTCAAAGTGTGCCCGGCCTCAATTTGTGGCAGCTTTTGCCCGCTGAAGCGCCGATTCAAAGGGCAAAGCTCCGGCGGACTTTATTGTTGCTGCCATCTGTTCATCCAGCGACATCAATCGCTGCCTGAGTTCTTGCAGGTCCTCAACGATCAGCGTGTGACCATAGTCGACCGCAATGCCCCGGTGAATGCTTGCCAGCTTTTTGCACTCAGCCTGATAGCTTTCGCATCCAAGCTTGGAGTGCACTATGGTGAGCGCGCCACTAATCAGCGACAACACTCCGGCTGTGGTTGGACTTAAGATTTGGTTATCGATCAGGAACCCGCCGCCAGCCACCAGCGCCAGTAACGCCGCACCAATGACCAGAATAAAATTGGCCGGGATTAATCGCGCCAGTGTTGTTGCGTAGGCCAGCGAAAGCGCCATGTTCTCCGAGCGGCGTTCCTCGGCGACTTGTCTGAGATCCTCTATCGTAAGCATGCTGGCTTCCTTTGCTGTCTGACGCTGAAGTTAAGCCGCGAAGCGGCGTTGACCTGAATGCTTGGTCAGGCCGCGCCTGACGGAAATATGCACTCGAACTGCTGAAAGACAACAGGCATATCAGGCTGAGGCTGATAGCCAGTCCCCCGGAGTTCCCAATGATAATAGTCCCAATGCGCCTTGCGCCACCAATCCAGTGAGCCGTCGCCCTCACCTTCAATTTTTGCATGGCTTGCCGTGATCTGGTTAAACGGCAGGATCTGCACATGGGTTGTGCGAATAATACAGATGGCCTGCCCGCTCCAGTCCGTCACTATGTTCAGATCGCCAACAACCGGCAGGCTCTCGCCACTGTTGTCAAAAAACCACAAAGACGGTGAGGTCGCACGCTTGCGACCAGTCAAAACCAGCCGGGCACACTCATTCGCATCAGCCTCGTTGTCGCAGAAATACCAGGCTGGTGGCGCATCAATAGGAGCTGGTGATGGTGGAGACTGACCAGCAAGGTAGTCGGCCCACAGCTGCGTGACTGTTCGGTGCATATAAAGTGTTCCTTCCCTGGAGCCGCGAGTGGCTTGAATTACATGGTACTGCCAGTTAAAGCTGGATGAGCGATTAACACAGGCGCTGCCACAACCAACGAACTGACACGCCGAATGAGCCAATAAAGCACAATTGCACAGATTCTGTTTTTGTAACTTCACCTTTGGTTATGCACGGCTTTTAGTCGATCCCGCAGTGACGAAGTGCACAACTTGAACCAGTTGTCAGCCATCAGGAGCCTGAAAGTGCACTGCAGGCCATGACAGTGCTGCACAACACTGTTTGATTAATGATGAAGCCTGTGCCGAAACCCAGGAAGCCCATAATAAAAACGAGAATTGGCTTGTGACACTTTGAGGATCTGCTGATCACTCCGGTTATAAACAGGCCGACAAATGCGCCTGGCAATGAAAATATATGACCTAGACCCAGCAGGTCGTTTATTGCTGATGGCCCCCAGTTGGCCCGAATGTAGACTCCGAAGGTTAACCCTACAGCAAGAACTGCGCCCGAGATAAACAGAGGCTTTGTTTTAATAACAGCGCATGCGATGAAAACTAATAAGAAGACCGATGCGTAGTACCAATGTCCGATGAAAAGAACATCACCTTTCGTTAGTGTAATTGCTGCCAGCAGCGCAATTGCTGCTGTTGTGATGATTGCATCCGTGCTTAGTTTCAGCTCCATGTTGGTTCTAACGCCAAACGCACGTGCGACAAACCGATTGAGGTCTGACGCCCCAGAGGCAACGGACGCGCTTACCCCGTTTTGTTAGACAAACTTGCAACAAACAGCACCACCCGTGTAATTTAAACACTGACAACAGCAAGATAACAATCACGCTGTAGCATTGTTATGTTTGGCAAAAATACGAATAATTTCAGCATTAGTGAGTTTCAAAATACTTTTTCAATTCTTTATAAAGAATTGCGCACTTTGGCGGCTCATCTATTTTGCCATCATGATCACAGTCATATCCTTTAACTGTAGCCAGACGACCGTTTCCGAATATATCGCGATCATCTTTTTCTATATAAGTTACCGTTGGAGACTTTTTGATCCACACTATGTTTTCTTTGAACTGCAAAAATTCTGTTTTATCAGTCAAATTTATCAATCTCTCAAAATCTGCGCGCTCGTCAGCAATGACCTGAAAGGTAAAAAAGCTCAATAAGATTAGAAATAATCTCATGATTCCTCCGCTAACGTTTAGCGCACGAACCCGGTCCTTGGTGAGCGTCGCTGCGGCCTCAGGCCGCAATGTGCCACGCTCCTTGTTAGCAGAAAATTTAAACATGAGGATCATGTAGTAAGACTATCTCTGACTGTTTCACCTCGTAGTTTGGATCGCCACCAGAAATTTCAATCGTATAAATAGGCTCCGAGTCATGCGTATCGACTCCAACGATCCAGCCTGTAACTCTTTCACCATCCTCATCGATGATACTAACCTGAGAATTATGTCGATACTTAATTCCAAGAATCAGCTCACCATTTAAGAACGCTTCATTTAGTTGCCGATACTCAGCTCTGTTCATAGTTACCTGCTAACTACCAAATTTAGCGCGGGAAAACGCGCATGTGTTTTGCGTCGCAGTCCATGCGCAGCGTAGACGATTAACATTTGCTTGTTATGTGCCTTTACTCTGAAGTATCCCCAGAAGTTGTGTAGGTAAAACAATAATTCAGGCGCGGGAGGGAACATTCATGGCAGTCCCTGATCTGATCCTTCGCCAAAAATCACAAACCATGAATAACCGCCATGAAAGCTCAAGCTATGCTCGCCGATTTTCTCGACCTTGTCACCCCAAAAAATTTCCATAAACATCTTTTAAACTCGCTGACGGCATCGCTGCAGAGTTTACTCACCAACGGCCAGTNCATGCTTGGGTTGGCAGCAGAACTCGCCGGCAAGCATCGGTCGTTCCAGGCGAATTCGCTGAAACATCGCAGAGTGTTGTCGTTCAATTATCTGGGTAAACGGTTGTGCCGATTAGCCAGAGTCGGTATCAGCGGTGAGGAAATCCAGGCGGCAGTCAGGCAACTGCTTGAATGGGCGGGTCTTTTTGATTGGACCAATGTCAGGAAAGTGAGCGGATGATATGGTTAGGTTATTTCTGGGGATCCGTCAGGCCTTTACTACAACGGTTATTCTATACATCTATTGTTCGAATAATCGAAGCTGCCGCCAGCATCTAAACATTTATCAATTTGAATAAATTCATAGACATGAAAACCCAGAATTACAGCACAGAGCCAGAATAAAAACCCCACCGAAAAAACCGAAAATCCATCTGGGTCAACATTTGATTTGAACGGTTTGCAAATTAAATAACCTGTTCCTTTGCAAAGAAACTCTATCAAAACTTCATTTAAGGTTCTGAATAAAAACCGACCAACCACTTCCAGTAAATCACCAACTGCATCTAGCGCCATATTCGGGTCACTTCCATGTACACATAACTATCGCCTAAACGGCGAGCAACTTGTTGCGAGTCGTCCAGCGCCGCAGGCGCGCTATGCTGGCGATTGCTATGAGTTATTTTGCAGCAGGATTGTTTCACTGAAATCACTCTTGAATGCATCCAATTCATAAGGCGCGCCTGCTTTATCAAGGTACAACGAAAATAGCACTGATTTGCCATCATCATCGATTAGTTCAAACTCTGCGCAAGCTGAACCAAAACTACGCTCAGAATGATTGATTCCAATCATTAAACTGCCCATCCTGCCATCATCCATTGATTCCACTAATAACGATTTTGCGTCATACGCTAGTTCTGCACGTATAAATAGCTCATTTAGGATTCGTGTTTCAATGGTCGTTGGGGTTCGCATTTTCAAAACTCATAACTACCAAATTTAGCGCCAAGGGCGAATAATATTTACTTGTTATGTTCTTATACTCGTTTGATAGCAATCTTTGCATGACCAAAATCACCCGGCACCCCAAATATCATTGGACATTCAACCACTGTATAAATGTATTCATCAGTCGATTTTTCATTAGGGAAATCAGACTCACACTTTGAAATGAAATCTCCAGATTTATTAAAAATGCTCAATGAAATTTTGTACGTATCATGTACAAAGGCAGAATCATTCAAGTTCATGTGCTTTACTGCAAAGATAACTCTTTCAGTTCCAATTGAAGTTTTCGCAATTTCTAAACCTAAAGAATCTGCGAGCAAGCCTAACTGCTTTGAAGAGACCTCATTTAAGCGATTTTTGTAACCATATTCTACAGATGCACCTAACGTGGATATTAGCACTGAATATATAAGCCCTGTCGCAAGAGCAAAACCTACTCCCCACAAAAATCCTTTATAAAGCTCCATTAGGTTCTTCAATTAATCCCCCTATACATAACGATTGAACTCAACGGCGCGCTGTGTAGCGTCCGTTGCAGTGACTTGTTCTGTGTGTAAGTTGGGTCGGACCATCAATCCATGAGTTCCTAAGCACTTGTGCGGTAAAACAATTCTCGACGCTACAACTTGCCGGCCCCGGGGTTTGTGGCCTCACTCGAAGCTAGTCCGCGCCATCCGTCTGCATGCACGCATCAGCGGTGTCGCGAACGCTTCGAGCGTTGCAGAAAAACACAAACTCTTCAAGCTTACTTTGCTCCTAGAATCCGGACTTTATGAATCTCAGATCTATTAGAAAAATCGCCGGCAAGACAGAACATATTAATCAAATGCAAAACGCACGCTTTTAACCCTACGTTGTGCCTTTGATATTTTTTAACATCAGTTAACACTACCGAAAAAACCTACAGATCTCAACCCTTTGCCGCTGCTGCCCGCTTTGTAACAAACGAAAGCGGGCGTGGCGCCGTTGATCTGGCGATATACATTTAATTTACATTTTGCAGGTGCGAATTGCATAGCTGAGCGAACTGCTTTGGCCGCGTTTTTTGAATCATAAGTGGCGGTCGGCATACTTTCTCGGCGTGATGCCAGTCGTACCAGTGAAACTTGCAGGCATTACACCCGGTTAGATGCCCATACCGGCAAACAGCCGTGGGTTATAGATATCGTGGAATACCTGCTGCAGCCGCAGCTGTGTGGCGTCCGGGTGGCTGGCGTTAAATAGCAGGATGCTGCCAAGGCCTGGCGGCACTGTTACGCTGGGTAATTCCAGCAGCACGTTTTGTTGGCTGTGCAGCCAGTCGCTGCCGAGTTGTTGCGTGCTGACCGGATACGGAAAACTGTCCCAGTCGGTGGGCATAGCTCCCTGAAAGCGGCTGACCAGCGCATCTGGTAACTGATATTGCCCGAGCCGGTAGCTCTTGGGCACAAAGCGCGGTGACGGCAGATAATTGGCTACTTCCAGCATCGCCACTGCCGCCGAACTGGCGAAATACAGCACGCGCTGACCTGGTGGATTCCAGCGGCCGCCACTTTTGAAACTGGCGCCTTCGCCGCTGTAATTCTCCAGAAAGGCTTCCGGACAAATGCGGTACAGCTGCATCAGCTGAAGTCACCAAATTCAATAGCTTGCAGCACATCGGCGACCATTTTGCGGCCAACGAAACTGTCAAATAACGCGATAGGTTTGTCGCCGGATAACGCCGGCATCGGGCTGTTAAGCCACTGCCGCGCCATCTCTGTGCCAAACAGCTGTTCAGCGCGGCAAATCAATTGCAGCATATCCAGCACCGGCTCGGCCTGATGACTGGGTAAAGTGCCTTTATACAGGCGGCTGATATTGGCGGCGCTGATCGACAACGCAATCACCAATACCGGTTTTAATTCGGGCAGCCATTGCAGCAGGGTTTTGACTTTATCGCCGGAAACGCCGTCACGTACCAGCTGCAGATAACTGCGTTTATTTGCAAAAACTGCGGTAGATACAGCGCAGGCGTCGGATACGGTTTTGACGGACATTGTCTGGCAAGGAATAGTTTGATATGTCGTAGCCATGGGTCACCTCCGGTTTGCATCTTCTGACATTACATCAAAATGAGTTACCCATCAAATCAAGTTGATTGAACTGCAGATTTATTCCACTGTCGCCTGCTGGGCGCATCTGCCCGCTTTTCGTGCACAATCGCCGAAAAGCTCTGGGTACCACGTAGCTGCATTTTCCCCAGTCTGTTGCAGAGCAAATGACGTTCAACCGGCAACAGGCCAAATTGTTGGCCTTTCGAAATCCCGGTCTCAGCATACCATCCCTGGATATTCGCCGAAAATTGCTCCTGCATTTTCGCCATACCATCCATCCCTGGATATTCGCCGAAAATTGCTCCTGCATTTTCGCCATACCATCCATCCCTGGATATTCGCCGAAAATTGCTCCTGCATTTTCGCCATACCATCCATCCCTGGATATAAAAAGGGCCGTGGTGAATCACCACAGCCCTTCCCCAATCGCCTGTCCGCTATTTCGGACAGACCAGTCACTCAGCTTAACTGTGCAAACGCCGGCGCCAGAAACGTCCGCCAACGATGGTTAACAGCAGCAACATCCAGTTGCCGGATGAACCACCAGAAGATTTTGGCTTCACCTCAACTGCAACTTGTTGCTCTTTGACCGTGACATTGACAATGGCCACACTACTCAGCGCCTGATCCGATACTGTCACTTCAAAGCTGTAGCTGCCAGAAGCGGCATTATTCAGCGTCAGTCTGGCACCGTTGGCGGTGGTATTCAGCGTAGTGCCTGATTTCTGCACCCAGCTGTAGCTCAGCGCATCACCGTCGACATCAGTACTGGCTGAAGCATCCAGCGTGATACTACTGCCGCTGACACTTTCGACATTGCTGCTCACCACTTTTGCCACCGGCGCATCGTTCACCGGTGTGACCGTCAGGTCAAAGCTGGTGCTGATTTTATCGTTCGGTTGTTCAACATCCGCCACAGTGACAGTGACTTTAGTCGTGCCGACAAAGTTAGCCGCCGGTTTGATGTTGATAGTTGAGCCTGAACTATGGCCATCCACCGTTGCTGTGATATTGGCACCGCTGACGCTGATAGTGTTGGCACTGTTATTTTCATCGGCGTACAACACCTGCACATTCTTCAGTTCGCTGTCTTCAGCAACTGTCGCGTTGCGGATAGCGCCGATCGCGATGTTGCCGGGCACTGAAATCTCATGGGTCATGCTGATATCAGCCATCCCTTTCACCTGACTGGTGGCTTCCACTTTCAACAAGCTGCCAACCGCAGAATGCGCAACTTCAGCAGTGAACCTGACCTGAAATTGCGATGACTCCGGGCCAACATAGTTGTAACACAGCACTTTGCCGACACTCAGTTTACTGTCCAGATCATCCAGGGCGTATTCAGTCCCTAAATGCCCTTCCAGTGGACCGTATGTCGATGTTTGACCACGATACCCCTGCAGACCAACAGAACCACGGTTATTACCGGCGAACTCCAGTTGGTTGTATGCCATGTAAAGCTCGTACTCGCCTTTGCCAAAACGGACATTGTTGTTAAAGATCAGTTCGAACTCAAAGCGATCATCACCTTCACCGAAAATTGCCTGCCAGTTTTCATCCATGCCGAGGTAAGGCATGGTGCGCATTCCATCCCATTCAATAATGCCCCAGCCCGTTTGTGTGCTGGCGATGGTCATACCTGACTCCCAGCTCAGCGGCGTGGCGGCAGTTTCCAACACAAAGTTCGGGTAACCGCCCCAGCCACGCCACAACGTACCGATGGCCTGATGCGGGAAGCTGTTGTACGGGAATGGCATATGTTGTGGCCAGAAATACGGGTCGCCGGAGAAGGCAATATTGCCGTTACCGCGCACCGCCATATATTGTGATCTGGCGTGTTCATTGTTGTATAAACCGAAACCCTGACCATCTCCAAACATCGTGTTGTAAGGAATTAATGTGCCTTCTCTGAGCATATTCGGGTCGTCACCAAATCCCGGTGTAAAACCAAAACTACGCAAATCGACATATCGATCATTGTTTTGACCAAAATCAGGCACCCGACACTTCGCGTCTTCATCGCTGGTGCTGATCTTGTACTCTGGCGTGACTGTTGAGGTATCAGGCTGCAAGCCTTTGATCGTCAGCACACCGTTTTTCAGCGTCGCTTCCTTAACAATGCTGTCGTCGCTGGCCTGAATATCATCGGCTGCGAGGTTTAAACCCGCCGGAATTTTGGCAGTGATGGTGAAATCCCGATCGGCGCCTGAGTTATTTGGCAGGGTATTAAACTGCAATGTGACGGGCTGACCAGCGCGGGCGGCCGTTTTATCTGCTTTTAATGTGACATCATCATCACCACGGCTGAGTTTCACTGGTACAAACCCAATATTGCCGGCATTGGCTGGCGACGAGCCGATATCAAAACCGGTGTAATACAGATCACCGGTTTTCATCTCAGCTTTGTTCCAGTTGATTTGTAAATCAACCGGCGTCTTGCCATCGGTTTGCGCTGGCATTGCCACAGAAACATCCGTTGCCGGATCACCTTTGACCACGGCATAAGTGTATTCAAAACTATCGGTGCCAGGCGTCATGTAATCATTGGCATTGTATAAAACAGCGAAGTATTTACCCGCTTCCGGCTCGTTGATATTACAGAAGTTATTGGATACGACATGCCAGGATACACAAAGCATTTCGGTATCTAAATCCATCACACCGTTGTTATTAAAGTCTTTGCCCAGATAAACAATGACGTTGCCGAAGTTATAAGCTTCTTTATTACTGGAGTGTGTTCTTTGCAGGTTCTCGACGATTAAACGTTTACTGTTGGCCGGCACATCAATCCAGAAACTATGGGAAGCTTCGTCCAACCGGTTCTGGTCAACATCACCTTCCTGCCGCGGCCATGGGAAGGTGAAATCATCATCTTTTGGCAATGTGATCTGGTGACGTTCAGCTTTAACCGGTGCATAGGCACGGGTCACCGCCTGACTCATCACCGGCATTGGCACATCTTTCACGGTATAGCTGCTGTGATTGCGATGTGCGTTGACAGTCACCCGCTCCGGCAAATCGCCATTGTCATACTTAAACACGACCGGCAGTCGCATATCCGGCGCTTTGTTGTGGTCTTCTTTAAACATCAGATGCGACTGCAGTTCGACTTCTGAATTCCCCAACACATCCTGAGAATTCATAATCGAAGCCCGCACCATCACGGTCTGAGTTTCACCGGCTTTTAAGCTAAATTTATTCGGGATAATTTCCAGCTTGGCGCCTTGTTGCACATATCTGTCCTGATATGAAGGTGACCAGTTGGTAATTTCATCAGCCGAAACGGTCCAGCTGCCATCTTTAGTGGCAGTAAAAGTACGCACCCAGCTACAGGTTGGCTTACAGCTGAAATTGACCATTTCCGGCAAGTTCAGTTTGTGCACCAGACCACCATTGGCCGGGTTCGCGGCCAGCATATTGTCGTAGCTTTCGTCCATGATTAAACCGGCATCAATGGCGGCAGCCACGTTGATGCGGCCAGTACCGGCACGGTAGATTTCAGCCTTTTTATCCGCTTCCCAAGCGGTGCCCGGATGTACGGCATAAGTCACTGCAGGCTCAGCTGTTAACTGTAACGCAGCTTGTTTTTGCGCCACTGTCCAGGCAGGACGCGCCTGCGTGAGCAGCGCTAAAGCACCGGCCACATGCGGCGCAGCCATCGAAGTTCCGCTGTACACTCCAAAGTCTGCAGTGACCGGGTTTTGACCTAAGCGCTGTGCAAACGGGCTTTCGTCATTAGTTGCGGCATAAATGTCGACACCAGGCGCAGTGACCGAAGGGACTATATGTTCAGGGTTGGCAATGCCGGGGCCGCGCGAGGAAAAATCGGCTAATTTATCGGCTTCACTGGCATCAATTTTGCGGTCAATCGTCGTTGCTGAAATGGTCAATTGATGACCAGTGCTGCTTTCTGTATTCAGCCAGCTGGATAAACCGCCCCACCACTGTGCATTCGATAAATGAATGCCCGGCACCGCATAACTATCCGTGTGGACAACCTTGCCTTCATCACCATAGTCGGTGGCGTTATATAAAATAAAACCTTCGGCACCACCTACGGCGACGTTGGCAGATTTTTCCACTCGGCCATTGGTGCCACGCTGACACACCACGATGACATCGGCTGGATTGCCCTCAGCGTCCAGATAAGGCTGGCCTTCGCTGTTCTTCAGGTTATCAAAAGTGCCCTCAGCAAAAGGTTCGGTACACTGCTCATTGCCAAAATTGACCGCTTGCACCACGACACCGGTCACTGCCTCGGCGTTAATACCACCGCCTTTAATCGGCTCTGTCGGCACACTGTCGCCACCGGCAAAGTTTTCTGCTTTGGTATCAATATCGATAGTCCGGCCTGTGGTCGAAGCCGCCACATTCAGTAACCAGGGTGATACGTGATCAATATAGGTGCCCAGCTCTTGCGAACCGTCAGTACCGGCATTACCGGCCGAAGCGGCCACCGCAATCCCGGCCTGATGAGCGCCTAAAAATGCCAGCTCAATCGCATCTTCCCATGGCGACGTGATATTCATCACATTACCAATCGAGAAGTTGACAGCATCCACGCCGTCCGTCACCGCATCTTCAATCGCCGCGACCAACGCCTCCCCAGGACAACCTTCTAATGGGTAACAGACCTGGTAAGAAATAATATTGGCGTGCGGTGCCACCCCGGAAATCTCCGGAAATAAACCGGCCTTGACCACGGTACCATCGCCGGCAGAACTTAACTGTGGCACCACATAATCTACATTTTTCAGCACATTACCCGCAGCTGTAGATGCCGTATGAGAACCGTGGCCTGCCACATCCTCACCGACAGCCGGGTATAAACCTTCATAAGTGTCGGTAATGACGTCGTAACTGCGGATCCCGATCAGCTTGTCGTTGCAGCGGTCCTTAAATTCGTCCACAGCACAGTCGCCAACATAATTACCGCTGCCGAGCGGGTTGACATGGTCATAGCCGTCACTGCCAACATCTGCAAACGAAGGATGATCACTGTTGACACCGGTATCGATGATCCCGACTACTGTGCCTTCCCCTTTAAAAGGTAAATTGGTGCTGGTTTTGCCGGTCCACACTTTATCTGCACTGATCCGCTTTGGGCCTTCATCCGTGTGTAACTGGTACATCTTTGAACGCTGTACGCTGATAACATCCGCCAAACCAGCCACTTGCTCAGCTTCGTCCTGCGTCAGAGTTAAACTGAACCCATTGATAGCATTAACAAACTGCTGGCGGGCTTTCTTGTTGCCCAGCAATTGGCTGATGTCACTGAGTACCGCCTGCTGTTGTTCCAGCAGAAACTCCTGATAATTTTTAACCGCGGAATTCACCGGCTTGCCCTGCACAAACAAGCGCTGCTGCGCATCAGCTTTTTGCAGCTTGGTTGCTGCAAGTCCGGCAATACCACCGTTGTACTGACTGACCGGATTTTGCCGTAACCGCACTATGTAAACCTGCTCACCGCTGATGTCAGCTTCACGGACAAATTTGACCTTGGTTGGTTGCAGGCTGACGTTTAAACCGTCATTTTCCAGCCGGTTATTTTGCATACTGCGCCGATGTTGGCGCTTTTTCAGCTGATCGGCGTTAATGGCGACCGGCTTCAGGTGATTGGCGGAATTTTGCACATGAGCTGACTCAGGCAAATGCCCTGTTGCCGCATGTGCCAAAGCAATACTGCCCAAAGCGGCAGCAACTGCATAAGCGATTGATTTTAGTTTCACTGGACTCTCCACTTTTGATTATTAAGGCGACTGGTTATTTTTCCGTCGCTGAATTTATCTAATCATTCATGTTGTCCGGGCCGCGAAACCTTTCATGTATCAGTTTGTATCAATGCACTAAAACTGCTGCTTTCAACAATACGAATTGCTAAAGTGAGGTCAGAACCTGTTTGAACCCATTGGTTGTTGATGAGACTTTTCGAACTTGGATTACTTGTTACCTGCTTAGGTGCCAGCGGTAATCTTTTTGCTGAAACAAGTTTGCCTGCTGCACAAACTGAAGCCGGGCGCTGGGAATTTGCCTTGTCACTGGGTACCGGCAAAGTCACCACGCCGCTGTCCAACCGGGATGATTTGCAAGGATCTGTGTTGCCTGTCATCAGTTATTACGGTGAGCGTTTTTTTATTGAAAACAGTTTTGTTGGCTACAGCCTGGTCGAGCGGGACCACTGGTATCTGGATCTGGTCGGCAGCCTGAACGATGACGGCTTTTTCTTCGAACTCGATGGTGTCAATCAGTTTGGCTGGTGGGACGCGCTGGGGATCGAGCGTAGCCACGGTGTTGAATTCGAAGGTGAAGCACCAGCTGATCCACCTGGTACTTTTGAAGACATCGAACGCAATATGTCTTATATGGCTGGCGCCAGTGTTACCTGGCTCACCGACCTCGCCGAGCTGCGGCTGACGGTACTTACCGACGTCAGCGGCGTGCACCATGGTCAGGAACAACACCTCAGTATCCGCAAAAGTTATAGTTATCAACAATGGCAATTCCGCTGGCAACTGGGTGCTTTGCATAAAGACCAGCAGATTAATAACTACTACTATAATCTGCGGCCTTACGAGTTATACAACGCCGAAACCTGGTTCAGGTTATCAGACAGCTGGCAGTATTTTTATGCACTGACCCTCAGTTATCAGTTTGATCCACACTGGGCCATTCAGGCCTTCTGGCAAAAAAACCAACTGGACAAGGACCTACTGAAAAGCCCGTTATTAGCCCAGGACCACTACTACAGTCGTTTTATCGGTGTGAGATACAGTTTTTGATGAGCCAACGCTGCAGCCTGGCTTTCGGGCTGATAATCATGGGAATTTTCGCTGATGCACAAGCTGCGTCAGCGACCCTGCAACTGCAATTACTGCCGCAAACCTGTGTGATCACTGAACAACAACCGCAATGTAATATCCAGCTGAAAGTAAAAGTCTCCGGCGGCGCCATCCCGCAGCAATTGTGTTTATTCCACGGTACGGTACGGCATAGCTGTCAGCGCCATTCCCCGCAACAGAGCAGCTGGTTTGAAGTGAGCATTCACACAGATAAAAACCAACACATCTATCTGAAAGGTCAGCAAGGAGAATTGTTAGCCAGTGCGGAGTTAATGCTGGTGCAGTACCAGAGCGTGCACAAACGGCATAAACGCGGTTATTTGTGGAATATGCTCTGATGCACCAGCATTCTAAAATCCTGCTGATTGAAGATGATGCCGGACTGGCACGCGGTATCATGGAGTACCTGCAGATCCAGCAAATCGACATTGTCCACGCGGCCACAGCACAAGGTGCTTTAGCGGTGCATGGCGATTTTGATTTGATCCTGTGTGACATTATGCTGCCTGACAGCAATGGACTGCATCTGCTCGCTGCCCTGCAACAACGCTGGACTTGTCCGGTGTTGTTTCTGACTGCGCTCAGCAGTGCTGACGACCAAATTTGTGGCCTGGAAGCCGGTGCTGCCGACTATTTATGTAAGCCGATTGACCCCAGCCTGCTGCTGGCAAAAATCCGCAGCAGTCTGCGCGCGAGCCAACGCCGGCAGCAAAACCGCCGTACCCTGGCACTGCATGATTTGGTGATTGATTTCAGCCTGAACCGGGCCTTACTGGCTGGCCGCCCACTGCAACTGACCAGTCTTGAATTTGATATTTTATGCTTTTTTATGACCAGACCCGGTCAAATCGTCAGCCGCGAAGTGTTATTTCAGCATTTAGTCGGCCGGGCTTACGATGGGCTGGACCGGGCCATCGATGTACGGATCAGCAGGTTGCGTAAACATCTGGAACAGCTGGCTGTCACCGGCCTAGCCATTGTCACAGTGCGCGGCCAGGGTTATCTGTTTAATTATCTGCCCGAATTGCCGCGGCCTGACGACGCATCCATTGCAAGGGAACTGCAGCGATGAAAAAACAATTTGTCCGGTTTTATTTGTTACTGTTGTTATCCTGCGCCGGACTGTTGTGGGCCTTAGGCAGTATTTTTCAGTTGCTACAACAGGAGCAATGGCATTATCAAATCAACGCCACGCAATTGTTCGATTTACAACAGCAGCAATTGTCGTTGTTTCAACAACTGCCAGCCGCCAGTTTATATTTCCCTCCTGAAATCCATCAGCTGATCGCTGAAAAACAGGTGGTTGCGGTGGATTTGCCAAACGGTCAGAGTTTGTATTACCGGCAAAGTCTGCAACCAGGTATGTTGGATCAACTGGGCCCAATGCCGACCTTGTCCAGCGCCGACGACAGTTTACCCTTCTTGTTATATGGCGCTTTGGCCTTGTTATTCCTGGCTTTATTGTGGCCGGTATTCCGGGATATCCGGGCACTGACGGATCTGACCCGGCAATTTGCCAACACACCAGGACCACTGCAAACAAAACTCAAATCAGGCTCCAGTCTGTACCCACTGGCGCAAAGCCTGGAAAAAATGTCTGCTCAGATCAGCCAGCTCATCAGCATGAATCAGGACATGTCGCGCACTATCGCCCATGAAACCCGCACCCCGCTGGCGCGGATGAAGTTTACCCTCAGCCTGGCCGGCAGCCAGCTTGAACCGCGTTTTTCCCAACGTTTACTCGATGATATTGCGGAAATTGACGCCCTGGTCAGCAATTATCTGGATTTCTCACGACTGGATTATTTTCATCACCTGTCGCAACTTCCTCTGCAAAAACCGGCCGATTTGCTCAATGATCTGGCCGGGAAGTTTGATATTTACCAGCACTCATTTGAGCTGACTTTTCAGACACAGCTGCAACATGCGCAGTTTAATTATCCGGCCTTGTTGCTGGCCGGCCAAAACTTGCTGGCCAATGCCCTGCGTTATGCCAAACAACAGATCCGGGTCGAATTCAGCCAACAGCGGGTCAAAAATGAGCTGTTTTATCAGTTAACCGTCTCGGACGATGGCCCGGGCATGGCAGAACATCCAGATGTGTTGCAACGGTTGTTTCGCCGCGGTGATAACAGTTCTGGTTTTGGCTTGGGGCTGTATATCGTCAGTAAAGTAGCCAGCTGGCATCAAGGGGAAGTCTGTATCCATTCCGCGGCAGGTCAGGGCACGGCAGTCAGTTTGCGCTGGCCTTGTCCGCACGATGGCTCAGCCATTGCGGCTGATGAATAAAGCTAAGCGGTCAACGATTCAGGCTGCGTGCTGCATGATCAAGTCAGGCGCTGCCGGATAACGCCCTCCCAACTACGCTGGTTGTCTGCGGGCAACAAGCGGTAAACCTGCGTCGCGGCGGTTCGCTATTTTGCCGGCTGGCTATTTCGCCGGCTGGCAACTGGGAGCCGCAGCTTCCGCCGTCAGTTGGTGGCTTTGCAAACCCAGCCATTTTTCGTAGATAGCCCTGGCGGTGCCATCCTGCGCCATCGCATCAAACACCGCATTCACCAGATGGCGCTTAGCAAACAGCGGCGATTTACGCGAAAACGCCACCGCCAGATGGGTGGTATTTAACACCAGCGTCTGGTCGAATTTATCCTGCATCTGGTTTTGTTCGATTAGATAGTTAATCGTCGACAAAGATCCGGCCACAGCATCCACATCACGGCCGAGGCCCGCCATCATCACGCCGGTGGTGTAGTCCAGCACCAGCTGTTTATTCATCACCGTATCAGCATCATAACGCGGATCAATTTTCAGCCCGCGTGGCGTGCCAATGCGGATCTTATACAACGCATCATAATCGGGAATGTCGAAAGTTTTACGGGCGCGTACACCAAAAGACAACGGCACCAGACAACTGCCCCGCTCCGCATACTTCGCGCGGGCTTCCCCCCAGGCCATCAAAGAAAAATCGGTACTGCCCTGCTGCAGATTTTGTTCAACCCGGGCATACGGCACCATAGTGCGTTCGGTTTTATAACCGCTGCGCCGTTCGAACTCATTCAGCAAATCAACGATGATCCCCTCAGTTTGCGAACCGTCACTGCCGGCAACTAATCGCGTCCAGGGATCAAACTGGATCATATTGGTTTTAAAAGTCGCTGCAGCATGGGCCGGCGTGCCGGCTAATAAAGTGATCAGCAGCGCAACAACGCCGGCACACTTCAGGTGCAGCGGCGTTGTCAGCATTTTTTGTGCACGTACACACAAGGACGTTATTTGCATGAATTCTCAACTATGAAATCACTCACCGGACGAACGGCGAATACAAGCATCGGTCATTTCCCCACACTATAGGCCGGGTTTAGAGCACAGTTCAAGCGCAACCGGGATCGGCAGCCTGGTCAGCAGAAATAGCTGCAGGGGTTTTATCGTGCAATGGATCTGCTCATCCAAACAAGGTAAACCGGCTTGTTACAATCCAACTGGATTGCATTTGCAAATAAGGGTTGTTATGTTTCTTTTATCTCGCCAAAACTGTGCGTATATGCAGCAGCGTAGTCACAGATAACAATTCAAAGAGGGATTTTATGGTTGTTGAGCAGCAGCTGGAACGGGCGCGCCTTGAATTATTGGATATGGGGCTTCGCGCCAATCCACAGCTCAATTACCGCAGCAATGCTAAATCGCTGGATATCATTGATGAGCAATCTGCCAAGATTTTTGACCTTTTGGTGGAGCAGGAACAAACCCTCAGCTTTTTACCTCTGCCCGAAGCTTACCAGCAAAAAATTGCCGACGATGAAGACGAAGGCACCTTCTTTCAGTCCGACGACGGCACTGAATTACCACCGTTGGATTTATACCTCGAAGAGAAAAAAGGCAGCTCCCGCTTCAGCGACAAGTACCTGCAAACGGGTCTGGTTCCGGCCAAACTTGATAAATCGCTGCTGAAGCTTGAAGCCGAAGCGCACACCATGCTGCAGGAACAAGGCATTGAAGTGCTGTATCTGGCGCTGGGATTTCTGCAATGGAGTGAGCCCGCCAACGCCGCAGTGGCGCGATATGCGCCACTGATCCTGGTACCGGTCGAATTAGTGCGTTCTTCCGCCCGCGACAGTTTCAAAATTCGTTATACCGGCGAAGACCTCGGATCTAATTTAACGCTGGCAGCCAAACTCAGAACCGAATTTAAATTAATACTGCCGGCCTACTCAGACGAAAGCACTGTTGCTGACTATTACCGGGCCGTCACAGATGCTATCGCAGCGCAACCGTCATGGCGGGTGCATCCGGATAAAATTGGTTTAGGACTGTTCTCTTTTGGCAAGTTTCAGATGTACACAGATCTGGACCCGGCCAGCTGGCCGGAACAGAAAAAACCTTCCGCCTTACCGCTGATTGGCAGGTTATTTCGCGATGGTTTTGCCGACAGCACAGAAGTCAAAGCAGAAGATCTGAACCAGCCGGAAAAACTGCATCTGGTCAAAGACGCCGACTCTACGCAGATTGAGGCGATTCTGGCGATGAAAGCCGGCACTGATTTGATTATCCAGGGGCCGCCCGGCACCGGCAAGTCGCAAACCATCACCAACATCATTGCTGAAGCAGTCGCATTGGGTAAAAAGGTGCTGTTTGTCGCGCAAAAGATGGCTGCACTGGAAGTGGTGAAAAAACGGCTGGATGAAACTCATCTGGGTTTTGCCGTATTGGAATTGCACAGCCATAAGAGCACGAAGAAAGCGGTACTCAGCTCTATTGCGGAGTCACTGGATCAGGGAAAACCACAAACTCAAAACCGTGACGCTGAACTTGCTGATTTAATCACAGCGAAAGCGCAGCTGGATGCATACGTACAGGCTATTCGTCAGCCAATACTCAACAGCGGCATAAACTACATCGATGCGTTAGGTACTTTGTTACAGCTGCAACAGCTTGATCTGGATACCAGTTTGCCTTTGATCCCATTTAACTATTTTGCCAATTGGGACAAAGAGCGATATAGCAATGCGAAGAAATTGCTGGCGGAGTTGGTACAACAGCTGGTTAAGATTGGCATACCAAATCAACATCCATTTGCCATGTCTGGCCGCACTGATTTCTCTCCCGCACTGCAACAAACTCTGACAACAACGCTGACAGCCTCAGCTTCAATGCTTGAGCAACTGGCCATTTCCAGTGATGCGCTTTGTCATTATCTGCAGCTAAATGCGCCAGAGAGTTTACTGAAGCTGCAGTCTCTGGCAAAAAGCGCCGACTGGCTGGCGAACGTGCCAGATCTGAAAAACGTCAAAGTGAACAATCCGCTTTGGCAGACCGAGCAGAAAAAAATTCAGGGCGGCCTGCATTGCCTGCAAACCTTTATCAACCTGAAAGCTGATTGCGAACAGCATTTTATTGCACAGGCGCTGGACGCTGACTTGCTCAGTATCAGACAGGGACTGATTGGCAAAACTGATAAATGGTGGCGTTTTTTGTCATCAGACTACCGTAAGGCCAAAGCCAGATTAGCTGGACTCTGGCGTAATCAGTTGCCAGATAACAACGCTGACTGGTTACGCGCGCTGGACACTGCACTGCAATATCAGGCGGCTAAACAAGAACTAGCTGATTATCAGATTTTACTTGGCCATGTATTTGGCATGCAGTGGCAAGGCGAGCTGTCGGACCATGCTGCGCTGACAACAATCTGGCAGTGGATCGATGATTTTTATGCCAAAACCAATCGCCAGGAGTTACCACCCTCTTTAGCTGAACTGATTGACCAAGGCGCTGATAAAGCCTTATTACGCAATCAGGCCGACATGCTGACTGCATTGCAAAACAAACTGCTGATCCAGCTGACAACTATAAAAGAAATACTGCAAATCGCAGCGGCGGAACCTGTTTTTAATGTTCTGACCATGCCACTGCCGCAACTGACTTCCATGTTAGCTGGCTGGCAAAACGCTGCTCAGTTATATGACTACGCCCGCTACAACCAGATCATTGAAGCGTTTTCGCCTTATCAGGTTCAGCCTGTCACCGAACTTGCGCACAGCTGGCAACGTTCCCCGGAATTGTTAATGACTGTGTTTGAGCTCAGCTATTATCGCGGCCTCGTGGAGCATGCGTATGGCAATAGCGAGCCCATCAAACGTTTTGATCGCAATAAACACCAGCAGTCTTTGCAAGACTTTAAACGGATTGATGGTGCCAGTTTGTTCTACGCACAAGAGTTGCTGGTCAGTCGACTGTATGAGCGTTTGCCGAGAAAAACCGCCATCGGTGAAATGGAGCTGGTGCTGCGTGAGCTGGGGAAGAAAAAGCGTCATATCCCCATCCGTAAACTGCTGGCAGAGGCCGGCAATGTGATACAGCAGATCAAACCGATTTTTATGATGAGCCCGATGTCGATTGCCACTTATCTGAAACAAGGTGCCCTGGACTTTGACCTGGTGATATTTGACGAAGCCAGCCAAATCCCTGCCCCGGATGCGTTAGGTGCCATGCTGCGCGGCCGGCAGGTGATTGTGGTTGGCGACAGCAAACAAATGCCGCCAAACAGTTTGTTTGGTAAAGCGGTTGAGCTGGAAGAAGAAGAGCTGGAAAACAGTGCCACGGCCGAAATGGAAAGTATTCTGGCGCTGATGGAAGCGCGTGGCGCTGCGTCAAAAATGCTGCGCTGGCACTATCGCTCGCGGCATGATTCGCTGATTGCCGTATCCAACGATCAGTTCTACCAAAACAAGTTGGTCGCTTTTCCAAGCCCAGGCTTTCACCCGGACGCGACCGGCTTACAGTTTCACTATTTGCCCGAAACCCACTATGACAAAGGCGGCAGCCGGACCAATGCCGGCGAAGTGAAAGCCGTGGTGACCGCAGTGCTGGAACATGCGCTGAGTAAACCGCATTTGTCATTGGGTGTGGTGGCGTTCAGCTTGTCGCAGCGGGACGCCATATTACTGGAGCTGGAAAAACAGCGCCGGTTGCACCCGGAAACGGATGACTTCTTTGCCCGGCACGCCGGCGGCGACGAGTTCTTTGTGAAGAACCTGGAGAACGTTCAGGGCGACGAACGCGACGTTATTCTGATTAGTATTTGTTATGGCAAAACCAACAATGGCCAGTTAAGCCAGAACTTTGGTTTGCTGAATAAACCTGGCGGCGAACGGCGCTTAAACGTGCTGATATCACGCGCCCGGCTGGCCATGGAAGTATTTGCCAATTTTAAAGGTGAAGAGCTCAAAGTCGAGACTGACAGTCCTTTTGGCGTGCGGGCGCTGCAAATCTTTTTGCAGTTTGCTGCCTCGGGCAAACTCGATAAAACTCACCACGAACAGCAGGAACAAAACTTTGCCTTTGGTGCCCTGCTCCATCAGGCAATCCAGCGGCTGGGCTATCAGGTGGCTACCCGCGTGGGGAGTCAGGGTTATTACATCGACCTTGCCGTGTGTCACCCGGCTGAGCCGGATAAATTTGTGCTGGCGCTCGAATACGATGGCGCCGGTTATTACAGTGCCGCATCAGCACGGGATCGTGAACGCCTGCGTCAGTCCGTGCTGGAAGGATTAGGCTGGACATTCGCCCGCCTCTGGTCCACCGACTGGTACCGCGACCCGGAAGCAGAACTGCAGCGGTTAAACACATTAATCGAACAGGCCATTGCCCAGCACGACAGCCGGCTGCAAGCGCAGACTGCCGACACTGAACATAAAACAAAAATAACGCTGAGTACGGCAGCTGCACAAGCTGCACCTATTTTGCGGGTCGAAGCGGAACCCGAAGAATTTGCCGCCTGTACCACGCCTTATAAAAAGACCGATGTATCTAAACTCAATATCCCGCAGGTAGATGACTTCAGCGCCATTCCACTGAGCGTACTGGTGCATGCCGTAGAGCGGATTGTCGAAACCGAATACCCAATCTATGCCTCATTAGTGGCCACACGCCTTGCCAACGCCGCCGGCCTCACTCGGGTTGGTGCCAAAATCCGCCGAACCGTAGACCAGGCAATTGAGAGCGCCGCAAACAGAGATTTGATCCGCCAGGACCAAGACGAAGTGCTATGGCCCCAAGGCCGCAACACAGTAAAACTGCGCAACTGGAACAGCGCCGACGCCAATACCCGCAAACTGGAAAACGTCTGCGACGCAGAACTAACCAACGCCTTATTACTGACAGTACAAGACGCCCACGCCATCAGCATCAGCGACGCCGCTTCAGCTGCCTTGGGCCTGCTCGGCTTTCAGCGTGCAACAGCACCTGCCGTGGAACGGATGAGTCAGTTGGCGCAAGTTCAGTGTGATAAGGGAGTTTTGGTTTGTGAGAATGAGCGGTTGAAAATTGCTTGAACAATTATGATTGATAACGCTGCTATCTAATTTCTAATTGCAATTTGTCTTTATAAACCAGAGTACAGAGTGATGCCTACACATAAAGTAATAGAAGATGCCCTAAAGAATATTTTTACTGGGATAGCGCTATTAAAAGAAGCTCTACCAAGCAAGGAATTCACAATCGATGGAAGGCTTGTAGGAGATATCGGAGAAGCTATCGTTCAACGTGACTACAACATAAAACTTTATGAAGGACTAACAAAAGACTATGACGGTGAAACTCCTTGCGGGAAGAAAGTTCAAATAAAGGCCACTTTCAAAGATTCACTTACATTTAGAAAAATATCCGACTACTACATTGGCATCAAAATTTATGAAAACGGTCAATACGAAGAAATTTTTAATGGCCCAGGATACGTTATTGCTGAGGAATACATCCACCGAAAGGGTTTTGGTAAAAATTTGCTATCGTTCCCAATCAAAAGATTGAAAGATCTTTCAAAAAAGGTAAGCAATGATCATCGCATCACGAGAAAGATAGAAAAAACGACTTAATTTGTTCACACTGATATTCAGAAAGTACATTCCTTGGTTTCTGAAAATTATACGTTTAGAAAAAAGTGTCTGTTCATCAGAGCTCACAAAAATGATTCAGAGAAATATAATGGTGCAATTGACATGTCTGATGTGAACTACAAAAAACAAGCTCAGGACTACTACAACAAGGCTCCCCTTATAATCTTAGGCAGTGGCGCATCGGCCGCCCATGGAATGTCCGGCATGGCTGCGCTCGCAAAGTATCTGACTGAAAATATCAATATTTCCGGATTATCCACTGGTGAGGTAACCGTTTGGCAGAATTTCTGTGACAAACTGACTGCAGGAGTTGACCTAGAATCTGCGCTACATCAGGTAGCTGTAACAGAACTGCTAACCTCCAGAATTATTAGTACTACCTGGTCACTCCTCAACACTGAAGATATCAACATTTACCATAAAAGCCTGCAGAATCAGGCTATGTTTCCACTAAGCCGGCTACTGAGCCACATGTTTGAAAGCAGCCTTACCAGATTAAATATTGTTACTACGAATTACGATCGACTCGCTGAATACGCCTGCGATCAGGCGCGAATTCATCATTACACGGGCTTCACACACGGATTTTTCCGACAACTGGCTGCACCGAATGAGATAAACTCTGCCCGCAGAGTCAATATCTGGAAGGTGCACGGTTCGCTGGACTGGTTTAAATCGCCGCTCGACGACATTGTAGCGCTATCAAATATTCAAGGAATCCCTGTCAACTACAAGCCGGAGATAGTAACTCCCGGCACTCAGAAATACCAAACGACGCATTTAGAACCATACCGATCAATTATCAACAATGCCGACCAAGCGATTACTATGGCGAACTCATACCTGTGTATTGGCTACGGTTTCAATGACGAGCACATACAGCCAAAACTCATGGCGAGATGTCAGCGGCAGAATATCCCAATAACGATTATTACCTATGGCCTTTCAGACGCTGCCAGAAACCTAATCAAGGACGGTAAAGCGAAAAATTGCCTTGCAATAGAGCGGGGAGCCAGCGACGACCAGTCAATCGTTTACTCCTCATTGGATAAGACTTCAGTGACCGTTGAAAGAAACTTGTGGAGTCTTGAGGGTTACCTGTCACTTATCATGTAGGAAGAAGATATGCCGATTTTCAATTTTAGGGATGAAGATGCCCTTGGAAAGGTTGCTTCCGTCGATACGACAAACGTTATCGTGGACGTAGAAAATATAGACCAACTCAAAAGATTACAAGTCAACCATCTGGCCGTGCTCCAAAGCAGTAGACCTGGACAGCATCTCATCGGGCTCATAACCCAGGTGACACGTAAGCGTGGTATCGAGGACGTAGTCAATGATGGCATCAGCGAGCGGACATCAGAACTGAATCTGTGCAAAATCGCACTGATCGGCACGATGCTGGATCGTGATGGAGATAGAGAAAATGTATTTCGCCGCACTCTGGAAAGTGTTCCAGAAATTGACGCAAATTGCTTTTCGCTAGAGGGCGAAAACCTTACCGGATTTATGCGTACGCTCTCTAGCGTCTCAGCAGATGGCAATGCCCTAACACTGGGCAAATACACACTTGACGAACACGCTATTGCCTATCTTAACGGTAACAAATTTTTCCAGCGCCACGCTTTCATCGGCGGCAGCACAGGGTCAGGTAAGTCCTGGACGACAGCCAAGATTATTGAACAGATGGCAGGGCTCTCTACGGCTAACGCCATTGTTTTTGACCTTCATGGTGAATACTCACCATTGGTGGGAAAGAGTATTCAGCACTTCAAGGTAGCCGGACCTGCAGATGTGGAGGCAAAACGCACCATTGACGAGGGCGTGCTTTACCTGCCGTATTGGCTGCTTTCGTATGAAGCGCTCGTCTCAATGTTTGTTGACCGAAGTGATCAGAATGCGCCTAACCAGGCAATGATCATGTCCCGTGAGATCAACCAGGCCAAAAGAAAGTACTTAGATGACGACGGCCAAGAGGACATTCTGAAGCACTTCACAGTAGATAGCCCGGTTCCATTCGATCTGGAAGTTCTGATGGGCAGGCTGAACGAGATCAACGTGGAGATGGTGCCAGGCGCATCGGCCGGTAAAGAAAAGCAGGGAGACTTCTTCGGAAAGTTAGCACGAATGATTTCACGCCTTGAGAACAAAATCTCTGATAGACGTCTTGGTTTCATGTTCAGTGGCGGCGGAGATGTTCTGGATTTTACCTGGCTTGAAAAATTCACCACGGCAGTGCTCGGTTGCTCAGGGGAGAATGGCAAAGCAGGGATTAAGATCATCAATTTTTCCGAAGTACCTTCAGACGTTCTTCCGCTGATCGTTTCCCTTGTCGCGCGGGTTACATTCTCAATCCAGCAGTGGACACCATCAGAACTACGCCATCCGATAGCACTTCTGTGTGATGAGGCTCATCTTTACATGCCCCAGCGAAACATGGCGGAGTCCGCTGACGATATCTCCCTTGATATTTTCGAACGCATTGCCAAAGAAGGACGCAAGTATGGTGTCAGCCTTGTGGTGATAAGCCAACGTCCTTCCGAGGTTAATAAAACGATGCTTAGCCAATGCAGCAACTTCGTGTCCATGAGGCTGACCAATGCTGAAGATCAGGGCGTTATCAAGAGACTTCTCCCCGATAGTCTTGGCGGTTTCAGTGACATCCTGCCGACCCTTGATACAGGCGAGGCGTTAGTAGTTGGGGATGCGAGTTTGCTGCCAAGTAGAATTAGGATCGATGAACCTAGAAACAAGCCAAATAGTGGGACCGTCAATTTCTGGGATGAATGGCAGAAACCAGTCAAAGGTAAGCGCTTGTCAATTGCTGTTGATAACTGGCGTAAGCAGAATATTCAATAGTGGAAGTAAGTACTAACCAAATTTTCGTCCGATTAATCGTTTCTTAGCATGCATAAAACACGTTAGCACAACTCGAATATTCTTTTACGCCAGACCACTCCAAATATCTTGTGAAGTAAGAATTTAAAACAAAAGGGCCTTTCGGCCCTTTTGGTTATGTGTTTCGGTGAGTCACAAACTTAATTACACGCTGACAACCCAAAAATTTTATTACCGGTAATCTTCCGGGCTTGGGCATGCACACATCAGATTCCGGTCGCCGTAGACGTCATCGATGCGTGTTACTGTTGGCCAGAACTTGTTGTCGGCAACGTACTGCGTTGGGAACGCTGCGTATTGACGGTCGTAGGCGCGGTCCCAGTTGGCGTCGAAAATGTCGGCCATAGTGTGCGGCGCGAAGTGCAGCGGGCTGTTGTCTGCTGTCCATTCGCCGGCTTCTACTTTGGCAATTTCTGCGCGGATAGAAGTCATGGCTTCGATAAACTTGTCCAGTTCCACTTTGGATTCTGATTCAGTTGGTTCAATCATCAGCGTGCCAGCCACCGGGAATGACATCGTCGGTGCGTGGAAGCCGTAGTCCATCAGGCGTTTGGCGATGTCCATTTCGGTGACGCCAGTGGCTTCTTTCAGCGGACGCATGTCGATAATACATTCGTGCGCGACGCGGCCGTTGGTGCCTTTGTACAGTACCGGGAACATCGGGTCGAGTTTGGCCGCCATGTAGTTGGCGTTCAGGATGGCGTATTCAGTTGCCTGACGTAAGCCCTCGCCGCCCATCATTTTGATGTACATCCAGCTGATTGGCAGAATGCCGGCGCTGCCAAATGGCGCGGCCGATACTGCGCCGTTGTTGGCGCCGGTGTCTTCGATTTTCACCACCGCGTGGTTTGGCAGGAACGGGGCCAGCTGTTTCTTCACACCGATTGGACCCATGCCCGGGCCGCCACCGCCGTGTGGAATACAGAAGGTTTTGTGCAGGTTTAAGTGCGATACGTCAGCACCGATAAAGCCTGGCGCTGTCACACCGACCTGCGCGTTCATGTTGGCGCCGTCCATGTAGACCTGGCCGCCATGGGCGTGGATGATGTCACACAGCTCGCGGATAGATTCTTCAAATACACCGTGTGTCGACGGGTAAGTCACCATGATGGCCGCTAAACGGTCAGACACAGCTTCAGCTTTGGCTTTTAAATCGGCCATGTCGATGTTGCCTGACTTGTCACAGTCCACCAGTACTACTTCGAAGCTCGCCATTGCCGCAGTTGCCGGGTTGGTGCCGTGCGCAGAGACCGGAATTAAACAGATGTTGCGGTGACCTTCGCCACGGCTTTCGTGGTATTTGCGAATGGCAATCATACCGGCGTATTCGCCTTGTGCGCCTGAGTTCGGCTGCATCGACATTTGGTCGTAACCGGTGATGTTCACCAGCCAGTCGGCCAGTTCGCCAATCATCTGGTAATAACCTTCCGCCTGATTTTTTGGCACGAACGGGTGCAGTGCGCCAAATTCTGGCCAGGTCACCGGGATCATCTCGGCGGTGGCGTTTAACTTCATCGTGCACGAACCTAAAGAAATCATCGAGTGGTTCAGTGCTAAGTCTTTGTTTTCCAGCTTTTTGATATAACGCAGCATCTCAGTTTCGCTGTGATACTGGTTAAAGACCGGGTGCGTTAAGTACTTGGAAGTACGTACTAAATCAGCCGGAATTGAGTCAGAGCCTTTAGCAACGATAGCGGCGTCAAGCGCTGCAACGTCCAGGCCGTGGCCTGTGCCGAATACGATGTCAAAGAGTTCAGCGATATCAGCAGCAGTGGTGGCTTCGCTGAAACTGACGCCTAAAGAGTCAGCCAGATCAGTCCGGAAGTTCACGCCAGCGGCTTCTGCGCGCGCGATGACTTCAGCACGGTTAGCCAGGCTGAACGTCACAGTGTCGAACCAGGTGTTGTGTTTCAGTGCAACGCCTTTGGCGATTAAGCCGGCAGCGAACACGTCGGCAGAGCGGTGAATGCGCTCAGCGATGTTTTTAAGGCCTTGCGGGCCGTGGTACACACAGTAGAACGACGCCATGTTGGCCAGTAACACCTGTGCAGTACAGATGTTCGAGTTGGCTTTTTCACGGCGGATATGTTGTTCCCGCGTTTGCATTGCCATGCGCAGCGCCTGATTGCCACGGCGGTCTTTTGACACACCGATGATGCGGCCTGGCATAGAACGTTTGTAATCGTCGCGCGTAGCGAAGAATGCTGAGTGTGGGCCACCGAAGGCCATTGGCACACCAAAACGCTGGGCAGAGCCTAATACGACGTCTGCGCCCAATTCGCCCGGTGCTTTTAACAGCAGCAGCGCCATTGGGTCAGTTGCGACCGCAACTACGGCTTTTTTCGCTTTTAAATCAGCGATTAACTGCGCGTCGTTACGCACTTCACCAGTCGTTGACGGGTATTGGATTAATGCGCCGAATACATCGTGGTTCACGGCGTCAGCGGCTTTGCCTACGATGGTGTCAAAACCAAACATCTCGGCACGGGTGCGTACCACGTCAATCGTTTGCGGATGCACGTCATCGGCGATGAAGTAAGTGTTGGATTTGTTTTTGGTGACGCGTTTAGCCAGTGCCATCGCTTCGGCGGCAGCTGTGGCCTCGTCCAGCAGTGACGCTGAAGCCAGTTCCATGCCGGTTAAATCTAATGAAACCTGCTGGAAATTCAGCAGTGCTTCTAAACGGCCCTGGGCAATTTCTGGCTGGTATGGCGTGTACGCGGTGTACCAGCCCGGGTTTTCTAACACGTTACGCAGGATCACGTTTGGCGTGTGCGTTGGGTGGTAACCCATACCGATGTATGATTTGAAGATTTTGTTTTTGCTGGCGACTGCTTTTAAGTAGGACAGCGCTTCCACTTCGTTAACTGCTTCGCCTGTCGCCAGTGGCGTGGTCAGACGGATACCGGCCGGCACTGTCTGAGCGATCAGCTCTTCAACGCTGCTGACACCTAATTCGGCCAGCATGGCCTGGGTCTGCTCAGCGTCCGGACCAATGTGGCGGGCGATAAATTCTTGATGATTCGCAAGTTGCGACAGGGTTTTGACTGAAGTGGTCATGCCTGAGATTCCTGATAGTGAACTTAAAAGCTGTTTGTACGCTGCCGGCGGCGATTGGGCCACCGGTTGCCGAAATTCAGTTTTGGCCAGCAAGCTGGCGACAAGGCTGTGCCCGCCGCTAAATCAAAGCCCCGTAAAACGGGGCTTTGCGGCGCTGGCTCTTAGCCTTGCTTATTCTTCGTCGATGGCGTTTTTGTAACCAGCGGCGTCTAACAGACCAGCAACTTCGCTCTCGTCGGACGCTTTGATTTTGAACATCCAGCCGTCAGTGTATGGCGCGCTGTTAACCAGCTCTGGTGAATCGGTCAGTGCTTCATTCACTTCGAGGATCTCACCGGCGATTGGTGCGTAGATGTCAGAGGCAGCTTTCACAGATTCAGCCACTGCAACGTCGTCGCCCTGAGCGACAGAGTCACCCACTTCTGGCAGCTCAACAAATACCATGTCACCCAGCAGGTCCTGAGCGTGCTCAGTAATACCTACGGTGTACACACCGTTGCCTTCACTGCGCAGCCACTCGTGAGAAGATGCATACTTTAATTCGGTAGGGATATTGCTCATTTATTTATTCCTCGGACCTAACTCGACGTTTTTTATTGAGTGTTTGTATAAAAAATTCTGCAAAAGCCAGTTTAGACGACTTTTTTGCCCATGCGGACAAAAGACGGCTTGACGACTTTAACCGGTACTAATTTACCACGGATGTCCACTTCAGCGCTGTCGCCGGTCGAAGCCGGTACACGGGCCATCGCAATAGAATAACCTAAGGTTGGCGAGAAAGTCCCTGAAGTAATTTCACCTTCGCCACCTTCTACGACGACGCGCTGGCCGTGGCGTAACACACCTTTTTGTTCCATCACCAGACCAACCAGCTTGTCAGTACCCGCTGCTTTTTGCTGCTCGAGCGCCGCGCGGCCGATGAAGTTACGATCGCTTGGTTCCCAGGCGATAGTCCAGCCCATGTTGGCGGCCAGTGGCGATACGGTTTCGTCCATATCCTGGCCATACAGGTTCATGCCTGCTTCTAAACGCAGTGTGTCGCGTGCGCCTAAACCGGCAGGTTTAACGCCCGCATCTAACAGTTGTTGCCAGAAATCAGCCGCTTGGGCTTCTGGGACAGAAATTTCGTAACCGTCTTCACCGGTGTAACCAGTGGTGGCGATAAACAAATCACCGGCTTGCACACCAAAGAATGGTTTCATGCCAGCTACAGCAGCTTGTTGTTCAGCGGAGAGGATAGTAGCGACTTTGGCTTTGGCGTTCGGGCCTTGTACCGCGATCATCGCAAATTCAGGACGCTCAGTGACGCTGACGTCAAAGGCTTTGGCTTGTGCGTTGATCCAGGCTAAGTCTTTTTCGCGGGTGGCGGAGTTCACCACTAAGCGGAAGAAATCTTCAGTCAGGAAATAGACGATCAAATCGTCGATGACGCCACCAGCTTCATTCAGCATGCCGCTGTATAAGGCTTTGCCAGGGACTGTGAGTTTGGCCACGTCATTGGCCAATAAGAAACGCAGGAATTCGCGGGTACGAGAGCCTTTGAGGTCAACGATGGTCATGTGTGACACGTCGAACATGCCGGCGTCTTGGCGCACAGCGTGGTGCTCTTCAATCTGTGAACCGTAGTGCAGTGGCATGTCCCAGCCGTGGAAATCAACCACTTTTGCGCCAGCTTCCAGATGTTTTGCGTATAACACAGTTTGTTGAGCCATCAGTACTTTCCTCTGGTGCCGGTACATAGCCGGCTGTCTAGGTATTAAACCTGTAAGGGCAGAAAGTGACACAGTAGGTCGGGCGGATGCCGTTATAACCGACTGGCCACCAAAAGATGGCCCGGATTATAACCGATGGACTCCACGTCAAATAGCCCCTTTTCGATTAGATTTAATAATCCGAAAACAGGCGCTATGACCGCTTTAGCCGAACAACATTACAAAGAGATGACGCCAGGCCGCGCCACAGCTGGCAAATCGCCATGATTGCCGAGCGCTGCCGCCAGCAGCTGCCGCTTCACCGGCGCCAGCTGATTAGTGGCCGCCATGCCAACAGCTCGTACCAGCTTGGCCAGCGGATGCTGCAACATAAAGCCGCGTTTGAAGGCTTCCATCAACGCAATCATCTGTTGCGCCTCGGCTTTTCGCCAGCGTTCGTACTGCCGCAGCATGCGTTGCTCGTTACAGGTTCGACCAGTGGAGATATTTTGTACTATTAGTTCTGCTAATGCACAAACATCCATCAGCCCGAGGTTCATGCCCTGCCCGGCCAGCGGATGTATGGTGTGCGCCGCATCTGCCACCAGCACGGCGTTATGCTTCACCCATTGGCTGGCATAACGCATTTTCAGTGGATAACTGCGCCGCTCACTTTGTACAGCAAGCACGCCCAGCACCGACTGACTGGCCGCCGTCAGCGCCTGATTAAATTGTTCGGCAGGCAGAGTTATCAGCTCTGCCGCACGCTCCGGCGCCACACTCCAGACGATTGAAACTAAGTGAGGATCGGCCAGTGGCAATAACGCCAATGGCCCGGTCGGCAAAAACACCTGGCGGGCAGTCGCCTGATGCGGCTCGCTGGTGCGCACCACAGCGACTAAACCATGATGATCGTAATCCCAGAACGCCAACGGCATTTTTAACTGCTCGCGCACCATCGAGTTCGCACCGTCCGCCCCGACCAGCAATTTGCTGATATAGGCGCTGCCGTCAGCCAGCGTCAGCAGATTCTGTCGCTCGCTGGCACTGATTTGCTGGATGCGGGCATCAAACTTCCATTGGATATTCGGATACTGTTGGGCACGTTGATATAAACAACAACGCAGTTCTTCGTTATCGACAATCCAACCGAGCGCGGGTGAAGAGCTACCGTTTTGCGCATCAAGCGCGCCTAAATCACTGGTGGCAAATTCGATGCGGGCAAAACTATCCGCCTCCCACACCTGCATCTGCTGATAAGCCGGTTTGGCGTTTAACAATTGCCAGACGCCAAGGCTGTCCAGCACGCGCATGGAGGCCAGATTGAGTGCACTGACGCGGTTTAAGCTGGCCGCACCGGCTTGCGGTGCCGGCCCTTGTTCGAGCACGGTGATTTGCAAATCCGGGCTATTTTTCGCCAGCAATAACGCCAAAGTCAGACCAGCACTGCCGGCGCCGGTGATCAGAATATCGGTATCTAACATGATGAATGTCCGGTGGCGGCGCCTTTTGCTTCATAAGTGGCCGCATGAGTGGCTGTTTGAGTTGTCACTTGAGAGGCTGTTTGCTGGTACAACGCGATTTGTTGCTGTTGGCTGGCGAGCGGTGATAGCCCCATCGTCAGCGCTGCGAACGGCTGTTTCAGCACGCTGCACTGGTTCAGCACAGTAAGACCCAGGCTTCGGCCGAGCGCCAGCAGTTTGCTGTCGTTAGAAAATAATCGCACCAGGCTGTCGGTAAAACCCACCACCTGCGCCATATCGGCGCTTCGCAGCAGCTGATATTGCCGGGTCAGCCCATAAGATCCAGCGTCCGGGCTGTGAATAGCCAGCAGCTGCAACAGCGCATCTAAATCCCGCAGCGCCAGATTAAAACCTTGTCCGGCAATGGGATGTAAGTTGTGCAGGCTGTTGCCACAGAGTACCAGCCGGTGGTCGGCCGCTTTGGCTGCAGTTTTTAACTTCAGCGGATATAACACGCGGTTGCCGACGCCGCTAAAAACTCCGGCGCTGTAACCAAGCGCCTGCTGTAACGCAGCAATAAACTCCGCATCCGGCAGTGCCTTCAGCGCAACGGCCTGCTCTGGCTGGCAAGTCCAAACCAGCGAATAACGCTGCTGGGTTAATGGCAATAACGCCAGCGGGCCATCAATGGTAAAACGTTCAAAAGCTTTGCCCTGATGCGGCGCAGCGACTGCTACATTCGCAATCAGCGCGCTTTGCTGATAATCATGTTGCACGCCATCGATGCCGGCAAGCGCGCGGCTTGGCGAATCACCGCCTTCGCACAGCACTAATAAGCGACACGAAAGCTCAGTACCACTTTTTAGCTGCAAATGCCGCAAGTCGCGCTCGGTGCGGATAGCGCTGATTTGATCCGGCCTGAACCAGGTCAGCTGGCTCGCCGGTACTTGCTGTAACTGTTGATATAACAGCCGGCCAATCCATTCAATTTCAATGACATAACCTAAAGCGCTGCGGCCAAACTCGGTCGCGGTTAACCGGCTTTTGCCAAAATGGCCGCGGTCCGACACCTGAATATGCTCGATGGCACAGGCATGCGGTTTTAACTCAGGCCACAGGCCCCAGCGGGCTAATAGCGCCACACTGCCGGCAGAGAGCGCAATGCTACGGCTATCGAAGCTGGTGGTGTGTTGTTCACCGCCTTGCTGTTCAACACTTTGTTGCTCAATGATAGCAATGCGAAGGTGTGGCAACTGGCGGGTGATTTGCAGCGCCAGCATGGCGCCGGTCATGCCGCCGCCGGCGATCACCAGGTCAAATGGCTTGTCACTGTTCTTTGCCGTGCTTTGGGCTGAACTCACATCTGCTCCTGTGCTTGGGCTGCTACAAATGCCGCTAACAACAACTGTCGTAAAACAATCAACGGCGTGCCATCAAAGCTTCAATGTCAGCAATTTCTTTGGGCGCAGTATCGGTCAGATTCAGGTGGCCATCTTTGATCACCAACAAATCATCTTCAATTCGTACCGCCATACCCCACCAGCGTGGGTCGCAATCCGAACCGGACGGAATATACAGGCCAGGCTCAATCGTCAGCACCATGCCAGGCTCAAACGGCCGTTCAATCTCGCCGACTTTATAAGCGCCGACATCGTGTACATCAAGGCCAAGCCAATGGCCAAGGCCATGAATAAAATACTTTTTACAGGTTTGTTCGGCGATCAAGGTCGGCAGATCGCCATGCAAAATGCCTAGATCACGTAAGCCACGCGTTAGTTCGGCAATAGCCGCCGCCACCGTATCACGGCTGCTGTTGCCAGGTTTTACCGCAGCACAAGCGGCATATTGCGCGTCCAGCACCACCTGATACAAAGCGGCCTGATCGGGGCTGAATTTGCCATTGACCGGAAAAGTGCGGGTGATATCGGCGGCATAACCAAAGAGTTCGCCGCCGGCGTCAATCAGCACTAAATCGCCGTCTTTGAGGGCATCGTTGTTATCGGTGTAATGCAGGATACAGCCGTTTTCGCCGCCGCCGACAATAGTGTTGTAGGCTTGCTGCCGCGCACCGTGCATGGCGCAATAATGGCGAATTTCGGCTTCGAGCTGGTATTCAAACACACCGGGTGACGCAATTTGCATCGCACGTTTATGTGCACCGGCGCTGATGCGGCCGGCCTGATGCATCAGCGTTATTTCGTGTTCGTCTTTAAATAGCCGCAGTTCTGCCGTCAGTGGACGCAAGTCCTGGATATGCACCGGCGCGCTGTATCCGCGTTTGGGATAAGTACGCAGCGTGCTAAGCGTCTGGAAAAGTTTGTTGTCAAGCTGAGGATAAGCGCCCTGCGCAAATACCAGCGTCTGTTTGCCATTGAGCGCCTGCAGCAGCTCCTGCTCCAATACGTCATGGCATAACGCTGGTAAACCAAACTGCAACGCGGCCGCTGCCGGGCCAAAGCGCCGGCCTTGCCAGACTTCGGCCAGCTCGTCTTTTGGCCGGCATAACAACAACTCATGGCAACTGCCGTCGCTGTCTTTGCTTAAAATCAGCCAGGCTTCCGGCTCAGGAAAACCGGTCAGATACAGCAGGTCACTGTCCTGACGGTACGGATAATCGGTGTCGCGGCTGCGGATCACTTCCGGCGCTGCGCAGTGCACCAGCACCGATCCCGGGGTTAAAGTTGCCAGCAACGCGGCGCGGCGCTTGGCATATACAGCAACAGGGATCACAGCAGTAACTTGTTCGGGCGTCATCAAGGCCTCTTATTCCATTCTAAACGGGCTTGGATCACAGTTTCAGCACAGGCGGAGTTTACTGCCTGTCAGTGCAATGTCTGGCTGGACACTTCGGCGGCGGCAAACTTTTGGCCGACTTCACTGAAGCAGGTCAGCACCATGATGCGCACGTGCTCCAGCACCAGGAAATACGACTCTTCGTTGTCAGCTTCGCTGGTATCGTCCGGCGTGTAGATATCAATACGCGTCACTTCGGTTAACTGTTCAACAGCGTCGCGCACTTCTTCGGCGACAATGGATAAATCAGTTTGCTGAATGGCAAAACCGACCAAAAACGCCTGTGACCATTCGACTAAGGCTTCCAGCCGCTCGGGCAGTGCATCATCGTCGCCCGGCAGCAAAGGACTGAAGCCCAGTTCTTCGTCGGCCAGTTGCCGCGCTGTTTCCGTGATCAGTTCACTGATCTGGCTTTTTAAAGCTGCATTGACCGCTTGCCCGTCGTTTAAGAAGTCGTGTAAAACTGGTAGAATCTGATTCGCATCTGCGGGGACGCCGGCACTTAACATTCCGGCAACCAGACCGTGCAGCTCAGCTGCCGAGGCCATCAGTGCATTTTGATCTAAAGTGCTGGTCCAAAGGTCGTAATTCATTAAAGGATGTGCAGGCATCGGTAGAGCACCCTGTAGGTGAAGCTGAATGCCACTATGCTAACACCGGGCTTCCTGAGCGCCAAGGGCGCACCACCCCGAACCTATTAACCAGACAGCGGCAATTGCCACTGTAGTTTCAATAAAAGCAGACAATTTATGTATCCAAAAGCGCAAAAACCAGCAGCCAATCCGAACAAACCAAAACAACTGACCATCGCTGTATTAGGCCGGCATATGAAAATTTCCTGCCCGGCCGGTCAGGAAGAAAAACTGCAGGCGGCCCTCAGCGAACTGGAAAGCCGGGTCAGCAATACCAAGTATCAACCGGGTGTGCATGGCGCCGAAGACGTGTTGCTGATGATTGCGTTAAATTTGTGCAATGAGTTGCTGGAAGCGAAAAAGAGCGACGAATAAGGCTTATTTCGCTGGATTCCGGTGGTATACTTCAGCCGTTCTCTGAGTTGTTTGTGACTGGCTGATGTCCCTGAGCCGATAATTCTTTACATCAGGGTTTCTTCTCCAGCGCTATTGTGCAAGCCCGGCCCGTATCGGGAAGCCTGCGGTGCTGATTAGTTTCCCGCCTTGAACCTCTGGTTCAAGGGCTTACGCCGGTCACGGCAATTCGGAGAACACTTTGCCCGCTGTTAATCCCGATTTTATTGATGCGGATAATGACAAACTGGCACCGCGCCAAGCTCTTCGCACCGCGATCCGCCGGCAAGTACGTCAGGCCCGCCAAGCCCTTTCCCCCGTGCAGCAACAACAAAACGCCGCCGCGCTGGTTGAACAAAGCAATCTCATCACCGAACTAAACAGCGCACAGCACATTGCCCTTTATCTCAGCAATGACGGTGAGCTGGATACCGCACCTTTATTAGCGCACTTGCAAAAACTAGGCAAAACCCTGTATCTGCCGGTGTTACACCCATTTTGCGCCGGTTACCTGCTATTTCAGCGTTATGATGCCAATACCGTAATGACGGTGAATAAATTCGGCATTGCCGAGCCCAAACCAGACGTCAGCGCCATTATATTGCCAGCGCAGCTCGACATTATTTTTATGCCGCTGGTGGCTTTTGACGACCAGGGCCAACGTCTTGGCATGGGCGGCGGTTTTTATGACCGCACACTGGCATCGTTACCACAGGGCAGCCAAAAGCCACTGCTTATTGGCCTGGCGCATCAGTGTCAGCAAGTCGGCACCGTTCCGGCAGAACCCTGGGATGTGCCGCTGCCGCGGGTGCTGACTCCGCACAAACTGTGGTCTTTCCGCTGATTTTTAGTCCATTAAGTGCGCGATCCAACGGCTGAAACTGACATCCCGCTGAATAGCCCCCTATACCTGACAAAAGTTTTTGATATACTCGGCTTTCCTCAGTCACCTTATGGTTTATATGGAAATCCTCATACTTGTTAGTCTGATTTTGTTAAACGGCTTATTCGCCATGTCCGAAATAGCCATAGTCACAGCACGCAAATCACGTCTGACAGCACTTGCTCACAACGGCCGTTCTTCTGCAGCCATCGCGCTGAAACTGGCCGAAGATCCTACGCAATTTTTATCAACAGTGCAGATTGGCATTACCTCGATTGGTATCTTAAACGGTATCTTCGGTGAAGCCGTGCTCGCTGGCCCATTCTCGATGTGGTTACAAAGCTACGGTCTGTCTGAAAGCTTCAGCTCGATTTTCGCCACAGTGCTGGTGGTTGTGGTCGTCACTTATGTGTCGATTGTCGTCGGTGAACTGGTGCCAAAACGCATTGGCCAAATCAGCGCCGAAACGATTGCCTGCATCATGGCCAAGCCGATGCTGCTGCTGGCGCTGCTGACCAAACCTTTTGTCTGGTTATTAACGGGCTCTACCCACGCGATGATGCGGCTGTTTGGTTTTGCCCATAGCCAGGAATCCAACGTCACGCACGAAGACATTCAGGCCATGCTGCAGGAAGGTTCCAGCAGCGGCGTGATTGAACATACCGAACACACCATGGTGAAAAACGTGTTTCGCCTGGACGAGCGCAGCATTTCATCGTTGATGGTGCCCCGCTCAGACATCGTGTTTCTGGATGTTGAACTGAGCCTCAGCGAAAACATGCAGCGCGTGATGCAGTCGCCGCATTCGCGGTTCCCGATTTGCAAAGGCCACGCCGATGAATTAATTGGCATTATTTCCGCCAAACAGTTACTGGCACAGTCGGTAGCCGGCACGTTAAACGACCTGCAACAGCTGGCGCAGCCTTGTAACTTTGTGCCGGACAGCTTAACCGGTATGGAACTGCTGGAGCACTTCCGCAGCTCCGGCAGCCAGATGGTGTTTGTGGTCGACGAATATGGCGACCTCAAAGGCCTGGTGACATTACAGGATCTGATGGACGCGCTGACCGGCGAGTTTAATCAGGCAGATTCCGCCGAACAGGACATGATGGTGGTGCAGCGTGACGACGGCTCTTATTTACTGGACGGCCTGCTGCCGGTGATCGACTTAAAAGATTGCTTAGGCATCAGTAAGTTGCCAGAAGAAGACAGCAAACGCTACCAGACCTTAAACGGGCTGATCATGATGTTGCTCGGTAAAATTCCGCAAACGGCGGATAAAGTAGAACTGGACGACTGGTTACTGGAAATTGTCGATATGGACGGCAAGCGCATCGACAAAGTGTTAGCCAAACGGATAGATCCGCCGGTAGAAGAAGAAATGCCAGGCGCGCTGGCTGATTAACCCAGTCAGCACAAGTAGCGCCCTGGCGCAGACTGGCTTTGATTCCCTGCGTTTCGTCGCAGTAGCCAGCTTTGACCACAACCGCCCGCTTGGGCGGTTGTTTGCTTTTGTGCTAGCCTCGGCAAGATTTGTTAAAAACAGTTGATTTAATAACAAGATGGCAACGTCAATCGTCAGTCATCATTTCACAGGAACACAAATGAAAACAATTCACTGGCTGACTCTCGGGTCAGCACTGGCGCTTAGCGCATGCCAGCAAACCAGCCAGCCACCAACGGCTGCCGCCGCCCCTGAAGTGGCCAACAAAGAAAACAGCCAGCGCGCTGTGGCTGAACGTGTTGAAGCCCACATGCTGTTTTTAGCTGACGACGCCCTCGCCGGCCGTGATACCGGAAGCTTGGGCCATCAGATCGCCAGCCATTACATTGCCAGCAATTTCCAACAGTTAGGCTTAAAACCTGCCGGCACTGAAGGTTACCTGCAGCCGGTACCAATGAAACAAAGCAAGCTGGTGCAATCGAGCCCGAAACTGAGCCTGACCGTTGATGGCAAAGCGACAGATTTCGCTTTCCCGAAACAATTTATGACAGGCCCAAGCAGCCATGAAGGCAAAGTCGACGTCAGTGCCGGCCTGGTGTTTGTTGGTTATGGTCTGGTGTCAAAAGAATTTGGCATCGACGATTACGCTGGTTTGGATGTCAAAGGCAAAGTGGTTGTGATCCTGCCAGGCCGGCCGGACCATCTGCCAAGTGAAGAAGCGGCGCATATCAGTTCATTAAAAGCCCGCACCGCCGCCGAGAAAGGCGCTGTCGGTATTATCACCGTCAACACACCTAAAGATGAAAAGCTGCGTCCATTCGCGCAAGGCGTTATGTACCTGCACCAGCCACGGATCCGCTGGTTACATGCCGACGGCGTGGCTGAAGGTGATTATCCGCAGCTGAAAATTTCGGCATCACTGGATATGAAACCAGCCGAAGCGCTGTTTGCTAAAGCGCCGGTGTCGTTAAAAGACATTTACGCTCAGCTGGAAAAGAAACAAGCGCCAAAAGGCTTTGTGCTACCAGGTGAAGTGAATTTCAGCCGTCAGTCTGAACACCAGCAAATCAGCAGCCCGAACGTCGCAGCTGTGCTGGAAGGCTCAGATCCGGTGTTGAAAAACGAATACGTGGTAGTGACCGCGCACTCCGACCATATCGGTGTCGGTGTGGATATGCGCAGCAAAGACCGCATCAACAACGGTCTGATGGATAACGCCGCCGGTGTGGCCATTATGCTGGAAACCGCACGGCTGTTTGTCAACGCGCCGGTAAAACCAAAACGCTCCATTTTATTTGTTGCGGTAACTGGTGAAGAAAAAGGCCTGCTGGGTGCGGACTACTTCGCGCACAACCCAACCCGCCCGGCTGACAAGCTGGTGGCCAACGTTAACCTCGACATGCCAGTGCTGTTATACCCATTTGCCGACATCGTCGCCTTTGGTGCGAACCACTCAAGCCTTGGCCCGGTAGTGGCAAAATCCGCTGGTTTATATGACGTGAAACTGGCGGCAGACCCAATGCCAGACCAGGCAATTTTCACCCGCTCAGACCACTACACGCTGGTGAAACAAGGTGTGCCTTCAGTGTTCCTGATGACAGGTTTCACCTCACGCGACCCGAAACAAAAAGGCGGTGAAGTGTGGGGCAAATTCTTCGCCAAGCACTACCACAAACCAACAGATGACGTAGCCGGCCTCACCAAAGACTTCGGCGCCATCCGTTACGACTACGGCGCCTTATTCGCCGACATCAACTACGCCATCGGCACCGAAATCGCCAACGCCCCAGCGCGCCCAACCTGGAACAAAGAATCTTTCTTCGGCAAGATTTTTGGCAAAGACTACAACACTGTGAAGTGAGTTGTTGTTTGGGATTTTGAATGGAAAAAAGCGCCGTTAGGCGCTTTTTTGTTGGGTGAAGGTCAGGTTTTAGTGGGATTGCTGATTGCAGATTGCTGGAGCTGCTAAGGTCGACTGACCAGCTAAGAGTGGCAAAGCCAACATCGCCACCACCATGTTCGCCCGTTCGCGCCTCCCGCGCTCACTCTTAACCGCTCACTCCATGGCTGCCGATGCTGGCTTTGTTGGGGATTGGGATAGCAGCTTTGAGCGCAGGCTGTGTGAAAACTGCTGATCACCTTTTGGTCTAAATGGTCGGTTTTTATGATCAATCATTCTGGATATACCTGAACTGTCGTAGGTCAGCAGCTCTAAACTTATCTGCATACGAATCAACCTAGTGTGCGCAGCCATGACAGAACATATCAAAGGTCAAGACAGATACCAGGTCACTCTGTTGCCGGAAGCGTTGGACGACTTTGTCAGTGGTGATAATCCAGTCAGAGTCATCGATATCTTTGTGAATGGTCTACAGCTTAAAGCGCTTGGCTTTGACGGCGTGGAAGCAAAACAAACCGGACGTCCCGGCTATCACCCTGCCACGATGTTAAAACTCTATATTTACGGTTATTTGAATCGTATCCAATCTTCACGTCGGCTGGAAAAGGAAGCCAATCGTAATGTAGAACTGATGTGGTTGCTGGAGCGGCTGACACCTGATTTTAAAACCATTGCGGACTTCAGAAAAAACAACAGTAAAGGGATTAAGAATGCTTGCCGTGCCTTTATTGACCTATGTCGACAGATGCAAATGTTCACGGATATCACTGTGGCCATCGATGGCAGTAAATTTAAGGCAGTGAACAGCAAACAAAATAACTTCACGCCGCAAAAAGCGAAAGACTATATAGCGAGGGTCGAACAAAGCATAAGTAACTATCTTGAAAAGCTCGATAAAGCTGACCGCGACGCACAGACTGATGTAAATGCTGAGTTAACCGCAACAAAACTGGCATGGCTAAAGAAACGTTTAGGCGAACTACAAGAAATCCAACAAACTGTTGAACAGCAACCAGATAAGCAACTGTCTTTAACCGATCCTGACTCCCGGTTAATGAAAACAAATAACATGAATCGGCAAGTCTGTTACAACGTGCAAACTGCGGTGGATACGAAGAATCATCTGATTGTTGCCCATGAAGTCACGAACACCACTGACCGTGGCCAGCTGCACTCGGTAACTCAGTTGGCTCAGGCAGCTGTTGGCAAAAAGGATATAACCGTACTCGCCGACAAAGGCTATTACAGCCGCAACGATATTAAAGCAGTGCTTGATACCGGAGCTGTAGCCCTGGTGCCAAAAGGTGATACTTCTGGCGCTGATCGCAAAGGCCTTTTTAACCGCTCGTTGTTTAAGTATGACCAGGAAAAAGATATTTATATTTGCCCGACAGGTAACGAGCTTCAGAATAGGTTTGTAGGTGTTGAAGACGGTTTGGAGCTGCAAATGTACTTTAACTGTATCGCCTGTCGCGACTGCAGTCAGCGTTCGAAATGCACCACATCCAAAGTAGCCGCAAGGCGTATAAAACGATGGGTTCATGAAGATGAAATGGAAGTTATGCAGGCAAGGCTGGATGCATTACCGCAAACTGCGCTTGTACGTAAGCAAACGGTAGAGCACCCATTTGGAACGATCAAAATGTGGATGGGAGCCACTCATTTCCTGATGCGACGATTTAAAAACGTCAGTACAGAAATTAGTTTGCATATTCTGGCTTATAACCTGAAAAGGATGATATCGATCTGGGGGACGGCAGGATTGGCCAGTAGGCTAGAAGAACTCTACGGCTAGCAGCACTTGCCATTTTTACCGCTGCTTAGCGCCGTATCGCAACAAATACCAGGCCATATAAACCTCCCTTTAATACCTGTCTAAAAATCACAGCATGTAGAGTCATTTGTAACGCTTGATGCTGGGGAACATGCCGCGATACAGCAAAAATGAGTTTTTACACAGCCTGAGCGAATAGCAGTCATCGAATATTGGGTAATGTACGGCGACGCTGCGCTTGCCGGTACCTACGATCTTATTCTGTGCGTAGATACTCTGTTTCCGGTCAATGGTTCAGGTGCTTTTCGCTGAACAACAAACTTGAGTCGAAGGTAGTCTGGGTCTGCATGCAGGCCCAGATGCCAACC
>NZ_CP013656.1:1286749-1527181 GCF_001518915.1 Rheinheimera sp. F8
GCTTATAACCTGAAAAGGATGATATCGATCTGGGGGACGGCAGGATTGGCCAGTAGGCTAGAAGAACTCTACGGCTAGCAGCACTTGCCATTTTTACCGCTGCTTAGCGCCGTATCGCAACAAATACCAGGCCATATAAACCTCCCTTTAATACCTGTCTAAAAATCACAGCATGTAGAGTCATTTGTAACGCTTGATGCTGGGGAACATGCCGCGATACAGCAAAAATGAGTTTTTACACAGCCTGCACTCATAGCCGCCATTCACTGCATCACTTGCACTTCGCTGCCGCTTTGGTTACCCAGCTCCAGACTCACCCGAACACCATCATTTCGCCGGATCAAACCGACGCTGATGCGCACTGAAATCCGGCACCGAGCGCTGATAATCGGTCTGGAACAAACTGGAATGCACAATAAAATCCGCGGTGGCTTTGTTACATGCCACCGGGATATTCCATACCACGGCGAGGCGGATCAGCGCTTTGACATCCGGATCATGCGGCTGAGAACTCAAGGGATCCCAGAAAAACACCAGCCAGTCGATTTTTTGCTCGGCAATTAAAGCGCCGATTTGCTGGTCGCCGCCCAAAGGCCCGCTGGCAAAACAATGCACTGGCAGCTGCAATTTGTCGCTGATCAGCCGTCCCGTTGTGCCGGTTGCGTATAAGGTTTTATGTTGGAAAAAACCGGCATGAGTGGCGACCCAATCCAACAGTTCAGCTTTTTTACCGTCATGGGCGATGAGCGCGATCGATTTCATTAAGAACCTTCTGTTTTATCAGTTGGATGTGGACGTATAACAGTGCAATGTCTGGTGTGTTTCGCGTTGCTCTAAACACCCTACCCGCTAAATGTCATGTAGCACCATAGATGGTGCACATAATAAATTGCCTGGAGCAATTTTTAATAACGCAAAGCGTTGGCCCGTAGGGAAATTGCCAAAAAAAAGCCCGGCAAAGCCGGGCAAACAACCAAGGTCCACGTAAAAAACTCAGTGTGGGGTTGGTAGCGCTACTTAAGCGCTAACTACAATCCGCTTCATCGCGGTCATGTAACCCCGTAATGTCTTGCCAACGATTTCCACCGGGTGATTGCGGATGGCATCGTTTACTTCAATCAATCGCACGTTATCAACACCGTTGCTGCCTGCAGCTAAACCTTTGCCGAGCAGTTCAGGGCTGATGTTGTTCACCAGGTCGCGCAGCATCGGCACTGCAGCGTTGCTGAACAGGTAGTTACCGTATTCGGCAGTGTCACTGATCACCACGTTCATCTCATACAGACGTTTCCGCGCAATGGTATTGGCAATCAGTGGCGTCTCGTGCAGAGACTCGTAATAAGCAGATTCTTCGACAATACCGGCTTCCACCATGGTATCAAACGCCAGCTCTACCCCTGCTTTAACCATGGCGACTAACAAAATCGCCCGGTCGAAATAATCTTGTTCTGCGATGTTTTCACTAGATACCGGTGCATTTTCAAAACCGCTTTGACGGGTTTCTTCGCGCCAGCCAAACAGTTGTTTGTCATCGTTCGCCCAGTCCGCCATCATGGTCTCGGAGAATTTACCGGAGATGATGTCGTCCATATGTTTGGCGAACAGCGGCTGCAGAATGCCTTTTAATTGCTCAGCTAAGTCGTACGCTTTGATTTTCGCCGGGTTCGACAGGCGGTCCATCATGTTGGTGATGCCACCATGTTTCAGCGCTTCGGTAATGGTTTCCCAGCCGAACTGGATTAACTTGGCAGCAAAACCGGCTTCGTAACCATCAGCAACCAGCTTGTCATAAGCCAGGATCGCACCGGTCTGTAACATGCCGCACAGGATGGTCTGTTCGCCCATCAAATCTGATTTCACTTCAGCCACAAAGCTGGATTCCAGCACGCCGGCACGGTCGCCGCCGGTAGCAGAAGCGTATGCTTTGGCGATCGCCAGGCCGTTGCCATTCGGGTCGTTTTCCGGATGCACCGCAATCAGCGTCGGTACACCAAAACCGCGTTTGTATTCTTCGCGCACTTCAGTACCCGGGCACTTCGGCGCCACCATGATGACGGTGATGTCTTTGCGGATCTGGGTGCCTTCTTCAACGATATTAAAACCGTGTGAATAAGCCAGCGTCGCGCCTTGTTTCATCAGCGGCATTACGGCTTTAACGACCGAAGTATGCTGTTTGTCCGGCGTCAGGTTCAGCACCAGATCCGCCGTTGGAATTAATTCTTCGTAAGTGCCTACGGTGAAACCATTTTCACTGGCTTGCAGGAAAGATTTGCGTTTTTGCGCAATGGCGTCAGCCCGCAGTGCATAAGAAATATTCACACCAGAATCGCGCATGTTCAGGCCCTGGTTTAAACCCTGAGCACCACAGCCAACGATGACTACTTTCCAACCTTTGATAAAGTTACAACCGTCTGCAAACTCTGCTTTTTGCATGAAACGGCATTTGCCCAGCTGCTTTAACTGCTGGCGTAAGTTCAGTGTGTTGAAATAATTAGCCATGTGTCGATCCTGAAAATTCTGGTTTGCCGGTCTGACAGTGCAACAAGCACTTCAGCACTTCTGGCAGAACAACGCTCTGTGCGCTGTTTTGATAAAGCCAGCATACGACGCTGGTTTCATTGCGTGAAGTGATATATTCTCAAAACAGTATTTCACTTTTTGCAATTAAGAATCAGCATCTGATGGATATCCGCAGCGCCCAGCTTTACCTGCATCTGGCCAGCAGCCTGAATTTCAGTAAAACCAGTGAACAGCTGTATGTGTCGCCGTCGACGTTGACGCGGATTATTCAGCGGCTGGAAGATGATTTAGGTGTGCAGTTATTTAGCCGCGACAAAAGGTCAGTGCGGTTAACGCCGGCAGGTGTGCGTTTTCAGCAGTTTGTGAAGCAATATCTGGCCGACTGGCATCAGCTGCAGGTGGATTTGTCGTTAACGTCAGACGCACTGCAGGGCGAGCTCCGGCTGTTTTGTACCGTCACCGCAAGCTACAGCCATTTGCCGGCCATTCTGGATAAATTCCGCCTGCTTTGCCCCAAGGCCGAAATCAGCCTGACCACCGGCGACGCCGCACTGGCGCTGGATAAAGTCAAAAACGACGAAGCCGATATTGCGCTGGCCGTGTATCCGCCGAATTTACCGCTGAATATTGCCTTTGCCAGTATCGCCAAATTACCGCTGCAGCTGATTGCGCCGGTGATCCCCTGCAAGGTCAATGATTTATTGAGTGAAGCGACTGTGGACTGGGACAAAGTCCCGCTGATCGTGCCGGAACATGGCCCGGCGCGTAGCCGCCTCGATGCCTGGCTCAAATACCAGGGCATCACGCCGAATATTGTCGCCAAAGTGGAAGGCCATGAGGCGATGGTCAGTATGGTCGCGCTGGGCACCGGTGTGGCCATCGCGCCTGATCCTGTAGTGCAGCACAGCCCGGTGCGTGACCGGGTGCGCGTGCTGGCGCTGGATTACCAGTTTGCCCCTTTTGATTTAGGCATCTGTATGCAATCCAAACGCCTGCACGAACCACTGATGCGCGCCTTCTGGCAAGTCGCTTCAGGTGGCCCGGCCCTGCAACAATAAGGCGATGGGCTTTTGCAACAAGCGCAGCGCCGGCAGCGCGGTCGCCAGCAGCACCAGTGCCAGCATCATCACCAGCGCCGGCAACACAGCGCTGTGCTGAAACACCGGCGCCCCGAGTTTGCCGCTGAGCCAGGGCGAAAGCCCCCATAGCAACACAGCGCATACCGGCACACTGAATAGTAATAACCCAAGCTGATGGCCACATAAGCGGCTGATTAAACCCGGCACTGTGGCGCCAACAGCCAGTTTGGTTGCCAGCACACTTTGCTCTAACAGCAGCTGAGTTTTCAGCTGGTAATACAAACTTAACGCGGCGAGCAGGCTAATCACGCCGGCTAACAGCATAGAAATGCGGGCAAAAATCCAATAAGGTTCATTCATTTGCTCTAGTTGAGTGGCTAAAGTGCCCCGGTAGCTGATGTCTAAATCCTGGCCTTGCCGGTCAGCCCAGTCTTCCAGTGCTGTAGTCACTTCGTCGACTAACTTTAGATTTGTGGTGAGGGTCAGATATTTGTGCGGCCCCCAGCCATTAGGTTTCAGTTGGGTGTACATCATCGGCATTGGTGCTGCAGCGACACCGCGATGCGGCAAGTCTTTCACCACTCCGCGGATTTGTACCTGCACTTCGAAGGGCGCCATGTAGCTCAAACTCATGCCGGGTAAATCTGCATAGGTCTGGCCAGGCTCCAGCAAAGGATCCGCCAATGCCTGGTTAATTATAATCCCATCGATGTCTGTTGCCATATCACCTGCTAACAGCTCAGCACCTAAAAATTGCAAATAACTGCTGCTGACCATCATACTGCCGACAAACATCTCAAGGCTGTGCCCCGCGACTGTCGTCGTCAGTTTTCGTTCTTCAGGCTCAGTAAAGGGCACAGATAATGCGATTTGCTCTGGAGTATAAACCCCGAACTCACCACGTTGCAGCTTCGCATCAGGCTGAATGCCAGGGTTTAACTGCAACTGCAGCTCTTCAAATGGCAACCAGCGGCTGATAGCCTTTTCCTGCTGTAGCAATTGAAACTGCAGCGACAACGCCAGCACCAACGCCAGACCGGCAAAACTCAGTTGCAGCACCTGCTGCGCCCACGCCAGCCGTTGCTGCAACAAGTTACGCTGGCCTTGGCGATTACGAAACATCCGGGCGCGGCGCAGCAGCCATAGCAGTGGCAGCTGACTGCACAGCAGTAAAAATACAGTCAGCACCAACACGGCAATGGCGGCATAACCCCAATCAAAAGGCACGCCAGCGCTGCCAAAATACTGCTGATACACCTTGAGCCCAGCCAACAAGCCAGCCCCTTGCCAATACAACAACCCACCAGTAGCGACAGCAGCGCACCAAAGCGGTAACTGCTCCAGCGCCAGCTGCCGACTTAGCTGTCGGCTACGGGCACCCAACACCTGACGCATACCCATTTCATGTTGGCGCTGCACCAGCTGGCCTATCAGGCAAAACACCAGGTTAATAGCCACCACGGCGCCACATAACAAAGTCAGGCAACATAGCAGCCAGAACTGTTGTAGCAGGTCAGCACGTTGTTCCGGAAAAAGCTCAATCCCGGGAATAATGTCGGCCTGGTGTTTATCTTCAATCATTTTAAAAGCTTGCAGACCTAACCATTCAACCGGCGTTGCATCATAGTTTTCGGTCAGCACAGACAAATCGACCGGACCTTTAAGCCGAATAAAGCCAATACTATTTGGCAGATTTTCTGTCATCGCCAGTGCTTTCGGGCCTGGACCTTTGCTGACATCGTGGCCTTTATCACTGTCCAGTAATGATAAAAACCGGTCCTCCCATGGTAACCATAAACCCGGTCGTTTTTCGGTAAAGCGGTCCATAGCAGGAGGTAACACCGCAGCAACCAGATAGCGTTTATCACTGTTACGCACCAGCACTTCCAGCCCCTGAACTTCTGGCTTGCCCAATAGTTGCCATAACCAATGACTTAAGTAAACCGGCTGCGATTGACCGGTTTGTTGTGAAAAAAATGGAGTTTTAAGCCCCAGCACTTCTGGTAGATTTTCGCTGTAAAACATCAGCTGTGTGCGGTCGATATTCTGTTCTGCGATTCGTAACTCACTGGGTTTAAAACGGGCAATGGCCAACTCAACTACCTCTGGCCGCTGCTTTAACCGGTACAACTCCGCATTGCTAACGGGCCGATAACGACCTTGCGGGTCGGTGCGGTGTACAGTCGCCACTAAATCTGCCGGTTGCGCCCAGCCCGGCAACGGTGTGCGCAGCTGCGGCCCTAATTGCAGTAACAGCAACAATAATGCACTGAAACAGCCTAAGCCAAGCGCCAGTAAACTCCATTGCAGGCGCTGGCCCCGCCATAAGCGCCAGCTAAACTTCAGCGTGAACAGCACATGCATCAGCTGGCCCTCTGCTCAGTCGCTGGCATATTGACTGAGGTAGTCGCTGCCATAACAGCAGTTGGCTGTGTTGCTGTTGCGACAAACTGACCATCAGCCAGATACAAACGGCGCTGCGCTCTTGCTGCCAGCTGTGGGTCATGCGTTACCATCAGCACAGTCGCGCCATCCTGGTGCAGCTTGCTCAGCAGGTTCATCACAATTTCCGCGCTTTGCGAATCGAGGTTACCGGTTGGTTCATCCGCCAATAACAAGCTCGGGTTAGTAATCAGCGCCCGCGCTATTGCCACCCGTTGCTGCTGACCGCCGGATAACTGCTCGGGATACGCATCCAGCTTGTCAGACAGTTCCACCTGCGCCAGCACTTGCGCCGCCCGGCTGCGGTACTCGGCTGCTTTGACGCCGGCTAAATACCGCAGTGGTAAACTGACATTCTCTGCCACTGTCATGCTGCTAATCAGGTTAAAGTTCTGAAAAATCCAGCCAATATGTCGGTTACGCAGCACACTATGCTGGTAAGCCGACAACCCCGGCACCGACTGACCAAGCAGCAAATACTCGCCGGCTGAAAAGCAATCTAGCAAGCCAATAATCGATAACAAGGTTGATTTACCACTGCCGGAACGGCCTTCAATCGCGACAAACTCGCCACGTGTTACCTGAAAATCCAGTGCCTGTAACACCGGCAGTTGCAGCTTACCCTGAGTAAAGACTTTAGATGCCTGCCGGATGTCGATGAGGGTTTCCGCCTGATGCGTTGCTGTGTTATTGGCTTCAGCCATTGAGGTCCTCCGGTGCAATTACTTCGTTGTTTAACAGTGCCGCCGGCACCTGCAATAAAATTTGTTCACCGGCTTTGACGCCATCTAACAGCTGCATTTGTTTGGCGGTCAGACTGCCGATCAGTACTTCGCGGCGCTGGTACTGTGCCGAAGACGCATCCCAGACAAACAGCGCCTGGCGTTGTTGTGGTTTTTGAATGTACGAAGCGCGGTCGCTGAGCAGGGTTTGTTCTTGGGACCCAACATTGATATCAGCTTTGACTTCAATATTGGCGCGGGCGGTATCTGGTAGGTCACTTAACAGGGTCACATCAACCCGTAAAAAGTTGTCCACCACATTAGGCGACACCCAGCTGACTTCACCGAGCATGGGTTTACCTTTGATATTCAGCGTCACCGCCTGGCCGGGTTTGACTAAAGCCGCATCGACAGCACCGATTTTCAGCTCCGCTAACAATTGCCCGGGCTCAGCTACTTGCCCCAAAGCTTGCCCCACCACCACCTGACTGCCCGGTTTTAAGCTTTCATCGAGCGCAATCAGCTAGCCGCTGATATCGCTGCTGACGGCCAACGCCAGCACATCCTGTTTGGCAATATCCCGTTGTTTTTCCGCGCGTTGCCGGTTGAGTTCCGCTGCAGACAGCCGGTTTTGGCTGGATCTGGCAAAGCCTTTAAGTTTTTCTTCGGCCAGCAGTACTTTCTGTTTGGCCTGCGTCAGCAATGCTTCGCTTTGGGCAAAATCCAGCGCTGAGACAATTTGCTTTTGATACAACTCTTGTTTGGCGGCCAGCTGGGTTTGCAACAGTTGTTGCTCGGCCTGGGCCAGCCGTAAATCATGCTGCAGTTGCAACTGTTCTTGCTCCAGCTGCTGCAGCAATAAAAATTCGGCCTGCTGCGCTTGTAATGCCAGCTCCTGCTCTTCCAGCTGGCGCTGTAATTTTGGATTGACCAGTTGCAAAATCGGCTGCCCGGCGTCAAGCATAGCGCCGGGCCTTTGCGCCAGCTGCAACACCCGGCCTTCGGTCATTGCGATCAGACTTTGCACTTTTTGCGGGACTAAAACGCCAAAGGCACTGATTTGATTGTCCAGAGTCCCCTGCTGTATCCGGCTGGTCTGCTGCTGTAATGATGCAGGTGAGGCAGAAAAGAAACCGGATATCAGCATGCCCAGTGCTAAGGTAACCAGAGTTATCACGCCAAGAATTATTTTGGGTTGTTGCCAGAAAGGGAAACGATCAGTGGGGATATGCATCAGCAACACGTCCTGTGTGAAAAGTCTGCCAAAATCAAAGCAGATAAACTCAATTTGAAAATTCGAAATGTAATATTTTTGTTTCTGTAGTTCAACAACTGTTGCAACAACACAAATTCAGCCTAAATAAAATCAACTTGAAAAACCTGATGAAACATTGATATCGGTTGGTGATAGCGTCTGTGCGACCTTGCTGGAGCGTTGCGTTCCCGTAAGAGATTTACCAAACCTTTACCTGCCTTTTCACCTGATTGACGTGTTAATCACTACACTCAGTCCGTAAATAACCAACACGATAAAGGACCTTAGATGCAAAAGTTAACGGGTGCGGTGATAAGAGTCTGGCTGATGGGCTTATTCGCGATGGTGGTACTGTCAGGTTGTGTGGTGCATCCGGCACATCACCGGCATGTGGTGGTGGCAAAGCCGGTGCCGAAGACCGTGGTGGTTAAGCAGGTAGTCGTGAAAAAACCTGTGGTCGTGCGAAAAGTCGTGGTGCACTGAATTGCCGGGCCCGAAAATAAAAAAGCCGCATAGAGCGGCTTTCAGATTAATGACAAACCCCAGTTTTCTGGGGTTTGCGCTTTTCAGGAGTGGTGCATTCTCCGTCAGTGGTCATGGCTTAATAATGTTGTGGGTTGTTGAATTTGATTGGGCTGGTGTTGAATGAGCTGGCATTTGGCTTGGTTGATAGAGATTTAGGCTTGAGACTGGCTCAGGCGGCCAGCAGTAACGCCATTTTCTTGATGTTTTGCGCAGCACCCGCCAGCAGACATTGCATTCCGCACCGTCGAGCTGGTCGACATAGGCCGAGGTACTGGCTGCCACTAACTTATTGATGGATTTATTCTTATTGGCACTGGCTTTTAAGTGCGTGCTGTCGGTGTAAAGCACGCGGCCGCCAATCAACCTTTTGGCAATGGCCTGCTCAACAATCCGGTCGAAGACCCGTTGGAACACATCAGTCCCGTTGAAACGGCGAATACGGTTCTGACTGAGCGTTGAAGCGTCCGGTACTTTATCGGTCAGCGACAAACGCAAAAACCAGCGATAGGCCACATTGACCTCAATCTCCTGCATCAGCCGGCGCTCACTGGGCACGCCAAACAAATAACCAAGCAGCATGATTTTGAACAGCATCACCGGGTCAATCGCCGGCCGGCCATTGTCTTTACAATACAAATCAGCGACTTCAGTACGGATAAACTCAAAATCTATGGTGGTATCGATTTTACGAACCAGATGGTTTTGTGGCACCAGCTGTTCCAGTGTCACCATTTCAAGCTGATGTTGTTGCGGGGAGATATCTCTGAGCATGAGGGCAGCTCCTGTTTGGACTCCCTCTATTAGATCAAAGGCCTGGATCTACGTCCAGGCCTTTGTCAGCAGTCTGAAAGCCGCATAGAGCGGCTTTTTGGTTTACACAGGCAATGCCTATTTCACTACCCGTAAATGGCTGCCTTTTTTCGGCTTGTCATCATCCGGACCGGGTTCCGGGCTGTCACTGACTGCGGCTTCTTCAACGTCAGTATCCGCGTCATCCAGCTCATCTTCCTGCCATTCTTCTTCCGGCGTGAACATAGTGCCAGCGCCATTTTCACGGGCATAAATCGCCAGCACAGAACGCTGTGGAATATACAGCGCAAACGGATTGCCGCTAAACCGGGCATTAAAAGTCACTGCATCATTACCCAGCAATAAATTGCCAATAGCGCCCGGGCTGATATTCAGCACAATTTGACCATCTTTGACATGCTGCAATGGTACTTTCACGCCAGGCATAGTGGCATCAACGACCAGATAAGGTGTGCAGTTGTTATCGACAATCCACTCGTAAAAAGCACGCAACAGATAAGGCCGGTTTGGAGTCATTTGCATGATGAATTCTCTTAATACATACCGGGATGAATACGGCGCTCTGCTTCAGTCAGTGACTGTTGAAAGGCATCGCGTTCGAACATCCGCAGCATATAATTTTTAATTGGTTTGCTGCCAGGGCCGGACAACTCAATGCCAAGCAGTGGCAGGCGCCATAACAACGCTGACAGGTATACGTCCTGTAAGCTGAATTCGTCACTCATAAAAAACGGTGAGTCAGCAAAAATCGGCGCGGTCGATAACAGACTTTCACGTAAATCGTGCCGGGCATCGGCTGCGCCGGGTGCATCGGCCAGAATCTTATTAGCAAGACCATACCAGTCGCGTTTGATGCGATACATCATCAGCCGGGTTTGGCCACGCGCGACCGGATAGACCGGCAGTAATGGCGGATGCGGAAAACGCTCGTCCAGATATTCCATGATGATATCGGCCTGATACAACGCCAAATCGCGATCAATCAGTGTGGGCAAACTACCATATGGATTCACTTCATACACGTCTTCCGGCAGGTTGCCGGGATGGACGACCAGAATATCTGCACTGATGCCTTTTTCGGCCAGCACCATCCGCACGTGATGGCTATCCATATCGGCTGCGGCACTGAACAAAGTCATTGTATTACGTCTGCTGGCGTTGCTCGCCATGGCTTCCTCCGAAAAAGGCAAAGGGGCCTTGCGGCCCCTTATACTGACAGCGCGTGGCGCTTAATGAACGTCTTTCCAGTATTCTTTCTTCAGCAGGAATGCCAACACAAAGAAAATAAACAGGAAGATCATTACTTTAATACCCAGGCTGTGGGATTCAAGTTTAGAAGGCTCGCCAGTGTACTCCAGATAGTTAACCAGATCTGCTACAGCACGGTCATATTCTTCCGGACTAAGTTCACCTGATCCATCGGCGACAATACCGACATAAACTTCTTTCGACTCACCATCGACCATCTGTGTTTCGTGTTTTTTATGCGGAATACCCTGCAATTCCTGCAGCACATGCGGCATACCAACCAGTGGGAACACTTCGTTGTTCACGCCAAATGGACGTGTCGGGTCTGCATAAAACGAGCGCAGGTAGGTGTAAATCCAATCCGGACCACGCACCCTGGCCACGTTGGTCAGATCCGGTGGCGGCGCACCAAACCATCTGGCCAAATCGGCTTTTGGCGTTGAGTTCTTAATGAAATCACCGACTTTATTTGCCGTAAACGCCAGCTCTTTCATCCCGACGTCATCCGGAATACCTAAATCCCGGAACGTACGTGAATAACGTTGGTACTCCATCTGGTGACAACCCAGACAGTAGTTCTGGAACATCTTAGCGCCGCGCTGCAATGATTCTTTGTCATGCAGGTTAATCGGTGCTTTGTCCAGGTGGACAGCAACACCACCTGCAGCCAACACTGAAGCAGACGTCACCAGTGCCAGTACTGAGAATAACTTTTTCAGCATTATGACAACCTCACAGGCAATGGTTTGGTTTTTTCGTTTTTGCTGTACCACCACAGTAAACCGAAGAAGCCGAAGTAAGCAAAAGATGCGATCTGTGCAAACAGTGTATATGTCGGTGTTGCTGGTAATACACCCAGAACCCCTAACACAATAAAGCTAATCACAAAGTTAACCAGATTCAGTTTGTGCAGTGTTGAGCGGTAGCGCACTGAACGCACTTTACAGCGATCTAACCACGGTAACAGTGCCAGCAGAATGATGGCTGCGAACATCAGGATCGCGCCCCACAACTGGTCCGGAATCGCCCGCAGAATGGCGTAAAACGGCGTGAAATACCACACCGGAGCAATGTGGTCAGGTGTTTTCATCGGATTCGCAGGTTCAAAGTTCGGCGCTTCTAACAGGTAGCCACCGCCTTCAGGTGCAAAGAAAATCACTGCACAGAAGATAATCAGGAAGCCCACCACGCCAACGATATCTTTCACCGTGTAATATGGGTGGAATGGAATCGCATCGACGATGATTTTCTTGCCACCTTTGGTGAAATATTCATGGAAGGTGAATTTCTCTGAGACGTTATTCTCAAATTTCTGCCCTTCGTTTGGTACTTTAACATCGATACCATCCGGGTTATTTGAGCCCACTTCGTGCAATGCAATGATGTGTAAGAACACCAGAATGACCAGCACCAGTGGCAGCGCAATGACGTGTAACGCAAAGAAACGGTTCAATGTTGCGCCGGAAATGACGTAGTCGCCGCGGATCCACAGCGTTAAATCATCACCAATCCCCGGAATAACACCGAAAATTGAAATAATAACCTGAGCACCCCAGAACGACATCTGGCCCCATGGCAGCAGGTAGCCCATGAAAGCTTCAGCCATCAGCACGACAAAAATCAGCATACCGAAGATCCACAGCAGCTCACGTGGTTTCTGGTAAGAGCCGTACATCATGCCGCGGAACATGTGCAGATACACAACTACAAAAAAGGCAGAAGCACCGGTTGAGTGCATATATCGCAGCAGCCAGCCGTAGTCGACATCGCGCATGATGTATTCAACAGAAGCAAAAGCGCGTTCAGCAGAAGGCTCGAAATTCATCGTTAACCAGATGCCGGTGACAATCTGGTTTACCAGTACCAGCATCGCTAAGGAGCCGAAGAAGTACCAGAAATTGAAGTTTTTTGGCGCCGGGTACTGCATCACATGGAGATTCATCTTCTCCATAAATGGCATGCGGTACTCAATCCAACTCATGAAATTTTTAAACATCAGGCAGTCCCCTCGTCAACACCGATAACCAGCGTTGTGTCATCAGTGAACATATATGGTGGGATCATCAGGTTTTTTGGCGCAGGAACGCCGGAAAACACCCGACCAGCCATGTCATACGTGGAGCCGTGACATGGGCAGAAGAAACCAGATGCGATCCCTTCAACATGGGCATCAAAATCAGCCATCTTGTAAGTTGGAGAGCAGCCCAGGTGGGTACAAATACCGACCGCGACAAACACTTCTGGTTTTTTCGAGCGATGCTGGTTCTTCGCATAAGCCGGCTGCTGTTCTTCGTCAGAATTCGGATCCCGTAGCTGACCTTCAACGGCCGCCAGACTTTTTAACATATCCGGTGTACGGTTCACGACCCACACCGGTTTACCGCGCCATTCCACCCGAATTAACTGACCTGGCTCGAGTTTGCCGATATTCGCAGTAACAGGCGCACCGGCTTGTTTTGCTTTTTCACTCGGATTCCAGGAAGCAATAAAGGGAACGGCTGCTCCAACAGCACCAACACCACCTACAACAGAGGTCGCGATGGTCAGGAAGCGACGGCGACCATGATCAACTGGCGCATTGCTCATCCACTCATCTCCACGTTTACGCTTAAAACTTAAGCAGTTTAAGCGGCTGAATTACAGCGATTATTATAAGTTGCAAAATACGGCGGATCATAATGAAAAGCCCTGCCTGTTACAAGGATTTACACTGATTCTATGCGACCAGCTGCAGTTTTTTTTCGCAATTTTTTGATCCCGGACAATGTGGGCAACAGACTGAATTTGCTTTACAAATTACTAACGATAAGCAGCAGCGCATCTGAGCAGAGCGTGCACCTTTATCACCATAGCTGTTTTATGCCGGACGCAAACAAGTATTACCGGACTTTGTCGAATTACCAGAGTGCAGAGCATTGTTTCAGACGAAAAAAAACCCGGCAGAAGCCGGGTTTTTCGGGAAAACGAATTAACGTTTTGAGTACTGTGGGCGCTTACGCGCTTTGTGCAGACCGACTTTCTTACGTTCTACCTTACGAGCGTCGCGGGTTACGAAACCAGCTTTACGCAGCGCAGGACGCAGAGATTCGTCAAATTCCATCAGTGCACGGGTGATACCGTGACGGATAGCACCAGCCTGACCAGAAATACCACCACCTTTAACAGTGATGTACATGTCAAACTTGCCAACCATTTCAACTAACTCTAATGGTTGCATAACAACCATACGAGCAGTTTCACGACCGAAGTATTCAGTGATAGTACGTTGGTTGATAACGATGTTACCAGCACCCGCTTTCAGGAATACACGTGCAGTAGAGGTCTTACGACGACCAGTACCGTAATATTGATTCTGTGCCATGTCTATGCTCCCGTTAGATGTCTAAAACTTGTGGTTGCTGGGCAGCGTGCTGATGCTCGGCGCCTGCATACACTTTTAACTTACGGAACATAGCGCGACCCAGTGGACCTTTTGGCAGCATGCCTTTGATCGCGGTCTCCAGTACCATCTCAGGTTTTTTATCCAGCAGCTTTTCAAAGTTAATTTCTTTGATGCCACCTGGGAAACCAGAGTGAGAATAGTACATTTTGTTTTTCGCTTTGTTACCAGTTACAGTCACTTTGTCAGCGTTAACTACGATGATGTAGTCGCCGGTGTCAACGTGTGGCGTGTATTCTGGCTTGTGCTTGCCGCGCAGACGGCTAGCGATTTCAGTTGACAGACGACCCAGGGTTTTACCTGCGGCATCAACAACGAACCAGTCGCGAGTTACGCTTTCTGGTTTAGCAGTAAAAGTTTTCATCAAAAACTACCCAAAAATAAATATGTTACACCTTACACAACCTACTCAGGCTGCGTCGTTTATCGTACCCCTTCGAGTACTGCAAACTGCCAGGCTACGGCAGAATCAGGCTGTAACGTGGGCCGGCGGCGGATTATAAAGGAAGGCTGCACAAAAAACAGCTGTTTTGTGCAGATTTTTTCGATCGAATCAGTGTTTTACGGCAGATGGGCCAGCGCCAGATAATCCTGTGACTGCATTTCCTGCAGACGGCTCAGGCAGCGCCGGAACTCAAACGACAGAATTCCCTGCGTGTACAGCTGCTCCATTGGCAATTCTGCCGAAATAATCAGCTTCACTTTACGCTCATAAAACTCATCGACCAACGCGATAAAACGGCGCGCCACATCGTCATTGCCCTGCCCCATCTGCTTCACACCGCTTAGCAGCAGCGTATGGTAGATTTTCGACAGTTCCATGTAGTCATACTGGCTGCGCATCGTTTCGCATAACTCACTGAATTCAAACCAGATAATGCCATCAGCCTCACGTCGATACTGCAGCTTGCGGCTGGCAATTTCAATCTGGCCATCCTGCTGTCGCGGCTCGACCGACAACGCCAAAAAATACTGCTGCAAATTTTGCTCAGCTTTTTCATCGAGCGGCGCGTGATAGATTTCTGCCTGCTGCAAAGTGCGTAAGCGGTAATCAATCCCACTGTCGACATTCACTACATCGGTATATTGTTTAATCAATGCAATCGCCGGCAAAAACCGCGCGCGCTGCAAGCCATTACGGTATAAACCATCCGGCTCAATGTTCGATGTCGCCACCAGCGTGATGCCGCGGGCAAACAAGGCCTGCATCAGCGTGCCCAGGATCATCGCATCAGTGATATCCGAGACAAAAAACTCGTCAAAACAGATGATATCCACATCACGTTTGAAGTGGTCCGCGACTTTTTCCAATGGATTGGGCTCACCCGCCAACGCTTTCAGTTCGTCATGGACTTTGTGCATAAACCGGTGAAAATGCACACGCAGTTTGCGGTTCCCGGGTAAACATTCAAAAAATGTATCTACCAGATAGGTCTTGCCACGGCCAACACCGCCCCAGAAATACAAACCTTTAAGCGGGTTTGATTCAGGCTTCTTCCCTAATAACTTATTGAAAATAGTAATTTTTTTAGGAGCGTGACTGACAAAATCGTCATACAGGCGTTGCAGTTGCAACACGGCATGTTGCTGAGCGGCATCAAACTGAAAATCGGGGCGCTGTAAATCAAGCTGATATTTTTGCTGTGGCGTCATCATACAATGCAGTGCGGGCGCAGGTTCTGGCCGGGAAAAGTTAACGCTTATAGTAACATGCCTTACCACTACCGATAAGAAGATCGGTTACACTTGACAGTAAATCGTAGTTCCAGGAGTTGTTATGTTGATGTCTTCCATTCTTTGGCTGATAGCCGGTTTAGTGATTGGTGCTGCAGCCGCCCGTTTTTACAGTGTCCGGCAATTTAATCAGAACAAACTGCAGGTTGAACTCGAAGAGAGTAAATCCCAGTTGCAAAATTATCGCACGGAAGTGTCCGACCATCTGGAGACCACCCAACGGCTGATGAGTCAGTTGCAGGATAACTACGAACAAATCGTCCGCCATATGGCCAGTACCAAGATGACGCTGGTCGACAAAGCCCCGGTGCAACGCCCGACGCATTTGAATTATTTGTCGACAGATACAGCGGAACATATTCGTAAATCGCTTGGCCAAATCGATGAACGCCGACGCAAACAAGTGTCACATGCACAGCAACCGCTTGATTATGCGGGCCATTCCAGCGGGTTGATGAAAACCTTCCCAACAGAAAAAAATTCAGGAAACTGAAACTTTTTAAAAATGCACCGGTCTTCAGAGGCAGTTACCCGATGGAGACAAGTGCGTTATGAATATGAAGTTATCCTTTGTCACCGCAAGTATTCTTGCAGTTTTTCTGTTAGCTCAACCAAGCCCTGCAGCGGCTAAACTCCCTTTCTTCGGTGCCGAAGCCGGCACCGAAATGCCTAGCCTGGCCCCGATGCTCGACAAAGTGACCCCTGCCGTCGTCAACATTAACGTTGCTGGCAACCGCGAAGTGCGTCAACGGGTGCCGGATGCGTTCCAACAGTTTTTTGGTCAAGGCGAAATGCGCCGCTCTCAGCCATTCCGCGGTTTGGGTTCCGGCGTCATCATTGATGCCGCCAAAGGTTATGTGGTTACCAACTCTCATGTCATTAATCAAGCCGATGAAATTCAGGTCACCTTAAAAGATGGCCGGACTTTTGATGCAAAAAAAATCGGTGAAGATCCGGACAGCGATATCGCACTGTTGCAAATCAAAGCCGACAACCTGACCGCTATCACGGTCTCGGATTCTGACACGCTGCGGGTCGGCGATTTTACCGTCGCCATTGGTAATCCGTTTGGTTTAGGTCAAACCGTCACTTCCGGTATTGTCAGTGCGCTTGGCCGCGGTGGTCTTGATATTGAAAAATATGAAGATTTCATCCAGACCGACGCAGCGATCAATAGCGGTAACTCCGGTGGTGCTCTGGTCAACTTAAAAGGTGAGCTGATTGGTATTAACACCGCCATATTAGGACCAAATGGCGGCAATATCGGTATCGGTTTTGCTATTCCGTCGACGATGATGAAAAATCTGGTTAATCAAATTATTGAATTTGGCGAAGTAAAACGTGGCGTGCTCGGTATTGAAGGGAATGACCTGAATGCCGAACTGGCAAAAAATATGAACGTAAAAACCAACAAAGGTGTGTTTGTTGGCAAAGTAACACCAAATTCCGGCGCGGAAAAAGCGGGGATAAAAGCGGGTGATGCGATCGTAAGCCTGAATGGTAAGCCAATCCAGAGCATGTCTGAACTGCGTGCCAAAGTTGGTACACTCGGGGTAGGTAAATCGGTCAAACTTGGTGTTTTGCGCGAAGATAAACAGGTCTCGCTGGATGTAAAACTTTCTGCCGCGGATCAGGCTAATGTCACCGCAGCGAATTTGCATGACATGTTGGCTGGAGCCAACTTTGCTAACGGTAAAACTGCCGACGGCGATGCGGGCGTGTTGATTGTTGAAGTTGCCGACGGATCGCCGGCAGCAAGGCTAGGATTGGCGAAAAACGATGTGATTATCGGTGTGGGGCGTACTCGTATTGAAAATATCAATCAGCTCCGTACTATCCTGGAAGGGGCGCAAGGTGTGATTGCTCTGCAAATTCAACGGGATAACACTGTATTCTATACGTTGATCCGTTAATTCGTACCATCAGATAAAGCCGGGGCAACCCGGCTTTTTATTTGCAAAAATGCTGAAGCCTGGCTATGTCCAAGCAGGCCACGACAAGCCCAATTTCATGATCAGTAACGTTTTTTCTGCTGCAGCTTTGCCGGCATCAATGCTATGCTGAAACATTCCTGAGCTCAGATAGAACTGTCGTGACTAATTTCCTGCTGCTGATTTTTAAGGGCGTGGCCTATGGGCTGGCACTTGCACTGCTTTACCTGCTTCTTGCCCCGTCCGGGCAATTGCAGCTTGCCCATCTGCTGCAGCCTGAAGAATCCGAGCCAGCCGCCATATCTTATGCCAGAGCAGTCCGCGCCGCGGCACCAGCAGTAGTTAATGTTTATACGCGCAGTACTCAATTGGACGAGCGCTCGTATGAGCGCCGTGTCATCCAGAATCAATCACTGGGTTCGGGCGTGATCATGCGCAGCGATGGTTATATCGTGACCAATTACCACGTCGTACACGGTGCCGACCAAATCGTCGTTGCGCTGCAGGATGGCCGGCAGCTCGATGCACTGTTGATCGGCCAGGATCAAATGACCGACCTTGCCGTGCTGAAAGTCGAAGCAGAAGATCTGCCGGTTATTCCACAAAATCCGGAACTGGCGCCACAAGTCGGCGACCTGGTACTTGCGATTGGTAACCCGTTAAATCTGGGCCAATCAATCACTCAAGGCATTATCAGCGCGACAGGCCGGGCTGGCCTCAGTACCAATTCATACACCGATTTTATGCAAATGGACGCGGCCATCAATGAAGGCAACTCAGGTGGCGCGCTGGTCAATAGTAATGGCGTGTTAGTCGGCATTAATACCGCTGCGTTTCAGCGTCAGCGCAATCTGGAAGTGCAGGGAATTTTCTTTGCTGTGCCGTATAAACTGGCCGCGACTGTGATGCAAAAGCTGATTAAACACGGGCGAGTTGTGCGGGGGGCGCTTGGGATGAATGGTATTCCGGTCGTTAATGCTGCTGGCGAGCGTCAGGTATCAACCGGTCAGCCATTTTATGGCGTGCTGATCGACCAGGTTGAGCCTTTTGGTCCTGCTGATACTGCCGGCGTGCAACAAGGCGATATTCTGTTGCAGGTCGATCATAAGGCACTGACGAGCGTTGGTCAGGCCTTGGACATCGTGGCTGAAACCGAGCCTGGCTCAGAGATTGATTTATTACTGGAAAGGCAAGGTCAAAAAGTGACGCTCAAATGCCGGATAGGCTTAAGGCCTGAAGCTGAATAGACGTCAATGCTGACAACAAAAACGCCCGCAACCGCGGGCATTTTTTTAAGCACATAATACAGAGTGATTAAACCGGCGCGTTAATCCGTGTTATCTCTGCACCTAATTTCTGCAACTTAAACTCGATCTGCTCGTAACCACGGTCAATATGATAAATGCGGTCAACAACAGTGTCGCCTTGCGCAACCAGACCAGCAATCACCAGACTGGCTGATGCACGCAGATCAGTCGCCATCACTTGCGCGGCGTTCAGCTGTGGCGTGTGCTGACACACAGCCGTATTGCCTTCCAGCTGGATCAGCGCACCCATCCGCTGCAGTTCCGGCACATGCATAAAGCGATTTTCAAAGATAGTCTCGGTAACAACGCCGACTCCACTTGCCACCACATTGAGCACAGTGAACTGCGCCTGCATATCGGTCGGAAAGCCCGGATGTGGCACTGTTTTCACGTTGACAGAATTTAAGCTACGCCCAGTCATATTCAGGCGGATCCAATCAGCCCCGGTGGTGACTTCAGCACCGGCTTCCCGTAATTTTTCCATCACGACTTCAAGTTCAGCCGGATCGGTATTGGTACAGGTCACATCCCCGCCAGTAACGGCCGCAGCGACCAGAAAAGTGCCGGTTTCAATCCGATCCGGCAGCACTTTGTGCTTGGCACCGACTAACGACGGCACCCCTTCAATCCGGATTGTTGCACTGCCAGCACCACTGATTTTCGCTCCTAAAGCAATCAGATAATTAGCTAAATCAACTACTTCAGGCTCACGGGCAGCATTTTCGATGATGGTCACACCATCAGCCAGCGTTGCCGCCATCAACAGGTTTTCGGTGCCAGTGACACTGACCATGTCCATCACCAGATGTGCGCCTTTTAACCGGTCAACCCGCGCTTTGATATAGCCATTTTCCACGACAATCTGCGCACCCATTTTACGCAGGCCATCGATGTGCAGATTGACCGGACGCGCACCGATCGCGCAGCCACCCGGTAACGATACTTCGGCATAACCAAAACGGGCTAACAATGGCCCTAACGCCAGAATAGATGCGCGCATTGTGCGCACCAGCTCGTATGGCGCCAGCTGACTGGTGATGTTGGTCGCGTCGACGGTCACCCGATCAGCGTCACGCTCAACGACGGCGCCAAACATCCGCAGCAGTTTAAATGTGGTGTCGATATCTTTTAACGCAGGCACATTACTGATCACTGATGGCTGTTCAGCCAGCAGGGTTGCAAACAGGATCGGTAATGCGGCGTTTTTCGCACCGGAAATAGATACTTCGCCTTGCAGGCGGGCGCCGCCTTTGACTAAAAATTGTTGCATCTTTGCTTACACCGGCGGGTTAAGGAGTTTTTCACGACGCCATTGGGTTGGCGTGAAGGCTTTAATTTGCAGGGCATGAATACTGCCGTTGGCAATATCACTCATCAGCGGTGCGTACACCAGCTGCTGTTGTTTTACCCGGCTCAAGCCGTCAAAACAATCGCCCACGGCCGTGACAGAGTAATGACTGCCATCAGTTTTCACATACACTTCAGCCAGTTGCAGCTGCTCAAGCAACCGCTGTTCAATCTCTTTACAATCCATCTGGATACCCTTGTGCCACAGTGTGGTGGTTTGCGAGCGTCCGTTAACCGGACAATCGCCAAAAATAAAACCCGGCGTACTGGCGCCGGGTTGTCATTATATCCTGCCTCGGAGTGCTTTTCAGCTCTCTGTCGGTAAAAGGCTTAATACATCACTGACCGCAGCCAGTGAACGCAATTGCGCCGGCATGCCACGTAACGTGACCTGCAGAGATTTTGCCTTTGCCTGCGACAATACCTGGATCAGCCAGGCCAGGCCTGCTGTATCCACATGCTTTAATGCGGCAAGGTCAAACACCGCATTGCCCTGCAGACTCTGCAATGGTTTAAATGGCCAGAACTGCACGACGGTGTTGCGATCCAGCTCGCCGCTGAATACCAGTACTTGCTGTTCCTGACGGATCTCAAGCATTTTTCGCTTTCTCAGGCGCTTTGATCGGCGCTTTGGCTTTCTCTTCTAACTGCGCAGCCACGCTGACCAAGCCTTGCTGACGGATCAGGCTGCCCAGTTCAGAACGCTTGCTATCCAGTAAAGAAATACCTTCGGCGACCATGTCAAAGACCAACCAGTTACTCGCACCTTTGACGCGACGCAGTTTAAATTCGATTTTGATATCCGGTTTACCAGGGTCGATCACCCGGGTTTTGATCGTGATAATTTTCTTTTGGGCTTCAATCGGTTGACCCGGTTCAATCATCACTTGCTGATCGCGATACTGGGTAAATACACCGGCATAAGTACCAACCATGTAGTTCTGGAAGGCGCCAACAAAAGTATTAAAATCTTCCTTCGGCACTGTATTCAGTTTGACTGCGTTGCCAATGACATAACCAGCTGCGTAACGGCTGTCGATATAAGGCACCAGCTCTTCTGTGACGATTGTACGCAGAATTTCCGGATCCTTTTTGATGTCAGCCTGTTGCCGGGCAATACGTTGGAAGGTTTTATCTGCCAGCACTTCCATCATTTTGTATGGGTCGTCATATTTCGGCACTGCAGCGTCTGCCGCCTGAGCCTGCGAAAACGCCAGCAGCGCAGTCGCCGCCAGCAATACTTTGAATAATGCTTTCATCATTGATTCCCACGATTGAATAAGAACTGGCCAATGAGCTCTTCCAGCACAATGGCGGATTTGGTGTCTTCGATGTAGTCACCGTTTTTCAGAATTTCAACGTTCTCATCGACAAAACCCGGCTGTAATCCGATGTATTGTTCCCCCAGTAGCCCTGAGGTCAGGATCGCCAGTGAACTGGTTTCCGGAAAATTGTTATAACTGCTGTTGATCTCCAGTGTAACCACCGGTTGAAACGATTCCGGATCTAACTGAATTGACGCGACCCGTCCAACCACAACACCACCGACTTTGATCGGTGAACGCGCCTTCAGGCCGCCAATATTTTCAAACTTAGCTAATAACTGATAGCTCTGATCCGAACCGGCGACACCGGTATTGGCCACTTTGAGTGCCAATAACAACAACGCTGCGATCGCCAATGCGACAAAAAAACCTACAAATAACTCTAATTTACGTGATGCCATTTCTCATCCACCAAACATGACAGCGGTTAATACAAAATCAAAACCCAGTACAGCCAGTGAGGCTGTCACCACAGTCTGAGTCGTTGCCTGACTGATCCCTTCCGACGTTGGGACCGCATCAAAACCTTTGTGCAGCGCAATCACAGTCACCACAAAGGCAAACACGATACTTTTGATCACGCCATTAATGACATCCTGCTGGAAATCGACATTAGCCTGCATCGCAGACCAGTAGCCGCCACCATCAACACCGAGCCAGTCGACACCAACCAGATGGCCGCCCAGAATGCCGACCGCATTAAAAATCAGCGCCAATAATGGCATACTGATGACGCCGGCCCAGAACCGAGGCGCGATGACCCGACGCAGCGGATCAACAGCCATCATCTCCATACTCGACAACTGTTCCGTGGCTTTCATCAGACCGATCTCTGCGGTCAGCGCACTGCCCGCCCGACCGGCAAACAGTAACGCAGTCACGACCGGTCCCAGTTCACGTAACAGACTGAGCGCTACCAAAGGCCCTAACATCTGTTCGGCACCGAACTTAGCCAGAACTGTATAGCCTTGCAGCGCCAGCACCATGCCGATAAACAGGCCGGATACCAGAATGATCAGCAATGACAACACACCGACCACATAAATCTGTTTCATATACAGATGCCAGTTCTTCAGCGGCCGTGGCCGCCCCCATAAGGCACCAAACAACATCAGAGTTGCCCGGCCAAGGCCCTGCAACGTACCTAGTGTGTTGGCACCTAACTGCTGGATTTGATTCAGCATCAGCGGCTTAACTCCATTAATTCAGTAGCATAATCGGCTGCTTTAAAGTGGAACGGCACAGGCCCGTCCGCTTGTCCCTGCAGGAATTGCTGCACCAGCGGTGATTCGTGTTGGCGCAACTGCTCGGGTGTACCGTGGCCAATGACACGACGTTCCGCCACCACATAAACGTAATCGGCGATACTCATCACTTCAGCGACGTCATGCGACACAACAATAGAAGTCAGCCCCAACGCATCATTCAAGGAGCGTATCAACCGGACTATCACGCCCATTGAAATCGGATCCTGTCCGGCAAATGGCTCGTCGTACATAATCAATTGCGGATCTAATGCAATAGCCCGCGCCAGTGCCGCGCGGCGCGCCATGCCACCGGAGAGTTCTGCCGGCATTAAATCCCGGGCGCCGCGTAACCCAACCGCTTCAAGCTTCATCAGCACCATTGTGCGGATAATGGCTTCCGGCAGCCGGGTATGTTCGCGAATCGGAAATGCGACGTTGTCGAACACCGACATCTCGGTAAACAACGCGCCACTCTGGAATAACATGCTCATTTTTTTGCGGGCCTGATACAGCTCCTGCCGGCTGAGCGTGGGAATATTAGCCCCCTCAAACAGGATTTTGCCGCTGTCCGGCTTTAACTGACCACCTATCAGCCGTAGCAGTGTCGTTTTACCGATGCCGCTTGGCCCCATGATCGCGGTAACTTTGCCCCGCTGAAATTGCATACTCATGTCGTCATAGATGACACGATCGCCGCGGCGGAAAGTCAAATTCTGAATATCAACCAATGGCTTATCCAAACCAAACTCCATTCGTTTCTCGCTATGCACATTCCTGGCCGGAGTGCTGATTCCGGTCCCTGCACTGGCAGGCGGGAAAAAACGGCGCAATATACGGTGACTGACAGTACTATGCAAGGCAAACGCCTAATTAATCACCGCATTTTAACCGCATTCAGCACCGGCGTCGCTCTGAAAAATTGTAATTATCAGTTGCAGAATTTAGAACTGTCGGCCTTTACCTCACCGGTAGCTCCGACAAGTGTGGCACTGGCCACTTATCAGCTGCTGAAAAGTTGTCATCGCAACAAGCTTGTGCTGCTTGAATACGGCCATCGGTTCAGGTTTTTTTGCAATTACCGGACAGAAACTGGAAAATGCTGCGTTATCAACGCCTGCTTTCAGCTTTTGGCTGATTGCATTTGCTTATAATTCGCATTTTGCCGGCGTTAACTGAATATCAGCTTAATAGAGCTGTGGTGTCAGGCACGAATGGGCTGGAGGATTGGGGTGAGCACGAATTTTTGCGAGACCGCCACGCGGGTGCTGGATATCGAAGCTAAGGCAATCATTGGCCTTAAAATATATATAGATCAAAGCTTTAATGATGCCTGCCATTTATTCTTCAATACGCGCGGCAGGGTCATTGTCAGTGGTATGGGCAAATCCGGCCATATTGGCAATAAAATTGCCGCCACGCTGGCATCAACAGGTACACCGGCCTTTTTTGTCCATCCGGGCGAAGCCAGTCACGGTGACCTCGGCATGATCACCCAAGCCGATGTGGTGCTGGCCTTATCTAATTCCGGTGAAACCGAAGAAATTCTGAAGTTACTGCCGGTACTCAAACGCCAGGGTATTGCGATTGTCGCGATGACTGGTAACCCGGACTCCACACTGGCAAAGCTGGCGGATATACATTTGTGTGCCCGCGTCGAACAGGAAGCCTGCCCGCTTGGTCTGGCCCCAACTGCCAGCACCACCGCAGCGCTGGCATTGGGTGATGCTATCGCCGTTGCTTTACTGGAAGCCCGGGGCTTTTCCGCTGATGATTTTGCCTTGTCCCATCCGGGCGGCAGTCTCGGCCGGCGTCTGTTACTGCGCATCAGTGATGTGATGCACGATGGCAATCAAATTCCACTGGTTGACGAGCAAGCGACCATTTCAGCCGCACTGCTGGAAATTTCCCGTAAAGGCCTCGGCATGACTGGGGTATTAAATGCGCAAGGTCAACTAGCCGGCATTTTTACCGATGGTGACCTGCGGCGGATCCTTGACCAGCGCATTGACATTCATCAGACGCTGATTGTCAGCGTGATGACGCGGAACTGTGTCACAATCCGGTCAGAGCTGCTGGCCGCTGAGGCGCTGAAAATTATGGAGCAAAAGAAAATTAATGCCCTGATGGTCGTCGATGCCAACAAAGTGCCGGTCGGCGCACTGAACATGCACGATTTATTGCGCGCAGGAGTGCTCTGAATGACATTGGGTTATCGAGAACTTTATCAGCCTTTAAGCGCCGAAGCAGAAGAAAAAGCAAGCCAGATCAAACTGTTAATTTGCGACATTGACGGAGTTTTTTCCGACGGCCGTATTTATCTGGGTAACGACGGCGAAGAACTGAAAGCGTTTCATACACGCGATGGTTACGGCGTCAAAGCACTGCGCCAGGCCGGCATTGAAGTGGCTATTATTACCGGACGACGTTCATTGATCGTCGAAAAACGTATGCAGGCTTTGACGGTACAGCATATTTTTCAGGGCCAGGAAGATAAAATGCCGGCATATCAGCAATTAAAACAGCAGATGATGCTGGCCGATCAACACATCGCATACATAGGTGATGACTTATCTGACTGGGCCGTGATGCAACATGTGGGTCTGTCTGTTGCCGTCGCTGATGCGCATCCATTGTTGCGCCAGCGGGCGACTCTGACGACCAGCTTGCCGGGTGGTTTTGGCGCTGTACGCGAACTTTGTGACCTGTTATTACTCTCTCAGCACAAGTTTGGTAATTTTTCAGGAAGCAGCACATGATCAGGCAATTGTTCTGGTTATTTCTGGTACTCACCGGCGCCACAGTGTTATACAGCTGGATTGAAGCGGCTGATGAACCAAAGCAAAAACCAGTCGAACGTGAACTGGTACCGGATTTTGTTGCCTACCAGCTAACCCGGCGCAGTTTTGATAAAGACGGCAATTTGTCCGGTCAGGTCAAAGCCGCGCAGATGGCACATTTTGAACAGCTGGGTCAGATCCAGTTTGAACAACCGGCCTACACGCTGTATGAAGATCGGCAGCCGCGTTGGCAAATCAGCAGTGCCCAGGGCGTGTTTTATCAGGATAATAAGGTCATTCTGGAGCAGAATGTCCAGGTGGATAACCTGCATTCTGACGAAATGTTTAAACAAATTCAGACCGAACAGCTGGAAATGCTGCTCGATACGCAAATGCTGCAAACCGACCATCCGGTACTGGTACTGGGCCAGAGTTTTCAAATCCATGGTCAGGGTCTGCAAGCTGATTTAGCCGCGCAAAAATTGCGCCTGTTCAAGCATCAGGGGACGGTATATCAACATGAAAATCAATAAGCTGGGTTGTTTGTGCCTGCTGCTAATCAGTATAACCGCTACAGCAAAAACAACCGACTTCAGCGAACCTATTGAAGTCAACGCGGACCGCAACGAAGCCAGCCTGAAACAGCAAATGCTGGTTTACTCCGGCAATGTCATCGTCAAACAAGGCACTTTATTGATTAAAGCGGAAAAGCTGACAGTCGATCGCTCCGCCGGAGAAGGTAAAGAAGTATTCATCGCTGTTGGGCAACCTGCGGTGTACTCACAAGTGCTGGATGGTGACAAACCGATCCAGGCCAGCGCCGAAGAAATTCGTTATGCCATGGCGACCCGGGTGCTGACCCTGACCGGTAAAGCGGAAATCACCCAGAGTGGCAGCCTGGTACGAAGCGCCAAAATTGAATATGACCTGTTGAAACAACAACTCAGTGCCGAAGGTGAAAAAGGCAAAGAACGGGTCACAACTATCTTTACCTCTGAAGGAAAATAGGGTGAAAAAGCTTGTTGCTGCGCACCTGGCGAAGAGTTACAAAGGCCGCCAGGTAGTCAAAGACGTCAGTCTGGAAGTAGGTGCCGGCCAGATTGTTGGATTATTAGGTCCAAATGGCGCCGGCAAGACCACCACATTTTATATGATTGTAGGCCTGGTGCCGTCTGACAAAGGCCAAATCACTTTGGGCGGTAATGACATCACTTTTGATCCGATCCATGCCCGCGCCCGGCAGGGGATTGGTTATCTGCCGCAGGAAAGCTCGATTTTCCGTAAATTAACGGTGTTTGAGAACCTGATGGCAATCTTACAAATCCGCAAAGATCTGACCGAAGATCAGCGCGAACAAACTGCCGACGAACTGTTGGATGAATTTAATATCACCCATATCCGCAACAGTCTGGGCATGAGTCTGTCCGGTGGCGAACGGCGTCGCGTCGAAATCGCCCGGGCATTGGCGGCCAATCCGGCATTCATTCTGCTGGATGAGCCCTTTGCCGGTGTAGACCCAATCTCAGTGCTCGACATCAAAAAAATCATTCAGCACCTGCGTAATCGTGGCATCGGTGTGTTAATTACCGACCATAATGTCCGCGAGACCCTTGATGTTTGTGAGATCGCCTATATCGTCAGTCATGGGGAGCTGATCGCCTCTGGTACACCGGCTGAGGTATTGGCCAACCAGCAAGTCAGAGATGTATACCTCGGTGATCAATTCAGGCTATAGTTAGCAAAAAACCAGTCCCCAGCTGGTCGTCAGGAGTGACAAGAAGTACATGAAGCCATCTTTACAACTTCGGCTTGGACAGCAACTAACAATGACGCCTCAGCTGCAGCAAGCCATCAAGCTGCTTCAGCTGTCGACCATTGAATTGCAACAGGAAATCCAGGAAGCACTGGATGCCAACCCCCTGCTTGAAGCCGAAGATGAATTTAGTTTTTCCGAAGCCCCCAGCGGCAATGAATTGCAGAATACTGACCCTGCACCTGAACATAACAGCGCTGATGAATATGCTGAACCAGAAGTACCGGACAGCAGCGAGTCGATGACCGAACAGAACATCAAAGAAGATTTGCCCCTCGACAGCAACTGGGACGACCTGGTCAGTGCAGCCCCGGTTTCCGGTACAGGCTCACCTGACGAAGATACCGTGTTCCAGGGCGAAACCACGGAAACCTTACAGGATTATCTGCGCTGGCAAATGCAGCTGACGCCGTTTAGCGAAACGGACCGTGCCATTGCCGAAATTATTATCGAAGCCATCGACGAAAACGGCCTGCTGACTATCAGCTGTGAGGACGTGCTCGAATCGCTGGGCCTTGATGACATCGAAGCGGACGAAGTGGAAGCCGTGTTGAAACGGATCCAGCTTTTTGACCCGGTTGGTGTGGGTGCCCGCACGATCCAGGAATGTTTATTGATTCAGTTGCGCCAGTTTGACCCGCATACACCGTTCCTGAAAGAAACCTGCGAAATAATTAAGCATCACAGCGAATATTTAGCCAATCGTGATTTCCGTTCTCTGATGCGCGTGTCTAAACTGAAAGAAGATGATCTGCGTGAAGTAATGCGACTCATCCACAGCCTGAATCCCCGCCCTGGCGCGGATGTGATCCGGCAGGAACAGCAGTATACGGTGCCGGACGTGTCGGTGAAGAAAGTTAAAGGCCGCTGGATGGTCGAACTGAATCCCGATGCCTTTCCGAAGATCCGAATTAATGAACAATACGCGGCGATGTCGCGACAAGTACGCAATTCATCAGACAGCCAGTTTATCCGCTCGCATCTGCAGGAAGCCAAGTGGTTCCTGAAGAGTCTGGAGAGTCGCAACGAAACGTTATTAAAAGTGGCCAACTGTATCGTTCAGCAACAACAGGCGTTTTTTGAACACGGCGAAGAAGCCATGAAGCCGATGGTGCTGAATGATGTGGCAGAGATGGTCGGCATGCACGAATCAACGATTTCCCGGGTCACCACCCAGAAATATATGCATACCCCGCGCGGAATTTTTGAACTTAAGTTCTTCTTTTCCAGTCACGTCAGTACAGAGAGCGGCGGCGAATGTTCGTCAACCGCGATCCGTGCCTTTATTAAGAAATTGGTGGCGGCGGAAAATCCGGCCAAACCGCTCAGTGATAGCAGAATGGCCGAGATCCTGTCGGAACAGGGGATAAACGTCGCGCGGCGTACCATCGCCAAGTATCGGGAATCTCTTTATATTCCGCCGTCTAATCAACGTAAGAGCTTGCTCTAAGTAAGTGCTCACCTAAGAAGGAAATGTCTATGCAAATTAATCTAACTGGTCGTCATGTAGAAATTACTGCAGCACTGAGAGAATATGTAGACAGCAAATTTGCCAAGCTTGAGAGACATTTTGACCATATCAACAATGTGCATGTCGTGCTCAATGTCGAGAAGTTAAAACAAATCGCCGAAGCCAAACTGCATTTAAACGGCGGAGAGGTGTTTGCGCAGTGTGAAGATGATAACATGTACGCCGCGATTGACCTGTTGATCGATAAACTGGATCGTCAGGTCATCAAACACAAAGAGAAAATTTCTCGTCACTGAACTCTGGATTTATGAACCTAAGCTCAATGTTGTCGGAGGACTGCACAAAAAGTGCGGTCCTTTTTAATAGTAAAAAACGCATCCTTGAGTACATCGCGGAGCTTGCACACCAGCATATGCCGGAATTGCCAGAGTCCACTGTATTCGAAGCGCTGATGGCGCGGGAAAAGCTTGGCTCTACCGGCATCGGTGGTGGCATTGCCATTCCACATGGCAAGCTCAAAGGCGTGACGACTCCTGTACTGGTGTTTGTCGTCAGTCAGGATGCCATCCAGTTCGATGCAATTGATAACCAGGCTGTGGATATCTTCTGCGCCATCCTCATTCCGGAAAATCAGTGCCAGACGCATCTGACGACGTTAGCCGGCATCGCCCGTCTGCTTAGTCAAAAGGATCTGACGCGAAAAATCCGTCATGCCGGCACTGATCAGGCTCTGTATCAGTTGCTGCTCAGCCATGCTGACACAGGCACCCCCAAATGAAACTATTGGTTGTCAGCGGCAGGTCAGGCTCAGGGAAATCCGTCGCGTTACGGGTGATGGAAGATTTGGGTTACTACTGCGTTGACAATATTCCGGTCAATTTGTTGCCCACACTCGCCAATGCGGTGATGGGACAATATGAACGGGTCGCCGTCAGTATTGATGTGCGCAACTTACCGCAGGAACCAGAGGAACTCACCGAGATCCTGTCTTACCTGCCACGTAAAGTTGAACTGACCATCTTGTATCTGGACGCCGACCACACCAGTCTGATCAAGCGCTTCAGTGAAACGCGCCGGTTACACCCGTTGTCGCATCAGGCGATGTCACTGGATGAAGCGATTCAGCGCGAGCAGCAGCTGCTTGACCCCATCTCCAGTCGCGCTGACCTGTATATCGACACCACCGAACTGAACGTGCATCAGCTGACCGAGCAGTTACGCGAACGGATCCTCGGGCAAAAAACCGGTCGTCTGGTGATGTTATTTGAATCATTTGGCTTTAAATACGGCATCCCAAAAGACGCAGATTTTGTATTTGACGCCCGCTTCCTGCCTAACCCGCACTGGGAACCGGAACTGAAAATACTGACCGGTTTAGACCAGCCGGTAAAAGATTATCTGGAAGCCCAGCCAGTGGTCGCTAAATATACCTGGCAAATCAACAGCTTTATCAGCACCTGGTTGCCACACCTCGAACGCAATAACCGCAGTTACCTGACGATTGCCATCGGTTGTACCGGTGGACAACATCGTTCGGTTTATATTGTTGAGTCTTTGGCAGAAAGCTTCCGCGCTTTACGCGAGGATGTACAAATCCGCCACCGGGAGTTAGTTCGTCACCATGGCAAATAGTTTTAAAGACACTGTGACCATCGTCAATCAATTGGGCCTTCATGCCCGTGCCGCCACTAAATTGGCACAGCTGTGTATGCAGTTTGATGCCAAAATCGAACTGCAGCAGGATGGCCGCAGCGCCGATGCCAGCAGTGTGCTGGCGTTATTAATGCTGGCGAGCAGCAAGGGCAAAAATGTTGATGTGGTTACCAGCGGTGAACAGGCTGAAGCGGCACTGGTCGCGGTAACCACATTGATCCGCGCCGGTTTCGACGAAAACTGATACCTTCACCGAGCTAAATTCCAGCCTTACGGATTCAGTCTTTCGGTATTCTGTCCTGTCCCTGCGCGTTGTCACAGGCTTTCAGCTGATGATGTAACGCCACTTTAATCAGCATATGCGCGGTCACAGGCGCTGAAATAAACAAAAATAACGCAATTAGCAGTTGTTGCAGGCTCAGCGTCTGCTGCTGCAGATTAAAATACAACAGCGACGCGAGAACAAGGCTACCGAGCCCGAGCGTTGTGGCTTTGGTTGGACCGTGTAGCCGGGTATAAAAATCTGGTAACTTCAGCAGCGCCACCGACCCCAGCAACACAAACACTGCGCCTAAAAGTAAAAAAACACTGATCACCCACTCCAGTATGCTCATCCCGCCTCCTACTCGATAATATCGCCGCGCAGCATAAACTTGCAGATCGCAACTGTACTGACAAACCCCAGCATCGCAATCAGCAGCGCTGCTTCGAAATACAGCTGGGTCGATACGTAAACTCCGTACACCAGCAACAACGCGATACTGTTGATGTACATGGTATCCAGTGCCAGCAAACGGTCAGCCAGATCCGGCCCCCGCAATAACGACAAGCCATTTAGCAGCAGCGCAAACACGATCACACTCATCACGCCAATCAGGATCAGACTGAACATGCAAAAATCTCCTTCAGCGGCATTTCATAGCGCTGTTTCAGCTCCGCGATCAAACGCGCTTCATCCTGTAGATCTAACACGTGTAATAACAAAAACTGTGGCTTGTCTGCATTACGCGGCAGTAGCTCGGCGCTGACAGTGCCGGGAGTCAGGCAAATCGTGCCAGCCAGAATTGTCAGCGGCAACGGCTCAGTCAAGTCCAGTGGCAGTAAGACAAAACCTGGCCGCATTGCACTGTTTGGCCCGAGTACGATTTTGATCACCTGCAAATTAGCAACGATAATGTCCCATAACACTATCAGCAGATACCGCAGCAACAAGCCATAACGGCGCACTGCCGGCTGGGTTTCACGAAAACCACGACTGATCCATGGGATCAGCAGTGCCAACAAAACGCCCGTCAACACAATCAGCGGTGCGAAACTGTTGTGCAGCGCGCACCAGACCAAAAGCAACGACGCGCTGCGCAACGGCGTGGCAAATAATGTCTGTTTCATCAGTGTACTCCCGCGCCAGCCTGCAGCTGCGCAATGGCATCAAGGCAAAATTGGGTCCACCAGTTGCCACACAGCACCAACGACAGGCCAGATAACAATAATAGAGCCACTGCGCTCACCGGCAGCCGGCTGGCCGGATTTAAATCCTGCGCCGCTGAGTTGGCCCGCCAGAACAGCATACTGCCGGCCCGGCTCAATGCAATCAGAACCGCCAGACTACTCAGTAACAGCACCGCTATCAGCAACATCCCCGACGAGTGACTGGTCATGCCCTGGAGCAGCCACAACTTGGCGACAAAACCAGAAAAAGGTGGCATGCCAATCACTACCAGTGCGCTCAGTGCAAACAACCAACCATACAGTTGCGCCTGGACCAGCCTGGGGCCTGGCACCAGGCGATCGCCGACACTACCGCGTTGCTGGCCTATCTGGTCGGCCAATAAAAACCAGACCGCACCAATCCAGCTGGAATGAACGGCATACAACAAGGCAGCAGCTTTGACTTCAGCCACGCCACTGCCCAGCGCAGTCAGTAAGGTGCCGGCTGATAACAATACCAGCGCCGCCGCCATGCCTTTTAAATCCACCGCAGCCAGCACCATCGCCGTGGCCAGCAGCATCGTCAGCATGCCGCCCCACCACAGCAATGTATCGCCATAACCACTTAGCGTACCGGCTGTTGCGCCAAACAACAGACCAAACACCCGCAGCAGGCTATAAATACCGACTTTAGTCATCACCGCAAAAATCGCCGCCACACTGGCATTGGCCTGACTGTAAGCCGCTGGTAACCAGAAATGAAACGGCAACAACGCAGCTTTTAAACCAAACACGATCAGCAACAGTGCCGCCGCCGCTTTCACTGCCAACGCCTGCGACGGCTCCAGCATACTGATGCGCTGCGCCATGTCGGCCATATGCAAAGACCCGAGCATTGCGTAAAGCAGCGCCAGCGCCAGTAAAAACAGCGCCGAACCGACCAGATTCAGCACCACATAATGCAGCGCCGCCTGGATGCGTTTTTTGCCACCGCCATGCACTAACAAGCCGTAGGACGAAATCAGCAGCACTTCAAAAAATACAAACAGATTAAACAAATCGCCGGTCAGGAAAGCTCCATTGAGCCCCATCAACAAGAAATGCAATAACGTATGGAAATACGCCCCTTTTTCATCATCGCCACCGCAACTGTAAAGCGTCACCGCCAGCGCTAACAGCGACGTCAGCCAGACAAACAGCACCGACAGTTGGTCCGCCACCAGCAAAATGCCAAACGGCTGCGCCCAGTTACCCAGTAAATAATGCTGTGCCGGCACATTCGTCTGCTGCCACAACAGCATCGAGCTGACGAACAACGTCAGTAGCATTGCCACGACACTAAAACTACGTCGCAGTTGTGCAGCCCCCGTCAGCGGTTGCAGCAACAATAAAACCGCAAACAAAGCCGGCAATAAAATCGGCAGAATGACTATATGCGACATCAGGGCATCCCCCGCTTCGGCGCGCGCTGGTTATCCAATTCGTCGTGCCCAAGCTCGGCCCGCGAACGGATCGCCAACACGACCAGGAATGCGGTCATGGCAAAACCAATCACGATTGCGGTCAGCACCAGTGCCTGCGGCAGCGGATCAGCGTAGCGAGCAGAAGCCCCCAGCACAGCGCCGGCGCCAGTAGTCAGCCCACCACTGACAAAAATAAACAGATTCACTGCATATGACAGCATGGTCAGGCCCAGCATTACGGCAAAGGTACGCCCCCGCAGCAGTAATAACACACCACAGCCGGTTAGCAGGCCGATGGCCACCGCCAGTAATAATTCCATCAGGTTTGCTCCTTATGTTCCGGTTTATATCTGGTTGTCAGCTTGCCCAGATTTGCCAGGATCAACAGCGTGGAACCCACCACTGTCAGGTAAACCCCTAAATCAAATGCCATCGCACTGGCCAGCTCAATTTGCCCCAGCAATGGCAGTTGGAAATAATCAAACCAGGAAGTTAAAAACGGCTTACCAAATAGCCAGCTGAAAGCACCAGTCAGTCCCGCAATTAAAATGCCGCTCGCGATCAGCGCGGAAAACCGCAGGTTTAACCGTGGTTTGACCCAATCCACACCGTGGGCAATGTATTGCAATATCAGCGCAACGGCCGTGACAAGACCCGCCACAAAGCCGCCACCAGGCAGGTTGTGGCCGCGGAAAAAGATGTATACCGACACCAGCAGCGCCAGCGGTAATAAGCCCTGAGATACCACCCGCAATAACAACGGATGCGCATCCAGTGCCCAGTTACGGCCATCAGCGTCAGCACTGGGTTTAAACCGGGGAATGCCGGTCAGCAACTTGTAAATTCCAAGCGCTGCAATCCCCAGCACTGTGATCTCACCAAAGGTATCAAAACCACGGAAATCGACCAGGATCACATTAACCACATTGGTACCGCCACCACCGCTTTTGGCATTGGCCAGAAAATAAGCCGACACCGAATCCACCTGTTGTGTCAGCATCAGATACGCCAGGCTGCCGATCACAATGGCACAAGCGCCAGCCAGTACCAGATCACGCAATAAGGTCGAATGTGCGCTTTGTTTCTGGCTGCGGTGCGGTAAAAAATACAGCGCCAGCATCAGCAACACCGCAGTCGCAACCTCCACGGCCAGCTGGGTTAACGCCAGATCCGGCGCGGAAAAGCGGATAAACAACAAACTCAGCATCAGCCCGACCACCGACACCATGATCAGTGCCAGCAGCCGTTGTCGTTGCCATAGCACCGTTGCAACAGCAGCCAGTACCATCACCAGTAATAACGCGGCAGTCAGCAGGTCCGGAGCCAGCGTCGGCCGCGGTCCCTGTAAATCGGTCAGTTGCAACAGCGGATAACCCGCCAGCAAGACCATCGCCCACAGGATGATCGCAATGTACCACTGCAGACGACCGGGCTCGGCCCATTGACTGATCCGGCGACAAGTGTGCACCAGACGTTGTACCAGCGCTTCAAAGCGATAGATTGCCAATGTCGACTGGAAACCGGCCTGAAACAAAAACAACTGTTTACGGTTGATATACAGCACAATGCCGGCAAAAAACGCCACTGCACTCATCAATAGCGGCAGATTCAGCCCATGCCATAACGCCAGGCTATAAGCCGGCGGCGCTTGCTGCAATGCAGCTGTTGAGGCTGCCAGCAAAATATCGCCCACCAGCCACTGTGGAAATAAACCGACGCCAATACACAGCGCCACCAGAATCTCCATCGGCACCCGCATATACCGCGGCGGCTCGTGTGGGGTTTTGTCGAGACCTATTGGCTTGCCGTTAAAAAATACGTCGTGGATAAAGCGGGCGGAATAGGCCACTGAAAACATCGCCGCGACCGTCGCCAGCAACGGCAATAACCAGCTGAGTGACCCCAGCACACTCTGATGCAAGGTCTGACTGAAAAACATCTCTTTTGATAAAAAACCATTGAGTAGCGGCACGCCCGCCATTGATGCAGCTGCCACCATCGCCAGACTGGCAGTTACTGGCATAAAATGCCATAAACCATTGATCTTACGCATATCACGCGAACCGGTTTCGTGGTCGATAATACCGGCAGCCATAAACAACGACGCTTTAAACACGGCATGGTTGATGATATGAAAAATGGCGGCGACTGTCGCGAGGTCAGTATCCAACCCCAGTAACAAGGTAATCAGCCCCAGATGCGAAATGGTCGAGTAAGCCAACAGGCCTTTGATATCGTGCTGAAATAAAGCGAAATAGGCGCCAGTCAGCAGTGTCAGCAATCCCGCGAGACTCACCAGACTGAACCACAAATCGGTTCCTGCCAGTGCCGGATATAAGCGGATCAACAGGAAAATCCCGGCTTTGACCATAGTCGCCGAATGCAGATAAGCGCTGACAGGCGTTGGCGCCGCCATTGCATTGGGTAACCAGAAATGAAACGGAAATTGGGCGGATTTGGTAAAAGCGCCCAGCAGTACCAAGGTCAGGATCAGCGGATATTGGGCATGAGCAACAATCTCCGATCCTTTACTGAGGATAACATCAAGCTGATAACTGCCAGCAACCTGCCCGAGCAACACCAGGCCGACCAGCAACGCCAGACCACCGGCGGCCGTCACTGTGAGCGCCAGGCGGGCGCCTTTGCGCGCATCAGACCGATGCGACCAGTAACTAATGAGTAGAAATGAGCTGATACTGGTCAGTTCCCAGAACAGCCAGAGTTGCAGAACGTTGCCCGACAATACGATGCCAAGCATCGCCTGCATAAACAGCAGCAGGCACGCATAAAACCGGCCCATCGGGTCTTTTGGGCTCAGGTAATAGCGGGCATAGAAAATCACCAACAGGCCAATGCCGAAGATCAGCAGGACAAACAGCAGCGCCAGTGCGTCTAAGCGCAACGTCCATTGCAGCCCCAATAATGGCAACCATTGCCATTGTTGTTGCAGCACCTCGCCCTGTAAGACTGATGGCATCAACGGTGCTAACAGCAGCAAGCCCAGTAATGGCGTTGCTAATGCAACAGCGGTTTGTTGATTTCGGCTGAGCTGCCGGACACACAGCAGCAGTAAAATACTGATCAGAGGCGCTGACAAAATCCAGGGGAGTAACGACACCATGTCATAGCCTCTTTAGCAGGGTTGTGTGTGCAATGCGCAGTCAAAACCCGGTACAGGCTCACACAACAGATTAAAAGTTATCCTGATTTGTCTGGGTGGCTGGGGGCGAAAACAAGCCCCCAATCGCTCAACAGGGCATTCCGGCCGATGAATGCCCAAATCCAAACGCTGAATTAATGCGCCGCACCCGGCACATAGTGATGGATCCAACCTACGCTGTAGAAATAATGGGTCACTTCCGGTAACACAAACACCGTAGCCGCTAACCCTACAATCGTCAGAACAATGGTATAAGGCACTGCCATCCACACCATCCGCATATAAGACAGCCGGATGAGCGGTGCTAACGCGCTGGTCAACAGGAACAGGAACGCTGCCTGGCCGTTTGGCGTCGCCACACTTGGCAGGTTTGTACCCGCATTAATCGCAATAGCCAACATTTCAAACTGCTCACGGCTGATCCGGCCCGCTTCCCACGCAGCTTTTACTTCGTTGATGTAAACAGTGCCAACAAAGACATTGTCACTGACCATTGATAACACACCGTTTGCCATAAACAACACTGCCAGTTGCAACTGCCCGTCAAACGTCAGTACCCAGGTAATGATTGGGGTAAACAGATGCTGGTCAATAATTACCGCGACTACGGCAAAAAACACCACCAACAGGGCGGTAAAAGGTAGCGCTTCTTTAAATGCATTGCCGATGGCATGTTCGTCGGTGACACCACAAAAAGTGGTTGCGAGGATAATCACCATCAGACCAATCAGGCCAACCGACGCAATATGCAGGCTCAGACACAGGATCAACAATACGGAAATAACTCCTTGTACCCAAAGCTTGGAGATATCCGAAGCGGTCAGTTTTGCGCTTTGGTGTGCATCATAGTCAACCAGCACTGTGCGCACCGCATCCGGCATTTTGTAACCAAAATCAAACCACTTTAGCTTCTCTACCAGCGCAGTGGTCAACAAACCTGCAATGAGAACCGGTACACTGACCGCACACATCCGCAGCGCAAACTCAGCAAAACCCCACTCAACCGCTTCTGCGATGATCAGGTTTTGCGGCTCACCCACCATAGTCGCTACGCCGCCCAAGGCAGTACCGACACCGGCATGCATCAGCAGGTTACGCAGGAAACCACGGAAATTCTCCAAATCGGTACGCGACAACTCACGGACCTCACCATCAGCATTGTGATCGTGACTATCCAGAAAAGTCTTGCCTGACGATATTTTGTGATAAATCGCGTAAAAGCCTACCGCTACGCTAATCACCACGGCCACCACAGTCAGCGCATCGAGGAAGGCCGATAAAAATGCCGCCATGACACAAAACGCCAGCGAAATGCCGGTTTTGGATTTCACCCGCAACAACAACTTGGTAAACACAAACAACAGCAGATCTTTGACGAAGTTAATGCCGGCAACCATGAACACCAGCAGCAGGATTACTTCAATATTGACGGAGACTTCATGCATGACTTTTTCAGTACTGGTCATGCCCATTGCGATCGCCTGAATTGCTAACAAGCCACCGGGTAATAATGGGTAACACTTTAATGCCATCGCCAGCGTAAAAATAAATTCCAGCACCAACAACCAGCCGGCGACATAAGGGTTCTGAATAAATACCAATGGATTCAAAAACAGAAAGGCAATTATGGTTAGTTTGAACCAGTTGGGCGATTGCCCGAGAAAATTGGTGTACAACGCCAGCGCAGTGCCAGATGGTTTCATAGCGGATCTCACTTGTTATTATCTGATTTGATCTTCAACGGCAGTTTCGTCAACGTTTAATGTAGCGTAACTGAGATGATTCGCCTGCCCTGCCAAAGGGTAAATTACGGTCCAGTCCCGAAAAACATCAACGACGTCAGATTCTTATACCTGAGTTAAAGCAAATATGTCTATGGCAGCTCCATGACAATTGTGAATACAACCTGAAATTTGCGACCGGTTTACCAGCCTTGTCGCCGACCAACATCTGTGCGTTGTTATATAGTCCATCGCAAAAAAAAGCCCGGCAAACACGCCGGGCTTTGTTTTATACATCTTATATTGCTGATATATCAGGATTTCTTATCCAGTAGCGACAGAATAAAGGCATATTCCTGCGCCACTTCTTTCATCCGCGAGAAACGACCGGATTTACCACCGTGACCCGCTTCCATATTGGTGCGGAATAATAACGGTTGCGCGTCAGTTTTTTCAGTTCTGAGCTTCGCCACCCACTTGGCCGGTTCAAAATACTGCACTTGTGAATCGTGCAGACCTGTTGTCACCAGCAGTGCCGGGTAAGCCTGCTTCTTCACCTGGTCATAAGGCGAATAGGACAGCATATAGTCGTAATAGGCTTTTTGTTTTGGGTTGCCCCATTCATCAAACTCGTTGGTGGTCAGTGGGATTGATTCATCCAGCATCGTCGTGACCACATCAACAAAAGGCACGTTGGCCACTAAAGCGCGGTATTTCTCCGGCGCCATATTGGCAACAGCCCCCATCAACAGACCACCAGCGCTACCGCCCATGCCAAAGACTTTGTCTTTCGCGGCATACTGCTGTTTGACCAGATAGTCGGTGACATCAATGTAATCAGTGAAGGTATTGATTTTCTTCAGTAATTTGCCGTCTTCATACCAGTGACGCCCCATTTCCTGGCCACCACGGATATGAGCAATGGCATAAACAAAACCACGGTCGACTAATGACAACACGCTGGCGCGGAAGCTTGGCGCAGATGAAGAGCCGTAAGAGCCATAAGCGTACTGATACAGTGGCGCTGAACCATCCTTGTTAAAGCCTTTGCGGTATAACAAACTGACCGGCACTTTGGTACCGTCGCGGGCTTCAGCCCAGACCCGTTCGGTCTGATAGTTGGCGCGGTCAAAACCACCTAACACTTCCTGTTGCTTCAGCAGACGTTTTTCGCCACTGCGTAAATTCACTTCATAAACGGAATTCGGCGTGGTCAGCGAGGTATAGCTGTAGCGCAACCATTCGGTGTTTTGTTCCAGATTCACATCGGTTGCTGCGACATACACAGGTTCATCCGAACTGATATAGCTGGCTTTCGCCGGGTTTTGCCACGGCAACACACGGATGCGGTTTAAACCTTCACTGCGTTCGTTAATTGCCAGATAGTCGTTAAACAACTGAAAAGATTCGATAAACACGTTCTTGTCATGCGCCAGTAATTCAGTCCAGCGTGCGCGGTCGCCGATTTGATCGTCAGACACGGCCATGATGCGGTTATTCGGTGCATTCCAGTCAGTGCTGATGATCCAGCGTTTGCCCAAATGGTCCGCTTCGTATTTGAAGTCGCGCTGGCGCGGTGCAATGGCCTTAAACTCGCCTGTTGGCTGGTTGGCCGGAAGTACGCGGATCTCTGAGGACACCGTACTACCCAGCCACAACACAACAAACTGGTCATCACTGCTGTTACCGATACCGGTGTAGAAGCTGGTATCTTTTTCTTCATACATCAGCACGTCTTTGGCCACCGCTTCACCGAGCTGATGGCGGCGGATTTTATTGCCTAATAAAGTTTGTTTGTCTTTTTCAATATAAAACAGATGCTTGCTGTCGGATGACCACGCCAGCGACGCTTCTACGCCGGTCAGAACATCCGGTAAATCTTTGCCGGTTCTGAGGTCGCGAACCCGCACCGTGTATTGGCGGCGGCCATTCGTGTCTTCGGCATAGGCAACCAGATTATTATCCGGACTGACGGCATAATTACCGACCTGATAAAAATCTTTGCCGGCGGCCATTTTGTTGACGTCCAGCAGCACCTGTTCTTCGCCGGTTTTCAGCACTTTCCGCAAATACACCGGATACTGCTGGCCGGTTTCATAACGGGTATAAAAGCTGTAATCGCCTTTTTTCGCCGGCACTGAACTGTCGTCCTGCTTGATGCGGCCAATAATTTCGTCAGTCAGTTTATTGGTCAGATCCTGATACTTATCGGCATATTGTTGGTAATAGGCGTTTTCAGCCTGCAGATGCGCCAACACTTTCGGGTCTTGTCGTTTGTCATCGCGCATCCAGTAATACGGATCCACGCGGTCGCCGTTGGCTGATTTTACGGTATAAGGGATTTGTTCCGCCACGGGAGCCTGCACTGGTTGACCAGCCTGGCTGATGCCGCTGATTAACATTGCGCCGGCGCCCAATAGTGCGGTCCATTGAGAGAGAGGTCGATTTGCCATTTTCGCTTCCTGTTATTTTTTTGCTTCATGCTCATACATTTACAACTTTGCTTGTTTAACATATTTGACACAAGGCTGCCCACTGGAATGCGCTCAAACGACAGCGTTGGCCGCCTTATAAAGTGTAACTAAGGATTATTTCCCGACTTAATCGTTTTAAATTTCGCCTGTTCCGGCAATCAGTATTCACAAACCAGAATATCTGCGCTTATATTACTGAGATACATCACGCAGGAAACCATCATGGCTTTAATGACTGTAGCCGAAGTAGCGGCTTTTTTATCAATTCAGGATATCCGGGTCGAACGACTGGCACGGGAAAATTTATTAGTACCGGCCGACAAGGATGCTGCAGGCAAACCGATGTTTGAAGAAGAAGACGTGAAGCGTTACAAGGTGTTAGCTGAGCGTCTTGGCGGCATCTGAATGCTGACAAGGGAACTGGCGTAATGTAAGTTGCGCCAGTTTTGCTTTATCTGCACCACCTTCCAGCGATTTGTACCACAACCAGCAAAACCCACTATATAACAATGACGCTAACTGCAACCGCTCGGCTAAATCTTGCCGCGCTTGGGGGCGGAATTGCAGATATAGACTCAGCAATTGTTCCTGCTCCTTCGCATTCAGCTGCAGATTCAAACATAACGCTGCCAAATCAAAGGCACTGTCGGCTTGCTGGCAATACTCATAATCAATCAGCCATAACTGCTGGTGCTGCAACAAAATATTGCCGCTGTGCAAATCCATATGACACAACACCTGGTCACCCGGTAATAAGCTGAATGCGCTGGCTGCAGTGCGAAGTCGTTGCCAGTCCTGCTCATCACCCGCACTCCAGGCATCGTTAAACACTTTGTCGCGCAGTTGTTGCAGATAGATAAAGGGGTCTAACACCGGCGTCTGCACTTTCAGCTTGTGCAGCCGCACCAGTTTTTCCACCAGCTGCAATAAATGCGTATGGTGTAGCTCCCAGTCAAAATGCCGGCTGTGAGTCAGAAAATCACTGATCAGAATGCGTTGGTGGTTGTTCAGGCACAACGGCGCTGGCGCGACGCCAACGGCAGCTGCGGCATGCTGACAGCGCAGTTCCTGTTGCCGGCACACGCCGGCCACGCCAGGTTTATAGTGCCGCACCAGATAATGACCACGCTGGGTATGCACATAATAATTGTCATTGGTGCTACTGGCCGCCAGCTTTTGCAATGCCAGCGGCACATGATTAGCAAAAAACTCTAGCCGCTGACACAGATGCCAGATGCGTTGTTCAGTTGCTGTTGCCGGTAGTTGCTGCGCCATGCGAAATATCCCGAAGCTGCGGTCAGCGTATAAATAACAAAAAGCGCACTGAAAAAATACAGATCTTTTTGCAGATACATATAAATAGAAGCCGCATCAATGACAATCCAGTACAACCAATTGGAGACGACTTTCTTCGCGACCAGGTAGGTTGTCACCACGGCAAAACAACTGATTTGCGCACCAAGCCAGGCAAAATCGGTACTGGTGAATTGCTGCATCACAAAGCCCAGACACAAACCGGCAGCCGCCGTCAGACTGATGAGCAGCAGATGCTGCGAACCACGCCACTCCACCACCTGCTGCGCCTGACCGCTCTGATTGCGCAGTTGCTGCCAGTTCCACCAGCCATACAGCGCCATTCCGGCGTAATACAGCTGCAGCAGTGCATCGGTGTAGAGATTCGCGCTCAGCATGATTTGCAACGTCAGCACGGTACTGGCCAATGCTGCCGGCCAACACCACAGGCTATGGCGGATCGCCAGCACTGTGTACGATAGCGCCAGCACTGTCGCAATCAGCTCCAGCGCTGTCTGTAGCTGCCATTGATTCAGCAACTGCTGCCACAGTTCCATCATGGCCGCAGGTCACCGTGCAGGAACTTCACGACAAACACCACTTTGCCATAACGTTCAAACGACCAGCGAATACAGCGTTGCAGCGCCGCCATCACCGTATCGTATTCACCAAAAATCTGTGTGCTCATGGTATTGGTCAGCACGTGCAGGCCGGCTTCTTTATTCAGTTCTTCGATAAAACCTTTAATAGGCTCGATGTAATCGCTGGTCAGCGGATATTTACTGATTTCGATCGAAAGTTGCATCACGATGTCCTTTTAATTGATTCAGAACTGATAAGTCGCGGTCAGACCGATCCGGCGTGGTTCGCCAAATTGCTCATATAAATGGTCGGTATAACCATCACGCGGGTCGTTACCGAAATAAAAACCACGCACACCGTAGGTTTCATCCAGCAGATTGCGGCTCCACAGTGCCAATTCCCACTGAGACCACTGATAGCTTGCCCGGAGATTCAGCAAATTACTGTGCGAAGCACGGATGTTTTCAGAATCTGAGTAGTAATAGCCATCTTTGTGTGCATACTGCGCCGAAATTTGCAGTGCTTCCAGCGGCGACCAATCGGCGCCGACACTGAATTGATACTCAGGCGCCTGCGCTTGAGCGCGACCACTCATATCGAGGCCACCTTTGGTGACAAAACCGCGGATCTCCGACTTCAGCACAGCACCACTGAAATGCGCCACCAACGCAGGGGTCAGCTGCCAGCGGTTTTCGGTTTCCAGACCATAATTGCGGCCACTAAATGCATTATCGATATAACCGACAAACTTCGTACCTTGATTAATCCAGGCTTTGAGCTGCATATCGTCCCGCCACATGTAAAACGCCGAGACCCGGCTGACCAGCGTGTGGTCAGCATTTTGACCTTTCACGCCAAATTCAGCGTTAATCAGCTGCTCCGGCGCGAAAGTGGCTTTGCTGAGTAAGAAATCCTTTAACCCGGTCAGTTTGGGGTTCAGGGTTTCAGCCAGGGCTTCCCCATTCACCCCACCTACCTTATACCCTTTGGAGACTAAGCCATAAATCTGACTCAGCGGGCTGACTTGATAGGCAAGGCTGAGTTTGCCGCCCCACATCTGGTCATCACCTTCAGTACGGATACCGTTATTGTCGGTATATTCATCCTGATATTGCTCCAAACGGCCACCATAAGTCAGCGTCAGGTCTGATGCTAATTGCTGTTCATTCTCTGCATAAACAGCCAGATTCTGCCGTTCGAAATCACTGATAAAATTCTGTTCAAGCCAGGTATATAAGCGCGTTAAATCAATCGTTTGCTGGCTGGCATACAGACCGGCCACCCAGTTGTGACCTTGTTGATTTTTACTGATGAACCGTTGTTCAAGACTCAGAAAATCGCGATCGCGTAAATATTGGTCAGTCGATGAATATTCATCCGGGTGCAACCCGACATAACCCCAATCTTCGTCGTAACCATAATCAGTGTCGGCTTTTAACAGGCTAAGCTGTGTCAGGCTATCTACGCTGGCAAAACCTTGGTACTGCAATTTCAGCGCGCTGGCATCGACATCTTGTTTATCCTGACCGGGTTGGTCTGACAAGGTTGTACGATTACGATCAAGCGAAAAAGCATCGTAGCCATTGTCGATGTTGTGATGGTTCCACAACCAGTCGAGTGTTAAATCCTGATTCGGTTGGTAGCGCGTTTTCAAGCGGAACGTGGTTTCATCGATGCCGTTGGTGTCTTCGCGTTGCAGAAAATCGTTACGGATAAAGCCATCAGATTTTTGCTGATCAGCCACCAGTCGCACAGCAAATTGTTCTGTCAGCGCCTGATTTAAAGTCATGCTGGCCTGCCAGCTGTCGTAATTCGCAGCGGTCAGTTGTACGCGACCTTCGCTGGCAAACATCGGGTCAGCTGTTTGCAGGTTCAGCATACCTGCCAGTGCATTGGCGCCAAAACGAGTCGCTTCCGGGCCACGGAATACTTCGAGCTGTGCGGTGTCGGCCAGCGACAACAGTCCTAGGGCTGAGTAGTCGATGCCGTCGACCAGCAAGCCCACCGATGGATTGATGTTATCGACAAACTCACTGCGCTCACCCACGCCACGCATTTGTAAAAAACGACTGCGCGACGCGCCGGCGGACGCGTTCAAGTTTGCGATATTGGCAAGTAAATCATCAAGATGCTGCGCAGATTGGCGTTTGATGTCGGTTTCGCCCAGTACGACGACACTACCCGGCAGTTTTTGCAGATTGGTCTGGCGAAAATCCCCACGCACCTCAATACGTTCGACATCCTGCACAGTGACAGCCTGCTCTTCAGCATGTATTGCGCCGGACACAAGCAAGGCAATAGCAGATAACGCCGGTAAAAACGGCGGACGCTGAAGAGTTACAGACGAAAAATGACCGACAGATAAAGGCGAGAATGCACGTAACATCAACTTACTCCGGTTGGGACCGGGATCATGCGCGCGCAGCTGGAAGTTTTCACACCATCCCTCCGCCGGTATGACCCGGATCAGGTTCTAAGGGTTTGCCTTGCGGCATCTCAGCTTTCGCACCCCTTGGTTTGGCCGGCAGTTTAGCGGCTTTTCTGTACAGTCGCAAGAAATCAGAAAAATTCATCTGGGTACAAGCTGGCAAAATATTTTTCAGCAGCTAGGGTTAATCAGAACGTCATTTTTGACGTGCAGTTATAACAAGAGGAAAACTATGAAAAAAAGTCTTATCATCCTGTTGGCAGCCGGGGCTCTGACCAGCAACATCGCTTTTGCTGAGGAATCAGAAGAAGTTGTTTACTCTACCGAAGGCTATTGCCTGTTATCCAATGAAGGCGCCTCAGACGAATATCTGAAAGCCTACGCCAAAAAACTTGGCGCTAAACCAACCAATTCAGTTTGCGCCAGCTTCAAAAAAATCGTTGAAGAATCACGGCCACGTGAATGGGATTATCCCGCCGGTCGTGCTTATCCGGGCAGCGTGATCAAGCTGTCACCGAGCCAGGTCGCATTATTAAAATCACTGAAGAAAAAAGACGGCAAAATGTAAGTCGCCTGCTCAGCTCTGCCATTTGGCAGAGCTGATCTCCTTGTTATTTCTCACAATTTTATCTTCCCTCTTGCATTTCTGTGTCAAAGCGCATTAACTGAGCCGCATCGTTCCGGAACCAAGGAAGCTGTGATGCGACGGATCCGATCCCTGCCGATCTTACTGAGCATGGCTGTATTGCTGACGCTCAGCGGCAAAACAATGGCTGCAGAGGACTGCACCACACTCTCTGCAACTGAAACCCTGCCCACTGCGGCACAACATTGGCGTATCGCTAAAGTCCTGTTTGCCCGTAACGACATTTTTGATCTGAACAACAAACACAGCGTCTGGTTTCACCGCTTTGCCAATGAGTATCATGTGATCACCAGCGAGTCCGCACTGCGTGAAGACCTGTTGTTTCAGGAAGGCGACCGGTTGGACCAAGCCGTACTGGCTGAAACCGAACGCCTGTTGCGCGCCAGACGATATTTGCGCCATGCCGAAATCACTATCTACGCCTATTGTCCGGCCAGCCAGACCGTGCAGGTCACAGTACAAACCTGGGACAACTGGTCACTATTGCCGCGAATTTCTCTCGGCCACACCGGTGGCGCGACCAAAGCCAATCTGGGCCTGGCCGAAGATAACCTGTGGGGCACCGGCAATCAGGCACAAATTGAATACTTCACCGACAGTGAGCGCGATGGTTACAAGCTGCAGTTTCATAGCCCCAATATCAGTGGCAGTCACTGGCAAACGACTATGCAATATGCCGATACTTCAGACGGTGAAAGTTACCGGCTAAATCTGGCAAAACCCTTTTACCGGCTGTCTTCCGAGCGCGCCTACAATCTGGATATTTTCAAAGAAATCAAAGATATCAGTGAATATGCCCGCGGAGATGTCTACAACGAATACAAAAGTAACCAACAGTTAATCGAATTAAGCAGCGGCTGGAGTTTCTGGCGGGACAGCGACAGTGTGCAGCACCTGAATACCGGTGTGACGCTGGACGAACGCAAATTTGATTTGAACAACGACAGTACGCAGCCGCCGCCGGAGAACCGCGATTTATCTCAGGTCTGGCTCAGCTGGGAGTTTTTACAATCGGATTATCGCGAGCTCACCAACTTCTTTTTGTGGAACCGGGTCGAGGATGTCAATTTTGGCTGGCAGGCATCCCTGCGGCTAGGTCGCTTGCTGGAAAGCCTGGGCGCAGACCAAGGCGGCTGGCATTGGCAGGCCAAAGTGCAAAAGAACTTTGAGATCAATGATATCAGCTGGTTAGTCGGCCAAATCAGCTATTCACAGTTACACCGTAACCAGTTGCAGGAGCAGCAGTTGTTTCAAAGCGAGTTGCGTTATGTCCGGCATTTGTCGGCACAACAAGTACTAATCGCTCAGCTGCAATGGTCGGTGGGTAAAAACCTGTTTCGCGACCAGCGTATGACCATCGGCGGTGACGAAGGCATGCGCGCCTTCCCGCTTTATTATCAAACCGGCGATAAAGCCGCGATAGCGTCGCTGGAGTACCGCTATATCACGCACTGGCATGTGTATCAGTTGCTGGATGTGGCATTGGCAGGTTTTATTGATGCCGGGCGGGCCTGGGATAATCCGCAGCGACCGGCAGGCCCGGACGATGATCAGAATCTGGCCGGTTATGGCATCGGCATCCGCCTGTTACCCAGCCACTCCAGCCGCGGCAGTGTGATCAGTATCGATTTGGCAAAACCAGTCAGCGACAATCCGGAATTATCCGGCTGGCGCTGGCGTCTGATCGCGAAAAAGCCGTTTTAATGCCGACCCGCTAGGCCTGACAATGCCGGCAGAACACCGTGCTGCGCTGGCCTAAACGGATCTCCTCAAGCAGACTGTTGCAGCTGATACAGGCTGCGCCGCCACGTCCATACACCAGTAGTTCCTGCTTAAAATAACCCGGTTTGCCGTCGGCCTGACTAAAGTCTTTTAACGTGGTGCCACCTTGCGTGATGGCCTGCGCCAGGATCTGTTTCACCACTTCGACCAACACTGCGCATTGCGCCAAAGTCAGTTGATTAGCCGGTTTGGTCGGCAAGATGCCGGCTTTAAACAGGGATTCATTGGCGTAAATATTCCCCACGCCAACCACGACATGATTATCCATCAGCACCAGTTTGATGGCGCTACTGCGTTTTTGGCAATGCGAGAACAACTGCTCCGCGTGAAACGCAGGCGTCAGTGGTTCTGGCCCTAAAGTGGTTAACAACGGATGATCAGTGCCGGTTGCTTGCCACAGCACAGCACCAAAACGACGGGTATCGTTCAGACGTAATAAGGTCTGGTTATCCAGCACAATATCGACATGGTCATGCTTACCGGTGGGCGTATCGGCGCTGAGGATCTTCAGATTGCCGGACATACCGAGGTGCAAAATAATACTGCCGCCAGGCACTTCAATAAGCAAATATTTGGCACGGCGGCTGACGTTTAGCACCGGCGCATTCGTCACATTCATCACTTCTGCCGGCACCGGCCAGCGTAACATTGGCTGGCGCACATCAATACGACGAATGGTTCTGTTCGACAGGTGTGGCGTGATGCCTAACCGAGAGACTTCGACTTCTGGCAATTCAGGCATAACAACTCCGGTTTAACGTAAAGAAGGCGGGCACAGCTTGTCAGCGGTAGCCTGATCGATCGGGAATAACACTTGCTGATGCTGCAGATACCATTGCTGTTGGTCAACCGCAATGAGCCACAGCATCGGTTGCGCCTCACCACTTTGATAAAGCAAGACGCGGCACACATGCGCCAGAATTTGTGGGCCATCCTCTTTTGCGGCAGGTAACTGAAAATCTTGCCAATACTGCAAAATCGTTTCTGCTGCTGGCAGCTCCAGTTGCGGTTCGAAGCGCCAGGCCGGCCCGGCTTGCTTGAGCGTCGCGCGCGGGAACTGCACTTGCAGCAGTTTTTGACCCGGCGCAACGATGCTGATGGTCTGGTCGCGGTTTAACATAAAAGCCAGATGGCTGGGCGCTATGTAAAACAGGAAAAACAGTGCCAGCACACCGAAGATAATCAGATTGTTCCAGGATTGACGGGATAATCTCAGCATAGCATTCGTTGATGACCTGAAGATGCTGGCAGTGTACCGGATAGAGTTGCAGTCGCCAATTTGTCTGATCTCTGGCTTCGAGTGTTGCGATCGTTTCAGAGAGAGGTATTTCAAACGGCTGCGGATTTACCACAGGCTAAAAAAACAAAACCCGACACAAGGCCGGGTTTTGCTTTTGGAAATAAATCCGATTACTTGATTTTCGCTTCTTTGAAAATCACGTGCTTGCGCACTTTAGGATCGAATTTTTTGATTTCCATTTTTTCTGGCATGGTGCGCTTGTTCTTATCAGTTGTATAGAAGAAGCCAGTACCAGCAGAAGAAACTAAACGGATCTTATCGCGCATTTGCTAATTCCTTAAACCTTTTGACCTTGCTTACGCAGGTCAGCTAAAACGGCATCGATACCATTTTTATCGATGATACGCATAGCCTTAGTTGTCAGGCGCAGCGTGACGAAACGGTTTTCACTGTCAACCCAGAAACGGTGAGTTTGCAGGTTTGGCAGGAAACGGCGCTTAGTTGCGTTGTTGGCGTGTGAACGACGGTTACCTACCATCGGACCTTTGCCAGTGATTTGGCATACTCTAGACATGTCAATAAATCTCCAAAATTACTTCAGCTCGAGCTATCGTCATCCTTCTGGCCAAGAAGAATGCCCCGGATTTCTGAAAGGGCGCAATTTATACACGATCAGCTAAAAAAACTCAAGCAATAATGCCTGAACTTTACGCATAGATCGTGCTGATCCTTTCAGATCTTAAAGCCAGCCGCGTTCGGCAAAGGATATGACCTCGGCGTCGCCGACCACAAAGTGATCCAATAACTTAATGTCGACCAAAGCCATAGCTTGGGTCAGGCGCTCCGTTATCGCTCTGTCAGCGCGACTCGGCTCAGCAACTCCGGATGGATGATTGTGAGCCAAAATAACGGCGGCGGCATTATGCGCTAAAGCAGCCTGAACTACAATACGCGGATAGACCGGCGAGGCATCTATCGTGCCATAAAATAACGGTTCGGCTTTGATCAGCCGGTGTTGGCTGTCTAAATACAAAGTCATAAAGACTTCCCGCGTTTCAAGGCCAATGCTGTATTGCAAATAATGTTTCACCATGCCGGGGTCAGAGAACACCGTATCGCGCTGCATATGCTGATATAAACAGCGCTTACACAGCTCCAGCACCGCCTGGGTTTTCACATACCGATGCACGCCAAGCCCTTTGTGCCGGCAGAACTGGCCGCGTGGCGCAGCGAAAAACGCCCGCACACCACCGAAGTCGTTTAATAGCTGCCGCGACATCGCCACCGCATCGAGGCCAGCGCAGCCGTGGCCGAGGAAAATGGCCAGTAATTCGCCGTCGGATAAAGCGCCGGCGCCGTAACTTAATAGTTTTTCCCGCGGTTGTTCGGCCGTCGGCCATTGCTTGATGGTCATGATTACTCGTCCTTGAGTTCGTGGTATCTTATCGGCCAGTTTCTGGCTGATGGTTTCCTTATGCACAACATCCTTGCTGGTAAAAAGATCCTGCTTGGGATCAGCGGTGGCATTGCTGCCTACAAATCTGCAGATCTGGTCCGCCGCCTTAAAGAGCGTGGCGCTGACGTCCGGGTGATCCTGACGCCAGCCGCTGCTGAATTTATTACCCCTCTGACGCTACAGGCACTGTCCGGCAATCCGGTGGGCCAGTCGTTGCTGGACCCGGCGGCTGAAGCTGCGATGGGCCATATCGAGCTGGCCAAATGGGCCGACTTTATCTTAGTAGCACCCGCCTCGGCGGACGTGATCGCCCGCATCACCCATGGCCTCGCAAATGATCTGCTGACCACCTGCATCCTGGCAAGCAACGCGCCGCTGGCGATCGCACCGGCGATGAATCAGCAGATGTATAAGAACATAGCGACCCAAGCCAATTTATCAACTTTAATTTCACGAAACATTCACATATTTGGGCCTAATGCCGGTGAACAGGCGTGCGGCGATGTCGGGCCGGGCCGGATGCTGGAACCGCTGCAGCTGGTCGATGCCATGATTGGCGTGCTGGCTGCACCGGCGCAGCAACCACTGCAAGGCGTGAAAGTGACCATTACTGCCGGGCCGACACGTGAAGCGATTGACCCGGTGCGTTACATCAGCAACCACAGTTCCGGCAAGATGGGTTATGCCCTCGCAACCGCTGCTGCAGCACTTGGTGCTGAAGTGACGCTGATTAGTGGCCCGGTGCAATTGGCCACGCCAACCGGTGTAACGCGCATTGATGTCACCACCGCCGAACAGATGTATGTCAGCAGCATGCAACAAGCGCCTAACAGCGACATTTTTATCGGCTGCGCTGCTGTAGCTGATTTTCGCGTGGCTGCGCTCGCGTCACAGAAAATCAAAAAAACTGCCGACAATGACGGCCTGACGCTGCAGTTGGTGAAAAACCCGGACATTATCGCCAGTGTCGCGGCGCTCACTACGCAACGGCCTTTTACTGTCGGTTTTGCCGCCGAGACAGAAAAAGTCGCGGAATATGCCCGGCAAAAACTGCAAAAGAAAAACCTCAACCTGATATGTGCCAACGACGTGTCTGATCCGGCGCTTGGCTTTAACAGCGAACAAAACGCCATCACGGTGTACAGCAACACGGCTGAATTCGCGCTGGGCCAACGCAGCAAAACCGACCTGGCCCAAGCCTTAATTTCCCTGATTTATGAGCAATACCAACATGAAAAAAAGCATTGAACTGAAAATCCTCGACCGCCGCATTGGTACTGAATACCCGTTGCCGGAATACGCCACGCCAGGTTCTGCCGGTTTGGATTTACGTGCGTTATTAGACGAACCGCTGACGCTGTTACCAGGCCAGACTGAACTGATCCCGACCGGCCTTGCCATTCACATCGGCGATGCCAACCTGTGCGCGACGATTCTGCCGCGCTCCGGCATGGGCCACAAAAACGGCATCGTGCTCGGCAATCTGGTAGGCCTCATTGATTCGGATTATCAGGGCCAGCTGATGATTTCAACCTGGAACCGCGGTCAAAACGCTTTTACTATTCAGCCGGGCGACCGCATTGCCCAGCTGGTGTTTATGCCAGTCGTGCAGGCGCAATTTGAACTGGTCGAAGAATTCGACACCTCTGAGCGCGGTGAAGGTGGATTTGGCCACTCAGGCCGGTCGTAACCGCTGATGTCGACGCCCAGAAGCAGCAATCGCAAAGCAGAAATTCTGGATGCGCTGGCCGTGATGCTGGAAAAAAGCCCCGGTCAGCGTATTACTACCGCCGCACTTGCGGTGCAAGTGGGCGTCACTGAAGCCGCGTTATACCGTCATTTCCCCAGCAAAGCGCGGATGTTTGAAGGCTTGCTTGACCTGATTGAGCACGAACTGCAACACGAATTCCGCATCATTTTTCAAACCCACAAACAAGCCGAAGCGCGTATTCAGCTGATGCTGGAAGCTTTGCTGCAATTCGCCGGCCGCAGGCCCGGCTTATGCCGGCTGCTGACCAGTGAAGCCTTACAGGGTGAACAGGAACGGCTGCGCGAACGGGTCTGTCAGCTGCTCGACGGGCTGGAAAAACAACTGAAGCAATGCTTGCGTGAGCGTAAACTCGGCACCGGCAAACGCCATGGTGACGAAGCGGCGGTGGCCAATTTGTTGCTCGCCTTTATCGAAGGCCGGTTGCTTCAGTATGTCCGCAGCGGTTTTAAAGAACCGCCGCATCAGAGTTTTGCCAGCCAGTGGCCCGCACTGAAAGCGGCACTGTTCGCGCAGGACTAACATGGCGCGGATGAGCATGATCCGCCTGACCGCGAGATGGTCATCAGGCGCGGTGCTGCAACATAACGAGCCGCAGCAGTTGAGCGGCACTGCCGCGCCAAAGCAACTTCTGCGCGTCACCTTACAATCCCAACACAAGCTTTATCAGGTCGAAACCCACACCGACGCCCAAGGTGTTTTCAGCGTCGACATTCCGCCACAGCCGCCATCTGGCCCCTGGACTTGCACCATCACGTTGGCTGACGTTGTGCTTATCAGTTTGCACGACCTGTGGTTTGGCCAATTGCTGTTATTTGCCGGTCAGTCCAATGTTGGCTGGCCGCTGGCGCGCTATCCTGACCAGCTTTCCGCAGCCCTGCAACTTCCGGCTGCTGACGCTTTGTGTAACGTACGCTGTTATGTTACCGATGCGGCCGATCTGCACGGCACCGGGCAATGGCTGCAACAAAATAGTGCCAGTTATCCGCACTGGCCGGCGCTGCTGTATCACTTCAGTCATGAATACGTGGCCAGCACTTTAAGTTCGCAAAGCCCGATGATGCTCGGTCTGGTCGATTTGAGCTGGCCAGGTTCTGCGATTGACGCCTGGACCGAAGCTTCTGTTCCTGCCAGCAGCCCGTGGCAACCGGGCGCTTTATTCGCCGCAAAGCTGGCGCCCTGGCTGCAACAGCCCTTTGCTGCGTTGTTGTGGTATCAGGGCGAGCAGGATGCGATGGGCAAAGAGGCTGCTCACTATGCTGACAAACTGCAGCAATGGCTACACAGTTGCCGCCGCTACGCCGGTTGGGATTTCCCGCTGTTGTTGGTACAAATCGCCGGCTTTGGCAAGCCGGGCTTGCCGGACCTGCAACATGGTTTTGTCCAGGTGCGCCTCGCACAGCAACAACTTGCTGCGGTGACACCCAACTGTGCTTTAGTGTCGGCCGCTGATTTGGGCGACGAGAAGGATATTCATCCGCCTTTAAAAGCCGAATTGGCGCGGCGACTGGTGCTGGCGTTGGCTGCATTACTCAGCGGCCAGCGCGCTGCCGGCTTGTGGCTGGCAACACTGCAACACCACAGCGCCGGCACTTTCCTGCAATTGCCGGTGCAAGCCGGCGCCGCACGCTGGCAGGGTCGCACGACTCCACTCACAGGGTTTTATTGCATGAATGCAAAGGGGCAGATTCGCGAAGTGCAGGCAGAACTCAGTGCCGATGGTCAGCAGATCCTGCTGCAACTGCCGCCCGAAACCAGCATATTGCTGTATGGTTTGTCCGCGCAGCCGCAGCTGAGCTTGTACACAGCACAAGGCGAACCTTTGTTGCCACAGAAATGGTCGGTGCCAGCTGTTTATTGACCACTGGCTGCACTTTGCCGGGCGGCTTCGTAGGCTTGACGCTGCGCCGCCAGATGACGCCAGACGGTCTGGCAACGTTCGGGATTTTCCTGACAATATTTCGGCGAAAAGGCTAAATACAGCGGCATGCTGAAAAGCGGCTGCTCGAGCTGGCGCACCTGCGCCGCAGCCGGATGTTGGCGGAACTGCTGCAAGGTGGTACCGGGTGGAATGACGTAACCGTCGATGCGACGATTCAACAGTAAATCAACGCCCTGATTAATATCCAGCTCCAGCGGTGACAACGCATTCAGGTCACGCAGCCGTTGCTCGGCGACATAACCTTTCAGTGTGATCAGGCCATATTGCAGACCGAGAAAACGCTGACCGTCCCATTGCACTTTGCTGTCTTTGCGTACAAAAATCAGATAAGGCACGTCGTACAAGGCCTGGCTTGGATCCGGCGCGCCGTTGCGTTCGGGAAACTGATATTCCTTTGCCCGCTCCGCCGTCCAGCCTATCGACAACAAACCGGTCACGCGTCCGGTCCGGACTTGAGCGAGGCAACGCTGCCAGGGCAAATTAATAAAAGTCGCCTGAGGTAATTGCTGCAATACCCAGCCCGCTACACGGGCGGTATGCTGACCATAAATGCGCTGGCCGGCCACTACTACAGGTTGTTGGTTGACGCTGTCGACAGGTCCGTCATAACAAAAGGTTTCCGCCGCAAACAGCGGCGGATGCAATAAGCAAAGGAGTAAAAAGAACCTGCGCACAAACATCAGGTGGACAGCTCCGGCATTGGTAAAATATCACCATAGCACAACTGCATTGCTGCAGCGTATCCATTTTAGGAACCATCACCCGCATTCACTCAGTGCAGTAATTGCCAGATCGCTGCGCCCCATACCAAGGCAACAATAGTCAGGCTTAAGGTAACCGCAGCAGAGCCCATGTCTTTGGCGCGGCCGGACAGTTCATGGCGTTCCAGACTCACACGGTCGGTCAGCGCTTCAATTGCTGAATTCAGCAGCTCAACTATCAGCACCAATAACAACACACCGACCAGCAAAGCCCAGTGGCCAACCGATTCAGCCAGCACAAAAGATAATGGAAACATCAGCATCGCAAGCAAAGCTTCCTGCCGGAACGCCGCTTCAAACCGCCAGGCGGCGACAAAGCCTTTACGTGAACATTCAGTTGCTTTCAGAATGCGGCCAACACCGCTGCCGTTTGGTTTGTTGATCAACACAGACTCCGCTTTAAAACAATCAGGCCAGCATCGCTGGCCTGTACAGATGACAGAACGCTTTCATTTATCGCAGCTTAAGCTTAACAATTCCTGAAGACAAATCTGTCCGATCCCTACGCCAATCTCAGACGCCAAACTCAGCGCGGTAAGCTTTGACCGCATCCAGATGCGCAGCCATTTCTGGTTTGCCTTCGAGGTATTGGATTAAGTCTTTCAGACCAATGATCGACACCACTTTGGTACCAAAATCACGTTCCACTTCCTGGATGGCCGACAGTTCGCCTTTGCCGCGTTCCTGCCGATCCAGTGCGATCAGCACGCCAGCCAGTTCCGCGCCCTGCGCCTGAATGATTTCCATCGATTCGCGGATCGCAGTGCCGGCGGTGATCACATCATCGACCAGCATGATGCGGCCTTTTAATGGCGAACCTACCAGACTGCCGCCTTCACCATGGGTTTTAGCTTCTTTGCGGTTAAAGCAGTACGGTACGTCGCGGTCATGGTGTTCCGCTAAGGCGACGGCTGTGGTCGTCGCGATCGGAATACCTTTATAGGCCGGGCCAAACAACACGTCGAAATCAATGCCGGCATCCATCAGCGCCGCAGCATAAAAGCGGCCCAGTTTCGCCAGATCGCCGCCGGTATTAAACAAACCGGCGTTAAAGAAATACGGGCTGGTACGGCCGGATTTCAGCGTAAATGAACCAAATTTCAGCACCTGACGCGACAGGGCAAATTCAATAAATTCTTGTTGAAAAGCTTTCATCGGAAGACCTTTTAGACAGATTCGTTATGCCAAAACACGTTTTTGTTCGTCGACGATTTCGCGGATCGCGTCTTTCGCCAGCGCCAGCATCGCCTGCATTTCTTCGAAGCTGAATGGCTCGGCTTCGGCAGTACCCTGAATTTCAATCAGTTTGCCGGTTTCGGTCATCACCACGTTCATGTCAGTTTCAGCGGCTGAATCTTCAACGTATTCCAGGTCAGCCACAGGTTCGCCTTTGTAGATACCGACAGACACTGCAGCAACCATGTATTTTAATGGGTTGGTTTTAATCATGCCTTTGGCGCGCATAAAGTTCAGTGCGTCACATAAAGCTACGCAAGCGCCGGTGATGGCTGCTGTGCGGGTGCCGCCGTCGGCCTGGATCACGTCGCAGTCGAACGTGATGGTGTTTTCACCGAGCAGTTTTAAATCGACTGCAGCGCGCAGGGCGCGACCGATTAAACGTTGGATTTCCATGGTGCGACCGGCTTGTTTACCACGGGCGGCCTCGCGGTCGTTGCGGGTATGGGTAGAACGCGGCAGCATGCCGTATTCCGCGGTGATCCAGCCTTTACCCTGGCCTTTCATAAAACGTGGCACTCCTTCTTCAACCGACGCGGTGCACAACACTTTGGTGTTACCAAACTCAACCAGCACCGAACCTTCGGCGTGGGCAGTGAATTGACGGGTGAAACTGATAGGACGGATCTGACTGGCTGTTCTGCCGCTTGGACGCATGGGAAACCTCGGTGGTCGCTGAATGAGCGAAAAATGATGGCGGCATTATAGGGCTTTCACCATCATCCTGCCATCTATACCCTTCTTGCTTTGAGATCCGGAGGGCCTCGTCGCATCCACTAACGACAACACCGTCGAAACAGGCCCGGATCTGCGATGATTTTGGCGATATTCGCCTAACGCCGATGTTCTGGGTATACTCGGAATTTCCGCTATTCCAGATGTATAAAAGGATAATCGCATGATCCACAGCATGACCGCTTTTGCCCGTCACGAAATTAAAGCGACCTGGGGCAACGCCGTATGGGAGATCCGTTCAGTTAACCAAAGATATCTCGAGAGTTATTTTCGGTTACCCGAGCAATTCCGTGGCATGGAAAGCCTGCTGCGCGACAAACTGCGCCAGAGCCTGCAACGCGGCAAAGTGGAAGTGAATCTGCGTTATAACGCAGCACAGCAAAGCGGCGATTTAAAGATTAATGAAGCCTTCGCCGGCCAGTTAATCAAAGCGGCGCAGGCGTTAACGGCGCAGTGCCCGCAAGCCCAGCTGAATATCGCCGACATCCTGCGCTGGCCCGGCGTGATGGAAACACAAGAAGAAGACATGGACTCAGTGCAAGCCGAATTGCTGGCCGGTTTTGACATCGCGATGAAAGATTTCCTCGCCGGCCGTGGCCGCGAAGGCGTGGCGATTGAACAGCTGATCCGTGATCGCCTCGACCAAATCACCACCCACGTCGCCAACTTACGCGTACATCTGCCACAAGCACTGCAATGGCAACGCGACAAAATGCTGACCCGCTTACAGGAAATCAAAGCCGAGATGGACCAAAACCGCCTCGAGCAGGAAATGGCCTTCCTGGCACAAAAATCCGACGTCGCCGAAGAACTCGACCGCCTCGACGCCCACATCAAAGAAACCCGCCATCACCTAAAACAAGGTGGCGCCATCGGCCGTCGTCTCGACTTTATGATGCAAGAATTTAACCGCGAATCGAATACGTTGTCGTCAAAGGCGATTTCTACCGAGATCACCAATACGGCGGTGGAGCTGAAGGTGTTGATTGAGCAGATGCGGGAGCAGATCCAGAATGTCGAATAAATTTCCAAACTGTTTCAAACTGCTTCATTGAATCATAAGTAGCTGATTTAAAAATAATTACATAATCATACTGTATCTTTATAACCCAAGCAGCACCAATCAGATGGTTACCAGTTTGGTTACCAGTTGCACTATTGCAATACATCAAAATGGTTACTAGTATAAGCTCCATAAGTGTCGAATTTATGGAGCTTTTTCCGCATGATCACAGTTTCTGAGCTCAAAAAAATCATCAGTGCAGGCTTACCTGTCCGTAAGCCTGTTGGTAGTAACCTCTACTTCCGTCTGAACCAATACAGTGTGGCTAGTTGGGAATTCCGCTATGTCATCAATGGCAAACGGCGCTACATGACTATTGGTAAATACCCTGAGATGTCGCTTTCTGAAGCCAACCGAAAAGCTGGTGAAATGACAGCGCTAAGGAATGAAGGCAAAGATCCACTGGTTGAGAAAAACCGAGCGCAATCTGCTCAAGCCTACAATTGCGATCGGCTTTTTGATGACTGGTTCGAACATGACCTGCGGCCACGGTTAAAACACCCACAAATTCCCTATCGCATCTACGGCAAAGATATTCATCCTGTTATCGGTGAGCTATCGGTTGCGTCCGTCACGCCATTGGATATCCGAAAAATACTGGTAAATATTCGCGAATCAAAGCGACCAACGGTCTGCAACGATGCTCTAATGTATATGAAGCAGCTGTTTCAGCATGGCATCAAGATCGGTCTGCTAACTAACAACCCTGCAGCAACCTTTACCACGAATGATGCAGGTGGCATCGAAGAAGCGAAAAGCAGGGCTTTGACTGAAGAAGAAATAGCCGAAGTGTTTCGAGTGTTTCGCGAAAACATCAGCAGTTTTGGGCGTGATAACTACATCGCTTGCTGCCTGTTCTTGATGTTAGGCGTTCGTAAATCGGAGCTTTGTGAAGCCAAGTGGTCTGAATTCGACTTAGACAATGCCTTGTGGCACCTGCCAAAAGAAAGGATGAAAACCGGTGTCCCCATCACTATTCCATTACCGTCACAAGCAAGTAACCGTTCACTCTACGGCGTATTGACTGGTCAGATTAACAGCTAAACACTTTTCACTACATTGACCATTGCAGGCGGCACTTTCCATTGTTTTTTGTCTTCGCTGACGATCACCACTGATTTTTTGTTGAGTTTGATAAGNCTAACTAACAACCCTGCAGCAACCTTTACCACGAATGATGCAGGTGGCATCGAAGAAGCGAAAAGCAGGGCTTTGACTGAAGAAGAAATAGCCGAAGTGTTTCGAGTGTTTCGCGAAAACATCAGCAGTTTTGGGCGTGATAACTACATCGCTTGCTGCCTGTTCTTGATGTTAGGCGTTCGTAAATCGGAGCTTTGTGAAGCCAAGTGGTCTGAATTCGACTTAGACAATGCCTTGTGGCACCTGCCAAAAGAAAGGATGAAAACCGGTGTCCCCATCACTATTCCATTACCGTCACAAGCAATGCTGCTATTCAAGACGCTTAAAGTGTTTGCTGGTTTTTCTGAATACGTGTTTCCAGCCAGACAACACAGCAAAAAACCTCATGTTGGCTCAGATACGTTAAACCGAGCAATCACCAAATGTTTTGGTCATGAGGCTGGCCGTAAGGTTCAACCAACCAATTTGATGGGAGATATCACCTGTTTTAGTGTGCATGACCTTCGCCGAACCTTCCGCACCATGTGTGCCAAGTTAGGCATTTCAGGTGATGTGGCAGAACGTTGTTTGAACCATAAGCTCAAAGGTGTTGAGGGTATTTATGACCGTCACGACTACCTTGAAGAGCGCAGAATTGCTCATCAAAGAGTTGCTGACAGATTAGAGCAATACTTTGACCTCAAAAGTCTGACATCAGAATTTATTGACCTTTGATTACGTCCATCACCATTTTATCGAGGGTGCCGGGAGGAGCTACCGTCACCTCACTTTTAACCCGTTCAGGCAGTTTCTTGACGACATGCACCTTGGAAAATGCTTTACGGATTTTGTCCTTTTCGTCGGCAGCTGTGAGTTTGTCAGCAGCCAAATCCAGCAGTGTGGTAACCGCAACTTGATAAGACACTCGCCGCTTATTCAAATAAGTAGCAACTGATGACTGCAATAGCGCAGCTACTTCTTTGGTTAAAGTAATTTTCTTTTTCGGTAACGCATAACGACGCGACTTTTCCGCATCGATGATCTGTTTCTTCAATTTTGGTAAATCAGCTTTATCGGAAATTTTATCGATCAACTTATTCAGCTTTACAGCTACATCCATTTGATCTTTTTTCTTCTGTTTGCCGAAGCCATCCAATAGCACAAGACATTGATCAACAAATTTAAATGCTGAATGTTCAGGTGAGACATCGCTACGCAATTTCTTGATTAAAGATTTTGCGCCATCCTTGAATACGCGTGTTTTAATAGTTGCCATAACTTAAGCCTCTTTAACCATATGAATGAACAAACAATAGTGCATGACACGCAGAAATTGAGTAACCTAAAGGTATTCGATCTCACCAACCAATGGAAATACCATGTCTATTCTGCTTGATAAAAAAGAACTGAAAAAAGCCGCCAAAGAAATCTCTGTTGCCAAAATTCATGAAGCGATTGAAGTACTGCAATCAGTCATCGCTGATCGTCAAAAAGAAATTGATACCATCGAACAAATTAAACAACTGGCAAAAGCACAAGGTTTCTCTCTTGAGCAACTCGGCCTGCAACTGACAACCAATGTCGTTGCTGAAGTGGTTGAAGAAAAAGTCGAAGCTGGAAAACGTCCAACCAAACCTAAGTTCAAAACGCTGAATCCAGAAAGCCAATTTTTCTATGTTGAAAATGGCAAGTTACACTTGCTGAAAACACATACCATGAAAAAAGGCTTGGAAGAACGTGGTATTAAAGTTGTGCCATTTGCTAAGGTCGAAAAGAAATTTCAAAGTGAGATATCACCACTGATTGCTGAAGCAGTAGCTCAAGCGACAGAAAGCTTTAACTCTAAGGTTGAAATTTGGAATGCTTGGGCAGAGCAGAATGGTAATGAGATATTAACTCAGAAGTAGATACAAATATGGAAGATCTAATTCACTCTAGAGATGAGTTCATATTAGATCTTTCATTATTATCTTCACTTTATTCAATGCATCTGCAATAAAATTAATTATTTTATATATTTGAAATGCAAAAAATAACTTAACAATAGTGAAAAAATAGAAATAGTTACCTTATCAAATATTGATTAAATTATGAGTGAGTAGCTACTCAAAACTTAACGAAATTACTAAAAATTTAATCAACCTTAAATTTCCATATATGCACTATATCTGAGCCTTCAGTTCTATTCTTTTTCTTCCTAACAAAATCAAAAGCCACTATTACATTTTTATTATTAATCGCAAACTGCGCAGCTGCTATAGTTGCAGGTTTAGTTCCAATTGGAACTAAACATAGGATTTTTCGCTCGTAGCTTAGAGAACAATAAACCTTATTAATAGATTCATAAGTAGATATAGGATCATTAGCACCTGCATATCTAATCCCGAATTTGTTGTAGCCTAATAACTTAGATAGCTGTTCACTATTATTCGATAGAGTAATATTTTCCCAGCCAGATTTAAAAGCCGGTACTCCGATTAGGCAAAATGTTTTATCCGTTATGTATTCTTCACAGTGGATTAAAGTGCCAAGTCTATGGCCTTCGAATCCGAGACACACAAATATTTGTGAATCAGCCGTTGTACCTACAAAAGGAGGAATTAATTGTAGACCATGACCATCATCTGACAGATCAAAAACTTTTGAATCTGATACATCAGTTGAAACGTGCTCTCTGTATCCAGTCGGCTGGACATAGAGAACATCAAAATCGACTTTTTTCATGTCAAAAATGCGAAATAACTGCAATATCTCTGGCAACGCTAAAGATGTAGCATCCAATAAATATTTACCTTTCAACACCGGTATACTTGCAATATCAGCAAGATTATATATAGAATCACCTAATTTAAGTTTGACTAGATCTGGATTGTATTCAACAGATACTAATTTATGCGAGACACGACTGCAGAATTCAGAAACCCAACCACTTCTCTCATCCAAGCTTTCTGCACTAGTAAATGTTACGTCATAATACTTATCGCTTACAAAACTTGTAATTTTATGGGCAGTTTTATTTAACCAATCATAAATTGAAATCATAATAAAACACCCTGAACAACCTCATCCTCAGTGCATTTCCACTTAATCTGAAATTTTTTCCTTAAACTATCAAACTCTTCGGAACTACCAGCAACTATAGTTTTAAAATCATCTACAGTTAATAGAACACCTCGCATCTTCCTATAAGATATGCCAAATTTTGGTGCATAGACTGGGTTCAATTGGAATTCAATGTTATACGAATCAGCTTCGTCCTTTTGCCTGCGAGAATCGCTTGCAACAATTACTCTCCAACTAAGGGCTGACTCAATGATATTCTCAAGATCTACATCCGAGCCTGCAAAATCGTATTTAAGAGAAAAAACAGTTCTTTCGGGCTCAGTTTGGTAGCTGCTTTTTTGAGAAATCCTGAACAGCTCTCCAATTCTATTAACAAGATGAGATAGTTTTCTTCCAAATGGAGGATAACTGATGACTTCTCGAACCAAATCGGAACTAGTTGAAACAGCACCTAAATGCATTCCTGATAGAGAAATGGGAGAAATATCTTCCAAATATATATAGTTTAATTTGCTATCTATGTCATTGGACATTTTAAGAGCATTCAAACAGATTTCTTTAAAGTGTCTGACATTTGGTGATGTCATTGTGATAAAACGTTCGAAACCAGCATATACAGGCAGATTAACGGAAGCATTTTGTAAGTTTAAAGAAATTAAAGTACTAAACTCATAACTTTTAATTTTATCTAAAAATCTTCTATTTCTCTCATTTGATTTTTCTTCGTTTAGGTATGCAGCTATTTCTTTTAAATCGAAATTTCGTTGCCTATGCGTACCCAAAATTGTGATAGCAAAGCTCGGATCTGAAAAAATTTTTTCAATCTGATTTTTAGAAAAACTCAACGTTTCTAGTAATCTTAGTAACTTATTTCTAATCGCTGTATTTGCTACTGCTGTACTTGATATGTCCTTAACCGATGGAGTAGGAAGTATTCTGTTCAATAAACTTACAACTGAGTCTTGGTAACTAGGGTTCTTCCTAGACTCAATATTATCTCTATTTCCTAAGAACTCTGGAGTCAACTCTTCTATATTACACTTTATACCCGCATTCTGTAATGTAAGTAGAAAAATTTCAGCCGCAAATATTCTATAGTCAGATTTTATGAATTCATCAAGATTATAGGACACGTAATCATCAGGAGCTTGAAGCCATTGGTCTGTAGTTGTCTCATTCGTTGGCGCTGCATTGGATTTATATGCTACATTCCAACTCAGTGAACTTGTAGATTCCTTACGGTAAGAATTAAGTAATCGCTGCTGATTTTCTGTTAGTAACTCGAATTCGTCGATAAAAATTTTAAAATTTGTTTCAGAAAAATCAGAACACTCATTTCTTATACAATCTAATAGGTATTGAACAACATATTTTGTTTCAAACGAGGGTAACCCATCTAAATTAACCGGATTCAGTCTAGTAGAAAGTTGGTATTTTTGGTCAGAAATCCATGTAAAAATATCACTGAAGTTTGAGACTTTTTGTTTTGAAATAATGGTTAAAACTCGCCAGAACTTTCCATTTTCTAGTAATTCATTTTTAATATTTTCAAAGTGGAAAGATGCATTCTTCACAAATTTACATATTTCTTCAACTAGTGATAAAGTCGAATGCACAGAAAAAAATCTCAAAGCATCATCACCTAGCCAGCTAGACTTTAACCCTTGGCAATATGCAATATCTGGTTTCCAGTAAAACAAAACGTATTTCAACTCATTTGGTTCAACATTTTTTAAATTAACATCAAATCTAGTTGCATGAGAAAAATGTTGAATATATGTACTTTTTCCTGAGCCTCTAGAACCAACTAGTGCAATTGAATGCGACAAATTTCTTAAATCGAGCCGATCAATGAAGAAAGGAACAACAAATTTATTTAATACACTGCCATTATTGCTTTGGAATTCGAGGCGAGCTGTTGATAGTTTGTTAATTAATTCATTTAGAAGCATAGTTATAACCTCCGTCCAAAAAGTTGATTCCAGTTTCCACGATCGCTTCGATGCCAAAGAATTGAAGGTGCTTGGTTTGGACATCCCCATTGAAAAACAATAGGTATACATGAATCATTATCACCCATCCAGTAGCTACTTTTTGGCGCATATTTTTCTTTCATCGTCATGAAATGAGCTATAACATCTTTTACCGTATTTTTTTGGTCGTTTTTGAATAAAGATGTTTGATTTACATTTAAAAAGGCGTGCTCGTCTTTGAGAACTTCACATGGTAGAACTATTAATTTTGGAAATCTTTCGATCAGATTGCAAATTCCTGACTCAAGAGCAACGAGTGGACAGTATATTATTGTCATGTGTTTAATCTGTTCATCAAGTTTAAACTCTGCCGCAAACTGATCTGTAAATTGTCTGCCACTACCTAAAAAGTCATCTATTAATATTAATGCCTTAGGTGCATTGGTAGATGGCGTAAATGCGTAATAGTTAGTTTCAAGTATAGAGGATAACATCCTGTAAATAGTGCTACCGGACTCACCATGTTCGTTCTCAATTTTCACTGGCAAAAATTTAATTAGATGGGCCAATCTTCCACTTTTTAACTTTGAAATCCATTCGAGCAAATCTGTATCGCGTAAAATATCATTTTCTTTTAATACCTGCCAAAGTAAAGAATTAAACAGTGTTTGGTAACTTGATATAGCCATCTCTTTACTGCGAACTATAAGGCTATCAAGTAATTGTAAAGCAACATATTCATCTATCTCGCTATCAAAATTCCCAAGCCAAGCATGTACAACTTCAATATCAAATGGCCATATTTTCGTATCGCAATAAGTTCTAATTCTAGATTTTACTAAACTTTTGAAAACTCCATAATTATCCGGTAATTCCATTTTTTTATCCTAATAACCGACAAATATATTCTTGCGTTATGTATTTCGCACCTACACCAAGTGCTGAATTTGTAATGTATTCAACACCATCACTGGAGGATATTTTACTCCATAAATATTGTCCAATTACTAAGTTTTTAGGTCTAATTACAATTACGCAGTCACTTACCGGTGCATTTCCATCTTTAATAAATGCAATTCTTCCAATGCATCTGGTTCCGACACGAGCTATTAAGATATCACCGGATTTTGCAAAACTTTCATGCTCTTCATCGAATTGTGGAATATAGATTTCAGTAGGTGCTACTGGGAGATCTGATGTGTGAATGTGAAATTTATACTTCAGTGAACAGCTCTTATTGCTGAGGCTACCCCTAAAAATTTTGTAATCTTCATTTTTGTAAACAGGTAATGTTGAATGTGATTTATTGTGATATGAGTAATCTGCACGTAAAATTGCACAAGATTTTTCTATAAAAATACTACTCTTACTTAGGTAATCTGTGATTTTAATATCATACACGAAGTCATCAATTTTCCTCATTGAGATATTAAGTATAAATGTTTCAGCTTCTGTTTTATGAAAGCTGTTCCTTGGAAGTTGTATTATTTCATTAACCTTGTAATTTTCGAAAATATGCTTTCTTAACTTTCTCCAACGTATTCCGGTTAGGAGACCAGCCGGTAGTATTATGCCAATCTGGCCCTCTTCTGTAAGAAGCCTAATGTTTTGTGCTAAAAAAATTATTTCTGCCGGTATGGTTTTTGTATTCTTCCCAATGCAAAACTCTAATCCAGCTTTTTTTAAAACTTCCCTGCAGTTTCTATCTATACTTTTGGAATAGAATGGAGGGTTTGATAATAGTAAATCTACACTCCCGTAATTTAATCTAATATAATCGGGAAGTTCTAAACAAAAACCATCAAGATGGATTGCCTCGATTAATTTTTTTTCATTTGCTTCAGTAACATTTTTTGAATCTAGATCAATACCGACCAAACTAATGTTTCGCCACCTTCTTTTAGCTGCAAGTAATAGATCACCTGAACCAAAACCCAAATCTAGAGCAATTAATGGATTATTCATGCTAATTGTATTAACAAGGCTGTCACTGAATTCATTTCTTGTATAATACTGATTCAAATTATCGGTCATATCTTTTCTTCAATATGTAACGTTAAAATCCGTTTTTAAAAAATTTCGCCAATGATAGTATTAACAACTGAAATTAAATATATAATTCCAACAAGCAATCAATTAACATCTTAGAATTTATTGCCTTGATAATCCAATCGAGTGTGGATAGAAACACGCAAATTTATTTTATGATAAATGTCTTAATTCCAATTTTGCTAAATAATATATAACTTTACACCTAGCTATAGACAAAGCGTATGAGTCATAGTTGCGAGAGCGCCTTCAGTCAATAGTCCTCATGATAAACGCTAATAAACTTTAATGCGCATTGTTTAAAACTACCGTTTAAAGATCAAAATCGGCCTAACTGTTCTTCTCCATACCCTGCGCTTCAATACTTGCCTGCTAGCAGAATACGATTAATAAAGTAGCACACTGTCTGCATGTTTAACAGAATTCTCCGGCCAAAAACACCCTAATATATGAGAATATTTTATACTTTGACGCAGTTAATTGATGTAACTCTTAAGTATTTTTACATCAGTCATTCCGTATAGTTCAATGAATTTTCACATACACAGCTGTGTATATATGGCTTTTCGTCATATTCTGGTGTCTGAGTTTCGCTTAAGATTGGAGCTTCAGTTATTTATCAGTAAGGCTTCTAGCGGTATCACAGTCAACGGTTGCTCAACGTCCGCGTCATGTCAAACATTTATAAACGAATATACAATGGCATCGTTGTCGAATTCGGAAAAGTTTGCTCCATGTTCACGAACATAGCTTGAGTGTTCTTCTAGCAGCCCAATTAGATGGTTGTTTACGCTTCGTAAACGTTCATAACAAATCACTGCCGGCAGTGCTTTATTGATTTTATTAGACTCTCTATTTGTTATGACTGCACGCAGTTTTCACCCGAAAATAGTCAGCGATAAAAAATTTGTTAACCCACAGGACGATATGGGATTTTTGATGCTTTTACATCAATAAAAAATTCTATGTTTCCTTGGCTAATCTGCCAATCCTTTTCAATTGCCCTGACATATTCAGACATCGATGCCAATGCCAATTCTTGACTTGGGTGAGGACCAACAGTCACCGATTTAATACACTCTAAAGGTAAATCTAATTCTACATATGGTACAAGCAAATCACCTTTTGGTCTGTATTTCACTTCATATTCGAAATCATGCATGTAGGGAGAAATTATTATTCTGGATTCTTTTTCTTCTTGGAATCCAATGTGTTTGTAAATAGCCGCTTGAAGATATAACGAAAAAGAAGCATTAATTGTGTCTGGCCCGTGCATACCATTGTATTTACGGAAGGCATTGCTTGTAGAGACAATTGAATCCAAAGCATGCTCCTGAGCGCTAATTAATTTTTCATCATCTCGGTATAAGCATTTTTGGAGCTTTGATACTTCGCTTTCAATGATTGTTGAATCAAACTCAATTGCATAGGAGCCGTAAGCTCGCCATTGACTTAAGCAATCACCATCGGAGCTTAATGAGAAAACATATAATGGATCCTCCCCCACAACACACATTCTAGAATTAGATATTTCATTGAGCAAAAACGACTTAGCCATTTCCCAATACTCATGGTTAGAATAAATATTAGGAGAAGCAGACACGATATTTTTAAGCAACAATTCCATTCCAATATGTAATTCTTTTGAATCATTTAAAAACCGAATATCGGTTATCCAAATCTTTCTGTTTTTCAAAATGGAATAAACTGCTGCAACACTTGTATAATGATACAATCTCATAGTATATCCTGCCTACATTAAATATAAAAAAACTTATGTCTATTTACAACTTGTCATAAGTTTTGGTACCAAACTAACATTCATACGTAACATCATAATGGAGTGATAGGCTTGATACTTTCTACATGAAAATCGATCTGTTTTCGATTCGGACACGCTCCAACTGATTCGAAATAAGCTTAATCGTGTTTGCAGAAACGCCATTCGCCTTAGCCACCACCGCGAATTGCTGCATCAGTTCAACTACTTCTTTAATCACTTGCTGTGCTTGCGACCAATTAGCAAAGTTCGCTTGTGCTGCTAACTTTTGCATCGCTTTGAGCGTGGGTGTTTTACCATAGCCGACAAAGGCAGTTGCATGTTCACCATATGCGGATGGACTAAAGGTAACATCATAAAAAGGTGCGAGTTGCCACTGGCCGTTGTCATCCTGTAAAAATGCAGAGTTTTTGCTGTGGTCATCCTGATTCAGCGCAAACAGGTTAAATACCGCACGCTTAAATTGTTGTTGGCCTGCAGCAGGACTTTTACAGAGTGCGCTACTGACTTTAATCAGATCTTCGTAATCCAAACTTGGCAGTCTGAAATTAGCATCAAGCAGTCCGCAGGTACTGAGCAAATGCAAGCGACCTTCGACATGCTTATTGGAAGTTACATCAAACCGCTTTAATGCTAACCAATGTCGCTTTACTGCACCGTCAGTAGATTCAAGCAATTTCCAGCCAGGCACATCAATACCAACAGTTTTTGCCAGCTGTAAATAAGTAGCCTCGCACATCCCTTCTTCATGACCAAGTGCTAATCGCTCAGAAGTAAACTTAACCAACCAAGCTTCAGCATTTTCAAAAGTGGTGGTGCTGCAGCGCTGACTATCGTTTGGTGTAAAATAAAGTTGTGCTTTAGGACGAGCTCCACCAGAACTACCAGCCTGTACTAACGCAGCCAGCACATCTTCGGTATGACCATCAAAAAATAGCTGTGCTTCTGTGCCTAAAGTATTCAGGTCAAAATACTCATGCGGATTTTGCATACTAAGTTCAGACACTGGCTGAAACGACAGTGCACCCATGCCGCGATTGCCTACGAAGGCGAGTCTATCCATTGCAGTAACTTGTGAAGGCAGTAACTGATGTTGTCGAAACAATCTGTCCATCAGCAGCATGCCCCAACCATCAGGTAAGGAATCTGCAAATACACCATGCAAACCGAAATGCGGTTCAGCTGGTGCAAGTTGCAGTGAAGTATCAGCTTTGAGTTTAAACGGCGACAAATTGCCAAACTTTTGCAGATAGTCCGCCTGATATTGAAAGAACGTACCTTGACGGTTTTGCGCCATCACGCCAACCAATACCTGCTCACCAGTCGCTAGAGTGCGGTACACATCTAACCGGTTGGTTCGCTTGAATGCATTTTTATCGAGGCTCATTCGCTAATACCTCATCAATGCTGGTTGGTAATGGTTTTACATGACCTGTATTCGTTAACTGTTGCAGCCGCGAGAGCTCGTCAACCGATTGCCACAACATCAGAAATTGTCTTAGTGAGATCTGACCGGTTGTTTCAAACTTTTTAATCGTGGCAGCAGGCACTAAACTTTTTTCCGCTAAGTCGTCTCGTGACCATTTACGCTGCTTACGCTGATCACGTAACCACTGACAGAGATCAGTTTGCACATCGTGGACTGACAACAGGCTTAAGTGTTCCATAGCACCTCAATAGATACATCTGTATCCATTTTTCTCATAAAATTCATTGTATGGATACTATTATAGCTATTTATAGAGTTACATTGGCTGATGAACTGAATATTTGCCAACAAAATTCAGTATACGAAATCAGTTTGGCTCGTTAGAGAAGTAGAGATGAACACGAGTGATACCGGCTTCTTGCCATTTTCCTGCTCGGAATTCAGGACGAGAACGCAGATTACCAAGTAAGTTGGATGAAGCATTAAACCTATCGGCATTCCAAACTTTTGACTCAACAGTACCATTGGCGTAACGAGTCTCGATGACGGCTTGCTTATTCAGTAAAAGCTTTTGTTTAAAAACTTGTTCATCTGAGGGTTCAAAGGTGATTGTTAATACACCTGCGCGTTTCGTGGAATTTTTAGGCGTGCTTTCTGCACTGTGAAGCTTCTGTTTAGCTTGCTTGGGTTTTGCATCATATTTGCGGTGACATTCGCGACACAGAATCAAGATAGACTTTTCAAGTGGTTGATGTTCTTCGATAAAACGTTCTTCGAACTTTTCAATATTTACAGAGACAATACCATCAATAGAATCTTGACTCAGAATTGATTCAATAATGTCATTTCTGTCTCGACCGTGCACATGAGCAGACTCAAGATTTTCTTTTGCATCACAATGCTGGCAGGCGGAAATTTGAGCCTTATGGTTTTTAGTCAGTTGTTGCACCCGATTGCGTAAGCGTGGACCGATATGCGTTTAAACTCCTTGTGAGTACCAGTAAATGCAGCCATGTTTAGATATCTCGCATTGATTTGAAACGAAATCTGATGTCAATATTCTGTTCAATCATTTCTAGATCAGCAATCGAAAGCTCACCTTTGCCGTTGGCTATATTTAAGAGCTTTGCATGAATAGGTGTTTCGCTTGTTACAACGTCAGCTAGTTGTGCAGACCAAGTTGCTGAAAGCTGCGGATAGTCTGAATTTCCCTCACAATGTTTTAGGATTAGACCAAGGTAACCAAGCCAATCTGGAAATCGACACATTTGAGCTATCGCCAATAAATCAGCATCATGACAAATTTTTAGAATGGCCTGTATTTGTGCCTTGCTAAATCTGTATGGGTATTGACCAAGTGTTCGAAACTCAGAATTTTCGGCATGAATTGGCCAGTCAGGATCCGTTGGTGATTTACCATTAGCCAGTTCAGCAAACGCATACCGAAAATGCATATGGCCGCAGGTTGTGCAGAATAGCTTCCAACACCAATTTTCCGATGATGCTAACTTACAGAGCTCTTCAAACTGGTTCACTTTAAATCTCTATTTGTTCATACGTGGATAAACGTATCAATACTATTGTTTATTTGTCTAGCACAATAGGAACTTGAGGTGCTTGAAGTTGGGTAAAAATAAACCGATTGCTATCAGAAGGTTTATCTATCACAGAGTAAGTTTTTACAATTTCTCAGACTTTTGGCAAATCTGCGAGTAATATCATCCATGAATTTCGAAGTGTCCACAATATACCGATCAAGAACTACTCTGATTCTCTGTTGCGCCATTACATATGTCATGTGGAATCCTCTATTGACTATACTCAGCACTAGCCATTGAAAATCATCATGACCTAGATCAGGATCACTTAAAAAGTTCATATCATAGAACTTAAAGCCATGGTCATTCTTATAGAAGAAACTGCAATCCAACTGATTCATGCTGTAATATCTGCGTTTACCGTTAAAGCCTTTATTGTTAGAGTTATATTGCTTTGCCACAAACTCAAATCTTGAAACAATTATCAGACCCATATTTTTATTATTTTCAGCAGCGTACTGAGATGTCTTGAAGTATGCTTTTTTCCCTTTTGAGCTTTGTGAAGAAACAATTGCTGACTCCATTAATCGCTTATGCCTAGGTTGATAATCAGACTTTGATCTACCTCTCGAATTTCCTCTAAATGTCAGCATACATGGATGAATGCCATTAAAGTCTACTCTCATTTCAACATGAGTTGGCACAGCATTTTTCAATGCGGAATAGTATGAATCGCCAAACCAGTGTTTCAGCAATACAACTATCCGAGATAATCCAGATTTTCTTTTACCACTAAAATTTAAGCTGATTTTTGCAAATCGATTCTCCTGTTCTTTACTTCTGCCAAACGGCTGATAATGAAGTACAACCTTTGCGACATCACAGGTTACTTCTATGCAATGAAGAAACTTTATTCTATTTGCCTTGTGGGCGGGCAAACTATAAGATTTGACACAAACATCGGGATCAGACTGCAAATAACGAACAAGGCCACAAAATTTTTCTTTCGGCAAATCAACAGTAAACTCAACCTTATCTAGTCCTACCTTATACATTCTTCTGTCATTTAAAATACAATTAATTTGGTGTGAAACACCGCTATAGTTGTTTGCAATGAATTCAGCCATAACCTCCATTGCAGATTCAGACATCCCCCCATTCTCGTTATAAGACCTTGAAATAGCATTTGACAACTCATCATAATAACCTTGCATTTCACAATAAAAATCTTTAACAAAAACAAACCTACCAGATAAAACATGAATTAATTTATTTTTCACGACCTCACGATTAGAAAAAGATTCTAACTTACATTTAGATGCACTTAAATCATTCAATTCCACTACCTCCGCATTAAACAACTCACAAAAAGCCTAATTTTTAACAGTGCTATTAGATTGAACTATTCGAGCTGTGTCAAAAACACCTAATTACAGGATTAATATAAAATTATATAATATAACCACAATCCACTTGATATTAATTTACAGTTTCCTTTTTTACATAAACACCTTTGCCTTTCATATAAAGGCATTACACAGAACATATATTCCTCTTTTATAGGAAAACGATATGGTCAAAAAACAAAGAACAGGCTTTGAGTTCTTAGCCTGCAGGTATGCTATTGGCGTTTTGCAGAGTGGAGACTTCACAGAGCTTGATGAATGCATCCATCGAGCAAGCTTGGCAAGGCTGTCTGGTATCAGCGCACTGCGTTATTCGAAGCTGAGCTTTGAGGAATGTGTAGCTAAGTTGGCGATTGCAGATAAGTCGGTTAAATCAACACAGTTGATTGAGCACAACGCAAACTTTCTAATCGAATGCCTTTCGCTGCCAGCCAATGCATTGGAGTTAGTGACATTTATCTTGGTACTTAATGCTCATGCGCCACTGAGACATATGTTGTCTGCGGTTGAAGCTAATGACCTGCACGATCAGCTGGAGATTTCACTGTGTGAACAACTAGCCATTGATGTTGACCAAGCTCGTGAAGTCGTAAAGACCCTATTTGGCTTTGGTCTACTTAAAGACATGAACTTGATGCATCCGTCAGATCTTGAAATACCAGAGCATTTACGAATGCAGCTACGTAAAACCAAGATATCCAGTAAAGAAGAGCTGCTATCTGCTGTGCTTATTGAAAGCGATGCTGCAGCCTTCAATATCAACGAATTTCCACACATCAACAGCAATCTGGTGTGCAACTATTTGGAAAATGCAGTACTCGCTGAATTAACCGGAATAAATGTACTTTTTTATGGGCCGCCTGGTGTAGGCAAATCAGAATTTGCTCGCGCATTGTCTGACCATCTATCGCGTTACTTGTTCGAAGTGAGAGCCGTCAGTATCAAAGATGGTCAGTTTACCGATGATGAGCGCGCACCAAAGATTGATAAGCAGCGAGTGTCTTATCTGCAATTTATCAATCAGATGCTGAATGCCAATAACCAGTCCATGCTTTTGATCGATGAATGTGAATCACTGTTTATATCTGCTGATTTACAGTATTCGAAAGAGCAACTACATCGGTTACTGGAGAAGAACAATGTGCCGAGTATTTGGATCACTAACCATGTGGAGTGTATTGAAGAGAGCTTTTTGCGCAGGTTTAAGTTGGTACTGGAATTTCCGCAACCAACACGACAAATGGTGCAATCGCTAGCAACTGAGGCCTTTGCAGGCTTAAAGGTATCCAATAAGTTTGTTCAACAATTAGTGCCGACGGCGAACTTATCACATGCTCTGATAGCCAACGCTGCTCATGTTGCCAAAACCATTGGTAGTAAAGGCAAAGAGGCTGAACAAATCATTATGGATGTTGTTGAGTCGAGCTTACGTGCTGCAGATCTGTGGAATGACGAACCGAGTTATCAGCAAGCGCTTGATTTTGATATCACCCTATTAAACATCAAACAGGCTGCAGCAGAACTGGAACAGATCCGTTATGCGATTGAACGAAATGAACCTATTCGCGTGTTACTCAGTGGTCCTGCTGGTACTGGCAAAACGGCATTTGCACACTATTTAGCACAACAGTGTCAGCGTGATATCAATCGAGTGAAATGCTCCGATGTACTGGATAAGTACGTTGGTGAAAGCGAAAAGAATGTGGCTCGCCTATTCCAGACCGCGCATCGTGACAAACAGATATTGCTGCTGGATGAAGTCGATTCACTGCTAAGTAGTCGTGAACGATTGCACAACCAGTATGAAATTCAGTTGGTAAACGAGTTACTGACGCAAATGGAATGTTTTACGCAACCGCTATTTGCTGCAACCAACTTTGATTCGTTACTGGATAAAGCAGTGCTGCGACGATTCGATTTCAAATTGGATTGCGATTACCTGAAAACGCATCAGGTACAGCAGTTATATAAGCAGCTTCTCGCGGTTAAAACGCTCACGGCCACTGAGCAATCGTACCTTGAACAGCTGCGAAATCTAACAGTTGGAGATTTTGCAATTCTCGCTCGGCGGATCAAGTTTCTGCCAGCACAAAACCATCGTTCATCAGCGCTGCAACTGTTGAACGAAGAAAACAAACGCAAGGCCATCAAACCACAAATCGGCTTTATCTAAGCCAAAGGAAAACATCATGACCACAACTTTATTGAGTTCGCTCAAGGCTATCGCTCGTCCTGAAATCGTCAAATCGCCAGTTTTGGCCAAACGGATGAAGCTAATTGAACGGCTAGAAGAACAGTTAGCAATGGTAAATGCCAAGCTAGCGAATCAGCCGTTTAGCTTTATTCGAGAGAAGACAATCACCGATCCTACTACCGGTGACAAACACATCAAGCAGATACCACGAAAAGTTCGTCAGTGGTTTTTTGACAATGCTGGCCACTTTTATTTTGAGGTGCGTTTTGCCGGAAAAACATTTGAAGTTGAAAGTGGCAAACCAACGATTGATGTTGGTGCATTGAGTAATTTGCCTGCACTTATTGCGTTGCTTATCCAAGCAGTCGAGAAAAGCGAACTCGATCAGTTTCTTCGGAGCACTGATAGCACTGATAGCACCGAACAAATCGATAAATTGGATAGTGACACCGTTCACTCATCGACTAAGCCAAAGACTGCTCGGAAATCCTAAATCGCTGCTGCAGCAAACTCATCTTTATCCCAAGTAAGAGCGAACTAATAAGCCTGACCAAGCGCTGCACATTCGCTCGTTCTTACAAAATGCAAAACTGTAAATATAAGGAAGGAAATGATGAAAACAATTTCATCCTCCAAACTGCCACTTAATCCAGAACTGGCAGAACAGCTCGCGAATTTCATCCCAAAAAGTTTAGCGGATAAATCCGTTGTATTGAATTTTCGCGACAGCACATATTCACCTGAAACCGGAGGTTACCATCCAGTAGAGATTAGTCTTCGACTATTAACCAGCAATCATTGGCAAATTTCATACATCACCGATTTCTGTTTTGTTGGCCAAGGTGACTTTACTGAATTGGCAAAGTGCCTCGATTTTGATGTCGGCCAGAATGTGTATCAGGACTTATATCAATGCTCTGAGTTAAGTGCAGGTCTTGAGATGTTTAAGCTGTGGCAAACCAACTTTATGGCTTACCTAAAAATGGAGGTGTTTGAAATCACTGCCTCAAAGTTGTAACCGCTTACGAATACCAAAACTGTAAATCCAACTGAGCAGACGGTAGCTGAGCTACTGAAAGCAAACCTGTAAATCCAAACAAGCAGACAGTAGCTGAGCTACTGAGAGAAAAACTGTAAATCAACTAGTGAAATGAAGTGCAAACCAAATCCATTTGGGCTGCGCTTGGCGAATGCTATTGCCTAAATTTACCATGAGGAAATTTTATGGATGTCTTTAAGATTACCAACCCAACCATAAGTCGGAACAAAAAGTTCTGCTCGTTTTTTTCAACGATTGCGAGATGGCAAGCGACTAAAAAAACCGAAAACATCTACTGCGGTTCATTCCAAGTGAATGAGCAATCCGAGCCAATAGGACAATTCGAGTTTGACTACACAATGACATCCAAAGGGCAAATTACACTTCTTGAGTTGCGCATCTTTAAGTACGACCAAGGCAATCACATTAAAATTGCCACATACAATTTTATTACAAACTCAATTAAGATTCATCGACTCAAGGCAACCAGTGTGCTCAACCGATACCTGACTAACCTGAAAAAGTTGATGGATTGGTTCTGCGCTGAGTACGAATTCAATGCACTCAGACAGACTGAATTCAGCCTCTTTGCTCACAACGAATAACCAACATTAACTAAGCCAAAACCAACTTTTTCCAGATATGAACCAAATATCTGGCGGTTTCCTTTTGTCCAAAATTCAGTAGTAAGGTGTATTTTATGAAACAAGTGAACGCAGAATTCAAACCGTTTTATCAGAATAAAAATGCAGAAAAGAAGTATCAAATAGCCTCACCTGCAGAGAGAATTGAAGCACTCAGACTTGCTGGCCATACAGACAAAGCGATTGATGAGGGTATACGTTGTAAGCTCACCGGTATTTCAAGATCAACTTGGGACCGGATGTCGAAGGATAAAGAAGTTCCTAAACCATTTGCGGGGTTCAAGAAAAACCGTTGGATGCTGTCTGAGATTTTAGTTTTTATGTATCGCAAGTCAGGAATCCTTCCTCAACCTAACGACAATACGAACTGAAAAGTCATGATGAAAGTTAAATGATGTGATCTTTCGTCAATAGATCACATCACACAATAATGCTCAAAAAATAACCACAAAAAAGTTTATTCATATCTGTAAATGTTAGAAATGCCATTTTTCTGCAGAAAAACGCTGATTTCAAACTTTAGATAAAGTTTAAACTTGTCAAAAGGACAAATTTTAAAAGATTTTCTTTTAGTTTAATTTTTGGACGTACATTTTTATGGAAATTAATTCTTTTTTCTAAGCATTCTGCTCGGATCTGTTAAGGGTCTAATTTACCAATCGGTGTCAGAAATCTGGCTCATTAACTCGTCAAAAATTGGGGTAACAAGTCGCAAGAGAGTTGCACGTTCTATCGGCTTTCGCCAATTTTCAACTGCGGAAAATTAAGTAGTGAGGATTACAGTTAATCAGTTTTCACTCACTGTTACGACTCAAATAAGAATTACCGAAATTGATTCATATGTTCATTCCTTGCAAAATCGATTGCTGGACTCAGAAATTGAACTCTACTGGACTCTAAATCAATTTGAGCACAATGCTGCATATATGCAAATTTCATTCATATGGTAATTTGCTAATACTAATGTGACCTGCCTAAAGTTTCGCAGCAATCTGCCACATTCTGAATGGTCAGATCTCACTATTAAGTCGATGTATCTCAGGAATCACGTTGAGTAAAAGCAGAAGGGTTTTATCAGCGATTTTTCAACCTACGCTCTCAAAAGGTAGATAGCAAACGAAGTGTTTTCTGTTGGGATCGAACTTCGCAAAGCTGACCAATTAATCTTCAGATGAAGATGAGTTTGCAACAGATAACGTTTATTTTTTGTAAACTTATTGGTTGTTAGCTCTTGAATATCGAGAATAGAATTAGTGGCACAAGCAAAAAGTATCTCCGTCTGTGGGCGGTCATACAGAGATGATACGACTGACCAAAACTCACCTTACACGAATTTTTGCCTCAAACATTCTGCTGAATGTTTTGCTTTCTGTGTGCAACGAGTCAAGCACTTAGAAAGTGCTAGGTAAGCTGCCCCCAACTCTTCATGCTAAAAAGTGAGTGTCAGCTCAACCTTTAGTAACTACGAACAAGTAGCAGCGAACGAATTATCGATTAAAATTACTTATCGAAAGGTAACTCTCACAGCAATGCAACACTTAACAATAGAGGCCATTAGCCCAGTCTTGCGTGAGATCTCACAGCTTGCATTTGAGTTGTACTCCACAACAAACCTACCTCACGTTACTTGAAGATTTGTACATTTTGCCAGTAATGAACTGATTTGACATTTCATAATAGCATGCGAAAATAACTGTATACATATACAGTTATTAAGTGATTATGAATATTAGTATTCTCGGAAAAATTGAGCGCAGGACGATAGTGAAGTTGCCTTTGTATATGTCTAAAGTAGCAGCAGGTTTTCCGTCACCAGCACAAGATTACGTAGAGCAAACACTCGATCTGAATGAGCTATGCGTCAAACGGCCTGCTGCAACTTTTTTCGTACGCGTTGAAGGTGACTCAATGATCGAGGCTGGAATCCTGTCGAATGATATCCTAATAGTGGATCGCTCTGTGCGTCCTGCGCATGGTGATATCGTTGTTGCTCAGGTGAATAACGAATTTACAGTTAAAGAATTACAACTAAAGCCAAAGCTGATGTTGGTGCCACGAAATAGCGCTTTCTCCCCAATAGAACTTGCTGACGAAGCAGAGCTGCAGATTTTTGGTGTGGTAACCAATGTACTAAGGCAGATGACGCGCTCGTCGAAGAATTAATAGTTATGAGTAAGGTTTTTGCACTAGTAGACTGTAATAACTTTTATGCTTCTTGCGAGAAGTTGTTCAGACCTGACTTGGCCAATACACCAGTGGTAGTCCTATCAAACAATGATGGCTGCGTGGTTGCTCGTTCAAAGGAGGCAAAAGCACTCGGTATAAAAATGGGCGTTCCTTACTTTCAGGTCAGAGAACTGGTAGAAAAGCATGGCGTCGTAGCATTTTCATCAAACTATGCACTTTATGCCGACATTTCTGCACGAGTGATGACGACACTGGAGCAACTTGCGCCATCTGTTGAGGTGTACTCTATTGATGAAGCTTTTTTAGATCTCACTGGTATTTCCTCATGCACAGAGCTCAACGAATTTGCTAAACAAGTCAAAACAACAATTTTGAATTGGACTGGTATTCATGTTTGCGTAGGTATTGCACCAAGCAAAACTTTGGCGAAATTAGCCAATCACGCGGCCAAAAAATGGAGTAAAACCGGTGGAGTTGTTGATCTAACAGACAGGGATAGACAGCGAAAATTGATGGCTTTATTACCTGTCAGCGAAGTTTGGGGCATTGGCGGTAGAATCACTAAACGTCTTAACGAAATGGGTATCCACACTGCATTGCAACTCGCAGACACTCCAGCAAAACAAATTAGAAAGCAATTTTCCGTTGTTGTTGAACGCACAGTGCAAGAGTTAAATGGCGAATCCTGTTTAAGCCTTATCGAAGTAGAGAGTAAGAAAAAAGAAATAGTGAGCTCTCGCTCGTTCAGCGAACGAATTCTTGACCAAAAACAAATGATTGAGGCGGTTTCAGAATACACTCATAGAGTTTGTGAAAAACTCAGAGCACAGCAATGTAAGGCCAAGCAACTGACTGTTTTCATCCGTACAAGTCCGTTTAGCGACCACCAAACCGATCCTTATTACGCAAACTCCGCTTCAGGCCAGCTCGTTTACCCAAGTAGCGATACGCGAGACTTTTTGCATTTAACCGCCGAATTATTGTCGAAGATCTGGAAAGATGGTTATCGGTACGCTAAGTCAGGTGTCATGCTGACCGATTTTTATGACGAAAATATCTTACAGCAGCAACTGTTTGCAGATGAATCAGGTTCCGAATGCAATCCAGCACTGATGGCAGTGATTGACCAGATCAATCAGCAACACAAAAGGAATGCCATCTTTTTTGCTGCTAAAGGCACGCAGCAAAATTGGTCTATGAAAAGAAGCTTACTTTCGCCTTCATACACGACTAAATGGTCGGATTTACCAAAAATTTAGCCGTTATCAATTTAACGTTTTAAGATTAATCACATAAAAAAGGCTTATAAGCCTAGACTCAAACGCCACGGCTTTTACGCTGTAGATTTTAAACCTAGTTTTTAATCATAGTCCGCACTTATATGGGTGGGATTTATGATGGACATGAAAGACTTTTTAACCCAAATGGGCCGCAACGCGAGTAGCTTGCGTCAGCAGAAAAAACTTACGCAAATGAACGTAGCTTCAAAGGCAGGTCTCGATCTTAGTCTTGTTAGTCGTCTTGAACGTGGAACGATCAATCCAAGCATTGGCACACTTCTCAAACTTGCTAAAGGTCTAGATTGCGACCTTAAAGATCTGATTCCAGATACTGCTCAATACTCCATCGAAGACATCACAAACTAGAAAACTGATAAGTTCCTTAGCTTTACACCGTCACAACTTAAAATTTCTTTAGCTCGATTTGCAAATATATTTACCTAAAGATACTACAGGTAGCGACGATACATCCTTACAAATAAGGCATTTACACCTAGGCTGATCAGCCTTGCTTCAAATGCTTATAATAAGGAAAGCTCAGGAATGTACGTCAACACAAATGTATCTGCCCTAAATGCGCAGCGGCAACTACTCGGCTCCGGAGTAAGTTTGACCAAAGCATTCGAACGTCTGTCGTCTGGATTGCGAATCAACTCTGCAGCAGATGATGCTGCAGGTTTACAGATCAGTAATCGCCTGACTTCTCAAGTTGGCGGTTTAAATCAGGCAATTCAAAACGCAAATGACGGCATTTCCTTAGCTCAAGTCGCAGAAGGCGCAATGGAAGAAATCACCAATGCGCTACAGCGTATGCGTGTCTTAGCAGTTCAGGCCGAAAACGGTATTAATTCGTTTGCTGACAGAGAAGCACTGCAAAAGGAAGTCTTAGCTCTGCAAAAAGAGATTGATCGCATAGCCACTACTACCGAATTCGGTGGCCAAAAACTGCTGGATGGCAATTATAAAAGTACCTTTCTTGTAGGCGCGAATGCTGGCCAAACAATCGATATTGACTTAACAGCATATGGTGCGATGAATACTGGTGATTTATGGGTATCTGAAGTAGATGTTACGCAGACAAAGTCTCAGAGTGATGGAGAGCGAATTTATGTAGGTTCTGAATTTGATGGTTACTCGAATAGCGTTTTTTACAATCAGAATCAGCATTTCGATTTCGTAACACCACCGACGGTTTATGCTGGTACTCCTGGTACTACTGTCTCGGGTATTGTGGTACGTCTGAATGACGGCCCTTGGACTAAAATTCCAAGCTATTTTACTGCAACCGGTTCGCGAGAAGATTTCGTAAATGCTTTTAACAATACCTTCGGTCGGAACGTACTTCATGCAAATTCATTCGGTAGTGTTCGAGTGGAAGAAGACGCCACTTTCCAGTTTGCCTATGAAGGGTTAGCTGCCACAGCTACCGAAGCTACAGCGCGGGAACAAGAACTTTTTATGCTTACCGGTATTTGGAATTTATCTGGAAATACACCCTACGGTAGCACTGATTTCAATACATCAATTATTGATAGAGCATTAGAAAAAGTTGATAGCGCCAGAGCTTATTTAGGAGCACAACAGAACAGATTTCAATCTACTATCCGTAACTTAAGCAACGTATCTGAAAACGTTTCTGCAGCCAGAAGCCGGATACGTGACACTGACTACGCACGCGAAACTGCTGAACTCACTCGTTCGCAGATTTTACAGCAAGCCGCAACTTCTTTGCTTGGACAAGCTAATCAGAGACCTCAAGCTGCATTGAGTCTGTTAAGCTAAAAAAGCATAGGGGGAAAAAATAAAAAACAAACGGAATCGTCAATGGGTGTACTTGCATTCGTCCAAATTAATCCGTTCAGTTCAATACCACCAAACGATCCCTCACTTAATACGCTAATTCTATTAACGGCCAGTTGGTTCATGCCTGCTCTAAAAGAGATTTCTGCATTTCGTCACAAGCTAATGCCAAAATAGAAAGATGGATCCAAAGATGTAGAGGCAAGCGTGATGATGTCTGAACTGTGCGAAAACGACAGCACGCAATATGAACTATTCTTTGCGGTATCACCAATTGCAGCAAATACCAACCTGATGAATGTAGTCGAGTAAATCAACCAGCAACATGGCAAAAACACTATCTTCATTGCAATCAAAAGCACAGAATTGGTCTTGGGACGGAATTTACTATCATCTACTTGCACGACGATTTGGTCGGAATTGGTGATTGTTAGATAAAATATGAACCTTTGTGGCTATATCAGGTTTTACTTATTCACTAAAATATCTTCGAACTAACCTGATAGTCAGTTAAGATGGGTAATTGCATTTGATTTACCACCTCATTGCAACCTGCCCTTATCACGTGTTGCAAATCAATCGCACCAACATTTTCACGGAAAGTACCACATTATCGGATGGCGGCTTTGTGCCAAAACGGACATGCAGCGTTGTAATAAATGCCTAATAATTACTTCTTTTACTAGTACAAACTGCTGGATAAATTCTCAAGGATCCAGCTTGAGTAAATTCAAGAACAACTAGCGTACTGTATGTATAAGTTTTGCCGGTCGCAAATTTTCTAACTCCAGAAAAATCTGTTGAAATAGAGGTACATCAGCGTTAGTTTGGTACGAGCTAAATTCGGAAAATAAGGCTTAAAAACGTTCGGCTTGCGGGCAGCCTGCCTTTGAAAATGGATTGTTTTATCTTATGAATACTGAACTAGACATCAATAAATTTCTTGAAGAGAGAGGTAGAGCTATGAGGAAATCGAGGCTTACTGATGAACTTATCTCTACTTATAAAAAATCTACTCCAAATGTAACTCCAATTTGGGATTCGACTCCCCACTCAATTCAGTTTAATGATATCAGTGATGAGATCTTGAAGGCAGGAATAGATATTTATACAGCTTCGCATTCGGATGTATGGTGTGGGATCTACCAGCCAAAAATATATGATAAAGGTACATTGTGGCAAGATATACATGATAGTGGAAAAATTGCTCGTGTTATTGAAGCTTGGGAAAATAAAAAAGCACTTTCACCATTGTTTTTTGTCAAGCACGGAAGTAAAGATATGGCCTTAGTAGCAGATGGTAAGCACCGCTTAACGGTGGCTAGACATATGGGGTGTGATTATATTCCGTTTATGGTTCAGACAGACAAAAGTGATTGGGTATCACGTGCAATTCCTTCCGCAAGGAAGATATAACAAGTCCATTAACTTCGCTCATTCGGCGCTTGGCGCGCTAAAGCGTGCGGTTATTGAGGCGTTATACGATGCAGTGTGCATCAGCACTCGACCAAAATCGGAAGTTTAAAAAGACTGTATTGAAGGCTATAAATTTAAATGGAAAGTATTTATAGGACTATTTTCTTCTGTCAAAGAGTTAACGACAATTACAATATTTTTTATGGTCATTCGATTTATTGGAAATTGACGAGCTTAGACTATGTGATTGATGGATGGAAGAGAAAAAATATTCAAGGCGATATATACGCCTTCTTTGTTGACTTGCCAAGCTTTGATGCAATTGATCAACTGATTAGCAGTAAGCGCTTAGAAATAAATGCAAACGCAAAAAAACACATCTTGATTTTCCAATGGGAACAAAGCGATGCAAATTTTTTAATCAATGACGCTAGCGATAATGAATATAAGCCATTCATTTCATTATGTTCAAAAGCAATCTACTACTACTCAACCATAGAGAGTGAGTTCATAGAAGATTTTCTTCGCGAAAAGAAAGAGTCTATATCCAGACTAGAGGAAGAATATATTACTCCTTTAGCTAAGAATCCTCACTTGCTGAATACCTTTGCAATATACACACCAACAAGAATTGAAACATCTTTGCAGAATGTTAGAGATCAGAAGAATCATATAACAGGAGTTGAATTTCATATAAATGACATTTTCGGTGAGTATCAAGATTGTCAGGTAAATTTTCTTCTTAGCAGTGAGGGGGAAAACGATAAAGGTAGTTTCAAGCTGTCTGATGAACCAAAAATAATCAGCACCCGATTTGACCCAGATTATATGGAGATATCCATTCAACATGGCGAAGAAGTTGTATTTGAAGAAAAGTGTTATTTTGTTAAATCGATTAACATAAATATGAAAATCATATCAGGAAGCATAAAGACAAATAGCGGGACGGTTCCGACGCATAGCTCTTCATCATTTACAATAGGTGGCGATAGTGAATAGCTGGAAAGAGCGGAAGAAGAAGTTAAGTACGTCATTAGACTATGATCCATTAACTACGATCCCTATGATTGAGGGGGGATCTGACAATTTAACCGTAATGCAAGCAAGAATTAGAAATGAATTTGATCGACTTGATTGCAAAAGAATAACTATAATTGACCAGTATTTTCTTCCCTCTGATATAGATTTCATAATTCATACATTCGCATCGTTGCATGGAAGGAAAATCAGGATCCTAACCAAGCTTGCTGATCCCAAGAATGTCGAGCAAAAACAAACACACGAGTCTAATTTCAAGGAAGCTATTAAGCAGGTTGAGAAAAAAGGAATATTTTCTGAATTCAAGATCTATAAAGCCAATATTCCAATACATGATAGATATTTTATATCTGAAGATCTGAGTACGAATTCACCCTGCCTGTCTCTTGGAACATCTATCAATATGCTGTTTCAGAGCTATAGCTGCATTATTAAGATAGAAAACAATTCATTTAAAAGACAAGTTCTGAAGCTGGCGGACCTCTGTATTCAGAGCGGCAATGAAATTAGAGAGTGGGAAGATGGGCGATAAATCATTGAACAATCAAAACGATGAGGCTGACCTTTCTAAAATTGAAAATGGAAATTTATTTAGAGAAGGCGCAGACTATACCTATAGTTTTACCGGTGATGTAACGGATGCCTGCATTGACGCTTCAAGGTACGTAAATCCGTATGGTTTAAGACACTCATTGAGCGCAGAAATTATTAATCTAGTAGATGGCAAAGCTAATATCCAAGAGAGATTGGATATAGCAAAGCTCGATAAGAAAAATGTAATAGCTGCTTATTTGGTGACATATCAGCATTATACTATTAATGATATTTATAATTTGCTTGTGTCGGAGGATGAATATTTGGTGTCTATTGGGGTTGGGCTTGCCGTCATAAATGATAATCCTCTAATAATACCGCGCTCTAACATTGAAGGCCTATATAAATATTTCCGCTCTCGCGAGATAAAGTCGGATCAATTGATTCACTTCATCTCTGATGATTTTATAAGTTGTTCTTTCCGAAGAATGCTGAAAGAAGAAAGAGTAATTTTTACATGGATGATCAACAATCTAATTTCTCTGATGGATGTTGATGCAATAAGCGTCGATCAAAATTCTGATTTATTTGTCAGCCTTCTAAGAGACAAAGACTATCTGAATGAAACACACATGGCTCTGTTTCTTTTAGCTATCAAAAAAAGACCAAATCTCATCGAAGATATCCTAAAATTGAATTTATGCATTGACCCATTCACCAAGCAATATAATTATCCAAAATGGCTAAAAGAGGTTAGAAAATTTTTCTTTATTTCTAATCTCAGGGATTCTCTGCCGGAGGGATATAGTAGTGGAGAAACTTTATTGTTTGATAAAAGGAAATCTGAGCTATACAGAATTAATAAGAATGATCGGAGTTTGGAAATGTGATTCATTAGTGTCTTTGGATTTTGGGTCATGATCCGAATAACATATAACAAGGACGCAGCAATCTGAGCCGATGTTTGAGGCGTTAATTGCCGTTTTTCGCTCAAAGCTGACTATCAATTAAATGGATGATTGCCGAAACTGGTGGTTATTTGAAAATTCAACTGGTGGTAAGCAGCCTGTGGTCTGGATTGTAAATTGGCCTATCGTTTTGCAGTTAAGAGCGAGTAACTGAAATTAGAGCCTGCTTTTACGGCTTTGATAGAGCGTACAAAAAGACTAGTTAGATAACACTTGTCTTTTATGTATGCTGGTAGTATTCATTCGATACAAAATTTGATGCCTCGGTTTGTTTTCCATGAACTAATAAATAAAGATCAAGTACCGGAGGGGGCTTTGCTCTATTGATATGAATTGAATAAGACTGTATTGTTTTTACAACATTGATTAATTCTTTGTTACTGGGATTTTCAGACGACAAGATGCCTAATTTTCGTGCGGATTTTAATACAGCTGAATCAGGCTTGATACAGTCATACCCTAATGAAGTTAGCAAATGTAGCAGAGATGTAGTTTCTCTGAAAAATGGAATGCTAGTACGTTGAAATTCCTTTTTTAGGGTACTAAATCCAGCCCAAAAATTACTCAAGTCATCACTGCAAGTGATATGTTTTGAAATATTTGAATTCATCAAAGAATTGCTAATGAGAGGTATTTTTCTAGCAAGCATAACTATTTGAAATATTTTTGTTTGCTGGCGTATCCCCTTGATGCTTTCCCAGTGTTCGTCAACTAAATCGCATGGATTAATTTTAGAAACTTTTTTAGTATCGAAGTTATAAAATACTTTATCAAGAGAGCCGCTTTCAATAACATTTTTTACAACGTTTGATTGAGCTTGTTGACTATATACAACAAGAATAGCTAGATGGCGTAACAAGGCATCGTGGTTGGTTAAATCAATTCCAATTGCTCGGTTACGGATTTTTAAATTTTCATCAAAAATTTCAAGCTTGTATATATCAACAAGTTTAATCATTTCAGTTATCTTTACAACCAGATTCCCTTCCATTACCTTCCATTACCTTCCTATTGCTATTCATGTTAAAATACACACAGCCCATTTATTGGCAATTTTAAAAAAATTACTCAATATGACTGGCAATAAAACTTACATAAAGGCGAGTATTACTTATTCACTTTAACTCAACTCTCCTGATTGATACGCATCAAGGTATTTATAAACTTGCTTTACTTTATCGTCAAATTGCAAGGATAAAGTTTTGTGCCCTGGTTGATTTCTATCAATAGTCAGTCCATCTAAAGATGGTACAACAAAGCTCACATCATTATTTTCCGCATTCGGCCGTGCGATTACTTCTTTAAATCCTAAATATTCAATATTAGAAACTTGGACGTCAGGAGTCTCAAATACACTTGCTATCAGTGATTTTTTTGGAGCGCTTACTATTTTCTTTTGCTCGCCATAGCCATTTTTAGTAGTGACTTCGTAAAATCTTGCTTTTTTCGCCATAGTTCTCTCTTTTCAAAAAAAATAAAACAGTCAATCTTTCACTAACCTTATTAAATATATTGCTTTGTGTCTAGTGGTAGTTATTCAAGTTTGATATATCTTTCGGAAAGCTTAGCTTCTGACACAGAACTGGTCAGCACTTTGAAAGTATTGCGGAAAATACCCACGATGCAGAAATCCACCACATATTTACTGATATGGAACCATACAGACAAATATTGAGCATGCTAATAAATTTTCCTTAACTCGGAGCGTGCAGGTGAGTCAAGTATTCTAAATACTCATAATTCATCGCATTGTATCTGCACATTGAGTGAGCACTTTATCATTGGCACACTAACAGGCTGTAGGTATTTAACTTCCACTCGACTTGTCTTTCTAGCTATAGCTTGACTTTCTATTTTAGAACCTATTGTCCCAGCTACAATACCATTCCCATTAGGACCATCATTGTAAATCAATTCTTGATATCCAATTTGTCTTCCAACTTCATCGTAAAATACCGCTGAAAAAGATGCCGATGTTCCATATAATTTACTTTCAGGTGGTGATTTTAATTCCCACTCAAAAAACAAAGCTTTTTCTCGAGATGTCGAATCGGCAACCTTTGCTTTCGAAATTGTCAGAGCATTTTTAAAGTAATTATCAGCTTGAATAACTATCAGTCGTCTATAGGCATCAGCTGCACGGCCAAGATCAATAGAGACAATATAATCGGGATCAAGCTCTGCCAATTTCTTAATCGTATTGTTATATGTTTGAAAGTCAGAAGCAACTTGCTGCTCACCTCTGAGCCTGAGTTCTTCAATCGCTTTTGTGTACTCGGAGCTATTAAAATGAAAATGTGTATGGTTTTTTAGTATTAGCTGGTCTATCTCCCTCAAAGATTCAGTTAATAGCTGGATCTTTCGATATTTTTCCTTCCTTTCCTTTACTCCTGCCAGATCAAGAAATACACCATCATTATTTAGAGTAAAAGTTTCTTCAGTTGTGGTATATTCGAGTGTTTGCACGGTAAGCAAACCTTTTTCAAAGTTAACCTGCGCTTGTTCAATTTTGTCTTTCGAATACTCCAAAGCGAACTCATTGAAAAAACCAAGCTCATGTAGTAGCGCTGGGTGTTTAAAAGTTACTTTGATTAATTTTTTATCACCATCAACAGTGTGTGGATGAACAATTGAGGAGGAATTGCTATAAAGAAATCTCTCTAGCTCAAAATACCGACTTGCACCTGACAATCGAGGTTTAAGACGATTGTAATCCAGCTTTTCCCACTCTTCAGACGTCATTGAGCTCTTATCAGCAGAACTTAAGAGGTTGTAATCCGGTGTAGTGTAAAAATTCTCTATTTTTTCTTCTGGGGATTCCTGTTTGCTGCAAGAAATCATTAAGAGAGTCAGAGATATAAAAATAAAACGAGCCATATTATCGTCCTTGGTTAACTCGGCAATCGATATTAGCGCATATGCGATCAACCTGAAAATCAGTCATAAGGCTTCAAGAAAGGACTTTGCGGTTCGCAATTCGATTTCCTTAATACCTAATGCATTTTTGGCGTCTTCTAACGATACAGTGTACCCATCACAAATATCCATTAGTCCATATGTTATAGCAAGAGCAAAACTCTACTCTACCCTTGCCCTCTCAAAATCTTCGATACTTTGCACGATACAACTATTCAGCAGAATTAGCGGGTGTGTCCTGTACTGGAAGAATCAACATTTCGGACGTGATTTTAAGGTCTGATAAAGGAATGGCATCTTCAGTAATTTTGGCATGCATAAGAATTACCCAACTCTTTTCTTGAGCCCATTTAAATTCTGTTAACACACGCTGTTAAATAATATGCCAGTAAACCAGCTCTATTCAGAAAGATGTGGTGGAGTGGCAGCTACTGTGCTGTTTGTTCGATGACAGGTCGGATGCTTGCAAGACTACTGACTCAACACAGTTGCGGTTCGCTGATTCAGTCCATCACAGTCGGTGACAACTAGCATTGGGCCACCGAAGGAGTTATGATATTTGATGACCTATAGCATCGTCCTATGCGCACCACTCAAGGCCAACCAAACTGCCTCATTCAGCATCACAAACATGGTTACCAGTATGGTTACCAGTCGAGAGACGTTTTCGCTTGATGACTATATATATCAATGATTTACAGTTTTCACTCAATAAACAGATCCAGAACGTGGAGTGATGTTTCTGGCTAGGACTAAGCCACTTTTATAAATCATATCTTAATGATTTATAAAGCTTTACAACTGCCTACAGCCATTCAGCCGCTGACAACTGGTTACCACATAGGTAGCCAGTTTTGTTTTTGCAGAAGCTAAGACTGAGCCAGCCGATACCGCGTACTCCTACCCCCTGCCCCAGTATTCACCAAACACCCCAACTCAACCAGCTGGGCCAGATGGCGTGTAGCGGTAGCCGGGCTTACTTTGGCAACTTTACTGTATTGACTGTTGTTAATACCTTCACTGAAATCGCCGTCCAATAACCGGTTCAGCACTTTGACTTGTTCCTTGCTCAGTCGGGTTTGGTCCACGCGCTGCCAAAATCTGGTTTTTTGCAGCGTTTGTTCGATATCCGCCAGCACCTGGCGCATGCTGGCAGCCAATGTATCGAGGAACCAGCTTAACCAGGCGGTGATGTCAGTGTCCCCTCGTTGGCTTTGCTCAAGGATATCGTAGTAACTATTTCGACGTTCCAGGATGGCAACCGACATGGCGTAAAAGCGGATGGACTGATGCTCTGCCTGCGCCAGCGCGAGGTCGGTCAACAGCCTGGCTAACCGGCCATTGCCATCTTCCATCGGGTGAATAGTGATAAACCAGAAATGCGCGATGCCGGCGCGCAGCAACGGGTCTAAATCGTTACTTTCTCTTGAGCGGTTAAACCAGTCGATAAAGCATTGCAGTTCACGCTCTAACAGCTGCCGGGGGGGCGCTTCGAAATGTACTTTAGGCTTGTCTATGCGACCAGAAACAACCTGCATGGGTTCATTACCGCGCAGCTGACCACCCTGCACTCGCTGCACCAGTGAACTGTCAGACGGGAACAACCAGGCATGCCATTGCAATAAGCGCTCTAAAGTTAACGGCTGCTGCCAGTTGCCAATTGCATCGGTCACCATAGCGGCAAGGCCATCAGATTGCAGCGTTGTTGCATATGGCTGCGGCTCTGCGATACCAAGCTTACGGGCCAAAGACGATCGCACCACGCTGTGATTCAGCTTCTCGCCTTCAATAGCGCTGGACGTGAGGACATTTGCCAGCATGGTATCAAGAGCAGCTTCCTCGTTTGCCTGCACACCCATTTTACCCAGCAGTAACCCTTGCAAAAAATGCAGCTCACGTAACATCGGCGACAGTTCAGCCAGATCATAACGAAAAGCCGGCGATACCTCTTGCTGACCGCCAGGCCAGTCCGGTTGTTGCCAGATCCACATAGACAGGACTCCTGCTGATTGAGGGGAATAACATCGATAATCTAATCAATTAATGAGGTGAATAGCAAATCTATTCACCTCAGCAGATGCAATTGAAGATATGCAGGTAACGGGTGATAGCGCGCCAGATTCAGCTGTACTAACAGCAACAGGGCGTTCCACATATTGGCAAAGATTTCTTCACTGCTATGCTGCAGCGCAGCGAAATGTTGCTTCTCCCCCCTGCCGCCGGCCGCATTGTCCCCGAGTTCAACATGGAGCAAATTCGCGAATTGATCCATGCGCCATTTCGGCTGATCTACCTCAGGCAGGCCAACGAGGTTTTACTCATTCGGGTCTGGCGCAGTGAAAGACAGCTGGCATTACCGGATAGCGAAATATAAACAAGCCCCAAAAAATATATGAAGCAAATAAGGCTTTTTTCATGCGGTGGGTAAGGTGGCGTGCTTAAACAACTGTCGGCCAGTCCGGGAGCTGCTTGCAGCATCAAATTTGCGGCATATGGCTATCGGCGAAATAGCTTCAGTACATTCAGTTGCAGCCAAAAACGGAACAAGATATAAACATGCATCAGCTAGGAGCACATTGATGAAAACCCCAAAAACCGTTAAAAGCCTGGAAGACTTTGGCCGTATACAGCTCTCCCCTTCATTTTTTATGCGAGATTTTTTGTATTCAGAGATCTCTCAAATCGAAGGCATCCCTAATATGCCGGATTATCCAGATGTTGCAATCGCGGCCGGACGTGAATTATGCCAGCGTCTGTTAGAACCATTACAAACCAAGTTTGGTCGCATCAGTATTCGCTCGGCATATCGCTCGCCAGCAGTGAATGCCAAAGGGGCGGAGAATAACAACCAGTACAACTGCTCGCGGAATGAAGCCAATTATGCGGGTCATATATGGGACTATCGTGATGCCGATGGTTGCATGGGCGCAACTGCCTGCATCGTCGTGAATTCATTTGTGCCTTATTACGAGCGTACCGGCCAGTGGCAGGCTTTGGCCTGGTGGATCCACGACCATCTGCCAGATTATTCCCACATGTGTTTTTACTCCAAACTTGCTGCCTTTAACCTGTCATGGCATGAAAAACCGCAAAAAATCATTAAAAGCTATATTGGCGACAGCAAAGGCACCTTAACCAAACCGGGCATGGCAAATTTTAGTGGCGATCACAGTGCTGAATATCAGGCATGGTTAGATGAAATTGGAGCGGAGCTTTGAGGCTTGCAAGGTCATATAGATTCAACCAACAACAGCATAGTAAGCAAGCCATACACCCAGTAAAGTAGCGTGATGATTTCAACTAATCCGTCTCAAACAGGATGTTGTGATGAGCCTTTACCACGACAAAGCAGAAGAATTTGTCTACCAATATGAATCGGTCAACGCAGAAGAAGTGCATCAGCAGTGGTTAGCATTGCTGAATAACATCAAGCCCGGTAAGGCCCTTGATGTTGGTGCGGGTTCTGGTCGGGATGCACGGTTTCTGACTAGCCGGGGTTTTGCTGTTACTGCAGTTGAACCTGCAGATGCGTTGCGTGTTCTGGCCGAAAAACTCTCGCAACAACTACCCATTCAATGGTTGTCGGATTTGTTACCGGACTTACCCAAAGTGCAGGCGCTACAGCAACAGTTTGATTTAGTGTTACTTTCTGCCGTCTGGATGCATCTGTCGTCTGACGAACGGCAGCAGACTCTGCCAATGTTATGCAGTTTATTAGCGCACGACGGCTTGCTGGTCCTGACACTGCGCCACGGCAGTTTTAATGACGGCCGTCTAAGTTATCCGGTAACAAGTGCTGAAATTCTCGCGCTGGTACAACAGCATCAGCTGCTACTGACACCAGTCCTTGTCAGTGATTTAGTCAGCGATACCCTTGGCCGCAGCGATGTGGCATGGCAGACTGTGGTTCTGAAAAAGGGATAAATAGGTCAATCACGGATGAGTCTCGAATTTTACCTGCAGAAGTTTCAGGATCTGAACACACTCCGGCAAAACGGCCACAGCAAACCACATAAAGTCTGTATGTTGCTGGCAGTGATGGATTTAATCAGTATCGGGGCTATCCATCAGAACAAAATTGAATTCAATGACGCCTTAAAGCATTGCTTCAGCAGCCATTTTCAGCGGTTACGGGCAGGGACTGATGCCGACACACCGGAAAACCCATTCTTCCATTTACGCTCCGACGGCTTTTGGCATCTGCATTATCAACCCGGTATTGATGCCAGCACGGTCGACCGCTTCAGTAAAAGTAAAATCGCTTATGCCAGCCTCGACGCTGAACTCTTTGAATTTTTCAAAAGCAGTATTATTTGCAGCGACCTGCGTTTAGCGCTGACGATGAATCTGACACGTTTGCCGGAGCTTTATCAGCGCTGGGCGCAAAGTCTGGGTAAATCGGAAAAAACCGTCAGCAATTATCTGAATGCGGTGCAAGGCAATTTGAGCAAAATGGCCAAAGCGCATGGACTGGCCGATCGCAATCTGACAGACCTTGCCTCATTCCATCAATATCAGCGCACCACTACGCCATTACGTGAACTGGCGGAGTTTAAAGCTCAGGATGAACGTGGCAAAAAGATGTACAGCAGTGCGTTAAAAAGTTATGGCGAGTTTTTGGCAGACTTAGGTCAGGTGGACGTCGCCGCAGATGTGGACGAGATCATGGCGTCCCCAGGTTTGTCGCCTACTGAAAAAACTGTGTTGGTCAACACCCGATTAGGACAGGGTCTTTTCCGTGAAAACCTGATCCAACAGTGGCAAGGCTGCGCTGTGACTGGTTATCCAATGCCGGCCATGCTGGTCGCTTCACATATCAAACCCTGGCGCGCCGCCAACAATTTAGAGCGTCTGGATCCGAATAACGGTTTATTACTGCTGGCCAATCTCGACAAGGCTTTTGATAAAGGCTTTATCAGCTTCGCTCAGAGTGGCGACATCATGTTGTCCCCGTTGCTGGAGCAACCTGATGTGTTGGGCATCCACTCTAATATGCGGTTAAAACTGCGGGAAGCCCACCAGCCCTATCTGGCTTATCACCATCAACATATTTTCGTGCAGTAGATGCCCACCAGATAAAGTACGGCTTACTCCTCTTCGACAATTTACTCACATCAAAAGCAGAATAACCCAACAATTCCCCTCACCAACCTCACTCGCCCTCCTCCACCACCAACGGTGTCCACAGCTGTTTCCAGCGTTCGGTTTTGGTGTCTGCTGCTAATAATCTGGGTTGCACTGTCACCGCTTCAGCAAACGGGCTTCCCGGCTTCAGCAGAGAAGCGTTAACGGCGCCGACGCAGATCTCTGCTTCGCGGTAGCAGACGGCGACGATGGTTTGGCATTGGCTGCAGGCGAGGAATTCGGCTTGTGCTGAACCTTGCCGGAGCCGCTGCAGCGGCCTGGAGCTGTGGATCTGCAGTTGGCCTTTGGCGTCGGATAAATACTGCAGGTTGCGGCTGGTGCAGAAGTCGCAGTCGCAGCGGCGTGGCGCGTAGGCTGATGCTGGCTGTGGCAGCTGAATTTCAACGGTTACCGCTCCACATAAACAGCTGCCACATAAACAGTTGCCGCCAGGGCTGGTACCGGTCGTTGTTTGCATCTGAATACCCTGATTTGCCGATTGTCATGCCTCAGATTAACGGAACGCTCCGGGCTTGCACAGTCGGCCAACTTGTCTGCTATTTTTCAATAAACCAGCGGGCCTGCCACGGCGAGATATGCGGCCTGTCCTTGTCCCTGCTTTGTCTCATTTCAGAGGCATAATGAAAGAGATCCTGTTGGCCTTGTGTTTACTTCACGCTCATTCCAGTGCTGCGGCAGACGCCTTTGACGAAGCGCGTGCGGCGGCGCTGACCCGCCCTGCGGAGACCATCGCCTTATTTGAAGCGCAGCTGCCGGTACTGAGCGATACGCCGGCCTGGTATCAGCGCGACTGGCTGGTCTTAAGTGCGCGGGCCTACACCCGGTTGCAGCGTTTTGGCGAAGCTGAGCATAACCTGCGCCGGGCTGATGCGTTGTTAAATGCAGGACTGAGTAAAACCGATTTGTTACTGGCCGCCGGTTTCGTCAATTTTATGCAGCAGAAGTATCCGGCAGCATTTTATTGGTATCAATGCAGCGCCCACTTTGATTTACCGCCGGTGGAACAGGCGCGGGTTGACATGAGCCTCGGCCAAATCAGCTACATTCAGGGCGATTTTGCCAAAGCCACGACCTATTTCGAGCAAAGCCTTGCGGCCGCAACTCTGTACAAACAGCCGGCGCTGGTGGCTTTGCTGCAAAACAATCTCGGCCTGGTGTTGTGGCGTCAGCAGCAGTACCAGCCGGCCCTGAAGCAGTTACGCCAGGCAATGTATGGTTATACCCAGTTGCAGGAACGCTATTCCCTGCAGATGGCGTCGCTGAATTTACTGACAGTGGTGGTGTCGCAGCAGGACTGGCCGGCGTTTGACCGCTATGCCCGCAGTATCAGCAGCACTATCGATAAAAAAGCGCCGGCCGAATTACAGCACTACCTGGCGCTGCTGCAGGCCTTGCGTAAGACTACGCGGCCTGTACTACCGGCAGATCTGCGACAGCTGCAGCAACTGGCGGCGCCTTTGCGTATTCCGGGGCTGGTGCAAAACGCGGCGCTGCTGTTACAGCAAGCCGGTGCCGGCAGCGGCATCACGCCGGCACCAGCACTCAACCCGCAGCAGGATTTACGCCTGCCGCAACTCGAGCAGCAATGCGGGCCTTATGTCAGTACCAGCCACTAAACCCCGGCAATGCCGCTGCAGTTCAGCAGTTAACGGGCCGCCAGCTGGCTCATCACCTGTGCCGGATTGCTGAAATCAGTGATTTCCTGCAGCACTTTGCCATTGGCGACCTTTAACAATACCGGAATTTGCCGCACGTTAAAGTGTTGAAATAACACACCATGGTGGTCAATCTGAAACGGCACCTGCATCTTGTACAGTGTATTAAATTCGGCCAAGGCTTTGTCGTCAGTCCACAGGTGATTAACGACGCCGGTCCAGCGCACTTTGGGAAACTTAGCCGCCAGCGCGTTTAATTGCTGTTGCGCCTGCTGGCACTGCGCCGACATCACAGGCCGCGACTCTTTTAAATACCAGTCGCACCAGGTGGCGCTGATAAACAGATAATGCTCGCCGGTTAAAAAAGGCTGCAGCCGTTGTTGTTGTGCTGCGGCGCTCAGGGTTTCGCTGGACGCCGGCGGCAACTGCTGACCTTGCGCTAACCGCGCGAGAAAGCCATCCAGCGCCTGGTCCGACTCATGAGTACTGTAAACCTGCTCGCCGGCGGTATTTAGCAGCACTGAAAACGGTGTGCCGACTAAACCCAGCTGCACCGCCAGCTTGCCTTCAACATCGCGCCACACCGGCATAGTCAGGCCAAACTTGTTGACCACCTGCCGGATATCCTCAGGCGCTTCGTTGATATCGATATTCACTGCGACAAAATTCACCTTGTCGCCAAACTGTTGATACAGCTTCTGAAAATGCGGCATTTGCTGCATACAGGGCTGGCACCAGGTTGCCCACATTTTGATGTAAACCGGCTTGCTGGCATCTAAGCTAGTCAGGTTGCTCACCTTGTCGCCCGGAAACGCCTGCAGCGGTACGGTGCGATACGCCGGAACTTCGCGATAAGCCGGTTCTGCGGCGCTGGCTAAACCCGACAGGCTCATGAGCAGCAGGGCAAACAGGGCAAACAGGGCCCGACCGGCGGTGGTGGTGAAGATCTTGGTTTGCTGCATGAAAGATTCCTCAGGTTAAAAATCCGGCTGAAAGTGAAAGCCCACAGCGATGCGGTTCCAGCTGTTGATGATAGTGATCATCACGGTTAAATCCAGAATTTGCGCGTCGCTGTATTCTGCCGCAACCGCAGCAAAATCAGCATCTGACACGCCGTGTTGCGCCACCAGCGTTAGCGCTTCGGTCCAGCGCAGCGCGGCCTGTTCGGCCGGTGTGAACACCCCACCCACTTCGCGCCAGGCCGGCAATACATCCAGCCGTTGCTGCAACTCGCCGTCTTTGCGTGCTTCACCGGCATGCATATGCTGGCAAAAAGCACAGCCGTTGAGTTGCGATGCGCGCAGTTTAATCAGGTGAATCAAGCTGTGCGGCAAGCCGGACGCTTCAGTCGCTTTGGCCAAAGCCATCATATGTTGCAGCAGTGCCGGCTGCATTTTGTAAACCTGAGTCCGGCTGATACGTTCTGACATAAACACCTCCATTGGTTGAGGTGCTCAGTCTATAAATCTGCTAACGCCCGGCCTTGGAGATTTGCGACATCTTGCGTTTTTTATACTGGCCCGGCGTCTGGCCGGTCAGGCGATAAAAATGCAGATGCAGATGGGCCTGATCGTAAAAGCCGGCCTGCTGCGCCACGCTGGCAAGCTCGGCAGCCGGGTTCTGGCTGAGGATAAACCGCGCCAACCGCACCTTCAGCATCAGCTGTAATTGTGCCGGTGACAAACCGGTTTCCAGCTTAAAGCGTCGTTCATACTGACGCCGGCTTTTCGGTAACTGCTGATATAAGTGCTGTAAATCCGCCGCCGGCTGCTGTAGCAGCTGCAGACTATGCAGTACAAGCTGTTGGCCAGAGATGATGGCTTCGGCCAAGCCCAGTAACCAGCATTCAATGGCATTCAGCTGCGCTGCGACGTCGCTTTGGTCAGCTAACAGGTCCAGCAACTGAGTTAGCCCCGCTATATTGGCCAGTTGCAGGTCAAGCTGCGGCGCCGTGAGTTCGGCCGGACTGATGCCAAGCAGCTGGAAAGCACCGGTCGGCTGAAAGCGCACACTGAGCAACTGCTGACCTGCGCGGAACTGACTGTGCGTCAGCTTTGGCGCATACTGCAGCCAGGCTTGGGGCAGCTGGCCGGCGGTAAATTCAATAGTCAGATTGCTGCCGCCGTCCGGATACAGCGCATGGCTTGGTACCTCGCCACTGTCCGCCGGTATGCGCAACGACCAGTACAACTGCACCCAGGGCTGCAACTGAGTGCAAGCGGCGCGCTGCTGAAAACCCGGCAACGATTGCTGCAGTTGCGGTTGTAAAACTGTTTGGATTTGCTGGGTGGACGCGGTCATCGGGTGTTGTTTTGTGGCAGTGATAAACGCAGCTTATGCGGCATTAAGCGGCGGAGCAAGCGGGTGCAGACGGCCAGTTCGTACGGTGGCGCTCGCGCTTACCGTACCTTGTATGTTGAACCTTAATGAATTGATAATAAAACCAGTTTACCGGGGAGGCTGTCCGTACCTTGAGGCTGTTTATTCTGACCTCGTTCGTAGAGTAGCCCCCCGCCTCATTGCTCAACTCGAAGAGTATCCGGAAGCCTTGTATTACAAGGACTTCGCATCACAAGGTCGAGCCGGGCATCAAGTGCGAGGTCGGGGAGCCGGTGACTATTCTGGCCTATTTGATGTTCAAAGGGGAAGCATATGAGTGGTTTTGTTGGGATTGACGTTGCTGCGAAGACTGTTGATTTGGTAGTCAGAGATGATGACAAAACCAGTAAGTCCGAACAGTTCAGCCAAACACCTGATGGCCATGCTGCTGTGGTGCGCAAGCTACAAAAGCTAGCCCCTGAACTCATCGTGATGGAAGCAACCGGGATTTATTATCTCGACCTTGCGGTGGCGTTAGCGAAGGCAAATTTGCCCGTGGCAGTGATTAATCCCAAGAGTTTTCATCACTTTGCAGCGCTTAAGCTTAATGGCAACAAAACAGATGCGGTCGATGCTGCACTACTGGCAGAGTTCGCGCAGTGCATGAGACCGCGCTTATGGACGCTGCCTCAAGATGAACTGCTTGGACTTCGCGATATTGGCCGGCAGCTCAACCGGTTAACAGGCAGTCGCACTCAGGCAAARAATCGTTTGCATGCGTTGATGTCCAAAGGGATGACGTTGCCAATGCTGATTGAAGACGAGCAGGAAGGCATTGAGCAACTGGAACGACGCATCAAACGTCTGACTCAGGCAGCTTTGACACTGATTGTCAGTAATGAAATCTTAGCTGCACACTTTGACCGACTGACGGCCGCCAAAGGCATTGGCGAGACCAGTGCCATCGCGATATTGGCGGAGTTGTGCGTATTGCCATCGACGATGAAAGCCCCGCAGGTCAGTCGTTATGCGGGACTGGACGTACGCAAAACCGAATCTGGTAGCAGCGTCAACAAACCCGGGCGCCTGAGCAAAGCGGGTAATGCCTATCTGCGTGCAGCTCTGTACATGCCAGCAATGAGCGCAGTTCGTCATGATGTCAGAGCCAGAGCGTTTTATGAGGCGTTAACCGGGCGTGGCAAAAAGAAAATCCAGGCACAATGCGCCGTAATGCGGAAATATCTGGTTGGCATCTGGGCCTGCATGCAGACCCAGACTACCTTCGACTCAAGTTTGTTGTTCAGCGAAAAGCACCTGAACCATTGACCGGAAACAGAGTATCTACCCAGGCTGTGTAAAAACTCATTTTTGCTGTATCGCGGCATGTTCCCCAGCATCAAGCGTTACAAATGACTCTACATGCTGTGATTTTTAGACAGGTATTAAAGGGAGGTTTATATGGCCTGGTATTTGTTGCGATACGGCGCTAAGCAGCGGTAAAAATGGCAAGTGCTGCTAGCCGTAGAGTTCTTCTAGCCTACTGGCCAATCCTGCCGTCCCCCAGATCGATATCATCCTTTTCAGGTTATAAGCCAGAATATGCAAACTAATTTCTGTACTGACGTTTTTAAATCGTCGCATCAGGAAATGAGTGGCTCCCATCCACATTTTGATCGTTCCAAATGGGTGCTCTACCGTTTGCTTACGTACAAGCGCAGTTTGCGGTAATGCATCCAGCCTTGCCTGCATAACTTCCATTTCATCTTCATGAACCCATCGTTTTATACGCCTTGCGGCTACTTTGGATGTGGTGCATTTCGAACGCTGACTGCAGTCGCGACAGGCGATACAGTTAAAGTACATTTGCAGCTCCAAACCGTCTTCAACACCTACAAACCTATTCTGAAGCTCGTTACCTGTCGGGCAAATATAAATATCTTTTTCCTGGTCATACTTAAACAACGAGCGGTTAAAAAGGCCTTTGCGATCAGCGCCAGAAGTATCACCTTTTGGCACCAGGGCTACAGCTCCGGTATCAAGCACTGCTTTAATATCGTTGCGGCTGTAATAGCCTTTGTCGGCGAGTACGGTTATATCCTTTTTGCCAACAGCTGCCTGAGCCAACTGAGTTACCGAGTGCAGCTGGCCACGGTCAGTGGTGTTCGTGACTTCATGGGCAACAATCAGATGATTCTTCGTATCCACCGCAGTTTGCACGTTGTAACAGACTTGCCGATTCATGTTATTTGTTTTCATTAACCGGGAGTCAGGATCGGTTAAAGACAGTTGCTTATCTGGTTGCTGTTCAACAGTTTGTTGGATTTCTTGTAGTTCGCCTAAACGTTTCTTTAGCCATGCCAGTTTTGTTGCGGTTAACTCAGCATTTACATCAGTCTGTGCGTCGCGGTCAGCTTTATCGAGCTTTTCAAGATAGTTACTTATGCTTTGTTCGACCCTCGCTATATAGTCTTTCGCTTTTTGCGGCGTGAAGTTATTTTGTTTGCTGTTCACTGCCTTAAATTTACTGCCATCGATGGCCACAGTGATATCCGTGAACATTTGCATCTGTCGACATAGGTCAATAAAGGCACGGCAAGCATTCTTAATCCCTTTACTGTTGTTTTTTCTGAAGTCCGCAATGGTTTTAAAATCAGGTGTCAGCCGCTCCAGCAACCACATCAGTTCTACATTACGATTGGCTTCCTTTTCCAGCCGACGTGAAGATTGGATACGATTCAAATAACCGTAAATATAGAGTTTTAACATCGTGGCAGGGTGATAGCCGGGACGTCCGGTTTGTTTTGCTTCCACGCCGTCAAAGCCAAGCGCTTTAAGCTGTAGACCATTCACAAAGATATCGATGACTCTGACTGGATTATCACCACTGACAAAGTCGTCCAACGCTTCCGGCAACAGAGTGACCTGGTATCTGTCTTGACCTTTGATATGTTCTGTCATGGCTGCGCACACTAGGTTGATTCGTATGCAGATAAGTTTAGAGCTGCTGACCTACGACAGTTCAGGTATATCCAGAATGATTGATCATAAAAACCGACCATTTAGACCAAAAGGTGATCAGCAGTTTTCACACAGCCTGAGTGACTTGCGGACAATCCCAATATGTTATGTACGGCGTGTGACGCCCAGCGGGCTTCGCTGACCGTACCTTGTATGTTGAACCTTAATGAATTGATAATAAAACCAGTTTACCGGGGAGGCTGTCCGTACCTTGAGGCTGTTTATTCTGACCTCGTTCGTAGAGTAGCCCCCCGCCTCATTGCTCAACTCGAAGAGTATCCGGAAGCCTTGTATTACAAGGACTTCGCATCACAAGGTCGAGCCGGGCATCAAGTGCGAGGTCGGGGAGCCGGTGACTATTCTGGCCTATTTGATGTTCAAAGGGGAAGCATATGAGTGGTTTTGTTGGGATTGACGTTGCTGCGAAGACTGTTGATTTGGTAGTCAGAGATGATGACAAAACCAGTAAGTCCGAACAGTTCAGCCAAACACCTGATGGCCATGCTGCTGTGGTGCGCAAGCTACAAAAGCTAGCCCCTGAACTCATCGTGATGGAAGCAACCGGGATTTATTATCTCGACCTTGCGGTGGCGTTAGCGAAGGCAAATTTGCCCGTGGCAGTGATTAATCCCAAGAGTTTTCATCACTTTGCAGCGCTTAAGCTTAATGGCAACAAAACAGATGCGGTCGATGCTGCACTACTGGCAGAGTTCGCGCAGTGCATGAGACCGCGCTTATGGACGCTGCCTCAAGATGAACTGCTTGGACTTCGCGATATTGGCCGGCAGCTCAACCGGTTAACAGGCAGTCGCACTCAGGCAAARAATCGTTTGCATGCGTTGATGTCCAAAGGGATGACGTTGCCAATGCTGATTGAAGACGAGCAGGAAGGCATTGAGCAACTGGAACGACGCATCAAACGTCTGACTCAGGCAGCTTTGACACTGATTGTCAGTAATGAAATCTTAGCTGCACACTTTGACCGACTGACGGCCGCCAAAGGCATTGGCGAGACCAGTGCCATCGCGATATTGGCGGAGTTGTGCGTATTGCCATCGACGATGAAAGCCCCGCAGGTCAGTCGTTATGCGGGACTGGACGTACGCAAAACCGAATCTGGTAGCAGCGTCAACAAACCCGGGCGCCTGAGCAAAGCGGGTAATGCCTATCTGCGTGCAGCTCTGTACATGCCAGCAATGAGCGCAGTTCGTCATGATGTCAGAGCCAGAGCGTTTTATGAGGCGTTAACCGGGCGTGGCAAAAAGAAAATCCAGGCACAATGCGCCGTAATGCGGAAATATCTGGTTGGCATCTGGGCCTGCATGCAGACCCAGACTACCTTCGACTCAAGTTTGTTGTTCAGCGAAAAGCACCTGAACCATTGACCGGAAACAGAGTATCTACACTCAAATCGGGGAAGTAGGTACCGGCAAGCAACGCGCCGCCGTACAATTAAGACCCTGGGTTATGCCCGCAACTGGCACAAAGCCCACTGAATCGCCCGCTATTGTGAGGTCTGGAAAGCCGGATCCGCAGCCGGCCAGCGCTGCATTTCATGCAGCCTTGATACCGTGCGTTCAAAAGCAAAACTGAGCTGACTGGCCTGATACCATTGCTCGGGGGGCGTGCTTGCCGTACAGAGTAACAACACCCCGCGCTCGTAACATTCGTCGACCAGCGCGATCAGCCGGCGGGCTTCATTGTCGAGTTTGCTGACAAAAACATTGCTGTGCTCGCGCTGATAACTCTCTTCGACACCATGTAAAATGGCGGTGTCGCTTTCGGGCAGAAACTGCGGAATATCCGCCAGCGCGATGGCCCGATACTGTTTGCTTTGATCCTGCTTGCCCTGATCTGGCTGACACAGCGTCATGTAATCGAGCTGGCTGCGTGGACCGCTGCAAAGCGCCATAAAATCAAAGGCAATCACCTGGTCATTGCGCCACAACGCCGGGATCGGCCTGCCATGCAGCTGGATCAGCGGGCAGGGCTCAACAGCGCCAAATAGCTGCTCTGCTTGTTGTTGCAGCCAGACGCTCGTTTTATTTATGCCGAGATAGCGCCAGTCGGTTTGTTGCTGGCGGCGGTAGTCAATGCCGGCATCAAGACTGCAAATGTGGCAATGTTGCTGTAATAAATCGATAAAGGGCAGGAAGCGGGCGCGCTGCAGGCCATTTTGATACAAGTCTTCCGGCGCGCAGTTCGACGTGGCGACTAAAACCACACCTTCGGCAAACAGCTGGCGCCATAATGTGGCGAGTAACATCGCATCGCCAATGTCGCTGACAAAAAACTCATCAAAACACAGCAGCTGATACTGCTCTGCCCAGCTGCGAGCGACATGCACCAGCGGGTCAGCCTCACCTTGCCTGGCGCGCAATTCCTGATGCACCGCCGCCATAAAATGGTGAAAATGCAGTCGCAACTTACGTGGCGTTGCGGTGCTGTCGAAAAACCAGTCCATCAGCATGGTTTTGCCACGACCAACCGGGCCATAAATATAAAGCCCTTGTCGGACTGGAACTGTAGCGACCTGCACCGACAATTGTTGCAGCTGTAACCAGACCTGCTGTTGCTGCTGGTCCAGTTGCATAACGGGCTTCGGTAGTACCGCGTGAATAGTCATGAAAAAGTCCGGCACGGTCAAAATGACGCGAGCATAACAGTGACCGCGTCCGGATCAAGCGTTTATTGTGGTTTTTCCGCCAATTTTGTTGCCGTGTTGATCCGCTCATCACTGCTCGGGTGACTGCTCAGATAACGCAGCAATGACTCCAGTTGGCTCGTGGTGCTGCTTTTTTTGCTTAACGCACTGATCGCATCTGCAAAAGCGGCGGGGGATTTGTCACGCGCTATTAATTGCTGCGCCGAAAACAAATCGGCCTGACGCTCCATATCGCGTGAAAATGCGGCATCTAACAATGCTGTGCCGCTACCGATCAGCGTATCAGCGACCCCTTCCAAATCGCCGGTCACTAAGGTCAGCAGCATTGTTGATGCCATTGAGCGGGCCAGCAATTGCATGCCATGCCGGTGAATACTGTGACCTGCTTCGTGCAACAACACGGCCACCAGCGCATCCGGTTTGTCCTGCAGCAGGTCGATCAACTGGTCGGTAAAAACGATAGTGCCATCGGGCAGGGCAAAAGCATTAGCGCCAATACGCCCGCCGTCGCGGAATTCAATACGGTATTGGCCTTGCGCCGGCAATAACGATTCAAGGCCGGACAATTCCTGCAGCCACTGAGAACGATATTGGTGCTGACGTTCGGCAGGCAGTTTTGAAGGTTCCAGATGCAGCTGATCCAGTATGTTTAAAGTCTGGTGACTGGTGATTTGGTACACTTTGTCCGGAAACAACGGCACCAGCCGTTCGGCGGTGGCTGGCATGCCAACAGCTAACCACCACCAGCCCAACAATGGCAGCAGTAACAAAGATGCCAGAATTAAACCTTTGTTTTGCTCCAGTTTTTCGCTGAATCCGGCAGCAGAGCGCCGGGCCGGCCGATAGCTGGCATCGGCAGCGCAAAATAGCGCGCCATCCGCCAATTGCCATTCTGCCGGCAAGCCAGGGATCAGCGCCTGCAGATGTAAGGTATTGACAGAGCCAGTCGTGATCAACAGGGCTTCAGACGTTTGCCACAGTTCAAAATGACTGTCGTCCAGCCGCAACTCTGCGTCGACCTTTCGGTTTTGCCCCGGATAAAAATAGCTGCCTTGAATAATCTGCATCATCAAATCAACGCAAAATCAACGTCGTACAAGTCAGCAAGTTCTTCAGCGACAACAGAGGATGGTGTACTCAATTGATCGTATAACTGATCCAGCGCCGGATATAAGGTGATTTTGGTACCAGCGGCCAGCAATTGCGCCTTACGGACTTTGGTCCAAGGAAATGCCAGACCGGCAGTGACCAGTAATAACAACAGGTTGGTGACGGCGACATACAGCGCTGTTGACACAGGTACGGTAGATTCCAGTTCAACCAGGCCTTCAAGTCGGGTCCGGCTGAACAGGTGGTTGCGGATCCAAATCTGATACAACGTCCCTGATAACGTGCCAATCAGCGCATAACTGAAAAACATCGTTGCTGTGACCAGCATGCTGTTTTCCGGGGCCGCCGCCGCTGGGTCGGCATAAATACTGGTGCCAATGATGAAGCCCATCAGCAGGACAATCCCCATGCTGAGCAGACCAGACAAGAAAGTGGCGGCATAATAAGGACTGACATCCGGAGCAGTCTGAAACGATTTTTTACCATAAGTGCTGTGCTGAACGATGTATTTGTCTAGCGCCCGCATCGCCAGAGGTAATGCCAGAAACAGCGTAAATAAACTGAGCAATGGGTAGATCACAAAATTGAGCAATGAACCCAGATAAGTACCATTAAAACCAAAGCGCACGTTGCGGTAGCTGGTCATACGGAAGTTAAATTTGAGGCTTTGATTCAGTAACCATGGGGTCAGAAACAGAAATACAATGGCGAATATCAGGGCAAAGATCGGAAAGAAATGGCTGAGCAGCGAAATGACGGCGAAAAATGCAACGGCAATCAACCGACCTTTCAGAATTTGCAGCGGGGTTGCCAGATAACGGAAACCCTGACCATCAACACGGCTATGACCGTAGAAATACTGCAGGGTTCTGACTTTGGCCCATGCGGAATAAATGCCTAAAGTCAGCACTGATAACAGCAGGTTGACGATCCAAATGCCAAAATATTCGCGGCCATTGCCAGTGAAGAGTACTTGCGTGGTGCGAGGTTCAAGCGAAGTCGTTTGTAGTTCCATCTGAGGGCTCCATTTTTGTAAGCCCTCATTAGAAACATTTAGTCACAACATTGTCAAATTATGTAACTTATGTACCTTTATTCGCTGAAATCATTATTCACTTGGCCCTTTGCCAATATAACGCTCCAGCCATTGACCAAATTCGTGGTACCAATAAATCGAGTTTTGTGGTTTTAAGATCCAGTGATTTTCGTCCGGGAAATACACCAGTCGGGCATCAACGCCTTTGCCTTTCAGCACACCATACAGCGCTAAACCTTGCGTGACCGGCACGCGGTAATCCTGTTCACCATGGGTGATCAGCATTGGTGTATTGAAGTTTTCCGCGAACATAGCCGGGCTGGCTTTGAGCACATTGTCTTTGTCTTTCCACGGTGAGCCAGCATAAGCGTAGGTTCGCAGTAGTGTGCTGTCTGAGGCAAACTGCGCCATCAGGTCGTAGACACCGGCGTGATTGATCAGCGCTTTGTACTTAGTGCTGTGACCGGCGATCCAACTGACCAGATAACCACCGTAACTGCCACCGGCCGCGGCAACACGGCTTTCGTCGATATAACCGCGTGAGGCCATGTAATCAATGGCGGCTTCACTGTCAAAAAACGGCTTGGTCGCATGGTCACCGTGGATCGACGCGGTAAAGGCTTCACCAAAACCGGTAGAACCGTGGAAATTTGGCATAATGACGACATAACCCATGGCGGCAAATACCTGTGGATGCCAGCGCGTGCCAAAGGCATCATTAAATGCACCATGCGGGCCGCCGTGTAACAGACTGAGTAACGGCCAGCGTATGTTGGTATCAAAATTCGGTGGGAAAATGACAAACATCTGGATTGGTTTGCCATCCGAGCCCGGATAGTTCATCTCTTCGACTTTACCCCATTGGGTATTTTGTTGCAGCGCGCTGTTGATCTGGCTGATTTGTTTTAATGTGCGGCTTTTATTGTCGAGCAGGAAAATCTCCGGCAACTGGCTGATGCCATGTTGCACCAGCGCAAACTGGGCCGGTCCTGCCACCTGCACTTGTTCATTACTGGCCTGACGCAGCACTTGTTTCACCGGTCCGCCGGCGGCTGGCACTGAGAATAACGACACCCGCGCTTTGTCTTCAGCGAGGAAATACAGCATCTGGCTGTCTTTGCTGAAAAACCATTGCTGTGGCGACAAATCAATATTGCCGGCCAGCACTGTGGCGGTTTTGGCAGCGAGGTCAAAGCGGGTCATTTTAACGTTATCGTTACCAAAATCGGTGCGTTTTTGTGCGCCGTACAGCAAGCTGCGACCATCCGGGCTGAACACAGGTTTACTGTCGTCCGCCGGGTTGGCTTCGGTCAGATTCACCGCTTTACCGCTGCCATCAGTCGGCACTAAATACACATCAAAATTCAGGCTGTTATACGGCGGTTTGCTACTGACAGCACTGAGCGCCAGCTGTTGGCCGTCCGGTGATAAATCAAATTCCACCCCACCATCCAGACTGGTCCATTGCGTCCAGCCCGGGGTCAGCGCCTGTACTTCACCACTGTTCAGGTCATAGGCAAAAAACTGTGTGACTTTGTCGTCGGTCAGAAAATGATCCCAATAGCGATACATGCGGTTTTCACTGACTTTGGCCGAATGCAGCGGTTTTTTCTCAGCTTTTAACAAGGCAAAATCGCCGGCAAAGCCGGCCGGCACTTCAGCGCTGAACAGGATTTTTTTACCATCCGGGAAAAAGCGTGGATTGCTGACGCCAACCGGTAAATCGGTCAGCTGGCGCGCTTCGCCGGCGCCCAGGGTCAACAATTGCAGCTGGTTTTTTTCACCATCGCGTTTGGAGACAAACACCAGTTGACGGCCATCCGGGCTCCAGGCTGGCTGATTGTCCGCCGCCGGATGAAAGGTCAGTTGGGTTTGTTTGCCGGAACCCAGCTCCAGCAGATGCAGATCAGCGTTGCTTTTATTTTTCGCCAGATCATAGCGGTTCAGACTGAATACGGCGCGTTGGCCATCCGGTGATACCTGCATACCGGTTGGTTTTTGCACCTGGTAAAGGTCGGTGGCGGTCAGTGGCGCAGCCGGGGCCGCTTGTAAGGCATAACTGGACAGAGTAAACAACAGACTGAATGGCAAGCATAATTTCATCGGAATTGTCCTGACAAAAGGCACATCAATGAGGCTAGCATAGGGCAAGCAACGCTATGCAGGCAACAAAAGCGGACAGTCTGCGCTATCAGCCTGACCAACGACGTTTGTTATTGCACCGGTGGGGGCACGGCAGCGGGCGTGACCGGCGCTGGTTGCAGATAGGACCAGGACAGATAACGACGGTAAATGGCGGAGCCTTTGTCAGATCCAAGCTGCCGCCACAACGCATCGGCACTGGCCTGATGTTGCTGATAAAACTGGTGACTGAACAGCAGATAACCGACATTGACATGTAATGCCGGCTGCATCACTACCAGACCGCGATCAATGATGTTCGGTGACACCACAGACTGTCCGGCGATCTGACATAAAGTGGTGACGGCATGCACCCGGCCGGCCTGCAGCAGTTCGAGGTCCATCGTGCCGGATAAGGTGTAATGCATCAGTACTTGTTTCGGACCCGGTACAAGCAAAGGGGCATAACCCAGCGGCCGGGCGACCACCAGACTGTCGATACCACTGACCCTTTTACCATCCCAATGCCAGGAACTGCCGCTTTTCTGCACCAGACAAGTGTGATGCTCGCTGAAAGCGCGCTGTGGATCCGGCCGTAAATCCAACATCGGAAAGCGGCCAATGGATTCGCGCTCGGGTCTGTAGCTGGCGACTACAGCATCGGTCTCGCCACTTTCCAGTTTGGCCAGGCAGCGCTTCCAGGGCCGGCGTTCCAGCTGCAGGCTGATACCTGGCAGGCTGGCTACCAGCTGTTGTAAGTGTTCGATAGTAGCGCCGGGATTGTCTTTGGGGATCGTTGCACCGTGGCCGCGGTAGTAGGGTTCCAATGGTTTATCTTCATAACAGAAACGCAGCAGCACTTGATTTTTCGCCGGCACAACGACTTGCGCGGCCTGAAGATTGGCTGTGAACAGTGTGGTCAGTAATAAGCTCAGCAACGCAGAAATTCGCAGCACAGCACTTTATCCAAGACAACCGGACTTGCAGTATCGCACAGATTTCGCACAGAAGAAAAAACCGGGCAAAGAGGCATAACTTTGCCACGGTTGGCCCAAACAGCGCGTCTGATTCAGGTTGCGCCGGGGCAGGCAGGACAAGGAAGAAAAGGGGTAATCACAGCGGTTGTTGTAAAAATGCTTTCAGTTCAGGCGCGACTGCCTGGATATTGAATAAACCGTCTAAATGACCATTCTTACCAGGAATAAGCGACAGCTGGTTCGTTGTGTTGCGGCTGCCATCCGCGCTCAGCGCTTGCTGGCTTTGCTGCGCCATCTGCGGCGTCAGCAATAAATCACCGGCGGCGGGCAGCCACAACACCGGTGCTTTGATGTTTTGGATGGCTTGTTGCCAGTTATCGCCCATGCCGGCGCGCCATAATTGCGAGGCGCGCACCAGATACAGCAAATGATTAGCGTCCTGCAGCGCCGCGCGTTGTGTGGCGACCGCGAGCAACTGGTCCAATGCGCTGAAACTGGCGCGGATATCCTGATGAGCGGCTTTATCTGCGCGTAAATCCGGATATTTCTGGTTAAAGCCGGCTGGATTTAACGCATCTAACGTGATCCAGGCCAGCGCCATGGCAAGCCCTGCAGTTGGTTGCTGCGGTTTGTCGTAATAATCGCCTTGTTGCCAGTGCGGATCGGTTTTGATTGGATAAGCCCAGCGTTCTAACTTGATGGCGCTGTAGGCGTCCATATAAGCAGTGCCGATCACCGGTACCAGCCGCTGCACCCGCTCAGGATAACGCTGCGCCCATTCTATCGCCTGAAAAGACCCCATCGAGGCACCGACCACTGCATGCAGTTTGTGAATGCCAAGGCTGTCCAATACCGCTTTTTGTACTTCAACAAAATCGGTGATGGTGACCACCGGAAAGTTCAGGCCATAACGTTTACCAGTCGCTGGATTAATGCTGGCGGGGCCTGTCGTGATCACGTGGGGATCTTTGACATTAACATTGGCCAGCGTATCAACGCTAAGAACATAAAATTGATTGGTATCAATGGCTTTGCCAGGGCCGATAATGGCATCCCAATAACCGGGGGCGGCGTCTGTCGCCTGATAACGGCCGGCCGCATGCGAAGTGCCGGAAAAAAAATGCGTAATTAAAATCACGTTCGATTTGTCGGCGTTGAGCTTGCCGTAGGCTTCCCAACCGACCTGCACCTGTTTTAATTCAACGCCATTTTGGGTAGTAAAATTTGCCAGTTCAAAGCGTTGTTTTTGCACCAGCGGAAGCTCTGCGGCCTGACTGTACAGAGCGCAGAGCAGGCTGAGTGCCAAGCTCAGTACCAAACTCAGTAAAAGAGCGCCGGATTTTATTAGATTTCGCATGCGAAACTATCCTGTTTAAAACCACTGAAATAATAAAATCGCGAGGCCAGTGCCAAGTGCCGGCACGACTACTGTGACCGCCGCCACCGGCCAATAGGCCTGTTGATGGGTTTCGCCACAAATCGCCCGAATCGTCGTCACCACATAACCGTTATGCGGCAAGGAATCCAAAGCGCCGGAGGAAATGGCGACAACACGGTGCAACTCTTCAGCGTCGACGCCACGGTCCAGATAAACTGGTGCCAGTTCTGGCAGCGCAATGGCCTGGCCACCAGAGGCTGAGCCGGTGAGGCCAGCAATCGCACTGACGGCCACCGCTGCGCCTAACAGTTCTGGCCCTGGCAGATGTGTCATGGTCTGGACAATCTCAGTAAAAGCCGGTGTTAGTTTGGCGACGGCACCAAAACCAACGACTGCGGCAGTGTTGCCAATCGCCAGTAAAGATCCCATCACACCTTCGTTCAATGCTTTATCGAGGCTTTGAATAAAACGCCGGTTCAACAAATACAATGCCAGCACACCGCCACTTAAGGCCACAATCAGTGCGGCTTGTTGCAGGCTGTGATGCAGCCAGTTCGACAAGCCCAGCACCACCAGCAGCGGGATCAGCCCCATCATTGGATGCGGCAGGGCGCGGTCGGTCAGTTGCGGGTCGCTGTCGCGGCCGATAAAGACTTCACCTTGCGCCACGGCACTTTTAATCATTTTGCTTAACCAGGCATACCCAAAAGCCGCCATAAAAATCGCCACGACAATACTGACTTCCCAGCCGGCATAAGGCGAGGTGTGCAGGTATTGAATCGGGATCCAGTTCTGAATTTCCGGCGAGCCGGCTGAGGTCATCGTAAAGGTGACAGAGCCTAAACCCAGTGCAGCCGGAATAAAACGGCGTGGTAAGTTGGCATCTTTAAACAAACTGACGGCCATCGGATAGGCGGAAAACGCCACGACAAACACCGACACACCGCCGTAGGTCAGCACGGCACAGGCCAGCACGACGGCTGCGACTGCATGCGCCCGGCCCAGTTTTTTCACGATCCACAGGGCGACGGCATCAGCGGCGCCGCTGTGCTCCATCAGTTTGCCGAACAGCGAACCTAACAAAAACATCAGAAACCAGGCCGCGACAAAACCGGAAAAACCGTTCATGTAGGCGTGGATAAAATCGGCGTTGCCAGTCGTTTGCCAAAACGGAATGCCATTGGTGACAGCGACAAACAACGCGCACAAAGGCGCCAGAATAAACAGGTTCAGCCCCCGCATCGTCAGCCAGATTAGCAGGCAGAGGCCAAGCAACAAGCCGGTTAAACTCAGCATAAAAATGGTCCTTGCTTCGGTTTTTTCTGAGTCTGAGCCATCAGGGCAGGTATCTCTATAGTACTAAGGTACAGATTAACATTTCATCAGTTCAGCCTAAAGTAACGCTATCAGTCTGAGCGTGCCGTCACTGATTTACCCGTGCCCCGATTTTTATGACAGCGGCAACCAAGCGGGTTAGTATCAGAGCCGACCGTTCGGGGGACATATAACAAGTAACTGAAATACATCAGAAAGATAAGTGATAGCCGAGATCAGCAGGAGATGCCCGATGGCCCAGAATAATTATAAATTGCACCGTACCACTCACACTTCGTTTAAACCTGCGTTGCTGGCACTGACTATCAGCGCCGTGCTGGCGGGCCCCGTTTATGCGGCTGAGCAAAGCGCTGAACCTGCGGCGAAAAAAGAAGAGGCGGCACTGGAAGTGATCCAGGTCACTGCACGTCGCACCGCCGAAAATCTGCAATCGGTGCCAGTGGCGGTGACGTCGATTGGCGCGGAAGACTTAAAGCAAAAAGGTATCGAAAACCTGACGGCTATCCAGCAACAATCACCAAATACCACGTTGCAGGTGTCGCGTGGCACCAATAGTACGTTAACGGCATACATTCGCGGTATTGGTCAGCAAGACCCGCTGTGGGGCTTTGAACCGGGCGTCGGCATTTATATCGATGACGTGTACATGGCGCGGCCACAAGGCGCGGCGATGGATATCTATGATGTCGAACGCATCGAAGTATTACGTGGCCCGCAAGGCACTTTATACGGTCGTAACACTATTGGTGGCGCGGTCAAATATGTCACTAAGCCACTGAGCGGTGAAGACGAATTTGCCATTCGCGGCACTGTCGGCAGCTACCATCAACGTGATTTAAAACTGTCGGGGCAAAAAGCCATTACTGATAAGTTTTCTGTTGGCGCTGCCGGGGCATTTTATGACCGCGACGGTTTTGGTAAATACCTCAATACCGGCGCAGAAAACTACAACAAAGACATCATCACCGGCCGTTTCAGCGCACAGTATCAAGCCCTGGACAATTTGCGTTTCAACTTCGCCTACGACAAAACCAAAGATGATTCGAATTCAAAAGGCGGCCACCGTTTAACGCCTAGTTTGCTGACTAAAGAAACTCCGCCGTCAAATGTGTATGACTCCAACACCAGCATGCCAGCCACCAACATGGTGCGTACTGAAGGTCACTCGCTGACGATGGCGTGGGATATCAATGCCGACTGGACGATGAAAGCCATCACGGCCAAACGTGAAGGCGTCACCGACACCAATATCGACTTTGATGCCACCAAACTGCCGTCGCTGGACGTACCGGCTTTTTATGAAGATGAACAAACCTCACACGAGCTGCAGTTCCTGTATAACAGCGGCCCGCTGAAGTTTGCGTCAGGCCTGTATTCATTTGAAGGCGATGCCTGTGGTGCTTTTGGCACTGTGCTGGTGTCTGGCCTTGGTGTGACCATTGAAAACGGTGGTTGTGTGCAAACTGACTCTTTCGCCGGTTATGCACAGGGGACTTATCAGGTCAATGATCAGTGGTCGTTCACTTTGGGCGGTCGTTACACCGAAGATGACAAAGACGCCAACGTCTATCGTTATGTTTATCTCGGTTACAAACTGCCACGTATTAGTGCGACCAAAATCGGCACTCAATCTGATTTTAAAGGCAGCGAAAACTTCAGCCATTTCTCGCCACGCGTGGGCTTTGAATATCAGGCCGATGACAACATGATGGTGTACGGCTCTTATACCGACGGCTTTAAATCCGGTGGTTTTGATATGCGCGGCAACCAGTCAGTCAACCCGAATGCCGGCGACCCGTACCAGCCAGAAACGGTTGATACCTATGAACTGGGTGTGAAAAGCGAATGGCTGGACCGTCGCCTGCGCTTAAATGCCGCAGTATTTACCTCGGCTTATGATGATATGCAGGTGACAGTACAACGCGCCGTCAATAACACGGTAGCGTCCCAAGTACTGAACGCGGCCAGTGCCGATATTAACGGCATCGAACTGGAAGCGACTGCAGTTGCCTCCGATGCACTGCAATTTAATCTGATTGTCGGTTATACCGACGCCAAGTTTAACGAAGTGCTGTTTTATGATGCCGTGACTAAAACTACGTCAGACGTATCTGGTTTGTGGTCTTTTGCCAACACGCCGGAACTGACTGCCACCTTAGGCGGCAAATACACAGTGGCAATGTACGGCGGCGAACTGGTGCTGAATGCCAACCTGTCACACCGCAGCGAAACACAGATCTTTGAACTGCCATCGATGCTGGACTACGGCGGTTACACGCTGTTTAACGCCGGTGCCACCTGGTATTCCGCCGATGGTCACTGGGATGTGTCACTGCAGGGCCGTAACTTAGGCGATAAGATCACCCGCATCGCCGGTTACAACTTCCCGCTGCTGGCGGCCGAGCAAACCATCACCGCGTACTACGGTGACCCAAGAACTGTGAGTTTGTCGCTGGGCTACCGGTTCTGATCACACAGCAACTGAAGCATTCGCGGTGTTTTAATTGAAGCAAAGCCTTGTTGAAAAACAGGGCTTTTTTATTGCCAGTGACGTGTTTCAGCCCGGCAGCAAAAACGCTATGTGCTGGTGGTGAAGCCATGGGCACGCGTCGTTGAGACCATGAGGTCACTGAACCTTTGTTTGAAAACGGCTTTGCACAGCTGGTAAGAATTCCCGACAGGGCCGGATATGCTTTTTATATGTTAACAGAATGGCTTTATTGTTATGCTGTTTTCAGACTTGGATTGAGTGTGCGTCGGCTGGACAAACAGTTCCATCAGGCGCAGTAAGGCATTACTCTGATTGGTAAAGAACTGTCTGTATGCAGCCCTATAAACAAAACTGAAGGTAGTCGTAGCGAAGTTTTTTACAATGCAGGTTAAACGCAAAAAATTGTGGGAAATATAATCCTTGAAATTTAGGGTATGAATGGTGGTAGGGTGAAAATAAAAATATGGATATTGTTGGCTGGTTTACTGAGCCCGGTAATGTCATACGCCCAAGCGGTTTGTGGTGCAGAGATTCAAAATTATCTGAAAAAATTTGAATCTAAAGGTGCTGAAAGGAGTATCTACAGAGCGAAGTTGACTAATCAAATTATAATTCATCGTATTCCAGATTATACGGATGAGCGTTGGACTCCCTTTACTGCTATTCAAATTGTAGATCTGGATGCGGACGGGAATATAGAGATTATCGGACGTTATGACGATCCGAAGTGGCATAGCTATAGGAATAGGCAGGTCATATTAAACTCGATGTCACAAGCAGAGTTGGATGAAATCATTGATTCTGGTGATGTATGGCCCAGCCGGTTTTTTTCGAGTGAGAAGTTTAAAGATGTTCTTTATCTTTATTCAGAAAATAATGCTAGCGAAATAATGCCATATCATGTACTTCATAAAGTGCTTCCAGGATATAAAGTTAACTATAAGGAAGTGTTTTTAATTGATGCGGTGGCCTACTTGTTAGTTGCTCCAAGTCTGGAATACAGAACGGCTGGTAAGTATTTCGTTTTCAAACTCAAGGGAGCTAGCTATTCAGAATACTGTCAGTATAAATGATATTTGTGCTGGTCTTTTTTTTATGGCTTCGTATGTAGGTTTTATGCTGTATAGTTAACTTTTTTAAAGTGAGGTGTGGCTTCTTGAGATATTTCGCATATGCAGCAGTAGCAGCTATATCATATTTGTTATTCAGTGTTGATTTTTTTAATCAGTACTTTCGTGGTGACCAGTTCATATTTTTCATCGTTTTATTTTTTGTTTCGATCGTCTTGTCGGTTTTTGTTGAAATCTCAGCATTGCGTAAAGTAACCGCGCCGTCGCTGAAATTGAATTTTTCGGCTGACAGGGTTAGGGTTTTCGTTATTCAGGTCGTTCTTTTGATTGTTATGTTTACATTAGTTACATGGCTGGTGAATTTTGTAGATTTGATAGACCATATTGTGTATGGCTTGGTTATATATTTTTTTGTCGGTGCTTTATTTGAATCTTGCAGATATTTAAGGGGGCGGTAGTATGCGCGCTTGCATCATTGCACGCCCTACCGCATCATGGTCGTTCTGCTGTCTGGACCTGTGACTTATGATTGCCATTATTGCTGATGATCACCCGTTATTCCGTGTTGCCTTGTCGCAGGCGCTACAGACGATTCTGGGCCTGGATGCCAGCCTGTATCAGGCGCATAGCATGGCGCAGTTGTGGCCTTTGCTGCGCGCACATCCGGATACTCAACTTATTTTGCTCGATTTAAAACTACCGGACGCCGAAGGTTTTGCCGGTCTGACTGCATTGCGTACTGAATATCCGGATATTTCGGTGCTGATGGTGTCGGCGATTGAAGATCCAGCCGTGATTAAACAGGCGCTGAAACTGGGCGCTGCGGCTTATTTACCAAAATCTGCGCCATTGGAAGTGCTGACCGAAGCGGTCGATGCGGTGATGGCCGGCGAGACCTGGTTACCGGCCGATTTACAACAAAGTGTGGCGCAGGCGCAGGATCTGATTGACGCAGAATTCGCTGGCCGGCTCGAGCAGCTGACGCCGCAACAATTTCGTGTGCTGAAAATGATTGCCGATGGTCTGTTAAACAAACAAATCGCCTATGAAATGAATGTGCAGGAAACCACCGTCAAGCAGCATGTGTCAGCGATTTTGCGCAAACTCAATGTCAATAACCGCACCCTGGCCGGGATCTTATTTGAAAAACTGAAACTTCCGGATACCCTGTAGCCTCTAACTGCCAGTCTTCAGCATCCCGGGAGAGCGCCGCATGCGCCGTTTCACTTTATTTATCCTTTCTTGTTCCACCTTGTTCAACACTTTTCACAGCCACGCCACGCAGTTGCAGCCGCAAACCGGGCACTGGCGCAGTCAGCATCAGGTGCTGGTCAATGGCGAAGATATTCTCAAGCAAATGCAGGCGTTACAGTCACAGGTGCTGGCGGCAGTACCGGAAGAACAACGGGCTTTAGTCGCCGGTATGATGCCAAAAAAAGACTTAAGTACTGCGCAGGAATGCCTGACCGCCGCTGAAGTCGCCTTATTAAAAACCCCGGAGCAATGGCTGAGCCGGGCAAAAAAAGACTTACCCCGCTGCCAGCTGCAACTGACCGGCAGCACTGCCAATACAGTGTCGGTCAAAGGCCAGTGTCAGGATCAAGGCGGTTACACCGGATCGCTGCAAGGCACAGTCACGTTAAAAACGTCGCAATGGATGCAGATGAATATGCAGGGCACCGGTCGTTATAAGATGCCGCTGCCGGGTCAGGCGCAAAATGGTGATGTGCAATTTAAACTGAGCAGTGAATCGCGCTGGCAAAGTGCTCATTGCCCGGCCGGGATGCGTTAATCCGGTTCTGCCGATGGATTTGCTGTTAGCAGAATGTTGCTGTCCGTCGACCTTTGTTGCATGCTGGGCACGGTATTTTTGCTCAACAGGATGACATGATGACAAGCACCACCTCCACCAATGGCCAGCCGAGCTGGCAACAGACACCACAAACCGGTTTACAGGTTAATTCAGTCGCCGTCAGTCCGGATGGGCAACTGACGGTCGGCGGTACCTCCAGTGAATTTGGTACTGGTCAGTTTAACTTTTATGGCTATGACGCTACCGGCAGCCAGCTCTGGTCGGTGCCGGTTACAGCCGCCAATGTGACGCAAGGCATTTTCTGGGTTGCGGTCAGCGACGATAAACGCTTTGCTGCTTGTGGTGGTGAAACCAGCAAAACCTGTGGCTTCCTTTGTATCCTCGATGCCAACACTGGCAGCATTTTGTTTCAGGACAACAATTTACCGGCGCGGGTCAATCAACTGATATTTAGCAGCGACGGCACTTTATTGCTGGCGGATTTCCAGCACGAATTACGTTTGTACCACTATGCCACCGGCAGTACTGTGGCGCCGGTCTGGTCTCTCAGCGACAGCATGGCTTTGCCGGCTGATTTTTCCAGCTACAGCGCGGTGCTGGCGCCAAATGGCAGCCGGGTCTGGGTCGGGGCGATTAATTACAACGTCAAGCCGGTGTATACCGGTCTGGTGCAGCAGATTGTGCTGGATAACGGCAAATTTGGCGCGGCGACCAGCTATCAGCAAGCACAGGGCGTGATGCGGGTGGTTACGACCACCGACGGGGCTTATGCCGCCGCCGCGTTACACGATGGCAGTTGTGCCTTTTTTCAGGCGGTGCAGCCCAGCACGGCCTTTGTCTACAAACCAGATTTGACCGGACTGAATATCGCTTATGCCATTGCGATCACCCAGACGCCGACCCTGCAGTTGGTGATAGTCGTTGGCGCTAATCAGGGGCAAGCCGGCGTGTTATATCGGGTCGATGCAGAGCAAACCGCGTCGGAGATCGCCAACTATCCGGTGTGGGGGCCTGTGCTGCGCTGGAGTAAACCAGTGCAATATGCGGTCAATCCCGGCGTGACGTTAGATCTGGCGGCAACGCGGGTCAGTGCCACCGACGGTAAGCCGGATGAAAGCAGTGGCGGCAGCAATCAAAACGAATCGCCGGGCAACTTTTATCTGTTCGATGCTTGTTCTGGTCAGCAGCTGTGGCAATATGGCACCAAGCTGATGAACTGGCCCATGACGCTGACGCCCGACGGTAACACCGCGGTCGGTGGTAGTGATGATGGCAGTATTTATTACTGGAAGTTGTCGTAAGTGAAATCCGAAAGTCTGCACCGCGCAACGTTGTTTGATCGCCGGCTCTGGCAGGAGAGGCTGCAGCAATCCTGGTTGCTGCGCAACGTGGCATTGTTATGCCTTTGGCTGCTGGTGTTTGAGATCGGCTGGCTGGTGGAATATACCCATCATGCCAGTGTTTGGTATCCGGTTGCGGGTCTGACTTTCGCGTCTTTGTTATTACTTGGTTTTTCCATCTTGCCGGCCTTATTGACTGGCTGCGTACTGATCACTTTTTACACCGCCCGTCATTACCAAATCTCACTTGATGAACTGCAGTTGCTTAAAGCCGGGCTGTTGTTTGGTCTGGCGCATATTCTGCCGTATGCCGTCGGCGCTATTGTGCTGCGCACGCTGGCAAAACAAGGTGCGCGCGATATCAGCCGCATCATCGTGCAGTTTTTAGTGATCGCAGCGGTCAGTTCGTTTTGCGCCACCTGGCTGGTGATCCCAACGCTGGTGGTGACGGACATGATGGCCGAAGCGGAAGTCGCGGCGACCTGGCTGCCGTTCTGGATTGGCGATATGGCCGGCGTGATGGTGCTGGCGCCGTTTTTTGTCGGTTTGTTAAGCCGCGTGATGCCAAGTGCTTTGTTCCGGCTGACGGATTTGGCCGGGCTCAAACAACAGCAGTTCAGCTCAAAGTATCTGATGAAACTGTTGCTGAATGCGCTGTTACTGACTTTTTGTATGCTGTTGGCCAAGGTCACCGACTCGCCCAACAGCGCTTTTGCCATTTTCTTCCTGGTGATCCCGCATATGTGGATCGCCTGTTCTGAATCAGCGTTGCTGAATGTCAGCAGTGTAGCTTTGTCGAGTTTCCTGATCGCGTTCTGGGTGCATCTGTTTGGCTTGATGGACTATGTAATGGTCTATCAATTTGCCATTAATGTCATTGCGGCTAATACCTTATTTGGTTTGGCGATCCCAACTTTGTTGGCGGATAACCTGCAGCTGCGCAAAGTCGCATTCACCGACAGCCTGACGCAGGTGGCGTCGCGTGATCGGCTGGAACAGCGCGCGGCACTGGAAATTATCCGCAGTCAGCAGGATCACAAGCCGCTGTCGTTGCTGGTGTTTGATATCGATTATTTTAAGCGAATTAACGATGAGTTTGGTCACCATGTTGGTGATCAGGCGCTGCAGCAACTGGCACGGCTGGCACAACAGTCGCTGCGGCCAGCTGATTTGCTTGGCCGCTTTGGCGGCGATGAGTTTGTCGTGTTATTGCCACACACTGAAATCGCCGCGGCACTGCATATCGCTGAGCGGATCATTGAGCAGTTACAACAGGTGTATATCGCTGATGTGCATCAGCTGACCGCCAGTTTTGGCGTGGCGCAGCTGCGCACCGACGAAGACTACGAACAACTGTTCCGGCGGGCTGACCGCGCCTTGTATCAGGCCAAACTGGCCGGCCGCAACCGCGCTTGTCTGGCGGCGGATTAAAGCAGTATTTATCAACGCAGCAGGCGTTGTAGCAGCCGTTTCAGATTGGCCGGTTTTAACGGTTTCAGCATAAAGTGGAAGCCGTTATTCAGTGCGTGATCACGCGTTTGTTGCTGCTGGTCGGCCGAATGGATCAACACCGGCACCTGCAGTGCATAATGCTGCTGCAGCTGCATCGCCACTTCGACACCGGTCGCGCCCTGGTCCAGATGATAATCAAACAACAATAAATCGACCTGATGGCCGGCACTGAGCCAATGCAGCGCCTGTGCCGGCTGCTGTGCGACTAACACCTGACAATCCCAGCTTCTGAGTAGTGCCGCCACCGCGCCGGATAACTGCGGGTCGTTATCGAGCAATAAAATCGTTTTGCCGCTGAAACTGACTTGTTGCTCCCGCGGCGCCAGCACCGGAGCCGCCGTCGCGGCAGCCGTGCACAAAGGCAAAGTGACGGCAAAACAGCTGCCTTTACCCGGCGCTGATCGCAGCGTCAGCGGGTGCTGCAGCAAATCACTGATGCGCTGGCTGATGGCGAGGCCAATACCTAAACCCTGATTGTCCGCCTGTTTGCCTTGCTGAAACTCCAAAAAGATCCGTTGCTGTTCATCCGGGCGGATGCCAATGCCGGTATCCCAAACCTCGATGCGTAGTGCTGGTGCTCCCTGCAGCCGGGTGCGCCGGCAGCCCAGCAGAATTTTGCCCTGTGGGGTGTAGCGTAAAGCGTTGGCGACCAGATTCTGCACGACGCGACGCAATAAGCGGCTGTCAGTGTCTACCCAAAGCCGGCTTGGCCGGTAGCGGAACTGGATCGGTTTACCTGCAGATAATAAACCAGCTTCCCGGGCGATTTGATCGAGCAGACTGCCAACACTGGCCGGTGCCTTTTGCGCTTTGATCACGCCGGCATCGAGTTTGGTCAGTTCCAGAATACTGGCCAGCAGTTCTTCGGCGGAATTGAGCGACGCCGCCAGATCCCGGGCTAATTGCTGCACCTGCGCGTCGGTGCTTTTTTCGCGGATTAGGCCACAAAACAAGGCGGCAGCATTAAACGGCTGTAATAAATCGTGGCTGGCGGCGGCAAAAAAACGGTTTTTGCTGGCAGTATGTTCCTCCAGCTGTTGTTTGGCAGTGGCCAGCTGCTGATTCAGCAGTTCCAGTTCTGAGGTGCGGCTCATCACGCGTTGTTCCAGTGTGCTGTTACTGGCTTCCAGTTGTTGCTGCACGGCGATAAAAGAGCTGACATCGCTGTAAGTCGTGACAAAACCACCGCCCGGTAACGGATGACCCTGCATCTCAAATACCCGGCCATCGCGCTGGCGGCGCTGAAAACGATAACTGCTGCCCTGACGCAGGAAATTCAGCCGTTTTTCGATCTCGGCGCTGATTTGCGTCGCATCCGGCATGGCGGCATCGTGAAACCAACCGCGTTCAGCGTTGTAGCGGATCAAATCTGCCACTGGCCGACCGACTTCAATCAAACCAGCGGGATAAGCAAACATCTGCAAATAACGCTGGTTCCAGGCAATCAGCCGCAGGTCAGCGTCCACCACACTGATGCCCATGCTGATATTGTCGATAGTGGCGCGCAGCAGCGCCTGATTAAACAAATACACCTGACTGGCTTCGTCGACGAAGCGGGCCACCGATTCCAGCGGTAACTGGCTGTTTTTGCCGGCGGCATTCAGCAGCAATCGCATCGACGCACCACCGACGACGGCGGCCAGTGTGCGTTCGGCGCTTTGTTGCAGACTTTGCGGTGCCCGTGCTTCCAGTTGTGGTGTGGTGCTTTTAAAGTGGCGTTGTAATAGCAGCCGTGCTTCGCGTTCGCCGGCAAATCGACGCACCAGTAAATAACAATCCTGGACCGTCAGCGGCGGCGACGGCTGCGTGGCTTGCGGTTTGCTCTGGCGGAAAAAACGTGCGCTTTCCAGATATTCAGTCAGCCGGGTCTGACTGAGCTGGCTGACCAGCAACAACATCAGCGTATTGACACTGAGACTGACCACGACACCGAGACTGATCAGGTCAAACTGACCGCCTAATAACGCATTCGGTGCCAGGGCCGACAGGCCAAAAGGGCCCTGACTGAGCCAGTCCCAGCGTAACAGACCGGCGCGGCTGAGTTCGGGCAATAACAGAATATAGGCCCAAAGCGCGGCACCGCTGAGTAAACCAGCCAATGCACCCTGACGGTTCACCCGCCGGCTGCTGAGCCCTAAAATCAGCGCCGGCGCCAGTTGGGCAATCAAAGCAAATGCCATCAGCCCGAGCTGAGCCAGGCCGGTTTCTGTGCCGATCAACAGGTAATACAGATAGCCCAGCGTTAACACACTGAGCATCGACAACCGGCGCAGCGTCACCATCCGGATCCAGGGTTTGCCATCGGCCGGTTTTTGTTGCTGCCGGTAAATCAGCGGTGTCAGCAAGTCGTTGGTGATCATGATGCCCAGCACCACAGTGGCAACGATCACCATACTGGTGGCCGCAGAAAAACCGCCAAGATAGGCCAGCAGCGCCATGTCGGTGCGATTGGCAAATAATGGCAGCTGCAGCACGACTAAATCGATACTGGCATGATGGCCCAACAATAAGGTGCCGGCGAGTGCCACCGGCAGCGTAAACAGACTCATCAGCAGCAGGTAACCCGGGAAGATCCAACGCGCATGCTTCAGATGCCGCAGGTGCTGAATTTCGACAAAACTGACATGGAACTGGCGTGGTAGGCATAACGTGGCGGCAAAACCGAGCAAGACATGGATCCAGTACACCGAAACCGGTGCGCCCTGACTTTGCAGCGTGGCCACCTCGTTGGACAGCGCCGCTTTGGCAAAAATATCGGCAAAGCCATCAAACAAACCAAACACAACAAAACAACCGACTGCCAACAGTGCCAGTAGTTTGACCAGAGACTCAAAGGCGATGGCGGTCATCAGACCCGGATTGGGTTGGTGGGCCTTGGCACTGCGACCAACAAATAACATGGCAAAAACGGCTAACCACAGGCTGACATAGAGGCCGGTGTCCTGATACCAAAGTGTTGCTTTGCCAGTGCCAATCAGTTTATCGGTGCCAACCAAGGCGTTGATACTGGTTGATACCGCCTGTAACTGCAGCGCGATATAAGGGATCACCGCCATTAATACAATCAGCGTGGTGATCACGGCAAGCAAGCGCGAGTGGCCATAACGCGTGGCAATAAAGTCGGCGACTGAGGTAATGCGCAGCCGGCGGCAGACCATGGCAATGCGGCTGATCAGGCCAAAGCCAAACCAGAACAGTAACAACGATCCGATATATGTAGGGGGGATCCACCAGCCATTGACGGCGGCCTGCGCGGTGACGCCATAAAAAGCCCAGCTGGTGCAGTAAATGGCGAGCGCAAAACTGAACACCCAAGGCGCCAATGGATGTTTACCGGTAAAACGCCGGCCCAGGCGACCGACGCTGTATAACACCAATAAATAGAGCAGCGACAGCGCGGCAATGCTGCCAATGCCAATACTGCCCTGACTCAGAATCATCTCAGATGTTACCGGTTCCACCGCGAAGCCTTTGATTGTGCCTGAAGTTCCTGCTGGCGCAAAGCATCCGCCGGCCGTTTACCCTGTAACGATTGGGCTTAACGCGCCGTCCAGCCGCCGTCAAGTACCAGTGTTTGGGCGGTGATATGCCGGGCGGCCGGTGCGGTCAAAAACATTGCTGTGGCGGCAATTTCATCAACACCGATAAAGGCTTTTTGCGGCATCGGCGCCAGCATGATTTTTTCAATCACTTCCGTTTCGCTGAGCTGATGCTCTTTGCACTGCGCGGCAATTTGCGCGTCAACCAATGGCGTGCGCACATAAGCCGGGCAAATGGTGTTAATGGTGAAATCAAAATCGGCATTCTCTAACGCAACGACTTTGCTAAAACCCAACAAGCCATGTTTTGCTGCGACATAAGCGGATTTAAACGGCGACGCGATCAGCGCATGGATAGAACCGACATTAATAATGCGGCCAAAGCCACGACTGCGCATGCCGGGCAGCAGGGCTTTGCTCAGCATCGCCGGGCCAGTCAGCATGACTTGTAAAAGCTGCTGCCATTTGTGTTCCGGAAATTCTTCAAGCCGGGCGACATGCTGAATTCCGGCGTTATTGACCAGAATATCCACAGCACCGGCTGCTGCTGCCGCTTGTTCGATACTTTGTTGTTGCGTTAAATCTAATAACATGGCGGAGGCGATACCGCCGGCTGCGACCAGCTCCGCGGCTTTTTCCTGTGCCAGCGTCAGATTAATATCCGCCAGGATCACTTCATGTCCGTCTGCGGCATAAGCTGAAGCCACCGCAAACCCGATACCACCGCTGCCACCTGTGATGAAAACCCGCATAACTGCCTCTTTTTGCAAAAATTCTGTTCTGAACTTCATCAGATATTCAATCTTCAGGCTAGAAGGTTGTGCACGGCAGGTAAACGGTACTTTAGTGCTATAGCGTGCACAGATGAAAAGCAGCTGGTGAAAATAACAACACCAATGCAGTTAACTGCAGCCGGCGATGGCGGCACAACGGGACTAGATTGCGAAGAACTTCACACAAGGTCATTCATAGCGCTGAGCAGTCAGAAAACCGCACAAGTCTTTGCCAGAGCCTATATCTATGCTATGTTTCGGTGCATAACAATAAAATTATCTCGTGCTTCATTCGCAGTTTAGACCGTAAAAAACAGCTGATAACAATGTGTTGTGCCGTTGTTTCGCGTTAAGTCGGAAAAAGTCCTGCTCAGTTGCACTTCATTCTGTAGACCTGTCACGTAAGGAATTCTGCATGCAGACTTCAACCGCTATGATCACCAACGACGCCGTCGTCCTCGGCTTGTTGGCGCTGATCCTCGGATTTGTATTTCATACCAGCCATAGTGCCAATCCGTTTTGGCAAAAATTTTACCGGTATGTACCTTCGGTACTGCTGTGTTATTTCATTCCGTCGTTATTTAACAGCTTTGGCATTATTGATGGCGAACATTCGCAACTGTATCAGATGGCTTCGCGTTATTTGTTGCCAGTCTGTCTGGTGTTGCTGACGCTGAGCGTCGATTTTCGCGCCATTCTGGGTTTAGGCCCTAAAGCATTAGTATTGTTCTTAACCGGTACTGTCGGCGTCGTGCTGGGTGGGCCCATTGCGCTGGCGACTGTTGGCCATTTTTTCCCGGAGCAGCTGGGTGGCGAGGGTGCAGATGCGGCCTGGCGCGGCATGTCGACTATTGCCGGCAGCTGGATCGGCGGCAGTGCCAACCAGGCTGCGATGAAAGAAGTGTTTCAGCCAAGCGGCGAGATCTTCTCGGTGATGATCACGGTCGATGTGCTGGTTGCCAATATCTGGACTGCGGTGTTGTTATGGATGGCAGCAAATGCAGCGCGCCTGGATAAAGCCAATGGTGCTGATACCCGCGCGCTGGAGCATTTAAAAGGCAAAATTGAGAAATATCAGGCAGAAAACTCCCGCAATCCGTCCACCAATGATTTGATGATGATTATTGCTGTTGGCTTTGGTGTGGCAGGTCTGTCGCACTGGCTGGCCAACATCATTGCACCATGGATTGAACAGCACGCACCAGAACTGGCGATGTATAGCCTGACCAGTACCTTCTTCTGGATTGTGGTACTGGCGACGACTTTTGGTCTGCTGTTATCCGGTACCAAGCTGCGTCACCTCGAAGCCACAGGCGCGTCTAAAGTTGGTTCGGTGATGGTGTATATCCTGGTCGCCACTATTGGTATGCATATGGATGTGACTGCCATCGTCGATTATCCGGTGATGTTCCTCGTTGGTTTAGTCTGGATCTCGATCCATGCCGCTTTGTTACTTGGCATGATGAAATTACTGAAAGCGCCGGTGTTTTACATGGCAGTTGGCAGTCAGGCCAATATCGGCGGCGCCGCTTCGGCCCCTGTGGTTGCTGCAGCTTTCCATCCGTCATTAGCGCCGGTGGGCGTGTTATTGGCCGTATTAGGTTATGCGCTGGGCACTTATGGTGGTTATCTGTCTGCACTGATGATGCAGGCTGTAGCGCCTTAACGACTAAGTCGTTGTAATAAAAAAGGAGCCGGTTGGCTCCTTTTTTGTTGTGAGTGTTTGTCAGCGCGGGCAGATGGCGGTGGATTCACGCACCAGTAATTCCGGAATAAATACCGGTTGTTGCTCAACGGCACTGCGGGTATTGCCGGGTCTGGTGTGGCGGAATAACAATTCGGCCGCTTGCGAGGCGATAGTACTATTTGGCTGGTTGGCGGTGGTCAGCGGTGGCCAGGTCTGGCGCGAGAACGGGCTGTTTTCAAAACCAACGATCGATAACTGCTCTGGAATAGCCACGTTGGCCAGCCGGGCGCTAAACAACGCACCGGCAGCGATTTCGTCGTTACAGGCAAAGATCGCCGTTGGTTTATGTGCCAGGCCTAACAAGTGCTTGGCGCCTTTGATGCCGGATTCAAACGAGTAGCTACCCGGTAAAACAAATTTCGGATTGGCCTGAATACCGCGTTTCGTCAGTGCTGCCTGAAAGCCCGCCAGACGTTCGCCACTGGAGCTGTGTTCTTCATCACCGCATAAAAACGCGATATCAGTGTGGCCCAGTTCCAGCAAATGGTTAGTGATTTTAAAGGCGGCAGTGAAGTCGTCGACTAACACACAATTAGTCAGCTTCGGCGACGGTGTAGAGCCGGAAATGATCCGGACAAAATCCACTTCAATCCGTTCCAGCGCTTCGGCTATTTCCGGCATTTCGGAAAATGGCGGCGTCAGCACCAGACCGGCCAGGCGCGCATGCTGCACCACATCAATCACTTCCTGCACAATATTGGCGGACTTGGCATTGGTTGGGTGGATCAACAGTTCATAACCATGCTTGCGGCACGCATCGAGCAAACCTTTTTGCATGTCGATGATGTAATAGGCGTTCGGGTTATCGTAGATATAACCAATGCTGTAAGAGCGGGTACTGGCCAGGTTGCGGGCGGCCGCGTTCGGCTGATAATTCAGCTCAGCAATTGCTGCGGTGACTTTATCCAGTGTGGTCTTTTTGACCGAGGGCTCATTATTCATCACCCGCGACACCGTTTTGATGGACACTCCGGCCCGTTCGGCGACGTCGTTAATCGTTACTTTCATAGCGCTTCCAGGCAAATTAAAGGCTGTCAGCCGGGTGTTTACAATAGCGGTAACAGCCCGAAAAACCGGCGCTTTACGCCAGCAATGACAGCGGTAGTCATTTTGTAAGAATTATTGAACTAAGGGATACAACGTTTTGGCCAAAACAGCAATTGTTTATTTAACAAAAAATGAGCAGCAGGCGGGAGATAAAATTTATCAATTAAAAAAGTGCAATAAATACATATTGTTATAGATGTATTTGGCGGCTAGACAAGGATGAACTCGCTGTCTTGTCCTAATATCAACCACGATCAGCCGATTGTCCTGAACGGCAAAATCAGTCTAAAAAATCAGCGAATGGGGTTTGCAAAGTAAATTTAATTTGTGTATGTTGAGATTTAATGACAGCGTTGTCATTGCAGGACAGAAAAAATTCATCGCACACGAAGAAAAAAACAGGAATGGGAGAAGCTTATGTCGCACAATAAAATGAATAAATGTGCCGTAGCAGTCAAACTGGGTCTGATGGTTGGTACTGTGGCGTTTACAGCGCCGGTATTCGCTCAGCAGGCACAGGCTGATGGCGCGCAACAAAAAGAACAACAAATCGAAGTGATCCAGGTTCGCGGTATCCGTGCCAGTACTGCCGCTTCAATTAACACCAAACGTTTTGGTACTTCACAGGTAGACGGTATCACGGCGCAAGACATCGGTAAGTTACCGGACGTCACCATCGCAGATTCACTGCAGCGGATCACCGGTGTGCAGATTGAACGTGTGGCAGGTGAAGGTGGTCCGGTGGCGATCCGTGGCTTACCACAAATTGATACCACACTAAATGGCGAAGTATTTTTAAGTGCGACGACGATTGACTCTTCGCGTGCCGACTACGGTGATCTGCCATCACAACTGTTCTCTGGTGTTGATGTATTTAAATCTGGCGAAGCCAAACAAAGCGCCAAAGGCATTTCAGGTTCGATTGATTTAAGAACCCGTCGTCCATTTGATATGGAAGAAGGTTTCACTTTTGCCGGTGGTGCTGAAGCCACCCGTGGTTCTATCAGCAAAGAAACTGATCCGTCAGTCAACGGCCTGTTTTCATTCCGTGAAGACAAATGGGGCGTGCTGGTTTCAGCCGTGACCTCAGAAGCCAATCTGGCGACCGACTACAACGGTTATTTCGATACCTCTGAAAATGGCGGTATCGGTGCAGCTAACAACAACCATACCTGGGGTGCTAACCCGCGCGGCGATAAAGTCCGCCACGTTGTACCACAAGGTTTTGCCGCTTTTAACAAGCAGGAAGAGCGTGATCGTAACGCGTTCCAGGCATCTTTCCAGGCTGAAGTGGCCAGCGGTTTTGAACTGATCGCTGATTATTTCTATACCGATCAGGAACGTTTTAACGCCCGCAGTGGTTTCTCACAAAACAACCGCTGGTACACGTTCAATGACTATGCATTCCCAACTGCCAATGGTCGTACCGGTGACAAATTCACGGACAAAGATGGCAATGCGTGGGAAGCTGTCAATGCGTTCCAGCTGCGTCCATGGCGGATGCAGTCATTCACTCAGGTGAATATCAACGAAGAAAAATCACGCAACCTGAACCTGCAACTGAAAATCGATCAGGGCGGCCCGCTGAAAGGCGACATCCGCGTGACGCGCGCTGACGCATCACACACCATGCGCCACGGTTACGGTGAAGGCGATATGCTGAGCATCGACAAAGGCACCCTGGTGACAGGCCCTGGTCAGTTCTCACAAGGCGCTAACTGTAAAAACGGTGAAGCCATTGTTGGCGTGAACGGTGGCTGTTTCGCCCGTTTCTCACCAGGTGGTATCGAAGACAACAAGTTCCTGCTGACTTATGACGCGTCAGGCAAACACCCGGTATTCGGTGGTTTTGATCAAATCGTTAATGGTGGCGCTGGCGCACGTAGTGTTGCGGCCTACATGGCAGATCTGAATTCTTACCACATCGGTGCGTTCTCTTCAGAAGGCAACACTGATACCAATGGTGAAATCAATACTATCAGCACCAAATGGAACTATGAGTTCCAGGAAGGCTTCGTGAAGAGCGTCGATTTCGGTATCCGCGCACTGGAACGTGCGGTTGACCGTGCTGACTTCACTTACACATCAGATTTCGGTAATGGCTGTGATATCGCGCAGTGGAAAGCGGTGGATCAGTACATCAACTCAGCAGGCTGTGAAGGCAATGCTGCAGCGGGTGAAAAACTGAAAGTTGATACTGTGTTTGATGGTCAGGTGATCAAAGCGGGCACCTGGATGCCATACACACTGTTAGGCCCAACTCGTCTGGATAAATACACCACAGTGTCTTATCAGACTAACTTTGGTGGTGTACAGGGTATTCCGGGTGTTTGGGTGATTGATCCAAATAACTTCCGTGACCCACGTGCATTCCACGAAAAAACCTTCGGTAATGTGAAGCGCGTTGAAAACGCTGGCGCCAGCTATGATGTTGGTCTGGATGAATTCAACTACTTCGCACAAGCCAATTTCGAACAAGGTATTGTCAGCGGTAACTTCGGTATCAAAGTGATTGAAACCGAACTGTACGTCAAACAAAACCTGACTGGTCAGAACTTACCACACAGCGGCCTGGCACCAGATGCCGGTGACGCAGTGACAACCCGCACCTACACGGACTACCTGCCATCATTGAACGTCAATGTTGAAGCGGCAGAAGATGTGATCCTGCGTGGTGCGTTCTCGAAAAACATGCAACCGCTGGACCTGATGGTCTGGGGGGGCGGTAAGTCGGTCGGTATGACCATCGACGGCAGCTGTAACTGTCTGCGCGTACGTAACGGCAACCTGACTGGTAACCCAAGCCTGAATCCATGGCGTTCAGACAACTTCTCGTTGTCAGCAGAATACTACATGGGCAGCGCGTCAATGGCTTACCTGTCGACTTACAAAATCGACATCGAAAGCTTCACGAAGAGCGGCGAAATCATGGTTGATGAGCCGGATCTGGACGGTGTGAAACGGGGTCCGTGGCCATTCACCACACAAGTTCAGGGTGACGGCGGCAACGTGACGGGTCTGGAGATCGGTGGTCGTCTGGCATTGAATGACGTGCTGGATGAAGGCAGCTTCCTGTCGCACTTCGGTTTAGATGCGAACTATACGCTGAGCAAATCGAAACAAGACAAAAAAGATGTACTGGGTAAAGAGTTACCATTCCCAGGCATGTCAGAAGATACTTACAACTTTGTGGTGTGGTATGAACAGGGTGGTTTCTCAACCCGTCTGGCATGGAACTCACGCAGCCCACGTCTGATCACTCAGGGTTCAGATGCGGTTGGCGGCCAGTCACTGTATCAGGACACGTATTCACAGTTAGATCTGAGCGTGTCATATGATTACGACGACATGACCAGCTTCTATGTGAACGGTTCGAACATCACTGAAGAATTCCAGCAAACTTATCTGGAATTCGAAAGCCAAAAAGCTTTCCAGAACGTGTATGAAGCACGCTGGACTGCCGGTGTACGTGTGAAGTTCTAAGCGCAGTTGATTGCTAAAAAATAAAACCGTCGCAGCCTCTGCGGCGGTTTTTTTTCAGCAGAAACTGCAATAAGGTAGCACTGGCAAGTGCAGCAAATTCACAGCAGACAGAGCAACAATAATCATGCAAAAAACTACAATAAGAACCATTGTGATTGTCGGTGGCGGCACAGCCGGCTGGATGTGCGCCGCGGCGCTTTGTCAGCATTTTTCTACGCCCCAATTCCGGGCTCAGCCGGTACAGATCCGGCTGATTGAATCGTCGGAACTGGGTACAGTCGGGGTGGGGGAATCGACTATTCCCAGCATCCGCCGGTTTTACGCCAGGCTTGGCCTGACCGATCCGCAAGTAATCGCGGCGACCAAAGCGACCTGTAAACTTGGCATCGAATTTCGCAACTGGCGCACTGTTGGCAGCAGTTTTATCCACCCGTTTGGTCTGTTTGGCCAGCAGGTGCAGGATGTGCCTTTTATTCATTGTTATCTCAAAGCGCAGCAGCTCGGTGACACCACGCCGCTGGCGGCTTATTCACTCGGCGTGAATCTGGCGCAGCAGAACAAATTTTGTTTACCGGCGCCACAGCCGCAATCGATGCTGAGTATTTTTGACTGGGCGCTGCATTTTGATGCCTCGCGCTTTGCGGTGTTGATGCGCGAATACAGCGAGGCCCGCGGGGTAGAGCGCACTGATGCAATGATCGACCAGGTGCTGACCAATGCCAATGGTATTGAGGCGCTGGTGTTACAAAGCGGGGAAGTGGTCAAGGGCGACTTTTTTGTCGACTGTACCGGCTTTAAAGGCATGCTGATTGAAGAAGCACTGCAAAGCGGTTACGAGAACTGGTCGCAATGGTTGTTCTGCGATCGGGCCATTGCGGTACAAAGTGAAGTCAGCGGTGCGCCGGTGGCACGCACTAAAGCAACCGCCCACAGTGCCGGCTGGCAGTGGCAAATTCCGTTACAGCACCGCCATGGCAATGGGTATGTTTATGCCAGTGCCTGCATCAGCGATGATGAAGCCACTGCAACTATGTTGTCGCATGTCAGCGGTCAGCCACTGCACAACCCACGCCAGTTCCGTTTTACGCCGGGCCGGCGCAAGCAAGCCTGGGTGAAAAACTGTGTCGCGCTTGGGCTGGCGTCCGGATTTCTCGAGCCGCTGGAATCGACCAGTATCGCCCTGATTGAAACCTCAATTGACCGGCTGCTGCAAACCTTCAGTACGCCGGCTTATGATCAGACCGATATCGATCGGTTTAATGAAGTCACCAAGCTCGAATACGAACGGATCCGTGACTTTATTATCCTGCATTACAAAGCGAATCAGCGCGATGATGCGCCGTTGTGGCGACAAAGCCGGGCCATGACATTGCCACCCGAGCTGGCGGACAAAATGCAGGCCTATCAGGATCATGCAGAGGTGCCGCGGCTGCCGTGGGAAATCTTTGGTGCGGACAGCTGGCTGGCGTTGTATGACGGCCTGGGGGTTAAACCCGGCGCCTTTAACGCCAGAGCCGACAGTTTGCCGCCACAACAGTTATTAGCGCAGTTACAGCAGATGCGTGACTACATCAGCCGGACCGTGCAGGCGGTGCCGGAACATCAGGAATTTTTACGGCGTTTCTGTGGCTATCAGAGCATGCCGCAAGCAGTAGCAGGGGCCAGCAAGTGAACACAATGACAGCACAACCGATTGAAAAATTTGTCATCGCCGGTGGTGGTACCGCCGGCTGGATCGCCGCAGCAACGCTGGCGCGGATCTTTGCTGGCAGTAATGTCCGTATTGAGCTGGTGGAATCAGCAGAGATCGGTATTATCGGTGTCGGCGAAGCGACGATTCCGCCACTACTCGCCACGTTGGAGAGCCTTGGTATTGATTTGGTTGAATTTATCAAAGCGACCCAAGCCACTTTTAAATGGGGCATTCGTTTTGAAGACTGGCACACTAAAGGACAAGGTTATTTTCACCCCTTTGGTGTATTAGGCAAACAAATCGATGGCCATGATTTTTATCAGTGCTGGTTAAAATGCCGGGCGATGGGCGATCCGTCGTCGCTGATGTCTCATTCGCCTGAAGCGGTGCTGGCCGAAGCCAATAAGTTTTTCCTGCCACATCAGGCTGTCAATACGCCGCTGGCGATGGCGCAATACGCGTTGCATCTGGATTCGGCATTGGTCGGACAATATTTACGCCGGTATGCAGAAAACCTCGGCGTGGTGCGCCACGAAGGTAAAATCGCAGCGGTGCAGCAGCATCCTTGTGGCGATATCAAGGAATTGCTGCTGGATGATGGCCGGGTATTAACTGGCGAGTTTTTTATCGACTGCACCGGCTTTCGTGGTTTGTTGATTGAACAGACATTAAAAGCCGGTTACGAAGACTGGTCCTATATGCTGCCTTGCAACAGAGCGGTGACGGTACAGACTGAAAATGTCGCAGATCCAAGGCCTTATACCATCGCCCGTGCGCAGGATGCCGGCTGGACCTGGCAAATTCCACTACAACACCGTGCTGGTAACGGGTATGTGTATTGCAGTGATTTTATCAGCGACGAACAGGCGAAACAGACGTTGTTGCAGACAGTTGAAGGGACACCGCTGATCGAGCCACGTGTGATCCCTTTTGTCACCGGCATTCGCAAACAACCGTGGCAACGCAATTGTTTGGCGCTCGGACTGGCACAGGGTTTTCTCGAACCGCTGGAATCGACGGCCATTCACTTAGTGTCAAAAACGCTGGCGCTGTTTGTGCGGATGTTCCCGGACCGGGGTGACAACAGCGCGCTGCGCAATGAATTTAACCGCCGGGTGTACAGCGATTATCAGGAGATCCGCGATTTTCTGGCACTACATTATTGCGAAACCAACCGCAGCGACACCGAGTTCTGGCGTTGGTGTCAGCAGATGCCGGTCTCCGACAGCCTGCGCTATAAACTGGATTATTTCCGCCACAGCGGCAGCATTATTCCGGGCGCCGAAGAGTTGTTCCAGCCGACCAGCTGGTATGCAGTATTCACCGGCATGGGCGTGCTCCCGACTCGGTATAACCCAACCGTTGACGCGCTAAATGCGCAGAAACTACAGCAGAGCCTGCAGGCTGGCCAACAAGGTATTTTGCGTTATGCGCAGACACAGCCGTCACACGGCGATTTCCTTCGCCAATATTGTGCGGCGCCAAAGCTGATGTGAGGGCGTACTGAGCCCCGGCGCCTGAAAACGCAAGGGGTTCAGCAATCTTGCATCTGATGGTTCAGAGCGGCGTCGCGGCGCAGTGGCGGCTGATAAAGTCCTGATGACTGACGGCCGAACCTGCGGCTTGTTGGATCGATTGCTTGAGCTGAGTTAGCCGTTGTTGCATCAGGTCTAGCGGCACCTGACCGGCTCTTGGGTCATAGCCCTGCGCCTGAAACCGATAGCCGTTGTACATCGCCAGCCAGCTGGCGCCTTTAAACGATTCCTGATCATATTGCACCAGATGACCGCGTTCGCGGTACAGGTCCATTTTATGCTGCAGAGTATCCGGTACCTGCATCGCGGCGCAGTAACGCCAGAATTCAGAATCGCGCCGGTCAGTCAGTTTGTAGTGCAGGATCAGGAAATCACGGATATTTTCCAGCTCGGCATTATGCAGCCGGTTCACTTCGGCAATCGCGGCAGGGGCAAAATCCTGATCCGGGAAAAACGCCTGCAGTTTGGCCAGCGCCGTCTGCACCAATGAGATGCTGGTGGATTCCAGAGGTTCCAGGAAACCACTGGCAAGACCGAGGGCAAAACAGTTTTTGTGCCAGATCACGTCGCGCCGGCCCGGCGTAAAACTTAGCTTGCGCGGGCTGTTCAGTACTTCACCTTCGACCGTATCCAGCAATGTCTGCCGGGCGGATTCGTCACTGCAAAAAGCGCTGGCATAGATGTGTCCATTGCCCATCCGGTGTTGCAATGGGATGCGCCACTGCCAGCCGGCATCCATCGCGATCGAACGGGTGTAGGGCAGGATCGGACCGGTACGGACCGTTTGGACCGCCTGCGCCGCATCACATAATAACCACTGTTGCCAGCTTTGATAGCCGACGCCCAGCGCTTCGCCGAGTAACAGACTGCGAAAACCGGAGCAGTCGATAAACAGTTCGGCACTGAGGGTTTCGCCATTATCCAGCACCAGCTGATCAATAAAACCTGTGGTCGGCTGCAGCACGACCTGACTGATCTCCGCATCCAGGTGTTTGACGCCGGCGGCCATCGCATGTTGTTTCAGGTAGGCCGCGTATAACGAGGCGTCAAAGTGATAGGCATAATTAAAATCGGCCAGTGGCGAGCTGGGCTGCGGGTGCGGCTGAGCAAATTTGTCGTGCCGCGCCAGCACGCTGGCAAAAGAATAGTCTTCAAAATTCACCGGATGGCCAGCCAGTGCCAGCCGGTTCAGATAATGATGAAAAGCGACCTGATCGATTGGCAGACCAAAATCAGAAAATGGATGGAAAAACCGGCTGTCCTGCTGATACCAGTTTTCGAACTGGATCCCGAGTTTAAAGCTCGCCTGTGTTGCCTTAATAAAGGCAATTTCTTCCAGGCCAACCTGATGATTAAAATGCACGATGCCAGGAATAGTCGCTTCGCCCACGCCGACGGTGCCGATCCGGCTGGATTCGATTAAGGTGATCTGTAAAGGCTCTGTTCTGGTCATCCGGGCCAGGCTGATCGCTGCCATCCAGCCGGCGGTGCCGCCGCCAACAATTACAACCGACGAGATGGGTTTAGCCATGACTGCTCTGCTTATAAAATGAAAATGACAGCTTATTTAGCATTGCACTGACAGCGTTGTCAATCGCTGTTGCGGCACTGCTGGTGCTGGCCTTGTTGTGCCGGCGGCACCGGCAGTTTTTGCGCCAGAAAAACTGCCATTTGTTTGAGCAACAGCTGTGTTTCCGGCGCCTGCGGCAACGCAGCGGCAAAGACATGCAGCATGCCATCATACAGATCCAGCTGCACCGGAGCGCCGTTGTCCGCCATGCTGCGATATAACCGGATACTGTCGCTGAGCAGCAGCTCACGACTGCCGCTTTGGATCAATGTTGGCGGAAACTGCGCTGAATATTGTGCATAGACTGGTGACACCCACGGATGTTGCCAGTCAGCCGGCGCGGCATAGGCCGCCGCCGCCCGGGCCAGGTGACGTGGATAACTGAAATAGGGATCGTCGCCACGCAGACTGTCCCGGCTGTCACCGGTATTGCCAAGTTCAGCCCAGGGCGACCATAACAGCAGCGCCTGCGGCGGCTGCTGCGTGCGCAGGGCCATTACTGTCGCGAGGTTTGCGCCGGCAGAATCGCCAAAATATACCAATCCATGCGGATACAACGTATTCAGCTCGCTGGTCAGCTGCAACAAAGAATGTTGGATCCGCTGCCATTGCTGCTGCGGGGCTTTGGCATAATCCGCTACCAGCACCTGCATACCCAGCCGCCGCGCGACCCGGGCGGCCAGTGCACTGCTGCTGTGGGCACTGCCCAGCGTAAAAGCACCCCCATGCAGGTACAGCAGCACCTGGCGGTAACACAGCTGCGGCGGGGTCAGGGTCAGCACTGTTATACCGCCGATAGTCTGCTCAGCCAACGTCACGCCACTGCGCTGTATTTGTGCAAGCGCAGCGGGCCGTGCCGCATGGTCAAGTCGCTGCCGCAGTGCCAGCCAGGCCGCATGATCACCAGGCTGGGGAAACGACGGCAAAGCGCTGAGTGCCGGCAGTTGTTGCCGGTATGCCGCTGCGGCTGCCGATTCCGCCTGAGCCGGTGCCACGCTGCTACATAGTGCCAGCAAGCCTATTCGCTGCAAGGCTGACTGCCAGCGGCGACTCATGCTGCGTTGAGCCTGTTAATCAGATGATCCGCCAGCCGCAAAGCCAGTGCGGCTATCGTCAGGGTAGGATTAACACTGGATCCACTGGCAAACACAGTGCCGCCATTAAGGTACAGATTCGGATGGTCATGTGCGCGGCACTGCGCGTCCACCACCGACTGGGTCGGATCTGTGCCCATGATGGTGGTACCGAGCGTGTGCGCATCCGAGCCCATATGCATATCAATCTGGACTTCAGCGCCTATGGCTTTAGCGATCTGCCGGTATAGTTCTGCACTGTGCTCACAACTTTTGCGGGCATAGTCGTCGACCCGCCAGTGCACCACCGGCAGCGGCAGGCCGAGCACGTCTTTTTCGGTCGGATGTAACGTGATGCGGTTGTCCGGATGTGGCAACTGTTCATGTTGTACATAAGAGCTGAACCGTCTGACCGCCTGATGCCGGATCGCCTGGTTCAGTGCTTCACCGGTCAGGCCCTGGTCAATTAGCGCTTCGCTGACTGGTTCGAGCTGGTTGCCGTTTAAGATCGAGAACTTTTTTGCGCCCATCTGCCGGCGAAAATCGCCATCCATAAACTGGGTAATGCCGGTGATACCAATAGGACCACGCCCCGCGTACACCGGAAAACTGCAGTCAAAGGTGGCGTAAATGTGCGGGTGGTCCATCAGGTTACAGCCGACCAGACCTGAACTGTTGGCAAGACCGGCCGGGCTGTGTTGGCTCACCGACATCAGCAGGATTTTGCAACTTTCGATCGCATTGGCGGCCAGTACATAACAACGCGCTTGCACCTGATGGCGCTGGCCGGCCGGATCGAGATAAAACAGGCCGTTGATCTGACCGTCGGACTGATCCTGCAGCTGATGCACGATCGCGTTATAGCGAATTTCGGCACCGGCTTGCAGCGCTTTGGTTAATGTCATATCGGCGCAGTATTGCGCACCAATGGGGCAGATCGGCACACAATTGTTATTGCCACAGCACGGCGGCCTGTTGTCATACAACTGACTGTTGCGTGCGACCGGCTCCTGAAACAGCTCCATGCCGATGGCCTTCAGCGGACCGGCCAGCACCTGATCCATCACTGAAAACTGTGGCGGTGGCATCGGGAAGGCACTGCTGCGCGGCAGGTCCAGATGCGGAATGTCGCGGCCCGATACGCCCATTTCGCGTTCTGCTTCGGCGTAATAGGTTTCCAGATCGTGATAGCTGATCGGCCAGTCGCGCCCAACACCATAATGTTGTTGTAGCCGGAAGTCTTTGGCTGGGATGCGCCACGACGCTGAGCCCCAGTGCCAGGTGGTACCACCGGCGGCGCGGATATATGTGGTGTCGTAAGACTGTGCCGTTGACGTCAGATAGGCCGGATCGCCAATCGGATCGGCCTGACGGGCATGCGGCTGGGCCGGATAGGGCGCCATCGAATCCCAGCGTGACGAAGCACGGTGGCGGCTGGCCAGCTGGTGACGTTCCAGGCGCGGACCGGCTTCGAGGATCAGCACTTTCAGGCCGCTGCGGGCGGCTTTCCAGGCGGTCATGGCGCCGGCGACACCAGAACCGACTATCACGACATCATAAGGTTGTTGCGACATCAGGACACTCCTTCCACGCTGTGCCAGAAATTCACCGGACCGTGGCAGGTCAGCCGGGCTTTATACAGTTTTGGCAGCAGCTGGCGACAATAACCACCGTCCGGGTCATACCGGCCATCCGGCCGGCCCGGCAGCTGTTTGCCGGTATATAAAGCGCGGCTGATTTGCTTCAGCAATGGCCCGGCTCCGGCGTCTTTTAACCAGTTCGCCGCCGGATCTGCCGCGACTAAAAAACCAGCCAGCGTCTGGCGTTCCGCCGCGGTCAGATCTTGCCAAATCTGCGGCAGATGCTGCTGCAGATAAGGTGTTGGTATCGCCAACAGTTGCTGCAGCCGCTGTTGTAATAACGCTGCTTCGGTCGGGGCGGCCAGAGCCCAGCCAGCCCAGGGCAGAGTGGCGGCAGCCAGTACGGCATGTAAGCCGGATTGCAAAAATATACGACGGTCCATAATCACCTTGTGTTGTTAACTGACACGGTCTGTACTCAGGGTGGCGCGTTGCCATTTACTGAGCAGTTGTTGAAACAGCAGGTATAAATAAGCAGCCGCCATCGAACCAAGCACGGAACCGGCGTATTTGCCGATCGAGCCCTGTGGCACATTCAGCAGGTGCAGCAGATAGTTAAACCAGGGGTGGATCAGATAAATAGTGGTGGCCATTTGTGAATACAGCCTGGAGCGGCCCGAACTGACGGATGGCAGTCCCAGCGCCCACAGGAACAGCACCGGCGCTGCCAGCAGGGCACTGAGTGGCAGGTCGTACCCGACCACCTGCTGATGTTGCTGATAATTCAGTGCAGCCTCGATCACCAATAAACTCAGTGCGCCCAGCAGCCACAACAGCGGAAAACGGCCGGGTAAGCGGGAGATGCCTTCGCGCCGCAGCAAAAAACCAATCAGTACAAATGGAATACCGAAAAACAACGCACTGCGAAAATACAGATAGCCATTTTCCATCGGCAGCCACTGATAATTGGTACCGTACTGCAGCAACACGCCAAACAGATACAGACTGACCGCCCAATAACTGAGCTGACGGGTACTGCCGCGCCGGATGAAATAAACGGCGATGACCGAGACCACCAGCGCGGACAGGTACCATAAATGGTTATAACCAAGCAGTAAGGTGGTTAAAAACTGATCGGTCTGCGTCAGTGCCTGGTCGGCATAAAAATACAGATAGATCAGTTGCCAGCAGGTAAACAGCATAAACAGCTGCGACACTATGGCCGTAGCCTGGCCTTTGCGGATGCTGTCATACAGGTAGTAGCCATTGATAATAAAAAACACCGGCACGGCTACCCGGAACAAGCCCTGTGCCGTCAGCACCCCCCACAACTCACTGTGGTAACCGATACTGGCGCAATGGATCCCTATCACCATCAGCGCCATACCAAACTTCAGATAATCTAAACCGCTGTTTCTCATCAGGATCTCCTTTTCATAGTTCAACAGGGACTGCAAGTTCCGGCGCAAAAACGCGGCGGATATCGGCCAGCGCCAACACCAGAGCCGGCAGCAGCAGCAACGTCACCAGCGTGGACAGCATCAGGCCAAAGCACACCGAAACCGCCATCGGAATGACAAACTGCGCCTGCTGGCTGGTTTCAAAAATAATTGGGAACAGGCCCAGAATGGTGGTCACCGAGGTCAGCAAACAGGAACGGAAGCGGTCGCGGCAGGCTTGAACCAACTGCTGTTGCAGCGGCGCGTCCGGCTGTTGGCGCAAATTATCCAGCAATAACAATCCGTCATTGACCACCACCCCGCACAGCGCCAGAACGCCAAGCAGTGATAACAGCGACAGGTCAAGCTGCAACACCGCATGGCCCAGCACGGCGCCAGTCATAGCAAATGGCAGCACGGCCAGCACCAGCAGCGGTCTGCTGTATGATTGCAGTGGAATAGCCAGTGCGGCGTAAATCAGGATTAACACCAGCGCCGCTGACCAGATCAACTGATGCAGCAATTCGGCGGTTTCGCGGCTGGCACCGCTGAGCTCGGTGCCAAGGCCGGGCAGATTGCGCTGTAATTCGGGCAGGATCACGGTCTGCAGGTGTTGCATCACCTGTTCCGGCGAGATCTGTTGCGGGTCGATATAAGCACTGATGGTGACTGCACGCTGGCCATTCAGCCGCTGGATCTGTGCGATGCCGTTACTCAGCTGCAGATCTGCGACCAGCTGAAACGGCACCTGCCGGCCATTGCTGAGCTTTATCTGTAAGGACGCCAGGTCGCTGACTTCCTTGCGGGCATACGCCGGATACCGCACCATGACACGGGTTTCTTCGGCATTTTTGATGAGCCGCTGTACTTCAATGCCATGCACGGCCGCGCGTACCTGGCGGGCAACTTCAGCCACGGTCAGGCCAAGACTTTGTGCCAGTGGTTTCAGTTGCAGTTCAATCTGCTCACTGCCACTTTGCATACTGTCATAGACATCCTGCACACCAGGTTGCAGCGCCAGCTGTTGGCGCAACTGTTCAGCGCCCTGTTGCAGTACTTTGCTGTCTGCGGCCGTCAGCGTCAGCGCCAGATTGGGTCCGGCGGTACTGCTGGCCGCGTCCATACTGACGGTCTTTAAGCCCGCGGGTCTGCCGGCCAGCGCCCGCCAGCGCTGAATCACCTCGGCGGTACTGATGCCGCGCACTTCGCTTTTACTCAGCTCAATAAACATGCCGGCGCCGGAGTCGCCCTGACGCCAGTACAGCTGATTCTGCACCACACTTTGACCAGTTTCAGTTTTAAGCTGCGCATCCAGCTGTTGTAACCGGGCCGAGAAATGTTGCACCAGCTGATGCACCTGCTGGTTCGGCAGACCGACTTCACCCTGAATATTGACCTGGATGAAATCACTGGGCACGGCTGGCCACAACAAGGTGCGGATATGACCAGCCTGCACCAGCGCAGCGCTGAGCAGCAATACCGCGCAGGCGCCGGTCAGCACGGTCCAGCGTTGTTGTAACAAGCGGCACAACAAAGGCAAATAATACTGTTCACGCAGCCGCTCAATGCCCCGGGCAACGGCACGCCTGAGCCGGCCAGGCTCTTTAGGCGGAGCAGTCCGGACCAGATGCGATGGCAGCAGGCATTTGCTGTCAAGGATCGACATCGACAACGCCACAATCACCACCATGCCGATGGTGTACCACATTTGTGCCAGTTCGCCGTGCAGGAACAGCAACGGTACAAATGCCAGCATGGTTGTCAGCACGCCAAATGTGGCCGGTACTGCCACTTTGCGGGTGCCACGCAGTACAGTATTGCGGTCCTGCTTACCACTGAGCCCGGCTTCGGCGCTGACGCTTTCACAAACTACAATGGCGTCGTCAACCAGAATGCCCAGCACCAGAATAAAACCAAACAGGCTATACATATTGATAGTCAGGCGGCCAAACCAGGGCAGTTGCATCAATGCCAGCGTTGCCCCGATACAGGTCAACAGGCTGACGACCACCCAAACCGCACTGCGCGGACTCAACACCAGACTGATAAAGACAAAAATCAGCAGGGCGCCGGACAGCAGATTGGCAACCAGCAGACCCAGCCGGCTGGACAGGTAATACGAATTATCCGACCAGACGTCCAGTTTGATTTCGGCCGGCAGTTGCCGGCGTTTTTGCTCCAGATACTGGCGGACCGTGGCGGCGATGGTGATGTCATTCTGGTCGTCAATCGACTCGACACTGATGGCTTCGCCGGCCTGGCCGTTGTAACCAAAAAATGCGCCTTTTTCTTCAAAGCCATTGCGGATCGTCGCGACATCACCAAGCCGTAATACAGTGCCGTCTGGCAGCTGACGTAACGCAATCGCAGCAAAATCATCCGGTGAATAGGCCTGCACCGCGGCGCGGATCTGTAAATCACCGGCGGAGCTTCTGAGCAAGCCGGCGCCAATATTGCCGGAGGCAGCTTCTACCTGCTCAGCGATGCCGGCCAGCGACAACTGATATTTCTGCAGCTGCAGCGGCTGCACTTCAATGACCACTTCATAACGGGCCAGCCAGGGAATATGGGCACGGCCAATGCCAGGCAGCGCGGCAATTTCATCGCGGATCTGCTTGGTGACTTCTTTCACCGTCGCCTGATCCATGTCGCCATAAATCTGCACAAACATCACCCGGCGCCAGTTGCGGACCACCTCGATCAGCGGCTTTTCCACATCCTGTGGGAAGGCCGACAGACTGCTGATCCGTAGTTGCACTTCATCCAGCAAAGCCTGCAACGCGGATGGATCTTTGGCCTCCAGCACCAGCGTGCCACTGCCATAACGTGCTTCGCTGCTGAAGCTGCGGATGCCGGGTAAAGGCCGGATCGCTTCCTCCATTTTGGCCAGAATGGCGTCTTCCACTTCTTGTGGTGACGCGCCTGGATAGTGGGTGCTGATACTAATCAGTTTGCTTGGCTGTACCGGCTCATATTGTTTGCCGATGCTGTAGGCCGACACCAGGCCGGCGCAGAGGATAAATAATGTGGCCAGGCCCGCAGCGATGGGGTTCGCCAGAAACCAGGCAATTACACCGCGGTTTTTCATTGCACAGCCCCTGCAAATGCGGTCTGACGATTGGGTTCAGCCAACAAAGGTGTGGCTTCGGTTGCGACCTGCATACCCGGAATAGGATTAGCCAGCGGTGTGGTGGCGATCCATTCGCCATCGTTGATGCCATGGCGGATATAAGCCAGTTCACCACTGCGATGCATGACGTCGACATCACGGATCTCCAGTCGCGAATCTTTAACGACGATCAGTTGCTTACCATTTAGCAGCAGTTTGTCCGGTACCGCTGTCACGGCAAATGCATGCTGACCTTCAACGCTGATTTCGACAAAACTGCCAAAGACGATCGAATTGACAGCGTTGTCATTTTTGCGCAAAAAATAAGGGTCTGGCAGTTCAATCACGCCGTAATGTAATTGTTCGTTGCTGGCAACGGCCGCTTCGGTGCGCACGAGGCGAGCAGGGCGGTAAAATGGCTGGCCGGCCTGCTCGCTGATCACCTGCACCGGTATTGCCTGTGTCAGCAGGCCATCCGGTTGCCCCAGCAATGTCAGCTGGTGGGGCGTCAGTGGGACGCGGATCCGTGCAGTGTCGGTTGCTGCCAGTGTGATAAAAGCATCGCCGGTTTGCACATAGTCGCCGGTCTCGGCGTGTTTGGCAGTGACGAGGCCGGCAAAAGGTGCGCGGATCTCGGCTTTATTCAGCTGCGTCTTCAGGAAATTATATTGCGCCTGTGCAGCGGCCAGACTGGCCTGAGCCTTTTTTAACTGCGGTTGCTTCAGTGCCAGTGCTGAGGTTTTTAACTGCAGGCCAGCTAATTGATGCCGCGCGACTTCGGCCTGCGCCTGACTTTCACTCAGTTCTGCTTCTGCCGCGGCAATTTCAGCGGCTGCCAGCGCCAGCCGTGCCTGGGTCTGTTCAATATCAAGTTGTGCTATCACCTGATGCTGTTGCACAAACTGGCCGACCTGCACGTCGGCCCGGACCAATTTCCCGGCGACTTCAGCAGCGATTTGTGCACTGACTTTTGCTTCCAGTATGCCTTGACTGCGAATGGTAAAACGCTGCGGGCTGGTCTTCACCTGACTGATCTGAATGTGCACAGCCGGTCGTGCAGCCACTGGTGCCGCAGGAACGGACGGGTGTTGCATGATGTACCAGCTCAGGGTCAGCGCAGTCACGGTCAGCAGCGGTATAGCCACTTTTTGTTTGAATGTCATATCCATCTTCAGCATTGATGTGAGTGGGAGCCGGCGCAGTAAAAACACTGCAGCCGCAGTGCTGACGTTTGATCAGCCGGCGGCAGGATAGGGCATCCACTGCGGCAGAAACTGACGAAAAAGTGATAAAAAAGGGATAATTAACCGTTAAAATGTTATCGGTAAGTTAATGCATGATTTGGTAAATTGATGACAGCGCACGATTAATTTTTGATTTTTTTTCAGATTTATTTTTTCATATATACGCAAGCAGTTGAAATATATGAATTAAAATAATTATTTGCGATTTGATAAAATATTGACAACGCTGTCATAAATTGGCTAGTATCTGTTCATCGATACGGATTAGTAGTTGGTTCTTATCGATTGTCTCCCTGTAGAAGTCTATTCGCAGGCGCTGTGTTCCGCTTTGCCCCGGAACACCTGTACCGGATCACCGTCTGGTACAGGACAGCTGCAACGGATGTTGTGTTTTATTTGCCAATCCTTATCCAAGGGTATTCAGGATGCAGTGCGTAAGCGATGCATCCTTTTTTTTTGGGACGTTTTTAACGACACCGCGTTCCGGTAATAGCACCGCATTGTGGCATGATAACGCAGACGACCAGATGCATCTAACCTGATGTTTTCACGACGGATATCACTTTGATATTAAAAATATGTAAAAACCATTATGACAGCGATGTCATTTGTGCGGCACCATCACTGCTGTTTATCATCTGAAGGAGTGTCATAAGATGCGGATCTCCCCGTTAATCAGCGTTAGTACTGTTATGTTATTCGGCTGCGTCGGCGAGCCATCGCTGTCGCAACAACCTCAGACCGGCTCTGCGCCATTATTGTTTGATGATTTTGCCTACCAATCTGCGGCTGAGTTTCAGGCGCACGGCTGGCTGGTACGCCATCAGGCCGGTCATCCCGGTTTGCCAGGGGCGCAATGGGATAGCAATGCAGTGGCATTTTTACCGGCGTCGGCAGAGGCTCCGGCCGGTGCTTTGCAACTGAGTGCCAGCACGGACGGGCAGGGGAGCAACACGCGACAAGTGCAGATTTGCCACCAGCGTAAATACAAAATGGGCACTTATGCCGCGCGGGTGTTGTTCCGGGATGCGCCGGCATTTGGTCCGGACGGCGATGTTGTGATCCAGACATTTTATGCCATCAGTCCGCTGCAGGCCGATTTGCATACCGATTACAGCGAGACCGATTTTGAGTATCTGCCAAATGGCGGTTGGGGGCAGGGCTCTGCAGCGGCACTTTGGGCCACCAGCTGGGAAACATTTCAGCTCCAGCCGTGGACGGCGCTGAACGAGCATAGTCGCCGGCCTGGTTCGATGGCCGGCTGGCACACGCTGGTCCTGCAGGTATCGTCACAGCAGCTACGTTATTATGTCGATGGCGAATTGTTCGCCGAGCACACTGCAGCTGTGGTACCGGAAGACTGGATGTCGATTAACTTTAACCTGTGGTTTATGGCCAGCGGGGCCGACGGCAGCGGCGGGCCAGTGGCGTCAGATTTACTGAGGCAATATCAGCAGGATATCGATTGGGTCATGTATATTGCCGACCAACAGCTGAGTCCGGCGCAGGTTGATGCGCAATTGCAACTGCTGCGACAAGGTGGCCAGACTTTTATCGATACCGTCGCAGCGAAAGTACCTGCCAGTGCCGGTGATTGTGGCCTGTAACCACAGGCTGAAGGAGAGGGGGGCATGAAGCATAATATTCAGCCGCTGCGTTGGGGCATTTTGGGTTGCGGCAATGTCACTGAAGTGAAGAGTGGCCCGGCTTATCGGCAAACGCCTGGTTTTGTCGTGCAGGCGGTGATGCGCCGTGATGCCGCCAAGGCGGCTGATTATGCGGCCCGTCATCAGGTGCCGGTCTGGTACAGCGATGCCGATGCTTTGATCAACGATCCACAAGTTGACGCCGTCTATATCGCCACGCCGCCCGACAGCCATTTGTCGTACGCGTTAAAAGTCGCAGCGGCCGGCAAAATCTGTTGTGTCGAAAAGCCGATGGCGCTGAATACTCAGCAATGTGCAGAAATGAATGCGGCATTTGCTGCCGCCGGAGTGCCGTTATTTGTCGCCTATTACCGGCGTAGTCTGCCGCGGTTTTTACAAATCAAACAATGGCTGGATACCGGGCGCATCGGCACTGTGCGCCATGTGCAGTGGAACTTCAGCCGCAGTGCCAATCCGCTCGATTTAACCGGCGCTGCCAACTGGCGCACTGATCCGGCGCAGGCTGGTGGCGGTTATTTTGTTGATCTCGCCAGTCATGGCCTCGACTTATTGATGTATTTACTTGGCGACATCACGCAAGTGCAGGGACAAGCGCTGAACCAACAAGGTTTGTATGCCGCCGAAGATGCGGTGACGGCGCAGTGGCGGTTTGCACCGGATGCCGTCGGGCATGTCGCGACTGGCAGCGGTTTCTGGCATTTTGGCACCGACGGCCGGCGCGATGCGGTCGAAATTATCGGCAGCAAGGGCCATATCCATTTTTCGGTGTTTCAGGACGAGCTGTTGCAACTGACGGAGAATGGAGTGACAGAGGAACTGTTTATCGAGAATCCGCCGCATATTCAGCAATACCATGTGGCGAATATCGCTGCGCAGATCCGGGGGGAGGCGCCACATCCGTCGTCAGGCGATAGCGCGATACGCACAACTGCGGTGATGGAACAGATCCTGGCGGGACGGGTGTAAGGGTTAAATTTTTTGATGCTGCAGACATAACAAAGCCGGTTTACACCGGCCTCGTTATGTTTCAGTGTGATCAGTGCTGCGGCGTATTATCCGGCAATTTGCTGATCCGGCTGCTGCGGCCATCGACACTGCGGCTGCGCAACCAGACTTCGGCATTGGCGCTCACTTGCACGCCTTCCTGATACCGTAGCCAGCTTTTGCCTTGATCCAGGCTGTATTCGATGCCGAGACCCGGCAATGACACATTGGCCTGCAGCGTGCCGTTTTTGATCTCCGCGCCGACGACCGGCAAATAATAATGCACGCCGGCCAGACTCATTTTCGGCAGCTCTTTTTCCGCCATGACACGGGCGAACAACTGCCAGGATTTATCACGCGCAGCAGTGTCGGCTTTATCGCCTTCCCAGGCCGCATGATGCCAGGCACGTTCAGCGATCGGCACCAGACGTGGAAATAACATCTGCTCCAATTGCTCAGCGGTCCGGATCGTTTCGGTCCAGACCTGGCCTTGTACGCCCAGAATATTTTCCGGTTTTTCCAGCGTCGGCAGCGCGCGGCCGACCAACTGTTCCAAATCGGTGATCACGGCGCCACTGCGGGTTTTATCGGCGTTGGCATAGACATGGTCTGGCATGTAACCAAAGATCCGTTTCGGGTCGGTATAACGTGCCGCCCAATAATAACCACGCTCTTCCGGATGGGCTTCGTTCGGGTGATCAAGATATAAGTGCGTGCCGTGTGACAACACCACCTGATAACCGGCATTGGCCAGCCGGTACGCCCGATCTGCCACGCCCCATTCCCAGATATTGTCCCAGACGTTGGCATACACCTGTTTGCTGGCAAACTGATCACGGTTAAACGGGTTGACCGGGTCATACATCAGGCCGTCTTCCCAGCCGCCGAGTGCCAGTTGGCGTTTGTGCAATAAGTCGGCGACTTTGCTGACAAAATAAGGTTTTAAATCGGCGACCCCGGCCACGCCCGGCAGTGCTTTGGCAAACAACGCCTGACATTGTGGTGATGCAGTCCAGCTACCGGCACCCACTTCATCACCGCCCATATGATAAGTGCTCAGCTTCAGACCAGCGGCGCGGTACATCTGCTGCAGCTCATAAATCACTTTGTCGATAAAGGCATAACTGGAGTCCATACAGACGTTGACCGAGTTATCGCTGTAGTTCTGAACCGTCATGTATTTTGAGGTATCGAGCGGATCGCTCAGCAGATATTGTTCTGCCTCAGTTTTTTTGCCTTGTTTCAGCAGCCGCTGATACCGCGCCTGCATCGATTTGATCGCTGCGCGGGCATGCCCCGGCATATCAATTTCCGGGATCACTTCAATGTGGCGGGCATTGGCGTATTTGAGGATCTCAATAAAATCGTCGCGACTATAAAAACCATTACCGGAGCCATCTTTGTGCGGGCCAGTGCCCAGCTGGGTCAGCAGGCACTGCTGCTCACTGAGATCAAAACACCGGGTTGCACCGATGTCGGTCAGTTCCGGCAGGCCCGGGATCTCCAGACGCCAGCCTTCATCTTCGGTTAAATGCAGATGCAGTTTATTCATTTTGTAACGTGCCATCTGCTCAATCAGCCGCAGCGTGACTGCTTTTCCATGGAAATTCCGGCCCATATCGTAATGCATGCCACGCCAGCGATAACGTGGGCTGTCGCTAACTTCCTGCTGCGCCAGACTGACGCTGTCAAATTGTGCTGGCGTCAGGCTTAACAGCGACTGCAGGCCATAAAACACCCCGGCATTATCTGCGCCGCTGATGCTGATTTGGCTGTCGGTGAGCGTTAAGCGGTAACTTTCCGCCGTTTTTAAGCTGGGGTCGACACGCAGCACAATCTGTTTTTCCGCCGTGTCGGCAATGCCCGCAGTTTTGCTCAGCGCCAGTCCTGCCTGACCAAAACGTTCCTGCAGATAAGCGGCTTCGGCCGTGAGCCTACCAGGAAAACGGATGCTCCATTGTTTATCCAGCAGCACTGTTCCGCCGGTCAGGCGTTGTTGTTTTGGCGTTGGAATGATTTGGTCCGCTACTTTCAGATCCGTATTCAGCGGCGCATTCACTGCTAAGTTGTCCTGATAACGGCTCTGACTGTCGGCCACTTTATATAAGTCAGGTTGTGGCTTTTGATAACGATACAGCTGTTCTTTATGCCGAAACGGTGCAACAAACTTCGTCAAATCTTCAGTGTCGGTGTTGCGGAAGATCTCCGGTTGTAACGACCCTGCGACGATAAAGGCTCGCGGCATAAAATCACTGTAACTGACCAGTGATGGCGCACCACTGACTTCAATAGCGATGACGGCGCCAGACGGCAGGCCTTTAAATGCTTTGGTTGGGGTCAGACGATGTAAGTCGCCCTGAATATGCTCCAGTTTCAGGCCGGATTGAACGTCAGCACTGAGCAGACGCACGGCATGGAAATAGATTTGCCAGTTGCCGGTCCCTGCAGCCAAAGCCTGAGCGGATTGATTGTGCAGACGATACTGGCCTTTAAAAGTACCGGGTTTGTCCTGAAAATTACTAATCACGGCCATCTCAAACTGAGCCTGACTGGCGAATGTCTTTAAGTCTGTCTGCTGAGTAAACTGGCGGGCAAACAGCGTGGGCGCAAACAGCAACGCAGCGGCGGCTGTGGCAAAAACAAGCTGAGATCTCTTCATCGTATTTCCTGTTGCAAAAAGCAGAGTGGACACACTGCTCGTCCGTTTTAAGCGGTTTTCCTCAGAGATTACGGCAAAGTGACTGAGTTAACTCGCTGATTTTTATTTTGTTTTTAATATGCGCACTGACAATACAGCTAAATTAAGTCTGATTTTTAATCAGGGGTCTTGTTATTTGTCAAAATTATTATATGCTGAACTGAAAAAATGACAACGCTGTCATAATTAAAAGTGCCGAATATTTCTACAGGGGCCATTACAGGCCTTCAAACACGGCAAAGACAGTCGCATTTCGTGCAACGAGGGTGCTAGATGAGTAGCGAAGCAGGGCAGCACAGCCCATTGTATCTGGGCATTGATGGTGGTGGCAGCAAATGCCGTGTGGTGATCGTCGATGCCGCAGATCAGCTGTTGGGAGAGGGGCTGGGTGGGCCGGCTAATCCATTGCGTGGCATGAAAGTCGCGACCGATTCTATTCTGACCGCAACACAACAAGCCTTGTTGGCCGCTGGCATGACCTTTAATGACATGTCGCGGTTGATCGCGGGTGCTGGTTTGGCCGGCGTTAATATGCCGCAATATTTTCAGCTATTCAGTGAATGGCAACATCCGTTTGCCGAATTCCATCTGACCTCCGATTTACATACGGCCTGCATTGGCGCGCACAAAGGCGACGATGGCGCGGTGATTATTATTGGCACCGGCTCTTGTGGCCTGGCTGATGTGAAAGGTCAGTGCCTGGATATCGGTGGCCATGGATTCCCTTATGGTGATAACGGCAGTGGCGCCTGGTTCGGCAATCAGCTGGTCCATCATGTGCTGCTGCACAAAGATCAGATTGGTGCGGCAACATTGCTGACGGAGCTGCTGACTGAAGCTCTTGGGGTTAGTGGAACACTGGAAATCGTCAGCCATTTTATGCATGCCACACCGACTGTATTTGCCCGTTATGCACCGTTGATTTTTACCGCTGCAGAGCAGGGGGATCAGGTCGCTGCAGAGATTATTCAGGCCGGTGCCCGGCATATTGAGAATATTGCCTTGCGGTTGTTCAGTCTGGATCCGCCGCGCCTCGCGCTGATTGGTGGCCTTGCTTATAAAGTGCAGCCGTATTTATCCGCACAGGTGCAAGCGTTAATTGTACCAGCACAGGCGGCGCCTGAATTTGGTGCTGTCTGGTTTGCCCGGCAACGTCGGGCCCGCAATGGCCAAGAATTTTTATCCGTCTCCAATCAATGAAGTGAGTATTCGCATGACCAGCACCATCATGGCGCAAGAAGCCGCAGAAGCCCCAATCCGTATCCGTGAGCAGCTCCAGACCAATGCTGCAACTATTGCCGCGGTGGTTGCGCAGATCCGTCAGCGTCAGCCGAAATATGTTTACATGGTCGGTCGTGGTTCATCAGATCATGCCGGTGTGTTCGGTAAATATCTGATTGAAAGTGTGATTGGTCTGCCCGTTGTGGCAGCTGCGCCATCGATTGCCAGTGTGTACAACAAACAGCTGCAACTGACTGATGCACTGGTGATTTGTATTTCGCAAAGTGGCCGTAGCCCGGACATTCTGGCGCAGGTCGCGATGGCGAAGAACACCGGCGCGCTGGTGGTTGCTCTGGTGAATGACACCACGTCGCCACTGGCAGAGCAGGCCGATTTTGTCGTGCCGTTGTTTGTCGGGCCGGAAAAAGCCGTTGCTGCAACTAAGAGTTATCTGGCCACTTTAAGCGCTTTATTGCAGCTGGTTGCGGTTTGGTCCGCTGACCGTGACCTGCAAACAGCGGTCGATCAGTTGCCTGAACTGTTATTACAGGCGCAGCAGTTGCCAGCACAACTGACTGCCGAGTCGGTGGCCGGCGTCCAGCACTGTGTGGTACTCGGTCGTGGTCCTGGTTATGCCATTTCGCGTGAGATCGCCCTGAAATTAAAAGAAGTCTGCGGTATTCACGCCGAAGCCTTCTCCAGCGCAGAGTTCCTGCATGGCCCGGTCACGCTGGTCAAAGATCAGTTTGCCATTATCGATGTGTCGATCCAGGACGAAGCGTTCCAGGCGCACAAAGCGCAGATCGCCGAAGTACAAAGCCGTGGCGCCAGCCTGGTGCATCTGCATCATGGTCAGCTTGCCAGCCATCCACGCGTCCTGCCGCTGTTGTTATTACAACGTTTTTATCTCGATGTCGAAGCGGTTGCGCGCAGCCGTGGTGTTAACCCGGATGCACCACCAGGCTTAAATAAAGTCACCAAAACAGTTTAACGAAATCAAACGAAACCGTTTTTTAGATCCGAATGGTTTCGTTTTTCTTGTGTCTGACGTAGTATGACTGCTGGCAAGCTGGACAGGTCAGGATTAGAGGAGCGGAATTGATGCAGCAATCCACGCAACAGCAGTGGTCAGTCGCGCGGTTATTTGATGGCGAACAGTGGCATTCCAACGTTAGGGTGACGGCCGAACAAGGCGTCATCACCCGGATCGCAGCCTGTGCCCCAGCTGAATGTACTGACCTGACGCTGGTCCCCGGTTTTATTGATGTGCAGGTTAATGGTGGCGGCGGTGCTTTATTTAACACAGCGCCCACTATCGACAGTCTGCGCACCATGCTCAAAGCCCATGCCGGTTTTGGTACCACCGCGATGCTGCCAACGGTGATCACCGACTCTGTTGCCACAATGCAACAATGCGCCGATGCCATTGCCGCAGCAGTTGCCGCCGGTGAACCCGGTATTCTCGGTGTGCATTTTGAAGGCCCGCATTTATCAGTTCCTAAACGCGGCGTGCATCCGACCGAACATATCCGCGGTCTCACGGCAGATGAGCTGGCGTTGTATGGCCGCACTGACCTTGGTATTAAGCTGGTCACCGTCGCGCCGGAAAACGTCACACCGGAGCAAATCCGTCAGCTAGTCGAACTGAACGTCATTGTTTGCCTCGGCCATTCCAACGCCGATGGCGCAACGGTTGAAGCGGCGCTGGCCGCCGGAGCGACCGGTTTTACCCATTTATACAACGCTATGTCGCCGCTGACCTCGCGCGAACCCGGCATGGTGGGCGTCGCGCTCGCTGATCGTAACAGCTGGTGCGGCATCATTTTTGACGGCCATCATGTGCATCCGGTGGCGGCAAAACTGGCGCTGGCGGCTAAACCCCGCGGCAAAATGTTGATTGTCACCGATGCGATGTCACCGGTGGGCACCGCTGACACCGAATTCCCGTTTTTTGCCGGTAAAGTTACCCGCGTCGGCAACAAACTGACCAATGATGCCGGCTCGCTGGCCGGTTCCGTACTGGATATGGCTGGCGCCGTGCAGTATGCCGTGACAGAACTCGGTATTGAGCAAGGCGAAGCGCTGCGGATGGCTGCGTTATATCCGGCAGAGTTTTTGGGCATTGCCAGTCGTCATGGCCGGATCCTGTCGGGTTATCGGGCCGATCTGGTACTGCTCGACGCCCAAGGCGTGGTACAACAGTGCTATATCGCTGGTAAGGCGTTTAAATAGTTTTAACTGACAACAAGTAGAAACATCACAGGGCAATCAGTCTGGCGCCTGCGCCAACTCTCATAATAACAACCGATAAAGAGGTGAATATGGATACGGTATTGGAACGACCGCAGCAAAAAAATACGGTGTTACCGATGGTGATCATCGGGACTTTGTTTTTTGTGTTTGGTTTCGTCACCTGGCTAAACGGATCTTTGATCCCGTTCCTGAAGCTGGTGTGTCATCTGACCGAATCGCAGGCGATGTGGGTGACTTTTGCATTTTACATCGCCTATGTGGTGATGGCGTTACCGATGTCGTGGGTACTGAACAAAGTTGGCTATAAAAACGGCATGGTGGCCGGTCTTGGTATTATGGCCGCCGGTGCGCTGTTGTTTATTCCGGCAGCACAAACCACTTTGTATAGCTTGTTTCTGGTCGCCTTATTCACGCTTGGTACCGGTTTAACCATTCTGCAAACTGCATCGAATCCGTACATCGTATGTATTGGCCCACGCGAAACAGCTGCGATGCGCATCAGTATCATGGGCTTGGTGAATAAAGGCGCTGGCGTGTTAGTGCCGCTGATTTTCACCGCCTGGATCCTGACCGGTATGGACCAGTTCACGCCAGAAGTACTGGCAGCGCTGAGCGAAGAAGAGAAAGCCAGCCGCATTGCGGAGTTATCCAACCGTCTGGTCACCCCATACATTTATATGACCGTTGCGCTGCTGGCGTTGATGGCCTTTGTGAAGTTCTCACCATTACCTGAACCTGAGCTGGAGCAACCCGTTGAGCAAGGTGTGGCGCCGGAGCATCGCACCTCTGTGCTGCAGTTCCCGCAACTGATGCTGGGTGTGGCGGCGTTGTTTTTTTATGTCGGTGTCGAAGTGATCGCCGGCGATACCATTGGTCTGTACGGTCAGCACCTGAATGTGTCGCATTGGGGCGCACTGACATCTTATACGATGGTATTCATGGTGTTAGGTTATCTGGTTGGTGTCAGCTGCATTCCGAAATATCTGTCGCAACCGCGCGCGCTGCAAGGCTCGGCGCTGTTTGGCATCCTGTTTACGCTGGGCGTGATGTTTGGTTCGGCTGAAAGCCACCAGTTGTCGGCGGTCTTATTTGGCTGGGCTGGTATTCCAACTGTGCCTGATACTGTCCTGTTCCTGGCGATGCTCGGTTTTGCCAATGCGCTGGTGTGGCCAGCAGTATGGCCACTGGCGTTGGAAGGTCTGGGTAAATTCACCGCAACCGCATCTGCGTTACTGATCATGGGGATTGCTGGTGGTGCTGTATTGCCAAAAATCTATGGCTATCTGTCTACAGCGTCCGGTGATGCTCAGGGCGCTTACTGGATGATGATCCCCTGTTACGCCTTTATCCTGTACTACGCCTTTAGCGGCTACAAAAAACGACAGTGGTAACCACTGCTGGTAGATAGGAGTCTCAGGGCTGACAACGTCAGCCCTGTTGTGTTTTAGCAACCGGAGAACAATAAAAATGCAAAATACCGGACGGTTTTACGCGCTGGATGTGCTGCGCGGACTCGCGATTGCGCTGATGATTCTGGTCAATACACCAGGCAGCTGGTCGCATGTGTATAGCCCACTGCTGCATGCCAGTTGGGATGGTTTCACCTTTGCCGATATCGTGTTTCCGGGCTTTTTGTTTGTCGTCGGCGCGGCGATGGCGTTTTCACTGAAAGATGCGCGACTTGATGGCTCCATGCTACAGAAAATTTTTAAACGTGGCCTGCTGATGTTTGGCTGTGGTTTGTTGCTGAATTTTTTAAGTCATCCGGAGCTGTCGACACTGCGCATTCCCGGCGTGTTGCAACGTATCGCCATCTGTTATGTCATTGCCGCCGTGCTGATCCTGAGCTTGCCCAAACGCGGGCTTTGGGCGGCGATTCTGCTGTTGCTTGGCGGTTATTTTGCATTGTTACAGCTATCGCCAGCGCCATTTTCGCTGGAACAGAATATCGTCCGCACACTGGATCTGGCTGTGTTTGGCGCGGCCCATGTCTATCAGGGTTTTGGCATACCGTTTGACCCCGAAGGTTTATTAAGTACCTTGCCGGCCACTGTTAACGTGCTGCTGGGTTATCTGGTTGCGACTGGCCTCAAAGGCAAAGCACCGCAGCAAGCAGTACGTGACCTTGTTGCCTTTGGTGCGGCGTTGATTATTCTGGCGCTGGCAGGGCATTGGTTCTGGCCGGTGAATAAAGCGTTGTGGTCCGGTACTTATGTGGCGCTGAGTTGTGGTTTGTTATTGTGGTTGCTGGCGGTGCTGGTGTATCTGGTGGACATCCGTAAAGCGACCCGGCTGACTGAACCGCTGCGGATTTATGGCACCAACCCGTTGTTTATTTATATGCTGAGCTGGATGTTTGCCGTGGCGACCGGGCGTTGGCTCAGTTGGTCGGCAGGTGAGGGGACTCAGTCAGTCGCCGGGTTGTTGTATGACGGTTTATCAGTGCTCATGCCACTGCAACTGGCATCGCTGGTGTTTGCGCTGTTACATGTGGTGCTGTTCTGGGCTTTGTCCCTCTGGTTGTACCGCCGGCAGATTTTTATCAAACTCTGAACCAGTGAAATCGGCCGGCACAAACCAATAGCGGCGGTCGGTATAATCTGTATCCGGGCTCAGGCCCGGATTGGCTAGTTCCAGCCAATGCGCCATGGTGAACTGACTCAGTGGAAATACATGCGCTGTCAGTGGGTGTTGTTGCATATGTTTCAGTAATTCGCCATCGTTGATCATCAGTTGCAACCCCTGTTCTACCCACTTCGCCAATGCTTCATTTTGTTTGCCGGTAAAAAAATAGATGGCAAAAGGGTAGTGCAGCATCATATCTGGATAACGCATCAAGCCGGGATACAAAGCTGCGCGTTCACGCAGTTCGGTCTGGCCTTCATGTAAGCCGCGAGGAAAATAATCACATCGGCCGGCATTGACCTGTTTAAACAGGTTTTCATAGACTGGTGAGGTCAGCACTTTTAAACCCGCTTGTTGCAGGATCTTCGTATCAGGCCAGCTCAGACCCTGGTAGGCAGTCAGTTTATGAAGTTGTTGCAGATTGCTGATCTGGCTGAATTTTTCCAGTTGATTACGTTGAATAGTCAGCATCCGGAAGCCCATCAGGCCGCGCTCCAGCGGGATACGGATGGCTCGGAGTTGTTGTTCTTTGTCGCGGTCAGTCCCCATCCAAAATAAGTCGATGATCTGACCTTTTTGCAATTCGCGTACAGCGCGGCCCTGTTCCATTTCAGCTACTGGCAGGATATCGGGCAGGGGCCGCCCGGCAGCGGCTTTGTGCAAAGCTTTGTGCAGCAGTTCCATATAATACTGATGGGATACATCGTGGACAGAGCGCGGTTTCGGTACCCGGATCTGGCTGGCCCCGGTATTTTCAACAGCAATCACAGCTGTGGCCGAAAATGCCAGCAGCAATAGGCAGCCAGTTAAGCTGTTCCCGAACGCTAACCATCTTTTCACGCAGATCCACGCTCCGTCCTCTCACGCCGCGCGGTGAGAAATCGCTTAGAACCGGTATTCCCAGCTGCCAGCCGCACTGACCTGATGGTCCAGCTCTGGCCGCAATGGTGACTGCTGCAAGTAACGAAGTTGCAGACTGAGTAAGCCGTCAAACAAGCCGCGCCGATGTTCCAGCTTCAGCTGCCAGCTGGTATCTGACAAGGCCGCCTGATGATAGCGTGCCAGCGTCAATTGTGCTGACCAACTGATGCCGCCTAAGGTCTGATAATGATAGGCGCTGCTCAACACCTCTGCATCAGCGCCATAACCGCTGCCGATAATGCGGCCGTAGCGGCGATACCCGTCCGGATAAAGTCCGCCCTGATACGCACAATCACCGGGTTCCAGCTGGTCGGCGCATTTCAGGTATGTATCTGAATATTCAAAGTTAAGCGTGTGAATGCCGTCGGTTTCACCAAAATAACTGCGCACCCCCCACAGTTGTAATAACTGATCCGGTGTACCACTTTGATTGTCATCGTCGGCCAGTTCGGTATAAAGCGTCAGCGGAAAACCAGCCAGTTGCAGGTGCCAGGCGGCATCAAGCGCAGCACGCTGGTCGGCCGGGATTTCATCACGTTTGTCATAGCTCACCAGATCCCACAAAGTACTGAAGCCATTACTGCGGCCCTGGCCACCCCATTGGATCACACGGCTGGCCCCCAATTCAATGGCAGGAACTGGCCTTAACGTCAGGCGCCCCCCCCAATAACGGGTTTGTGGTACCACACTGTTGTGCTGACCGTAGCCAAGGAAAGTCGTGGCCGACCAGGGACCCAGCCAGCGCAACCAACTGCGTTCATCTGGTTGCCAGCCATGACGCGTCAGCCGCACACTGGGCATCGGCCGCGCATTATTACTGAGTAATAAACTGCTTTGTTGACCCGGTCCCCACCAGACAGGCGTCTGGTCGACCTGCAATACCCAGTTGCCGCGGATCAACGCCAGATAGCTGCCATCCAGCGTGCTGGCTTGTTCGGTGCTGTCATCGGCCAGTGCACGGCGATTGACTTGCAAGCGGCCGGCGACTGAATCACTTTGTACTTCCTGAAACAGACTCAGCGCCGCATCTTCAAAATAGCTTTCGCCAAAATGTTGATGGTTCGATGTCGCGCTGTTCGCTTTGATTTTTACCCCGGACTGACGCTCACCGCGGTTGGCATGTAACGCACTGCGTAAATGCGCCACAGCGAATTGCAGCTCCGGGCTTAAGGCCGCGCTGTCGATCCGATTTAAATCGATGGCAATATTCTTCCACATGATCGGATAAGTGTTGACTGGCCCGGTTAACAATCCGGCTTGCGCCAGACTTTGTAACGACTGACGCAGATAATTGTCCTGGGTGTCCAGCCATGGGGTCGCTATTGCAGGCGCGGTACAAAGCGCCAGAGTGAATGACAGCGTTAACAGCTTTAATTTCATCGGCCTAACTTCCGGTTCAGCGCATCCAGCACTTGCGGTGCGACAAAAGGGGAAACATCTCCACCATGCCGCGCCACTTCTTTGACCAGCGTAGAGGAGATAAACATGTTTTTTTCTGACGGGGTCATAAACAGACTGTCGAGGTCAGGATTGAGCTGCCGGTTCATGCTGGCGAGCTGGAATTCATACTCAAAATCAGCGACAGCCCGCACCCCACGGATTAACACCTGTGCCTGATGGATGCGGCCAAATTCAGCCAGCAAGCCGGCGAATCCGACAACCTGCACGTTCGGCAGATCGGCGAACACCTGCTGTGCCAGCGCAACCCGTTCTTCCAGACTGAACATCGGCTGTTTACTCGGATTGGCGGCTACGGCCAGGATCACTTCATCAAATAGGCGGGCCGCGCGGATGACTAAATCGGTATGGCCATTGGTCAGCGGGTCAAAAGTCCCGGGATAAATTGCTTTGGTTTTCATCGTGGGCGCCTGTGGTCGCAGCGGTACCGGCGCAGGCTGGCGCAGGCAGGGCTGGTATTTTTTTTCGATTTGACGTTACTATAACAAAATAATCCCTTTCACTATAAGCCCGTGCCGGTCATGGACAAGAAGTTGCGCACTAAAGATAAAATATTACAAGCCAGCATCGAGTTGTTTAACCAGCAAGGCGAGCGTCAAATCACCACCAACCATATTGCTGCCCATCTCGGTATCAGTCCGGGTAATCTGTATTACCATTTCAGGAACAAAGAAGACATTGTCCGGCAGATTTTTAAAGAATATGCCAAATTGCTGGACAGCCGTCTGCAGCCGCCAAGCCGGCATTCCGAGGCGCTGGATGCATTAGCGCAATATTTGGATACCGTATTTGAACTGATGTGGCGCTTTCACTTTTTTTACGCCAACCTGCCGGATATCCTCAGCCGCGACCCATTGCTGCAGCAGGATTATCTGCTGGTGCAAAAAGGTGTACAAAGCAAAGTAGTCTCAGTGTTACAGGCATTAAAAGCGGCCGATGTCATTGAAATAGATGACGCTGATATCGCCAACTTCGCTCACACCATCAAACTGGTAGTGACTTTCTGGATCAGTTACCTGAAAACGCAGGCGCCGCAGGCGGCGATCGATCAGGCGCAGGCGTATCAGGGCGTATTAAAAGTGCTGTTGTTATTTAAACCTTATTCGTCGCATCAGGCATTGCCTCGCATTGAGAATCTGCAGCGGCATTACCAGCATCTGGCCGGCCAGCCGTTGCTGAATTAACCGCCGGTTAGTGGCCATTTTGCGCTGTTGCTGTAAAGAAGTTTTACACCTGATGCGGTGTTTTGTTGCATTTCGTTACAACTTGCCCGTTGCTATCGTTGTCGGCTGACGTGCGCCGCGTTACCATGCAAGCAGAGTTCAGGCGCATCTGCAGCAGGCTGCATCCCGATCCGCATCCGCCTAAGACTCAGGGTCTTATAAAAATCAACCAGGAATTATCCCGATGAAAAATATCTCTGTACTGGCGCTCAGTGTTGCACTGGCGCTTGGTCTGACCGGCTGCGAAAAAGCCGCACAGGCTCCGGCTGAAGCTCCGGCAGTCGCCGCCGTTCCGGCCAAAACACTGGTATCCGGTGTTGAGCAGGAAAACTTTGACCCGGCGGTCAAACATACTGAAAACTTCTTCTACAGCGTAAACGGTACCTGGTTACAAAAAACCGAGATCCCGGCCGACAAATCCAACTACGGTTCTTTCACCAAGCTGTACGACGATTCACAAGTGGCAATGCGCACTATTATCGAATCTGCTGCCGCGAAAAAAGATAAAGTAGCGGGTACTGACGAACAGAAGCTGGGTGATTTCTACACCAGCTATATGGACGAAGCCGGCATCGAAGCCAAAGGCGTCGCGCCAATCAAAGCCGATTTAGACAAAATCGCTGCGATCAAAGACCACACTGAGCTGGCCCGCGTGATGGGTGAATTCCAGCTGGCTGGCACCAGTCTGCCATTTGGCTGGTACGTCAATAACGACGCCAAAGCCTCAACGCAAAACGCGTTGTATCTGGGCCAAAGCGGTCTGGGTTTACCGGATAAAGATTATTACTTCAACAAAGACGCGAAGTTCGACACAATCCGCACCGAATATCAGAAATATCTGGTCGACATGCTGACCTTAGCCGGCGTAGCAGATCCTGCGAAAGCGGCGGAGCGCATCTATGCGCTGGAACTGAAAATTGCAGAGAAACACTGGAGCCGCGTAGAAAACCGCGACGCCGATAAGACTTACAATAAGTTCAGCAAAGCAGATTTAACCGCCAAACTGGGTGCTTTCCCTTGGGAAGAGTATGCCAAAGTCGTCAAGCTGGATGGCGTGTCAGACATCATCGTTGAACAGCCAAGCTACTTCGAAGCTTTTGCCGGGATCTATAAAGACACCGATCTGCAAACCTGGAAAGACTACCTGAGCATCCGCTTTGTGTCTGAATATTCAGCCAAATTGAGCAAAGCTTTTGTTGATCGTCAGTTCGCCTTCTACGGTACCGTACTGTCAGGTACCAAAGAGCAGCAACCACGCTGGAAAAAAGCCGTGAATGCTTCTGATGAAGTGCTCGGCGAAATCGTTGGCAAACTATACGTCGAACAACACTTCAAACCAGAAGCCAAAGAGCGGATGAAAGTGCTGGTCGACAATCTGATCAAAGCTTATCACCAGAGCATCGATACGCTGGAATGGATGACGCCGGAAACGAAAAAAGCCGCGCATGAGAAGCTGAACAAGTTCACACCAAAAATCGGTTACCCGGATAAATGGAAAGACTACAGCAACCTGAGCATCAAAGCCGACGATCTGGTCAGCAACTATAAAGCGGCTGCACAGTTCGCCTACAGCCAGATGACGGCCAAGCTTGGCAAACCAGTTGACCGTTCAGAATGGTTTATGACCCCACAAACCGTCAACGCCTACTACAACCCGGTGAACAACGAAATCGTGTTCCCGGCCGCGATCCTGCAACCGCCATTCTTTAATCTGGATGCCGATGATGCAGTGAACTACGGTGGTATCGGTGCGGTGATCGGCCATGAACTGGGCCACGGTTTTGACGACCAGGGCGCCAAGTTTGACGGCGACGGTAACCTGCGCAACTGGTGGACCGATGCGGATAAAGCTGAATTCGAAAAACGCGGCAAGCAGCTGGTGGCACAATACAACCAGTACTCACCACTGGAAGGCATGCATGTCAATGGCGAGCTGACGCTGGGTGAAAACATCGGTGACCTGGGCGGTCTGACTGTTGCGCTGAAGGCTTACAAGCTGTCTTTGGCAGGTAAAGAAGCGCCAGTCATGGATGGCTTCACCGGTGAACAGCGTTTCTTCCTGAGCTGGTCACAAGTGTGGCGTCGTAAAGGTCGCGAAGAGTATCTGCGTAACATGCTGACCACAGATCCACATTCACCAAGCGAATACCGTGTTATTGGTATCGTGTCGAACATTCCTGAGTTCTACGACGCATTTAACGTCAAACCAGGCGACAAGATGTACATCGCACCGGAAAACCGCGTCAAAATCTGGTAATTAATCTGCCAGCTTGCAATCAAATCAAAGGCCGCTCCCCGCGGCCTTTTTGCTACTTGGCGTACCGGTGCAAACTGCGGTATCGGCGTTTAGCTGAATTCCTGCCCAACAATTTCCCATATCATTGTTTTAAACGCTAACCATTCATCAAACTTATAGCCACTATAAGCAGTGCGGCATATACTTCGGTGTCATTTGTGGCTGATTTTTCTTATAATCCAGCCGTTTGATTTGCTGCAAACCCGCTTGAGCACAGGCTCGGGTGGACCAACCAGAGGACATTACCGTGCTGCAACAATACCGTGAACACGTCGCTGAACGTGCCGCCCAAGGCATTCCTCCGAAGCCGCTGACTGCGCAACAAGTGGCTGACTTAGTTGAATTATTAAAGAATCCTCCGGTCGGCGAAGAAGCATTCCTCGTCGACTTACTCGAAAACCGTATTCCACCAGGTGTTGATGAAGCTGCTTATGTCAAAGCCGGCTTTTTAACAGCAGTTGCAAAAGGCGAAGTGCCAAGCCCGTTAGTGACGGCCGAGCGCGCCACAGAATTACTGGGCACTATGTTCGGTGGTTATAACATCCAGCCGATGATTGACCTGCTGGACAGCGACAAGTTAGGCGCTATCGCCGCCAAAGGTCTGTCTCACACGCTGCTGATGTTTGATTCTTTCCATGACGTCAAAGCGAAAGCCGATAAAGGCAACCAGCATGCGAAAAACGTGTTGCAAAGCTGGGCCGATGCCGAGTGGTTCTTAAGCAAACCTGCTATTCCTGAGAAAATCACGGTGACTGTGTTTAAAGTCACTGGTGAAACCAATACCGACGATCTGTCACCAGCCCCGGATGCCTGGTCACGGCCGGATATCCCACTGCACGCTTTAGCGATGCTGAAAAACGCCCGTGAAGGTATTGAGCCGGACGTTGCCGGTGCAAAAGGCCCGGTAAAACAAATCGAAACGCTGCTGGCCAAAGGCTTCCCGCTGGCGTACGTCGGTGACGTGGTCGGCACAGGTTCAAGCCGTAAATCTGCGACCAACTCAGTATTGTGGTTCATGGGTGACGACATGCCATTCGTGCCAAACAAACGCACTGGCGGTGTCTGTTTAGGCGGCAAAATCGCACCAATCTTCTTCAACACGATGGAAGATTCAGGCTCTCTGCCAATCGAGCTGGATGTAAACAGCATGGCGATGGGCGATGTGATCGACATTTTCCCACATCAGGGCGTGGTCAAACGTCACGGCACTGATGAAGTGATTTCAACCTTTGAACTGCGTTCAAACGTACTGTTAGACGAAGTGCGCGCTGGTGGCCGTATTCCACTGATCATCGGTCGTGGTTTAACTGACAAAGCCCGTGAAGCGCTGGGCCTGCCGCATTCAACAGTGTTTGAACGTCCGGCGGTGACTGAAGTTACCAACAAAGGCTTCACGCTGGCGCAAAAACTGGTGGGTAAAGCTTGTGGTGTCAAAGGTATTCGCCCTGGCCAATACTGTGAACCAAAAATGACGACAGTCGGTTCACAAGACACCACCGGTCCTATGACGCGTGACGAGTTAAAAGATCTGGCCTGTTTAGGTTTCTCTGCCGACCTGGTGATGCAGTCATTCTGTCACACAGCAGCGTATCCGAAACCAGTGGATGTAAACACACACCACACGCTGCCTGATTTCATCATGAACCGCGGTGGTATTTCGCTGCGTCCGGGTGACGGCGTGATCCACAGCTGGTTAAACCGCATGTTGCTGCCGGATACTGTTGGTACCGGCGGTGATTCACACACGCGTTTCCCGCTGGGGATTTCATTCCCGGCCGGTTCAGGTCTGGTTGCATTCGCCGCAGCCACAGGTGTCATGCCGCTGGATATGCCTGAGTCTGTGCTGGTGCGCTTTAAAGGCGAGATGCAGCCAGGTATCACGTTACGTGATCTGGTCCATGCCATCCCTTATTACGCGATTCAGCAAGGCTTGCTGACGGTGGAGAAAAAAGGCAAGGTCAACATCTTCTCTGGCCGCGTGCTGGAAATCGAAGGTCTGGAGCATCTAACTGCTGAACAGGCGTTCGAGTTGTCAGATGCTTCTGCTGAACGTTCAGCTGCCGGTTGTACTATCACGCTGTCGGAGAATTCAGTCAGTGAATATCTGCAATCGAACATCGTGATGCTGAAGTGGATGATCAGTGAAGGTTACGGTGATATCCGTACTATTGAGCGTCGTATCAACGCGATGGAAGCCTGGCTGGCCAATCCGAAACTGGAACGTGCAGATGCGGATGCTGAATACGCCGCGGTGATCGAAATCGACCTCGCTGACGTGAAAGAGCCAATCCTGTGTGCGCCAAACGATCCGGATGACGCCCGTCTGTTGTCAGCAGTCGCCGGTGAGAAGATCGATGAAGTCTTTATCGGTTCCTGTATGACCAACATCGGTCACTTCCGTGCAGCCGGTAAACTGCTGGACAAATTCAAAGGTCAAATCCCGACGCGTCTGTGGATCGCTCCACCGACCAAAATGGATAAAGACCAGCTGACCGAAGAAGGTTACTACGGCATTTACGGCCGCGTCGGTGCGCGGATCGAGATCCCGGGTTGTTCACTCTGTATGGGTAACCAGGCCCGTGTTGGCGACAACACCACAGTAGTGTCAACCTCAACCCGTAACTTCCCGAACCGTTTAGGCCAGGGCGCCAATGTGTACCTGGCCTCTGCTGAACTGGCGGGTGTAGCGTCTATCATCGGTCGCTTACCAACGGTTGCGGAGTATCTGGAGTATGCGAAGCAGATCGAAACGACGGCAGCGGATACCTACCGCTACCTGAACTTCCATCAGATGAGCCAGTACACCAGCAAAGCATCGAATGTGATTGTGCAGCAAGCTGTTTAATTTCAGTTAGTTGCAGTAGTTTGCCAAAGAGGCCCGCGATTGCGGGCCTCTGTATTTCCGGAGAGAAGTTACAGTGGAACATGATTTTATTTATCTGGCTGACAGCCGGCGATATCTGCTGAAACTACCGTCAGAACAACATGCTTTGCAGTGTTTTTTGTTGGAAGAATTCGACTTAAATGCCCGGAGTTATCAACCGTTGGCCGACAAACTCAGTACATTGGGTCCTTATGATGAGTATCAGTTCGCCGGTCGCGAGTATTCGCTGCACGTCGAACGTATGGAGGTGCGGGTGTTTCATCATAGCTGCGGTCAAATTCAACCGGACGACCAGTTTATCGAAGCCGATCTCAATACGGATGACGCCAGTCTTCAGTCAGAATGTGGTGTCGAAGATCTGCTCCGGCTGCTCCAGGCCTGGCAGCAATTTCTGCCAGCCTGATTGTTTTCTGCTGCACCTGCAACGGGAAGAAGCGCACCATCATGGTGCGTTTTTTTTATCCAATTCTTGCTGATTTGTTCTATCTATCTGTATTTAAAGAAATAAAAAACTTGGCACACGACTTTCTTATACAAATAGCAACAGCAACAAGTTGCCTGGGCCGATTTGCGCCGGTCCGGGAATCAATGAGGATAAAAACTATGAAACTCGTAACAGCCATCATCAAGCCATTTAAGCTTGACGATGTCCGTGAAGCGATTGCGGACATTGGGATAGAAGGCCTGACCGTGACGGAAGTCAAAGGTTTCGGGCGGCAAAAAGGCCACACAGAGCTGTACCGTGGCGCGGAATACCAGGTGGACTTCCTGCCGAAGGTTAAATTGGAAATTGCGACGCTGGACGAAAATGTCGACCGCCTGATCCAGGCGATCCAGCAAGCCGCCCACACCGGTCGGATCGGTGACGGTAAAATTTTCGTGTACGACCTCGAGCAAGTGGTACGGATCCGTACCGGCGAAACCGACGCAGAAGCGATCTAGCAGGAGTTCATCATGCAAGAACAGATTTATCATTTACAGTTTGCCATGGACACCTTCTATTTTCTGGTGTGTGGCGCTTTAGTTATGTGGATGGCGGCTGGGTTCGCCATGTTGGAATCCGGTTTAGTCCGGGCAAAAAATACTACTGAAATTCTGACGAAAAACTTCGTGTTATATGCCATTGCCTGTTTGATGTACTTAATCTGCGGTTACCAGTTTATGTACGGTGGTGGGTATTTCTTAAGCGGGATTGAAGCAATGAATGTCGATGAGACATTAGCCAGTATTGCCAGCCGTGAAAATGGTTTCACTGGTAAAGCCGCTTACTCTAAAGCTGCAGATTTCTTCTTCCAGGTCGTGTTTGTTGCTACTGCGATGTCAATCGTCTCGGGTGCAGTCGCTGAGCGGATGAAACTGTGGGCATTTTTTGCCTTCGCAGTGGTGATGTGCGGTGTGCTGTATCCAATGGAAGGGTCATGGACCTGGGGTGGTCAACCGGTATTCGGTTTGTATAGCCTGGCTGACTTTGGTTTCTCTGATTTTGCTGGTTCAGGTATTGTGCATTTGGCAGGCGCAGCAGCTGCTTTAGCAGGTGTAATTTTGTTGGGTGCCCGCAAAGGTAAATTTACCAAAGATGGTAAAGCTCATGCATTCCCAGGTTCAAACATGCCATTGGCAACTCTGGGTACATTAATCCTGTGGATGGGCTGGTTCGGTTTTAACGGCGGCTCTATGTTGAAACTTGCGGACATCGGCAACGCGCATGGTGTGGCGATGGTTTTCGTCAATACCAACGCTGCAGCAGTGGGTGGTGCTTTATCTGCTCTGATCGTTTCAATGGTGCTGTTCCGTAAAGCGGACTTAACGATGGTATTAAACGGTGCATTGGCAGGTCTGGTCGCTATCACGGCTGAACCATCAACGCCAACACCACTGCAAGCAACGATTTTTGGTGCGGTAGCGGGTGTACTGGTGGTTGCGGCGATTATCGGTTTTGACAAAATCAAAATTGATGACCCGGTTGGTGCGATTTCAGTGCACGGTGTAGTGGGTTTCTTTGGTCTGATGATTGTGCCACTGACCAAAGACAGTGCATCGTTCCTGGGGCAGTTCATTGGTGCCGCGACTATCTTCGTCTGGATCTTTGTTTGCAGTCTGATTGTCTGGGGTGTGCTGAAAGCCACTATGGGCATCCGGGTCAGTGAACAGGAAGAATATGAAGGTGTAGACCGTTCTGAGTGTGGTATTGAAGCATACCCTGAATTTGTGTCGACCTTAAAGTAAGCAGCCTGAGGAGAGCCGGTGGGGCTTCTCAGGAGCGAGTATCCCGCCCGGCAGTGCATGTGATGACTGCCGAAGCGGGACACTAAACCCTTACCACCAAATCGTCTATCCTTGTCCTTTGTCTTCTAAGACGACCCCACTGGTACTAGCCTGTGGGGTTTTTTATTTATGTGCGGACAAAATCTAATCTATCAGTGCAGATGCCAGCTGAAAAGTAGGCAAAGGTACGATGAAAAAAATTTCAACTGTCAGTCATCATCTGTTCACGATGTTTAGGTAGGTGTTCCTGCCGGGTTGGATGAGTCCGCTAAAGACAGGGTTGGGATACAGGCGTCACCGGGGCGAAACTCAATCTGGTTGGGTTGCAGGCAGTTGGAACCAGACTGAGCCGCACGAGGCGCAGACAAATTCAATGATGAGAACCATAAAAACAGGAAAGCCGCTCCTTTTTGGGGAGCGGCTACCGTAATACTTTGCCAAATTCCATTTTGTGCCCAATGGGCATCCATCCCTGCCTCCCGAAGGAGATTCACGCGCTGTGAAGGTTTTAACATCCGTGCTCATAAAACGCTGCCAGTGCAGTGTCCTACTTCAAGCCAATCCTGGCTTTCCATTCCATTGAGGTACCATCCTGATACCGCTGCTACATCCTGTAGCGTCCTGTTCCTTTGGGTATCGTCCTGATACCGCTGCTACATCCTGTAGCGTCCCGTTCCTTTGGGTATCGTCCTGATACCGCTGCTACATCCTGTAGCGTCCTGTTCCTTTGGGTATCGTCCTGATACCGCTACTACATCCTGTAGCGTCCTGTTCCTTTGGGTATCATCCTGACACCGCTGCTACATCCTGTAGCGTCCTTTGTTGTGTTGTTCAATCCCTGAACAACATCTGCTCCTCCGGAGCGACTACTCCATTGGCTGGCATCCTGCCAACACCACCGTTCCCGGTGTCCATTTCCCTAGAGACTTCACCCTGAAATCTCAGCTCTTCCTGAGCCTGTCCATGACAATCTGACTTATCAACCATCCTTGATTGAGCTTTCACAACCATTGCTGTGATGTCTTCCTGTCCGGTGAGAGAATTATGCCCTGAATTTATGAGAGTTTTGTTGTTGTGAGCCAAGATAGGCTTAGCTGGAGTCACTCAATAATCACTCAACATATAAAATATTTAATAAAAATAGCAACTTACTGAAGTTGCTGGCTTGATATCGCTGACCAAAAGGCGCTTTAGCCTACTCAAATGTGAGATATATCTCACAAAGTTCACGTAGATTTGGCGCCACTAACTTTTTTGGTTAGCATGGCGGCATCTGATAACTGTAATGCTGGGACTATGGCAAGAGAACAATTAGGTGTCTGTGCAGAACCAAACTTACATGGGTTGTTGTTGCTGATGAACGCTTTAGATGGGCACGAGCAGCATATCCGGCGAGTGCTTGGGCGGATCCCGGGTTTGATTCAAAAACTCACAGAGCAATTTTCCGAAGCCAACCTGAACGCGGTCATTGCGATTGGTCCAGGTTATTGGGACGCATTGTATCCGGCGCTGCGGCCCTTGGATTTTCAGCCGTTTTCTCCTCTGCTGGTAGACGATCTGGCGATGCCAGCCGTGCCTTATGATGTATTGCTGAAGATCCGGGCAGATCGTTATGATGTCTTGCATCTGGCTATTCAGCAATGTTATCAACAGCTGATGCCGCATCTTGAGCTGGTCGAACAAACCCATTGTTTTCGTTTTATGGATGGCCGTGATCTGACCGGTTTTATCGATCAGCCACAATCGCCACGTGGCCGCAAAAAACGTGAGTTAGCACTGATATCTGAGACAACACAGCCAGAGTTAGCTCAGGGCAGCTATGTGTACTATCAGCGATATCGACTTGATTTAAACCGCTGGCAACAACTGACTCAACAACAACAAGAAGTCATTATTGGCCAGCGAAAACTGGATGGACAGCAATTGGCAATGGCACAGCTACATGAACAAAGTCATGCAGTAAAGGCTGCTGTGACAGATGATTTTGGTGAGTTTTATCCGCTGGTGTTTCAAAATATGCCGTTTGGTCAGCTAAAGGTCCAAGGGCTGGTCATTCTGGCTTGTTCAGCTGAGCCAACAGCATACCTGACATGGCTCAACCGGCGTTTAGGCGACTCGGGCGGGCAAAACTACGATTTGTTACTGGATTATGTGCAAGCCGATAGTGGCGCGGCTTTTTTCGCACCATCTATCTCGTTTCTTGAAGACCAGGCAGGTCTGTGATGCTTTTATTGACAAGGCATCCAAAAAACTCAGACCTTTTCAAATAATTCAGTCACTTTCTTCAATGTGAAATTTATATTTTTCACGCTGGTTGGTGCGATAAATATGGTGTCGTCTCCGGCGATTGTACCCAGCACACCTTCGGCTTTACCCACCGAATCCAGCAGTCTGGCGATCAACTGGGCTGCGCCGGGACTCGTGCGGATAATAATCATCACATCATTGTGTTCTATGTCGAGGACAAGCTGGCGAAGTGGACTTTTGGTTGTTGGCACGCCCAATTCGGGTGGCAGGCAATAGACCATTTCCTGGCGGGCGTTGCGGGTACGGACAGCACCGAATTTACTCAACATCCGCGAGACTTTGGACTGACTGACGTTATCAAATCCTTCCGCTTTCAGTGCATCCACAATGTCGCTCTGTGAACCGAACCTTTCTTCTTTCAGCAGCGCTTTAAAGGCTTGGATCAGCGCTTCCTGTTTGGTTTGTTTGGTCATAGTTACCAGTTAATTCACTTAATTAAGTCTTACTCAAGCATCATGCAACAAAGCATACCATAGCAAAAACCGCCGTTGGATCCACTGAATTCTTTGCTGCGTGCAAGAATGCCATTATCCATGGGCTTTGCTGAATATTGTCCTATATTGATCTGGTTAATTAATGTGCTGCTACTTTGGTATAAGTCATTTGTAATTTGCGCCGTATTTCAGTATTGTTGGCGCGTTTTTTTCGGTGAACCGACAATTGGAGATAAGCATGAAAGTTACCGTTTTAGGTGCTGCTGGTGGTATAGGTCAGGCCCTATCTTTATTACTGAAGTTAAATCTGCCTGCTGGTACTGATTTAGCGTTATACGACCTGGCTCCGGTGACGCCGGGTGTTGCTGTAGACTTGAGTCATATCCCAACCGCGGTAAAAGTGACGGGTTATGGAAAAGACGATTTGCATACCGCGTTAGCAGGTGCAGATGTTGTTATGATCCCTGCCGGTATGCCACGCAAGCCTGGTATGGACCGTTCTGATTTGTTTAACATCAACGCCGGTGTGGTGAAAACCCTGGCCGAAGCCATTGTTGTTCAATGTCCAAAAGCGCTGGTCGGTGTGATCACTAACCCAGTGAATACAACAGTTGCAATCGCTGCTGAAGTATTCAAAAAAGCCGGAACCTATGATGCAAAACGGCTTTTTGGTGTAACGACGCTGGACGTCATCCGCGCGGAAACATTTATTGCGGAATTAAAAGGTAAAAATCCTGCGGAACTGATCGTTCCGGTGATTGGTGGCCACAGTGGTACTACTATTCTGCCACTGTTGTCACAAGTTAAAGATGTGACATTTACCGACGAAGAAGTTGCTGCTCTGACTTACCGTATCCAGAACGCCGGTACAGAAGTGGTTGAAGCCAAAGCGGGTGGCGGATCGGCAACGCTGTCGATGGGCCAGGCTGCCGCACGTTTCTGTGTGTCGCTGATCAAAGGCCTGCAAGGCGAGACAGTTACTGAGTACGCTTATGTGGAAGGCAAAGGTGAGCACGCACGTTTCTTCGCTCAGCCGATCACTTTGGGTAAAAACGGCGTCGAAGCACTGTTAGACATTGGTACTTTGAGCGCATATGAACAAAATGCAATGAACGATATGCTGCCGACTTTAAAAGCAGATATCGCGCTTGGTGAAGAGTTCGTGAATAAGGCTTAATATCAGGCCTGATAAAAAAGCCAGCATCAGCTGGCTTTTTGCATTTTAGTACTGACAACCAGGTACTCTAGTGAGAGCGTTCCACAGCGATATCCGCCAGTGTCAGTAAAGCGTCTTTGTAAGGACTTGGCGGCAAAAACTCAATAGCCTGTTTTGCCAACTCAGCTTCCCTTTCCGCAAGATTTCGGGTGTAACCAAAAGCGTTTGTATCGTGCATAGCGGCCATAATCGCGTCGAAGTGCTGCAACCCATTGCTTTCGATAATCGCTTCCCGAATTAATGCCTGTTGCGTCGGATTACCGTGCTTGAGTGCATGGATCAACGGTAATGTCGGTTTGCCCTCAGCCAGATCGTCGCCGATATTCTTACCAAGTTCATTTACGTCCGCCTGGTAGTCCAGGACATCATCAATTAGTTGGAAGGCAGTACCGAGGTGCAGACCATAAAGCCGCATAGCTTCTGTGGTTGCAGCGTCTTTGTCTGCAAGAATTGCAGCCAATTCGGTTGCAGCTTCAAACAAACGCGCAGTTTTGCAATAAATGACCTGCAGATAACTTTGTTCCGTTGTGTCAGGGTCGTTTACGTTCATCAACTGCAGTACTTCACCTTCTGCAATCACGTTGGTTGCATCTGCCAGAATTTGCATGACGCGCATACGCTCCAACGACACCATCAGCTGGAAGGCTCGGGTGTATAAAAAGTCACCGACCAATACGCTAGCCTGATTACCGAAAACCGCGTTTGCAGTTTCTTTACCACGACGTAGCATCGATTCATCGACGACGTCATCATGCAGTAAAGTAGCTGTGTGGATAAACTCAATAATGGTCGCCAGTGTTATATGCTGCGCCCCCTGATAGCCGAGCGCGCGTGCAGCAAGGACCGCGAGTAGTGGGCGTAAACGCTTACCGCCGCTGTTAACAATATAAATGCCGAGCTGGTTGATCAGCGCAACATCAGAATTCAGCTGAGAAAAAATATGTTCATTCACAGCAGTCATATCGTGCTGGCTCAGTAAGCGGATTTCATCGAGCGTCATGCGGGGTCAGTTAATTCAGGAAACCAGAATGGCTGGATTCTACAACAACAACGAAAGTGGCAAAACTAAATCTCGATCCTTTTTGTGGGTTGATGATCTTTTTAATATTTGTGCTTGCGAGGGTAGGGGAAATTGCGTACAATTCGCGCCCTGTGAATCTAATTAACACGCCCCCTCTGCGGTTGGCGTGATCTGTACGGAGTTCTAACTATGTACGCGGTTTTCCAAAGTGGTGGTAAACAGCACCGTGTGACTGAAGGTCAAACCCTTCGTCTAGAAAAACTGGACTTAGAGATGGGTGCAAAGGTTGAGTTTGCTGCCCTGATGATCGTAAACGGCGACGATGTAAAAATCGGTACTCCAGTCGTAGAAGGCAGTAAAGTTACTGCGGAAGTGGTCGCACATGACCGTGGCGATAAAGTTAAAATCGTCAAATTCCGCCGTCGTAAGCACTACCGTAAACAAGCTGGCCACCGTCAGTGGTTTACTGAAGTGAAAATTACTGGCATCAGCGCTTAATTTCAGGAGTAACGACTCATGGCAAGTAAAAAAGGTGTAGGTAGTACACGTAACGGTCGTGATTCAGAAGCGAAACGCTTAGGTGTTAAGCGTTTTGGCGGTGAATCAGTTCTGGCTGGTAACATCATCGTGCGTCAACGTGGTACTAAGTTCCATGCTGGCACCAACGTGGGTATCGGTAAAGATCACACGCTGTTTGCTTTAACTGACGGTAAAGTTCAGTTTGAAGTGAAAGGCGAGCACAGCCGTAAATTCGTTAGCATCGTTAGCGAATAACAGCTGAAATCTCCGAAGAAACCCCGCACAGAGCGGGGTTTTTTTTTGCTTATCAGTAAAAAGATAACGCATAGTTTTGAAACAACAGGCCTTTGTTTTCGCAGTTCAAGAATCATAGGTTTATAATGTTCGCAATGTATTTAGCAGGATAGGTCGAAATGAAATTTGTTGATGAGGCTCTGATCCGGGTCGAAGCCGGCGATGGTGGTAATGGGATCATCAGTTTCCGCCGCGAAAAATTTGTATCCAAAGGTGGACCAAATGGTGGTGATGGCGGAGACGGCGGCGACGTCTATCTGATTGCGGACAGTAACCTCAATACGTTGGTTGATTACCAATTTGAAAAACTGCATATCGCACAGCGTGGCCAGAATGGCATGAGTACGAACTGTACTGGTAAGCGCGGTGAAGATTCAATTTTACGAGTTCCGGTTGGCACGCGGGCAATTGATGTCGACACGAATGAAGTCTTGGGTGACTTAACCCGAAATGGTTTGAAACTGATGGTTGCTAAAGGCGGTTGGCACGGCCTGGGCAACGCCCGTTTTGCCAGCAGTACTAACCGCACACCGCGGAAAAAAACCAATGGCACGCCAGGTGAAGTTCGAAATCTGCGGCTGGAATTATTACTGCTCGCAGACGTTGGTATGTTAGGTCTGCCAAACGCCGGCAAATCTACCTTTATCCGTGCAGTTTCTTCAGCAAAACCGAAAGTAGCGGACTATCCGTTTACGACATTAGTACCAAATCTTGGTGTAGTTCGGACTGAAAGCAGCAAGTCATTTGTGATCGCCGATATCCCGGGTCTGATTGAAGGCGCGGCAGAAGGGGCCGGTTTAGGCATTCAGTTTCTGAAACACCTTGAACGCTGTGGCCTGTTACTCCATATGATTGATGTTTTACCAGCCGACGGTTCAGATCCAGCCGAAAATGCACAGGTCATTATCCACGAGTTGGGCAAATACAGTGACAAACTGGTAAATAAACCACGTTGGTTGGTATTCAATAAAATCGATCTGGTGCTCGAAGACGAACTTGACGAGATCAAGCAGAAAGTGATTGCAGCGATTGGCTGGGATGGTCCTGTGTATCAGGTCTCTGCGGCGTCCAGAACGCATACAGAAGCCTTGTGTCAGGATATTCAGGCTTACCTTGATCAGTTGCCAAAAGAAGCGCCAAAAGAGCAGCTGCTTGATCCAGTACAGTTCAAATGGGACGACTATCACGCGGATGCGATGAATCTGGCGGACGATTTGGATGATGACGATGATTTCGATGATGATGACTACGAAGTCGAAGTGATTTATCGCCGTTAAGGATGCTGCATGTTGTTAAGTCTGATTGCTGCAATGGCCAATGACCGGGTGATCGGTTTAAACAACCAGATGCCCTGGCATATGCCTGCTGATCTGGCGCATTTTAAGCAGGTGACCTTAGGGAAACCGGTGGTGATGGGCCGTAAGACGTTCGATTCAATTGGACGGTTATTGCCGGGCCGGCGCAATGTTGTGATCAGTCGTCAAGTTAAACCAGAGGGTTTTGCTGCCGATTGGGTCAATAGTCTCGAAGATGCGTTAACGCTGCTTTCAAAGGAACCAGAAGTGATGGTTATTGGTGGTGCTGAGTTGTATCGCCAGACCTTACCGATGGCAGACCGGCTTTATTTGTCCGAGTTTGCGCTTGAAGTGGCTGGAGATGCGTATTTTCCAGACTACCACGCAATTGGTCAGTGGCGGATAAGTTCAGAGCAATTGTTCCAGGCGGATGATAAGAATCCGGTAGATTACCGCTTCTTACAACTTGAGCGTGAACGCTGAAATTTCCAGCGTTGCGCATCACCTAACATGTTGCTACTATTAATTTTGTTTTGCTAATTCTGCCTCAGAGGTTGCCTATGAAATTAATAAACGCCACGTTATGTCTGTCGTTGGCTGCAGGTTTAATGCTCGTTGCACCAGCCGCTCAGGCTCAGGAACAGCTGGCTGCTTCGATGTGCGATTATGTCAAAGCAGATGATAAGAATCGCTTTCGTAAGTTGTTGTCTGATAACCGATTAAGGTTACGTAATATTTATGACGGTGTGGTTTGTGACGGTTTATCCCTGATCCGATTTGCAGTAAAAAGTAATGCAGCCGGTGCAGGGGAGTTTATTGTCAAACAGTTACCTGCCGCCCAAATTACTGCATCAGGTGATATCGCTTGGGCAGAATCTAATCATGCAGGCTCGGCATTGATTGCGGTACTGAAAGCTCGGGCAGGTGGTGGCGAATAGCCATAAAAATTCAGCAAAAAAGCCGTGGATCCCACGGTTTTTTTACGCCCGCAGATATTCGACTCATAACTTAGTCTGGCTGTTCTAAGCAAGTTCACAACAAAAAAGGAGCCGAAGCTCCTTTTTTAATCTTGATGTTCAATCAGACTTTAAATTGATCAACCGACAACCGCAGTTCTTCTGCCAGGCGTGCTACTTCATGGCTGGAGTCTGAGGTTTGCTCTGCACCAGAAGCCGTTTCCTCGGCGATATTGACGATTGATTCCAGCAGCTTGCTGATCTCATGCGATACCTGATTCTGTTCTTTCGCAGCATGAGAGATTTGCTCACTCATGTCATGAGCCATATGTACAGCATGGGTGATTGAATCTAACGCCTGATCAGCCACTTCAGTCTGCGCCACACAGTTTTCTGCCTGACGTCTACCTTTGTTCATCGCCTCAACTGCTGCATGCGCACCACTTTGCAGCACTTGAATCATCGCCTGAATTTCCTGCGTTGAGCTTTGTGTTTTACTGGCCAGTGACCGTACTTCGTCTGCAACTACCGCAAAACCGCGACCTTGTTCACCGGCCCGCGCTGCTTCGATTGCGGCGTTCAGCGCCAGTAAGTTGGTTTGCTCAGCGATACCACGAATTACATCGAGGATACTGCCAATCGAGGCGCTGTCCTGATGCAGTTTATTGATAACTTTGGAAGCCTGTTCAACTTCCTGTGACAACTGCAGAATGGTCTGTTTGTTGTTGGAGGAGATGCCTTTGACACGTTCTGCTTCTGCATCAGCGTGTTTGATTTCAGCCAGTGCATCGTTTGAACTTTGCAGTACACCTTGTGAAGTGCTGCTCATCTCGGTCGTTGCGGTCGCGGCCTGTGTGACCTGTGATTTCTGCTCACGGATCGCTGCGGTTGACTGTACAGTAATAGCAGAAGTCTGCTCTGAAGCTGCGGCTAATTGCGTTGACCGTGAAATGATACCCTGAATCAATTGACGCAAATTACCAATCACCTGATTACAGTTTCGCGCTAGTTCGCCAAATTCATCCTGCGCCGAATCGTCTAACTGTTTGGTCAAATCTCCAGATGCAACCACGCCCAGAATCGCATTCACTTTACCCAGCGGTGTGGTGATGCTGTTACGCGTCCACAATGCGATTGCAGCAGCTGCAACGAAGGAGAAAGCCATGACGCCAAAAATCAACACAATAGCACTGGAGACGCTAGACTCTGATTCTTCCTGAATCTCGCCTGCAGCTTCACGGGCTTTAGTCAGCAGTTTACTGAGAGCTGCACTTGCGTCTGTCGTTTGTTGTTCAGCTGTTGCCAATAATTTCGCGGCTGAAGCTTCTGCCGCTAATTTATTCGATTTTAAAGCCAGAATTCCATCTTCAGCGGTGAGTAATTCATTGATAGTGGTAATTTTTTCGTCTAAATCAGCCACCATATCAACAGCACCACCGGCTTCGGCTTTGATGATTGCCATCTTCGCCACGATATCCGTCATCCGGTTTTTAATCTCATTGCTGAGCGTTTCTGAGGTATTAGCTGCATTAGTCCGGGTTAAATCCACCACAGTACTCACCATCGAGTTCATGCTGGTCTCGAGGACAGAAGCGGCTTCGGCAGCTTTCGGGAAACGACGACTGACATCCCGCACATCACTGAAATCAAGGATTAACGAAGCAGAATCGTCAGCGTTACTTTCTAAATCACCCAGTTTGCTGTTGATTGAATCGCGCAGTGACAGTGATTTTTTCAGCTGAGCAAACAGATTATTGCTGGTTGGAATAAATTCGTCGTATTGACCAGTAACGTCTTTGAAGCTTGCGGCGAGAACGGGTTCATTACCAACCACAGACTGAAGATTTTTTGCAGCGGCATCATACGCATCTTTTTCTGCAGCAAATGCTGTTTCAAAAGCCGTTATTTTTTTCACTTCATCGGTATAAAACGCCTGCAAAGTGATTTTACTCATGATCACGAATTCACTTTTCAGCGTGGCGCTGTTCTCCAGTGCCGGGATCGAAATGGTATTTACCTGGCTTGTTGAATCACTGATATTGTTCAGGCTGGAGTAGGAGGTAAGGCCGATAATCAGTAACAACACTGATATCACACCAAAGCCGCCGATGATGCGCAATGCAACGGTTAACTTCATATGGAACTCCCAACGGGTTGGTCAACAATCGCCTTCAACAGCTTCCATGCAATTGTTCGGGATCGGTATGGATAAAACCCAATTATTATAGTCTTTTTTCGTAGCCGGCAACACTAAAACGCTGTTGAGATTCAATACAATAGCATGTGAGAGCCTGCCCCCAGACACAACCTGTGTCCAGTGCGTGAATTCCCGAAACAGGGGAATAACCCTGTAACGCAGCCCAATGACCAAAAAAGATCGTTGGATGTGTCCTATCAGACCAGAAATCAAACCAAGGGGTCAACAGCGGATTATCTGATAATTCGCCTTTCTGCCGCAGTTCGAGCCTGCCATCGGCAAAACAGTAGCGCATCCGGCTGCAACTATTGATAGTAAACCGGAATTTTTCAGCAGTTGTCTTGGAGTCTGACCATAGATCCGGGGTGTTGCCATACATCTGTGCATACAGACTGACCGGGTCAGTCCGCAGCTGCTGCTCGACGGCATGGCAGGCCTGCAGTGCAGTATCAATGTTCCACTCAGGTGCAAGCCCGGCATGGACCAGCAGTAATTGCTCGGTCTCATTGTAATGAATAAGTGGTTGTTGCTGTAACCAGTGTGCAAGTTCGGACAGATCGGGGGCCTGGAGTAACGCTTCAAGTTGGTCTGCCGGGCTGACCCGGCCATAACCGTGTAAGCTCGCCAGAAAGTTCAGGTCATGATTGCCAAGCACTGTGATCGCTGAAGCACCAAGGTTTTTGACAAAACGCAAAGTTTCCAGAGATTTTGGGCCGCGCGCAATCAAATCACCGCAGAACCATAGTTGATCCTGAGTCGGGTCAAATTGGATTAAAGCCAGCAGCTGCTGCAGCTGGTCAAAGCAGCCCTGTACATCCCCAATGACATAACGGGCCATTAATTCAGCACGTTAGGGACTGCAAGGCGGAACAGTGGGATCGGCGCTTCAAATTCGCTGCCATCCGTAGTTTGCATCTCGTAGTGGCCCTGCATAGTACCGACCGGCGTTTCCAGCACTGCTCCGCTGGTGTAGGTGTAGCTGGACCCTGGCGCCAGTTCCGGTTGCTCGCCGACCACACCATCACCGCGTACTTCAGTATTTTTGCCGTTTGCATCGGTGATCGACCAGTAGCGACGCAATAATTTGACTGCTGAGCCCGATTCATTGCGGATCGTGATGGTATAGGCGAAGACAAAACGTTCCGCCTCGGCATCGGACTGGCCCGCGATGTAAAACGTCTCGACGCTGATTGGGATTTGGTAAATCACAACACTTCTCCGTCGTTACTGACTGCAACTCCCATCGCATCGGGTTGTTGTGCCAGCCACTGGGCGACGCGGATAAACTCGCCGACCGACAACTGTTCTGGCCGCAGACCCGGATTGATGCCCAGTGCTTCGATATCGGCAGCAGTTGCAAAGTTACTGAAACAGTTCCGCAGTGTTTTGCGTCTTTGGTTAAAGGCTTCCAGACACACCCGGTTTAACACAGCGACCGGTACGTCGGCGCGTTCTGCGACCGGTTTTGGAATGAGGCGGACTACTGCAGAGTCAACCTTCGGCGCAGGTTTAAATGCACCGGGGCCTACTTCCACCACCGGAATGGCCTGGCAGAAAAACTGGGTCATGACACTGAGCCGGCCGTAGGTTTTACTGCCGTGTCCGGCTGTCATTCGTTCCACCACTTCTTTTTGCAGCATAAAATGCATGTTTTCGATGCAGTCGGCAAAATCAAACAGGTGAAACAGCAGAGGCGTGGAAATGTTGTATGGCAGGTTGCCAAATACTTTTAATTTGCCGTTTTGCGGCATCAACTGACTGAAATCAAATTTCATTGCATCCGTTTGATAAATAGTTAGTTTATCAGCCAGCGTCGGATGTTCCCGCAGGCGCTGCGCCAAATCCCGGTCCAGCTCGACGACGGTCAGATGGCCACAACGTTCAGCGACAGGTTCAGTTAATGCACCCAAACCTGGACCGATCTCTACCAGATGCTCACCCGGCTTTGGCGCTATCGCTTTGACAATGCGTTCAATCACAGCCGGATCATGCAGGAAGTTCTGGCCAAATCTTTTACGGGCCTGATGCCCCATGTGTACTTTATCAGTCATGTTGTGCTTTTGATTGAGTCGCTAAAAAAATGGCCTGGTCCAGCGCATGCTGGAAACTGCCGGGATCTGCCAGACCTTTGCCGGCGAGGTCCAATGCAGTGCCGTGATCGACCGAGGTGCGGATCAAAGGCAGCCCAAGGCTGATATTGACCGAACGGCCGAAACCTTTGTGTTTCAGCACCGGTAGGCCCTGATCATGATACATCGCCAGAACTGCGTCGGCGTTATCGAGATATTTACTTTGAAACAAGGTGTCGGCCGGCAACGGTCCAATCAGGTCCATGCCTTCCGCCCTAAGTTCATCCAAAGCCGGCCGGATCACGTCGATTTCTTCCCGGCCGAGATGGCCATCTTCGCCGGCGTGTGGATTGAGTCCACAGACATAAATGCGTGGATTGGCGATGGCAAACTTCTGTTGTAAATCCTGATGCAGGATCCGGGTGACTTGCAGTAAACGTTCGCGGGTGATGGCTTTGGCAACATACGCCAGTGGAATGTGCGTCGTGACCAAGGCCACACGCAAGCCTTCCGTTGCCAGCATCATCACGACATAAGGCGTATTGGATTGCAGGGCGAAAAATTCGGTGTGACCACTAAAAGGAATACCTGACTTGTTGATAATGCCTTTGTGTACCGGACCTGTAACAATGGCGTCAAACTGCTTTTGCATCGATTGCTGACCGGCAAAAGTCAGCGTATCGACCACGTAGCGGCCATTATTTTCATTCAGCACGCCGGGTTCAACTGGCTGAGCCAAGGCAAAAGGCGCAATGGTCAGCGTGCCGGCGCGTTGAGGCTGCGGTGGCAGGTCAGCCTGGTAGGGCAGTAACTGCAACGGCAGACCAATGAGCTTTGCCCTGTCCAACAACAACGATGGATCGGCGCAAACCACCAGCTCAGCTGGCCAGTCCTGCTGTGCCAGCTGAATGATCAGATCCGGACCAATGCCGGCAGGTTCGCCCGGTGTGACGCCAATCCGTAACGTCATTATTTATCTGCCAATACTTCGATGAAGGCTTCGTCGCGGATCTCACGCAGGAAGTTGCTGGATTCCTCGTTGAAGCGGCGGTTATAAATCATCCGCGTGACTTGTTCACGTTTTTTCTCGGCAGTGGCGTCTACGGTGCGGCGGTCCATCAACTGTACGATGTGCCAGCCGTGTTCGGTGCGGAACGGTTCGCTGAGCTGATCTTTTTTCAGCGATTTTAAAGTATCGCGGAATTCAGGAACAAACACGTTTGGATCAGCCCAACCCAGTTCGCCGCCTTTTAAACGTGAACCCGGATCTTCTGAATTTTCTTTGGCGAACTTGGCGAAATCCGCTTTACCCGCTTTAAAATCAACGGCAAATTTCGCCAGCATATTTTTAGCTTTTTCTTCACTGACAATGATCGATGGCTTGATTAAGACATGGCGCGAAGAAATTTCTTCGAATTCAACCACGTTAGCGCCTTTGATATCAAAGATGGTCAGAATGTGGAAACCAGCACCTGAACGCAGCGGTCCAATCAGATCCTTTTTCTTTTTGCCACGCACCTGGTCGGCGAACAAAGTTGGCATTTCATTGATATTCATCCAACCCATATCACCGCCTTCCAGCGCAGTTTCAGCAGACGAAGATGCAATGGCGATTTTTTTGAAATCGCTGCCGCCGCGCAACAATTCCATCACTTTGGCTGCTTTGCTTTCCGCATCTTTGATCTGTTCTTCGCTCGGCTGGCCTGGCAGTGCCAGTAAAATATGGCCGATGTTGTATTGTTCGTTACTGGCGCCTTGTTGTTCCATCATTTTGGTCAGCGTATCAATCTCTTGCGGGCTGACATAAATGCGGCGTTGTACGTTGGCACGCAGCACTTCACCTGTGGTGATTTCTTCGCGCAACCGCTCACGGAACAGCTCGTAGCTGCCTTCTTCCCGCACGACCTGAGCACGGAATTGCTCAACAGAGACTTTTTGTTCCCGGGCGATGTTTTCGATGGTCTGATCGAGCTGCGCATCGGTAATTTGCAGGCCCATCCGTTTCGCCACCTGCAGCTGCAGGCTGTTCATGATTAAACGTTCCAGGGCTTGCACCTGTAAGGCCGAATCAGAAGGTAAGGTCTGGCCTTGTTTGGCTGCGTTCTTTTTCACGCGGGCGACCATGTCGCGTACTTCAGTTTCCAGAACGACACTATTGTTGACGATCGCGGCTACGGCATCGACTTTGGTTTCGACGGCCTGGCAATTCAACATGACACAAGTGGTCAGAGTCGCGGCAATCAGCTGTGTTAACTTCATAATTTTCCAGTCTAATTATTTAATAAATAGGGACGGCGATAACCAAAGACCCCAGTGGACAGCATGTCCGACACGTTAAAACCGGCACTATCCCCAAACCCTTTTAACACAAACTGCAACGCAATGCCGCTGTCGAGTTTGAACGGGGAGTTGATATTGTTGATCGGCAAATCCAGATTGGTCTCAATTTGCCGGCGGGCGATCAGCCGGACTGCCCAGCAGCAGGATTCATACTGCAATCCGACGTTGGCTTCAATCATCCGGTCATTGTGTAAATCGCGATAATAGCTGCCAACCAGCTGCCATTGATTATTCAGCGGCATGGTACCCAAGGCACCTAACTGCTCAATCTCGTTGCCTGAGACATAGCGGCTGTAGCGATGGTTCAACTGCAGCAGATTTTTATCATCAGCACGGTAATCCAGCGACACGTTACTTTTAATCACCCGCTTAGTTTTCGAATCATACTGTACGCCGTTGTTTAAAAACCAGCGTTGCTGAAAATGCAGCACAGATTCAGCAGCAAAGATCGATTCGGTGGCAGCGATCGGTTGATTGTTGTCGAGATTTTTCCCATCCGGCGTTGCCAGAAACAGGATTTGGCCGAGGCTGAAACGGAAACGCTCAGTATCAAATTCGTCATAGATCCGCGTCGTCGCACCGAGCGTCAGCTGGTTCGAATCGTTGATCCGATCCAGGCCGGAGAAACGGTTTTGCCGGAACAACCCGTAGTAGTCATCTTGCAGCCGTGCCGTATCGTATTGCCAGATTTGGCTCTGGTCACGGTATGGGATGTACAGGTACTGGATTTGTGGTTCCAGCGTCTGTAACGACGACTGACCAAACCAACGCGCGTCACGTTCAAAATTCAGTTTACCGTTCAGCTGTACTTTCGGCAGATGCCGTTCGGTATCTTCAGCCACCAATGCCAGTTCTGGCGGTAATGTGGCCAGATCGGTGCGGCGTTTTTGCTGGTAAAACGTCGACATCAGACCGGTTTCGAGCTGTAGCTCATAGGCCGGCGTCACATAAGGCAACCGTAATGTGGGTTCCAGATGCAACCGATCGGCTTGTTTAATCGGCGCGTTGTCATTGGCAAAATGGGAATACTGACTGTGCCAGCTGAATTCAACGCCGGCGGGCAGTTGTAGCGGGCGTGCTGATTGTAAATCCCATTGCGGCAGCGCCGCGTAGGAGTATGTATCAGCATAATTACCCAAAATTTCAAAGCCTTGCAATCTGATATCTGAACGCACGTCTGCACCAAAATAACTCAGGCTTGCTTGACGATTTAGCTGCGTATCGCTCTGATTATTAAAATCGGAGCCAAGTTCACTTAAATAACCATCATCGCTGACATCGGTAAAGTCGACCTGCGCGCGCCAATTATCGGCAAAATCAGAACGATGTTCGACATGGCTCAGGTAACGACTGCCAAAACCGGCGGGTTTATCCTGGTCATCCGGCAAAAATTCCAGCTGTAGTTTGCCGCTGTCCTGTGCTGTCAGATAGCGGAACTCGGTTTTCAGTTGAGTGCCACGTTCGCTCATGTAGCGTGGCGTGATGGTGGCGTCGTAGTTGTCGGCCAGATTCAGATAATACGGCAGCTGTAAATCCACGCCCAGTTTTTGCGAGCTGCCAAACTTCGGAATTAACAGACCAGATTTGCGCTGATTACTGACCGGGAAGGTCATATATGGCAAATACAACACCGGCACGCCTTTGATTTTGACCACCGAATTCCAGGCTTCGCCCCAGCCATCATCGGCATTGAGCTGGATATCTTCAGCTTCCAGTGCCCAGCCGTTGTCGCCATCCGGACAGGTGGTAAAGCTGGCTTCTTTTAAGGTGACCTGTTCGCTGGACGCCTGCATTTCCTTTGCATAACCCCGGCCAGCCTGGCTGATAAAGCGGTAGTCGGCATCGGTCATGGTGGCATTGTTGTCGTTGACACGCGCACTGAACGAACTGCTACTGACTTTGAGTTGTGGGCTGTAATAACTAATGCCGCCGTCAGCGAACATATGTTGCTCAGCTTTGGAAAAAGTCGCACTGGGCGCGCTTAATAAGGTATCGCGGTGCGTCAGCTCGACACCGTCACTGAATACAGCACTTTGGTTATCGTTCAGTCTGACTTTGCCGGAAAATATCCGCAGGTTGTTATCATTTTTATCCAGTTGCGCCAGCCGCTCGGGCAACGTCAGTGTAGGGTAACATTGCCTGACCGGCTCAGCAGCAAGCGCCAGACCCGGAAGTCCGAACATCAGCAGGTACAAGGCATGGTATTTCATCCGGCGTTCCAAAAAGTTGCTCTGTTCCATCAGGCCACAGCTGACCTGTGTGCAAAAAGAGGGCCTGTATGATAAATCAATTTTCGCCGCTCGGCTAATCCGTTATAGTGCGGCTTTTGCCCGGTTTGGAGTGCTCAGGTGGCGGAAAGGTTGTCACAAATTCAGAATTTTTTACAGCAGTATCAGGCTGACAGCCCTATACAGTTTCACGCGATCAGTGGCGACGCCAGTTTCCGGCGTTATTTCCGCGTACTAAATGATACCGCACATTGGGTATTAATGGATGCGCCGCCGGCGTTGGAAGATAGTCAGCGCTTCATGGCTGTGGCAAATGCATTGGCTGCTGCCGGTCTGCAAGTGCCGGCGGTACTGACTTCGGATCCGGCTGCCGGCCTGGTGTTATTGCAGGATCTGGGCGATGACTTATTGCAATTTAGCCTGAATGCACAAAATGCAACTGACTGGTATCGTCAGGCGTTGCGGTTATTACCCATGATGCAGACAGTCACGGCCACCTCGCAAGGCCCGTTGCCACAATTTGACCGCGCCTTTGTGTTGCGGGAACTGCAAATTTTCCTCGACTGGTTTTTACCGGTACATTTGCAAATCACGCTGGATGCTACAACCAGCCAGATGCTAAACAGTACTTTTGAACGGATCGCGGATGAAGTACTGGCGCAACCGCAAGCGGGCATGCACCGCGATTTTCATAGCCGCAATCTGATGATCCAGCCCGATCAATCGCTGGCGGTGATTGATTTTCAGGACGCCGTTGTCGGTCCTGTTTGCTATGACGCCGTGTCTCTACTACGGGATTGTTATCTGCGCTGGCCGGATGCATTGGTGGCGTCCCTGCGTGATGAGTTTTATCTGCTGTTACAGCAACACAACCGCGTGAGCGCCGACTACTCGCTGGTGCAATTTCGCCGGGCGTTTGACTGGACCGGCCTGCAACGTCACCTGAAAGTTTGTGGTATTTTTGCGCGCCTCTACCATCGTGATGGCAAAGCCGGTTATCTGGCCGATTTGCCACGAGTGGTTGGTTATGTTCGCGATATTGCAGCTATTTATCCGGAACTGACCGAATTTAGCCAGTGGTTTGACTCAGTCGTGCTAGCGCGGTTTGCTGAGGTCAGTGCATGCGCGCAATGATTCTGGCTGCCGGCCGTGGCGAGCGGATGCGGCCTTTAACCGATCACTTGCCAAAGCCGCTGTTGCCGGTAGGCGACCGGCCATTGATTGAACATCATCTGCTGGCGCTGAGCCATGCCGGAATTCAATCGGTGGTGATTAATCATGCCTGGCTTGGCAAAAAAATCGAAGCCAGGCTTGGTGATGGCCGGCAGTTTGGCCTTGATATTGTTTATTCGCCAGAAGGTGAGACCGGGCTGGAAACGGCAGGTGGGATCCGCTTGGCGTTACCGCTGCTGGGGGATGCGCCGTTTCTGGTGGTGAATGGCGATGTATTGACTGATTTCCCATTTAGCCGACTGCTGCATGCGTTAGCGCCGGATAAAATGGCGCATCTGGTGCTGGTGCCCAATCCGCCACAGCATCCGCAAGGCGACTTTGCGCTGCAGCAAGATTACGCCTGCGTCGACGGTCCGGTTAAATATACTTTTAGTGGTATTGCGCTGTACCGGCCGGAGTTTTTCCATGATGTACCACCGGGTGCACAAAAACTGGCGCCGTTTTTACGGGCTGCGATGCAGCGTGGCGAGATCACCGCCGAGTTGTATCAGGGTTATTGGGCCGACATTGGCACACCACAGCGTCTGGCAGAGGCTGATTTTCATTTTCGCAGCAGGAGCTGAATATGTGGGGTAAATTACTGGGCGGTTTGTTTGGCCTGGCGATGTTTAAAATTCCGGGCCTGATTATCGGCATTTTTATTGGCCATTGGTTTGACCGCAGTATGCGCCAGCAGTTTGAGCAAGCCGGTGGATTCAATGGCTTCAAACGCGATCAGAGCGAAGCGCAAGGCTTGTTTATGTTCAGCACTTTTGCGGTGATGGGGCATCTGGCGAAAGCTGATGGCGTTGTCACCACGGCGCACATCGACAAAGCGGTGGCGTTTATGCAACAGCTGGGGTTAGGACCGCAGCAACAGCAGGAAGCACAGCGGGCTTTTCGTGAAGGCAAAGATAGTCAGTTTCCATTGCAACAGCAGTTGCAGTCGTTGCGTCAGGCATATCGCTGGCGACCTGATTTGCTGCAGATGTTTCTGGAGATCCAGATTTCAGTGGCTTATGTCGATGGCCGGTTAAGTGATATCGAACTGAAACTGCTGCAACAAGTGGCTGCAGCACTGGCGATTTCGAACACCCGTTTACAATATCTGCTCGGCAGATACGAAGCTGAATCACGTTTTTCGCGGCGGCCTACCCAGCAAGCGCCTGCCGCCGATGCGCTGGCCGATGCTTATCAACTGTTAGGTGTTGCGCCGGACTGTAGTGAGGCCGAACTGAAAAAAGCTTATAAAAAACAAATGTCACAGCATCATCCGGACAAACTGATGTCACAAGGCTTGCCGAAAGAAATGCTGGAGCTGGCCAATCAGAAAACTCAGCAAATCCAGGCGGCATACGAGCTGTTAAAACAACATCGCAGCTGAGCCTGGCCGGCTCAGCTTTTGTAATAAAACATAAAATATACCGCGCCCAGCAGACAAACCCCGGCATAAACATAATTCAGCTTAAACGGCTCTTTCATATACAACACGGCAAACGGGATAAACACCGCGAGCGTGATCACTTCCTGCAAAATTTTTAACTGCGCCAGACTCAGTACCTGCGAACCAATGCGGTTCGCCGGCACCATCAGCATGTACTCAAAAAACGCAATGCCCCAAGACACCAGAATGGCGGTTAGCAATGCGGATGATTTCAGGTGTTTCAGATGGCCATACCAGGCAAATGTCATGAAGATATTGCTCAGAACCAGCAAGCCGATGGTAGTCAAAACCGGAGACATTGATATTCCTTTGATCACTGAATTATTCTCAGTTTACCGGGCGGTCAGGTAATTTGCATTTGGCATTTGCTGAACCACCGTTTCGGTGACAGGCGATGCTTGTGTTGTATGGATTCAAGGCAACGATCAGCAAGAATTAGGATGCTGTGTGCCAGAATCTGCCAGCAAATAAAGCGTTTTGAAAATAGTTAGCCGACATCTGTTAATAGCCGATGTAACGCAGCCAACCGAGGATCTCCCCGCCGAGCCAAGGGTGATCCTGTTCCACAGAGCCCGGCAACAGCCGTTGCCGGTAAATTTCTTTGATATGTTTGCGTACCAGCTGCAAGCGAAGGGCTCCACTGTTGCGGGCGAAACCATTGTCGATTTGTGGTAATAAATCCAGTGTCGGCACTTTGTGCTGACTGATTGCCTCTGCAACTTGTTCATTTAACGCGACGTCCTGCATCGCGGCACCGATTAACACTAATGCCTGTGGCGGACTAAGTTCTTCATTTTTGTACAGATTGTTCAACAAGGCGCCGCTGTGACCGAGGCCGATCACGACGATAGTGCCGGGTTTAGCTTCGGCCTCCTGCATGACCACTTTGAGTCGTTCCAGCAGTTGTAGCTGGTAGGCCTGCAGGTTTTCCATACTGGGGTCACTCACGCCAGGCGGTACCATCATCGCCATCGTATTCCAGCCAAAATCAATCAAGTAGTTTCTCAGGTACTCAACAGCCCGTGGACTGGCGGCATGCTGCGACCAGTCAGGGACTAAGATCACAGTGCCTTTGACAAAAGGTGTCATCGCCGTGCGTTGTAAAGTTAAAAAGGATTGTTGGTCGGATTTCAGCGCATTGATTTGTTTGGTGGCAAGCTGGCGTTGTAAATCTGCGGCAGTTTGTTGTTCATCCCATAACGCAGCCTCCGCTTTGAGCAGAAATGGCAGACATAACAGCAGGATACTCAGGGAAAAACAGGAGAAGGCTCGCAACATCGTAAATTCCGCCGGACTTGAGATTAATGTCAGTATCGGCCACATTTCGCCGCACTATAGTGCTGGCAGAAAAAACAAAGCCACCCGAAGGTGGCTTTGTCAGCAGTAAAACGAATTAACGTTGTACGGCTTCTTTCACAGATGCAGTCACAGTCGCTTCGATACGACGGTTGATTGCATGAGCGGCTTTTGAGCTGCCTGCAGCTTTTGGTTTGGTGATACCGTAACCAACTGCTTTCACGCGGCTGCGTTCGATGCCGTAGTTGCTGACCAGAACGTCTGCAATGGCGTCAGCACGACGTTGTGACAGCGCCAGGTTGTAAGCCGGAGTACCAACGTTAGACGCATGACCACCGATTTCTACATCAGTGTTCGGGAAGCGTTTCAGGAAGGTTGCCAGTTTTTCGATCTCTGCATGGTATTGCTCTTTCACGACAGAAGAGTCGTTATCAAACTGAGCATTCAGCGCGATGCTGACTGAGTTTTCAGTGAAGATTGAACAACCGACAGTGTCTACTTTGTCAGTGATTGGCGTGTTAGCGCACTGATCTTTATCGTCTGTTACACCGTCCTGATCGGCATCACCAATGACCGGTGCTGGCGCTGGAGCTGGCTCTGGCGCAGGTGCTGGTTCTGCGGCAGGAGCAGCGCCGAAGTTGTAGGTCAGACCTACTTTCACGCCATGATCGCCAAACGCTTTGCTGATACCCTGGTAACGGTTTGCTTCAACGAAGAAAGCAACTTCGTCAGTGACGAACATGTTCACACCCATACCGATGTTGGCAGCAGATGCTGAACGGCCAGTGGTGTAGTTTTTGATACCACCCACGAAGTACAGCGGCAGGCTGTCAACGTGGTAAACCAGGTCCATACCAACGCGGTTGCCTTTGATATCGGCGTCAGAGAATTCTGATTCCAGATCCTGGCGAACATATTCTGCGCGGATGCCCCAGCTTTCGCTGATACGGTAACCGATGTTCAGGCCAGTGCCGTTGCCGTTGTTCTGACCTTTCCAGTCTAATGATTTAGTTTTGTCGTTGTCCGGTGCGTAGTGCTCCCAGAACACAGAACCGTAAACCCGATCTTGTAATTCAGCAGCAGTAGGGGCGGCTGATGCTACAGCAGTCATCAGGGGTAAAGCTGCCAGAACGGCAATTGCGCTAGTTTTCAGTTTCATCCATATCTCCTTAGGGGTTTTTCCAACGCGCTAATTTTATTTGATTTGTTTAGATTAAACAAATTTACTGTTGTTTTGCTGAACAAAAACATCTCTTTGTTGTCAGCGCAACACGCGTCAGCGGGGTCATGCTAACCGCTGAAGATGAATCTGCGGTTAACACTTGGGTACTTTGTATTCAGAATGGTGCCGGTGACCGAAACTCCAGCCATTGGCCTGTCAGCGGATGGCGTAGCCCCAGCATTGCTGCATGCAGCTGTAAACGTTCAGTTTTTTCGTCCGGCGCCGAGCCATAAAATTTGTCACCACAAATCGGATGCCCCAACCACTGCATATGTACCCGCAGTTGGTGCGAGCGGCCGGTGACCGGCGTCAGTCGCACGCGCGTGGCGTTCTCTTCATAACCGATGTTTTCAAATAGAGTCTGGGCTGGTTTGCCCCGGCTGAAACAAACCATTTGTTTTGGCCGGTTTGGCCAGTCACAAATCAGCGGCAGGTCAACGGTGCCGGCCTGCGTCTGTAACCGGCCTTCGAGTCTGGCAATATAATGTTTTTGCGTTTGCCGACGCTCAAACTGCCAGTTCAGCTCGCGTTGCGCATCCAGAGTCAGCGCCATCACTAACAAACCGGATGTGGCCATATCGAGCCGGTGTACTGTACGTGCCGTCGGGAACACCCGTTGCACGCGCAACTGCAAACTATCCTGATGTTCCAGCGCTTTGCCGGGTACTGACAACAAGCCGCTGGGTTTATTCAGGACCAGCAGCGCCTCATCCTGATACAGGATGTCCAGATAAGGTGTTTGCGGCGGCCGGTACTCCAGCAACATGTCCGTGTGGCCTAATCGTGACTGACGACGATGACGCGGATCGCATCAAAGCGCAGACGTGCTTTACCAATGTATTGATCCAGCTGCTGTTGTTTATCCGCGAGGTGGGCAATTTCTTCCGGCCGTACCAGCGGGTTGATTTTTGCCAGCGCCTGTAACCGGTCTTGTTGCGCCTGCAACTGGTTATGCATATTGCGCAAAGCTTCTTGTTGCAGTTGTTTTAACTGCACATCGGCATAGGCTTCGGCTTTGGCCAGCAGCGGGTGGATTGTGCTTTGCAGCGCGCCGACCAGTTTACTGGCAGTTTGGCGGCCGACCGGTTTGAGCTGACGGTTAAAGTTGTCAAACGGCACATTCGGCGCCAGATTCTTGCCGGTTTTTTCCAGCAACAAGCGAATGGGTGTGGGTGGCAGATAGCGCCCCAGTTGCAGTTCCGCCGGTGCAGACGCTTCGACCAGATAAATACATTCGACAAAAAATGTCGCTGCCGGAAGTTGCTTGTTATGCAGCAATGCGGCCGCGCTGTTGCCCATCGTGTCTTGTGTGACAATATCCAAAGTGCCCTGAACCATCGGGTGATCCCAGCTCAGGAACTGAATATCTTCCTGCGCCAGTGCTGTGGCCCGATCAAAAGTGACGGTAATGCCATCTTCGTCCAGCATCGGGTAATGACCTTGCAGATGCTCTGAAGGCGTCAGCACAATGCTGGTGTCACTGCGGTCATCCTGCTGTACACCGAGCAAATCCCAGGCTTTGAGCATATACAGCGGCAGAATAGTGGCGTCGTCCTGTAAGCGGACTTGTTCGACTAACTGTTGCGCCTGGCCGCGGCCACTGGAGTTCAGTTCCAGCAGTTGGTCCCGGCCTTGTTCCAGCTGTTGTTTCAGCTGTAAGTTCATCTCACGACTATCTGCCAGCAGGTTGCTGACTGCTGCCGGATCTGGCGTTGATTGCGCCAACAGTGGTAACAGCCGTTCACGCATCTGTTGATAGACGGCGCCACCGGTCTGGCAGGTCGCATCAAACGCGCCTAAACCCTGGTGATACCAGTCCAGTAACACTTGCTGCGGTTGGTCGATGAAATACGGCAGATGGATTTGGATATCCTGCGTCTGACCAATCCGGTCGAGCCGGCCGATCCGTTGTTCCAACAAATCAGGGTTCAACGGCAGATCAAACAACACTAAGTGGTGGGCAAACTGGAAGTTGCGGCCTTCGGAGCCGATTTCCGAGCAGATCAGCGCCTGCGCACTTTGATCATCTTGCGCAAAATATGCGGCCGCTTTATCGCGGTCAAAAATCGACATGCCTTCGTGGAATACTGCAGCGCGGATGCCTTCTTTCACCCGCATCGCTTCTTCCAGTGCAATGGCGATGTCGGCATGGGCACAAATCACCAGAAACTTTTTGTATTTGTGTTGTTTAATCAGTGCAATCACCGCTTCAACACGCGGGTCAAACTGCCACCAGCTGGTTTTACTGCCTTCAAATTCCTGGTAAATCCGCTCGGGGAACAACAGCGTTTTCGCTTTGAATTCGTCGGTCTGGTTGGCCATAAAACTGAGCTGCACTTTGATGGCATTCTGATATTGCTCCGGCAGCGGCAAGCCAATGAACTGTGGCTGACGCTGCGGGAAACCGGCAATAGCGGCGCGGGTGTTGCGAAACAGGATGCGGCCGGTGCCGTGGTGGTCCAGCAACAGACTCAATAGCGCATCGATGGCGGCATCGCGCTCGCTGCCGGTGTCCGCAGATTTAAGCAGCGACAAGTGCGCGCTGATATCGGTTTCCTGTAACAACTGTTGCAGCTGCGCGGCAGTGTCACCCGATAATGGCGCTTCCTGCTGTAGTGCACGCGCCAATGTCGCAATCGCTTTATATTGCTGTTCTTCTGCGACAAAGGCCTGGTAATCATAAAAACGGTTGGGATCGAGCAGACGCAGCCGGGCAAAATGACTCTGATGACCCAGCTGATCCGGTGTTGCCGTCAGCAGAATCACGCCCGGAGTGTCTTGGGCCAGCGTTTCAATGCGCTGATATTCGGTGCTCGCTGCTGCTTCACTCCAGGTCAGGTGATGCGCTTCGTCAACGACCAGCAAATCCCAGTGTGTTTCAGCGGCCGCTTCAAAGGCGGCTTTTTTCCGCGTCAGAAAGTCGAGGCTCAGCAGTACCAGCTGTTCGGTTTCAAATGGATTGCCACCGTCGGCGGTGGCTTCTGTCAGGCGTTCGTCATCAAAAATGGCAAACTTCAGATTAAAGCGCCGTAGCATTTCAACCAGCCACTGATGTTGCAGCGATTCCGGCACGACTATCAATACACGGCTGGCAAGGCCCGACAGCAGTTGCTGGTGGATGATAAGGCCAGCTTCGATGGTTTTGCCGAGGCCTACTTCGTCTGACAGTAACACCCGTGGTGCATGACGCTGCGACACTTCATTGGCGATATGCAATTGATGCGGGATCAGGCTTAAACGGCCGCCGACCAGACCGCGTTGCGGATTTTGTTGTTGCTGATGCAGATGTTGCCAGCTGTGGTAACGCAGCGTGAACCAGTCAAAGCGGTCAATCTGACCAGTAAACAGCCGGTCCTGTGGCGAACTGAAACTGATGAAATGGTCGAGAAAGGTTTCGCGCAGACTAACCGCTTCACCGGTGTCAGTGCGCTCACCATGGTAAACCAGCGTTTGATTCACTTCTTCAATCCGTTCGATGACGAGACTGAATTCCTGCGCACTTTTCACCGTATCACCCGGATTAAACTGTACGCGGGTCAGCGGCGCTTCGCTCATGGCATACAGCCTGGTTTCGCCACTGGCGGGGAACAACATGGTCACCATCCGGCCATCAATACCGACAACGGTGCCTAAACCTAAGTCCGATTCCGCGTCGCTGATCCAGCGTTGTCCAAGGGCAAATTTCATCATTATCCGGGTCACTCTGCAAAGGGGGCGCTATGGTACTGAAAATCCGGACAAACTGCATCCGCCTGGCCGGGAATTTTTCTGCACCGTCTGAGTCACAAATGAAAAGCGTTGTATCGTCATGAGATTGTCATCCGGTACAAGGATTCTTGATCTAAATTACATAAGAACCCGCCGGGTTTTTTCATCCGCTGCTAAGGAGCTGCATATGGCGCGAAGAAGAAGTAAAGACATAAAAATCTACGTCCTCGATACCAATATCCTGCTGCATGAACCCTTCGCCTTCTTAAATTTTCAGGAACATGATGTGGTCATCCCGATGACTGTGTTAGAAGAATTAGACCATATCAAAGACAAACACAAAGATGTCAGCCGCGAAGCTCGTGTGGCGATCCGCGCACTGGAGGACGTGCTGAAGGATGCAACCCCGGAGCAAATGCTACAGGGCGTGAAATTACCGCAACATACCGATGATAAAGCCAGTGGTCATTTATTCATCGTCAATGACCATCATATCAGCGACCAGATCCCCGGCTTGCCGGGCGGTGAAAACGACCACCTGATCATCAATACGGCGTTGTTTTTACAGCGTGAAAAAGCACCGGTCAAAGTGATCCTGGTGACCAAAGACATCAATATGCGTCTCAAAGCCAAAGGCGCCGGCTTAAAACTGGTCGAAGACTATCGCACTGACCAGCTGATCGATGACGTGCGGTTTTTGTATAAAGGTTATTTTAAGTTTGCCGGTGATTTCTGGAGTCAGGTCAAAGATTGCCGCAGTGAAAACGAAGGCCGCGACACCTACCACTATTTGCCACGCACATTATTACCCAATGCCTACATCAATGAATATCTGGTGGATGAGCACGAAACATTTGCCGGCCGTGTGGTGTCGATCAACGATCAACAAATTAAAGTGTTGGACCTGGGGTTTGAGCGGATGATGCACCGCCACGCTTGGGGCATTCACCCGAAAAACATTTATCAGGCGATGGCGCTGAACGCCTTACTGGACCCGGATATGGATTTGGTGATCCTGACCGGGCCGGCCGGCTGTGGCAAAACCCTGCTGGCGCTGGCGGCTGCGTTGGAACTGGTGATTGAACGCGGCATGTATGACAAAGTGATCGTGACGCGCAACACACCGGAAATCGCTGAATCGATTGGTTTTTTACCAGGCACTGAAGAAGAGAAAATGGCGCCATGGCTGGCAGCTATTACCGATTCGCTGGAAGTGCTGCATAAAACCGACGAGCACCCACACTCCAGCGTCAACTACATCATGGATAAGGCCAACATTCAGTTTAAGTCGGTCAATTTTATGCGGGGTCGCAGCATTCAGCACGCTATCGTGTTGCTGGATGAATGTCAGAACCTGTCCGCGGCGCAGCTGAAAACCATCATCACCCGCTGTGGCGAAGGCACCAAACTGATTTGTTCCGGGAACCTGTCGCAAATTGATAGTAACTACCTGACTGCGGTGACTTCGGGTCTGACTTATATTGTGGAGCGTTTTAAAAACTTCGAAGGCAGTACCACGATTAACCTCAATGGGGTGGTTCGCAGCCGGCTGGCCTCCTTTGCAGAGGCCAATCTGTAGCGGTTTTACAGATGTTAACAGATTGACTTGCCTGCGTAATCCGTTAGGCTAGTCAGTCTGTTCTGTCGTCAGCATGTCGCTGTCCGCTTACAAGGATGCCGTCCCACCGTGAAACTGTTTTCCTGGTCCAGTTTGTTTTTTCTGCTATCGCTCAGCTTTTTGTGGGGTTGTGGCTATTGGGTCTGGTTGCAGACCAATCAAAGCCAGCAAACGCAACTCTATAGCCAGCTCAGTCTGCAACTGGAACGCAGCGAAGTATTACTGGAAGACTGGCAAAGAAACTACCGTTTACATCTGGATTATTTGCGGGCGGATTTAGCGGGCATGACGCCGGCGACCACCGACAATGTGATTTATGACCCCTGGCAGGAACTAGACGACAAAATTCAGCACGCGCCCTGGCCGGATGCATTGCTGGGCTATGCGTTGCTGGACGAAGCCGGTCGCGCTGTCCGCCTCAGCAATAGTGTCGCCGGTCAGTTGTTTACCATTACGGCGACCGATTTCAGCAGCAATCATCAGTTCCTGACGCCGATGGTATTGCCTGCGTTGTGGGTTGCGCCTGTGCACCTTGAACTGAATAATCAGCACCTGCTGTTCTGGTTCGACTTGTCTGCACTGAAGCAAAATCTGCAAAAAGCGCAACAAAGCGGCGCCGGCGAAGTATTACTGGTGTCTGCGACTGCGCAGTTGGTATCGCCCAGCCGCTATCAACAAACGTTATTGGCGCGCTTTGGACTGACGGATCTGCGTGATGACCAGAGTCTGAAATTTCAACTGAAACGCCCCCCGGAAGACTTAACCCGCAGTAGTCAGCGTTATGACGGCAGTATGGCGTGGCCGGCAACGCCACTTGCACAGTTGATGAACGCCAGTAAACAAGGGCAGACGCCGTTATTTGTGCCGAATTATCTTGGACGTTCCAGTGTCGCCAGCTGGCGTTGGTCAGATAGCTGGCAGGCTTACCTGGTGGCAGAGCGCGATCTTAATAGCCTGCAACTGCAGCGCAAAACTTTGCGGCAGTATTTGCTGCTGGGATTATCGGCGTTGAGTCTGATTTTGCTGTTGTTATTTTGGCTGATCCAACGTGGTGTTCAGCAGCAGGAGCAAGTTGCGGTGTTTGGCGGGAATGAGTTGTTACCTTCGCCAGAGCTGGCTGAAACTACTGCTGAGGTTACGTTGCCCGCAGCAACGCCGGTCACGGATCCTGGCTTGGTGATAAAACCGTTAATCGTGGAACCATCAGAGCAACAAAACCAGTTAAAAATAGCTCAAACCTTATTACAGGCCTGGTTGACACAACCCTCATCCGCACACAACCTGCGGGAGATCTCAGAACTTTGGTTACAACAATCCCGCACTGAGACGCAAGGCCCGGTGTATTGTCAGCCGGCATTATTACTGAGTTTGCAATTAACCCATTTGCAACAGCAGGTAGCCAAAGCATTGTTATTGGAACTGGCGCCGGATCTGCCGGCCTGGGTTAGTTTGGATGCCGGGGCTTTGCGCGATGCGCTCGATTGGGTGGTACGTCTTCGTCTCGCGCAGCATGATGTCAGTACTGTGATGATTAAAGTCGTAGTGACGGAACCGCAGCGGTTGATGCTGGAGATCAGCGATGATGGCGATACTGTCGCGACCGGACAATGGCTGACCTTATTGCATCCGGGCCAGGATCAGACGCTATGGCCGGCAGCACTGCAACGACTGCAACAGGCCGGTGGTCATTTGAGTGCGGCACAGCAACAATTCAGTGGCAATAAGTTACTACTGACTTTGCCGTTACAGGTATTGGCAGAAGCCCGTCCCGGTAGTGAGTTGCAACTGATTGATGGTGCGGCATTATTACTGTGTCCGGCCGGTGATGCACAACAGTTGTACCGGCGGATGCTGAAACAAACCGGGTTAGCGCTGATGCCACTCGATGATGCTGCCCAATTCATGCAATGGTGCAGCGAGCAAAGTGACGCCCGGTTGGATTACCTGATCCTGGATGAAGCTTTTATCAATGCCGATCAGCAAATTGCGACACAAGTATTTCAGGTGGTCCGACGCTATTTCCCGCAGCTGGCATTACTGGTGCTGGCAAAACAGCCCGATCAGTGGCAGACATTGCAACAGAGCTTTCAGCTGCGATTGATCAGCAAGCCAGTGCTTGGCGGGGCCTTGCAACAAGCCCTGGTTGCAACCGAAGGTGCTGAATTTGGTCCTCAGGTGCGGCGCGTCTGGCTGGCACCGGCCAACACTGTGGATGGCTGGGTGTTGCAACAAGTATTAAGTCAGTTGGGCTATCAGCCGATGACGCTGCTGCCGGAACAGGCATTACCGCGTAATGAGCTGTTGATGCTGCCGCTGGAGAATTCAGCGAAGTGGCAAGGCCAGCTGACCCAGCAGCCCTTGCTATGGTACACCGCCCAGCCGGTCGCGCTTGATGCGCTGGACGAGTCGCAGCTGGTCTGGACTCAATCGCAGGGGCTGGCCATGCTGAGTCAGCGTTTATTTCAACTTTCGGAAAGATTGATTACGGATGAAAATTAGCAACCCGCTGTTAAACGAACAAAAAAGAAACCGCCGCAATGGTTTGGTACTGATTATCCTGCTGGCCGTTTCTATGGCGTTGCTGGACTATCTGATGGCGTTATCTGACCGGCTTGATTTGCGGCAACTGCAGTTAAATGCGGCGACCAGTGATTTTGATCATCAGTTGCTGCCGCTGTTACATCTGGCAGAAGTGATGCAAACCAAAGCCAGTCAGGCGCTACAGCAACCACCAGCAGAATCTTCGCTGCCTGCAGGGCAGCTGACTGCATTGCGCCCGGCAGATCAATCACAAAAAGTCCAACCCCTGACAGCTGCTGAAACTGCCATGTTACAGCAAATGGAGCCCTGGTTTCGTCAGCAGTTACAAGCAACGCGGTACTTGCTTAATGTGTCTTACATTTCTGAAGGCTTGCACTGGTTTCATCTGACTGATGCGGACGCCAGCTCCGTCGAGTTGGCCAATGTGGCGGTGCAACAAATCGCCGCATTGGTCCATATGCAGCTCAATAGCAGTTCGGCCAATATGCTGGTATTAGATGAACTGAAACAACGGTATGCGCTGCATATCCCGGTAAAGCTGGACAAAAATGTAGTAGGGCATCTGCTGCTGGAAATTGATTTGCTGGCGATGTTACAGCAGGTCAAAGTTTCTCAGCATGGCGCCACGCTGATGCTGATGGACAAAGTTGGTAAAGTGTTGCTGGCCGTGCAGGATGGCCAGTTAGCGGATGCGACGACTTATAATGGTTCGGATCAAAATGACAGTTTACAGCAACTCGAGTCATTACCCTTTGCCCTGCACATCCAGCCAGATGCGGTGCGTGACACCAGGGCTGAACTGATCCGCTTTGCCAGCGAATTGTTGCTGTATAGCATTCCGCTGCTGGTGTTGTACTTCTATATGTTGTCACGTTTTAAACGCAAGGTGTTGCGGCCGTTTGCTCGTCTACTGATCCACGTGGCGCGATTAGAGCGTGGTGACGTACAGGGTGTTCGTCATGTCCCGCTGGAATGGGAGTCCGTGTTTAAACAAACTGAACAGCTCAGAGATCGAGGGGCGGAAAAGTTCGTTGACTGAACTGCTTGCTACGCAGCGCGGCCTGAAATTCCGGGCTGACCTGCCCTAATTTTAATGGGGCTGGCCCGGTCGGATCGATCAGTAATAAAGATGCATCTGCAAAATCAATGACTTGCTCTGTATCTGTGGCCGGAACCTGCGCGGCAATAACGGCATGGTTGGGCAGGTAGATGATTTTGATCATCAGCGTTGGGAAAATCAGACGCATCACCGTCGCCCATAACACAGCTTTGCTGTCACAATCGCCGTTGTGGTCGAAAATTAGCTGCACCGGCGGGGCATAACCTTTGCCGTTGGATTCTATGCGGTTATCCAGGTCGCGGTATGGGATCTGCTGGATCCACAAGGTCAGCCGGGCGGCGATTTGGCGGATATTTTTTTTGCCATAGTTGGCGATAAACGCATCAGCCACCGGTTGCAGTTGTCTCACTGCATCCCGCATAAAACGCAGATGATCGGGGATTACGCCTTTGCCTTTGACCGGATCATCCAGCAGAAAATAATAACCCTGCGCCAGATACTCATCTAACGCTGAATTTTGCAAAGCACGCAAAGTCGCTGCGACAGCAGCTGCTTTGTTATTGTCATCGGCCTGAACACTGAACTGCAGCGGTAAATTCGGTGGTGAAAACTGGATCCGCACACCCTTTTGCTGTAACGAAGCGGCTTTGCGTATTAACGCATGCCGGACAGCCTGTTCTGCCAGATGCGGCATATAACGTTTCATGCCTCGATATTGATTGAGTAATTTGTTGTCGAGGCGAAACACCAGTGCCGGTTCCGCTGGTAACTGGTAACTGAACTCGGTTTGCTGGCCTGCGGCTGTGCGTTGTAGCAGCATTTGTGCTGACGCTGTACTGCTGCTTAGCAGCAATAACGTACATAAAACTCGTTTCAAGACATCAGCTTCCGCCGCTTCAGGTATAACCAGCTTAATGCCAGCGGCCAGAAAAAGCCAAGACTGCCGCCAGATGATTCATGCACTATCACACTGACAGGTGTGTCCGCCGGGCCGTCTTCCAACGCCAGATTATTCAGTGCAGCCGCTTCATACCCTGAAATTTCGGCGAGTTTTGCACCACTGCGTGCATCACGCAGTTCAATTTTCAGTTTGTAATAATCGCGCGGTAAGTCACGCATATCGACTTCAATGGCGAACCAGTCACTGCGGCTGCTGCCATATAAAGTAAAGATACTGCTGGTATGAAAGATCCGGTTCAGACCGGGGCCAATCAGGCTGTAGACCGCATACACCGGCTGTTCGGTATATTGCGTATGAGCATCAAAACGAATGTAAATCTGCGTATAAAAACGGTCGCCATCGCGGTCGTGCCGCAGTGTTAAATCTACCGAATCAAACCAGCTGCTACTGCTGAAATCCTGGTTCAGTGTGATGGCCGACGGGGCGGTATTTGCATCCGTATTGGCGGCCGCTACGCTGGCGTCGGCGTGGATCTCACGGGTAGGTAACATCTGTTCAGTCGGATCGGCGTGTAGCGTGCAGCTGGCCAGTGCAAGTAAACAGGCGGTCAGTTGGGTTTTCATAGGTGATTCTCCGGTGGCTTTGGTATGATCCTCGTCTCTATGCTCTGAATCTTGGCTGAATCCCTCAGCACTTGTTTTATTTGAGTTAAAAAGCTGAATAACTTATGAAATTAATCCGACGTATCGCCGTGACCGAACCCGGACAGGCCATTGAGTTGCTGGTCAAAAACTGCCCTGAATTGTCCAAAGGCCGGCTGAAAGACGCCATGAACAAAGGTGCCGTGCAACTGGTGCAGGGCAAGCAGCACAAGCGGCTGCGCCGGACACAGGCTGAAGTAGTGGCCGGCAATGTGCTGGAATTGCATTATGATGATGACATCCTGCAGCGCCAGGCCAATGCGCCGGTATTGCTGGCGGATGAACGCGGCTACAGCGTCTGGTTTAAACCGGCGGGCCTGTTGTCACAAGGCAATGAATGGGGTGACCATCTGGCTTTGTTGCGGCTGGCAGAACAACATTTTACCCCACTACGGCCGGTATTTTTGTTGCACCGGCTTGATCGGGAAGCCAGTGGTCTGGTGTTGATCGCCCACCATAAAGCGATGGCTGCGACGTTAAGCCAGCTGATCCAGCAGCACAAAATTGAAAAAACATATCGCATCGTGGTTTCCGGTGTACCGGACGCGACGTTGCAGGCACAAGGTGAAATCAACCTGCCACTGGATGGCAAGGTCTGTTGTACCCGTTTTCGCCTGGTACAAGTTCTGCAGCAGCCAAGCCGGGCGGTGTTGGAAATCGACCTGATCAGTGGCCGCAAGCACCAAATTCGCCGCCATTTTGCTGCGGTTGGCCATCCTGTGATGGGCGATCCGCAATACGGCATTGGTAATCAGGACCCGGCGGGTCTGGCGTTGCAGGCGACGAGATTAGCGTTTGAGTTGCCTGGCAAAGGCTTGCGACAGTATGAATTACCGCCGGCGTTACGGCGGTAAAGCAAAGGGAAAGCGCGTATCATACCTGCGCGGTCGGGAATGCTGCGCGATGCGCCGTTTAAACTGGTTGCTGCTTTAACGGTTGACAGCGTAGTTGCAGCAGACCAAGCGCCAGCGCATTGCTGATATCCTGGCGTAAATTATCCGCTTGCCAGCTACAGGGTACTTGCTGGCTGGCGCTCAGTGCAAAATGTAACAACTCGCCGGCAGCGGCTTGTTGTTGCTGCCAGCTGTACCACACCAGTTCACGCAGGCCGTTGATATCCTGTTCTTGCCAGTCGTGTCCCAATAATGCGGTTAATTGACCTTGCCAGATGCGGAATGCGGGTTGGCCGGGCAGTTGTTGCTGGATGGCCGATAACCCCTGCCAGAGCCGTTGTTGCCATGCCGCATCGGGTTGACTGACCGATAACCACAACACATCGGTATGCACGGTGCTGTCGAGCAATTGCGCACAGGCCAGTTGTTCCAGCAAAGTCCGCATTGATTGACGCAGCAGATGTTCACCGGCCGCCAGTTTGAATTCACTGATTTGCTGCAGTTGCACCGCGATGAGACATAACGACGGATCCCGCTGTTGGTCCTTGCGCAGCTGCCGGCCGAATGCTGTCCAGCTTTTGACCCAGACTTGTCCGGGCGGCGTGATCTTAGGCTTACGGCGCCGCCGAATAAAATAAAGCAGAACACCCAGCCAGCTGACGAGCAGCGCCGCCAGCAGGCTCCACAGCCAATATTGCTGCATGCTGTTCTGCACTGACAGTGTTGCCATTTCTTGCTGCTGCTGTAAGCCTTTTGTGAGTTGGTCCAACCGCTGCTGTTGTTGCGCGGCCTGTAATTCAAAACGGGTCTGATAGGCGGTCAATGCTGTCTGATAGGCCGCTTGCCATTGACCTGAGCTGGCATGAATTCGCGACAAGACATCCCAATACTTGTTTTGTAAAAATACCGGCAGAGTGTCGACTTGCAGGTCGGCCGGCAGATAAGCGCGGGCCTTCTCCAGTTGTTGCTGTTGCAGCGCTACTTCAGTCAGGGTGATGCTGGTTTCGTGCTGCATACTGCGATTACCCAGCTGCTGGAACAACTGCGCGGCTTTCAGCAGTTGCTGTTCAGCCGCCGCTGGTTGATGCTGAGCCAACGATAATTGCGCCTCAGAGAATGACAGTTGTGCGGTGAGGTAGGGATCTTTTAGCTGTTGCAGCAAATCGCGGGCCTTTTGCCGGGCAACTTCGGCGCGGGTTAAATCGCCCGCTGACAGCCAGACATCCATTTGCGTCAGCAACACAGTGACCAGCTGATTGCGACGATCTGGCATCTGCAGGAACTGCTCAGCCTGATGCAGGTGATCAGCTGCCAGCTGATGTAATTCCAGTTTGTCGTAGGCCATGCCGAGGCGTAGATGGATAGAGCCAAGCGATGCCTGATCGTCAGATTGTTGCGCTAATTCCAGGGCTCGGCTCAGATGTTGTTGCGCCATACTGAAGTTGTTTTGTTGCAGCGCCAGCCTGCCGGCAATCAACCGGCTTTGTAGTTCAGCTTTAGGCAACTTGTATTCAGTGGCAATCGCCACGCTCAGTTCAGCATATTTTAGTGCAGCAGTGATGTCGCCGCGTTGGTTGTAACCTTGGGCAAAACTTTCATAGATACTGGTCTGCAAAGCGGGTTTATCGTCTTCATGGTAGGTCTGCAGCGCTGTTTCTGCTTGTTGCAGGACTGCGATCGCCGTTTTGCTGTCGCGAAACATAATGCCGTAAACCAGTGCTTTATGTTGCAACGCTTCGATGTGCAAAGCCGGCGTTAACCCCAGATCAAGCGCTTTATCGACTGCGGATAAAGCGCCATCTTTATTGTGCATTTTCATGTAGCCGTGGCTGAGCAACAGCCACTGTTCTGCTGTGGGAGCCGCCAGCGCGGTGAGCTGGTTTATGGCTGTACCTGGATCGGCCTCAACTTTTTTCCGTTCGGCCTGAAAATCAGCAGCTGCCGCGGTACTGAACCAGCAAAAGGCAATGAGAAAGCACAACAGACGCATCAGCAGCTCCGGAAAAAGACCAGGGTCAGGGACAAGACCCGATCATATTGCAAGTGCGTACCGGGGAGCCAGCAATATACGCCAGAATGTTGCCGGCCAGTTGCTGTACCAGCAATTGCATCGATTCGGTGGTGGCCCAGGCAATATGCGGACTGAGTAACAGATTCGGTAGTGCGACAGTCAGATACGGATGGTCAGCCGGCGGAGGCTCCTGCACCAGTACATCGAGGGCAGCGCCTGCCAGCCGGCCTTGTTGTAAGGCCAACAGCAGCGCGGCCTCATCAATCAGTGCACCGCGGGCAGTGTTGATCAGCAAAGCACTGGGTTTCAGCCAGCTCAGCTGTTCGCTGCCTAACAAAGGTGCTTGGTTGGCCTGTGCCGGACAATGCAGGCTGATGACATCAGCCTTCGCCAGAGCCTCGCGAAAGGCTACCCGACCTGGACGGACAGAAGCGGCATCCGGGCGTTCTGCTAGACAAATCTGCATGCCAAAAGCCTGCGCCAGTTGCGCAGTAGCCTGACCTAAGCCGCCGTATCCGACCACTGTAAAAATTTTGCCTTGCAGGCTTTGTACCGGTTGCTGATGCAGACAAAAAACCGGGCTCTGACTCCATTTTCCGCTCAAGACAGCCTGCTGTTGCAGCAAGATCTGATTGTTCAGCGCCAATAACAGCGCCATTGCATGTTGCGGTACCGCACCGAGCGCATAATCCTGCACGTTACAGACCTGAATACCCAGTGCGGTTGCTGCGGCCAGGTCCACATTATTGGTGCCGGTGGCGGCAATACAAATCAGTCTGAGCTGCGGTGCCGTCGCCAGATCGGCTGCGCTAAGCATCACTTTGTTACTAATCACCACGCTGGCGTCACGGATGCGCTTTGACACTTCTGCAGCGCTGGTTGTCGGGTAACAAAGCAGCTGAGTGCCTGCGATCTTAAGCACAGATAAATCGGCGCCCGCCATAGTGTCCGTATCCAGAAACACAATTTGCTGCATCAGCCTGAGTCCTTTTCATCAAAAAGGTTGCTTTTACCAGACCAGACCTCTAAAAATAAAGCACTTTTTAAAACAACACAGCGGAGTCGGGGATTGGCACGGCAGTGGCAGTGTGAACAATGGACCCGGACAATGGCCAGGCAGACTCGTCTGCTGTGTTTATTTGCCTGTATCAGCATCGGCTTACCACTGCAGGCAAAAACGATCACCGTAGCGGCTGGAGCCTGGGGCGGTATGTCGGCTGCCGATGGCAGCGGGCTGTATTTTCAGGTGCTGCGGGAGGCACTGAGCGGCACCGACATTGAGTTGAAATTCCGGGTAACCAACTGGAAACGTGCCAAACAGATGTTTTATGCCAACCGCGCGGACCTGTTACTTGCCGACTATCGCAGCAATGGCAACCGGCAGTTTTTTCCACAGTGGCATATTGATATGGACCCGCCGGTGGTGGCGTTTAGTCTGCAACCATTGCTCAAAGCCGATGGGTTACAAGGCAAGACGGTCGGCTGGATGCTGGGATATGACTTCGGTCAGTTTATACCGGTACCAGTCGAAGGCGTGGAAGTCTCTGCTGAGCAATTTGGCTTTGATATGTTGGAGTATGGCAGGCTGGATGCCTATATCAGTTATGATTACAACGTGCCGCAGGCGCTCAGACCTAAATTAAAACGTTTACAACTGTCACCGGCGCAACAATTATTCCCGGTATTTCAGAATACCTTTACCGGCCGCCAGCTTGCCGCTGAATTCGACCGTGGCATGCAGCGGTTGTATCAAAGTGGTCGCCTGCAGCAAATCTATGCCGAGCATTACCAGCAAGCGAGCTTTCCTGCGGTTCAGCGGTAAACCACGTCTTTGTACATCGGAGCCAGCTTTGCCAGCAGGCGGTTTTGTGCACCAATCGCTACTTTCTGTGCCGTCATCACTTTAATTAAATGATCGACCAGATTATCAAAATCGGCCTGAGTGATCTGAAAACCGGTATGGCTTTCCTGCATCGTAGCACCGCTATAGCGGCACGGCCCGCCACTGAGTTCACACAGCTGTTCAATCAATAACTTGCGAAAACGCGGGATGTCGGTGTCTTTAAAGTGCTGGACGATTTGCGGATCCTGTTCAATCTCAGTCAGCAGACCATCAACCAGCTGGGTCACACCGGTTTCGGCGCCCAGCTGCTGATATAACCAGTCTTTCGGTTCTGGTGCGCTGCTGCAGCCAACCAACAATAACAACAGGGCAGAGCGGATTAAAACGACCATGTGGACTCCAGCGCCAGGTAATATCCGGTTTGACGGTCAAAGGTCGCGATACTGCCAAGATCAACATGGCCCGCCACCAGACTCAGGTGTTTGTTGGCGAACCAGGCGACAAACACATCGCGCCAGTGATCTTCGCGCGCAAACGCCAGTTCGTTGGGTTTTTGTTTAAATTCAGCACCGATGGCCCATTGCGGGTTGAATAGCAACACTGCCGAAAATTCGCCGACCCACTGGTAATGGTCATTGCTGACCGTACCAAAACCAAGCAATCCGGTTTGTTGGCCTTTGGTACCGCGTACAGTGGCGTTGAGTAAGACGTTGCGTCCCCACAAAGCATCAAGCCAGACTTTACTGGCGGCAACATAGACATCGGTGCCACTGTCACGCCGGGCGCCGACAGCGGCAGGGATGGCAAAATCCAGTTGTTTTTTCAGTTGCAGACCCACACTGATCTGCGGTATTGCGCTGTACAGCAGCTCTCCGGCAATTTTATATTTCAGGCCGATGATTTGTTGGTTCAGCTCACCGCCCATCGTATCGAGTTTTAATTCCTGCCGGCCAAAACTCAGTTCGTATTTGTTGTCGTAGGACAGCCCGATGCCTTTACTGTTCAGCGTAAAATCGTCGACGCCAACCTGACTGGCGTAACCGGTCACCGACCATTGCTCAGAGCTGCCATAGCCATTGATCACGGCCCATGGCACTATGCCCCCGCCGGCAGCGCCTTCAACGCTGGTGGCTCCGCCAGTGGCCAGCACTTTGCTGCCGGCGGCGGTGACATTCATGCTACACAGTAATAATGCGGTACACAGGAGCGGTTTTTTCATGAAACCTCAGGAAACCATCTGTCGTTGTTTTGCTGAAACTCGGTCAGCCAACCGCTCAGATCCGCAGCTTTCAACGGTTTGGCGAAATAATAGCCTTGTACTTTATCTATGCCGGCGGCCTGTAACTTGGCAAGACCCGCCAGATTCTCCAGCCCTTCGGCAGTCACCAGCAAACCGAGACCATGTGCCAGCTCGGTTGTTGTCTGTACAATCAGCGCATCATTATGATTATGCTCAATATCTTTGACAAAGGCCCGGTCAATTTTCACTTCATGCACCGGCAAACGTTTCAGATAAGCCAGCGATGATTGGCCGGTGCCGAAGTCATCGATCGCCAGTTCAATGCCCATTTCGCGTAACGTTTGCAGGTTTTGGATCACTTGTTCCGGATCTTGCATTACCGCACCTTCAGTGACTTCAAGTGCCAGTGCTGCTGCCGGCAGCTGATGCTGTGCCAATAACGCCGCGATTTGCCCCGGCAAATCACTGCTGAGTAAATCATACGCTGACAAATTGACCGCGACCGTCAGTTCTATGCCTTGTTGCCGCCATGTTGCCAATTGCCCGATCACCTGTGCAATCATCCAGTCGGTGACCCGTGAAATCAGCCCGGAATGCTCAGCGAGGCGGATAAATTCATCGGGCGGTACAAAGCCGAGTTGTGGATGTTGCCAGCGGATCAACGCTTCGGCCGAGTGTGCGCTGCGGCTGTGCAGACTGACTTTGGGCTGATACACCACAAACATATGACCGGATTGCAGCGATAACGGTAAATCGTGTAATAAGGTCAGTTCCCGCTGGTGACTTTCGTCCTGACCTGGCTGATATTCGGCAATGAGCTGATGGCTGGTTTTGGCGTGGACCATCGCGATCTCAACCCGGCGCAGCGCATCATTGGCCGTTCCGGCCGACGCCGCCGTCGGGGCCGGGGCCTGATACAACGCCAGTGTCAGCTTCAGGTTTAAACGGGAATTGTCCAGAGTAAAATCATGCGACAGCAGTTGTTGCAGTGCTGGCAGGTCTTTTTGTTGTAAAAGTGTTGGACTGACCAGCAGGAATTCATCACCACCGAGGCGGGCAATCATCGATGCCACCGGCCATGCTTTCACCAGCCGTTGTGACAGCTGCACCAACAGTGAATCGCCATTTTTATAACCAAAGGCATCGTTGACGTGTTTAAAATCTTTGATATTGATCAGCAATAACCACAGTGGCTGACTGCTCAGTAGCATGGGTAACTGCAATTCCACCAGATGACGGTTGGCAAGGCCGGTCAGGGTGTCATGCTGCGCCTGAAACAGAATTTGTTGTTCACGCTGGCGGATATCTTGCTGCATTTTTTGCAGGGTTTCACTGAGTAAACCAACTTCTCCGCGTTTGATCGTCGGGGCCTGCAGTGCCTGACCCAAACCGATAGCACGGGCGAATTGGGTCAGCAGCTGCAGCGGCTCGGTAATACTGCGCGCCAGTCCAACCGCGAATAACACGGCAAGTGTCAGACCGAGACCAAAAATTGCCAATAACTGAGTGCGGGCCTGTTGATAGGTTTCCTGCCATGGCGCTGTCGATAAATGCAACAGGGCACTGATAGTGCCGGCGCGGTCCAGCGGACGCTCGGTGGTCAGTAGTGGCTGATCCAGTACTTGGAGTGAGATTGGTGCCGGGGCCACGGTTAAGTCCATCTGTTGCACCGGTGCCAGTGTGGAGGCCAGCAGTTCTGCACCGGCAGTGCCACGACCAAACACAAAACTGATATCCAAATCGGTCAACGCTTTAATCTGGCCGGCGAGTGCGGTATCCAGCGCAAAGCCCATCGCCACCCAGGCAATCAGCTGCGGCGCTTTCACGGGGACCATCACCATTTGATACGCGTTGTTGCCGATATGCACGATATCGGACACAGAATCCTGACCGGATAAGCGCATATCTTTGAATAACTGTGTGATTTGATCAGCGCTGACGTCCTGGCCGCTGCTGGCGATCAGCTCACCCTGGGGGGTCAATAACACGGTGAGTGTGGCATCAATACGGCTGCCATGATTTTCCAGTACCGAGGCAATGGTGTCCTGTTCACGCAACGCGACGGCCTGACGAAAGCCAAAATCGCTGGCCACCAGCCGCACTGAATTCCCCAGCTGGGTGGCTCTGTTACTTAGCGCTTCCTGAAATACCCGGCTGGCAACATCCAGCGCCTGACGCGCCTGTGCCGCGCTGTCGCGTTGCATCGCGCCAAGTGCAGCAAAGCCCATAGCCACCGTCATAAAGGTCAGCATGCCCAGCAATAACAGGATCAGACGACTACGCAATGAATCTAACATGCCACCTCAAGCCGGTGTTTCAGCAGTAAGCACTCGGAGTGCGTCTGCTGATTATTCAATTGATACAACAGATTAACCTGATTTTACCCAGAAGGGTGAACGCATCAACCATAGCAGTTAATTAAGTCTGACTCAAAGATCTGTGGTGGATTGGTGCTGTAAACAGACGAGCGGCAGCAGAAATGACAAAGCCGGCAAAGGCGCCGGCTTTTTGGGAAAACTATCAGGCTTAAGCGCGACGGCGCGCCAGCATCAGCAGTGCCGGTAACAGCAACAGGGCTGTTGCAGGAGCCGGTACCGCAGGACCTGCCACATTGACCAGGCCATTTTGCAGACTGACACCGTCAACCATACTGCCCCAGGCGTCAGTCAGTTCGACGTTGCCCAGAGTCAGTTTATGCAAACCACCACCTAATGCCTTAAAAGTGATAGTTGCCAGCGTGAAATCCGGGCCTTGTACTGCAGCCAGATCCCAGGCGAAATCAAACAGGTTCAGTTCACTGATGGTCAGTTTGCTGCCACTCTGGCTGTAGTCGCCAAAATTTGGCTCGAACGGCGAGAAGTGCGGGCCAAAAGTCACAGACTCAAAACCGAGCGCAGTTGTCCAGTAACTCAGGTCCAGTTTAAAACCAGCCAGGCCATCTTCATAACCTTGCACCCGGATTTGCGCCTGTACCAGTTCATCTTTCTGGTATTGGGCTTTGTCCAGTTCAACTTTGATCACGGTGGCCTGGCTGCTGAAAGTCAGGCACAGCGCGAATAATGCAATTAACTTTTTCATCTAAAATTCCTACTGTTTATTCGTAATTATTTGATAGCGCAACGAGCGTAAGTACACAGCGTTGCCATGGCACGGGCGTCACTGCTTGACACCACGCCGTCTTTGTTAAAATCGTATTCCAGACCCAGTTTTACACCTGATTTCAGCAGGTTGTTAAACAGAGTGATGTCGTTGTTGTCGACGTCACCGTCTTTATCCAGATCGGCCGGGTTTAACGCTTTCAGTGCCAGTTCGACCACAACCGGATCATGGTCAGAGCCACGGAACGCAGTTGGTTGATAGAAATCAGCTTGTTGCTGCGCCGTTTTATCTTCCATGTTGTAGTCAAACAGCGTGGTCTCGTCGGCATTGATATGCCATTCCATCGCATAAGTGACCTGAGCAGATAAAGCTGAGCTGGCCAACGCATGGTCCAGATAACCGCTTTCACCGCCAAACAGGTAAGAATAACCGCGGTTACCCTGGAACTTCTCCACCAGGTTGACAAAGCCTTTGCCGACCAGCGTATGGATTGGATCTTCTTTGGCGTAGGCGTTTAAGTCGCCCATGATCAACACGTCTTTATCAGCAGAACCGGTTGGATTGGTGGCAAGCCACGCAGTCAGTTCAGTTGCTGCCTGCACGCGGGTAGCATTCCAGCAGCTCTGGCCGTCTTTCAAGTCACGGTCAGGATTGCTTGAACCACTTGGGCAGCTGCCTTTTGACTTAAAGTGGTTGACGGCAAAAGTGAACACTTCATTGTTGGATTTCTGTTTGAAGCTTTGGACCAGTGGCTGGCGGTTACCAAAGCCAAATACGCCGGCGCTGGTGGTGACGGCATTACCAAGCGGCGTCACTTTGGCTGGTTTATACAACATACCGACGCTGATTTGATCAGTGCCAAGTTCAGTGCTGCCAGGAACCTGCACAAACTGGTAAGTACCGGCGCCGAGACGCTGATTCAGCCGGCTGACTAAATCGACGATAGCGCTGGTGCTGCCATAGCCGTCGTTTTCAATTTCCATCAAACCGACCACATCGGCGTTGATTGCGCTTAACGCCGCGACAATTTTGTCGGCCTGACGTTCAAATTCAACGGCTGTTGATGCGCCGCGTGAGGTTGGGAAACCACCGCCCTGGCCATCACCGTTGAAGTAGTTCAACACGTTCGCGCTGGTTACCTTCAGGTTGCCAAGGTTACGCATGACTGGTTGTTCTTCGCGCAGGTTGTTGGCGGTGAATTGCACAGTACCGGCAGGCAGTAAACGCCAGGCGCTGAAGCTATAGTCCAGGATCCCGCTTAAGTTGGCATTGACAGCATCACCGACACGGACCGGGTTGTTCATATTCAGGCCCGGTGCAGGATATATGATATTGGCCGGGTTTTTCCCATTGACGAGGTCATCCAGCACGATTTTGCTGCGGCTGTTTTGTGACGCCAAGGCCACCGCTTCAGCTGTACCCGGGCGGAATTGGTTGGTTGGTGTGAACAGGCGTTGTGGTGCCAGTGTCAGCTCGCCGTAAGTGCCAAGGTTATAGTGATCGGCAACGACCAGCTGTTGCGGGAAGGTCACCTGCATACTTTCCAGGCTTTCCCACTGATTCAGGCTGTTCACCGGCAGCGTCACGCTAACAGGTTGCACCGGAGTGGCAGTGCCACAGGCAGCCAGGCCAGTGCGGCGAATTTGGGTTTTGGTGAAATACTCTTCGACTTTGCCGAGGACCCGGACTTTATCACCAACTGCCGGATAATCTGCTGCTGCATCGTTGTATACGAAAATAGCTTCAGAAGTGGCCGGGTTGTTGTCAGAATCGCTGGTTTCTTCCTGAATATAGAAGCCGGTAGCAAACGCAGTGACCCGGCTGACGACAGCCTCTACCACTACTGTTTTACCTGCTTCTGGTGATGCAGCACCAGCACCTTGCACGGCACTGATTAACGTCGCGCTGTCACCACAGTTACCAATGACCGGACCGACTGGTGGGACTACCACACCGCCGCCATCACCGCCGCCATTGCCTGATCCACTATGGCTGCCCAGATTACTGAATTCGTCTTTGGCGTAAAAATCCCATTCTAAGCTGGGATCAAACGCATCACTGCCATTGGCGTCGCCCTGCACAACACTGCTTTTCCGCACTAAAGTGCGGTCGTGGGTGAAATTGTTATTGCTGCCCCATGAGGTGCCTGGATCCATGCCAATCTGACCAAAGACATCAATTAAATCAGCGCCTTTATATAAGGCGATGGCATCGTCACCGTTAAAGTTGCTGGTGCCGAACGTCATATTGCTTTTGGCAGCCAGTGCCGCGGCAGAGGCGGTATCAGTTAATACCAGCGTGCTTTTGGCGGCCAGAGTGCCGCTGAGCGGGACAGTTTTGCCGGCAGTGGTGGCGCCGTTGGAAAACACTTTGATGGAATAACCAGTCAGATCCAGTGCGACATCGGCCGGATTGTATATTTCCAGTGCTTTATTGTTTGACGAGCCTTCGACATACTCAGAGATAAAGGGTTCTGCATGCACAGCCGGGGCCAGCAGCATTGCCAGCAACAACATATTCAGTTTCATGATGACGTCCGTTTGTAAGAGCTTTGGTTGAATGTCCCGGACCCTGCGCAGGGTCTGAGCGGCTGGACGGCTATTATTCTGCATGTGCTCCGACCAGGGGCTTGTACGTTAAATGACCTTTGTGACAATTTCAATAAAGGCTTATTAAGTTTTTCAGAAAACATTACAGCAACTGTAAAGTAACCTGACACATTTTTAAGCTAAGCTGTTGATCTGAGAACAGGAAAATTTTGAAAAATTTATTTACACTGCTCAGCAGATTTTTAACGCAGATGTTTTAAATCCTAGTTTTTATCAATAGCTTGTATTGGTATAACAGCAACAGGAGAAAAGGCCGATGTTCCCAGTCCGCTGGTTTGTGTTCGGAGTGATGTTGCTGGCACACCAGGTTGCTGAGGCTGAACATTCGGTTAAACAACCGGCTGACAGTCCCTGTGCCCGGGTGCAACACCGGCCTTGCGTGGCTCTGGTACTCGGCGGTGGTGGCGCTCGTGGCGGTGCCCATCTGGCTGTGTTACGCCAGCTCGAAGCGCAGCAAATCCCGGTAGATTTGATTGTCGGCACCAGCATCGGCGCTTTTGTCGGTGGCTTGTATGCGCAGGGTAAATCCCCGGCCGAGATTGAAAAACTGTTGTTAGAGCTGCCGTGGAGTGATGGTTTCCGTGACCGGGTGGATCGGGATGAAGTGCCGGCGCGGCGCAAAGATCAACGCGATCAATTTCCGATCAACCTGGATATAGGCGTTGGCCCGGAAGGTTTACGTGTGCCCAAAGGCGTGCTGCATGGTCAGGCCATGGCGGGATTGTTGCAGCGTGCGTACGGCCTGGCACCTGAGCTCAGCAGTTTTGATCAGCTGGCAGTGCCGTTTCGTGCCGTTGCCACCGATTTGACCAATCGTGAAGCGGTGGTGCTGAGTCATGGCAATCTGCTGCATGCGGTCCAGGCGTCGATGTCCATTCCTGGTGTAGTGCGGCCGATGATGTTGCAAAATCACCTGTTGGTCGATGGTGGCGTGGCTAACAATTTGCCGATCAGTGTGGCCAAGGCGTTAGGAGCCCAGCACGTCATTGCAGTGTCGATTGACTCGCCATTGCTGGCTGGCAGCGAATTAAACAGCGCGATGGCGATCACTGAACAACTGACCAACTTTCTGGTGGCAGAAGCGGTCAGCCGGCAGCTGGCATTATTGGGGCCCGCCGATGTGCTGATCCAGCCGCAGCTGAAAACAGTGGGCACGCTGGATTTTGATAAAATGCCGCAGGCCATCGCAGCCGGGCAGGTTGCGGTCACGGCGGCCCGTACCGCACTTGGCCGCCTGAGCCAGCCGGCCTTGTATGCGGCCTGGCAACAGCAGCGTGTCAGCAAACCACAACAGATCGAACTGACGGGCGTTGCGCTGGAAAATCACACTGCGCTGGATGACCAGTTGCTGTTGCAGCGCTTAAATCTGCCGTTGCAGCAACCGGTGTCGTTACAGACGTTGCAACAAGGCGTCCGGCGTATTTACGGCCTGGATATGCTGGAACGCGTCAGCAGCACTTTGCAGCAGGATGCTGAAGGTAAACAACGGCTGCTGTTAAAAGCAGAAGCCAAAAGCTGGGGGCCCGCTTATCTGAACTTCCGGTTTGCGCTGGAAGATGATTTTGAAAATACCCACAACTATCAGCTGGCAGCGTCCCATCTGTGGACCGGTTTGTCGGCCTATGGCGCTGAACTGGAAAACGTTGTGGCGCTGGGCACTGACAAGCAGTTGGCCAGTACTTTGTATTGGCCGCTGGGATTGTCCGGTTTTTATGGCGAGTTAAAGGTTGATCAGAGCCGCACTGTATTCAGTCTGGAAGATGATGCCGGCCGCTCCGGCGGCGAATTAAATCAGCGCGAGCTGACTTTACGCGCCGCAGTGGGCTGGGAACCGGTCGATCCGCTGCAGATCTCGGTTGGACTACAGCGTCGGGACGGTCGTTTCCGTCTGCCCGCGATTCTGGCGCAGCAACTGCCGTTTGATCGCCTGCCGTATTTGCGGCGCGGCACCAATATGCAAATGAGTTATGACACGCTGAACAGCCGCAGTTTCCCCAGTCGTGGTGTACGGGTTGACGCCAACTGGCAGCGACTGAATGACGAATACCTGTCGGTGCGCAGTCAAAGCCAGTTGTATGGCTTGCAGGCGCAGGCGGCGCGCCAGTGGCAGTCGCATATTTTACGTGGCCGGCTGCGGTTTGACCGGGTTGATGGGCCGAATAATCTGGTCGAGCTGGACCAGTTTTCGCTGGGTGGCTTGCTGAATCTGTCGGGTTATCCGAAGAACTTTTTGTTCGGCTCCGAAATACAGTTTGCCAGCCTGGTGTATCAGTATCAGTGGCCGGAGTCGCGGCTCAGTTTGTTTAAAGCGCCATTTTATCTGGGCACGTCGCTGGAGCGCGGGCTGGTGCGGCAGTCGCGGTTTAGCGCTGTTCGCGATGTGCAGGTAGACGACTGGATTTGGGCCGGCAGTATTTTCGCCGGCTGGGACAGCCCATTTGGGCCGCTGTATCTGGGTTATGGTCAGGCTGACTCTAACTCGGCCGAGCAGCCTTACCGGTTTTATTTGTCATTGGGGCAAACCTTCTGACATAAGGAGTGAAAACAGTGACTGACGGCACATCAACGCAGGACGTGATCCTGGCGATAGATCAAGGCACCTCATCCAGCCGTGCCATGTTGTTTGACCGCAATGGCGTGGTGCGGGCGCAAGCCCAGCAGGAACTGGCCTGCGATTATCCGCAAAGCGGCTGGGTTGAACAGGATGCCGAAGCGCTGTGGCTATCGATATTGACCGTTTGTCGCGAAGTACTGGCGCAGGCCGACAGCTTGCAACTGAAAGTCTGCGGCATTGGCATCACCAATCAACGTGAAACGACCTTGTTGTGGCGCCGTGACAGTGGCGATGTGGTGGCGCCGGCGATTGTCTGGCAAGACCGGCGCACGCTGCAATATTGTCAGATGCTGCAACAACGTGGTCATCAGGCCTGGGTGAGTAGCCGCACCGGTTTGTGTCTGGACCCTTATTTCTCTGCATCCAAGCTGAACTGGTTACTGCAGGAGCCGGCGCTGCGTCTGGCCGCAGAGCAGGGCGAGCTGGCGTTTGGCACTGTTGACAGTTTTATCCTGTGGCGGCTGACGCGCGGCCGGGTGCATGCCACGGATACCACCAATGCCAGCCGCACCTTGTTGTTTGGCATTCAGCAGTTGCAATGGGATGCTGAATTGCTGGAGTTGTTTGATATTCCGGCGCAAATTCTGCCGCAAGTGCGGCAAAGTGCCGACGATTATGGCCGCACCGACGCGCATTGGTTTGGCCGCGAACTGCCCATTGTCGCGCTGGCTGGTGATCAGCAGGCGGCGGCGATCGGTCAGGGTTGTGTGCGGGCTGGTGGCTTAAAAAGTACCTATGGCACCGGCTGTTTTGCATTGTTGAACACTGGTGAACATTTACTGCAGTCCAAACATCAACTGCTCAGTACTGTGGCCTGCACCGTGCAGGGCCAGACGCAATATGCCCTGGAAGGCTCAATTTTTGTCGCCGGCGCCGCAGTGAAATGGCTGCGTGATCAACTTGGTCTGATCAAGGACGCGGCAGAAACGGAAACGCTGGCGGCCAGCCTGACCGACAATGGCGGTGTTTATCTGGTGCCGGCCTTTACCGGCCTTGGCGCGCCGTACTGGCGGCCAGAGTTGAAGGCGCAGTGGTCCGGCTTAACGCTCGGTACCGGCAAAGCCCAGCTGGCCCGTGCCGTGCTGGAAGCTGTGGCCTATCAGACCGCTGATTTATTACAGGCCATGCGTGCTGATGGTGCTGCTTTGTTAAGCCTGCAGGTGGATGGTGGCATGGTGAATAACAGCTGGTTCTGTCAGTTTCTGGCAAACGTGTTAGATATCAATGTGATGCGGCCGTTACAGACCGAAACCACCGCTTTTGGTGTGGCTTTGCTGGCCGGTATTCAGCTTGGTTGGTATGCCGATTTAGACGCTTTGCCAGAACTGGTGCGGGCTGAATCCTGGTTTTATCCGAATTTAAGCGCTGGTCAACGCGCAGAACTACTGGCCGGCTGGCAGCGCGCGGTAGCGCAGTTGCTGGCAACGGAGAATCCCTGATGTTATTGAAATATCTGCAAAATGTGCAGCAGGGTAAAGCGGTTAATTATCAGAAACTGCTGGCATTATTGCCGCCGGCGTTTTATCAGCGCCGCACTGAGCTGTTTAAAGTCAAAGCCAGCGGCGCCGGCAAGTGGCAGGTCAGTATTGCCGATGCCGCGTTGTTTCAGGCCCTGCTGCAAAGCGCCGGTACACCGGCGGATCGCGTCACAGCCAGTTTGCAGGGCGACTCACACCGGGTGCAGACGTCCCATTGTTATTTACTGTTGTATCACGCTGCTTGTGCCGGCCCAAGGCCGGATCTGGTGCTGGCCACCGGCAGCACTGCAGGCGATGGGCAGCCACAGCTGAGCCTAGGCTTCGAGCCAAAACCAACCTTGTTACTGATTGAAAATGAAGAAAATTTCTTCCGCTACCCACAAGTGCTGACGCTCTGTAGCCAGATGTTGGCGCAGTCTTTTGCGCTGACCCACTGTGATGTGGCGCTTGCGGCCGGGTCCCGTATCGGTTCGGCGTTGTTAAGCCCATTGCTGGAGCAATATCAGCAGGTTTATTGCGCCTTTGATTTTGACAGCGCCGGTTTGGAAGTGTTTGACCATCTGCAAAAACGTTATGGCCGCAAAATACAGTTTGTCGTGCCACCTGATTTAACGCAGTGGCTGGACGGTTTTCGCGCCGAGCCCAAAACGGCTGCACAGCTGCAACGCGCGGTGGACCTGGCCGATCAACATCAGCTGTATGGTCTGGCGCAGGCGTTTTTGCAGCGCAAACGTTTTTTAGAGCAGGAAGTGTTGCTGGCGGAACACTGAAAGTCTGGAGCTTCTTATTACGCTGTGCGTTTTAAAACGGTGTCAATAAAGTACGGATCACCGGTTTTAACGCAATCAACACAGTATCTCGGTCCAGTTGCGGATTCAGCACCCGGCGGATCATCAGGCCGCCAAACAGCGCAAACATCACGCTGATCCGGCTGTCGAGTTCCGCTTCCGGCAGGTCACGAACCAGGCTGCCGTCACGGCGCAGCAGTTGTTTCATCAGCCGGCGGGCTTCAACGTCTGACGCTTGCAACGATACGGCGACCTTGTCATTACGCGCCGCTTCCGAAATCATTTCCAGTTTTAACGCGCCTTTTTCTACGTCCAGATGTTTGTCGACACCGTTTTCACAGCCATCGAGCATCACGTCCAGCAAGGGACCTTCGGCCTGTAAAAAACCGTCGAATACCGAAAACATCTCTTCCATATCACGCGCAATAATGGCATCGATGATGGCGTCTTTGCTGTCGAAATAGTTGTAGATATGGCCCGGGCTCATGCCGGCGGTTTTGGAAATTTCGGCCATGCCGGCGCCATGGTAGCCGCGGCGGCGGAAGCAATCTGAAGCCGCGTCCAGCACCTGCAAACGCCGGCTTTGCGCCAGCAATGGATCTTGCCGTCTGGTTTTTGTATTCATTTTGCTTCCTCCGCTTGTGGGGTTACTGCGTTACAGCCTTTGCATTCGTGCTTTGCCAGCCACCGCCGAGTGCTTTATACAAGCCGAGTTGGGCTTGTTGATAACTCAGACGGGCACTGGTCAGCTGTTGCCGTGCACTATACCAGCTGCGCTCGGCATCCAGCAGCTGCAGATAGCTGTCGGCACCTGCGTCAAAACGGGCCTGACTGAGCTGTTTGCTGCGAAAACTGCTGTGTTCCAGCGTTTGCAGCGCGCTTAACTGCGCCTGATAACCGGCTTTGTCGGCCAGCTGGTCAGACACATCCCGAAATGCCTGCAGGATCTTCTGCTGATAAGTTTCGAGCGCGATAGTACGGTCTGTTTCGGCCAGCTGCAAGTTAGCCTGGGTGCGGCCCATATTAAAAATCGGCAGGCTGATGTTCGGCACAAAGCTCCAGCTGCCACTACCACCGGCAAACAACCCACTGAGTTCATTGGAGGCGGTGCCGGCATTTGCGGTCAGGCTGATCGACGGGAAAAACGCCGCCCGCGCCACACCGATATTGGCGTTGGCTGCTTTGAGGAGGTGTTCAGCCTGCTGAAGATCCGGCCTTTGAGTCAGCAGCAGCGACGGGCTACCGGCGGCGAGTTCCGGCAGCGTCAGCTGGTCTTGTGCTGTTGGCAATAAAGCACTGAGATCAGCTTGCGGCTGGCCCAGCAACAACTGCAATGCATTCAGATCGCGCTGCAGCAAACGCTGATAGCGCGCCATATCGGCCTGGCTGATTGCCAGCAGGCTTTGCTGCTGGCTCAGCGTCAGCTCGGACGCCGCACCGAGCGCAACTTTGCGCTCGGTCAACTGCAGGCTCTGCTGATAACTGGCAGCACTATGCTGGGCCAGCGTCAGCAATTGCAGATTGCTGGCATAGCTATACCAGCTGCCGGCCACTTCAGACAGCAAACTGACGGTTGCGGCCCGCTGCGCCGCTTCGCTGGCAAACAGTTGTTGCAGCGCCTGCTCGGATTGATTCCGCACTTTGCCGAACAGATCCAGCTCCCAGCTGCTGCCAACCGTGACACTGGCTTGCTGCTGAATCGATGCGCTGCCGTTTTGGCCCCCGTTTTGGCTTAGATCTGCCGGCAACCGTTGCCGGCTTTGACTGGCGGATAAATCCAGTGCCGGATACCGGTTGCTGTCGCTGATTTGGTACAACGACCGCACGCGGTCGACATTCAGCACGGCCAGACGCAGGTCCTGGTTTTGCTTGAGCGCCTGCGTGAGCAGCTGCTGCAGTCGCGGATCCTGAAAAAATGCCTGCCAGGTTGGTACTGCTGTGTGCTGAGTTTCGAGTGGTGCTTGCGCATACTGAGTCGGCACTGCTGCAGGAGTTGCCGGTAAATCCGGTGCTAAAGAACAGCCGGTCAGCGCACTGGCGGTCAGCACGCTGAGTAGCTGCAGGCGGAACCTGCGGGTACTGCCTGTTGGTTTTGATTGCATCAACATCTAAAACTCCTTAACTCTGGGTATCAGCGGCAGGCTTGGCCGGGAACACCCGGCGCACCCCCACAAAAAACAGCGGAACAAACACCACAGCCAGAATACTGGAGGCTAAAGTGCCGCCAATCACCGAGATGCCGAGCGCGTTTTGCGCGCCAGAGCCTGCGCTCGAGGCAATCGCCAGCGGCAATACGCCACAGATAAAGGCCATCGACGTCATCAGGATCGGCCGCAGCCGTAACCGCACCGCTTCAATCGCGGCGTCGACCAGCCCCAGACCTTGTTCCATCCGGGCGATAGCAAATTCGACGATCAGGATGGCGTTTTTCGACGCCAGACCAATAGTGGTGAGCAAACCGACCTGCAGGTAGATGTCGTTGGACAGCTGGCCGACCAGCGCAGCCAATGCCGCACCAAACACGCCAAGCGGCACAATCATCATGACGGCGGCAGGAACTGACCAGCTCTCATACAGCGCCGCCAGACAGAGGAATACCACCAGCAACGACAGCGCATACAGCAGCGGCGCCTGGCCACCACTTAACCGTTCCTGATAAGAAATGCCGGTCCATTCAAAACCAACACCGGGTGGCAGCTGTTTTACCAGCTGTTCCATTTCTTCCATTGCCTGACCTGTGCTGTAACCCGGTGCTGCAGCGCCCTGAATTTCCATCGCAGAGAAGCCGTTGTAGCGTTCCAGCCGCGGCGAGCCGTAGCTCCAGTGGCTGCTGGCAAAGGCGGCGAATGGCACCATGTCGCCTTTGGTATTGCGGACATACCATTTATTCAGGTCTTCCGGTGCCATCCGGCTGTCGGCTGCGCCTTGCAGGAAGACTTTTTTCACCCGGCCGCGGTCAATAAAATCATTGACGTAGCTGCTGCCCCAGGCAGTGGCGAGCGTGCTGTTGATGTTGGCCTGGCTGATCCCGAGCGCCTCGGCTTTGGCTAAATCAATATCGAGTTTCAGCTCCGGTGTATCTTCCTGACCATTGGGGCGTACGCCTGCCAGCACCGGGCTTTTGGCGGCCATGCCGAGCAACATATTACGCGCCTGCAGCAGCTGGTCGTGACCAAGGCCGGCTCTGTCCTGCAGATAGATGTTAAAGCCATTGGCAGTGCCAAGTTCCACCACCGCTGGCGGCGGGAAGGCAAATACAAAAGCTTCTTTAATGGTGGAGAAATAGCCCATCGCCTTCCCGGCGACGGCGCCGACACTCAGGTCCGGTCTTTGCCGCTCATCCCAGTGCTTCAGGTTCACAAAGCCAATGGCCGCATTTTGGCCGGAGCCGGCAAAACTAAAACCGGCCACAGTGAAAATGGATTTGACTGCTTCCTGTTGATCGACCAGAAAGTGTTGCTCCATTTTTTTGACCACACCCAGCGTTTGTTCTGTGGTGCTGCCTGCCGGCAACACGACCTGATTAAACAAAATGCCTTGGTCTTCGTCCGGTAAAAACGCTGAGGGTAACTGACTGAAGATGTAGATCAGGCCACCAAAAATCAGGCCATACACCAGCAGGTATCTTTTACTTTGCGCAATCATTTTGGCGACCAAGCTCTGCGTGCCCTGATTGGTTTTATCAAAACCACGGTTAAAGCCGCCAAAGAAGCGTCCGGCCAGCGATCCCGGCTGATGCACATGGCTGGGTTTTAACAAAGTGGCACACAGCGCCGGCGTTAACACCAGGGCGACCAGCACCGACAAGGCCATCGCGGACACCAGCGTGATGGAAAACTGCCGGTAAATCACCCCGGTCGAACCACCGAAAAAAGCCATCGGCACAAAAACGGCTGACAGCACCATGGCGATGCCGACCAGTGCGCCTTTGATTTCATCCATCGATTTGCGCGTTGCTTCCAGCGCCGACAATTTCTCTTCGGTCATCACGCGCTCGACGTTTTCCACCACGACGATGGCATCGTCGACCAGCAAACCAATCGCCAGCACCATGGCAAACATCGTCAGCGTGTTAATCGAATAACCAAAGGCATACAGGATGGCAAAAGTACCGAGCAACACCACAGGCACGGCAATAGTCGGGATCAGCGTGGCGCGGAAGTTCTGTAAAAACAGATACATCACTAAGAACACCAGCACTACGGCTTCAATCAGCGTATGCACGACTTTTTCGATCGACAGCGCGACAAAAGGTGTGGTGTCGTAAGGCACCACCGCTTTGAGGCCGGCCGGGAAAAATGGCGTTAAATCGGCCAGCGCCTGTTTGACGCCGTCGGCGGTATTCAGCGCGTTGGCGCCACTCGCCAGTTTAATGCCGATACCTGAGGCAGGTTTGCCGTTGTAGCGGGCGACGACGTTGTAGGTTTCACCGCCGAGCTCGACCGTTGCGACATCACTGAGCCGCACCACGCTGCCATCGGAAGCGCTTTTCAGCAGAATATTGCGGAACTGTTCCGGCGTTTGTAGCCGGCTTTGTGCCGTCACGGTCGCATTCAGTTGCTGGCCCTGCATCGCTGGTAAACCACCAATCTGACCTGCCGACACCTGAGCGTTTTGCGCCACAATGGCTGCGCTGATATCGGCCGGCGTCAGCTTGAAATTCTGCAGCTTGGCCGGGTCCAACCAAATGCGCATTGCATATTGCGAACCGAATAATTGGACTTCGCCGACACCTTCGACGCGCGAAATAATGTCCTGCACATTCGATGCAACATAATCGCCGATATCGATGTTGGTCATGCTGCCGTCTTCGGAAACAAAACCGACCACCATCAGAAAGTTACGGGCTGATTTGGCCACGGTGACGCCCTGGCGCTGCACTTCCTGCGGCAACAATGGCGTCGCCAGTGCCAGTTTATTCTGCACCTGGACCTGGGCGATATCCGGATCGGTTTCCGCATTAAATGTCAGCGTCAACGTAACCTGGCCACTCGACTCCGAGGTGGACGACATATACATCAGGCCGTCCAATCCTTTCATTTTCTGTTCGATCACTTGCGTGACGGTATCTTCCAGCGTGCGTGCGGAAGCACCGGGATAACTGGCGCTGACACTAATGGCCGGCGGCGCAATCGATGGATACTGGGCCACGGGCAGGGCACGGATCGCCAGCACACCGGCCAGCATCACCATGATCGCCAGCGCCCAGGCAAAAATCGGTCTGTTGATGAAAAAATGCGACATCAGGAACCTCGCTTAACGGGCCGCAGCCGGTACTGCCGGGGCAGAACCTTTGCTGGCATTGACTGCAGGGGAAGGCGCTGCAGAAGAAGGGACTTCAGTGGAGGTCGCCGGTACCGCCTGTACCACAGCGCCGGGGCGGATTTTTTGCAGACCTTCAACAATCAGTTGGTCGCCCGCCTGTAAACCGGCGGTGACTAACCAATTACTGCCGACGGTGCGGTGGGTTTGCAGCAGGCGCGGCTCCACTTTGCCGTCCTTGCTGACAACCAGCGCGGTGGCTTCACCTTTGGCGTTGCGGCTGACGCCGCGTTGCGGCACCAGCATGGCGTTCGCCTGCTGACCTTCCTGCACCGTGGCGCGGACATACATGCCCGGCAGCAGCAGCTGGTCAGGATTCGGGAAGCTGGCGCGCAAAGTGACAGAGCCGGTATCCGGGTTCACCGTCACTTCGGCAAATTGCAGGGTACCTTTGTGCGGATAGACGGAACCATCTTCCAGTTTCAGGCTGACTTCGGTCTGGCTGGCCGCCTGGCCGATAGCGCCCTTCGCCAGTGCTTGTTTCAGCGCCAGCAATTCACTGCTGGACTGCGTCAGGTCGATAAACACCGGGTCTAATTGTGTGATTGTGGCCAGTGCCTGGTTTTGGCCGCTACTGACCAAAGCGCCGGTGGTCACCGTCGATTTACCGATCTGACCAGCAATAGGGGCCAGCACTTTGCTGTAATTCAGATTGATTTGTGCCGTGCTGACCTGGGCTTTAGCACTTTGTAAATCGGCTTTGGCCTGTAAAAAAGCCGCTTCGGCTTCATCAAAATCCTGCCGGCTGACCGCTTTGATTTTCAGCAGTTCGCGATAACGTTCAGCTTTGGCCTGCGTGCTGGCGATATTGGCTTTGGCCCTGGCTTCGGCCGCTTGTGCGCTTAACAACGCCGCAGTAAAAGGCGCCGGGTCGATTTGATACAAAGTGGCGCCGGCTTCAACCCGGCTGCCTTCGGTAAAATGGCGCGCCTGTACGATGCCACTGACTTGCGGCCGGATCTCAGCGATCTGCGCGGCCTGCACCCGGCCCGGTAATTCACGGCTTAAGGTGACATCCTGCGGTTGCAGGGTAACAACGCCTACTTGCGGAGCTGCAGGGCCTGCGCCTTGTGTGGCAGGGGCTTGCTGGCCACAGGCTGTTAAAAACAAGGCGCTGGCAAGCAGGGTGAAAGTGCTTTGCAGCAGAGGTTGGTGACGACGAATAGGCTGCATCAGAAAGATCTCCAAATTAGAGTGAACGTTCATTCTAATTAATGGCGGTGAAAAAATCAACGGGGAGAATTGTCAGGATTGGGTAAATGTTGCATAAAGAGAGCTGACTGTGACGATAAAAGGAACTTTGAAATGCTGAATAAACTCTTGGTTCTGGTTATTTTGATTGGGATTTGGCAGTGGTGGCGTGGTCACCAATCTGTCGCTGTTAGCACAGCGCCACCAGAGGTGACTGTTGCTGCAACGCCTGCAGCATTGAATGAAGATCCGCGATGGTCAGATACCAGTTCACAGCAGGCAACGCAGAGTTTTGCCTGTGATGGCCGGCAGTATTGTAGTCAGATGAAAACTCTTGAAGAAGCTGAGTTTTTTATCGCCAATTGCCCTAATACCAAAATGGATGGTGATAACGATGGCGAACCATGCGAAAACGATTCTCGATGGAGATGAAGATTTTTGGACTAAAATGCTGTTTGTTTATCCAGTATTTATTTTGCTACAGTAAGACAAGCTTTTTTCTGACCGGACTTGCTGATGCCTGCGCCTGTTGTATTACCCCCGGATTATTATCTGCAGCATTTCGCTGAGTTTCTGGCACGCGTGGAAGCGCAATATGCCGGGCTGTTGGGGCCGGTGGAGCTGCAATTTATTGGCGATTATCGTGCTTTGTCGCCGGACGCGCGGCGCTTGTGGCTGCGGATGTTCAGCCGCAAAGGCACTGTGTTTGCCCTGGCGGACCTGCAGTATGCCGAAATCAGCGATCAGCCGGCGGCCGCAACGCTGTTGCTGCAAAGTGGTTTTGCCGCGCGGCCGGAACAAGATGCCGATCTCGCCAATTGGTTACTGAAAGCCAATAAACAACAGCTGTGGGACCTGTTGCAGCTGGGGCTGGCCCAGAACCAACTGCTGCAATTGCCGAAAAAATCTGCTGATAAAGCAACCTTGCAACAAGCAGTGACAGATGCCGCGTTACTGCAACCCGCGTTACTGGCACAAAGTGGCGACTGGCTGGCGCTGCGTCAGACCGACGCCTTGCAGTATTTATTGTTTTTGTTTTTTGGCCGGATTGAAACCGATTTGTCCGCTTTTACGCTGCGCGATTTAGGCGTGATGGCAACCGGTGGCCTGCGCACTGAAGCCCAGGCCGGTACCGCACCTGCGGGAGCCGCGGATCGCAGCGAACCGCTGTATCAGGCGCGCTTTCTTGATGTGGCCACCGCGCAGGCGGCTTATGCCTATGCTCAATTAAAAGCCGCACTGCGCGAGGCGCTGCCACGCAAAAACAGTGTGCTGAGCCCTGAGCAATTACAGCAATGGCAGGCGCAGTCAGCATTATGGCCGGAACCGCTGGATGAGCGCACTGAACTGGCGCGGGAGAAACTCTGTGAAGCCTTGGGCCGTCAGGCGGAGCGGCTCGGCCAGGTCGATACCGCCATTCACTGGTATCTGGCCGGTGGCGGCTATCCGGCGTCGGAACGCCTGATGCGGCTGTATCACAAGCTGGGCCGGCGCGACGAGCTCAAGGCGTTGCTGGCGCAAATGCAAACCGAACCTTGTTGCGACGAAGAATATTATCTGGCGCTGGATTTCAGCCGCCGCGTATTCAAGCAAAGCCGTATCACCGCAACCACACATCTGCTGCAGCAAGCGGCTGTATTAGCGCTGGACGAACTCTGGGCCAATGCACCGGAGCAAGGTGCCTTGTTTTATTACCGGCAGCAGGGTTATCAGGCTGAACATCTGGAAAACAACCTGTGGCTGGCTCTGTTTGGCTTGTTGCTGTGGCCGCAGTTATTTGAAGCGCCCGACAGCAGTATTTACAACGAATTTGAACGCCGGCCGCGTGATCTAACCACGCCGCTGTTTTATCAGCGCCATGGTGTGGCTATTGAGGCGCAGCTGAAGCTACTGGACGACAAAGCCGCGGCTTGCCGTTATTTGCTGGCGCAAAGTACGCGCCATTATGGCAAACAGAACGCAATTTTCAGCTGGTATCCGGAATTGACGCGGCCGCTGCTGGCGCTGGTTCAGGGGGCGCCGGCCGGCGCTCTGGCTGCGGTACTACGCAAAATGGCGTTGGATTTTCGCCGTCATAGCAGTGGTTATCCGGATTTAATGCTGTGGCGTGACTGCGACAGTGAAAATAACGGGCAAGTGCAGGATCTGCAGTTTATTGAAATCAAAGCCCCGGGCGACAGTGTGCGGCGCAATCAGTTAAGCCGGCTCTATAGCCTGCGCGACCTTGGCTTTGCGCTGCGGCTGGAGCGGGTGCAGTGGGTGCTGGATCCGGCGCGGATTTATGCCGTGGTCGACGTCGAAACCACCGGCGGCACGGCTGGCAATGATCGGGTGACCGAAATTGGTTTGGTCAAACTGCAATATGGCCGTGAAATTGCGCGTTATTCGACGCTGATTAACCCGCAGCGGCGCATTCCGTCTTTTATTAGTAAGCTCACCGGCATCACCGATCGCATGGTGGCAACAGCGCCAGGTTTCAGTGACATCGCCGCTGAACTGTGGCAGTTGCTGCAGGGCTGTATTTTTGTCGCGCACAATGTGCGCTTTGATTATGGTTTTATCCGCGCCGAATTTGCCCGCTGCGGTTATACGCTGCAGTTACCGCAGCTTTGTACTGTGGTGGAGAGCCGGCGTTATTTCCCCGGCTTAGCCTCCTATAGCCTCGGCAATCTGACGGCGCATTTTGGTATCGAATTGACGCAGCACCACCGCGCGTTCGCCGATGCTGCCGCAACGGCCGAATTGTTGTTGCTGATTAATCAGCAAAGATCGGCCAATGCGACAGCACAGATAACTACCAACTCAGAGGAACATACCACCGGAGGCTTCGATGCGCTGCGCGGTGATCCAGCCAGCGTCGTCACTGAGTAACAACCGCATCACAGCGCCTATATCATCCGGCTGACCGACACGGCCGAGTGCCGTGTTGGCTGCCAGATATTGGTTAATCGCCTGATTGTCCCGCACGGCGCCGCCACCAAAATCGGTTTCGATTGCCCCTGGGGCCAGCACATTGACGCGGATGCCACGCGGCGCCAGTTCTTTCGCCAGATACAAGGTCATAGTTTCCACTGCGCCTTTCATCATCGCATAAGCGCTGTAACCCGGGATGGCAAAACGGGTCAGGCCGGTCGACAACTGCAAAATGCGGGCGTTATCGGCCAACAGCGGCAACAGCTGCTGGGTCAGGAAATACGGCCCTTTAACATGGATGTTCAGCAGCTGATCAAACTGCGCCATGCTGGTCTCGGTAAAAGGCGTATGGACGCCGATGCCGGCATTGTGGATCAGCGCGTCCAGTGTGCGGCCATTCCAACGCGACTGCAGGGTTTCACTGAGGCAGCGGACAAAATCGGGCAGCGTATCCGGGGCCGCTAAATCCAGTTGCAGCGCCACGGCACGCTGGCCTAATTCCCGTGCCTGTTCCGCCACTTGCTCAGCTTCCAGTGCATTGTGTTGATAAGTCAGGATCAAATCAAAGCCAGCCTGTGCCAGTTTTAACGCGCCGTTTTTGCCAAGACCGCGGCTGGCGCCGGTAATCAAAACGATTTTATTGCTCATCTGTTGCTCCTTCAGGTGGGCGAAAGTGCCACCGACAGCTGCAGTGTATTGATAAGCAGATAGCCAATAAATATGCTAAAAATGCTTAAACTATTCGCTAATTGAGGATAATTGGCATGCAGGATTTACTGCTGGCTTACCGGGTTTTTGCCCGCACTGCCGAACTAAAGAGTTTCCATCTGGCGGCGGAAAGTCTGGGCCTGTCGAATACTTATGTGTCGACACTGGTGCGCCAGCTCGAATCTCAGTTGGGCAGCCGCTTGCTGGCACGCACCACCCGCAAAGTGCAGCTGACCAGTGACGGCCAGTTGTTTTATCCGCGTTGTGTTGAGCTACTGGCCGAACTGGATCAGTTGAATCAGCTGTTTGTGCCGCAACAAGGCGAACTGAGCGGAAAACTGCGGATTGACCTGCCTACCGGCATCGCAAGATTGCTGATACTTCCGGCGTTGCCGGCGGCACTGGCAGCGCAGCCCAAATTACAACTGGATATCAGCTGCACCGATCGCAAAGTGGATTTGGTCGCCGAAGGTTTTGATTTGGTATTGCGCATCGGCAGTGTCGACAGCGAAGGTCTGGTGGCGAAACAGCTCGGTGTTGCACCGCTGACACTGGCGGCCAGCCCGGCCTATCTGGCGCGGTTTGGCACGCCGTTGCAGCTGGCGGATTTGGCTGGCCACCAGCAGGTGCATTATGTCCGCCATTTTGGCGCGCAGGACCCGGGGCCGGCCTATTTGCTGCACGAGCAGCTGCAGTATTTTGCGTTACCGGGCGCGGTGACGGTCAATCATACCGACAGTTATGAGACTGCGTGCCTGCAGGGTTTGGGCCTGATCCAGGCGCCGAAATTTGGCCTGCAGCAGTATTTTTCCAGCGGGGCGCTGGTCGAAGTGTTGCCGGGGCTGCCGCAGCCGGCGATGCCGGTCTGGCTGTTGTATCCACACCGGCGCCATCTGACACCGCGGTTGCATTGGGCTTTGCAGTGGTTGCAGAATTTAATCACGCCTTTGCTGCAGCAACCTTGACGGCAAGCCATTGACGGCACAGGCTTAAGCAGAACTTAGCAGCGGAGTGCAAGATGTCTGATCCCTTTATGCAGGCGGCGATAGAACAAGCCGAACTGGGTCTGGCCGAAGATGGCATTCCAATTGGATCTGTACTGGTCATTGACGGCAAAATCGTCGGGCGGGGCCACAATCAACGGGTGCAAAAAGGTAGCTGTACTTTGCATGCCGAAATGGACTGTCTGGAGAATGCCGGCCGGCTTAGCGCCGCCGATTATCGCCGTGCCGTGTTGTATTCCACGTTATCGCCCTGTGATATGTGCAGTGGCACTGTGCTGTTGTATGGCATCCCGAAAGTGGTGATTGGCGAGAACCAGACCTTTCAGGGACCGGAAGCTTATCTGCAAAGCCGTGGCGTTGAACTGGTAAATCTGCAGGATGAACGCTGTAAGTCTTTGATGCAGCAATTTATTGCCGAACGTCCGGCATTGTGGTTCGAGGATATCGGTGAGTAGCCGCTGGTTCTGGACCTTATTGCTGCTGTGCTGGCCGGCTGGCGTCCTGCTGGCGGCAGAAAAAGTCCGCCTGCAGCTAAAGTGGCAGCATGGTTTTCAGTTCGCTGGTTATTACGCGGCAGAGCAACAAGGTTATTACGCGCAGGCCGGCTTAAAAGTTGAACTGGTCGCAGCCAGTCCCGGGCTAAAGGTACTGAACGAAGTGATGGCAGGCCGGGCGCAGTTTGGCGTTGGCACCAGCAGTTTGTTACTGGATTATGCCAAAGGCCAGCAAGTGCACTTACTGGCCAACGTATTCCAGCATTCGGCGCTGGTGCTGTTGTCACGGCCGACTGGTGCGATACCGGATATCCAGGCACTGCGTGGTCAGAAAGTGATGCTGGAATCCGGTGCCGAGGAACTGCGGGCTTATTTACGCCGCGAAGGCCTGACCGATGCGGATTATCAGCTGGTGGAGCACAGCACCTCATTGCCGGACCTGATCAATGGTCAGGTCGCCGCCGTGTCGGCATATAGCAGTAACGAGCCGCTTCTGCTGCAACAAGCAGGGATCCCTTATCATTTATTTTCTCCGCGCAGTGCCGGCATTGATTTTTACGGTGACAATCTGTTTACCAGCGCGGCGCTGATGCGGAAAAAACCGGAGCTGGTGGAAAAATTCCGCGCCGCCAGCCTGCAAGGCTGGTCCTATGCCATGCAGCATCCGGCCGAAGTGGTCGATTACATGGTGCAACATTATCCCGGCGGGTTAAGCCGGTCGCTGCTGCTGGCCGAAGCGGCAGCGATGCAGTCGTTATTGCAGACCGATTTAATCGAGCCTGGTTATATTAATCCGGTGCGCTGGATGCATATCGCGTCGGTGTATCAGCAACAGGGCCTGTTAACGACCATTCCGGATCTGGATGGGTTTTTATACGAGCCGGCCAGTACTATTGATTTAACCTGGGTATTAATTGCGCTGCTGGTGTTGCTTGGGCTGTTACTCGCACTAGCGCTGCTGGCCTATATCACCCAGGTCAATCGCCGCTTGCATCAGTTGTTGCAACAAAAGCGTCAGCAACAAGGCTGGCAACATGCGCGCAGTCAGATCCTGCAACAAATGTTGCGGGATGAAACTGCGCCGCATGAACTGCTGACCAGCGTGTTACAGCAATTGCAGCAATTTCGCAGCGATTTTCATCCGCTGTTATTGTTGGACCGGCGCGGCGAGCTGCCGCAACTGATCCATATCGATCTGAGCGCTGCGGGCTGGAGCGATATGCAGCAACGGATCGCGGTGTTTGACAACGATTGTGATATTCCCGGACTAAATTTATTGGCGGTGCCGCAGCTCGGCAATCCCAGCCCGGAATTTACCGGTGTGGCCGCAGGGCAGCTGCGGTTTTGTGCCTTTCCACTGCAAGGCGACTGTAGCCAGATCCCCGGTGTTTTGCTGGTCTGGCAGCAACCCGAATTCAGCGCGCAGGATTATGAATTACTCGGTGATGTTGGCTCGTTGATCGCGATTAGTCTGGAACGTCAGCGTGACCGGGAAGCATTGCGCCAGAGTGAAGCCCGCCACCGGCTGCTGACCGACCATGCCAGCGATGTGATTTGGACTATGGATCTGGTCGGCAATATCACTTATGTCAGTCCTTCGGTGCAACGCCAACGCGGTTTTACCGCCGAAGAAGTGATGCAACAGCACCTGACGGAAGCTTTAACGCCGGATTCGGCACAACTGGTATGGAATCAAATGATCCAGGCCAGTGCGCTGGTCGCGGCTGGTAAGCCTTATCCGGAATTTGTCGCCGACCTGGAACAACCGCATAAAGATGGCGGGACCGTGTGGAGCGAAGTGAAAACCGGGGGTATTTATAACGAAGCCGGCGAATTTATCGGTGTAGTTGGAGTCGCCCGCGATTTGACAGAACGGCGCAAAACGGAACAACAAATGCGTTATATGGCGCAGCACGACAGCCTGACCGGCTTGCCGAACCGGGCGCTGTTTATGGATCGGCTGCAGCAGGCGCTGACTTATTGCAGCCGGCATCAGCGCCAGCTGGCAGTTTTACTGCTGGACCTGAACAAATTTAAGCCGGTTAATGATGAATACGGTCACGCCGCCGGTGATGAGTTGCTCCAAGCTATCGGCGAATCTTTACGCAAACTACTGCGGGCTTCGGACACAGTGGCACGGCTTGGCGGCGATGAATTTGTCGTGTTACTGCCGCAGCTGGAGTCGCCGTTGGAAGTCAGCAAAGTCGCCGCGAAAATCACCGAAGCATTGGCGCAACCATTTGTGTTGAGTATGGCAACAGTACAGATAGGCTGCAGTATTGGTCAGGCGCTGTTTCCGGATGATGGATCAGATGCGGAGCAACTGATCCGTATTGCGGATGAACGGATGTATCAGCAGAAACAACAGCGCCATCAGGGCCGATAAACCGGCTCTGGCAGCGTCAATTTCTTGCCATAACATCTTTGTCAGGTATCGCGGCGAAAACGCAGCACCAGCTCATGCAGTTCTTCGGCCGTATTGTTTAACTGCTCACTGCTGTGGCACACCTCTTTACCGCTTTGCATGCTGTCGTTGGCAAGTGTAGAGATTGAGACGACTTGCTGATTAATGTCCTCAGCAACGTGAGATTGTTGTTCTACCGCGGCGGCCATTTGCGTGGCCATACTGGCAATGCCAATCACCACATCGCTGATGCCACTCAGCATTTGTTCGGCTTCCTGCACTTTGGACACCCCAACTGCGGCGTCCTGTACACCATTTTCAGCCACAGTGACCGAACTTTTCGCCTGTTCAGACAGTTGCCGGATGATCTGATAGATCTGCCGGGTGGATTCGGTGGTGCGGGAGGCCAGATGACGGACTTCATCGGCAACAACGGCAAAACCACGGCCTTGTTCTCCGGCGCGAGCTGCTTCAATCGCTGCATTTAAAGCGAGCAGGTTGGTCTGGTCGGCGATTTGTTCAATGATTTGTGCCGCCTGATTAATCAGGCTGGTTTGGCCGGCGAGGGTGGTGACCGCCTGGCTCACCCCGTTGACTGTTTGCTGCAGCTGCAAAATAGCTTCGCGGGTTTGCCGGGCAATGGCTGAACCCTGCCGTGCCAGCGCATCGGCATCATTGGCTTTGGTTGCGGTTTCCTGCACATGACTGGCGACTTCGGCGATGGTCGTGGTCATCTGATGCATTGCGGTGGCAACCAGCTCCGTCTGTTGTTGCTGTTGTTGCAGATGCTGCACCGACTGACTGGACAATTCGTAAGCGGACACTGAACGCTGTGCGACCGTAGTGGCGGAATCTTCAATCCGCGTCAGCATCGTATCCAGATGGGAATTACTGGCTGTCAGCGCAACTTCCAGTTCACCCAAAGCACCACCATGCCGGGCATAAGTTAATACGGCCAACGGATCGGTGAACGGATGTTGCATCGCCTGACGCAATACGGCGAGTTCGCTGTTACTGCGTAGTTGCATAGTGGCGAGTGCGGCGACTGCAGCGACTGCTGATAGTCCGGCGGTCCAGCTGACACTACCCACGGCAAAACAGACCGCAGCGCCTGCCAAAGACAAGCCCGGTAACGCGTACCAGCCGAGCTGGTAAGCCAGCGCCGAACTGCGCCCTTTTGGCGTTTTGCCGGCGTTGATCTGGGCGTACATCTCATTGGCGTGCTGGATTAACTGGCGGTCCGGCACCACCCGTACTGATTCATAACCAACCACTTTGCCCATCTCGCTGATGGGAGTGACATAGGCGTGCACCCAATAAAAATCGCCGTTTTTACAGCGGTTTTTCACCAGTCCCATCCAGGCTTTGCCTTGTTGTAAATGTTGCCACATGGTTTTAAAAGCGGCCGCCGGCATTTCGGGGTGGCGAACAATATTGTGATGCTGGCCAACGAGTTCACTGCGGGAGAAGCCGCTAATGGCCACAAATGCATCGTTGGCGTAAGTGATAGTGCCCTTTAAATCCGTGGTCGAAATCAATTTCTGCCCGGCAGGAAAGGTCCGCTCGCGCGTGGTTATTGGCAAATTCTGGCGCATTCGGCTAAATCCTTTTTAGTAAATATATGAAAATCGGGGGGAATCATCGCTGAGCATAGCTCAGTCAGGCGCTTTGTCAGGGAAAGATCAGTTATTTCTAATCTACACGAAACCAGCCGGCGATACTGAACCGGACCATTTCAGCCGGTAATACTTCATGCGGAAAACGGGCGCTTTCAAACAACACCAAAGTGCTGGCTTGCGGCTGGACTTGCAGCAATGGTGTGTCGTGTTCGCTGTAAATCTGTAAAGCGCCACCGCTGGCGACGTCATTGAGGTAACACACGGTAGTCAGCACCCGACTGGACCGGCCGGTAAAGGCGTCCAGATGTTTTTGATAAAAATCGCCACGCTGATAACGGGCAAAATGTGCTTCGTGATGGGTCAGGCCGAGAAAACAGCGGCGGTTGGCTGCCTGCTGGATGTGGCACATTAACGCCAGATATTGCTGTTGCGCATCAGAGCTGCCATCGAGCCATAAGGTCTGATCACGGCGAATGTCCGGGTCGAGTTGCAAGTCCTGGCCGCGGCCGATGCCGGCGGGTTTTAACTGCGCTTGCTGAGCTTCCAGGCACAATTGCTGACAAAGGCTGGCTGGCAATGCGTGCGGGATCACGACCAGTCCGTGCAGATAAAACTGTTCAACCGCGTTGGCTAACCAGACAGGCTCAGGCAATTGACTGACAGGCATCTCAGATCTCCACAGGCATAGTGCTTACTGGAGGGGCTTTTTACGCAGCGGCGGCGGGGCTGTCAAGTCTGTAAGTGGATTAATTTTAGGAACGATCGGCTTTGTAGATAAAAAAACCGGGTCTGCATGGCAGGCCCGGTATCGTGGCTGCAGTTAGCTCTGCTGTGCTTAATACTGATAATAGTCCGCTTTTTTCAGCAATGATTCTGCGCCTAACTTGCCGCTGATGCATTGATTAATATCAGATTTTTTGAATACCCAATAAATATCTCTGCTGTCGCGGCCGCCATCAGTCGACAGCTGCAGCGAGACAAACTCGCTGTCTTTTAATTCGCGCAGACTGGCACCGTAGTCACACAGCGTTGCCGCAAATTTGCTGCCGACCTGTGCGATCAGCTCAATTTGTTTTTGCTGGGCTATTTTGGCCTGTTCCTGACGCTTTTTCAGCATTTCCTGTTCGGCAATATCATATTTTTGCTGCATCTCTTTGACTTGTTTTGCCAGCGCCGCTTCTTTTGCGGTCAGTTGGGTTAACTGTTTTTGCTGCTCGGCATCCAGTTTGCCGACCTTGCCGGAGAATTCGACATCGCGTTTTTCCCGCTGCACATCACGTAAATCGCGCTCCAAATCGCGTTTTTGCTCCCGTAATTCACGGCTTTGGTCACGCATCCGTTCGTGCTGTTCCATCATTTGTTCAGCGGCGAGTTCGGCCTGTTCCTGAAATTCCTGCAATTGGTCTTCATCGACGGCATGTCCGGCCAAAGCGGCCTGGGCAACTGCATTGGCTTGATCCACTACAGCCGACAAATCAGCTGGAGATATCGGCGCCACTGGCGGAACAGGGGCGACCGGTGCTATCGCAAAGAAGCGGCCAAAACCACCCGAAGTACGGGTCTGGAATAACACGCCCTGACCCGCCAGGTAACTCAGGTCAATCCGGCCAACGCCGGCGGAACGGCCGGGTTGTTCCATCGATTTTTGCAGGATATCCCGCATAATTTCCAGATTTTGCTTCAGTTTGTCACTGACCTGCGTCGCCGCATGGCCACCCGTCGATAAAGTCAGCAGCACGGCGGCTGCCACAGAAGAGATAAGTTTCATCACACAACTCCATTAGTTGGGGCGTTAATTTTGGCGATTAATGCGGTTGTCCGGGCTGTAATTCAGTCGCGCCTGGGTTGGCTGGACATTGTCCTGCCAGTATTGCCAGTCGGCCTGTCGTTGCTGGTTAAGGTATTCCACCAGTTCCAGCATGTCACCGCGCCGGTTTTTCTGTTCAGCCTCAGTCAGATAATCCTTCAGCAGGATCAGCTGCGACGCCTGTTGTTGTTGTTGTCTCTGCATTTGGGTCTGCAGATACTGTTGTTGTTCGGTTTTATAGCTGGCCAGCTGCGCCGCCACTTGTTGCTGCACCTGTAGCTGCATTTCCATTGGGTCGACCTCGCTCCAGCGCAGTGCAATACCACCGTTTTGCACTTGCAGACTGAGCGGCGACATGCTGATCACCAGCGCCAGTGCTGACATGCCCACGCTGAGGCGCGGCCACCAGGATGTGGTGGCAGGCGTTTTATGGCCCCACTGCTGGCGGAACATGCTGCTGGTATCCACTTGCGGCACCGGCGGATAATCTGGTTGCCGCGCCAGTTGTTGCAGCTGGGCGGCCGTCTCAAAACGCGCCCGCCAGACCGGATCATGCGACAGCGCGTTGCGGCAGGCATCGGTGGTCAGATCACCGGCGAGCCAGGCGTCAAAAACTTGCTGACTGTTCGACATCGTGGTCCTCCAATTGCACCCGAAGTTTATCCAGGGCGCTGTAAAATCTTGATTTCACTGTGTTACTTGAAATCGCCAGTTGGTCGGCAATTTCGTCAAAGGTAAAGTGTTGATAAAACCGCAGTTCGACCACCAGTTTTTGCTCTGGCGGCAGCGTTTTTAGTTTTTGCTGCACCAGCAGCTGTGTTTGTTGTTCTGATAACCGTTGTTCGTGGCTGGGTTGATCTTCATGTTCCAGTTCCGGCAGATCATCCAGGTCCTGTGTCGGCTTGCGTTTGCGTAGCATATCCATGGCGCGATAATTCGCGATGCCAAATAACCAGGTTTTAAAACTGCTGTCGCCGCGAAACTGCGCCAAATTCCGGCACAATACTAACAACACGTCCTGCAACAAGTCGCGGGCATCGTCCGGATTGCCCATCAATCGCAGGCTGTAATAGTACAAAGCCGACTGATAGCGACCGACCAGCTGGTGCCAGGCCCGCTCGTCGCCATGGATGGCTTTTTCTATTAGGGTTTCGTCGCTGCGTTTAAACACTGTGTGATCTGTTTTTGCGTTGTTGATATGCCTTGGTCGGGGCAGGGATATATTTAGTTTGGCAAAATCGGAAAAAATTCGAATATTTTGCAATTATTCCGAAAAATCATTTTATTTCATGTACTTCCAGTTTCTGGTTTTGTGCTCACTGAGCCATAACACGATAGTCTCCAGCCGTTTTTGCTGAGTGCCGGCAGTTTTTGCCTGCAAAAACCATTCAATATAGTCATTTTGCTGTGCAATAGTCATTTGCTGGAAAAAAACACTGGCAGCGGCGTTTTGTTGCAGCGCCGCAGCAACGGGCGCTGGCAATGGCAGGGCCGTTTGAGGTTTTTTCTGCCGCGGTAATGCTGCTGCCGGGCTGGCCGCTAAGTCTGCCGCCTGACGCAATAATACCTGCAGGTCGACATCGGCCGGTAAATCGCTGATGCGGCAAATCTTACCAAACTGCCCCATGCCCGCAGTGCCACCGGCTGCAGGAACTGTCAGGCCCAGTGCATCAGCACGCCAGAAGCCAAAGCCACAATGCGCTTTGAAAGCGGCCATAAAACACAAATTATGTTGCAGGCAAAAAAACGGCATGCCCCATTTGATCTGCTCGCTGATCTCCGGCAGCGTCTGATGCACCAACTGGCGCAAATGCAACAGCACGGGCCGGGCAAATGGGGCGGCTTGCTCAATATAGCGGTCTACATCAGGATTCATCGGTGTCTCCGGCAGATCCATAGGAAGTTTTCCTGCGTAGTTAAAGTATCTGCAATCAAGTCCGGACCTGTAAATGAAAATTCTCGTTGCGCCCGTTATCCTGCTCTTGCTCAGTGGTTGTAGTCAATCGCTGGATGACTATCAGCAGATGCAACCGACCTTAACTTTACCCGGCTTTTTCAGTGGCAGCAGTCAGGCCTTTGGGGTGCTGCAGAACTGGCGTGGTCAGCAGACGCTGCATTTTTCTGCCGAGCTGTGCGGCCAGTGGCAAGGCAACCGCGGCGATTTGTACGAGATTTTTTTATATAGTGATGGCCGCACCGATAAACGGCATTGGCAACTGCAGGTCGGCGCGGATGGCCAGATCAGCGGCAGTGCCGAAGATGTGGTCGGCGCAGCCAGCGGCCGCATTGCCGGCAACACGCTGTATTGGGAATATGTGCTGCGTATTCCGCAGGTCGACGGCAGTATTGATGTAGCCGTCAAAGACTGGTTATATCTGGTCACGCCACAGCAACTGGTGAATCGGTCGACGCTACATAAATATGGCCTGACAGTTGGTGAGTTGACGTTATCGATTCAACAACTGGATACAAAAGCGTCTTGCCAGGATTTTATTCAGCGTTATCAGCAAACTGTGCGCTCGGCACCAAAGGCCTGAAATCGCGATCAGGACTGAGTACTTTCATCCGGGAACGCGTCGCGGATCGCCAGAAACTCATCGATATGGCTAAGCAGGATGTCGGTCAGCACCGGGTCGAACTGTGCGCCTTTTTGTTCATGCATATACTGCACGACCTTCGGCATCGGCCAGGCTGGTTTGTAACAGCGTTCGCTGGCCAGCGCATCAAACACATCAGCCAGCGCCGTGATCCGGCCAGCGATGTGAATTTCCTCACCTTTTAAGCCCCGCGGGTAACCGATACCATCCCAGCGTTCGTGATGTTCGTGCGCGATCACCGCGCCGTACTGCAGAATTTCGTTTTGTGATTTTTGTAAGATCTGATGGCCAACTTCAGCGTGCGTGCGCATGATGGCCCACTCGTCAGCGTCGTGTTTACCGGGTTTATTCAGAATGTAATCCGGGATGGCAATTTTACCGACGTCATGCAGCGGCGACGCCAGTTTGATTTTCTCCGCATCATAGCCAGATAAGCCGTATTTGACTGCCAGCAGATAGCTGAAATTGGCCACCCGTTTGACATGACTGCCGGTTTCTTTCGAGCGTTTTTCCACCGCTTCGCCAAGGATATACGACAGTTCGCGCTGGCTTTCTTTAATCAGTTCACGCAGTCGGACATTTTCATAAGCCACTGCGATATTACTGGCGAAATAACTCAGCAGATGGTGATCAATCTGGTCAAATTTACTGTCTTTGCTGACATAAAGGAAATTCTCCAGCCCGCGATTCGTCGTGAAGTAGCCGACAAAATAATCGTCGCCATGAAACGAACGTTTTAACTGATGCACCTGTGCCAGTTTTTGTTCCACTTCCGCCGGCAACTGGAATTCTGGCCCGGTCACACACCCGCTGGCAGCGATGATATCTAATGACAGTTGCTGTTGTTTTGGATCGCCGGTCGCGGCGCAACAGAAAATCTGGGAATGTTCAAGCCCAAGTAAGCTCGCAGCCTGGCCGAGAATAATAGAGGCGAACTCCTGCAGACTGTCACATTCGAGGAAACTGACGGTAGAGGCGATCACCCGTTCCAGGCCTTTTTTGTTGTTTTCAATAATGCAGATATCGCGATAGGCGCGCAGGGCAGAATACAGCAGCGTTTTTAATTTGATCGCCGTGACTTCGGTTTTGTTTTTGTAATCGTTAATGTCGTAATCGCGGATCACATGTTCTTCCGGCGCTTCGCCGGGTTGGCCGGTCCGCAGAATTAAGCGGATCTGGTGGTTTTTTAAATCGCTGCGGATGGTTTTGACTAAATCGAGACCGGCGTGATTGGATTCCATCACCACATCGACAATGGCGACTGCGATATTCCGGTGCTGTTCCAGTACCAGCAACGCCGCTTTGGCGCTGTATGCATGTAATAATTGCAGCGGCCGACCTTCGAACTGGAAGCCTTTGAGCACCAGATTGGTGATTTGATGAATGCTCTCATCATCATCAACAATCAGCACCAGCCAGGGTTCCGCCGCCGGTGCGGTTGATGTTGGGTCCGGGGTGGACTGAAATTCCTGATCAACACCAAATAAAAAATCCTGATTCGACATAGAGGGGGCCTGAGTATCCGGTTAATTCAACCACAGCTTTGAATGTAGCAGGCTTGTCAAAAAAATCCTCTGCGGCCTACCGCTTCAGGATTGCCGGTCAGCGGCTTCCAGTGATTCCAGTTCAATATTGATGGCATTGCAGGAGATCTGAATTTCGTACAAAGACACAGTCAGACTCAGCACCAGACTGGCCAGACTGGCGCCAAAAAACCACTGGCCGGCCAGATCCCACTGCATAAATAAAGTAAACATCGACAAGGTGCACAAAATGAAGCTGATCACGCCCCAGCGTTGCATTGAGCGGATCAGCACTATGCGTTGACGCAGATTTTCAATTTGCCGTTTGGCCAGGTCGCGTACCTGATGACCCTCGCGGTTATTCAGCTGGCGAATCAGTTGCGCCAACACCAGAAAACGATTGGTATAGGCCAGCAATAACAAAGAGATGGCGGGGAAGAGTAATGCCGGGGTGGTGATAGTCATCATAATCATGTTCCTCTGAACGCCGTTTTACCGGCGGCAACTGCCATAGTGCGAAAACTGCTGCAGCAGTGCAAGTTTTTGATCATACTCAGATCTTCATAGCAGAAACACAGGAGAATTCCGCATGGCGGTTGATTTGTGGAGCGCGATGCTCACGTTATTTCTGATCATGGATCCACTCGGCAATTTACCGATTGTGGTCGCTATTCTGAAAAACATCAAAGCAGAGCGCCGGATGAAGGTGCTGGTGCGCGAATTGCTGCTGTCGCTGGTGATCCTGTTACTGTTTTTGTATGGCGGTCAGGCGTTCCTCAGTATTTTGGGCGTGAAAGAAGAAGCGGTCAGTATTGCCGGCGGTATTATTTTATTCCTGATTGCGTTACGGATGATATTTCCGCAGGAAGGTGGCGTGATTGGCTTAAAAGAGGGCGAAGAACCCTTTTTGTTTCCACTAGCGGTGCCGATGATTGCTGGCCCTTCGATTCTGGCAGCATTGATCCTGCTGGCGAATCAGCAACCGGGCCAGATGCTGGACTGGACGCTGGCGTTATTAGGCGCCTGGCTGATTAGTTCTGCCATTTTGTTATTTGCGCCGGCCTTGCACCGCATTCTGGGCGAACGTGGTCTGACCGCAATGGAACGGCTGATGGGCATGATTCTGGTTATCATTTCAGTGCAAATGCTGTTAAATGGCATCGGTCATTATTTTAAGTGGAATTAGGTGATGCAACAGGATCCTGTGATCCAGCAATGGCTGGAGCAAACAGAACAGCAACTGCGCGCGCAGCTGCAGGAACTGGCGCAACAGCTGCAGCAGCAACAACAGCTGTGGCAGGAAGAGCTGCGGCGGGATGAGGCAACATCTACAGCGCCTGAACTGGCCGCATTACAACATGAGCTGCAGCAGACCCGGCAGCTGCTGAGTGTCGCGCAAAAACAAGCACAGGCCGACCAACAGGCGGTGACGTTAGCCACGGCGCAACGCCAGTCTGCCCAGGAAGAGCGCGACGAAGCGCTGGAAGCTATGCGCCGGTTAGCTGATCAGCTGCGGCTTAGTCAGGATGAATTCCGCCAGGAAAAACAACAGGTGCTGGCATTGCAGCAGCAGCTGGAGCTACTCAGTAATGAACTGGCACTACAGCACAAAGATAGCGGCGTGCTGACGACGCTGCAGGCTGAACTGCAAGATGCTCAGCTGCAGCTGAAAGAAGGAAGGCAAACGTCAATACAGCAGTCAGAGCAGGCCCAGCAACAACTGAACCAGTTACGTGAACAGCTGCAACAGCTGACGTCGGCAGATCAGCAGGTGCAGCTACAGTTAGAGCAGCAACTGCAACAACTTGACCAATCCAACGCACAACGGCAACAACTGGAACAGCAACTGGCGCAACAACTGGTGCTGACAACCCGGCAACAGACCGAGCTGCAGACACTGCAGCAGGAGTTAACGACCGCGCGGCAAGATCAGCAGGCACTGGCTGGTCTGCAACAACGCCAGCAACAACTCTCTACTGAGCATACGGCGCTGGAGCAACAACTGACCCAATTGCAACAACAACATTTTCAATTACAGCAACAACAGCAGGAATCCAGTGAACTGCAGGCGCAGTTTCTCGCTTTGCAGACTGCATACGCGACATTGCAGCAGCAACAGGAAGAGACAGTTGCACAGCACAGCGTGCAGCAGGCGGAGTACCAGGCACAACAGCTGCTCGTCACTGAACTCACCACTTTACAACAGCAACAGCAGGTGTGGCTGCAACAGCAGCATAAACTGGAAAGTCAGTTATTCCGCGCCCAGGCCCGCGTTGAAAGCATAGAAGAACGCCAGCAGGCCGAAGCTGAGCAGTCGCGTGAGACGATCCGTCAGCTCCGGCAACAATTACAGGCACAGCAAGCCGAAGCACAGGAACAGATCCAGTTACTGCAACAGCAGGCCACCGAATTCCGGCTGAAATTTGATTACGCGCAAAAACAGCTGGTGCAGCAGTCAAACAGTTAGCCGGCAATACCCGTCAAACTGGCCGTGCCGTTGTGCTTTGTGTATGATGGCCGGCATTGCTGCATAGCCTGTTACGGACGCCACATTCATGTCAAAAGCCAATAATTTCCAGAAGATGCGCGAGCTGACCTTTTATCAGCAAGCCGCTGTTGCCATTGTCTTATTAGAGCGGATGTTGCCCAACTACCAGCTGTTTGCTGAAGTCAGTAGTTTTGGTGATGCGGCATTACCGCGGCATACGCTGGATCTGGTGTGGGAATGGTTGCAGGTGCGCCGCGCCAAAATTAACTTTGAACGGTTACAGGACGAACTGGAGCTGATCACACCGGAAGTGACGCACTTTGATATGTTTGGTGTGTATCCGGCGGTGGATGCGATGATTGCGCTCGACAGCATGCTGAATGGGATCCGCGAGCAGGACAGCATGGAATTTATTAATGTTGCGAAAATTTCGCAGGCATCCGTTGCCCGGTTGATTGAACATGAATCGGCCGATCTGGATATCACCACTGAAGCGGAACTGAAAAAAGTGGTGCGTGACCATGAATTAATGGCTTATGAAATGGATTGTCTGGCGGAATTGATTGAGATCTGTAGTGCTATTCAGTCATTTGACCGCGAACAGATCCAGCAACTCAAAGCCTGGGTCAAAGAGCAGGGCGTGACCAATCTGGGCATGGAGCTGAACTGAGTTCAGCTGCTGGCCGCTTAAGCAGCAACCGGTTGGCAGACAAACAGCCGGTAAGCCAGCTGACCGGCAATTTTATCTTTGATTAAGCGCCAATTCTCTGGCAAGTCACTGATATCCAATTCTTTTTCTGTTTCCAGATAAATCAGCGCATCGGTTTTCAGCCAGCCTTGCTGTAATAACGCTGCACAAGGCAACGCCAGCCCCTGACGAAATGGCGGATCGATAAACACTAAATCAAATTGCTGAATGGCTGGTCCTGCGAGGAACTGCATCGTATCGGTCTGGCGGACTTCTGCATTACTGCAGTTGAGACGGGCCAGGTTTTGTTTCAGCTGTGCAGCGGCTTTATTGTCGCGTTCGAGCAATAACGCACTCTGGGCGTGGCGGGATAAGGCTTCAAAGGCCAGGCTGCCACTGCCGCTGAAACAATCCAGGACCACCCGTCCCTGCGTATCCTGCATCAGCCAGTTAAACAACGTTTCTTTGACACGGTCGGTGGTTGGCCTTAAACCCATTACATCCAAAACCGGCAGTTTGCGGCCGCGCCATTGCCCGCTGATGATGCGGACTTCCCCCGGCTGTGCTGACGTGGTGGTGGTTTTTGGACGGGACTGCGGGGCTGGGGAGCGGCTTTTCATCAGGGTTTATGCACTTAGAATAAAGGTGATACTATAAGCGTCGATTTTACCGCAGTTTCGACAATCTGACAGCGAACCTTATGACTAAACCGAATAAACTATTTTCCTGGCTGGGTTTTGGCAAAAAAGATACCACCCCGGTCACGCCTGACGTTGTGGCGGAAACTACTAAAGCCACTGTGCCGGCAACGCCGGCGTCAGCAGTACAACAGACTGAATCGGTCACAGCGCAACCCGTGATTGCGCCTGCCGCAGCGCCGGCGGCTGAGGCGGAAGTAGCAGATAAACCAGAGATTATTACACCTGAGACGTCTCTGATAGTTGAAAACAAGGCGACGCCACACTTCACTGCAGAGCCAGAGCCAGAGCCAGAGCCAGAGCCAGAGCCNGNG
>NZ_CP013656.1:1527197-2513349 GCF_001518915.1 Rheinheimera sp. F8
TTATTGCTGCAGCAGCCGTCGCGCCAGCCAATACCGACCAGCCGAAAAAACCAGGTTTTTTTGCCCGGCTGAAACAAGGCCTGGCCAAAACCAGCCAGAATCTGGGTGCTGGTCTTGCCAGCTTATTTCTCGGTAAAAAAATCGACGACGAGCTGTACGAAGAGCTGGAAACCCAGCTGTTACTGGCCGACGTCGGCGTTGAGACTACGCAAAAACTAATTAAACAGCTGGTCGCGGATGCCAATCGCCGTCAGCTGAAAGACGCCGAAGTGCTGTACGAAAAATTACAGGACGAGATGGCGTTGTTACTGGATAAAGTGGAACAACCCCTGCAAATCGACAGCAGCAGCGGGCCTTACGTCATTCTGATGGTTGGCGTCAATGGCGTTGGCAAAACCACCACCATCGGTAAACTGGCGCAGCAATTTAAGCAACAGGGTAAATCTGTGATGCTGGCTGCGGGCGATACCTTCCGGGCTGCTGCAGTTGAACAGTTGCAGGTCTGGGGCGAACGCAACGAGATCCCGGTGATTGCCCAGCATAGCGGCGCCGATAGTGCATCGGTGATTTTTGATGCCTATCAGGCAGCCAAAGCGCGCAAAGTCGACGTGTTAATCGCAGACACAGCGGGTCGTCTGCAGAACAAAGCGCATCTGATGGAAGAGCTGAAAAAAATTGTCCGGGTGATGAAAAAAATCGACGGCGCCGCACCACATGAAGTGATGTTGACGCTGGATGCCGGCACCGGTCAAAATGCCCTCAGTCAGGCCAAATTGTTCCACGAAGCGGTGCAGCTGACCGGCATCACCCTGACCAAACTCGATGGCACAGCCAAAGGTGGCGTGATCTTCGCGATTGCCGACCAGTTCAGTTTGCCAATCCGTTATATCGGCGTTGGCGAAGGCATTGACGATTTACGGGTGTTCCAGAGCAGAGACTTTATCCGCGCACTGTTTAACAGGGAATTCTGAGCATGCTTCGATTTGAGCAGGTGAGCAAAAGCTATCCGGGTGGTTTTGTCGCTTTGGATCGGGTCAGTTTTGAACTGCAAAAAGGCGAAATGGCTTTTTTAACCGGTCACTCCGGTGCCGGCAAAAGTACCATGCTCAAGCTTATCAGCCTGATCGAACGGCCATCGACGGGGCGGGTAGTCATCAATGGCATCGACCTGTCAGGCATCAAACCTAGCCAAATTCCTTATGTACGGCGCGATATCGGCATGATTTTCCAGGATCACCGGCTGCTGATGAATCACACGGTGTTTGATAATGTGGCACTGCCGCTGGTGATTGAAGGGTTTACCGGTCGCGATATGGCGCGTCGGGTGCATGCGGCGCTCGACCAGGTGGGGCTGCTCGACAAAGCGCGTTGTTTGCCGGCGACTTTATCCGGCGGTGAAGCACAACGGGTTGGCATCGCGCGGGCTGTGGTGAATAAACCGCCATTATTGCTGGCGGATGAACCGACCGGTAACCTAGATCCGGATCTGTCCAAAGATATTATGCGGGTTTTTGAAGCCTTTAATCAGGCCGGCGTCTCAGTTCTGGTTGCCAGCCACGACTTAAGCCTGATCGCCCGGATGCGGTATCGCACGATGACGCTGAAATCCGGCAAAATGATTAATGATGGCCTGATGCACAACGAGGAGGCCGAATGAGTATCCTGTTTAACGGCCGCGCCAGCGGCGCCAGTGACAGCGCGCCCGGTTTACTGCAGAAATTTGTGATGGGGATCGTGACCCATCTGCGTCAGGCGGTATCGAGCCTCGGTGAATTGTGGCGCAGTCCGGTCTGGACTATGGTGACTATCGCGGTACTCGGCGTCAGCATGACGTTACCGGCGACTTTGCATGTGCTGGTAAAAAATCTGCAGCAAGTCAGCAGCAATTACGACCAGTCGTTTGAGATCAGTCTGTTCCTGAAAAATGATGTCACCGAAACCGATATTGCGACTTTAGTCACGCTGCTGCAGGGCGACCGCGACGTCGGCAAAGTGCGGTTGATCGATAAAACTGCGGCGATGGCTGAATTTAAACAGGGCTCCGGTTTTGGCGAAGCGATCACTTTTTTGGATCAGAACCCGCTGCCGGACGTGTTGCTGGTGACACCCAGCCAGAGTAAGCCGGCCGCAGCCGAAGCTTTGTTGAATAAACTGCAAAAAGAACGTTTTGTTGAGCTGGCCAAGCTGGACATCAGCTGGCTGGAGCGGCTCGCGGCCATCATGTCGCTGGTGCAGCAAGTGGTCTATACCATTGCGGCGCTGTTACTGTGCGGTGCCTTATTGGTGATTGGTAATACTATCCGTCTGCTGATCATGGATAAAAAAGCCGAAATTGAAGTGATGAAACTGGTCGGAGCCACCGACAGTTTTATTCAGCGACCGTTTTTGTACACCGGTATCTGGTTAGGGGTATTTGGTGGTTTTCTGGCGTTTTTGGTAATAGAACTGATGTTGTTCTGGTTACGTGGCGCTATTGCCAACGTCACTCAGCTGTATCAAAGCGGATTCAGTTTAAATGTACTGACGCTGCAGGAGTTTGGCATTCTGATGCTGATTGCCATTGGCCTCGGCCTGGTCGGTTCCTATCTGGCAGTCCGCAGTCATATTAAAGCCATCGAGCCCTGTTAGGTCGACGGGTCAGCCAGCCGTCGCTTCCTGCATCAGGCCGTGTGCCCAGCTGACCGCGTCCAGATAAGTCATGCTCAAATCACGGGCCTTGCCAAACAGTTGCAGCGTCAGTTGTTGCTGCTGTTCCCACTCGCCATTTTCATAAGCCTTGGTCAGCAACAGATACAACCCCAGCCGGCCCTGATGTTCCAGCAACGCAGCTTTAATCTCCGGCAGGATCGGTAAGTCGTCGAGCAGCAACTGCAGCGGTTGCTCCAGTAATGCATCCACCAGCGAAAACAATCCGGTTAAAAAAGCGGCCGGCGGATTGTCGGCGTCACCCATGATGGCTGCCAGCTGGTCGCAAAACCGCGCCCGCACGATCGACATATGTAACAGTTCATCCGGGCCATCTTCTTTCAGATTGGCCAGTGCTAACAGCGCGATAAATTTCTTCAGTTCCCCTTCACCCATGTACACCATGGCGTGCTTCAGTGAGCCGATGGCTTGTTCCCGGGCAAAACTGGCGCTGTTAACAAAACGCAGCAACTTATACGACAAGCCCAGATCGCGTTCGACAATCGCGGTCAGCTTTTCAAAATCAAGGCGGATGGCGCTGGACTCAGCGATCAGTAACAGCAGATTCAGTTTGCTACTGGCGATTTTTTTGTGTTTCAGCATCTCTGGCCGGGCAAAGAAATAACCCTGAAATAAGGTAAAGCCAAGCTGCAGCAGTTTTTCGTATTCAGCCTGCGTTTCGACTTTTTCCGCCAGTAAGATCACCGGGTGATGTTTCACCCGCGACACATATTTACTGATCTGCAGAATATTAAACTGGCGCACGTCGACTTTGATAAAGCTGATATAAGGCAGGAAAATATCCCATTTCGGATCAAAGTCGTGATCATCCAGTGCCAGCTTATAGCCCATCCGGTGCAGCTCGCGGCAAGCCGTCAGTAACTCCATACTGATAGGCACCGTTTCCAGCACTTCAATGACCATGCTTTTAGGGTTGATCGATGTCGGGAAATGGTGGATTAAGGTGTCGGCAGAGAAATTGATAAAGGCCTGATGGCCGCCGGTGATTTTCTCCACGCCCATCAGCAAGTGATGTTCTGTGATTAATTTTGATGTGGCTTCGTCGGCATTGATATTGGGAAAGCTGTTTTGCACGCCGTCGCGGAACAATAATTCATACCCAAACAGATTTTTATGCTGATCTAAGATCGGCTGGCGCGCCAGGTAACAATACATCGACAACTCCTGAACCAAAGGCCGCAACCGGCCGTAAGCATAGCGGAATTCAGGTCTGGCGGTAGCCAACGTCCGATGTTTTAAAGTGGACCAGACAGCTGATGAGATACTTTGAGCATATCGGAAAATCGGCGTTTGTCTTATGAAGTTATATTCTCAAATTCACATTTTAATACAATTCGGTTCTTAAAAACGCGGGAACTGCTATTAGCACTCTCTGTCAAAGAGTGCTAACATGAGTCCACTTTCAGATCTCCACAGGAGTTTGTTCATGACCAAAGCGAATCAATTGATGACATTGTCAGTCGCCGGTAGCGGTAGCCTCGAAGCTTATACTCACGCTGTCAGCACTATTTCGATGCTGTCGGCTGAAGAGGAACGCGCTCTGGCTGAACGTCTGCAGCAGCACGGCGATCTTGATGCCGCCCGCCAGCTGATTATGTCCCACTTACGGTTCGTTGTGCATATCGCCCGCAGCTATTCAGGTTACGGTCTGCCGATTGGCGATTTGGTGCAGGAAGGCAATATCGGCCTGATGAAAGCGGTGAAACGCTTTGACCCGTCTGTTGGCGTGCGGTTGGTGTCTTTTGCTGTACATTGGATCAAAGCCGAAATTCATGAATTTGTGCTGAAAAACTGGCGTATCGTCAAAGTCGCGACCACCAAAGCACAACGCAAACTGTTTTTTAATCTGCGTAAATCCAAGAAAAACCTGGGTTGGTTCAGCCACGATGAAGTGAAAAACGTCGCTGCATCTTTAGGTGTGCCTGAATATGAAGTGCGGGAAATGGAAGCGCGCATGAGCAACCACGACCTGGCATTTGATGCGCAGGACGACGATGATGACAACAACTTCAGTGCGCCGGTGTTTTTCCTCGACGATAAAAACTCTGATCTGGCGAACAACTTTGAAGAAGATCAAAGTGAAGGTGCTGCCCTGGAACGCTTACAGGCCGCAGTGCGCACGCTGGATGAACGTAGTCAGGATATTATCCGTGCCCGTTGGCTGGATAATGAAAAGCTGACGCTGCAGGAACTGGCAGATCGTTATCAGGTGTCGGCTGAGCGCGTACGCCAGCTGGAAAAAAATGCGATGAAAAAATTACACGCGGCGATGGTTGCCTGAGTTTTTCTTGTCCACAAAAAATGCCAGAGCTTGCTCTGGCATTTTTTTATGTCCATGGAAGGACGGTATGCCGAAAATGCAGGAGCAATTTTCGGCGATGTCCATGGAATGACTGTTTAGCGTAGCAATAACGGCAGCGGCAATACCGGGGCTGGCTGTTCCGCCGGTTGCGGATAAAAGCGCCGCCACACGGGTTCAGCCACCGGTAACGCCGCAGGCGTGTCAAAACCAGGCAGTTGCGGCAGATAAGGCGGATGCCACGGGATCAGTTCCGGTACTGGCTCGACGACGTCAATCACCAATGTTGGCGTTGGTTCTGCATCCAGCGTTGGGGGCGCTGCAGGCATAATGGTTGTGTCTGTCGGCGGTATTATCGCCGTTGGTTTCGCTATTGCCGGCTGGTGGGTCGGGTGTTTAGTAGTGCTGGCAATCAACTGTGCCGGCGCAGCCGGTAAATCCAGTAACGCAGATGCCGGCACCACTTTAATGCCTTGTTGTGCCAACCGCGGTAAATTTTTCTTCAGATAACGGTAAGTTTCCGGATAAGGGTGGCCGATGGCGATGGCATGACCATGTTGTTTTGCCAGCTGGATCAGTTGATTAAACTGGCGGTCCAGTGCTTTGTAAGATTTGTCATTATCAAGAAACACGTCCCGGCTGCGGCTTTTCACCCCATGCTTTTGCGTGATGGCGCTTACCACGCTTTTGCCGGTGGTTTTGCTATCAATAAAGTACAACTGACGCTCGGCAACCACCTCGATCACCCAATCCATCTGTTCCGGTAATGACGTGTAGAGGCTGCCCATGTGGTTATTAATGCCAATGGCCTGTGGCACGCTGTCGAGGGCTTTGTGCAGTGCTTGCTGCACCTGCTGCTTGCTCATCGGGCGACGCAGCGCACCTTTGCCGAGCAGATGGTTCTGTGCCACGGCTTCCATCGGCATGTGTAACATGATTTCTTTGCCATGCTGGCTGGCCAATGCCGTCATTTCATGGCCATTCGGTGTAAATGGCATCACAGCGACGGTCAGTGGATAGGGCAGCCGGATAATGTCCGGATCGACTTTCTGGTAACCGATATCATCAATAATAATGGCCACTTGCGGCGGTAGCGACTGCGCCTGTACCGACAACCAGAAACAACTGAGAACACATAACGACTGGAGAATACGCACGCTGGATTGATTCACTGATGTTGGCAAAGCGCCGGCTGAATTTCAGGCCGGCATTATGCCTGTTGTTATGGATTTCGCAACCAGCGCAACGGGTCAACCGCCGCACCTTTTTGCCTGATTTCGAAATAAAGCCCACTGCGATCCCGGCCACCACTCTGGCCGACCAGCGCCACATGGTCACCACTGCGCACCACATCGCCCGGAGATTTCAGCAAACTTTGATTGTGGCCATATAAACTCATCAGGCCGTTGCCGTGGTCCAGCACAATCACCCAACCATAACCGCGTAACCAATCGGCATAAATCACCTGGCCATCTGCAACTGCGCGCACTGGCTGGCCATTGCTGGCCTGGATTAAAATCCCGCTGGCCGTGGTCTGCCCGCCTTGTGCTGCACCAAACTTCTGCACTAACGCACCTTGCACCGGCCACGGTAACTGGCCTTGTTTCTTGCCTTTATAAGTCAGTCTGCGATTAGCCGCTTCAGCCTTTAACTTGGTGATAGTGCTTTGCAGACTTTTTTCATTGCTCTTCAGGTACGCCAGCTGTTGTTTTTGCTCATCCAGCAGCTGTCTGAGTTTCAGCACACTTTGTTGTTGCTGATTTTTCGCTGTGACTAAATCCTGTTGCTGTGAAGTCAGCTCGTCCAGCCGCAAACTTTGTTCGTGCCGGGTTTGTTGCTGCACTGTGGTCAGCTGTTGCAGCTCACTGACTGTTTGTTTCAGCGCCTGGAGTTGTTGGATCCGGGCGTTATTGAAGTACTGGTAATACGTCAGCAGGCGTTCCAGCTTTAACGCGTCCTGCTGATTCAGCAGCAGCTGGGTGTAATCGTGTCCGCCAACCTGGTAAGCGGCTTTGACCTGAGCGGCAAGCAGTTGCTGCTGAGTTTGCCGTTGTTGCTCCAGCTGTTGTTGCCGGGTGGCCAGTTCGGCCATTTTTTCATCCAGAGCCTGCAGCTGCTGCTGTTGTACAGCCACTGCTGCGGCCGCTTCGGCTAAACGTAAATCTGCCTGTTTTAGCTGCTGTTCTGTGTCTTGCAGTTGTTGCTGCTGCCGCCGGCGCTGTTGTTCGGTGCGGCTGATATCCTGCTGCACCGATTTGAGTTCCTGCCGCGCTTTAGCCGTGTCAGATTGCTGAGCCTGTGCTGACAGACTCAGCAACAGGCTCAGTAACAAACTAAAGCTTATTGGTACCGGCCGCGCCCGCTGGCGATTTGGTCGCATCACCGGACGTGGAACAGTACTTTACCGGTCATTTCTGCCGGCACCGGCATGCCAAGCAATGTCAGCATGGTGGGCGCAATGTCACTGAGAATACCGCCGTTAACCACGTCTGCTGGCCGGCCGACATAAATCAGTGGTACCGGATCTGAGGTGTGGGCGGTATGGGCCTGACCGGACTCATGGTCGACCATCTGCTCGGCATTGCCATGATCCGCGGTGATGATACATTCACCACCGACTGTTTCCAGCGCGGCAACCACGCGGCCAATACAGTGGTCCACGGCTTCTACCGCTTTAATGGCTGCAGACAGAATACCGGTGTGACCAACCATATCGCCATTCGGATAATTGCAGATAATCACGTCAAATTTGCCAGAGTGAATGGCATCCACCAGTTTGTCGGTCAGCAGCGTGGAGTTCATTTCTGGCTGCAGGTCATAAGTCGCGACATTGGGTGATGGCACTAAAATGCGTTCTTCGCCTGGGAATACGTCTTCACGGCCGCCACTGAAAAAGAAAGTGACATGGGCATATTTTTCCGTTTCGGAAATACGCAGCTGGGTTTTCTGATGTTTTGCCAGCCATTCGCCAAGCACATTGTTCAGACTTTCCGGCGGATAGGCGACCGGCGCTTTGATATCAGCGGAATATTCAGTCAGCTGGACAAAAGCGCCCAGTTGCACGACACGTTTGCGGGCAAAATCAGCAAAAGCAGGTTCTGTGAAAGTGCGGCTGAACTGACGGGCGCGATCGGCACGGAAATTCATAAAAATCAGTGCATCGCCATCCTGTAACTGCACCGGCTCACCATCGTCGCCGACAATCGCAGTCGCTTTGACAAATTCGTCATTTTCACCGCGCGCATAAGCGTCCTGCAGTGCAGACACTGCGTCTGTCGCCGTGTAGGCCGCAACGCCATCTACAATTAAATCATAGGCTTGCTCGACGCGATCCCAGCGTTTGTCACGGTCCATCGCGAAATAACGGCCAACCACACTGGCGATCTGGCCTTTGCCCAGTTCAGCACAACGCTGCTGCACGCGTAATAATGATGCTTCTGCGCTGCGTGGCGGCGTGTCGCGGCCATCGAGAAAGGCATGCAGATAAATTTTGTCAGCGCCCTGACGAGCCGCCAGTTCAATCATCGCAATCAGATGGTCTTCATGGCTGTGCACACCACCTGGCGATAACAAACCCATTAAATGCACGGCTTTACCGGCTTGTACTGCGGTTTGCACAGCGCCGGTTAACACCGGGTTTTCGAAAAAATCGCCATCGCTGATGGCTTTGGTGATGCGGGTCAGTTCCTGATATACCACCCGACCTGAACCAAGGTTAACATGGCCCACTTCAGAATTGCCCATCTGACCATCAGGCAGACCGACGTCAAGACCAGAACCTGAAATCAGGCTGTGCGGACAATCCCGCCACAACCGGTCCATTACCGGGGTATTGGCCTGCGCGATGGCATTATCAGCCGGGTCTTCGCGATAGCCCCATCCATCCAGAATCAAAAGTACCAGGGGTTTGCCAGACTTCGCCATAACATGCTCCGCTTTCTCGTTGCTTGATCAACATTTTTCTTTTTCCCGATTCACTGTGCATCTTACCGAAATTCAGCGGTGACTCCAATCAATGCTGTGCAGAAACTGCGCAATCAGCCGCAGCCTTTACCACATGCGTATTCTGGCTGGGGGCGAAGGGCTGTTTTTGCCATTGAAACCCGTTATACTCCGGCGCCTGAGCTTTGACCAACTGAACGGAATGTTATGCAACAATACGTCGAATTTGCCGGAAATCACCCGATTGTCGTGGTGATCTGGGTAGGTCTGCTGCTGGCGATTATCGTCAGTTATGTGCAGTCATTGTTTTCCAAAATCAAATTTGTCAGCCCGACTGAGCTGACTTTGCAGGTCAACCGTGAAGATGCGCTGGTGCTGGACATCCGCAGCATTGATGATTTTAAACGTGGCCACATCACCGGCGCCCGCAATATTCCTCTGGCGCAGCTTTCCAGCCAAATCAGCAGCCTTGAAAAGGCCAAAGACGCACCCATTATAGTGGTCTGTCAGGCAGGCATGTCCGCACAAGGTGCAGCCAAACAACTGTCAGCCGCCGGTTTCAGTCGCGTATCCGTACTGAGCGGTGGTATGGGTAAATGGGCGGAAGCCAGTTTGCCTGTGGTAAAAAAATAACCGGAGCAGGTCCATGAGCAGTCCCAGCGTCACTATTTACACTAAAGAATATTGTCCGTATTGTGTGCGCGCAAAGGCTCTGCTCAGCCACAAAGGTGTTGTGTTTAACGAAATCAAAATCGACGCACAACCTGAGCTCAGACCCGAAATGATTGCAAGATCGGGCGGACGCAGCACAGTGCCGCAAATCTTCATCAATGACCAACATATCGGTGGCTGTGACGACCTGCATGCGCTTGACGCACAGGGTCGGTTAGACACACTGCTGCAACATTAACCGTATTTTCAGGGAACCATCATGGCCGACGAACAACTGAACCCAGCTGCGGATGAGCAGCAAGTCCCATTTGCAATCCAGCGTATTTATGTCAAAGACATTTCGTTCGAATCACCAAATGCACCGGCAATTTTCCGCAAAGAATGGCAACCAGAAGTAAAGCTGGACCTGGACACGCGCAGCGAGAAACTGGAAGACAACATGTTTGAAGTCATCCTGTCGCTGACTGTTACCACGACAGTAGGCGGTGAAACGGCTTTCCTGTGTGAAGTGCAACAAGCCGGTATATTTGCTGTGCCTGAACTGCAGGACGCGCAAATGGCCCACATGCTGGCCTCTTTCTGCCCGAATATTCTGTTCCCATATGCCCGTGAAACTGTGGCAAATCTGGTGAACCGTGGCACTTTCCCACAACTGAACCTGGCTCCGGTCAACTTTGACGCGCTGTTTGCCCAATATGTGCAACAACGTCAGGCTGAAGCTCAGGCGCAGCTGCCAAACTAAGCAGCCGCCGCATGAACATGACTTCGGCAATTACGGTATTGGGCGCCGGCTCTTATGGCACGGCGCTGGCAATTTGTCTGGCGCGTAACGGGCATCACACCTTGTTATGGGGCCGCAATGCTGACGATATCGCGGCGATGACGCGGGATCGGATCAATCATCGTTATTTGCCGGAGATTGTGTTACCAGAGCAGCTGGAAGTGACCGCTGATCTGGAAGGCGCTGTCAAAGCCAGCCAGAATGTGCTGGTGGTAGTGCCCAGTCATGCTTTTGCCGATACCTTGCGGCAAATTAAACCGTTTTTATTACCACACGCCCGTGTGGCCTGGGCTACGAAAGGCCTGGAGCCGGACAGCGGCCGGTTATTACAGGATGTAGCACGCGATATTCTCGGTGACGATGTTTCGCTGGCCGTATTATCCGGTCCGACTTTTGCCAAAGAACTGGCAAAAGGCCTGCCTACTGCTATCTCTTTGTCATCGACCGACGCCGAATTTATTACCGTGCTGTCGGATTTGCTGCACTGCGGCAAAACCTTCCGTGTTTATACCAACCCTGATTTTATCGGCGTGCAGCTTGGCGGCGCGGTGAAAAACGTCATTGCGATTGGTGCCGGCATGGCAGATGGCATTGGTTTTGGCGCGAACGCCCGCACGGCATTAATTACCCGTGGCCTGACCGAAATGTGCCGTTTAGGTTGTGCTTTAGGGGCGAAAAAAGAAACTTTTATGGGCATGGCCGGTTTAGGTGATTTAGTCCTGACCTGTACCGACAACCAGTCCCGTAACCGCCGTTTTGGCTTGCTGCTGGGGCAAGGCGTTGGCGTTGAAGACGCCATCACCCAGATCGGACAAGTGGTTGAAGGCTATCGTAACGCCCGCGAAGTTTACAATCTGGCGACCCGGGTTGGTGTGGAAATGCCGATCACCGAACAAATCTATCAGGTGCTGTATCAGGGCAAAGATGCCCGTGCCGCGGCGCTTGACCTGCTGGGCCGCGAAAAACGCGACGAATAACGTAGCGACAACGTTTAGCCGGCCATGCGCCACTGTTGTTGTCCGCCATAGGGCTGTTGTCGTCCATCGACCAGCCGCATGGCACTGAAGAGCTCACCACGACAGCCATAACAGCCCATCACATGCAGTAAATACGCTTGCATTTCTTTGTCGGTGCCTTGGGCACTGACTTGTAATCCCTGATGGATCAGCAGCCTGATCAGACTGGCGCAAGCATTCCGTTGTGCCTCCGATTCTTCCAGTTGCTTGATCATTGCCGCTGAAAGTTCTGCCGCCTGCCAGAATGGTTGCTGCAATAATTGCAGCGAACTTAAGCCATTGCCGACCTCAACGATCATCAAGCCAAATCCGGCCGTTTTCAGTTCCTCTGCCTGTTTGCTGAAACCTGCCGGATCCTGTAACCAACCGTCTTCCCGCAAGCACAGCACAAACTTATTGGCCTGTAGTTGATGGTCCTCCAGCTGGCTTTGCAAAAAATTCAGCAGTCCACTGTGACGAAAGTTCGTCGCAGACAATTCGACCTGTAGCGGTGGCAGCGGGCCCAGACGTTGCCACAATTCGAGCAACTGACAAATCTGACAAAAAGCCCAGCGTTCCAGCGCCATCAACTGACCGGTTTTCTCTGCCAGAGGCTTTAATTCGGTATAACTTAATAAGCCCCGTTGTGGAGAACGCCAATACAGTTCCAGCCGGAATGCCATGGCGATGCCGGTCTCCAGTTCAATCACGGGTTGCGACCAGATCTCACATTGATATTGGGTTAATGCTTGCTGCAATTCATATTGCAGTTGCAGACCCGGCACCGGATTCTGTCCCTGCATCTGCCATAGATGCAGATGCTCCGGCACCGTTGCCGCAATATGCAGCGCGTGTGACGCGTGGGCCTGCAGTTCGTCAGCATCGTGGCCGGCTTCAGGGAAAATCGCGATGCCAGCGCGGCAATCCAGCCGCAGTTCAGCCTGTGGAATAAAAAATGGGCCCTGACAAAACTGCAGTATTTCCCGGCCGAGCTGGATCGCCTGCTGTTCAGCCTGCTCGCCATGACCGTCCAGGCTGAGCAGCAATGCCAGCTGATGCGGAGCTAACCGGGCCATAAAAGCGCCGGTTGGGATCTCCGCCTGAACATTGTTGACCAGTTGCTGCAACAGACCATCTGCAGCGGTCTGGCCAAAGTTCCGCACTATGGCGGGATAGTCATTCAGCTCCAGCAGCAAGACGGCAAAACTATGATATTTAGCCTGATGGCGCTGCAGCTGCGACTGCAGCCAGTAGCGCCACAGCGCTGCAGCAGGCAGTCCGGTCACCGTATCTGAATACGCGCAGATCTGCGCCTGTGTGTTATCCAGCGTCGCTTGCAGCGGCAGCCAATGCCAGAGTAAAAAGCGCTGGCGATAGCCACTGAGTACCCGCACATTCAACTGATAGGCTTGCCGCTCTGTGCTGCCAATCCAGACCTGACCTTGCCAGTGCGGGCTGATCTGCAGCATCGCCAGGATATCCGGCAGGCCAGGATCCAATCCTGCGGCGGAAAAAAACAGTTGTTGGTCCAGCCTGCTGTTGGCTGCAGGATGGCGGGTGGCGTGATTGTGCCACAGCGGTGTCGCCTGTTGATCCGTGAGCCAATAAGCATGGGGTTGTTGTTGTAAAAATTGCAACAACGGCGAGTTTTGTAATGGGGTGCGGCGGGTGCGTTGTATCTGGATCAGCATCAGACAAAGCAGAAAACCGCTGACGATGGCCAGCAGGTATTGGATCCATAGTGGTATAGTCATTTTGGCATTCCTTGCGCAGCAATACCGTTCAACTATAAGTGTCTGTCTAAAAAATCGCCACTAACAGCGGGAAAAATTGGCGCCAGTCTGCGCGTCGTTGTCACGCTGCGCTGCCGGACTACGGTATACTTGGGCTTTGCTATGGCGCAGGAGTTGTTGTGTTTCATATCGCTTTATTTGAACCCAAAATCGCACCAAATTGCGGCAATATCATCCGGCTGGCCGCCAATACCGGCTGTTTTTTGCATTTGATTGAACCATTAGGGTTTGATTTTGAAGAAAAAAAGCTGCGTCGTGCCGGGCTGGATTATCATGATTTGGCCAATGTCAGCCGCCACGCCAATTATCAGGCGATGTTAGATGCGGTGAAGCCGGCGCGGGTACTGGCGCTGACCACCAAGGGCAGCCGGCCTCACACTGAATTGCAATATCGGGCTGGTGATTTGTTGTTATTCGGCTCTGAGACATCCGGGTTACCGGATGAGATCCGCAATGCCATACCGGCTGAACAGCGCCTGCGGATCCCAATGATGCCTGATGCGCGCAGTCTGAATTTAGCCAACTCTGTGGCGATCGTCTGTTATGAAGCGTGGCGCCAGCAGCAGTTTGCCGGCGCGTTGTAACTCTGCACACTGACAAGGACCTGCAATGACCAGCCATGAATACAATCTGTGGGTACGCCGCTCGGGCAAACTGACGATTGGCATTGCGCTAATTATTGTCGTTATCAAGTTATTTGCCGCTATCGACACCAATGCTGCGTCAATATTGGCGTCGTTGATGGATGCGATGATGGACGTCGCTGTGTCCTTGCTGAACTTTGTCGCGTTACGCTATGCATTAAAACCGGCGGATGACGACCACCGGTTTGGTCATGGCAAAGCTGAAGCGGTGATGGCGTTATGTCAGGCAGCTTTTCTGGCCGGCGCGGCATTTGTCCTGTTGTATCAAGGGGTAAACCGGATTTATCTGCCGGCGCCAATTGGCGCCATCAATAATGGCATCTGGGCCATGTTGCTGTGCAGTGGCCTGACCCTGACGCTGGTATTACTGCAACGCTGGATCATCAAAAAAACCGGTTCTCTGGCCGTAGCGGCCGATCAGGCACATTATCGTAGTGACCTGCTGATGAATGCCTCAGTGTTATTAGCTTTGTATTTAGTGCAAAACAGTCTGCTGTGGGCGGACGCAGCCATCGCCATTCTGATCGCTGTATATTTGTTGTTTAATGCTGCGCAGTTACTGCGCGAAAGCATGGTGCATCTGCTGGATGAGGAATTGCCGGAAACCGAACGGCAGCAAATTTTGCAGCATCTGCTGCAAATGCCCGGAGTGCTCGGCGTTGAGCAGTTGCGCACCCGCCGTGCCGGGCCGCGTATTTTTATTCAGCTGCGGCTGTTATTACCGCAGGACTGGAGTTTACAAAAAGCACATCAGGTGACCGACCTGGCCGAGCAGCAAATCGCGGCGTTTTACCGCGATGCGGAAGTGATTATTCACCCGGACCCGTTGCCACACGCTGCAACCACTGATTAATCAGACTAAACACCTGCTGTCGCTGCGTATCGGTGCCTGCCAGTAATTCATGCCGGGCACCGTCGATGCGATGCAGCTCGATGGCGCAACGCGCGGCCAGCTTGTTTTGCGCCTGATTGTCCACCACTGTATCGGCCCCCGCCTGCAGGATCAGCATTGGCACTGTCGGCACCAGGCCCTGCTGGATCTGCCGACACGCTTGCAGCGCATGATGCAGCCAGCGCCAGCTGACCCCACCAAGCTGATACGCCGGATACTGCTGATATAAATCCCGAAACCACTGATAACGCTCCTCACTCTGTGTCAGGGCATTATCGGCAAAAGGCAGATTTTGATAGCGCCCCTGGCCTGGTACATACCAGCCAGCCTGACTGCAGCGCTGGTTCAGTCGCTGCATCAGAGCAGCTAAGGCGCGCGTCACCCGTGGCAGCGGCCCGGTGGCAATACCAAACATTGGCGCACAGAAAATGGCGGCATCCAGCAGCGGCAGAGCCGTCATTTGCAAATAGCGATACAGGATGGCGCTGCCCATCGAATGCGCCAACGCCAGTAGCGGTAAGTCGGTTTGACTGCGGATCAGGCTGATGGCCTGCATCAGGTCATCACTGTAGCGGCGAAAATCTGTCACATCGCCCAGTTGTGGATCCGGTTCAGGCCGCTGTGCCAGGCCTTGGCCGCGATGCTCGATCACAAACACCTGATAACCGCTGCAAAGTGCATCCTGCGCCAGCTCGGCATATTTATGTGCAGCTTCGATCCGCCCCGGCACGATCAGCAGGGCCGCATGCGGTTTGCGCCAGCCTGGTAAACTGGTACGGCTGTACAGACAAAAACGAGTACCGTCGCGGCCGTAAAGCTCGGTTTTAACAAATTGTTGCCAGCATTGTTGCAGTTGCAGGCGAACGCTGGAGTCATTCAGTGCGTCAGCCTGCAGCTGCGCCTGTAGCGGCGGAAAATACTTCAAAGATTCAGCTCCTGCTGTGCCGGCATTTGCAGACAAATTTGCAAACCACCAACCTGATCAGCCTGATAAATATTTTGAGCCGTGATCTGGCCCTGATGCTGTTTCATCGCCTGCGCGGCGATCGCCAGACCCAGCCCGGTACCTCCCGCGCCAGCTGTGCGCGCATCAGATACGCGGTAAAACGGCTCAAATATCGCCTGCAAAGCGCTATCCGGGATGCCGGGACCCTGATCAGATACACAGAGCTGCAGTTGCCCGGCATCTGCCTGCAGCCGCACTGTGATTATCGAGCCGGCCGGGCTGTATTTAATCGCATTACGCAGCACATTCTCCACAGCACGTGCCAGCAGCCGGCTGTCGGCCTGTAACCAGCACTGCGGTGGTGCGTTTAGCTGTATTTGTTGTTGTTTCTGACTGGCTTCCAGTTGATTGACCTGGATAATTTCTTCCAGCAGTTCGGTCAAATCAAGGTCCTGCAATTGCAGTTGATACTGGCCGGCATCGAGCCTACTGAATGTCAGTAACTCATCGAGCATACTGTCAATTTTATCCAGCTCTTGTGATAAGCGTGGCAGCTGACTGCCACCGCCTTGTCGTTGCTCCAGCGCGATGGCCAGCTGCGCACGGGTCAGCGGTGAGCGCAACTCATGCGAAATATCGCGCAGCAGGCGCTGCTGATTTTGCAATAAAGCGCCGATTTGACTGGCCATGGTATTAAAGCCACGCGCTAACTCACCGATCTCGTCATTGCGGGCGGCGGCTTGTTGCACCCGGCTGGTTAAGTCACCGCTGGCGAATTGCAAACTTTGCTGCTGCAACTGGCGCAGCGGTCGGGTGATCGTCAGGGCCAGGCCAATACTGGCAAGGGCTGACACCAGTAAAAACAGCAGCGGGATGGTCAATTCCGGTAACTGCGCGAGGCCCAACATGCCGGGCCGGTCAGGGCGGGGTTGTTGTTGATATAACACCAGCGGCTGGCCATTCAAACGCACAAAAAACGGCCCGGCCAGGCTGATATGGCGATGCAAAAACAAACGTGGTTTTTCAAACTGTGATAATTCGGTCAGCCAGCTTTGGTCAAAACCGCGTGGCAGAATGTGCGCGTTCAGGATCCGCTGGCTGACCGGGTCGACCAGTAACCAGCGATTATTCTCGCGCCGGTTCAGTCGCTGCAATAAATCTTCAACACTGTCAAAACGTTGCAGACTGTGCAACATGCGTTCGGCATGTTCATGCACACCAGGCGGCAGGCGGCGGATCACCGTGTCATCGAGAAAAGCTTTGGCCAGCACCCAGGCGGCAGCAATCGTCAGCAGCAGCACCAGCCAGAACCAGCTGAAGAGCCGAAATGCCAGAAAACGCCATGGATTGACCCAGTTCAGTTGCATCAGGACTCCAGAAACAAATAGCCGCTGCCGCGCAGCGTCTGGATTTTTTCATGGTCGCTGCCCTGCGCCAGTTTCTTGCGGATATTGCTGACATGCATATCCAGACTGCGGTCATATTGTTGCAGCACCCGGCCCATCACCTCTTTGCTGAGCTCTTCTTTGCTGACCACACGACCTGCATGGTTCATCAGATACTCCAGCAACTGAAACTCCGTCGCGGTCAGGACAATGGCCAAGCCCTGGCAGTGCACCTGACGATTTTGCCGGTTCAGCGTGACCTGATTCAGTTCTAACAATGGGGCCTGATGCTGTTGCGGTTGCTGCGCCAGTTCGACCCGGCGCAGGATAGCCCGCACCCGGGCACTGAGTTCACGCGGGTTAAACGGTTTGGCCAAATAATCGTCGGCGCCAAGTTCCAAACCCAGAATGCGGTCAATGTCGTCGCCGCGGGCGGTCAGCATCAGCACCGGGCAATAACTGGTCTGGCGCAGCTGGCGCAATAAAGACAGGCCATCGAGGCCAGGCAGCATCACATCCAGCAAGATCAGCTGATAAGCGCCGGTCTGCGCCTTCTGCAGGCCTTTGATACCATCTGCGGCATGGTCGAGACTAAAACCGTCCAGCGTCAGATAGTCGGTGACCAGCTGACTTAACTCCTCATCATCATCAATCAGCAGGATATTCGGGTGTTGCATCGGAAACCTTCTTAGCTACTGCTATAGGGTCATCACTGTGGGTGGTGCGCTCAGTGTAAGCAGCAGACATGCCCGGACAAGTGTCTTTACCAAACCTTTACGGCGGCTTTGCGTTGCTTTGCAGCCAGTCGCTTATGCTTGCATCATACAAAACAGACCGCTGTTTGTAATGCCCGAACCTACTGGAGAGACAAAAATGAACACATTGAAAATATTATTAATCCCTGCTTTATTCAGCGCCGCGCTGCTGCTGTCTCAGCCTGCAGTTGCCGGCCACGGTCCGCATGGTGGTGACCCGGCGGTGCGGATGTTAAAAGGCCTGGACCTGACCGACGCGCAACGGGAGCAAATCCGCGTCCTGATGGCAGCCAGTAAAGCCGACAAAGCTGATTTGGCAGCACGGCAGCAGCAGCACGATGCCCTGCAGGCGTTGATCAAAGCGCCGCAATTTGATGAAGCGGCGGCCCGGTTGCTACTGGAGAAACAACAAGCCAGCATGCTGGAGCATCAGCTGACACGGCTGAAACTGCAACATCAGATCCGTGCTGTATTAACCGACGAGCAAAAAACCAAGCTGGACGAACGGATGGTGAAAATGCGGGAACGGATGGCCGAGCGTACAGGTAAAGACGACTAAGCGAGAAGTTATGTCGCAGTTCAGGTGCCGGCGCGCCTGAACTGTCAGCGCTGTGAGTAGACAAAACCGGGCCTGAGCCCGGTTTTTTAGCTTTTGCAGGCGCAGCCGTATGGCTATTCCATATCCAGTTCTTTCAGCTTGCGTGTCAGTGTATTGCGGCCCCAGCCGAGGCGTTTGGCTGCATCTTGTTTATGGCCATGAGTAAACTGTAAAGCTTGCTTCAGGACAATCCGCTCAAACTCCGGGCCTGCTTCAGCCAGAATATCTTCGGCGCCGGTGGCCAGTTTTTGTGTGACCCACAGCGCCAGTAAATCCTGCCAGCTGTGTTGGCCATCGCTGCTGATAGTCACCGGTTTTGGCGCACTGGTCAGTTCCGGCGGTAAATCAGATAACAGGATTTGTTTGCCGGACGCCATCACGGTCAGCCAGCGGCAGGTGTTTTCCAGTTGTCGTACATTGCCCGGCCAATCCAGCTGAGCCAGAAATTTTTCGGTTTCCAGCGCCAGATCTTTGGCTTCGACATTCATTTCGCGTGCGGCTTGTGCCAGAAAATGCCGGGTCAGCTTTGGAATATCCTGTTTGCGGTCGCGCAGCGACGGAATATGGATCCGGATCACATTGAGGCGGTGGAATAAGTCTTCGCGGAACTTGCCTTCGGCGACCAGTTGCTCCAGGTTTTGGTGAGTGGCGGCAATAATCCGTACGTCGACACTGACTTCCTGATGACCGCCAACGCGATAAAACTGCCCATCGGCCAGCACTCGCAACAGGCGCGTTTGCACGTCGAGTGGCATATCGCCGATTTCATCAAGAAACAAAGTGCCGCCGTCGGCCTGTTCGAACCGGCCTTTGCGCAAAGTGGCGGCGCCGGTAAAAGCGCCTTTTTCGTGGCCAAATAATTCCGATTCAATCAGATCTTTTGGAATAGCCGCCATATTCAGCGCTATAAACGGTGATTCGGCTCTGGGGCTGTGCTTGTGCAGTGCGTGCGCCACCAGTTCTTTACCGGTACCACTCTGACCATTGATCAGCACACTGATACTGGAGCGGGACAAGCGGCCAATGGCACGAAACACCTCCTGCATCGCTGGTGCTTCACCGATGATTTCGGGTACATGCGATGGTGCGCTGGTGCTGGCGCGGGGTTTTTTCGCGTGGGCATGTTCCAGTGCACGACTGATCAGGGCCACAGCTTCATTGACATCAAATGGTTTGGGCAGGTACTCAAAAGCGCCACGTTTAAACGCGTTGACGGCGCTGTCGAGGTCGGAGTGCGCTGTCATAATAATCACCGGCAATTCCGGCGCCAGTTCCTGCAGTTTGCTTAATAACTGCATGCCATCGGTGCCAGGCATGCGGATATCGGACACCACGACCGCAGGTTGATCAAATTCCAGCCGTTGCAGCATCAGATCTGCTGAGGCGTAACTCTCGCAGACAATACCCGCGCGTGACAGGGCTTTTTCCAATACCCAACGGATGGAATTGTCGTCGTCAATGATCCAGACATTCTGCGTCATGGGTTAAGCTCCTTCTGCGCTTATCGGTAAATACAGGGTAAATTCGGTGCGGCCGGGCCAGCTGTCACAATCAATCCAGCCGCCATGCTGATGGATCAGCGTTTGTGAAATCGACAAACCAAGACCGGTGCCGCCGGGTTTGCCGCTGACCATTGGATAAAACAACGTATCTTTAATCGCCGGTGGAATACCGGGGCCGTTATCGATGACGCGGATCACGGCGACCAGCTTATGCCGGCGGCCATGAATAGTGTGCTGATGTAAAATCCGGCTTTGCATCACAATCTGACCACCTTGAGTCAGCACCTGCTGGGCATTGCGGACAATATTCAGCAGGGCCTGCTCCAGCAGTTCCGGATCGAGTGAGAAGTCCGGAATGCTCGGGTCATAATCGCGGATAAATTGCACGGCATGCGGATTGTCCATCTGCGCCAGTTGGCTGACGCGTTCAATAATTTCATGCAGATTAGACACGACTTTATGCGGCGGCTTGTAGGGACCAAGCAACCGATCGACCAGATTCCGCAGCCGGTCGGCCTGGGCAATGATCAACTGGGTATATTCTTTTTGCTCTTCATTCAGTGACTCTTCGAGCAATTGCGCCGCACCGCGTAAACCGCCAAGTGGGTTTTTAATCTCATGGGCCAGGCCACGGATCAGTTCGCGCGCCGCCAGATGCTGATGTTGCTGCAGACTTTCCATGCTGATCTTGCGTTGCTGATCGACCTGACGTAATTCCATCACCAGACTGGGTTGTTCGGTCTCCAACCAGGTCGCTGTCATATCCAGTAATAGATGGCGGCCATCCGGCATCACGCAATGCACGTCACTGATGCCAAAACCCTGTTTGGTATTTAAAGTACTGACCAGTTGGGCTGCACTGAGATCGCTGTATTGAAACAGTCCGGGAAAATATTGCTGTTGCAGGCGTTTTTCACCAATACCCAGCAAAGCGCAACAGGCGGTATTAAAACAGGACACCTGTAACTGCGCATCCAGCACCAGCACGGCGGTGGTCAGTTGTTCGGCCAGATTAATCCCTGGTAATTCAAGAGCGATATGTGCGTGTGTCACGGCAAATCCCTTATTGCACCAAAATGGTGCTCATGGCGCTTAGTCTAGCGGCTAAGCTGTGCCGTGTTGCACTATTTTGGGGTAATTGATGATGCTCGGTGCAGAAAAAACGTCGTTACGGAACTGGTAGCAATAACCTTGCCGTTTTGGTCGCTTAACTCCAGCATCAGCTGATGTTCGCCCCGGTCAATGTTATGCAGGATGAAATTGGCATTACTGCTGGGGCCGGCGACCGCCTGGCCATCCAGATAGAGCCGCACCCGCAGGCCCTGGGCAAACAACGGCTTTACCTGGCCGGATACGTAGATAGTGCCGTTATTTTCACGCACAGTGCCTTCAGGTTCCGGCTTGGTGATGAATACTTCGAACTGTGGCGTGTGATCAATACTACGCTGACTGATTTCGGTGGGGGTGACGGCGGGCATCCGGTTGCCTTCTTTCAGTTGCAACTGCGAGGCGCCCGGGACCGGATTGTCGGAAAATACCGGAACGTTATTTTTATCTACTGTGACAAACACCGGTTTGTCGTCCTTTTTTGCCTGTGCCAGCACCGGCGACGCCGATATTGTCAGCGCGATCAGTAAAAATAGCGGCCAACCGGTAATGTTCATCACAGAGTCCAAGCTGATCAAATGGCTGATAGATTTACTCTAACTGGCTTTTCTGGCTTTGACCAGTACAAAAAGCCCGCAGAAGCGGGCTTTGGTATTGTGCAAATCACACTTTATAAATCAGTGTGTTAGCGCTGAAAATTACACGCTGTAATACAGTTCGTATTCCAGTGGGTGCACAGCCATAGAGACGCGTTTGGCTTCTGCACGCTTCAGAGAGATATAAGCATCGATCATTTCATCTGACATGACGCCGCCTTTGGTGAAGATCGCACGGTTCGCTTCCAGTGCATCCAGAGCTTCGTCCAGTGAACCACAAACTTGTGGGATCAGTGCTTCTTCTTCTGGTGGCAGGTCATACAGGTCTTTGTCCATTGCATCGCCTGGGTGGATCTTGTTCTGGATACCATCCAGACCAGCCATCAGCTGAGCAACGAATGCCAGGTACGGGTTCGCTGCCGGATCCGGGAAACGGACTTCAATACGACGGGCTTTCGCGCTTGGTACCAATGGAATACGCACAGAAGCAGAACGGTTACGGGCAGAGTATGCCAGCATTACAGGCGCTTCATAGTGTGGCACCAGACGCTTGTAAGAGTTGGTTGACGGGTTAGTGAAGGCGTTGATTGCCTTCGCGTGCTTGATGATACCGCCAATGTAGTACAGTGCAGTTTCTGACAGACCGGCATATTTATCACCGGCAAACAGGTTTACACCATCTTTTGCCAGTGACTGGTGGCAGTGCATACCTGAACCGTTGTCACCAACGATTGGTTTTGGCATGAAAGTCACAGTCTTGCCGTACATGTGAGCAACGTTATGAACAACATATTTCAGTTGCTGAATTTCGTCGGCTTTTTTCGTCAGTGTGTTAAAACGGGTGGCGATTTCGTTCTGACCGGCAGTGGCAACTTCATGGTGATGCGCTTCAACAACCTGACCCATTTCTTCCAGCACCATACACATAGCGCTGCGGATATCGTGGTGTTGATCTACTGGTGGTACCGGGAAATAACCGCCTTTCACACCTGGACGGTGGGCTTTGTTACCATCTTCATATTCAGCGTCTGAGTTCCAGGCTGCTTCTGAAGAGTCAACTTTAAAGAAAGAACCTGACATGTCGTTTTTGAAACGCACGTCGTCGAACATGAACCACTCTGGCTCAGGTCCAAACAATACAGTGTCAGCGATGCCGGTTGATTTCAAATATTCTTCCGCGCGTTTGGCGATAGAACGCGGGCAACGATCGTAACCTTGCATAGTGCTTGGCTCGATCACGTCACAGCTGATCAGAATGGTGGTTTCTTCGAAGAATGGATCCAGCAGCATGGTGCTGGCATCCGGCATCAGGATCATGTCTGAGTCGTTGATGCCTTTCCAGCCGGCAATTGAAGAGCCGTCAAACATTTTGCCGTTTTCGAAGAAGTCTTCGTCAATTTGGCTGGCAGGAATTGTAACGTGCTGCTCTTTACCTTTGGTGTCAGTAAAACGTAAATCAACAAACTTCACGTCGTTTTCTTTCATAAAACTCAGAACGTTCGATGCAGACATGCATTCCTCCGGATTCAACTCAAACTAAGGTTCAGGTGCGGCTTGCCGCCGGTTTGCGCTTGTTATGCCAAAGCTGTGCCAGAATCCTAAATATATGATTTTAAAATGTATTTAGTGCAGATTCAGACTGAAATACCAGAGAATTGCACCAATAAAGTGCATGCATGCACAGCCGTGGTGCAATTTGTCTGAATTTGCTCTGCTTCTGTGCAGTGGTCAACGGCAGCGATAACGATAGCAAGAATTCGGCTGAATTCAGTCAGGCAAAGTAAAAATAAAATTGCCGCACAGCCAGCACAGGACGAGGCAGCAAAATGACTGGTAAAAGTGGAGAATCAGCGCAAGCGCACAGGAGTTGCTGTCAGGATGGCAGAGCTTTTGCTTAAGTTCGATGCGGTGTTACTGGCCGCAAAGCGGCATTCAGCTTGGGGCTGATGAAAAAAACAGCAAACGCGGACCAGATAAATTTCCCAGTCAGTCGTAAAGCAGGTAAAATACGCGCACCAATTTTTCGGGTACTTGCGGTGGGTGACTACAAGCGGGTACACATTTACACTACACTAAGCGAGCACCAAATAAATGTCTTATGATATCAGCAAGTTGCGTAATATCGCCATTATCGCGCACGTTGACCACGGTAAAACTACACTTGTTGACAAATTACTGCAACAGTCCGGCACTTTCGATGCACGCGCTAAATTGCAGGAACGGATGATGGATTCAAACGCGCAGGAATCTGAACGCGGAATCACCATCCTGGCTAAAAACACTTCTGTACGCTGGAACGGCTATCAGATCAACATCCTGGACACACCAGGCCACGCCGACTTCGGTGGTGAAGTTGAGCGCGTTCTGTCAATGGCTGACTCAGTCTTATTATTAGTCGATGCGGTTGAAGGCCCAATGCCACAAACCCGCTTCGTAACACAAAAAGCTTTCGCCCACGGTTTAAAACCAATTGTTGTGGTGAACAAAATCGACCGTCCGGGCGCACGTCCGGATTGGGTTATTGACCAGGTATTCGACCTGTTCGACAACTTAGGCGCCACTGACGAGCAATTAGATTTCCCAATCGTCTACGCATCAGCCATCAATGGCTGGGCGACGCTGGATTACAACGAACCAAAAACTGATATCAATGACTTGTTCGCTGCAATCATTGAGCACGTGGCACCACCGAAAGTTGAACTGGATGGCGACACGCAGATCCAGGTATCGCAATTAGATTATTCCAGCTACCTCGGCATTATCGGTATCGGCCGGATCAAACGCGGCACGTTAAAAGTGAACCAGCAGGTCACTGTATTAGGTGCTGATGGTTCAAAACGCAACGGCAAAGTCGGTCAGGTGTTCGGCTATTTAGGTCTGGAACGGATCGAAACTCAGGAAGCAAACGCGGGTGATATCATTGCATTCACCGGTTTAGGCGAACTGAAAATTTCTGACACTATCTGTGCCCCGACCAATCTGGAACCATTACCAGCGCTGCAAGTTGATGAGCCGACAGTGACTATGACCTTTCAGGTCAACACGTCGCCATTCGCTGGTAAAGAAGGCAAATACGTTACTTCCCGCCAGATTTTAGAGCGTTTAACTAACGAACTGAAACACAACGTCGCGCTGCGCGTGGAAGAAACTGAAGACGGTGACAAATTCAAAGTATCAGGCCGTGGTGAACTGCACTTAGGCGTGTTGATTGAAAACATGCGTCGTGAAGGTTTTGAACTGGCCGTATCTCGCCCAGAAGTAATCATGAAAGTGGTTGATGGCGCGAAAATGGAACCAATTGAGAACGTCACCATTGACGTGGAAGAGCAGCACCAGGGCTCTATCATGGAGAAAATGGGTGAGCGTAAAGCCGAAATGACCAATATGCAGCCAGACGGTAAAGGCCGCATCCGGATGGATTTCCAGATGCCAAGCCGTGGTCTGATTGGTTTCCGCACCGAGTTCATGACGCTGACTTCAGGCACAGGTCTGATGTACAACAGCTTTGATCACTACGGTCCATTCAAAGGCGGTTCAATCGGTCTGCGGATGAACGGCGTGCTGATTTCTAATGCGATGGGTAAAGCCGCTGGTTATGCGATTTTCTCTCTGCAGGAACGCGGCCGGATGTTTATCGGTCATGCTGATGAAGTGTATGAAGGCCAGATCATCGGTATTCACAGCCGTAGCAATGACTTAACGGTCAACTGCTTAAAAGGCAAACAGCTGACGAACGTCCGTGCTTCTGGCACAGACGAAGCGATTAACTTAGTGCCGCCAATCCGTTATACGCTGGAACAGGCGCTGGAGTTTATCGATGACGACGAGCTGGTAGAAGTGACGCCACTGTCTATCCGGATCCGTAAACGTCACCTGACAGAAAACGACCGTAAACGCGCCAGCCGCGCTTAATTCCGGTTGTGAATGATAAAACCCGCGCCCAGACGCGGGTTTTGTTTTTTGGGACAAAGCGCTGGCGATGCCAGCCAATGCTGTGTATTGTGCAGCGCAGAGAAAACGTTACTTATTTGTTGCATGGAGCTTTGCCGCAATGACCTCACGCCGGTCGTTTTATAAAAACAAAACTGTGCTGGTGGTGGATGATTCTGACCAAATCCGCAGCTATTTCAAAAGTATGCTGTTGCTGATTGGATTTGATGATGTAACGCTGGCGCGTGATGCGGATATGGCGCTGGCATGTTGCCGGCGGATCCCTTTTGATTTTATTTTGTGTGATTTTCATTTAGGCGTCGGGCGGGACGGCTATCAATTATTTGAAGTGCTGCGCACCGAACAGCTATTAAAAGCTGAATGTTGCTTTCTGGTGGTCAGTGCTGAACGCCAGCGTCAGGCCGTGTATGGCATTGTTGAATATCAGCCGGACGACTATCTGCTGAAACCCTTCAGCTATGCCGAACTGGAACGACGGATCACCCGTGCTTACCACATCAAACAAGCTTTAAAACTGGCTTATCAGGCAATTCAGCAAGGTGAATTCGCCGATGCTGTACAGGCTTGTGATCATGTGGTGGATCATCGCAGCAAGTACGCACTGCATGCGACCCGGCTCAAAGCAGAACTGCTGGTGCGGCTGGAGCGATTTGATGAGGCCGAGCATTTATATCAGTGGGCGCTGACCGTTCGCGATTTTGCCTGGGCGCGGCTGGGTTTAGCGGTGATCTATGGGTATCAGGGACGCAGTGACGAGGCGGAAGTGGCGTTACAGCTGTTGTCCGGACAAGCAGAAACAAGAATTGAAGCACTGGACTGGCTGACCCGCCTGTATATCAGCCAGCAAAAACCAGCGGCAGCGCTGGCGGCGGTGGAACAAGTCGCCAAAACTTCGCCGCGTAACTATTTGCGCCAGCATGTGCTGGCCACGCTTGCGGTCATCGACAACCGCAAAGATCTGGCGGTGCAGGTGCACCAGCGCTTGCTGACTGCTGCCCGTTATTCGATGTATGACACCGCAGATAATATGCTCAATTTTGCCCGCGCTTTGCTGGAGCAGGCGAAAGATCAGGAACCCAAAGGCCGGGTGGAAACGATGCGCCGGCTGGATACATTCCTGACGACTATCAAAAAACGTTTCCATCCGGCCAGTTATGAACATGACCGGCTGGTCGTTGATGCGCGTGTTGCGCTGCTGGAAGGCAAAACCAAAGAAGCACTGCGTTTACTGGAGCACAGTGAGCAACTCAGTCTGGAAAAACATTTATCGCCGGCCGCGATGCTGGACCGGGCCCGGGCGTATTTTGAAGCCGGCAATCTGCCGATGTGCGACCACTATATGGCTGCGCTGTCGGCATTAACGCAAGACGACAATCTGTATTGCAGTGCCATCAGCCTGATGATGCAACATGAGCAAAAGAAACATCAGCAATTGCGCCAGCAACTGATGGATCGCAATGCCGCGGGCATGCAGGCCTATGGCAGCGGCGATTTTTCGATGGCCATCGATTATTTTCGTACTGCGCTCGAATCGATGCCGGCAAATGTCAACATTGCGCTGAATTTGCTGCAGGCGCTGAGTATGCGCCAGACCCTGAATGCCGATCTGAAAGCGTTGGCGCAGCACTGTATCGATCTGATTGCGGCAGGGCAGTTGCCGGCCGATCAACAAAAACGCTATCAGGTGATTATGGGCCATCTGGACCTCTGAACCTGGCTGGCATTTGTGCGGCGCATAAATTACACTGCGCCGGTTTTCCTGCAATGAGAAGCGCCGATGTCTGTCAAAATCTGTTCGTTCACTGGCCTTTGTGCCGCTGTTTTTCTGCCGCTGGTTTTGCTGAGTTGTACGCCAGCCGATCCGATCCAGCGCTTTTCCGGTCCGGCGCAAGGTTCAACCTACAACATCAGTTATTGGTCCGAACCGCAGGTCAAGGCCACAGATTTGCAACAACAGATTGTAAAGGAACTGGAACGAATCGATTTAGTGATGTCGAATTACCGCCCCGATTCAGTGATTGAACAGTTTAATGCCACGCAGCACAGCAATCCGCAGACGGTAGGGGCTGAATTGGTCGGGTTGGTGGAAGATGCCCGCCAAGTCACCCAAGCCAGTCATGGCTGTTATGACCTGACCGTCAAACCGCTGTTTGAACTCTGGGGGTTCAAAGCAGATAAGTTTAATCAGCCGACACCTGCGCAGATCAGTCAGACCATGCAGTGGGTTGGTATGGATAAAATCAGCACGACGCCAGTTGGCGAGATGAGCAAGGCCATCGGTCAGATGCGGGTTGATGTGTCGTCCATTGCACAGGGTTATACCGTGCGCAAGCTGGCGGCGCTGTTGGAGCAAGCTGGTGTGACCAATTATCTGGTTGAAGTCGGCGGTGAATTGCAGGTGCGGGGCAAAAAACCGGAAGGGCAACCGTGGAAAGTGGCGATTGAAAAGCCATTGCCAGGCGATCAACATTTGCAGAAAATCATCACTGTTAACCAGGATGCCCCATTGGCCATCATGACATCCGGCACCTACCGGCATTATTTTGATGCCGATGGCCAACGTTTCAGCCATGTGCTGGACGCCCGCGCCGGCGCCCCCGTGCGGCACAATACCGTGTCGACCACAGTGTTGATCGACAATGCCACTTTTGGTGATGCCTGGTCGACCGCGTTTTTATGTCTGGGCAGTGAAGCCGGGCTGAAAGTGGCCGACGAATTAGGTCTGAAAGTGCTGTTTATTGACCAGCAGGGCGAAACACTGATTGAAAAATCCAGCCAGGCGCTGGTACAAAGCAAGGATGTATCCCTGCAATAGCAACGCGGCATTTTGCTGCGATCTGTCCGGGTCTGCTTGTCGGCACCGGGGCGCTTTGTGATAGGCTGCAACTTCCGGCACCCAGACAGGTGTCTGCTCAGGACAGGATGATGCCCGATTCGATTATTCAGCGCACTGTTACCCTTGGGTTGAACAGTGTGCGTTTTTGCCGCCTTTATCTGCAACGTTGTCAGCACGACCAAATCGGTATGATTGGTGGTTATCTGGCATATATTTCGATTTTATCACTGGTACCGCTGGTTGCTGTGGCATTTTCGGTACTGAACGCTTTTCCGATGTTTGCCGGGCTGCGTGGCGAAATCGAGGCCTTTGTTTACGCCAATATAGTGCCGTCGCGTGGCCAAGAAATTCAGACCTATATCAACGGCTTTGTCGAAAACATCGGTCAGATGACCACCGTTGGTGTGTTGTTTCTGGTGTTGGTTGCCCTGATGCTTATTCATAATATCGATAAGACGCTGAACAAGATCTGGCGCGTGCAAAAACGGCCGCGGCTGATGATTTCGTTGTCGATTTATTGGATGATTCTGACGCTCGGTCCGATTTTGCTGGGCAGCTCAATTGCGCTGACCTCTTATCTGGCGTCGCTGAGCCATCTGGCGGACAATTACACGCCCGGTTTATCGAATTTCCTGCTGTCGTTTACGCCATATGGCATGTCATTGCTGGCGTTTTTTATGCTTTATCAGCTGGTGCCGAATATCAAAGTCCGCTATGGCTATGCTTTTTGGGGCGCTTTGCTTGCCAGTATTTTGTTTGAAATGCTGAAAAACGGATTTGCGCTCTATATCCAGCATTTCCCGTCCTATCAGGCGATTTATGGCGCGCTGGCGCTGGTACCGATTTTATTTGTCTGGATTTATTTGTCCTGGTTGGTGGTGTTGATTGGCGCCGAGCTAACGGCACTTTTGCAGGAACAACATTGCCGCGCATTGCAGTTATTACAGCATAAAACCCAGCGTACACAGCCAGTGGCTGCAACGCCGGGTGCTGTGTCGACGGAGTCTTCTGATGTATCGCACTGAACCTGTTGATTGTTACCACAGTGAATTTCTGTCAAGGCCGCACGGCCATCGGTTGTATCTGGAACAAAGTGGCAACCCGCAGGGGATCCCGGTGCTGATGTGTCATGGCGGCCCTGGTGGTGGTTGTTCGCCATTTCAGCGCACTTTGTTTGACCCGCAGCAGTACCGGATTGTGTTGTTTGATCAGCGCGGTTGTGGTCAGTCGACCCCTTTTGCCAGCCTGGAGCACAATACTACACAGGATCTGATCGGTGATATTGAAGCGATCCGGCAACATCTGGGCATTCACCGCTGGGTAGTGGCCGGGGGCAGCTGGGGCAGTACGCTGGCACTGGCCTATGCCGGGCAATATCCGCAGCATTGTCTTGGCCTGATCCTACGAGGCATTTTCCTTGGCCGGCCTGAAGATATCGACTGGCTGTACCGGCCCGGTGGCGGTGCCAGTCAATTATTCCCGGATTATTTTGCTGATTTTTTTGCGCCGGTGGCCGCGATGAAAGGCCTAGATATTCTGGTGGCTTATCAGCAGCTGTTGCAGCATGCCGATGCCAGTATCCGGTTGCATGCCGCGCAGGCCTGGAGTTTATGGGAAGCTCGGGTTGCAACCTTGTTGCCCAATGCGGCGATGCGCGACGGCGCCACAGAGCCTGAGTCTGCATTGCCATTGGCGCGGATTGAAAACCATTATTTCCTGCATCATTGTTTTTTGCGGCCGGATCAGCTGATGGCGGAACTCGGCAAAGTGCAGCACTTGCCTTGTTTTATTATTCATGGCCGTTACGACATCGTCTGTAAGCTGGAAAATGCCTGGACCTTACATCAGGCCTGGCCCGATTCGGTGCTGACCATTGTTGCCAATGCCGGCCATTCCGCCAGTGAAACCGGTATCAGCCGTGCGTTGTACGATGCGTCGTTGCAACTGGCTAACCGCTTGCGGCAGGCGTCATGATTGCGTTGATCCAGCGCGTGCGACGCGCGGACGTTACAGTCGGCACTGAAGTAGTCGGGGTTATTGGCAGCGGTATGCTGCTGTTGCTCGGCGTGGAAGCCGGCGATACAACGGCGGAGCTGCGCAAGCTGGCCGACAAAGTGCTGAAATATCGTTTATTCAGTGATGAAGCCGGCAAAATGAATCTGAATGTGCAACAGGCCGGCGGTCAGCTGCTGGTCGTGTCGCAATTTACGCTGGCAGCAGACACCAATTCCGGTTTGCGGCCGAGTTTTACGCCGGCGGCACGGCCTGAAGTGGCCGAGCCGATGTATCTGCAGTTTGTAGATTATTGTCGTGCGCAGGGAATGACGGTGGCGACCGGTCAGTTTGGCGCCGATATGCAGGTCGGTCTGGTCAATGATGGCCCGGTCACATTCTGGCTGCAGGTGCCTCCGGCAGCCTGAGTCATTTACGAGGTATTCGATGCAGTATCAGGTGACAAGTCCGCACAGTGCGCAGGATTGGCTGGATTATTATCAGCTGCGCTATCAGGTGTTGCGCGAACCTTGGGGGCAACCGCCGGGTTCAGAGCAGGATGAGCTGGAAGCCAGCAGTGCCCATCGCATGGTGCGGGCGGCAGATGGTCAGCTGCTGGCAGTTGGCCGCCTGCATCAGCTGGTTGATGGCTGGTGTCAAGTGCGTTATATGGCGGTGGCAGAATCTGCCCGTGGTAAAGGCCAGGGGGCATTAGTATTGCGTGCGCTGGAACAGCAAGGTCTGGCTTGGGGTTGTGATCAACTGACGCTCAATGCCCGCGAAAACGCCTTTAATTTTTATCAGAAACTTGGCTACAAGACTGGCAAACCACTTGAACCATTATATGGGATCCCGCATCAGCAAATGACCAAACGGCTGCGGCTGGCCGGTGATGCCGCGCAATTTAGCCGTTGGTGTGCCGATTTGCAGCAAACCTGGCATCAGACGATCCCGTTGTCGGCTTTTATGCAGCTGCAGATACAGCAGTTTGATGGCAATCTGCTGGCCTGTCAGGCGCCGTTGGCGCCGAACAAGAATCTGCATCACACCATGTTTGCCGGCAGTATCTATAGCCTGCTGACGTTAACCGGCTGGGGCCTGATCTGGCTGCAATTGCGGGCGCTGGGTCTGCAGGGCGACATTGTGTTGGCCGACGCTGATATCCGTTATCTGGCGCCGGTAGAGCTAGATGCCCGTGCAGAGGTGCAATTACTGGATGCTGTCGGTGATCTGACGGTGCTGAACCAGGGCCGGCGCGTGCGCCAGTTACTGTTGGTGCGGTTGACTCAGGGCGAGCGGCTGCTGGCCGAATTTCATGGTCGTTTTGTCGTGAAGCCGGTCACAGTCGCAGCGAGTGCCGGTTAATGGCGTCGGTCGTTATTCTCGGCTGTGGCTGGCTGGGCACTCAACTTGGTGTGCAGCTGAGCACAGAAGGGCATCAGGTTTGGGGCAGCCGGCGCAGCAAGGAACGGCTTGCCACCTTGCCAGCTGCAATCCAACCGCTGCTGTGGGATGGCGTGAGTCCGTTAAGTCCACAGATTTGTCAGCTGTTGCCCGGCAGCTGGCTGGTTCTGGCCATGCCGCCGTCTGCCGCACAGGATGGTGGTGCAGCCTATCTGCGTTCGTTGCAGATTGTGCTGGCGCAGGCTGACGCAGCACAAGCGTTGGTGCTGTGTTCATCCAGTGGCGTATATGCGGGCCTTACTGGTGAGGTCAGCGAAGCCGATGCGCCGGGACCTGAGCCTCGGGCAAAACTGATCTGGCAGGCGGAGCAGTTGATGCTAAAGGGGGCGCCGTTGGTCCCGCAACGTTATGTATTGCGTCTGGCTGGTCTGATTGGACCTGGGCGGCACCCGGCGAATTTCACCCGGCGCGGTGTGATGGCAGGACCAGAGCAACCGGTGAATCTGGTCCACAGCGCGGATATCTGCCGGTGGCTGAATTTACTATTGCGTCATCCCGGCGCTTTTCCCGGCACTGTGGTCAATCTTTGCGCGCAGGTCACGTGCAGCAAAGCCGAGTTTTACACTGCGGCTTGCCAACAACAGGGGCTGGAGGTGCCACGATTTATTGCGGCGACTGAGCCATCGCGTCGGGTCAACGCTGCATTAAGTTTGCAAATGCCCGATTTTTCCTATCAGCAGCCGGATCTCGCCAGTTTATAAAGCAAGGTTGATTGCACCAAAAGGAATTGGCGCAATATCAAAATTTTATCAAAGCTTAATCGTCTTTTTCCTGCAGTAAAACGGCAACATGAGCAGAATAGGAACATGATTCAGGATGCTGCGGTTGGATCTCAATAAATGGCTGCTGGGGTCGGGGTGTTGCACTGCGTTAGGGGTGGCCGCCGGTTTTGTGTATTTATATGACAGCCCGGCAGAATCCATGCTGGTCAGTCAACAATGGTATCAGCAACCTTTGTTGCTGTTTTTCTCCGGAATGCTGCTGCTGGCGCTGTTGCTGAATGTGCTGGCGATTTTTGGTGTCGATTTTCACCGGACGCCTTTATTTGTCGTGTCGCGCGATAAAGATGATCTCAGTCATTTCACCCAATTAGCTCAACAGTTTCTGCGACAACAGGCGGCCAGCCCGTTAACCGGTGAAACAAATTACTACCTGCAACGTGAATATGGTGTGTTGTATTACGTGCAGACCGGCGTGGATATGCCGCTGGATATCGTACAACTCCGGCACATTTTTCAGCAGATGTTACGCCATCAATGTCACAGTGCGTTGGCGCTGGTTCCTGACAAGATGCAAAGTCCTGCCCAAATATTTGCGTTAGAAGCCAATATCCGCATTCTGGATAAACAGCAACTGCGGAACTGGATAAAGTCTTAAAAAAAATCACTTTTTAGGCACAATATCAAAGTTTGGTAAGGTTTTTCTGTCTCTGTTTTGGCAAATTGATCTGGCGTAAAACGCTGAAGGACCGATACAAATACCTGGGATTGGGTAGAAACACCGCCTGCCTGGCTGGACTTGTTCCAGCCTTTTTTTATCTTGTGCTCCCGGTGGCAGAATGCCGCTTCTGACCATCTGCCAGACCAATTCATGTCCATCAAAGCTATGTTGATTCACGCCAGTTTCGGCTAAGCAGCATTTGTCGATGCAATCTTAGGCGAAGCCAGGTCAGCCAAAGCCATCATCGCCACAGTCAGCGCAGGCGAAGCAAACCAGCGGCATCTGCCGCAGGTGCAGTTTGAAATCGTTTTGGCAGGAGACTGTGCGCAGAGGCCCTGTCTGCTGACAGGGCCTGCAGATGTTAGATTTTGAACGTACTGATAGCGGCTGTTAACTGCCCGGCGTTGTCACTGACGGCGGCGCTGTGTTGCAGCGTGCGATCGGCTTTTTCCGAACTTTGCGCGGACAGTTGGACCATTGCACTCATGTGATCAGAAATCAAATCACCAAGCGCCAGCTGTTGTTGGGTCGCGCTGGCGATCGCGGTACTGATGTGATGCATCTGACTGATAGCCTGATTAACGTGCCCCAGCGATTGCACCAAATCAGCGGTGTGATTCACACAGTATTCGGCGTCAGTTTTACCGCGGTTGATCGCGCTGACCGCAGCAGTACTTTCCTGTTGCAGCGTTTGGATCATCTGGCGTATTTCATCAACAGCGGCCTGACTGCGTACTGCAAGCGAGCGTACTTCGTCGGCAACAACGGCAAAACCACGGCCTTGTTCACCGGCGCGGGCTGCTTCAATCGCGGCATTCAGCGCCAGCAGATTGGTTTGTTCCGCAATGCCACGGATAGTGGCCAGAATACCGCCAATGTTGTTAGAGTGGGTGTTGACCTTCAGCATGATGTCCGCGGTACTGGCCAACTGACCGGCCAGTCCACTGATCAGGGTATTGTTTTCGCCGGAAATTTTATCGATTTGCTGACTTTGCCCCAACGCATGCTGCATCTCCTCGACAGCCTGTTCGGCTTGTTGTGCAATGTTGTGGGTATTGTCGTTCAGTTGCTGGGTGGTCTGGTTGACGTCATGGATTTGCGTCTGTTGCGTTTGCAGCGCGCGATTAATTTCCTGTACTTCATCTCTGGAACGACTGGCATTGTGCTGCAGCTCACCAGAACTGGCGACAATCCGGTGAATAAGCTGGCTGAGTGCTTCGATCAGGCTGTTGACCTTGGCCGACAAAGCGCCAAATTCGTCTTCCTGCTCAATGTGCAGGCGCCTTGTTAAATCTCCACCTGCTACTTCTCCCAGCACTTTGTTGATACCCGCCAGTGGTTTTAACATCGCATTGATGGTCAGAAATGCCGCGCCGCCGGCCAGTGCCACCAATACCACCATGATGACGATGGTGCGGGCTTTGCCAAAAGATAATGCCGACGACACTTCGGCCTGCAGACTGGTAAATTGTTGATCGGCGGCTTTGAGCAGCTGATCAAGTGCCGCAATAGCGAGGCCAATCGCCTGCTCTGAATTGGCCAGCTGCGCACGGGCTTCTTGCAAAGCAGTTAGCTGTTGTTGTTTCAGGCTAACCAGATTTTGTTCTATCGCTACGCGGGCTTTGACCGCGCTGAGTTGCTCGTTAAAGGTTTGCCACAAGTCCGTTGCATCCACTTCGTCGACCAGATTACCGATGTAATCCAGATTCCCCTGCATATCACTTAGGGCAAACTCAATATTTTGCTGACTTTCTGTCAGTTGGCTTAATTCGGTAAAGGCCGCGGTTTCCCGCACTGTCTGCATCAGCGTCAGCAATTGGCCGTCCACCCGCGATGCCGCGCCTGCCAGCAGCTCAATCTGAGCTTTTTTGCCCGGCGTTTCCAGATAAGACAAATCCACCAGCGTGGCGCCGGCGTCATCAATCAGCTGGACCAGTTGCTTCAACTCGGCTGCAGCAGCCTCACCGGCCTGTAACGTGGTCAGCTTGGCCTTAAACATGTTATTGACTGCCGTGCTGTACAGTTCATGTTGTTGCTCGGCGGTGGTCAGCGCTTTATTCAGCGTTGGATCTGATGCTGTCAGGGCGCGCAGTGCGCTGACCTTTTGTTGGTAATCATTATTGGCGTTGTCAAAGTCAGTTTGAAACTGGCTGATAGTTTTAGCCTGGTCAGCCATAAACCCCAACGCGGATAACTTGCCGAGCTTCAACAACTGGATCTCGGCCTGATTACTTTGTTGCTGCACCGGCACAGCGATATCGTTGACACGGCTGCCCGATTCGGACACCACAGCGAAGCTCCATAAAGACGATAAACTGGCGAACAATAACAGTAATGCAATAAAGCCAAAGCCGAGGATGACTTTGTGAGCCACGGTGAGTTTCATGTCTGATCCTGTTGTCTCATTTGTCTTCTTCGTCTGGAGTGATTTTAGTATTGACGAAGTTCATCTATATGCAAAGAGGATCAGGAAGTTAACAGAGTTAAATCTGCTGGTCCAGCCAGTACATCAGAAAAAATGCATAATGAAAAATGGCAGATCCGGTAATGAACAGGCGGCGAATTGTGGAAAAACGCCAGGTAACACCATCAGCAAACGAAGTTAATAGCAGGTCTAAAACCGCGACAATTGTAGCCTGCACCTTTATGACTGCGGAGTGATATTCAGGTGTCCCCCCAGCCGGTAACGACTGCCAGCGGAGGTTAAATAAGCAAAACTGACGGCACCTTCGCGGCTGAAGGTGCGACGGGTCAGCCGCAGACATGGCTCATGCGCGCTGATTTTCAGATGCTTACAGGTAAATTCGTCAGCTAACACCGCTTCGATAATGTGATCGGCCTCGGTCAGAGGCGCAACAGCGCTCAGATATTCGTGGGGTGTCTGGAAGCCGAAATCCTGCTGCAGGTACAGCGGCACCATGCGGGGATTGACGTAGCGTGCTTCCAGCTGCAGCGGGGTTTGGTTGTCAAAATGTACAATCAGCGAGAAAAACACCGGTTCGTTGCGGACCAGACCCAACGCAGTGGCGACCACAGTCGGGCACGGCAGGCTGGTTAGCTGAACCAGCCGCGCACTGTGAAAATGGCCGCGGGCCTGAATTTCATCAGCGATATTACGGATCTCGAGCAATGCAGACTGCGATTTTGGTGATGCGACAAAACTGCCGACGCCCTGGGTGCGGTATAACACGCCTTGTTCGGTCAGTTCCTGCAAGGCGCGGCGCGCCGTCATCCGGCTGACGGCAAACTGGTCACACAGCTCATGTTCGGACGGAACCCGGCTGTGTTCCGGCCAGTTACCGCTTTCAATCTGACTGAGAATAAACTCTTTGATAGCGGCGAATTTGGGGGTGCCGCTGTCGTTGCTGCGTTGCATCGGGTTGCACTCTGGTCTGAAAATATGTGCGGAATGTGGAACAAAAAATAGCGGCTCTTGATTGTATATACAAGTGAGTGCGGTAGAATTATTGCGGGTCTGCGCAGTGATAACGGCCGGCGGTTTCCACAATAAAGCGCTGCATTCGGGCTTGTAAGGCGCAAACCATTAACAATCAACAGGATGAGAATATGCAGCATTTCGATGCCATTTGGCACAATGTTAATATCGCCACAATGGACCCGCAGCGGCCCGGTCCTTATGGTGCTGTGGAACAGGCAGTGCTGGCTATCCGCGATGGATTGATTGCGTTTTGTGGCCCGCGTGCGGAGCTGCCGCCATACGATGCACTGGCGACACCAACTTTTGATGGTCAGGGTGGCTGGTTGTTGCCAGGTTTTATCGATTGTCATACCCATCTGGTCTATGCCGGCAGCCGCGCCAATGAATTTGAGCTGCGCTTAAACGGCGCGACCTATCAGCAAATCGCCGAAAGTGGCGGTGGGATTAAATCCACAGTAGCCGCTACACGCGCCGCGTCGCATGAAGAGCTGTTTGTGCTGGGAAAAAACCGGCTGAACGCGTTGTTGGCGCAGGGCGTGACTTGTGTAGAAATTAAATCTGGTTATGGCCTCGACCTTGCCAATGAACGCAAAATTCTCGAAGTGGCGCGGTTGCTCGGCGAGCATCATCCGGTTGCGATCCAGACCACTTTCCTTGGCGCGCATGCGTTACCGCCGGAATATAGCGGTGACAGCGATGGTTACATGGATTTAGTGGTCGACAGCATGTTACCTGAGCTGCATCAGGCGGGCCTCGTCGATGCGGTGGATGTATTTTGTGAAGGCATCGGTTTTTCAGTCGCACAAAGCCGGCGATTGTTTGACAAAGCCCGTGCGCTTGGCTTGCCGGTAAAGGCACACGCCGAGCAGTTGTCGAGCCTGGGCGGTGCCAGTCTGGTGGCCGAATTCGGCGGCTTGTCGGCCGATCACATTGAATATCTGACCGAGGCGGATGTCGCGAATATGGCCGGTGCCGGTACCGTCGCGGTGCTGTTACCAGGCGCTTATTATTTCCTGCGTGAGACCAAAATGCCGCCAATTGACTTGCTGCGTCAGTATCAGGTGCCGATGGCGGTATCAACAGATCTGAATCCGGGCACATCGCCGTTATGTAACCTGCCGTTGATGCTGAATATGGCCTGCACTTTGTTCCGGCTGACACCGGCCGAAGCGCTGGCGGGAGTCACACGACATGCGGCCCGGGCTTTGGGTCTGGCCGACCGCGGTATGCTGCGCACCGGTCTGCGGGCTGATCTTGCCTTGTATCAGGTCAGTCAGCCGGCGGAGCTGTGTTATCAGTTTGGTGTCAGTCAGCTGCGGCAGCTGGTGATTGGTGGCAAGGTCATTAATCCCGGCTAAATCCGCATTATTGCGTCGCTTTACAAGCAGTCAAAAAAGCGTAAGCTCAGCAAAAAACGGTCTTTGCAGGTGATCACCAAATGAGACGATTTGCCGCTGTATTGCTTGTCGCCTCGGTTCCGGTTGCAGCACAACAACCGGAGTCCGCCAACACCATGTGGTTATGGGCCAGTTTGTTGCTTTGTGGCATTGGCTGGCTGACCACTATCGGCTTGTGGTTGCGTGGAAAAAGCGCGCCACCGGTCAATCCGCCCGCAGCGCCGCCTTATCAGTTATTGCATGATGAAATGACTGGTTTGCCGAACAAATGGCTGGCCCGGCACGACTTCCAACAGTTTATCGCGTCGCACCCGCAGGCACAGCTGGCACTGGTGTTATTGAAAATTGAACGCTTTGACCGGGTCAACCAGTTGCTGGGGTACAGTCATGCCAATCTGGTACTGAGCCAGATCGCACGCCGGTTAAATCAGGCTGCCAGCCAGCATCATGGCATTGTTGCGTTCAGTAGCACAGATGCCTGGGTGGCACACCTCGGTGGCGTCGATTTTTTGTTGCTGGTGGATCAACAAGGCAAACAACATCAGGCCGGGTATCTGGCGCATCAGCTGGAACATGACATCGCGGAACCATTGTTACTGCGTGGCTGCGCAGTGGACTATCAGATCTTGTCTGGCATCAGTTGTTATCCGCAGCACGGCATTGATTTTGCTGAGCTGGTGGAAAAAGCCCATCTGGCGCTGCAGCAGCGCCAGGGATCCGGCTACGATTCGCCGCTGTATCAGGTGGAAATGTCCGCGACCACTCCAGACAAGCTGGCAATGATGGCAGAACTGCAGCAGGCCATAGCCGGGCAGCAATTGCAGTTAGATGTGCAACCGCAGGTGTTATTGCCCGATCGGCAGGTGGTCGCGGCAGAGGTCTTGCTGCGTTGGGCTCATCCTGTGCACGGCTTGTTAGCGCCTAAACAGTTTATTCCGCTCGCCGAGAGCATGGGGCTGATGTTTCCGCTGACCTGCTGGGTACTGCGTCAGACCGTACAGATGCTGGCGACCCTGCAACAAGAGGGGATCCGGGTGCAGTTGGCGGTTAATATCAGCAGCAGCGATTTGCTCCAAATCGAACTGGTGGAACACATCCAGCAATTGTTGTTGCAATATCAGGTAAAGCCCGGCCAACTGATCCTCGAACTGAAAGAAGAGGCGTTAATGGCTGACCCAGAGGCGGTGCTGCCCATGTTGCAACGCTTACGCTCATTGGGCCTGATGCTGGTGCTGGACGATTTCGGCACTGGCTATACGTCGCTCGGCATGTTGCGCGAGTTTCCGTTACAGCAAGTCAAGATCGATGCACAGTTCATCAGTGGCATGCATAAGTCGGAGGCGCAGGTGGCCATCACCGGCGCCATTATTGATTTGGCAAAAAATCTGAAACTTGACGTGGTTGCAGAAGGGGTAGAGGAGCAGGCCTGTGCCGAGAAACTGACGCGGATGGGCTGTTTGCGGGCACAGGGATTTTTATTCAGTCAGCCTTTTGCACTGGCCGGATTACCGGCGTGGATGCGGCAGCATCAGTTTAACAGCGGCACCATAGAGCGGCCAGGCACGCTGTAAAGGCCGCCGCTGCTCACTGTTGCTGCCTTGCCTGCAGAAATGCCAGCACCAACGCGGTCAGGACTTGACCCGCTTCATTGAATCCGGCTTTGAGTCCGGCCGGATGTTGCGACGGTGCCGCTTCGGCCAGGTGCAGATATCGCACCCGCGGTAACTGTGCAAGCTGCCAGACATAACACTCAGCATCTGCCACTGACACACCACAATTGGTATAGGCACTGACCGGCATACCGCTGATACTGTCTGTATCCAGTTCGATACCAAGTGGTCTGGTATCTTCGGCGCCAACAAAGCGAATGGCTTGCGCAATAGCATCCTGTAACGTCAGCTGTCGGCGTTGCCAAATCTGCTGATAGCTACAAAAGGCTGCGCCAGCCTGCTGTAATTGCGCCAAAGCCGCCTGTGAATTTTTTAGTTCATGCAAACCCAACACAAAATATTTGCGCAGCCAGCCCGCCTGATGGGCGTAGCTGAAGCCATTGCCGCTGTGACGGCCTTCCAGCAAGCGAAAATCACAATGCGGATCCAGATTAATTGCATCGGCGCTTTGACCGGCATGTGCCGCCAAGGCCTGTAAAATCGGCAGAGCGTTATTGTGACCACCGCCAATCACAATGGGGACCAGACCCGAATCAAAACAAGCGCGTAATACAGTGCTGACGCGCAGGTCAAGCTCGGCGCACAGTGCACGCAGCTGTGCCAGCTGCGTGGCGTCGTTGCTGTCGAGGCTTTGTGATCGTTGCTGCAAATCGGCACAGGCTATAGTCCCGGCCAGTAGTAGTTCACCCGATTTGGCGAACACATTGTCCTGCAAATTGATAAACCGGCTTAAAAACGCGGCAAAACCCTGATCGGCGCCGCCATTGCCCAGATTGGCACGGGGACCGATATCTTCAGGGATCCCGAGCAGTATGTAGCGGCAACCATGTTGCACGGCGCTCGCGAGTGCATCTTCCAGCGGCAATAACGGGTTCAGAAACTGTAAAGCGGCACCGAGCCGGGTCTCACCGGCACGGTGTTGTTGCCAGGCCGCTAAATCGGCGGCCTGCATGATTTGCAGGTGATTACTCAATGTCCAGCGGCTCCGCGGACAGGATAATACCGGTGCTGTCGGCATAAATATGGTCTTCCGGCAGGAAGGTCACGCCGGCAAAATTAACCGGTACGTCCGTTTCACCAAACCCCTGGTCATCGGCGCGAACCGGGATGGCGTTGACGGCCTGAATGCCCAGCTCAAAATCTTCCAGCGTATCAACATCGCGCACGCTGCCGTAGCAGATAATCCCTTCCCAGCCGTTTTCAGAGGCCAGCGCCGCCAGTTCGGCATCAATCAGCGCCCGACGTGCTGAACCACCACCGTCAATCAACAACACTTTGCCAACACCTGGCTCCGCCAGCATCTGACGCACCAGACCATTGTCTTCAAAACATTTCACCGTATGGATCACACCACCAAACGAGCGGCGACCGCCGTAGTTGGCAAAAATAGGCTCCACCACATCAATCATGTCTGCATACAGATCACATAACTCAGAAGTATTGTATTGCATGGTATTTCCCGCCTGTTGATCAATTGGTTAGGGGAACAGTATAAACGGATCTCCCCTAAGCTCAAGCATTCAACTTTGGCGGAATTCAATTGGGAATCACAGTGCAAAACTAGTTCAGCTGTGTTAGTTTTTGCTTAATTTTGTCGATTCTGGTCTTACCCCTTGAGCTTTGAACTGACACTGGCCCGCATCTCGTTGTTCCTGATCCAGGCCGGACTGGCTTGCGCTCTCAGTTTTATTCTGTGGTACTTCTACCGGATTTATCAGCGTCATTACCTGAAATCCTGGTCAGTGGCCTTTGCTGTTTTCGCTTTGTATCTGCTGATGTTAACGGGCTACGCCCTGATTGGCCCGCGCACAGACTGGTTATTCTGGCCGTTGTTGGGGCTGGAATTTGGTTATTTATTCTGTAGTTACGCCTTCGCTATTTTTATTCTGGTCGGGGTGCGTGAAGCGGTCAGCACAGAGCGGATCTCCAGCCGGCTGGTCAATCAATTACTGTTACTGGTTGCTGCACTGGCGTTTGTCTCGGTGGCGCTGTTTGTGACAGATACTGAGCCGTCGGTGTGGAAAACGACGGTCCAGCTGAATTTACGTTTGCTGTTTATCGGTGCGGCATTATTTGTTGGCGGGATTTGGTTGTTTGCACTGCCACATCGGATCCTGATTGCCAAGCTGGTTGCCCTGTCCATTATGCTGTGGGGCCTGCTGATGTTTGTCATGGCGATGTTGTCGGGCTGGCTCGGTGAAGGGCAGGCGTTTTTGCGTGTGGTGGTCGTCTGTAAACACCTGGAATTGTTTTTCCAGACCTTGTTAGGGCTGGGGTTGGTAGTCTGGTTGCAGGATGATGAACGCAGCACCAATCAGCAGCTGACAGCAAAGACCCGTTATCTCGATACCCACGACCAGTTAACCGGTTCACTGAACCGGGATGCCTTGTTACAGGAGTTATCCGGCCTGATCCAGCTACCGCAGCAACAGCCGCTGTTACTGGTGATGATCGGGCTGGATCGGTTTAAAACCGTCAACGAAACAGTAGGCCTGAAGCAGGGCGACCGCATCCTGCGGGAAGTCACCCGGCGTTTTGATACCAGCATCCTGAAGCCACGACTGGTCGCGCGTACCGGCGGTGATATATTTGCGCTGGTATTACAGGACATTCTGACCGACAAACAACGCCAGTTCTGCCTGCACCACATCGAGCAATTGATTGAAAAACCGTTTAATTTTGATTCTGGTTTACTAAAACTGACCGCCACTATTGGTGTTGCGCAGTTTCCGGAACATGCCGCCAGTGCCGAGTCTTTGCTGCAAAAAGCTAACATCGCTTTTCACCAGGCCAAGCGGCAGCAACAGCGCTGGATCCAATACCATCAGGGCATGGAAGAAGAAACGGCCCGCTTACTGATGCTGGAAAAAGAACTGCTGCAGGCGCTGGAACTGAAACAGTTTGTGTTGTATTACCAGCCACAGTGGAATATCCGGGAACAACGCATCGATGGTTTTGAAGCCTTGGTGCGCTGGCATCACCCGGACCGCGGCATCCTGATGCCCGGACAGTTTTTACCGCAAATGGAACAAATTGGCCTGATGCGTGAGCTCGATATGCAGCTGCTGGAACAGGCAGTGGAGACACTGGGGCGCTGGCGGAAAAAGCAGGTACAGCTGTCGGTGGCAGTGAATATGTCGCCAATCCATTTTGAACAGGCGGGCCTGAAACAACGGATCCAGCAACTGTTACAACAATACGAAGTGCCGCCAACGATGCTGGAACTGGAGATCACCGAGAACACTGCGATGGGCGACATGGAGCAGGGCCGTAACTATGTGACGGAACTGCAGCAGATGGGGATCCGTGTTTCAATTGACGACTTCGGCACCGGCTATTCGTCTTTGGGTTATTTACGCCGGATGCCGATCGACAAAATCAAAATTGACCGCAGTTTTATCATGGACATGGCCGGCAGTGATTCTGACATGATGATCGTCAAAACTATGATCACGCTGGCGCATGGTCTTGGCAAACGCATTCTGGCCGAAGGGGTCGAAGACGCCAATCAGCTGCTGTTGCTCAAGCATATGGCTTGTGATGCAGCGCAAGGCTATCTGATTGCGAAGCCGTTACCTGAACTGGATGCGCTGGCACTGCTGCAACAAAAATTGTCGTTCTGAGGCCGGCGCAGGCTTTGTCATATCGCTGTCACGGTCACTGGTTAGCCTGTTTGCAGGCAGCAACAGTGACCGGAGCGCGCCATGTACAGACAACGTTGGATAGAACTGGATCAGCGCTGTTTCGCCCGTTTGTTTCTGGGGCTTGGGCAAGGGCGTTTACGCCGGCTCAGCTACTGGGTGTCAAAGTCGGCGGACGGCCCGGCGTATGCGCTGTTGGCGCTGTGGTTATACTGGCAGGGTGATGCAGTCGCGCTGCAGCTGGTCAGCTTGTTGGCACTGGCTTTTGCCATTGAATTACCTACCTATTTGTTACTGAAAAACCTGTTTCGCCGGCAACGGCCTGCCGTGGCTTTGGCCGGACAGATCCGCGCCCACATAGAACCTTCCGATCGTTTCAGCCTGCCGTCTGGCCATACCGCCGGCGCTTTTGTGCTGGTCAGCGTCATTGCACTTTATGCCCCCATCTGGCTGCCGTTGTTACTTATCTGGGGACTGGCCGTTGGCCTGTCGCGTGTACTGCTGGGCGTGCATTTTCCCGGCGATATTCTGGCGGGCATGCTGCTGGGCACTGGCAGCGTGCTGCTGGCCGCCTTTACACTCAGTTAAAAAATAAAAATTCCCGGTAAATTCCTGCAGCACTGATTTTCTTACCTATGATTAGGCAGTTAGCTGGTTTGCAGGAGGGTGGGATGTTACGCAATTTATCAATCAAGAATCGTTTGATGGTGAATAGTCTGGTGGTTGGTGCCGCCATGCTGGTGATGTTGTTATTGTTAGTTTTTCAGAATATGCAGTTCAGTGGCCTGTCGGCGATTAATGTCGAGATCGCAGCAATGGAGCGTGATGTTCTGGTACTGCGCCGGCACGAAAAAGATTTTCTGATGCGTAAGGATTTGTCTTATAAAGATAAATTCAACAAGACCATGCAGGAACTGAATCAAGGTCTGTCTAAGCTTGAAGCCAATTTAATCGATCATGACATTGATACTGTTGCATTACAGAATTTCCGCACCCAGACCGCCAGCTACCAGCAGAAGTTTGAGCTACTGGTCAGTACCGCTGAGCGGGTTGGATTAGATCCTCAGTCTGGTTTGTATGGCGCGCTCAGGGCTGCTGCACATCAACTGGAAAATGAGTTTAAACAAATTAATAACGACACGTTGCTGGTCAGTCTGCTGCAGCTGCGTCGCGCCGAAAAAGACTTCATGCTGCGCTCCGATCTGAAGTACCTCGATAGCTTTAATGCCGAATTCAGCCGTTTTAAGTCGTTGTTAGATGGCCAGCAAGCCAGCAGTGCACTGCAAAGTGCGGCCGACAGCTACGCTGATGCATATCGCAATCTGGTCAGCGGCAGCCAGCAGATGGGGCTGAAACATGATGCCGGCATTATGGGCGATATGCGTAAAGCCGTGCATGAAACAGAGACCAGTCTCAGTACCTTAACCACGAAAGCCAACGAAGCACTGCAGAAAGCATCTGCAGCGGCCCGTTATCTGGCCTTCACACTGTTTTTTGTGGTGCTGGCGGTGGTGATAGTGCTGGTGCTGCTGACCTCGCGTAGCATCCTGCAACCCATTCAGAATGTCTGTCGCACCATCGGGGTGATCCGCAAAGACAATGACTTTCGGCAACGGGTCAGCGTGGAGGGCCGCGATGAAATGACGTTGCTGGCGCAGGATTTCAACGCGATGCTCAGCGATTTTCAGGATTTAGTCCGCAGTGTCAATCAGGCGCTGGAAATGCTGGATCAGGCCACAGCCGAGCTGGCGCAATCGACGGCGGAGACCAGTCGTGGTATGGCGCAGCAACAACTCGAAAGTGACATGGTCGCCACGGCCGTAACCGAGATGGGCGCCACTATTGATGAAATCGCCGGTAACACCGAAAACACCGCCAACAAAGCCGATGCGACCAATCAAAATGCTGCAGAGGGTATGAAAGAGGTTGAGCAAACGGTCAGCCGGATCCGGGCTTTGTCGGATGAATTGCAACAAGCCGCCAATGTGGTGGCGGAACTGGAACAGGACAGCACGACTATCGGCTCCGTCATTGATGTGATCCGTGGCATTGCTGAACAAACCAACCTGCTGGCACTGAATGCGGCGATTGAAGCGGCTCGGGCCGGGGAACAAGGCCGTGGTTTTGCTGTGGTCGCTGACGAAGTCCGCAGTCTGGCACAGCGTACTGCCGAATCGACCCGGCAGATTGAGCAAATTATCTCCAGTTTGCAGGGCCGGACCCGCGCTATCGTCAATTCGATGCAACAATGCCGGGAACGTGGCCAAAGTGGTGCTGAGCAGGCGGGTGTTGCCAGTAAGTTGTTGGTAGCAATCACCGGTGATGTTACCAATATTATGGAAATGACTACGCAAATCGCGACGGCCGTGGAAGAGCAAAGTCATGTTGCCGCAGAAGTGAATAAAAATGTCATTCGTATCCGGGATATTTCCGAGCAATCACTGAAAATTGCCGAACATAATGCACAAATCAGCGAAGAGGTCGCAGCGCAGGCAGCTCGGTTACATCAGACAGTAGACAAGTTTAAAGCCTGATCTGTCCTGTATTGGTGGCGAAAAAAAACCAGCATTTGCTGGTTTTTTTCTTTCGAGGATTTAAATGCCGCTATGAAACCGGACCTCTAGTTTTGCATCACGAACTGCATTGGCCGCTTTGAGCCTGACCAGATAATCCTGCCACAAAGTGTCGCGTTGTTCGTGGAGCTGGCGCAGATAGCTCCAGCTGTACAGCCCGCTGTTGTGGCCGTCATCAAAGACCAGCCGCACGGCATACTGGCCGACTGGTAACAATTGACTAATGGCCACATCGCGTTTATTGGCAACCAGCTGCGGTGTGCCATGACCGCGCACTTCCGCAGAGGGCGACAATACCCGCAGCATCTCTGCACTGAACTGCACCTGCAGGCCGTCGGCAAACCAGACATCCAGCAGTTTGCTGTGGCGGTGATAATGCAATTTGCTGACCTGCTGCATGGGGAGTCCTTAAGATGCCTGCAAAGTTACAGAATAAACCGGCTTAAATCTTCATCCTGCACCAGCGCATCCAGGTGATCGTCGACATAAGCAGCGTCCACCGTCACTTGCTGGCCCTGATGGTCAGCCGCGTCGAACGACACGTCTTCCAGCAGGCGTTCCATCACAGTGTACAAGCGGCGGGCTCCGATATTTTCGGTGCGTTCGTTGACCTGCCAGGCCGCATTAGCGATGCGCTTAATACCATCGTTTGTAAATTGCAGCTGGACACCTTCTGTTGCCAGCATCGCCACAGTTTGTTCGGTCAGCGAGGCTTTAGGTTCAGTCAGGATCCGCTCAAAATCCGCCGCAGTCAGGGGTTGCAGCTCAACCCGGATCGGCAAGCGACCCTGCAGTTCCGGCACTAGATCTGACGGTTTGGCCAGCTGGAAAGCACCGGAAGCGATAAACAGAATGTGGTCAGTTTTGACAATGCCGTGTTTGGTATTGACACTGCATCCTTCGATTAACGGTAACAAATCGCGTTGTACACCTTCGCGGGATACGTCTGGCCCGTTGCTTTCACCACGCTTGCAGATCTTGTCGATTTCATCGATAAAGACGATGCCATTTTGCTCCACGGCTTCCAGCGCTTTGGCTTTCAGCTCTTCCGGATTGATCAGTTTGGCGGCCTCTTCATCAATCAGTTGCTTCAGAGCATCTTTGATCTTCAGTTTGCGTTTTTTCGTGCGCTCCTGACCGAGATTCTGAAACATAGACTGCAGTTGCTGGGTCATTTCTTCCATGCCCGGTGGCGCCATTATTTCAACGCCCATCGGGCCTGCCGCCAGATCCAGCTCAATTTCTTTGTCGTCGAGCTGCCCTTCACGCAGTTTTTTCCGGAAGATCTGCCGGGTATTGGAATCGCTGTCGTTATTGTCTACTTCACCCCAGTTGTTGCGGGCGCGTGGTAACAACACATCCAGGATCCGTTCTTCAGCGGCTTCTTCGGCACGAAAACGGTTCCGCACCACTTCCTGTTCACGCACCATTTTCACTGCGCTGTCGGTCAGATCGCGAATGATACTGTCGACTTCTTTGCCGACATAACCGACTTCGGTGAATTTGGTCGCTTCCACTTTGATAAATGGAGCATTAGCCAGTTTAGCCAGGCGCCGGGCAATTTCGGTTTTACCAACGCCGGTCGGGCCAATCATCAGAATATTTTTTGGCGTTACTTCCTGACGCAATGCTGGGTCAAGCTGCATCCGGCGCCAGCGGTTACGCAGTGCAATAGCCACGGCGCGTTTGGCACCTTGCTGACCGATGATATGGCGGTCCAGTTCGTGGACGATTTCGCGGGGAGTCATTTCCGACATCAGATGGCCTTATTTTAATTCTTCAATCGTGTGATGATGATTGGTGTAAATGCAGATATCACCGGCGATAGTCAGCGCTTTTTCGACAATAGCGCTGGCGGGTAATTCAGTGTTATTCAGTAACGCCGTGGCAGCAGCCTGAGCAAATGGCCCGCCGGAACCAATGGCAATCAAATCCTGCTCTGGCTGGATCACATCGCCGTTACCGGTAATGATCAGCGAGCAGTTGGCATCGGCGACTGCCAGCAAAGCCTCGAGCTTGCGCAGCATCCGGTCGGTGCGCCAGTCTTTGGCCAGTTCCACAGCCGCGCGCATCAGATGGCCCTGGTGCAGTTCCAGCTTGGCTTCAAAACGTTCAAACAGTGTGAAAGCGTCCGCTGTACCACCGGCAAAACCAGCCAGTACCTTGCCGTGATAAAGCCGGCGCACTTTTTTCGCGTTGCCTTTCATCACAGTGTTACCGAGGGTGACCTGGCCGTCACCACCGAGCGCAACTTGGCCGTTGCGGCGTACAGAAACAATAGTGGTCATAACATCAATTCAAAGAGGACAGATAACGCAGATATGTGGGGCAGGGCCGCATTTTTCAAGCGTGCGGCCCGTGTTGGGATTTAGAGTACCCAGCAGTTGGCTATTTTTTGTTTCAGCAGTTTGTTTTTGTCGTTTTGGGCCTGACGTTTGCTGACATATGGGCCGGAGACCACCCGGTATTTGCCGGAAGATTCGCGGATCTCCGAACTGACACCGGCAAAAGCCATTTTGGCTTTTAATTGCTGCGCACCGTCCATCGCTTTAAAGGTGCCACAAAACATGTTGGCCGGTGCTTTGGTGGCGAGCTGGTCGGCTTCCACCTGAATTTCTTTGGTTTGCAGCTCTTTGATGTAGGTATACGGCTCTTTGGCCGGTTTTGGTGGCAATTCATCCAACGATTGTGGGGTCGCTACCGCTGCTTTGGCCTGTTCAGCCGCCGCATCCGCGCCTGGCCGGTGTGAGATGTGCCATAAAAAAGCGCTAAATGCGACCAGCAATAGGGTCACGACGCCTATCAGTAATACTGGTAGTGGTTTCTTTTCGTTTGGTTTTTTCTTCGGACGCGGTGCTGGCCGGGCCGTTTTTACATAATCTTGATGAGGCATGCCAAATTCTTGCGGCGACAAATGTGAGGGGATTGTACTGGATTTGGCGGCAAAAAAGTAAGGTTGAATTGCGCTTCTGCACGCTGGCGCCAGCGGTTTTTAACTCAGATCAAGCGCGTCGACATCCAGTTGCCATTTGATTTTGCGCGAAAGTGCAGTGCTGCAACATTGGTTTAACACCAGATCCAGCGCCTGATGCAGTTGTCGGCGATCACGGCAAAACAGCTGTAGTTGCCAGCGGAATTTGCCGGCTTTTCGTTCCAGTGGTGGTTTCAGCGGGCCTAAATATTGTATTTGTGGGCATTCAGCGGCGATCAGCTGCTGAATGCCGGTTAAAAACATCAGACCGTCATTGCTGTCAAAAGATTCGGTACGAAATAACGCCAGATGCTGATAAGGCGGCAAGCGGGTTTGCTGGCGTTCCAGCAAAGCACTGCGGGCAAACGAGTTGTAACCATTCTGGATCACGTCCTGTAATAGCGGATGACCCGGATAATGGGTTTGCAGCAACACAGTGCCGGCCACATCACCACGCCCGGCCCGGCCTGCCACTTGGGTCAGCAGCTGCGCCAGTTGCTCAGAGGCGCGAAAATCGCTGGAATACAAAGCGCTGTCGACATCAACAATCACCACCAGACTGACTTTGGGGAAATGATGGCCTTTGGCCAGCATCTGAGTGCCGACAATAATGGCCGGCTGGCCCTGATTAATTTCCTCCAGCAAGGCTTCCAGACTGCCTTTACGCCGCGTGCTGTCGCGATCGAGCCGGATCACCCGGAAGTCTGGGATCAGCTGTTGTAGCTGCTCTTCGAGCTGTTCAGTGCCTTGCCCGACCGGCGCGAGCTGCGTGCTGCCGCAATGACCACATTGATGTGGAACCGGCCGGCTGGCGCCGCAATGGTGACATACCAGCTGGCGGCTTTGTTTATGAAACGTGGTAAAGGCGGCGCAGCGCTGGCATTCGGTCAGCCAGCCACATTCATGGCAGATCAGTGCCGGGGCAAAACCGCGGCGGTTTAAGAACAACATCACTTGTTCACCGCGTTGCAACCGCTGTTTGATCTGGGCCAGCGTGCCATCCGCCAGGCCATGTTTAAGTACCTGCTGCTTTAAATCCATCAGCTCAATTTTGGGCACTTTTTGGCTGGTGGCGCGCTCTGGCAATGGTAAATGGGCAAATTTGCCCTGCTGCACGTTGTACAACGATTCAAGACTGGGGGTGGCCGAACCCAGCACGATCGGGCAACCCGCCAGTGCGGCGCGCTTCACGGCAAGATCCCTGGCGTGATACCGGAAGCCTTCCTGTTGCTTTAATGAAGCGTCGTGTTCTTCATCAATGATCAGCAAGCCGAGCTGTAAAAACGGCAAAAACAGCGCGGAACGGGTACCTATGGTGATCGCGGCATCGCCGCTCTGGCTGCGTTGCCAGGCCAGTAATCGCTCCTGATCGGTCATGTTGGAATGCCAAATCTGCAAAGGCACCGCAAAGCGTTTGGCAAAACGCGCCAGCGTCTGTGGGGTCAGACCAATTTCCGGCACCAAGACCAGCACTTGTTGGCCGCGCTGTAGTACCGGGCTGATACATTGCAGATAGACTTCAGTTTTACCGGAGCCGGTGACACCTTCCAGTAAAAACCGGCTGAAGCAACCGGCCGACTGATTGATAGCGCTAACCGCCAATGCCTGCGCCGGATTGAGCTGTAATGGCGTCTGCCGGTCTGGTTGTGGTGTAAAAGGCTTAAATTCAATGGCTTGCCATGCTACCAAATCTTTTTCCAGCAAAGCTTTAATTTGCGGGCTTTCACCAACGAGTTCATCTTCACGGCAAGCGGACTGTTGCAGGCGTTGCCACAGCGCCAGCTGGCGTGGCGCGCGTTGCAGCGAATCCGGTTTGAGACTGCTGCCTTGTGGGGTCAGTTGCAGCAACCGGCCGTGTCCGGCTAACACAGACTTGCCTTCCCGCAGCAGCGCTGGCAGGGCACTGACCAGCACTTCGCCGAGCGGATGATGGTAGTAGTCTGAAGCAAAACTTAACAACTGTTTGATTTCATTGCCAAATAATGGCGTCTGGTCCAGAACCTCCAGCAGCGCTTTCAGCTTATCCGGATGGGCATTTTCCGGCTCGAGTTGCCAGACAATGCCAATCAGTTCCCGCTTGCCAAATGGCACCCGTACCCGCACACCGACCTGGACCTGCATACCCTCGGGCAACAAATAATCAAAATGCTGATGCAGCGGGACAGGCAGTGCGACGCGGACTCGGTTCAACAGGCAAGATCTCAGGGCCAGAATGCGGCAAAGTGTAGCGAGTCGGGCTGACCTGCCACAATGCTTTTTTCAGTGCAGCTCAGCAACGGCAACAATCCGCTGCTTTTTTCTGCAAAAAATGAAGAAAAAGTTGAACCGGCAGGTCGGATCTATTAAGCTACGCGCCCTAAATTAACTGAAATGCGTATGGTGTCTGACAGTGAGCTGATCAGATAGCGATACGGCCTAACGAGGTAAGCCATGAAACCAGGTATCCACCCGGAATACAAAGAAATCACTGCAACTTGTACTTGCGGTAATGCATTCAAAACCCGTTCAGCACTGTGCAAAGACATCCACTTGGACGTTTGCTCAGCTTGCCACCCGTTCTACACAGGTAAGCAAAAAGTTCTGGACGTAGGTGGTCGTGTTGACCGCTTCAAGAAACGTTTCGCAGTACTGGGCGCCAAATAATCCAGTCGCGTTACCGCAAAAAAGCACCTCCGGGTGCTTTTTTTGTGCCTGTAACTTATTGCATAACCTGTTTGGCTATTATTTATTCATCTTCGAAATGAAATCTATTTAGTTTATTTAAAATCAATCAATTAGCGATATTCTTCGCTACGAGTGTGCATGTAAATTCAGCCAGTCTGCACAACTATCTGCCTTTTCATGACAGCTTCTTGCATCTTTAAGCAAATTGCGGTTGCTGGTCTTACCTCTTGGGATTTTGTCGCTTGGCACCACGGCCAAAAGTTGTTATAACAAGCCTGATGGCCAAAAAGTGCACAGACATTTTCCGCCGCTCCTCCACGTAAAAAGGCAACTATTGTGTTCACAAGGCCACTCTGGACAGAGGTACAACCAGCGTGAAGTCAATAGGCATGCCGCGTCAGGCTCTTTACAATGGGCCGCCTTTTGCGCTTACCCTCGCAAAAGTATTGGCAAATAACATAAAGCCCACAGGGCTAAGCCTCAGGACTCTTACCATGTCAGATTTCAGGAAAGCAGCGCTCGATTATCATGCCAATCCCACGCCGGGCAAAATCGGCATTCAAATCACCAAACCGGCTGAGACGGTCAAAGACTTAGCGCTGGCCTACAGCCCCGGTGTCGCTGAGCCGGTGCGCGAAATTGCCGACGACATCGACAATGTTTACAAATACACAGGCAAAGGCAATCTGGTGGCCGTGATCACCAATGGCACCGCGATTTTAGGCCTAGGCAATCTGGGCCCGATGGCGTCTAAACCTGTGATGGAAGGTAAGGCGCTGTTGTTCAAGCGTTTTGCCAATCTGGATTCGATTGACATCGAAGTGACGCACCGCACCACTGAAGATTTCATCAATACAGTAGCGAATATCGCCGACACTTTTGGCGGTATTAACCTCGAAGATATCAAATCGCCGGAATGTTTTGAGATTGAAAAAGAGCTGATCAAACGCTGCAATATTCCGGTATTCCATGACGACCAACACGGCACCGCCATTGTCACCGCGGCCGGTCTGTTAAACGCGCTGGAAATTCAGGGCAAAGATATCCGTAAAGTCACCATTGTTTGTATGGGCGCCGGCGCTGCCGCAATCGCTTGTATGGAGCTGCTGATTAAATGCGGCGCCAAACGCGAATACATCTACATGCTGGACACCAAAGGCGTGATCCATACCCGCCGTGAAGATCTGAACAAATACAAAACTTTGTTTGCCAATAACACGGATAAACGCACGCTGGAAGACGCACTGGATGGTGCAGATGTCTTTATCGGTGTGTCCGGGCCTGATGCATTGCCACCACAAGCGCTGAAACTGATGGCGGCGAATCCGGTGATTTTTGCCTGCTCAAACCCGGATCCGGAAATAAAGCCAGAGCTGGCGCATGCCGAGCGCAAAGATATCATCATGGCCACCGGCCGTTCGGATTATCCGAACCAGGTCAATAACGTGTTGTGTTTCCCGTTTATTTTCCGCGGCGCATTAGACGTGCGGGCCAGTGTCATTAACGATGAGATGAAGATTGCCGCTGTGCATGCGATCCGCGCCATCGCCAAAGAGCCGGTGCCTGCGGAAGTGTTACAGGCCGCGCAGGTCGCTAAGCTTGAATTTGGCGCTGAATACATCATTCCAAAACCAATGGACCCACGCCTGTTGCCGCGCGTGGCCAAAGCGGTGGCCGATGCGGCTGTCGCCTCAGGTGTCGCGCGCATCCCAATGCCAAAACACTATATGGAAAGCTGATTTTTCCGCTGCAATAAAAAGAAAAACCGCGGCGAGCCGCGGTTTTTTTTTATGCCTGTTGTTTGAATTTATTATCGACTCTTGCGGCAACCTGTCGTTGTTAATTTTTCGGTTGCGTCGGTCTTTATTCTTCGTCTGATTCAGCTTCCTGAATGTCCGGAATGGGTTTACCCATGCTGGTCAGGATATTGCGCACTTCGATTGGGATTTGATGTGGGTTATCTTTGCGTAAATCTTCATCGGCAGGCAGTGGCTGGCCGGTAAATGCATGCAAAAAAGCTTCGCATAATAATTCGCTGTTGGTGGCGTGGCGTAAGTTGTTGACCTGGCGGCGGGTGCGCTCATCAGTTAAAACTTTTAATACATTCAGGGGGATGGAGACGGTGATTTTCTTCACCTGTTCTGATTTCTTGCCGTGTTCTGCATAGGGGTGAACGTATTCACCATTCCACTTTGCCATAGTTGTACCTTGATTTAATTATTTGTTGTGCGTTTTGGCCCGAAATTTTATCTCTTTATACGCGTATAAACAAACGCTGCGCAAGAAATAATCATGATAGACGTCTAAATGTTTTGACATCCTTTTTCGGCGCTGTATACTTTTAGCCGTCTAAACATCTAAAAGTATGAGGTTGATATGTCCACACGTCGCTCCGCCACAGTTGCAGCCCGCGCCGGTATCGCGCAGGACCCCGCGTATGGTGCCGTGACGCCGCCGATGTATCTGACCTCTACCTACGAATTACCAGCGTTTAAACAGCCGGGAAAATACGATTATTCACGGTCGAATAACCCAACCCGTGACCTGCTGGGTGATGCGTTGTGTCAACTCGAAGGCGGTGCCAAGGCTCTGGTGACCAATACCGGCATGTCGGCCTGTGTGCTGGCGCTACAGGTGCTGACGCCGGACGATACTCTGGTGATCCCGCACGATTGTTACGGTGGCAGCTACCGCTTATTCACCAATCTGGCCAATAAAAAACGCGCCTTTAAGTTAGTGATCGTCAATTTTCAGCAAGATAACTGGGCAGAACTGGTCAGCGCCGCAGCACCAAAACTGATTTGGCTGGAAACACCAAGCAATCCGTTGCTGCAAATCACCGATGTGCGTGCTGTCTGTGACCTGGCGAAAACGCTGCAGGCACTGGTGCTGGTCGACAACACCTTTTTATCACCGGCACTGCAAAACCCGATCGCGCTCGGCGCCGATTTGGTGTTGCATTCCACCACCAAATATTTAAATGGCCACAGTGATATTGTCGGCGGCGCTTTGATTGTGAAAGACGCTGCATTGGGTGATGAATTGAAATGGTGGGCCAATTGTCTCGGCGTCACCGCCGGTGCCTTTGATTCGCATCTGACACTGCGCGGCATCCGCACTTTGTTACCGCGGATCAAAGCGCATCAGGAAAATGCTGCATTGGTGGTGGACTACCTGCAACAGCAACCGCTGGCCGGTAAGATTTATTATCCGGGCTTAAAAGACCATCCGGGCCATGCCATTGCCAAAGCGCAACAACATGGCTTTGGCGCCATGATCAGCTTTGATTTAGCGGCAGATGCCAAATATCTGGCTGTTTTTTTTGCCGCGCTGGAGTGTTTCACGCTGGCACAATCGTTAGGTGGTATTGAAAGCCTGATTTGCCATCCCGGCACTATGACACATGCGTCGATGGACGCCGCCGCGCAAAAAACCGCCGGCATAGGCCCGACATTAATCCGTCTGTCGGTCGGCATTGAAGATCCACGCGATTTGCTGGCCGATCTGGAGCAGGCATTTACTGCCGTTGCAGTGGCAATCCGGGCAGATGGTGGCAACGCCGCAGCAGGTCATGACACTGCACCGGGCGCAGTCAAACCGGCAAACGCACACAACGAACAACAATTCCGGCTGAATCCAGCCCTGGCCGCTTTTTGGTAATGATCATGGCACTACAACAACTTTCCGCCGAGGCCGACAAGGTCATCGTACATAAATTCGGTGGCAGCAGCCTGGCCACCGCCGAACGTTTTCATGCCGTGGCAGATATTCTGCTGCAGCAACCGCAACGCAGTGCCTGGGTCGTCGTATCGGCGCCGGGCGATACCACCGACCATTTGCTGGATCTAATCGCTGCTGCAGCGGATGCAGGTAGTTTTGACACCCAATGGCAGCAACTGTCGGCGCAGCTGCGCTTACTGGTCAATCGGACTCTAACCGCGTTAACTGCACCACAGGCACTGAATACGCTAAATAACTGGCTGGCGCAGCTGCCGGCGTTGGTACAGGCGGGTCAGCACAATGAAGTACTGGCGACCGGTGAGAAATTATCAGCTTTGTTGTTAAGTGCGGTACTGACAGAGCGTGGCAATGAAGCCCAAGCCATTGATGCCCGTGATTTTTTACGCCTTGAACTGCAACCGCTTGGTGATGCGCAAGTACTGTGGCAGCAATCGGCCGCATTATTGGCCCCGCTGCAGCAACGCGGATTTAATGTCGTCACTGGCTTTATTGCCCGTGATGCGCAGCATAACAGCATCACATTGGGCCGCAACGGCAGTGATTATTCGGCGACGATAGTCGGAGCGCTGATCAAAGCCGATGCCGTACATATCTGGACAGATGTGGATGCGATCTACAGTGCTGATCCACGTAAAGTGCCGTCTGCGCGTGCATACCGCCAGGTGCCGTGGCCACTGGCGATCCGGCTGGCGGAGCTGGGCAATCCGGTACTGCATGCCAAAACGCTGAATCCACTGCTGCAACATCCGGCGGAACTGATTGTGCGCAGTAGTTATGAACCGGAGCAACCGGGTTGCCGTGTCAGCCGTCAGAGTGCGATTGAAGTGCAATTTGTCACAGATCTGGCTGATGCTGTGCTGCTGACATTACCGGCGCATTGTAAAGTCAGTCCGCAACAAGCGGCGGCGGCATTACAGTTTCCGGTCTTTGCCGCGCCGGCAACCAACGGCAAACAATGGCTGGTGGCGCAGAAAAATCTGGAAGTTTTGTTGCAGTTCCTTGGTCAGCAACAAATTTACCCACGCGTCAGCTCTGAACAATTTTATGCCGTCGCCTGGCTCAAACCGGCCGCCCGCCAACAACGCCAGCTGCCGCTGCAGGCCGCGCATTGGCTGGAACGGCAACAACCGGTGCATAGTTTCCAGGATGACGAACTGGCATTGTGGTTATTTAGCCCGGCGCTGACGGCCAACGAACTGACCGAATTACACCAGTTGCTGCTGCCAAGCACAGTGCGGCTGAATATTGTGGTGGCAGGGACCGGCAATGTCGGCTCAGAGTTTTTGAGCCTGTTAGCGAAACAGCAACAAGCTTATGCCGGTCAAATTGAATTGCGCCTGGCCGGTTTGTTTAATTCGCGTCGGGCTGAGTTTAGTGACCAGATCAATGTTGCCGACTGGCAGCAAACCTTAGCCACTGCAGCACCATATCAAAAGCAGGATCTGCTGGATTATCTGACCGGGTTACCGGATCCCAAAGTATTGGTCGATATCACGCCAAGCCGCAGTTTTGCCGAAGATTATGTTGATATCGTCCGTACCGGTTGCCATCTGATCAGCGCCAATAAACAAGGCGTCACGCTGCCATTGCCGCAGTATCAGCAGATCATCGCCGCAGTAGCAGAACAGCAGGTCAGCTGGCAGGCCAATACCACTTGTGGCGCCGGCTTACCGGTGCAGCGGCTGTTGCAGGAGTTACAAAGTTCCGGTGACCAGATCCAGCAAATCAGTGGCATTTTCTCCGGCACTTTGTCCTGGTTATTGTGCAAATACGACGGCAGTGCGCCTTTCTCCGAGTTTGTGCTGCAGGCGCAGGCGGAGGGATTAACTGAGCCGGATCCGCGTGACGATCTGTCCGGCAAAGACGTACAACGTAAATTACTGGTGTTGGCGCGGGAGCTGGGTCTTAGCCTGGATATCAGCGACATCGCATTAACGCCGTTGCTGCCGGCCGGTTTGGATACGCTGAGCTGGGACGAGTTCTGGGCGCGTCGGGCCGAGCTCGACAATGCTCTTGCCGATACTTATGCCCGCGCTCAAGCGGCCGGTAAAGTGCTGCGGTATGTCGCAACGCTGACAGTGACTCCACAAGGCCCGCAAGCCCGGGTCGAGCTGCTGACAGTGGCACCTGATCATCCGCTGGCGGCGATCCAGGCCTGCGATAATGTGTTTGTCATTGAGAGTGACTGGTATCAGGCTAATCCGCTGGTGCTAAAAGGGCCAGGTGCTGGCCGTCAGGTCACTGCAGGTGGCATTCACGCTGACCTCGCGATCCTGGCCCGTCAGCAAATTGCCGCTGCCAAAGCCGCCAGGCACAGTCAGGCACAAGCTGCCGCCTGGGCCAATCCGCGCGCCTGAGTGCGTCTCTGATGTTTTGTGAACGACCAGACCCGGCAACTTAGCCGGGTCTGTGTTTCAGCAGCTTGCGCTGCAAGGTACGCCGGTGCATACCAAGTAACCGTGCGGTCTGACTGATATTGCCATCTTGCTGCGCCAGGACGCGCTGAATATGTTCCCATTCCATTTGGTCGGCCGACAATAAAGTCTCTTGGTCTTCAACACATTGTTCGCCCGTTACGGGCCTATTGGGCTCGCTGCTGAGTGCCTGCAATAACACTGCAAAATCAACAGGTTTAGTCAGATAATCGTCGGCGCCAAGTTTTACCGCCTGCACTGCGGTGGCAATACTGGCAAAACCCGTCAGCAACAAAATGCGGCATTCGGGCAGCGCTGCACGCAGTGGGGCTATGTAGTTGAGGCCTGAGGTATCACCAAAGCGCAAATCAATCAGCCAGACGTCAGCTACGGTCGCCAGCAGTTCTGGCAGTGACGGCGGTGTGGAAAATGTATGGACCTGATGACCGGCTGCAGTGAAACGACGCTGCAGAGTGCGCAACAAGGTCTCATCATCATCTAATAAAGTCAGTTTCATCAGACGTCCTTTGCCGGAAAACGGATTTCAGTGATAAGGCCGGCCCCTTCAGCCTGGCGCCGCAACACCTGGCCACCACAGCGTTCAATGGTGCTGTTTGCCAAAAATTGGCCAAGGCCGAGGCCTTCAGCATTGTCATAAGGTGTTTTGCCCAAAGTGGCCAGCTGCTCTGCCGATAATCCCTGGCCGAAGTCTCTGATTTGCAGACTAAATTGCTGCTGGTGCTGGCTTAGCCGGACATCGATCCTCGGTTGCTGCTGAGCCAGACTGGCGTCCGCAGCATTGTCCAAAATGTTAAATAAGGCGGCAGACCACGCCAACGCGTCAGAGATCGGATTTTCAGTATGGTCTGTGTGTTCTTCCAGCGTCAGACTGATCTCGGGCCGGCTCACCAGCCATAGTTTTAAGGCCCGTTGTGCCACCAGACAGAGTGCTTCCCTGGTTTGTGGCTGACGCAGCTGCAGCGCATTTTGCCGCAGTTGCTGGACAATATGCTGACAGCGGCGCACTTCTCCACGCAGGTCAGCCAGCAGAGCGGGATCTGGCGGGCTGTCGCTCAATTCGTCGGTCAACAGGGTCAGATTTTGTAGTGGGGTCGCGAGATCATGTGCCGCGTTCGCCGCATAAGTTGCCACGGCCAGCATCTGTTCCTGTTGATATTGCTGTTGTTGTAACTGGTACAATTCCCGGCTCTTCTGCCGCACCAACCGGGCCTGTGCACTGCCAAAAGCGGCAATAAAAAACGCTGACAAGGCAAAAGCCCAGGCCATTTGCCATAGATGTGCGCTGAATTGTTCAGGCATCCCCAGGCTTTGCTCTGCGCCATCGATAAAAACCTGATGACTGCGGTGCGCTGCATGCGGGTCATAAATCAGCTGGCCGGTGTGCGGATCCACCTGACTCAGAGGCAACAAGATCGCCAGTAGCAGATAGCAGGTAACCGCCAGTGTCGCCGTCAATAAGGCGATGCGACGCGGCAACAACACGGCACTGACAGCGACTGGTAATAACAACAAGGCAATCAGACCATTACCGGCGCCACCGGACAAAGCCAGCATCAGGGTAAATAAGCTCAGATCGTACAGGATCGCCAGTGCGAAGATCCGATGCGGGTGTTGCGCCGCACCAGGCAACCACACCAGGGACAGGTTAGTACAACCGTACAATGACAATAACAACAGCATTAATGGCCAACTGCTGACTGGATAATTAAATGTCCAGGCTGCCAACGCGGCTAAATAAGTTGTGCCGACCAAGCCCCAGCGAAATTTCTGTAATTGCTTGATTTGACTATGAGATTTTGACTCGGGGCTGAGCAGAACGGGCAGCATAAAGCGCTCTCAAAAAAAGCGGGCGCTAAGCGCCCGTTGCAAAAAACTGACAGGTTCAGACTACGCAGTCGGCCGTAAAAAGTCACGGTCCAATGCACGCTGTACTGAGTCAGCATTGACTATATCCGCTCTTTGCACATTGCGTGGTGTGGCATTTTGCCGCAGCTGATGGGTGCAGTGACAAAATCTTGACAGTTAAGCGGCGGCAAAATGCGGCAAGCAGTCCCGGCAGCGGCGGAAAAATATCGCCGCTTGAGGTCGGATCTGTGGCCAATGTAGGCTGATTTGCTGTGTTGTATTCCAGGGTGTATTTTTAAGGAATTGAAATATATAGATAAAATCATATTTTATTGTATTGATGAGCAGCTGGCACTGACTTTGCAATTTCAACTTGCACCCGCTGGATCTGCATGATCCGGGTCAGGGAACTTAGAATCCAAACCAAATAATCTTTACAATTAAGGGATTTACTCATCATGAAATTCAATGCAAAATCAAAACTGTTCGCAGCTCTGTTTCCAGTATCAAAACAAGAACAATCAGCAGAGCTGGTCGAGTTAAATTCAACTGAACTGGCGCAAGTCAGCGGCGGTATTTCACTGAAATCGAACGATGGCGTTGTCAGCGCATTACATATCGGTGACAGCGACGGTCCAATCTGGATCAAAAACTAAAATTTGGACAAATGCAGGTTCTGTGAATCAGACATCAGACTATCTAAGAAATACAGCCGCCACTTTGTTATGTATCATTGCAATGGCGGCTCCATTTTATCTGAACCATCAGCCCGACTTTGAACGACTGATTTCTTTTGGTTCTATTGCCATCATTGCTTTGTTCAGTCTGCAACGCCGGCAGATCCTGCCACTGCTGTTGTTGATCGTGTTTATAAAGTTACTGCAGTTCCCGATCTCTTATTTCCTGAAAACGCTGGATACTGCTCTGGTGTATTACCTATGTTCGGCACTGATAGATTTAGTGATGGCGTTTTGTATCGTGCATTATCATGATGATTCTGCATTGCTGAAATTATTTCGGGCAAAACGTCAGGGTTATGTCCCCCAGGTGTATCTGATGGCGCTGTTGCTGGCTTTTTCATCATTGATTGCCTGTTTGCAGGCGATGGAATACGTGATTTATACCATGGACCCGGCATTTTACGGCGAAAGCAAACCCTGGATTTATCAACATCAGCATGCAATTAAACTGACGCTAAAAACCTTGTTTGAACTCAGTATCTGGGCTTTGTTACTCGATCCTAACCGCTGGAAAATCCTGCAAAAGATCCAAAACAAATTTCTGGCACCCTGATTTTAACCCTACAATAGAGTTTTAGGGTTGTGAGGCTGTCTGATGTCGCACCGTGCTCATTTGTTTTCTTTGCGGTTTTTTCATGCGCTGCGTGAAGCGGCGGCAGAAGGTTATGGTTTTTCCGAGCTTGGCAAAGACATTCTGGCTGGTATCAGCGTCGGCATTATTGCTATCCCGTTGGCGATGGCCTTGGCCATTGCCTGTGGCGTGCCGCCGCAATATGGTTTGTACACGGCGATTATTGCCGGTTTTCTGATCCCACTCTGTGGCGGTTCGCGTTACAGCATCTCTGGCCCGACTGCGGCTTTTATCGTCATTTTATATCCGGTCGTGCAAAAGTACGGTCTTGGCGGCTTATTGCTCGCCACTATGCTGTCTGGCGGCATTTTGGTGGCAATGGCGGTGCTGCGGCTTGGCCGTTTTATCCAATACATCCCTGAAGCGGTGACATTAGGCTTTACCGCCGGCATTGCTGTGGTCATTGCGACGTTACAGCTGCGCGATTTATTTGGCCTCAGTGTTGAAACGATGCCGGAACATTATCTGGAAAAGCTGCAGGTGCTGCTGAAAGCGGCAGACACGGCACATTGGCCGGCGATGCTGGTCGCTGCCGTTACGCTGTGGCTGATGTTGCTATGGCCTAAGCTCGGCAGCCGTATTCCGCCGCATTTACCTGCGGTGATCATCGCCACTTTATTGGCACTGGTGTTAAATCATTTCGGCTATCCGGTCGAAACGATTGGCAGCAGATTTCATTACACCGCGGCCGATGGTTCGCTCGCCGCCGGCATCCCGGATATGTTGCCGAGCCTGCAATGGCCCTGGTTATTGCCGGGCGCCGATGGTCAGCCGTTGGTGTGGAGCTCACAACTAATCAAAGACCTGCTGACGGCTGCTTTTGCCATGGCGATGCTGGGGGCGATCGAATCGCTGCTCTGTGCCATGGTGCTGGATGGCATGACTGGCCGGCGTCATAGTGCAAACAGCGAATTACTGGGGCAGGGCATTGGTAATATCGTTGCGCCATTTTTTGGTGGCATCACAGCAACCGCAGCATTGGCCCGTTCAGCGGCTAATGTCCGGGCAGGTGCGGTCTCACCTGTATCTGGCATGGTGCATGCGGGCGTGGTCCTGCTGGCGCTTTTTGCATTGGCGCCGCTACTCAGTTATCTGCCATTGGCAGGCATGGCCGCGTTGTTATTGGTGGTCGCCTGGAATATGAGTGAAGCGCCTAAAGCATTGCATTTGATCAATACGTCTCCGCGCAGCGACGTATTGGTGTTCGCGGTCTGTTTCTCATTTACTGTGCTCTTTGACATGGTGATCGCGATCAGTTGCGGCATCATCATTGCGGCACTGTTATTTGTGCGCGAAGTCGCCGAAATGACCAAGGTGTCGGACGTGACAGAGAACCCGAAGCTGGTCAGCGAAAAACTGGCACCCGGCCATAAAGTGTTCCGCATCAGCGGACCATTGTTTTTTGCCGCCGCAGACCGGGTCTTTGCTGAACTGGCGTTGTTGAGTAAAGAGCAACAGCAAGTGGTACTGCTGATGGATGGCGTGACTTTGCTGGATGCCGGTGGCCTGGCAGCCTTTGATAAGTTTCTGGCCGCAACGGCTAAAACAGACTGCCACGTGATGCTGGTAGATCTGCAATTCCAGGTACTGAAAACGCTGGCGAAAGCCAAGGTGCGGCCTGTTGACGGTTTATTGTCATTTTATCCAACCTTGCCTGATGCGTTGCGACTATTACCGAAACGCGATCAAAGCTGGTCGCTGTCCGACAGCGCGCTGGATAATCCAGGTCTTTAGCAACATTTAGCAGTTATCAGCCACTCTGCTAAATTTTCATATTCATGCAAAGCACGGTCTGCGACAATAGACCAATGATGTTCCGGGCCTTGCCAACACTGTGTTGGCGGCCGGTGAATCTTTATGCAAGCGCATAAAGTGAATTTGAATAATATAAAAATTCACAAAAACAGCATAATAATTCTTGAAAGTGCATGAAAGCCTCTATACACTGGCCGCAGTTTTTGGTGTGGCCATTTTTTATTTAGCATTTGGAGACTGACCACAAGATGTCATCACAATCTGCCACCAGTTCAGTGATTCGCAGCGCAGTGTTAGGGGCCGCCGGTTACAGCGGCGCCGAACTTTGTGTGTTATTGGCGCGTAACCCTCACTTTGCACTCTGCCACGCCTATGCCTCTGCCGGGCGGCAGGCAGAGTCTTTTTCTTCCCTGTATCCGCGGCATAAAGGCCAGTTGGATTTGTTGGTACAGCCATGGACCGATGCCGAGATCGAGAATATCCGCGGCAAAGTTGATGTTGCCTTTTTAGCGCTGCCGCATGAGGCCAGTGAAGAAGTGGCGCCAAAACTGATGGCGGCCGGCATTGTGGTGGTGGATTTGTCCGGCGCATTCCGGCTGAAAGACCCTGATTTATACCCAAAATATTATGGTTATGTTCACCAGCATCCAGAGCTTATCAATGAAGCTGTGTATTCACTGATGGAATGGCTGGACCAGCCATTACCGCAATTGATTTCTGTGCCGGGCTGTTATGTCACGGCAGCGTCATTAGCGCTGTTACCTTTAGTCAAAGCCGGCTTGTTGGCAGACGACAATATCCCGGTGATCAGCGCGACCAGCGGTGTTTCCGGTGCTGGCCGCAAAGCAGCATTGAGTACGTCATTTTGTGAAGTCGGCCTCAACGCTTATGGTTTTTTTAAACACAGACACAGACCGGAAATTGAACAGAATTTAGGCCGCAAAGTGGTGTTCACGCCCCACCTTGGCAATTTTAAACGCGGCATTCTGGCGACCAGCGTCGTGACGTTAAAAACCGGTGTGACTGCCGAGCAGGTGAAAGCCGCGTTTGATCAGGCATACCTCGGTAAACCGCTGGTACGGTTATTGAGCCAGTCGCCGAATGTGGCGGATGTGGCGGGTACGCCTTATTGCGATATTTTCTGGCAAATCGACGGCGAGCAGGTTGTTGTGGTTTCAGCGCTCGACAACTTACTCAAGGGCGCCGCAGCGCAGGCGATGCAGGCGGCCAACGTCAAATTTGGCAAGCCGGAAACGGCTGGTTTACTTGGCGGCGGAGTCTGTCATGAATAATTCACCATTAGTGCTGAAGATGGGCGGCCGGCTGCTTGAAGATATGCCGGCACTTGATAGTTTATTGACCGTGATTAAAGGCCTGGCCGCGGAATATCCGTTGGTGCTGGTGCATGGCGGTGGTGCTCAGGTCGACAGCTGGCTGGCGACTTTTGGTTTCGACACGCAAAAAATTGATGGTCAGCGGGTGTCACCGCCGGAGCAAATGCCGGTGATCACCGGCGCATTGGCCGGTGCGGTTAACGGCCTGATGGTGGCGCGGGCGCAGCTGGCCGGATTAAACGCGGTAGGGCTGACACTCGCCGCCGGTCAGAGCTTGAAATTTGACGTCAATACCAAACTAGGCGCTGTTGGTATTGCCAGAGCGAACGACGGCACTTTAGTCAACACTTTGATACATAATGGTTTTGTGCCGGTGTTCAGCTCTATTGGTCTCAGTGATGACGGTCAGTTACTGAATGTGAACGCCGATATTGCCGCTGCAGCCATTTGTCAGCTGGTGCAGGGGACGCTGGTGTTACTCACCGACGTGCCGGGCATTCTGGATGGCAATGGTCAGCTGATTAAGTCACTGAACAGCACGCAAGCGCAGGCGCTGGTTGACAGCGGTGTGATTAAAGGCGGCATGAAAGTGAAACTCGACGCGGCGCTGGAAACGGCCGCAGCATTGCGACGACCAATCATCGTCGCTGGCTGGCAACAGCCGGAAGATTTATTGAAGCTGATGCAACAGCAGGAAGTTGGCACTTGTATCAGTTGGTAACCCCACTGAAATCTGTTCTCTAACGCGCGGACACCCTAAACAGGAGAGGTGTCCGTTGCCGGACAGATTTCCTCAAAAAAAGGTGGCCCGTTGCGGCCGTGCAGTGTGAAACAATGAGTCAATTATCGCAGTTACTGTGTTTAGCGGATTTAAGTAAAAGTCAGTTGTCCGGTTTACTGGCGCTGGCCAGTCAAATCAAACAAACTCCGGAAGATTACAATCAGGCACTAAAAGGCAAGAGCATTGCCTTACTGTTTGAAAAACCATCATTGCGGACCCGGGTCAGTTTTGACGTCGGCATTTACAAGCTCGGTGGTCACAGCGTCTATCTGGACCAGCAAAACGGCGCTATGGGTGTGCGTGAATCGGTGGAAGATTTCGGTTCCAATCTGGCGTGTTGGTGTGATGCGATTGTCGCGCGGGTGTATTCACAGCAAACACTGTTAAAACTGGCGTCCAGCAGTAAAAAGCCGGTCGTAAATGCCTTAAGTGACCTGTACCACCCGTGTCAGGCATTAGCCGATTTATTATCCTTGCAGGAAGTGCTGGGCGATTTATCGCAGGTACATCTGGCTTTTGTTGGTGATGGCAATAATGTCTGTCATTCGCTGATGCTAGGTGCCGCCATTTTAGGCATGACGCTGACGGTGGTGACACCACCGGGTTTTGGTCCGGACGCGCATGTGTTGTTAAAAGCGCAGGCCCTGGCTGCGCAAAGTGGCGCTAAACTGACGCTGAGTCAGCACGTATCGGCCGCTGCCGGCGCCGATGCAATTTATACCGACACCTGGTTGTCGATGGGCAATAAAACCGATCCGGCACAGATCGAAAGGGCCTTTGCGCCATTTCAGATCAATACTGCCGTGATGCAGCGCCTCGGCGCCAAACATTTTATGCACTGCCTGCCTGCACATCGTGGTCAGGAAGTGACCAGCGAAGTGCTGGACAGTGATTATTCTCTGGTCCTGCGGCAGGCGGAAAACCGCATGCATGTCCAGAATGCCGTTTTAGTCAGTTTATTTAGTTGAGGTTTGTCTCATGAGCGAATTAAAAAAAGGTGTGAAGAAAGTCGTTTTAGCGTATTCCGGTGGTCTGGATACCTCGGCCATAGTGCCATGGTTAAAAGATAACTATGACTGTGAAGTCATTGCTTTTGTCGCCGACGTCGGCCAGGGCGCTGAAGACTTAGAAGGCGTTGAGCAAAAAGCGATTAATTCCGGTGCCAGCAGCTGCTACGTCGTGGATTTAAAAGAGCAGTTTGTTAAAGAAGTGATTTACCCGACGATTAAAGCCGGTGCCGTGTATGAAGGCCAGTACCTGCTGGGTACTTCGATGGCGCGTCCAATAATTGCCCGTGCCCAGGTCGAACTGGCATTGAAACTGGGCGCTGACGCGCTCTGTCACGGTTGTACCGGAAAAGGCAATGACCAGGTGCGGTTTGAAGGTGCTTTTGCTGCCTTAGCGCCACAGTTAAAAGTGATTGCACCATGGCGGGAGTGGGAATTTAATTCCCGTCAGTCCCTGCTGAACTATCTGGCAGAGAAAAAAGTGCCAACTACCGCGACCGCGACCAAAATTTACAGCCGCGATGCCAACCTGTTCCACATTTCTCACGAAGGTGGCGAGCTGGAAAACCCATGGAACGAGCCGTCTGAGCAGGTCTGGATGTGGACCAATTCTCCGGAACAAGCACCGGATAAAGCCGAATATATTCAGCTGAGCTTTGAAAAAGGCGAGCTGACAGCGATTGATGGCAAAGCGGTGTCAGGTGTGGAAGCCATTGAACAACTGAACAAAGCCGGTTCAATCCATGGTGTTGGCCGGATTGATATCGTCGAAAACCGTCTGGTCGGCATGAAATCACGTGGTTGTTATGAAACACCAGGTGGCACCATCATTGTGGCGGCACTGCGCGCACTGGAATCGCTGGTGTACGACCGCACTTCACTGAAGTACCGTGAAGAAGTCGGTTTGGAAGTGGCGCAACTGGTGTATGACGGTCGTTGGTTCACGCCATTAAAAGATGCACTGTTTGCCGCGTCTAATTCACTGGCAGAGCAACTGACCGGTGACATCGTAGTGAAACTGTATAAAGGCCAGGTGACTGTCGCCAAACGCCGTTCACCAAACAGCCTGTATTCAGAAGCTTTCGCGACTTTTGACGGTGACGAAGTGTATAACCAGAAAGATGCAGCCGGCTTTATCCGCCTGTACAGTCTGGCGAGCCGCATCCGTGCTTTGCACAGCGTGAAAGAATAACGCCGGAACGTGTTAAAAAAACGCCGGGCTTGCCCGGCTTTTGTTCATAAGATTTGTTGAGGTCAGTATGGCGATGTGGGGCGGCCGCTTCCAGGAAGCGAGTCTGGAAGAATTCCGGGCATTTAATGATTCATTGAGTTTTGACTATCTGCTGGCGCAACAGGATATCGCCTGTTCACGTGCCTGGGCCGGTGGTCTGCTGGAAGGCGGCATTATCACTGCGGACGAAGCCAAAGCACTGGACCTGGCACTGGCTGAACTGGCGGATGAAGTCAGCGCCAATCCACAGCTGCCGCTGCAGACTGTGGAAGAAGATATTCACAGCTGGGTCGAGCTGAAACTCGGCGACAAAATCGGTGTGATCGCAAAAAAATTGCACACCGGCCGTTCCCGTAACGATTTAGTTGCCACCGATTTACGCTTATGGAGCCGGTTGAATGCGCAGCTGGTGCAGCAGGCCCTGACTGGTGCTATCGGCGCATTACTCAATTTCGCCCGCTTGCATCACGGCGCTGTGATGCCGGGTTTTACCCATTTACAACGCGCACAGCCGGTACTGGTCAGTCACTGGGCGCTGGCTTATGTCGAAATGTTCCGCCGTGACTTAAGCCGGATTGACGATGCGTTAAAGCGCCTCGACAGCTGCCCGCTTGGTTCAGGCGCTCTGGCCGGCACTGGTGTGGCGATGGACCGGCAAGCTTTGGCGCAGCGCTTAGGCTTTAGCCAGGCTGCACGCAACAGCCTCGACGCGGTATCAGACCGTGATTATGTTGTTGAGTTATCTGCCTGTGCCAGCATCTGTCTGACGCATTTATCGCGTTTATCCGAAGATGTGATTTTCTTCTGCTCGGGCGAAGCTGGGTTCTTTAAACTCGGCGATGCGATTTCAAGTGGCTCCTCTTTAATGCCACAGAAGAAAAACCCGGATGTGTTTGAGTTACTGCGCGGCAAAACTGGTCGGGTGCTTGGGCATCTGGTGGCAATTCTGCATATCCTTAAAGGCCTGCCTTTGGCATACAACAAAGACATGCAGGAAGACAAACAAGGCTTTTTCGATTTAATGAATACCTGGCAGCAATGCCTGCTGGTACTGGCGACTTGTCTGCCGCATTTATCTGTCAATGTGGACCGTTGTCGTAAAGCGGCTGAACTTGGTTACAGCAATGCCACAGATCTGGCCGATTATCTGGTTAGTAAAGGCATTGCTTTTCGGGATGCACATGAACTGTCCGGGGAGTTGGTGTTAAAAGCCGCCGCCAAACAAGTGGCGTTGGAGCAGCTGAGCCTGGCTGAACTGCAGGAAGTCAGCGCACTGATTGGTGAAGATGTTTATCCGGCACTGACTATTGAAGCTGGCATGGCTAAACGCTCGGCGCTTGGTGGGACATGCCCGGTGCAGGTGGGGCAGGCGCTTGCTGCTGCGGAAGCCTGGTTTGAGACCCTAACGGCGTAAGCGAGTATTTTCTGTGATGCATATAACAAAGCCGCACTTGTGCGGCTTTGTTGTTTCAGTTGGTTCGGATTAACGGAAAATATCAATCTCCGCCGGTTTTTGCTGGTCTGGCTGTAATGGATTGACTGGATCAGCATATTGCGTCGGTTCAGTGCCTTGCATGAAATACTCAAACTCGCTGCTGTCGTCGCTGGCCTGCGTCAGCAAACCGGTTTTGCGATCGATGCGCACCGAGACAATCCCCGTCGGGGTTGGCGGGAATTGTTCCGGCACATTTTCCAATGCCAGCTCGGCAAAACTCAGCCAGCTGGGGAGCGCTGAAGTCGCGCCAGATTCGCCGCCAAGGGTTACAGAACGTCCTAACACACTCTCGGAATCATCAAAACCAACCCAGCTGGTGATCACCAGATCCGGTGTAAAACCGCTGAACCAGGCGTCTTTAACATCGTTAGTGGTACCGGTTTTCCCCGAGATGTCGCGGCGTTTTAACGCCTTTAATTTATGCGCCGTGCCATTCCAGCCCGGACCGCCCCAAATAGCACTTTTCATCGCTTCAGCGATCAGAAAGGCATTTTGTGCCGAGATCACCCGTGGCGCATACTGTTCCGTTGGCTTTGGCGGTTCTGTCACTGCCGGATCCGCTGTCGCGGCTGCGACTGTCTCTGCTGCGTCAGTTGCCGCAGGTTGCGTCTCACTGGTGTCAGCTTCGGCTGTGTTGGCGGCCAGTTGCTCGCATTGATCACAAACACTGATGGCCTGGTGTTCGTAAATCAGATTATTCTGGTCGTCAAGAATTTTGGTTATGACATAAGGTTTCACCAGATAGCCGCCATTGGCGAATACCGCATAACCAGTGACCAGCTCCAGCGGGGTCAGTGACGCAGAACCCAGCGCCAAAGTCTGATTGCGGGGCAGATCGTTGGCGTGGAAGCCGAATTTAGCGAGATGGTTGATGGTATGGTCAATACCAACACCACCAATCAGGCGCACTGACACCACGTTTTTCGATTTTGCTAAGGCCTCACGCAAACGGATCGGGCCGTCGTATTCTTCCGGTGAGTTTTTTGGCCGCCAGGCTTGTCCTGAGCCTTCGTCCCATTCATGGATCGGCGCGTCATTGATCACCGAGGCCAGCGTGTAGCCATGCTCCAGCGCGGCGGAATAGATAAATGGCTTGATATTGGAACCGACCTGACGATTTGCCTGTGTCACCCGGTTGAATTGAGTCTGGCTGAAGCTGTAACCACCAACCAAGGCGCGGATCGCGCCGTCTTTTGGATTCATTGCGACTAAAGCACTGCTGGCTTGCGGCAATTGGCTCAGGCGCCATTGGCCTTCCTGTTCACGCACATAGATGAGCATCCCTGGCGACAATACCTGGCCGGCAGCGCTGGGCGCATTGCCTTGACGTTCATTGCTGATATATGCCCGCGCCCATTTCAGGCCGTCCCAGGGCAGTTCGATTTTGCGGCCACCAGAAAGCATCACCTCAGCACTTTGTGCCATGACTTGGGTAACGACTGCCGGTTGCAGTTTTTCAATCGCATCCTGTTCATCGAGATAAGCCAGAATAGCTTCGTCAGACAAGCGCTTTTCTTCTTTAAACGTGATGCTGCCGTCAGCCGCGGTCACTTTTTCGGCCGGCCAGACTGTTTTGAGTGGGCCACGGAAACCATGCCGCTCATCGTACGCATGCAAATTGGTCTGCAACGCGTTGACGGCACGAGTCTGCTGGCGCGCGTCTACTGTAGTAAACACCTGAAAACCTTTTGAATAGGCTTCTTCTTCGCCATAACGGGCCACTACTTCCTGTCGCACCATTTCTGCCAGATAAGGCGCAGATGCGGTAACCTGGGCGCCGTGCAGTTTCGAAATAATCGGCGACTGAATCGCCTCGTCATATTCCTGCTGGGTGATATATTTCTCTGCCAGCATCCGGCCGAGCACAATATTGCGGCGGGCGCGGGCGCGACTTGGTGAGCGCACCGGGTTCAATACGGACGGCGCTTGCGGTAAACCGGCAATAATGGCAATTTCTGACAGGGTCAGATCCTGAATATTCTTGCCGAAATACACTTGGGCTGCAGCACCGACGCCAAAAGCGCGCTGACCCAGTTCAATCCGGTTCAGATAGAGTTCTAGGATTTCGTCTTTGCTCAGCAGCTCTTCGATATGGATCGCCAGAAAAGCTTCTTTGACCTTGCGGATGATTTTCTTTTCGCGACTTAAAAAGAACAACCGTGCCAGTTGCTGCGTAATCGTTGAAGCACCCTGGCTATAGTCGCCGGTGGTGGCCACAACCGAGGCCGCACGCATCACGCCAATCAAATCAATACCCGGATGCTCATAGAAGCGTGAGTCTTCGGTGGCCAACACTGCTTTTATCAGCATCGGTGGCATTTCGTTTAGTTTAAGCGGGATCCGGCGTTTTTCACCAAATTGGGAAATTAATTCGCCGTCCTGACTGAAAACCCGCATCGGTGTTTGCAGGCGTACATCTTTCAGCGTTTCGACGCTCGGCAGGTCGTTTTTCAGCACCAGATAAGTGATGGCAACGCTAAGTACGCCTAAGGTCAGACAACTCAACAGGATAATGACAAGTTTTTTAAGCCAAGACACTGAATAGCCCCAATTTTTGCTGCCCTTTACCAAAATAGGCTGCTAGTATAAATTCATTAGTAGTTGTTGAAGCACGTTGTTTCTCGTGCAAAAACAACGTACGCCACAGCGAAAACATAATAATCATAAGTTTGAGACGGCTGCAGGAAGCTATGATAAATCGGTTGTTTCGTGCGAAAAATCCACTCATCCTGGGCGTCGACATTGGCGCTCATACCGTCAAGGCTATTCTGCTGAGCCAACACGGCGAGCATTATAAAGTAGAAGCCCTGGCAATAGAACCTATGATTAAAGGGTCTATGACGGACCGTGAGATCCAGGACATCGAAGCTGTCGGTACAGTCATTGCTAAAATCCGCAAAAAAATTCCGAAAAACATCAAGTTTGCTGCAGCGGCGGTATCCGGTTCCACGGTGATCACCAAAGTGATTTTTATGGATGCCAGCCTGTCGGATGATGAATTGGCCAGTCAAATTGAAGTTGAAGCTGACAGCCTGATCCCGTACCCGCTCAGTGAAGTCAGTATGGATTTTGAGAAACAGGATCTGAACGCCAATGACCCGTCGAAAGTAAATGTACTGCTCAGCGCAGCGCGCACTGAAAGTGTGCAAAGCCGGGTGTCTGCACTTGACGCGGGTAACTTTGCGACCAAAGTAGTTGATGTCGAATCTTATTGTTTAAGCCGTGCAGCTGAATTGTGCTTTCATCAACTGCCACCGGATGTGCATGAGAAATTGATTGCCGTTGTTGATATCGGCGCAACGATGACGCTGATGAGTATTCTCGAGGGCGGCAAAACTCACTACACCCGCGACCAGATGTTTGGTGGCGAGCAATATACCCGCAGCATTATTTCTTATTATGGCAAAACTTACGAAGAAGCAGAGCAGGCCAAAGTCAGTAATGACTTACCGCCGACTTACACTTTTGAAGTACTGGCGCCATTTCAGACCATGATCCTGCAGCAGGTCCGCCGTGGTATTCAGATGTATTTAACAACTTCAGGCCGTGAGAGCATTGATTATCTGATCATCTCTGGTGGTACCGCGCTGATTGAAGGTATTGATAAATTACTGACCGAAGAACTTGGCATCCATACGATTGTGGCAAACCCGTTTCAGCATATGGAAGTTGGTCCTGCGGTTGACCGGCAACAGCTGACGCAGCTGGCACCGCAATTAATGGTTGCTTGTGGCCTCGCGATGCGGAGTTTCTCAACATGGCATATCTGAACCTGCTGCCCTGGCGCGAAGCCCAAAAGAAACAACAACAAGCCCGTTTTATGACCACGATGACTGCCGCTTGTGTTGGCAGTTTTTTACTGGTGTTTGCTGTCAGTGCCGTGTACGGCTCGATGATCGAGGGGCAGGATGGTCGTAACAATTACCTGCAGGGTGAGATTGCGATCCTTGACCAGCGGATTGCCGAAATCAAACAACTCGACGAAAAGAAAAAGAATCTGCAGAAACGGATGGAGTTGATTGCGCAGCTGCAGAGCAGCCGAAATCTGGGTACGCAGATTATGGATGAAATTGCCAAAGTGACGCCGGCCGGGGTTTATCTGACTAACCTGGAGAAAAAAGGCCCGTCGTTATTGCTGGTTGGTAAAAGTGAATCGAATAACCGGCTGTCCAATATGATCCGCTCTGTTGAAACTTCTGAGTTACTGTCCAATCCGTTACTTGAATTTATTGAGGCGGCAAAAGATGAAACCCAGCTGCTCAGTGATTTTAAAATGCACCTGATGGTTAAAAGTTATGAAACGGTGCACATCGATACAGCCAAGCAAAAAGCTGACAAAGCAAAAAAACCAGCCAAAAACGCCAAACCTGTTAAAAAAGCAGGAGGCACCAAATGAGCCTGAATATTAATCTGGAAGAACTGAATAATCTGGATCTGGCGAATGTGGGCTCCTGGCCGCCAGTTGCAAAATCCATGTTAGTGGCCGTGTTCAGTATCCTGGTCGCGACACTGAGTTATTTCATGCTGGTCGATGACAAAATTACCACGCTGCAAAAAGCTGAGACGCGTGAGCAGGAACTGCGCCAGACTTATCGGGCGAAGTATGCGGCAGCAGTCAATCTTGAACTGTACAAACAACAGATGATTGAGATGGAAGAAACCTTCTCGTATTTGTTGAAACAATTGCCTGCAACCCACGAAACACCGGGCTTGTTGGATGATATTACTTATGCCGGCACATCCACCGGGTTAACCTTTGTCCGGATTAACTGGATGCCGGAAATTGAAAAAGACTTTTACACTGAATTGCCGATCCAGATTGATGTCGTCGGCGATTATCACCAGTTCGGCAATTTTGTCAGTGAAGTGGCTAAATTACCGCGCATTGTATCGTTGCATGATTTTTCGGTGACAACCGACAAAGAAGAGCGGCTGGTGTTTAATGTGGTTGCCAAAACTTACCGGTATAAGGAGGCGCCATGAGTCGTCCTGCTGGCCGGTTGTTGGCACTGAGTGCCATGATGTTGTTACTGCAGGGGTGTAATGATTCGCTGACTGATATCCAGCAATTTATGGAATCAGTTAAAGCCAATACCCCGGCGGGCATCCCACCACTGCCAAAAGCCAAGCCTTTTGTGCATATCAGTTACCAATCAGTGAACGCCCGTAGCCCGTTCAGTGCGCCGCGGCCGGAAGCGGTGCAGGAACAATTTTCACAATCACAGGACTGTCTGAGCCCTGATCCATCAAGACGCAAAGAACCGCTGGAAAAATTTGCGTTGGATAATCTGGCAATGCGTGGCACGCTCGGGGACAGTGGCAATGTCTGGGCATTGATTGAAGCAGCCGACAAAACCTTGCACAGAGTCAGTAAAAATAATTACATTGGGTTGTTTCATGGCCGGATCATTCAGGTAGATGCAAACCAGATTGAATTAATTGAATTAATCCCGGACGGCGCCGGATGTTGGAAAGAGCGGACGACCACCATGCAAATGGCCGACCCCAATGCCGCAACGCGCAAATAAGGTGTGAGCATCATATGGATCAACTAAAAAACATGCAAAAACAACGATCAGCCTGGTGCCACATCGCGTTAGGTTGCTTGTTGCTGAGCGTCAGCTCTGCGATGGCAGCTCCGCTGTTATATGACGTCAGATATAGTCCGCTCAGTACTGGCGAAACTGAGATTGAGTTTGTCTTTGACGAAACGCTCAGCGCGGCACCTGAAGTACAGATTTTAAATGAACCGTCGCGTATCGAGTTGACCTTCCCGGAAGCTGAGTTTGAAGAAAAACTGACTGATGTCACGATCAACAAAGCCGGTGTCAAAAATGCCCGGACAGAATTCTGGCAAAAAGGCATAAAAACTGCCGTTTTTCTGGACCACCTGAAACTGTATAAAACCCGGCTGGAAGGCAATACCTTTTATCTGCAGGTCAGTGACGCTGCCAGCAGTAGTGCGAAGCCGGATGCCAATGCTTATATCAACAAAGTACAGGCCATCGATTTTCGCCGCGGTGAAAAAGGTGAGGGTAAGGTACTGGTTTTCCTGAAAGACAGCTCGGCAGCCATCGATGTGCGGGAGAATCTGGGTAAAATTGTCGTAGAGTTCCATAACACTGATATCGCTGATGACTTGTTGTACCAGTTAGATGTATTGGATTTCGGTACTATCGTCAAAGGCATTGAAACTTTTAAAGATGGTGTGATCACCCGTCTGGAAATTGAACCGACCGCCGCATTCACTTTTACCTATCAGCAAGTGGATAATATTTTCAGCCTGAGCATCGAAAAAGACCCAATGGCCGGTGGTTTTATGCAGGGCGGTAAAGACTACAAAGGTAAAGCCATATCTCTGAATTTTCAGGATATTCCAGTGCGTACTGTGCTACAGATTATCGCCGACTATAACGGCTTTAACCTGGTGACCAGTGATTCGGTCAGTGGCAATGTCACGCTTCGGCTTGATGGTACGCCATGGGACCAGGCGCTGGACATCGTATTAAAAGTTCGCGGCCTGGATAAACGGATGGACGGTAATATTCTGATGGTCGCACCGACTGATGAACTGGCCGAACGTGAAGCCAAAGAGCTGCAGGCGCGGCAAAAAGTCGAAGATCTAGAAGCGTTATATTCTGAGTTTATCACCGTCAACTACGCCAAAGCCGCAGATCTGGCTAAGCTGCTGGACGGTAAAGACAGTTCTTTATTATCAGCGCGTGGCAATGTGTCGGTTGACGAGCGCACCAATACTATTTTGCTGAAAGACACTGCCAAAGCGATTGAAAACGTACGCCGGCTGGTTGAGCGGCTGGATGTGCCGGTCAAGCAGGTGTTGATTGAATCGCGAATGGTCACAGTCAAAGACAGTGTGGCGGAAGAGTTAGGCATTCGCTGGGGCTTCAGTGATCAGCAGCTGACCAAAGGGATGTCGGGCACTGCAGCTGCCGCGCAGTCGCTGGCAAATGGCCAGATCCCGGCACAGGCGGGGCGCTACAACGTCAATTTGCCGGTATCGACCGATGGCGCTGGTAGTATCGGATTCCATATTTCCAAGCTGGGCGATGGCACTTTAATAGATCTGGAATTGTCGGCGCTTGAAGTGGAAAACAAAGCAGAAATTGTGGCTTCACCACGGATCTCTACCGCTAATCAGAAAAAAGCCCGCATCGAACAGGGTGTTGAAATCCCTTACGTGCAAGCGGCATCCAGTGGCGCGACCACCGTCGAATTTAAAAAGGCCGTGCTAAGCCTCGAAGTCACACCGCAGGTGACGCCGGATAACAAAATTATCCTCGACCTGACTGTAACCCAGGATACTGAAGGCAAAGTGGTACAAACGCCAACCGGTAATGCCGTCGCGATTGATACTCAGCGTATCACGACACAAGTGCTGGTCGACAACGGTGAAACTATTGTCTTGGGTGGGATTTATCAGCAACAAACGATCAATACCGTATCGAAAATCCCGGTACTTGGCGATATTCCATACGCTGGCGCTTTGTTTCGCCGTTCGCTGGATAAAACCGAGAAAAAAGAATTACTGATTTTTGTCACACCAAAAATCATCAACGAGACCCGCTAATTGCAGAAGGGACAGCCGAATGGCTGTCCCTTTTGAACTTTTGCTTGCGAAGCCCGCGCCAATACTGCCATAATTCAGCGCTTAAAATTTTCACGGGAGCTTTTTGGTCCTGACATCAACCCTCTTGAGTTAGCTGAATTAGCATTACGACATATGGCAGAGAAACGCAATATCTTCCTCGTTGGCCCAATGGGCGCAGGAAAAAGTACCATTGGCCGTCACTTAGCAGAAATGCTGCACCTCGAATTCTATGATTCGGATCAGGAAATTGAACGCCGTACCGGCGCAGACATTGCCTGGGTCTTTGATCTGGAAGGTGAGGAAGGTTTCAGGGTGCGCGAAGAAAACGTCATTGAAGACTTAACAGGTATGCAGGGCATTGTGCTGGCAACTGGTGGTGGATCGGTACTGAGTCGAGAGACCCGCAACCGTCTGTCAGCCCGCGGCATTGTGGTCTATCTGGAAACTCCAATTGAGAAACAGGTCGCCCGCACACAACGTGATAAGCGTCGTCCGCTGTTACAGACCGAAGAAGCACCACAACATGTGCTGGAGCGTCTGGCGGCAGAACGCAATCCACTGTATGAAGAAATCGCCGATTTTACCATTCGTACCGACGAGCAAAGCGCCCGCGCTGTTGCCAACCAAATCGTCGAACAACTGGGTTTTTAATTTCAGAAGGGAGCTGTAGATGGAAAAAGTTGCGGTTCAACTTGGTCTGCGCAGTTATCCCATCCTGATTGCTCCGGCGCTTTGTCAAAGCGCCGCTGAGCAAGCCGAATTCACCCCGCTCTGGGGATACAAAAAAGTCGCCATTATTTCCAATCCTGTAGTTGCAGCGTTGTACCTGGATAAGGTGCGTTCGTTGTTTGGCGCCGCTGATGTCAGTGAGTGCCTGCTGCCGGATGGTGAGGCTTATAAAACCCTGCAGTCGTTTGAACAGGTCAATTCGTTTTTGCTGGAACAAAAGTTTCCACGTGATGGCTTATTGGTAGCTTTGGGTGGCGGGGTTATTGGCGATTTGACCGGTTTTGTCGCCGCCTGTTATCAACGTGGTGTCGACTTTGTGCAAATCCCGACCACCTTGTTATCGCAGGTCGATTCGTCGGTGGGTGGCAAGACAGCCGTGAACCATCCGCTTGGCAAGAATATGATTGGTGCTTTTAAACAGCCTCAGGCCGTGCTGATAGACACCAATATGCTGCAAAGCCTGCCACCGCGCGAGTTCGCTGCCGGTATGGCTGAGGTCATTAAATATGGTCTGCTTGGCGATGCCGCGTTTTTGCAATGGTTGATCGCCCATCAGACGCAAATCCAGGCGAAGCAAGAACCCGTGCTGAGCCAGATGATCCGCCATTGTTGTCAGATGAAAGCGGATATTGTCAGCCGGGATGAAACTGAACAAGGCGAGCGTGCACTGCTTAATCTCGGTCACACCTTTGGCCATGCTATTGAAGCCTGGTTGGGTTATGGCAGCTGGTTGCACGGTGAAGCTGTCGCCGTTGGTATGCTGATGGCAGCGCAACTGTCGGCAGCACGTGGCTGGATTGAAGTTGCAGATGTCGATGCGATCCGTAGTTTGTTGTTAGCGGTACAGTTGCCGGTAATGCCGCCGTCTGGCATGACCATTCAGCATTTTATGCCGTATATGAAGACTGATAAAAAGGTTAAAGCCGGCCAAATGCGCTTTATCTTGTTGCAACAATGCGGACGTGCCATTATCGTCGATGACGTGACAGAACAAGAACTTATTCAGGTATTTGGCGCCACATATGGCTGATTTACATCAAAAACTGGCGACACAGCAGGGCTTGTTGCCGTCACAGCGCCAATGGCTCGAACGGTTGGTTTTTCAGCTCGAATTTAATCCTTATCAGCTGATTTATTTGGTCGGTGGTCCGGGCTCCGGTAAATCCACGCTGGCCTTAGCGGTTGCCGAACTATTATCCGACGAATTTAATCTGGCATTACTGACCGTTGAACCTGAACTGAGCGCTGGCAAAATTCGCCAGCACTTACTGGAGCAATGGTTTGGTCACGGCGCGGTTACCGACAAAACCCTGCTCAGTCTGATTGGCGAGCGCGAGAGCCGACAGCCGTTGGCACTGATCCTTGACCAGTCTGAGTATTTGCCGGAACAGTTGTGGAGCGAGCTTGCTGAAATTCCTTGCCTGGTGATTGCGACGGCAGAACAAGCCGATGCCCATGCCGAACTCAATTTGCCATTGGCGCCAATTACGATGGAAGACGCCAGTGTGCTGCTGCAGGACGGCGCTTTCAGTACACTGACGATTGCTGAGCGCCTGGCACAGGCGCAAGGCAATTTACACGTCTTATTAAACCCGCAACTGGCGGCTAAGTCCCCGAAACAGCAGAAGGCTGCAGTGCAAACGGCATCCGTTGCAGCACCATTGTGGGTTTTTACCGTCGGGATGGCTGTGATTGTTGGGATCGTTGTATTCTGGTTTTGGACAGAACGCCAACTGCAACAGGGGGATGGTATTGGTACGCTGACCTATCTGCCGGAAGAACAGGAAGTGGCTGGCAGTGTGACTCAGGTTAAAGAAGCACCACCGCCGCCGGCCGCCGAGAAAGCCGTAGTTGAACAATTGGTCAACCAACTGGAAAAAGCTGAACGGGGAACCGCACAGACGAAAGGTCTTGAGAAGCCAGTAGATTTTACTGAACAAAGCAGCACGCTTAATACTGACGGCTCAGCAGAGCCCGCCGCTCCGGCAGAAGATGTGGCCGTCACTCCGGTGACACAGCAAACCGCCAGTGCGACAGACACAACAAGCGCAGAACCAGTTGCGACAACGCCGGCCCCTGCGGTGACAGATAGTTCGCAGCAGGATTTAGCGGCTGAGATCAGCGCCGATGTCAGCACTGCAACCGGCACAACGCGTCCAGCGACACTGCCGGAAGAAGCCACTGTAGAGTCTGAAATGGCAGCAGAATCAAGCAATATTGCGACACCACAAGCGCCGGTCACGACAACTGAAGCAGCGCCTGAACCAGCGGAAGACTTAGCAGCCGAAGCATCTGCAGAGTTGAATCAGGCGCCAGCCAGCGCGAACACTGTGACTGGTGGTGCTTACCGCTATAGTGAATCTGATCTGTTGTCATTGTCGGGCACGCAGTATGCGCTGCAGTTGGTGGTGTTCTCGAACGATACCGCGCTGCAGAGTTTCCGTCAGTCCTACAGCAACTTGCAAACCTATACCTACGAGCGGAAAAAAGACGGTAAACGCCAGCTGGTGGTGGTGATGGCGCCGTTCGCAAGCACAACGGCCGCTAAACAACAGGCGGCACAGCTGCCGGTACCTTTGCAGCAGGGATTCGCCAAGCCACTCAGTGATATCCATAGTGAAATCAGTACTAACTAATGGGCCGCTGCGTTGACTAAAGCCGTAAAAATAGCCAAACAACGCGCTTTCCTGAAATGGGCAGGCGGTAAATACAATCTGGCGGAGGCGATCCGTCAGCATTTGCCAGCCGGCGATTTGCTGGTTGAGCCTTTTGTTGGCGCCGGTTCAGTATTTCTCAATACCGACTATCCAGCCTATGTGCTCAATGATATAAATGCTGATTTGATTGGGCTGTACCGGCTATTACAAAGTCAGCCAGATATGCTGATTGGAGCAGCGCAGCAGTTTTTTACGCAGCAGAACAATTACAAAGAACGCTTCCTGGAACTTCGTCAGCAATTTAATCAGAGCGAAGATTTGCTTGAACGATCGTTGTTGTTTTTGTATCTGAACCGGCATTGTTTTAACGGGCTGTGCCGCTATAACCAGTCCGGCTTGTTTAACGTACCTTTTGGTAAGTATAAAAAGCCGTATTTCCCTGCAGCGGAGATGTGGCGTTTTGCCGAAAAAGCGCAAAAAGCCGAGTTTACCTGTTTGAGTTACCCGGAATTATTTGCCCGGCTGCCGAAGCCGCCAACAGTGATTTATTGTGATCCGCCTTATGTGCCGCTGTCGAAAACAGCCAGCTTCACTTCTTATGCTAAAAACAGTTTTACTTTTGATGATCAGGCTGAGCTCGCCAATCTGGCAGAGGCGGCGCAAGCGGCCGGTCACACTGTGGTGATTAGTAATCATGATACGCCTCTGACCCGGAAGATATATGCCGGTGCCGAACTGGATTCAATCCAGGTCGGGCGTTCGATCAGTCAGAAGGGCAGTAGCCGTGGCAAGGTTGCTGAATTGTTTGCTATTTATCGGCAGAAGTAACCCGACGCGGCATTCAGCTCAGAACCAGGCTCACCACAAGAATTAATCCCAATACAAAACACAATGTGACGATCACACCAGCAATGATGTAGGGCAAGGGGCCCTGAGTCTGAAAGTCTTGTTGGCGTTGTTGTTCAGATTGCACACCGATAAAGGCGCCGAACACCGCTTTGAGGATTTGTCTGAGTCCGGGCTTGGTGCCTGTCATCAGCAGAAGAGGCCGTTATTCATTATCTTGGCGCGTGTGCAGGCGATTCAGTAATTCCAACAAATCAATAAAGTGGAATTGAGTAGAACGGCTATGACCTTGCGCCCAACCTAACCAGCTTTGTTGTTGTGTGCTGTCACATTGCAGTTGCAGGGTTTCAATTCCCGACTCCGCCACCACAAGCTGTGGTTGGCAGCTGGCCATAGCGTTTTGCTGTTCCGGACTGTGAGAAATCGCGATAGCGACTGTCAAAGGCAGCAGCAATAACGCAGATTTCAGCAGAGTTTTAGTTTTCATCAGAACGTCCATGCAAATAATAGCTGCTCGATTTTACGCCAGCGCCTTGGTTGTGGCAAGAAAAAACCGGCGGCCTTGCGGCTGCCGGTTCGGGTCGTGGACAAAGGCTGTTTTTTTAATTTTTTATGATGTCGTATCTTTCTGTTCTCAGAAAGTCTTGCTCAAACTCAGTACTAAGCGGCCATCACACAGATCGCAGCCCGCACTGCCTTCGATATTCGTTGACGCAAATTTTAACTGCACTGCAGAGCCCAATACCGAAGTGCCTAAACCAACGCTCCAGTCCAGATAGGCATCACCACGCAGCGGACCGGCAGCAATAAAGGTATTGTATTCCGCATTGTCAGCAAACTGGTTGTGGCCGAGGTGCAACAGCAAGCTCAAACTTTCGTGCAATACATAGGTGTAGTCTGCTGACAGGTAGTAGTATTCGTTGACGCCAGATGCAAAATAGTCATCTGAGTAGGCGAAACCGAGGACTAAGTCTTTGTAAATAAACTTGGTATAGAATTCGTTGAAGTTAAACTGGTCGGTTTCATTGTCACCGTTTGGATAGCGATACTGCATTGCACCGACGTCAATGGTCCAGTCTTCGTTAATTTTTCCGGTCCAACCGGCCAGAATGTCCAGCTCCATCGAGCCATTGCCGAATTTAATGTTTGAACCCCAGGTTGACAGGTAAAATCCTGAGTCAGCGGTCAGCGTCATACCGCCTTGCAAGGCCATGCCTTCATTTGTCTGCGAAATACCACGGAACAGGTAATCAGACACATAACCCACGTTTCCGGTCAGTGTGGCGGCTTGTGCAGCTCCGCCAAAACAGCTGGCGACCAATAATGCGATAGCGCCCAGTTTTTTTCCCTGCATCAACGAACTTGTTGTTTTAGTTGCCATTGTTTTCATTTGCTTTGCCCTTATCTGTAATGGTCGCCAAAGGTAATTCCAGTTCTGTGCCATCAGTGAAAGATGTTTTATTTCAATAAGATAGACTTTTACCAGCGAATCAGCCAGCGCGAAATGCGCGAAAGTGGTGCAGGATTGCCTGTTTTTTGGGCGCTTCGTTGGATTCATCATCGGTAAAGCGGCTGCGTGGCGCAATGAAATCGGCTACAGTGACGACTTTGTAAGCTGGGAGAGACGAATGTTACCGTTTTGGATAGCCCCTTCTATTTTGTCGGCGGACTTAGCCCGCCTCGGTGATGATGTGGCCCGCGTGCTGGCTGCAGGCGCGGATGTCGTACATTTTGATGTGATGGATAACCATTATGTGCCGAATCTGACGTTCGGCCCGATGCTGTGTCAGGCAATACGCAACTATGGCGTGACAGCGCCGATTGATGTGCATCTGATGGTGGAGCCGGTGGATAGTCTGGTGCCGCAATTTGCCAAAGCCGGTGCTTCGATCATTACCTTCCATCCTGAAGCTTCACGGCACGTCGACCGCACCTTGCAACTGATTAAAGATGAAGGTTGTCAGGCTGGTTTAGTGTTTAATCCGGCGACACCGCTCAGTTACCTGGATTATGTGTTGGATAAGGTGGATGTGATTTTACTGATGTCGGTTAATCCTGGCTTCGGTGGCCAAAGTTTTATACCAGCGACGCTGGATAAATTGCGCCAGGCCCGCCAAATAATCGACCAGAGTGGCCGGCCGATCCGGCTGGAAGTCGATGGTGGTGTTAAAGTTGACAATATTGCAGCTATTGCCGCTGCCGGTGCGGATATGTTTGTTGCCGGGTCGGCTATTTTCAGTCAGCCGGATTATCAGCAGGTGATCACGGCGATGCGCGCGGAGTTAGCCAAAGTCCGTCCGGTCTGAGTCAGGCCAGAAAGTTCCCGTCAGCCAGCTCTGAGACGGGCGTGGCAAAGCTGGCGGAACCGGTTATAATCGGCGCAATTTTTTGACAATACTGCCAAGCAGAAGATGCAGTATGCAGACAGGATCCCAGCGTTCATGCAGAAGAATTCGGCCAAACCTATCGTATTATCCGGCGCGCAGCCGTCCGGTCAGTTGACTATCGGCAACTATCTCGGCGCTTTGCGCCAATGGGACCGGATGCAGGATGACTATGATTGTCTGTACTGCATCGTTGATTTACACGCGATTACGGTCCGCCAGGAGCCAGCCGCACTGCGTAGTGCCTCTCTTGATTCTTTAGCCCTGTATCTGGCCTGTGGCATAGACCCAAACCGTTCAGCTGTCTTTATGCAATCACATGTGCCGGAGCACAGCCAACTGGCGTGGGTGTTGAACTGCTATACGCAATTCGGTGAACTGAGCCGGATGACACAATTTAAAGACAAATCAGAACGCCACAATAACAACGTCAACGCAGGTCTTTTCACCTATCCGGTGTTAATGGCTGCCGACATTCTGCTGTATCAGGCCAATCAGGTACCGGTCGGTCATGACCAGAAACAACACCTGGAGCTGGCCCGCGATGTCGCAATGCGGTTTAACGCCTTGCACGGCGATATTTTCACTGTGCCTGAGCCTTATATCCCACCAGTGGCAGCTCGGGTGATGAGTCTGCAGGAACCGACCAAGAAGATGTCAAAATCGGACGAAAATCCATGGAATTTTGTCGGTTTGCTCGAAGATCCGAAGATGATCAGCAAGAAGTTCAAAAAAGCGATGACGGATTCTGAAGATCCGCCACGCGTATACTTCGATATCGACAACAAACCAGGTGTTGCCAACCTGCTGAGTATCTTATCAGGCGTTACCAACAAATCTGTTGATGCGCTGGTCAATGAATATGAAGGCAAAATGTATGGCCACCTGAAAGGTGATGTCGCGGATGCCGTTATTGCGCTGTTAGAGCCGGTACAACAACGTTTCCACGAGTTGCGTAATGACCACAACACCTTACAGCAGGTGATGCAGGCAGGTGCCGCAGAAGCGCGTCGTCGTGCGGCGGCAACTTTAGCCAAGGTGAACGAAGCAGTTGGTTTTGTGTTGCCTTAAAACGTGACACCGTCATAGCAAAAAGCCCCGCTTTCGGGCAATRNCTCTNTHANCTTAAGTGGAGCCGCATTGCGGTTTACCGGATAACGGGTTTTGGATATCTTCACCGCCCTGGGCCTTGCTGGCCTGGGGCGTTTTTCTATAAACAGATTGCCGATACAACCGCGCAGCTCTGACAGTCTTCTTGCCGTGTGCGATGGTGAGATAGCGCCTGCCATCATCGCCAGTTTGTTGGCTATAAACTGACAGGCAAACTTAAAGCTGACTTCATCAGGGGCTCGTTTGTGCGCGACTGCTGCCTGACTGGCTTCTCTTCGGACCAGATTGTATCCCAGCAAGAGTCCCCATAATTCCTGATACACCAACGCCACCTTTTTGCTGCGAAGCGTGATGGTATTGTGTTGCATCGAGCTTTTAATATCCCGAAAGCCTAATTCTATTTCCCAGCGCTCATGGTAGAGCGTCGCCACCTGGTGTGCCGTGAACTCTGTCGCAGGTAATGAGGTGAAGACTGTTTTCTCGCCATCTGCAATTTCATAGGTCACAGCCCTGACTTGCCAGAACTCCGGCAATGCCGGGTTCTTTTTACGCGCCTGTGGGGAGATTTTCATCTGCAACAAGCGGTCGCCATCGCCATAGCGTTCGACTTCGGTATACACCAGCCCTTTACGCTCGGGGATAAGCCAGTGCCGGTTAGTTTCTTCATCGGCAATGCCCAGCAGCAAGTCCGCACTGAAGAAACCTTTATCCAGTAACGTCACGGAGTGCGCCGGCAAGGATTGAATGAAATCGCGGGCCAACGGGATTTCGCCTTTGCGATAAGGACTGATGGCTGCGTTGACCACCACATGCGAGCGCACATTCATCAGCGCCACCAGACGCAACATCGGATAAGGCGTCTGACGGTTGGTAGCGGTGTTACCCGAACCAAAATGGCCTCTGAGCTCAGGATTATCCTGCGTTCTGAACAAGGCACCATCGACGGCAAATACCTGCAGACCATGCCATGTATCAGATGGATAACGCTCATGACCCCAGACTTGCGCACATTGACGGAATAACCATTCAACCGGTTGTTCGCCAAGCCGCTGACGGGCTTGCGACAGCGCACTGTCAGCCAGGAGCACATCGTTGGCAAGACCATCGGCACAGATATTCAGATGACGGGCGACTTCTGAGATAGGTTCATTGCGGAAAAAAGCCATACCGACCACCAGCCACAACACCATATCAGCGGGCAATCGCCTGCGGCGGATAGTGACCTTGTCGGATAAGGCCGCGGCGATACGGACCCATTCATCTGGAATATGGTTGGCAAATACTTCCATCCGGGCGACGGGCTCCCCGGACATCTCAATGACTTCGGTTAAATCCTGAATTAACGGCATAAAAAAATCCGGAACCTATGACGGGTTCCGGATTTTCCTACACTGCCAGGATCGGTCAAGTACTCTTAACTGATCTGCATTGCGCTCAGTGAGCGGGGTTTTTTGTATTTAGACCCTAGCGGTTTGCTGCGCGTAGAGTAGTACAGTGAAGCCGGGGTTTAAGAACGCAACCAATGTTGCGTTCTTCCGGCTGAACACACCCGAAGCTCTGCGAGGGTGCAGACTCCCACGAAGCCGCGGTATTGAATTGCAGGACGCAAACAGTTTTGCAGCTCTGGCCGTCACACAGCTGATGAGCACACCCGAAGCTCCGCGAGGGTGCAGACTCCCACGAAGCCACCCGCACTTCATCATGCCAACCGAACCATTAGTGGGCAGGGGTTTAAGAACGCCAACAGTTTGGCTCTGCTGGCTGTCACACAGCGACGGAACAATCCCGAAGCTCCGCGAGGGATATGAAGGCTCCCAATAAAGCTATAAACCCCAGTTTTTCGACTGGGGCTTTGTCGTTTTATGGCCTGTCAGGCTATTTCCCGGCACTGATGTCGTACTGTGGCTATCCAATACGATTGTGCCGTGAAGCTCGGGTTAAAAAGCAAGCTAACGCCATCAGCTCTGCGGAGCGCATCACCTTTCCCAATAAAGCAAAAAGGCCCACTCAATCGAGTGGGCCTTTTACTTAATCTCTTCGTAACGAACAGCTGTTGATCAGAACTGATAACTGGCAGTCAGACTGATTTGCCGGCCACGCAGGTTGTATTGTGTGGTGTCGGTGTAATCGCTGCCGGCGCTTGGGTCAAACGGCGGGTCACGATCCAACAGGTTTTGCACTGCAAAGCTGATTTGGGTATTGGCAATACCACGGTAACTCAGCTGGCTGTCCCACTGCGTGAAGCTGCTGATATCGCTGCGAAGCCCCGGGTTACTGGCGGCCGTCGCCACTTTTTGCTGATAGTCGCTGGTAAAAGCGGCCGTCAGGCTGGCTTGCCAATCGCTGTGTTGCCAAATCAGACTGTTATTACTCTTCCAGGCCGGCAGTGCGCCAAACTGATTGTTGCCTGCACCTTCCAGCACCGGCTGCCCGGCCACCAGTGCCTGTTTGTAATCCAGTAAGTGTGACCAGACTGTTTTCAGGCTCAGGCTATGGCCATTGTTCAGCTCAAAGCGGAAGTTAAAGTCGATATCCACACCGCGGGTATCGCGGCTGCCCTGGTTGGTGTACTGGTTTTTCAGGATCTGTAAGCGACCTTGTGCATCACGCAAAATACGGTCAGCATAAAGCTCCGGGTGGTCCACCACATATTGCGCGCTGTCGCCGGCGATAATGTCCTGCTGTTCAATTCTGAATACATCAATGCCCACGCTGCCTTGTTTGCTGAACGACCAGATCAGACCGGCATTGCTGTTGGTGGAACGTTCCGGTTGCAGCAGTGGGTTCCCACCACGCAGCTGGGTGTAACCGCGGCGGCTGCCCGGTTCCAGCGGGTCGTTCGGGTCAATCACAGTGCCGTAGCTGATGGTATTGCTGTCAGCAATTTCCGGTAAAGAAGGAGCACGGAAACCACGTGACCAGGACGCGCGCAGCAACCAGTCTTCCGCCAGCACATAATGCACCCCGGCTTTGGGCGAGAAGGCACGGCCGAAATCGTCGTAGTGGTCCAGACGACCGGCGACGCTGGCAGTCAGGTCGGTATACAGCGGCAGGCTCAGCTCAGCAAAAGCCGCGCTGACCGTGCGTTCGCCTTTGACCAGATTAATCGCCGGGCGCAGTTCAGTACCGGACAACACCTGTGGCGACGTGCCGGCATCCATCCGTTCTTTACGCAAATCAAAACCGGTGGCGATGGCAACTGTGCCATAGTCGTTGTCCCATAAATCGCGGCTGGCGCTGCCGTTGATTGAATTAATTTCGTATTCACCCGGCCGGCGCGTTTGCAAACGCAGGCGGTTCAGTACTTCGGCACTGTTCTGACGGCCGTCAAAGCGGTAGCTGCCATCTTTCAGTACCTTTTCAAATTCATAACGATTGACGAAATTGTCGACATATTCGCGCTGATGGCTGAATGATTGCAACAGTTGCAGCTGCGCATCCCAGACTTCGCCCTGATATTTCACACCTGCCAGCAGCCGGCTGAACTGCTGGCTGTTGGCCTTGGTGCGTGGGCCTAAGTCAAACAGCATGTATTCAATGGCCAGCGGTTTGCCTGTGCTCGTAGCAACAGCATTGTCCGGGTGACCAACAGGCAATAAAACCGGAATATCAGTCAGAGTGCCGTTGACCGGATTATAAGCCCACAGGCCGGCGCCGACGGTCAGCGGTGCGCCAAACAACATCGCTGAATCGTTGTCGCTGTATAACCACTCAGCGAAACCGCTTAAGTTTTCACCAAGTGCGACAGTGCCTTGCAGTGATAACTGGCGGCGGGTTACTTCTGGCTGCAGCGTATTAAAAGGCTGGGCGTTAAAAGCACAGACTTCGCCTTTGCGCCCCGGCGTGAAATCATTCCATGGTCGTTTTTCGCTGCCGGCCGGGCAATTGGCCAGTGCCTGCGGTAACGATGGATTGGCCAGCGAGTTGGCGCCCTGTGCGCTCCAGCCAGCCAGTTTGCCGCCCGGTAAATGGCGGAAATCGCCGGTTTTCAATAAGTCGCGTTCGCTGGCATCCAAACGGGCACGGTCAAACCAATCCAGCGTCAGGCTCAGGTTATAGCCATCCTCTGCCACTCCGCCGATGCCGGTCGACAGGCCCAGACCATATTGCTCCAGACCACCCTGAGTGGCACGACCGGTGCTGAGCGACAGCTCGGTGTCGGTGATTTGTCCTTTTAAAATGATATTCACTACACCGGCAATAGCGTCAGAACCATAAACCGACGAGGCGCCGTCTTTTAACACTTCAATACGTTTGATAGCGCTTAAAGGTAAAGCGTTCAGGTCGACAAATGTGTCCTGGGTATTCAGTGCAAAGCCGTAGTTGGACAGACGCTGACCATTGACCAATACCAAGGTGTTTTTCGGGCTGAGACCCCGCAAGCCAATGGATGCCGAGCCAGCGGAGAAGCTGCCGGTATATTGCTCGTCAAAGCTGTTACCGGAATTGACCGACAGATCGCGCAGCACTTCGGTCAGTGTGACTTTGCCACTTGCGGCAATCGCATCGGCGTCGATTTGCAAAAGCGGTGTGGCATCTTCCTGCTGGCTGCGTTTGATAAAACTGCCGGTGACCTGAATACGCTCGACGGCTTTTTCAGGAGCGGCGGCTTCGGCAGCTGTAGTGGCGAATGCCGGCGTAGCAACAGCGATGGCGCTGGCGAGCAGCGTCAGGGAATGTGGGGTAAAACGCATGATAAACCTCAATAAAATTCGGCGCTGAGTGTATTCGCAGCGGGGCTGCAAATCTCAGCGAATTGGACCGCCGCAGCAGTCAGTCAATAGGGTAAAAACAGGGTGGCTAGGCGCTGCGCCGAAATATGGCGCGGGCTTCAGGCCAGACAGGTGATCAGCAACACATTCGTGCTGGCAGCAGGCAACAAATTGAGGTTGGCGTGCAAGTGGTGCTATGAACGCTGGTATCGGCGTTTGGTAACTGTTGAACTGGCAACATGGTCGGAATCCTTCTTACTACGATTTCCAGGCTTCCGGTTGACCGGTGAGCATGTGCAGGGTGAATTTCTTCTCTGGATGCAATGGATGTTTAGCCGTCCAGATGTCGCGCATTGTAGCGATTTTTTATATCATGACAAGCGCTGTCATTCGGTTTTATATACCTAAAAGGAATAATAGATAAACGTTAAACCGCATTTGTGGCATCAGCAGGGTAGAAATTAAGCAGATCTGCGTTGTTGGCTTGCCGGAAGTCCTTGATCCGGCGACACTGTCTGACAATCAAGCCATGCTTCGCTGCCAGCGGCTGCGTGCGAAGTCGTGAACCAAGACGCTGACCCAGAGTTAGCCGGAATCAAACTATATGCGTTTATTTTTGCAAAACCGACGTCTGTACGGCGCCGGTCTGATGTTGGGCTGGCTCTGTTTGCTGGCAGGCTGCGCCAGCGCACCACCGGTTCCAGTGCCTCCGGTGGCAGAAAAAACTGTGACCCAGCAGCAGCGCGGGCCAGTGACTTTCGTCCATCCATTGCCAGGCGCCCGTATCAGCGCTTCATTTGCCCGCTATATCATCAAAAGCCGCAATCGCCAGCATCACGGCGTTGATTTTGCCGCGCCAAGTGGCACCCCGGTGTTTGCTGCAAGCAGTGGCGTGGTGTTAAGCGCCGATAATAGCAGTCTGAGCGAGGCCTTCGGCAATGCGGTGCTGATCGAACATGGCGACCAGCTGACCAGTTTATCCGCCCATTTGTCGCGGCTCGATGTGCAGCTCGGTCAGTGGGTGGAAGCCGGTCAGCAGATAGGGTTGGTCGGCCAGACCGGTCGCGCGACCGGGCCGCATCTGCATTTTGAACTGTGGCGCGGCAGTGTGCCGCAAGACCCTATTGTGCTGCTGCCGTTAAGCCCGCAGGAACGTAAGCACGCCTTAACAGAAATGCAGCGTCAGGTGGCGGCTAACCAACTGCCGGCGAAAAAACGCGTCGTAGTGACAAAAAGCCGCACAGTGAAGACCAAAATCGCCAAAGCGGGGCCAGCAAAAACAGCGAAGCCGGCAAAAACATCGGCCAAGGCAAAACAACCTGCCAGCAGAGTCGCGAAAACGAGCGGCAAATCCGGCAAAACTGGCACAACACCGGGCGCAGTTAAATCAGGCAAAAGCAAAGCCAGCTCCGCCAAAGTGGCCAGTGCTGGCGATTAACCTGGTTTAGTCAGCAAATTGTTGGCGAAATTGTGCACTTTGCAGCGCTGACCAGGCCAGCTGAAGGTTCAGCGTTATGCTACCGGCCTGTTCAGCACTAAAGATTTGCAGCGCGTTCAGCCGCGGTTTGTCGTACCAATGCCCGGCCAGAACAAGCCCCTCAACCTGACGCAGCGCCTGGATCTGCTGCAGCGGATTGTCGGCGAGTAGCAGCAGGTTCGCATCTTTCCCCACGTCCACAGTGCCCGCGCTTGCGGCAACTCCGGCATATTGTGCCGGCCATAACGTCGCACTTTGCAGTGCCTGCAACGGGGTCAGTCCGGCTTTGGTATAAAGCTCAAGTTCGTCAATCAGGCCGCTGCCGGCAAAGACAAAACTGTCAGGCGTATCTGTACCGGCCAGAATTGGCACTCCCAGCGCCACAGCCTGTTTCAGTTGCTGCTGCGCCAGAGCTAACAGTTCTGCATGCACAGGCCGCCCCTGCTGGTCACGGCCACGGCGTTGCATGCCATCGGCGTCGGCTTGCCAGAGCTTTTGCAGCAGCCAGGGTACCTGCGCCAGCCGCGGGTCCCGGCGAAACGCTGGATCCGCAGCGCTGGCACCCAGTTGCAGCGTTAATAAGGTCGGGCTCCACCACACGCCAGCACGAGCCATCGCAGCCATTTTCTGCTGACACATCACCGGATCCTGACTTTGCAGGATTTGGCGCCAGACGTCACTGTTGATTAGCCCTTCCCGCATTGGCTGCTGTTTCAGCTGCATGGCGACAGCCGAGCATTCAAATAAAAATAACCGGCCATGTTCAACACTATGCTGACGCGCCTGGATCAGTTCGGCCAGCGTAACGCGCCAGGGCTGGTGTCCTGCCAGTTGCATGCCGGCGCTTGCTGCAGCCGTACTCAGCCATTGATATTGTTGCGGGTTTAACAATTCATAGGTCTTCAGCGTATCGACACCAAGCGCCTGATAATGCCGGACCAGTGCTGTGGCATCCTCAGCGCTTTGCAGCCGTAAAAAGGTCGGAAAATCTGCCGGCACTTCAGCGCCGCCGTCTATGGCAAAGCTGCTTTGCTGCGGATAGAGCGGGCTACTGCGTTCACCTCGTTGCGCTTGTTGCGCCCAGCGCCGGCGGTCGTCGACGCAGGCCAGCAAGCTGTCTGCACCCGTCATACAGCCAGACATATCGCGCAAATAGGTGATGCCATGCGCCAGGTACAGCGGATGATGCAGTTGTGGCGACAGTTTCAGGCTATGGCTGTGGTTGTCCCAGAGGCCAGGCACTACATAGTGGCCTTGACCTGACACATAAAGATAATCCTTAGGTGCTGAAACGCCGGCTGCCGAGATCTGTTCGATGCGGCCCTGGTTGATCCAAATCGCGCGGTCGCGCTGTATCTCACCGGTGCGGGTATCGACGATATGCACCTGATCCAGCACGATATGCGAGTGGCTGTATACAGGCCCCGGTGGGTCCGGCATTGGCGACAGGATGAGCACCATCGCGCTGAACAATAACAGGCACAACAGCAGGGCGATAGATAACAGGATACGGCGTAACATGGGCGCTCCACAGGGATTCGGCAAAGACCGCATTGTGCAGCTTGTCAGGTGAAATTTATGTCAAACCAGAGTTTGTCTCAGTCTGCGTTGCTTGCCAGCACAAGCGGCTACGCCACAACAGCGGTGTCGCTTCACTGTGCAGTTCCAGCGCACAAGCTTGCGCCAGCCGCAGCGCAATACCCTGACCAAAACCGGATAAGGCGCTGGCAGCGCCCGGATTAGCTGAGCGTGGATTTTCCAGTTGCAGCCAGTGGTCACCGGCACTGATACAAACAATACCTGCCGCGCTATGACGCCAGATATTTTGCAGCAGATTACTCAACAGCAGCTGCAATAATTCAGGCGGCGCCAACAAAGTCAGGGTATCTGGCAGCTGTAACTGCAGAATCAACTCAGGCCGTGGTTGCCATTGTTGCTGTTGTTGCCACAGTTGCTGCAGTGCCGCAGTGAGATGGACTGGACTGATGGCAGAAACGTCGGCCTCGCGTGCCATCAGTAACAGACTTTGGATCAACAGATGCATCTGAGTGCAGGCACTGGCGATCTGCTGCAGGCGGCGCGCGACATCAGCATCGGCGGGCGGGTTGAGCAGTAATAACTCGCAGCTGCTCTGGATCACCGCCAAAGGCGTGCGCAGTTCATGGCTGGCATCGCGGCTGAATTGGCGTTCGCGTTCGGCAAACTGTTGTAGCCGCAGCATACTTTGCTCCAGTTTTTGCGCCAACAGGCTGATCTCCTGATCATGAAACTGAGCGGCAAAACCAAGTGGCAGCGGATCCTGCTGGACCAGCATAGCCAGTTGCTGCAGTGGCCTGCTGGCACGCCGTGCCAGATACCAGCCAAGGGCCAGCGCCAACAGCAAAAACACCGCAAGCAGACTACCATAGACCGCCAGCATAGTGCGCAGCACCGGCCTGACCACCAGTTGCTGACTGACTTCAGTGACCAGAAACAGTGGTTCTTGTTGTGCCGGATGCGACCAGCGCCTTAAGTGATAATGCCGGCCTGCAGTGCCGGGCAGTTCGGAGGCTTTGGGCTCGGCTTGATACGCCGCCGCCAAATCCGGCGGAAACTGGCTGACGGACTGAAACAGCTGCAAATGTGGGTCCAGCGGCGGCGCGGGCGCTGGTAATAATTGCTGACGGGCGATTTCCTGGTCCAGCCGCTGGTAAAACAGAGCATCCTCGGTGGTGTAGACAAACACCAGCGTCAGCAGGCCAAACAATACACCACAGGCCAGTACCAGCAGCAGGAAAGCCGCACGGATCCGCAGGCTCAGCGAGGTCTTTTTGCTATTCATGGCACCTGCTCCGTGACCCGTAACACAAAACCAACGCCGTGAACTGTGTGCAATAAGGGCCAGGCAAAAGGCTTATCAAGCTGTTGGCGCAGCAGATAAATATGACTGCGCAGTGCATCTGAATCCGGAGCTTGATCCGGCCAGAGCTGGTCGGTCAGTTGTTGCCGGTTCAACACCGCCGGATAGGCTTCGGCCAGCAGCTGCAGGATTTGAAACCCAATAGGGTGCAGTTGCAGTAGTTGGTCGTCGCGCCAGGCCTGCAGTGTGCGCCGGTCCAGCCGCAAAGGGCCGATCTCGAGGCAATATTGCTGCGGTTCGTTGCGCCGCGCGAGAGCCTGACAGCGCAGCGCCAGTTCAGCCAGCGCAAAGGGTTTGGTCAGATAATCGTCTGCGCCGGCATAAAATCCATCGGTTTTGTCGGCCAGCGTGTCGCGGGCGGTTAACATCAGCACCGGTGTATGCCGGCTGGCCTGCGCGCGCAGCTGGCGGCACAGACTCACGCCATCCAGGCGCGGTAGCATCAAATCCAGCAGGATCACGTCAAAGTGCTGCTGCAATGCCAGCTGCAAACCGAGTTTGCCGTCGGCGGCATAGTCCGTCTGATGACCACACAATTGCAGATAATCGAGAATATTCCGCGCCAACGCGGGCTCGTCTTCCACCAATAAAATACGCAAAGTTTTGGCCGGAAACGGCTGAGCAGGGGTAGGTAACTGCGGCATATGGTAAGTCCGGCTTGGTGGCGGAGATACAGCATCATGCCGCTGCTGTGAAAAATCTGTCAAATATCAGCGCGATTCTGGTCCGTACCGCCGGCTTTTTATCCATTCAGTATTGTTCTGCGACAACTGTCGCAATTACCACTTGCCAATCTGCGACATCTGTCGCAGTATTTGGCCATCACTGAACTGACAGGACACGCGGATGCAACCTACAGCCCCAGAATTGGAAATTCTCAAATTGCTCTGGCAGCTGCAGCCACAAACCGGCCGCGAATTGCATGACCAGTTGGCCGATGTCTTAGGCTGGGGTTATTCCTCGACGCGCAAAACATTGGAGCGGATGGTGGATAAAGGGTTGCTGGTGGCTGAGTTACAAGGTAATCAGAACAGCTACAGTGCGCAGGTAACCAAAGTAGCAACGCTGGCAGCACTGGCGCAGGATTTTGCCAGCCGGGTGCTTGAGCTGAAACAACCGATGCCACTGGCTATGTTTGCCGACAGCCGGTTATTAACAGCTGACGACCTGCAGGCGTTAGAACAACAATTGCAGCAGCTAGAGCAAGGCGGTGACTCATGCTGAATCTGCTGCTGGCGTTATTTTGCTGGGTGTTACTGAGCACCACCGCCGCATGGTGTTTACAACGTGCTGCAAGGCGTTTTTCTGCATTGTCGGACTGGCCGGCGCTGGCACCTTTGCTGTTGCTGGTATCGCTGCTGCCATTTTTGCCGTGGCCAGACAGTGCTGTCCATTTGCCGCAGCACTGGTCACAGCAACTTGACCATGGCGTCAGCCCATTATTGGCGTTGCCGGCGCATCCAGGCTGGGTGGAGCAACAGCCGTTGCAAGCCCTGTTGCCAGCACTGGCGACGCTGTTATTGGCGCTGGGCTCATTGATTTCATTGTGGTTGATGGCTCGGCAGTGGCACTTGTGGCGTGAGTTACATCAGCTGTCGGCTCCGTTGCCGCTACAAGCGCTACAGCCCGTGGTGCAGGACGACCCGGCTTTACAGCGTTTGTTGGCCCAATATCCGGTATTGCAGTTGCAGCAGCTGCCGAACAATGGCAGCCCTTTTGTCAGTGGCATCCGTCGCGCCGTATTGTGGCTGCCGGAGTGGTTCTGGCAGCTGACGTTGCCCCAGCAACAGTTACTGTTGCGGCATGAACTGAAGCACCTGCAACGCCGTGATCCTTTGTGGTTATTGTGCTGGCGTCTGCTCTGTGCCTTGTGTTGGTTTAATCCTGCGCTGCGACTGCTGGAACGGCATTTCCAGCAAGCGATGGAAACGCAGGTCGATGGCTGGGTGTTGGCGCAAAAACCTGGGCAGCGTGCGCTGTATGCCAGAACCTTATTGCAGGCGATCCGCGCGCAGCAACAGCTAACAGCAGCCGGCCGCTGGTTGCAGGCCAGTGCCGGCAGTGGCAGTGGTGCCATGTTGCAGCACCGGATTGGTCAAATCATGCAACCCGGGCCGGCCTTGTCGTGCTGGCAGCGCCGATTGGTTATTGCCGGGATTTGCATGCTTTGTCTGCCGGCATGGGCGATTAAAACTGAACTGACCGGACTTGCTCCTTCACAGTGGCTGGCGCCGCTGGTGCAGGGCAAAGTGGGCTCCTGGTATGGAGAAGTGCACAATTTCCGCCAAAACAAACCGCATAACGGCGTTGATGTTATCGCGGCGCGTGGTGCTTCCTTACAAGCTGTGGCAGCGGGTCGGGTTTTGCTGGCCGGCACTGGCAGCCTGCACGCCAATTTTGGCAATGTGGTGCTGCTGGATCACGGCGGTGGATATCAGTCGTTGTTTGCTCATCTGGATCGGGTCGACGTGCAGCCGGGTCAGCAGGTTGATGCCGGTCAGGTGATTGGTACTTTGGGGAATTCTGGTCGTACGACTGGTCCGCATTTACATCTGGAATTGTTATTAAATGGGCAGCGGATTGATCCGGCAACAGTATTGCCACTGGACCAGCTGCAAGGAGCGACGGGTGAATAAGAAGTACCGTTTACAGCTGTGGATTTGTGCTGCACTGGGCTGGATAACCTCCATGCCGCAGGCTCAAGCCAGCGCAGATCCGGCATTATTGCCGCAATTTCAGCAGCAGTTTAATCAGCAACTGCAGCAGGCCAAAGTACCTGGCGGTGCTTATGCCATTGTTTATAAAGACCAGGTGCTGGCGCTTGGCAGTTATGGCGTACGCGCCGTTGGCGACAACGCCCGGGTCAATGCAGACACTGTATTCCGGTTAGCCTCAGTGTCGAAAACCTTTGCCGGCAATATCATGGTGCAGTTATCCCAGCAGGGCCGGCTGGATTTACAGCAACCGCTGAAGGCTTATGTGCCGGAGTTGCAGCTGAAAACGGCGGCGATTGAGCAAAAAGTCAGTGTCGAAACCATTTTGTCGCAAGGCTCAGGTTTTTGGGCACATGCTTTTGAAGACTTGATTGAGGCCGACCAAACCCCGGCGCAAATTCTGCCGCGACTGGCCGAGCTGGCGCCGGTTTGCCCGCCTGGTCGTTGTTACAGCTATCAGAACGTATTGTTTGGCTTGCTGGGCCGTGCAGCCGAGCAAAGTACCGGCCAGCCTTATGAAACGTTGGTCAGTGAAAGAGTGTTTGCGCCACTACAAATGCATACTGCGTCGTACGGTCTGACCGGTTTGTTGGCCAGCCGCAACAAAGCGCTGCCGCATCAGCGCGGTGGCAAAGGCTGGCGCACTGTGAAGCCTAAAGCCAATTTTTATCGTTTTCCCGCCGCAGCCGGTGTCAATGCCAGTGCACGGGATTTGTCACAATACCTGATTGCGATGTTGGGATACCGGCCAGAAGTGTTTTCGCCAGCGCTACTCAGTCAGCTGCAGCAGCCGTTGGTAAAAATGCCGGTTAAACCGCGCTGGCCGGTCTGGCAGCAATACCGTAATGCCAGTGCCTGGTACGGCCGTGGCTGGCGGATGGTGCAATATGGCGACGATAAGCTGTATTACCACGCCGGTGTGGTCGACGGTTACCGGCCCTATATCGCTTATTCGCCGGCGACCGGTTATGGCTTAGTGCTGCTGACCAATGCAGAAGCAGACGTTACCGGCAAACTGGCTGGCTGGTTCTGGCAGCAGGTGTTACCCGGACCACAGCTGGCAAAACACAAGCATGGCGCAACGAAAAAAGGGGCCAGATAATGCTGAGCTGTAACCTGCCGGGCGCAAAGCCCGGACGAACCCTGCGTCATTCGTTGCTGGCATTGATGTTCTGTTTTGCCGCAGAAGCTGCAGAAACGCCACCGGCTGTCAGTTTAGCGGGTACTGCGGTGCATGAGCTGAAGTTTCAGGGCCGTAATTATCCATTGTGGGTGGATATTCCATTGCCCTGTCAGCAGCGCAAAAGCGCCTGCCCATTATTGCTGGTAACCGATGCGCCTTATGCGTTTCCGCTGATCCGCAGCATTCGCAACCGGGTAGGGCAGCAGGGACGGAATATCGAAGACTTTGTTCTGGCAGGTCTGGCCTATCCGGCTACAGATACGCCAGTCTCCAGTCGGAGCCGGGACTACACGCCAACGAATGTGAAAGCCCGGCCGGCTTTGCCAGGTGAAGACTATGGCGCTACGGTGTATGGCAATGCGCCGGCTTTTGCCGGGTTTATTGCGAAGCAGGTGTTACCGCTGCTGCAGCAACAATACCGCATTGATCCGAAGCGGCAGATTTACCTCGGTCATTCTTATGGTGGTTTGTTTGGCGCTTATCTGCTGCTGCATCAGCCAACACTGTTCAGTCATTATGTGCTGAGCAGCCCGTCGCTGTGGTTTGACAAACGGCAACTGCTACAGGCCGCGCCGACACTGCTGGCGGCCATGCCGAAGACTACCCGGGCCAGTGTCTGGTTGTACAGTGGCAGTTTTGAGCAGCCAGGCCCAACGGCAAGACACTATGCTGAAACTGATCTGGTCGGTGATATGCAACAGTTCTCCATGTTGCTGCAACAGGCCAAGCAACCCGGTCTGAAAGTGCAGACGAAGGTACTGGCAGACGAAGATCATTTGACGGTGTTTCCACCAATGGTCACCCGCGCCATGCTGGAGATTTTGCCTGGAGCGGGGCCTTATACCGGCGGATAAAGTTTTGTCTGTCATTAAAAACAAAATGCAGCCTTATTCCGGCTGCATTTTGTTTTTTAAGGAGTTCAGAGCGCAATCAGCCCGACTTATTGTCTGCTTAATGACCCAAATGGATCCGCCGTCGCGCCAGCGCCTCTTGTTCATAGTCTTCCATATACTGCGCCAAATCATTTTTCCAGCGTTCGTTTTCGTCGGCTAAATTGAGGTTGGCGCGCGCTTCAATATGATCTTTACGCACCAGTAAATCGTGTGCCCGCTGCTGCAATTCGCTGGCAACTTCGGCGTAGATTTGGGGCTCGCCAGCGAGCCCTCGTAATTTTATAAAGATATTAAAGCTTACTGTCAGTAAAACAAGCATGACGACTATAAGAGACAATTCCATTTTTATGTTCCGTAAACCGTTCGCTGTAAGCGTCTTTGTCGTAACCAAAGTATTATCATAGCCGGTAACATTATCATATTGACTGAGAATATTCCGTACTGATAAAAAAGTGAGAATGTATTCGTGTTTATTGATGCTCTATCAATAAAGTCTATTGCTTGGCAGCAGTTAAAAAATATAAGAGTGGCGCCGTAAAATTGAGCCATTGTGGTGACTCGTAACTTCATTTTTGAATGTGCTTCATAGAGAATAAATAATATGAATGTGTCTATGATTACCCATGAACCATACCACCCAAATTTATTTATTATTTGCTGATGCTTTGCAATTTCATATAGAGGCTCAATGAATACAAGATGTACGCCTTCACCTAAAACTAACACCGCAATTGTTATCCCTGCAGATGAAATTTTCCGCTCGACCAACATGACTATAAATAATAGCAGTAGGTAGCATAAGAAACGGTAGGTCACAATTTCATCAGAGAACTCAAATAATGTATCAAATAGAGTCATTGCTATCACCTGACTTAAGGTGATTCAGGAGGTCTTACACCGCCACCACCGTTCATCAGTGTCACTTGTCCCGGCTTACTTCCGCTTGATACGACTGATTGGTCACTGCTGGTTGGGGCAATAGGTGCATCATTAATGCTCGATTGTTGAAATAATTCTCTTGCCTGAGTACTAATCAAAACTGTGTCGCTTGAAGCCGCTGTCGGTGATTTTACAGCCTCGGCTGGTACTGGAGCTTGCATTTTTACATCATTGGATGCGTAAGCGGCTGCATACGCCCTGCCGCCCTGAATACTTATATCATTCATAGTTGTCACCCGATTTGACTCGTTATTAAAAGCGCGGCATGGTGCGCAGATATGTTTTTTGTGAACTATAAGTGACCAGAAGTGTAAAAAACAATCAGAGGTGCGGTAATTTGATTGGTGAAAATTTGATAAACATTTGATATTTGCCTGACTGAATAAAAAAACCGGTACAGAACCGGTTTTTTTAGCAACGCTGAGACAAAATGCTCAGTGTTATTTCTTGGCAGCCAGATAAGCCAGCAATTCAATCAGCTCTTTATCGGCATTTTTCTCATCAAGGCCGTCAAATTTGACCTTAAACTTGCCATTGACCAACAACATTGGCACACCGGTCAGTACTTTCTTTTCCGACCAGTAGGTCTGCTGTTCTTTCATTTTTTTGGCTGCAGCTAATACCGGCATGCTGTTAAAGCCTTTATCAAAGGTGGCACTGTCGAAATTATTCACCAGTAGCAAGGAGCGGATATCGCCATCGCCGGCAAAGTTAGCTTTTTGGCGATGGATATAGTTAAAAATCATACCGGCAACTTCTTCGCCTTTGCCGGCATTATGGGCAACCAGATATGCTCTTGCCATGCTGTTTTGTACTTCTGGCGAGCTGGCCTGGATAAAGTCGACATGATTTTTCTCAAACTTTACGCCTTTTGGCAGGCTGGCGGCCAGTTTGTTAGCTAAAGGCTCAAAGGCGAAACAATGGCCGCAGTAAAACGAGAAAAACTCAGTGACCACAGGTGTGGCCGTGGCGGTGTCAGCGACGACTTCGTAATGCTTGCCCTCGGTAAAAGTTGTTGCAGCGACACTGAAAGCGCTGGCCGCAACACCTGCGCATAAAACGATAGCTTTGAAGAATGGTTTGAACATATCTGAATACCTTGACTGATTATGGTTTGGCCAGCAGATGTTGCACTAAGGCTTTGAAATCCTGCTCGGTGTTGGTCTTGTCCAGAGACTGATTGATGATCTTATAACGACCGTTAACGATGATTGTCGGGACCGAATTCAAAACTTTGGACTTGCTGAACTGTTCCTGTTCTTTTTGCATGAGTTTAGTCTGAGACTTTACAGCAAAACTATTGATTTCTTTGTCATAAATTGCAGGATCTATACCTGCGGCAGTCGCAACGAGACGAATGTCTTCCGCTGAGGCGAATGGTTGACGTTTGACGTGGATGTGGTTAAACAACGCCTGGCCAACTTCTGCACCTTTGCCCTTGGCTTTCGCCAGAACCAGTACCTGAGTCAGCTGTGCCTGGATCTCTTTGCTGGCTGCACCCATGAAATCAACATGGTACTTTTTAACAACGGTACCTTCTGGCAATGACTTCTCGAGACTATTGACGTATGGATCAAAGGCAAAACAGGCCGGACAATAGAATGAAAAAAACTCTTTCACCTCAGGTGTTGTGGTTGCCTGTTCCGCGACCACTTCGTAGTGCGTTCCTTCGAGATAACTTCCCGCAGCGTGGCTGAAGGCAGTCACTGCAAGGCTTGCACACAGCACCATGGATTTTGCGAACACTCTGAACATACCAACAGCTCCGACTGATTATGGTTTTGCCAGCAGGTGTTGCACTAAGGCTTTGAAATCCTGCTCTGTATTCGCGTTATCCAACGCTTTATTGATGATTTTATAGCGGCCGTTGACAATAAAAGTCGGCACAGAGTCCAGTACTTTGGTTTTTGAGGCGTCAGCCTGGCTTTTTTGCATCAGTTTGGTCTGAGATTTCACCACAAAGTTATTAATTTCTTTGTCATAGATAGCTTCATCAATGCCGGCGCCAACTACAACAGCGCGGATATCAGCAGCAGAAGCAAAGGGTTGATGTTTGACATGGATATGCTCAAAAATCGCTTTGCTGACTTCATCGCCTTTGCCTTTGGCTTTGGCCAGGATCATCGCCTGTGTCAATCCAGTCTGAATTTCTTGTTTGGCCTGTCCCATAAAATCCACATGGTACTTTTTCAACACAGTGCCTTGTGGCAGCGATTTTTCCAGGCTTTTGACATAGGGATCAAAGGCAAAACAGTGTGGGCAATAAAAAGAGAAATATTCTTTTACTTCAGGTTTGGCAGTACCTTGTTCCGCGATCACTTCGTAGTGCGTGCCTTCTTCATAAGGGCCACCAACCGCCAGCGCCGCTGGCACCAGACAAAATGCGAGAATAAACGACAACAGTTTTTTCATAACAAATTCCAGTCAATCCGTTAAATAACATCTGATGGCGCACAGCTTACACTGAAGCAATTTCCGCTGTATAGCCTCTGACACCGGCATCTGTCAGATATCATACGGGTATAAACGCAGTGTGGGCTGTTGCAGCCGCAGGTTCTGTTGTTGCAACTGCTGCAGTTGTTGCTGCCAGTAATCTTCCTGGGTAAACCAGGGGAAATGTAATGGAAAGGCCGGATCCGCCCAACGTTTGGCCAGCCATACCATGTACAACACCATACGCCGGCAGCGCAGCGGTTCAATCAACGCCAGTTCTGACTGGTTAAAATCAGTAAAGTTCTGATATTGCTCAGTCAAAATTTCAAGTTGGATCCGTTGTTCCATCTCATCGCCGGACAGCAGCATCCAAAAATCCTGCACGGCTGGTCCTTGCAAACAATCGTCAAAATCCAGCAAAAACAACTGTTGGTCGGTCAGGATGTTGCCGGCATGACAATCACCATGAATGCGCCGAGAGCGCCATTTAACGGCTGGCAGCTGCTGGATAGTTTGCAACAGCTGTTCCAGCGTGCGCTGATAGTGGGGGCGCAGCCCTGCGGGCAGCAGCGGGCATTGAAGTAAATCGGGGATGGCTTGTTGCAATTCGGCATGGACCTGCAGAGTTGGCCGATGCTGAAAAGTGCTGGCAGCGCCGACCTGATGCAACTGGCCAAGCAACGTCCCTAACTGTTCCCAGTGTTCGTCCTGTTCTGCACTGAACGGCCGGCCGCCTTTACTGGGGAATACGGCAAAATAATAATGCTGATACTGTAAGAGGCTTTGCCCATCAAACAGCAACGGGGCGATGATATCGAGCTCAGCCTGTTGTAAATCGCGACAGAACTGGTGTTCTTCGCCGATCTGCTCAGCCGTCCAGCGTTCAGGGCGATAGAACTTCACCACATAGCGTTGCATATCATCGGCCTTGAACTGGTAGACCCGATTTTCATAGCTGTTCAGCGCCATCAGGCCGCTTTCAAGGCGGATCTGGTAACTCTCTAACGCATCAAGCAACAGATCAGGCTGTAACTGGTGAAAGTGAAAATTGGCAGACGTCATGGATTTCCGGCGCAGTGATCTATTGGGTCAGGCATCATACCGCGCCACGGCAAGCGCTGCATACGGGACGTCCTGCGTAAAAAAAGCCGCCAGCAGGCGGCTTTTTCCAGAGCTCAGAGCTTATCGTGCTGAAAAGAAGTTGCTGCGCTGCGATAAACGGACTTCAGCGTCGGCGGCATTTTCGATACTGAATTCAATATCGGTCATCGGCTTGGTCATGTCCGCCGGATCGGCTGACAAACTGATCGGTACACTTGCCGTGTCGCCGCCTTTAATCGTCACTTCGCTGATCCCGAGCCAATTGACTTTATCCATACCAGTAAAACTAAGCTTAAACGTCTGTTCTTGCTGAGATTTATTGATGATCTTCAACGTATAGGTGTTTTCAATCAGCCCTTCATCTGTTTCGCGGAACAGGCTGCCACGGTCACGTACCACATCCAGCTCGGCCGGTAGTCGTGTCCACAAAGTCCAGCCGAATGCGGCACATACCACCAGCAGTACAACAAAATAACCCAGTAGTTTTGGTCGCACCACTTTGGTCGGTTTACCATTGAGACTGTGTTCTGTGGTGTAACTGATCAGGCCTTTGGCATAGCCCATTTTGTCCATGGTATCGTCACATGCATCGATACAGGCGCCACAATTAATGCATTCATATTGCAGGCCGTTACGGATATCGATACCGGTCGGGCAAACGTGCACACATAAGTTACAGTCGATGCAATCGCCAAGGCCTTTTGCTTTGTAATCAGCATCTTTGCGTGAACGTGGCCCACGATTTTCGCCACGTGCTGCATCGTAGGTGACGGTAAAGGTGTCTTTATCAAACATGGCGGACTGGAAGCGGGCGTAAGGGCAAATGTGGGTACACATGATTTCGCGCATCCAGCCTGCATTCCCGTAGGTGCAGAACATAAAAATCAGCACAAAAACCACAGACCAGAAACTTGCCTGTGCAGTAAAGAAATCTAGGAACAACTGGTCAATTGGCGTGAAGTAGCCGACAAAAATCAATGACGTCAGCAGTGAAAATGCCAGCCAGGCAAAATGGGTCAGGCCCTTTTTCAACACTTTCTGGCCGCTCCACGGATCTTTGTCGAGTTTCATCCGGTTATTGCGACTGCCCTGAATTTTCTCTTCAAACCAGATAAAAATAAAAGTCCAGACCGTCTGCGGGCACATATAGCCGCACCAGACCCGGCCGTAAAAAGTCGTGACAAAAAACAAGGCATAGGCGCCGATCACGAAAATCCACGCCATGATGGTGAAATCCTGTGGCCATAACGTCATGGCAAAAATATTAAATTTCTGCTCGTCCAGATCGAACAACACGGCCTGATGACCTTCAAACTGCAACCACGGCAGTAGAAAAAACATCGCCATAAAGACAAAACCCATATTACGGCGCAGGCGCTGATGCAGCCCTTTCACCGCACGGACATAGATCCGATCCCGCGACGGATAATGATCCGGCGCTTTTGGATTGTGCATGTCGACTTTGACCGGAATTCGTTGTTGTTGGTCCAAGGGGAACCTCTTTTTTGCTGTAAAAAACTGCAGTAACAGTCGGGCAGGATTGCGAGTATAGCAGCTACCGCCCGTGGCTTGTCTAAAGTCCCTGCTAAATTTATGGATATAGCAGTGATAAATCTGAACTTTGATGATGCATCAAGCAATATGCGGACCATTTGATATAGCTCATGTTTTCTGATACTTAGCGCGAGTGGGAACTCAAGGTGTAAATGCCGATTACACAAAAATTCTTACACTGTGTAAACGTTGTGTACAGTCTGGTTTTGCCTGTTGTCAGACGGTCTGATCGGCGTAGAATGGCAATGAAACAATATGGGGGCAGTATGAAGAAATTTTTGTGGGTCATTGTGGCAATCTTGCTGGTTGCGACTTTTTCTGACCATCCGCGGTTAAAACCATATAAAGAGCAGCTTTACGGCCTGTTTGCTGAAACTGCCGGCAATGCCAGCCAGGTGCACGGCGAGCAGGTACTGCGCACAATCGAAACGCGTTTTGCCAATTTTTCGGCTGAGCTCGGACAGAAGCAGCAAGAAGAACTGAAGCGTATAACATCAAGTCGGGCTGAACTGATTGCGTTCTACCAGGCTTATTGCAAAGAAAAACAGTTTAATCCGTTGTTTTTTGGCGAAACGCAAAACCGGATTTGTAGCACGATCAAAGACTTTGAACACGGTCTGCGTTAATTAGGCGGTAATGCAGGTGCCCTAAGGACGGACCTGTTTTTTAAGCGTACCAGACGATGGCCTTTAAAGTTGTCGTCTTAAATTGCCGCATAAAAAAAGCGGTCATCCGACCGCTTTGTTGCATTCCATCAAACCGCCATTGATGATTCTATTCGATTTTTTTGACCACAACTGCCTGGCCACTTTGGATCACGACACTTTGATTTTGCGCGTCAACATTCAGAATTAACTGACGGATCAGCTTTGACTTTGATACGCCAGTTTCCAGACTGAGCTGATTCAACACACCGATCGCCTCTTCGCTCAAAGTAAAAGTCGCATGACGCATCGGCCCTTTGTTGATTAAAGGCTCCAGTTCATCGCCGGCAACATGACGTACACTGACAATTTGCGGTTTACCCATCGCATAATTTTCAGCGTCGGCAATAAATTCATCGACGGAAAAAGCCTGCTTATTCGATCGTGTTGAATTTTTTTTCAGATCGGTCAATGCCATCTTCTTGTATCGCCTTCATTGCCAATAATTCCTGAATGATGTCTTTGATTTCACTGGCGGCTTTGCCATCAGGTTCAGTATCCATCACCGACATGCCTTTTTCTTCACTGTCATCATAAATATTGCGGCTGAAAGTGACTGAGTTGAGCACGCGCAGACTGAATGAGCGCACCACGTCTTTGGCTTCCAGAATACGACCACCCTGATTTGGCAGTGAAGGACACTGCGTCAGGACACAGGCGACAATCATATCCGGATTGACCACGTTACAGTTACTGACCAGATCTTCCAGATGCTCCAGAGTTTTCAGGTCGCGTCGCTTCGGTCGCAGCGGTAACAGCACATGGGAGGCAACTGACATGGCTGAACGTAACGCCACGCTATCCTGACCACCACAGTCAACGATGACATAGTCATAGTGGTGTTCAAGACTCTTTAATTCGTAACGGATTTTCCCGTACATCTGTACGCAGTTGATCCACTGGACCTGGGGCGACAAATGGCGCTCCTGTACCCAGTCAGATGTGGTGCGTTGCGGGTCACAATCGACCAGGATGACATTGGCATTTTTCAGGCTGGAAAAATACACCGCGATATTCTGCGCCAGACAGCTTTTGCCACTGCCGCCTTTCTCACCGCCAACTAACAAAATCATGGAGCTTCCCTCTTAGTCGCGACCAAAACAATTCAGCACTGCTTTTGCAGAACTGCAGGTTGTGCAGACTGCCTCGGAACAGGCAGTCCGTTTACAGTGTAGGAGACTTCGGCTTAATCAGCCACCGTCTGTTTTTTACAACTGAACCTTTATCTGAGCTATCGCCTGCAGGGCTTTTGTCACCGCCTGATCAGTGGTCTCGCCCAGCGCCAGTGCGACGCCTAACCGCCGTTCGCCCTGCACTTCCGGTTTGCCAAACAAGCGCAGTTCGGTGTCTGGTGCGCTCAGCGCCGCAGCCAGATTACCATATTGCATCTGGTTGGAATGACCGGCAACCAATAACACAGCGGATGCTGCTGGGCCGTACTGTCGGATTGTTGGGATTGGCAGACCGAGGATCGCGCGGGCATGCAGGGCAAATTCTGATAAATTCTGCGAAATCAATGTGACCATACCGGTGTCATGCGGGCGCGGAGAGACTTCGCTGAACCAGACGTCATCGCCTTTAACAAACAGCTCGACGCCAAATAAACCACGGCCTCTCAGCGCGGTGGTGATCCGGCTGGCGTAATCGCGGGCACTTGCCAGGGCGGCAGCTGACATCTGTTGTGGTTGCCAGGATTCGCGGTAGTCGCCCCGTTCCTGCCGGTGGCCAATAGGTTCACAGAACTGGGTATGACCATCCGCTGTACGCACAGTCAGCAAGGTGATTTCGTAATCAAAATCGACAAAACCTTCGACAATAACCCGGCCTTTACCTGCACGGCCGCCTTCCTGGGCATACAACCAGGCATTTTGCAGATCTGCCGGACTTTTCAGCACGGACTGGCCTTTGCCGGATGATGACATGATCGGTTTCACCACGCAGGGATAACCAATTTCAGCCACGGCGTCCAGATAACTCGCGTGGTCGTCAGCGAAGCGATAACGGGATGTTGGCAGTGCCAGTTCTTCAGCAGCCAAGCGCCGGATGCCTTCCCGGTTCATGGTCAGGTGTGCCGCACGGGCACTTGGGATCACGCAGAATCCCTCTTGTTCAAGCTCCAGCAAGGTTGCGGTGGCAATAGCTTCAATTTCCGGCACGATAAAATGCGGTTTTTCGCGGATCACCAGCTGACGCAGCGCGGCACCATCCAGCATCGAAATGACATAATGACGATCAGCGACCTGCATGGCCGGCGCGTTGGGATAGCGGTCGGCGGCGATCACTTCACAGCCATAACGTTTCAGTTCCAGACATACTTCTTTACCCAGTTCACCGCAGCCCAATAACAGCACTTTGGTGCTGTGGGGACTGCCGGGAGTTCCAATCATCGGCATGATTATTCTCGATCTTCATTGCTTCGGCTATGGGCTTCAGATTACTGATCAGGCTGGGTTTTTCAACCTTTATTGCAGTCTTTGCCGCATTTGATTGCGGACTGCCCGCTAATGAATGAATCAGCCACCGCAGATGACTGCTGACCTGTTGTTTAACCATGAAAAATGCAGACAAAAAACGGACCCGCAGGTCCGTTTGATGATGGTTCAGCGCTCAGCTCAGCTTAGCTGGCCATAGCGACCTGTGGCAGACGCCCAGTAGCGCGACGGCGGAACCAGAACAATGCCGGCAGCAGCAGTAACAAAGCCGTTGGGGCAGGGGCGCTGACGCTGGTATTGCCACCTGGCGGAATATCCAATGGTGACCAGTTGACTTGCTGATTACCGCTCCAGGATTTCGCCATCACTTGACCCCAAATCACACCCCATTCGGTTGAGACGGCAGCTTTTGGCGCCAGAATAGACCCGTATACAGAAGATGAGATGCGCAGATCATTGATACCGTTGAAGTTAAACAGCACATGATTGGCGATGGCTGGGCTATTGCTGTTCAGGTCGCCCACTTCATAGCGGACTTGAGTCATAGACATACAATCTTTTTGGCCGACGGCGCATTTAGCTTGTGGTGTCCAGTTTTTGGCCTGAGAACCGTTCGGGTTGCTCATGTTGAACACGATTAAAGCGTCTTTGCTGATGTTGGCGTTGTCGACGCGGACCGTGTGGAACTGGTTCAGGTCGTCCTGAGTGACATTAAAGACATAAACGTTGTCAGCAGTGACTTTGGCTGGAGTAAACACCAGCACACCATCCTGGATATTGCGGTTCACGCCAACGGCTGGAGTAGTTTTTGCCGCCAGTTCATCCGACAGTTTGTTCAGGTGAGTGAAAGCACTGTTGAAATCGACGCTGGAAGGGGCTTTGGTAGTGGAGGCGGTGCCAACACCACCATTGCTGACGCTGTAACTGCCACCATAAACCAAATCACCGAGTTTACTGTTGCCGGCGCCGTCATACACATTCAGGTGGCCGTAACCGGATTTCACCACATTACCACCGACTGTGACGGTCGCCGGCGCGCTGCTGTTGACGTAACCAAAATCGTAACCGCCGTTGACCAGTAAATTACCGCCAATGGCCGCAGCACCTTCGGTATCAGACGAACTGGCGCTGAAGTTTTCTTTCACAAACACGTTGTAGTTTGCAGCCTGACCGAGGCTGATCCCACCGGCCTGACTGGCCATACTGCACAGGCTGGCCATAACCAGACTGAATACAACTGCTAACTTCATCGCAGACTCCTGCAAAATGCTGCTGAAAATTTGCGCAATGATACCCGATCAGTCCTGTTCTTGACAACGCTGTCTTTTTGAAATTTTGGCGAATCGGTAAATGTGCCTTAGCGCAGAAATATTATTAATAATAATCAATAATATAAGAACATGCTAAAGCAAAGTGTTTGTCAATAAATCAGCAACATTTCATGGTGTTCACTGTTAAATTCAGCCCGCTCAGGGACGTTTTTGCGCTGACTGTACCTTTTTTCAGTTTTTCTGCAGTTGCTGTAACAGCTTAAGTTCTGCTGCGCTGAGCGGACGATCTTTGAGCTGAAGCAGGACAGCCTTCGCTTCTTCTGGTCTTTTTAATTGCTGCAGAGCGGCCGCAATATGCAGCTGTAACAGCACTGAATTTGGCTGGCGGATCTCCGCGTCACGCAGTACGCCAAGCCCCTGTTCAGCCTGACCCGCTTTGACCAGCGCATAACCATAAGTGTCGAGAATGTCCGGCTGTTCCGGCATCGCCTGATGCGCTTTTTGCGCCAGTTTAAGTGCCTGTTGCGGATCTGTCTCAAATAACAACACGGCCAGATTGTTTTGCAGGACGGCCTGAGAGTCCAGCAACGGGCTTTGCTGATATAAAGTCCGCGCCTGATCTGGCAGTCCCGCCAGTTCCAGCTGCTCCGCCAATAACATTGTCGCGCTTAAGTCAGTTGGATGCTGGTTTAACCAATCGCACAGCAGTTGCTGAATCGCCGTGGGATCCTGACGTTGTGCGCGCAGTAACAGCAACAGATGCCGTTGATCGCCGGATTGTTTAAACAGGGGGGCCAGTAGCGCCACAGCGGCCTGATCCTGACCTTGCGCCAGATGGAAATGTGCTTTCAGTTCGGCGAAGGCGGGTTGTTGGCCCAGACTGCTTTGCAGTTTTTGCAGCAATTTCATGCCATCAGCAAAGCGTTGTTCCAACAGTGCCAGCCTTGCCTGCAACAAGCCGACACTGGCTTCATCGGCATCCAGTGCCTGCAGCCGGGCCAGTGTTTTTGCCACGCCGCTGTTATCCTGGCTGCGCAGTTGCAGATCGGCGAGGTCGCGCAGACGCCAGGATTGATCGTACCAAAGACCATACAGGATCTCGCTGAGCCGCTTTGCTTCGGCCAGGTCCTGCTGCTGCAATGCCAGCCGGGCTTTGGCAAAATACAGATCTGTACTGATGTCAGTCTGTTCCGTCAGCTGTTCAGCCAGAGCTTTGGCTTCTGCTAACGCATTGGTTTGCAGATATAGTTCCAGCAATGCCATTCGTGCCGGCACCAGTTTCAAATCCTGTTGATCCAGCTGTTGTAAATAATGGATAGCGTCTGGCGCTTTACCCAGGCGTAACGCAGCGTCGGCCATCAGCTGTAACACCAACGGGTCGGCGGCGTCTTTTTGCAGCAGCGTGCGATACGCCTGCATCGCACTGTTCCAGTCTTGCTGCTGCAGTGCCAGACTCGCCAGAGATAGCAGGCTGGGTTTGTAGTTTGCATCCAGCGTCAGCGCCTGCTGAAAAAATTGCCTGGCGAGATCGGCGTCGGCCGATTTGGCAGCAACATCTCCGGCCAACTGGAAAATTTCCACTTTAGACTGGTCGCTTTTTAATAAGTCTGCGGCGGTCTGGCGCGCCTCATTCAGCATGCCTTGTTCCAGCTGCAAATAGCCCAGAACGATCAGATCGGCCTGCTGACTGGTGCCGCCCTGTTCGGTCAATAAACGCCGGGCTTCTGCACTTTGATTGTTACTGAGCAGGCTTTGGACATAGGCTTTACGGATCTCAGGCTGTTGCGGAAACGCAGTAAAGGCTTGCTGCAATAGCTTCAGCTCAGTGGCCGGATCGCGCTGTGCCCTGGCGACGGCAGCGCCTAACAAATACAGCTGAAAATCGGCCGGATTCAGCGTCAGGGCTTGGCGGCTGAACCCGCTGGCAGTTTTGGCGTCGCCCAGTTGCAGGTAACTCTGCGCCAGCAGTTGGTGGACCTGATAGTTTGCCGGGTACAATTTCAGCGCCCGGCGCAGTTTCAGGATCGCCTGCTCAAACTTTTCCTGACTGAAATCCATCGTCGCGGCGAGCAACAACACATCTTCTTGTTCTTTGGCGTTTTCCGGCAGATTGTTCAGTTGCATCTGAACTTGACGCAACATGCGGTTTTGTTCTTTGTTGTCGCCCTGCAGACCAATCAATGCGGCGTGGATCAGCTGACCATAAGGGTTATATGGGAATTTTTCGCGATAACTGACGATGGCGTTTAATGCATCCGCCAGTTTTCCTTGTTGCTGCAGGACCTGTGCTTTACCCAGCAGCGCGATTGCATCACTGTCGTCCTGGTTCAACAATTGCTGATAAATCTTCAGCGCATCGTCGCGTTGTTGCTGGATTAAATACAGTTGTGCCTGCAAATATTGTGCTTTTTTACCAAAAGCACCGTCGGTGCGGATAGCACTCAGCAGCGGCGGGATCTGCGAGAATTGTTGTTGTTTCAGTCGCAGTTCCGCCAACTGAAATCGGATTTCATCAGCGAGCGTTGCATCGGCCTGACTCAGGCTTTGCTGATACAACGTCACTGCTTCTTCGTACTGATATTGCGCTTTGTGCAGATTGGCACGCATCAGCTGATACGCCGGCTGCGCTTTGTACTGCGGGTAGCGATCCAGCAGAAATGCCACATCATTGGTTTTTTGCTGGGCAAGCAGTGCACGCATCAAATCATAAATCAATGGTTCAGCGGCGGCGCCGCCATCGAGCGCGAGCTGTAGTTCTTTTTCGGCACTGCTCCAGTTGCCGGCCTTTAATAACACTTGTCCCAACATCAACCGGGCTGGTAAATAGGCCGGATTTTGTTGCAGACTGTTGCGCAGCTCGAGCTCTGCTTCACGCCATTGTTGTTGCTGGCTGTATTGACGGGCTTTTTCATAATAAGCGGCGGCAGTATCCGCAGCTAAAACCGGTTGCGCCAATACGGCAACCATCACAGCAAGTAAACGCAGGTTCATTACAATTCCTTCACAGCCAGGCTGGTGACCACTTTAATTGATAGCGTTGTCATGCGCAAAGTTTGTCTGACGCCAGCCGCAAAAGGAATACATCACAGGAGCAATAAAATGCAGGTAGAACATCGACCGCAAGAGAGTTGTTTTCTCTATCAGACCGGGCAGGCTGAAGCGCGGCTGGACTATCGGTTGCTGCAAATCAATGGCCATAGTGCGGTCGATTTTTATCATACCTTTGTGCCGCCTGAGTTGCGCGGGCATGGTATCGCAGCGCTGTTGACAGAGGCCGCACTAAGCTGGGCCCGACAGCAGCAGCTGCAGATCCACGCCAGCTGCAGTTATGTGGCGCGGGCGTTATAACACTTGCAATATCTGGGAAATGTATACAAATTTATATAGTGTATGCAAATTTAGGAAAGGCAGCAGCTTATGACCCAACAGCAAGTTCAATCCAATGAATCGCCTTTGCAGCGGGCGCCCATGCCTGCCGGCTGGAGCGGTTCGCACTGGGTGGCCGGTTTTGTCGCTGTGCTGGTTGGCTTTGCCAGTTCGGTGGCCATTGTGTTTCAGGCTGCGGCCGCTGCGGGCGCCAATGCCGCACAAATCGCCAGCTGGATTGGTATCCTTGGTTTTGCCATGGGGGCGACCTGTATCGGCTTCTCTTGGTACTTTAAAGCCCCGGTATTGACTGCGTGGTCGACGCCGGGGGCTGCATTGTTGGCGACCAGCCTGACCGGCTACAGTCTGGCGGAGGCGGTCGGTGTGTTTATGTTCAGCGCGTTACTGACGTTGCTGCTCGGCCTGTCCGGTTGGTTTGACCGCGTAACCAGGGCATTGCCGCTTCCTCTTGCCGCCGCCATGCTCGCCGGCATTTTGCTGCAATTCGGGTTGGGGATTTTTCGGCATTTACCGCAAGCACCGCTGCTGGTGATCGGCAGCGTGGTGCTATTTGTGTTAAGCCGGCGTTTTTTGCCACGATACAGCATTCCGCTGGTGTTGCTGGCCGGCGTGGTGTTCACTTTGCTGCGCGGCGAGTGGTCGTTGCAACAGCTACAACCTGCATTGGTGCAGCTGGAGTGGGTGTGGCCGCAGTGGAACTGGCAGGCACTGCTGGGTGTCGGCTTGCCGCTGTTTTTGGTCACGATGTCGTCGCAAAATGTGCCAGGCCTTGCGGTGTTGCGTAGCCAGGGTTACCAGACGCCGGTGTCGCCCATCTTAACGGCGACCGGATTATTGACGCTGGTCACTGCGCCATTTGGCAATTTTTCTATCAATTTGGCGGCAATCACAGCAGCCATTTGCAGTGGGCCTGAAGCCCATCCAGATCCGGCCTCACGTTATCGCGCCGGGATTGCCGCCGGCATTTTTTATCTGCTGACCGGCCTGGCCGGAACGACCATCGTTGCGTTGTTTTTAGCGTTCCCGCCGGCATTGGTGGCGGTGGTGGCCGGCCTGGCGTTGTTGGTGACTATTGCCTCAAATTTATCCGTCGTCAGCAACGACGGCCCATATCGCGAGGCGGCGATGCTGACGTTTTTACTGACCGCATCGGGCGTCAGTTTCTTTGGTATTGCGTCTGCATTCTGGGGGCTGGTGCTTGGGGTGCTGGTGTTACTGTTGCAGCGCTGGCGGGCCTGATGAATAAAGCCGAATTATATCTGCAGATCCGCGACGACATCCGCCGGCGTATTTGGCCACAGGGCCAGCCGCTGAAACAGCAGACACTGGCCGATTATTATCAGACCAGCCGCATTCCGGTGCGTGACGCGCTGGCCCGTCTGGCGGCGGAAGGCTGGCTGGTCAGCGCCGGTAAAGCCAGTCTGATGATCCCGCCCTTGTCTGCAGCAGAAGCACAGGAGCTGTGCCTGATCCGTCAACAACTGGAGCCACTGGCGCTGCGTCTGGCGATCCCTCAGCTGAATTTTGCCATCCTGGGGGCGGCAGAAGACTGTCTGCGCGCGGCAGCACAGGCGGGCACTGATCCACTCCGCCATGGCGAGCTGAACTGGCAGTTTCATCAGTTACTGTATCAGCCTTGTGCCATGCCGACGTTGTTGCAGTTGTTGCAGCAACTGCATCTGAAAGTGGAAATGTATCTGGGGTTTCAGCAGGTCAGTCTGGGTTATGCTGCACAAAGTGCGGCTGAGCATCAGCAACTGTTGCAGTTATTGCGCGACAATCAGCCAGATCTGGCCGTAGCTTTGTTGCAGCGGCATATTGCCGACGCAGCGACGACGTTGCAACAGCATCTGGCACTGGCATGAATCAGGAGCTGACTATGCTTGAGACACTCACGGACGCCACGATATGCCCGCGCTGCGGCCAGCCGAATCAGTGTGCGGTAGTCACTGGCAGCACAGACTGCTGGTGCCGGCAGGTACCGCTATTGCCGCAGACCATCAGCAAAACCGCAGCACAGGCTGCGGTCTGTTATTGTCCGGGCTGCCTGGCCGAATTAACGGCGGCGGGCGACAGCCAGCAGGGCGCCGAGGCCCAGCAATACAAAGCCAAAGGCTCCGCCTGAGCTGCCACTGTTCGTTTGTTGCTGCAAAATGGCTGTATTGGCTTTGGGGTTCAGGCTGCTTGCGCTGTTCACTTCACTGTTCACCACACTGATGCTTTCAATCAGTACCAGATTGTCCTGTGTCACTGCGCGCTGAGCTGTGGCGTCAGCACTGGTGTAGTTGCGCAGCGGGACACCGTTAAAACTGGCATTCAGTTTGTTTGGTAACGCAGCGATCGCGTCGACTATTTCCATGCCGTTGCCGGTGATTTGGCCAAACACCGTAAAGCCGGCATTTTGCAGATCCAGTTGCGGATTGCCGCCGCTGTTGTCGGCCAGATTGATAAACCACTGATTGGTTGCACTGTTTGGATCGCCGGCGACTTTAGCCATCGCGATAGTGGCGCGGACATTGGACCATTTTGCTTCATTGCGCACCGGTGCCTGCTGCGCGACCGCAGTAAAAGGGGCCGCATTGTTGCCGCTGTATTTAAAACCGCCGCCCTGGATCACAAAACCGGGTTCGCTGCGGTGGATAAAAGTACCATTGTAGCTGCCGGCTTTGACGTAACTAAGGAAGTTCGTCACAGTGGCCGGCGTGGTTTGGTCAAACAGATTTACTTCAAAATTACCCAGACTGGTTTTCACCAGAACTACAGTCGCCAGCGCAGGCTGAGCAATACATATAGAGGTTAATAACGCGGCAAGTGGCAGCGGGCGCAGGATTTTTGACATCAGGGGTTCTCTCCAACATGAAATGAACATCAGCTTAACCGACGGCAGATTGCCACCGCGAGCAGCATTACATTTAGTGACGAATTGACTACAGAATGCTGTAATCGGCGTCAGACTGGTGGTGGGGGCAGCCAGCTATTTTGCCGGCTGTGAGCTCAGTTGTTGCCAGTTGTCCAGATAATGCCGGGCGTTCGGATGTTCGCGCGCCTGCTCAAAATACTGGTGGGCTTTACTCAGATTACGGCTAACGACTTTCCCTTCAAAATACAACAGTCCCAGATAATAACTGGCGCTGATGCTGCCTTTGCCGGCCGCCTGTTGCAGCAGATCCACTGCTTTGGCCGGATCTGCTTTGGTGCCTTTGCCAAACAGATATAACAAAGCCAACCGGTTTAATGCCGGCGCATAACCCTGTTCCGCACCAACGTTATAAAAACGTACTGCTCCGGCCGGATCTGCAGGAATACCTTCGCCATCATCCAGCATCACGCCGGCATGAAAAGCACAGGCGGCCACACCCTGGCGGGTACACAGGAAAAACCAACGACTGGCTTGCTGCGGGTCGGCAGTGACCTGATCGCCTTCGCGATACATATTGCCGAGTTTCAGCATTGCGCGGCCAAAGTAACGCTCCGCAGCCTGCCGGTAATAATCAGCTGCGGTGTGGCCTGCTTCGTTGAACCATTGGCGTTCCAGGCCATATCCATACAGATAAAATGCTTCCGGGTGAAATGACAACATGGCCCGACGCAACAATTGCTGAGCCTGCTGGCGCTGGTCTGCAGTTAAATCAGCCTGTTGCATCAAATCGGACACATACAGGTAAGCTGCAGTCGTACTGCCTTGTTGTGCCAGTTGTTTAAGTTGCGCTGTTGCTGTGGCTGCGGGCAATTGCTGATGTTCAAGCTGGGCCAGCAGGGCAAAACTGCCTGCGTCCGGATGACCTGCTTTGGCGGCAAGCTGCAATTGTGTGATTGCAGCTGCGGTGTTGCGTTTGACCAGTTTGCCTTGCAGCAGGTAACGGGCTAACTGTACTTCCGCCTGACCAGGGCCGGATTTTTCATTGATATAGACCACCAGTTCCTGGCTGGCTTGCTGATGTTTACCGCCGGTCAGTTGCTGCTGGTGCAGTAAATTCAACAGCTGCAGCGCCGGGATATAATCCTGATCGGCGGCGTCTGTCAGCCAGCCCAGACATTGGGCCTTGCTACTTTGCAGGGTGATGCCGGGTAATAAACTCAGTTCGGCCAGTGCTACTCTGGCCTGCAGGGAGCCTTGCCCGATCGCGGTCAATAAATAGCGTTCGGCCTCGGCATGCTTGCCTTCTTCTGCTAGCACACTGGCCAGTGCGACCATCATCGCCGGATTGCTTTTGGCACCTTCGGGCAATAACTCTTTGCGCCAGCCGTCTATCAGCCCGACAAAAGGAAACGGCAGGCCGTCAATGGCATGCAGATAGCGCTGGTTTTCAAAAAATACGACTTTGAGCTGATTATCGGCCGGATCATAGGCATGTACTTCGTAATGCATGCTGTTGCCGGCGGCGCTGAGTACAGCATGATAATCCTGCATCTGCATACCGAGCAGGCCGAGCAATTCATGCGCGTCGGCAAATGTACTGATCCGCCAGGCAGAGAAACTGGCTTTGCCATTACCACTGCGCAGGATGCCATCGCGCAGATAACTCTGGTAAGCCTGAAGTTTGCGTTGCTGCTCAGGTTGTTGATGCTCGCGATAACAGTTTAACGCCAACCGGTAAAAGGCCAGATTCAGCAGATTTTGCCGCTGCCATTCCTGCCAGGGCAAAGTCAGACATTGGCTGATGTCGGTGCGTATTAACTGCTCCTGCATCTGGCGCCAGCTTTGGGCACTCAGGTGCACTTGCCGGCTGGCTAAAAAGCTCAGATACAGCTCTTCATAGGGGGGCAGCTCACTGGCTGCCGGCAGGGCTGTGGCGGTGCGCTCCCATAGTTGCCCCGCTGGCGGGACCGCAATTTTGTTGGCCGTGGGGGTTTGCTGGCAACCACTGAGCAGCCAGCTTAAACAGAACAGGGTGGCAGTCGCATGCCAGCGTAATAGTTTCAACGGCGGCAGGCTCAGTCTTGCTCAATCCAGGGGGTTTGCGGCAGTAGGTCCAGGTGCGCTTCGTAGCGGGGCAGATTAAATTCCTGCTGCTGTTCTACGACGGCAAACATTTCCGGTGCCAATGCGCAGGCAATCAGTTCTAACGCGTCTTCCCGGCTATGACCGGTCATACACAAGCGCATCAGCGTTGCTTTTACTTTCAATGGGTAACCGTCTGCCAGTTGATTTTCAATGACTTCAAATAACAGTTGCTGATCGAGTTGATCGCCGTGGTCCTGACTCATATCCGGCTGACTCCATGATGCGGAATAAAGGCTGCAGCATGCCAGATTTGGCCAGCGCTGCCCAGCGGTTCTTCATCGGAGGTAACGATTATCTGTGCTAAATACGGAAACAAAATTACCGTAACGGATCTTGCTTGTCCCGATATAGCTTGTTCAAATGAAATTCAATTGCTTAAAAGAGGCGCCGATTTTCGCGCTTGCGGCGCTGGACGCTGATCTGTATCTTGGTGACAAATCTACAGATCGGTGCAATGACACTGACACGATAATCGGCAAACATCACCCACAGCACCTTCAAATCAGCATTATTGAAAAATAAAGAGAGAACCGCAGATGAGTTATGTCGATTTAGCGCTGGCGTTTTTGCCGCAGCTGGCCCTGATTATTGTGGCTGCACAGGTGTTTGGTTATCTGGCCAAGTTTATCGGTCAGCCAAAGGTGGTCGGCGAAATGATCGCCGGCGTGGTATTAGGCCCGTCATTATTTGGTCTGTTCTGGCCAGAACTGCAAAAAAGTATTTTTGTCCCTGAGACGATGTCCATTCTGTATTTCGGCGCCCAGCTTGGCGTCGGTTTGTACATGTTTCTGGTGGGCCTGGAATTTAACACACAGCTGTTTCGGAAAAATGCCCGCAGTGCTGTGGGTGTCAGCCTCGCGGGCATGTTAGTACCCTTCGGTGTCGGCGCGTTGCTGTGTTTGTGGCTACTGGAAGAGCCAGGCCTGTTTGCCGCTAATATCTCCTATGCCAACGCGGCCTTGTTTATGGGCGCGGCGATCGCGATCACTGCGTTTCCGATGTTGGCGCGGATTATTTATGAACGCGGCCTTGCCGGCACCGCTCTGGGCACTCTGGCATTGGCGGCCGGAGCTATTGATGACGCAGCGGCCTGGGTAGTGCTGGCGGTGGTGTTAGCCAGCTTTGGCGGAGGCACTATACTGGCGATTAAAGCGGTGGTTGGTGGTGTGTTGTATGCCAGCCTGATGCTGACCAAGGTGCGGGGCTGGTTGCAGCCGCTGGCGGATAAAGTTGAAAACACCGGGGTGCTGTCTGCTGCCCAGTTATTGTTAGTGCTGGTGCTGTTTTCGATTTCGGCCTATGCGATGGAATGGGTTGGATTGCACGCGGTATTTGGTGGTTTCCTGCTGGGTATCGCGATGCCACGTGGCAAGCTGACTGAACTTGTCACCGCGCGGCTGCAGAAGGTGACAGTGTTTGTGTTACTGCCAATGTTCTTTACCTATTCTGGCCTGAAAACACAGCTGAATGTGTTGGCTTCGGCGGATGTGATGTTGATGGCGTTAGTTATTCTGGCGGCATCGATTTTTGCCAAAGGCGTGGCCTGCTGGGCAGCAGCCCGCATTGGCGGCGCCGACAACCGCACGGCGATGGCGGTGGGGGCGCTGATGAATGCCCGCGGCCTGATGGAGCTGATAATCATCAACATCGCGCTCAAGTTTGGTGTGATTGAACAAGGGTTGTTTTCCATTATGGTGCTGATGGCGATTGTCACCACGTTAATGGCATCCCCGCTGTTCCATCTGGTGTATGGCCGCCATATGGCAAAACCGGATAACAAACCGCCGGTGCCGCCTTTAAATGTGGCGCTGAAGACTTAGAGCAGCATTAAGCAGACAACAGCTGGCAAGGACAGATCTCCTTGCCAGCTGTTGTTGTTCGTTTAATGCCACTCAGTTTTCCAGAGCCAACCAAATCTCGGTACGCAAATCTTTAGGCGCGGTAATACTGGCGTCATTCAGGTACAGCTCAATGCCAGGCAATGCAGCGGCCTGTTCGTCGCTTTGTTGCAGCCAATGTCCAATCAGCCACTGATAAGCCTGATCCAGTTCACTGTAGGCGCCCTGATGTTCAATCACCGCATAACGACCCACCGGGATCTGCTGGTGTTGCAAAGGTGCTGCTAACTCTGCAGCCGCCTTAATTTCAACACAGGCATCTGAGCGCAATTCAGGGCCAACAACGCCTTGCCGCACGTGTTCCGGATCATCGTAAAATAAGCCGAACCAGCGTGGCTGTGTCGTGACTGGTAACTTCCCAACCTCCAGCTCCAGCAAGCTGAACGCTTCACCAATGTTTAAGTAGCTCCCCAGATGGCGTTGTGCTGCCAGGTGGATTGGGGCGTTTAACCTGCGAATTTCAACCTGATACATATCTTTCTCCTGTTGGTTTTTTGATTGAAGGAGAAGCAAACGTTGGCGCCGGTAAGCACCGGGTGTGACACCATAGGCCGTCGTAAATGCGCGGACAAATGCGGCATTACTTTGGAAGCCGGCACGCTGCGCCACCCGAATTTGCGACACTGCATCCACGGCTAAATCGCGTGAGGCAAAATGCAGTCGCAGACGTTGTTGCGTCGCGCTGACCGTTTCTCCCATCATGCCGCGATAGATGCGGTGGAAATGAAATGCCGAGAAATTGGCGGCTTCTGCCAGTTGATCCAATGAAAACTGCCGCGTCGGATCCTGCCAGATCAGTTTGACCACGCGCATCAGGCGCCGGGCATAATCCTGTTGTGTACTACGTTTGCGCATAACCCCTCCAGCAGCAAAGATTAAACAGGTGGCGTTGATTCAGGTTGCTCAGTTTTTAAGATGTCAGCGTCAGCCATTGGCATCTGCGTCGTGCAAAATATGTTTAATTCATTCGAGACAACAATTCTTTTGATCCAATATTTGTTCAGCTGTATTGCTGGAAAATTCCTCGATCTGTCCAGAGCTCGAAACGTTGATGGTGCAACATGTCAGCAAACGTTGCTTGAGCATTTTGCGGCCGCGGCTAGCGCGGCTTTTGATAGCTGACAGCGAAACGTGTTCCAGATCTACCAGTGTCTGCAGCGGCAGTCCGGCAAAGTCGGTTGCTAATAAAGTATCGCGATAGAGCGGCGGTAAGGACTGCACCAGTGGTTTGAGGCAACGGGCAAGATCCTGTTCAATGTGATGATCATCAGTGCCAACGGCGGCTAAATTGTCAGGCAGGGGATCTGTCGGGCGCTTTGCCCGGTAATGGTCAATGACGCTATTGCGGGCGATAGTGTACAGCCAGGCTATCAAATTAGCTGGAGTATCGCCACGCTGTATAGCATTGATTGCTTTAAGAAAAACATCCTGTAATAAGTCTTCAGCTAACACAGGGTCAGTGACTTGTTTGCAGATAAATCCCAACAAGGACTGCTGCAAGTTTTGATAAACCACGGCTAAATCCGCTTGAGTAGTTTGTTGAACAGTCACAGACATCATTGCACCTTTAGGTTGAACTCGTTGCAGTAGACGAGCGAATAATAAAAGGTCGCAAGCAATCTTGTCGCCACCCCAAATCCCTCGCCAGATTATAGCTTTTGCACCTGAGTCATTTTTTGCGACCTTTTTTCAACAGATACGTCTTGTGCTTTGACCTCATTGATCCATCGATTAAGGAATACATCATGTCAGACATTATTCGTTCAACTTTACCTATTGCAATTATCGGTGCAGGCCCGATTGGCTTGGCAGCTGCCGCTCATTTAGTACACCGTGGTTATGCGATCGCGCTATTTGAAGCAGGCTCCAGTATTGCCGCAAATCTGCAAAGCTATCGCCATGTTCAGTTGTTTTCGCCGTGGCAGTACAACATCGATCCAATTGCTGCAGAGTTGCTGCAGCAGGAAACTGGCTGGAAGTGGCCTATGCCAAATGTATTGCCAACGGCTGGCGAAGTGATTGATCAATATTTGCTGCCTCTCAGTGGTTTGCGCAGTATTGCGCCATTCCTGCGGGTCAATGCAAAGGTATTGGCAGTTGCACGACAAGGTTTTGATAAGGTCAAAACGCAAGGCCGGCAAGGAGCACCATTTGTGTTGCGCGTGCAAATGAGTGAGGCTGTTGAGGAGTTTTTAGCCAGTGCCGTGATTGACGCATCTGGTACCTGGTCGCAGCCGAGTCCGATGGGGGCTCATGGTTTACCTGCGCTGGGGGAACTGGAAAATGCCAATGCTATCAGTTATGGCATGCCCGATGTGACAGGTCGTGATCGGACTAAATTTGAGGGCAAAAAAGTCTTAGTGGTAGGCGCTGGACACTCAGCTGTCGGCAGTTTACTCGCATTAGCATCGTTAGCTGAGCAAGATAGTCACACCCGAGTTGTCTGGGCAGTGCGTGGGCATGATATTTCCAGAGCATTTGGTGGCGGTGACGCAGATGCTCTACCTGCTCGCGGTGCACTTGGATCGCGCTTGCATAAATTAATCGCTGACGGGCTCTTAGAGGTTCACATTGGTTTTAAAACCCACGCCATTGTGCAGAACAATAGTCGTTTGACCGTGATAGCTTCCGATGCCAGCCTGCCGCATATTGCCGATGTGGATCACATTATCGTTGCTACCGGCGCCCGCCCGGATCACCGTCTGAGTCGTGAATTGCGTACCCAGCACGACCCTTGGCTGGAAAGTACGCTGCAACTGGCGCCATTGATCGATCCAAATGAGCATAGCTGCGGCAGCGTGCGCCCACATGGTCACCGCGAGTTGGCGCATCCTGAAGCAGATTTTTATGCGATTGGTGCCAAGAGTTATGGCCGCGCGCCGAACTTTTTAATGGCAACCGGCTACGAACAAGCACGCTCAGTGGTTGCGGCCATTGCGGGCGATATAGTCGCTGCAGACAACGTCCAACTAACACTGCCTCAGACAGGCGTTTGTTCTAGCCGACCGCGAGCAGATGATGGAGCTGTCGCTTCCGGTTGCTGTACTCCGATAGTGTATGCACCTGCCAAGACTGCGGGTTCTTGCTGTAACCCAGGCGCGAAATCCGAGCAGATTAGTCCTGGTGGTGCTGACAAAACCAAAGCGATCAGTCAGGTATCGTCGACCCGTTCTTGTTGTGGTTAACCCGCCACCATGAATTATTTGCCAGCATTTGGTTGCGCGACTGCTCCTTACCGTCAATCTTGGGTCTTGCTGCTTTCGCTGCCACAGTTGGTTGGGTGGGGTAGTCTTTACTACGCCTATGCACTGATTATGGTGCCGCTCGAGACCGAACTGGGTTTACGACGAATCGACGTGGCGGCGGCTTTTAGCTGTAGTTTATTGGTTGAAGGCATCATGGCTTATCCGGTGGGACGCCTGATCGACCGTGGCCATGAACGCTGGGTGATGACATTGGGCTCGTTGCTGGCAGCATGCGGTCTGTGGTCGCTGGCGCAGGCAAACGACCGGTTCGGCCTGTACCTGGCCAGCTGCGTTTTAGGCGTTTCCATGTCGATGGTGTTGTACACAGCATCGTTTGCGGTGCTGACGCGCCGTTTCCCAAAGCATTACCGTCAGGCTATCGTCACACTCAGTTGGCTCGGCGGCTTGGCCAGTACGGTTTTTATTCCATTCGTTGCTTGGATGGTCGGGTTATATGGTTGGCGTCAGAGCGTTGAGTTTTTGGCGTTATTGCAACTGCTCGTGGGTATACCTGTACATTTTATCCTGTTGCGTTCGACGATAAATCAGCCGATCACAACTGTGGTCCAAAAAGCCCAGCCAAAAGCTGGACTAATGTGGCCGATGCTTAGTGCAGCATACTGGAGGGTAGCGGCTTTTATCTTGTTAATGACAGTCGTTTCTGCGGCTTTGCCACTGCACTTAATAAGTATGTTGCGGGAATTTCAGTTGCCAGAAACATGGGCTGTATTGGTGCCTGCCAGCCTTGGCATATTTCAGCTAATTGCCCGTGTGCTGTTGTATTTTTTTGAACAACGGTTGGATATGCATGAGGCTAATCGGCTCATTCCAGCGCTGATCCCAAGCGGAATTCTATTGCTATTGACGGCCGCTTTGCTGCCAGCCAATCTCGCAATAGTGCCTGCCTGTGCTTTTGTCGTGTTGTTTGGCATGGGCAATGGCATGTTAACCATCGTCAAGGGCACTGCTATGGCACAGTATGTGAGTCGTGAAGGAGCTGCGTCGCTGAACGGCACCATCGGATTACCGCTAGCCATAGCACGTGCAGGTTCGCCTTTGTTGTTGGCGGCGCTATGGGGCACGACCAACAGTTACCTGGTTGGTTTGGTGCTACTGATGCTGTTGTCTACGCTCGGAGTGTGTGCATTGTGGCAGGCACAGCGACGGCCAGATGAGTAATAATCCTAAAAATGCATGGATAGTTTTAAAGACAAAAGGCCTGCGACATTGCGGTCGCAGGCCTTGTTTATCTTTCTGGTTAGACACTTTTAGCGTTGATCTGGCACACTGTTATAGCGACAGCGCTTTTTCACCGCGCGAGATGCCAGAGACGCCGGTGCGAACTACTTCCAGAATTTGTGTGTTGCACATTGCTTCAATAAAGGCTTCCAGTTTGTCCGACGTGCCAACCACCTGAATAGTATAAGTGGTTGGTGAGACGTCGATGATTTGGCCGCGGAAGATGTCGGCACAGCGCTTCACTTCTTCGCGTTGATCGCCGCTGGCTTTAACTTTGACCATCATCAGCTCGCGTTCGATATGCGCGCTTTCGCTCAAATCAACCAGCTTGACCACTTCAATCAGCTTATGCAGCTGCTTGGTGATTTGCTCAATGACCTGATCATCACCGCGGGTCACCAACGTCAGCCGCGACAAGGTCGGGTCTTCGGTGGCGGCGACAGTCAGCGAATCAATGTTGTAACCGCGTTGGGCAAACAGGCCCACGACACGGGCCAGGGCACCGGATTCGTTTTCCAGCAATACCGCAATAATATGGCGCATGTTAAGTCCGCTCCGTTTTGCTCAGGAACATGTCATTCATGGCACCACCTGGTACCTGCATCGGGTAAACGTGTTCTTTTGGATCAACATGAATGTCGAGGAACACCAGTTTATCTTTCAGCGCGAATGCCCGCTCCAGTGCCGGTTCCAGTTCTTCCGGGCTGGTCACGCGGATGCCGACATGGCCATAAGCTTCTGCCAGTTTGACGAAGTCGGGCAGCGAGTCCATGTAAGAACTGGAGTAGCGGGAGTCATAGTTCATGTCCTGCCACTGCTTCACCATCCCCAAATATCCGTTATTCAGATTGATAATTTTGACGCCAAGACCATATTGTTTACAGGTCGACAGCTCCTGAATATTCATCTGAATGGAGCCTTCGCCGGTGACACAAACGACTTCGGCGTCCGGATAATGCAGCTTCACGCCCATCGCCGCCGGCAGACCAAAACCCATGGTGCCGAGGCCACCGGAGTTGATCCAGCGGTTCGGTTTGTCGAATTTGTAATATTGCGCGGCAAACATCTGATGCTGGCCCACGTCCGACGTGACATAAGCGTCGCCTTTGGTGTGACGCCAGACCGCTTCAATCACGGCCTGTGGTTTCAGCAGGTCGGTGCGGTGTTCAAACCGGCCGCCATGCACTTCACGCCATTGATCGATTTGCTGCCACCACTGACCAAGTGCGGCCTGATCCAGCGTATTGCCGTTTTTTTCCAGCTGATGCAGCATTTCCTGCAGCACCGGCTTCACCAGACCGACGATCGGGACATGCGCCATGATGGTTTTGGAAATACTGGCCGGATCGATATCGATATGGATGATGGTCGCATTCGGGCAGAATTTCTTGGTTGCGTTGGTAACGCGGTCATCAAAACGGGCACCGACGGCAAAAATCACATCAGCATTGTGCATGACCTGGTTGGCTTCATAAGTACCGTGCATCCCGAGCATGCCGATAAACTGCGGATCTGTCGCCGGATAAGCGCCAAGGCCCATCAGCGTATTGGTGACCGGCAGGTTCAGTTTCTGCGCCAGTTCGGTCAGTTCGCCAGAGGCCTGGCCTAAAATCACGCCGCCACCGGCGTATAGCACCGGTTTTTTCGCCGCTAATAAGGTCTGCAGCGCCTTTTTGATTTGGCCCGGATGGCCTTTGGCATTCGGGTTGTACGAGCGCAGTTTGATGTCTTTTGGATATTCGTATGGGAACTTTTGGTTCGGCATCGTCATATCTTTCGGAATATCCAGCACCACAGGGCCAGGCCGGCCGCTCTGGGCGATATAAAAGGCTTTTTTCACCATATACGGAATATCAGCCGGGTTTCGCACCGACATATTGTGTTTGACGATAGGGCGGGAAATACCGAGCATGTCGGTTTCCTGGAAAGCATCGTCGCCAATCAGATGGCTCATCACCTGACCGCAAATCACCACCATCGGAATTGAATCCATATAAGCAGTGGCAATGCCGGTGACAGCATTAGTGGCGCCTGGGCCTGAGGTGACGAGCACCACGCCGGCTTTTCCGCTGGCACGGGCATAGGCATCGGCCATGTGGGTGGCGGCTTGCTCATGACGGACCAGCACATGTTTTACCTCGGTTTGCTGAAACAGCGCATCGTAGATATGTAACACGGCACCGCCGGGGTAACCATAAACGAATTCGACACCTTCATCACGAAGGGCCCGAATCAGCATGGCGCCGCCAGACAGCAGTTCTGGTTGGTGTTGTTGGCTCATTTTTACTCAGGTCTCATAGTTTGCGTAGGCAAAGGTTTCCCGTGCAGCCAAAATGGCATGCCGGGGTGGTTCTTGTCTGTGGACAAGTAATTCTGCTTACGTGGGGAATTCACAGCGGTAAGGCGGTGAAAAAATCAAACTACGGCCTTTATCGTTGGTCACGCCTCAGCTGCAATGAGCAGTCCGGGCGGCTTTATGGGCAGGCTCGCTGGTTGGTACTTTACGGGATCTGGTCCGGCCTTGCCAGCTCTTTTTTGCCGGAGTCGGGGCTGATTATTCGCTGGACGTAGTGGCAGAAAATCAGGGCAAACCCTTGCAAATCAAGGGGCACAGCCACATAGTAAGCAAAGTTTCATCGTTACAGAGATTTTATCCGTGTTAAGTAATCAGATTGACGTCAGTTTTGACAATGTCCGCGAACTGCTCGAGTTGTCTCAGCAGAAGCTGGTGATCTTCGACTTCTGGGCGGACTGGTGTGAGCCATGCAAACAACTGTTACCGGTACTGGAAAAAATTGCCGGTGATTACCCGGAACATCTGGTACTCGCCAAAGTGAATTGTGACGCCGAGCAGCAACTGGCGATGCAGTTTGGTGTGCGATCATTACCAACGGTGTTGTTTATCCGCAACGGTCAGCCGGTCGATGGCTTTGCCGGCGTCGAAACTGAAGGGCAGATCCGTAGCCGTTTAGAGCCGTATTTACCCAAACCGGAAGATTTACTGCTGCAACAGGCGCTGCCTTTGTTAGAGACACAACAATGGCAACAAGCCTATCCGTTGCTGAAGCAGGCCTTGCAACTGGCACCGGCTCGGGTCGATGCGCGGCTGCAGCTGGCGTATTGCGCCGCATCGCTGGGCCAGACGGCACAAGCGGAAGAGTTGATTTCGCCGGTGCTGCTGGCCGATCAGGATGCCTTGTATCATCAGGTCAAAGCATTGATTGAACTGGCGCAGCAAGCGGCTGAAAGTCCGGAGATCCGCGCACTGGAACAACAACTGGCGGCTGACCCAGCCAACCTGCAACTGAAGCAGCAACTGGCCGTGCAATATCAGCAGGTACAGCGTTTTTCTGACGCTTTAGCGTTATTATTCAGCATTCTGCAGCAGGATCTGAACTTTGGTGACAGTAAGAAGCTAATGTTAGATATGCTGGCGGTGTTACCAAAAGGCGATGCGCTGGCAGGCGAATACCGGCGTAAACTTTATAGTTTGTTGTATTAATCGGCCACCGTCACGGTGGCGCATCAATATCCGTCAGAAGACGGATAAAATCACAAGGAAATTCAATGCGCTTGCAGAAATTTTACTGCGCGGTGTTGTCAGTGCTGTTGCTGCTTTGCAGTGCCCAGGGCCGGGCCGATTCAGCAGAGCAACTGTTTGCCCGGTTTGAACCGTCATTGTTACAGGTTCGAGTGTTGGAACGGGCCTCCGGCGCCAAAGCGGCTATCGGCACCGGCTTTGTGTTGGCAGATCCGGCCTTAGTCGTCACCAATTATCATGTGGTGTCGGAAGCGGTGTTAGCGCCGGAAAAATTCCAGCTGGAGTATCTGAACTCGGCGCAGCAAAAAGGCGCTTTACAAGTGCTGGCGGTGGACGTGATTAACGATCTGGCACTGGTCAGCACTGATTACCGTGCCCCCCATCCGTTTCAAATCCAGCCGCTAAAACCAGTACAGGGTGCGACTATTTATTCGCTCGGCAATCCGCATGATTTGGGGATGATTTTGGTGCCGGGTACTTACAACGGTATGCAGAAATACAGTTTTTATCCACGCATCCATTTTACCGGCGCAGTGAATTCCGGCATGAGCGGTGGGCCGGCGGTAGATGCCAATGGTCAGGTTGTCGGCGTGAATGTGGCATCGGCCGGCAATCAGTTGGGTTTCCTGGTACCAGCGGATGCGCTGCAACGGCTGTTGGCGCGTTTTCAGCAAGAGGGCCAAAGTACAGATTTGCGTGCCGATATCGAACGGCAATTGCTGGCCAGCCAACAATCAATGTTCAGTCAAATCCTTGGTGCCGACTGGAAGCTTAAAGATTTTGGCATCGGCAAGGTACCGGACGAAGTGGTGCCTTTTGTCCGTTGCTGGGGCGAATCGAACGTGGAGAAAGACAAAGATCCGCTGAAAAAAGTGACCGCGTTTTGTAGTCAGAGCGAAGAGATTTTCCTGTCGCAGCATTTCACTTCGGGCCGCGTTGAGATGCAGTTTGAATGGCTGGAAGGTAAGGATTTGCATCCACTGCAGTTTTTCTCGTTGTATGAGCAGAATATTTCCCGCGCTAACGCCGACAACCAAGCGTTAAAAGAAGATGTAACGGCATTTGAGTGCCAGCATCAGGTCGTGCAGCAGCCTGGCGGGCAACACACCAAAACCATCTATTGTGTGCGCGCTTATCGCGCCTATGCCGGTCTGTATGATGTGTTATATCTGGCCGCATCGTTAGATCATCAGCAACAGGGACTGATCAGTCATTACACGCTGTCCGGCGTCAGTCAGGACACTGCCCGTGCCTTTAGTCAGAAATTCAGCGGAGCCGTGTCATGGCAGTAATTATTGAAGTGCTGAATAAACAGCACAAAGTGATTGAACGGCATCGGTTTGGCCAAGCGCGGATTGCCTTAGGCCGGGCATTTAACAACGATTTGGTGTTGTACGACAAACATGTCAGCCCGCATCATGCCGAGCTGGTGTTGTCGGAAGAGGGCCGCTGGCAGCTGGTGGACCTGGCATCGCTGAACGGCAGCTTTGTTGAACCCGCAGTACCGGTGGCACAGGCGACCGAGTTACAAAGTGGCCAATTGTGCTGGCTCGGTGAGCAGGCGCTCAGAATTTACGATGAGCATCACCCAGTGCCCCCCGCGTTACCCTACAACAGTCTGGAGCAACGTTTACGGCAGTTTGGTCATCCGGCCTTGATTGTGTTGCTGGCGTTATTTTTATTGGCGCAAGAGTTATTCAGTGTCTGGTTGAATGTGCCGGAACAAGGGCAAAGCCGCTGGTCGCGTAATTTATTAAATCTGCCACTGCTGATGCTCGGACTGGCGCTGTGGCCCGCTTTGTTGGCGATTTGGGCGAAGATTAATCAGCACGAAGCGCGGTTTTTGCCACAGCTGGGACTGACTTTTGCTGCCGTCGTGGTGATGGAATGCTGGCAGGCGCTGATGACGGTGCTGAATTTCAGTCTTGATGGCGCGACTGCGGTGGTGTGGCTTGATGATCTCGGTCAGACCGCGCTGGTGATCCTGCTGCTGACGGCCAACTTCTATCTCGCACTGCAAATTTCGGCGCTGAAGAAAATCGCTTTGGCTACCGGCCTCGGTTTACTGCTGAGTTTACAGGGCGTGGCCGTGTCGCTACTGTTTGAAAATCAGAATAATCTACAACCACAGTTTGATAACAGTCTGATGCCACTGACATTTTATTTGAATAAACCTGTCAGTAGCGCAGAATTCAGCAAAGAGAGCGCCGAACTATTCCGGCTGACGGAAGAAGCCCGGCAGGAACCGCCGGCGCAATAACCGCAAGCGAAGCCAGCGCGAAATGGCTGCGTCAGGCTTGCTGACGTTGCCAGATCTGGCGGATTTGTTCTGACAGGGTCATCGGGTCAAAAGGTTTAACCACCACGTCGCTGGCGCCCAGCGCTTTGTACGATTCGATTTCACTGGATTGTACCTTGGCAGTCATGAACACCACCGGAACCTGACTTAAATCGAATTGTTGCTGTAGTTGTTTTAAGGTGCTGGGGCCATCCATCCCCGGCATCATCACATCCAGCAGGATCAACTGTGGCAGGAATGCCGGATATTGTTCCAGCGCCTGCATACCACCACTGCAGGTACAAACTTCAAAGTGACCGACGGCTTCTAAAGCCACGCGGGCGACCATCTGGATCGAGGGATCATCTTCCACATGCATGATTTTTTTCAGTTCTGTCATCATTTTCCCTTTTGTCAGGCTTGCCTTTTCAGTCTGTCACAAGGTTTGGACCAATGCCAGTCTGTGATGCAACTGCCGGAGTATTGCTGATGTTCGCCCGCTGGTGGCTGACGCTGGATCAGGTGCTGCTGCAGCAGCGTGATTTTTGGCAGTTGCAGCCAATGCTGGCGGCCTGGCCGGCAGCGTTCCCCACTGAACTGGTAGCTTTGCTGGAGCGGTTTACGCTGGCAGATTGTGTCGAAATCGACGCCAGCCCCAGCCTGCAACGTCAGCATTTCGCTGGTTTTTTTCCGCAGTTATTTGCTGCGTTACCTGAGTTGCCGCGTGAGCCGGCTGCGGATCTGTCGCTGCCATTTTGGCTCAGTACCGATATTGGCGGCCGCAAATGGCAGCAAATCACCCAGCTGGCTGCCTGCGTCGGGCAAGCAAAGCGGCCGGTACTGGAGTGGTGTGCCGGCAAAGGTCATTTGGGTAAAGTGATGAGTTTTTATTATGACGCACCGGTGCTGAGCCTCGAGTGGCAACAAAACCTATGTGACGCCAGCCAACACAAAGCACAACAGTTAGGCTTGCAGCAGCGGTTTGTCCATATCGACGTCTTGCGCCAGCCGGTGGCACCTTATCTGCAGCCAGAGCAACAAATGCTGGCGTTACACGCTTGTGGTGACCTGCACCGGGTCGCGGCGCGCGAAGCAATGCGTGCCGGTTGCGCGGCTTTGGCGCTGGTACCTTGTTGTTATCATTTGCAGCAGGCGGCGCAGTATCAGCCTTTATCAGTGCAGGCCAAGCAAAGCGGCCTGACGCTGAGTAAGGCTGATTTACGTCTGGCAGTGCAACAGAGTTGTACCGGTGGTGAGCGGGTGGCGCGTTTGTCGCAGACTGAAATGCTGTGGCGGCAGCTCTGGTGGCAGTGGCGGCGGCAACTCGGCCTTGATTATCAACCGCTGCGTTCAGTCGGCAAACACTGGTTCAGTGGCGAGCTTAGTGATTTTCTGGCTTTTGCCGGCGCAGAACATCAGTTGGCGCCACCGGCTGAGGCCCTTTTACCAGATTTATTGCAACGGGCCGGACAAGGGTTGTTGCAACAACGCCGGCTGGAACTGGTGCAACATCTGTTTCGCCGGCCCTTAGAGCTGTGGCTGGTGCTTGATTTAGCGTTGTACCTGCAAGCGCAGGGTTATCAGATCAGCCTGTCTGAGCTCTGTGCGCCTGAACTGACACCCCGCAATGTGCTGCTGCAGGCAGTCCGTCGCAAAGAATAGCGCCAGCTTTACATTGAAGAGGTGCAGTCGACCTGAGGTTTTAATGCATTATCTGCTGCGGCCAGGCAAGCGGCGATCCGCTGATCTTTTTGCAACCAGCGCTGATTCAGCCACAACTGAAACTGCTGCCGAAATGCGTCATCCTGAAAATAATCACCGATGATTTGGCTGTTGATAGGGCCTTGTATCGGTAAAGTGTCCACATGGATCACCACGCGTTTTAACCGGCCAAGCAGCATGGCCACCAGCACATGACGCGGGTTGTCGGGGTAAATCAGCGTCACATCCAGCACGGCATCAAACAACGGCCCCATACTGGCCAGCGTAAAGGCGATACCACCGGCTTTGGCCGGCAGTAAAAACCGGAACGGGCTGTTCTTCAGCCGCTGTTTGGCTGCGGTAAAGCGGGTACCTTCAACAAAATTGATAATAGTGGTGGGCTGCAGGCGGAATTTCTCGCAGGACAGGCGGGTGGTTTCGATATCTTTACCCTGCAACGCCGGATTGTTGCGGATCTGCGCCTGGCTATAGCGCTTCATAAAAGGCATATCCAGCGCCCAGGACGCCGAACCGATAAATGGCACCCATTTCAGTTCTTCTTTTAAAAAGAATTTCGGTTCCGGAATGCGGTCCAGTGCGAACTGACTGAGCACCGGAATATCCAGCCAGCTTTTGTGATTGGAGATCAGCAGATACCAACGCTGTGGTGACAGCTGCGCTTCGCCTTCCAGTTGCCACTCTACTTTGTTAAATAATTCAATTAGTTGGCGATTATGCAGCGACCAGTGGCGGTAGGCCCAATGCGCCAGAGTAGAGACCCTTTGTTGCGCACTTGGTATAGGCAGCAGCAATTTCAGGATACCGCAACAAGTGACAATCAAACCCCAGACCGTCAGGTTCAGCGTAAACAGCGGTAGCGACAATAACAAAATCAGCGGAGCGGGCAGAAACGCAAACATCAGTTGTACTCCTTTTTCAGCAACGCTAACTGCTGGTCTTTGTCCAGCCATAGCTGATTGACCCAGTGCTGGAATTGCTGCCGGTATTGCGGATCGTCGTAATCGCCAATCCAGGCCGGATCAATTGGTAATACGCGGACGCGGACTTTAATGTCGTGCACCTTACCGCTGATATAGTCCCAGAAACTCGGTGAGCCTTTGGGGTAATAAATGGTCACATCCAACAGCTTGTGCAGATGTTCACCCATGGCATTCAGCACAAAAGAGATACCACCGGCTTTAGGTTTTAGCAAATGCGCGAATGGCGCTTGTTGTTTGTGATGTTTTTCTGGTGTGAAGCGCGTGCCTTCGAGGAAATTCATCACCGACACTGGTTTATAGCGGAATTTTTCACAGGCTTTACGCGTCGTCGCGACATCTTTGCCTTTTAATTCAGGGTGTTTGGCCAGAAAAGCGGCGCTGTAGCGTTTCATAAAAGGGAAATCGAGCGCCCACCAGCACAGGCCAATTACCGGTACATAAATCAGTTCTTTTTTCAGGAAAAATTTCAGAAAGGGTACTTTGCGGTTAAAGACTTTTTGCAACACCAGGATATCGACCCAACTCTGGTGGTTGGCGACGATCAGATACCAGTCTTTCACGCTCAGCGTTTCCAGGCCTTTGATATCCCAGCGAATACGGGTAAACAGTGCCGTGGTGCAGTTATTGACTGAGATCCAGGCGCTGGCACAGCTGTCGAGCAGCCAGGTCATCCAGGTTTGCCAGCGTTGGATTGGCGGCAGTTTCAGAATGGCGAGGCACAGAATAGGGACGGCCCAGAATAAGGTATTGCCGATATACAACAAGAAAGAAACCAAGCCAATCAGTGGTTTGGGCAAGAAATGCAGCATCAGTTCTCTCCATGAGGTGGAATTTCTGTCGGCGATGTCAAAAAAAAGAGCAAGTCTGGCCTGCTCTTTTTTGCCCTTCATCCTTGTAGTTGCGGCGGTGTTGGCTGCAGCTGCAATGATATTGGGGTTATACGGTAAGCGGAGCAACTGAACTGCTCCGACCTGTACAGTCTACCTTAATCTTCGAAGTAGGTGTACCCGTAAACGCCGGCTTTCAGTTCATCCAGCATCGCCTGCTGCGCTTCACTGCTGAGAGCACTGCGACCCAACTGATTGGAGTATGAGTTAATCAGTTTTTCCGCATCAAAGGCTACATAACGCAGCACGTCGGCGACAGTATCACCTTTGATGGCGTTGCCGAGGTGATAGGTTCCGTCCGGGTTCAATTCAACATGCACAGAATCGGTGTCGCCAAACAGGTTGTGTAAATCACCGAGGATTTCCTGATAAGCACCGACCATGAACATACCAATCAGGTACTGCTCGTCTTCTTTGTATTCCGGCAGCGGCAGGCTGCTTTCGATACCATTGCCATCGGCATAGCTTTTCAGTGCACCGTCAGAGTCACAGGTGATGTCCTGAATAATAGCGCGGCGGTCCAGTGGCTCATTCATCCGTTCCAGCGGCATCACCGGGAACAGCTGATCAATACCCCAGGCATCCGGCATCGACTGGAACAACGAGAAGTTCACGAACAGTTTGTCAGCCAGTTTTTCGTTCAGGTCATCGTGAATTTCACGGTGCGAACGTGAACTCAGGTCCAGCATGTCCTTCACTTTGTTGATGGTGGCAAAGTAGATTTGCTCCAGCAACGACCAGTCTTTTAACGTCAACAGGCCATGCACATACTGTGCATGCGCGTCAGTGAAGTAATGCACGGCATCATGATAGGCTTCGACGGCAGAGCGTGGCGTCACGTTCTGGTACGAATCCCACAGCGCCCACACCACTTGTGGTGAATCTTCAGAAGGCTCTGGCAGGTAACGCAGACCCGGCGCACGTTCAACATCGATGGCGTCAGTGATCAGCACGGCGTGGTGTGCAGTCATGGCGCGACCAGATTCGGTGATGATGTTCGGATGTGGCAAGTCGTATTCGTCACAGACTTCTTTTAAGCCAAATACCACGTTACGGGCATACTCGTACATGGTGTAGTTCATCGAGCAGGCTGAACGTGAGTTCGACCCTTCGTAATCGACACCGAGGCCACCGCCAACGTCTACTGTGGTGATTGGCACGCCCAGTGTGCGCAGTTCCGCGTAGTGACGGGCACATTCACGAATGGCGTTGTGAATGTCGCGGATATTGGCAATTTGAGAGCCGATATGGAAATGGACCAGCTGCAACAGGTCAAGCTTGCCAGCTTCTTTTAAGATATCAATGGCTTGCAATACTTGCGTTGCAGTGAGGCCAAATTTACCTTTTTCACCGCCGGTGTTTTGCCATTTGCCTTTACCGACTGAGTTCAGCTTAATGCGGATACCGATCATCGGCGCTGCGCCCAGGCTGTCGATTTCCCGCAGCAGCGTTTTCAGCTCAGATAATTTCTCAACGACCACATACACAGTGTGACCCATCATCTGGCCAATAGTCGCCAGACGCAGGAATTCGCTGTCTTTGTAACCGTTACAGACGATTTTCAATGGTTTTTCCGTGACGCCCAGGATCGCCATCAGTTCAGGTTTTGAACCGGCTTCCAGACCCACTTTATTACTGGAGTGCACCAGCTTTTTCACCACGGAATATTGCTGGTTGACTTTGATTGGGTAGACGGCGGTATATTCGCCCTGATACTCCCGCTCAGATTTTGCTTTGGCAAATGAGCTGATTAAGGTTTCAACCCGATGCTGCAGGATGTCGGTAAACCGCACCAGCACGGGTAAAGTCAGACCTTCTTGTTTAAAACGTGCTGTCAGTTCCGGGAAACTAATGCCCGGCTTGCTGTGATCCTGATCCGGATAAGCAATGAGATCGCCATTGGCGTTGACGTCAAAGTAGCCTTCGCTCCAGACTGCAACGTTATAAATAGATCTTGCTTTGTCGATACCCCATTCTGCCATTGTCGTGCCCTTAGAAAAAATAGGCCGCCATTTTATTCGTATCGGCGGCAAAAAAACATGAAAAGTTTGTCTCGCGTCGGCTTCACTGGCAAAATATTTGGCCCCTGCAGCTGCTCCCGGAGTGGATACATGTCAGAACTTAATTCACAACAGTGGTTTACTGAAATCTTCGCGCCAAGTGGTAGTGCTTTTTCGCTGCGAACCGAGCAAAAATTAGCTGAAGTTCAGTCACCTTTCCAGCACATCGAAATCTATCAAACCACCGATTTTGGCAATCTGATGGTGATCGATGGCGTCATTATGCTGACAACACGTGACAATTTCCTGTATCACGAGATGTTGAGCCACCCGGTTTTGTTTACCCACCCTGATCCGCGGAATATTGTGATCATCGGCGGCGGCGATTGCGGCACATTACGCGAAGTACTGAAACACCGATCAGTCCAACAGGTCACTCAAATTGATATCGACGAGCAAGTGACGCGGATGGCGGAACAGTTTTTCCCGGAACTTTGTGCTTCGAACCAGGATCCGCGCGCCACTTTACTGTTCGCCGACGGCATCCAGTATATGCGTGATGCGGCGCCACAAAGCGTCGACGTCGTCATTGTCGATTCGACTGATCCGATTGGACCGGGCGAAGGTTTGTTTAACCGCGCTTTTTACCAAAGCTGTTTTGCCGCATTAAAACCCGGTGGCATTTTGGTGCAACAAAGCGAATCACCGCTGATCCATCTGCAATTGCTGAACGACATGCGCGTGGCGATGAAAGACGCCGGTTTTGCCGAACTGCAAACGCTGCAGTTCCCACAGATGGTTTATCCAAGCGGTTGGTGGACCTGCACTATGGCACGGAAAGATGAACACTTCAGTGGTTTTCGCCGGGAAGCCGCGGCAAATCCGGGGTTTGCCACCGAATACTACAATGCAGACATTCATCAGGCGTCGCTGGCGTTACCAAACTTTATGCGCCGTGAGTTAAAGCCCTGAGTCACCTTCTTACCAGGAAAACGGCCGCCAGACAGCGGCCGTTTTTTTATGTACAGGATGTACGGTATAGAGAGGCAGGGCTTTCGAAACGCCAACAATTTGGCGTTTCGCCTGACGAACGCCATCCGCTCTGCGAATGGCAAACGCACGGAGCGGTTTGTGGTGAACTTTAACACCGCTGGAACAGAGTTGTGGTAAATAAAAAAGGGATGCATCAAACAACCTGCACCCCTGGGGACTAAAAATCAGCCGGTGTTACTGACCGATCAGCGGCTCAATCTGGATCTCTACGCGACGGTTTTTCGCCCGGTTCTGTTCAGACGTATTGGCCACCAGCGGCTGGTCCGGGCCTGCGCCCTGAGTGACTAAACGACGATCGTCGATGCGCTGCGCGCTCAGATAGTTTTTCACTGTGTCGGCGCGTTGTTGCGACAGCCGCATATTCAGCTCACGTCCGCCGGTATCGTCAGTATGACCGGTGATCACCAGCAACGTTTTGTCATATTCAGCCAGCACTTTGGCGATGTCATTGAGCACCGGATACAGTTCTGCGCGGATGTCGCTGCGACCAGAGGCAAAGGTAATTTGTGACGGAATTTCCAGTTTCAGCACATCGCCTTCGCGTTTGACCTGCACACCGGAACCGGCCAGCTGTTCTTCCAGTGCCTGCTCCTGATTATCCATATAGCGACCGATCGCAGCACCACTTAATGCGCCCAGCACAGCCCCTAAGGCCACGCGTTTATTCTTGTGATTGCCGGTGGCTTTACCAGCCACACCACCAACGACAGCGCCAATCGCGGCACCCCGGGTGGTATTGTCTTGCGGGAACTGGGCACAACCGGCCAGCGTCAGGCTGGCAGCGGCGGCAAGGGCAGTCAGGCGAAATAAAGTCATTGTGGATCCTAAGTTTTGCATAAGAGAATTTGCATATGCGCCACAGTGTGGTGACGCCAGGCTGAATTATGGCTGAATCAGCCCGGCACGGACCGCCGTTAAACCTGTGGTCGGTGCTGTTGGTCGCGCTGGATAACTGGACATATATACGGCTAAACAGTTAAGCTGCCGCTTAATTAAACAAAGTCGGAGATGCAGGCAAATGGCGGGGTTCAGCTGGAAACGGATAGTGATCAAAGTGGGCAGTGCTTTGATTGCGCCGGCAGGGAAAGGCACGTCAACCCGTTATTTATTGGCTATCGCGCGCTTTATCAGTGAATGTAAATTACGTGGTGTCGAAGTGGTGCTGGTGTCCAGCGGCAGTGTCGCTGCCGGGCGCTCTGCGATTGAATTTACTCATCAACCGCTGCCGATTAATGTCAAACAGGCCTTAGCAGCTATTGGTCAGGCACAGATGATGGCGACCTGGAGCCAGTTACTCGACTGGCCTTGTGCGCAAATTCTGTTAACCCATGCCGATCTGGCCGACCGGCGCCGTTACCTCAATATCGATAACACTTTACGCACGTTGCTGAGCCACGGCGCCCTGCCTATCGTCAATGAAAACGATACTGTGGCGACTAAAGAACTGCGGGTTGGCGATAACGACAATCTGGCAGCGATGGTGGCGTCCGTCGTCGAAGCCGATGCGCTGATTATTTGTTCCGACGTCGATGGTTTATACACGGCCAATCCACGCACTGATGCGACAGCTCAGCTTATCCCGCGGGTCGAAGCGCTGACGGCAGACATCTATGCGATGGCCGGTGGCAGTCATCACAGTACCGGCACGGGCGGCATGGTGACCAAACTACAGGCTGCCGACAAAGCCACTGCGGTCGGCATTGCAACGCTGATCATCAACGGCCAGCGCGCCCACAGCTTTGAAGCACTGCTGAACGGTGAAGCTGTTGGCACTTTGTTCGCGGCCCGGCAAACGACACTGAGCGCGAAAAAACATTGGTTATTGCATTCCAGCAAAGCCAGCGCCGAAGTCTGGCTGGATCAGGGCGCGGCGCAGGCGGTGCAGCATAAAGGCGCGTCTTTATTGGCCAAAGGCGTCAGTCAGGTACTAGGCGAATTCGATAAAGGGGACGCGGTCTGGTTACTGGCGCCGGATGGCAGCAAAATTGCTAAAGGTGTCAGTCAATACAATGCCGCTGAACTGAACAAAATCAAAGGCATCCATAGTGATCAAATTGCCGCCGTGCTGGGTTATTGCCCAAGCGAAGTGGCGGTGCACCGGGATGATTTAGTCGTTTTGCTGGATGTATAAAAAGGGAGCCTGAGATGCAAACCGAAGCTAAAAACAACACATTTGATGTCATCGCATTATGTCAGGCCGCGCGTGCGGCGAGCCGGCAACTGGCGCAGTTATCTGAAGCACAAAAAAACCAGATCCTGACAGACATGGCAGAAGCGCTGATTGCGGCCACGCCGGCCATTCTGGCAGCGAATGCGCTGGATATGGCGGCGGCGCGGGAAAAAGACCTGGCGCCGGCGATGCAGGACCGGTTGTTATTAACTGCAGAGCGGCTGCAGCAATTAGCGGCTGCAGTGCGGCAAATCGCTGCGTTACCGGACCCGGTCGGGCAAATCCGGCAGCTGGCGCCAAGACCGAATGGCATTCAGGTTGGCCGGATGCGCATCCCGCTTGGTGTGATTGCAATGATTTATGAAGCCCGGCCGAACGTGACTGCCGATGCCGGCGCTTTGTGTCTGAAATCTGGCAATGCGGTGATTTTGCGCGGTGGCCGCGAAGCCTTGCATTCCAGTCTGGCGATTGCGGCGGTGTTGCAGCAAGTGCTTGAGCAGCATCAAATTAACCCGGCGGCTATTGCGGTACTGCCGGATCCGGACCGGGCGATTTTACTGGAACTACTGCAACAAAAAGCTTATGTCGATTTGGTGATCCCACGCGGTGGCGAAGGACTGATCCATTTTGTCAGCGCCAACAGCCGTATTCCGGTGATCCAACATTACAAAGGTATCTGCCATTTGTTCGTCGACAAAGCGGCAGATCCGGACAAAGCCTTAGCACTGTTGTTAAACGGCAAAACTCAGCGGCCGGGTGTCTGCAATGCGCTGGAAACTTTGCTGGTGCATCAGGATATCGCGGCGGCATTTTTACCTTTAGCCGGCGCGGCACTGGCAGAGAAAGGAGTTCAGGTATTTGCCTGCCCACGCAGTCTGGGCTATTTCAGCGCTGCGCAAGCGGCCGGACCTTCGCAATACGACACTGAATATCTGGCGCTGGCGATGTCAGTACGGGTGGTGGCTAGTTTTGCCGATGCGACGGCACATATAGAACAGTACAGCTCCGGCCATACCGAAGTGATTTGTACGCAGGACATCAGCCGCGCCCAGCGTTTCCTGAAACAGATCAACTCCGCCGTAGTGATGGTCAATGCCTCGTCGCGGTTTTCCGATGGCGGTGAGCTGGGGCTCGGCGCTGAAATTGGCATCTCCACCAGTAAGTTACATGCCTATGGCCCGATGGGGTTGGAGTCATTAACCACGGAAAAATATATCGTGATTGGTGACGGTCAGGTCCGGCAATAACTGGCAGATCCGCTGCTGCAAAATGGCAGTGGCGGACGCTAAAACCGGCCGGGTTAGTTACGGATGGTGTCGTTACGGTTCCATAAATTCTGATGCTTCAGATAACTAAAAAATTCGTCCGGATTCCAGCATTTAGGGATGAGGTCGGTATTAATCCGCTCTTCAAAGTTCGACACCAGCTTACTGAGGATCTCACGCAGCCGTTCTTCACTGATGCGTTCGAGCTTTTGCTGCGCCACCGCGAAATACAGGTTATTTTCGGCGCTGACCACCACATTGATGCCAAAGGTATTAAAGGTCAGATTCCGGGTGACCTGCCGGCAAATTGGCTGCTCCGGTTCGAGCGGATACAGGCCGTTGACGATGGCATATTCATAGCGGTCCAGGTCGCGTTTATCCGAGTCCTTCGGAATATAAGTGATGCCATAGCCTTGTGGGAAATAACCGGTCACCGTCAGCAAACTTCTGACCACCTCCGCCGGATACCAGCCCTTTTCCACGCCGGCTTTAAGTAGCGGCCCGACTTTTGGCAGGCTGTCGTAACTGTAATTTTGTTTCGACGGCAACACCACCGACGTGTAAACCTGCGGGATCTTCAGCAGGTTGCCAATGCCATCTTCCGGTGTAATGGCTGAGCGCAATAAATGCAGCGTGAACGCCTGTTTATCTTCTTCCATCATCACAAACAATTCGCGCTCGGCCCGCGAGTTGCCGATGTACTGGTCCAGTCCCAACCCTTCTTGTAAATACAGCTGACTTTGCGCAAAGCTGATTTGTAATAATTGCTGGCGGGTGTCGGCGGGCAAGATCCGGTAAGGGTCGGCGTCGCCATCCGGACCATAGAGTAATTGCTGTACCTGCGGGTGCTGCAGGCCAATGTCCTGCAGCAGGCAAGCCATCACCAGCGGGATCTGCACTTCTTCGATAAATGCTGATGAAGTATCTGCTGCAGTATTCAGTGAGTCAGCCACTTTGGCCAGCACATAACGATTCTTGATTTGTTTGTCGATCAACAATTGTTGTAACAACAACAGTGCCAGAATGGCTTTATACAAATGTTTGTGGCGTTGATTGGTTGCTGCAATATTTTTGCCGTAGGTCGGCGACATCAGCTGAATAGTACCCAAAGCCCGCGCCGCGAGTTGCCGCGATTCTTCCGGTGTATCCCCCTGGATCAACTCGACCACCTGGCGGGCAATGCCTTTTAGTTGCCGGATCCGATCGATACGGTGATCCTGCTGCTGTTTCAGACTCTCTTTCAGCTGTTGACTGGTCTCATTCAGTTTCAGTTCGAGTTTGTGGCGGGCCCCTTTGCTGGCATCATCCAGCCGGCGTTGCAACTCGGTTTTTTGTTGTTGCAGCTGGTCGATATTACGTTGTTCGTGGCCCTGAAAATACCAGGCGGCCTGTTCATACATCGACAGCCCTTGTGTGCTGTTATCAAAGGTCTTGCTCAGCAATTCTTTGATAATTTTGGTGGCAGCATTGGCGCCGTATAAGGCCTGGTTCATGCCGGAAAATCCTTTGCCTTTTCAGGTACAGTAGAGGTCCATGATGACACAACTGTAGTCGTTTTTTCAGCCCCCGCCAGCGCAGAGGTCTGGCTTTCTATCCGGAAAATTAGACAAGCAGGGCTAATTTTGCTTTTCTTAAACAATTAATAAGTAAAGGAAAAAACTCAGTGTTTATTGCAGTAATTGGCGGTGGCATCAATGGTGTGACTTCGGCATGGCAGCTGGCGCTGGCAGGCCATCAGGTCGAATTGTTTGAACGCGACGGCCTGATGCAGGCGACCAGCGCGGCGTCCAGCAAATTGCTGCACGGCGGCCTGCGTTATCTGGAGCAAGGTGAATTTCGCTTAGTGCATGAAGCTTTGCATGAGCGGCGCTGGTGGATCAAAAAAGCACCGCACCTGACCCGGCGGTTGCCAATTCTGTATCCGATTTACCGTAGTGGCCGCCGGCCACGCTGGCAACTAAAAATCGGCCTGTGGCTGTACGATATGCTGTCAGGCCGCAAGGGCATTGGTCGTCATCGCTGGCTCAATGCAAAGCAGGCGCTGCGCTGCAGCCCGGATTTACAACCAGATGGTTTACTCGGCGCTTTTTTGTTTTTTGACGGCCAGATGGACGACCAGCAACTGGGGCTTTGGGTGGCGGCACAGGCCCGTCAGCATGGTGTGCAAATCCACGATCATTGTCCGGTGCTGGCGTTGCAGGCCGATGGTCAGTTGCAGCTTGGCAGCGGTGAATGGCGTCAGTTTGACCGGGTGATTAATGTCGCGGGGCCCTGGGCAAATCAGTTGCTTGAGACCTCTGGTCTGGCCGTGCGGCAGCCGCTGGACTTAGTCCGTGGCAGCCATCTGCTGTTACCGCCGTTGTGCCGTTATGGCCATATGCTGGAAGTGCCGGGAGAGAGCAGGATTGTGTTTGTATTGCCGTTTAAAGGTCAGACGCTGTTAGGTACCACCGAAGTGCGACAGCAACTGAGCGAGCCCATTCAGTGCAGCGATGCTGAACGCAGTTACCTGCTACGGCTGTATAACCATTATTTTGTCACCAAACGCTTTGACAGTGATATTCAACGTGAATTTGCCGGTGTCAGACCATTACTTGGCGGTGCGGATGATGCCAGCAAAGCCAGCCGCGAATATGCGATGCATTGGCAGCAGGCGATCCTGACGGTGAATGGCGGCAAGTGGACCACTGCGCGGGCGCTGGCGAAGCAAGTGGTCGCACAGGTGCAAGGCAGGGATTGATTGTTGCCGGCAGGGCAAAACCCTGCGCAGCAGCAAACGTTAGGTTAAATCCAGTGCCAGGATTTTTGAGCGGCGCTGATAGTTGTACAGCTGCTGTTTTTTTGCCGGTAAATCGGCGACGTCTTTCAGTTCAAAGCCGTGTTCGAGGAACCAGTGGATGCTGCGAGTCGTCAGTGCAAACAAGGTGTAATATTTGCGCTGGCGGGCGAGGCTGATAATGTGTTTCAGCAGCAGGCTGCCGCGGTCGGCGTCGCGGTAGTTCGGGTGCACGGCCAGGCAGGCAAATTCACCAACATTCTCTTCCGGAAACGGATACAAAGCCGCACAGCCAATCACCAGGCCGTCGCGTTCAATCACGACAAACTGGTCGATTTCCATTTCCAGCTGCTCACGGGAGCGGCGTACCAGCAGGCCTTGTTGTTCCAGCGGCCGGATCAGGTCCAGAATACCGCCGATATCATTGATAGTAGCCAGACGCAGGCGTTCGGCGGCTTCGGTAACGATTTGGGTACCGATACCATCACGCGAGAACAGCTCCTGTAACAGCGCGCCGTTCATTGTGCTGCTGACTAAGTGGCAGCGTGACACACCGGCGCGGCTGGCCGTGATCGCGGCATGCAGGAACGCCAGGGTCGACGTACAGGCACGTTGGCCGCTTTCCAGTGCGGTCAATGTGCTTTCAGCGAAATTAGGCATTAACTCAGCGATAATCTCGCCATCTTCGTCGATAATGCCGCCATCGTCGCTGAAGCCAATCATTTTGTCGGCTTTTAATTTGATCGCGACCTGAGTGGCAATTTCTTCAGCGGTCAGGTTAAAACTCTCGCCGGTGACTGATGCGGCGATAGGCCCCATCAGCACAATACAGTTCTGGTCGAGCTGGCGGCGGATACCGGCGACGTCGATACGGCGCACTTTGCCGCTGTGGAAATAATCGACACCTTCGTCCACGCCCAGTGGCTGTGCGATGACAAAGTTGCCACTGACCACGTTGATTTGCGCATTGTGCATCGGCGTATTGGACAAGCTCATCGACAGCCGGGCGGTGATATCGAGTTGCAGCGCGCCGGCGACTTGTTTAATCAGCTGAAATGAATCGTCGTCAGTGACGCGGATCCGGTTGTGATACTGCGCCGTCAGGCCGGCATGCGTCAGCGCATCATTGATTTGCGGCCGCGCACCGTACACCAGCACAATTTTAATACCCAGCGTATTGAGCAGAGCGATGTCATTGATAATACTGCGAAAACCAGGTTGTGTAATGGCCTCACCGCCCAACATCACCACAAAGGTTTTGCCGCGGTGTGCATTGACATAAGGGGCCGACTGGCGGAATCCATCAACAAGTTCAGTAGTACGCACGCTCTGTTTGTGTCCTTCTTTGAAAGTGGATCAATAATGCTGGGCTCAGTCATAAGCGCTTTGTATGACAGCGGTATGACTGATAGCAGTATAACCGTCAGACCACAGTTTGCTGAGTGCATACAGCGGAGTCTGAACGGGACAGGAAATTGGCGCGTACTTTAATGGAAAAGTGGATAAATATCCAACAATTATTTGGTTCGCTTTTTGCTGGAGTAGAGCATTAATGGTAAGGCATTGAATAAGAAAAAGATGTATTCGTTTTGTAGGGTTTTGACTGTCTCGCCCTGCAAATATATCCACAAAAACAGCATATAAATCTAAAAGGCGGGCGCTTCCCTGCGCCCGCATCGCAAAAACAGTTTTCTCAGTGATCAGGCGCCGCTACTGAAACTACAGACAAACTGCCAGCTGCTATCGCTGCCGGGTTTGCTTTGGGTCCACCATTTGGCCTGATACAACTTACCGGCATCAGACATGTAGTCGCCGCTGGCGGCAAAACTCGGTCTGTTGGCTTCATCTTTACGTGGCCAGTTCGGGTAAGCGAAGATTTTGGCTGGATCCACACCGCCACAAGTCTGGCCGGTTTGTGCTGGTTTTAAATCAAGATTGACGTAGCCTGCGGCATTGCGCAGGTAAAACCTGTTGCTGCTAATCGGCTGCTGCAGGCTGATTTGACCGTTGCTGAGCACACCAATTTGCACCAAATCGCTGTGCAGGGTATTAACCTGCTGCGCCAGTTCCAGCGCCCATTGCTGACCTGTCTGATTGCTTGCGCTTATCAACAGCGATTTTTGCAGCTGTTCCTGGCCGTTGACATCAAACACCCTTAGCAACGCCGTTTCACCGGCTTTGCCAAGCTGCGTTGCCGTTAAATAAGCACCTTTGTCATGCCAGTTGCCGCTATTGCTGTCGCCGTTACTGAACTGCAAATCTGAACAATTATAAAAACCTTCACCGACCACATCCTGACGTTGCCAGCGCGTATACAACACGGCGTTGCCACTGCGGTTCTTCGGCAGCGGCACGTCGATTTCGTAATAGCCGCTGACTGCCGGTACATCAGTTTGCTGATGGATCAGCGTCAGCTGCTCCCAGCTCAGCGGCGCGCTGGCCGCATCAAAAGCTGGGTTCGACAGATAAAACTGCCAGAAACTGGGATTGTGTGGCGTGGTGGCACGAAAACGCACGCGTAGCTGCGGCGTGGTTTTTAAATCAATCACTGTGCGCTGCCAGTGCGCGGATGGCACATCCATCCCGGCTTTGCGGCTGTCGCCACCGGCACAGAGCAAGCCATTTTTCACGGCAGCGCGCACCGCAGTTTGGTTGTGGTAGTCCGGCACATTGGTCGAGTATTCATGGTGTTGCGTCAGCATGTAGCCGCCGGATTGTTGGTAAGCCGCGCGACAGGCCAGATTTGGGATGCCAGAACCATCGGCCGGCCACCAATAGCCGCCGTCGTCTTTGCAAATTTGCTGCCGCGCTTTGGGGTAATCAACATAACCATGCGCCTGTACTGTGTATGCGGTCAGTGACAACAGCAGCGCGCTGCCACTTAACAATAACTTTTTCATCGGGTGCTCTCCTGAAGTGACAGACCGGGGTAGCGGTCTGTCTGTTAAGTATCAAAGGTTGGATCAGGCTTTGTTGCAGACAAAAGTCCAGCTGCTGTCGGACCCGGGCACGGTTTGCGTCCACCAGTTGGCTTTGTAGATTTTGCCCTGATGGCGCAGATAATCGCCGCCTGCGGCATAAGTGCCGCGTGGCCAGTTCGGATAGTCATTGACAGTGGCAGGCACGCCGGCACAACTGCCGCCAGAATCCCCCCCACTGATAGTGCCGGCAGGTAACTGCGGATATTCCTGTTTTAGTGCAAAGCTCTGGCTACCGACGTTGACGCGCCAGTTCGATGGCATCGGGATCGGCAGGTAATAATTCAGCGTGATGCTGGTGCTGGCGTTTGCTGCCAGCGGGCTGTGTGTGGGTAATGTCAGCTCGACGCGGTGGAAGTCGTTTTGAATACCACCGATGTTGTTGCCACTACTGTTACGGCCACTTTGTGTGACCTTGGTACCATAACCGCTTTGATCGGTGAAGTTATCGCCGCTGGCGGTTGGCACATCAAAGCTGATTTTGGCGCCGCCCGGAATGGTCTGGCCGGATTTGTTGCTCAGCGTCAGTTTCGGATTGATTGGGTAGTTGGCATCGCCGAGTTTAAAGCCGTCAATCTTGACCTGCAGATCCAGGCTTTGCGCCGGCAATGCTCTCGGGTCGCGTTTATTGCCATAAGGCGCGGCGGTTTTAAAGGTCTGGTAGAAGATGTTGGTGAGGTCGCTGCCCATGCCATATTCGGCTTTGGCCGCGTCATAGCTGTAGTCGCCGGCCAGCTCCCAGAACATCACGCCACCAATGCCTTTATTGACGATGTAATTGGCTTTTTGCTGAATACTTGCTTCGTCTTCGACTGACAAAAACACTTTTTTCGTGTCGTTCCACAGCCAGGTTGCGACCAGCGTCGGGTCGTATTGCCCCTGATAGACGCCGGTCAGGCGATCAGTCGGGTCATTAGCCGGATCCAGGCCATAAGCGGCGGCATAAGAGCCGGCTTTGCCCAGTTGCAGGTTGCGGGTATGCCATAGTGGGTTAGAACCAGCCGGAACTTCAGCGCCCAGACTGTTTTTGTCATGCCACAGATTGTCGATGCCGACTGCGCCAGCCCCGCATTGGTTTTGCGGTGACCCCCCGGTGCCGGGCGGGCACTGGTTTTGATTCGCTTGCGCCGCTTTGCCCCATAAGCCTTTCGTGCCGCCCGTGACATTCTGCCAGCCGCGGCTGTAATAAGGCACACCAATATTGACGCGGCCAGCCTGCATCGCACCACGGAAATAATGATAAGCCCAGTCGGTATTCAGGTAGCCAAGGCCCTGATACTGCGCGCTCTGGTAGTAATTCCACACCAGCAGTTCGCTGTCGCGGCCATCGTCAAACAAAGCCGCATTCGGGCCGACATGCTGGTTCCAGGCGCCGTGCAGGTCGTAACTCATGATATTGACGTAATCCAGATACTGCGTGACCGGGAACACCTCCATACCGCGCAGCAGATAACCGCTCGATGGCGAGGCGATAGTCAGTAAATAGTGTTTGCCGTCAGCGACTGAAGCCGCATCAAGTTTTTCCCGCAGTGTTTTCATCAGTACCTGATAAGACGCCATCAGGCCGGCACGGCGGGCGTTGGAGATAGCAAAATCATCCGGATTGCCGGAATCTTTCATGCTGGATGGATATTCGTAGTCGATGTCAGCGCCGTCAAAACCGTAAGTGCGCAAGAAGGTCACGACGGAGTCGGCGAAGGTGTTAATGCCTGCGGTATTGACGCTGTTGTCGCTGTTGGTGGTCATAGTGTAAAAACCACCGCTGGCGACGCGGTTACCGTTGTCGTCAAAATAACCACCGGTTTCGGCCCAGCCGCCAATCGACACCAGGGTTTTTACGCCCGGATGCTGTTTTTTGAATTTATTCAGCTGGTTAAAGTGGCCTTTATAGCTGAACTGCGGGTCCATTTCAGCGCCGGCGACACCGGGCCATTCCATATTCGTCGCGGCATTGTCCGGCGCCTGCGGGTTGCCAACCGACACTTTGTGCTGCGCATCGACATGAGCAAAGGCGTAGTTCAGATGGGTGACTTTGTCCCACGGAATGTTATGAGCAAGGTAGGACGGCTGGCCGTTTTTGCCGGTACGCCAGCTGGTGAAATAACCGATGATGCGGCGCGGATGGTCAGCGCCCATTTTCTCCCGGCCCTGCTGGTCGTAAATAGTGCAATAGGGCACATCGAGGCCGGGCGTCTGGTACAGGCCATCAGGGCGGCAGGCGGCGTGGCCGCTTGGGGTGCTGGTCACACTAAACATGATGCTGGCTTCGCTCTGGCCACCGAGATTATCAATGACCCGTACTGTCAGTTGCTGGGCACCTGCTACAGCGGTCCAGCTGCTGCTGTAAGGTGCGGCGGTTTTTTCCGCGATCACAGTGCCGTTTAACAAAAACTGCACTTTGGCGACGCTGCCATCGGCATCGCTGGCATTGGCGCTCAGTAACACGGTTTCACCGACGTTCAGGCTGGCGTTGTTGGCCGGCGCTGTGATACTGACGCTTGGCAACTGGTTATTGCCGGCGCTGACACTGAAGCTGACCGCTGGCGTCTGACTGCTGGTGGTTTTGTCATCATAAGCCTTGGCATACACACTGTGGTTGCCGGCAATTGCAGTCCAGTTCAGGCTGTAAGGCGCGCTGCCGTCGCTGCCGGCCAGTTGATTGTCGACAAAAAATTCGACCTTGCTGACACTGCCATCGGCATCGCTGGCGGTGGCGCTCAATGTCACGGCCGCACCGGCACTGTGGCTGCTGCCGGCCGTTGGCGCCGTCAGGCTGACTTGTGGTGGCTGATTCACCACGACACCGTCACAGTCGCCTAGTTTGCTCCATTCCTGATACGGATTGGCGTACTGCGACGGGTTTTTATTCTGATTCCACCAGTTTGCTTTATAGGCCTTTTGCTCGTGCTGGACTGTGGCGCCACCGTTGTAGGCTTTGCTGGCGAGCCAGCTTTCCAGATTGGTACAGCTGACGGCGGCCGCCTGCTGTGACAGGCTGGCGAGGCTGACTGCAAGCAGGGTATGTTGTATTTTCATCAAAAATTCCTTCAGGCGGGTGACCGGCACCCGCCATGTTTAATGGATTCTGTGCAGCGCTGACGGTACAGCGGGGCTGCACTATTTATTGCTGTGGATGTCCAAGCCCCTGATGCATCGCATTCAGAATGTGGCCGTTGTCCGCGTCTAATTCCCAGGCGAAGATGCCGCCTAAGCCGTATTGACGAATGAGATCGCCTTTGGCCTTGACTGAGCGGGGCGTGTCAAAGCTGACCAGCGTGGTACTGGTTGGATTCCAGGCATAACTGGCTTTGGCCTGGTCATCCCAATACAGCGTGAAGCCGTTGGCGCCGCTGCCATTGACACCCCCCATCAGCTGGCTTTCGATTTTTTTGTAATCTTCGATGCCTTTTTCCCAACTGCCAGCGATGCCTTCACCGCCGGTGCCGGTAAATGGATTACCATTTTTCACACCGCTGACCGTTTTCCAGCCACGGCCATACATGGCCGCACCAATAGTGACTTTATTGGCAGGGACTTGCCGCGCCAGCAGGTGCTTCACCGCTTCCTCGGCCGAAAACCCGCTGATCGGCGAATTGTTGTTAGGGTAAGTACCCGCCATATGACCCAGGGTACCGTTCCAGGCGCCGTAGTAGTCATAAGTCATCAGATTGATGTAATCCATGTAAGGATGTGCCGCTTCCCAATTCACCCGGCTGAGTTTTTCCACCCCACCACTCATGGCTGCGGTTAACTGATAGGTACGGCCGGTTTTGGCGGACAAAGCGTTTAAAGCTGTGCGTAAGTCTTTCATCAGTAACACAAAACCGTCGCCGTCCTGTGGGCTGCCAAGCAGCTCGTTAGCACCACCACCGCCGGGGAATTCCCAGTCGATGTCGATACCGTCAAAGAAATCGTAGGTTTTGATGAAGTCGGTGATGGATGCGACAAATACCGCGCGGGCTTTAGCGTCTGTGCCGACTTTGTACAGCGGATCGGACAAGGTCCAACCGCCGACCGAGGGCAGAATTTTTAAATGCGGATTGGTTTTTTTCAGCCGGTACATTTCGGCAAACAGGCCTTTAATCGGCTGGTCCCATTTGTCGTTGGCGTAGGCTTTGTCCAGCGCCGCCCACTTGTCGTGGACCACTACGCTGTAATCGGCTTTGCCTTTACATTGCGCCTGCAACGCGCTGTAGCCCTGTGGATTGTCACGTTTCAGCGCGTCATTAGCACCACAAACCGGAATAAAACCATAAAACAAATGCGTCAGGTTTTTTGCAGGAATATCATAGGCATGGAAGTTCCTGCCATAGATGCCCCATTCGACAAAATAACCGCCGACCATTTTGTTGCTGGTGTTCTGATAGGGTTTGTTTTGCTGTAATAAGGGTTTTGGCCAGCCGGCAAAATTCAGCTGGGTCCAGGGATCAAAACCGCCTGGCGTGCCAGGGCCACCGCTGCCGCTGACTGTGATCAGGCGTTTGTCACTTTGCGTGCAACTGCGTTCGCTGCCCACCACATTACACAGCGCTACCACATATTCATAACTGCCGGCCGCGCTTACAGTGACAGACTTGCTGCCGCTTTGCGCATTCTGGCCATTGGCGGTCAGACTGGCACTGTGTACCACGACGCCATTTTGTAATAACTGCCACTGGTTGCCATTGGTTCCCCACCACATATTCCACTGGATCGGTACGTTCACACTGCCGTTTTGTAGCGTCAGATTAGTTTCCTGCCAGCCCAGCACTGGTTTGGCCGGCGCTGCCGGGGCGGCCTGCAGCTGCGCGCAATAAAGCGCCGCGCACAGCCAGCCAAGCCGGCGTGGCGTGATCAATTGAGTTTGCATATAAAGTCCTGCCTGTTGATTTAGATTTATTCTGATTTCAGTAGCATGACGGGCGCTGGGGTACTTTCTGCACTTATCCTTGTGTGAGTTGTCCGTGGAGGAGTGCCTGTTTTGCTGACATCAAGATGAAACAAATGACAGCGTTGTCAAAATCGATTTTCAGACAAGAACGTGATTTTTATTTGATTAATTTCTGATATCAGGGCAGGTGTGTGATTTGGCTGGGATTTCAATAATGACACCATTGGCAGTGTGAAAGACTGCCAATGGTGATAACAGGTTAATCGAGGATGATATGCGGTAAAAACCGCGAGCTGTCTTTGGTGATCAGCGAGTTGTCTTCACGGATACCGATACCGGCTGCACTGTCACCGACCAGCCAGGAACCGATCAGTGTATAACTGTCGCCGAATTTAGGCAGCGGATGAAAGGCCTGGCGGATAAAACCACTGTCGTTGTACGGACCGTCAACTTGCAGCCGTTGGCCCTGATGGTCGACCAGCTCGATATTCGCGCCTTCGCGTGAATACAACGGCTTGCGCACCCAACCAGCACCAAGCGTGTTTGTGGGGGCTGTGTCAAAAAACGCCGGTAGTAAATTCGGATGGTTCGGATATTTTTGCCATAACAACGGCAAAATGCCTTTGTTCGATAACAACATTTTCCAGGCCGGTTCCAGATAGCGGGTGTTGCTGCTTTTCAGGTGCGTGCCAAAATCTTCCCGCAGCATAAATTCCCACGGATACAGCTTAAACAGCGACTGCAGCGGGAAGTTGTCGGTATCCACCAGCTGGCCATTAATTTCACCAATTTGATCCAGCCCGAGAAAACGCGCATCGATCCCGGCCTGCATCGCAATATCCATCAGATAATGCACAGTGCCTTTGTCTTCGATATTGTCAGCGACACAGCTGAAATAGACCGGTTGCAGCAGGTTCAGCGTGGCAAAACGGTGTTCCAGCTGGTCTTGTAAAGAATTAAACTGATCGGCGCCTGTAGGCAGTTTGCCGCGCATCAGCTGATCTTCCAGCCAGACCCACTGGAAAAAACCGGTCTCATATAACGAAGTCGGCGTGTCGTAGTTCAGTTCCAGCAATTTTGCCGGCCCATTGCCGTCATAGGCGAGGTCCAACCTACCGTACAGATGCGGTTGCTGGCTTTGCCAGCTGGCAGCGATCCAATCCCAATAAGGTGCCGGCACATCCAGCTGTTGTAACAGCTGTTCACTGGCCAGAATTTCCGGTACCAGCGACAGCGCCATCTGGTGAATTTCTTCAGTCGGTTCTTCTAAATCCTGTTCAATCTGCTGCAGGCTGAACTGATAATAGGCCGACTCATCCCAATAAGGTTCGCCGTCAAAGGTGTGAAAGTTAAAGCCAACCGATTCGGCATAACTGCGCCAACCCGGTCGTTCGGCTATCCGTAGCTTTTTCATCGTTTGAGTCCTTAACCGCCGGAGGAGGCGCTTTGCTGTTCACTGCGCCGTTGCGCCTGTGCACCAAAACCGCCGCGCGACGCCATTTTGCCCGGCGCCATCTGCATCCGGGATGGCATCACACTGACCGGACCGGTCTGACGGGCCACTGGCTGATTACCTGCAGTGCGAAAAGTCGACAAATCATCTTTGGATTTATACAGCGGCTGCGTTGGCACATATTGTTTGGCTGAACTGCTTTTATTCAGCATCTGGCCGGCGAGGAAGCCCATCATCATCGGCATAAAAAAACCGCCGCCGGAACTGGCCTGTTGTTGGCCAGGCACTGGAGCTGCGGGCGCCGGGCAATTGCCGGCACCAAAGTCGGCTTCACATTCGGCCTGAGTCTGATACTTCGGGGCGACCTGCTGATGCAGCGCTTCGGCTTTGGCGAATTCAGCTTTGCAGCTTTCCGGTGGATTATAAAAAGCCGCGCATTCTTCGGCGTTTTTGTAGACAGCGCTTTCCACAGGCTCTTCCGTGCTGCAACTGGCGAGGAAAAAGCCCGTCGCTGGCACCATTAAAACTAATGCCGCTTTTTTACTGCGTTTGACTGCTTTGTTCATGGAGCCTCCGTCAGAATGTCATGCTGGCTGCGTTCACCAGGCCTACGGCAATGGACGCGCCGGCGGCAAGGATGCCGGAAGCGATTTCGCCTTCGCTGATCCGCTGTGGCAACTGGCGTACGGTCAACCGTACCGCGACAAAAGTACCAATCTGGATGATTAACGCGAAAGCGCCCCAAATTGCGCAATCAGCCAGCGAAATTGAATGTTCGATGGCGCTGGCCAGTGGCAGTGCAAAGCCGATTAAAGCCCCGACAAAAGCAATGGCTGCGGCCGGGTTATTGGCACGGATCAGGGCGAGTTCGTCGTGGGGTGTCACCCAGCTGTAAAAACGGCAAAACAACAGTACCAGCAATACCGCCAGCACAAAAAAACTGAGGAAAGCGGGCAATCCGGCTACTGAGGCGAGAATGGTATCAGGCATAAGGAAATCCTTGTCGACAGAATTAAACTAGATTTCCCTATCATCCTGAAAATTCACTGGAAACGCAATCACTGACCCGGCTTGTGCGCATTTACATATTGCTGAGCTATGCTCAGAAAGATCCATCCCGACGTCAATTCCGAGGAATTCACAATGTTAAATCAACTGAAAGTGCGAAGCCGCCTGGTGCTGCTCGCTGCACTGCCATTGACGGCGCTGGTGCTGATGTGTCTGTTGTCATTGTATGACATGAAATTATTGGCGACAGGCGTAGACAGCCTGTACAACGACCGGGTGAAGCCACTACAGCAAATCAAACAAGTGTCTGATGCTTATGCAGTGACAATTGTCGACACCCTGCATAAACACCGCGCCGGTTTATTGGATGCCAGCCAGACCCTGCAAATATTGCAACAAGCGGAAGGGGATGCGGAAAAAGCCTGGCAGGCCTATCGCGTCACCCAAATGACAGATGAAGAGCAACGTTTGCTGGTGGCCGCCGAACGCGACATCGCGCACTGGAGCGCGCAACTGGCGCAGTACCGGCGCTTACTGGCTGATAATCAGCTAACGCAGGAACCGGTCAAAAGTTTTAATGAGACTCTGTATGCCAGTGCCGATCCGCTCAGTGTAGCGCTGACCAAGCTGATTGATTTGCAACTGAGTGAATCCGGTCGTTTTACCGAAGAAGCACAGCAGACCCTCGCCAGTACCGTCTGGTTATTTGTCAGTGTGGTGCTGCTGGTGGGGCTGGTGTTGTTGCTGTTGTCGGTGCTGGTGACGCGCTCAATCCAGCAGCCATTGTCGAGCCTGCAGACCACCATTATGGCGGTCGGCACCAACTCTGACCTGCGCCTGCGCGCCGCGGTCACCGGGCGCGATGAGATTGCTGATACTGCGCTGGCGTTTAACCAGACCATCGGACGGATGCAGCAGTTTTTTTCTGATTTATCCAATGCGGTCGTGCAACTGGCGGCGGCGTCGGAAGAAATGAGTACCATCAGCCATCAGGTCAGCAAAACGGCGTTTGAACAGGAACAGCAGGCTAATCTGATTGCCACAGCGATAAACCAGATGTCGGCAGCGATTCAGGAAGTTGCCAACAGTGCACAAAATACCTCAGATCAGGCCAATCAGACGGATGTGCAGGCGCAACAAGGTGTGCAACAGGTCACGGCCAATATCACGGCCATTACCCGCTTGTCAGAAACGGTGAATGGCGCCAGCGCGGTCATTGGTCAGCTCAGCACTGAGTCGGACAAAATCAGTCAGGTGCTGTCGGTGATCCAGAGCATCGCGGCCCAGACTAATTTGCTGGCCTTAAACGCCGCGATTGAAGCGGCACGGGCCGGCGAAGCAGGGCGTGGTTTTGCCGTAGTGGCAGACGAAGTACGCACCCTGGCGACCAATACCCAGCAAGCGACGGAATCGATCCGCAGCATGATCGATACGTTGCAGGCAGCAGCCCGCGATGCGGTCAACGCCATGGCGCAGTCGCAGGGCCATGCCGACGGCAGTGTGCTCAATGCACAACAGGCCGGTACTGTGCTGGAACAAATCAAAAACTCGATCTCAGCGATTGTCGATATGAACGTGCAAATCTCCACAGCAACGGAGCAGCAAACTATTGTTGCGGAAGAGATAAATCGCAATATCACTGATTTTAACAGCAGCATTTGCGAAGTCAGCCGCAGCTCAGCTCAAAGTGCCGAGGCCAGTGAAACGCTGGCTGAACTGGCTTCGCGGTTACGGTTGCAGGCGGCCGAATTTCAGGTCTGACCTGCATTCATAGCGGCTATTGCTCTGTCTGTCGCAGAACCGGCCACCGGGTCACCTGACCCGCTGGACATTCAGATCAGGCTCACTACACTCGGAACGAATTTCATTGTTCGTTCCGGGAATTTTTTTATGTCGCAAAAAACCATTATTGCGCTGGCCGTCGCTGCGGCGCTGACTCTTCACCTGACCGGCTGTGGCAAGGCGCCAGACTCTGCAGCGCCTGCGGCAACGGCGCAGACCGAAACGGTTACCCTGAAATCGGGGATTGAACTGGGTAACCTCGATACTCAGATGAAACCACAGCAAGATTTCTTTCGTTACGTGAATGGTAACTGGCTGGCGAAAACCGAGATCCCAGCCGACAAATCGCGTTGGGGTAGTTTTGACGAGCTGCGATATAACGCCGAAAAGCATGTGCTGGAGTTAGTGCAGCAACAAGCCGCTAAACCAGCAGATATTGGCACTGATGCGCAAAAGATCGGTGATTTGTACCGCGCATTTATGGACACTGCAGCGATTGACGCCTTGGGCCTGACACCGCTAAACGCAGATATTGCCGCCATCGATGCGTTAAAAACACCGGCCGAACTGGCAGTCTTCTGGGGCAAATTGCAACCGCAGCGTTATGGTACGCCGCTGACCTTGTTTGTTGGTCAGGACCAAAAAAACTCCACGCAATATATCAGTCTGGTGAATCAATCTGGTCTTGGTATGCCAGACCGGGATAATTATCTGAAAACGGACGAAAAAGCGGAAAAAATCAAACAGCAGTACCGCTGGATGATCGCCAAATTCTGGGAACTGGCCGGCTGGCCGGACGGCACCGCGGCGGCAGATCGGATTTATGCCATTGAGCAACAACTGGCCACTATTCAATGGAGCCGGGTGCAAAACCGTGACCGTACCGCAACGTATAACAAAATGACCCCGGCGGAACTCGCCACTGCAGCCCCTGGATTTGACTGGAGCGGATTCCTGCAAGGCGCCGGCATGCAGGGCATCGACAGTCTGGTCGTGCGTCAGCCGACATATCTCAGCGAATTCGCCAAATTACAAAGCCAAATCAGCCTGGCTGACTGGCAGCTGTATCTGAAATTCCATTTAATCCGTAGCCACGCGGCGCTATTGGCCAGTGGCTTTGAACAAGCCAGTTTCGATTTTTATGGCCGCGCCCTGAACGGTCTGCAGCAGCAAAAACCACGGGAAGAACGTGCGGTCGCGGCGATTGATGAAGCGCTTGGTTTTATGGTCGGCAAGCTTTATGTCGAAAAACATTTCAAACCCGAAGCCAAAGCCCGGATGGAGCAGCTGATTAAAAATCTGCGCGCCGCTTTTGAACAGTCAATCAATGGCCTCGAGTGGATGAGTCCGGAGACCAAACAACAGGCACTGGCCAAGCTGGCGAAATTTAATACCAAAATTGGTTACCCGGACGTCTGGCGTGATTACAGCTGTCTGGAAGTGAAAGCCGGCGATCTGGTGGGCAATATGCAACGCAGCAGCGCCTGTGAATATCAGCGTAATACCAGCCGTCTTGGCAAACCAGTCGATCGCACGGACTGGGGCATGACACCTCAAACGGTGAACGCTTATTACAGCTCGACAATGAATGAAATTGTGTTCCCGGCCGCCATTCTGCAGCCGCCATTTTTTAATGTCGAAGCTGACGATGCGGTGAACTATGGTGCCATCGGCGGCGTGATTGGCCATGAAATTACCCATGGCTTTGACGATCAGGGCCGACGTTCAGATGGCGACGGCAATTTACGCGACTGGTGGACGCCGGATGATGAACAGAAGTTCAAACAACGTGCGCAGCAGATGATTGACCAATACAGTGCCTTTAATCCGATTGACGATTTACACCTGCAAGGCGCGTTGGGGCTTGGTGAAAACATCGCCGATCTCGGCGGTCTGACCGTGTCGTACCGGGCATATCAGAACTCACTTGCCGGTAAACCGGCACCGGTCATCGACGGTTTTACCGGTGAAAAACGCTTTTTCATCGGCTGGTCGCAGGTCTGGCGGATTAAATTCCGTGATGAAGCACTGCGTCAGCAAATCATTACCGGGCCACATTCGCCGGGCATGTATCGCGTGTTAGGCGTGCTGTCGAATATGCCGGAATTTTATCAGGCCTATGATGTGAAGCCAGGTGACGGTATGTACCGGCCGGATGAGGTCCGGGTCAAGATCTGGTAAAGCCCGGATGTTTCATGAAAAAAACGGGACTTGCGTCCCGTTTTCTTTTTATTTGGCATGTCGCCGCACGAATGTAGCGAAATTGTATCAGATCACCACGCTGTCATTTGGCCGGCGCAAGCGACTGTGTATAATCGCCACATCTTTTTGCGAAGGGAATTCATTTTGAAACTGCTCTCTGTATTAATTAGCTGTGCCGCTGTGCTCTCTGCACCGGCGTCTGCCGGGTGGTGGATTGAAGCCGATGATTTAGCGCTGCGGAACGATATCCAGCTGTTAGCTGATTCAGGCCATATCCGGCAGCCCATCAATACTTATCCGCTGATGTGGAGTGGCATTGTGCAGGACTTGCAGAGTCTGGATGCTGATGCTTTGTCACCGGATCTGCGCGATGCTTTACAACGTGTGATGATGCTGTGGCAACGCGACCGACGTGATGTCCAGGCCAGTCTGAGGCTTGCTGGTGAAACAGAACAACCGGCGGTGCTGCGTTTTGGCGATACCCTGCGGGACAAAGCGCAGGCGCAGGCGAGTGGCAGCTATCAAACCGACCGCATCAGTGCCCGGCTGCAGGTCAGTCAGGTCAGTCAGCCATTTGATCAGAATCGCAGCCGTCTTGACGGCAGTTATGTCGCGGTCAAAGCCGGCAACTGGATTATCAGCGCCGGTGCGCTGGAAAAATACTGGGGCCCGTCATTTGACACCAGCGCGATGTTGTCGACCAATGCCCGCCCGGTGCCCGCAGTGACACTGAGCCGGAATTCGAGTGTGGCTGAGGCAGAGGATTGGCTGCCGGCCTGGACCTTCACCACCAGCTTTGGTCAGCTCAGCAGCCGGGCAGAAGTACCTGACGCTAAACTGTGGCAGGCCAGACTGGGGATTAAACCACTGAATTCACTGGAAATGGGCTTTAGCTGGGTGATGACTTACGGCGGCCAGGGGTATGGCAATGGCCTGAACGACTGGTTTGATGGCTTGTTCCGTGGTGGTCAAATTGAAGGGACAGAAAACATGCTGGCCGGTTACGACCTGCGCTGGAGTACCAGCTTGCTCGACCAGCCGTTTGGTCTGTATTGGTCGGCCTTCGCCGATGATGTCAGCACCAAAACATTGCAGCTGTACAAAGTATCTTATCAGCTGGGCCTCGATACTTATGTACGGGCACTCAGCAGCCGGATTTATCTGGAAATCATTGATACCGCCATTGACTGCAGTAATGACCGTAAATTCAACTGTTATTACGAACATACGACACATCGTGACGGTTATCGTCGTTATGGCCGGGCTTTTGGTACTTCGTATGATAATGACAGCAAGGCCTTGAATCTGGGTCTGCTGACGCAACTCGACAGTGCGACCAGCTGGCACAATAAACTGGCCTGGTTACGCTTAAATGTCGACGGCGGCCGGGTCGATTCACCGTCGCAGTGGACTCAAACCCAATTGCCGGCCCGCACCGTGTTGCTATGGCGCACTGAACAGCAGTGGCGCGATCAAGCGGACCAGTGGAAATGGGGTCTGGAGTTCAGCAATACGCTGGATAAAGCCAAGCAGCAACGTGACTGGCAAACTGAACTATTCCTGAGCTGGAGCCGTCAGTTCTGACATTTTGCATATTCTCTGCCTGAGTTTCTGCATACGTATGCAATTTGCCGGTGATTGACCGGCAGATTGCCCTGTTTTCGTCAGCTGGATCTGTGCCAGTGACCGCCGCTATTTAATCCTGGCATGAACTTTCTGCCCGCCCGCCTGAAATCAGTCATTTTTTTCACAAATTCTGTGCTATTCGTTACATGGGACAGGCCTCAAATGCGGGACATTTCGGTGCAGTCTGGCGTATTAGCGTCGTCTGAAGGTCCGGTTTTGCACAAGCAAGGTGCAGCATTGCAGGAAGTTGCACTGCTGCAGCGCAAAAGCATGATTATGAATACGTATTCATGTTGTATCGGGGTGAGCTTCCACATAGAAATAGCATGGTTGTTTTCCTTCATGCCCCTGGGTATGGAGCACGCAACCAAATAACTATGAAACACCACACCGGGGATGAAGGGCAATGAAACATTACAAACTCAACTTGCTGACGCTGGCACTGGCTGCGGCCGGTTTCAGTGCATCAGGCTTTGCGGCGCAAGAAACAACTACCGATACCGCAAAAAAACTCACACCAACTGAAGCGCGCGCCAAGGCGAAAGCCGAAGCCGCTGTCGAAATTATCGAGATCAAAGGTTTCCGCCGTTCTGTTGTTGAATCCATCAACACCAAACGTTTCTCGACCAACGTGGTTGAATCTATCTCTGCCGAAGACATCGGTAAATTACCGGATTCCAGTATCGCCGAATCGATTTCACGTTTGCCTGGTCTGGCGTCACAGCGTCTGGACGGTCGTGCCAGCAAAGTCAGTATCCGGGGTTTTGGTGAAAACGAAAGCGCCACCACTTTTAACGGCCGTGAGCAGGTCTCTATCGGCGACAACCGCGGCGTAGAATTCGATTTATACCCGTCTGAAATTATGAGCGGCGTGACCGTTTATAAAACACCAAACGCCACACTGGAAGCCGAAGGCATTGCCGGTGTGATCGACATGCAAACGGTCAAACCATTAAGCCGTGAACGCACTATTCAGTTCAACGGCCAGTACGAAATGACCAGCCTGGATAAACTGAACCCGGACGGCAAAGATTCAGGTGCCCGCGGCACTTTCTCTTACATCGACAAGTTCGCTAATGACACTATCGGTGTAGCTTTTGCTTATTCAAAAATGAGCTCACCAAACCAGGAAAAACGCTGGAACGCCTGGGGTTACCCGGAATTTTCTGTTGCAGGTAAGAACTATTCCATCCTTGGTGGTGCCAAGCCGTTTGTGCGTTCATCAGTACTGGACCGTGACTCCGCGTTGTTAGTTGTCGAAGCTGCACCAAACGACAAACTGAAAATGACGTTTGACGCGCTGTACGTTGATTTCTCTGACGAGAAAATCCTGCGCGGGATCGAAATTCCTTATGCCTGGGGTTATCCATCTGGTCCGGACGAAAGATCGCCAATGACTGCCATTTCGGTGGATCCCGCGACAGGTTTCGTCACAAGTGCCACAAAGAAAAATGAATACCTGGTGGTGCGCAACGACCTGGAAAACCGCGATGCCAAAATGAACGCTTTTGGTTTTAACGCCGATTACAACCTGAATGATGACTGGACCTTAAACTTTGACGCCAGCCACTCTTCAGTGGAACGCGAAATCTGGTCGTTTGAAAGCTATGCCGGTACTGGTCGTGGTGACAAGCTGGGCGTTGGTGACAATATTTCTTATGAACTGAAACCAGGCAACTCAGGCGCAATCTTTACACCAAGCCTGAACTACGGTGATTACAACCTGATTAAACTGGGTGGCCCGCGCAGCTGGGGTGGTAGCACAGCGCTGAACCAGAAATTTGGTGTGGTCGGTAACAGTTTGTACGAAAACACTGCTCAGGACGGTTTCATTAACGCACCAACCGTTGATGACGAAATGAGTGCATTTAAACTGGCTGCCACCCAGATGCTGGAAGACGCCGGTATGTTCACCAAGATGCACTATGGTGTGTCTTACAAAACCCGCGAAAAAGACAAAAAGTCTGAAGGTTACTTCATGACTTTAAAAGACTTCCCGGCCATGGTGACTGTGCCTGAGCAATACCGCATGGGTACTGTGAACCTGGACTTCATCGGCATGGGCAATATGATTGCTTATGATTCAGGCGCTATGCTGAATGACGGTTATTATGTGCTGACCAAAGAAAGTCTGACCAACCAAAGCCACTCGTTCAAAACCTGGACTGTTGGTGAAGATGTCACTTCACTGTATACCCAGGCTGATTTAGAAGCCGAAGTCGGCAACATCCCGGTGACTGGTAGTGTTGGCGTGCGTTATGTCAAAACTGAACAGGATTCACAAGGTACAGCCTTTGGCACTGTCAATGGCCTGATTGTGGCTTCACCAACAGATATCGATCACAGCTACAGCCATGTGCTGCCAAGCCTTAACCTGATTTTTGACGTGGCCGAGAACCAGTCTGTGCGTTTTGGTGCAGCGAAAACTTTGTCGCGTCCACTGATGGGTGACATGAACGCTTCTGTTGGCGCGACTTATAGCCAGCAAGTGGACAGCAATGGTAACAACTGGAGCGTCAGCGGTGGTAACCCGCTGTTAGAGCCAAAAGAAGCACTGGGCATCGACCTGTCATATGAGAACTATTTCTCTGATGAAGGTTATTTCTCTGTGGCTTACTTCTGGAAAGATCTGAACGAGTGGATCTTCGACGGTAAGTATCAGGTTGACTTAGCCGGTGTGGCAGATCCAAGCACTGGTCAGGTGCCACCGTCTTCACGTGCGACCGGTTCAGGTAAAGTCAACGGTGGTGGCGGTACGCTGCAGGGTACTGAATTCTCTGCAACAGTTCCACTGAGCGCCGTCAGCGACATTCTGGAAGGTTTTGGTCTGATCGCCAGCTACACCATCGTTGATCAGGATATTCAGGACCCGCTGGGTAAAGACTACGAGCTGCCAGGCCTGTCAAAAGAAATCATTTCTGCGACAGCGTTCTTCGAACGTAATGGCTTCCAGGCCCGCGTCAGCGCCCGTAAACGTGGCGACTTTAAAGGTGACGTCTATGGTATTGGTTTCGACACCCAACAAGTGGATATCGAAGGCGAGACTATTGTTGACGCGCAAATTGGTTACGACTTCGGCGAAGCCGGCTTTAAAGAGTTAGACGGTCTGTCTATCTTCCTGCAAGGCCAGAACTTAAGCGATGAGCCATTTGTGTCAACACAAGGCGACGCATTGAAGATCCGCGATTATCAGCAGTATGGCAAAACCTACCTGTTAGGCTTCAGCTACAAGCTGTAATTTCTGCCACAATCAAAGCCCTGGTTCGCCGGGGCTTTTTTTTGACAAACGGAGTCGTGATGCAAGCAAATAAACCAGTGCGTGAAGTAGTGATTTTAGGCGGCGGCACCGCTGGCTGGATTTCCGCGTCGCTGCTCGTGAAGTTACTGGGGAAGTCGATTCGTATCACTTTGGTGGAAAGTGATGAGATTGGTATCGTTGGCGTCGGCGAAGCCACTATTCCGCCGATCATGACCTTTAACGCAGCGCTTGGCATCGACGAAAAAGCCTTTGTCCGCGCCACCAAAGGCACTATTAAACTTGGTATTGAATTTGAGAACTGGCGGCAGATTGGCGACCGTTACATGCATGCTTTTGGCAGCATCGGCAAAGAATTCCCCAGCTGTAATTTCCATCATTTTTGGGTGCGCAGCCAGAAGCTCGGCATGCCCTATGACTTCTGGGATTTTTCGCTGGCTTATCAGGCGGCCGTAAAACATAAGTTTGGCCATCTGGCAAAAATCGAGGGTGTGAATTTACCCGGTTTGTCTTATGCCTATCATTTTGATGCCGGGCTTTATGCGCAGTTTTTACGCCAGTTCAGTGAAAACCTCGGTGTGCGGCGCATTGAAGGCAAAGTCGGTCAGGTGCTGCGCCACGCAAACAGCGGCGATGTGGCAACGCTGGTGCTGCAAAATGGTGAGCAGGTACACGGCGATTTATTTATTGATTGCAGTGGCCTACATGCGCTGCTGATCGAAAAAACCTTAAACACCGGTTATGAGGACTGGAGCCATTGGTTGCCGGCGGACAGCGCGCTGGCTGTGCCTTGTGCTTCGGTTGAGCCAATCACGCCATATACCAAATCCATCGCCCACGCCAAAGGCTGGCAATGGCGCATTCCGCTGCAACACCGCATCGGCAACGGTTTTGTTTATTCATCCAAATATTGCAGCGACGAAGAAGCCAAAGCGACTTTGCTGGCCAACCTCGATGGCGAACCATTGGCTGAACCGCGTAAAATCAGCTTTAAAACCGGCCGGCGCCGTAAGCAGTGGAGCCATAACGTGGTCAGCATTGGTTTATCCAGTGGCTTTCTCGAACCGCTGGAATCGACCAGTATTCACCTCATTCAATCCGGTGTGCTGCGCTTGTTGAAGTTTTTCCCCAACAACGGCATTTCGCCGGCGATGCGCGACGAATTTAATCGTTTATCACAGATTGAATTCGAGCAGATCCGTGACTTTATTATCCTGCATTACAAGCTGAACGAACGCACCGACAGCCAGTACTGGCTGGACTGTGCGCGGATGGATGTGCCGGAAACCTTGCGCCGTAAAATGGCGATGTTCCGCGACACCGGCATGGTGCAGCGCGAACAGGATGAGCTGTTTTCTGAGATCGCCTGGCAACAGGTGATGATAGGTCAAGGGGCGATTCCGCAGGACTATCACCCATTGGTTGAGGCGTTAAATGAGACTCAATTGAGAGATTTAATGGATAACCTCAAAGCGGTGATGCAGGTCACGGTCAACCGCTTGCCACCCCATCAGGATTTTATTGATTACTGTGTTCGCTGAGGGCCGGATGAAAAACATCAACACAAGCTTCATTTGGCTGACGGTGCTGGCGATGAGCGCCGGCGCAGCGGCTAATCCCGGGCCTTTACAGGTACCATCACCGGATTGGCGTGACCAGGTGATTTATTTTGTGCTGACCGACCGCTTTGCCGACGGCGATCCTGCTAATAACGATCAGGGCGTTGGCGAATATAACCCGGCGAAATCCAGCCACTACAGCGGTGGCGACCTCAAAGGTATTCAGCAGAAGCTGGATTATATACAGGGACTTGGCGCAACTGCTGTCTGGTTGACACCGCCGGTTGCGAACCAGTGGTGGAGTGAAAAAGCCCAATACGCCGGTTATCACGGTTATTGGGCCACCGACTTTGCCAATATCGACGCCCACTATGGCACGCTGGCGGATTATCAGGCGCTGTCGCGTGATTTACATGGCCGCGGTATGTATTTGATCCAGGATATTGTACTCAATCATACCGGCAATTTTTTTGGTTACGACGGCCCTTATGATGCGACTGACACGGCAAAAAACTTCGTATTGTATGAGGGGGAGAGCAGCGCGCAGCGCGCGCCGGTACAGCCACCGTTTGACCAGATCAACCGCTTAAATCCGGCGCATGCCACTGCCGGCATCTACCACTGGACACCGCCGATCAGCGATCCGACCGTACCGGGGCAGGAATTTAACTATCAGCTGGCAACGCTGGCCGATTTAAACACGGCCAATCCAAAGGTGCGTCAGGCGCTCAAACACAGTTACCGTTATTGGCTGGAGCAGGCCGGCGTGGATGCCTATCGCATCGATACCGCCAAGTATGTTGAACATGAATTCTGGCAGGATTTCCTGCACGCGCCGGATGGCGTGTTGGCCAAAGCGCGTGAACTGGGCAAACAGCATTTTTTGGCCTTCGGTGAAGTGTTTGAGGCGTCTAAACCGTTTCAGGCTGACGGCGAACAGAAAATCCGGCGTTTTCTCGGTACTCGAGAGCAGCCTGAGCTGAATTCTGTCATCGCCTTTCCGTTGTATTTTGAGCTGAATCAGGTGCTGGCAGAAGGCCGGCCGCCGGCGCAGCTCGGTTATCGTTTGCAGCAACATGTCAGTCAGTTCACTCAGCCCCATCTGCTACCAACGTTTCTGAATAATCACGATACCAAACGATTTCTGGCGGCGGGCAGTCCAGCCGCTTTTCTGCAGGCTTATGCGTTGCTGTTTACCATTCCTGGTATTCCGGTGATTTATCAGGGCGATGAACAGCTGCTGCCCGAAACGCGTCAGGCGATGTTTGCCGGTGGCTGGGGCGCGACGGGTGATGCATTTAACCGTCAGCACATTATGTATCAGCACATTCGCCAGTTGGCGGACTTACGCAAACAGCACAAATTATTCAGCCGTGGTGAGTTTAAACTGCTGCAGGCCGATGCACAGGGCGCCGGTATTCTGGCTTATCAGATGCGCGCTGCGGGCAAAACGGCTGTGGTGGTGATGAATACTGCCGACAGTCCGCGCCTGCTCAGTGCGTTGGCGCTGGGCAGTCAGAAAGCCGAAGTGTTGTGGCAAAGTCCGGGCGCGTTGTCGGCGTCGCTGCAACCGAACAGTGCCGGTGAGCTGACGCTGGAGCTGCCTGGCCGGGCCGTGCTGGTGCTGCAACCTCAGGCCGGCAGCAGTGTCAGTCCGCTCAGCAGCGCTGCGGTATTGCAGTGGCAGTCGTTGCCCCAAGGCACGTTACAGCATGATGTCTGGTTAAGTGGCCACACCGATAAGCCGCAAGCAGTGATCCTGCCGGTGCTGAATGGGCAACTACAGCAACTGCCAGCAATCCGGGCCGCAGCCGATGGTTCTTTCCGGTTTTTACTGCCAGTGCGGGATTTAGGCCGGCATCAACAGCGACTGCAGTTGTATCAGCCCAAAACCGGCGCTCTTAGCACGGAATGGCAATTTCAGACGGAAGTGTCCAGAGCCAGCTGGCAAGCCGATGTTGCCGACCCTGCCGGAGATGACCATGGGTTTGACGGCAGTTACGCCGGCCCGACTCAACAACATTCGCAGCAGCAACGCGATATCCGTGCTCTGCGTGCCCGTGCCGGCGGCAATGTGCTGGAACTGGAACTGCACATGCAGCAAATCAGCCAGTTCTGGGCACCCGCCAACGGCTTTGACAATGTCCATTTGGCACTGTTTTTCCATGTACCCGGCGTACCACATTTGCCGTCAGCCTCTGAACTGCCGGGCTTGCAACGTGAGATGCCACAGCAGCTGAACTGGCAGTTAGGACATTTCCTGTTTGGTTGGGGCAATTCAGTATTTAATGCAGAAGGTGCGAACCAAACCGGCACCGGGAAAAAGCTCGGTGCCGCGCCGCAGCTGCAGGTGGATGCTGCCAAAGGCCTGATCCGCATTCGTTACGATGCGGCTGCACTCGGGTTACCGGGCTGGGAAGGGGCAAAAATTTATTTGTCGAGCTGGGATAAAACCGGTGAAGGTGTGCTGCGCGAGATCGGACTGACGCCATCGCCGTGGAATTTTAAAGCATCCAGTCTGGACGCACCTAAAGTGATGGATGATCTGTGGCTGGAACTGCAGCCGGTGACTGCCTCAGACCAGCCTGACTAACAGACGACAGGTCTGACCTTAAAATAAACGGGAACTGCAGTGATTTTCCTCAGTCACAACTCAAGTCTGGGTGGTTATCAGACACTGGTGATAAATGGAGGGAAAGATTGATGATGTCAAAAATCCGCAGCCGGATCATACAGTTCCTGCAGTTAAGCCAATGCCGGTTTGACGTGGATGGTCAAAAAATTCATACCTGTAATGCCTGTCTGACTTTTCTGGAACAAGCGTTGCTCATCGAACGCCCCGGCAAACCCAGCCGCTTCATGCCCTACGACAAATTGAATCTGGACCGTTTGTTGTTCCTGATTAACCCGGCTATCCGGGTACATTAAGCCGCAGCACATTGGCAGCTTTATGTTATTTTGCTGAGATTCGACAGCGTCCGTGTTGAGGAGTCCGGACATGACTGATCTGCGAATAGCAACATTAAATCTGTTGAATTTTGCTGCGCCGCCGCTGGCTTGTTATGAGTGGGACAATATTTATTCCGAGGCGCAGTGGCTGCAAAAAACCAATTGGCTTAAGAGCTTGCTGCAACAACAACAGCCAGACGTGCTGGCGCTGCAAGAAGTGTTCTCCGTCGATATTTTACATCAACTATTAGCCCCACTGGGTTATCACTGGTTTGCCACAGTGGAGACACCGGTACTGGTCGATGAGCATGTATTCAACAAACCGGTGGTGGCCATTGCCAGCCGTTATCCGATCCTCAGTACTGAAGCGGTCCCTGCCAGTCCGGCGGCGCTGCAGCAGCTGGGGCTGACCAGTTTCCAGTTCAGTCGTAGCCCGCTATTAGTCCAAATCCAGACGCCGCAGTTTGGTCCGGTATTTGTCGCCACAGTGCATTTCAAATCACGCCGGCCGGCGGAGCTGACGGACGCCGCACTCGCACTGTGGGTCTCTGAGCTGCAACGTGGCCATGAAGCGGCCTTGCTGGCGCAGGCACTGGCCACACGCTGTCAGGCGCAGCCATTAGTGCTGGCTGGTGATTTTAATGATGTGCTGAGTTCGGCATTGTTACAGCCATTGCTGGCAGTAGATCGCAGCCAACGGCCTTTGTTTATGCTGCAGGACAGTGCTGATTTAGCGGTAGCGGGTACCAGACCCGCAACTCATTATCATGGTGCGGCCGGGCAAGTTCTGGATTATCTGTTGGTGTCGGCAGCGTTTGATCCGCGCCATCATCATGCTTGTGGTGAAGTCAGCGCTTATCAGGTGGTCGATCAGCACTTAGTCCGGCCTGAGTTTGCGCGTGATGGTTACAGCAGTGACCACGCGCTGGTACAAATTCAGTTACGGGCGCTCAGGCCTCAGTCGTAACGGCAATATTGTCAGAGGATGCGACCTGTTCGGACTCAACTGCTGTCGCGGCTACATCTGCTTCGGCATTGGCTTTATGTTTCAGCCGGATTGAGTTTTTCACCTGAATATTTTTCTTTTGTTTGGCACGTTTAGCGATTTTTTTCTTCAGGGCTTTAGCTGAGCACATGGCAGGGTTCCGGTATAAATCTCAAAGAAGGCTATTTTAGCGGATCCTGTGCGCCGCGCCCAGCTTTGCTTGTCCATCAAGCTGGTCGCGCAGTAGTTGTGGCCGGTAACTGAGTTCCAGTTGTTGTAATTCACCACTTTGTTGCAGCCGCCGGATGGCTTTGTTCAGTGCCGCCATGGTCGCTGCCCCAACGGTTTTTTGGCTGGCCATCAGATGCGCTGGTGTAATATGCAGTACCGGACTGGCCTGGCGGATATCCATCACCCGATCCGGGCCAACAAAATGATAAAACAGGTCGGCGTCGATCAGTACCAGCTCACCGCGGCTGGGTGTGGCAAATAGCAACTCGGTGCCGATTTTTGCATCCGGATAGGCGGTATAGCGTTTTTCCTGGCGAAACCGGTTGCGGTATTGTTCGAACTCGATGCCATACCAGCCACTGGCCGGGCCTATCAGGCGTAAACCCAGCCGCAATGCGTCGGCCAGGGTCAGAGTTTCCGGCAGATCGCTGCGGACTCTGGCATACAACCCAACAATTTCCTGCCGGTATGGCTGGCTGAACCAGGCAAAACGGGCGCGGTCCGGAGTTTTGGAGGCGCGGATCATCAGATCAATATCGCCGTCCTGCAGGCTTTTGATAATTCTGGCGCCGGTCATTGGTGTGACATGCCAGCGCCACTGACAACCAGCGGCCTGCATGATGGCCTGTACCATCTCCACATCCATACCACGCAGTTGCCCGGTGGTGTCGTAATAAGCCGACGGCGCATGTAAATCCAGATGGACCCGCAGCGGTTGTGGGCAAATGGAGTCAGCTTTAGCCCGCGCAGCCGCCGGACAGGCAAATCCTGCAAGTACCATCATTATTAAAATCAGTTGTTTCAACACATCATTTCCACAGGTATTTGCCATCGACCAGCATGGCAGGCGATCACCACAATTATCCGGCATTCAGCGCGGCAGACTGGTCTTATCTGCATATTTGGTAATTGTCGGCGGTTCTGGCTAAAATGTCGCCCTTTTTCCGAGAACTGGCGCAAATATGCGGATTATTCTGGCCCCGATGGAAGGGGTGGTCGACCATTTGATGCGCGATATGCTGACGCAGATCGGTGGCTTTGATTTATGTATCACCGAATTTGTCCGGGTGGTGGATCAATTGCTACCGCGCCGGGTGTTTACCCGGCTGTGTCCGGAGTTACTCAATGGCGGTAAAACGCCGGCGGGCACGCCGGTACGGGTGCAACTGCTGGGTCAGGAGCCGGAATGGCTGGCTGAAAATGCCGCGCGGGCGGTGGCACTGGGTTCGCCAGGCGTCGATCTGAATTTTGGCTGTCCGGCTAAAACGGTGAACAAAAGCAAAGGCGGAGCGGTGCTGCTGAAAGAAACCGAGACGTTGTACCGCATTATGCAAGCTGTGCGTTCTGCGGTGCCGGCAGAGTTTCCGGTCACCGCTAAAATGCGGCTTGGCTTTGATGATACCAGTCTGGCGCTGGATAATGCCCGCGCGCTGGCTGAAGCCGGCGCCTCTGAGCTGACTGTGCATGCGCGTACTAAAGCCGATGGTTATCGGCCACCGGCCTATTGGCCCTGGATCGCCGAAATCCGCAAAGTCATTGCGATCCCGGTGATCGCCAATGGCGAAATCTGGCAACCGGCCGATGCACAGCTGTGCCGGCAACAGTCTGGCAGCAGCGATATTATGCTGGGGCGTGGCGCATTGGCGCAGCCGAACCTGGCGCTACGCATTCGCGACGGCGTGCCACTGCTGCCGTGGCCACAGGTGCTGGAGATGCTGATGCGGTATTCGGAATACGAAATTGCCGGCGATAAAGGCTTGTATTACAGCAACCGGATCAAACAATGGTTCAGTTATCTGCGTTTGCAGTATCCGCAAGCGGAAGTGTTATTCCAGCAATTGCGGCTGCTGCGTAAAAGCGCCGACATCGTGTTATTACTGCAACAACACCTCAGGCAGCCTGCGTAGCGCCGCGGACGCGCCTGAACCACAACGCCAGCCCCATGCCACAGACCCCGCTTAGCATCAGCACGGCAAACGGCAGTACCGACGTCTGACCGCCGAGCGCCAGCAAGGGTCCGGCGGCTGCGCCAGCGCCAAAACGCAAGGTGCCAATCACTGCAGTGGCGGTGCCGGAATGCTCCGGAAACGCCATCAGGATCAGCGCATCGGCATTGGTGGCACAAATCCCCAGGCTGGCCATCAGTGGGATAATGGCCGTCACTACCGCCCATAACGGCGCGTCAAAGCCGCCGAGCACAGTCAGTAGCAAGGCCCAAACGCTGGCACTGGCAAAAGCAATGTGCAGTAAACGTGCGCTGCCGTGCTTTACCACCAGGCGGGCATTGGCAAAATTCGCTGCGATCAGCGCCAGCACATTACAGCCAAACAACAGACTGAAGGTGGTGGTATCCACGTGGAAATGGCCGATGTAGATAAAGGGCACAGCGGTCAGAAAACAGAAGAAACTGAACGAGGCGAACATCGACACAGCGATCAGCGGTTGCGCCATTTTGCGACTTAATACCGTGCGGTAGGCACTGAAAAACTCTGGTTTGCGTTTGCTGTCCGGATGCGTTGCCGGGAAAAACTGCCAGCTGCACAGCAAGATCAACAAGCCATAGCCGGCCAATGCCAGAAAAATCCAGCGCCAGTCAGCGATGCTGAGCACGCCGCTGCCAATTGCCGGCGCCAGCAGCGGTGCCAGCATCATCATCATCGACACATAAGACATGCCTTTGGCAGTATGTTCCTGATATAGCTGGCGGATCATACCAGGCACCACCACGGTCGCCGCACTGCCAAAAAAGGCCTGGAAAGCACGACCAACAAGGAAACCTTCTATAGTGCTGCACTGGCTGAGCCAGATACTGCTGGCGATAAACCCGGCAAGACCAAACAGTGCCAGCGCACGCCGGCCGATCGCGTCAGCCAGCGGACCAAACAACAGCATACCGATCGCATAAAACGCCAGAAAGATACTGAGGGTTTGCTGCACGGCGCCGGCATCGGTCTGCAATGCCTGACTTAATAGCGGCATCGCCGGCAGATACATATCAATCGCTAGTGGGGTGATTGCCACCACTGAGGCAAATAGCGCGATCAGCGCCAGTGAGGGACGGTTTGCCATCTCAGTCTTTCTCTGTTCGTAAAAACTGATATTTTACCGCATCAACAGCGCGTTAATGATCGCAAAAGCCGAAAGGAAATCGGTACTTCAGCGCATAATTGTGAATTGTCAGTGGCGCAGGACTGTGTGCAATGCTCAGCGCGGCAGGTCTTTGATCAGCCTTGCTGGTTGTCCGGCTACCAGTGTATAGGGCGCCACATCGCGATTAACCACAGTGCCCGCCGCAATCACGGCACCTTCGCCAATACAGACACCGGGCAAAATAATAGCACCGCCGCCGATCCAGACCCGATCAGCGATCTGCACCGGCAGCGCCTGTTCCGCGCCGCTGACCCGCTCACTGGCAGCCAGCGGGTGGCTGACGGTATAAATCTGTACGGCGGGACCAAGCATCACATCATCACCAATGCTGATAGTGGCAGCGTCCAGCAGCACACAATGATGATTGGCATAAAAACGCTGCCCCAGTTCGATGTTCACACCGTAATCACACCAAAAATCCGGCTCGATATAACAGCTGCCGACTTTGCCAAATAGCTGCTTCGCCAGTTGCTGATGCGCTTTAAATGGCTCAGGTCCTTGGTTATTTAGCTGACGGCACAGTTGTTTGGCACGGCGACGCAGTTCGGCCAGTTCGCGGTCACGCGGGTCAAACCATTGCTGTTGCGCCATTTTTTCACGTTCAGTGGTCATGTAGGTGATTCGCTTTGCCGGGGTTAGTTTTGTTGCAGTTCGTTGCGGTTCCACAGATTTTGCTGTTTCGGATCGGCAAAAAATTCATCGGGATGCCAGCAGCGTGGCAGAAAATGGCGCAGCTGCGCCGGTTCAAAACTGGATGACAGCTTGCTGAGGATCTCCTGCAAACGCGCTTCCGGGATCACCGCCAGCTTTTGCCGCGCCGGCTTAAAATACAAGTTGTATTCGATGCTGACCGCCAGGTTAGCGCCGGACGTGCGATAACGCAGGTTGCGTGTCACGCCGCGGCATAACGGCGTTTCCGGGCTCGGTGGATATAACGAATTGACGATGGCAAACTCGTAGCGCTCGTTGCTGGCCGCGGTTTTATCTTTGGGCAAATAAACAATGCCATAACCTTGCGGGAAAATACCGGTAATGGTCAATAGCTGGTCGACCATGCGCTCGTCATACTGACCGGCGCGGGCGCCATTTTTCAGAATCAAGGCGACTTTTGGCAGGGATTCATAGACAAAACGGGCGCGACCCGGCAGCACAGCGGATGCATAAACCTGTGGAATGCGCAGCAGATTGCCGACACCGGAACCCGGTGCCGCGGCGGTGCGCAGCACTGTGGCGGCAAAGGCCATTTTTTCCTGTTCGTTTTGCTGAAACTCGGCCCGTTCGCTTTTGGAATTGCCACGGTAGGTTGGCATGCCAATCCCTTTGAGCAGAAAACGCACACTGGCCTGTAGACTGATCTCGAGAAATTCCTGCCGCTCTGTGTTGCTGAATTGCAGACGATAACTGGGCTGGTTGCCGTCCGCCTGTAACAGCCGCATTGCGTCAGGATGGTAGTGGCCGACATCCTGCAGCAACACCGCCATCAGCAGCGGGATTTGTACGTCATCACGAAACGGACAATAAGCCTGCTGATCCGGCAACTGCAGCATCTGCTGGCGCTGGGTGACTTTTTTCAGAATATAACTGTTGGTGATCATGTTTTGTTCGAGCAAATGGTCGAGCAGGCGCAGGCTCAGCACCGCTTTGTAGAACGGTTTGTATTTCTGTTGCATCGCCGCCATGCCATCGCCCTCACTCGGTGCCAGCAGTTGCAGCGTGCCGAGCAGGCGTGACGAACGCAGAATGGTTTCCTGGCGATTCTGGCCTTCTGTCAGCTCCAGCAATTGCTGACACAACAAGTACAGCTGGGCATAGCGCTGTTGCTGTAACTGCTCATACCGGTATTCAGCATCAAACAATTGTTGACGTTTTTGCTGGACGTCGGCGATCAGCTGCGCTTCGGTTTTGCGATTGGCCTGCGCCAGTTGCGCCTGACTCTGTTCCCAGATCTGTTGCAGCGCGCTAATTTCCGCGCTGTCTTGCTCATCGCGGCTGAAAAAACGCGCGGCTGTGCCATAGACGGACAGCTGGAAACGCGAACCCGACAGTAAACCGCTGATAAGCTTACCTAAGTTCTTACTATAACTATTTTCAACGGGTGTCTTTGGATCGGTGGTCATCCACACTGGTCTCTGTGCTGGCGATAATGGCGTGTTGATGTATGGTGGTTAAGTTTTGTTCGGGTCGGCCACCGCGTGGTGGCAGCGTTTGACAGCTCTTTCTGCGGCGTTAGTGCTCGTTTGTGTAGAATAACTACACGGCTCTCGCACTGCCTTGCATAAAAAGCTGCCAAACTGCTGCAAAAACAAACACCAAACATCAACATGCCCTAGGATTGGCAAAACTACACCATAGCTGAACTCCCGTCCGACGGGAAGGGAAGACGCCGTCGTGGCGGGACTTTGTCATACAATCGCCGGGAAGTTTCTTTCCGGCGCTGGTGCGGATTCTTTGTCTGCCACTGCGGCAGAATTGCATAACAAAGTTGCGCAGTGCAGCTTGCTGGCATAGTATTCCAGAACGACGTCCATCTGCTAAGTTGTTCTGGAACACCAATTTTTAATAGACGCGGTGTTTCTGTGACTATCAGACCTGATGATAATCACGCAGCTGAAATCTGGCCCAAACAGGAGCCTTCATGAGAAAGAATAAAGTACTGAACACCGATGATGTGTTGTTGACGCTTTGCGCGTCGGTCACGCAGGTGTTTGCCGCCGCCGGCAATTCGCAAATCGCCTATTCTCCGATGGTGCAAAAGATCCACAAGACGTGTTTACGCCCTGATTTAGGTTGTTTTGTGTTGTTCGACGGTGGTTTTTCGGGCTTGGTGGTGATTAACTTCACGGCAGAAGCCGCGATGGAAATCTACCGCAAATATATGATGAGTATGGGGATGCCGGAAACTGAACTGGCGCAGTTCCACACGTCAGACGAAGTCGGTAACGTGATGGGCGAGCTGATGAACCAAATCGTTGGCGACTTTACCAATCGCGTGCGGCAGGAACTGCAGACGTCGATTAATCAAAGCCAGCCAAAAATGATGGCGATCAACAAACAGGTGCAAATCCTGATCAATACTCAGCTGGATCAGCCACAAGCGCGTCGCGTCACTTTTAACACGCCATTACACAATATTTTTTATCTCGAACTGGCGATGGATAAAACTGAATTCATTCAATTACATGACTTTGAAACGGCCGAAGAAGAGAATGTCGACGACATTCTGGCCAATGCGCACAGCCAGCCCAGTGCCGATACCACACCGGCAGCAGGGAACGATGTAGACGATGATTTCCTCGCCAATCTTGGGCTGTAGTCCTGCAGATTGACCAAGATAAAAGCAAAACCGCGGTTATTCAGACCGCGGTTTTTTTTTGCCACCGGCCGGATCTGCCGGCAATGACAGGCTAAAGCGGGCGCCACCGAGCAGCGAGTCATCGATCCACAACCGGCCCTGATGCCAGCCGACAATGCGACTGACAATCGCCAGCCCCAGGCCAAATCCACCTTTATCGCGGCTGCGACTTTGATCGACCCTGACAAACGGCTGCAATATGGCTTCACGCTGGTCGGGCGGAATGCCCGGGCCATCATCTTCCACCACCAGTTGCAGCCGGTTGCTATGCTGCTGCACGGTCAGCATCACCTGACTGCGGGCATATCGTTTGGCATTCAACAGCAAATTCTGCAGCGCCCGTTCCAGATAATGACCATCACAGGTCCAGCGCAAGCGGGCCGGGCGTTGCAGCAATATCGGTGCCCCGGGCAACGGTGCCAGTTTTTCCAGCAGGTTTTCCAGTAACTCGACCAGGTCGACCTCTTCAAAAGTCAGTCGGACGGTTTGCGCTTCGAGCCGGGCGTAATCCAGCATTTCGTCGACCAACTGGTCAAGCTCGGCCAGATCTTGTTGCATCGCCTGCTTTTCGCTGTCAGCCAATGGCTGTAACTCCAGCGCGAATTTTAGCCGGGCCAGCGGGGTGCGCAATTCATGAGAGACCGCATGCGTCATTTCGCGTTGCAGCGACATCAACCGGATGATTTGGCTGGCCATTTGCCGCACGCTACGGGCGATAGGGGCCAGTAATGAGCTTTCCGGCAGCGGTGGATCCGGCATCTGCATACCCTGACCAAACTGGTGTAACTGGCGTTGCAGTCGTTCAATATCACGGGCCACCGGCCAGAGCCAGCCGGCCAGCGCGACACCCAGCAACAGAAAAAATAACAGGGTAAACAGGTAAGTGTTGTGTACCGGAGCTTCCACCTGCACCGGACCAAACTGCAGCAGTTGATCGTGCTGCGTCTGATAAAAGTACACCTGGTTATCACTGAATAGTGGCACCAGCTGGCCACGTTCCAGCGCCTGTTGCTCGGCGTCAGACCAGGCAATACTTTGCGCGGGCAGCGACTGCAGTGGCAAACTCAGTTGGGCGGCAACCTGTTCGGCACTGAGATCTGGTGTCGTCAACTGGTAGGCCAGACTTTGCCCGAGTAATTCAACCCAGCCTGGCAATTCCGGGCTCTGGCTTTGTTCCCACAATCGTTCGACCGACCAGCCGATCGCCAGTAATACCAATAAGATAAACAGATAAAATCGCAGGAATAACCGGCGCATGCTCAGTTCCAGGCGTCGGCGACAAACAGATAGCCTTTGCCCCAGACTGTTTTGATGCGAAATGGCGTTTCAGCATTGTCGCCCAGTTTCCGGCGCAAATGCGACACACGCACGTCCACCGTCCGATCCAGGCCATCGTATTCACGGCCAATGATCTGTTTGTGAATGGCTTCGCGCCGCACGGTTTGACCGGCGTGTTTGGCCAGCATCCACAGCAGGTCAAATTCGTAACTGGTCAGCTCGACCAGCTGCTCGGCATAGTAGGCCTCGCGGGCAGATTGATTCAGTTTTAGTTTGCCAAATTCCAGACGCTGTTGATCTGCGGTGGTGCCACCCTGAGTACGGCGCAGCAGCGCATGAATCCGGGCCAGTAAGACGCGGGGTTCTACCGGTTTAATCACATAGTCATCTGCGCCAAGTTCCAGCCCCAACACCTGATCGATATCACTTTGTTTGGCAGTCAGCATCAGAATGGGCTGGCGATACCAGCCGCGTAAAGCCCGGCAGACGGCGAAGCCATCCAGACCTGGTAACATCAGATCAAGCACGACCAGCTCCGGGCCAAATTCCTTGCAGGCTTGTTCGGCTTGCAAGCCATTGTCACAAATTTGGACACTATAACCGTGTTGTTGCAAAAAGCTTTGCACCAGACTGGCCAGACGTTGGTCATCTTCGACTAACAGAATTTTACTCATCAGAACACACTCCAGGGGGCGACTAACCGGCGTTTACGATCCGGCTGACGACTTAAAACCGATAATTGCCGGCTCAGACGCATCTTGCCATCGACCAGCAAGTGCAGTTGGCCCGGCCCGTCCAGTTGCGCCTGATATTGCAGCCGACCGGACGTTTGTTGCTGCCAGCACTGTAATGATTGGCCAGCCAACTCTGCGCAGACGGAAATAGGTTGAGGATGTTGCCACGACAGCTGAAAATCCAGTTGGCAGCTATCGGCGGTCTGATTAGCGATGCAAACGACGGGTTGAACCTGCCAACACAGAGCACGATCACATTGCGCGTCCGTCTGCATCGCCTGCACCAGGCCGCTCCACAGCATTGCCAGCAAAACCACAGATCGCATCAGAGGAACCGGTAACTAAAGCCGAGAAACCAGCTTTTAACTGTGGATTCCTGCAACAACGGACTCTGCATCCGGCCCGGCGCGGCCGGTGTTGCAACATCTGCATTGAGCCAGCGATAACGCCATAAACTCAATAGTTGCCAACGTTCACTGAGCGGAAATTGCCATTGCAGGCTGACTTCGGGTTGCCAGCTGGCCTGGGCACGGTATTCCAGACCGTCACCTTCTTGCGCGTTGAGACCATAATAGGTGTGCATTAAGTGCTGATCCTTCCATGCCAGTGCAGCGCCAATTTGCCAGTGGCCGATGCGGCTGTGCCAGCCTGTGCTGGCCGCCAGTCGCAGATGTTGGCCATCATATTGCTGGCTGATATCGTGCCACCAGTTCAATTTAAGATGCAGTCCGGGCAAAAACCAGTTGAGCTGCAGACCAGCATCCAGAGCCAATGGCCTTTTGTCTGCCTGTGCGATAGAAAGTTCTTGTTTCATTGCAACTTTTTGCACCGGGCCTGCCACGCCCATATCAGAAATAAATTGTGATTCAAACAGGTTGACGGGTGAGCGTCGACGGAAATACCCCTGTTCTTCGTTGAGGCGGCTGACCAGACTGAGTTGCAGGTCCGGTCTGAGTTCCCAGCTGTAACCGAGGGTGGCATTGTCAAAAAACCAGTGTTCGCCGTAATAACTGAGATCCGGCATTAACCAGAGCGGAATATTGTGGCCGCCATAAAGCGGGTTGGATCGGTATCCGGCACCCATAGCCAGACTAAACTGCCATTGGGCCGTGGTGATACATGGTTCTGGTGCGTTGGCGTCCGTACAGTCGGCTTGTACAGGTGTAGAGACACCCAAAACCAGAATAATTAAGTACAATGCCCGTAACATCATGACCAGAGCCTGTGGTGCTGCAATTGTCGGCACTTTAGCATCGCGGCAGGTGTCAGGCAGCAAAAATAACATTGTTTCACAAATTGGCCGGGGAATTGTCACAGAAGCGTCCTGAAGTCTTGCATAGACTGGCCCGACGCTTTGTGAATGGAGAAACACAGTGCAAACTGAATTTAATGTACCAGCCCCTTGGCGGTTTTGCCGCCAACAGATCCTGGCCTTCGTGTTACTGAATTTGCTGGGCTCTTGTGTGCATACATCGCCATCCCCGCATGCCAGCCAACCCCACGTCAGTGCGGTGGCTCAGCAACTGAGCGCTAAACCCAGCCAATAATTCCTGATACTGGTCGATGCCAGGCTTTTATGCGGCCAGTTTGCTTGCCGGCCGCAGCCTGTTGTGGCACCTTAGCAGCCTGATGTCAGGTCTGACCGCGCGCGGATTCCGTCGCGCAATTATGCAGACCCGCGGTAACCTGGCGTTGCAGGCCTATGGGGAATTTTGCGGTATGAAAGGAAAAGCGACTTCGTTTGATATTGCCTATCTGGCGGGTGTGTCACAATCGACAGTATCCCGGGCATTGCGGGATAGTCCGGCGGTCAATCAGGAAACCAAAGATAAAATCTTCGCGATCGCCAAACAACTGAATTATAAAGTCGACAAAAATGCCAGTAATCTGCGGAAACAATGCAGCGGCACGCTGGCATTGTTATTGTTTGAAGATCCTACCGTCGACGATTCACAAATTAATCCGTTTTTCTTATCCATGCTTGGCAGCATCACCCGGGCCTGTACCAAACGTGGTCATGATTTATTGATTTCTTTTCAGCAGCTCAGCAATGACTGGCATGCTGATTACGAAGACAGCAAAAAAGCCGATGGCATTATTTTGCTCGGCTACGGTGATTACATCGATTACGAAGAAAAGCTGCAACAGTTATTGGCCCAACAGACCCATTTTGTTTGCTGGGGCGCGCAGGTCGAGGGGCATCCTGAGTTCACCATCCGCAGTAACAATCGTGAAGGTGGCCGTCAGGCGGCGACGCATTTATTGGAACTTGGCTATCGCAGTTTTGCGTTTATTGGCATTGCTTCCGATCATGCGCCGGAGTTTTTTGAGCGCTATCAGGGCTATCTTGACGTACTGGCAGAACATGGTATTCGCCCACAGGATGTGCCGCAATTTGATGCGATTTCCACTGAGCAAGCCGGTTACAGTGCGACTCAACAATTATTTGCCGCCGGACATCGTCCGCGTGCGATTTTTACCGCCAGTGATTTGATCGCGATCGGCGTGATCCGCGCGGTGCAGGCCGCGGGTCTGCGCGTGCCGGAAGATGTAGCGGTGGTTGGTTTTGACGACATTCCAATGGCCAGTTTCTGTACGCCGCCATTAACGACAATTCAGCAAAACACCACGCTGGCCGGTGAAATGTTAGTGGTCAACCTGTTGAAACTGATTGCGCAAGAAAGTATCAGCCAGACTGAAATTGAACCGAAAATGATTGTGCGGCGCTCATGTGGTAGCACGCAGGTCACCAGTACTTCTTAATGACCCCGACTAAAACCACCCTGCATCCGCGCAACCCGTTTGCGGCACCTTATCCGCTGGAGGAACTGGCGCAGCTGCAACCTGGTCTGACTGCGCACCAGAAAGCCACACCCGATGGCCGGGATACGCTGAATTTTGCGGATCCTGAGGCGGTACAGCTGTTGAATACTGCGTTGTTGCAGTGGCAATTTGATCTGAAGCACTATCAGCTCCCTACCGGTTATCTGTGCCCCGCTGTGCCGGGGCGGCTGGATTATTTGCTTTATCTGCAGGACCTGCTGACCGACAGCCATCAGGGCAAAAAAGTCCCGGCCAGCGCAGTACAGCTGCTGGATATTGGCTGTGGCGCCAATTTGATTTATTGCTTGCTGGCGGCAAAAGCAATGCGCTGGCAGGCGATTGGTAGTGATATTGATACAACAGCGCTGACAAATGCGGCTATGTTGATCGAGGAAAACGGTCTGCAGCGCCAGATAAGCCTGCGGACCCAGCACAAGCCACAGGCGATTTTTCACGGTGTGATCAAGCCCGGTGATTATCTGGACCTGACATTATGCAATCCACCATTTCATGACAGTCCGGCTGCAGCCGCCGCGGGCAGTGCGCGAAAACAACGGAATTTGGGCATCAGTAGCGAGGCGCCGCTGAATTTTGCCGGTCAGGCCAACGAACTGTGGTGTGACGGCGGTGAGCCGGTGTTTTTGCGTCAGATGCTGGCGGAAAGCAAAGATTTTGCTAATCAGGTCTACTGGTTCACCACGCTGGTCTCCAAACAGCAACACCTGGCAAAACTGCAACAGCAACTGCAGCAGTTGGGCGCGACTCAGGTGCAGGTTATTGCCATGGCGCAAGGCAACAAACAAAGCCGGATCCTGGCCTGGAGTTTTCTGACACCTGAACTGGCTGCGTTATGGCGGCAACATCGCTGGCGTCGAAGCAGCCTCTAGTGATCGGGAAATAAAAAACTCCCGGCCAGCTGCATCGCCACAGCTAACCGGGAGCGGGAGAGTCGGGCCGGTGCATCGCACAAGCCCATCGTACCAGCACAGAGGCGCAGGTTTATTTCGCGTAACGCTGTTCTACCAGCGGATAACGGTCCCACACTTTCTGGTCCTGCAATGAACGGAGCAGTTTGATGTACTCAGCGTGCGTCCAGGCCAATGGTGTTGCGCCGTTGGTCCCTTCACCGGATTGGTACTGGTAATGGCTGTTATTACCCACACCATCAAACACTTGTTCCGGTAGCATCAGGCCGTCATTGGCAAAATGTTCCATCGCGCCGACATACTGCGTGCGCAGTGGGGCCAATTCGGTTGCGCTCAGCTGCGGTTTTTGCAACAAAGCCCGGGCCAGTTCATAGTGACCGCGCTCGCCGGAGAAAAACGGCCAGACCCGCCCGCGTTGTCCGGCCGTATTAGTTTGACCTGGGCCATTGGCATAAGCTTCGCCGCTGACAATGTCCTCGCCATAGCCATCGATGCCGTAACGGCGCCAGCCAGAGACGGTCTGACCTGCAGCGGTCTGGAATTCATAGCGGACACGCGTGAGATCCGGTAACGACAGGTCATCCATTTCACCTAAAGTCGCGAGCACAGCCGGATGGTCGGCCCTGCGCACGCCATAACGCACCAGTTCGAGGAAACCGCCATCGACCACACTGCCTTCACGGGTGTCGGCCTGGCCGTTACGCAGCTCCAGCGCGCTGTTGTCGTTTGGATTTTCATTGCTGTTGATCCGCAGATAATATTTTCCGTCACTGTAAGGACCATCGCCGGGCGCGGTTTTCAGCTGGCCCTGTTCGGTGTAGGTCAACGCTTCCAGCTTGCCGGCAAACTCGTCAGCTTTTTGCTGATAGATCGCTGCACCGGCACTGTCACCCGCTTTTGCGGCGATATCGGCAGCATTGACCAGCCCGCTGATGATGGCCGCCATCGTCGACGGTGAATAGCCGTATTGTTCTTCCCAGCGTTCCTGCTGCGTTGCCGGTGTTTTCAGCTCGATGTCATTCCAGTCCAGTTTGACTTTGCCACCATGCGCCAGAAAGTCGGCGGCAGGTTTCAGCATGCTGTGATACCAGGTGGTAATTTCCGCATCGCTGAGGATGCCGTCCTGCCACAATCGCCAGCCGAGCATGATGGGCATCGCGGTCTGATCCAGTTGGATCCCGACCCATTCCAGCGTGCCGTCGACATGAGTTTTCTGCAGGAACCAGCCAGGCGTGCCCTGATAACCTGGCGTGTTGGCATTCACCTGCACTTTTTGCAGATATTGAAAGGCTACTTTTGGGCTTTCACTATCACCAAGTGCGAGCAGTGCCATCGCGACCTGATAAAAATCGCGTGGCCAGACCGCTTTGTAACCGGTTTGGGCCTGTTCGGCCGATTTCACTTCGCCCCACGGATTGGATAAAGACGCAATAAAAGCGCCGGCATGGGTTTTATCTTCCTGGGCTTTCAGTACCAATGCGCTGGCGTACAACAGCTTGCCTTGATCGGTACTCTGGCTGCTCAGGCCGGCCAGCGCTGGCAGGCTTTGCAGATAATCACGCCAGCCGATCGCATCACCGTCACCGTTGTAACTGGCAAGGACAGTGTCAATGCCACGGTCCAGCGTTTGTTGTGCTTCAGCACGGCTTTGTTGTGCGTTTTCGGCAAACCCAATCACCTGGGTCCAGCTGGCCGATTCACCTTGTTGCAGCGTGGCGTGTTGCAACAGTGCGGCAACGTTCCCCTTGCTGTCGCCGGTGCTGGCATAGGCGCTGAATTGTCCGGTGCTTTTCAGCGTACTCAGACCATCCGACACACCAACAAAACCAACAGTACCGCTCACTGGTGCCGGTACTGTCAGCAAAGTCAGGCTGCTGTTACCATCCTGCGCCTGTAATATGCCATCTGCCCAGGTCGCGCTGTCATTGCTGCCGGTATTGGCCAGGGCAGGGTCGACGTAGGAATACACCGTCAAACCGTTGCTAAGCGCTTTAAAAGTGGTGCGCACGACCATCGACTGACCGGCTGGGTCCGTGAAGTACTGCTTTTCGATTTGATACTGGCCATTTTTGGCCTTATTGACGACCTGATAAGCCAGCGACAGCGGCCGACCGGCCCCGTCTTTGGCCAGATAATCGATGTGGCTGATCGTGGCCGTTTTTTCTTCGTCGACAAAATCTTTGCCCTGAACGATCAGCTGCATTTCACGCAGCTGTGCCTGATGGATCAAACCTGCCATCGTCTCAGTCAGAATGCCTTGCGCCAGCGAGAACCAGACTTTGGAGACTGTCCCGGTGGCTGCTTTGTCGCTGTAGACGCCTTGCTGATATTGTTCGTACGAGGTGCCGATACCGGTTTTACTGGCATAAGACCAGGTCGACACCTGACCGGGAGCACCTGGCGCCACCTCGACGTTACTGACAGGCGCTTTTTGGCAGCCGGTCAGCCATAAGGCGCTGGTTAAGGCAGTCAGGGCAAAAATTTGTTTCATGAGCATATTCCTGTGTCGCTGTCTCAGCGTGTTTCGGTTTTGACTGTCAGCACATAAACCGCTGCGATGAGCAGACTGGCGGCACCCAGCGCCAGCGCGTAAATGGCTTCGGCGTTAAACAGGTGATTGACCAGCGAACCCAAAATAGTCGCGGCCAGTAGCTGAGGCAGTACGATAAAGAAGTTAAACATGCCCATGTACACGCCCATTTTGCCGGCAGGCAGCGCATCAGCCAGCATCGCGTAAGGTAAGGATAAAATCGACGCCCAGGCAAAACCGACACCAATCATCGAGATCCACAACAAGGCCGGGTCTTTAATGATTAAAAACGACAGATAACCAGCTGCGCCGAGGACCAGATTGATACAGTGCGCGATTTGCAGCGACGTGCGACGGACAATGTATGGGATCACCAGCGCGGCCAGCGCGGCAAAACCATTGTAAAACGCGAACAACATGCCAACCCAGTCAGCGCCGTCGTTGTAGGCGGCGGATGTTGGATCTGAGCTGCCATAGTGCACGGATGTTACCGCTGCGGTGGTATAAATCCACAAGGCAAACAACGCAAACCAGGAGAAAAACTGCACCACAGCCAACTGGCGCATCCGGCCCGGCATTTGGTACAGATCATCGACAATTTGCACCACCATGCCAAAGTTACCTTTGCCCTTGGCCGCAGACACCCAATATTGCAGCAGACCAAAGGCCAGTAATGCGCCGCCAAGGATATAAAGTTGTTTATCCAGACTGAACTGCCAGACCAGCGCCAGTGACAGCGCACCGACAATGCTGGCAATGGTGCCCGGCTGCCAGTAACGCCGTTGGTTGGTGCCGGCAACCTCATCTTCATGGGCTTCGCCAAAGGCGGCCAGTTGCGTCGGGCTGTATTCGGTGGATCGCATCACGGTCCACAGCACCGCGATAAACAGCACAATACCGCCGGCATAAAATGAATACCGCACGGAATCAGGAATTTCGCCGGGCGCGGCAGTATTGGCCACTTCAAACCAGTTGTTCAGCATGTAGGGCAGGGCGGAGGCAACAACGGCACCGATGCCGATAAAAAAACTCTGCATGGAAAAGCCAAGCGGACGTTGTTGCTCATTCAGGTTGTCACCAACAAAAGCTCTGAATGGTTCCATCGTGATATTGATGGATGCGTCGAGGATCCACAACATGCCGGCAGCCATCCACAAACTTGGCGAATTCGGCAGAAAAAACAAGGCCATAGTAGTCAGAACTGCGCCGTAAAAGAAATAAGGCCGACGCCGGCCGAGCCGGTTCCAGGTGCGGTCCGAATAATAACCGACAATAGGTTGTACCAATAAACCGGTCAGGGGGCCGGCGATCCACAGGATTGGCAGCTCGTCGATACTGGCGCCTAAAGTCTGAAAAATGCGGCTGACGTTACCGTTTTGCAAAGCGAAACCGAACTGAATGCCTAAAAAGCCGAAGCACATGTTCCAGATCTGCCAGAAACTCAGATTGGGTTTGGCCTGCTGCATAATGAATCCCCGTGATTAGATGGTTTGTGCTTTGTTGTTATATGGGCCTGTGGCTCCGGATCCAGCATAGCAGAATGCGGTTAAGCCTATGGTTTTCCCAAGAATATGTCAGAAAAAACACAGAAAAAAATGGGGAGTTGATGCTCCCCGCAACTGTGTTTCCAGGAACCAGTGGGTAGTGCGTGCAGCGTAAAAAATCATGCAGGCAGACAACCAGTTGTCTTTGATAACGTGCTTTGCCGGCTACAACAACATGAATACGTATTCAAGCTGGCATGGATGCGGCGAAATGAGGCATTCGCATGCCCAAAGAATTGAGCGTTGCACCAGTCTGAAACAAAAAACCGGCCACAGCGGGCCGGCCTGACTACATCTGGTGCAGGGGCACCGCGTCACTGTTCAACGATGGAACTGGTTCTCGACACCGTTTTCCAGCAGAAAATCACCGAGGTCTAACAAATGCATTTCATCCAGTTCCAGCGTGTCGAGCACCAGATCGGCAATGGCATCCCAGCTGCTGTCGTCGGCCACACCAAATAAACTGCTTTGCTCGCCGACCATATGTTCCGCCAGTTTTAAAATGGCAAACAGCCTTTTTTCGTACAAATCGGTCGAATGCAACATCAATTCAGGCTGATGGTGATAAGCGATCACATTACTGATCTCCGCCGCCAGGCCCCAGCTTTGCGCAATCATAAAACCCAGCATTTCATGGCTGGTATTAAAAAAACGCTGCTCGATTTCGGCAAAGGCCATTTGTTTGCTCAGTCCGACAGTCAGGACTTTCGGATAGTCCGGAAACTGGGCGTGGATCAGCGCCATGCCGGCATTGTGAAACAGGCCAATTGAATAACAATCGTCGGCACACTCAGAGCCAAGCCGCAAATGCTGCGCGATTAACATCGCGGCACTGCCGACATCCATGGCACTGTTCCACTGGCGCAAGGTAAATGGGTCGGACTGACCGTCGCTGAGGGTAAATCGCAGCACCACACTGGAGACGAGCTTAACGACGCGATTTAAGCCAAGGAACTTGCAGGCATGCTCAATCGAGCTGATTTTTCGGCGCAGGCCAAAATAGGCCGAGTTCACAACTTTAAGGGTAAAACCAGCGATACCGATATCCATATTGATCAAAGTCGCGATGGTATTGATATCCGGATCTTCACGATCCAGTTCTTGTTTAATGCGCAGCAGAACTTCAGGTTGTGGGGGAATAGTGAAACCGGTAAGTGCTTGTTCGACCGCTTTCATATCAATAGGTTTGACCATATAGCCAGACTCCGGAAGGCAAAGGACTGATCTGAATAGAGCCTAGTATATCCGCTATATGGGTGAACTGCAGTGTCTGATTAGAAGTAGCCGGCGGGCCTGGCCGACCGCCGGTCTCAGACTGAGCTAACTTAGCTTTTCAGCTTTTTCAGTTGTTTTTGCAACGTTTTCAGTTCTTTTTCCAGTTTTTCTTCTTTGTCATTCAACGCCAACACCGGCTGTAACGCTTGTTCTGCAGCTGCTTTGTCCTGCTCCTGCAGATGAATTTGCGCTAAACGTACACGGGCCCAGGGCAACTGTTGATTTTCACCGTCCTGATAATATTCAATAAACTGTTGCAGGGCCTGTTTCCCGGCGGCTTTGTCTTGTTGCTCGACTGCAGCCAGCCGGCCAATCTGATATAGATAACCGAATTTTTGTTTTGGTTTTTCTGCATATTGCGCAGCTTGCTGATATAAGGCTACTGCCTCGGCGGCCTGCTTTTTGCTCACCAGCAGTGCGGCTTTGTGTGCCAGCAGACGGGATTGTTGCGGTTGTTGCTGCAGCGCGGCATCGATGACTTTTAAAGCTGCATCGGTGTTGTCGTCACTGTCGAGTACCATGGCCTGCGCCAGCGGGCCTGCGACCGGATCTTTTTCAGCCAGTGCCTTTGCCAGCTTTTTGCCTTCATCTTCATCACCACCGGCAATGCCCGGCGCCTGCAGATAAAAGCCAATCAGGTTCAGTTGCAAATCGCCATCATCCGGCGCCAGCTGAACTGCTTGTTTTAATAACGCCAGACCATCTTTGGCGTGGCCTGCGGCCGAAAAAATGCTGGCTTGTTGTGCCAGCGTAAATTGATTCATCGCCGCCATTTGCAGCAAATCAGCATCGTTAGGGAAAGCTTTGTGGGCTTTTTGCAGAAAATCAGCGGCATTTTCTGCCTGATTCAGACCAATCAGTGCCTGGGCATGCGCCTGTTGCAGTGCGACATCGGAGGTAAAAGTTGGCAGCGCGGTGACGTGTTTTTCAATGTTGTTGAACTGGTCTTTCTCCAGCCAACCCTGAATTTGTGCGGCGGAGACGTCAGTCTGACTATGCAGCAATCCGGAGAATATCGACGCGCAGAGCAATAAAGCAGTTTTCATCAGTAAGCCCTTGTGATTATTTGGTTAACGAAGATTAGCCTGATGGTTACTGTATGCGCGATTTGACTCAGATCAGGTCTGACCTTTGCTCTGGCGCCGACAACGTTCTGAGCAATATTTCACCATTGCCCAGTCCCGTTGCCATTTTTTCCGCCAGCTAAAAGGCCGTTGGCAAACCGGACAGGTTTTTTCAGGTAATGCCAATTTGTGATGCGGCAACTGAATCGCTCCTGAACTGAAAAAGTATGGCGGGCACGCACAGCAGGAAGCCTGCGTGGCTTCTGTCAGCCCGCAATAGTGATGGGATAATAATGTTCAGGTACGCGGCAGGACAGGAAACGGATGTGTGGTGTAATAAACGGCGCTGGTTTATGAGTCGAGATAAGGCCGGCCTGCCATCATCTGCTGGGCCAGCTGTACTTCGGCATCTTTGTCTTCCAGCTGCAGGTTGGCAAACTGCACATCAAATTGGATCAGGTCATCTTCAGGCATGTTTAAGGCGATCAGGCGGTCCGGCACATGACCCACCTGCCGATAGGCATTAATGGCGACCTGAGCGGCCTGCTCCATTAGCATAAAGAAATAACCGAGTGGGAAGTCCTGTAATTCCGGTGCATCCAGCTGCGCCCAGCCGAGTAAATCGCCGCTGATGCTTTCGTCGGCATGGTCAGTAAACAACAACGACACTGCGGCAAACGGTGGATTTTCGCCGGATTTATACAAATCGGCGTCAGCTTCGTTAAATAACAGCACATAACCAAAGGCTGGACAGCCTTCTGCATCCATATCGTCAAAGGCAGGGTCGTACACTAAAAACAGGCGATTGTCAGACATGGCAGGCACTCAAAACACAACAGGCCGTCTATTGTACCTAAGGCTGCCGTGTTGCAGAAGCATAAATTTGCAGCAAAGGCGGCTTTGTCGGTTGGGTTGCTGATCTTTTGTCACAGCTGGGCTACCATGCGCGCAGCCAATCCTTGGAGAGCGCCTTGTCATGAGCCAATTTAAACACATTTCAACCAGTGACACTTTTGCCGCATTGCAGGCCGGTCAGGTCGTCATTGCCGATATCCGCGATGATCAGAGTTTTGCCGACGCACATATTGCCGGTGCATATCATCTGACCAACGGTACTTTGCATCAGTTTATGCAACAAACGCCGCCAGAAACACCGGTGGTGGTGGTGTGTTATCACGGCCGTTCCAGCCAGGGGGCTGCTCAGTATCTGGTTGAACAGGGATTTGACACTGTGTATAGCATGGATGGCGGTTTCGAGAGCTGGCGCGGGCAATATCCGAGCGCGGCCTTAAAGGAATAAACGGTATGCACAAACTGGCAGCTCTGAATTCAGCCGCAGCCGCGCAAACTTTTGCTGATTATTGTCTGAGCCGGCACTGGGCAGTCAGTGTCGTGGTACATAGTCCACAGCATGCCGAATTGTTCTGCGAAGAGGCCGACGTTGCAGCAGTAGAGATTGAGTTGCAGCAGTTTTTGCAGCAGCCTGAACTGGACAAATATAGGGATGCGACCTGGCAACGTAGTCAGCCTGCCGCACAAACCGGCAACAGTGGTCTGGCGGCATTAGGCCAGGGATTTTTGCAACAAACCGGCCCGGTGGTCTGGTTGCTAAGCTTGCCGGCGCTGCTGGTGTTTATCGCACTACAGATTTGGCCACAGCAGGTGTTTGAATCTTTGAGATTTTTTCAAGCGGGTGAACTCGAAATACTGAGTTACCGCTGGTGGGGTCCGATGTTCCTGCACTTTTCAGCGTCGCATCTGATGTTTAATTTACTGGCATTATGGATTTACGGGGGCCGGCTGGAAGTATGGCTGGGCAGCCGGCAGTTGTTATGGTTGACGCTGTTAGCGGGGCTTATCAGTAACACCACACAATTTTTACTGGTCGGGCCCAATTTTGGCGGTCTGTCCGGCGTCGTCTATGCGATTTTTGGCTTTGTCTGGCTGTATGGCTGGCGCTTTCCAACCCAGCCATTACAACTGTCGAAGCCAGATTTGGTGATGGCGCTGGGGTTTCTGGCATTGGGATTTGCCGATTTGCTGTGGGTCAATACGGCGAACTGGGCTCACTTGAGCGGTTTTGTCTGTGGTATGGCAGTAGCGATGCTGGCAAGACGCCCGCATCGCTGAGTGGTGAACAGGTTATTGGTACAGATACTTGGTGAATAACACGTCCTGTACCAATTCCGCCCCTGTTTCTTTTTTCAATAATTCATTCACTTTTTGCAGGATTTTCATCCGGACTTCTTCGCGGCCCTGCAATGACTTAATCGTAGTATCCATTTCTTTGCCAAATACACCAACAATGGCATCCAGAATGAGCGGTTCATGATGCTCAATCATCGGCAGAAATTTTTCATCTTTGATCATCAGCTCCATGGTGACGCGGACATAACCCAGCGATTTTTGGCTCTCGGACACATAGTTGGTGACGATATCCGGATCAAAACCATGATAAACCACTTTAGGCTGTGCCGGTGCCGCTGCAGCAGGCTCCTGGGCAAAAACAACAGGCACGAACAACAGTAAGATAAGGCCGAAAAGAGTCTTGTTGGCTAACACAGCAGAGTCCGTTTAATTGGTTTGTTAACAAGTTTACCCGAGAGCACTGCAGAACACTATCCTGACAGTGCGGGGGAGCAGAGAAAATAATCAGCAACATTGTTGCTGGTGCTGCTTCGATTTATGGTTGATTTTACCCGCGCTGTCAAAGCCGTTTTTACCGCGGTCATTTTGCCGGATGAAATCTTGCCGCAGAACTTGGTATGATGCCGGCCTTGATGTGACTGCTGTAGTACAGGTGTTTGATTGATTGATGTCGACATGGCGCCGATTTGGCAGGCGAACTGGTCCGAACACAAGCCGGAAGGGATAACGCCAATTTGGCTGGATTGGTTATTGGAAGCCGGTTCATTAACTGCGCGCTTGCAGCGCACAGGCCGTGCGTTTAGCCTTCATTTAGTGCGACAACAAGATATTGAACTGCCTGCTTTTTTACAGCAGCGCTGGCAGACCCGGCACGGATTATTGCGGGAAGTAGTGTTGTTGCTGGATCAGCAACCCTGCATCTATGCACAGAGTTTTTTACCTGATCACACAGTGCTGGCGCTGCAACCTTTGGCAATGCTTGGCGCGGTACCGTTGGGTCATTATATCTTCACGCAACCGGAACTCAGCCGCAGCACCATTGAGATTGCTGAATTTGCCGAAGGTCTGCAGTTACCCGGATTAGGTGTGTTGCCTCAGCTCTGGGGCCGTCGTTCCTATTTCACTTTGTCACAGCATGAATTACTGGTGCAGGAATTGTATTTACCTGCTTTAACGGAGTTTATCTGAGCATGAGCTGGCAACTGACTCTCGCGCATTGGCCTGAATATAAGCAACTGATGCGGCTGGATAAGCCGATTGGCATTTACCTGCTGTTGTGGCCAACGGCCTGGGCCCTGTGGCTGGCCGCCGATGGTTATCCGGGTTTGACCATGTTGCTGGTGTTTGGCCTCGGAGTGGTGCTGATGCGCTCTGCCGGTTGTGTCATCAACGATTATGCCGATCGCAATTTTGATGGTGCTGTTGAGCGCACGAAAAACCGGCCACTGGCGGCCGGTCGTGTCAGCAGTACGGAAGCGCTGCAGCTGTTTGCACTGTTGCTGGCGCTGTCGGCCAGCCTGCTACTGTTTCTGAACTGGCAGACTGTGCTGTTAAGCGGCGTTGCGGTGTTTCTCGCCGCTATTTATCCTTTTATGAAGCGGGTCACGCACCTGCCACAAGTGGTACTTGGCGCTGCGTTCAGCTGGGGCATGCCGATGAGTTTTATGGCCATTCAGGGCCAGTTGCCGTTGCTGGTTTGGGTGTTGTATGGCGCCAACCTGTTGTGGACAGTTGCCTATGATACGTTTTATGCAATGGTTGATCAGGCCGACGACGAGAAAATTGGTGTGAAGTCTACGGCGCGGTTATTTGGCCGTTATGGCTTTTGGATCATCGCTTTATTACAACTCGCCACGCTGGCGTTATTGGAGTTTGCCGGTCAGCTGGCCGGACTCGGCGAGGCTTACAGCTATGCGCTGTTGATCGTGCTGCTGTTGTTTTTTTATCAGCACCGGCTGGCAAGAAAAGGCCGCGACGGGTGTTTCCGCGCTTTTTTACACAATCACTATGTCGGTGCTGTGTTGTTTGCCGGCATTGTGCTTGGGCAATAAGAGGCCAGAGTAATAAGTGGCCAGGGCAGGAGGCCCGACGACATGGTGCAATCTGAACTTACATCGACAACCACAGCCGACTTGTTGGAGCAACTCGCCGGACTTGATCGCAAAAAACAGCCACGATTGTTGCAACAGATCCGTGCTGAACTGGCGGTTCGTGGGGTGCGGTATCGTGAACAGCAGATCCCGGCCACCAATCCACCACAATACCTGATCGTGCAGACCGGCAATGCCGTGCCGAATCAACTGTCGTCCCCTTTGATAGAGACCGGCTCTCAGGATAGCTATGGCAGTCCATGGTGGGTCAGTGTGTTGTTATTGCTGGTCATGTCGCTGGTACTGCTGCTGTTACAGTTATTCGACAGTATTTTCCAACCGGTGAATGCCAGCTATGGGATCTGTATCGTGATTTTTCTGCTGCTGGCTGAAGCCTGGATGTTGCATAGTCGTCAGCATCAGCACTATTTAGCGCGTTGGTTATCGGAGCAATATCCGCCTCTGCCGGCATATAAACAGCGAGCGATGTTGTATTTTTTTGCTGTGCTTTTTGGCTTTAGTCTGACCGGTACATTCAGCTGGCTCGGTCACCAGGCCAGTGCGCAGCCTGTGCAACGACAAGTGTTGCTGGTGGATATGCGACGTGACTATGGCAGTGGCTGCAAATTCCGCCTGTTACTGCGATTTGGCACCAACAACTATCGGTCTTTGTGTATCAGGAATGAACACCTGTATGACGACTTGCGGCCCAATGATCAGTTGATGTTTCACGGTACGTGGTCCCCGTTTGGCATTAGTGGTCAGGTCCAACCGATTCTGCCGGTCAATACTAAGCGGCAGTAACCGCGCCTGTTGCAGCAGTTTTAGCAGATTTTTCCGGCGTTCTGCCGGCTTCTTCGCATGCTGACATCATCAGATGTTATGGTGCTGCGATCCAAATGCAGCGCTTTGCCGTAAGGTTTTCTAAATGGACAATTCCAAGAGCACTATGCCCGCTTTACATATTCTCGGTTATCTCGGTCTGTTGCCGTTTCTGGCCCTGAGCTTGCTGACGTTTTTCCCGTTGCCGGGTTTTGATGCCTTAGCGATGTTTCAGCGCTACAGCGCTATTATTCTGGGTTTTATGGCAGGAGTGTTGTGGCCGGTCTGGTCGCAGCGCCTGTCGGTCTGGCCTTTGGCTGTTTTTGCGGTTAGTTTGCCGGTGCTGAGTTTTCTCGCTGGTTTTTTACCGCAAGGCGCGACTTTAACTGTCGAACTGCTGTTGTTTGTTGCGCTGCGGCTGGGTGAGCGCTGGTTTGAACTGGACCAACAATATCACCCGGCTTATCTGCAATTGCGCAAACAACTGACTGCTGTGGTGGTAGGTTGTCACGCGGCTTTATTGTTGTTTTTACTGCTTTAATCGCTGAAATATTGCTGCTGCAATTTCGGCGTACCATACGTTATGTGCAGAAAACAAACCCGGCGTCCGCCGGGTTTGTCATTGCTGCAACCGAAACTATTAATGCATATGGCGATGGCCGGTTCTGGCGCCGCCGCTGGCTGCTTTACCCGCAGGTTCAGCAAAATCGCGGATGCTGACTGTGGTCTTCACAAAAGGCTGCACGCCAATACGCTGATAAATCTGCGATGGCACCATGGCTTTGCCTTGGGTGACGACTAACGCTAACTGCCGGATGTCGGCAATGTTTTTTGTCGGGTCGCCGTCGACCAGCAATAAATCCGCATCAAAACCAGGTTTAATCTGGCCTTTGGACTCCGCTACTTTGCTGAATTTCGCACCGTTTAACGTGGCCACCTGCAGCGCCTGCGCCGGGGTTAAACCGGCTTTGACCAGCAACTCCAGTTCACCCTGTAAGGTAAAACCGGCCAGTTCGTCTGTGCCAGCCACTACCGGAATACCGGCTTTGTACATCATGCCGACGAACTCAACCATTTTGGCGTAGGACTTGGCATAGCGGGCTGCGGTCGCGTCATCCGGAATGTCCAGTTCGGCACGGGCATAACCACGCTGCACATCCGGCGGCAGGTTTTTCACAATAGCGCGCCAAGGTTCACCAACAGTGCCGTCGACTTTTTTCAGGAAATCAAAAGTCGCCAGCGTCGGGTCGACTGACAGATGATTGTCTTTCAGTAATTTGATGAAATCCTGTACTTTTTTGCTGTTAAGGTCCAAATCCGCCACTTGTTTCGCTGGCAGGTAGAAACGCTCAAGCGTGCGGGTATCGGTTTCTGGCTTGACCAGGAAATTCAGCAGCAACTGGTTGATATGCTGAATTTCGTCAAAACCGGCCGCAATCACATCTTCCGCTTTTAAAAATGCCGGCACATGGCCACTGACCCGAAGGCCACGGCTGTGCGCATAGGCGACTGTGTCTTTTAAGATCGCTTTCGGAAATGAGTTGTAAATCTTCAGCTGCGGATAACCATGCGCGGCATACCAGTCAATGGCTTGTTTGGCGCCGGCTAAGTCTTTCACCACAAAACCGCTGCGTGACGAGTACGGGCTTTCACCTTCGAGAAAACCGGTCGGTACTATGGTTGGCGCCAGCAACTGGTCGTGAGCAATTTCATCGATCATCAGCTGCATATTGGCGTTGTCGTTGCCCATATCGCGCAGCGTGGTGACGCCAGCGGCCAGGTGTAACGGACCTTCCCAGCGTGAGATATGGCCGTGCATATCAAACAGGCCAGGCACTACAATGCGGTTCGCCGCATCAATTTCATGTTGTACCGGGCTTTGTAACGAGCCGGCTGGTACCACTGTGGTAATTTTACCGCGCAGCAGGTAGATGTCGCTTGGCGCGCCGACCTGCAGCGTGACGCTGTCGAAGATCCGCGCATTACGCACGACGGTCAGGCCATGCAGTTCTTTTGGCAGCTCAGTGGCCATTTTTTCCAGCAACTGGGTTTCAGCTTTGAGCTGCAGAGCCAGCATCGCATCAGCGTTGCCTTGCCAGCCTTCTTCAATCAGCGTCAGATAACCGGGCGCAATACTGGCAAACAGCCGCGGTTTTTCACCTTTGGTGGCCCAGACAAAATTCGGTTCAAAGCCAATGCCAGTCTGCACCAGCAGCTGAATTTGCTGTTTCTCGCCGGCATTTTCGACAATCAGTTCACCGGCGACTTGTTGTTGTAAGGTACCGCTTGGCAGCAATGGCAGGCTGTTTTTACCGCTTTTGGCCATGGCGGCAATGGCAATAGTTGCCAGCTGTGGGGTGCCGTCTACCGGTAAATACATGGCATTTTGGCTGTATTTAGCGCTGCCTTGTTCTTTGCCGGTGCTCCAACGCGCGGTGCCACCTTCGATTTTAAAGGTTTCATTGACGACAGAGCCAAAAGTGGTGGCGCCTTTGGCCTGATAGTCGGTGATAAAACCGTCTTTATTCAGCTTAATGGTTTCGTTAATTTCCGGCCCGCGGCCGTTGTCTTTAAAAATAAACCGGACCGAGGTCTCGCCGTTGTCGTTGATATCAACGATCTGCTCACCGGCTTTGACGCCGTTATCGACCAGAATAGTGTATTTGGTTTGTTCTGCCGCCAACGCCTGCTGGGCAAAAGCCAGCATCGTCAGCAAGCTAAGGGTTTTGATTTTCATTAGATGTTCCCGGTTTTTCTCGTTCGAGCAGCCAGCATAATGCAATTTCGCCAACCGTACTCAATCTGCTCAGCCAATATGACCGGACATTTCCGGTCGTTGGTCGCTTTTTAGCAAGAATTCGCTCTGAGCTTAGTTGCAGAAATCGACCAAAGATCCGGCGGGACGCTTTGGCATCATGCTGCATTGGGGTAGACTAGCGGTTTGCCTTTTTTCCGTGAAGGAATAACCCTGCTGTGTTTCCGATAAGTCCTGTGCAATTACAACTCTGGTTTGATCCTGCAACCTTTCAGCGTGCGCGTGCCTACTGGCAGGCGGGTAAAGTGATCAAACTGGAGTACAACGAAGATTTATCTTCGGTCAGTGCACAGGTCTGGGGCGAAGCATTGGCACCGTACCGGCAATATCTGTCGTTAAAACAACAGGATGGTGACTGGTCTCTGACGGATTCCTGCAGCTGCCCGGTCGGCGGTCGTTGCAAACATGTGCTGGCGGTGTTGTTGAAATTAAAACAGTCGTGGGAGCATCAGCAAGTTGATCTGCAGCAGTTGCCGCTGCGTCAGTTGACGCAATGGTTCGCCGATGCCGAGCGTCAGACCGGTCAGTCAGCGGACAGCAACAAGCTGCGCGAAGTGGTGCTGTATATCCTCAGCTACGGCCAGAGTGGTCTGCAGTTGTACCCGCGCCGGGTAAAGAGCAGTAAAAAAGGTGGTTACAGTAAAGGCACGGCCATCAGTGCACAGGATTTCTCCGGTTATCTACAGCCGTATTGGATTGAAGAAGCGGACTTTCGGCTGCTGAATTTATTCCGCGCGCAGAATTTAAAAGATCAGGCGCTGCTGGAAGACGATTGGGGTTATGCCTTGCTGCAGCAGATCATGGCAACCGGCCGCTGCTATTTTGGCGAAGCACGGCATCCGCTACGCTGGAGCGAACCCCGCCCGCTGCAATTGCACTGGCTGGCGGGCAAGGATGGCTACACGTTGGTGTGGGATTTAGGCGATGATGCGGATCTGGAAGTGGTTTATACCCAGCCACCTTGTTATCTCGACACCAGCAATTATCAGCTCGGGTTACTGGATACTGAACTGAGTGGCCGTGAGCTGAAGCTGTTATCGCGAATGCCGCCGGTACCGGCCAATGCAGCGGCGGATAGTCTGGTGCGGCTGCAGCAGTTGTTTGCCAATGTCAGCCTGCCAATCCCACGTGGCGTTGGCTTAAGCCGGCTCGAAGCCGATGCAGTGCCGGTGTTAAAACTGGGCCAGACCGATGCCGGTCAGGACAGAGCGCTGCTTAGTTTTGATTATGGTGGCCATCGGCTGCCGCTGGATTTAACCGCGCATCAGACTGAAATTCAGCACAATAATGAACGTCTGTTTATCAAACGCCAGCGCCAGATCGAAGTGCAGGCACTGGAGCAACTGACTGAGCTTGGGCTGGTGCAGCTGGATCCGGGCAAAGACAAAGCCAGTTTTGGCACCGGCGAAGGCCCGGATAACCCGCTGTTATGGCAGCAATTGCTGCAAGCGTTGCCGGAACTGCGTGACGCCGGTTGGCGCGTCGAGCAGGACAGCAATTTTAATCAGGCGATTCTGAGCGACCGGCCTTATCTGAAAGTGCAGGACAAAGCCAAAGGCGGTTTTGGCGTCGCGATTGAAGTGGAAGTGGATGGCGTCCAGGTGCCATTGTTGCCGTTGATCACGCAGTGGTTACGGCAATATGGCCTGCCGACCGCGCAGCAGGAAATTTGGCTGAAGTTACCGCAAGGCCAGCTGGCGTTGCCGGTGAGCTTAATCCAGCCGCTTATTGATACCATTGTCGAGTTGCTGAACCTGCAAAAAGATCCGCTGGAGCTGGAACTGCCCGACTACAAGGCGGCGATTTTACCGCCGCCGGGCGCGGCCGAAGTGAAATACCTTAATGCCAGCCGGGTCGCGAACTTAAGTTCGCAGCTGCAGCAATTTGATGGCATCGCCGAAGTACCGGTGCCGGCACGACTGCAAGCAACGTTGCGGCCCTATCAGCAGCAAGGTCTGAACTGGCTCAGCTTCCTGCGCACCTACGGTCTTGGCGGTATTCTGGCTGACGACATGGGGCTTGGTAAAACGCTGCAGACGTTAAGTTTTATCCAAAGTGAACGTGAAGCCGGCCGGCTGAACGAGCCGGTGTTGATTGTCTGTCCGACCAGTTTACTTGGCAACTGGCAGCAGGAAGCGGCACGGTTCACACCGGAACTGCGGGTGCTGCAAATCTATGGCAGCAAGCGTCAGCATTTGTTTGAACAGCTTGCTGATTACGATTTGCTGGTCACCACCTATCCGTTGATCGTGCGGGATATCAAGGTCTACCAGCATTTGCGCTTTAGTCTGGTGGTGTTGGATGAAGCGCAGCATATCAAGAATTCCGGCAGTCAGGCCGCGCAGGCTGTGCGGTTACTTAAAGCCGGATTTCGGCTGGCCCTGAGCGGCACACCGCTGGAAAACCATTTAGGCGAGCTGAAGTCCTTGTTTGATTTTGTGTTACCGGGCCTGCTGGGCACTGAAACCTATTTCCAGCAAGTGTTCCGTAAACCAATTGAAAAACATGGTGATATGGAGCGTTCCAATGCGCTGAAACAACGCATCGCGCCTTTTATGCTGCGTCGTACCAAAAATCAGGTGGCGACTGAACTGCCGGAAAAAACCGAGATCATCCAGTTGCTGGAACTGGAACATGATCAGCGCAATTTATACGAAAGTATCCGGCTGGTGATGGAAACCAAAGTGCGCGAGCTGTTCCTGAAAAAAGGCGTGGCGGCCAGTCAAATCGAATTCCTCGATGCATTGCTGAAGTTACGTCAGGCTTGCTGCGATGCGCGGCTGGTGCCGATTGAACAGGCGCAGTCGGTTAAACACAATGCCAAACTGGAATGGCTCAGGGACAACGTCCCCGAGATGATTGAAGAAGGCCGTAAAATTCTGTTGTTCAGTCAGTTCGCCAGTATGTTGGGCTTAATTGAGCAGGAACTGCAGTACCTCGGCATCCCGTACAGCAAACTGACCGGCCAGACCAAAAATCGTCAGCAACAAATTGACGATTTCCAGCACGGCGACAATCCAATTTTCCTGATCAGCCTCAAAGCCGGCGGCACCGGATTGAACTTAACGGCAGCGGATACCGTGATCCACTACGACCCCTGGTGGAATCCGGCGGCAGAAAATCAGGCGACCGACCGTGCGCACCGCATCGGCCAGGATAAGGCGGTATTTGTTTACAAGCTGATCGCCCGCCACACGGTCGAAGAAAAAGTGCAGCAGATGCAGCAATACAAACGCGGCCTCGCCGACCAGCTGTTCGCCGGCACCCAGGGCCAGCCATGGCAAGGCAGCGCGATGGATTTACTGGCATTGTTTGGTGAGAGTTGAAGTTGCAGGTGGTGATGGCCGCCTGCTACTGATTATTGGTTAGAGAAATCTCGAACCGTTTCTAACTCTCAGAATCTTCAGACTATTTGGTTTCTGGTCCGGAGGCGCTTTTGTCTGGAAAAAGCACTGACACAAAATCAGTTGAGAAATGGCTTGTGGCTTCAGTTCAATACACGCGTGCCACAGACCCCAAAGCACATACCCAGACAATGAATCTGCTTGCGTCGCAGAGTTGCTTGAAGATATGCTCGTCCTTTATTCACAATGTTTGTGCAAAACCAAACCAGGTTAAGGTGAATGGCTAGTGCAGGTTAAGTATGTGATGTTGTTGGTAGCTGGCGAGCAAATGCAAGAGGCTGTCCAGCAGTTCTTGCCTGAATCTGCTGCCTTGCAACTCATTGTTGTGAATAACAGCGCCGATGCTATCACCATACTCAAACAAAAACACGTAGACCTGATCTTAACGGAAATTGAGATCGGTGGGATTGATGGCTGGCGCCTCGCGCGTCTAGTCAGAGCCAACGTGTTGAAATGTGAAGAAAAAACACCAATTATCCTGCTCAGTGCTACCTACTGCGAACGGATCACTGAAACGACCGCGCGGGCTTATGCTATTGATTTGGTACTGCCAAAAGAGCACATCGCGCAAATACCGCAGATTGTTGCGCGTTTTCAACAAGCTGGCCACAGATCCCAACAGCGTCAGACCATTTTGATTGTCGAAGATGATGCCGATATTGCCGAATTGGCGAAAAGAATTGTGCTGCCAAATTATGACGTGGAGATCGCCGTCACCGGTCCACAAGCCGTCGACATGTACCGGCGTAGCGGCAGTTATGCCTTAGTGTTGCTGGATGTGATGCTGCCTGAGCTGAACGGCCAGGAAGTGTTAGCTGAGATTATGCAGCTGAATCCGAAACAATCGGTCGTTGTAATGACAGCGCATGGCGGCATTGAATTAGCCGAGCAAATGATGCTGCAAGGCGCCGCTGATTTTGTCAATAAACCTTTCCGCGCCGAACAACTGCGCCGGGTGATTGACGTTGCGGCCATGCGCGAAGATTTTCTGATCAGCAATGAACAATTTAAGCAAAAGGTGCAGCAATTAGCCGGCAGCGAAGAGCGCTACCGGGACTTGTCAGAAGTGCATCAGCGCGTACTTGATCACGTGTCGACCGTATTAATGGAACTCACCAGCGCTGGCACTATCAAGTTTGCTAACCGGGCCTGGTACGACCTGACGGCGTACAGCGCTGTTGCCGACCCCGCTTCCTTTCTGCATTTTTTGCGGCCGGCAGATCAGACGCTGGTGCGGGCACAGCTGGCAGCAATATGTGCAGGTGATCTTGAACAGTGGCGCGCTGAACTGCAATTGGCACAGCCGAATTTCTGGATGTCACTGAACATGGCGGCGCTGCCTGATAAAATTTCAGGGGTCACTGTGACCTTAGAAAATATTGATGAGCGGAAAAAAGCCGAGCAAGAACTGCAACATCTGGCGATGCACGATCCACTGACCGGCCTGTACAACCGCCACTTCAGCGATCGGGAGCTGATGCGCATCGCGGCGCTGGCGAGCGACAAACAATTACATGCCTTAATGTATATTGATTTGGACCATTTCAAGGTCGTGAATGACTCCCATGGTCATTCACAGGGCGATGCGATTTTACGTGAAGTGGCAAACCGGTTGGCTATGGGGCTAAGTGCTGACGACTTGTTATGCCGGGTTGGCGGTGATGAATTTGTGGTGATATCGCCTGACAAAACCTTAGAGCAGGCCAACGAATTAGCGACAAGGCTATGTGTCGCGCTGGACGCGCAACCTTACCGGTTGATGGATAAGGTGTATACCTTAAGCTGCAGTATCGGAGTGACCATTGTTGATGGCAGTCAGCCCGATGCCCAAGTGTACTTACAACAAGCGGATATTGCCTTGTATGTTGCCAAGGCCAAAGGACGCAACAGAGCGCATTGCTACAGCGTGAGTGATGCGGCCAGTGACAAGTTGCGCAACTCGTTACAGTGGGCGCAGCAATTGCGCGAAGCCATAGTGAACGACCACATTGTCATGCATTTTCAGCCCATTATGTGTGTGCGTACTGCCGAGATAGTCTATTACGAAGCTTTAGTTCGATTGAATTTAAACGGTAACATTGTTTATCCCGGTGAGTTTATTCAGGCACTGGAACAGGTCGAAGACATCAATCTGCTGGATCATCAGGTCATTGGTAAAACCATTGAGATGATGAGTCGTCATCCGGTGTTGAAAAAAGTGGCGATAAACCTGTCAGCTCAGGCGTTTCGTGATGAACGCTTAGTGCCATGGATCGAACAAACACTGCTGAAGTACCAGGTAGCGCCAAGCCGTGTGGTGTTTGAACTGACTGAAACCGCCAGCCTGAACAATATTGCCGGTACTTGCGCCATGTTTAATCAATTGAATCGGTTGGGCTGTGAGTTTTCTATCGACGATTTTGGTACCGGATTCAGCACCTTCAGTTACATCAAACAACTACCAGCCAGCAGTATCAAAATCGACGGTTCTTTTGTCAAAAACATGCACCAGGACGCGATGGATTTTGTACTGGTCAAAGCTATGGCTGAAATTGCCCATGCATTGGGCCGTAAATCAGTTGCAGAATTTGTCGAAAATGAACAAATTCTGACGCTGCTGCAGCAACTGGGTGTCGACTACGCGCAGGGCTACCATATTAGCAAACCACTGCCGATTGAACTTCTGGAAAAAACTTTCTAATTCATAGCCTTACTTAATATCCCTGCTGTAAATTTAACCACTTTTGTGATATACCCTAGGCTGAGGTAACAGCACCTCGGTACTATCCATAAGGTATATCCAATGCATGATCTTTCAGTGGAGCAAGGACAGCGGATAGACAAGGAATTAGTGACTTATGCCGATCTATTGGTCGAGTATTTAAATATATTGGGTGTTGAATATGTGTTTGGCGTGCCCGGAGGCGCCATAGAGCCACTGTTTAATGCATTAGCCCGCAGTGAACGACGCGGAGGCGTGCGCGCAGTGGTTGCCCGACACGAAGCCGGTGCAGCGTTTATGGCAGACGGCTACGCCAGAGAAACCGGCAAGTTGGGCGTCTGCTGTGCGACTACAGGTCCAGGCGCCACTAACTTGTTGACTGGCGTTGCCAGTGCGTACGCCGACAACGTGCCGATGCTGGTGATCACCGCCCAAACACCATTGCCGAAGTTTGGCCGGCGCGCTTTGCAGGATTCATCCTGTGCCGCCATCGACATTGTCGGTATCTTCCGGCACTGTACCCGCTATAACTCTTTGGTCAGTCACCAGGAGCAGCTGGAAAATAAACTGATCGCGGCAGTGATGGCCAGTAGCCGTATTCCGGCCGGACCTGTACATATCTCAATCCCATCCGATATTTTGCGATCCGATGCCGGCTATTTACCAAAAGTAAAACCAGAACTGCTGACCCAACAATTCCAGCTGACTGATAAAGTTGGGCTGGAAAAACTGATCCAGGAATTGTCTCAGGCCAAACATATTGCCTTGTTTATCGGTGACGGCTGCAAAGATGCTTCTTCTTCAATCATGCAATTGGCTACATTACTGAACGCGCCCTTTGTGTCAGGACCGATGGGTAAACGTTGGGTCGACGAAACGCATCCGCTGTACCGCGGCGTGTTCGGTTTTGCCGGCCATAGCAGTGCTGCTGAGCTGTTGTCTGATGTCGATGGAAAACTTGACCTGGTACTGGCGATCGGAGCAGCGCTCGGAGAGCTGGGAACCAGTGGCTGGTCGGAAGAATTGATAAATCACCGGCTCATCCATATTGATTCGAGTGTTGAACATTTCACCCGTTCACCAATGGCCCGTTTACATGTGTGCGGATCATTACCGGCCATTTTTAAGAAATTGGTTGATGAAGTACAACAAGCGCAGAAAAAATGGGGAAAATGCTGGCCGGATTTTGGCGGTGTTGCCGGACTGAATGCGCTTGGCGGCCGCAGCGTCTGGCGTGATGCGGATGCGATGACACATACATCTGTCCCATTCAAACCACAAACGCTGTTTTGTCAGCTGGCCCGCTCGTTGCCGGTGGATAGCCGCTTCTTTGCGGATGCCGGCAATGCCTGGACCTGGGCGATACACTACTATCAACGATCCGAGTGCAATGGCAAATTTCATATTGCGATGGGACTTGGTTCAATGGCCTGGGCTATCGGCGCCGTCATCGGTTCGGCTCTGGGCGATGCCAGCCGCTCCCCGCATGTCTGTGTCACCGGCGATGGGGCTTACCTGATGAGCGCGCAGGAAATCACCGTAGCAAAACAACAAAACCTGCCCATTTTGTTTATCGTGCTCAATGATGGCGTGATGGGCATGGTGATGCATGGTCAGCGCCTGGGCAACGCCGAAGCGGTTGGATTTGAACTCGGGAGCGTGAATTATGCGCAAATGGCTCAGGCTGTGGGGATAGATGCATTTGTGATTGAATCAGTCGAGCAGCTGCAGCGTATTGATCTGAATAGCATTTTCACTAGTAACGGGCCAACTTTGCTGGATGTGCGGATTGATCGGGAGGAGATCCCGCCGATGCTGTCACGGGTGCAAAGCCTGCAAAATGTGTCGATGACTCCAGGCGGGTGATTGCACAGACAAGCTCCGCCAGGCGCCCGGCCGGCGGAGCTAAATCGTGTGTGCCGGGTCAGGGCTCTGCGTCCGGTACCGGGCGCGGCGCTATCCCGTCGTAACGGACGTCCTGGCATTGCAATGCCAGAAAACTATGCTGCGGTTGCTGCAATTGGTCGATATAACAGGCCGTAACGCCACTGGCCACACACAGATTTTTAATCCGGTAAACATCGTCCGGGGTAAAACCCTGATCGGACATAAAGGCTGCAGTGTAACCGCCAATATTGATACCCATGCCATAAGTTGCCAGTAAATAATCTGACAATTGATTCGCCAGCGTCAGATGCGGGCCATCGGCAAACCCCAGTGCGGCGGTCATGTTCCGGTGGGGCTCTATCCGTTCATCATGGCGGGATACAGGCCGGGCAAAGCCAATGATGGCAGGTTTGCCGTGACGGAGTGGCACACTGGACACCAGCTCTTCTAACGTCATACCGGCCTGAATTTGTTGCACTGCGTGCTGAATAAACTGCATGGCTAACCTGGAGGTCAGGCTGCCGCCATAAGCGCGGGAGTCGGCGGCCAGACAGCCCGCGGCAGTTGCTGCGCTCGGACTTGTCTGCATTTGACCGGCAAAAGCACCAACCTGATTACACCAAATCCGCGCATCAGGATAACTCATCACCATAAAATTGTTTTCTAGCCAGCAGGCGAGTTCGGTACTGATCAGGCGTCCCGTCGCATTCAGCACCAGGACCTGCATGTAGCTTTTTTGCATAAACAAATCATGCAATAACGAGTACTGCCGGATCTGCACATCTTCACCGCCAACCCACTTCCCAATTTTGGTGACAATGCGGCCACGGCGGGCGTCCCATAAGGCGTATTTATCGGTCTTGTTGGAATTCATAGTCGTCATCCGACAATAAGGGCGAGTCTGTGATCGGTTTGTGGGTTTGTTCCATACCATGGGCTAATAAACCCGGAGCCCGCAAAAGCTGAAACAGCCCGATACTTTCGCGTTTACCGATGCCCAAATCCAGACAACAAGCCGCACATAAGCCAATGTCTAAGATACCTTGCTGTTGTGGCTGCCAATGCGATTGCAGTTGATTGCAGAGTCGCAGCGCCGGGCCTGCCGCCGGTAAACTGCTGAGCTGGGTCAGCAGGCGCGCCTGCAGGGGGTCAACACCGGCATACACCTGACCGAAGCCTGCCGGTAGTGGCTGCAGGGCCGGCTGGAAGTCGTTTTGGCTCAGGCAGTCTTGCAGCGCTTGCCATGCTTCAGCGACAGCCGCTGCACCCTGACGTTCGCCTCCCAGTACTTGCAGACCAATCGGCAGCAAATGCTCTGGCCGTGCTTTACTGATGGCTGCAGTCATCACGGCGCGGGTTGCCGGATGACGAGGGCCGGCATTACACAAGGCGATCTGTAACTGGCTCAGCAACTGGGCTTGTGCTGCAGTTGGCAGCTCGCCGGTCAGCAATAAATACAACACGTCAGTAAAACTGCGCTTTTGCATCAGTTCGGCTAACTCATAGCCGAAAATGTGTTGCTGCACCGCTACATAGGGATTATCTGCCGCCGCGACTTCCGCAGTGATTTGAGTGCTGGCATGCCTCGCGTAAACAAAATCTTTTGTCATTTCAGAGTTGCCAGTTGTAACTGACCTGAAGGTGCAGACTACGTCCTTCCATCAGGAAATCGTTGCTGATAGCCGTACCGCTTGGCTCGTACACTGCTTTATCAAACAGGTTGCGCACCGAAGTTTTTACCCGCCATGGACTGTCGCCCGGTTGGTAATTCAGCGACAAGTTCCATAGCTGATAGTCTGCCAGTGGCGGCCGCGTGTCGGTTTGTGCCCTGCGCCGGTCAGCAATCCAGTGCGCCCAGCCGGATAATTGCCAATTGCTGTTTACATCATAATAAAGCCGCAAAGAGGCGGATTGGCCGGGGGCATTGGCGACCCGTTGGCCGGTTGCTGCATTTTCGGTATTTTGGTAAGCAAAGTTGAAATCAACCCGCCATAGTGAGGCTGGTTTATAAGTCCATTCAAATTCGGCCCCTTTGCCGTTTAAATCAAACACGTTTGCGGTTTGCAAAAACGAAGTGCCCGGCACTGGCGCTTTATCTATTAAATCTATGGCTTTGAACCGATACATGTTGAGAACTAAGTGATTGTCAAAGTTCAGCTGATAATCAAACACCAGTTCTGTGGTATCGATGGTTTCCGGATCCAACGCCGGGTTGCCCAAACCAGATGGATTGTTTTGCAGGAACAACTCATTAAACGACGGCGCCCTGAACGCACTGCCGTATAAGAGTTTGGTTGTTAAATTATGCGCTGTATTCCACACCACAGCCGCGCGTGGGTTGACGGTTGAGCCGAAATCAGAGAAATAATCATAACGAACACCGTAGGTGACCTCCCAATCTGCGGCTACCTGCCAGATATCCTGTACACTCAGGTGGCGGTTGGTGCGGCTGATTGGCTTCACATAGATGTAATCGCTGCCGGTTAAATCTGTTAGGTTCCCATTGACTGTCGGGGTTTTTCCATCAATCACGCCTGGCCCAAAATTCTTATATTCGCGCGGTGTCAGTTTTTGTTCAAACCAGCCAAGTTCAAAGCGTACCTCGTGATCTTTCAATGCTTTGTAATTCAGGATGCTGTTAAAACGGCTGTCTTTATGATTACTGTGTGGACTGCCGATGTAGCCGTCGGTGAAAGTCACGAGGCCATTGGGTTTGGCGAAATTGATATTGCCATCAGCCCCAATGGGCAATATGGCGCCGGCAGGGAACAGGACAAAATAGGTTTCGCTGCGGGCGTCCATATAAGACAGGTCATTGGTCCAGGTTAAATGACTGCTGAGATCCTGCGTATGAGTAAGTTTACTGCGATAGTCGCGGAATTTTTGATAACCCGTGCTATCCAGTGCTTGTGCACCACCGGGGCCTAAACCGCCATCGCGTTGCTGCCACCACCATTGTTCCCATTTCCAATTCTGCAATTTGGCACTGGTATGAGCATCAATAATATCGTAGCGGGTCGCCAAAGTGCCGGGTGCTTTTGAAACAGCAGTCCGGAATACCCGGTCAAATACCGTTTGTTGGTCAGAATTCGCAATCCGATCCGGATCACCATCGGACTGCTGATGTTCGAGGGCAAAGCCTAATTCTATATCTTGCCATTTCCCCCCGGTTTGCAGCCAGATGTCACGGCTGTCAAAGCTGCCAACCCGCATCCCGGCATTAGTGGCAGTTTCAGCTAAGTTTTTGGTGACAATATTGATAACGCCAGAGAAGGCGTCGGCACCATAAACGGCGGTGCCGGGACCACGGATGACTTCAACCCGTTCTATCACGTTGGCTGGAAAGCGGAATGTATAAGGTAAACCACCGGAGAAACTGTTTTTAAACTCAGTGCCGTTCAATAGCACTAAAACTTGCGGATTAAAGCCAGTTTGAATGCCGCGGATAGAATACACAGAATCCAGCCGGCTGATGGTCGATGGAGAAATATGCAGACCTGGCACCATTTCGAGCACTTCATCGAGATGACTGGCGCCCATTCGGGCAATGTCTTCGGCAGTTATCAATGTCGTCACGGCCGGGGCTTTGTCTATGCGCTTCTTCGTGCCGGTGGCAATGCTGACAACGTCGACCTCACCATAAAAATCATCCAGTTCGTCTTGTGCTATATCCTGGTTGACTGCCATGGCCGAAAAAACTGAACTACCCGCCATCCAAATCATTGCGCGAACAAACAAATTGAGCTTCATGAAATGCTTCCTTTAAGCCGAACCATCTTGCGCTGCACAAAGAGTATCGACATGAATCGATTTGTTTGTCCAGAATCTATTGATTTACATAGAGTTCTGTCTTTGATATCGGAACTCGGACGACGAAAACGGAACCCTGGTGCAATTGACTCATTGCTGTGACTGTACCGCCCATCAGTTCGACAAACTGCCGGGTGATGGCTAAGCCAAGGCCTGTGCCGCCGCTCCGACGGCTTTGAGTGCCATCAACCTGATAAAAGGGCATAAAAATTTGTTCAAGCTGGTGTGGGTCTATACCGCAACCAGTGTCGGTAATACTGAACTCGCATTGATTACCTTCTGTGTGCACACGTAAAGTAATACGTCCTGATTCGGTGTATTTGCACGCGTTACTCATCAGGTTTACCAATACTTGTAATAATTTTTCCCCATCAATCCACAATTCCAGTCCCTTGTTGCTGATGTCCAGCTGCAACTGATTGCTCTGCAGCAAAGGTTTGATCAGGTCCACGCACTGCTGGATCACCTGCGATACCCGCACCCGGCTCAGATGTAGCTCCATTTTACCTGCTTCAATTTTGGAAAAATCCAGCAAGCTATTGATCATCTTTAATAAGTTTTCTGCATTGCGTTGCGCCCGGTTCAGGTCGTCAGTCAGGTCCGCGTAGTCGGTAAACTCAAGCTGTTCGTTGACCAAATCAATATAGCCAATAACCGATTGCAGAGGCGTGCGCAGTTCATGGGTAATATTGGCCAGAAATTCAGATTTGTGCCGACTGGCGGTCAATGCGGCATCCCGTGCAGTAGTGAGCTCACGGGTCCGGATCTCGACCAGCGTCTCTAATTTTTGCTGGTGCAGACGCAGTGCTTCATCGCGTTCAAGGATCGCCGCGGCCATCTGTTGATAAGCCAGGCTGATATGCTGGATCTCAGAGCTGCCGCCACTGACTGGCGAGTTGGCCTGGCGCAGGAAATCATCACTTTGCATGCGCTCGGATAACTGCCTGAGCGGCAAAGTGGTTTTTTGCACCCAGTTGCTGATAAACCACAAAATGATCAATGCCGCCAGCGCCACGGCGCCAAGGCTGATCAGCAGGCTATGGCCGATTTGCTGTTGCAACCGGGCCTTGCTGAATACCAGCAAAGCATAACCCAGCGGCAGACTCGATGGGGCATCCAGTGACAGCTCAGCCTCGGCGTGTTCGGTATTTTCCTGTACCTGAACAGCAGCGGCCAGGAACACCTGCTGATCAAGCTGCCAAATCCGGATCTCATCAGTGGCCGGCTCTGCCAGCAGATCTTTGAAAGTTTCAGCTGTCTGCGTGTCACCATGCCACACCAGCAGCTGGTTTTCTTTGCTCCAAAGACCTGCCCCGACAAAGTCGGGAAATGTCTTCATTTGCTGCAGCACAGGCTCGGCGTTCACCGTACTGCCGGTTAACAGGGCCAACACAGATTGTTCGGCAAAAGAACGCGCCAGTTGTTCAGTATTCGACAGCATCTGTTGATTGGAAAATCGTGACGTCAGCAACACAAATAACACGCCGAGCGTGCCAACCAACACCAACATACTCGGCAGCAGCAAGCGCAGTAATTGGTGTTTGAGGGTGGGTTTTACCGGGTGTGTCATGGTCTGCTTTACGCTTATCTGAATGTTATCGGAATTTGTCGTAAAACTTCCTGTTTGTACTCCATACCTAAATGGGCTGCGGTGCGCAGATTTACTGCTAATTGCACCTGTTGCAGCGGTACTACTGTTGCTGCGGCTTTACCTTGTTGCAGTTGCTGCACCAAAATGACCAGTTCCCGGCCTAACTCAAAATGATCGGGAAAAGTAGAGAAAAGCGCACCGCGTTTGGCGTGTTCCGGTTTACTTGAAAACAAGACAATGTTGCGTTCCCACGCTAATTCAATCACTTGGGGTAAAATAACTTGCTCATTCGCGGTGATTGCATCGAACGGTAACCAAACTGCGTTACTGGCTGGATCGATGTTTTGTAACAGGTCCTGATAAGTTTTGACCGCATCTTTCAGGTCTTTCACTTCTTCCGCGATGACTTCGATGCCAAAATCAGAGGCTTGCGCCACAGCGATTTGGATCATCCAGCGACTGGGATCTGAATACACCACATGGACTTTTTTAATGGCCGGCGCGAGCATTTTCAGCGAGGTAAACAAAACTTTCGGGTCAGTTAACAAGCTGATGCCTGCGAGTCCTGCAGGTTGCAACGGCAGCGCACTGACGACGACGTTATTCGTTTGTTGAATTTTTTGTGCGACTTGATAGCCACTTTTACCTAAAGCAATGACCAGATTGCTCGGATCCCGCGACAATTCTTTTGCAGTGTTTTCTAATGGGGATTTGCCATCAAGCGGGTAGAGCTGCAGCCCATCTTGTTGTTGATGTTCAATACCCCGGATGATTTGCTCAAAAATTTCATTGTAAGGCGCTTTGACTTGCGGGTAGACCACCGTCAAATCAGCAGCCAGCAGTTTGGCCGTAGCCATCATCGCTGGTATCAAAATGCTGATGGTATAGGCAGCCTTACAACGCATAAAATCCTTTTGACTCACCAATTTTTACACGCCGATCAAGCATGCTCAAAGTGTCATTTTGAACTTAACAGTCAATATTGGGCTAGAAAGTATCCATTTGTCAAAAAATCCTGCATGATCGCGGTTGTTTCCAAATTTATCTGAAATATTAGTTACTTAGCGTTCCGTTAGACTTCAGTATCCATCTTGTCCGCGCTTGGGGCAAAAGTCTGGTGCCTAAGCAGATTCACCCAAAGCAGATGTAACCCGGTTTTGTTGTAAGGGCCAACGGAAAAGGTTGATGCATCAGCTGCGTCTATGCTGTGTTACTACATTTTTCATTGTTTCTGCGAAGTCGTCAGTTCAAACTATTATAATGAGAACCAGCCGTATTTTTAGCTTCAGGAACAGCCATGCCTTTTTATTCCGCTGATTTTATTAAAGAAATGCCAAAATCTGACTTACATTTGCATCTGGATGGCAGTTTGCGCCTCGAGTCGCTGATTGACATGGCGCAGCGCAGCAAACTGATCCTGCCGTCTAATACGGTAGAAGGGATGAAAGCGCTGGTGTTTAAAGATCGCTACAACAATCTGGGTGAATACCTGCATGGCTTCCAATACACCTGCGGTGTGCTGCGCGATCTGGAAAATCTGGAGCAGGCAGCCTATGAACTGGCGCTGGATAACCAGGCCGAAGGCGTGAATTACATCGAAGTCCGGTTTGCACCGCAGTTATTGATGGATCCGGCCGTCGGGATCGATTTCGACCGTATCATGCATACCGTCAATAACGGTCTGAAACGTGCTATGCATGAATACAATGCGCATGATCAGGTCCAGCATGGTCACAGACCGCCTTTTGCCTACGGCATTATCAATTGTGCGATGCGGATGTTCAGCGGCAAAGGGTTTTCGCCGTATTACACCAACCTGTTCCAGTTAATGCGTGATTTCGAGCCGATGCAGGTGATCAAACTGGCGGCGATGGAACTGGTCCGTGCCAGCGTACGTTTACGCGATGAAGCGGGGATCCCGATAGTTGCTCTGGATTTGGCCGGGCAGGAGTCTGGTTTCCCGGCGCACAATTTTAAAGAAGTGTACGAATATGCCCACCAGCATTTCTTGCTGAAAACTTTGCATGCTGGCGAAGCCTATGGCGCCGAGTCGGTGTTTGAAGCTATTACTGAATGTTATGCCGATCGGATTGGCCACGGTTATTCCATGTTTATTCCGGAGATGATTAAAGATCCGGCAATAACGGATAAGCAGAAATATATCAAAGAGTTAGCGTCATATATTGCCGATAAACGCATTGCAGTTGAAGTGTGCCTGACGTCAAACCTGCAAACCAACCCGGCGATCACCGATATCAAGCAGCACAAGTTCAAAGATATGCTGGAAAACCGCATCGCCACAGTGATTTGCACCGACAACCGGCTGGTGTCGAATACCACCGTCAGCCGCGAGTATCAGCTGGCGGTAGATAATTTTGATATCCCGTTGAAACGCCTCAAAGACATGGTGGCATATGGTTTCAAAAAGAGCTTTTTCCCAGGCAGCTATGTGGAAAAACGCGAATATGCCAAGCAGTGTCTGAATTACTTTGATGTGGTGTCACGCAAATACGGTTTTATCAATTAAATCTGCTTTTTTACACAACACAAAAGCGCCTTCTGGCGCTTTTGTGTTTTCTGGCCGCCGGTACTGCAGTCGTCTGGTTCAGGCGAAACTGGCAACTCACGCCTGGTTACGGATATTTTGCACAAGACGGGTGATGATTAACTTATTGAAATAATTATAAATAACCATGTATTTGCTCGGAAGGGTAAAACTGTCGCAAAAAAGATACAGGCTAACATATTGATTTATATATATAAAATATTTACCTGCTGTTTGCTGTCGCTAATTAGCAACAGATCCTTAGATCCTACCCAGACTCTTTCAGCGATCTTATGCTGGAAAAATTAATAATATTAAATAAAAACAATGAGATAGATAATTAATTTTAAGTTGGCACGCCGTCTGCATATAGATTATCAAGCAGGTAAATAACGCAAGTGATACAGAGAGTTCCACTTCCGTTTTTTACCTGAAACCAACGGTAATCACAGTCTTAAGACCGGTCAGAATCCGGTGATGTAATGAGGTGTAAGATGGACACATTTTTAATCGCAGCAGCAGTTTTCTTCGTGGTTAATGCCTTTGTGTTTGTAACTTATCTGCGCAAAATCGACGTCAACGGTGAAGCCGTACGTAAACTGGAAAAAGCGCAATTTACAGATGCATACAACCGTCAGGCAGCAAAAGTGCGTAAAGCACGTACCGCTGGTGTAACAGCAAACGCATAAGCGCCAACGCTTTCAGAAAGAACCGGTCAACTGACCGGTTTTTTTTCGTCCGCAGTTTGCTATAGCTGGGTTTGGCATCAACTTAAAAGCACAACTCAGACCTGTCATCAGGCCACGCAGAACTGTGATAGGCTAATCTGATAACATTTTATAAACAGACAAGGATGGTTTTGCATGCAACGACCCTGGTTCCGCTTATGTTGGCAATTTGGATGTTGTCTGTTAAGCCTGAGCATTCTGGCTGGCTGTGGCGGAGGCGGAGCTGACAGCACACCCACTCCACCACCTACACCACAAAATGTTGCGCCTGTACCGGGGGCAAATACATTCCAGCTGAATGAAGACAGCAGCCTGCAGGCGCAGCTCAGCGCCAGTGATGCTGACAATGATGCGTTGAGTTATCAGCTGACCAGCCAGAGTCAGGCAGAAGGCCTGGTGACGTTGCAAAGCGACGGCCGCTTTTCTTACCAGCCAACCGCAGACTATGCCGGCGAAGCCAGTTTTTCGTACACCGTCAGCGACGGTAAAAATACACCAGTCGCCGCCACAGCACGGCTCAGTATTCAAAACGTCAATGACCTGCCAGTGGCGCAGCTGCAACAGTTTGCAGGGACAGAAGACGTTGCAGCGATCTTTCAGCTGAAAGCGACGGATGTGGACAAAGATCCGCTGATCTTTACATTACAAAGCGCTGCACCGGCGAATGCGGGTGTCACGGTTAATCCGGCCGGAGAGATTCATCTGAAACCGCTGGCAAATCTTAATGGCAAAATTAGGCTGCAGGTTCAGGTCTCTGATGGCAAAGGCGCCGAAGTGGCTTTTCAGACGGAGATCACGCTGGCAGCTGTTAACGATGCGCCAACGCTGACCGTCACGCCGCTCCCGGCTTTATTGGATGCCGGGAGCGTTTATCCGCTGCAATACGGCATTGAAGATGTTGATGGAGATGCTGTGGTACTGAGTCATACGCAACCAGAGTTATTCCGGCTGGATAGCGCGCAGACCGGCGCAGGGTTGCAGGTATTGGCGCGTACCACGGCGCTCGACACCGAGTTGCTCCTGCAGGCGACAGACTCACAAGGTGCCACAGCCCAATACAAGCAAAAGGTCCTGGTGGCTATCCCAAATGGCAATGGCATGGGCCGTACTTTGGTTGGCCCGGTGCAAAGTAACAGGTTAAATCTGGTCATTGTCGGCGATGGTTTCACTGCTGCAGAGCAACAAAAACTGCGGGAGGCCGCGGTAAAATTCAGTCAGGTGTTTTTCAACAGTAAAGAAATCGGCACGCATCGTGACGGCTGGAGCCTGCATGTTCTGGATGCTGTTTCAGCGCAAAGTGGCGCCGATGACCCGTCAACTAACACGTTGGTGGATACTTTATTTGATGGCAATTTTGGCTGTGCCGGCATTGACCGCTTGTATTGTGTCAACAGCAGTAAAGTATTCGGCTATGTGTTCCGGCATTATCCGCAGTTTGATTTTGTCCTGGTTGCCGGTAACAGCAGTAAATATGGCGGCGCTGGCGGTTCTATCTCGACGTTTACGCTGCATCAGAGCGCAGCTGATATCGCTATCCATGAACTGGGCCATACCTTTGCCCAGTTGGCGGATGAGTATATCGACGATGCCAATGCGCATTTGTATTTACCGGGCTATTGCGAAAACTGTTATGCCAATATCACACAACTAACTGATTTAACTCAGGTGAAATGGCGGCACTGGTTCAGTGATCCTTCTCAAGTACCCACACAGCCGGGTCAGGCCGGTGTCGGTTTGTTTGAAGGCGGTTATTACAGCAGTAAAGGTTTTTACCGCCCCAAAAATAACAGTTTTATGCTGGCGCTGGGTCAGCCGATTGGCGAAGTGAACGGTGAGGCCTGGGTCAATCAGCTGTACCAGAACATCGGTATGTATCACAGCCGGCAACCACAACAGCAACAAGTCGTGCAGGCGCGTGGTCAGACTCAGCAGTTTTCGTTTGCGCTGTCGGTCGGCAGCGCTCAGCAAAAAGTGCAGTGGTATTTAAATGGTCAGGCCATGCCGCAGTTTGATAACAAAACCGACATCAGCTGCTGTCAGGACCAACAACAGAACTATCAGATAACCGCCGTGATCACCGATATCAGCGGTTTAGTCAAAGCGTCAGCGCTGGTCAGCAGAGAGGTTCAATGGCATGTTCAGATCCAATAAGTTCGTCAGTGTACTTGGCCTGTATCTCTGTGTTGCGGCGCCGCTGAGTGCCGCAGAGTTCTGGGTGGTCAAAGTCGCTTTTGATGTCAATGGCAGCGAAATTCAGCAAATACAACGGGTGCAGATCCCGGATGGGCAACGCCGGACCACGCAACTGAGCCAAACCGGCGCTGTGACTGTCAGTCTGAAAAATGCCGATGGCAAAGTGCTGCAGCAAGTGTCGATGGATGATCCGCGGATCATCCGGGTGCCGATGCTGCCGGGGTCGGCACAAGGCCACCAGTTTGTCGTGCGGGATGAAGGGGATTTTATGTTGGTGTTGCCGGCACAGCCGGATGCCAGTCTGTTGCAGTTGCAATGGGCGGAAACTCCAGGCCAGCCGGTCAAGGCCAACAGTCCGCAACAACAGCTGTCATTACAACAATTTGCCGCCGAACTGCAGTTAAAATAAGCCGTTGGCAGGTTGTGCCGGCAAAACTACAGAATTGACCGTGAGTTGTCGTATACAAATCCGCTATGATAGGCGCCAGAGTCCCAGACCGGCGCCTGATGCGCCTGATTGATGCGGAGCCTTCGGCATGCGAAGTCCTATCCAGCCGGCCTCATTGCGGCAATTTATCTTATTAAGTTTTTTCCTGGCGTTGATCCCGCTGGCGGTATTGCTGTGGCAAAGTAACAGCGCCTTGTCGGATGTCAGTCGTTTTGCGGTGGCAGAAGCTGAGTCTTCAGTCGATAGCGTGAAACGCGCAGAGAATATGCAGAACCTGGTGATCGATATCGAACGGGCGGTGCGCCAGTTCGGTATATTACGCACCGATTCGTTAAGCCGGCTGGCGACGACACATTTAATGAATTATCAGCAGATGCTGCAACAGGTTTGTCTGGATCTGGACGCCCCGCTGCTGTGTCAGGCGCAGGCCGCGCAAGTCACCACGTTATTGCAGAATTTTCTGCATGCCAGTAACGAAGAATTATCACCGACCTTGCTGACGCTCAGGCAACAACAACAGCAGCTGACCGAGCAGATCTGGCAGCGGCTGGAGCAACGGCTGCAAACTCAGCAGAACTTTGTGGTGGATGCGCAAAATCAGTTGGCCTGGCAATCGGTGACGCTGGTGGTGCTGACCCTGTTGTTGGTGCTGTGGGCGCAAGCGCGGATCGCCTCGCCGATTAAACAACTGGATACGATGATCCGATCTATCGGACAGGCCAGTCATCATTTTCCACATGAACAAGTTGTCGGGCCACGCGAGTTGACTGAGCTTGGTGAGCAGCTGCGTTGGCTGGCTTCAAGGCTACAGCAGCTGGAAGCATTGCGGCTGATTCTGCTGCGCCATGCCTCGCATGAACTGAAAACACCATTGTCCAGTATCAGAGAAGGCTGTGCTTTACTGAGTGAACAGCTGGTGGGCCCACTGAATGCGCAGCAGATGGAAGTAGTGACGTTGCTCAATGGCAGTGCCGACCGGCTGAGTCAGCTGACAGAACAATTACTTGATTACAACCGGCTGTTACAGCAGGCGAAACCTGAATTTGGCTGGCATGACAGCACGCAGTTATTGGACAGTTGCTTTGCCGATCATGCGTTGTCACTGCAGCAACGCCAGCAATTCATCCAGCTGGACTGTCAGCTGCCGCGGATTTATACCGATGCGATGTTATTTCGGCGTATTCTGGATAATCTGATTAATAACGCGCAGGCCTATGGTGGCGAGGGTAGCCCGGTGTGGGTGATTTTGCGGCCGCACGAAAAATTTATGTTATTGGATGTGGCGAATAACGGTACGCCGATCCCGGCAGAGCTCAGAGCCAAGCTGTTCGAGCCGTTTCAACGCGGCAAAGCACCACGTTTTGACGCGGTGCAGGGCTCTGGTCTGGGTCTGTCGATTGTATCCGATTGCGCGCGATTATTGGGGGGCATGGCTGAGATTGTCGATGTGAATTATGCCGACGTCTGTATTCGTGTCCGCCTGCCTATGGTTGAGGAACATGTATGAATAAGTGGACCCTGGTTGGGGTGAGTCTGCTGCTGGCTGGTTGTCAGGGTGTGCCGGCGCCATTGCCGGTGATCTTAAAGCCAAAACCGGCGCCGGAAAAAGTTGTGGAACTGCCAAAGGAACAACCGGCCCCGGTGAAACCGCAGCTGGCGTTATCAGATGACAGCGCGACGCTGAGTGCCTGGCAAAATTATCGCGGCGATGTATTACAAATGACCAGTGCGCAGCGCGACGCTGTGGCTAAAACCCTGGATAAAACCCCGGTGGGTGAGTTACAGAACCTGTTATTGCGCATTCATCCGGACACACCTTATGCGGTGCGGTTCCGCGCGCAAAATCAGCTCAGTGAGCAGCTGAGCCGGCTGCCGGCTGGACTCGCAGCATTGCTGCGCTGGGACTATGCCTTTAACCAGAAATTGCTGGAGTCTGAATCTGCGGTCAAAGCGCTGGGCCGGCTGAACGGCCAGCAACAGGACAATCTGGATAAACTGCAAAAACAAAACGCCGATTTACAGAAGAAAATTGAGGCCTTGACCCAAATCGAAGCCAAGCTGAACCAGTCAGGCGGAGGTTAACGTGACAGGCACCAACACAGGGAACAATGCCCGTTTATTGCTGGTCGATGACGATCCGAGTTTATTACGCCTGATGACATTGCGCCTTGAAGGCGAAGGTTATCAGGTCATCTCCGCCGACTGTGCCGAAACCGCCCTGACCTTACTGGCAAAACAGCCGGTGGATGTGGTGCTCAGTGATTTACGTATGCCGGGTCTGGATGGCATGGCACTGTTTGATGAAATCGCCAAACGCAGTCCGGGCTTACCGGTGGTGCTGATGACGGCGCATGGTTCCATTCCGGAAGCGGTGGCAGCAACGCAACGTGGTGTATTTGGTTTTCTGACCAAACCACTGAATAACGTCGAGCTGCGCGATATTCTGCAAAAAGCGGTGAATCAATCCCATGTGCCAAGCAAAGACAGCTGGCGCCAGGCGATTGTCACGCGCAGCAAAACGATGGAACAGGTACTGGATCAGGCGTATCGGGTGGCGCAACGCGATGTCAGCGTGCTGATCACCGGTGCCAGCGGCACTGGTAAAGAGTTGTTGGCGAATGCGATCCATCAGGCCAGTCCACGCGCCCGCCGCAATTTTGTCGCGATTAACTGCGGCGCCTTGCCGGAGCATTTGTTGGAATCCGAGTTATTTGGCCACGCCAAAGGCGCTTTTACCGGTGCCGTGACCGAACATGCTGGTTTATTCCGTGAAGCCGACGGCGGCACTTTGTTTCTCGATGAAATCGGTGATATGCCATTGCCGCTGCAGGTGAAATTATTGCGGGCTTTGCAAGAACGGCAAATTCGTCCGGTCGGCAGCGCCAAGTCTATTCCAATTGATGTGCGGGTGATTTCTGCCACGCACCGCGATTTAAAGCAGGCAATGCAGGAACAAAGCTTCCGCGAAGATTTGTATTACCGGCTCAATGTGGTGAATCTGCAACTGCCGACGCTGCGCGAGCGGGCTGAAGATATTCCCTTGCTGGCGCGGCATGTGTTGCAGCAAAGTGCAGAGCGTCATGGTGTGCAGGTCAACCGTTTTTCCGAAGATGCGATGCAGGCGCTGGTCACCGCACAATGGCCGGGCAACGTGCGCCAATTGGTGAACGTGGTTGAGCAATGTGTGGCGCTGACCAGTAACCCGGTGGTCAGTCTGGCGCTGGTCAGCCAGGCGCTGGAACAAAACCGCAGTTTCTGGCCCACGCTCAGTGAAGCGCGCGATCAGTTTGAACGGCAGTATCTGGTGCGGGTGTTAAAAATGGCCGAAGGCAATGTCACCCGCGCGGCGGAATTGGCTGGTCGCAACCGGACTGATTTCCACAAGTTATTGAAAAAACATGAATTAAGTGCTGCGCAGGTATCAGAGCAAGGCGACGATCCTGAATAAAACGGCACTTTGTAATCCTGTAATGAGACCCAAGTATGCACGACAATTTTGAGACGGAACCCGCAGTCCTGAAGGCAAAAATTACCGGCGAAACGGCGCGGATCCACTGGCACGAACTACAGAAGTTTTATGCCGCCGGTGCGGTGATTGAAGTGGTCGCCGGCCTCGATTTGGTGGAAGTGGCCTATGCCTTTGCCATCGATGACAAACAGCAGGTGTCTGGCTGGTTACAAGCTGGCCAGCTGCAGCGTGTTGAGGACGCCCGTGCCAGCCACTGGCATCAGCATAACGCCGAGCTGTGGGCGGTAGTGGTATCGCCCTGGGTGCTGGTACAGGACAAACATATTCACTAAGTGCTGTCTTCGTTGTATCCGTCTGCTGCGATACCCAGTGGGCGCGATGACCAACTACACTGAAATATTTGCAGTATCGGCGTAAGAAGAGGCGTTCGTGATGAGTGAGATCAGAGGTCTGCAGGCTTGGCTGAAATTAATCCTGAACCAGCAAATGCCGGCACTGGATTTAGTGGTACAGCAAATATGTCAGCTGGATGAACGCAATGAAGGCAATGCTGACGACTTAGCAAAGATTGTGCTGCGGGATGCCGGCCTGACCAGCAAAGTATTACGCGTCGCCAATGCTGTGCATTACAACAGATCGGGCAAGCCGATCCAGACAGTATCCCGCGCTATTATCCAGGTCGGTTTTCTCGAAATCAAAAACATCACATTGGCCAGCAGCCTGATCGACAGCTTTTTGCAAGGCAAGCCGCGCCAGTTACTGCTGCAACAACTTAGTCAATCGTTTCACGCTGCTGTGCAGGCCCGGGCGCTGGTGCCGCGGGCCGATGCGGCGAAGCGCGAATTAGTCTTTATTGCCGCATTGCTGCGTCATATCGGTAAACTGGCCCTGCTGGCCACACGCGAACCGGTGGCAGAGAACTTTGTCCGTGAATGTCGCGAATATCCAGACGATGAACATGCCATCGCGATGAAATTTTTGGGTGTTGGCATCGACCATCTGAGCCGGGAACTGGTGAAAGAATGGAAGCTTGGCGACTTCATTCTGGAGGCGGTGCAACAAAGTGTGCCAACCGGGTCTGTCGGTGCTTTGGTCAATCTGGCCGACAGTATCAGTGTGCACCTCAGTGCCGGTCTGCAAAGTGCCAAAATGCTGGAAAATTGTGCACAGGTGGCGCAAATCTGCCAACTGACGCTGGAAGAAAGTCAGCAACAAGTGTTGTTGATGGCCGAAGAAGCGGCGCTGACCGCCAACCAATACAACGCCGAAGGCCTGGTCCCTTTATTACCAAACCGGGCGCAAATTTTGGCGCAAAATGAAGAGCTGGAGCGTACCGGCTATGAATTCAGTACCCAGCTGAATACTTTGCTGAAATTACAACGGGTCAACGACAGCTTGTCGCGCCTGCTGCACGCCACCGTCATTTGTTTACAGGAGGGCGTAGGCCTGCCACGGGTGGCGTTGTTACTGATGGATTATCAGAGTAAAAGTTTTGTACCCAGTTATGTCGCCGGCCGCGACACTCAGTTGTGGCGCAATCAGGCCGCCATTTCGCTGGAACAGCTGCACAAAGGCGAAGTGTTGTACGATTTGTTGCGCCAGGACCAGGTGTGCTGGCATAAAAAACAACAATACGCGCCGTCACTGGGAGCTTTGCAACAGTTTCTGCCCTATGACGGCGATTGTTTTGTCGCGTCTGTGCGCGTGGATAAACGTTTATTTGGCTTGTTATATGCCGACGCTGCCGGCAAAAGTCTGGACGAGCGCCAACAAACCGAATTTGAACTGACGGCGCAATTATTGATGCTGATGCTGCAACAAACCGAAACCAAAGCGACAGACTAATCCCAGCGTTGGCCCGACGGCTGAGCGCCATGGATGGCCGCGCAGCACCAAAATACTCTGGGTAGCACGTACTGGGTACCACGTACTGGATACCAAAAAAACGGGGGACGGCGCAAACGTCCCCCGCAAAGTCACTGCAGAACAGCAAACACCCAATCGAAGACCGGGTCTACCGTGGAGTGGATCCTTCCATGCACCGGGCAAGAATCGGTGTGTCATCCTGACGTTGCATACCTTAACTGGTCTTTTTTCTAATTGCAAATAATTCTCATTTAAATTATTTTGATCGCAGGATTTCCCCACAGGAGCGGCAAAATGCTGGGATTAAGTTTATGGATCATTTGGCCGGCACTACTGGTCTGCAGTCTGGACTGGTGGTTGTACCGGCGACCGGATGCAAAGCTGCTGGCACTGGTCGGCGGTTGGTTATTGCTGATGCTGATCAGTACTTTATGGTCGGTACATAGTCGTTGAGTTATTGCAGTGGCAGGGAAAAGCAACAATACTGGTCAGAGTCGCTTTTTATCCGGATAGATACAGATGCTGAACTGGCGGATTTACTGCCTGCTCATATTGTTATGCAGCGTTTCAATGCGATTGACCGCGGCGCCGTCGACTGGCGGTATTCGCATTGAACACTCAGAGGTGTACAGCCGCTTTCTGAATCTGACCCGGGTCTCACCAAAACTTGCCCAAGCGACAGCGCTGGCGCAGGACCAACAAGGTTTTTTGTGGATCGGTACGCAGCACGGGCTGTATCGGTTCGACGGTCAGCAAGTCAAAGCCTACCAGGCCGATCCGGCTAAAACCAATGCGATGTCGGCAGATTGGGTCTCCAGTTTATTGGTCGACCGGCAGGGCAGCCTGTGGATTGGCACCCGCTATGGCGGGCTGAATCGTTTTAATCCGGCGACAGAACAATTCAGCCGTGTGCCATTGCCGACGCTGCCCGGCGAGCAGCAGCAAGTTGAAATTTCAGTGGTTTACCAGGACCCTGCCGGCGAGCTGTGGGTCGGTACCTATGGCGGTGGTTTATTACGCTGGGATCCGGATAATGCCCGGCTGGAAACAGTCGCATTGCCGTTACCGTTAAATGAACTGGATAGCTTGTATATCAACGAGTTATTTCGCGATAGCAGCGGTTATTTATGGATTGGCACCGGCAATGCACCGCTGCGTAACCGCAGTGTGTTACAAGGCGGTGCGATCCGCTGGCATCCGCAACAAGGCCACAAACAGCTGCTGAGCGTGCATAGTTCTGCGCTAACCACAGCTGCAGTCACCGCGATTACGGCCGATGCACAGGGCCAGATCTGGCTGACCAGTTACGGCGGCGGTTTGTATCAGTTTGACAGCGCCAGCGGTATTTTACGCGCAGAGCGTAATCAACCGGCGTTACTGCAGCAGGGCTTGCTGACGGATATCGGTTTTGATCGGAGCGGCGGCCGCTGGGTCAGCAGCTATGACAAAGGGCTGTGGTATGCACCAGCCGGCAGTGACCGCTGGCAATTGTTTAAAGCCAATCCGCTGGTCAGTTATCAGTTACCGAGCAACAACCTGACCGGTCTGCTGTTTGACCAACAACGCACGTTATGGCTGAAAACCCCGGTCGGCGTGTTTGGTTTGTCAGCACAGGCACAACAGGTGCGCAATATTCCACTGGGCCCGGGCGACAACAAGTTGCTGGCGCACGGTGATGTTTTTGGCATCTGGTATTTATCTGACCAGCAAATCTGGCTGGCCAATCGTGATGCTGGTCTGGCTGAACTTGATCTCGGACGTTATGCGGTGCAACGCTGGCCGCTGCCGGTGATCCCGGGTCTTGCCAAGCAACCGACACTGGCGCGCCAAGTGGTGCAGGCAAAGAACGGTCTGGTGTACGTCGGCACCGATGCCGGATTGTTCAGTTTTGCGCCGGCGACCCGGCAATGGCAGCTGCAGTCTTTACGCGAGGGACAGCAGCCACATATCGGCAACCTGCATCTGGACAGTGCCGATCGGTTGTGGATTGGTAGCCGGGGCGAAGGCTTGTTTTTGCTGGAGCAGGGGCAGGTCCGGCATTTCCATCAGACGGTCAGACCCGGTGTTGCGCTGGACAATGCCGTCGTTTCTATTCTGGCCAGTGATGCGCAGGATTTCCTCTGGATTGGCCTGGCGGATCAAGGGTTGGTCCGGCTGCATAAAAACACCGGCCAACTGAAGAGCTGGCAAGCATCTGACGGCTCTGGCCTGCGCTTTGATGGTATTCAGCTGATTTATCCGGAAGGGGGCCACCTGTGGATCCGTGCCGGCAATATTAACCACCGCGTGTTGTATCACCCACAACAGGCGGACAGCGTCGATGGCTTTAAAGCGTATCTGAGTCCCACTGACCACGACAAATACCTGGAAGCGGCGCCGCAATTTTTGTTGTTGTACCGCAATAAATTGCTGCCCGGCGGTTTGGTGCAATTTGGCGAGATGCATGGTTTTCAAAGCACGACCTGGATAGGTGCCTGGTTTATCGACCCGCAGCAGCGGCAATATCGCGGTGGCAGCCAGGGGCTGGACATTTATCCGGCCAAAAATCTGCTGGAACCAGATACGGCCCTGCCGGTGCGGCTGACCGGATTTAGCCTGTTTAATCATCAAGTGCAGGTTGGCAGTCCGGACATTCTGCTGCAAAAGGCGCCGGGATTCGCTGAACAGATTCAGCTGCGTTACGAGCAGGACATGTTCAGTCTGCATTTTTCGGCACTGAATTTTGTTGACCCGTTGTCGATGCAATACCGCTACCGGTTACTTGGTTTTGATCGGGACTGGATAGAAACCGACGCGGTGAATCCGGTGGCCACCTATACGCGGCTGGCGCCGGGTCGTTACCAGTTTGAAGTGATGGCGCGTTCGCCGGGCCAGAGCTGGGCCGGCCAGCCTGCCAATCAGATTAACATCGACATTCTGCCGCCCTGGTGGCTGACCTGGTGGTTTAAAGGTCTGATGGCGTTGCTGGTTTTAAGCCTGATCTGGTTTGTGATGCAATACCGGCTGCGGCACGAGCGCAAAACACGCTTATGGCTGGAAAAAGTGGTAGACCAGCGCACCAGCGAACTGAAAAGTCAGCATCAGGCGCTGAGTAACTCTTACCGGGATTTATCACTACTGCAAACAGTGGCGCGACAGATCACGTCGTCGTTAGATCTGCAGGAAATTTTACTGCTGGTGCATCGCAGCCTGAATGACCTGATGGATGTGCATGTGCTGGCGATCGGCGTGTACAAAGACGAGCAACAGGTGCTGGAGTTTGGCCACTGGGTGGAGAATGGTCAGCTGATGCCACCCTTTGAGCTGATGCTGCAGGGCCAGTCCAACCTCGCAGCGGTATGTTTTGCCCAGCAACGCGAGATCCAGACGCGCACACGGCAAGATTTTTTATTGTATTTGCCTGAGCTGCCAACCCCGCTGGTTGGGGGGGCGATGCAATCTGTGTTGTATTTCCCACTCAGTGTCAAAGGCGAGCAAATTGGCTGTCTGACCGTGCAAAGCCCGCAGCAATATGCATTTTTAAATGAACAAGCCGATTTGCTGCGCACTTTATGCAGCACTATCGCCATCGCGGTGGCCAATGCCAATGTCGTGCACCGGCTGCAACAAACCCGCGAACAACTGGTGATGCAGGAAAAAATGGCATCCTTGGGTGGACTGGTGGCCGGTGTGGCGCATGAAATCAATACGCCGCTGGGTATCTGCGTCACCGCAGCCAGCCATCTGCAACATGAATTGACGCAAATTAGCCAGCAGCAGCAGGACAAACGGCTGACAGTACAGGCGTTTAACGACTATCTGGAAGGGGCTATTGCGACGTGCCAGATGCTGGTCAATAACACCCAACGTGTTGCGGCACTGGTGCAGAGTTTTAAACAGGTCGCGGTCGATCGCACCGCGATCAGTGTGCGTGAGCTGGAACTCAGCAGTTATTTTGCTGAAGTGCTGATGGCGCTGGAACCTGAACTGAAAAAGGCGTCCTGTACCGTTGATTATCAGCCACAGCCCGGCCTGGTGTTGGTGGCTGACGCCGGCATCCTGGCGCGGTTGTTAGAGCATCTGCTGATGAATTCACTGCAGCATGCGTTTTTACCGCAGCAAGCAGATCGTCAGGTGCGGTTACAGCTCAGCCAGCAGGGCTCGCAGATATTGATCCAATATCAGGACAATGGTCAGGGCATGCCAGCGGATTTACTGCCACGCTTGTTTGAGCCGTTCTTTACGACCAAGCGGCATCAGGGCTACAGTGGTCTTGGCAGTCACATTATCTACAATCTGGTGACGGTCGAACTGAACGGTAGTATTCAGGCGCGCAGTGAAGCCGGCCAGGGCCTGAGTTATCGTATCTTGCTGCCAATGCTGCGTCGGCCGGATTAGCGCCTGCAAGGCGAAAAGCTTGCAATAATATTTCGAATAGATAGAATATCTTTCGAATCGAAACTTAAACCGAAATTTAAGCGCAATCACACTGATGAATAAACGCAATACCCAACAAAGACGCCGCAGTATTCTGGATTTGCTGGCCGAACAGGGCGAAGTCAGTGTCGATGATTTGGCGCTGCGGTTTGAAACCTCAGAAGTGACGATTCGCAAAGATTTAACTGCACTGGAAGATAACGGCTTGTTGTTACGCCGTTACGGCGGTGCCGTGCAGTTGCCGCATGAGCTGATCAGCGAAGCCGGCCCTTCAACCATTTCTGCCCGCAAGCAGGCGCTGGCCAAAGCAGCAGCAGCGCTGATCAAAGACCACTACCGCATTATTCTCGACAGTGGCAGCACCACGGCTGCGTTGCTGCCGGAGCTGTCGGCCAAACAAGGCCTGGTGGTGATGACCAACTCTTTATACATCGCCAACAGCCTGCGTGAACTCGAACACGAACCCAAGTTATTAATGACCGGCGGCAGCTGGGACGCACAGTCTGAGTCTTTTCAGGGCCAGCTGGCGGAACAGGTGCTGCGGGCCTACGATTTTGACCAGCTGTTTATCGGTGCCGATGGCATCGATTTACAACGCGGTACCACCACTTTTAACGAACTGACCAGCTTAAGCCGGGTGATGGCGGAAGTGGCGCGAGAAGTGGTGGTGATGGTGGAATCGGATAAAATCGGCCGCAAAATTCATAATCTCGAACTACCGTGGACGTCGATAAAAATCCTGGTAACAGACGACAAGTTACCCGACACGGCAAAAAGGCAAATAGAACAGCAGGGCGTCCGGGTGATCTGTGCCCCTGTTTCAACTGATCAAACGACATCGGAGTAAATATGTGTGGAATAGTAGGCGCAGTAGCGCAACGTGACGTCGTCGACATTCTGGTCGAAGGTTTACGCCGTCTGGAATATCGCGGTTATGACTCAGCCGGCGTTGCCGTTGTGAGCCCAACCGGTGAGCTGCAGCGCATCCGCCGTTTAGGCAAAGTGAAAGAACTGTCCGATGCGGTGAAGTTAAACCCGACTATTGGCGGCACCGGTATCGCGCACACGCGCTGGGCCACCCACGGTGAACCTTCTGAGCGTAACGCGCATCCACACGTCTCCGACAAAATCTCTGTCGTGCATAACGGCATCATCGAAAACCATGGCCCGCTGCGCGAAATGCTGAAAGGCAAAGGCTATGTATTTAATTCTGATACTGACACTGAAGTCATTGCGCACTTAGTCGAAGAAGAATTCAAAACTGCAGGCTCTTTGCTGGCTGCGGTACAAAAATCAGTAAAACAGTTCAGCGGCGCTTACGGTACTGTACTGATGGACAAAACCGACCCGTCGCATTTAGTGGTGGCGCGCTCTGGCAGCCCGCTGGTGATTGGCCTGGGCATCGGCGAAAACTTTATCGCTTCTGATCAGCTGGCACTGTTACCGGTGACCCGTCGTTTTATGTTCCTGGAAGAAGGTGACGTCGCGGAAATTACCCGTTTCAGCGTCACTGTGTACGACAAAAATGGTGAGAAAGTTGAACGGGCTGTCATTGAATCGAGCGCGACTTATGACGCCGGTGACAAAGGCCAATACCGCCATTTTATGCTGAAAGAAATTTACGAGCAGCCGCATGCGATCAACAACACGTTGGAAGGCCGCTTAAGCAATGAATCGGTGCTGGATGAAACCTTCGGTAACGGCGCTGCTGAGTTGTTTAAGAAAGTTAAACACGTGCAAATCGTTGCCTGTGGTACTTCTTACCACTCAGGCATGGTGGCGCGTTACTGGCTGGAATCGTTAGGTGGCATTTCCTGTAACGTCGAAATCGCTTCTGAATTCCGTTACCGCAAATCTTTTGTGCAGCCAAACAGCTTGTTAGTCAGTATTTCTCAATCTGGCGAAACAGCCGACACCTTAGCGGCGCTGCGTCTGGCCAAAGAAGCGGGTTATGTCGGCAGTTTAACTATCTGTAACGTGGCCGGTTCTTCGTTAGTGCGCGAATCTGACTTAGCCTTTATGACCCGTGCCGGTGCTGAAATTGGCGTGGCGTCGACAAAAGCCTTTACAACTCAGTTAGTTGGCCTGGCGATGCTGACGCTGGCGATTGGTAAATACAATGGTTTAACCGCAGCACAGCAACAAGAAATGGTTGCAGCGCTGCGCTCATTACCAGTCAAGTTAGAACAAACGCTGGAACTGGCTGGCAGCATTGAAAAGCTGGCAGAAGAGTTTGCTGACAAGCACAATTCGTTGTTCTTAGGCCGCGGTGACCAATATCCAATCGCGATGGAAGGTGCACTGAAGCTGAAAGAAATTTCGTACATCCACGCTGAAGCTTACGCTGCCGGTGAACTGAAGCACGGCCCACTGGCACTGATTGACGCGCAAATGCCAATCATCGTGGTCGCACCGAACAACGAACTGCTGGAAAAACTGCAGTCCAACGTTGAAGAAGTGCGCGCCCGTGGCGGTATTTTGTATGTGTTCGCCGATGCCGACGCCCACTTTAAGTCAGATGCCACGCAGCGTGTAGTCAACGTGCCACACGTGCACCCGCTGATCGCACCAATCATCTACACCATCCCGCTGCAGCTGCTGAGCTACTACGTCGCCATCATCAAAGGCACAGACGTCGACCAGCCACGCAATTTGGCGAAATCAGTGACTGTTGAATAAGTGTTTGATTTTTGGGCTATATAGGCTTTGTTTGTTGAAATTATCCAACACTTAATTCCTTATGATGTAGCTGTATAAATAGCTTTTTAACTCGAGAAAATCCGGCTATGCTCGCAATAAGTTAGCTGGATTTTTTATTCATTTAAATTATCGCCAAATTTTTTAGTTTGTTTCAATATTGAATGTTTCTGATGCTCTTACATATAGACGCACTCAGAATTCCATAATGCAAATACTTACATCACCTTTTAAAGCGCCACATGTAGAGAGCTGGAGTTTTAATATCTGTGAGCAGTAAGTCGCATAAAACAAAAACTAAGTAACACAAGTGGTGGTGAAAAGTGGCATTGGAGCTTCTCCTATGAGTGCAATTCCTTTTACAGCGCGAGAGTTAAAAAGAGCGTGGCGAGAGTTGTCTAATGTTGCAAATACAGAAAATCGCGAAAACCCACATCGTTTACTTATGTTCTATGCGGTAGAGTGCGGATTAAAAGCTGTTTGGTTAAAACGTAATAGCCGCGAAGTGTTTGATAAAAGTGACATTGACAAAACAGGTCACGATTTGCGCCAGTTGTTAAGAGATCTAAGGGTGGGGAGTAAATTGGATTTGCCCTCAGATTTAAGGTTGGAGCCTTTTACACAGAGTGGAGTAACTGTGCCTCGAACAGGTGATATTCGCATACTACATCAAGCATGGAGATACGGTGGCAAATGTTCTGCTCCCAGTGATCATGATTGTGAACGGCAATTGCAAAATGTGCTGAATTGGATTCAAGGGGAACTGAAATGAACGACCAAACAATAACTGCCTCGCGTTTACTGACCTGGTTGGACGTAGAACGGACTTTGAAACAGAGCACGTCACTGTGGACACAACTTCCAGATTATGTGTTAGGGATAGATTGTTTTTCTAGTGGTATGGAGATCCGTCATACACCAGAATCGGCCTCGAAAGTTGAGGCATGGCTAGGACAAGTATTTGGACGATCGTATCATCAACAAGCTATTAAGCTTCGTATTGGTAATGTGCTCTACCCTGTCGATTTTTATCAAGAATATGCTCGGGATTCACAGCCTGTTAGTCAAAGATATCCATTGTGGCGAGATGTCAGTTATTTACCTACGGTAGATGAAATAGAGATGGATAGCGACGAAACGTCGCATGCCGAAGAACTGAATCCTCTTATTCATGATTATTGCGTTCCGAATCGTTTTGACGAAGGACCAGATTTGGTTTCATTTCACTCGTTTAAAGGCGGGGTAGGACGCACAACGGCATTAATGACATATGTAACAGCATGTCTGCGTGATGTAAGTCCAGGAAACAAAAAGATATTAATAATTGATGCAGACTTAGAAGCACCAGGTGTCAGTTTCTGGTTGGATGACAGCAATCGACCTACAGTCTCGTTTGTACAGTTACTCGAAGCTTTACACTATCCGCCAGCTGGTGTGGACACTAGTTTAGATTTTTTTGCCGAAGAGTTACGCAAGACTTCATTAAGTGTAGGAGGGCTGCATCGCGAGTTATTTGTTTTGCCTGCTGCATTAAATTTGGCTGAAATTCTGGACATGCCTGTCACTCCCGAGCATTTAGCTCGAAACCAAGATAACCCATGGCAATTAAGCGACCATTTGCATGCGCTTGGTTTACGTCTAGAAGTTGATGTGGTCTTCATCGATTTACGTGCAGGTTTAAGCGAGCTAGCGAGTCCAATCTTATTTGATCCTCGTGTCGATCACTTTCTTGTCAGCACTGTTGCGCCTCAGTCTGTCTTGGGGATGGAAGAAGTATTGCGAAGGCTTTATGCGAGTAATCGCAAGTTGCCAGCTGCTTGGTATGAGGATTCTCGACCTACGGTCATTTTGAGCATGTTGACTAAAGAGTTGAAAGAAGCAGGACATTATGAAAAAGCACTTAAGACTTTAAATTCTGCGTATCCAGCCGAAGACCCGCTCACACCCTCAGTGCAATGGTTGGAAGCTGAGTTTCTAAGTAGCTTAATGTCTATTGGTTCACTTCGCGAAGCACTTGAGAGCTTGCCACAATCGCAACGTTTGTATTTAAGTGCTTTAGAGTGGGCGCATTCACTGTATACACAACCAAGCGTTGTGCTAGAGCGAGTGGAAGTACATGCTGGGCAATCCGACGTTCCCAGAGCGGGTACCTTAGCTGCATCATTGCGCAGAGTTTGTGAAGCCGCAGAGTTTGCAGAAGGTCGACAAGAAAGCTCGATCTTAGCAATAGAACCATTACTTAACTTGGGCAAACACTTTGCTAACGAGCTACCAAACGTGCTTATGATCGGCGCCAAGGGGGCTGGTAAGACTTTCACGTTCCGAAAAATAGTGCAAGCGGCGTCATGGCAAACCTTTCTGGAAAAGCTTGGCTTTGATCGCACAAATATAACTGAAGCAGCTATTTTCCCTGTCCTTTGGTCAACCAACATAGGTGATACGCCAGATGGTGAAATTAAAACAGCTCAACGTAGAACGCTTGCTTTAATTGATGGTAATAATTCAAACCTACTTAGCGGCAACGACGTAAATTTGCGCATTAAGTCTGCTATTCAGAGTCCACCTGATTATTGGGAGAGTTTTTGGGATGATTTGATTGCGAGCCAATTTGGTTTATCAGTCGGAGGAATCTCAGCTGTCAATGATCTTTTGATTAGCAAATCCATTCGAACCATTCTTGTTTTCGACGGTATTGAGGATGCGTTTAGCGATGCTGAAGAGAGTCCTGCCGGAGACGCTATTCAGGCTTTACTTAGGTTGACTAATCGAATTAGCGAATTAGCCAATCCGCATTTAGGTGTGCTTGTGTTTGTTCGAATTGACTACGTACAGGCCACCATTCGTCAAAATCTAGGGCAATTACTACAACGTTTTCAGCCGTTTAGATTGCATTGGAATGCTGAGAGCTTTTTACGGCTTGCCTATATGCTAAGCAGTCAAGCAGGTGTCTATCCTCAGTCTAAACCCCTTGAATCAATGCATCTGGAGGACCTTAAGACTGAACTTGAACATCTTTGGGGAAAAAAGCTAGGTACAGAAAAGTCCAAAGAAGCCTATTCTGCCCGATGGGTTTATGCAGCATTATGCGATCTTAAAGGTAATGTGCAGGCGCGAGATTTGGTCCGATTTCTTAAGTTTGCTGCAATTGAAGAGGAAAAGCGAACAGGTCAAACTTGGCCTGACCGGTTGATAGCACCCGAATCAATGCGTAAAGCTATTCCTGAATGTAGTAAAGAGAAAGTCACAGAAGCTAAAGCTGAAATTGCCGCATTAAGACGATGGTCAGAGGTGATGACGAACCAGAACATTCGCAATCTAAGTGTACCATTTAGCGCAAATCAGGCCGGATTGGTACAATTACCCACTCTTCTAATTGCATTACAAGAAATCGGTGTGATTTATGAAGACATTGATGGCAACTTAGGTGCACAACGTTTGTTTTTACCTGAGATTTACCGTTCGGGTTTGGGTTTTGAAACTTCTGCAGCTGGTCGTCCGCGTATGCAGGCTTTATTAAAGAAAAATATTGGAAGTATTCCGCTGTAATAATCATATTTGAGAAATATGAATAGATAATTTTGTTCCTCAGTTAAATTCCTGCTGAGCTACTACGTCGCCATCATCAAAGGTACAGACGTCGACCAGCCACGCAATCTGGCGAAATCAGTGACTGTTGAATAAGCATTTGATTTAAAATGTTTTAATTGTGGTCTGACATAATAGTTCTAAACAGGACAAAATAGTCTTAAAGCGTGACAGCAAAGAACTAAACAGAACAAAATAGTTGTAAACCATTAAAGTCCAGTTATGCTGTTTAAAAAGCATACTGGACTTTTTTTATGGCTAGAGCGCAGCAATCGCTTTCAGAAACTGAAATTGCCCGTCGCATCAAGAACGGGCGCGGTCAGGGTCATGGACAACATTATAAGCCCTGGTTTCATGTTCAGGATGTCCCATCAGATGGGCGTTCTCATCGTATTTACTCTCATAAAACGCGGCGGGTTCATCATCTGCTTTCCGATCTGGAATTAGCAGTTTTTCTTGTGCTTGAATGGTCGTCAGACATTACAGATATCAGGGAGCAATTCCCTTTAAAGCGAGATGAAACCCGAGCTCTCGCTGCAGAGCATCAACTGAGACATCCTTCTGTCCGAGGTGTTGACCAGGTTATGTCGTCAGATTTCCTTGTCGACGCTACGACGGGTCATGACAGACAGTTCGCTATTCAGGTGAAACCAGTGAATGAGTTGGCCAAGCCTGAGATCATCGAGAAGTTGGAGCTGGAAAGGCGCTACTGGCAGTTAAAGCAAATCCCATGGTTTCTTGTCACCGAAGAAGAAATTGATCTGGTGATAAAACAGAACATCGAATGGTTATATCCAACAAAAAATGATGCTGCAGTGGATCCTGCTTTGTTAGCTCAGCTGCCATTTTTATCTAAGGCATTTAGCAAAGCTCAGGACTCAAAGGTCATTGATATTTGCAAACATCTGGATACCGCATACGAGCTGGAGCTCGGCCACAGCTTACGAGATGTTCGGACTTTGGTAGCCAATGGCTTTATCAAATTTAATATCAATAAAGCGTTTCGTTCTGTGAAGGCATCAGAGCTCAGGTTCTGTCAGTTTGAAGATATGGAGGCCTTGCTGCATGTGGCAAATCAATGAGGTTCTGAGATTTGACGAACAGCCCTATCGTATCTTAGCTGTGCATCCGGGCGAGCTCGTCTGGATCCAAATCGACAGCGATAAGGGGTTCCCTGAATTTATCCTGGAACTGAAGCTTATTTCCTACCTGGATGAAGGCCGGTTGCTCAGAAGCACGGACCCGTACGCATTTCTGCATGATGAAGAGCCAGAAGTTGGGTCTGTTGCATTTAATCGACGTGAAAAAGCACTGACTATTATTCAGCCCATTATTGTTGACGAGCTGTGTTTTGAAACTAAAGCCAGAGCGCGACGGGTGACTGAAGTTGAGATGGCTGGTGTAGCAACCAAAGCGACTATTTATAAGCTACTTCGCAGGTTTTGGCAGCGAGGTCAGAAGCCCAATGCTTTATTGCCTGACTTCAAAAACAGTGGAGCCCCGGGGAAATCCAGAGCGGCATCAGGCACAACAAAAGTTGGCCGTAGCCGGTTATACGGCGATGGTTCGGGGATTAAAGTCACCGTCGATGTTGAACGAATATTTCGGGTCAGTATAGAAAAGCACTTATTAACTCAGAAAAAACTTCAAACAACGGTCGCGTATCGTCGTTTCAGGGATTTGTTTGCACAGTATCACCCTGAAGTCTTGCCTGAAGATTTCCCCACGTTACGGCAGTTCCGGTATTTCTATAACCGTGAGTACAAGAAACCACAGCGATTACTTGAAAGTACGAATCCTGGCGTCTACAAAAAGGATATTCGCCCTTTAACCAGCACTGCAACTGCCCATGTGCTGGGCCCTGGCAGCCGATATGAGATTGATGCAACTATTGCTGATATTTATCTGGTTGCAGATGACGACCGCAGTAAAATTATCGGCAGGCCTACCCTTTACATCGTGATTGATGTGTTCAGCCGAATGATAGCTGGCTTTTATATTGGTTTTGACAACCCTTCCTATGTGGTGGCTATGCAGGCTGTGGCAATTGCCTGCACTGAGAAGGTTACCTCCTGTAAGTCTCTTGGTATAGATATCACTCCGGACGAATGGCCATGTGTTGGTTTGCCTGATGTCATTCTGGCAGACCGCGGTGAGATGATGAGCCATCAGTTGGACGCGCTGATTACTGGGTTTAATCTGCGGGTCGAAAGCGCACCTCCGAGACGTGGTGACGCCAAGGGTATTGTTGAAAGTTGTTTCCGTACTCTTCAGGCCGAATTTAAACCCTATGTGCCTGGTGTTGTTACTGGTAACAGAGTGAAAAAACACGGAGAGCGGGATTATCGCCTTGACGCCGTAATGACGATCACTGACTTCGCCCAAATAATGTTGAAGACTATTCTTTTCCGAAACAACTACCATGTGATGGATAAGTACGATCGTGATGCGGACCTGCCTGCTGATATCCCTTCAATTCCAATTCATCTATGGAACTGGGGCATGCAGCACAGGGTTGGTAGTTTAAGGCAGGTTGATTCTGAGCAGTTAAGGATTGCTTTGTTGCCACGGCAAAAGGTCAGTATTTCCCAATATGGCGCAAATATGTGGGGTATCTACTACAGCTGTCCAGAATTTCTGCGAGAAGGATGGCTACTGCGAAGCCCGGATATTCAGCGTTCTCAGAAACTGGAGGCTGCTTACAACCCGGGCTCTGCAGATACCATTTATCTGTTTCCACAGCCAGGTAGCCGGACCTACTGGACTTGTACTCTTACTGATCGCAGTCGCCAATTTAGAGGACTGACATTCTGGCAAGCTTGGGAGCTTCAGGCCCAGCAGAAACATAATATGGCAAATGCCAGACTGGATGAAGATGCGAAACGGCGGGAACTGGATGCTTTTATAAAAGAAAAAACTACCAGTGCTATCCGCGCAACTCCAGCCATTAAAGAGTCAGGCCAAAAGCGTATTGCACAGATCAGGGGTAATAAAAAAGAGGCACGTGAAGCTGAACAGCTGCAGCGAGCCAGGCCTACAAATGAAGTAAAAGACAAAGTGCTTGCACCAGTGATTCCTTTGCGAGACGCCGAAGAGGATTACAGTCTGCCAAACTATGTTCCGGACTTGTTTGGTGACCAGGATGGAGAACCTAAATGAGCGCAACAAAAATTGATGCCGTCTATCGGGACGCCGATGTCACAGCTTATAAAGGTAATCCGTTTATCGAAGCTTTACCGCCACTGCAGGAATCTGTAAACAGTGCTGCAGCTCTTCGTTCAATATCACTTTTCGATGCGTCAGATCTGCAGAAGCCAAGGGTTGTTCGCGCCCACAGTATCTGCCGTATCACCTACGACTTTTTCCAGCCACTGGGCTCTCACATGCTACTGAGTGAGCGTGTTTCGCTAATGATTCGTGGCGGCTATGTTGGCCGGAATCCTAAAACAGGCGACCTGCAGCGCCACTTACAAAATGGCTACGAAAGAGTTCAAAGCGGCGATTTGTCCAGCTTTAGATTTGAAGAGGCGAAATCCACAGCTCAAAGTATGCTGCTGATCGGCTGCTCTGGCAGTGGAAAAACAACGTCTTTAGCGCGCATCCTGGACACCTATCCTCAAGTCATTTATCACCCGACTATGAATTTTGAGCAAGTGGTTTACCTGAAAGTAGACTGTTCACACAATGGTTCGCTTAAAGAAATTTGCCTGAACTTTTTTCGGGCGCTGGATAAGGCGTTGGGCTCGAATTATGAGAAAAAATATGGCCTCAAACGTAATGGTATTGAGACTATGCTGGCACTGATGGCTCAGATAGCTAACGCCCATGCGGTAGGTTTGCTCGTTATTGATGAGATCCAGCATTTAAGCCGGGTGAAATCTGGTGGCCCGGAAGCGATGCTGAATTTTTTCGTGACCATGGTGAACACCATTGGTGTGCCAGTCATGCTGATTGGAACGCCTAAAGCCAGGGAGATTTTTGAAATTGATCTCAGGTCAGCCCGACGCGGTTCAGGTTTAGGTGCGATTTTTTGGGAACCGATGAAACAAGGACCCAACGGTAAGCGTAACCCTGAGTGGGTTGCCTTTACCGATAACCTCTGGAAGCTGCAATTATTGCAGAGCAAGGATTTGGTGTTGACCGACGATTTACGGGACCTTTGGTATGACCTGAGCCAGGGCGTTATGGATATCGTTGTTAAGCTTTTTGTGTTGTCTCAGTTAAGAGCCTTGGCTTTGGGTAAGGAGCGACTCACTCCTGGCCTAATGAAACAGGTATATAAAGACGAGCTAAAACCTGTTCATCCTATGCTGAAGGCTCTTCGATCTGGCGTTCCGGAAAAAATTGCGCAGTATTCTGATTTGATGCTGCCTGAAATGGATAAGAGACTTATTCAATTGCAAAGGGACATTGCTGGCATGAAAGTCGAAACCCCAGAGGAGTTAGCACTCAAACAACTCGCAACAGACGACGAACGCAGAATCTACCTGATGCTCAAAGACGATTATGACTCAAGCCTGCTTGTTGCCACGGTGCGTAAAGCATTTGCTGAGAATCCGAAGCTAACTCGCCCCCAACTGTTACCAGTAATTTTGAATTGGCTGTCAGATACCGACGATTCAGTTACACCAGAACAACCGAAAATACGTGCTAAGAATACCAAACCTGATCAGTGGGATACTTTGGCTAATGACGATCTGCGATACATCAGTTCTCAGCAATCGTCGGCAACTTGTGTGCATTCTGCTTTAGGTGCTAAAGGTATATTATTTGATTTGAGGAAATGGGTTAGTTAAGGCTCTGTTGTAAGCAATATACACCTTCTGTGAACGGCCAGAAGTCTCAGAAGCAGAAGTTGATAAATTTGTTTTATACGGCGTCAGTTGCACAGGTACTTATTACAAATACAACAAAGGGATACCCTTGGTTATGCAGATTTCTGATTTGGCGTATATAGGTCGATTTTTATTCCGCACCGACGCGTTGGGTTCTATTCTTTGCCACAGCTATACGATTGGGGCTGAAGCTGAAGTGAGCGAATGGCTTGTTAAGAACAAAGACGCCGATGCGGAAGTATTCGTCCGTTTCTTGATTACGAAGCTTTGCGTCGTTTCTGAAAATCTGAGAGACCCAAGTGAAGAACGCCTTACTCCCGAGCAAAGTATTTTGCTTTCAAAAGATGACCTAGATAGCTTTTGTCAAAAATTCATAAGTTTTAATTGTTCTTTACTTCAGGACGTTAATATTAATAAATACAAAACGCCCACTGAAGAAAAAAATAAATTTTCTATAGATATCACGCGGCTCATGACCGACGAAAAAAAGAGAGTTGGGATCGAAGATAATTGTAGTTTTCTGTTTTACGTACTTAAGGATTATCACGAAAACTACCGTCGTCGGATGATGGAAAAATTCGATAGTACTTCCGGTTTGTTCTCTGCCAAAACCCGTAATCTGTTTGAAGAGAATATGCGGCTTTCAGGTGATCTCTTGAAGAAACCATTTGGTTATTCTCAGCGCGATTTTGAGATGCCTCCAATCCCCAATATTCCAGAAAATCCCATTTATGAAACAAATCGTTCGATCAGTGAATTGGCAAAGGAGATGAGTGCTGTTTCTCAGCTAGTGAATAATATGAATGAGTTGGGTGTGCAGATGAGTCTGGATTCGGCTTTAAATGCGCAGAAAGCACAGAGATGGAATAACGTAATGTTTGGCTTAGGGCTTCTCACTCTCGTGGTGACAGCTATCTTCTCTTATCAAGGACTTCAATCCGCAAATCAGTCTTCAGCGGTACTAGAACGTCTTATCGAAAGGCAGAATGCTTTACTTGCTAGCCAAGGTGAGACACAAAAAAACTTATCTAAGTCCCTGGCATCGTTACCCAAAATATTGCAGGGAAGCAACGCTAATGACCACGTTAATGGTGCCTTACAAAAACAGCCGCCAGAAAAAGCTCAGGCGTTAGTTCAAGACCCCAAAAAACGTACATCTGATAAGTAAAAGTTTGCATTGTCCAAAGGATACATCAGGACAAACTGATACTGATTGAGTCATAAGGCCTATATTTAACAGCTTATATTCGCTTCCTGAGTTAGCAGCTATGCTCAACTTTCCGGTCCCCTATCCAAATGAGCTTATTTACAGCACAGTAGCTCGAACTGGCACTTATCTCGGTATATCTAGCCCTAAACAATTATTGGATGAGGTGTATGGTGATCGCAAGGTGATTGCCACCATGGATCTTCCTTGTCATCTGCAGGCTATTTCTAACCAGCTGAAAAGAACAGGCCGATATTCTGTTGATGAGCTGGTTTATCAGCACACGCTATTCCCACTGTATGCCCCTTTTGTTTCTGAAGAGCACAGGCTTAAGGCATTGAAGATGATGGCAGCAAGCTCGCAGGGGGCTGTCCACTTAATGCTTGGTGTTGCGGCTTCCCGAGTTAAATCAGTAAATGGGTTCCGCTATTGTGCTGCTTGTTTACAGCAGCAACTAAAGACGCACGGGGAATGTTTCTGGTTGCGTGAGTGGTATTTTCCTGGTCTTGTCGTTTGTCCTGATCACGGTCCATTAACTTTGCTATCTGAAAACATAGGCGATCATCGGCATTTATTTTTACCCTTGCAACAAGCTATCGGTAAAACACAAAGCAGCGCTGACGTAGGTTCTGAGCAGATGGTGCTTGCCTGTTTATCTCGAGAGCTAATTCAGTTGTCCCCGGAGGTATCGCCATCATTTGAACAGTGGACAAAGTTTTATCATAGTCTGGCTGCTGATTTTGGGTTCTCCAGAGGCAAACAAGTTTTGCACGGCCTGGTATATGAGCGTATCCAGCAACAATTCTCTGTTCGAGCCTTGTCTGAGCTTTATCTGCACGGACCTATTAGTGAAAGCTTTTGGCTGAGATCGATGTTTCGGAAGCACCGTAAGGCCTTTAGTTATCTGGAGCATTTAATTGTATGGGCAGCTCTGTTACCTGGAATGACTCCTGCTGAAATTCTCAACCAGGTGCGGAAATTGGGTGGCAAGGTTTGGCCTGCATTGGATGTGACTTGTACTGCTGAGACTCCAACTGTGGTCGATACGCAAAAACGTGAAACCTGGCAGACATTGGCTCTGGAACGTGGGACTAAAGCTGCAAGAAAGGTAGGTCTTGGGGGCGCTTTATACGCTTGGCTATACCGAAATGACAAAGCCTGGCTTATGGAATTTAACAAGCAACACAAACTGCCAAGAGATTTGCCGAGTCTTAAAGTCGACTGGCATCGACGAGAGCTGGCCGCGATTAGACAGTTGCGTAAGCTGCTTGCAGATACTGAACCGCATTATACCGGCCCGAGGTTTTCCGCTAACTACCTTTTAGCTCGCTTACCAAATCGAAGCACGATAGAAAAAAATCTTGATAAATTACCGCTGGTTAGGATGTATTTACAGCGGTACACTGAAACTATTACCGAATATCAGTTAAGGCGATTAGCTAATACTTGTTTTGGGCTTTACCAAAACTCCGGACTATTGAAAAAATGGGTTGTACTGCGTAAAGCAGGATTGAGCAAAGAGCGGCTGACACCAGATACTAAAAGGGTGCTGAAAGAATTGCAGTTGTTTTGACAGGAGTTGGCTTGACGAAAATCAAAGGATTTGGCGACGATTCATTAGTGGTACATATCGGTGACTTTTTCCGCTACAACAATGTGGCTGACTGGTCGCTTGCCTTGTGGTGTCGTCCTATTCAAGACAAAAAGCATACGCGTTTGGCAAATATCCCTGTTATCAGTCGGGGAAAGTTGATTAACAGCCAAAAACGACAATCTCGCCGTGTGGATCGAGTGTTCACTTTCAAACCTGGTTATCAGATTTCTGCTAGCACCTTGTCCGCGTTTCCAGAATTAAGCGCTTTCCAATCGGTCAGAGATAAAGAGGGCATTCAGAACGCATTCTGTTTTGATGGCGGAAAAGGTGATTTGGTTGTATTACCGCAACTTGAACTCGCGCGAGCCATTTTTCTGGTGAACTCTTATCTATGTCGCGCTTGTCTTAGCAGTGCAACCTTACAATTAGAGTTTGATGTACAGCCGTATCCGGATCGAAACCATGTTGACATCCATGTGCTGAAAACAAGCACTTTTCCCAAAAGTGCTTTTAATCAAAGCGGCACCAAGCGATTACTAGCATGGCTACTCACTGACCCCACAGCAATGGCGTCCTACCAAAGTATTTACCGTCATTATCAGTTAAATCGGGAGCTGAAAGGGGCGCTGGAGAGTTGGCGTTTTAGTTTTGAACCACCACCAATGACCAATTGGCAACTTCATGTCAGGGGAAGGTACAACACAAGTAAAAGTCATTATTTAATCGAAGAAATCATCGGTATCGTGTTTGATGTTGATATTCCAGACCGCGTTGCATTTATTAATTCTGCCTTTGTTAAAAAAGAGCAAAATGAGGAAGGTGTCCGTGCTGGCTCTGGCGGTGTGAACTGGCAAGACAGTGCTGAGGAGTTTGAGGTCGATGACGAAGAATCCGCCTCTGACCAAAACGAAACCTTAGTTTTAGAGGGGGATTTATCCTGGGTCAGTTTCACCAAGCCATTTGATGTCTACAAACAAGAGAATGTAAAAGACAGCAGTAAGCTAATTGTGGACGAGCTTACTGATAAGGAAGCTGGTCGGGAGGTTAGTACAGATGAACCTTACCAAGGCGGCACTTTGCCTGCCGCAGATGTTGGTGGAAAACAGGATATAACCGATCGGGAGCGACAGTTTGCCAGTCGCTTTAAAAGCTTTGATCACATGCTGCAGGTGTTAGTCACAAAGTACAAATGTTCAATATTGCAGCAAGAAACCCAGTCTCTGCCAAAAGTAGGTCGCAGCAAACAACATCAGCTTGAGGATGGTTCTCCTCGGGCTATTAAAGCCGTCAGGATTCGTTATAAAGCAACTGAGGCTGTACTACTGGAAGTAGATACTTCTGATGGAATTAAGATGCTTTCAACCAAAGTGCTATTTGGCTCTGAACTGCAGGATTGGATTGACCATTTCCTGCAGATCCGCAAGGGGGTTGTCGCAAAATCAATTAGCTGGCCAAATGAGTTATTGGATAGCCTGTTTGGCGAGCGTAACCACGTTGGCATCAACCATCCGAAGCATCAGGGTGCTGAGGCTGGGAATATTCCATTAGAGTCTATTGAAAGCTGGGCGTTGAGGTTTCTTCAAAATCTGTGATCGACTTCGAATTACTGTTATTTATGACCGCATCTATCATCGTATGCAGAGCTTTACGCAGAGTTGCGTATTCTGAGCCTTTTAATTTTTGAATCTTAAGAAGTAACTCCGTTGTTGCTGGACAATGTTCCGTGGCAAGTCCTTCCCTGTGAATGATATTCATGCAGTGAATAATTGATTCCGCTGATGGAGCTATCTGTCCTCGGAGGTACTTCGATACCTGAGACTGATTTTTCCCTATTAACTCACCGAACTCTTCCTGTGATTTCCTTGTTAATTCAAAGGCTTGTTTGAAAATTGAAGTTGATGACTCGTTGTTTTTGATATTCATTTCTTTTGAGCCCAATAATTCAATAACGCTATAGAATTCATGTTGAAATTGAATTATAATTTGAAAAGTTGTCGATTCGCAACAGCTTCGTTACACTTAAATCCCGACGGTGCGAAGCAATAAAAATAATGACTAAGCTGAAGGCACTCAGGAGAGCAAATGGCACGTTCTGATTTAGTTTTGAATCTGGTTAAAAACGGAATTAGAGGTGATATTCCAAGATTCAAAATGACCGTCGAAGCAATCGCAGCTGACGCATCTGCCCGGCATCACCATAGTTTTGCCGAGCGAGTGCGTACTTTATTGTCTGAAGCTGATTCATTCGGCCCAGACTTCTCTGGTTCACCTTCATTCCTCGATAGTTCCGATGCTAATGCCCGAAATGTCTTTTTTGAGTTGCGCGCTGAAAAAACGATAGATGACTTGGTGCTGCCTGACGATTTGCGCGAGCAGTGCACAGAGCTTTTCGAAGAGCACGCCAGAAAAGATCTACTTCGGTCTTATGGTGTTGAGCCCAGACATAAAATTCTGCTTTTTGGCGCTCCGGGAAATGGTAAAACCTCATTGGCGGAAGCCATTGCAAATCACTTGATGTTGCCTTTTTACGTTGTGAGCTATGAGGGCATTTTCAGCAAGTATTTAGGTGAAACTGCGCAAAAGCTTGACGCTCTGTTTGATTTGGTCAGAAGTCGGCGCTGTGTTTTATTCTTTGATGAATTTGATGCAATAGGGAAAGAGCGTGAAGACGAGAATGACAATGGTGAGGCCAAGCGAGTTGTTAACGCTTTGCTGAAACAAATCGATAACTTGCCGAGTCATGTAGTTGTGATTGCGGCTACAAACCATCAGTCTATGTTAGACAAGGCTATGTGGCGTCGTTTCCAAATTCAGTTAAGCATACCTAAGCCAGATCAGAAAATGGCTGAGCAATGGTTATCTTTGTTCCAACAGAGAACTATTCAGGATATGGGCGTCCCTTTAGCTGAGATTGCAAACGTGATGAGTGGCTTTAGTTTCGCTGAGCTTGAATCCTTTGCACTAGAGGTAAGAAGGAAATTTATATTATCTCTGCCAATGAGTGAGCGTAATGTTTCTGAAATTACAATGAAGGTTCTTGAGCGTTGGAAAAATAAGTACAAACCGCAATAAAAAGGTGATAGCTTGATGTAAGCTAAGTTCATTATGTTGTTGAAAGCATATGGATAAACACCCTCATTTAATATTTCCTCCTCCATTTAATGGAACGCCACCAAAACCTCCGCGTGGTGGCCCAACCATTCATAAACCAGGCGCAGCTCAGCAATATCAACGATTTGATGAGCGATTCAAAGAACTCAATCAGCAGTTTGCTGAATTTTCTGCTTTGAAACAAAGTACAGATGGGTTAGTACCTGAAAGAGTATTGGTTTTAGAGGTGATCGGTAGCATCGCTAATTTTGAGAAAGCCATAAGGAATGTTCCCGGCTTTGAGTTTCTATTAAGCACTGTCGGTGATGAGGTTGAAGATGAATTTGTCTATCTTTTAGATGATGATGGAAAACGCATTGACTCAACAACTACCTTGTACATAACCATGAGCAACCGACAAGGTCTGGCTAAACTTCTTAGTATATGGACTGAATACAAAGATAGCGGACATATTCCCCGAGGCTTAGCCAAACTCCGCGATGCATTTCTACAGTTGCATGACTTAAGGTTCTGGAACTCTTCTGACAGAATTAAAAATACAGGTCTTTTAGACGATTGGTACTACCGATTGCAGTATGATTCTGCTGAGTTCATTCCTTTTGAGGCTGAGCTTTGGTTCAGAGAAAGCCCTTCCCATCGTCAACAAGTTGAAGGTCGCATAAAAAAGCTTATCCAGGACTGCGGTGGCGTTTTTGTTAATCGATACGTTTTTGAGGAAATCCGATATCACGGGGTATTAGGCCGCATCCCGAGGCAGCATGCTCAATCAATAATTGACTGCCTTACAGAGAATGATCTAATCAGGTGTGACGATACTATGTTTTTCAGGCCTGTTGGACAATGTTCAGCAGGTGTCAGTGATGACTTCGGTGAAGATCAACCTCAATTAAATTTCCCGGAAATAGAAGATGACTATCTGACAGATGATACCTTACCAGTACTAGCTCTTTTTGACGGATATCCCTTTACAAACCATGTGGCACTAAAAGACCGATTAATAGTTGACGACCCCGACCAATTAGAGAGTCGTTACTTTAACTCTGGCGAACAGAGCCATGGTACTGAAATGGCATCACTTATTCTGCATGGTGATATGGGGAATGAAACAGGTTATCAACCCTATACGCGTAAAGTTTATGTCAGACCAATTATGGCTCCTTCGGACACATTTGTTGTAAGTCGAAGGCGGCAGGAAACAATACCTGAAGATATGCTGCCTTTGGATTTGATTCACCGAGCAGTTAAGCGCTTATTTGAACCTGAAGACGGATTCTCTGCCGCTGCGCCTTCGATAAAGGTTATCAACTTATCTGTCGGTGACATGTTCCGTTTGTTTGACACAGAAATGAGTCCTTGGGCGAAAATGCTCGACTGGTTATCGTATAAATACAACGTACTCTTTGTTGTTAGTGCGGGTAACCACAACAAGCGTATTGTTCTTAAAGGTATTTCTGAGGATGCGTTCAAGTGTTTAAGTGATTATGACCGTGAGCGCCTCATACTTTCTGCACTTCATCAAGACAGGCATAGCCAGAGAATGATGTCGCCGGCTGAATCGATCAATGCGATTACAGTAAAGGGCTATCACTTCGACAACTATAGCGGTGACATTCATCCCAATCTTATTGATCCACTTGTGACACCTTATATGGTTAGTCCATTTAGCCCAATTACTTTGGGTAAAAATTTTTCAGTAAAACCTGAGTTGATGATGCCTGGTGGTCGCCAGATGTACACAAACAGGACTTATTCGCAAAATCAGCCCGTAGAATTGATTCCGCGTGCAGCGAGCTCACTCGGACCTGGGCAGAAAGTGGCTTGTGTGGGGCCTCATCCAGCAGATATAACTCGTTATCATTTTACGACCGGTACAAGTAATGCAGCAGCGCTAGCGACGAGAAGGCTTGGCTTTTTGTATGAAACATTAACGTCGCTGAAATCAGATGCAACAGCAAGAGCTGCTTTATCAAAAGCTCCAGACGCAGTCATTATGAAGGCTATGCTTATTCACGGAGCCCAGTTTTATCCGGAACCCAAAATTCAACTAACAGAACTGTTTAAAACCGAAGAGAAGACAAATACTTTTAAATCGGATTTAAACCAGTTTCTAGGTTTTGGGGTAGTAGATGAAGATCGTATTCATTCATGCAACGATCAGCAAGCAACTATGCTGTATACCAATGAGCTGGAGCATGAAGGCTGCCATGTTTACCAGTTTCCGCTTCCATTATGTTTAAACGCTACCAACGTAAATCGACGAGTCATTGTTACCTTAGCGTGGTTTGCTCCAACCAACCCTGCATCAATCAAGTACAACGGAGCCAAGCTTTGGGTTAGTGGTGCAAATAAACAAGATCTTCAGGTGCCTGAAGGCGATTACTATCACTCTCATACTCAAAATGGGACTGCATTTCATGCTGTATATGCAGGAAAAAAAGTGTCAGATCTCTCAGTCGGAGATTTGCTAACAATCCAGGTGAATTGCAGAGAGAGGGCTGGAGTGACTGGAAAGTCAATTAAATATGCGTTGATGGTAACTGTAGATGCTCCAGGGAGTAAGTTACCTATATATAGCCAAGTTAAGACGCGTTTAGAAGCAGTAGTTAAACAGCAATTGAGCATTCTATAAAACCAGATATTCAATGTTGCCTATTAATCAAATGATTATACAAAATTAGACTCTATTAGGTGAGTCCGTAATCCCCCCGCTCCTTGCTTTGCAGGCTCGGGGTAAATGATAAGAGAGAGCTAAACTGATGACTGAAATGGATTTTACACTGCTAGCCGAAGAGTCTCTGACAACCCTTACGGAAATTGCTGATACCGCCAATGCTAAACTTATAACTCAACGAGTGCACACTGACAGTTTTGCCGCTGGTAATACACTAACCGGTGGCAATGCATTTCGTAATCTGAGTAGCATTCAGCAAAGTCAACACGAAGCTTTGCAAACGTTGGCCACCGAACCAGCTATTGTCCGCTTGGTTCTAGAGGATGACGAAGATAAGCAACGCGTCATTTATATTGCCCGAAATAGCAACTTATCCCTGCCATCTAAAACTGAGTTCGCCAGTTACCGCTCTCCCCTTGGTCGATTAGCGGAGATTTTCCCTGGGGATGAATCAACAGTGACGGTTGATGGCCAACAAAAAAAATTCGTGGTCATCGAGAAAATCACCTATCGCCCTAAGCACGATACAAGGGGGTGGGATTCTGACCACACTATCTATCGCCACTGGGATAAATCTCCTTATACCATCGATTCATTAAGAGCTTTGTTAATATCTGAAGGGCTGGATAATGCAGATGAACTAGACCTTTTACTCGAACAATTCGATGCGAAAAGTGGAGTTGTTGCAGGTATTCGTCATCAGATTCGAACAGCAATGAATTTGCGCGATCAACCGATTTTGGATCAGTTCCAAGGAGAGATTTTTCGTCTGCCTTTGGATAGTCAGTTGATTATATTGGGCCCTCCAGGTACAGGCAAAACGACTACTCTGATCAAACGTTTGGGTCAAAAGCTAGATTTTGAATATCTTGAAAGCGATGAACGACATATTGCTGAATCGGGGAGTCGATTACGTCCACATGCTAGCAATTGGTTGATGTTCACCCCCTCGGAGTTGCTTAAGCATTATTTGAAGGAGGCCTTTAGCAGGGAGCAAGTGCCTGCGTCAGACTCGCATATTCGTACATGGGGGAGCTTTCGTAATGACATTGCTCGCAACACTCTCTCGATTTTGCGGAGCGCTAATAGTGGCCGTTTTACATTAAAACCCGATATGGTGTCCGTCTCTAATGCTGTAATAGAGGACTCGACCACTTGGTTTGAGGCATTTAGTCAGTTTCATGAGCAGCGGTTGAGTCAGCAGCTTGTGGATGGCCGGGACATTGTGGCCGCAGCCGCTTCAGAGTCTGAGCAACAGCTACTTCAACTATTGGATGGCGTTACCTCAAGCATTGATCGCCAATCACTCGTTAGTATTTACCGTTTTCTCAATGAAAAAGAAAGTACGCTAAAACAAGCTTTGGCTGACTCGAAAACGGTAGCAGATGAGCTTATAAAAAAAGAACGTAGCCGGCTGTATAACCGCGATAAGCTGGTATTTGAGCGCTTGGCAAACTATTTAGAGGGTCTACAACAAGAAGATGAACCGGATGATGAAGAAGCGTTTGATGATGATGAGCCAGAGATTTCTATTGCACAGAGCCAGTCGGCATTGCAGATTGGTGTAAAAGCATACATTACAGCGATTAAAGCACTCGCTCGGACCCGATATTTAAAGCGTAGTCTATCGAAAGGGTCTCGCTCAAATGCTGTTGTACAATTTCTAGGCGAGTTATTGCCTCCCAAAGAGGTGTTGGTGGAAATAGGTCGGCATATCAGTTTGCAAAACGGCTTGCGACGATTTGTTAGCAGTCACAAGCACTACGTCACCGATATTCCAAGCAGCTATCAAAGCTTTCGCAAAGATAAAGTGATTGCAGATGATTTCTATATCGAAGCGCAATACAACCGAGAGCATTTATCAAATATTGAGTTAGATGCCATTATTTTGCTGACGTTGAAAAATGCTCGCAAAGTGCTGATGCAATCCTATGCGAGTAAGGCGATTGAGGAACCAAGGTTTGGCTATTTGATGAACATCGCTGAACTATTCCGTACCCAGGTGATGGTTGACGAAGCGACTGACTTCTCTATGTTGGAACTTGCTTGCATGGCCAATTTAACCAGTTTAGAAAGTCGATCGTTTTTCGCTTGTGGTGATTTTAATCAGCGTATTACGTCAACTGGCATTCGCCGGCAAGAACAGCTTCGCTGGGCTTTGCCATCGATCACTGTTAAGCCTGTTCAAACTATCTATCGGCAGAGCCGAAAACTGAATGCCTTTGCTGAATCGCTGTTGCGATTACAAGGTGGTGATTTATGTACCTTAGGTCAAATACCTGACGAGAGTACTCATGATGGAGTAAGCCCTGTATTAAAAGAGTTTGCCGGGCAAGAAAACGGAGTTCAATGGATGGCTGAGCGGATTAAAGAAGTAGAGAGGTCTGTAAGGTTATTGCCAACCATTGCCGTACTGGTAAATGCAGAGCATGAGGTAAAGCCAATGGCAGAAAAACTGTCTCAATACCTTGAGGAAGTGAATCTCAGTGCTGTTGCATGTGAGGAGGGTAAGGCATTAGGTGAAGGTACCGATGTGCGAGTGTTTGATATCAAGCATATTAAGGGATTGGAGTTTGAGGCAGTTTTCTTTGCGGGTGTCGACAATCTAGCTCGGGATAAACCTGATCTTTTTGATCGTTATCTGTATGTGGGTGCAACCCGCGCAGCAACCTATCTAGGGTTGGTATGTCACGGTGAATTGCCAGAAAAGCTGCAACCACTCAAAGATTGCTTTGACTCAACTTGGTGAGTTTGAACTTATTTGTGCCTAGTGTTTTTTTAGAATTATTTTGTCATTTACTTTTAGATCGCAAAAAGTGTGAATGAGCTTTTGTTTTTAACTATTTTGTTATTTTTTTGCCAAGTGAGCTTCTGAAGTATGGGTTAAGTCAGCATTTTTTTAGATCTGTTTTGTCACCCCACATTAATAGCAAAGGCTCCGCGAAACCGGAGCCTTTTTTATTTTTGGGCTGCAAAACATAAAAATCAGATTTTCCTGAGGAGCTGCCATCTATCAGGTGCATCGGCGCGGTAAAGGTCAAAATCAAGGTTATCTCTGGCTACTGCAAAGCACAGCGGGCGGAAACACCACGTCGTACAACCAATGATAGAAGTAGCCATACACCAGATAAAACAGCATAAAGCCCAAGTCGAGTAACAGCGCATCGAACATGGACATCTGCAGATACCATGCAGTCAAAGGTAAAATGGCGATGAGCAGACCACTTTCGAACCCCACCGCATGCCAAATCCGTTCCGGCTGCGTTTTACAGGTTCTACTGCGCGGTGCCAGGTAATATCGGTCAAATAATTGATTAAACTGATAATTCCACCAGGTTGCCAGCAGCGACATCAGCACGGCGAGCCAGCCAAGTTCTGTGGCTGATTTGTTCAGGATCAGGCTGCCGATTGGGATCAGCAGCAACAGGCCAATCACTTCAAAACCTATCGCCATGCGCAGTCTGTCGGCGGTGGAACGGCCTGTGTTAACTGGCGTTGGTTCAGATGATTGATTCATCAAAGTGCTCCACAAAACAATGATGACGCCAATGTATCTGCTAATATCCAGATTACTAAGTTAGATAACATCTGAAAAACAGATACATGAATCTGCAACAACTTGAAACTTTGTTAGCGGTAGTCAGCACCGGCTCATTTTCTGCGGCAGCCCGTAAGCTTGGTAAAGCGCAGTCAGCAGTCAGCACTGCCATCAGTGATCTGGAGATTGATTTAGATCTGCAGCTGTTTGATCGCAGTGGTCGCTACCCTAAGCTCACCGACGCTGGTGTGCAGATCCTGCAGCAGGCAAAACTGGTGCATATGCAATGCAACCAGCTGAAAGAGCTGGCCGTTGATCTGGCGGCTGGTACCGAAACCAATTTACGCCTGGCGGTTGATGATGAAGGGCAGCTGCCCTGGTTAGCCCCGATTTTGGCGGAGCTGGCGCAGACTTTTCCGAAACTGGAAGTGCAGATTATGTTTCCGTTGCTGGAGGATTTAACCCAATTGTTAGCCGACGGCACGGCCGATTTAGGCATCTGCTTCCAGCCGCAGTCAGCTTCAGAGCAATTCTTACGCTGGCCACTGCAGCAGTTGCGCTTTGTCGCGGCAGTGTCGGTACAGCATCCGCTGGCCCAACTCGATATCGTCTCGCCGGCAGACTTGCAGCAATACCGCCAACTGATGGTCGCGGGGCGTGGCAAAAGTGCAGAAAAACAACGGGGCCGATTGTCTGGCCAGGTCTGGTGGCTGGAAGGGGATATCGCGGTTTTGGCGATGGTTGAGCAAGGCATCGGCTGGGCCTGGTTGCCGGCACATGTGCTTGAACCCCGCCATCTGCAAGGCAACATGAAAGTGCTGTCGGTGCAGGATGCAGGCACGCAGATGCTGCCCGTACAGCTTGAGCTGTGGCAACATCGCAGCAAAACGCCTGGTCCGGCAGCTTTGTGGTTAAGGCGCAGATTATTGTCTGTCTAGCGGTGTGCAGCACTGCTTCGCCAGAACTGAATAAATCACAACCCAGACAACGTCATGGCTGCAGTGCACAACCGCAGCCTTTGCTATGTCAGATGTTTACTTCGGTTTTTTCGGTTGGATTGGCGTGTATTGGCTGGATACCAGTTGCCAGCGCCCCTCGATCTCAGTGCTGACAAATTGCACACGAAGGTCGCGGGTTCTGCTGGCTTTTAAGAAATGGTAAGTCAGTTTAGCTGTGCTCAGCACCAGGCCTGGTTGCAGAGTCTGGCTTTGCCACTCGCTGAGTTCAGCCCTAACATCCGGCGAATTACCTTTGGCGGATGCCGGGTAAAAACCAATAACCCGGGCTCTGGAATCCACTTCGCCGATTGGCGAAATTTCCTGATAAGTCGGCGCCAACAGCTTCTCCAGTGCCGCGCCATCAAAAGTAACAGTTGCCTGTACATATTGGGTCGCAGCCTGTTCGGCAAGTTGCGATGGAGTAGGACCTGCCGCATTGGCCGCAGACGGAAAACAAAACATCAGTAAAGCTGCAACAGCAGGTGAAGTGATAGTGGAGTGACGCATAAATGTCCTTCATGGTTAATCAGTCAGCGCTGTAATGGTGCGAAGCGATACAGACCTAAACCAGTAGAAAAATGTCAGGCAGGTAAAATTTACTTACAGTCACAGGAAACAAGCCTTGGTTTACTGCCGTGTTGCCCTGACAGCAAAGGGTTGCCGGCTGTTGGTGACAGATACGGCTTGCTACAAATGATCTGAACCTGCGGCTGCGCGGTTTTTCGTCGGCTTGTTGCCATCCGGATTCTGGTGCTAAGGTAAGGCCAAAGCATATTTCAGGGACGTTACAGCATGTGGGCACTGCTTGGATTTATCGCCGGTTATAGCCTGGGGGTGCTGGAAGGCGAGACTATCATTGGTGCCGTATTGGGGCTTGCGCTCGGTCTGGCATTAGATGCCTGGCGCAAAGCGGCTGCACTGGAAGCACAGCTCTTGGCATTACAGCAGCAGGTAAAGCAGCTGGGTCAGCAAACACCGCAGCGGTCTGTAATTTGTGCGACAGGAATTATTGAGACCGCCGAACTTCGGGCGCAAATGCCGTCTGCCCCGACAGACGCCGAACCAGCAGACAGTCGGACCACGTCAGACTCGGCTGGCGCTGAACCGCTTTATTCTGCTGCTAAAGCCGCCATAACCAGCAATGCTGCAGATCCCTGGCGTTCGCCACCACAAGTTAATGCTCCCGCTATGCCCTGGTTGCAGCCTTTGCTGCAGCTGTTTCGTCAGGTCAGCCCGCTGGTTTTGGCCGGCCTCACCGTATTGTTTTTAGGCCTGAGTTTTCTCGCCACTTATTTCGCCCATCAAGGCTTGTTGTCGATGGAATTGCGCCTTGGTTTTATCGGCTGTTGTGGCGCCGGTCTGGTTGGCGTTGGCTGGTGGAAACGGCGCCGGCTTGGTAACAATGCGGCTCTGCTGCAGGGCGCCGGTTTTGCTGTGGTCTACCTGACCTTGTTTGCCGCCTGCAAATATTACCCGATGATTGGCACTTCTACCGCCTTTGCGCTGATGTTGCTGACAGTGCTCGCGGGTAGTGGCCTGGCGCTGCTGCAGCAATCCCAGGCACTGGCGATTTTGGCTACCGCCGGTGGTTTTTTAGTGCCACTGCTGACGTCAGACGGCTCGAACCGTTTTGTCGGGCTGTTCAGCTATTATCTGTTGCTCAATAGCGGTGTGTTGCTACTGGCCTGGTACCGGCAATGGCGCTGGCTGAACTGGACAGGATTTGTTGCGACTTTTGGTATTGCGCTGGCCTGGCAGCTGGTCAATTACCACAGCAGCGACTATGCGCTGGTGCAACCGTTTTTCGCCGTTTATTTCCTGATGTACCTGTTGATTGGTTATCGTTTTACGCTACGCCAGGGCCATCAGAGCCGCGGTTTTATTGATGGTAGTCTGGTGTTTGGTTTGCCGCTCCTATCTTTTAGCCAGCAACTGTTGCTGACGAACCATTTTAGCCAGGGCGATAGCGTGAGTGCGGCAGTGTATGCGTTGGTGTATGGCGCCATGTATCTGCTGGTGCGCCGGCAACAGCGTGACGATTTACGCCGTTTTGGCCAGATCCAGCTTGGCTTTGCGCTGCTGTTTGGTTCTCTGGTACTGCCAATGTCGCAGGGCGCCAGCTGGACGGCGTTTGGTTGGGCCTTAGAAGCGGCCGGTTTATGCTGGCTGGGGTTTTTACAGCAAAGCCGCGCCAGCCGCGCCGGTGCTTATCTGCTGATGGCGGGGGCGCTGGTCGCTTTTGCCAGTGAATTGCCGGTACAGACCGGCAGCTGGTGGTTGGTGCAGGGCGACTTTATCAATATTCTGGTGCTGGCTGTTTCGTTGTTGTGGTTGTCGGTGAGCAGCGACCGCAAGCCGGCGGCGACCCGGTTATTGCCTGGTGAAAACGGGTTAGTGCTGCTGTGGGGCTTGCTTGGTTGGCTCTTCTGGCATCTGGCGTTTTTTGCCGAACTGGATGGTCATCTGGCGCAGCCCTTCGCGGCGCAAATCGCGGCAGCGGCGTTGTCGTTATTGCTGGCGTCCGCACTGTATCAGCGCTGGCCGTTGCCGACGTTGCAGCGTTTTGGCTGGTGGTTATTGCCGCTGCTTAGCTGCTGGTATGGCGCCGAGTTTTACGCAGAATTGCGGCACGACAGCTGGCAGCCGGTGTTGTCGCTGGCCGGTATTGCTGCGCTCAGTCTGGTGCTGGTCAGTCATTACCGCTGGCTGCGCCAGACTCAGGTCAGCAAGCCATTGTATTTGCTGGCGATGCCCTGGCTGGTTGGCGTTTTGATGGTGTGGCAGGCGCGGTATCTGACGAACAGCTGGCAATTGGACAATCAGCAGATGCTGGGGCTGTTCTTTATTGCAGTCGCGGTCCCGATGTTGTTATGCCTGTGGTTATCGGTGCAGCAGCGCTGGCCGCATCCGGCAGCGCCTGCGCTGTTTTTAACACGGTTGCCTTTGCCCTGGCTTGCTGGCTTGGTGTTGCTATGGGGCTGGAGTCTGGTTGAGCCGGCCACTGGTTATCCATTGCTGAACTGCCCGGATGTAGTGATGCTCGGTGCAGTGATAGTCGCAGCGTTGCAATGGCGGGCGATACAGCGTGTTTTGACGTTAACAGCGCGGGCCGCGCAGCTCATGGCGGCGTTCACTTTTATTAGTGCCACAGTGCTTTTGGTGCGCGCCATTGCGCTGCTGCTGCAGTTGCCGTGGCAATTTGACCCGCTGTGGCAGAGCAGCGAAGTGCAGCTTGGACTATCCGTCGGCTGGACGCTGCTGGCATTAGTGTTGATGCTGCGCGGTCATCTGCTGGCGCACCGGCTGCGCTGGCAGGCCGGCGCCACCTTGTTGGCGGTAGTGCTGGTGAAGCTGTTTCTGGTCGATTTGGCCGATGCCGGTTCACTGAGCCGGATCGTGTCTTTTATCACAGTCGGTGGCCTGACCGTGTTGATTGGCATTAAAGCACCGATGCCGAAGGGGAGCGGCAATGCGTAAAACAGCTCAGCAACATGGTTTTAGCGATTTCATCGTCTACGTTGACGAGAGTGGAGACCATGGAATCACTGCGATTGATAAGGAATATCCGGTCTTTGTTCTGGCCTTTTGTATATTTTATAAAGGACATTATCTCCATAACGTCGTTCCACAGCTGCAACAGCTGAAACTTGATTATTTCGGTCATGATCTGGTTATTTTGCACGAACATGAGATCCGAAAGGAAAAAGGTGATTTTACCAGCTTTAAAAACCGGGAAGAGAAGCTCCAATTTCTGACCCGTTTAACTGACATTATTGAACGAAGCAATTTTATTCTGGCGTCCTGTGTCATTGAAAAGAATAAAGTTCGAAGCCCGATAGAGATTGGTAACTTGTACCACGTAGCGTTAAAACACTGCCTGGAAACACTATACGACTTGATGATAGAAAAGAATCAGCAGCAGCTTTTAACACATGTGATTGTTGAACGACGTGGACAAAAAGAAGATAACGAGTTGGAACTTGAGTTTCGTCGGATCTGTGATGGTGAAAACAAATATCAGCACCAACTTCCATTTAAAATTCGAATGGCGGCAAAAGCATCCAACTCAGCAGGTCTGCAATTGGCAGATTTGGTAGCCCGACCAATCGGCAGACACGTCCTTAATCTACAACAATTGAATCGTGCATTTGATATTCTCAAATCAAAGTTCTATTGCGAAGGTGGGCGATGTGCCGTTGGGGAAGGTTTTGACCAATGGGGTTTGAAGCATTTTCCTTGAAAACTAAGCTCGGACACAGCAGTTTTCCCGGCCCCAGATAGCGAAAAACCCCGATGATACTCACCGAGGTTATGACGCCGACCGGGTACTCCCAATCCACTTGCTAGGCAGTGTAGCGGATCGCTTGCTCAATTTTCAATAATTTTTCATCAGCCAATGCCGCCCTGCCGGTTGCAGGCTCTCGCGACCATTTTAATGGCTACTCCACTCAATACGACAAACGGAATAACGTCTTACTTCCTGTGATTTGCCTGTTGGTACCAAAAAAATCGTTGATCTTTTCATCAGCTGAAACTATGCTCAGTAGCATGCCTTGTATTGCATGGTATTGTTTAATACATGGTATAGCCGATACCCAGGTCCAATACAGGTGAAAAATGAACTCAACCGAAGCTCTGATGGAAAAATGGGAAGTGCAGCTGCGTAAAGGCACGCTGGAGCTGGCCATTCTGGCGGCGCTGCAGCAGCGCACTTTATATGGGCTGGAACTACTGAAATTGTTGCAAAGCCTGCCGTCGACGACGATCAGCGAAGGTACTTTGTATCCGCTGCTGGACCGGCTGAAACGCGACGAACTGGTCGATGCGCAGTGGGTGCAGGAAGGCGAGACCCGACCGCGTAAGTACTACCAGCTAACCCCTCTTGGCAACAAAAAGCTCACCGATCTGACCCGGCTCTGGCGCCAGTCTGTCAGCGATATTGAATGGCTGCTGACCAACCCGGGCCCGCAACCGCTACCGAATACAGGAGTCTGAGATGTCTGCAGCTGAATTGCACAATAACGAGATGATCCATCGTTATCTCAATGATTTACGTCGTTATTTATCCCGGCTTGCGCCGCATGAAACGCAGGAAGTGATCCGCGAAATTGAAAGCCATTTGTTTGATGTGCTGGAGCAGCAGACTGCCGCCGGCCAAACCGCAGACGTGGCAGAAATTCTGCGTGGCTTTGGCGAGGCGCGCCAGCTGGCGGCGTTGTATGTCGCCCATATCGAAGAAGGCGCGCCGCCGCCGCGTGGCTTCCGGGCTATTCAGCGGGTGAAAAAGACGGTAACCGCCAGTTTGTATTTCGCCATGGCGGTGTTCGGTTTCAGCACGGCGCTGAGTTTGTTATTTGTCGCCGGGGCGAAATTCCTGCTGCCAGGATCAGTCGGTGTCTGGTCTACACCGCACGGCAACAGCATCGTCGTGGGATTTGTTTCGGTGCCGCCGCTGGCAACGCCCGAGGTGATGGGCTGGTGGATAGTGCCGGTGGCGACATTGCTGGCAGCTGGAGTCGCCTTACTGACCCGTAAAGTGCTGCATGTGCTGAAGCAACATATGTGAGTGCAGGATTTAAAAGGAATTATTGATGAAACTGCTCTGGACTAATCTGAAACATTTCAGCTTCACCAGCCTTGTCCTGCTGGGTCTGGCGCTCGGCCTTGCGGTGGTATTTAGTATCGATATCGATTACGGCGACGACCGCCGGGCTTATAAAGTTGGCGGCGAAGGCCCGCATGTGTTTTTTGTCGGCGACCAGATGCAGCTGAATTTTATCCGCGGCGATGGTGAATCCGGCTTTTATCTCGAGCAACAAACAGTGCCGCTGACAGCCAAGGTACAGACGCAGGTGTATTTTCCACTGGAAGACAACCATTTTGCCCTGACGATTGATGGCAGCAGCCCGGACCGGGCGCCAGATGGCAGTTTTATCCCACCGCCGCTCCGTTATCAGGACAATGAACCCATTCTGGCCATTTCTGATATCGAAAGTGCCTACAAAACCCTGCGCGATTTTTTGCAGGCGCACCGGGTCATCGATGCAAATCTGAACTGGACCTTTGGCAAGGGCCATCTGGTGTTACTCGGGGACATGACCGATCGCGGGCCTTCAACCACGCAAGTGTTATGGTTCATTTATCAGCTGGAACAGGCGGCGCGGGCTCAGGGCGGCACTGTGCATTACATCCTCGGTAATCATGAAATCAAAAACCTGCAGGGCAATTTTCAGGCCGCAGATAAAAAATACCAGTTTGTCGCGACAGTGCTGGGCAAGCAACAAATTGATTTATATGGCGATAACAGTCTGCTCGGTCGCTGGCTGGCCAGCAAAAATACCGCGGAACTGATCAATGGCCATTTGTTTGTGCACGGCGGCTTACATCCTAAGCTGGCAACACGGAATTATTCGCTGGAAGATATGAATACCATAGTCCGGGCAAACTATCGCACAGCTTTTTATCCAAAGAAAAATGCCGCAGCCAGCGACCTGTTGTTATCGACCCGCGACGGCCCGTCCTGGTATCGCGGTTATTTCGACGCGGATTTAACTCAAACCGAAGTGGAAAAAACGCTGACCGCCTTTGATGCCAGTGCAGTAGTGGTGGGTCATACGCCGCAGCGCCGGGTACACAGCTTGTTTAACGGCAAAGTGCTGGCGATTAACGTGCGCCAGCCGCGCGACTATCGTGGCAGCATCCCGCCGCGCAGCAGCGAGGGCCTGCTGATCCGTGACGGCCAGTATTTCCGCTTGCTGGCAGACGGCAGTGCCGATCCGTTATAAGCCTGCCGGCCGCTTTATCCTGCGGTAATTCTCCTTGCAATCAGCAGTGAATGCAGCTGCTGATTGCGCAATCATTGTATGAAAATCTCTGCTAATTCCTGACTGCACATCGTGTGATGATTAAAAAACAGCCAGTTTATCTGTCGTAGCGACGCTGTGCGAATAGCAGGTATTTATCGCAAATTTTGCAGAATGTTTCATAAAATGGTTGCGCTAACATTTTGTTGTAGGTAATTTAGCCGGACTCAGTAGCATGGCCTATGTGGTGCATTGCTGGTTCTGATAACTAAGTCAGATAAAGCAGGGCTTCAGCCGTATTGGGTACAGCCATACAAACAGATTGGCCGGCAGTTGCGCAAATTGGTTGCGCTGTCAGGCTGGCGACTCCACCGTCAACAGGATAGGTATCTAAACGTGAACAAATTCCCACTCCGCCCACTGGCGCTCTTTACCAGTCTGCTGCTGACCGGCACTTTACCGGCATTGGCGCAGGCACAAGAGTCAGAACAACAAACACAGGCCGGCGACAACGCCGAACGCGAGATTGAAGTTATATCCGTCACTGCGACCAAAAGGGTTACAACCTTGCGGGAAACGCCTTTGGCGGTGACAGCTTTTGACCAGAAAACCCTGGACGAAAACCACGTGCTGCAACTGGATGACCTGCAGGGCATAGTGCCGAGTCTGCAAATTGCCCAAAACGGCACACAGAACACGCCGATGGTCTACATCCGCGGTATTGGTTCTTCCGACCAGACTGAAAGTGGCGATCCGGCAGTGGCCTTCCACATTGACGGCGTTTATTCCGCCCGCTCGCAAGGCGCGTCCGCGCTGATGTTTGACTTAGAAGGCGCAGAAATTCTGCGTGGCCCGCAAGGCACTTTATTTGGCCGTAACGCCACCGGTGGTGTGGTGAATTTACATACTGCCAAAGCGCGGCTGGACGGTGTTGAAGGCAACGCTGAAGTGACGCTCGGTAACTATGACCGCAAAGCGGTGCGTGCAGCACTGAATATGCCACTCAGTGAAACCTTTGCGGTGCGTGTCGCTGCAGCGTCGGATCAGTCCGAAGGCGTGGTGGATTTCCTGCCGGGATCGGCGCTTGGTGATAAATATGGCTCGACTGATTTAGCCGCGGCGCGCATCAGCACTTTTTATCAGCCAGCCGACAATATTGACTGGACTTTCTCTTATGAAAATTTCACCGACAAAGGCACAGGCCAGATCCCAACACTGACTGGTGGCTCAGACCGCAGTTCTTATGTGCAGGAACCGGGTTACAACGATTTCCAGATTGACTCATTACGCACCCGTATCAACTACCGTTTTGATTCCGGCGTGGAAGCCTCTTATATCGGTGGTTATACCGATTCCAGCCGTGTCTCAGTGTGGGACCGCACCTGGAGCCTGACCAAATACGAGTGGGGCGGTTGTGTCGAATGTACACACGAAGCGGTCCAACACGAATTGCAGCTGAAAAATGCCGACGGCGAGCAGTTGCAGTGGATGGTCGGATATTTCTACTTCAAAGAAAATAACCTGACGCACTTTGACATTGTGCACCCGGGGAACGACTACGAAGGCGGTAAAACGCCAAATAAAAACCTCTGGTCCACATATCGCCAGCCAGACCGTGGTTTGTTGTCTAACAGCCTGTATGCACAAAGTACTTATCACCTGAATGACGACTGGCGCCTCAGTGCCGGCCTGCGTTACACCAAAGACGAACGCTGGGACCGTGGCGGCCGCAACATTATGTGTCCGGATGTCAAACGCACTGAAAATAAAGCACTGACGGTGTTCCCAAACAACGCAGCAGATCCGTCTAACCTGCTCGGTGGCCTGGCGCCGAATAAGTTCCTGGTACAACCGGGCCAATGCTGGGTCGATTCCTACAACGACACCAGCCCAGAATGGGATAAAACCACCGGCATGGCACGGCTGGAATATGACCTGAGCAGCGACATCATGATGTACGGCTCTTATGCCACCGGCTTTAAGTCCGGCACTATTCAGGATGGTGGCAGCTATAAAGGCACAGGCCCGTTTGACCAGGCCGCGCTGAATGCCATTATCGCCGCCAACAACGACGAAGCGGCCGGCACCAATGCTTATGTCGCGCCGGAAGAAAACCAGAGTATTGAGTTCGGTATGAAAGGCATGTTCTTTGACAAGAGCCTGCAGCTGTTCGCCACTTTATTCTCCACCGAATACACAGATCTGCAGGTGACCAGTAACGTGGTGACGGCAACAGGCGCTGATTTACTGCGTAAAACCAACGCCGGTAAAGCGACTATTAACGGTTTGGAGCTGGAAGGCCGGTATCTGGTGGGCAGTAATGGCGAGCTGAGTATGTCGGCATCTGTGCTGGACGCCAAGTATGATGAGTTCCTGACCACAGATTCTAAGTACGGTGCGGATGGCAAGCTGTTTAACCCGTCAGCCGGCGTGGCCAGTCAGCCAAACCTGCTGGATTTTAGTGGCAACAAATTGGTGCTGGCGCCGGAGTTCAGCGCATCGTTAAGTTATGAGCATCAGATTGGCCTGCGAAGTGGCGCGACGTTAAAACCGCGGGCTCGCTTAAGTTATTCCTCGGAAGTTTGGTTTGACCCGGCCAACCGCGGCGACAGACCGGCCGGCTTCCGTAATCTGCCATTTGCTGCTGATATCGACCGGCAGGATGCATACAGCAAACTGGACCTGAGCCTGAGCTACGAGCCGGTCAATGCCGACTGGAGCTTAGAAGCTTTTATCAACAACGTGTCAGACCGTGACATCAAGAGTGATCAGGGCCGCACGCATGGCGACCCGGTGCCAAATTATATGTGGCAGGCGCCACGTACTTTTGGCGTGCGCTTTAATGTCAGCTTTGACTAAACTGCGGTAATTTTGTCAGAAGACCGCAGGCCCGGCGAACTCCGCCGGGCCTTTTAACTCTCGTGTGACTTTTGCTCTGCCCTGTTTACCCGCTTTTTTGCATTGTCCTGCAATTCGTGTGAATACACCTGCCAGCTCGCTGGCAGTTTTTTTATCCGGTAAGTACCGTCTTTACCGCCATGGCATGCATTGTTCAGTAAGCCGCTGCTACGCCGTCGCGTCTGGAATCAGAGCCGGCGATATAACCTTTCTCTGCTTTCATCACGCCCTGGCCACCGCCAAAGATCAATCCGGGATTATTGCCATGAAAAAAGCCCTGCGCTGTCGCCATCACGGGGTTTTGCGGCGCATGGCCCATGCTATATAAACGCTCAACGGTGTTTGGTGAGATCGCTTGCTCAAAGCTCACTCTGTTGTCTTCCCAGTGCCGGAACCTCGGCGCATCGATGGCTTCCTGAATGTCCATATTAAACACCAGCATATTCAGCAGCACCTGCACATGCGCCTGCGGCTGCTGCGGCCCGCCAACAATGCCAAAACTCAGCCAGGGCTGTTGTTTCCCTTGCGCGTCTGTTTTGGTGACAAAGCCGGGAATAATAGTATGAAATGGCCGCCGGCCGGGCGCGACGGTATTGGCTCTGCCGGCTTGCGCCGATAATCCGACACCGCGGTTTTGCAGTGCAAAACCAGTGCCCGGCACCACAATGCCGGAACCAAAAGGGCCGGCGAGGCTATTAATAAAGGACACCATATTACCGTCTTTGTCTGCTGTGCTCAGGTATGTGGTATCGCTGGTCGTCAGCGAAGGTTCCGGATCAGCCCTGGTCATGGCCTTGCCGGCATCCAGAAAAGTCCGGCGCCTAGCGATCACTTCGTCGGACAATAACTGTTCAGGCTTTATCTGCATAAAAGCAGGGTCACCAACAAAATGCTCCAAATCAGCGTAGGCCAGTTTTTTTGCTTCAATCAAATGGTGCAGATAGTCGGCAGAATTGTGCTGCATGGCAGCCAAATCATAAGGCTCTAAAATCTTCAGCATTTCTAAGGCGGCAATGCCCTGACCATTAGGCGGTAATTCCCACAACCGGTAGCCTTTATAGGAGACCGACATCGGCTCGACCCATTCGGCGCTGTAATTGGCAAAATCCGCTGCGGTTAAAAAGCCGCCCAGCGCCTGCACACCGGCGGCAATCTTTTCACCTAATGGCCCGCCATACAGTGCTTGTGGCCCTTCGGCAGCGATGAGCTTCAGCGAATTAGCATAATCGGGGTTGGTAAACCATTCACCGGCGGCAGGCGTGCGTTTGCCATCGATGAGAAAGGTGGCGCGGGCGCCCGGGTCCCAATTGATTTGTCCTTCAAACAAAGCCCACTCGTTGGCTGTGGCTTTGGACACCGGAAAACCCTGTTCAGCCAGCGCGATGGCCGGCGCCAGCGCCTCGGCCAGGGTCAAGGTGCCATGGGCTTCCAGCAGTTTGGCCCAACCGGATAAAGCACCGGGGAGTGTTATCGACAGTGGGCCTTCACCGGGAATGCGTCCACGTTTGGCAATGGCGTCAAAAGTCATCAAAGCGCCGGCATGGCCACTGCCATTAATGCCGACCAGCCGCTGCTCTTTTTCCAGCCAAACCATGGCATACATGTCGCCACCGATGCCGGTCATATAAGGCTCGACCACACTTAATACCGCAGCGGCAGTCACTGCCGCATCCACCGCATTGCCGCCGTGCTGCAGCACCGCTAAACCAGCCTGACTGGCCAGTGGCTGACTGGTGCTGACCACGCCGTTGGGCGCATAGACCGCCTTTTCGTGGAATTGTTCTGTCGGCGTACCTAAGCCTGCGCGGAAGGAAAAACCGGCGACAATGGCCGCAATGGCGACCACAGTGGCAATTGCCAGCGTCCAGAGTAAAAATCGTTTCAGTCCATCGATCATGTTTAATTTCCAAATGGTTTACATTCAGCGATATAGTAAAGCCATCACTGAGCATGTTATTGCACGATATTGCGCTGCCAACAGCCCCTACATTCAGGAGTATCGCCCCCGATGAGGAAAAACCAGGGATGGGTCAAACGTGCCGCCGGGGAGACAGAGCGATTCGAAGCTTGTTTCAGCGGTCTGGCTTATGCGCCGCATCGTCACGATACTTATACACTGGCCTTAACGACATCCGGTGTGCAAAGTTTTCATTATCGCGGTGAACTGCGCCATTCATTGCCGGGCGAGGTAGTGATACTGCACCCTGACGAACTGCATGATGGTCAGGCCGGTACTGAAAGTCCGTTTGCCTATCGCGCCATCACTATTGATCCGGCCGAGGTGCAACAGGTTCTACAAGGCGCAAGTTTGCCGTTTTTGCCCGGCGGTGTATCCAAAGACCTGCATTTTGTCCGCATCGCCAGTGCGTTGTTAGCAGAGTTTAATCGACCACTGGAAATCTTAGAGCAGCAGGAGCTGATCTATTCATTTGCTTGCTGTTTGCAGCAAAACACCAGCAACAGCATCCGGCATACCAAAGCCAACTATCAGGCAATGAACCGGGTACGGCAATATATCGACGATATGATTGCCGTCGATGCCTGTATGCCTGCCGAGATCACGCTGGATGAACTGGCGGTGATTTCCCAATACAGTAAGTGGCAGGTCACCCGGGATTTCAGGGCACTGTACGGCACCACGCCTTACCGCTACGTGATCCTGAAACGGCTGCAGAAAGCGAAAACCCTGATAGAACGTGGCTTGCCGCTGGTTCAGGTCGCCATCTGTTGCGGCTTTACCGATCAGAGTCATCTGCACCGGCATTTTAAACAGTGTTTTGGCACTACTCCCAAGGTGTGGGCAGCCCTACAGCAGCAGTAAAAAACGATAGCGGAGATAGTTTATGGATTTGTTAGCCGTATCAACAATGCTGGATATTTTGCAACAACGTTTTACAGGACACCCTGAGCGCCATCCAGACCTGAGCTGGCCACAAATACAGGCTAGGCTGCAGGCTGCACCGGCCAAACTTGAAGTGCTGGCGGCGATGGAAGCCAGCGGCGGCGAACCAAATCTGCTGGCGGTGGATGCGCAAACCGGCGAATTGCTGTTTTGTGATTTCTCGGCAGAAAGCCCAATTGGGCGGCGTAGTTTGTGTTTTGACCGCAAAGCGCTGGATGCACGCAAAGCCAACAAACCAGCTGGTTGCGTCAGTGAACTGGCAGCGCAGATTGGCATTGAGCTATTAAACGAACAGCAATACCGCTTATTGCAAAGCATCAAGGCGGTGGATCAAAAAACTTCCAGCTGGATTGCCACGCCGGCTGAAATCCGTAGCTTAGGCGGGGCGCTGTTTGGCGACCGGCGTTATGATCAGGTCTTTATCTACCACAATGGTGCTGATTCTTATTACGCCGCCCGCGGGTTTCGCGGGCTGGTACGGGTGTAACTGTTAATCAGACACTATCAGCACCAGCGTCACTAAAAGCCCGGCAATGCCCAGCTGACCCAAAGTCAGCAGCGGTACTGCCATCACCGGTAATGCCGGCACCAACGACAGCAACATGGCGTTGCCTGCCAGCAGCAGCACTGCAGCCAGCAGGCTGGCAGCGCTCAGGATCAGATAGCGGCGTTGTTGCCACAGCCAAAGCCGCAGCCGGAGTTGCCATTTCAGTTTCATCATCAGCTGCTTATCCTGTCGAGCGCGTCGCGCGCCTGTTTCATGTAGGTTTTGACGCTGCCGAGCGGCAACTGCAACTGCTCGGCAATTTCGCTTTGTGAATAACCATAAAATTCAGCACAAACAAAGACTTGCTGCTGCACATCACTGAGGCATGCCAGTAAGGCCGCCGCGTCGCGCTGTTCGGCGCTCTGGTCGGTATGGCTCTGCGCTTGCGGTTCGCTGTGAAACCAGCGTTGTTTCAGCCGGACAAAAATGCCTTGCGCGCGTTTGGCCTGCAATAACTCATTGATGGCTATGCGTAACAGCCAGGTCGAAAACTCCGCCTGTTGCTGATACTGAACGATATGCAGGAAGGCTTTGACGTAAGTTTCCTGCATTAAATCATCAACTTCAAACTTGCTGTCGCTGGATTTATACAATAAAAATGCCCGCAGTTTGCGCTCAAACCGGCCAAATAGTTCATTAAAAGCCGCGTTGTCGCCACAGGCCTGCACGATAGCAACCAGTTGGTCGACTGATGCCTGTTGCAGCGCTGGCCGGTTGGATGGCGGTTTTGCCACAGTGCTGGCTTAACGCGACCGCTGGCGGTCAAGCCTGGCCAACAGTAAAAAGGCCAGACCCAGCATCCCCGGCAACATCGCAATACCGTTCAGGGCATCATTTAAATCCAGATTGCCGTTTTGACGAAAATCGGCCAGAGCAGAAAAAGCCAGAATGGCCAGCGCCAGCACCAGCAAAAAAATGCCTTTGCGTAAGTCGCGGTTGGCAGAGAAAAAGTGGTTAGCGACTTCGCGGATGGTCTCCGGCTGCAGCGGCGCCTGTTGGTGCAGAGTGCGTTCGACCATCTGCAAAAACAGCTGCTTTTTCTTGTACTTGTACAGCAATAACAACGCCAGTACAGCCACTCCCGCACTGAACGAAATTAAAGGTACCAGGATCTCTGCCCACTCTTGACCATTCATCACTTTTATCCGTTGTTATTCGTGGCTTATTTGCGCTGCCACAGTTCAGCGCCAAGGTACAACTGTGGCAGCAGTTGTTCAAGCACCGGGACATTGTTGTCGCCATTCATAAAAATCACATAGCCATTGCCGCTTTGCGGAAACAGCATGGCTGCGGTAGATACTCCCGGATCTCTGCCGGTATGCAGTAATAGTGCTTCGCCGGTCGAAAAGCCGGAAAAAATTTCCCAGCCAAGGCCAACGCCATTATTGGCTTTGAGTGGTACCTGAATGCTCTGCATTTGCTGGTAAAGAGCCGGCATCGCCTGTTGTTGGGCCAGCACAAACAACAGAAACTTGCTGTAGTCTTCGACTGTGGTCAGCAGGTTGGCCGCGGCATTGGCGGTGGTATATTTTTCCAGTGGCAGCTGCTCGCCTTTGGCATCGTGGTTACGGGCATAACGCTGCTCGTCGACTGCCGGCGTCCAGTAAAAATGCGTATCTGTCATGCCGGCCGGCGTGAATACATACTGTTCTGCCAGCTGTTCCAGCGGCTGGCCAAATTTCGCTTCCAGCGCTTTACGCAGATATTCAAAGCCTTCGCCGGAATACTGATGCCTGGTACCGGGCTGAAACTGAAACTGCAGTTTTTTAGTTGGCTCTAAATAACGCCAGTTGGCAAAACCAGTCTGATGGGTGAGTACCAGCCTCGGTGTTAATAACAGGTGGCGCGGGTCCGCTTTTATATCGGGGTCCACCCAATATTGCGCCAGTTTTTCATCCAGGCTGAGTTTGCCTGCGCCAACCAGACGCAAGGTCAGCAGGCTGACAATAGGTTTGGTCAGCGACGCCACTTTAAACAAGGTATTGGCCGGCGCCGGCACCCCTTGTTGTAATTCACCATAGACCCGCACGGACTGCAGCTTGCCGTTACTGATCAAACCCAGGCCCAGCGCCGGCACCTGATGTTGTTTCAATAAGCCTTTGATAAAGGCGGCAGACGGCTCTGTAATGGGTTTGTTGGGAGCGACGGCCACTGCTTCAGGCGCGCTGACGCCAGGGTCCTGATGGTCATAACTCAGCACGTCACTGAGGATCCAGTCGTCGCCTTGCTTTAGCCAGACCGAAGTAAAACGTGCCGTTCCGGTCAGCCGATCGGTTTTGCCGGGCTCGCGCAGGTAAAATTCATGTTCCCCGTGCTGGATTGCGCCGTACAGCGTTTGGTCTTTGTATAACGGAAAAGTCCGTAAACTGCCGGCAACCAGTTTGCGGATCGGCTTATGTGCCGGGTCACTGCACAGGTGTTGCCGGACACTTTGCATAAAGAGTTTTTTATCCTGAAAACCGCCGCGATCGTGGTAAAACTTCAGCTCGGGGCTGACGGTGGTCTCCAGATAAGCCAGATCACACTGATTAAAACCGCGTTGGAAAAATTCTGCGTCTTTGGCGCTCAGTATCTGATGCAGCGTTTCCGCGGTATATGGCATCTGTGCCGCTTCTGCGGTTTTACAGCACAGGCTGAATACAGCCGCCGTGAGCAGGGATAAAGTGAGTTTCAGCATTTTGGGTTCTCCGGTTGAATATGCTGAAACTTAGATGCACGCCGGATTGGCTTTGGATTTCACTTTAGCGAATATTTTTGCGAAAAAAAATCCGGCCTAAGATGGCGGCGTTATTGGGTACAGTGCAGGCCAGAGCTGTGCTCAGGTCGAGCCGCGCACCATAATGCTGTAACCCACGTCGATCGGGGAGAATTCACGTTGCCCGCCGCTGGCCTTTTGCATCAGTAGTTCTACCGCCTGTTTGCCCATGGCAAAACGCGGCGCTGCCACGCTGGTAATACCGGGTTCGACCAGTGCCGAAGCTTCGAGGTCATTAAAACCGGCGATGGCGAGGTCGGCAGGGACCCGCAGGTTCATCTTGCGTGCTTCAAACAAAGCACCAAGCGCCAGGTCGTCGTTGCAGCAAAACACCGCATCACACTGACCCTGCGATTCGGCCATTACGGCCTGTAGCAGCTGGCCACCAAGTTTAATCGACGACGACTGGCCCGTAGTGACGACAAACTGCTGGCACAACGCCTGAGACTCACGGGCCTGTGCCAGGTTCCAGTCTTCAATTGCGCGCTTAAAGCCAGCCAGGCGTTGTTGCGTGCGCGGATCCATCCGGGCGCCGAGAAACCCAATCCGGCGATAACCGCGCGCCAGCAGATGTTGGGTCATCGCCATACCGGCGTCCAGATGGGAAAAACCGATATTGATATCAATCGGCTGGTCGGTCAGTTCCATCAGCTGGACCACCGGAATGCCAGCGTTTTGCAACAGTTTGCGGGCGTAATCGGTCTGGTCGGTGCCGGTCAGGATCACGCCTTCCGGTGCCTGGCTTAACAAAGTGGCGATCAGTTTTTCTTCTTCCAACGGCGAATAATGGCAATCACCGAGGATAACCTGCAGCTGGTGTGGCTTCACTGCGCTGTAAATGCCCTGCAGCACTTCGTTAAACACGATATTGGACAAAGACGGGATGATCACCGCCAGCACACCGGAGCGGTTGGAAGCCAGCGCGCTGGCGGCGTGGTTGCGGATATAACCCAGTTCGTGGATCGCCTGTTCAATTTTCTGCCGCAGTTTGTCCGACACTTTTTCCGGCGTCGTCAGCACCCGCGATACTGTGATAGCACTGACACCGGCCAGTTCAGCCACATCTTTTAAATTGGGTTTACGATTCATCGGCGGGAGTCCTGCGGGTGATGCTGCTGGCAGCTGCTGTACAAATAAAGAATCGGCTTACCTTAACGGAAAATCGCTATTGAGGTCAAAATGGTTGCGCTAACATTTTGTCTGAATTAAGCTGTGTCAGCATTGTTGTAAGCGATTTCTTTATTCCCGGACAGCAGCACCGGATCCCAGCAAAAGAAGGACAGGCAGATGCCGCGTGATACCGCAGCTGACGACCCATCAGCGTTAAGCACCCCAGAACAGATGACAGGTTCAAGCCATGCTGTTGCTCCCGGCGTCAGTGGGCACAAGCCGCAAACATTAATTCTGATGGGGGTTGCCGGCAGCGGCAAATCTACCCTGGCAAGGCACTGCGCAGACGCGCTGGGCTGGACCTTTCTGGAAGGCGACGATTTTCATTCCGCCACTGCCAAGCAAATGATGGCATCTGGCCAGCCGCTCACGCCGGAACTGCGTCAGCACTGGGTCGGTTTGTTGTGTCAGGCGCTACAGCAACAACAGGCCCAAGGCCTGCCAACAGTACTGAGTTACTCGGGGCTGATTCAGCAGCAACGGGCGCAAATCCGCGCAGCAGCGGCAGCGCCGTTATTCGTCTATCTGCATGGCCCGGCCGACGTGCTGGCGGCACGGTTACGCGCCCGTACGGCGCATTTTATGCCCGAATCTATGTTGCATAGTCAGCTCGCGACGATGCAGGTGCCGGTGCTGGAGCCGGACGTGTTGTGGCTGGACCTGCGGTTGCCTGTGCCGGAACAACTTAAAAACATCTTTCAGGCGTTGCAGCTGACTGCTGATAGCGCTAACACAAAACCGGCGATGTGACCGTGCCGGATGATACAGGGTTAGCAAAATGACAAACACCACCAGCAGCACCAGTCCTGCAGCACAGCGGCTTGGGCTTGGCGAAAAAGTCGGTTATGGCGTCGGCGACATCGGCTTTAACTTCTACTGGGCCAATATCTCGGCATTTTTACTGATTTTTTATACCGATGTGTTTGGCATCTCTGCCGCCGCAGCCGGCACTATGATGTTGATCACCAAAATCATTGATGCTTTTACCGACCCGATGATGGGCGCTATCGCCGACCGGACCCGCACGCGTTTTGGTAAGTTCCGGCCTTATCTGTTGTGGCTGGCGTTACCGCTGGCGGGCGCCGGTGTGCTGACTTACACCACGCCCGATCTCGACGCCGACGGCAAATTAATCTGGGCCTATGGCACTTACAGCCTGCTGATGCTGATTTATACCGGCATTAATATTCCGTATTCAGCGCTGTCCGGCGTCATCACTGCCAACAGTCAGGACCGCACCACGCTGGTCAGTTTCCGTTTTATCGGTGGTTTTACCGGCGGCATTTTAGTCACTTATCTGACACCTAAACTGGTGCCTTTGTTGGGGCAAGGCGATGACGTGCTTGGCTGGCAGCTGACGATGGGGTTGTTTGGTGTGGCGGCGGCGCTGCTATTTCTCGTCACTTTTGCCACGACCCGCGAGCGCATTCAGCCGGTTAGCACTGTGCCGGCGCCGGTGTGGCAGGACATCCGCGATTTGGCCGGCAACAAACCCTGGCTGGTGCTGTTTTGCCTGGCGCTGGTGATCATGATCACCATCACGATGCGCGCCAGCAGCGCGGTGTATTACTTCAAATATTATCTGCAGCAGCCACAGCTGGTCGGCGAGTTTTTGTCCAGTTACATGTTAGCGCTGGCACTTGGCGCCGCATCGACCCCTTTGATGACGCGCTTTCTGGCGAAAAAGACCCTGATGATGTTGCTGATGAGCCTGGCCGGTGTGATGTCGCTGGCGCTGTATTTTGTGCCGCCGGATAACATTACATTGGTATTTGCGCTGAATCTGGCGATTGGTTTTGTGCTGGGGCCGAAGTCACCGCTGGCATTTTCGATGTACGCCGACAGCGCGGATTACAACGAATGGCGCACTGGCCGGCGCGCTACGGCCATGACGTTTTCGGCCGCGACTTTTTCGCAAAAACTCGGTGGCGCGCTCGCATCGGCCACCATCGGCTGGGTGCTGGCGCTGCTGGGGTATGTCGCCAACGCGGAGCAAAATGCCGGTTCGCAACAAGGTATTTTGTGGCTGATGTCGCTGATCCCCGGCATTGTCGCGCTGCTGGCTGCGGCTGTGATGTGGTGTTATCCGTTGTCTGAAGCTCAGGTCACTGCGCTGCAACAGGAGCTGACCGCACGACGTGAAGCCGCCAATGATAAAGATAGTTCTGTTTCTGATACCGATATTTCCGGGAGTAAAACCTGATGCCTTTGATGAATCCGGACGCTACGGGGCAGCGTTATCAATTGTTCAGTGCCACCGCCATGCCGCAGGCCGCCGCGTTCTTATGGAACCCAGCCATGATGATCCAGCTGAACTGCCGTGGTTATGCCACTGCCCAGTTTATGCAGCCGGAACCGGCCAAATACGCCCATGCGCCGAATCTGGAAGCCAAAACTTTTATGCAACCGGAGCAGCCGTATTACGCCCATCATCCTGGCCGGTTTGTGTATGTCAAAGATCAGGACAGTGGCGAGCTGTGGTCGGTACCTTATGAACCAGTTCGCCGGCAGCCGGCAAAATTCGTGTTTTCCGCAGGCGCGGCCGACATCTGTTGGCAGCTGGAACTGGATGGGGAATTGCGGCTGGAATGGCGGCTGGCTCTGGCGCCGGATGCGCCGCTGGAACTGTGGCAGTTGCGGGTGCGAAATTTAGGCACCGCCACGCGCCGACTCAGTCTGTACCCGTATTTCCCGGTTGGCTATATGTCCTGGATGAATCAGGGCGGCCGTTATGAAGCCGATTTGCAGGCCGTGGTCTGCAGCAGCGTGACGCCTTACCAAAAATATCCGGACTATTTCAAACAAAAAGACTTTAAAGATCAGACCTTTTTACTGGCAGAACGCGCGCCGCTGGCGTGGGAAGCGAATCAGCAGCAGTTTGAAGGCGAAGGTGGGCTGGCAGCGCCGGCTGGTGTCAGCGCTGACAGGCTCACAAACAGCAATGCTGATTATGAAACCCCGGCTTGTGTGCTGCAGTACGATATGGAGCTTGGCGTCGGGGCCAATGAGTTATTCCGCTTTGTGTTTGGTCCGGCTAAAGATCTGGCCGAAATCGCCGCCATCCGGCAGCGGTTTTTTGGCTCGGCGCAGAGCGACGGCTTTGCTGCAGCTATTGCCCAAAGTCAGGCGCGCATGGACGCGATAACACCAGCTATTCAGATCCGCACACCGGATACGGGCCTGGATAATTTTGTTAATCAGTGGCTGCCGCGCCAGGTGTATTACCACGGTGAAGTGAACCGGCTGACCACAGATCCACAGACACGCAACTATCTGCAGGACAATATGGGCATGGCCTATCTGGCGCCGCAGACGGCCCGGCAGGCGCTGTTGACGGCGCTGTCGCAGCAGCATCAGAGCGGCGAAATGCCGGACGGCATTTTGCTGCATCCGGATGCGCAGCTGAAATATATCAATCAGGTGCCGCATACCGACCAATGTGTCTGGCTGCCGCTGTTTCTGCGCGCTTATCTTGATGAAACCAACGATTGGTCGGTGCTGGACGAGCAAGTCGGCTACAAAGAAACCGCCGCCGGCACCACTACTGTGCGCGAACATCTGCACCGCGCTATGCATTGGCTCTGGCAGAAAAAAGACGAGCGTTGTTTAAGTTACATCGAGCAGGGCGACTGGTGTGACCCGATGAATATGGTCGGCTACAAAGGCCGTGGTGTGTCGGGCTGGCTCAGCCTTGCCGCGGCTTATGCACTGAATACCTGGGCGGAACTCATTGAGACTCAAGGCGAAACGGCGCTGGCGGACGATTACCGCGCCAAAGCAGCAGCTTTTAATCAGGCGGTGAACCATTATCTGTGGGATGGCCAGTGGTATGGCCGTGGCATCACCGACGACAACGTCGTGTTTGGCATCAGCAAAGACCCTGAGGGACGGATTTACCTGAACCCGCAAAGCTGGGCATTGTTAAGCGGTGCAGCCAGTGCGGCGCAGCAACAGGCGTTGTTGCAGGCCGTGGATACCCAGTTGCAAACCCCGTATGGCGTGCAAATGCTGGCGCCGGCTTATACCGCGATGCGGGATGATGTGGGCCGCGTCACACAGAAATTCCCGGGTTCGGCCGAAAACGGTTCTGTGTATAACCATGCGGCAGCGTTTTATCTGTATGCCTTGTATCAGATTGGCGATGCCGATCGGGCCTTTCACACGCTGCGCCAGATGCTGCCGTCAGACGATGAAGCCGATCAGCGTCAGCGTGGCCAGTTGCCGGTATTTTTGCCGAATTATTATCGCGGCGCTTATAGCCAGTATCCACGCACGGCCGGCCGCTCCAGTCAGCTGTTTAATACCGGCACTGTGCATTGGGTGTACCGCTGCCTGATTGAACATCTGTTTGGCCTGAAAGGTGAAGGCAACGGGCTGCGGATCCAGCCGCAGCTGCCGGCGCATTGGCCAGAAGCATCAGTGCGCCGGCAGTTCCGCGGCGCGACTGTTGAACTCAGCCTGACACGACAGGCCGGGATCCAAAGCATGCAGATTTACCTTGGCGAACAGATGTTGGCAGCTAATGTGCTGCCTGACATTGTGGCCGGCCAAACGTACCGCTTGCGGGTTTTGTTGCCGTTGTGATGACAGCCAAACAGTAAAGAGCAATCAAGGAGTCAGCGATGCCGGTATATGACACTGAGTCAGCCCCAACCCCAGCTAAAGTGCGGATTGGGCTGTTGGGCGCGGCGCGGATCAGCGCCCGTGCTGTGCTGGAGCCGGTATTATTGCTGGCCGACCGTGCTGAAGTGGTGGCGGTGGCTGCATCTTCGCAGGCCAAAGCCGATGCCTTTGCGGCGTCACATGGCATTGCCAAAAGTTATGGCAGTTATCAGGCATTGCTGGACGATCCGGACATTGATCTGGTGTACAACGCCTTACCGGCGTCTTTGCATGCGACCTGGAGTATTGCCGCCGCGCGCGCCGGTAAACATGTGCTGTGCGAAAAACCTTTTGCGATGAATGCACTGCAGGCCAAAGCAATGCTGGAAGCTGCTGATAGCCGGCAAGTGCTGTTGCTGGAAGGTTATCACTACCGCTTTCACCCGCTGTTTTTGCAAGTGGAAGCACTGTTGCACAGCGGTGCTCTCGGCGACATTCATACTGCGCGCAGTCATTTTTCGGTGCGGATCCCGGCATTTGCCGGCTCGTTACGCCATGAGCTGGCGCTTGGTGGCGGCGCTTTGATGGATTTGGGTTGTTATCCGCTGCATTGGTTACGCACTTTGTTTGGAGATAGCTATCAGATCCAGCACGCCGGCGCGATTTGTGACAGTCCACAAGTGGACAGCAGTTTCAGCGCCAAGCTGTTATTTATGCCGGCAACAGCACCGGCAGTGACGGCACATCTGGGGTGTTCGATGGCAGAACATCTGGGCACGCAGCATCTGGCTTATCTGCAGCTGGAGGGCACACATGGTTGCCTGACCATTGATAATCTGGTCGCACCACAGCAGGGTTATCAGTTGCAGCTGACAGCGGCCACAGCTGACAGCCCGCTGCAGGGGGAGTCCCGGCAAATACCGCCACAGACCGACGGCCGAACCACATATTTCTACCAGCTGCAACACTTGCTGGATTGCCTGCAGCACGGTGCCACGCCGCTGACCGGCGGCTCGGATGCGCTGACACAAATGCAGGGTATTGACGCTTTGTATCAGGCGGCCGGGCTAATGCCACGACCAGGCAACTAGTCGAATCTTCGCCCACCACGGCAACAGCCGCCGGTTTGCAAAAAAAACATTCCACTTCAATACTTCAGCGGATTTCGCATACGAAAGCCGCTGCGAGTTATTCTGCTGCGATGCGATTTCCTCTCCGACAGTTTGATTCTAATCAAAGTAAACCAGACGCTACAGGCGGACAATAAAACCGCGGGTCTCAAAAGGGGTATCTCTTTGGTGGTCGCAATCTTTGATGCTGATCAACCCAATAGCTTTCAGCAACGACGCTTTCGATTGGTGCACTGTATATTAGTAATTAATTAAGTTAACACACAGGAGACGGTGGATGGATATCGTCGAACTCTCGCGCTTGCAGTTTGCCTTTACGGCAATGTACCACTTCTTATTTGTGCCACTGACGCTTGGTATGACGTTTTTACTGGCGATCATGGAGTCGGTTTATGTGATGACCGGCAAAGAAATTTACCGCGATATGACCAAATTCTGGGGCAAGTTATTTGCCATTAACTTCGCGCTCGGGGTCACCACCGGTATCGCGATGGAATTCCAGTTCGGCACCAACTGGTCCTATTATTCGCATTATGTTGGCGACATTTTTGGCGCGCCGCTGGCGATTGAAGGCCTGATGGCATTTTTCCTCGAATCGACGTTGGTTGGTTTGTTTTTCTTCGGCTGGGACCGCTTAAGCAAGGTGCAGCATTTAGCCGTAACCTGGCTGGTGGCGCTGGGTTCCAACCTGTCGGCCTTGTGGATTCTGATCGCCAATGGCTGGATGCAAAACCCGGTGGGCGCTGAATTTAACTATGTGACGATGCGGATGGAAATGACCAGCTTCAGCGAAGTCATTTTTAACCCGGTAGCGCAGGTCAAATTTGTCCATACCGTGTCGGCTGGTTATGTCACTGGTGCGATGTTTATCTTAGCGATTTCGGCCTGGTATATGCTCAAAGGCCGCGATTTAGCTTTCGCCCGCCGCAGTTTTGCCATCGCTTCGGCCTTTGGTCTGGCGGCGTCTGTGTCGGTAATTGTGCTCGGTGATGAATCCGGTTATGAGCTGGGTGACGTGCAAAAAGTGAAGCTGGCCGCTGTTGAAGCCGAGTGGGACACCCATCCGGCACCGGCATCTTTTACTGTGATTGGTGTGCCAAACAGTGAAACTCAAACCACTGATTACGCCGTCAAAATTCCTTACGCGCTCGGTCTGATTGCGACCCGTTCACTGGATGAACCGGTCAGTGGTCTGAAGGACTTAAAAGAGCAACACCGCGCCCGTATCGTCAACGGTATCGAAGCCTATCGCTTATTGCGTCTGCTGCGTGCTGGTGATACCTCGGCTGAGACCAAAGCGGCTTTTGACAGCGTGAAAAAAGACTTAGGCTATGGCCTGCTAGTCACGGCTTATGCAGAAGACCCAACCAAAGCCACGCCTGAACAGATTCAGGCGGCAGTAGATGGCAGTATCCCAAAAGTGGCGCCGATGTTCTGGAGTTTCCGCATCATGGTCGCGGCGGGTTTTGCCTTGCTGGTGATTTTTGCGCTGAGTTTTTACTACAGCGCGAAACGACTGGAAAAGAAACCAACCTGGTTATTACGCGCCGCGGTACTGGGCTTACCACTGCCGTGGATCGCCTGTGAGGCCGGCTGGTTTGTCGCTGAATATGGCCGTCAGCCCTGGGCGGTCGGTGAAGTATTACCCACCCATCTGGCTGCTTCTGGTTTAACCCCGGCGGAGATCTGGACCAGTCTGATCCTGATTTCAGTGCTCTATACCATTTTCCTGATTATCGAAGTCTGGCTGATGCAGCATTTCGCCCGCAAAGGCCCGTCCAGCCTGCATACCGGCAAATATGATTTCGAAACCGGCAAAGCGACTGAGGTGTAACATGGATTACGAATTTTTGAGATTTATCTGGTGGTTATTAGTTGGTGTGTTGTTGATTGGCTTTGCCATCACCGACGGTTTTGATATGGGCGTCGGCGCTTTATTAAAAGTGGTCGGCAAAGACGATATGGACCGGCGCGTGATGATTAACGCTGTCGCACCGCATTGGGACGGTAATCAGGTTTGGCTCATCACTGCCGGTGGCGCCTTGTTTGCCGCCTGGCCGCCGGTGTATGCCACCGCTTTCAGTGGTTTTTATCTGGCAATGATGCTGACTTTGGCCGCTTTGTTTATGCGTCCAATTGGCTTTGATTACCGCTCCAAGCTGGAAAACCCGGTCTGGCGCAGCAACTGGGACTGGGCGCTGACCTTTGGCTCGGCCGTGCCGCCAATCATTTTCGGCGTGGCCTTTGGTAATTTGCTGCAAGGGGTGCCGTTTCATTTTGACGAATTGCTGCGTATCAAATACACCGGTAGCTTCTTTGCGCTGTTAAACCCCTTTGCGTTGTTGGTGGGCGTGTTGAGCTTGCTGATGTTTGTTAGCCAAGGCGCGGCTTATCTGCAGATGAAAACTGAAGGTGATGTGCAAAAACGCAGTCAAACCGTGGGTTTTATTGCTGGTTTAGGCGCGGCGGCTTTGTTTGTATTGGCCGGGGTCTGGCTCAATGCCGGTATTGATGGCTATGTGGTCACCAGTGCTCTGGATGGTAACGCTATTAACAATGCGGTCAGTAAAACCGTTGAAGTGCGCAGTGGCGCCTGGCTGCAGAATTTCGCCGACTATCCGCTGCTGTGGCTGGCACCAGTATCAGGCGTGGCGGCATTTGCGCTCAGTGGCTTATTGAGTAAAGCCGGCACAGGCGCGCTGGCATTCCTGCTGACTTCATTAGGTCAGGCCGGGGTGATTTTAACTTGTGGCATCGCGATGTTTCCTTTTGTGATGCCGTCGAGTTCAATGCCCAATCACAGCCTGACCATGTGGGACGCGACTTCAAGCGAACTGACATTAAAGATTATGTTCTTTGTTGCCTGTGTCTTTGTGCCTATTGTGCTGGGTTATACCATCTGGAGTTACATCAAGATGTTTGGCCGGATTAACGCGCAGCACATCAGCAACAACACCCACTCACTGTATTAAAAGGACAAGATTATGTGGTATTTCGCCTGGATTTTAGGAGTCTTGCTGGCCTGTTCTTTTGGCATTATCAATGCGATGTGGCTGGAATTAAATGGCTATGCGGAAGAGGACCAGGGCTCTGAATAAGCCTGTTCTGAATAACGCCCGGCCCTTATTACAGCAGTGGCTGCAGCCTTACCGGCCAAAGTTGCTGCTGGCGGTATTTGCAGCGGCACTGTCAGTGCCGCTGTTGCTTTGGCAGATGTGGTGTCTGGCCTTGTTGGCCGATGCCATGCTGGCTGCTGCTCTGCCGGCCGGAACACTTTTAACGGACAGGCCTGCGCCGGAATTTCCCTTTGTTTTGTTGTGGCAGTTTGCGCTGGCTTTTCTGTTGCGTCAGCTGTGCCTGCTGCTGCGTGATTTACTGACCCAACAAAGTAGTCGTTTATTGCGTACTGATCTGCGCCAGCAGCTGTTAAACAAGCTGGCGGCGCAGGGACCGGCGCGGCAACGCTTTGGCAGTGACGGTTTGTTGTCGACTTTACTGACCGAGCAGATTGATGCGCTGGATGGCTATATCAGCCGCTATTGGCCACAGTTATTTCAGGTGATCTGGACGCCATTGCTTATCGCTGTGGTGGTGTGCTGGCATAGTCCGCTGGCCGGCTTGTTATTACTGCTGACGGCGCCGTTGGTGCCGCTATTTATGGTGTTAGTGGGCCGCGAAGCCAGTAAAGCCAGCAGTGAAAAACTGGCAGAATTGGGCCGGATGGGCGCTCGACTGTGGCAATTTCTGCAAGGCTTATCGCTGCTGCGCCGGCTCAATGCGATCCCGCAGGCCACAGCGCAGCTGGAGCATGCCACAGAGCGCTATCGGCAAAGCTCATTACAGGTGCTGCGGCTGGCGTTTTTGTCGACTGCAGTGCTGGAATTATTTGCCTCACTGGCCATCGCGCTGGTGGCGTTGTATTTAGGCCTCGGGCTTTTGGGTGAATTACCCTGGGCCAAAGGTGGGGTGCCGGTGGCTTTTGCGCCGGCGTTTTTTATCTTGTTGCTGGCGCCGGAATTTTATCAGCCACTACGTCAGCTCGGCACTGATTATCATGCTAAAGCGCAGGCTGAAGCCGCTGCGCTGGCCTTAAAGCCCTTGTGGCTGTTGCCTTCATTGCCGATGCAACCGGCAGGCAAACCAGCTCAGGACAGTCTGCCCACAGTATGTTCGCCCAGCGAAAACACGCCACTGCTCCAATTGCAGCAGATCCGGCTTGGTAGTGAAGCTCAGCCGCGGCTGTTGATCCCACAATTACAAATCAAGGCTGGCGAGCGCTTGCTGCTGCAGGGTGACAGCGGCAGTGGCAAATCGTCGTTTTTGCAATTACTGGCCGGTTTTGCCGACTTTAGTGGCGATTACTGGTTTGCCGGCAAGCCTGTTGATACGGCGAACCGGCCAATGCTGTGGTCGCAACTGAGTTATCTGACGCAAACCCCGGAATTGTTCGCCGGCACTGTGGCCGAGAATTTACGGATGGCGTTGCCTGGTGCCACTGATGCTGCGTTGACCGCTGCGTTGCAGCAGGTTGGGCTGCTGGCGGAACTTGGCGTGGCTACTGCGCTTGATTATTCATTGGGGGAAGCCGGACAGGGCTTGTCCGGTGGCCAGCAGCAGCGGCTCTGTTTGGCACGGCTGTTACTGGCTGACCGGCCCTTATGGTTGCTGGACGAACCTTTTGCTGAGCTGGACCAGGACACTGCCGCTGGGTTGGCGGTGTTGCTGGCGCAACTCAGTTTGGGCCGTACGTTGCTGATCGCCAGCCATCAGTGGCAGCAGCTGAGTTTTCTGGATGGCGCTTTGTTGTTACAGCAGGGGCAAATCATCGGCCGGCAACCGCTCGGGGTGGTCGGATGAAGCAACAAACACACGGCCAGATCCGTTTACGCGATCTGTGGCTGACCCACAAAGCGGGCTGGAGTTTTAGTTTCAGTCTGGGCGTGCTGACGGTATTTGCCACTGTGGCACTGTTGGCCTGGTCCGGTTGGTTTATCAGCGCTGCCGCGGCAGCCGGGGTGGGCGCCAGTTTTAATTATTTAAGACCCGGCGCTTTGATCCGGCTGTTTGCCATCATCCGCACCGCCGGTCGTTATGGTGAACGGGTGTTGTCGCATGCCCTGGTGCTACGTTTGCTGGCGGTGCTGCGGCTGCAGGTGTTTGTGTCTCTTGCCCATCAAACCGGTCACACAGTATTAGCTTGTGGCGATCGCTTACAGCGGCTGATTGCCGATATCGATGTGCTGGATCAGCTGCCGCTGCGGCTGCTGAATCCATTGGGTTATGCCAGCTTGCTGAGTGCGGCTTTTTTGTTGCTGCTGTTTGTGCTGTTGCCCGGCGCCTTCTGGTTGATAGCGTCGGTGTTGCTGGTTCTGATGCTGGCTATTGTCATTTTTTCCCGCACAGGCGCGCGCGGGCTTGTGCAACAAGCCGCGGAGGAAGTTCAGCTGCAGGGTCAACGGCGTGGTCAGCTGCTGGAAAACCTGCAGTTGCTGACCACTTTGTTAACCACCGGCCATTGGCAACAGCGCCAGCAGCAGTTTATCCGTCTGGATCAACAGGTGCTGCAATTACAGCAACACCAGCAGTATGGCCAGCTGGCGGCCCAGCTGCTGTTGCAGTGTCTGATGTTGGCGGGCCTCGCGGCTTTATGCTGGCCGATGCTCGTCGCGCTACAGGCGCAACAACCGTTTCCGCTTGAAGTGCCACTATGGCTTGGCCTGGTGCTCGCATGGCTGGGGCTGTCCGAGTTGTTATTTCCACTGTTATTGCTGCCACAAAGTTATGGCCAGCTCAGAGCCGCGCAGCAGCGCTGTAATGCCCTGGCAGCGCCGGTATGTTCATCGCCGGATGTCGCTGCGGCAGCGCCGGATTTAAGTCAAAGCATGACGCTGGAGATCCGGCAGTTGCAATTTGGCTTCCAACAGCCGCTTGGCGAGGTCAGTGCAAGCTTTCAACAAGGGGACGTTGTGCTATTAAAAGGCCCGTCTGGTTGTGGCAAAAGTAGTTTGCTGCAAACGCTGGCAGCGGAAATACCGGCCTTAGCTGGCGCTATATTGTTACAGGATCTGGCACTTGAGCAGTGGCCGACTGCGGCGCTGTATCAACAGCTTGGTTATCTGCCACAGCGGCCTTATCTGTTTGGCTTGTCGGTGGCAGCGGATCTGCGTCTCGCCAAACCAGCGGCGACCGACGAAGAATTGTTGCAGGTACTGGCACTGGTTGGGCTGGATGACTGGCTGACGCGCCAACCGCATGGCTTATTGACGGTGCTCGGTGATTATGGCGTCGGCTTATCCGGCGGTGAACTAAAACGGTTTGCGCTGGCGCGCTTACTGCTACAAAAACCAGCGGTGTTGCTGCTCGACGAACCGTTTGCCGGCTTGCAACAACAGCTGGCGCAGCAACTGTTGCAGCGACTGGCTGCTTTTCAACAAAGTGGCATTTTGCTCATTGCCAGTCATCAGCAACAGCAAGATGGTCTGTTTAACCGCCACTGGCAGTTGTAACTAAAAAACTGCCAGAATACGCGTTGTGTTGATACTGGGTAATGGCCCGGTTAGTCTGAACGGCGGGATGTTTTATTGTTTTGATTTGCCTGCTTAATGCCATATTTTCCATTTGTCCCCAATACAACCCTCGCCTATACCTGTTACAGGACATTATTGTTTTCCGGAGGATTTTGATGAAGGATGCTCAGGTTGTTCGCTTTTTTAGTCAGGCATTTAAACTGGTAGTTTGCTTGCTGACTTTTTACTTCGGCGCAGCACAGGCGGCTGACTTCGGCCTGCAACTGGGGGTGGGGCAAAGCAAAGCCAATCAGGCGGATAAAAGTGTGTTGGCCGGACTCCCTTCCGGCACCTTACAAAATCTGGATGACAGCGATACGGCACTGAGTCTGAGCCTGCACTGGCAATGGCTGGAGCGACTGGATTTGGAGCTGGGCTATCAGAATTTGGGCGATGCCAGTGTTGATCTCAGCACGCAAACCCTGACGCCGGCGCAATATCATCAGGCGGTGCAGCGTTTGACGCCAGTGTTGGGAGATGGCTTGTATACCGGCGTGCGGATTGGGTTGTGGCAGCAGCAACACTGGCGCTTACAACTGCCGCTCGGCCTGATGGCCTGGCAAAGTGACATCGACAGCAGCATGAACGGCACGACATTGCACAGCAAAACCGACGGCACTGATCTGTATTACGGTCTGGCGTTGCAGTATCTGCCCAATGCACATTGGGCGACTGGTGTTGGCTGGCAGCAAATCGCGCTGGAGCCGGAAGATGTGCGCGTGCTGCAACTCACGCTCAGTTACCGGTTCTGAGCAAACTTGCCTGACAAAAAGCCGCTGACCGCAGCGGCTTTTTTCTGACTGGAATCTGGCTAATTCTGCGCCGGACTGGCGCCAAACTCAGCCTGCGCCTCCTGCTGCAGCGCGTTCAGACCAATAAACACCGCTTGGCTGGCAGTTTCCATGTGACTGTAACAGCTTAGAATATGCTCCTGTACTGCAGACTCAACTTGCCAGTCCAAATCAATGGAGTCGAGCATCTGATGCACAATCTGATGCACTTGCTGGTGAGGTTGTTCCAGCGCCCGGTAACTGGGCAGGTGACCAAACAAAGTGCGGCCGTCGCCCAGATACCATTTGCCCATCCGGCATTGTTGATGATCGACTTTCACAGCGATGGCTTCCTGGCTCTGTGTGCCGGTATTAAAAGCGGCATAGGCATTTTGTTTGTAGACAATGTGGTCCACTTTGACCAGTGACGTAAAAGTGGTGATGCGGGCTTTTTGCACTTGTTGCTGCGCCTGTTCAGCGTTTGCGGCTAAAGCCACGAAACTCTGCTGCAGTGCATCCAGTTGCTGCATCATGACGCCGGCGCTGTCATTAAGTTGTTGCTGATGATGCAGGATACCTTCACTTTGCCGCTGGAACTGACCAACCACCTGATTAATATCCCCGGTGGCTTTTTTAGTATGTTCGGCCAGAGTTTTTACCTCTTGCGCAACCACGGCAAACCCGCGGCCATGCTCACCGGCACGGGCGGCTTCAATGGCGGCATTCAGTGCCAGCAGATTGGTTTGGTCAGCAATATTGCCAATCAGGTCCAGGATGCCATTAATTTGTGCGCCCATCGCATTCAGCTCGATAACCGCATCACGGCTTTGCTTCGTCAGTTGTCTGTTAACTGCAAAACTCTCCAGCACTTGCTGAATGGTGCTACAGCTATCAGTCGCCCGTTCAGCAGTTGCGGTTGCAATTTGTCCTATCTGAACAATCTGGTCAGTAATTTGCGACAAATCCTGTTGGGTCATATGCAGGTTACCTTTAGTGTTCGCTGCATTCATCGACTGCATAGATGACAACAAACGATTTTTCACCACGTTGCGGTAATTCTGTTCGACATGTTCTATCGCTTTGTTGATATCAATTAAGGATTGGTGAAAGCCCCCACACATACCGTTTACTTGCGCCGGCCGGCCAAAACGCTCCTGTTCGACGCGGGCAAAAGTGGTACCGACTTCGCGGAAATAGGTCTCGAGTTGATCAAACATTTCGTTGACCTCCCAGGCAACCTGGCCAACTTCGCCCATGTTGGGAACCTGGGTGATGCGGGCACTAAAATCACCATCCCGGGCGTTTTTCAGAATATCGCGGATTTGCTGCAGTACCCGGAGCGGTACCGCGACGCGCCGGAACGCCAGCAGACTGGCGATCACAGTCAGACCATACAGGCCCCAGGACACAAACCATGGCACCGCCGGGATACTGTTTAAGCCCAGAATCAGTAATAAAATCAGATTAAAGCTGACCAGCAGCAAGGCAAACTTAGAGCCCCAGAACAAATTTTTCATAGCTGCCAAAGTCCTGTTCAATCATTTTTATTAACCAACGCATCGATTGTTCGCCGCGGTCGGATGGATGTTGTTGCTCGATGTGAAGCATCTGCCGGTAAATTGGGGTCACCTTATCGATAGCTGCCCGGGTCGGTTTGCGGCGGCAGGAAAAGTAACCGGTATGACGGCGTTGCCCGCTGAATACCGGCGACACATTGGCAAATACCCAATAGTTGTCGCCGTTTTTCGCTCTGTTATTGACGTAAGCAAAGCATTCTTCTCCGGCGGCGATCTGCTGCCACATGAATTTAAACAAGCCTTTGGGCATGTCGGGATGGCGCACAATATTTTGCGGCTGGCCCAGCAACTCCGCTTCCCGGTAACCGGAGATCTGCATAAAAGTGCGGTTGGCATAGCTGATGATGCCGTTCAGGTCTGTTTTGGTGACGATAAAAGATTCGTCCTCCAGACTGACCTCCCGACCGGTCAGTGGCGATTTGTGCGGCATAGATGCTGGTTCTCCCTGCTTGGTATGGCACGACGGCTGCGGTTCCTGGCCCGGTGGAGCCGGCATGGTTGTAGTGGTGGTGCAGCTTGTGCCGAAATTGTAGAGGAATTCATTTTTCAATTGCGTGCTAATGCGCAAAGTCCTGATACAGATCAAGGGCTTCATACATTTTTTTATTGCGACCAATCACAGCTGAGTCCGTTTAAATGCTTTGCGGTACCGGTATGCGCTGTGATTAACTGATTTTATTGCAGTGACATATCCGGCCACTGCGGCCTGATTGCTGATCAAGGAGCATCATGTTGTTATTGAATCGTTGTACGCTGGTTTTGTTACTGGCAGGGTTGACGGGGCCGGTGCTGGCCGACAGCCATTATCAGCTGGATCTGGCTGGCCATGACCGCCATCAAGTGGCGATCAGCGCTCGGTTTGTGCTGCCAGATACCACACCTTTATTGCTGCAAATGTCTTCCGCGTCGCCGGGTCGCTATGCCCGGCATGACTTTGCCAAGAATATCTATGCGCTCAAAGCGCTGGATGGTCAGGGCAACCCGCTGGCGCTGCAACGCCTGTCTCCGACCAGCTGGCAGGTTAGTGGTCATCAGGGCGAGGTGCAGGTCAGTTACCTGTTGTTTGGCAATCATGCTGACGGCACTTATAACCAGATTGACAGCCGCCATGTGCACCTGAATATGCCGGCTTCACTGCTGTTTGCACCGTCGTTGCGGGCAAAACCGGCCACGGTCAGCCTGAAAACTTTGCCGGCAGGCTGGCGCGCGGCGACGCAGCTGTATCCGCAACCGGATGGCTCGTTGACGGCACCACAGCTGGATTATCTGATGGATAGCCCGCTGGAGCTCAGTGAGCATCAGTTGCTGAGCTTTAGCCAGGCATCTGCCGGTAAAACCTATCAGATTGAACTGGCGCTGCATCATGCCGGCAGCGCCGATGAAGCCAAAGTGCTGTTAGAGAAAACCCAGGCCGTGGTGCGCCAGCAACAGGCGATTTTTGGCGAGTTGCCGGATTTTGCCAACCAGCGGTATACCTTTATCGCCGACTATTTGCCCGGCGTGGACGGCGATGGTATGGAACACCGTAATTCAACAGTGGTTACGAGTGAGAGCTCGCTGGCGCAGAACGAATTTGCTCAGATTGAAACCATTTCCCACGAGTTTTTCCATGCCTGGAATGTCGAACGGATCCGACCGAAAAACCTGGAGCCGTTTGACTACAGCCAGACCAATATGAGCGATGCATTATGGTTTGCCGAAGGTTTTACCAACTATTACGGCAAGCTGGCGCTAAAACGCAGCAGTCACTTTGATTTGGATACCTATCTGGAAAAAGTGCAAAAACCGCTGAACCAGACGTTACAAACACCGGCGCGGCGTTGGTCCGGTCCGGCGGCTGTCAGCCAACAGGCTGTGTTTGTTGATGCCGGAGTTGCCGTCGATAAAACCAACTATGGCAATCACTTTCTGTCCTACTACACCTATGGCGAAGTGGTGGCGCTGGCGCTGGATTTAACATTGCGCACCCAATACAACAGCGACCTCGATGCGTTGATGCAACTGATGTGGCAACGCTTTGGCAAACCGGAACAACCTTATCAGCTGGCGGATATTCAGCAGGCATTGGCCGAAGTCAGTGGTGATGCTGAGTTTGCCGCCGCGTTTTTCCGCGACAGTATTCAGGGCCCGGCCTTGCCGGATTTTACCGCGTTATTTGCGCAAATGGGTTTGACGTTAAGCCCGGCCCATCCGGACAAAGCCTGGCTGGGGCCGCTGACGCTGAATACATTTGGTGATGCGGTGCAGGTGCAATCGGTGTCGCGCGACGGCAGTCCCTGGGCCAGTGCCGGGGTGACCGACGGCGATTTGTTGTTACAGCTCGGCAATGTTCGGTTACGCACAGCGGATGATATTGATACCGCGTTAAAAGCCGCGCGTCCGGGTGATGTGCTGGCACTGAAGTTCCGCCGGTTTGATCAGGAACACAGTGTCAATATCACAGTGGCAGCAGATCCAACATTGAAGCTAAGCCTGGACAGCAAAGCCAGCCGCGCCAGTGTGAAGCGCCGCGATGCCTGGTTAGGGGCGAAAAAACTCTAGAGCTTGTTGAGGTAAGAAGGCCGGTGTTAAACCGGCCTTCTTACAGCGCAATATGGATAGTGGCAGCTGTCAGACCACGCTGGCAACCACCTGATAAATCCCATGCAACAGCAGATAAAACAGCACCAGCAATGTGGTATTCAGGCTGTATTTCACCACTTTGTATAAGCGAGGTTTGGTCTTTTTCATGGTTTTGCCTTGTCCCAGCAGCGGCGACACCTTGGCAAACAAAGCACTGGCTTTACCCACTTTATCTTCGGCGGTGTTTGGCACCACAGTGGTGCGCACCAGGAAACCATAAAAGAAATTAAATAATCTGCCTGGCCAATACATCGGTCTTTCAATGTCACACATCAGGATCAGGCGATACTGATCGGTGTCGTTGCGAACAAAATGCGGGAACGTTTCATCAAAAATAAAAGCTTCACCGTCGCGCCAATGCGCCGCTTTACCGTCCACGTTGATAAAACAATCCGGTGAATTCGGTACCATCAGGCCAAAGTGGTACCTCAGCGAACACGCAAGCGGATCGGAGTGAATGGTCAGCTGAGAATTCGGCGGCAGAATTGAAAACATTGCGCCTTTAATTTCCGGAATTTGCTGCAGAACAGCCAGCGTTTGCGGGCAGCTCTTTTTTGCGCTTTCATGCTGATAGCCATACCAGCACAGATAAAATTTACTCCAGCCGTATTTAAAGAAAGTGCGGAAACCGACGTCATAATAACCAGGGCTACCGGGTTCATTGGTCTGGCAGAAGGCTTTGTTTTCAAATAGGGCTTTGGCTTCGGCCAGGATGGTTGGGTAGTTCTGTTGGATTAAATGCAGATTTTTATACTGCGCCGGGTCAATATAAGCGCCTTGTGCTTTGCGTTTGGTAAACAGATACAACACGCAGTTAAATGGGGCAAAAATCGGCCAGCTTTTGCGTAAATACTGGCTAAAACTCTGATAACGGGCGTCGCCGCGCAGCTGGTACACATAATACATTGAAGCGGAAAACCAGCAGACGATAAACAGCGTGAACAGCATAAAAAAATCCCTGTTGTTATTCTTATTGCTGACGATACGTACTGCCTGGGCAGTCGGATCGTCCGGATTTATTTTCGGGGTGGTTCTGGCCTGTTAGCTCATCACAAGGCTGTTGCAGTGTGATGACAGCGTTGGACAAAGGCACAATAGCCTTAACTTAGCCGGAAGCAGGGCATTCTGTCCAGCAGCATTCATTGTGGCCAGTGCAGCACAAATTCAGTCTGAGCCTGATTGGCTTCCAGGCTGTTGTTTAAAACGGAACAGGCACTGATCTGTGCGCCATGTAATTCAACAATGGATTTCACCATAGACAGGCCAAGACCGGCGCCTTCGCTGTGGCGTTGCCGGGACGGATCGGCACGGTAAAAACGTTCAAATAAACGCGGTAGATGCTCAGCGCCAATCAGAAGACCCTGATTAATCACCCGTATTTCAATCTGGGTTGCCGTGGGGCTCACCTTAATCTGTACTGTGCTGTGCGCTGCAGCATGACGGATGGCATTGGATAACAAATTCGACAAGGCTCGTTGCAACATGAGTTTATCGGCGTTGATGGTCAGCGCCGGCCCTTCGTAGTGCAGCTGCACATTTTTTTCATCGGCAATCACTTCAAAAAACTCAAACAACTGCTGACAGATCGATGCCAGTGCAACCGGCTCCAGCTGCAGTTTATGCAGGCCATGCTCAGTTTTTGCCAGCCACAGCATGTCGCTGACCATCCGGGCCAGCCGTTCCTGTTCCTCCAGATTGGAGTACAACAGCTCGCGATATTCTTCGAGACTGCGCTCTTTGCTGAGGCTGACCTGAGTCTGGGTGATGAGGTTACTCAATGGTGTGCGCAGTTCATGGGCGATATCGGCAGAAAACTCCGACAAGCGGGCGAAGCCTTGCTGCAGATTTTCAATCATCTGATTAAAACTTTGCACCAGTTCAGCCAGTTCTGCCGGTACCTGGCTTGGTTCCAGCCGCACGTGTAAGCGCTCGGCGCTGATTTGGCGGATATCATTGCTCAGGCGGTGCAGCGGCAACAGCCCCTGACGTACACCAAACCAGGCCGCCAGTAAAATCAGTGCGACGGCTGCGGCGATGGTCAGCCATAAAGTCCAGCGCAGCAAATACAGGTAGTGCAGGTGAAACTCCATTTCCATCGCCACCGCGATGCGGATACCGTTTGGTCCCTGCAAAATGGCGCCGCGATAAGTGTGTTCGGCTTGTTGCCAGCTGACTAAATCGGCAGGAGTGATTTGTTCGACCGCGCGGGTCAGGTTAAATAACGGTGTCAGATCGGCACCGTCGGCACTGAGGGCCGGTTGTTCGTTGGCATCCAGCACCAGATAATAAGTCTGATGATGACCAGTTAACACCTGATGCAGGCTGGCATGATGCTGCTGCGGGGCTAAAGTCGGGTCCTGTAGCGTATGCAGCACCGAGTGCGCGACCGCCTGTAGTTCACCGGCATCCTGTTCGGCAAAATGCGCTTCGATCGAATTTTGCAGCATCGTCGCCAACAGCGCGGCACAAAGCAGCACGGCCAGTGCAACAAACAGCAGCACCCGGGTTGCCAGCGATAATGGCTTGGGTTGATTGGTCTGCTCAGAGGGCGTCGTCATCCGGCACCTCCAGCTTGTAGCCCATGCCGCGCACTGTGTGGATCAGTTTCAGCGCATGGTCGTCGTCGACTTTGCTGCGAAGCCGCCGCACCGCGACGTCGATGACGTTGGTGTCTGAGTCAAAATTCATATCCCAGACCTGGCTGGCGATTAAGGTGCGCGGCAGCACTTCACCACTGCGGCGCAGCAATAATTCCAGCAAAGCGAATTCTTTCGGCGTCAGATTGAGCTTTTTACCGGCCCGGCTGGCGCGGCGTTTCGCCACCTCGAGGACTAAATCTGCCGCCTGCAACCGGTCTGATTGCGGCGCGAGCTGACCACGTCGCAGCAAAGTGCGGGCTCTTGCCAGTAGTTCATTAAAGGCAAAAGGCTTGACCAGATAGTCGTCGGCACCAAGCTCCAATCCACGCACCCGGTCGTCAACCGTATCGAGAGCGCTCAGCAGTAAGACCGGTGTGTGGCGTTCGGCTTGTCGCAGTGCTTTGACAATGCGCAATCCGTCGACATCCGGCAGCATCACGTCGAGAATGATCAGTTCAAAATCTTCCGTCATCGCCAGATGATGGCCATCAAGGCCATTGCGGCACAAGGTCGGATTAAAACCTGCTTCGATAAAACCCTGTTTCAGGTAATCACCGGTTTTCATTTCATCTTCGACGATCAATAAACGCATTGTGACTCTCTTCAGGCAATGGCAACGGCCACCAGTTACAGCGCAGCATAACAGCTTAAGATGCCGGGATGCAGCCGACAACCAGATGACTGCCGGATGACAATCCTGTCATATTACTGCTGTGATGGCCGCGTTTGCTTGTGCGCTAACGCTTTACAGCGCACCAGCAGCGCAGTAACTTAACTGCTCGTACCAGTGATTGTGGGTTGGTTGTTCGCAGCCGCCACTATGGAGCCTCGTTATGCAGACCACCGATTTATTGCCTTTTATCGCGTCCGTGTTTCAGCAAATGCCGTTTAATCAGTTGCTGGGGCTACGCGTCACCGGGTTTTCGGCGGAACGGGCTGAAGTGCGGTTTCAGTGGAAAACCGAGCTGGTTGGTAATCCGGTACAACAGATTTTGCATGGCGGTGTGATTGCGTCCGTACTGGACGTCGTCGGCGGCATCATGGCGGTGTCCAGTGCGCTGGTGCGCCTCGACACCACAGATCAAAGCCAGCTTGCGGCCAAACTCGGCAAGATGAGCACCATCGACATCCGCACTGACTACCTGCGCCCCGGCCGCGGTGACGAGTTTATCGCTACGGCGCAGGTGATCCGCTCCGGCAACAAAGTCTGCGTCTGCCGGATGGAACTGCACAACAACGAAGGCCTGCACATAGCCCTCGGCACCGGCACCTACTTAGTTGGGTGATACCCGGGGTTTCGAGACGCCAACAGTTTGGCGTCTCGCTGGGTATCAAGCCCTGAGCTCTGCGAAGGGCCGGGGGAGGGATCTCAACAGGCAACCTGCGTTGCCTGTTGCCGTTTTTACTGCGAATCCGGGATCTCAACATGCAACTAATGTTGCCTGTTGCCGGATAAGCGCCTTGAGCTCCGCGAAAGGCTGTTCAGCCGCTCCGCCGGCGGGCCGGGCAGGATGCTGTCACACAAGCAGTTCGCTGCACAGCATCTAACGCCAATCGACTCACATCTTGCCTGGCACATAAAACCGCAAGCGGTGCTGATCGGGGTCCAACACGACAAATGTCTCGCCAAATTCCAGTTGCACCGGCGCAAGCGCAACCGGCAGTTGCTTGTGCAGACATTGCTGATAGGCCGCTTCTAATGCCGCACTGTCTGCAAGCTGGAATACCAGCTCACAGCAACCACCGGCCGGCAGAGCTGCATCCAGCGTGGTAGCCGGCACTATGTGCTGACGGTGCCACAAGCCGAGCCGCAGGCCTGAATTCAGCACAAACATGGCAAAACCAGGGCTGGCTTCCACTGGCGCTACGGCAAAGAGTTGTTGGTAAAAAGTGGCGCTGTGGCCAGGATTTTCGACATACAAAATCACAAATGACGGGTGTTGCATCCTGATAACTCCTGTGAAAAGACGCAGGCAGGATAACAATGACTACTGACAGTTTTTGTCAGTAGTGTTTAGGGCGTGTTACGACGCCGGGATCTGCTGCTCCCGCCGCCACTGCTGCAATAATTGCTGGCGTCGTTGCGGATAACGTTGCTCCAGCACCCCACAACTCAGCATCCGGTCAGTGCGAAAGTGCCGAAATTGCTGACGCAGTTCACACCAGGCTGCAAGCACCCGGCAATTGTCGAAATAACCCAACGCCACCGGCCAGACGGTTCGCTCGCTGCTGCTGCCATTGCCGTCCTGGTAACTCAGCAGCAATTTACGCTGGCTGCGGATCGCCTGACGGATCAGCGCCAAATCTGGCTGTTGTGCGGCCGGTATCGCTGCAGATCCCACCAGTAAGGCATTGGCGTCCAGCGCGTCGCGCAGTGATTCTGGCAATACAGCGGCAATTTTGGTTAACGCCTCGGTGGCTGCCGCAGCCAGGCGCGGATCGCCATGTTTACTGACCCAACGTTGTCCCAGGACTAACGCCTCTAATTCATCCTGACTGAACATCAGTGGTGGCAGCATAAAACCCGGTCTGAGCAGATAGCCAACACCAGCTTCGCCTTCAATATCAGCGCCTTGTTGCTGCAATGTCGCAATATCGCGATACAGAGTACGGACACTGATTTGCAGGGTCGTCGCCAGCACCTGTGCGCTGACAGGGTAGCGGTAGTGCCGCAATAATTGCAGCAATTCGAGCAGGCGGTTTGATCTGGCCATGTCACTTCACTCCATCGCGCAGGAAAACGCCTGGTTAGCATAAATGCAGGGCGAGGAGCTGTGCCAGCAATCTGATCAGGAAATGCGTCAGAAGGCAAAAAATTATATTTATAGTTGCATATGATAAAAATATGTTTATTTTGATAGTTTTTTGATGTCAGAAGCTTAGGCATTTTCGCTGCGTTTTTTTGCTGTTATTGATAGTCCCGGCTTTGTAGTCGCGGACTGCCGGTGAATGACTCTGGCTGATGCAGAAACAACGTGTATTTCGCGGCGCAAAGCCAAATTGAAACATCTGAAACAACAAAATCAGGAAATAACCATAGAATTTGTTTGCAGCGTCATCACGACTTTAGGGAGTTTTGATCTGAAAAATCAAAAAGTACAGCAAGTGGTGCTGAGCAGTAATCAGACCGCCGCGCAGTTTGCCGCAGAGATTTATGCGCTGCTGTAAACTTTGGCTGCTGGTCTTACTGATACAACTGAGCGCTGGTTGCAGTGTGCTGGGCAAAGTGAAACAGGCGACGGTTGAAGCCGGTGCGGCCAGCTGGAAAGCCCAACCGCTGGCGTTGCGGCAACAGTACCCGCAGTGGATACAAAGAGTTTATTTCACCGCTGAACTGCAGACTTCAGATATCCGGCAGTGGCAATTGCATCTGATAAGCCGGCGTGAGCTGGGGCCGGGCACTGCCACCGCAATGGCTGAGTTGGTCTACATGGCCGGCGGTGAGTTGCAAACGACTGAGTTTGCTCTGAAACTGCAACAAGTGTCAGGTCCGGATGCAACGCAGGACTATCATCGCTACACCTACCAGTTTGGTGCTGACGCTGCCACTTTTTACCAGACCTATTTGCAGCAACGCTTTGCCGGTCAGGCTAAACCGCTGCAATTGTATTATCTGCAACCATTGTTTAAAGCCAGTCCGGTGGATCTGGCGCCGGTTATCCGGCTGGAATACACGCTGCTGCCTGAGTATGGCGCAAAGACAGTCGGTGAACTGATGCGGCTGATGTTTAATTTACAGGAACGCGACTGGGTTGAGTTTTGCCAGAATCCCCCGTTACCTGTATGACAAAAGTTCAGCCTGCGGCGACGTGCAGATCACGGAGACAGCGCCGGCGGCAGCACACTGACCTCCTTCATTGTTTCTGCTGATAAACAATCCGTTGCCTGTGGTCAGGTATCTAGCGCGGCGCACATCCGGTAAAATGTCGGCTTTGCCGGCCCGCAGTTTTATATCGGATAAATCTGCGTTGGGCCGGTGCAAGGCGAATCCCGGAATGTCACTGACGCGCGAACAAAAAATCGGCGGCGCTTTTGCGGCGACTGCTTATACCCTCTGGGGAATAGCCCCCTTATATTTCAAACAGATAGACGAAGTACCTGCGCTGGAAATTCTGTTGCACCGCATTGTCTGGTCTTTCCTGTTACTGGCCATTGTGCTGACGGCGTTGCAGCAATGGCCGAAAGTGGCCGCGGTGTTACGCCAGCCCAAAATGGTGGCCGCGATGCTGGGGACCGCGTTGTTACTGGCCGGCAACTGGGGATTGTTTATCTGGGCCGTCAACAATCAGCATATGCTGGACGCCAGTCTTGGTTATTACATTAATCCGCTGCTGAACGTACTGCTTGGCATGGTGTTTCTCGGCGAGCGGCTGCGGCCACTGCAGTGGACTGCGGTAGCGCTGGCGTTTGGGGGTGTGGTGCTGCAGCTGATCCATTTTGGCTCTTTGCCATGGATCGCGTTAGTGCTGGCCGGCAGCTTTGCGTTGTATGGCCTGTTCCGGAAAAAACTGGCGACCGATGCGATCAGCGGGCTGTTTATTGAATCGCTGCTGCTGATGCCATTGGCGTTATTTTATTGGTGGCAGTTTGCCGACAGTCCTTATGCCAACCTGACGCAAAATCCACTCAGTCTGAATCTGTGGTTAGTGGCCGCCGGTGTGGTGACCACAGTGCCTCTGCTTTGTTTTATCGCGGCGGCGAAACGGCTGCAGCTGTCAACGATGGGGTTTTTCCAGTACATAGGCCCGAGTTTTATGTTTGTATTTGGCGTGTTTCTGTATAACGAGGCGTTGGATCCGAGCAAACTGCTGACCTTTGGTTTTATCTGGGCCGCGTTAGGCCTGTATTCCTTCGACGCCTGGCGGCATTTGCGCCGCCCGCGCTGAATCTTCAGAACCGGTTAATGCGGTAGGGCGTGACCGCCACGGCTGGCTTGTCACCCCGGATGGTGGCCAGCAATATTTCCGCACTACAGGCCGCCCACGTCAGTCCCAGATGCTGATGGCCGAAGTTGTAAAATACACCCGGGTGTTTCGGGCAGGCGCCAAGCACCGGTAATGAATCCGGTAACGACGGCCGGTTACCCGCCCAGGGTTCAGCCTGCGGATCGGCGGCCGTGGGTTCGGCCAGCAGCTGATTGGCGTGGCGCAATAACACTTTTGCGCGGCGGTAATCCGGTTTGCTGCTGCGGCCGGCAAATTCCACAGTGCCGGCCAGCCGCAACCCTTGCTGCATCGGCGTCATGATGAACTTGCGTTCGAGCGAACTGACCGGGCATTGCAGCGGCCGGCTTTGTGTCATCAGATGATAACCACGTTCCGCTTCCAGCGGCACTTTCCAGCCCAGTTGCCGGCACAGCTGATGCGACCAGGCACCGGCACTGATCACCAGCTGCGGCGTGCGGATTTGCTGCGCCATCTGACCGCTGTAGCCTGCCGCCGTACCTTCGGCCAGATCTAACATATAGCCATCGGCATGTGCTCTGATGCGGCGCACTTCATGTTGGCGAAACTCACCACCAAGTGCCTGAAATTTGGCAAACAACCGCATGCATAGTGCATATGGATCAACCGTATGCGCCACATCAGGGAATTCGATCGCGCCTTGCACTTTGTGACTGAGCGCCGGTTCGCGGGCCATTAACGCGGCTTGTTCCAGCCAGCGCACCGACACACCGGCCTGCTGATATTGCCTGAATGTCGCAGCCAGTTTTTTCAGGCTGACTTGTTCAGACACCAACAGTGCGCCGCGATACTGCACCAGATCCTCGGCCTGCGTCACCGCCAATAGCCGTTGCCACGCCGGCAGTGCCTGCTGGTTTAACGCACTAAGTGCCTGCTGCAGCGCCTGTTGCCGGCCAGGGGCGACGTTGGCGACGAAGCGCAGCAACCACGGCAGCGCCCGCAGCAAATAACCAGCACGCAAGCGCAGCGGCCCGGTCGGATTTAATAACATGATGGGTAATTGTCGCAGCACGGCAAAAGATGCCAGCGGGAACACCTGTTCCGTCGCAAAATGACCGGCATTGCCGCTGGAACAACCAGCGGCTGGTCCGTCTTTGTCGATGAGAGTCACCTGATAACCGGCCTGTTGCAGTTGTACTGCAGTCGCAAGGCCAACGACGCCTGCGCCTATCACACTGATGAGTTGCATCTGTAGTTCTGTCCCTCTTCTTCCCAGCGTATATTTTGCTTGATTGATAAGATTGTATACAATATCCTAAAATCAAGTTCGAACGTCAATGCAATTTCAATTACAGGGGATGGGTCTATGCCCACTACAACTAACACCACAACTTCATCTACCCAGCGTAGCCCATTCAGTGTGAATTGGGCCGGGGTATTTCCGGCGATTTCAACGCAGTTTCATGCCGATGGCGGCATTAACTTTGCTGAAAACCAGCGGATGCTGGAACAACTGATCACCGATGGCATCGACGGCATCATCGCGCTTGGCACTATCGGCGAGAATGCGTCACTCAGCGCCGCCGAAAAACGTGAATTTCTGCAGCACACAGTACGGACCGTTGCTGGCCGGATCCCGGTGATCGCCGGGTGTACGGAACATAGTGCCACAGATGCGGTGGTCTATGTGCAGGATGCGCAACAAATCGGCGTGGATGGCATTATGTTGTTGCCGGCCGTGGTCTATCGCGGCACCGATCGCGAAGTGCTGGTGCATTATCAGACCGTCGCGCGCGCGACAACTTTACCGATCATGATTTACAACAATCCGGTCAGTTATGGTGTTGATATCAACCTGCAGATGACGGCAGTTCTGGCGGAAGAGCCGAACATTGTCGCGATTAAAGAATCGACCACTGATACGCGTCGCATCACCGAGCTGCAAAGCCGCTTTGGCGATCGCTTTGTCATTTTCTGTGGTGTCGACGATATTGCGCTGGAGTCGGTGCTGCTCGGCGCAACCGGCTGGATCTCCGGTCTGACCAACGTCTTCCCGCGCGAGTCTGTCACTTTGTTTGCGTTGGCCCGTGCCGGCTACTTAACAGAAGCGCGTGAAATTTATCGCTGGTTTATGCCGTTGCTGCGCCTCGATACCATCCCGACATTGGTGCAATGCATCAAATTCGCTGAGCAATTGGTCGGGCGCGGTAGTGAGCAGGTACGTCTGCCAAGGCTGACGTTAATTGGCGATGAGCGCGCTTATGTGGAAAAAGTGCTGGCCGAGGCGCTCGCGAGCCGGCCGGATCTGAGCCATTATCAGCGTCTGCTGCAGCAATAATTCATCATCTGGCCGGCAGCGGTCAATCAGGAGCATACCGATGCTGAAAGGCACCTTTTTTTGTATCGACGCCCATACTTGCGGCAATCCGGTGCGACTGGTCACCAGCGGCCATCCGCAGCTGAACGGCCAGACTATGAGCGAAAAACGGCTGGATTTTCTGGCCCGGTTTGACTGGATCCGTCAGGCGCTGATGTTTGAACCGCGTGGCCACGCCATGATGTCCGGCGCATTTTTGTATCCGCCCTGCAGCACCAATGCCGATGCGTCGGTGCTGTTTATCGAAACCAGCGGCTGTCTGCCAATGTGTGGGCACGGTACCATCGGCACAGTGACGGCGGCACTGGAAGCGGGTCTATTGCAGCCAAAAGTGCCGGGGCAGTTGGTGCTGGATGTGCCAGCCGGTCAGGTACAAATCAGTTATCAGCGCGACGGCGACAAAGTGACTTCGGTGAAGATCCGTAACGTCGCGTCTTTTCTGGCGATTAAAGACGGTGAGGTTGAAGTGCCGGGCCTGGGCCTGATCCGCTTTGACGTGGCCTATGGCGGCAATTTCTATTTAATTGTCGAACCACAGGCCAATTTCCCTGGTCTGGAGCATTGGACTGCCGCCGATGTGCTGCGTTACAGCCCGTTGCTGCGCACTGTCGCCAATCAGCATTATTCCTGTGTGCATCCGCTTGATGCCAGTATTTCCGGCATCAGTCATGTGCAGTGGACCGGCCAACCAAAAACTCCGGGCTCAGATGCCGCCAATGCGGTGTTTTATGGCGACGGCGCGATTGACCGCTCACCTTGTGGCACCGGCACCAGTGCGCGGATGGCGCAGCTGTATGCACGGGGTCAGCTCAAAGTCGGTGACCGTTTTGTCCATGAAAGCATTATCGGCAGCCAGTTCACCGGTGTGGTGGAAGCCGCAACTGAAGTGGCGGGTCTGCCGGCGATGATCCCGTCAATCGCCGGTTGGGCGCAGGTGTATGGCGCCAACCAGATCCGTGTCGATGATGCGGATCCTTATGCTTTTGGTTTTGAGGTACGTTAATGAATACTTTTACCCACAGGCTGCGCGATCGCGACACGCCGTTTCATGCACAGCACCTGATCGATGGCTGCTGGCAAGGTGAGGCTGATACGGCATTTCACAGCTATGCACCGGCGCAAAACAGCGCGTTGCCCTGGTATTTCCCGGAAGCTGGTTCGGCAGAACTGCAACAACTGACTGATAGTGCCGCGGCAGCATTTAGTCTGTACCGCTACACCAGCCGGGCGCAACGGGCGGCGTTTTTACGCCAGGCCGCGCTGGAAATTGAAGCGCTGGGAGCAGTGCTGATTGACACGGTGATGGCAGAAACCGCCTTACCGCAGGCGCGGGTTGAAGGAGAACGTGGCCGCACCTGTGCGCAGTTGCGGTTGTTTGCCGCGCTGCTGAATGAGCCGGCAGACACTGTATATCAAAGCGCGCAACCGCAGCGTGTGCCACTGCCTGGGCCGGAGCTGCGGCTGGACGTTGTGCCGCTGGGGCCGGTGCTGGTGTTTGCTGCCAGTAACTTTCCACTGGCATTTTCGGTGGCCGGTGGCGATACCGCCAGTGCTTTGGCGGCGGGCTGCCCGGTCATTGTCAAAGCACATAATGCGCACCCGGCTACATCGGCACTGGTGGCGCAGGCGATTGATCGGGCGCGTCGTGACTGTGATTTGCCAGCAGGAGTGTTTCAGCTGGTGTTTGCGCAGCAACATGCGTTTGCCGAACAGTTGATACAGCATGCGGTGATTAAAGCTGTGGCCTTTACTGGTTCACAGCAATTGGGCCTGCATTTCCAGCGGTTGATCCAGCAGCGTACCGTGCCGGTGCCGTTTTATGGCGAACTGGGTTCACAAAACCCGCTGTTTTTGTTGCCGGATCAGTTAGCGCAGCACGGCGATAGTTTCGCGACCGCATTGGCGCAGTCGGTGTTGCAAGGCAATGGGCAGTTCTGTACCCGGCCTGGCCTGGTGTTTGTGCCGGAACAGGCGGAAACCCCCGTGTTGTTGCAGACACTCGCAGCCAGTTTCAACGCGACTTCAGCTGTCACGTTGCTGACGCCGAAAATTGCCGGGTCGTATCGGCATGGCTGTGCGCTGTTAAACGGGCTGGAAGGCGTGGCGACTGTGGCGATGGGAAGTAGCGACGTGGGCGAGGCGGGCTGTCAGGTGTTACCGCGACTGTTTGTCATGGACGCGGTGTCGTGGGCTGATTTACCGCAGCTGCAGCAGGAGATTTTTGGCCCTGCGACGGTGTTAATCCGCTATCGCAGTCTGGCTGAGTTATTGACGATATTACCCAGCTTGCATGGTCAACTGACGGCGACTGTGTATGGCACTGAGCAGGATTTACAGACGCATGCGGCATTGGTTCAGCAATTACCGGATCTGGCGGGCAGATTGATCCGCAATCAGATGCCGACCGGCGTCGAAGTCTGTGCGGCAATGCATCATGGCGGGCCTTTCCCAGCCAGTACTGATCTGCGCTTTACGGCGGTTGGCACCGCGGCTTATCAGCGTTTTGTCCGGCCTTTGTGCTGGCAGAATTTTGGTGCATAACCTGCGTTGCTGAGTCTGAACAAACCCAAATAAAAAAACCCGCTTTCGCGGGTTTTTTTGTCACTGACGGCTAATTAGTTCTTAGCAGCGGCAGCTTTCTTTTCTTTCTCTTTGGCAATAACTGCTTCAGACACGTTCGCCGGGCATGGCGAGTAGTGAGAGAATTCCATAGAGAACTGGCCACGGCCAGAAGTCATAGTACGCAGTGTAGAGATATAACCGAACATCTCAGACAGTGGTACATCGCCTTTGATCCGAACGCCAGTTACACCAGCTTCCTGACCAGAGATCATGCCGCGACGACGGTTTAAGTCACCGATAACGTCACCAACGTGGTCTTCTGGCGTGAACACGTCAACTTTCATGATTGGCTCTAACAGCTGAGCACCAGCTTTAGGCATAGTTTGACGGAATGCACCTTTCGCAGCGATTTCGAACGCGATGGCTGAGGAGTCAACTGCGTGGAAACCACCGTCGAATACTTCAACTTCTACGTCTAATACCGGGAAGCCAGCCATAGTACCGGTTGACATCATGCTCTGGAAACCTTTCTCGATTGCAGGCATGAATTCTTTTGGTACGCTACCACCAACAACTGTTGATTTGAAAGTGAAGCCTGAGTTTTGCTCACCTGGACGAATGCGGTAGTCGATTTTACCGTATTGACCTGAACCACCAGATTGTTTCTTGTGCGTGTAGCTGTCTTCAACTTCACGGGTGATCGTTTCGCGGTAAGCAACCTGTGGCTGACCTACGACTAATTCAACACCGTAAGTACGTTTCAGGATGTCTACTTTGATATCTAAGTGCAGTTCACCCATGCCTTTGAGGATGGTTTCGCCTGAATCAACATCAGTTTCAACACGGAAAGTTGGATCTTCTGCAACCATCTTACCGATGGCGATACCCATTTTCTCAACTGAACCTTTGTCTTTTGGCGTGACAGAGATAGAGATAACCGGCTCTGGGAAGATCATTGGTTCTAAAGTACATTCTGCTTTTGGATCACACAGTGTGTGACCAGTTTGCGTGTTGTTCTTCAGACCTACTAACGCGATGATGTCACCGGCCTGAGCTGTCGTCAGGTCAGTACGGTCGTTCGCGTTCATCTCAACCATACGGCCGATACGCTCGGTTTTACCAGTGAATGAGTTCAGTAAGGTATCACCCTTATTCAGAACACCTGAGTAAATACGGATAAAGGTCAGGGCGCCGAAACGGTCGTCCATGATTTTGAATGCCAGAGCGCGGAATGGCTCGTCTGCTGAAACGATAGCGTATTGGCCAGTTGGCGCGCCTTCTTCGTCAGTCAGTGGCTGTGGGTTTACTTCTGTTGGTGATGGCAGGTAATCAACAACTGCGTCTAACAGTAATTGCATACCTTTGTTTTTGAAGGCTGAACCACAGTAAGTTGGGAAGAATGCCAGTTCACGGGTACCTTTACGGATACAAGCTTTAACTTGTTCCACAGTTGGCATTTCGCCTTCCATGTACGCCATTAACAGGTCATCGTCCTGCTCAACAGCAGTTTCGATCAGCTGTTCGCGGTACATAGCAACGTCATCCAGCATGTCAGCCGGGATATCAGTGACTTTGTAGTTTTCTGGCAGGCCAGAGTCATCCCACACGTAAGCTTTTTCAGACAGCAGGTCAACCACACCAACGAAGGTATCTTCGCGGCCGATTGGCAGAGTCATGATTAATGGCTGTGCGCCCAGAACGTTTTTTACTTGTTCTGTGACGCGGATGAAGTCAGCACCGATACGGTCTAACTTGTTAACGAAGATCAGACGCGATACTTTCGCATCGTTGGCATAACGCCAGTTGGTTTCTGACTGAGGTTCAACACCGCCAGAACCACAGAATACACCGATACCACCATCCAGAACTTTCAGAGAACGGTAAACTTCAACGGTGAAGTCAACGTGACCCGGGGTATCGATAACGTTGAAACGGAAACCTTTCCAGAAACAGGTTACAGCGGCTGACTGGATAGTAATACCGCGCTCAGCTTCCTGAACCATGAAGTCGGTGGTAGATTCACCTTCGTGAACTTCACCTATCTTATGGATTTTACCGGTCAGTTTCAGGATACGTTCGGTAGTAGTGGTTTTGCCGGCATCAACGTGGGCGAAGATACCAATGTTTCTGTATAACGATAAATCTGCTGACATAGTCATCTCGATAAGCTAGGGTTTGAAAATAGGGCGACAATATACAGGAAAAGATCCGGTTTTGCCCGAAAAAAAAGCAGCGACCGCGTCGGATTCACAGATCTGTCGCAATTTATTGGCTGTACTGGTCAAAGTTTGGCAGTGCAGCCGTCTGAATGTGTTTTTGCTGTGACGCAGAATCGTCACATCAGCCTGCCTGCTGCAAACTCGCGACGATATTTTTTACTTCCTCAGCTGCACCCAGAATATGCTGTTGCAGCAGGGCGCAGGCCGCGTCTACCTTGCCTTCACGGCAATATTTTAGCAGTTCGCTATGTTCCGGATCTGCTTTTTGCACACCACCTGCCAGCATCAGATGGACGCGGATGTAACGATCTGCCGTGGTCAGCAATTGTTGCACCAGCTCAAAACTGAGCGGCCGGCCGGCAGCGCGGTACAAGGTCAGATGGAACTGCGTGTTCAGCACGCTCCAGCTGCCGGAACTGTCTTGCTGCTGATACGCGCTGGACATTTGCTGGCGCAACGATTCGGCGTCTGCCAGGTCCTGTGCAGTCAATAACGGAATAGCGCGGCGCAATAAATCCGTTTCCAGCATTGCGCGCAGCTCAAACAGTTCACAGACCTGGTCAGCCGACAAGCGCGTGGCAGTGGCGCCTTTATGCGCTTCAAACTCAACCAGTCCTTCGGCTTCAAGCTGCAATAAGGCTTCACGGATCGGAATGCGGCTGACGTTCAGCTCTTCGGCTAATGCGGCCTGGCGCAGCGGCGCGCCGCCTTTGATTTCACCGGACAGAATTTTCTGCCGGATCACTTCCGCGACAACTTGGGTACGGGTTTTGTATTCGATACTCATCAGGGATCCGCTGTTTTTGGCTGGAACACAAAAAAATACAGTATACCAAGCAGATGCAGCTCTGCGTCCAACAGTTTTCATCAGCCGTCGGCAGATGGTCGGTACAGCTGCGGTACACGGCTGCTTTGTGGCACAATCGGCGCTTACTATACAGCTTCACGGAACCAGGCAGATGAAATTATTTATTGCAGTTGAAATATCCGATGATGACGTGACCCTGCAGGAAGTTGCCGAACAATGTGGTTATGACCTGAAACACCCGGCAGTGCACGATATCAGCGCACCTGAGCTGGCGCAGTATCACGACGAAGCCTGCCTGGTGCTGCGTTTACATCTGCAGCAGCCGATTGACGCTGCGCAACTGCTGGACGAAGCGCAAGTGCTGATCTCTCATCCATCGGTCGCAGCGGTACGCAAATTGTGGCTGGAAGCCTGATCAGGCCTGGGCATACAACTCGCGATAGCCAAGCCAGCGCCGGATCAACGCTTCGCTGCCGCGCGGGTCTTGTTGCCACAGCTGCCGTGCAGCTTGCTGTGCTGCCGGAATAAAGTCCTGATCCCGGCTTAAATCAGCGATGCGATAGCTGACGAGGCCGGTCTGACGGGTGCCAAGTAATTCACCGGGACCGCGAATTTCTAAATCACGCTGGGCGATGACAAAACCGTCATTGCTGTCTCTGAGCACGCTCAGACGTGCCTGCGCGGTCGGCGATAATGGCGCGTGAAACAACAGCACACAATGTGACGCCGCGCTGCCACGGCCAACCCGGCCTCTGAGCTGATGCAGCTGCGCCAGACCCAGTCGTTCCGGGTTTTCGATGATCATCAGGCTGGCGTTCGGTACATCGACACCTACTTCGATCACTGTGGTTGCCACCAACAGTTGTAATTCGTTGCGTGCAAATGCCTGCATCACCGCTTGTTTTTCGCTGCTTTTTAACCGGCCATGGACTAAACCAATCTTCAGTTCTGGCAGCGCGGCAGTCAGTTCGGAGGCCGTGATCTCCGCGGCCTGACATTGCAATGCATCGGATTCGTCAATCAGGGTACAGACCCAATAGGCTTGCCGGCCTTGTTCCAGCACGACTTGCTTGACCCGGCTGACGACTTCGGCCCGACGCGTATCCGGCACGGCCACAGTGGTGACTGGTGTGCGGCCCGGTGGCAGTTCATCGATGATCGAGGTATCCAAATCGGCGTAGGCGGTCATCGCCAGCGTGCGTGGGATGGGCGTCGCGGTCATCACCAGTTGATGGGGCGCAAAACCCTGCACAGCGCCTTTGGCACGCAGTTCGAGGCGCTGATGCACACCAAAGCGGTGTTGCTCATCGATGATGGCCAATGCCAGAGCAGCAAACTGGACCTGCTGCTGAAATAACGCATGAGTGCCGATCACCAGCCGGGCACTGCCATCGGCAATGGCTGCCAGTTCAGCATCACGGGCTTTGCCTTTACTTTTACCGCCGAGCCAGGCGATTTGGATGCCCAGTGGCTCCAGCCAGCGCCGGAAAGTAGCGGCATGTTGTTCTGCCAGCAGTTCAGTTGGCGCCATAAGTGCGACCTGAAAACCGGCATGGATCACCGGCAAGGCGGATAACGCCGCGACCAGCGTTTTACCGGAACCGACATCGCCCTGCACCAGCCGCAGCATAGGTTCAGTTTTGGCTAAATCATGCTGAATATCGGCCAGAACCCGCTGTTGCGCACCGGTGGGGCTGAACGGCAAACTGGCGAGTAATTGCGGCGTAAAGTGCGGATCTGCGCCTATCGCGCGGGCGGCCTGACCGCGCGACTGACTTCTGATCTGCAGCATACTGAGTTGCTGCGCGACCAGCTCCTCAAAAATCAGCCGTTGTTGTGCCGGGTGCTGACCCAGCTCGAGTAGTTGCAATGAGGCATCCGGTGGTGGCCGGTGCAGGTAGAACAACGCATCGCTGAGGCTCCAGGCCTGCCAGTGGCCAGCCTGCTGACTTTGCATGGCAAACAACGGCGCCAGATATTCTTCCGGCGCAGCGCGGCGCAGTTCGACTAATGCCTGTTCCGTCAGCGTGCGCCAGCTGCCTTGTTTTAGTCCTTCCGTGGTCGGATACACCGGCGTCAGCGTTTCGGCAAGTTCAGGGCCTGCATCATCTTTCATTACTTTGTATTCAGGATGCAGCATCTCAACACCACGCATGCCGCGTTTAATTTCGCCGAAACAGCGCAGCATCACACCGGGTTCGACGGCATTTTTTTGCGCCGCGCTGAAATGGAAAAACCGCAACGTGATGGAGCCGCTGCCGTCGCGCAGGACTACGACCCAGCTGCGCCTTTTACCAAAGGTGATCTCACTGCTTTGCACCACACCCTGCACACTGACTTGCTGCGCCGGCCAGGTGTCCGCGATTGGACAGACGCGGGTGCGGTCTTCATAACGTAATGGCAGGTGGAACAAAATGTCCTGTACTGAATGCAGGCCCAGTTTTTCCAGCAAAGCAGCGGTTTTGGCACCCACACCTTTGAGATGTACGATGGCAAGATTAGCGAGGGAGGTCCGGCTCAAATTCAGTCAGGTCCGCAGACAGTCATATCCGGCATCATAACGGAAAACCAGCGTGATTTGCTGGGCATCACGTTGACTTCAATAAAAATGGGTTTTTTTCGCGTCGACCATTTTCTGCAGTTCGGCGGCAAGCACCGGCCACAGGTCACGATGCGGACTGAGCCGCGACATCGCGAGATAGCTTTGCTGACTGGGATCTGATGGCAATTGCCAGTCGTTTAATTTGAGGGTTTTAAAGCGCGGATTTTTCTGCAGTTCAAGCGCGGTGTAGTGCAAAGGTCCGGCGTACAATTCAGCTTGTTGATACAACAGCAGCGCCAGCGCGCTTTCCAGATCTTTCCCCCAGACCACCCGCATATGCAACTCCTGCAAGAGTTTCATAAATGAAGGCGGGTAAATCCGATCTTTCGTCAGCACGACGATCCGGCCGCGCAGGTCTTGCTGATTCTGCAGCACCGGGCTGTGCGGTGCGACAAAAAAACTGGTCATCCGCACTTCATCAAATGGTGCCATCAAATACACTGCATTGCGCTCTTCGGTGAACACCAGCCCCATCATCAAATCAGTTTTGCCTTGTTCGAGTAATTTCAGACAGCGGCTGGTTGGCGTGGGTGGACTGAACGTCAGAGTAAAACCGCTGGCAGTGGCCAGTTCCTGCATCATATCGACCATCGGCCCTGTCGGCTGTTGGCCGGGCAAATAGCTGTGGCGGGGTGGCAGGTGGTGCAGGCACCATTGCAAGGTTGGTTTGGCGTGATCTGCGGCTAAAGCTACGTCATCGGCAGCGCTGACTGGCAAGCTGCTGCATAGCAAAAACAGTGCAATTAGCCCGAACCGTGCTGACATCTGCAACTCCCTGCGGCCAGAGGCCTGCCTTTAGTTACCAACCAAAATAGTTAAATCGGTTTGTCCTGCATCCGGTGCGTATAAGCGGCTGACAGTTCCGTCTGCCATCATTTCTGCGATTGTGCGTTCAATCACGCCAGCCAGTTCCGGGTGACGGCTATGCCGCGAAAACCCGATGTAGATAAATTGTGGTGTCGCTGTTTTCAGCATCAGCGGGGCGCGTTTAAACTTCTGGTGTAACCTTGGTGTGTTGTACAGATAATCCAGCGAGCTGAAGCGCGGCACTATCAGGCCATCCACCCGGCCTTTGGCCAACACATCAAAACCCGCAGCGATGCTGGCGACTTCGACCTGACGGTTTGGCCCCAGATGACGGATCAGCGTCATCAGATCCGGATGATAGGCGTAGTTTCGCACTGTCGCCAGCGTCAGGTGTTCAAGTTGACTGAGTTGATTGATCGTGCGTGGATCATTGCCGCGCAGGTACAACGATTCCGGAATGCGTTCGCTATACGGAAACATCTGCATCAAGGCCTGGCGTTCCGGCGTCTTGTTCAGATTGGTCATCAGATCGGCTTCACCGCTCGCCATCTGGCGGAAGCAGCGGGCGACCGGCGTGCGCGGGCTGAATTCAATGGTAAACCCGGCGCGACGTGCCAGTTCCTGCATCAGGTCAACAGAGGCACCGACCGGACGATCAGGGCGCTGGAATTCGTGAAAATGAGGGAAATGGTCCAGACACCAGTACAGCACTGGCTTGTCATCTGCAGCTTGGGCAGCAGATGACAGCAGGGCCGCGATAAAGACCAGTGGCTGACGCAGCCAGCGGTGCAGTTTGCTTAATTGGTTGATGGCAGCTCCATCACACCGTCAATTTCAATCTGGGCGGCGCGTGGCAGCGCGCTGACCTGGACTGCAGCGCGCGCCGGATATGGCTGGCTATAGTATTGCGCCATAATTTCGTTGACGGTGGCAAACTTGCTGAGGTCGGTCAGGAAGATATTCACCTTCACCATATCGTTAATGCTGCCGCCGGCAGCGTCACAGACCGCTGCCAGGTTTTTAAATACCTGATGCGCCTGCTCGGCAAAATCTTCCGACACCAGCTGCATCGTTGCAGGCACCAGCGGAATTTGACCGCTCAGGTAGACAGTCGTACCAATCTTAACCGCCTGAGAATAAGTGCCGATAGCGGCCGGGGCTTCGGCAGTGCTGATAATGACTTTGGACATGCTGGTTACTTCCTTCTGTAAACTTTAATCACATCCGGCGTGACCCGGATCTTACGCATGACATTGGCCAGATGAATGCGGTCCCGTACCGATAAAGTGATTTTAATCACGTAATCGCCGGAATCGCGATCGTCGGTCGCCAGATCCTGAATATTGGAGTCCTGCGACGCGATCACTGTGGTCAATTTGGCCAGCATGCCTTGTTTGTTGACGATAAATACACGGATATCGACCAGAAATTGTTTATCGCTGGTTTTGTCCCATTTCACCGGGAAATATTTACCCGGCTCTTTTTCCCAGCCGCGGATATTGCGGCATTCGGCACGGTGCACGTTCAAACCCTTGCCGGGAGACGCACTGGCAGCGATTGGGTCGCCCGGGATCGGCCGGCAGCATTTGGCAAAGGTCGTCAGCAAGCCTTCTGAGCCGATAATCACCGCTTTGACTTTGGATGGCAGGCTGCCATCGACCGGCGTCTGTGCGGCGCTGCTGGCTTCATCAAATTCACCGAGTAACCGGCGTGCCACAGCGATGGGGAGCTGGTTGCCCAAGCCAATATCCGCATACAACTCGTCGAGGGTCTTTTTCGTTGTGTGCGCCAGCACCCGATCGATTCGTTCAGGCGCTATGGCTTCAATTTTCACTTCACCCAGTGCCGATCCGAGCAGGCGTTTACCCAGCGCAACAGCTTCACTTTGTTGCTGTTTTTTCAGGAAATTACGGATGCCCATAATGGCACGGCTGGTCACGACGTAGTTCAGCCAGCTGGCATTGGGTTTGCCACCCGGACTGGTGATGATCTCAACGGTCTGGCCGGTTTCCAGCGCTTTGGTCAGCGGGTAAGGTTTGCGGTCGACACGTACGCCGACACAGCGGTTACCAATATCGGTATGCACGGCATAGGCAAAATCAACGGCGTTGGCGCCAATCGGCAATTCAACAATTTTGCCTTTTGGCGTAAAGACATACAGCTCATCCGGGTACAGTTCGGTTTTAACGTTTTCGACAAAATCGTAGCTGTTGCCGGCGCTTTGCTGAATTTCCAGCAAGCTTTGCATCCAACGGCGGGCGCGGATTTGCGCAGCACTATCGCCCTGTTCGCCGGACTTTTTATATTTCCAGTGCGCGGCGATTCCGTTGTCGGCCATTTCGTCCATATCGCGGGTGCGCATCTGGATCTCGACCGGGATACCATGCGGCCCCACCAACGAGGTATGCAGCGACTGGTAGCCGTTTTGTTTTGGGATGGCGATGTAATCTTTAAAGCGGATCTCAATCGGCTTGTACAGGTTGTGCACGACACCCAACACGCGATAACAGGAATCGACACTGTCGACGATGACACGGAAGCCGTAGATATCCATCACATCGTTGAACATCAGCTCTTTGCTTTTCATCTTGCGATAGATGCTGTACAGGTGTTTTTCCCGGCCTTTGACATCAGCATTGATGCCGGCGTCGCGAATGCGGGCGGAGATTTCACTCTGAATTTTGTCGATGATTTCGCTGCGGTTGCCACGCGCCTGTTTAACGGCAGTTTCCAGTGCGCGATAACGCATCGGATATAAAGCGCGGAAACCCCAGTCTTCCAGTTCATTTTTGATGTTGTGGATACCGAGCCGATTGGCGATAGGCGCGTAGAGCTCAAGGGTTTCGCGGGCGATACGGCGGCGTTTCTCTGGTTTTAACGCGCCGATGGTGCGCATATTGTGCGTGCGATCGGCCAGTTTGATCAGGATCACCCGAATATCCTGCGTCATCGCCAGAAACATTTTTTGCAGGTTGGTGACTTCGAACTCTTTGATATCTTTGAATTTTACTTTATCGAGTTTCGAGACACCCTGTACCAGTTCGGCCACAGTGGCGCCAAAACGCTGGTGCAGATCATCGTAGTTGTATTCGGTATCTTCGATCACGTCGTGGCAGAGGGCTGCCATCAGCGTTTCGTGGTCCATCCGCATGTCAGCCAGAATGCTGGTCACGGCCACCGGATGGGTAATATAAGGTTCACCACTGGAGCGGAACTGCGGGGCGTGGGCATCGCGCGCAAGCATGTAGGCCTGTTGCACCAGGGCAACCTGCTCAGGCGGCAAGTACGCACTGATCTGTTGTTTCAGACCTTCAAATAAATACACAGTGATGAGACTCCGGATCCGGATATCAGGGCAATATCCGCTTACAAGCTCAAATATACGTGGATTTTAAAGGCTTGCCAACGGGAGGCCCCGTTGGCATTCAGCTTCAGATCGGCGGAATTAGTGATCTGAACCGATGATTGCAGCAACAGCAGCCATTTCTGAAGCTTCTTGTTGCAGTTGATCGCGGCGTTCCTGTTGGTCCAGGATGTCGGCGGTGATCAGGCCTTTTTCGATTTCGCGCAACGCAACTACAGTGCATTTGTCGTTTTCGACGTCGACCATTGCTTCTTTGCCTTCTACCGAGAGCTGACGGGCGCGGCGTGAAGCGACCAGGATCAGGTCAAAACGATTACCAATTTTATTTACTGCATCTTCGACTGTTACGCGCGCCATTTTGCACTCCGGGATAAGACTGATTCGTTCAAAGCCGGTTAGTGTACGCTATTTTGCCGTTGTAGCCAACAAGCTGGCAAACAAGGCGGGTTGCTTCTGTTGTTGCTTGGCCAGTGTCAGACGCTGGCAAAGCACCACAGCGGCAAACTGCTGCAGACACTGCTGAAAGTCATCATTGATTAAAACATAATCATATTCAGTGACATGGCTGATCTCGCTTTGCGCCTGCGCCATCCGTTTTGCGATGACTTCCGCGCTGTCGGTGCCGCGGTTATTCAGGCGTTTCTCCAGTTCCGCTACGCTTGGCGGCAGAATAAATACCGATAACACGCCGGGTACCTGTGGCCGGATCTGCTGTGCGCCTTGCCAGTCGATGTCGAGAAACACATCGCGGCCTTTGGCGAGCTCGGTTTCGATGGCACGGCGCGACGTGCCATAAAAATTGCCGAAAACTTCAGCCCATTCTAAAAAAACACCTTCGGCAATCAGCTGTTTGAACTGTTCGACACTGACAAAATGATAATGCACACCATCGGTTTCGCCTGGTCTGGGTGCCCGGGTAGTATGGGACACACTCAGTTGCATGTCCTGATGTTGTGCCAGTAAGGCATTGATCAGGCTTGATTTGCCGGCACCACTTGGTGCAGACAGAATAAACAGGTTGCCGGGTAAGTGTTGCATGCGGGAATTCTCTGAAAAGGTGCTCTGCCAACAAAAACCGCAGTGTACGCAGAACTGCCGTCTGCTGCAATTGCTGCGACAGAGCGGCTACAGTAGGGCCAGCGCCGGTTCAACCGGCTTTTTTGGCAGTGGCTTTGACTGAAAGCGTCAGCTCGAAATGAGCCATCGGTTCGTCGCCGTGCAGCGAAGGGCAGGTCACTGTGATGCTGACGGTTTTATTGATGCGCTGCCCGGTGGCAATGGATTCGTCCATCATGGCGTCGATAAGTGCGCCGTCATTGCTGCGAAACCAGACTTCTGCTTCCGGCCGTTTTAAAAATTCGCCTTTGACATCTTTAAAAGCAAAATTGGCGTTGATGCCGCGTTCACGCGCTTTGCTGAACACCAGAAAAGCACCGGCTAAATCCGCGCCAATCGCCAGTGCGCCAAAATAGATACTGCCCAGATGGTTTTTGGTGCGCCAGTTGTGCGGCATGCTGACCGCCAGATGGTTGTCCGACATCTCGCGGATTTTCGGGCTGCAAAAACCGATCAGCGGGATATACCGCAGACCGAACCAGAACAACATGCGCTGGGCTTGTTTAATAGTGACTTTCATCACAACTCCGCAAAGAAAAAATTCGGTCCACAGCATATCCGACTGCTACTGGTCAGACAAGTCATGGTGTCTGCACGCCAGTGGCCGGTTCGGCATATTGTTGTTCAAATTGCTGCTGCGCTTGCTGGCGTTGCTCGACACATTGGCGGATCCGCGTGGTCTGGCGCACGCCGTAACAATAAAATGGCGGTTGATAAAACTGTAACCAGGCGGTCAGTTTGGCGCCCTGATACGGCGCTTTTACCTGGATCTCAGAGATTTGCAGTCCGGGCGCAGCGCGGGTTTTTGCCGGTGCGTGCGTGGGGACCGGGGGCGGGCGTCTGGTTAACTGGCGGCGTGTTGGTTGCCGCGCCAATGGTGATGTTTGTTCCGCGGGCTGCTGGCAATGATAGTGTAACTGCAGTTCCAGCTGGGCCTGCTGCCCTCTGATTTTCAGCTCTTGTTTCAGCCGATAACCACGGCGCTGCAGATCTCGATTTTGTTCCAGCGCCAAATGTAACTGCGCGCACTGAGCGACATTAAATTGTTCAACCTGCGCCATGGCAGGGGCTGCAGCCAGCAGCGCGACAGCAAAAAAATGGAGGTTCGGGGTCATCACGATGTCCTTGTGAGCAGGCGGGCACTCCATGCGCCCGGCAGTTTGCTGCGGATTTGTTGATCCGCAGAAACCATAGCTTAGTTAATTAACTGTTAATTTGCAGCGGGAGGCAACACAATTTCTAATGCCTGTAGTTGTTGGTCCAGCTCTTCCAGACTGGCCTGTTGCAGCGATAAGCCGGTTTGTTTGGTAGCCTGAGCAGGCGGCATCGGCAACAATGGCGCGGCGGTTTTGAGGTGCGCCAGGCTGATGCTGGCAGTCAGATACAGCTGCAACTGGCGCGATAGTAGTGTGTGTGGCTGATGACCGGCGTTTGGATCCAACCACAGTCGTGCCGGTTTTTGCAGTTGTTGTAACAGCTGCTGATATTGCAGCAGTGTGCCGGCATCGATCCGATCATCCAGTCTGCCGGCCCATAGATACAGCGGGCGCTGGATCTGTGCGGCCTGTACCAGCGGCGCTTCACGGCGCAATTGTTGCTGCCATGCCGGATCTTGCCAACGCACCCCAAAGTCATTGAGTTCAAGATCCAGCGGGCGTTGTTGTGGTGTCGCGCCGAGCTGCGGCACATAGCGCTGCAGTGTTGTCGCCAAATCCACCGGTGCCGCCAGTGCCAGACCAAAGCGAAAGCGTTGCGGTTCAGTGCTGAGACCCTGCAACGCCAGATAACCGCCAAACGAATGGCCGATGATCGCCTGTTGCTGCGCGTCGCCGATGCCATGCTTGATCAGCCAGTCCAGGCCGCTCAGCACATCCTGCAACGCCGGATTATGCTGACCAAAATCGCCGCGTGCCAGCGTGATAAAACGCCGGCCAAACCCGGTGGAACTGCGGTAATTTGGTTGCAGCACAATAAAACCACGATTCACCAGCAACTGCACCAGCGCGTTATATTCGGGTTTGCTCTGTTCAAACGGACCGCCATGCGGCAAGGCGATGATCGGCGACTGCGCCAGCGGCCGGCCCGGCGGCAAATAGACATATCCCGGGATGGTCTCGCCATCATTGGCCGGCCATAGCAACAACCGCGCTGCTACTCCGGGCCATTCCTGGCGTGGTGGTGTCAGTTGCAGTGGTTGCGCCTGTTGCAGTTGGCCTTGCGGGCTGATTTGCAGCCGCCAGTGCTGTGGCTGTTGGCGGTCACTGAAGCTGAAACTGACCAGTAAAACCCGATTTTGCGCCGCCAGTTGCAGCTGCATCGAGCCGGACGGCGCCAGTGCCTGCACCTTTGGCAGTAGTTGCTGCCAGGCCGTTGTATGACCAAACCAGCGCAGCTGATCGGTCAGCCGGGCGCTGGCCAGCAAGTCACCGCTGGCGCTGAACAGCACATTGCTGAGATCAGGCTGGCGCGCAGCAGCACCAGTCTCTGAGGCATCCAGCCAAACCGGACTGCCACCAGTATTCAACTGCAATAAGCTCAGCCTGTCGCGTTGCAGATCACTAAGCAGCCACCAGTGGCCTGTGTGGTGTTGCCGGGCTAACGGCACACAGCGGGCGGGTGCGGGGCACAATAACAACGGTTGGAACTGTTGAGTGGTCTGCTGCCGCACCAGTATTTCGGTATCAAAGCGTTGGCCACTGAACTGTAGCAGCAGATCGGGTTTTGCCTCGCTGCTGAGCCACAACTGTTGCAGTGGCTGTGTTTGTTGATGCAGCAGCCGTGCTGTACTTTGTGCATTGACCAGCCAGTACTGGTGGTCAACCTGTCCCCGGGCCGCATGCTGCCATTGCAAAATACCGCCGTGGCTACTGAGTTGCAGTAACGACACGGCTGATTTGCCGGGCAATTGTTTCGAACCGGGCAGGGCAAAACCCGGTTGCCAGATGGTGCGCAACTGTTTTCGGTTCAGATCGAGATACTGCAGCAGATCGGCGGCGCCGAGCCACACGCCTTGTTGGTCATTGCTGAATGCCATCGATGGCGGTGGCGGTTGACGTTGTTTCAGCAGCACCTGTTCTTCGCCATCGCCACGGCTGCGACATAACCAATAACTAAAGCCCTGTTGGCGCCAATACAACAGCCACTGGCCATCCGGCGACAGCAGCGGTTTGGTCAGGCGGGGATCGCTGAACTGTTCGGGCTGAAAAAAATACGCCAGTGGATACAGCGGCAGCGCTTGCTGTTGTTCAGTTTGTTGGATCAGTAATGCGAGGTCAGCTGCGCTGGTCTGGGACAATGGCGTCGGCTTTGCCTCTGCAAACGCTGTGGCGCTGGCAGAAAACAGCAGCGCAGCGCTCCAGCACCACAAACCGCGGCGCCACATCACGAGCAGGGCCCGGCTAATTGGTGTCGAATGCATGAGCATCCGGCCAGTAACGCAGGTCCGCTTCCAGACACAGCCGCTGGCCGTCATACAACTGATAAACACCGTCTGTGATCCGGCATAGCTGTAACGATGTGCCCGGATACACCGGTTTGCGAAAGCCTAAGGTCAGACTTTGCAGTGGATGTTGCAGGCTTTGGCATAACAACGCTGCGCTCGCCATACCGTGTAAAATTGGCTGACGTTGGCCAAATAACCGCGCCGACCAGTGCCATAAATGGATCGGATTAAAATCGCCGGATAAACGGGCATAACGGCGGGCCGCATCCGGTTGGGTCTGGATCTGTGTCAACACAGTGTGGTGCTGTTCTGAAGCCGGTGCTGTTGTCGCTTTTGCACCAGGCGCAGCGCTGCGGGGGATTTTTTTTAACAGATAGCCGCTGCTGGCACGCAGAACCTGCCTTCCTTGTTGCCACAGCTGTTGTTCAACGCGTAAATACAGGCCTTTTTCATTGTTCTCTGTATGCAGTGTTGTGTCGATTTGCACAGGACCGTTGCCGCATAGCATTTGCGGGGTTTGTGCCTGCAGCGCCTCCAGCTGGTTGTCTGTATGGATCAGTCCGGCGACGCGTAAGCCGCGGCATTGCAACATACTGGCAAGCTGCGCCCGTTGCAGCAGCGGATAATAAAAACACAAGGGGACAGCTTCGGGCGCAAAGCCAAAATGCTGCTGGTAGGCGCTGATGGCGGCGGCTGCAGGTGCAGGGAGCTGATGGCGGAACTGCCGGGTATCGGCACCAAGATCACGCTCTGGCCGTACCAGACTGAGGCCGGCCCGGCACAATAATAGCCAGAGCGGGCCTGATAACGGCTGCAGTCTGACAGTATTTTCCTGCATCACATCCCCAAAAATAACTTACAGTAAATCGAGCTTATCAGAGCGCAGCCGGAGCGCCCAGCCGGGCCAGTGACGATTTGTCAGACTGCTTACAATTCAGCTACAGACAACTTGTTGCTGCTTTTTTATCGTGATTAATGCGTATTGCTATTCCATAGGATCACAGATGTTCAAAACTATCTTCAGACATAGCGACGGGGAGCTGCGTAACGGCTGGTGGATCGCGCTGTTTTTCCTGCTGTTGGCCGCCGGCGTTTTTCCGCTGATTATGCTCAGCAGCAGTTTGGGCTTCGAACTGGCGCCCTGGATGCAAGCCGTGCTTGTGTTGTTGGTATCGCTGTTGTGCCAGCGTTTGCGCGGTAGACCGCAGGCGCAGTTGTTTGGCGCGCTGGATCGGCAATGGCTGCGACAGCTGGCGGCTGGTGTGTTACTGGGGGCTGGCCTGATGGCATTGCCGGCGTTGTTGTTAACGTTGACCGGTCAGCTCAGCTGGCAATGGCATGGGTTGGGGCAAACAGCATTGTTGGCAGCATTATTGTTGTTTGTTGGTGTGGCGGTGACTGAAGAGCTGACCTTTCGCGGCTTTATGTTTCAGCGCCTGATCGACGGCATCGGCAGCTGGCCGGCGCAACTGGCCATGTCGGCTTATTTTGTGCTGAACCATGCCTCGGCGCTGAAACAAGGTGACAGCTGGCATTATCTGGCGATGCTGAATATTTTCATCGCATCGCTGATGTTTGGTCTGGCGTATCTGCGCACCCGTAGCTTGGCGCTGCCAATTGGCCTGCATTTTATGGCGAATTTTACCCAAGGGACATTATTAGGCTTTGGCGTGTCAGGTTCAGCCGAACAGGGCATGCTCAGCCCGGTCATTGCCGCCGGTTGCCCGGACTGGCTCAGTGGCGGCAGTTTTGGTCTGGAAGCCAGCGTCCCCGGCTTAATCACGGTGATTTTGTTCACCGTATGTTTATGGCGCTGGCGCGGCAGTGCAGCAGCCTGAAGTGCCTGGTCTGTCGGCGTTATTTTTTCGCTGCAGGAATGCCGGTGAACTGCGCCGACACTAACTGCCAGCGGTTCTGCTGCAGCGCGCTGACAAACTGCACGCGCATGCTACGGCTATGTGGGGTACCGGCAAAACTGTAGGTTAGTTTGCCGGTGCTGATCACCAGCTGGTCGCCATAGACCCGGTTGCTCAGTTCAGATAACACCGGCGTGACTGGCGGTGCTTTGGCTTTGGCGGCGGCCGGATAAAAGCTGATCACTTTGTCTCTGGCATCGACTTCACCAACCGGTGAGATTTCCTGATAGTCCGGCGCCAGTATTTGTTGCAGCAAGACCTGATCAAAACCAGAGGTGGCACGGACATAGTCCTGCGCCAGTTTCGCGGCGCTGCTCTCGGCTGCAGGGGTTGCCGCTTACGCCGAAGCGATGGTGCCTGCCATCAGCACAGCCGTCAGCCATAAGCTACTGCGGATTGGTGCGGCAAAAGAATTGAAAAACAATGACATCGACGGTTCCTTGTTGATGGTATCGGCCACAGGGCCCAGATCCTGCACGCGTGAAGATGCCTTGACCAGCACGAAAACGTTAGCGGATATGCCGGCTGTTACAATTGCCGGCAGCGCCTTTGTAGATTCGGTTTATAGCGCCAGTTTGATGGCGATCAGCGATAGCAACAGCGCCACACTGCCATCAAACAGGCGCCAGCGCAGCGGCGAACTCAACAGCAATTTTAATTTTGGCGCAAAGCCGGTCAGCGCGCTGAACCAGCAAAATGACGCCAGGCAGGCCCCAACAGTGAACCAAAATGGTGACGGCTGTGCATTACCAAGACTGCCCAGCAACACCACGGTGTCGAGATAAACGTGCGGATTCAGCAAGGTGATAGCCAGCGCTGTCAGCGCGGTTTTTCCACTCGACTGCAATTGCACCTGCGCGTCGGTGTTGAGGCCGGAATTGCCTTGCCAGGCACGCTTCGCCGCGCCAAAAGCCAGATATAACAGCAACAACACGCCGGCGACGGTCAGCAATGGTACCAGTGGCGGGATCCACCGTTGCAGCGTGGCGATACTACTGACACCGGCAACGATCAGCAGCGCGTCACAGAGGATACAGACCGTCGCGATCACCAGCCGGTTGGCGCCTGCCATGCTTTGACTTAATACCCAGATATTCTGCCCGCCGATGGCGACAATCAGGCTCAGTCCGACACTGAACCCGGTAAAAAATGACCACATTTGATTGCTCCTGCTGGTGTTGCAGATCTGAGCATACCCAGTGCTTTACTATGAATCTAACGAATAATAATTGTGATACATGCATAAAAATCATAGATTCAGTCTGAGTTTGATTTGTTCAGGAGCAACTGATGCTGGATTATCGATTGTTACAGGCGCTGGCTGCGGTGACGGCGCAAGGTGGCTTTGAAAAAGCGGCGGCGCAGCTGCACCTGACGCAGTCGGCGATAAGCCGGCGGATCAAACAACTTGAAGCGGTACTCGGCCAGCCGGTATTGCAACGATCTACACCGCCAAAACCGACGCTGGCAGGACAGCGGCTGCTGAATCACTTGCAGCAGGTGCGGCAGATGGAAGCGGCGCTGGGTCTGGCTGATCAGGAAGTACAACTATTGCGTCTGGCCACCAATGCCGATTCTCTGGCAACCTGGCTGCCACAAGCACTGGTGTTACCGGATCAGCCACAACTGTGTTTTGATTTGGTGGTGGAAGATCAGTCGGTCAGTCTGAAGCGGATGAAACAAGGTGATGTGATGGCCTGTATCTGCGACAGCCCGCAGCCACTGAATGGCGGCGCCGTGATGCCGCTCGGCGCGCTGCGCTACCGCGCGGTGGCAAGCCCGGATTTTGTCCGGCGCTATCAGCTGCAGCCATTGTCGGCGGCGCTGCTGGCACAGGCGCCATGTCTGGTATTTAGCAGCGATGATGCGCTGCAACACCGTTTTTTACAGGATATCGCCGGCATCAGCCCCAGCCACGTCCATCTCTGCCCATCGTCTGAAGGGTTTTTAAAAGCGGTACTGGCCGGACTCGGTTTTGGCCTGTTACCGGAGCTACAGATGCAGGCGCATTTTGCCAATGGCGAGCTGATTGACCTCGCGCCCGGTTACTATCTCGATACGCCGCTGTATTGGCATCATTGGCAAACCGAAAGCCCGTTACTGCAACAGTTACGACTGCAGGTGCTGGCCGGTGCCAGTCAGTGTCTGGTGCCGATTGGCTGAAGTTTTGGCTTTCAGCCAATCCCGGCTTGCGGAACCAACCGGTTTACCTTTAATTTGGACGGGATAACAGATACCTGCAGGGAGCGCTGATGAGCGCAACTTCGACTTTGCATTTTGCTTCAATTGCCGGAAAAATCATGCTGCTGGCGCTGGCGTTCCTGATCACCGGACGACTGGCGATGTTACTGGCGATCCCGCCGGGATTTGTCAGTGCGATTTTTCCGCCAGTCGGTGTGGCGCTGGCGGCGGTGCTGATATGGGGCTATCCGCTGCTGCTCGGGGTGTTTCTCGGCTCAATGCTGTTGAACCTGTCAATAGCCGTTGCCAGTGTGACGCAATTGGGCTGGCAGCATTTGCCGGTCGCCTGCGGTATTGCACTGGGCACGACACTGCAGTGTCTGTGTGCCTGCTGGCTGATCCGTCGGTTTATCGGCTTCCCCAATCCACTGACTGAAGACCGCAGCATTATGCTGTTGCTGCTGATTGGCGGACCACTGACATGTCTGTTCAGCGCCAGTGTTGGCACCGCTGTGTTGTACCTGCATAACATTATTACGCCGGGCCAGACTCTGTTCAGTTGGTGGAGCTGGTGGATCGGCGACAGCATCGGTGTGCTGATCGCCGCACCGTTGATGTTTATTGCCTTCGCCAGGCCGCGCGAGCTCTGGCGTAGCCGTATCGGCACTGTCGGCCTGCCATTGTTGCTGAGCTGTGTGTTGATGGTAGTGTTATTTTTCCGCACCAGTGCCGACGAACAGAGCCGGCTGCAACAACATTTTCACGAACAAGCCAAATTGATGGTGCAAAGCATCAAATCCGCTATCGCGTTACATACCAGTTCGGTTGGGCCGATAGAGCGGCTGTTTGCCGCGTCGGCCAGCGTCGGCAGCAGCGATTTCGCAATTTTTGTCGACCCGCTGGTCAGAGACTATCCGGGGATCCGCGCGGTCAGCTGGAACGCCCGGGTAACCGCCGCGCAACGGCCGGCGTTTGAGGCCGACATGCAGACTAATGGCAATGCCGGCTTTGTGATCAGCGAACGCAATTCTGGCAATCAGCTGATCTCAGCCACAGCGCGATCTGACTATTTTCCGATCACTTTTATCGAGCCGTTGGCGCAAAACCGCAAGGCAGTCGGTTACGACGTGGGCTCGGAAGCACGGCGCCACAGTGCCATGCAAGTCGCCCGTGACCAGGGCCGCGCCACCCTGACAGCACCGCTGGCGCTGATTCAGGATGAGGTACAAAAAACCGGCATGTTGTTGTTTTATCCGGTGTATACCACAGCAAAGCCGCCGACTTCGGTGACCGGGCGGCAGCAGTCATTGCGCGGTTATGTGGTGGCAGTGCTGCATATTGCTGATGTGATTGATGCCGCACTCAGTGCCTACCCGCCAGACAGTTTTCAGTTAGAGGTCACCGACACCAGTGTTGCGCCGGCGCAAGCCGTGTTCAGCAAGGTCAGTTCGGCAATCCCGGCCTATGCCAGACCGCTGGTATGGCAGGAAGATTTTGACGTTGGCGGACGCAGCTTCAGTATCGAGATCCTGCCGAGTGAGCAGTTCCTCAGTGCCCAAAGCAGCCTGCAGTCCTGGGCCATTCTGGCCGGTGGTTTGTTGCTGTGCAGTTTGCTGGGTGGTTTTTTGTTGTCGGTGACCGGTCGGGCTGAACACGTACGCCAGCTTGTGCGTCAACGTACGCTGGAGCTGAGCGGCATTTTGGACAATGCCGCCGAGGCGATCCTGATTTTCGATTCGTCTGGCCAGATCGATCGCGCCAATGCTGCTGCGCAGCAATTATTTGGTTACAGCGAACGTCAGTTCCGGGCCTTGCCGATTGGGACCATGTTGCCTGGATTGCAGCATAGCATTCAGCCCTTGTTGCAGTCCTGGCAGGGGCGGCCGGTGGAAACTGCCGGGCTGACTGCAACGCACAGTCCGCTTGAACTTGAGGTGAGTCTTAGTAATTATGTACTGCCCGAACGCACCTGGTATATCTGTCTGTTACATGACATCAGCGAACGGAAAAAGGTGGAACGGTTGAAACGGGAATTTGTCGCGACAATCAGTCATGAGTTGCGTACGCCGCTCACCTCAATCAAAGGGGCACTGGATCTGGTGAATGCCGGTGTATTGGGCCAAATTCCACAGAGCGCCGGCAACATGCTGCAGATGGCGCAGCAAAATACTGCGCGTCTTGCTGCGCTGGTAAATGACATTCTGGATATTGAAAAACTTGAGCTGGGTGAATCCAGTCTGACGCTGGCACCGGCCAGCCTGTCGGCTCAACTGGAGCTGGCGCTGCAGCAGAATCAGGGCTATGCCGATAATTTTGCCGTGAGTCTGCGGTTAGATTTACAGCTGCTGCCGGCAGATGTGAAGGTGATGGTGAATGAGCAGCGACTGCAACAGGTACTGAGCAATCTGATTAGCAATGCCGTGAAGTTTTCCGCGCCGGATTGCCCGGTACAAATTATTGCTGCAATCAAAGACAACAGCGTGCTGGTGAAGGTTTGTGACAAAGGGCCGGGTATTCCGGCTGAATTCCGCTCGCGTATTTTTCAGAAGTTCGCCCAGGCCGACGGTTCGGACGCCCGCCAGCGCGGCGGCACCGGACTTGGTCTCAGCATTTGTAAGGAACTGATGACGCGAATGCACGGCACTATTGGATTTGACAGCGTTGAAGGCAAAGGCAGTACCTTTTACATCACACTGCCATTGGCCGGTGTATGAAAGGGGATGGTGGCTATGAGCGAATTACGGATCTCCGATACAGTGTAGGGGTAGGGCTTGTCCCTACCCGAATTTCGCGGACTATGGGTAGGGGCAAGCCCTACCCATACGGTTCATCCAATATCCGCAACTGGCACAAAACTACGTATCAGCCACCACCAGCCACCGAATCAGATACGCTATTTTTCATTCTCACTGAGATGTACAGATAGTGTCATTGGGATCTGTGCAGGCGCCAATGAACTAACAAAGCAATCGGCTAAGCCTGTGGTTCCGACTGTGTGGCTTGTTGCAGTTGTTGATATTGCGCCCACAGTTCTTCGGCTTCTGCGGTTAAATCGGCGAATAACCGCATATCGCCTTTACGTTGTGCCAGCATGGCCTGCTCGGCTTTGGCATCGTATTGCTGGCGCAGTTTTTTCAGCGGGTCGCGCTTAAAGAAATTAAACATAGCTGCTTGTTACCTGAAGTTGGATAGTTCAGTGGTAGCTACGCGGCGCAGGGCCAGATCGGTCAGTTTTAACAATCTTAAATCCGCCAGACATACCGGATACCGCAGTGCTCAGATAGCGAAACATTGCTACTGATAAAAAAAGGGGCCCGAAGGCCCCAAGTACCGCACTCAAACAGGGAGTGGTCCGAATCGCCGGATCAGAAGCGGCTGCGCCAGCCGAGCGTCCAGCGTTTTTCGTAGACGTTTTGGTAAATCACATGGTCGCGCCACTGCGCGTAGTTGTTTTCGAACTCGCCGGTCAGGTTGCTGACCTGCAGGTAGACGCTGCTGTGGTCAAACAGGTCGTAGCTGGCCGATGCGTCGACATACACCGTTGATTGGGTCCAGATTGGCACCACGCCCTTGCCAAGTGGGATCGCCAAAGAATCCAACCGGTCGCTGCGGTAGTTCGCCGCCACACGCAGTTGCAGACCGTCTTTTTCATACCACAGCACCGCATTGCCGGAATTCTCTGAGTTGTCCTGAATTGGCAAAGTCGCGCCATACACATCTTTGTTGGCGCTGTCGGATGGTGCATAGGTGTAGTTCAGTGTGGTACCAAGGCCGCTCCAGACACCTGGCAGGAAATCGAAACTTTGTTGCCAGGTCACTTCGACGCCTTTGACGGTGCCGCCTTTGCCGTTAATTTCGGTGTCAACCGGTACTTCACGTCGTACCACACCGTCGATATCCGGCAGGCCTTTCATCACCTGGCCTTTTTCGATAAAGGAATCGATATTCATCCGGAACAGACCCACGCTGACTAAGCTCGCGCTGTCGTAATACCACTCCAGACCGAGGTTGTAGTTGGTCGAACGCCATGGCTCCAGTAAAGGGTTACCATTCTGGCGACCGCTGACCGCCACCAGTAAATCTGGCGACACGCCATATTCTTTGGCTAACACGTCACCGGCGCGGGTGCGGCCGACTGAGACACCACCGGCCAATTTACTGAAATCCAGATTGGTCATGGTTTTGCCGTAAGCAGCGCGCAGGATCAGCTCATCGCTGAGGTCCAGCCGTAAGTTGGCCGATGGCAACACGGTGTCGTCGTCGCGGTTAATTTGCTCTTCACCGGCTTTAATCGCGGCAGTACAGAGTGAACAGGGCCGCGCGCTACCGACCAGATTCTGCAAAATCTCCAGATCGGTTTTGATGTACTGGGCGCCGATATTGGCCTGATACGGCAGGCTGCCGAGCTCACCGTCTAAATCCAGTTTCAGATAAGCGCTGTGGTCGGTCTGGGTTACGCCGTAACTTTTGGCCGGATCGGACAGCTTTTTATTGCCCGGATACAGCTGGTTTTGTGACGCAAACGGGTTATCCAGCGCTTTGGGGTTAATCAGATAAAAGCTGTCGGAACTTGCCGGGCCAAAACCGTTGACCTGATGCACCCAACCGGCCGGCAGTTCATCAAAATACCAGGCGCGGCCTAAGGTTAAATCTCCCAGCGCGACGTTCGCCACGCCGTCACCGTTGGTGTCACCTAAAGACGCACCTGAGTCTTTCCACATCACGTCTGCAGACAAGTTGCCGGTTTTAAATGGTGCGACCAGGATAAATGTGTCGCGCTCAACATCACGTTTAGCGGTGCGCAGGCCAAAAGACACCGACTGAATATCACCCAGTTCAAAGGCATATTTGCCGTCAGCGCGCAGCACGTCGAGCGTAGCTTCTTCGTGGAAGTTATTTTCAGAGTAGGTCGAGACTAAATTGGTGCGTTTGATGTCCTGGGCAAAGCCTTGCGGGTAACTCAAGCGGATATATTTGCCACCGCGGCTGAACTGGACCGGAATATCGGCCGGGCCATAACCGCGTGGGTTGACGGGCTCGACGCCGTTGCCAACGTTACGCATCAGGCCATGTTGCGCGCCGCTGGTGACATAAGCATGCGCGACGTTTTCGGTATGATCACGGCTGGCGTCGCCGCGTAAATAGCGCACCGAACCGGAAAAGTTGTCTTTGTTATCAAAGTCGAGCTGCAGATTGATATTGGTCGATTCGCGATCGTTGGTCAGACTTTCAGAATAAGCACTGACACGGCGCACCTGATACAGCGCTTCGCTGACGGTGTAAATGTTGCCGCCAAGCGGACCGTCGGCGCGCGGGATAAATTGGTCAGAATAAGCCCAGTTATTGCCGCGCGCGCTGTCGACCATCAGGCCTTGCTTGCGGTCGGCGTCGTCCATCTGGGTGTGAAACAGATCGGCAGTCAGCGTCAACGTATCGCTCAAGACATACTGTACTGAGGCATTAGCGCCGATGCGATCGCGCTCGGTGGTGCGGTCCATCACGCCGTAATAACGCTGGGTAAAAAAAGTATCGTTATTGTCTTTGTCGCCGTTGAAGTCGCGTTTATCTTTTTCGTTTTCGCCAATCACTTCCATCGCATTGAGGATGGCGCCATTTAAATAGTTGGCGAGATTGTTCTGGTCATAAGACAGCGTCATCACGGCGGCAAATTTTTCATCGTCGGATTTATAACCGCCAAATAACGACACTTTGCCGTCGTTTTCTTTCGATAAGCTGCCGCGGGTCAATTCGGTGTTAAAGGCAAAAGTGCTGCCGGGTTTTAAGTCCAAAGGCCGCCAGGTTTTTAAATCCAGTGTGCCGGAAATGCCGCCGGATAACACATTGGCCATCGGTGATTTCAGTACGTCGATACCGGCGATCAGCGCCGACGGGATGTCGGTAAAATCCGGCTGCACTGTGGTTAAGGAGCCGGCGGATAAAAATTGTTCGCCGTTCAGCAGCGTAGTGACTTGCGGCATACCGCGCACGTTGACCGTTGAGCCTTCACCGGCGGAGCGGCGGATCTGCACGCCGGGAATGCGCTGCAGCGTGTCCGTGATAGTGACATCCGGTAGCTTGCCTAAATCTTCGGCGGTGATAGTGTCGACCACCTGTTCACTGAATCTTTTGTTATTCAGGTTTTGTTTGTTACTGGCGGCAATACCGCGGATCTCGAGACGTTCGACTTCCTGTTCAGCGGTTTTGGCCGTCGCTGCTTGCTGTGTGGTTTGGGCCTGTGCTGTTGCGCTCAGCAGCATCGCCACGGACATGGCCAGCAGGCTGATGCGAAATTGTGGGTGTGACATGTTGTTCCTCTGCAATAACTTGTTGTTTTCACCTTTGATGTGCAGGTCGCGCTGGCCTTATTTCCGGGTGAAATCCGCCGGAATGGCCGGCGTCGCCCGCCGTTTTTGAGTGCGGTGAAACCATGCAAAATCCATTTATGTTATTAAATAACTTTTATAATCACTATTGCTTGTTATGTTTTAACACGATATTTTAATGTAACACAACGATTATTTTTACAGCGGGATCTGGTGGTGTTTTGGCCGGTAGCGGCGGGATTAACAAGCCGGGCTGTAAAAAGAGGAATGCTGAAGTGACTGATTTAGCTAACGTTTCAATAGACGGTTTGGCGCAAACCGGAAAAGGATTAGGTGACTGGGCGCAATTCGGGCAACAGGGCTGGTCCTTGCTGGACGGTGATCTGTGCCTGCCGGTTGCGACGCTGAACTGGCCGGCCTTACAGCGCAACTTAGCCTGGATGGCCAGATTCGCCACACAAAGTCAGGCCTTGCTGGCGCCGCATGGCAAAACCGCGATGACACCGGAATTATTCCGCGCGCAGCAGGCCGCCGGCGCCTGGGGCATGACGCTGGCGACAGTGCCACAAGTGCAAAGTGCGGCCCGCGCTGGTCTGCAGCGTATTCTGTTGGCCAATCCGTTGGTTGGCCGTACCGAACAACGTCAGGTGGCAGCACTAATCGCGGCAGGGCTGGAGTTTTATTGTCTGGTTGATGATGCGGCGCAGTTGCCTACGCTGCAGCAGTGTATGGCCGATGCCGGCGTTCGCCTGAATCTGTTATTGGAACTGGGGGTGCCCGGCGGGCGTTGTGGCGTACGCGGGGAGGCTGCGGCGCTGAAGCTGGCCGCGCAAATCCGTCACTATCCGGCGCTGCAGCTCTGTGGTGTCGAGTTTTACGAAGGCATGGTGAAAGGGGATGAAACCGCGCTGCGCCAATTTATCCGCGATTGTTATCAGACCACGTTGGCGCTGCACCAAGCCGGCTGGTTACAACCAACACCGACCGGCCAACTGCTGGTCAGTGGTGCCGGGTCGGCCAATTATGATCTGGTCGCCGACGAGTTTCAGCAAAGTACATTAAGCCAGCAGGGGTTTGCGCTGGTGCTGCGCCCCGGTTGTTATGCTTTGCACGACAGCGGTATTTACCAGGACGCACAGCTACAGGTGCTGGCGCGCAGTCCGCAGGCCTGCCTGGTGCCGGGCGCACTGGAAGACGCGCTGCAGCTGTGGGGCTATGTATTGTCGCGGCCTGAACCTGGCCTTGCGATCATTGGTCTTGGTAAACGCGATGTCGCTTTTGACGCCGGTTTGCCGCAGCCGCAACTGTGGTATCGCAGGGGGATGACGGCCCCGGTTGCGGTGGGGCCGGGCTGGTTGGCCAGCAAAATTATGGACCAGCATCTGCAGCTGCAGCTCCCGGCTGACACAGATTTGGTCGTTGGTGATATGCTGGCTTTTTCTGCATCACACCCTTGTCTGACACTGGATAAATGGCGGCAACTGGCGGTATTGGATGCAGATTTTGTCGTGCGCCGTGTGCTGGCGACCGAGTTTTAATCAGCAGATATAACGCCTGCACCAGGCCAAAGGATTTTACCCTGTGGATATTGTGTCAAGAATTCATGAATGCCTGGCCCACTTAAGGCCATCTGAGCAGAAAGTCGCGCGGTTTATCCTGCACGACCTGAATTATGCGGCCAATGCGCCTATCAATGATCTGGCCGACAAAGCTGGTGTCAGCCACGCCAGTATCACCCGGCTGGCGCGCGCGCTGCAGTGCACCAACGTGCGCGAGCTGAAATTACGGCTGGCGCAGTCGGCGGCGATTGGTGAGCGCTTTATCAACGAAAAACCGGTTGAGCAAAAAGACATCCCGGCAATTTACAGCGCCATCATCGACATTCTACAGCTCAATAGTGGTCTGATCCGGCCGGAAGTGACAGATGCCGCAGCACAGCTGATGATTGCCGCGCCAAAGGTGCTGATTTTTGGCGTTGGTGGCGGCAGCTCTGTGCTGGCACAGGAAGTTCATAACCGGTTATTCCGGCTTTGTGTGCCAAGCAATGCTTATTCAGATCCACTGATGATGCGGATGACGGCGGCCAGCGTCGACAAAGGCGATGTGGTGTTGTGTTTGTCGTTAAGTGGTTACAGCCCCGATGTCGAAGCGGCGGTGCAAATTGCCAAAGATTATGGCAGCCAGGTGATTGCGATTTGCCCGGATAGCCGTTTGTCCGCGCTGGCGGATATTCACCTGCCAATTATGACGCAAGAATCTGATTTCATTTATAAACCCAGTGCTTCACGTTATGTGATGCTGGCGGCGATCGACATTTTGGTCAGCCAGGTAGCCGTGCTGAATCAGCGTAAATCGCGCGAGAAACTGCGCCGGATCAAACATGAGCTGGACGAACATCGTCAGGGGCCAGAGCGCCTGCCGTTAGGGGATTAACAGTGCAACATGCCGGGAGCGACATGCCGTATCAATTTGATCTGCTGATCCGTGGCGCCATGCTGCTCGATGGCAGTGGCCGGCCGGGCTGGCAGGCCGATTTGGCCGTAGCGGCCGGTAAAATCGCCGCCATCGGCGATTTATCTGCACCGGACGTACGGGCCGCCACAGTGCTGGATGCGCATGGTTTGGTGCTGGCGCCGGGTTTTATTGACGTGCATACCCATGACGATCTGGAAGTGCTGCGTAATCCGCAACTGCTGGCGAAACTCAGTCAGGGCGTCACCACAGTGATCACCGGCAACTGTGGTATCAGTGCCGCACCGGTGACGCTGCGCTCCACCACAGTACCGGATCCGATGAATCTGCTCGGCCAAAGTGCCGATTTCAGTTATCCCGCTTTTGCCGACTATGCCGCTGCTGTTGATGCCGCGCAGCCGGCGGTGAATGTGGCGGCGTTGGTCGGCCATACGGCGCTCAGAGCCAGCACCATGGATCGGCTTGACCGTGCGGCAACGCCGGCCGAAATCAGCCAGATGCGTGCCATGTTGGAAGCGGCGCTGGCGCAAGGTGCTTTGGGTTTAAGTTCGGGCCTGGCTTATCACAACGCCAGTCAGGCGCCGGCGGCGGAATTATTGGCATTGGCGGCGCCGCTCTCGGCTGCCGGTGCGATTTACACCACGCATTTACGCACCGAATTTGACGGTATTCTCGACGCGCTGACTGAAGCGGCCGATTTAGGTCAGGCGCTGCAAGTGCCGGTGGTCGTGTCGCATTTAAAATGCGCCGGCGTGGCGAATTGGGGCCGTTCTGCCGAAGTACTCGACTTTTTTGCGGCCAGACGGCAACAGCAAGCATTCAGCTGCGACTGTTATCCGTATTCGGCCAGTTCCAGCACATTGGATCTGGCGCAGGTCACCGGCGATTTCGACATTTTCATTACCTGGTCTGAGCCGGAGCCAACGATGGCCGGGCGTTTATTGGCCGACATTGCCGCCGACTGGCACTGCAGCCTGGTGGAAGCCGCAAGCCGGTTGATGCCGGCCGGTGCGGTTTACCACGGTATGAATGAAACCGATGTGCAGCGGTTTCTGCAGGCACCTTTTAGCATGATTGGCTCCGATGGTTTGCCTTGTGATCCGCAGCCACATCCACGGCTGTGGGGCGCTTTTCCGCGGGTGCTGGGCCATTATTGCCGCGATCTGCAACTGTTTGGCCTGCCTGAAGCTGTGCATAAAATGACAGCGTTGTCAGCGACGAATTTTAATCTGGCTGGCAGGGGGTTGCTGCAGGAAGGGTATCAGGCTGATTTGGTGTTATTTGACCCGGCACTGGTGCGTGACACTGCCACTTTCACCAGCCCGGTGGCCTGTGCCGCTGGGATTCAGGCAGTCTGGGTCAATGGTGTGCTCAGTTATCAGCAGGGGGCGGCGACCGGTGTTCGGGCCGGCCGTTTCCTGCCGCGTTTATCTTCCAACAATGTACAGGAGTAATACCCATGATCCGCAGATTTGGCGCTGAAGGCGGCACCGGCACCGGTGGTCAGTTTTTACCTTTTTCCCGCGCGGTGGAAGCCGGCGGCTGGTTGTACGTGTCCGGCCAGACGCCGATGAAAGATGGCGAAGTGGTCGAAGGCGGCATTGTTGAACAGTCGCGACTGGCGATCCAGAACTGTCTCGACATCATGCAGGAAGCTGGTTATGGCCTGGAGCATGTGGTGCACGTCACTGTGGTGCTGACCGATCCGCGTTATTTCGGCTCCTTCAACAAAGTGTTCCGCGAAGTGTTTGGCGCCCATCCGCCGGCCCGCATCTGCGCCGTGGCCGATCTGGTGGTGGATTGCAAAGTCGAAGTCGACGTCACCTGCTACAAAGGCAGTTGATCACGCAGCAAAGCAAGGCGGCCACAGAGCCGCCAGTCTGTGTGGCTGAATATCAGCGCGACAGCGCAACAGGGAATAAGATTTCATGCAACAAACAATGCAACAAACAGAGCAGCAATGGCTGTTTCTGGCGGGTTTTGCCGTCTATCTGCTGGCGATGATTGCACTTGGCTGGTGGGTATCGCGTCGCCAGCATGGCGATGCACAGCAAAGTGGTGAAGATTTTTTACTCGGTGGCCGTGCGCTGCCATTCTGGCTGATGCTCGGCACCACAGTGGCGACTATGGTGGGTACCGGCTCGTCGATGGGCGCGGTCGGTTATGCCTATCAGCATGGCTGGGGTGGCGTGTTATATGGCCTCGGCGGCGGTATCGGCATTTTATTGCTGGCCTGGTGGTTCGCGCCGCTGCGACGCTTTAATTTTCTGACGATGGCGGAAGAGCTGAGTTATTACACCGGCGCGGATAAACAGGTGCGCCATGTCGTTGGCGTGCTGATTTTTATTGCCTGTATTGGCTGGCTTGGCGCACACATTCTCGGCGGCAGTATGTATCTGGCCTGGTTAACCGGCCTCAGTTTAACCGAGAGTAAGTTATTAATTGCCGCCGGATTTGCCATTTATGTGGTGATTGGCGGTTATACCGCAGTGGTCTGGACTGATGCCATTCAGGCATTGATCCTGTTCTGCGGCTTTGTGCTGATGGCCGGGTTTGCCTTGGTGGCGGTCGGTGGTGTTGATGCGATTGAGGCGCAAGCCAGTGTACTGTCGGCGCGGCAGAGTGCAGCGCAGGCCAGCAGCTGGTTACCGGGTTTGTCGTTGGCGGTGGCTGTGGCCATCGGCGTGCTGGCGACACCGAGTTTTCGCCAGCGTATTTACTCCGGCAAAGATGTCAGCGCGATCCGCAAGTCCTTTGTCTGGTCTGGCGTACTTTATCTGTTTTTCTCATTGATCCCGGCCGTATTGGGCCTCGCAGCGCTGCAACTGGCGCCGGCGCTGGATAATCCGTCTTATGCGTTCCCGTTTCTGGCGCTGAATACCTTGCCGCTGGCGCTTGGGGTGTTGGTGCTGCTGGCCGGTATTTCGGCGACTTTATCCAGCGCCAGTTCAGATGCGATCGCCGGCGTGTCGGTATTAGTCGGCGATTTGTACAAAGTGGTGTGTGGCCGTTTGCCACCACCGGAACAAGTGGTGTTGTTGTCGCGTTTTGGCCTGGTAGCTGTGGTCGCGCTGGCGCTTGGTTTTGCTCTGCTGGCCGACAATATCATCGGCTATATCACGACGATGGTCGGCATGGTGTTATCGGGTTTATTTGCCGTGGCGGTATTGGGGCTGCGCTGGACCCGGCTGAATAAAACCGGCGCACTGGCGGCGCTTGTGATGGCGCCGCTGGTGTCGTTGACAGTGTTGTGGTGGCCGGGCGCGCAGGCATTCTGGGGGAATCCGGTGATCCCGGCAACGTTGCTGAGTCTGCTGGCCGCGATTGTCGGCAGTCTGCTGACGAAACCAGTGGCGATCAGTCGCAGTGAAGCGCTGGTGCTGCTGGCGGCCGGGCGGGTCACAGATCAGTCGGCGATTACCGCTCAGACAACCGCTACCTACCCGTCTGCCACACAGGCGGAGGTGCGCTGATGCGGATTGGTTTTTTCGGTGAAGTGATGCGTGAACACCGGGCTGATGGTCTGGGTTATGGTTTTGGCGGCGACACATTCAATACCGCGTTGTATTTGCACCGGTTCAGCCGGCAAACCGGCGCCGATCTGGTCGTGCAGTATTTCACCATGCTGGGGCAAGACGACGCCAGCGATCAGTTGGCCACAACGCTGACGGCGGAAGGGTTGTCGCTGCGGGTTGGCCGTCATCCGGATAAAACGCTGGGCCAGTACTGGATTGATATCGATGCCGCCGGTGAGCGCAGTTTCCGTTATCAGCGTGACGACAGTGCGGTACGGCAGTACTTTTGCAGAGCCACAACGGAATTGGAGCAGGCGCTGGCGGACGGTAGCCTGGATGCGCTGTATCTCAGTGGCATCAGTATGGCGATCCTCGCCGAGCCAGATCGGATGCGGCTGTACAGCACTGTGGCGGGCTTTGTCCGTCGGGGTGGCAAGCTGATCTTTGATAATAATTTCCGGCCCTTGTTGTGGGCCAATACCACCGCATCACGCTGGCAACAACTGCTGTTACCGCTGTGTGCGCTGGCGCTGCTTACCGACAGTGACGAGCGGCTGATTTGGCAAAAACCCAGCGCCGGTGCTGCCGCTTTAGTCGACGCGGCGTTGCAGGCCGGCGCGCGTACTGTGGTGCTGAAATGCGGTCCGGCGCCATGCTGGATTGGGCAGGGCACCACCAGACTGCAGGTTTCTGCCCAACCAGTGCCACAAGTTGTCGACAGCAGTGGTGCCGGTGATGCGTTCGCTGCCGGTTTTTTAGCGCGTTTTTTGTCTGAACCTGCTGCACTGACTGATGCCGCGCTGGCTCATTCGGCAAGGTCAGGACATCAATTAGCCGCTGCGGTGGTGCAGCAACATGGCGCGATTATCGATCCGGCATTGATGCCATTGTTGTCGCGGCAGATGGAGGTTTCCGATGCGGTCTAAGTTTCTGCTGTTGGGTTGTTTAGCGATTAGCTGTGCTGCGCGCGCTGAGTTGCCAGTACTGATGCCGCAGCCGGCGCAGCTGCAAGGCACTGGTACCCTGGTGCCAATACCAAAGTCATTGGGGGTTGCTGTTGAAGGCCCGGATGTTTCCCGGCATAGCGCTGCGCTGCAGTTACTGGCACAGTTTCAGCCACAATTACAGCTCCGTCAGGTTGCGCCGGCCCAGGCACAATTGCAGATCCGGGTGCGTCAGGCTATTGATCTGCCGGGCCCGGACGATGATGAAAGTTATCAGCTCGACATCAACCAAGCGCGTATCAGCTTAAACGCCAACACCAGCACTGGTGTGTTATACGGCCTGATGACGCTGAGTCAGCTGATCCGTTGCGACCATAGTGCCACAGCAAATACCAGCAGCTGCACAGTGCCGGCGGTGACCATTAAAGACCAACCACGTTTTCGTTGGCGCGGCTTGTTACTCGACAGCGCGCGGCGTTTTATTCCGCTGGCGGATATCCGTCGCACGCTCGATGGCATGGCTGCCGCCAAACTGAATGTGCTGCACTGGCATTTAACCGATGATCAGGGTTGGCGCATCGAATCGAAGGCTTATCCTAAACTGCACCAATTGGCCAGTCAGGGTCAGTTTTATACTCAGGCTGAAGTGCAGGAACTCGTCGTTTATGCCGCCGCCCGTGGTATCCGCGTGGTGCCTGAACTGGATTTGCCCGGCCATGCGTCAGCCATTGGTATGGCCTACCCGGAATTGCTGGCCTGGCCCGATGCGGTGCTGGACCAGCAGGGATTAATGCCTTTGCCGGCGGAGCGGAGTTTTGGCGTGTTCGCACCGGTATTAGATATCAGCAGTGCGGCGACCTGGCAGTTTATTCAGGCGTTAGTGGCCGAGTGGCGCCAGTTGTTTCCCGATCCTTATCTGCACATCGGTGGCGATGAAGTCAAAGCCGATCACTGGCTGGCGAACAATAAAATTCAGCGTCTGATGCAGCAACAGCAGCTCGCCGATGGCCACGCCCTGCAGGCGTATTTTAATCAGCAGCTGGCGCAATTGTTACAGCAACAACAGCGGCGGATGATCGGCTGGGATGAAACGCTGCATCCGGCATTGCCACAAACTACGCTGGTGCAAAGCTGGCAAGGTCAGGATGCTTTGGGTGCCGCCGTGCGTGCCGGCCATCCGGCGTTATTGTCAGCTGGTTTTTATCTGGATATGCCGCAGCCGGCGGCCTATCACTGGCAAAATGACCCGCTCTTGGTCACCGCGCCTTTGCCTGTGCTGACTGATATGAAGCAGCAGATGCAGTTTGGCTATCGCTTGCAGCGGCTAAACGGCAAGGCGGTGACCGGCACTGTGCGGTTATATCAGACCAAAAACGGCCAATGGCAGGGCAGTCTCGCAGCCACGGGCCGTGGTGTGGTGCCGGCCCAAGTGCGGGTCTGGCCGGTAACGCCAGGTGATACCGCGCTACAGGTGCGCGTCGATGCCGCCAATTATCTCGGACCGGTACAACTGCGCTTCATATTACAGAGTGGCAAGCCGGCACAAGCGCTGGCGCTGATTGGCAATCACAGTTATCCGCTGGACCTTGGCGCTGAGCTTTATCAGCCAGTCGCCGCCACGCCCGCGCTGACCCCTGCCCAGCAAAAACTGCTGTGGGGCGGTGAAGCCGCACTTTGGACTGAACTGGTGTCGGCTGAATTGCTCGATAACAAATTATGGCCGCGGCTGTTTGTTGTGGCTGAGCGCTTCTGGTCACCGGCTGGATCGCAGCATATTGCTGCTTTACCAACTCGTTTGCAGCAGATAGACGATTATGCGCAGCAGATTGGCTTGTTACACCGGCAGCAGGCGCAGGCCAGCTTGCAACAATGGGCGGCACGCGAACTGGCTGGTGTGTCCGGTGCGCTGACTGCTCCGCAGCGTCAGGCATTGCAGGACTTCAGCCAATATCTGCAGCCGCTGCATTATTATGGTCGTCATCATTTAAAAACGGCTGCTGGCCGTTATCACCTGGATGAACCATTAAACCAGCTCGCCGATGCGTTGCTGCTGGAGCCGCCGGCGTTATTGATGCTGCAACAAGGTTTTGCGGACGCGCCGGCCTGTTTGTTACCCAAAGACTGGCCGGTGTGGCAGCAAGCGTTTATCCGGCAGCAACAACAGTTAGCTGGTATCGCCATAGCCGCGCCGGAATTACAGCGCTTGCTCGCACAGCAGCGCCAGTTCAGTCAGATCATCAGTGCGAAGATTTCATCCACTGACAAGGCAAGCCAGTTGCTCAAGCTGTTGCAACCGGCCGGTGAAGCAGTGTTTGCGCCGGCAACCGCCGCGCTGGACTGGGCCGATCGCTGTGCCCAACAGTGAATTTGGCTCAAACTGATATGGTCGCACTGATTCAATCAACTGCGTCAAACTGATTGACGAAAACGCTTGGGGGAAAAGTTGTTGCGCTGATAGCCTAATCTCACACCATGAGGACTATGCAATGACAACTTTAACGACTGACAATTCGGTGCGTGCGCGGTTATTACTGGCGGCGCAGCAGTGCTTTTTGTCTGACGATTATCATCAGGTCAGTACACGCCAGATTGCCGAACTTGCCAATGCCAATGTATCTATGATTCGTTACTATTTTGGTAACAAAGAGGGTTTGTACGAAGAAATGATTCGTGAAACTCTGTCACCGCTGTTGAATGCATTAGACGGCCCCCTGCTCGAAACCACCGGGGGATTTAGTGACTATCTGAAGCTTTATTATGAAACCATGAATGAAAAGCCTGAGTTTCCCAAACTGATCCTCAAAGTGCTGGCGCTGAATCAAGGGCCGGGACGGCGCTTTATCCAACAATTGCTGGAAAGAGGGCGCAGTAAAGGAGCCCGGCGAGTCGGGGAGTTAAAAGCCTCAGCACAGATCGCAACAGATATTGACCCGGATTTTCTGCGGCTGGCTTTTGTCAGTCTGGCAATGACGCCAGTCCTGCTGAAAAATATTTTTGAAGAACAAATGGCTCGTCCGATGGACACTGAGTTTTTCCGCCAGTTGGCCCTCTTTAATGGTCAGTTGTTTGCCGCTGGCCTGAGTGGCGGCTTGCCACGCAAGCAAGGAGCATGACCGATGAGTTTTCAGATCAACGCTGGTGCAGTGCGCCGATATAATAAAGTAATGCGTTTTGGTGCCTGGTTGCAGCGCTTACCATTAAGGATGATCCCAGCGCCTGTTCGTCTGATTCAGGTTGGTTCAGCTTTTTGGCAATCTCGGGCACTCTATGTTGCAACAAGGCTGGATATCGCAGCAGTACTGGCAGACGATTGCCTGGATGCCGATGAAATTGCAGCCAGAGTGCATTGTGATCCGGATTCAGTTGCGCGTTTACTGAGATTTCTGTCTGCACTTGGCATTTTTGCGGAGTCGGCAGGCCGGCGCTTTCGAAACAATTTGGTTTCCGCTCATTTACGGCGTGACCATCCACAGTCTGTGCGGGCCATGATTTTAATGCACAACAGTGAAATGATGAGCCGGCCATGGTTTGAACAGCTTGAACAAGGCATACGCGAGGGCAAAGCGCCTTTTGAGTTAAGCCACGGTGCGACTTTATTCGAGCAACTGAATGAACAGCCAGACTTTGATCAGTTATTTTCTGCAGCGATGGATTGTGTGGAAAGTCTCACTGGTGACGCTTTTGCAACCGATTTTGACTGGAGCCGTTTCCGCCGGGTGATCGATTTAGGCGGTTCGCGTGGCAGTAAATCATATGCCATTTTGCAGCGTCACGCAGGGGTGGAAGCCTTGGTGGTTGACCGGCCAGCAGTGATCGCCGAAGCCCGGCGCTATTGGCATGACCGACCCGAAACGAAAAATGACCGACTGCAATTTTTAGCTGGGAACATTTTGCAGCAGATACCTTCAGCTCGGGATGAGCAGGATGTGTTTTTATTATCTGCAGTGTTACATGGAATGGATGACAGTACGGCGATACAGGTTCTGCGTCAGGTCGCAACCGCTTGTGGTACTACAGGAGCAAAAATTGCGATATTGGAATTGGTGCTTGCTGATACCGCTGTTGATGCTGCCAGTGCGTCTTTTGACATGCAAATGCTGATGGGGACAAGAGGGCGCGAACGCACCGGGAGTGAATGGCTCAGGCTGTTTTCACAATGTGGTTTAGTCAGAGAAGAATTAGTGCAGTTACGCTCATTTGCCAGCATTCAGGTGTTAACACCAAGCTGGGGTTAACCTGTAATGGCGGCATATCCCGATAGATATGGCGTGGTGACGACCGCTTCGCCATAGCCAGCCGGTGGTTCTGATAAGACCCCATATTTTCTGTGTAAACAGCAGAGTGGCAGCAAATGGCAACTACGTTTACATTGTGATTTGCGCGAATTTGCTCAACGCACCGATTGACCAGATCGCAACTGCGGGGTACAACAACTGAAAATGTTGTTTAGTAGTTGTACATGTATAGATTAGGCTTGTTGTGCTGTTGCTTTGTCTGGTTGCTACCTGCGGTTGTCAACGCGGTCGAGCATATGAATGATCACGAAGCATTTTGCCGACAGGATCCGGCGACAGCTTGTCTGGAGCAACTCCAACAGGCTCTGGCGCAGTCGGAAGCGTTTTCGGTGCGCTGGTATCAGCTGAAATCCTATCAGCTGGATTATTTTTTTGATAAACATCTGGAAGATGATCTGGCGACACAAACGACCCAGCTGCTGCAGCTGGAAGCTGTGCCCGCCGTCTTTCGCACCCAGTTGTATTTTTATCAGGCGAAAATTCTGCATGCCAAAGGCCAGCGGATTCAGGCGCTGCACTATGCCGATTTAGCCGCCAACGATTTAGAACAACTGTTTCAGGCCTTTGCTGATCCGCTGCGATTGGTCGAACTGGCCAATCTGCATTCGGTGATGGGGGAACAGGCGCAAGCCTGGCAGTTGCTGGTGCTGGCCGACAGTCGTTATAGCAAAAGCAAAGACCCGGTTTTTTGGTTCGAACTGAATACTAATAAGGCTTTAGTGCAACAGGCCAACGGCCGGCTGGCTGATGCGGCTTATTCACGCAAATTGGCGCTGGACGCGATCAAACCGACCGGTGATGCAGGCAAAATCAGTGTCGCATCCGGTAATCTGGGCCGCACTTATCAATTGTTGGGTCAATACGGTTTGGCGCTGCATTATTATCAGCAGTCGTTGCAGATAATGTTGCCGGGTGCGGACGACGTGCGCCGGCAGCTGCATTTATTACGCTCGGCGCAGCTGCATTGCCAACTGCAGCAGTATGCCGAGGCCAGACAGGTATTGTCCCGCATCGACACTACATTGCTTGAAACGGTATTCCGGCCGGCTCATAGCCTGTTGCAGCAGCAACTACTACTGCCAGTGCCGCATTGCAGTGCTGATTGACGCTGGAGCTGGACTGAGTTACAACCTGAAGCATGATTAAAGACCTGAAATTCATACTGTTTGTGCTTGGTCTGACCGCGCTGCTGCCTGGTCAACGGCTGCTGGCGGCTGAGCATCTGAGTGATCATGAAGAGTTCTGCCAGACCGAGCCGGCGACCCCTTGCCTGCAGTTATTGCAACGACAACTGGCTGACGTGACGCCGCAGTCGGTACAGTGGTTTAAGCTGACCTCGTATCAGCTGGATTATCTGTACGACAAACATCAGTTTGCCGCTTTGTTACAACAAACCGAACAACTGCTGCAACAACCTGCGTTACCGCCGGTATTTCGTACGCAGCTGTATTTTTACCATGCCAAAATGCTGAAATCCTTTGGCCGGATGACGCAGGCCCGGCATTATGCCGATCTGGCTTCAGCACAACTTTCCGAGATGTATCAGGCTTTTGCCGATCCTTTGCGCATGCTGGAACTGGCAAATTTACAAGCCGTATTTGGCGCGCATGACAAGGCCTGGACGCTGCTGCTGTCGGCGGAGCATCGATTCAGCAAAAGTAAGGATCCGGTGTTTGGTTTTGAACTGAACAGTAATAAGGCGTTGGTGCAGCATGCGAAAGGCCAACTTGAACAGGCCGCCTATTCGCGCAAGCTGGCGCTGGATGCCATTTTACCCAGCGGCCAAAACGGCAAGATAATCGTGGCTTATGGCAATCTGGCCCGCACTTACCAGCTGTTGGGACAATATGGTCTGGCAGCAGATTATTATGAAAAATCATTGCCTTATATGCGTGTCGACGTGGATGCCGTGCAACAGGCAACCCACCTGCTGCGCCTGGCTGAGTTATATGGTCAGTTGCAGGATCGCCAAACCGCGCTGACTTATCTGCAGCAGGTTGATGTGCGGGTGTTAGGTGAGGGTCACAAGGCGTTGTACCAGCAATTAAAGCAGGCGCACCTGGAAGGCTAGCGGTGTTTGCTTATTCAGCGCCGCTTGTTTTGGCCACGTCGCTGCTGCTTTGCGGCGCGACCAGTGGGATGACAATTTTAAATTCGGTACCTTGTCCCGCCACACTTTGCATACTGATCACACCACCTAGTCCTGTCGTCACCAGGTTATAGACGATATGTAAACCAAGGCCCGAACCACCTTGGCCAAGCCGCGTGGTAAAAAACGGGTCAAATACCCGATTTTGATGCTGTGGACTAATGCCGACACCATTGTCACTGAAGCTAATTTCCACTTTATCAGCCGGCAACCGCTGCGTGGTCAGTCGCATTTCGCCGTGCACAGACTCCGGAAACGCATGCAAAATTGCATTGTTGACGAAGTTGGTGATGATCTGCGCCAGCGCACCGGGATAGCCGTCCAGCATAATATTGGCTTCGAACTGGCAGATCAGTTGATGTCGCTTGCGTTTACAGGTGGGCTCCAGCGTCAGCACCACCTCTTCCAGCAGCTGTTGCAGCTCAAAGCTGCGCCTGTGGTCAGTGGCCTGATCTAAAGACACTTGTTTAAAGCTCTGGATTAGTTGTGCCGCGCGATGCAGACTTTTTTCAATAATATCTGAACCTTGCGCTGATTCACTGACAAGCCGGGCTAACACTGAGCGGCGTGGCAGCGGATTGTCCATTTCCTGCTGTAACTCGGAGCAGCGTTCTTTCAACGTACTGGCAACCATCAGGCAATTGCCGATTGGTGTATTCAGCTCGTGGGAAATGCCGGCGACCAGATGGCCCAACGCCGCCATTTTTTCGCTGCGGAACATTTCTTCCTGCATACATTGCAAAGTGGCCAGAGCTTTTTCCAAATCAGCGTTGGCCGTCTTCAGACTGGCTGTGCGTTCCTGCACTTTGTGCTCCAGCCCGGTATTCATGCTGCGGACCTCCAGCTCTGCCTGTCGCAGCATCGATTCTGACTGATGTAGCCTGGTGATATAGCGCCACAGCAGAAAACTGAGCAGCAACACAAACAGCACGGTGCCGGCCGCGATTAAAATCCGCGCTTTACTGCGCTCATAAAAAGGCGCTAACACTTCCTGCTTTTCCCGGGCAAATACCGTGATGATTGGATATAACGCGATTTTGCGGTAAGTGTAATAACGTTCCCGGGTATTGCTCTGGTCGAGAAACTGCCGGTCTTCAAACATGCCTTCGGCCGGGCGCTTTGCCAGATTTTGCAGCAATCGGGTATCGGTGATGCGCTGGCCAACCTGGGCCGAATCTAACGGAAAGCGGACAATAATGACGCCGTCGTTGGTGAACAATGACACCATAGCGCCGCTGTCTTTTGCAACGCGCTGGTACACGCTGCTGAAATAAGACACGCTAATATCGGTACTGATAATGCCAAGGTAATCTCCCTGCGCGCTCTGCACATTCATCGCAATCGGCACGATCAGCTCGGCATCATAAAAGCGCTGGAATGGCTGACCAATAATGGTGGTGGTGTTGGTTGGATCTGCCAATAATGCGGAGATATAAGTCCGGTCATCCGCATCCGTCTGGTAGGCCGGGTAGTCGATGGTATTGACCCAGGCCTGGCGTTGCGGCGTGACAAATTGCAGCGCTTTCATCACTTGGTTAAACGGCTGTGCCTTGGTCAGAATTTCGCGGATAGTCTGATCGGTAATGCGGCCGGACATGCCAGCCTGACGGATTTCATGCACCACAGTCCGCAGACTGTTTTCGGCTTCGCGGATCGTCTGCGTGGCATGTTCATCTAATAATCGCACCGCAATCAGACCATTCTGATACTCAGAAGCCAGCGTCAGTTTTTGATCCTGCCAGATAGCACGGCCGCACTGCGCAATAATCACGATAACGGTCAGGCCACTGAACAGCCATAACCATAAAGTGACAGACGCTGATTTGGACGTGGGGCTGTGCGATTCAGACATGTATTGCTCTTGTTTCAGAGGTAAATCCCAGTGCCAATACAAAAATCAGCATCTTTGACTTTCTCGACATAACCGCGTTTTTTCTGCACTGTTTTCGTGATCGGATGGGGCCAGCGATATTCAACCCAGCCTTTGCCATCTTTGCTGGCAAAACAAGCATCGACCATCAGTTTGATTAAATAAATACCATCGATGTCGCGCATTTCAAGCATCACTTTATTGCGGATCTTTGGGTTTTTTCCATGCACGCGCTGATAACCTTTAGAGTCCAGAGTAAACAGATACATATCGCCATAGGGGTTAATCGCGCTTTTGACATTAAAAGGACTGTCCAGCCGGTTAAATTCGACAATGGATGCTTCAACGCCATGCGTCTGCAAATATTGTTGTGCCAATTGCAGCAATTGTATGGCATCTGTCTCCTGGCTGCTTTCTGTGTCTGCAAAGGCGCCAGGGCACAGGCAAAGCAAAGCGCAAACCATGATGGTAAGTATTTGAGCCCGCAAGACAGCCTCCTGATCACAGGTGTGGTCGACAGCCTGTAGCGTTGCATTCGCTAAATTTGCAGCATAGTCCAGTCTATGCACAGATCCAGCAAAAACAGATCTTTAACCTCGCCAACCTTAAATGGTGCTGAAATAATTATCAAATTGATTTTAAAGTAAAAACCGGCAGGAGCAGAGTGAAGTAAGGTCGCTGCGCGCAAGGTAAGAATGCAGGTTTATTGCAGTGCTTAGCGCTGCAGAGATCTGGGAAGCCAGATCTCTGCAGCACGGTGAGTTGTTAAAAACTTAAGCTCAGGCTGACTTTGCCGTAGCGACCGGATTCCAGATAACGCCGGATGCCGTCGCCACTGACGCCACCACGCACAGCGCCGACCGATTGCGTGACATATTGCAGCCGTTCCCAGCGGTAGTACGCTTTATCCAGCAGATTAAATACACCTGCGGTCAGCGCCAGCTGGTCGTGGAACTGCCATTGCAGGGCCAGATCGCTGACCAAAGCGCTGTTACTCAGATAAGGCGTGGCGGCGGTTTGCACGCCATTGCTGCTGTAGACCCAGGCATCTGAGGCCTGTTTCGCCGCCTGATAACGGTTATTCAGCAGCAGACGCACGTCATCATTGAGTTGATAACCGACACCAAGCACGGCACTCCACGGCATCACACTGAGCAGAGGTTCGCCATTTTGCTCGTCACCTTGTTGATAAGTGGCTGCCCAGTTCAACCGCCAGTTTGCATCCGCCTGCCAGTGACCTTCCAGCTCAACGCCTTTCACCACGGCCGCATCAATGTTCACCGGCATGCTGTACACAGCACCATTTTGTTTGCTGCAGACGCCGCGTACACAACTTTGATAGACAGTGGCTGGATTGAGGGTGAATTGCGCGGTCTGAATCATGTCGCTATAGCGGTCGCGAAATACAGAGAGTTGATGGGCACTGTTTTCCAGTGTCAGTTGATAGGCCAGCTCCAGGTTCAGGCTATGCTCGGGTTTCAGTGCGGGGTTGGACTGTGCCGTCGGCACTGTCACAGTGTTGCCGCTGACCGCTTCCTGCAAACTGGTGGTGCTGGTCTGTAAATACATATCCTCAGTGGTTGGTGCGCGGAACCCCCGGCCAGCCTGCAGACTCAGGCGTTGACGTTCATCCAGCTGATAGTGCAACTGGGCCTGATAGCTGGCCGCGCCAAAATCGACTGCTTTCACCGAGCCGGTTTTGTCCTGATAAGTGGCGGATAACTGCGGGTCATAGTCAAGCTGATCGTAACGTGCACCTAAGCCCAGTGACCATGCTGTGCCGGTCAGGCTCAGATTGTTGCGGGCATAGACTGAGCGCGTGCGGATGGCGGTGACAGGGACAAATGCCGGGTCCACTTCCAGGGTGGCGAGTGTTTTGGTCTGGCCGACAAAACGCCGGTCTATGGCGGCTGAGCTGACCGTTTTGTTTTGTGCCTGCAGACCATAAGTCCATTGTTGCTGCAGCTGGTCATTGCTGAGCTCTTTATCAAAAGCGGCGGTCCACTGGGTTAATTTCTGGCGGAAATCACGGTCTTCTTCGCGGATGCAGGGTGTTACATTTTGCGGACAGGTTGCAGTCACTGTCATCCGGGTCAGGCCGTGGTTGCGGTTGTTCTGCTGGTCAAATTTCAGCTGCATGCTGTCAAACCAGGGCAATCCGGCCAGATATTCATATTGCAGGCTGTGTTTATCGCGTTCGCTGTCGTCAAGACCCGTGCGGCTCAAGTAGGTCTGGTCCTGCCGCGACAGGTTCTGCAAGCTGCTGTCGGACTGGTAGCTGTCGAGGCTGTAGCCGATGCTGTGATCCGGTAACAAGCTGTAGTGCAGTTTCAGCAGCAGGTTCTGGCTTTGCATGCTTTGTGGATCGGCGCTGGTGCTGCCGGGGCCTGTCACTGTGCTGTGGCTGTCATAACTCTGGGTTTCTTCACCATCGCGGTGGGTGTAGACCAGCAGACTTTCCAACCGGCCGGTGCGGGCGGCACCCGTCAGGCTCTGCAGCCATTCGCTGTTGTTACCGCTGTACTGGCTTTTCAGTTTCAGCGCGCCGTCGTCGCCGCTGGCACTGAGAAAGTCGGCCGGATCTTTGGTCTGAAACAGCACGGCGCCTCCCAAAGCACCACTGCCGGCACTGATGGCGTCAGCCCCTTTCAGGATAGTGACCTGTTTTAACGCATCCGGGTCGATGCCACCAAGGCCTGAGCGGAAAAATTCATAAGGGGCATGGCTGTCCGGATCCATGGTTTCCCCCAGTGCCAGGCCGTCGACGGCAATTTTGACTCTGTCCCCTTCAACACCACGGATGTTAAAACCGCTGGAGCCAAAGCGGCCGATATCAGTCAGATTCACCCCAGGCACCATCCGCACTAAATCTGCCAGATTGCTGATTTGCTGCGTTTCGATGTCTTTGCTACTGAGCTGCTGTTGTTTTAACTGTGGACTGGTGTTGAGTGCGGTGGCTTTGACTTCGACCGCATCCAGTGTTTTGGCCGATGCGGCATCCGCGGCCAGTGCCGGAGTGGTCAGCAAGACCGGACTTAATGCCAGCATCAATAATGAATAACGAGGTGACATGATGTATTCCTTATAAATCATATGTTTATTTTGTGATTTAGTTTTTTTCAGGCTGCAGCCAGCCAGACCCTGCTACATAGCAGTGCCGGTTTTTCATCGGATTTTCGGAGTTTCTGCGTGTGTTAGCCGGAAGGGCTGACTCTGGCTATTGGTTGGTCAACGGGCTGGACAGCCAGGTGGTCAGCGCGGTGGACTTTGACCCGGATTTGTCCCAGCTCCCGCTGGCCCTGCAGCAGTAACGGTTGTTGCAGTGGCCAGTGCAGTGGCAGTTTCAACTGCTCACGACCGCCGCCTTCACGTGCTGCTTCCAGATGCAGGGTGTAATCTCCGGCGGGCAAGGGCCTGCCGTCGGCCAGCCGGGCGTCCCAGTGAAACTGATGCAAACCGGATCTGCGCGTGGCGCCGGCCAGCTGGTCAAAGTTGTGGCTGCTGCCGGCCTGACGCCACCAGCTGCGCAGTTCGGCATACCAACGCGGTTGCTCGCCGAGTAACACCAGCTGGGCCTGCCACTGTCCGTGCTGACTGAGCCAGACACTGACATAAGGCCGTTTCGCCGTGCTGCCCTGTTGTGGTAATTCCAGCTGCAGCTGTATTTGCTGCAGTTGCTGATAGGCAGCAGCGGCCTGCAACTGTTGATACCAGCCCGCTGACGGCTGAAACCTGGCAGCTACGGCCGGATCTTGTTGCCATTCGCGCCACAGTGCAGCGTCTCTGTTCCCATAACTGTCTCCAGCACTTTCCCCGTCATTGTGCTGCGCCAGCCATTGCCGGCGCTGTGTTGGGCTGGCGGACACCAGCGCTTGTGCCAGCAACCAGGCGCGGCTGAAACTCTGGCTGGTCACTGCAACCGCAGGCCCGTACTGCACCGGCCAGGCTTCTGCCGGGTACCAGACGAGGTCTGTATGGCTGCGCTGCGACCCGTTCGCTTGCAGTAATACCTGCTGCTGTAACCGGATGGCGGTCAGCGGATTTGTGTCTTGTTGACCAAATGCTGACGCGTCCGCAGCCTGTGTACCGAGCTGTGTCTGCCAGTTGCCAAAGCGCAGCCGCAGGCTGGCTTTTGGCCATGCAGTGCGGACTTTGGCCAGCACATTGTCCAGCAATACTGCCTGGGCAAAGGCTTGCAGATCCGGCAGCAGCCGGATGTCTGCACCACTTTGCTGGAGGATCTGGCGCGCGCTGTGACGCAACTGCACCCGATCCGGCACTTCAGCGGTATTTTGCTGTTGCCACAACTTTCTGGCTGCACCAAAACGGCAGTGATAGCTGCGTTGCTGCTGCCACCAGGCTTCACATTGCTGCCAGGCCTGTTGCAATAACGCCGCATGCGCGGGCCATTGGCCCGTCGCGGCAAATGTTTCAGCCGCTGGCCAGTATTGTTGGTCCTGCAATAGTGCCCATTGCTGCGGCAATTCCTGTGTCAGTTCCTGCTGCAGTTGTTGCTGCTGCGCACTATTGATACCGCTGATTTCAACTGTCAGCGGCCCCGGCAACGTCAACGTTTGCGCCTGAACCCAACAGCTGCCAAGCACCAGCAGACTGAAGATGGCTTTCATCTCAGGGCGCCGTCCGTGTCGCTGCTTTTGGTTTAGACGGCTCAACCGGCACTTGCGCTGTCTCAGCCACAGGCAAGGCTTCTGTCCGGCTGACCAGCCGGTTATGGTCGGTATCCCAGCGGCTGAACATGCGCTGGCCGGATTGATGGTATTCGGCGGCACTTAAAATGCCGTTGGCGTCTTTATCCAGTGCTTTGAAGCGGACCTCGGCCTGTTTCAGCTGCGCGCTGCGGGTTTTGGCGATCTGCTGGTCGACGCGGTCGGTAAATTCCTGCATGTACTCGGCCGGTGACAAATCGCCGTTGTGGTCCGTATCAGTGCGGGCAAAGGCTTGTTGGCGGATCTGCAGATATTCAGCCGCTGACACTGCCCCGTCGTGGTCGACGTCATACATAGCCAGCATGCCGCTGACGCTGTGGGTGGTCGGCATCACCAGCGCCGGCCGGCGTTGCGGCTGTGCTGTAGCAGCGTTTTGGCCGCGACGGGCCGGCGCCGGATCGGCTTTGCTGTCTGTTTTTGAAATCTGGCCATCTTTGTTACTGTCGATAAAAACGAAGGCACTCTGGCCGGACGCCTGGTATTCCGCCGGGCTGATGCGACCATCCTGATTTTTGTCGACCGCGGCAAAACGCACTTCGGTTTGTTTCAGCTGGCTTTTGCGGTCCGCAGCCAGGCGTTGGTCCAGCCGGTCGGCGTATTCGGCCTGATAACCGGCGACGTCGATCTGCGCATTGTGTTGCAGGTCCATCGCGGCCAGCCGTTGCTGGCGGCTACTGAAAAACTCGGTGTGACTGACCTGGCCGTCGTTGTTTTGGTCAAATTCAGCAATGAAATCGATTTTTGCCTGCAGCGTCGGCTGATGGGTGCGCTCGGGCTGGCGGCTGTTGGTCTGTTGCGCTGTGGCGGTCTGTCCGAGCAAATACAGGCTGCTCAACAGTAAAAAATGCCGGATAGTTTTGGGTTGCATCATCATAGGGTTCTCCTGATATCACCTTGGTAGGACTGTGAATTTCATTCCGCCGCTTCAAATACGGCCGTGCTGGTGTAGCTGTAAAGCGGTGCTTTAGCGCCTGGTGGTGCCGCCGCCCGGTGGCGGGCCAACAACAAGTAAGTGCCGGCTTGTGGTGGTGTCAGCGTGAATTCGCCGCGGGCGTTGCTGTTGATTTGCAGTGGCGCGGTTTTGTCCTGACTGGCCTGAGCGCTGGCGGCGCGATGTAATTCCAGTGTGCTGTTTGCCAATGGTTTGCCATCGAGCAGCAACAAGCCATTGACTGGCTGGCCGGCGTACAGGTCATTTGGGTGGCTGATAAACTGCAGCTCCAGCCCTTTGCCGCTGGCATTGAGCGCCTTTTGGTCCGGTTTGCCTTTGCTGATATAGGTTTCGGCGCGGGTTACACTCTGAAAATGCGCTTTGAGTGTGGCACCTTTAGGCAGAACAAAATCTGGCTCCCGGCTGTTTTCGGTTTTACCGTTCAGCACATAGCTATGAAACACAGCGCCAAAGCGCTGACCCGTGCTGTATTTGTAGGTACCGTCGGTTTTCAGTTCATCATCCAACACAGTGCGGCTTTTAACGGCCACCTGCTCTTTTGGTGCGCGCACCATGCCATCCGGCCCGGTCACCTGAAAATCACTTTGATCAAACTTGGCTTCCGGCAGGAAAAACTGCTCGGCGAACGCCGCTTCTAAGCTGACCCAGCCACGCACAGGCTCAAAACTGGCTGGTGCCAGATAAGGCACATGGGCTTGTGCTGGGATTAGTGGCAGCGCGCAGCATAGCGCTAAAAATAAGGGTTTTATTGACATGACAGGATGTTACCTTCTAGTTGAGAATGACTCGCATCTGCATTATTAGATCAAATGAGAATTATTCGCAATAAAAGTGCGCATGGGATCGGATCATAAAGGCCGATCCAGGTTTGATGTCAGCTTCTGGCACAAAGCTACAAATCAGGGCTTTGGTGCTTTCAGCGCAAGGCGGCGGGCATAAAAAAGGTCGATCTCAGACCTCGGAACTGGCAAGCTTCACCACAAGAAACAGCAAAAGGATCCCTATGGACAAGTGGCAAACCAAGACCGTGGCATTGCTGCTGGCGGATCCGTGGCGGATGGATTGTTTGCGGGCGGCGCGGGCGCTGCAATTACCGGACTGGTATCTGGCGGCCGGTTTTTTACGGAACGCGATTTGGGATGCAGTACATCAGTGTCCGCACACGCCGCTCAATGACATTGACCTGGTATTTTTTGACCCGGCAGATCTGAGCACCGTGCGCGAAGTGCAGCTGGAGCAGCAGTTAGCCGCGCAATTTCCCGGCCAGTGTTTTGAAGTGCGCAATCAGGCGCGGATGCATCTGAAACATGGTCATCCGCCTTATCAGCACTGCGGCGATGGTATCCGGCGCTGGGTCGAGCAGCCAACTTGTGTCGGCGTGCGCTTGTTGGACGACGGCAGGCTGGAATTTTTTGCCCCTTTTGGCCTCGCACTGAACTGGTCGCTGCAAGTGGCGATTAATCCTGATTTCCCACGGCCTGAGGTGTTTGCTGAGCGCGTCGCAGCGAAGCGCTGGTTGCAGCTGTGGCCGCAATTGCAGATTAATCTTGAGTCAAACACCTTGTAAACTGCAGGCAGGCCCCCCAAATCGACAATTCACCTATGGCCAGATCAGTTGCGAATGACCGATTCTCACCGCCCACCTTCTGACGACGCTCGTATAGCGGTCGGTTACCGCCGGCAATGGGCCGTGCTGCTTTGTGCATTGTCACTGGTATGGTTGCTGGCCTTTGTCGTCGGGCCACACAGCGGTGAAGAATCGCCAGCGCCATCTGCTGTTGCGACTTTGTGGCAAAGCGCAGCGGATCAGACGGAACCGATGTTGCTGCAGGCGCAAAGTGAACGCAGCAGCCCGCAGTTATTTTTACATGCAAAACAACAACCGCTGTATGTGCTCATTGCTGAACCTGTGCTGCTGTTGCTGCGCCTGCTGGCGTTGTTGCTGCCGGTGGTGCTGGTACTGGCCTGGTTTATCCGCGCCGGACCGAGGCGCAGTTTTCGCCTTGGGCTTTGGCGTGATGCCAATCTCTGCTGTAAAAGTCAGCTGTATCACTGATTTTCTCTATTGCATTTGAAAAGTTAATTTTTTCCAATCAATAGAGGTGTTTATGTCAAATTTCAAACAAAAAACGCCGGTGAAAAGCCGTTGGCGTTTGTTCGTTCTGCTGGTGTTGTTCCTGATCATTATTCTGCAATCCATCGGTGTTCCGGTCGCCGCGCAAACGGCTGTTCCGGATAAGTCTGTTGCAGCGCAGCACATCCTCACGCCAGCTGAGCGCAACACCGCGCTGACGCAGCTGGCCACCGTGTTAGCCCAGCATTATGTGTTGCCAGAGATGGCGGCACAGCTGTCTGCGGCACTGATCAAAGCTGAAGCTGCTGGCAGGTTTAACCATCTGCAGAGCAAAGCACAGTTCGTCGATGAGGTGGGGGATTGGCTGCGTGCCGTTGGCAAAGACGGACATCTCGGGCTGGAACTGACAGCGCAGTACGGCGAAGTCACACATATCCGCCATGAAACCGCTGAAAAACGCCGCAACAACTTTGCCTTTGAGCAGCTCAGTATCCTGCCCGGCAATATTGGTTATCTGAAGCTGAATAAGTTTGTGCAGGCGGATGAGGCTTTTGATGTGGCGTCGCAGGCGCTGCAGTTTTTAAGCCGAAGCCGTGCGCTGATTATCGATTTGCGCGAAAGCGCCGGTGGCTCGCCGGAACTGGTGCGTTATCTGCTCAGCCATTTTGTGCCGGCGGAAACCTTGTTATGGCAGCTGGAAAGCCGAAATACCGATCAACCCGAAGAAGTCAGGGCAAAAGTGTTACTACAAAAACAGCTGCAAATGCCGTTGTATGTATTGCAATCAGCCGAGCAGGTCAGTGCCGCTGAGTTTTTCAGTTACGCGCTGCAGCAGCAGGGCCGCGCCACAGTCATTGGCGAAATCAGTGCAGGTCTTGCGCACTATACTGGCGCGATGGCGGTGACTGACTGGTTGTTTGTGCGGATCCCACTGGCCCGGCCGCTGTTTCCAAAAAGCGGTGATAACTTTGAGCAACGCGGCGTGATCCCTGATATCAAAGTACCGGCAGCGCGGGCGCTGCAACAGGCGTTACTGTTGGAGCAGCAGCGGCAGGCCAAATAAAGCATCCATCCCTGTAGATAAAAAGCCCCCGGGTTCCGGGGGCTTTTGCCGCTCTAATAGCTGCAGGCCGTGCTATTTCACCGGCTTTTCTTTGCCATAAAAGGGTGAGCGCGGGCCATATAACAGGCCATTGTGAATTTGTGGGGATAACAACCGGTTGGAAGCAATGGCGGCGATATCAAAACCGGTATCCAACGCTGTTTCCATGATCTGCGTGACGGCCGCTTCGACTAACATGCCGACAATACCGCCGCCGCCATTGTTGTTCTGTTCACTGCTGGAAGCGCTGGCTTTGCCTTCCCACAGAGTAACGTTAGTTTTGCTGTCGGTTAAGCGTGCTTTGACCACCACCACAGTGTCGCTGGACAGCACGGCATAAGAAGTGCCGTACTCCTCGATGTCGATATACAGCACCGCATCCGCACCAAAAATCTCATTGAGTTTTTTCGGTGCCACGGCGTGGATATCTTCAGCCACGGTCAGGCCATTGTTTTTAAAGGTTTCATTGACCAGCGCTACCGGAAACACATAATAACCGGCTTCGGCCAGCGGCACTGTGACATTGGCCAGCACGCCGTAAGGTGCAATGACCTCGGACGTTTGGTTAGTGGGCGGTAACACCAGAATCGACTTTGGATTACTTTGCTTAAAAGCGCTGTAATCCATCGGCGCCTTCGTAGTCGCACAACCAGCCAGGATCAGGGTCAGCAGCAAAGCTACAGATAATTTCATAGCATTCATGACTGACCTGCCTTGGCGTTTTTCAGTAAAAAGTCGATAAAATGGGTTGATTCCGGGTACAGCTGCTTTTCTTTTTGCAGATAAGCAAGGCCGGTATCGCGCTGTCCGCTTTGCAGATACAGGAAGCCCAGATGCGCGTAAAGGCCAGGGCCTACCTGCAGCTTATTGCGGTTGGTTTCGCGGATAGTTTTTTCCAGTGCTTCGATTTGCTCAGTAACAGCTGAATCTTCGTTTTTAAAGTGTTCGTACACATTCGTTTGGTAAGAACCGTAGTGATATAACGGCTTGGTGGTCTCGCAGCCGGTTAAAGTCGCGATAGCTATCGCGACCATCAACACTGCTTTTGGCGCCATCATTTTTGCGTCCATGCCGGAAAGTCTCACTGCGGTTGCCATTGATTATTACTGATGCCATTGACGAGGTTGTTGACCGCCTCACGTAAAGCCAGATCTAACACTTTACCGTTTAACGTGGCGTCGTAACCGGCACTGCCGCCAAAACCAATCACTTCACGGTTGGACAGGCTGTATTCACCGGCGCCCATCGCGGAGAACACTACGGCTGAGGTTTCCACATCAACAATGTTTAACGCCACTTTGGCATAGGCGATTTGTTCTTTGCCTTTGCCGAGCAGACCAAACAGTTGTTTGTCGCCGGTTTGTTTACGGCCAAATTCAGTGACGTCGCCAGTGACAACATATTTAGCGCCGATCACATTTTGTTTGGCGCCGGCAAACTGAGCTTCTTGTGACAGTTCGGCCATATTGGCGCGGTCCATCACCAGAAAACGATTGGTTTGTTGTAAATGTGTGATCAGAATAGTTTTGGCCTGCGAGCCTAACTGATCGACTTCGGCGTTAAAAATGCCATTTTGGAAATTTGAACGATTTTGGAATTTACCCACCACCAGTTTGCTTTTTTGGCCCTGATAAGGCTGGTAGGCGGCGTTGACTTTTGGTGCTTCGATGGTGCGGGACGATTCGGTGGCGGTACAGCCAGCTAACACCAAAAGGGGTAATGCCAGCGCAAAGGTACGGAAGGTACGTTTCATGTAAATTTCCTTTTTCATTAGAAGTTGCAAAAGAGTAACAGGACTTCTGCAGTTAAACATTGGAAATTTAAACTTCAGCTGAACAAGCGGTGCTTTTCTGTACGGCAACGCCTCTCACGCGGAGATGGCGAAGGGGCCGCCGGTATAAAGCAGGCGCAGCAGGGTTGCCGCGCCTGGTAGACTTGTTAAAACACCCACTTGATGCCGACAGCGGCGGCGCTGTCGTGCTGGGTTTCTAGCTCCAGTTGGGTGCCAAGCAGATAAGCAGTCAGGTCTTTGCGAAGGCTGTAGTCCGCACCCACCGACCAGCTGTAGCCCTCTTCCGCATGCCGGGTACGGCTGTGGTCCTGCATATACTGCAGCTTGTACGCCAGCGCATCGCGCTTTAGCTGCAGTTCTGCCAGCCAGGCATTGCCTTTTAGCGGTTTAGTCTGATGCTCACTATGCTGCCACATCAGGCCGCCGGACAAAGTGCCAAGCGTCGATTCATGCAGCAGCGCATGTGCCAGCAGGCGGTCTGCACTGATGTTATTCAGTTCGTTGGCGCGGGCATAAGCAAGATAATAAGGCGCTTGCTTAAAAGCGGCGTCACCGTAACTGAGGCTCCAGTCATAACCACCAGCAGTTTCGTCACTGGCACCGGTCTGATAAGTCGCGCTCCATTGCCATAACCCCAGTTTTGGGCTTTGGTAACTGACGATATTTTCCAACCGGTCCTGACCGGGCGTCAGCTGCGCCATATCAGCTAAGGTCTCGTTAAATAAGTCGATTTTGCCTTCGGACTTTTTAAACTTAGAGTCGTTTTTACCAAAAGTCAGTTCGCCATAGCTGTTACTGGCGATACCAAAATAAGTATTACGGCTGCCAAACCGATGGCCTTTATTACTGTCGTCCAGGCCATTGACCTGCCATTCGTAGACAACAATCAGCTTTAAGTCGTCAGTTAAAGCCTGATCAGCTTTGAATCCTAGCCGGCTGAACGGCGCTTCGATTTGCCAGCCTTCGTCGGCGTATCGCAGCAGATTGGCGTCGGCATAAAGCGCCTGTATGTCGAGTTTGCCGTAAAAATCCCAATTAAAATCCTTGGCCTGCAGCGGCGCTGCCACTGCAACCAAGCCAGCAACAGTCGTGAATAAAACTTTATGCATTTTGCGCCTCTGTACTGCTGACCATCACCGGGGTTGCAGGCGCCGCCGGGCCCTGCGCCAATTCACGGTCGAGCGTCTCACTATTGAGTTCACCACACCATTTGGCGACGACTAACGTTGCCACGCCATTGCCAATCAGATTGGTCAAAGCGCGCGCCTCAGACATAAAGCGGTCGATGCCCAGAATTAACGCAATGCCGGCCACCGGCACAGAACCCACAGACGCCAGCGTGGCGGCCAGCACGATAAAGCCGCTGCCGGTCACGCCCGCCGAGCCTTTGGAGGTGACCAGCAACACGGCCAGCAAGGTCAGCTGCTGAGTTAGATCCATCGGTGTATCAGTGGCCTGGGCGATAAATACTGCAGCCATCGTCAGGTAAATCGCCGTGCCGTCTAAGTTAAACGAATAACCGGTTGGGATCACCAGGCCGACCGTTGATTTAGTCGCACCGAGTTTTTCCAGTTTGGTCATCATCCGTGGCAGCACCGATTCACTCGATGAAGTGCCGAGCACAATCAGCAGCTCTTCGCGGATATAACGAATAAATTTGGTGATAGAAAAGCCGTGGTAGCGCGCAATAGCCCCTAACACGATAAAAATAAACAGCAGACAAGTCGCGTAGAAAGTGGCCATCAGGCCCGCCAGCGACCACAGTGTGCCGATGCCGTATTTACCGATGGTAAAGGCCATGGCACCAAAAGCACCAATTGGCGCGACTTTCATCAGCATATGCACGATGGCAAATAGCAGTTCCGAGCTTTTTTCGATATAAGTGAACAGGATATTCTGCCGGCCGCCGAGGCGCTGCAGCGCAAAACCAAACAGGATAGAGAAGAACAGCACCTGCAACATGTCACCGCGGGCAAAGGCGTCAAACACGCTGGTTGGAATGATATTCAGCAAGAAATCGGTCACTGTCTGCATCTGGCCGGGGGCGGTGTATTTGCTGATCGATTGCTGATCGAGGCTGGCCGGGTCGATATGCATGCCAGTGCCTGGCTGCACCAGGTTAATCACCACCAGACCAATCACCAGCGCCACGGTCGAGACTACTTCAAAATACAACAAAGCATAACCACCAGTTTTGCCAACCCGCTTCATATCTTCCATGCCGGCGATACCAATCACCACGGTACAGAAAATGATCGGCGCGATAATCATCTTAATCAGTTTGATAAACGCGGTACCGAGCGGCTGCATCGCCGTGCCGGTGTCCGGATAAAAGTGTCCGAGCGTGATACCAATGGTGATGGCGAGCAGCACCTGAAAGTAGAGGCTGGAAAACAGCCGGCCTGTTGCTTGTTTCATCTTGTTCTCTTTTTAAGTTAGCGGAGGAAATCTCCCTGTCGTTTTGACTTAGGCAAAGGCTGGGCCAGAACTTTCATCGTGAATATATCCTTATTTATTAATTGGTTATAATGTTGTTGATATTAGTGGTGTTTGGTTTTGTGTGGATTTTCACACAGGTTGATCTAGCATTTGTCACTTTTTCCGCCGGTGGCGGGCATCATAACTTTGTCTTTTGCGTTGAGACCGCTTAGCAAAGAGTTCACCTAACGGTGAGTCACTTTCTTTTGTTTCAGCAAAAGAAAGTAACCAAAGAAAAACCGACCCCGGTTACGCTCGAAAGCCCGATGAAAATCAACAGTTTGAGGCGCCGGCGTAACTCGCAGGCTGCTACCGTCAGCCTGCTCAGACACCCGCCGTCTTAAAACCTCAAACCGCTGATTTGCATCGGCTCGCTCCAACGGGGAATTGGTTTTCTGAGATGTTACTGCTTTTGACTCGAGTGAATTAAAAACAAATCTTGATGCTGCAGCAGGCTGCCCGTTGGAGCGAGCCGGCTGAAAATCGTTGGCCAAGGTTTTAAGAAAACGAGTGTCTGAGCTGGGCGACGGTAGCGCCCAGCGAGTTACGTTTTCGCCTTGGACGGCGATTTTTCAGACGGGCTTTCGAGTGGAACCGGGCGAGCGCTTTTTGGTTACTTTTTATCGCGATAAAAAGTAACTCGCCCAAAGGGCGAAACAGCCGAACGCCAGTTCAAAGACAAGAGTGAACTCTTTGCTAGACGGTCTATCGGTGAAGATAAAAATGAATCCAGCAGAATCCAGCATCGAAATTACTCCAAAAAATCCCTTCGGGTCAGCTGATACCTGGCCATTTTGTCGTACAGGGTTTTGCGGGCGAGGCCGAGTTCCTGCATCACGTCTTTGATCGAGCCGTGGTGCTGGTTCAGCGCTTCTTCAATCAAGCTTTTTTCGTAAGCTTCGACCCGTTGCTGCAGCGACATCAGGCTGCTGATGCCATCGTTCAGGGTGTCGGTTTTACCAAAACAGACGGCCGGGCCAAGCAGCACATAACGCTCGGCCATATTGCGTAATTCGCGCACGTTGCCGGGCCAGTCATGTTGTTGTAATTGCTGCACCTGAGAAGGCGTCAGTGGCTGATATTCTTTGTGAAACCGTGCCGCCGCGACCAGGGCAAAATGACTGAACAGCAACATCAGGTCGTCGCGCCGTTCGCGTAAAGGCGGCAGGCTGACTTCGACCAGACTTAAGCGGTAATACAAATCGGCGCGAAAAGCCCCGCTGGCGGCCAGTTGTTTTAAGTCGGTTTTAGTGGCGGCAATAATGCGCAGGTCCAGCGCGACCGGCTGGTTCGAGCCCAGCCGGGTGACGCGGCGTTCTTCCAGTACCCGCAGCAGTTTGACCTGCAACGACAGCGGCGTACTTTCAATTTCATCGAGAAACAGCGTGCCGCCATTGGCGAATTCAAATTTGCCGGCGCGTTTTTTCTCCGCGCCGGTATAAGCGCCGGCGTCGGTACCAAACAGTTCGCTTTCAATCAACTGTTCCGGAATGGCGCCGCAGTTGATCGCAACAAAGTTATGCTCGCGCCGGCTGCTTTGTTCATGCAGATAACGCGCAACCAACTCTTTGCCACAGCCGGTTTCGCCAAAAATCAGCACATCGGCTGGCGCGTCCAGTACGGCATCCAGCACGCTGCGCAGCTGCACCATGGCCGGACTTTGGCCGAGGATCCTCATACCCGGTTGCTGCGCCCGTGCGACTGAGGCTTTCAGCTGGCGGTTTTCCAGCACCAGCGCGCGTTTTTCCAGTGCGCGCTGCGCCACTTCGAGCAAATGGGTGTTATCAAAGGGTTTTTCCAGAAAATCATAAGCGCCTTGTTGCAGCGCTTTGACCGCGAGTGACACGGCGCCATAACCGGTCAGCACCACCACCGGAATTTCGGCATCGATGGCGTGAATAGCCTGCATCAATTCCAGCCCATGCATCGCCGGCATATGGATATCGGTGATGACTATGCCGGGAAAGTCCTGACCATAGCCTTCAGTCCCGAGTTGTTTTAGCAGCGCGCCCGGATTGGCCGTGCTGCTGCAACGCAGCCCTTCGAGGCGGAACAGCTGTTCAACCACAGTGCGGATCTCGGCTTCATCATCGATAAACAGGATCTGCGGCATAGATTCAGTGACAGAGAGTGGCATCAGCAGGTTTCCATCGGTAATAGCGGCAAAGTAACACAAAACTCAGCGCCGCCCTGCGGGTGATTGCGCACCTCCAGTTTACCGGCAAACGACTGGATAATGCGCTGCGAAATCGACAAGCCAAGCCCCAGGCCGTCGCGTTGTTTGGTGGTGAAAAAGGCTTCAAAAATTCGTTCTAGGTGATGCGGTTCAATGCCAGGGCCCTGATCTTTTAATAGGATCTGCACCTGCGTTTCCTGTGTTTTGACCGCCACAGCCAGCGCAGCATCGGTTTGTTGTTGCATCGCCTGCAGCGCGTTGGTCAGTAAGTTAACCAGCACCTGTTCCAGCTGGATTGGGTCGCCCAGTACCTGCGGCGGCACTTCCGGTAGCTGCAGCCGCACTTTGACACCCTGGCGCTGGCACTGATGGTGTACCAGACCGACCGCATCCAGGACCAGTTTGTTGATATCCACCGGTTGGTTTTTGCCGGCGCTTTTGCGGCTGAAATCTTTAAACTGCGCGACGATATTACTGAGCCTGGCGATCAGCTGCTGCATCGCCTGCAGGTTTTGCCGCGCTTCGCTGTACATGGCTTTATCCAGCATTTTGGCAGTGGTCTGGCTGTAGCTCGACAGCGCGGTCAGTGGCTGATTCAGCTCATGATTCAGCGACGCAGACAAACTGCCGATGGTGGCGAGTTTCGCGGCCTGCACCAGTTCCTGTTCGGTTTGCGCCAGCGCGGTTTCGGTTTGTTCGCGCTGGCGGATCTGCGCTACCAGTTGTTGGTTACTGGCGGCCAGATCGGCGGTGCGGGCGATGACACGCTGCTCCAGCTGCCGCGCATGTTGTTCCAGCTGTGCCGCCCGTTTTTGCCGTTCGCGCTGCAGGCGCCAACCGAGCAACAAAATAACAAACAGCAAGGTCGTCAGCAGCAAAGCGGTGCTCAGTTGCTGATAGGCGTCTGTAGCCGGCGTCAGCACCGTTAGCTGCCAGCCAAATTCGGTCAGGTCCTGCGACTGGGCGAGGAAATTACGTTGATCGCCGGCCAACGGCATTCGCCATAGCTGCTGCCAAGGCGTCAGTATTGCGCGGCGCTGGCTGTGTTGCAGTGCGGTGATGTTTTTCGTCAGATAACGTTGTTGTTCGGTGGCACTCAGCGGCTGATTATCGAGCTTGGTCAAACGCCAGGCTGGCACGTCGGACAGGAAAATCTCATTGCTTTGGCCGGTAACAATAAAATGGCTGCCGGCCAGACCGGCGATTTGTTGTTGTTGCAGCTCCAGTGGTTCTAAATCTACTTTTGCCACCAGCACGGCCAGCACCGGGCTGGCCGGGTTCGCCGCATCCTGCAGCATCGGCGCACTGTAATAAACACCACGCATGCCGCTGGTATGACCGAGCGCATAATAAAACCCTGGCTGGCGCTGCAGCGCGGCCAGCACATAAGGCCGAAAGCCAAAATCACGGCCGACATAAGAAGCGGCTTCGGCACTGTTGCTGCTGGCCAGTACTATGCCGGCGGTGCTGACCAGATACAGATCGGCGACGCCGGCGCTTTGCTGCAGCTCCGCCAGATAATGGTTCAGCGCCGGAATATCCTGCTGCGCTAACCACTGTTGCAGTAGCGGGCTTTGGCCCAGCTGGGCCGGCAGATTGGCGTGGCGGCCAATACTATGGCGCAGAAAGGCCGCCAGATTGTGACTCTGACTGACCGCCTGGGCGCGTAAATCCTGATAAATCCAGTGCTGGCAGGCCGCTGCCGTCAACAACAGCAACAGCAGATAACACAGCAGCAGTGCCGGACGGGGCATTCGAAGCACAATGAGTTCCTGAAATCAGCATGAAGTGACAGTGTAAGGGCAAGCGGCGCAGGCGGCAATTGCGGCGCATTGCCATGGTGCTCACTCCGCTCTGCGCTGTTACTTGCCGGTAATTCCTGTTAATTTCAGTGATATCACCACGCATTAATCGCCTTTCGCCGGGGCTTGGCCGCATCTGTTGATCGCGACCGATCTTTCCTGCGTTTTGCTTGGGCAGAATAACGGCATCATTGAGCAGCTGTCCGCCGCGCCGCAACTTTTCGGGAGTACATCCATGCAATTATCACAGGTCTTATTGGCCACCCTCGGTCTGCTCGCTGTTTTCAGCAATGCAACTGCGCAGGAAAAACCACAAGCGGCGAGAATGCAAGCGGGGGTTCCGGTGGTGGTGGCTGTGGTGACTGCGCAAGACGTGCCGGTCTGGCTGCGCGGTATCGGTCAGGTGAAGCCACAACAAAGCGTGGAGATCCGGCCGCAGGTCGATGGTTTATTGCAGCAGGTACTGGTGCGCGAAGGTGATATGGTCACAGCCGGTCAGTTACTGGCCACGCTGGATGACCGCGCCATTAAAGCCGCGCTGGCGCAGGCCCAGGCGCAGCGCGCAGTGGCAGAAGCCAAACTGAATGTGGCCAAACGCGATTTAAAACGTTATCAGAATTTAAGCCAGAGCCAGGCCATTTCGGCTCAGCAAAAAGACCAGCAGCAGGCCACAGTGCAACAGCTACAAGCCGAGCTGCAAAGCGTCGAAGCACAAATCAATGCGCAGCAAGTGCAGCTGTCGTTCACGCAAATTCATGCCCCTATTGCCGGCCAGGTCGGCATCCGCAATGTCGATGCCGGCAACTATGTGCGTCCGTCTGATACGCAGGGCTTATTTTCCGTGGTGCAGCTCGACCCGATCAGCGTCGAAATGGCTTTACCTCAAGCGCAGTTACCGCAGTTACAACAGCTGATGCAGCAGGTGCGCCAGCAGCAGGCGGTGCCGGTCGAAGCCTTCGTGCGTGATGGTGGCGACAAACTGGCCAGCGGCACTTTGACCGTCGTCGACAACAAAGTCAGTGCCGGCAGCGGTACTATCCGTGTCAAAGCTGATTTTGCCAATCCGGCGCAGGCCTTATGGCCGGCGCAGACTGTGGTGGTGGCGCTTCGCAGTAGATTATTAACTCAGGCGCTGACCATTCCGGTCAAAGCGCTGCAACAAGGGCCACAAGGCGCTTTTGTCTGGTTTGTCGACGGCGACAAAGCCAAAGTGCAGCCGGTGCAGGTGCTGGAAAGCACCGAGACTGTGGTCGTCGTCAGCGGTGTCAGTGCCGGCCAGCAAGTGGTCGTCGATGGCCAGAGCCGGTTACGGCCGGGCGCGACCGTGGTGATTAAAACCGCGGCCGAGCAAGCACAAGCAAACAAAGCGAAAAAAGACGCGAAACAAGCCGCGGCGGAGCATGCAGCATGAATAGCCGCAGTATTTTTGCCTGGTGTATGCATCACCCGATCGGCACCGTTCTGCTGACCTGTGCTTTGGTGCTGATGGGCATTCTGGCCTTTCCGCGCCTGTCGATTGCGCCTTTGCCGGAAGCCGAATTCCCGACCATTGAAGTCAGCGCGCGATTACCCGGTGCCAGTGCGGAAACGATGGCCTCAGCAGTCGCCACACCGTTAGAAGTCGCGCTCAGTGTCGTGCCCGGCATTACCGAAATGACCTCCAGCAGCGCGCTCGGTTCGGTCAATATCACGTTGCAGTTTGTGCTGGAAAAAGACATCGACGCCGCCGCGCAGGAAGTGCAGGCAGCGCTGAATCAGGCCGCCGGCCGTTTGCCGGATATGCCGAATCAGCCAACCTGGCGCAAAGCCAATCCGTCGGACAGCCCGATCCTCATCATCGGCGTGACCTCGGAAACGCTGTCACGCAGCCAAATCAGTGATTTGGCGGAAACCGTGCTGGCGCGTCAGCTCAGCCAGATTTATGGCGTCGGCGAGGTATTTATTGGTGGTCAGCAAAAGCCGGCCATTCGTATTCAGGCGCGGCCGGAAGTGCTGGCGGCGAATAACTTAACGTTGGCCGATATCCGAGCCGTGGTGCAAAAAGCCAGTGTGAATCAGCCCAAAGGCGCGCTGTTTGGTGCGAACCGGGTGTCGACGCTGGCGGTCAACGACCAGATTTTCAGTGCCGACGAATATGGCCAGCTCATCGTCAAATATGACAATGGCAATCCGGTGTATTTGCGGGATGTCGCCAACGTGGTGGCCGGTGCAGAAAATGATTTTGTGCAAATTTGGCCGAATGGTGAATCGGGTGTGGCGCTGATCATCCGCCGTCAGCCCGGCGCCAATATAGTCGCGACCGCCGATGCCATTCAGGCGGCACTGCCGCAGCTGATGTCGGCGTTACCGGCCGACATCAAAGTGGAAGTGTTTAACGACCGCACCCGCACCATCCGCGCCTCGCTGGCCGAGGTAGAACTGACACTGGCGATTGCCGTGGTGCTGGTGATCGCGGTGATGGCGGCGTTTTTAAAGCAGTGGTCGGCGACCTTAATAGTCACGGCTGTGCTGCTGGTATCCCTGATCGCCACCTGCGCTTTTATGTATCTGGCGGGCTTTAGTATCAACAACTTAACCCTGGTGGCGATAGTGATCGCGGTCGGCTTTATCGTTGATGATGCCATTGTCGTCATTGAGAATATCCACTGTTATCTCGAACTTGGTCTCAGTAAAACCGAAGCGGCACTGAAAGGCGCGCAAGAGATTGGTTTTACCGTGATTTCGATTTCAGTGTCGCTGATTGCCGCTTTTATTCCGCTGCTGTTTATGGGTGGTATTATCGGCCGGCTGTTTCTGGAATTCTCGTTAACCGCCGCCGCGGCTATTTTGATTTCAGTAGTGGTGTGTCTGACCTTAGCCCCGACGCTGGCGTCGATTTTTATGGATAAAGCGCCGCATCATGATGCCAACAATCCCGGCTTGTTCGACCGGCTGGTGCAGCGTTATGACCGGGTGCTGACCTGGGCTTTAGCGCATCAGCGTGTGATGCTTTGCGTGTTTGGCCTGACGCTGGCCGGCAGTGTGGCAAGCTTTATCGCTATCCCAAAAGGGTTTTTCCCGCTGCAGGACACTGGTTTTGTCATCGGTTCTACCCAGGCCGCGTCGGATATTTCCTATGAAGACATGGTGGCCAAACACAAGCAGCTGGAAGATATCCTGCGTAAAGACCCGGACATCACTGGCTTTAACCATGCGGTCGGCGGCAATAATTCGACCGGGGCAGGACGGATCTGGATAGTGCTGAGCGACCCGGATGACCGCGACGCCAGCGCCAGTGAAATCATCGACCGCTTGCGGCCGCAGTTTGCGCAAATCCCTGGGCTGCAGGTGTTTTTACGCGCCTCGCAGGATATTAACTTAGGCGCCAACCAGGGCCGGGCGCAGTATCAGTATGTGTTAAAAGCGCTGGATAGCGACGAACTGGCGAGCTGGACCAATCAGCTCACGGCAAAACTTCGGCAAAACCCGCTGTTCACCGATTTATCCAATGACCTGCAGTGGGACGCTAATATCATCCGGCTGGAACTGGACCGCCAGGCAGCAGCGCGCTTGGGTTTTACCGCCGCTGATCTGGACCAGGCTTTGTATGACGCTTTTGGCCAGCGCCAAATCAGCGAATATCAGACCGAAACCAACCAATACAATGTGATTCTGGAAGTAAGCCCCGAACAACGTGGCCGCGCCGACAGCCTGAATTATTTCTACCTGCGCTCGCCGCTGACCGGCGACATGGTGCCGCTACTGAGCTTTGCCAAAGTGTTGCCGGCACAAAGTGGCCCTGTGGTGATTGCCCACCACGGTATGCAGCCGGCGGCGAATATCTCCTTTAACCTGGCGGCCGGCGTGGCGCTTGGCGATGCGGTGAAAGCGCTGGAACAGGCGCGCGCTGAGCTGAATATGCCAGCGGCGGTGCTCGGTACTTTCTTAGGTGCTGCGCAGGCGTTTCAGGATTCACTCGCCAGTCAGCCGCTGCTGATCCTGACTGCATTGCTGGCGGTTTATATCATCCTCGGTGTGTTGTATGAGAGTTTTGTCCATCCGCTGACGATTTTGTCGACCTTGCCTTCAGCGGCGATTGGCGCTATCGGGCTGCTGTGGTTATGGGGCTTAGATTTCTCCATCATGGCGCTGATTGGCATCATTCTGCTCATCGGTATCGTGAAGAAAAACGGCATTCTGATGGTCGACTTTGCCCTGCAGGCGCAGCGCGAACAGGGCTTAAGCGCACGTGATGCCATTCACCAGGCCTGTCTGGTGCGGTTTCGCCCTATCATGATGACGACGCTCGCCGCGATTCTCGGCGCAGTGCCGCTGCTGCTTGGCTTTGGCACCGGTTCTGAACTCCGGGTGCCGCTTGGGGTGGCGATTGTCGGTGGGCTGGCCTTTAGCCAGATCCTGACGTTACTGACCACGCCTGTGGTGTTTCTGACGCTGGATAAGTTGTTTTTGCAAAAACGCCGGCAGGCCTAATCGGCGCTCAGCGCCTTTTTTTCGTGGTACAGCGCATTAGTACAGCGCATTGCGTTTTTTCATGATGCGCTGTAGCCGACACAAGTCCGCTTGACAAGTTTCGCTGTCCCCAATCATGCTGTGTAACGCTTTTCCGCTACCGGCTGCTTTGACCCTGCAGCCAGTGAAAAGCCAAATCTGATTCCACCAGCTGTGTTATCAAATCGCGTTTTATCCGGTCTCATTTGAAGAAGGCAGGGGCGATTTATGCTGTATCCAATCATGCATGCAGTCGGCAGCACCGTGTATTTCATGTTGTTTCTGCTGTTTTTATGCGCCCGGCTGGTGCCGCGCACCAACCCCGGCATCACCTGTTGGGCCTTCGCCGCGCTCGCCGCCTGCTGTGCCCGCCTTGCCATGTTATTGCTGCCAACCGAAACCGACGCCGCCTCTGGTTTGCTCTGGTATGGCGTGTTTATCGCGCTGGAAAAGTTGTTGTTATTACTCGGCGCTTTCCGGTTTTTTGGTGCGGTGTTGCTGCCGGGCGGTGGGATGATCACTGACCGCTGGCTTTACAGCGCTGTCGCTTTATTGCTTGGCTGGATCTTCGCTTATGGCCATCTTGGGTTACCCCGGGTTATCTATGATTCAGGCCTCGCAGTTTTTAATATGCTGGCGCTGTTGTTATTGGCACTGGCGGTCTACCGCTGCCGCATCCGGCTGCCGCACTGGCTGAAATCCGGCATCGTCAGCATCGCGGCTCTGCTGGCACTGCACTGGCTGTTGATAGTGCCCTTGTATCTGTGGTTATTGCCGGACTGGCGCCAGCAAGGTTTTGTGTTTGGCACTGTATTGGCTATGGTGCAATACCTGCTGATCCTGAGCACTGTCATAGTACTGTTTTGCCGCCGGCTGACCGAATCCGAAGCCAAAGCGCTGGAGCTGGCTTATCAGGACCCTTTAACCGGCCTTAGCAATAAAAGATATGTCGACGTATTGTTTGGTCAGGCACTGCAGCTGGCGAACCGGCCACATCAGGCCTTAGCGGTGTTTTATATCGACCTCGATAACTTCAAACCGATTAACGACAGCGCCGGCCACAAAACCGGGGATTTAGTGCTGCAGGAAGTGGCGCGCCGGCTCAAAGCCAGCCTGCGCAGCACCGACATTTGCGCCCGCATCGGCGGCGACGAATTTGTTGTGATCGCCACCCAAATCGAACAGGAGCAATACGTGCAGGAAATCGCCGCCAAACTGCTGAAGCAACTGCAGCAACCGGTGGAGATTGACGGCCACAGCTATGAACTCGGCGCCAGCATCGGCGTCAGCCTGCACCCACGCCACGGTCAGGAACTGGCCGAACTGCTGGAAAAAGCCGACAGCGCCATGTATCAGGTGAAACAACAAGGTCGCAACGGTTACCGGCTCTACAGCGGCGAAGAACGGCGGGGGTGAACGACATGTTTTCACCAATGTACGCCGCATGGGTTATGTACGGCGACGCTGGCGCTTGCCGTACCTACGGATTTTTGCTCTGGTAGATACTCTGTTTCCGGTCAATGGTTCAGGTGCTTTTCGCTGAACAACAAACTTGAGTCGAAGGTAGTCTGGGTCTGCATGCAGGCCCAGATGCCAACCAGATATTTCCGCATTACGGCGCATTGTGCCTGGATTTTCTTTTTGCCACGCCCGGTTAACGCCTCATAAAACGCTCTGGCTCTGACATCATGACGAACTGCGCTCATTGCTGGCATGTACAGAGCTGCACGCAGATAGGCATTACCCGCTTTGCTCAGGCGCCCGGGTTTGTTGACGCTGCTACCAGATTCGGTTTTGCGTACGTCCAGTCCCGCATAACGACTGACCTGCGGGGCTTTCATCGTCGATGGCAATACGCACAACTCCGCCAATATCGCGATGGCACTGGTCTCGCCAATGCCTTTGGCGGCCGTCAGTCGGTCAAAGTGTGCAGCTAAGATTTCATTACTGACAATCAGTGTCAAAGCTGCCTGAGTCAGACGTTTGATGCGTCGTTCCAGTTGCTCAATGCCTTCCTGCTCGTCTTCAATCAGCATTGGCAACGTCATCCCTTTGGACATCAACGCATGCAAACGATTCTTTGCCTGAGTGCGACTGCCTGTTAACCGGTTGAGCTGCCGGCCAATATCGCGAAGTCCAAGCAGTTCATCTTGAGGCAGCGTCCATAAGCGCGGTCTCATGCACTGCGCGAACTCTGCCAGTAGTGCAGCATCGACCGCATCTGTTTTGTTGCCATTAAGCTTAAGCGCTGCAAAGTGATGAAAACTCTTGGGATTAATCACTGCCACGGGCAAATTTGCCTTCGCTAACGCCACCGCAAGGTCGAGATAATAAATCCCGGTTGCTTCCATCACGATGAGTTCAGGGGCTAGCTTTTGTAGCTTGCGCACCACAGCAGCATGGCCATCAGGTGTTTGGCTGAACTGTTCGGACTTACTGGTTTTGTCATCATCTCTGACTACCAAATCAACAGTCTTCGCAGCAACGTCAATCCCAACAAAACCACTCATATGCTTCCCCTTTGAACATCAAATAGGCCAGAATAGTCACCGGCTCCCCGACCTCGCACTTGATGCCCGGCTCGACCTTGTGATGCGAAGTCCTTGTAATACAAGGCTTCCGGATACTCTTCGAGTTGAGCAATGAGGCGGGGGGCTACTCTACGAACGAGGTCAGAATAAACAGCCTCAAGGTACGGACAGCCTCCCCGGTAAACTGGTTTTATTATCAATTCATTAAGGTTCAACATACAAGGTACGGTAAGCGCGAGCGCCACCGTACGAACTGGCCGTCTGCACCCGCTTGCTCCGCCGCTTAATGCCGCATAAGCTGCGTTTATCACTGCCACAAAACAACACCCGATGACCGCGTCCACCCAGCAAATCCAAACAGTTTTACAACCGCAACTGCAGCAATCGTTGCCGGGTTTTCAGCAGCGCGCCGCTTGCACTCAGTTGCAGCCCTGGGTGCAGTTGTACTGGTCGTTGCGCATACCGGCGGACAGTGGCGAGGTACCAAGCCATGCGCTGTATCCGGACGGCGGCAGCAATCTGACTATTGAATTTACCGCCGGCCAGCTGCCCCAAGCCTGGCTGCAGTATGCGCCAAAGCTGACGCACAGTCAGTTCCGCGCAGGTCAGCAGTTGCTCAGTGTGCGCTTTCAGCCGACCGGTGCTTTCCAGCTGCTTGGCATCAGTCCGGCCGAACTCACGGCGCCGCAGCTTGACCTGCAACTGGCCAATATAGCGGGGCTAACTCAGTTGCTGGACCTGTTAGCTGACCAAAGCGACGTCGCAGCGCAGCTGAATGCCATTGAATGCTGGTTACTGGGCTTGGCCGAAGCCATCATCTCTGGCCAACAGCTTGTACTGCATAGTCTGCAGCTGCTACAGCAGCCGGCGGCGGATTTACAGCACTTATATCAGCAGTTACCGAAAAGCCGGCGTCAGTATGAACGACGCTTTAAGCTGGAAACCGGTTTGTCACCGGCACAATTACAGCTGATGCTGAAGGTGCGGTTGGCGCGGTTTATCCTCAGCCAGAACCCGGCTGCCGAGCTTGCCAGCGTGGCGCAGCAGGCCGGCTTTTACGATCAGGCCCATCTGCATCTGCATTTTTATCGCCTGACCGGCCAGACGCCGGGCCAGTATAAAAAACGCAAGATGTCGCAAATCTCCAAGGCCGGGCGTTAGCAGATTTATAGACTGAGCACCTCAACCAATGGAGGTGTTTATGTCAGAACGTATCAGCCGGACTCAGGTTTACAAAATGCAGCCGGCACTGCTGCAACATATGATGGCTTTGGCCAAAGCGACTGAAGCGTCCGGCTTGCCGCACAGCTTGATTCACCTGATTAAACTGCGCGCATCGCAACTCAACGGCTGTGCTTTTTGCCAGCATATGCATGCCGGTGAAGCACGCAAAGACGGCGAGTTGCAGCAACGGCTGGATGTATTGCCGGCCTGGCGCGAAGTGGGTGGGGTGTTCACACCGGCCGAACAGGCCGCGCTGCGCTGGACCGAAGCGCTAACGCTGGTGGCGCAACACGGCGTGTCAGATGCTGATTTTGCTGCGGTTGCGGCAGAATACAGCGACGCGCAAATTCTGGATTTAACCGTGATGATCACTATCATCAACAGCTGGAACCGCATCGCTGTGGGCTTTCACTTTCAGCCGGATTTTTAACCTGAGGAATCTTTCATGCAGCAAACCAAGATCTTCACCACCACCGCCGGTCGGGCCCTGTTTGCCCTGTTTGCCCTGCTGCTCATGAGCCTGTCGGGTTTAGCCAGCGCCGCAGAACCGGCTTATCGCGAAGTTCCGGCGTATCGCACCGTACCGCTGCAGGCGTTTCCGGGCGACAAGGTGAGCAACCTGACTAGCTTAGATGCCAGCAAGCCGGTTTACATCAAAATGTGGGCAACCTGGTGCCAGCCCTGTATGCAGCAAATGCCGCATTTTCAGAAGCTGTATCAACAGTTTGGCGACAAGGTGAATTTTGTCGCAGTGAATATCGATATCAACGAAGCGCCTGAGGATATCCGGCAGGTGGTCAACAAGTTTGGCCTGACTATGCCGGTGTGGCGCGATGTTGAAGGCAAGCTGGCGGTGCAGCTGGGTTTAGTCGGCACACCGTTTTCAGTGCTGCTAAATACCGCCGGCGAGCAGGTTTACAGTACTCATGAGTCGGACCAGGCGCTGGATGGCTTTCTCGCGCGGTTAGCGCAAGGTCAGCAGTTGCCGCCGGCGTCCAGCGAAACCCTGAGCGCCGCAGCACAACAACAACGGCTGCAGCCTTTTTTAACCGGCGAGCATTATCTGTTTATCAGCGCCACCTGGTGCGACTGGTATTTAAAAGAGTCGCGGCCTGTGATGTCGGCGCAGTGCCAGCAGGCGCAACAGCAATTAAACGCGCTGGCGGCTAAGTTTCCCAAAGTGCGCTGGACCGGCGTCGTTAATCACCTGTGGACTGACGACAAAGCCTTGGCCGAATTTAATACACTGTACAAGATGCAGGTGCCGTTTCAGATTGACCACCATGGTGTGTTATTTCAACACTTTAACGTGCGGCAAATTCCGGTATTGTTAAAGGTCGCCAATGGCAAAGTGCTGCAGGAAATCACTGATTTCAGCAATCCGGCACAGGTGATGAGCCAGCTGGCGGCCCGTTAACTGCTGAACTGCAGCGGCATTGCCGGGGTTTAGTGGCTGGTACTGACATAAGGCCCGCATTGCTGCTCGAGTTGCGGCAGGCGTAAATCCTGCTGCGGGTTGAGTGCTGGTGCCGGCGTGATGCCGCTGCCGGCACCGGCTTGCTGTAACAGCAGCGCCGCGTTTTGCACCAGCCCCGGAATACGCAAAGGCGCCGCCAGTTGCTGCAGCTGTCGCAGATCTGCCGGTAGTACAGGCCGCGTAGTCTTACGCAAGGCCTGCAGCAGCGCCAGGTAGTGCTGTAATTCGGCCGGCGCTTTTTTATCGATAGTGCTGCTGATACTGCGGGCATAGCGGTCAAACGCCGGCCAGTCCTGCTGCGACACCACCACTGTCAGTAAATTCAGCGACGCCATCTGCAGGGAATAGCGTTCCTGCAACTGGGTATAACCATACATTGCCTGGCGTAACTGCTTCAGGGCCGGCTGGTACTGCTGCTGACGCCACAACACCAGGCCGAGATTGTTTTGCAGCAAAGCCACCAGCGCCGGCTGTTTGTACAGAGTTGCGGCCGCAAGGCTTTGCTCGAAATAGGTCGTGGCTTTGGCAAAATCGCCCTGAATGTAGCTGATTTGGCCGAGGCTCATGTCAACCCGCGCCTGTTCCACCGGCGGTAAATCAAAGTGGGCGCTGCATTGATACCAATAAAATGCTGCCGGATACTTCTGCTGCATAAAATTGACGAAACCGGCGGCCAGTAACAAATCGGTTTTACTCAGTCCTGCATTTAACAACGCATCAGCCCGGCGCAGGTTATGCTCAGCTTCGCCAAAACGCTGCAACCGGGTGTAGGCCCGCGCACTTAAGACCAGCCAGTCGCGCTGATACCAGGCCGGCGTATCGCTCAGTACCGGCAGCTGCGCTTCAAATAAGGCGATGGTCTCCGCAGGGCGGGTCAGCGCCGCCGCACGCGCTTCGTCAAAGGCGTCTGCCGCAGCACTGGAATGAGCGTGAAGTAAACACAAGGCCAACAGGATCTCTTTCATTATGCCTCTGAAATGAGACAAAGCAGGGACAAGGACAGGCCGCATATCTCGCCGTGGCAGGCCCGCTGGTTTATTGAAAAATAGCAGACAAGTTGGCCGACTGTGCAAGCCCGGAGCGTTCCGTTAATCTGAGGCATGACAATCGGCAAATCAGGGTATTCAGATGCAAACAACGACCGGTACCAGCCCTGGCGGCAACTGTTTATGTGGCAGCTGTTTATGTGGAGCGGTAACCGTTGAAATTCAGCTGCCACAGCCAGCATCAGCCTACGCGCCACGCCGCTGCGACTGCGACTTCTGCACCAGCCGCAACCTGCAGTATTTATCCGACGCCAAAGGCCAACTGCAGATCCACAGCTCCAGGCCGCTGCAGCGGCTCCGGCAAGGTTCAGCACAAGCCGAATTCCTCGCCTGCAGCCAATGCCAAACCATCGTCGCCGTCTGCTACCGCGAAGCAGAGATCTGCGTCGGCGCCGTTAACGCTTCTCTGCTGAAGCCGGGAAGCCCGTTTGCTGAAGCGGTGACAGTGCAACCCAGATTATTAGCAGCAGACACCAAAACCGAACGCTGGAAACAGCTGTGGACACCGTTGGTGGTGGAGGAGGGCGAGTGAGGTTGGTGAGGGGAATTGTTGGGTTATTCTGCTTTTGATGTGAGTAAATTGTCGAAGAGGAGTAAGCCGTACTTTATCTGGTGGGCATCTACTGCACGAAAATATGTTGATGGTGATAAGCCAGATAGGGCTGGTGGGCTTCCCGCAGTTTTAACCGCATATTAGAGTGGATGCCCAACACATCAGGTTGCTCCAGCAACGGGGACAACATGATGTCGCCACTCTGAGCGAAGCTGATAAAGCCTTTATCAAAAGCCTTGTCGAGATTGGCCAGCAGTAATAAACCGTTATTCGGATCCAGACGCTCTAAATTGTTGGCGGCGCGCCAGGGTTTGATATGTGAAGCGACCAGCATGGCCGGCATTGGATAACCAGTCACAGCGCAGCCTTGCCACTGTTGGATCAGGTTTTCACGGAAAAGACCCTGTCCTAATCGGGTGTTGACCAACACAGTTTTTTCAGTAGGCGACAAACCTGGGGACGCCATGATCTCGTCCACATCTGCGGCGACGTCCACCTGACCTAAGTCTGCCAAAAACTCGCCATAACTTTTTAACGCACTGCTGTACATCTTTTTGCCACGTTCATCCTGAGCTTTAAACTCCGCCAGTTCACGTAATGGCGTAGTGGTGCGCTGATATTGATGGAATGAGGCAAGGTCTGTCAGATTGCGATCGGCCAGTCCATGCGCTTTGGCCATTTTGCTCAAATTGCCTTGCACCGCATTCAGATAATTGCTGACGGTTTTTTCCGATTTACCCAGACTTTGCGCCCAGCGCTGATAAAGCTCCGGCAAACGTGTCAGATTCATCGTCAGCGCTAAACGCAGGTCGCTGCAAATAATACTGCTTTTGAAAAATTCAAAGAGTTCAGCGTCGAGGCTGGCATAAGCGATTTTACTTTTACTGAAGCGGTCGACCGTGCTGGCATCAATACCGGGTTGATAATGCAGATGCCAAAAGCCGTCGGAGCGTAAATGGAAGAATGGGTTTTCCGGTGTGTCGGCATCAGTCCCTGCCCGTAACCGCTGAAAATGGCTGCTGAAGCAATGCTTTAAGGCGTCATTGAATTCAATTTTGTTCTGATGGATAGCCCCGATACTGATTAAATCCATCACTGCCAGCAACATACAGACTTTATGTGGTTTGCTGTGGCCGTTTTGCCGGAGTGTGTTCAGATCCTGAAACTTCTGCAGGTAAAATTCGAGACTCATCCGTGATTGACCTATTTATCCCTTTTTCAGAACCACAGTCTGCCATGCCACATCGCTGCGGCCAAGGGTATCGCTGACTAAATCACTGACAAGGACTGGTGTCAGTAGCAGCTGATGCTGTTGTACCAGCGCGAGAATTTCAGCACTTGTTACCGGATAACTTAGACGGCCGTCATTAAAACTGCCGTGGCGCAGTGTCAGGACCAGCAAGCCGTCGTGCGCTAATAAACTGCATAACATTGGCAGAGTCTGCTGCCGTTCGTCAGACGACAGATGCATCCAGACGGCAGAAAGTAACACTAAATCAAACTGTTGCTGTAGCGCCTGCACTTTGGGTAAGTCCGGTAACAAATCCGACAACCATTGAATGGGTAGTTGTTGCGAGAGTTTTTCGGCCAGAACACGCAACGCATCTGCAGGTTCAACTGCAGTAACAGCAAAACCCCGGCTAGTCAGAAACCGTGCATCCCGACCAGAACCCGCACCAACATCAAGGGCCTTACCGGGCTTGATGTTATTCAGCAATGCTAACCACTGCTGATGCACTTCTTCTGCGTTGACCGATTCATATTGGTAGACAAATTCTTCTGCTTTGTCGTGGTAAAGGCTCATCACAACATCCTGTTTGAGACGGATTAGTTGAAATCATCACGCTACTTTACTGGGTGTATGGCTTGCTTACTATGCTGTTGTTGGTTGAATCTATATGACCTTGCAAGCCTCAAAGCTCCGCTCCAATTTCATCTAACCATGCCTGATATTCAGCACTGTGATCGCCACTAAAATTTGCCATGCCCGGTTTGGTTAAGGTGCCTTTGCTGTCGCCAATATAGCTTTTAATGATTTTTTGCGGTTTTTCATGCCATGACAGGTTAAAGGCAGCAAGTTTGGAGTAAAAACACATGTGGGAATAATCTGGCAGATGGTCGTGGATCCACCAGGCCAAAGCCTGCCACTGGCCGGTACGCTCGTAATAAGGCACAAATGAATTCACGACGATGCAGGCAGTTGCGCCCATGCAACCATCGGCATCACGATAGTCCCATATATGACCCGCATAATTGGCTTCATTCCGCGAGCAGTTGTACTGGTTGTTATTCTCCGCCCCTTTGGCATTCACTGCTGGCGAGCGATATGCCGAGCGAATACTGATGCGACCAAACTTGGTTTGTAATGGTTCTAACAGACGCTGGCATAATTCACGTCCGGCCGCGATTGCAACATCTGGATAATCCGGCATATTAGGGATGCCTTCGATTTGAGAGATCTCTGAATACAAAAAATCTCGCATAAAAAATGAAGGGGAGAGCTGTATACGGCCAAAGTCTTCCAGGCTTTTAACGGTTTTTGGGGTTTTCATCAATGTGCTCCTAGCTGATGCATGTTTATATCTTGTTCCGTTTTTGGCTGCAACTGAATGTACTGAAGCTATTTCGCCGATAGCCATATGCCGCAAATTTGATGCTGCAAGCAGCTCCCGGACTGGCCGACAGTTGTTTAAGCACGCCACCTTACCCACCGCATGAAAAAAGCCTTATTTGCTTCATATATTTTTTGGGGCTTGTTTATATTTCGCTATCCGGTAATGCCAGCTGTCTTTCACTGCGCCAGACCCGAATGAGTAAAACCTCGTTGGCCTGCCTGAGGTAGATCAGCCGAAATGGCGCATGGATCAATTCGCGAATTTGCTCCATGTTGAACTCGGGGACAATGCGGCCGGCGGCAGGGGGGAGAAGCAACATTTCGCTGCGCTGCAGCATAGCAGTGAAGAAATCTTTGCCAATATGTGGAACGCCCTGTTGCTGTTAGTACAGCTGAATCTGGCGCGCTATCACCCGTTACCTGCATATCTTCAATTGCATCTGCTGAGGTGAATAGATTTGCTATTCACCTCATTAATTGATTAGATTATCGATGTTATTCCCCTCAATCAGCAGGAGTCCTGTCTATGTGGATCTGGCAACAACCGGACTGGCCTGGCGGTCAGCAAGAGGTATCGCCGGCTTTTCGTTATGATCTGGCTGAACTGTCGCCGATGTTACGTGAGCTGCATTTTTTGCAAGGGTTACTGCTGGGTAAAATGGGTGTGCAGGCAAACGAGGAAGCTGCTCTTGATACCATGCTGGCAAATGTCCTCACGTCCAGCGCTATTGAAGGCGAGAAGCTGAATCACAGCGTGGTGCGATCGTCTTTGGCCCGTAAGCTTGGTATCGCAGAGCCGCAGCCATATGCAACAACGCTGCAATCTGATGGCCTTGCCGCTATGGTGACCGATGCAATTGGCAACTGGCAGCAGCCGTTAACTTTAGAGCGCTTATTGCAATGGCATGCCTGGTTGTTCCCGTCTGACAGTTCACTGGTGCAGCGAGTGCAGGGTGGTCAGCTGCGCGGTAATGAACCCATGCAGGTTGTTTCTGGTCGCATAGACAAGCCTAAAGTACATTTCGAAGCGCCCCCCCGGCAGCTGTTAGAGCGTGAACTGCAATGCTTTATCGACTGGTTTAACCGCTCAAGAGAAAGTAACGATTTAGACCCGTTGCTGCGCGCCGGCATCGCGCATTTCTGGTTTATCACTATTCACCCGATGGAAGATGGCAATGGCCGGTTAGCCAGGCTGTTGACCGACCTCGCGCTGGCGCAGGCAGAGCATCAGTCCATCCGCTTTTACGCCATGTCGGTTGCCATCCTGGAACGTCGAAATAGTTACTACGATATCCTTGAGCAAAGCCAACGAGGGGACACTGACATCACCGCCTGGTTAAGCTGGTTCCTCGATACATTGGCTGCCAGCATGCGCCAGGTGCTGGCGGATATCGAACAAACGCTGCAAAAAACCAGATTTTGGCAGCGCGTGGACCAAACCCGACTGAGCAAGGAACAAGTCAAAGTGCTGAACCGGTTATTGGACGGCGATTTCAGTGAAGGTATTAACAACAGTCAATACAGTAAAGTTGCCAAAGTAAGCCCGGCTACCGCTACACGCCATCTGGCCCAGCTGGTTGAGTTGGGGTGTTTGGTGAATACTGGGGCAGGGGGTAGGAGTACGCGGTATCGGCTGGCTCAGTCTTAGCTTCTGCAAAAACAAAACTGGCTACCTATGTGGTAACCAGTTGTCAGCGGCTGAATGGCTGTAGGCAGTTGTAAAGCTTTATAAATCATTAAGATATGATTTATAAAAGTGGCTTAGTCCTAGCCAGAAACATCACTCCACGTTCTGGATCTGTTTATTGAGTGAAAACTGTAAATCATTGATATATATAGTCATCAAGCGAAAACGTCTCTCGACTGGTAACCATACTGGTAACCATGTTTGTGATGCTGAATGAGGCAGTTTGGTTGGCCTTGAGTGGTGCGCATAGGACGATGCTATAGGTCATCAAATATCATAACTCCTTCGGTGGCCCAATGCTAGTTGTCACCGACTGTGATGGACTGAATCAGCGAACCGCAACTGTGTTGAGTCAGTAGTCTTGCAAGCATCCGACCTGTCATCGAACAAACAGCACAGTAGCTGCCACTCCACCACATCTTTCTGAATAGAGCTGGTTTACTGGCATATTATTTAACAGCGTGTGTTAACAGAATTTAAATGGGCTCAAGAAAAGAGTTGGGTAATTCTTATGCATGCCAAAATTACTGAAGATGCCATTCCTTTATCAGACCTTAAAATCACGTCCGAAATGTTGATTCTTCCAGTACAGGACACACCCGCTAATTCTGCTGAATAGTTGTATCGTGCAAAGTATCGAAGATTTTGAGAGGGCAAGGGTAGAGTAGAGTTTTGCTCTTGCTATAACATATGGACTAATGGATATTTGTGATGGGTACACTGTATCGTTAGAAGACGCCAAAAATGCATTAGGTATTAAGGAAATCGAATTGCGAACCGCAAAGTCCTTTCTTGAAGCCTTATGACTGATTTTCAGGTTGATCGCATATGCGCTAATATCGATTGCCGAGTTAACCAAGGACGATAATATGGCTCGTTTTATTTTTATATCTCTGACTCTCTTAATGATTTCTTGCAGCAAACAGGAATCCCCAGAAGAAAAAATAGAGAATTTTTACACTACACCGGATTACAACCTCTTAAGTTCTGCTGATAAGAGCTCAATGACGTCTGAAGAGTGGGAAAAGCTGGATTACAATCGTCTTAAACCTCGATTGTCAGGTGCAAGTCGGTATTTTGAGCTAGAGAGATTTCTTTATAGCAATTCCTCCTCAATTGTTCATCCACACACTGTTGATGGTGATAAAAAATTAATCAAAGTAACTTTTAAACACCCAGCGCTACTACATGAGCTTGGTTTTTTCAATGAGTTCGCTTTGGAGTATTCGAAAGACAAAATTGAACAAGCGCAGGTTAACTTTGAAAAAGGTTTGCTTACCGTGCAAACACTCGAATATACCACAACTGAAGAAACTTTTACTCTAAATAATGATGGTGTATTTCTTGATCTGGCAGGAGTAAAGGAAAGGAAGGAAAAATATCGAAAGATCCAGCTATTAACTGAATCTTTGAGGGAGATAGACCAGCTAATACTAAAAAACCATACACATTTTCATTTTAATAGCTCCGAGTACACAAAAGCGATTGAAGAACTCAGGCTCAGAGGTGAGCAGCAAGTTGCTTCTGACTTTCAAACATATAACAATACGATTAAGAAATTGGCAGAGCTTGATCCCGATTATATTGTCTCTATTGATCTTGGCCGTGCAGCTGATGCCTATAGACGACTGATAGTTATTCAAGCTGATAATTACTTTAAAAATGCTCTGACAATTTCGAAAGCAAAGGTTGCCGATTCGACATCTCGAGAAAAAGCTTTGTTTTTTGAGTGGGAATTAAAATCACCACCTGAAAGTAAATTATATGGAACATCGGCATCTTTTTCAGCGGTATTTTACGATGAAGTTGGAAGACAAATTGGATATCAAGAATTGATTTACAATGATGGTCCTAATGGGAATGGTATTGTAGCTGGGACAATAGGTTCTAAAATAGAAAGTCAAGCTATAGCTAGAAAGACAAGTCGAGTGGAAGTTAAATACCTACAGCCTGTTAGTGTGCCAATGATAAAGTGCTCACTCAATGTGCAGATACAATGCGATGAATTATGAGTATTTAGAATACTTGACTCACCTGCACGCTCCGAGTTAAGGAAAATTTATTAGCATGCTCAATATTTGTCTGTATGGTTCCATATCAGTAAATATGTGGTGGATTTCTGCATCGTGGGTATTTTCCGCAATACTTTCAAAGTGCTGACCAGTTCTGTGTCAGAAGCTAAGCTTTCCGAAAGATATATCAAACTTGAATAACTACCACTAGACACAAAGCAATATATTTAATAAGGTTAGTGAAAGATTGACTGTTTTATTTTTTTTGAAAAGAGAGAACTATGGCGAAAAAAGCAAGATTTTACGAAGTCACTACTAAAAATGGCTATGGCGAGCAAAAGAAAATAGTAAGCGCTCCAAAAAAATCACTGATAGCAAGTGTATTTGAGACTCCTGACGTCCAAGTTTCTAATATTGAATATTTAGGATTTAAAGAAGTAATCGCACGGCCGAATGCGGAAAATAATGATGTGAGCTTTGTTGTACCATCTTTAGATGGACTGACTATTGATAGAAATCAACCAGGGCACAAAACTTTATCCTTGCAATTTGACGATAAAGTAAAGCAAGTTTATAAATACCTTGATGCGTATCAATCAGGAGAGTTGAGTTAAAGTGAATAAGTAATACTCGCCTTTATGTAAGTTTTATTGCCAGTCATATTGAGTAATTTTTTTAAAATTGCCAATAAATGGGCTGTGTGTATTTTAACATGAATAGCAATAGGAAGGTAATGGAAGGTAATGGAAGGGAATCTGGTTGTAAAGATAACTGAAATGATTAAACTTGTTGATATATACAAGCTTGAAATTTTTGATGAAAATTTAAAAATCCGTAACCGAGCAATTGGAATTGATTTAACCAACCACGATGCCTTGTTACGCCATCTAGCTATTCTTGTTGTATATAGTCAACAAGCTCAATCAAACGTTGTAAAAAATGTTATTGAAAGCGGCTCTCTTGATAAAGTATTTTATAACTTCGATACTAAAAAAGTTTCTAAAATTAATCCATGCGATTTAGTTGACGAACACTGGGAAAGCATCAAGGGGATACGCCAGCAAACAAAAATATTTCAAATAGTTATGCTTGCTAGAAAAATACCTCTCATTAGCAATTCTTTGATGAATTCAAATATTTCAAAACATATCACTTGCAGTGATGACTTGAGTAATTTTTGGGCTGGATTTAGTACCCTAAAAAAGGAATTTCAACGTACTAGCATTCCATTTTTCAGAGAAACTACATCTCTGCTACATTTGCTAACTTCATTAGGGTATGACTGTATCAAGCCTGATTCAGCTGTATTAAAATCCGCACGAAAATTAGGCATCTTGTCGTCTGAAAATCCCAGTAACAAAGAATTAATCAATGTTGTAAAAACAATACAGTCTTATTCAATTCATATCAATAGAGCAAAGCCCCCTCCGGTACTTGATCTTTATTTATTAGTTCATGGAAAACAAACCGAGGCATCAAATTTTGTATCGAATGAATACTACCAGCATACATAAAAGACAAGTGTTATCTAACTAGTCTTTTTGTACGCTCTATCAAAGCCGTAAAAGCAGGCTCTAATTTCAGTTACTCGCTCTTAACTGCAAAACGATAGGCCAATTTACAATCCAGACCACAGGCTGCTTACCACCAGTTGAATTTTCAAATAACCACCAGTTTCGGCAATCATCCATTTAATTGATAGTCAGCTTTGAGCGAAAAACGGCAATTAACGCCTCAAACATCGGCTCAGATTGCTGCGTCCTTGTTATATGTTATTCGGATCATGACCCAAAATCCAAAGACACTAATGAATCACATTTCCAAACTCCGATCATTCTTATTAATTCTGTATAGCTCAGATTTCCTTTTATCAAACAATAAAGTTTCTCCACTACTATATCCCTCCGGCAGAGAATCCCTGAGATTAGAAATAAAGAAAAATTTTCTAACCTCTTTTAGCCATTTTGGATAATTATATTGCTTGGTGAATGGGTCAATGCATAAATTCAATTTTAGGATATCTTCGATGAGATTTGGTCTTTTTTTGATAGCTAAAAGAAACAGAGCCATGTGTGTTTCATTCAGATAGTCTTTGTCTCTTAGAAGGCTGACAAATAAATCAGAATTTTGATCGACGCTTATTGCATCAACATCCATCAGAGAAATTAGATTGTTGATCATCCATGTAAAAATTACTCTTTCTTCTTTCAGCATTCTTCGGAAAGAACAACTTATAAAATCATCAGAGATGAAGTGAATCAATTGATCCGACTTTATCTCGCGAGAGCGGAAATATTTATATAGGCCTTCAATGTTAGAGCGCGGTATTATTAGAGGATTATCATTTATGACGGCAAGCCCAACCCCAATAGACACCAAATATTCATCCTCCGACACAAGCAAATTATAAATATCATTAATAGTATAATGCTGATATGTCACCAAATAAGCAGCTATTACATTTTTCTTATCGAGCTTTGCTATATCCAATCTCTCTTGGATATTAGCTTTGCCATCTACTAGATTAATAATTTCTGCGCTCAATGAGTGTCTTAAACCATACGGATTTACGTACCTTGAAGCGTCAATGCAGGCATCCGTTACATCACCGGTAAAACTATAGGTATAGTCTGCGCCTTCTCTAAATAAATTTCCATTTTCAATTTTAGAAAGGTCAGCCTCATCGTTTTGATTGTTCAATGATTTATCGCCCATCTTCCCACTCTCTAATTTCATTGCCGCTCTGAATACAGAGGTCCGCCAGCTTCAGAACTTGTCTTTTAAATGAATTGTTTTCTATCTTAATAATGCAGCTATAGCTCTGAAACAGCATATTGATAGATGTTCCAAGAGACAGGCAGGGTGAATTCGTACTCAGATCTTCAGATATAAAATATCTATCATGTATTGGAATATTGGCTTTATAGATCTTGAATTCAGAAAATATTCCTTTTTTCTCAACCTGCTTAATAGCTTCCTTGAAATTAGACTCGTGTGTTTGTTTTTGCTCGACATTCTTGGGATCAGCAAGCTTGGTTAGGATCCTGATTTTCCTTCCATGCAACGATGCGAATGTATGAATTATGAAATCTATATCAGAGGGAAGAAAATACTGGTCAATTATAGTTATTCTTTTGCAATCAAGTCGATCAAATTCATTTCTAATTCTTGCTTGCATTACGGTTAAATTGTCAGATCCCCCCTCAATCATAGGGATCGTAGTTAATGGATCATAGTCTAATGACGTACTTAACTTCTTCTTCCGCTCTTTCCAGCTATTCACTATCGCCACCTATTGTAAATGATGAAGAGCTATGCGTCGGAACCGTCCCGCTATTTGTCTTTATGCTTCCTGATATGATTTTCATATTTATGTTAATCGATTTAACAAAATAACACTTTTCTTCAAATACAACTTCTTCGCCATGTTGAATGGATATCTCCATATAATCTGGGTCAAATCGGGTGCTGATTATTTTTGGTTCATCAGACAGCTTGAAACTACCTTTATCGTTTTCCCCCTCACTGCTAAGAAGAAAATTTACCTGACAATCTTGATACTCACCGAAAATGTCATTTATATGAAATTCAACTCCTGTTATATGATTCTTCTGATCTCTAACATTCTGCAAAGATGTTTCAATTCTTGTTGGTGTGTATATTGCAAAGGTATTCAGCAAGTGAGGATTCTTAGCTAAAGGAGTAATATATTCTTCCTCTAGTCTGGATATAGACTCTTTCTTTTCGCGAAGAAAATCTTCTATGAACTCACTCTCTATGGTTGAGTAGTAGTAGATTGCTTTTGAACATAATGAAATGAATGGCTTATATTCATTATCGCTAGCGTCATTGATTAAAAAATTTGCATCGCTTTGTTCCCATTGGAAAATCAAGATGTGTTTTTTTGCGTTTGCATTTATTTCTAAGCGCTTACTGCTAATCAGTTGATCAATTGCATCAAAGCTTGGCAAGTCAACAAAGAAGGCGTATATATCGCCTTGAATATTTTTTCTCTTCCATCCATCAATCACATAGTCTAAGCTCGTCAATTTCCAATAAATCGAATGACCATAAAAAATATTGTAATTGTCGTTAACTCTTTGACAGAAGAAAATAGTCCTATAAATACTTTCCATTTAAATTTATAGCCTTCAATACAGTCTTTTTAAACTTCCGATTTTGGTCGAGTGCTGATGCACACTGCATCGTATAACGCCTCAATAACCGCACGCTTTAGCGCGCCAAGCGCCGAATGAGCGAAGTTAATGGACTTGTTATATCTTCCTTGCGGAAGGAATTGCACGTGATACCCAATCACTTTTGTCTGTCTGAACCATAAACGGAATATAATCACACCCCATATGTCTAGCCACCGTTAAGCGGTGCTTACCATCTGCTACTAAGGCCATATCTTTACTTCCGTGCTTGACAAAAAACAATGGTGAAAGTGCTTTTTTATTTTCCCAAGCTTCAATAACACGAGCAATTTTTCCACTATCATGTATATCTTGCCACAATGTACCTTTATCATATATTTTTGGCTGGTAGATCCCACACCATACATCCGAATGCGAAGCTGTATAAATATCTATTCCTGCCTTCAAGATCTCATCACTGATATCATTAAACTGAATTGAGTGGGGAGTCGAATCCCAAATTGGAGTTACATTTGGAGTAGATTTTTTATAAGTAGAGATAAGTTCATCAGTAAGCCTCGATTTCCTCATAGCTCTACCTCTCTCTTCAAGAAATTTATTGATGTCTAGTTCAGTATTCATAAGATAAAACAATCCATTTTCAAAGGCAGGCTGCCCGCAAGCCGAACGTTTTTAAGCCTTATTTTCCGAATTTAGCTCGTACCAAACTAACGCTGATGTACCTCTATTTCAACAGATTTTTCTGGAGTTAGAAAATTTGCGACCGGCAAAACTTATACATACAGTACGCTAGTTGTTCTTGAATTTACTCAAGCTGGATCCTTGAGAATTTATCCAGCAGTTTGTACTAGTAAAAGAAGTAATTATTAGGCATTTATTACAACGCTGCATGTCCGTTTTGGCACAAAGCCGCCATCCGATAATGTGGTACTTTCCGTGAAAATGTTGGTGCGATTGATTTGCAACACGTGATAAGGGCAGGTTGCAATGAGGTGGTAAATCAAATGCAATTACCCATCTTAACTGACTATCAGGTTAGTTCGAAGATATTTTAGTGAATAAGTAAAACCTGATATAGCCACAAAGGTTCATATTTTATCTAACAATCACCAATTCCGACCAAATCGTCGTGCAAGTAGATGATAGTAAATTCCGTCCCAAGACCAATTCTGTGCTTTTGATTGCAATGAAGATAGTGTTTTTGCCATGTTGCTGGTTGATTTACTCGACTACATTCATCAGGTTGGTATTTGCTGCAATTGGTGATACCGCAAAGAATAGTTCATATTGCGTGCTGTCGTTTTCGCACAGTTCAGACATCATCACGCTTGCCTCTACATCTTTGGATCCATCTTTCTATTTTGGCATTAGCTTGTGACGAAATGCAGAAATCTCTTTTAGAGCAGGCATGAACCAACTGGCCGTTAATAGAATTAGCGTATTAAGTGAGGGATCGTTTGGTGGTATTGAACTGAACGGATTAATTTGGACGAATGCAAGTACACCCATTGACGATTCCGTTTGTTTTTTATTTTTTCCCCCTATGCTTTTTTAGCTTAACAGACTCAATGCAGCTTGAGGTCTCTGATTAGCTTGTCCAAGCAAAGAAGTTGCGGCTTGCTGTAAAATCTGCGAACGAGTGAGTTCAGCAGTTTCGCGTGCGTAGTCAGTGTCACGTATCCGGCTTCTGGCTGCAGAAACGTTTTCAGATACGTTGCTTAAGTTACGGATAGTAGATTGAAATCTGTTCTGTTGTGCTCCTAAATAAGCTCTGGCGCTATCAACTTTTTCTAATGCTCTATCAATAATTGATGTATTGAAATCAGTGCTACCGTAGGGTGTATTTCCAGATAAATTCCAAATACCGGTAAGCATAAAAAGTTCTTGTTCCCGCGCTGTAGCTTCGGTAGCTGTGGCAGCTAACCCTTCATAGGCAAACTGGAAAGTGGCGTCTTCTTCCACTCGAACACTACCGAATGAATTTGCATGAAGTACGTTCCGACCGAAGGTATTGTTAAAAGCATTTACGAAATCTTCTCGCGAACCGGTTGCAGTAAAATAGCTTGGAATTTTAGTCCAAGGGCCGTCATTCAGACGTACCACAATACCCGAGACAGTAGTACCAGGAGTACCAGCATAAACCGTCGGTGGTGTTACGAAATCGAAATGCTGATTCTGATTGTAAAAAACGCTATTCGAGTAACCATCAAATTCAGAACCTACATAAATTCGCTCTCCATCACTCTGAGACTTTGTCTGCGTAACATCTACTTCAGATACCCATAAATCACCAGTATTCATCGCACCATATGCTGTTAAGTCAATATCGATTGTTTGGCCAGCATTCGCGCCTACAAGAAAGGTACTTTTATAATTGCCATCCAGCAGTTTTTGGCCACCGAATTCGGTAGTAGTGGCTATGCGATCAATCTCTTTTTGCAGAGCTAAGACTTCCTTTTGCAGTGCTTCTCTGTCAGCAAACGAATTAATACCGTTTTCGGCCTGAACTGCTAAGACACGCATACGCTGTAGCGCATTGGTGATTTCTTCCATTGCGCCTTCTGCGACTTGAGCTAAGGAAATGCCGTCATTTGCGTTTTGAATTGCCTGATTTAAACCGCCAACTTGAGAAGTCAGGCGATTACTGATCTGTAAACCTGCAGCATCATCTGCTGCAGAGTTGATTCGCAATCCAGACGACAGACGTTCGAATGCTTTGGTCAAACTTACTCCGGAGCCGAGTAGTTGCCGCTGCGCATTTAGGGCAGATACATTTGTGTTGACGTACATTCCTGAGCTTTCCTTATTATAAGCATTTGAAGCAAGGCTGATCAGCCTAGGTGTAAATGCCTTATTTGTAAGGATGTATCGTCGCTACCTGTAGTATCTTTAGGTAAATATATTTGCAAATCGAGCTAAAGAAATTTTAAGTTGTGACGGTGTAAAGCTAAGGAACTTATCAGTTTTCTAGTTTGTGATGTCTTCGATGGAGTATTGAGCAGTATCTGGAATCAGATCTTTAAGGTCGCAATCTAGACCTTTAGCAAGTTTGAGAAGTGTGCCAATGCTTGGATTGATCGTTCCACGTTCAAGACGACTAACAAGACTAAGATCGAGACCTGCCTTTGAAGCTACGTTCATTTGCGTAAGTTTTTTCTGCTGACGCAAGCTACTCGCGTTGCGGCCCATTTGGGTTAAAAAGTCTTTCATGTCCATCATAAATCCCACCCATATAAGTGCGGACTATGATTAAAAACTAGGTTTAAAATCTACAGCGTAAAAGCCGTGGCGTTTGAGTCTAGGCTTATAAGCCTTTTTTATGTGATTAATCTTAAAACGTTAAATTGATAACGGCTAAATTTTTGGTAAATCCGACCATTTAGTCGTGTATGAAGGCGAAAGTAAGCTTCTTTTCATAGACCAATTTTGCTGCGTGCCTTTAGCAGCAAAAAAGATGGCATTCCTTTTGTGTTGCTGATTGATCTGGTCAATCACTGCCATCAGTGCTGGATTGCATTCGGAACCTGATTCATCTGCAAACAGTTGCTGCTGTAAGATATTTTCGTCATAAAAATCGGTCAGCATGACACCTGACTTAGCGTACCGATAACCATCTTTCCAGATCTTCGACAATAATTCGGCGGTTAAATGCAAAAAGTCTCGCGTATCGCTACTTGGGTAAACGAGCTGGCCTGAAGCGGAGTTTGCGTAATAAGGATCGGTTTGGTGGTCGCTAAACGGACTTGTACGGATGAAAACAGTCAGTTGCTTGGCCTTACATTGCTGTGCTCTGAGTTTTTCACAAACTCTATGAGTGTATTCTGAAACCGCCTCAATCATTTGTTTTTGGTCAAGAATTCGTTCGCTGAACGAGCGAGAGCTCACTATTTCTTTTTTCTTACTCTCTACTTCGATAAGGCTTAAACAGGATTCGCCATTTAACTCTTGCACTGTGCGTTCAACAACAACGGAAAATTGCTTTCTAATTTGTTTTGCTGGAGTGTCTGCGAGTTGCAATGCAGTGTGGATACCCATTTCGTTAAGACGTTTAGTGATTCTACCGCCAATGCCCCAAACTTCGCTGACAGGTAATAAAGCCATCAATTTTCGCTGTCTATCCCTGTCTGTTAGATCAACAACTCCACCGGTTTTACTCCATTTTTTGGCCGCGTGATTGGCTAATTTCGCCAAAGTTTTGCTTGGTGCAATACCTACGCAAACATGAATACCAGTCCAATTCAAAATTGTTGTTTTGACTTGTTTAGCAAATTCGTTGAGCTCTGTGCATGAGGAAATACCAGTGAGATCTAAAAAAGCTTCATCAATAGAGTACACCTCAACAGATGGCGCAAGTTGCTCCAGTGTCGTCATCACTCGTGCAGAAATGTCGGCATAAAGTGCATAGTTTGATGAAAATGCTACGACGCCATGCTTTTCTACCAGTTCTCTGACCTGAAAGTAAGGAACGCCCATTTTTATACCGAGTGCTTTTGCCTCCTTTGAACGAGCAACCACGCAGCCATCATTGTTTGATAGGACTACCACTGGTGTATTGGCCAAGTCAGGTCTGAACAACTTCTCGCAAGAAGCATAAAAGTTATTACAGTCTACTAGTGCAAAAACCTTACTCATAACTATTAATTCTTCGACGAGCGCGTCATCTGCCTTAGTACATTGGTTACCACACCAAAAATCTGCAGCTCTGCTTCGTCAGCAAGTTCTATTGGGGAGAAAGCGCTATTTCGTGGCACCAACATCAGCTTTGGCTTTAGTTGTAATTCTTTAACTGTAAATTCGTTATTCACCTGAGCAACAACGATATCACCATGCGCAGGACGCACAGAGCGATCCACTATTAGGATATCATTCGACAGGATTCCAGCCTCGATCATTGAGTCACCTTCAACGCGTACGAAAAAAGTTGCAGCAGGCCGTTTGACGCATAGCTCATTCAGATCGAGTGTTTGCTCTACGTAATCTTGTGCTGGTGACGGAAAACCTGCTGCTACTTTAGACATATACAAAGGCAACTTCACTATCGTCCTGCGCTCAATTTTTCCGAGAATACTAATATTCATAATCACTTAATAACTGTATATGTATACAGTTATTTTCGCATGCTATTATGAAATGTCAAATCAGTTCATTACTGGCAAAATGTACAAATCTTCAAGTAACGTGAGGTAGGTTTGTTGTGGAGTACAACTCAAATGCAAGCTGTGAGATCTCACGCAAGACTGGGCTAATGGCCTCTATTGTTAAGTGTTGCATTGCTGTGAGAGTTACCTTTCGATAAGTAATTTTAATCGATAATTCGTTCGCTGCTACTTGTTCGTAGTTACTAAAGGTTGAGCTGACACTCACTTTTTAGCATGAAGAGTTGGGGGCAGCTTACCTAGCACTTTCTAAGTGCTTGACTCGTTGCACACAGAAAGCAAAACATTCAGCAGAATGTTTGAGGCAAAAATTCGTGTAAGGTGAGTTTTGGTCAGTCGTATCATCTCTGTATGACCGCCCACAGACGGAGATACTTTTTGCTTGTGCCACTAATTCTATTCTCGATATTCAAGAGCTAACAACCAATAAGTTTACAAAAAATAAACGTTATCTGTTGCAAACTCATCTTCATCTGAAGATTAATTGGTCAGCTTTGCGAAGTTCGATCCCAACAGAAAACACTTCGTTTGCTATCTACCTTTTGAGAGCGTAGGTTGAAAAATCGCTGATAAAACCCTTCTGCTTTTACTCAACGTGATTCCTGAGATACATCGACTTAATAGTGAGATCTGACCATTCAGAATGTGGCAGATTGCTGCGAAACTTTAGGCAGGTCACATTAGTATTAGCAAATTACCATATGAATGAAATTTGCATATATGCAGCATTGTGCTCAAATTGATTTAGAGTCCAGTAGAGTTCAATTTCTGAGTCCAGCAATCGATTTTGCAAGGAATGAACATATGAATCAATTTCGGTAATTCTTATTTGAGTCGTAACAGTGAGTGAAAACTGATTAACTGTAATCCTCACTACTTAATTTTCCGCAGTTGAAAATTGGCGAAAGCCGATAGAACGTGCAACTCTCTTGCGACTTGTTACCCCAATTTTTGACGAGTTAATGAGCCAGATTTCTGACACCGATTGGTAAATTAGACCCTTAACAGATCCGAGCAGAATGCTTAGAAAAAAGAATTAATTTCCATAAAAATGTACGTCCAAAAATTAAACTAAAAGAAAATCTTTTAAAATTTGTCCTTTTGACAAGTTTAAACTTTATCTAAAGTTTGAAATCAGCGTTTTTCTGCAGAAAAATGGCATTTCTAACATTTACAGATATGAATAAACTTTTTTGTGGTTATTTTTTGAGCATTATTGTGTGATGTGATCTATTGACGAAAGATCACATCATTTAACTTTCATCATGACTTTTCAGTTCGTATTGTCGTTAGGTTGAGGAAGGATTCCTGACTTGCGATACATAAAAACTAAAATCTCAGACAGCATCCAACGGTTTTTCTTGAACCCCGCAAATGGTTTAGGAACTTCTTTATCCTTCGACATCCGGTCCCAAGTTGATCTTGAAATACCGGTGAGCTTACAACGTATACCCTCATCAATCGCTTTGTCTGTATGGCCAGCAAGTCTGAGTGCTTCAATTCTCTCTGCAGGTGAGGCTATTTGATACTTCTTTTCTGCATTTTTATTCTGATAAAACGGTTTGAATTCTGCGTTCACTTGTTTCATAAAATACACCTTACTACTGAATTTTGGACAAAAGGAAACCGCCAGATATTTGGTTCATATCTGGAAAAAGTTGGTTTTGGCTTAGTTAATGTTGGTTATTCGTTGTGAGCAAAGAGGCTGAATTCAGTCTGTCTGAGTGCATTGAATTCGTACTCAGCGCAGAACCAATCCATCAACTTTTTCAGGTTAGTCAGGTATCGGTTGAGCACACTGGTTGCCTTGAGTCGATGAATCTTAATTGAGTTTGTAATAAAATTGTATGTGGCAATTTTAATGTGATTGCCTTGGTCGTACTTAAAGATGCGCAACTCAAGAAGTGTAATTTGCCCTTTGGATGTCATTGTGTAGTCAAACTCGAATTGTCCTATTGGCTCGGATTGCTCATTCACTTGGAATGAACCGCAGTAGATGTTTTCGGTTTTTTTAGTCGCTTGCCATCTCGCAATCGTTGAAAAAAACGAGCAGAACTTTTTGTTCCGACTTATGGTTGGGTTGGTAATCTTAAAGACATCCATAAAATTTCCTCATGGTAAATTTAGGCAATAGCATTCGCCAAGCGCAGCCCAAATGGATTTGGTTTGCACTTCATTTCACTAGTTGATTTACAGTTTTTCTCTCAGTAGCTCAGCTACTGTCTGCTTGTTTGGATTTACAGGTTTGCTTTCAGTAGCTCAGCTACCGTCTGCTCAGTTGGATTTACAGTTTTGGTATTCGTAAGCGGTTACAACTTTGAGGCAGTGATTTCAAACACCTCCATTTTTAGGTAAGCCATAAAGTTGGTTTGCCACAGCTTAAACATCTCAAGACCTGCACTTAACTCAGAGCATTGATATAAGTCCTGATACACATTCTGGCCGACATCAAAATCGAGGCACTTTGCCAATTCAGTAAAGTCACCTTGGCCAACAAAACAGAAATCGGTGATGTATGAAATTTGCCAATGATTGCTGGTTAATAGTCGAAGACTAATCTCTACTGGATGGTAACCTCCGGTTTCAGGTGAATATGTGCTGTCGCGAAAATTCAATACAACGGATTTATCCGCTAAACTTTTTGGGATGAAATTCGCGAGCTGTTCTGCCAGTTCTGGATTAAGTGGCAGTTTGGAGGATGAAATTGTTTTCATCATTTCCTTCCTTATATTTACAGTTTTGCATTTTGTAAGAACGAGCGAATGTGCAGCGCTTGGTCAGGCTTATTAGTTCGCTCTTACTTGGGATAAAGATGAGTTTGCTGCAGCAGCGATTTAGGATTTCCGAGCAGTCTTTGGCTTAGTCGATGAGTGAACGGTGTCACTATCCAATTTATCGATTTGTTCGGTGCTATCAGTGCTATCAGTGCTCCGAAGAAACTGATCGAGTTCGCTTTTCTCGACTGCTTGGATAAGCAACGCAATAAGTGCAGGCAAATTACTCAATGCACCAACATCAATCGTTGGTTTGCCACTTTCAACTTCAAATGTTTTTCCGGCAAAACGCACCTCAAAATAAAAGTGGCCAGCATTGTCAAAAAACCACTGACGAACTTTTCGTGGTATCTGCTTGATGTGTTTGTCACCGGTAGTAGGATCGGTGATTGTCTTCTCTCGAATAAAGCTAAACGGCTGATTCGCTAGCTTGGCATTTACCATTGCTAACTGTTCTTCTAGCCGTTCAATTAGCTTCATCCGTTTGGCCAAAACTGGCGATTTGACGATTTCAGGACGAGCGATAGCCTTGAGCGAACTCAATAAAGTTGTGGTCATGATGTTTTCCTTTGGCTTAGATAAAGCCGATTTGTGGTTTGATGGCCTTGCGTTTGTTTTCTTCGTTCAACAGTTGCAGCGCTGATGAACGATGGTTTTGTGCTGGCAGAAACTTGATCCGCCGAGCGAGAATTGCAAAATCTCCAACTGTTAGATTTCGCAGCTGTTCAAGGTACGATTGCTCAGTGGCCGTGAGCGTTTTAACCGCGAGAAGCTGCTTATATAACTGCTGTACCTGATGCGTTTTCAGGTAATCGCAATCCAATTTGAAATCGAATCGTCGCAGCACTGCTTTATCCAGTAACGAATCAAAGTTGGTTGCAGCAAATAGCGGTTGCGTAAAACATTCCATTTGCGTCAGTAACTCGTTTACCAACTGAATTTCATACTGGTTGTGCAATCGTTCACGACTACTTAGCAGTGAATCGACTTCATCCAGCAGCAATATCTGTTTGTCACGATGCGCGGTCTGGAATAGGCGAGCCACATTCTTTTCGCTTTCACCAACGTACTTATCCAGTACATCGGAGCATTTCACTCGATTGATATCACGCTGACACTGTTGTGCTAAATAGTGTGCAAATGCCGTTTTGCCAGTACCAGCAGGACCACTGAGTAACACGCGAATAGGTTCATTTCGTTCAATCGCATAACGGATCTGTTCCAGTTCTGCTGCAGCCTGTTTGATGTTTAATAGGGTGATATCAAAATCAAGCGCTTGCTGATAACTCGGTTCGTCATTCCACAGATCTGCAGCACGTAAGCTCGACTCAACAACATCCATAATGATTTGTTCAGCCTCTTTGCCTTTACTACCAATGGTTTTGGCAACATGAGCAGCGTTGGCTATCAGAGCATGTGATAAGTTCGCCGTCGGCACTAATTGTTGAACAAACTTATTGGATACCTTTAAGCCTGCAAAGGCCTCAGTTGCTAGCGATTGCACCATTTGTCGTGTTGGTTGCGGAAATTCCAGTACCAACTTAAACCTGCGCAAAAAGCTCTCTTCAATACACTCCACATGGTTAGTGATCCAAATACTCGGCACATTGTTCTTCTCCAGTAACCGATGTAGTTGCTCTTTCGAATACTGTAAATCAGCAGATATAAACAGTGATTCACATTCATCGATCAAAAGCATGGACTGGTTATTGGCATTCAGCATCTGATTGATAAATTGCAGATAAGACACTCGCTGCTTATCAATCTTTGGTGCGCGCTCATCATCGGTAAACTGACCATCTTTGATACTGACGGCTCTCACTTCGAACAAGTAACGCGATAGATGGTCAGACAATGCGCGAGCAAATTCTGATTTGCCTACACCAGGCGGCCCATAAAAAAGTACATTTATTCCGGTTAATTCAGCGAGTACTGCATTTTCCAAATAGTTGCACACCAGATTGCTGTTGATGTGTGGAAATTCGTTGATATTGAAGGCTGCAGCATCGCTTTCAATAAGCACAGCAGATAGCAGCTCTTCTTTACTGGATATCTTGGTTTTACGTAGCTGCATTCGTAAATGCTCTGGTATTTCAAGATCTGACGGATGCATCAAGTTCATGTCTTTAAGTAGACCAAAGCCAAATAGGGTCTTTACGACTTCACGAGCTTGGTCAACATCAATGGCTAGTTGTTCACACAGTGAAATCTCCAGCTGATCGTGCAGGTCATTAGCTTCAACCGCAGACAACATATGTCTCAGTGGCGCATGAGCATTAAGTACCAAGATAAATGTCACTAACTCCAATGCATTGGCTGGCAGCGAAAGGCATTCGATTAGAAAGTTTGCGTTGTGCTCAATCAACTGTGTTGATTTAACCGACTTATCTGCAATCGCCAACTTAGCTACACATTCCTCAAAGCTCAGCTTCGAATAACGCAGTGCGCTGATACCAGACAGCCTTGCCAAGCTTGCTCGATGGATGCATTCATCAAGCTCTGTGAAGTCTCCACTCTGCAAAACGCCAATAGCATACCTGCAGGCTAAGAACTCAAAGCCTGTTCTTTGTTTTTTGACCATATCGTTTTCCTATAAAAGAGGAATATATGTTCTGTGTAATGCCTTTATATGAAAGGCAAAGGTGTTTATGTAAAAAAGGAAACTGTAAATTAATATCAAGTGGATTGTGGTTATATTATATAATTTTATATTAATCCTGTAATTAGGTGTTTTTGACACAGCTCGAATAGTTCAATCTAATAGCACTGTTAAAAATTAGGCTTTTTGTGAGTTGTTTAATGCGGAGGTAGTGGAATTGAATGATTTAAGTGCATCTAAATGTAAGTTAGAATCTTTTTCTAATCGTGAGGTCGTGAAAAATAAATTAATTCATGTTTTATCTGGTAGGTTTGTTTTTGTTAAAGATTTTTATTGTGAAATGCAAGGTTATTATGATGAGTTGTCAAATGCTATTTCAAGGTCTTATAACGAGAATGGGGGGATGTCTGAATCTGCAATGGAGGTTATGGCTGAATTCATTGCAAACAACTATAGCGGTGTTTCACACCAAATTAATTGTATTTTAAATGACAGAAGAATGTATAAGGTAGGACTAGATAAGGTTGAGTTTACTGTTGATTTGCCGAAAGAAAAATTTTGTGGCCTTGTTCGTTATTTGCAGTCTGATCCCGATGTTTGTGTCAAATCTTATAGTTTGCCCGCCCACAAGGCAAATAGAATAAAGTTTCTTCATTGCATAGAAGTAACCTGTGATGTCGCAAAGGTTGTACTTCATTATCAGCCGTTTGGCAGAAGTAAAGAACAGGAGAATCGATTTGCAAAAATCAGCTTAAATTTTAGTGGTAAAAGAAAATCTGGATTATCTCGGATAGTTGTATTGCTGAAACACTGGTTTGGCGATTCATACTATTCCGCATTGAAAAATGCTGTGCCAACTCATGTTGAAATGAGAGTAGACTTTAATGGCATTCATCCATGTATGCTGACATTTAGAGGAAATTCGAGAGGTAGATCAAAGTCTGATTATCAACCTAGGCATAAGCGATTAATGGAGTCAGCAATTGTTTCTTCACAAAGCTCAAAAGGGAAAAAAGCATACTTCAAGACATCTCAGTACGCTGCTGAAAATAATAAAAATATGGGTCTGATAATTGTTTCAAGATTTGAGTTTGTGGCAAAGCAATATAACTCTAACAATAAAGGCTTTAACGGTAAACGCAGATATTACAGCATGAATCAGTTGGATTGCAGTTTCTTCTATAAGAATGACCATGGCTTTAAGTTCTATGATATGAACTTTTTAAGTGATCCTGATCTAGGTCATGATGATTTTCAATGGCTAGTGCTGAGTATAGTCAATAGAGGATTCCACATGACATATGTAATGGCGCAACAGAGAATCAGAGTAGTTCTTGATCGGTATATTGTGGACACTTCGAAATTCATGGATGATATTACTCGCAGATTTGCCAAAAGTCTGAGAAATTGTAAAAACTTACTCTGTGATAGATAAACCTTCTGATAGCAATCGGTTTATTTTTACCCAACTTCAAGCACCTCAAGTTCCTATTGTGCTAGACAAATAAACAATAGTATTGATACGTTTATCCACGTATGAACAAATAGAGATTTAAAGTGAACCAGTTTGAAGAGCTCTGTAAGTTAGCATCATCGGAAAATTGGTGTTGGAAGCTATTCTGCACAACCTGCGGCCATATGCATTTTCGGTATGCGTTTGCTGAACTGGCTAATGGTAAATCACCAACGGATCCTGACTGGCCAATTCATGCCGAAAATTCTGAGTTTCGAACACTTGGTCAATACCCATACAGATTTAGCAAGGCACAAATACAGGCCATTCTAAAAATTTGTCATGATGCTGATTTATTGGCGATAGCTCAAATGTGTCGATTTCCAGATTGGCTTGGTTACCTTGGTCTAATCCTAAAACATTGTGAGGGAAATTCAGACTATCCGCAGCTTTCAGCAACTTGGTCTGCACAACTAGCTGACGTTGTAACAAGCGAAACACCTATTCATGCAAAGCTCTTAAATATAGCCAACGGCAAAGGTGAGCTTTCGATTGCTGATCTAGAAATGATTGAACAGAATATTGACATCAGATTTCGTTTCAAATCAATGCGAGATATCTAAACATGGCTGCATTTACTGGTACTCACAAGGAGTTTAAACGCATATCGGTCCACGCTTACGCAATCGGGTGCAACAACTGACTAAAAACCATAAGGCTCAAATTTCCGCCTGCCAGCATTGTGATGCAAAAGAAAATCTTGAGTCTGCTCATGTGCACGGTCGAGACAGAAATGACATTATTGAATCAATTCTGAGTCAAGATTCTATTGATGGTATTGTCTCTGTAAATATTGAAAAGTTCGAAGAACGTTTTATCGAAGAACATCAACCACTTGAAAAGTCTATCTTGATTCTGTGTCGCGAATGTCACCGCAAATATGATGCAAAACCCAAGCAAGCTAAACAGAAGCTTCACAGTGCAGAAAGCACGCCTAAAAATTCCACGAAACGCGCAGGTGTATTAACAATCACCTTTGAACCCTCAGATGAACAAGTTTTTAAACAAAAGCTTTTACTGAATAAGCAAGCCGTCATCGAGACTCGTTACGCCAATGGTACTGTTGAGTCAAAAGTTTGGAATGCCGATAGGTTTAATGCTTCATCCAACTTACTTGGTAATCTGCGTTCTCGTCCTGAATTCCGAGCAGGAAAATGGCAAGAAGCCGGTATCACTCGTGTTCATCTCTACTTCTCTAACGAGCCAAACTGATTTCGTATACTGAATTTTGTTGGCAAATATTCAGTTCATCAGCCAATGTAACTCTATAAATAGCTATAATAGTATCCATACAATGAATTTTATGAGAAAAATGGATACAGATGTATCTATTGAGGTGCTATGGAACACTTAAGCCTGTTGTCAGTCCACGATGTGCAAACTGATCTCTGTCAGTGGTTACGTGATCAGCGTAAGCAGCGTAAATGGTCACGAGACGACTTAGCGGAAAAAAGTTTAGTGCCTGCTGCCACGATTAAAAAGTTTGAAACAACCGGTCAGATCTCACTAAGACAATTTCTGATGTTGTGGCAATCGGTTGACGAGCTCTCGCGGCTGCAACAGTTAACGAATACAGGTCATGTAAAACCATTACCAACCAGCATTGATGAGGTATTAGCGAATGAGCCTCGATAAAAATGCATTCAAGCGAACCAACCGGTTAGATGTGTACCGCACTCTAGCGACTGGTGAGCAGGTATTGGTTGGCGTGATGGCGCAAAACCGTCAAGGTACGTTCTTTCAATATCAGGCGGACTATCTGCAAAAGTTTGGCAATTTGTCGCCGTTTAAACTCAAAGCTGATACTTCACTGCAACTTGCACCAGCTGAACCGCATTTCGGTTTGCATGGTGTATTTGCAGATTCCTTACCTGATGGTTGGGGCATGCTGCTGATGGACAGATTGTTTCGACAACATCAGTTACTGCCTTCACAAGTTACTGCAATGGATAGACTCGCCTTCGTAGGCAATCGCGGCATGGGTGCACTGTCGTTTCAGCCAGTGTCTGAACTTAGTATGCAAAATCCGCATGAGTATTTTGACCTGAATACTTTAGGCACAGAAGCACAGCTATTTTTTGATGGTCATACCGAAGATGTGCTGGCTGCGTTAGTACAGGCTGGTAGTTCTGGTGGAGCTCGTCCTAAAGCACAACTTTATTTTACACCAAACGATAGTCAGCGCTGCAGCACCACCACTTTTGAAAATGCTGAAGCTTGGTTGGTTAAGTTTACTTCTGAGCGATTAGCACTTGGTCATGAAGAAGGGATGTGCGAGGCTACTTATTTACAGCTGGCAAAAACTGTTGGTATTGATGTGCCTGGCTGGAAATTGCTTGAATCTACTGACGGTGCAGTAAAGCGACATTGGTTAGCATTAAAGCGGTTTGATGTAACTTCCAATAAGCATGTCGAAGGTCGCTTGCATTTGCTCAGTACCTGCGGACTGCTTGATGCTAATTTCAGACTGCCAAGTTTGGATTACGAAGATCTGATTAAAGTCAGTAGCGCACTCTGTAAAAGTCCTGCTGCAGGCCAACAACAATTTAAGCGTGCGGTATTTAACCTGTTTGCGCTGAATCAGGATGACCACAGCAAAAACTCTGCATTTTTACAGGATGACAACGGCCAGTGGCAACTCGCACCTTTTTATGATGTTACCTTTAGTCCATCCGCATATGGTGAACATGCAACTGCCTTTGTCGGCTATGGTAAAACACCCACGCTCAAAGCGATGCAAAAGTTAGCAGCACAAGCGAACTTTGCTAATTGGTCGCAAGCACAGCAAGTGATTAAAGAAGTAGTTGAACTGATGCAGCAATTCGCGGTGGTGGCTAAGGCGAATGGCGTTTCTGCAAACACGATTAAGCTTATTTCGAATCAGTTGGAGCGTGTCCGAATCGAAAACAGATCGATTTTCATGTAGAAAGTATCAAGCCTATCACTCCATTATGATGTTACGTATGAATGTTAGTTTGGTACCAAAACTTATGACAAGTTGTAAATAGACATAAGTTTTTTTATATTTAATGTAGGCAGGATATACTATGAGATTGTATCATTATACAAGTGTTGCAGCAGTTTATTCCATTTTGAAAAACAGAAAGATTTGGATAACCGATATTCGGTTTTTAAATGATTCAAAAGAATTACATATTGGAATGGAATTGTTGCTTAAAAATATCGTGTCTGCTTCTCCTAATATTTATTCTAACCATGAGTATTGGGAAATGGCTAAGTCGTTTTTGCTCAATGAAATATCTAATTCTAGAATGTGTGTTGTGGGGGAGGATCCATTATATGTTTTCTCATTAAGCTCCGATGGTGATTGCTTAAGTCAATGGCGAGCTTACGGCTCCTATGCAATTGAGTTTGATTCAACAATCATTGAAAGCGAAGTATCAAAGCTCCAAAAATGCTTATACCGAGATGATGAAAAATTAATTAGCGCTCAGGAGCATGCTTTGGATTCAATTGTCTCTACAAGCAATGCCTTCCGTAAATACAATGGTATGCACGGGCCAGACACAATTAATGCTTCTTTTTCGTTATATCTTCAAGCGGCTATTTACAAACACATTGGATTCCAAGAAGAAAAAGAATCCAGAATAATAATTTCTCCCTACATGCATGATTTCGAATATGAAGTGAAATACAGACCAAAAGGTGATTTGCTTGTACCATATGTAGAATTAGATTTACCTTTAGAGTGTATTAAATCGGTGACTGTTGGTCCTCACCCAAGTCAAGAATTGGCATTGGCATCGATGTCTGAATATGTCAGGGCAATTGAAAAGGATTGGCAGATTAGCCAAGGAAACATAGAATTTTTTATTGATGTAAAAGCATCAAAAATCCCATATCGTCCTGTGGGTTAACAAATTTTTTATCGCTGACTATTTTCGGGTGAAAACTGCGTGCAGTCATAACAAATAGAGAGTCTAATAAAATCAATAAAGCACTGCCGGCAGTGATTTGTTATGAACGTTTACGAAGCGTAAACAACCATCTAATTGGGCTGCTAGAAGAACACTCAAGCTATGTTCGTGAACATGGAGCAAACTTTTCCGAATTCGACAACGATGCCATTGTATATTCGTTTATAAATGTTTGACATGACGCGGACGTTGAGCAACCGTTGACTGTGATACCGCTAGAAGCCTTACTGATAAATAACTGAAGCTCCAATCTTAAGCGAAACTCAGACACCAGAATATGACGAAAAGCCATATATACACAGCTGTGTATGTGAAAATTCATTGAACTATACGGAATGACTGATGTAAAAATACTTAAGAGTTACATCAATTAACTGCGTCAAAGTATAAAATATTCTCATATATTAGGGTGTTTTTGGCCGGAGAATTCTGTTAAACATGCAGACAGTGTGCTACTTTATTAATCGTATTCTGCTAGCAGGCAAGTATTGAAGCGCAGGGTATGGAGAAGAACAGTTAGGCCGATTTTGATCTTTAAACGGTAGTTTTAAACAATGCGCATTAAAGTTTATTAGCGTTTATCATGAGGACTATTGACTGAAGGCGCTCTCGCAACTATGACTCATACGCTTTGTCTATAGCTAGGTGTAAAGTTATATATTATTTAGCAAAATTGGAATTAAGACATTTATCATAAAATAAATTTGCGTGTTTCTATCCACACTCGATTGGATTATCAAGGCAATAAATTCTAAGATGTTAATTGATTGCTTGTTGGAATTATATATTTAATTTCAGTTGTTAATACTATCATTGGCGAAATTTTTTAAAAACGGATTTTAACGTTACATATTGAAGAAAAGATATGACCGATAATTTGAATCAGTATTATACAAGAAATGAATTCAGTGACAGCCTTGTTAATACAATTAGCATGAATAATCCATTAATTGCTCTAGATTTGGGTTTTGGTTCAGGTGATCTATTACTTGCAGCTAAAAGAAGGTGGCGAAACATTAGTTTGGTCGGTATTGATCTAGATTCAAAAAATGTTACTGAAGCAAATGAAAAAAAATTAATCGAGGCAATCCATCTTGATGGTTTTTGTTTAGAACTTCCCGATTATATTAGATTAAATTACGGGAGTGTAGATTTACTATTATCAAACCCTCCATTCTATTCCAAAAGTATAGATAGAAACTGCAGGGAAGTTTTAAAAAAAGCTGGATTAGAGTTTTGCATTGGGAAGAATACAAAAACCATACCGGCAGAAATAATTTTTTTAGCACAAAACATTAGGCTTCTTACAGAAGAGGGCCAGATTGGCATAATACTACCGGCTGGTCTCCTAACCGGAATACGTTGGAGAAAGTTAAGAAAGCATATTTTCGAAAATTACAAGGTTAATGAAATAATACAACTTCCAAGGAACAGCTTTCATAAAACAGAAGCTGAAACATTTATACTTAATATCTCAATGAGGAAAATTGATGACTTCGTGTATGATATTAAAATCACAGATTACCTAAGTAAGAGTAGTATTTTTATAGAAAAATCTTGTGCAATTTTACGTGCAGATTACTCATATCACAATAAATCACATTCAACATTACCTGTTTACAAAAATGAAGATTACAAAATTTTTAGGGGTAGCCTCAGCAATAAGAGCTGTTCACTGAAGTATAAATTTCACATTCACACATCAGATCTCCCAGTAGCACCTACTGAAATCTATATTCCACAATTCGATGAAGAGCATGAAAGTTTTGCAAAATCCGGTGATATCTTAATAGCTCGTGTCGGAACCAGATGCATTGGAAGAATTGCATTTATTAAAGATGGAAATGCACCGGTAAGTGACTGCGTAATTGTAATTAGACCTAAAAACTTAGTAATTGGACAATATTTATGGAGTAAAATATCCTCCAGTGATGGTGTTGAATACATTACAAATTCAGCACTTGGTGTAGGTGCGAAATACATAACGCAAGAATATATTTGTCGGTTATTAGGATAAAAAAATGGAATTACCGGATAATTATGGAGTTTTCAAAAGTTTAGTAAAATCTAGAATTAGAACTTATTGCGATACGAAAATATGGCCATTTGATATTGAAGTTGTACATGCTTGGCTTGGGAATTTTGATAGCGAGATAGATGAATATGTTGCTTTACAATTACTTGATAGCCTTATAGTTCGCAGTAAAGAGATGGCTATATCAAGTTACCAAACACTGTTTAATTCTTTACTTTGGCAGGTATTAAAAGAAAATGATATTTTACGCGATACAGATTTGCTCGAATGGATTTCAAAGTTAAAAAGTGGAAGATTGGCCCATCTAATTAAATTTTTGCCAGTGAAAATTGAGAACGAACATGGTGAGTCCGGTAGCACTATTTACAGGATGTTATCCTCTATACTTGAAACTAACTATTACGCATTTACGCCATCTACCAATGCACCTAAGGCATTAATATTAATAGATGACTTTTTAGGTAGTGGCAGACAATTTACAGATCAGTTTGCGGCAGAGTTTAAACTTGATGAACAGATTAAACACATGACAATAATATACTGTCCACTCGTTGCTCTTGAGTCAGGAATTTGCAATCTGATCGAAAGATTTCCAAAATTAATAGTTCTACCATGTGAAGTTCTCAAAGACGAGCACGCCTTTTTAAATGTAAATCAAACATCTTTATTCAAAAACGACCAAAAAAATACGGTAAAAGATGTTATAGCTCATTTCATGACGATGAAAGAAAAATATGCGCCAAAAAGTAGCTACTGGATGGGTGATAATGATTCATGTATACCTATTGTTTTTCAATGGGGATGTCCAAACCAAGCACCTTCAATTCTTTGGCATCGAAGCGATCGTGGAAACTGGAATCAACTTTTTGGACGGAGGTTATAACTATGCTTCTAAATGAATTAATTAACAAACTATCAACAGCTCGCCTCGAATTCCAAAGCAATAATGGCAGTGTATTAAATAAATTTGTTGTTCCTTTCTTCATTGATCGGCTCGATTTAAGAAATTTGTCGCATTCAATTGCACTAGTTGGTTCTAGAGGCTCAGGAAAAAGTACATATATTCAACATTTTTCTCATGCAACTAGATTTGATGTTAATTTAAAAAATGTTGAACCAAATGAGTTGAAATACGTTTTGTTTTACTGGAAACCAGATATTGCATATTGCCAAGGGTTAAAGTCTAGCTGGCTAGGTGATGATGCTTTGAGATTTTTTTCTGTGCATTCGACTTTATCACTAGTTGAAGAAATATGTAAATTTGTGAAGAATGCATCTTTCCACTTTGAAAATATTAAAAATGAATTACTAGAAAATGGAAAGTTCTGGCGAGTTTTAACCATTATTTCAAAACAAAAAGTCTCAAACTTCAGTGATATTTTTACATGGATTTCTGACCAAAAATACCAACTTTCTACTAGACTGAATCCGGTTAATTTAGATGGGTTACCCTCGTTTGAAACAAAATATGTTGTTCAATACCTATTAGATTGTATAAGAAATGAGTGTTCTGATTTTTCTGAAACAAATTTTAAAATTTTTATCGACGAATTCGAGTTACTAACAGAAAATCAGCAGCGATTACTTAATTCTTACCGTAAGGAATCTACAAGTTCACTGAGTTGGAATGTAGCATATAAATCCAATGCAGCGCCAACGAATGAGACAACTACAGACCAATGGCTTCAAGCTCCTGATGATTACGTGTCCTATAATCTTGATGAATTCATAAAATCTGACTATAGAATATTTGCGGCTGAAATTTTTCTACTTACATTACAGAATGCGGGTATAAAGTGTAATATAGAAGAGTTGACTCCAGAGTTCTTAGGAAATAGAGATAATATTGAGTCTAGGAAGAACCCTAGTTACCAAGACTCAGTTGTAAGTTTATTGAACAGAATACTTCCTACTCCATCGGTTAAGGACATATCAAGTACAGCAGTAGCAAATACAGCGATTAGAAATAAGTTACTAAGATTACTAGAAACGTTGAGTTTTTCTAAAAATCAGATTGAAAAAATTTTTTCAGATCCGAGCTTTGCTATCACAATTTTGGGTACGCATAGGCAACGAAATTTCGATTTAAAAGAAATAGCTGCATACCTAAACGAAGAAAAATCAAATGAGAGAAATAGAAGATTTTTAGATAAAATTAAAAGTTATGAGTTTAGTACTTTAATTTCTTTAAACTTACAAAATGCTTCCGTTAATCTGCCTGTATATGCTGGTTTCGAACGTTTTATCACAATGACATCACCAAATGTCAGACACTTTAAAGAAATCTGTTTGAATGCTCTTAAAATGTCCAATGACATAGATAGCAAATTAAACTATATATATTTGGAAGATATTTCTCCCATTTCTCTATCAGGAATGCATTTAGGTGCTGTTTCAACTAGTTCCGATTTGGTTCGAGAAGTCATCAGTTATCCTCCATTTGGAAGAAAACTATCTCATCTTGTTAATAGAATTGGAGAGCTGTTCAGGATTTCTCAAAAAAGCAGCTACCAAACTGAGCCCGAAAGAACTGTTTTTTCTCTTAAATACGATTTTGCAGGCTCGGATGTAGATCTTGAGAATATCATTGAGTCAGCCCTTAGTTGGAGAGTAATTGTTGCAAGCGATTCTCGCAGGCAAAAGGACGAAGCTGATTCGTATAACATTGAATTCCAATTGAACCCAGTCTATGCACCAAAATTTGGCATATCTTATAGGAAGATGCGAGGTGTTCTATTAACTGTAGATGATTTTAAAACTATAGTTGCTGGTAGTTCCGAAGAGTTTGATAGTTTAAGGAAAAAATTTCAGATTAAGTGGAAATGCACTGAGGATGAGGTTGTTCAGGGTGTTTTATTATGATTTCAATTTATGATTGGTTAAATAAAACTGCCCATAAAATTACAAGTTTTGTAAGCGATAAGTATTATGACGTAACATTTACTAGTGCAGAAAGCTTGGATGAGAGAAGTGGTTGGGTTTCTGAATTCTGCAGTCGTGTCTCGCATAAATTAGTATCTGTTGAATACAATCCAGATCTAGTCAAACTTAAATTAGGTGATTCTATATATAATCTTGCTGATATTGCAAGTATACCGGTGTTGAAAGGTAAATATTTATTGGATGCTACATCTTTAGCGTTGCCAGAGATATTGCAGTTATTTCGCATTTTTGACATGAAAAAAGTCGATTTTGATGTTCTCTATGTCCAGCCGACTGGATACAGAGAGCACGTTTCAACTGATGTATCAGATTCAAAAGTTTTTGATCTGTCAGATGATGGTCATGGTCTACAATTAATTCCTCCTTTTGTAGGTACAACGGCTGATTCACAAATATTTGTGTGTCTCGGATTCGAAGGCCATAGACTTGGCACTTTAATCCACTGTGAAGAATACATAACGGATAAAACATTTTGCCTAATCGGAGTACCGGCTTTTAAATCTGGCTGGGAAAATATTACTCTATCGAATAATAGTGAACAGCTATCTAAGTTATTAGGCTACAACAAATTCGGGATTAGATATGCAGGTGCTAATGATCCTATATCTACTTATGAATCTATTAATAAGGTTTATTGTTCTCTAAGCTACGAGCGAAAAATCCTATGTTTAGTTCCAATTGGAACTAAACCTGCAACTATAGCAGCTGCGCAGTTTGCGATTAATAATAAAAATGTAATAGTGGCTTTTGATTTTGTTAGGAAGAAAAAGAATAGAACTGAAGGCTCAGATATAGTGCATATATGGAAATTTAAGGTTGATTAAATTTTTAGTAATTTCGTTAAGTTTTGAGTAGCTACTCACTCATAATTTAATCAATATTTGATAAGGTAACTATTTCTATTTTTTCACTATTGTTAAGTTATTTTTTGCATTTCAAATATATAAAATAATTAATTTTATTGCAGATGCATTGAATAAAGTGAAGATAATAATGAAAGATCTAATATGAACTCATCTCTAGAGTGAATTAGATCTTCCATATTTGTATCTACTTCTGAGTTAATATCTCATTACCATTCTGCTCTGCCCAAGCATTCCAAATTTCAACCTTAGAGTTAAAGCTTTCTGTCGCTTGAGCTACTGCTTCAGCAATCAGTGGTGATATCTCACTTTGAAATTTCTTTTCGACCTTAGCAAATGGCACAACTTTAATACCACGTTCTTCCAAGCCTTTTTTCATGGTATGTGTTTTCAGCAAGTGTAACTTGCCATTTTCAACATAGAAAAATTGGCTTTCTGGATTCAGCGTTTTGAACTTAGGTTTGGTTGGACGTTTTCCAGCTTCGACTTTTTCTTCAACCACTTCAGCAACGACATTGGTTGTCAGTTGCAGGCCGAGTTGCTCAAGAGAGAAACCTTGTGCTTTTGCCAGTTGTTTAATTTGTTCGATGGTATCAATTTCTTTTTGACGATCAGCGATGACTGATTGCAGTACTTCAATCGCTTCATGAATTTTGGCAACAGAGATTTCTTTGGCGGCTTTTTTCAGTTCTTTTTTATCAAGCAGAATAGACATGGTATTTCCATTGGTTGGTGAGATCGAATACCTTTAGGTTACTCAATTTCTGCGTGTCATGCACTATTGTTTGTTCATTCATATGGTTAAAGAGGCTTAAGTTATGGCAACTATTAAAACACGCGTATTCAAGGATGGCGCAAAATCTTTAATCAAGAAATTGCGTAGCGATGTCTCACCTGAACATTCAGCATTTAAATTTGTTGATCAATGTCTTGTGCTATTGGATGGCTTCGGCAAACAGAAGAAAAAAGATCAAATGGATGTAGCTGTAAAGCTGAATAAGTTGATCGATAAAATTTCCGATAAAGCTGATTTACCAAAATTGAAGAAACAGATCATCGATGCGGAAAAGTCGCGTCGTTATGCGTTACCGAAAAAGAAAATTACTTTAACCAAAGAAGTAGCTGCGCTATTGCAGTCATCAGTTGCTACTTATTTGAATAAGCGGCGAGTGTCTTATCAAGTTGCGGTTACCACACTGCTGGATTTGGCTGCTGACAAACTCACAGCTGCCGACGAAAAGGACAAAATCCGTAAAGCATTTTCCAAGGTGCATGTCGTCAAGAAACTGCCTGAACGGGTTAAAAGTGAGGTGACGGTAGCTCCTCCCGGCACCCTCGATAAAATGGTGATGGACGTAATCAAAGGTCAATAAATTCTGATGTCAGACTTTTGAGGTCAAAGTATTGCTCTAATCTGTCAGCAACTCTTTGATGAGCAATTCTGCGCTCTTCAAGGTAGTCGTGACGGTCATAAATACCCTCAACACCTTTGAGCTTATGGTTCAAACAACGTTCTGCCACATCACCTGAAATGCCTAACTTGGCACACATGGTGCGGAAGGTTCGGCGAAGGTCATGCACACTAAAACAGGTGATATCTCCCATCAAATTGGTTGGTTGAACCTTACGGCCAGCCTCATGACCAAAACATTTGGTGATTGCTCGGTTTAACGTATCTGAGCCAACATGAGGTTTTTTGCTGTGTTGTCTGGCTGGAAACACGTATTCAGAAAAACCAGCAAACACTTTAAGCGTCTTGAATAGCAGCATTGCTTGTGACGGTAATGGAATAGTGATGGGGACACCGGTTTTCATCCTTTCTTTTGGCAGGTGCCACAAGGCATTGTCTAAGTCGAATTCAGACCACTTGGCTTCACAAAGCTCCGATTTACGAACGCCTAACATCAAGAACAGGCAGCAAGCGATGTAGTTATCACGCCCAAAACTGCTGATGTTTTCGCGAAACACTCGAAACACTTCGGCTATTTCTTCTTCAGTCAAAGCCCTGCTTTTCGCTTCTTCGATGCCACCTGCATCATTCGTGGTAAAGGTTGCTGCAGGGTTGTTAGTTAGCAGACCGATCTTGATGCCATGCTGAAACAGCTGCTTCATATACATTAGAGCATCGTTGCAGACCGTTGGTCGCTTTGATTCGCGAATATTTACCAGTATTTTTCGGATATCCAATGGCGTGACGGACGCAACCGATAGCTCACCGATAACAGGATGAATATCTTTGCCGTAGATGCGATAGGGAATTTGTGGGTGTTTTAACCGTGGCCGCAGGTCATGTTCGAACCAGTCATCAAAAAGCCGATCGCAATTGTAGGCTTGAGCAGATTGCGCTCGGTTTTTCTCAACCAGTGGATCTTTGCCTTCATTCCTTAGCGCTGTCATTTCACCAGCTTTTCGGTTGGCTTCAGAAAGCGACATCTCAGGGTATTTACCAATAGTCATGTAGCGCCGTTTGCCATTGATGACATAGCGGAATTCCCAACTAGCCACACTGTATTGGTTCAGACGGAAGTAGAGGTTACTACCAACAGGCTTACGGACAGGTAAGCCTGCACTGATGATTTTTTTGAGCTCAGAAACTGTGATCATGCGGAAAAAGCTCCATAAATTCGACACTTATGGAGCTTATACTAGTAACCATTTTGATGTATTGCAATAGTGCAACTGGTAACCAAACTGGTAACCATCTGATTGGTGCTGCTTGGGTTATAAAGATACAGTATGATTATGTAATTATTTTTAAATCAGCTACTTATGATTCAATGAAGCAGTTTGAAACAGTTTGGAAATTTATTCGACATTCTGGATCTGCTCCCGCATCTGCTCAATCAACACCTTCAGCTCCACCGCCGTATTGGTGATCTCGGTAGAAATCGCCTTTGACGACAACGTATTCGATTCGCGGTTAAATTCTTGCATCATAAAGTCGAGACGACGGCCGATGGCGCCACCTTGTTTTAGGTGATGGCGGGTTTCTTTGATGTGGGCGTCGAGGCGGTCGAGTTCTTCGGCGACGTCGGATTTTTGTGCCAGGAAGGCCATTTCCTGCTCGAGGCGGTTTTGGTCCATCTCGGCTTTGATTTCCTGTAAGCGGGTCAGCATTTTGTCGCGTTGCCATTGCAGTGCTTGTGGCAGATGTACGCGTAAGTTGGCGACGTGGGTGGTGATTTGGTCGAGGCGATCACGGATCAGCTGTTCAATCGCCACGCCTTCGCGGCCACGGCCGGCGAGGAAATCTTTCATCGCGATGTCAAAACCGGCCAGCAATTCGGCTTGCACTGAGTCCATGTCTTCTTCTTGTGTTTCCATCACGCCGGGCCAGCGCAGGATGTCGGCGATATTCAGCTGGGCTTGCGGGCACTGCGCCGTTAACGCCTGCGCCGCTTTGATTAACTGGCCGGCGAAGGCTTCATTAATCTTTAAATCGCCGCTTTGCTGTGCTGCGTTATAACGCAGATTCACTTCCACTTTGCCGCGTTGCAGGCTCTGGCGCAGTTTGTCGCGCAGCAGGCTTTCCATGCCACGGAATTGCTCGGGTAACCGAAAATAACTCTCGAGATATCTTTGGTTAACTGAACGGATCTCCCATACGGCGTTGCCCCAGGTCGCTTTAATTTCGTGACGGGCAAAAGCGGTCATGCTGTGGATCATGCGATTATCCTTTTATACATCTGGAATAGCGGAAATTCCGAGTATACCCAGAACATCGGCGTTAGGCGAATATCGCCAAAATCATCGCAGATCCGGGCCTGTTTCGACGGTGTTGTCGTTAGTGGATGCGACGAGGCCCTCCGGATCTCAAAGCAAGAAGGGTATAGATGGCAGGATGATGGTGAAAGCCCTATAATGCCGCCATCATTTTTCGCTCATTCAGCGACCACCGAGGTTTCCCATGCGTCCAAGCGGCAGAACAGCCAGTCAGATCCGTCCTATCAGTTTCACCCGTCAATTCACTGCCCACGCCGAAGGTTCGGTGCTGGTTGAGTTTGGTAACACCAAAGTGTTGTGCACCGCGTCGGTTGAAGAAGGAGTGCCACGTTTTATGAAAGGCCAGGGTAAAGGCTGGATCACCGCGGAATACGGCATGCTGCCGCGTTCTACCCATACCCGCAACGACCGCGAGGCCGCCCGTGGTAAACAAGCCGGTCGCACCATGGAAATCCAACGTTTAATCGGTCGCGCCCTGCGCGCTGCAGTCGATTTAAAACTGCTCGGTGAAAACACCATCACGTTCGACTGCGACGTGATCCAGGCCGACGGCGGCACCCGCACAGCAGCCATCACCGGCGCTTGCGTAGCTTTATGTGACGCACTGAACTTTATGCGCGCCAAAGGCATGATTAAAACCAACCCATTAAAATACATGGTTGCTGCAGTGTCTGTCGGTATCTACAAAGGCGAACCTGTGGCTGACCTGGAATACGTTGAAGATTCAGCCGCTGAAACTGACATGAACGTGGTGATGACCGAAACCGGCAAACTGATTGAAATTCAGGGTACTGCCGAAGCCGAGCCATTCAGCTTCGAAGAAATGCAGGCGATGCTGGCGCTGGCGAAAGACGCGATCCGCGAAATCGTCGACGAACAAAAACGTGTTTTGGCATAACGAATCTGTCTAAAAGGTCTTCCGATGAAAGCTTTTCAACAAGAATTTATTGAATTTGCCCTGTCGCGTCAGGTGCTGAAATTTGGTTCATTTACGCTGAAATCCGGCCGTACCAGCCCGTATTTCTTTAACGCCGGTTTGTTTAATACCGGCGGCGATCTGGCGAAACTGGGCCGCTTTTATGCTGCGGCGCTGATGGATGCCGGCATTGATTTCGACGTGTTGTTTGGCCCGGCCTATAAAGGTATTCCGATCGCGACGACCACAGCCGTCGCCTTAGCGGAACACCATGACCGCGACGTACCGTACTGCTTTAACCGCAAAGAAGCTAAAACCCATGGTGAAGGCGGCAGTCTGGTAGGTTCGCCATTAAAAGGCCGCATCATGCTGGTCGATGATGTGATCACCGCCGGCACTGCGATCCGCGAATCGATGGAAATCATTCAGGCGCAGGGCGCGGAACTGGCTGGCGTGCTGATCGCACTGGATCGGCAGGAACGCGGCAAAGGCGAACTGTCGGCCATCCAGGAAGTGGAACGTGATTTTGGTACCAAAGTGGTGTCGATCATTGGTCTGAAAGACTTAATCCAATACCTCGAAGGCAAACCAGAAATGGCTGCGCATCTGGATGCGGTCAAAGCTTACCGCGCTGAGTTTGGCGTCTGAGATTGGCGTAGGGATCGGACAGATTTGTCTTCAGGAATTGTTAAGCTTAAGCTGCGATAAATGAAAGCGTTCTGTCATCTGTACAGGCCAGCGATGCTGGCCTGATTGTTTTAAAGCGGAGTCTGTGTTGATCAACAAACCAAACGGCAGCGGTGTTGGCCGCATTCTGAAAGCAACTGAATGTTCACGTAAAGGCTTTGTCGCCGCCTGGCGGTTTGAAGCGGCGTTCCGGCAGGAAGCTTTGCTTGCGATGCTGATGTTTCCATTATCTTTTGTGCTGGCTGAATCGGTTGGCCACTGGGCTTTGCTGGTCGGTGTGTTGTTATTGGTGCTGATAGTTGAGCTGCTGAATTCAGCAATTGAAGCGCTGACCGACCGTGTGAGTCTGGAACGCCATGAACTGTCCGGCCGCGCCAAAGACATGGGCTCTGCTGCGGTTACCTTAAGCCTGACTATTGTTGCCTTGGTATGGGGCGCAGCGATCTGGCAATTACTGCACTGAGTGAATGCGGGTGATGGTTCCTAAAATGGATACGCTGCAGCAATGCAGTTGTGCTATGGTGATATTTTACCAATGCCGGAGCTGTCCACCTGATGTTTGTGCGCAGGTTCTTTTTACTCCTTTGCTTATTGCATCCGCCGCTGTTTGCGGCGGAAACCTTTTGTTATGACGGACCTGTCGACAGCGTCAACCAACAACCTGTAGTAGTGGCCGGCCAGCGCATTTATGGTCAGCATACCGCCCGTGTAGCGGGCTGGGTATTGCAGCAATTACCTCAGGCGACTTTTATTAATTTGCCCTGGCAGCGTTGCCTCGCTCAAGTCCGGACCGGACGCGTGACCGGTTTGTTGTCGATAGGCTGGACGGCGGAGCGGGCAAAGGAATATCAGTTTCCCGAACGCAACGGCGCGCCGGATCCAAGCCAGGCCTTGTACGACGTGCCTTATCTGATTTTTGTACGCAAAGACAGCAAAGTGCAATGGGACGGTCAGCGTTTTCTCGGTCTGCAATATGGCCTGATCACACTGAAAGGTTATGTCGCCGAGCAACGGCTGCGTGACCTGAATGCGTTGTCACCGCTGGAGCTGGATATTAATCAGGGCGTTGATTTACTGTTGAATCGTCGCATCGACGGTTACGTCATTCCACCCGGTACCACCTTGCAGCAGTTCCGCCAACATCCGGCTGCGGCGCAGGTGCGCCAGCTCGAGCAGCCGCTTTTCAGCATGCCGCTGTATTTAGCCTTTTCGCCGAAATATTGTCAGGAAAATCCCGAACGTTGCCAGACCGTCTGGCGTCATCTGGCGGCGCAGCGTCAAGCCTACGAAGCCGCCCGGCAAAGTGCAGCCAGTGGTCAATAAACAGCTGGCACCGACCATTTCTGTGGCAACAAAGGTTCGCCTTGTGCTGTGTACAAGCTCAGCTGCGGCTGCGCGGACAAACCATACAGCAATATGCTGGTTTCGGGCGGCAGTTGCAGCAGGATCTGCTGACCATCGGCACTGAGTTCTGCCTGCACTTCGCGAATCTGCCCCTTTGCATTCATGCAATAAAACCCTGTGAGTGGAGTCGTGCGACCCTGCCAGCGTGCGGCGCCGGCTTGCACCGGCAATTGCAGGAAAGTGCCGGCGCTGTGGTGTTGCAGTGTTGCCAGCCACAAGCCGGCAGCGCGCTGGCCGCTGAGTAATGCAGCCAACGCCAGCACCAGTCGCCGCGCCAATTCGGCTTTTAAAGGCGGATGAATATCCTTCTCGTCGCCCAAATCAGCGGCCGACACTAAAGCACAGTTGGGTGTCACCGCAGCAAGTTGTTGCTGTGCGAGGCGCACCTGGACAAAACCATGTTGCAGGTCCGGCAAGCCCGGCTTGCCAAAGCCGGCGATTTGTACCAACAACAGCGGGAAATCCCAACCGGCGTAGCGGCGGCAACTGTGTAGCCATTGCTGCAGTTTGTCAGCATAGTGAGCAGCCTCTTTGCCCATCGCATCCTGCTCGCCCTGATACCACAACAACGCAGCAAAGGGCTGTTGCAGCCAGGGCGCCAGCTTTGCGGCGAATAAAGCGCCCGGTTGCCACGGGCTGCTGGCAGGAACAGAAGCTTCGGTCCAGGCGTCAATCGCAGAACCTGGCCAGCTCAAATCGACCAGACCGAGCATCATCGGGCTTTGCGAACTTAAAGTGCTGGCCACGTATTCATGACTGAAGTGATACAGCAGCGCCGGCCAGTGCGGATAACTGGCACTATTTTGTTGCAGCCATTGCCCGGTGCCGTGCAGATCGGCCGCATCGGTAACATAACAGCGTACGTTACACAAAGCGTCAGCAGCCGGAAGTTGCAGGGCTGCGGAAAGCTGGTCAGGATAGCGCGCCAGCGGCCAGCCAACATTGGACTGACCGGCAAATAACAGCAATTGGCCAAACCACAGGTCGTGCAAACTGATAAGCACAACGTCAGCCAACGTGATGGTGCAAGTCCAGGGGCCAGATGGCGGCTGTGGCGGAATGTCGACGCTGAAAACACCTTGGGCGTCGGTGTGGGTTTCGACCTGATAAAGCTTGTGTTGGGATTGTAAGGTGACGCGCAGAAGTTGCTTTGGCGCGGCAGTGCCGCTCAACTGCTGCGGCTCGTTATGTTGCAGCACCGCGCCTGATGACCATCTCGCGGTCAGGCGGATCATGCTCATCCGCGCCATGTTAGTCCTGCGCGAACAGTGCCGCTTTCAGTGCGGGCCACTGGCTGGCAAAACTCTGATGCGGCGGTTCTTTAAAACCGCTGCGGACATACTGAAGCAACCGGCCTTCGATAAAGGCGAGCAACAAATTGGCCACCGCCGCTTCGTCACCATGGCGTTTGCCGGTGCCGAGTTTACGCTCACGCAAGCATTGCTTCAGTTGTTTTTCCAGCCCGTCGAGCAGCTGACAGACCCGTTCGCGCAGCCGTTCCTGTTCACCCTGTAAGGCTTCACTGGTCAGCAGCCGGCATAAGCCGGGCCTGCGGCCGGCGAATTGCAGCAAAGCTTCCAGCATCAGCTGAATACGCGCTTCGGCTTGTTTGTGGGTTTGAAAAATGATGCGGAATTCGTGTTGCAGTTCGTGCTCAATCAGGTCAAGCAAGCCTTCAAACATCCGCGCTTTGCTGGGGAAATGACGGTATAACGCGGCTTCAGTGACGCCCACTTGCACCGCAAGTGCGGCGGTAGTAATACGCTGACCGGGGCTTTTTTCCAGCATCACGGCCAGCGCATCCAGAATTTCTGCTTTGCGATTGCTGCTTCTGGGCGTCGACATCAGCGGTTACGACCGGCCTGAGTGGCCAAATCCACCTTCACCGCGCTCAGAGGTGTCGAATTCTTCGACCAGTTCAAATTGCGCCTGCACGACTGGCATAAACACCAGCTGGGCAATGCGGTCGCCCGGCTGAATAGTAAAAGCGTTTTGACCGCGGTTCCAGGTTGAAATCATCAGCTGGCCCTGATAATCCGAATCAATGAGGCCTACCAGATTGCCGAGCACGATGCCGTTTTTGTGGCCCATGCCGGAGCGCGGCAGAATCGTCGCGCACAGGTTGGCATCGCCGATGTGAATGGCAAGGCCGGTCGGGATCAGTTCAGTCTGGCCTGGTAACAGCGTCAGCGGTTCGTCTAATAACGCACGTAAATCCAAACCGGCAGAACCTGGCGTGGCGTATTCCGGCAACGGGTATTCAGTACCAATGCGGCGGTCGAGGATTTTCAGTTCAATGCTTTTTTTCATGTTGGTATTGCTCATAAATCAGGGAAATTAAGGCTTGGGCCAGGTCGGTTTTGCTGCGTTGGCCCAGCGCGAATTCAGCCGTGTTGCTGTACACCGTGATGGCGTTTTGTTCGCTGTTAAAGCCAAGCGCCGGATCAGACACGTCGTTGGCACATATCAGGTTGAGGTTTTTCTTTTGCAGTTTTTGCCGGGCATATTCCGCGACTTTTTCTGTCTCGGCGGCAAAACCGACAGTAAAAGGCCGTTGCGTAGTGAGCGCCGCGACACTGGCGATAATGTCCGGGTTTTTCACCAACTGCAGCGTCAGGCCGTCATTGTCGGCAGTTTTTTTGATTTTCTGTGACGCGAGCGCAGCCACGCGAAAATCAGCTACAGCAGCGCAGCCGATAAAAATGTCGCTGTTAGGCGCTTGTTGCATGCTGCTGACATACATCTGTTCGGCGGTGGTGACATCAATGCGCGTTACACCGGTTGGCGTGGCCAATTGCACCGGGCCACTAATCAGCGTCACTTCAGCACCAAGTGCTGCAGCAGCGGTTGCGAGGGCATAACCCATCTTGCCGGAACTGTGGTTGCTGATGTAACGCACCGGGTCAATCGCTTCACGTGTCGGCCCGGCAGTAATGGTCACTTTCACGCCTTGCAGTGGTTGCTGCGCCGGTGCAGCCAGCACGCCAATCATGGCATCGACCAGCTGCAGCGGTTCCAGCATCCGGCCCGGCCCGACATCGCCGCACGCCTGTTCACCGGCATTAGGCCCAAATATGTGAATGTTTCGTGAAATTAAAGTTGATAAATTGGCTTGGGTCGCTATGTTCTTATACATCTGCTGATTCATCGCCGGTGCGATCGCCAGCGGCGCGTTGCTTGCCAGGATGCAGGTGGTCAGCAGATCATTTGCGAGGCCATGGGTGATGCGGGCGATCACGTCCGCCGAGGCGGGTGCTACTAAGATAAAGTCGGCCCATTTGGCCAGCTCGATATGGCCCATCGCAGCTTCAGCCGCCGGGTCCAGCAACGACTGGCCCACCGGATTGCCGGACAGTGCCTGTAGCGTCAGAGGGGTAATAAATTCAGCAGCGGCTGGCGTCAGGATCACCCGGACGTCAGCGCCACGCTCTTTAAGGCGGCGGACCAGATCTGCAGATTTGTAGGCAGCAATGCCACCGCTGATCCCAAGCAGGATCTTTTTACCAGCAAGGATGTTGTGCATAAGGAAACCATCAGCCAGAAACTGGCCGATAAGATACCACGAACTCAAGGACGAGTAATCATGACCATCAAGCAATGGCCGACGGCCGAACAACCGCGGGAAAAACTATTAAGTTACGGCGCCGGCGCTTTATCCGACGGCGAATTACTGGCCATTTTCCTCGGCCACGGCTGCGCTGGCCTCGATGCGGTGGCGATGTCGCGGCAGCTATTAAACGACTTCGGTGGTGTGCGGGCGTTTTTCGCTGCGCCACGCGGCCAGTTCTGCCGGCACAAAGGGCTTGGCGTGCATCGGTATGTGAAAACCCAGGCGGTGCTGGAGCTGTGTAAGCGCTGTTTATATCAGCATATGCAGCGCGATACGGTGTTCTCTGACCCCGGCATGGTGAAACATTATTTGCAATACAGCATTGGCCTTGAAACGCGGGAAGTCTTTATGACTTTGTATTTAGACAGCCAACACCGGCTGATCAAAGCCGAACCGTTATTTTATGGCACGATAGATGCCTCGCCGGTCTATCCGCGTATTGTAGTTCAGGCTGCTTTAGCGCATAATGCCGCCGCCGTTATTTTGGCTCACAATCATCCATCCGGAGTTGCTGAGCCGAGTCGCGCTGACAGAGCGATAACGGAGCGCCTGACCCAAGCTATGGCTTTGGTCGACATTAAGTTATTGGATCACTTTGTGGTCGGCGACGCCGAGGTCATATCCTTTGCCGAACGCGGCTGGCTTTAAGATCTGAAAGGATCAGCACGATCTATGCGTAAAGTTCAGGCATTATTGCTTGAGTTTTTTTAGCTGATCGTGTATAAATTGCGCCCTTTCAGAAATCCGGGGCATTCTTCTTGGCCAGAAGGATGACGATAGCTCGAGCTGAAGTAATTTTGGAGATTTATTGACATGTCTAGAGTATGCCAAATCACTGGCAAAGGTCCGATGGTAGGTAACCGTCGTTCACACGCCAACAACGCAACTAAGCGCCGTTTCCTGCCAAACCTGCAAACTCACCGTTTCTGGGTTGACAGTGAAAACCGTTTCGTCACGCTGCGCCTGACAACTAAGGCTATGCGTATCATCGATAAAAATGGTATCGATGCCGTTTTAGCTGACCTGCGTAAGCAAGGTCAAAAGGTTTAAGGAATTAGCAAATGCGCGATAAGATCCGTTTAGTTTCTTCTGCTGGTACTGGCTTCTTCTATACAACTGATAAGAACAAGCGCACCATGCCAGAAAAAATGGAAATCAAAAAATTCGATCCTAAAGTGCGCAAGCACGTGATTTTCAAAGAAGCGAAAATCAAGTAATCGGATTTATTTCCAAAAGCAAAACCCGGCCTTGTGTCGGGTTTTGTTTTTTTAGCCTGTGGTAAATCCGCAGCCGTTTGAAATACCTCTCTCTGAAACGATCGCAACACTCGAAGCCAGAGATCAGACAAATTGGCGACTGCAACTCTATCCGGTACACTGCCAGCATCTTCAGGTCATCAACGAATGCTATGCTGAGATTATCCCGTCAATCCTGGAACAATCTGATTATCTTCGGTGTGCTGGCACTGTTTTTCCTGTTTTACATAGCGCCCAGCCATCTGGCTTTTATGTTAAACCGCGACCAGACCATCAGCATCGTTGCGCCGGGTCAAAAACTGCTGCAAGTGCAGTTCCCGCGCGCGACGCTCAAGCAAGCCGGGCCGGCCTGGCGCTTCGAACCGCAACTGGAGCTGCCAGCAGCAGAAACGATTTTGCAGTATTGGCAAGATTTTCAGTTACCTGCCGCAAAAGAGGATGGCCCACAAATTCTGGCGCATGTGTGCCGCGTCTTGCTTTATCAAAGTGGTGAGGCGCAACCGATGCTGTGGCTCATTGCGGTTGACCAACAGCAATGGTATCTGCAGCATCAGCAAGTGTTATTCCCGATCGATCAGGCTACCGCTGACAAGCTGTGCCCGCCTTCTTTACGTTAAACCGGAGTTGTTATGCCTGAATTGCCAGAAGTCGAAGTCTCTCGGTTAGGCATCACGCCACACCTGTCGAACAGAACCATTCGTCGTATTGATGTGCGCCAGCCAATGTTACGCTGGCCGGTGCCGGCAGAAGTGATGAATGTGACGAATGCGCCGGTGCTAAACGTCAGCCGCCGTGCCAAATATTTGCTTATTGAAGTGCCTGGCGGCAGTATTATTTTGCACCTCGGTATGTCCGGCAATCTGAAGATCCTCAGCGCCGATACGCCCACCGGTAAGCATGACCATGTCGATATTGTGCTGGATAACCAGACCTTATTACGTCTGAACGATACCCGTCGTTTTGGTGCTGTGCTGTGGCAAGCAACCGGCACTGATCATCCGTTGTTAACCACTTTAGGGCCAGAACCACTGACGCCTGCGTTTCACGCGGAGCAGTTGTTCTCGCATTGCCAAAAACGCAGTAGCGCCATCAAACTGGTGCTGATGGATAATCATGTCGTGGTTGGCGTGGGGAATATTTACGCCAATGAATCCCTGTTTAAAGCCGGCATCTTGCCGACCAAACCGGCTAATCAACTGACTTTGGCGCAATGCGCAGTGTTGGTCGAAGTGGTGAAACAGATCCTGGCGCAGGCCATCACGCAAGGTGGCACCACGTTAAAAGACTTTAGTCAGGCCGACGGCAAACCGGGTTATTTTAAGCAGGAACTACTGGTGTATGGACGTGGCGGCGCAGCCTGTATCAGCTGCAACAGTCTGCTTGAGGAGATCCGTTTAGGCCAGCGCAGCACGGTGTTCTGCCGGCATTGTCAGGCCTAGCGGGTCGGCATTAAAACGGCTTTTTCGCGATCAGACGCCAGCGCCAGCCGGATAATTCCGGATTGTCGCTGACTGGTTTTGCCAAATCGATACTGATCACACTGCCGCGGCTGGAGTGGCTGGGTAACAGGCGGATGCCGATGCCATAACCGGCCAGATTCTGATCATCGTCCGGGCCTGCCGGTCGCTGCGGATTATCCCAGGCCCGCCCGGCATCAATAAAACCTGCCAATGCCACATCCAGCAACTGATACACATGCCAGTGCGTGATATAGCGGTACTCCAGCGACGCTATCGCGGCTTTATCGCCGGTTTGATAATAAAGCGGGAAGGCGCGCATGCCTTCGTCACCGCCGATGGTCATACGCTGGTCGCGAAACAGGTTTTTACCCACCGACCATTGCAGCTGAGCGATTAGTACTTGTTGTGCCGACAAATGCCGGACATAACGCAACTCGCTTTGAAACAACTGCTGCTCCTGCAACTGGTTACGGTGTAACTGTGAATAGCTGATTTGGCCGACTAACCAGCTGATATCATTGATCTCAAAGTTCTTTTGCACTTTGGCCTGCCAATGCCAGCCGCCTTGGTCTGCGCCCAGGCTTTCCAGCAAGCGACCTAGCCGCAGGGATGCCTGCCAGCCAAAATTGACATCCTCGACCCGGTTCCACAAAAAGAAGTTGGTGAGCTCGCGATAATCCGATTGTAAAAACTCCCAGCTGAGCCAGACCTGAGATAAATCGCGGTTCTCCGGCGGCGGCTGCGTACTGTCGTTGTTCAAATCAAATTTGCGTTCGTCCAGCGTCACACCGGTATTCAGGTGCTGCACACTGTCGCTGTCCCGCCAGAAACTCCAGCCGCTGCTTAATTCGATTAACTGTTGGTTACTTTTGTATTCGTTGTAGACATCTCCGCGGGCATATTCACTGATATCTTTGATTTCTTTGAAAATATCCAGATTGTAGGCGCGCTCGGAAGACAGCCGGTAAAAGGGTTTTGCCAGATTTAGCCGGTAACTTTCACCGTCTGAAGTATCGGCATATTGCATAGTCGTTTGCCAGTGACTGCCACTGATATTGGGGCTATGAAACTGCAGCTTGTAACCATCGCGCTCACTGTCGGTGAAGTATTCAATTTGTGCCTGATTGCCGGTGCCCCACAGGTTATCTTCGGCCAGGCCCAGATTGGCTTTGGTCGCGCCACCGGTGTGGCCGAGAGAAATTCGCGGCAATAGTGACCAGTTGTCCCAGGTTTGTACTGTGACCTGCACGGTCTGGCTGGCCGGACAATAGGCGTAGATAGTGATTTCGGCATGGCGCAAATATCGTCTGGCGCGCAACAGGCGTTCGGTTTCAGCCAGTACGGCTTGGTCCAACCGGTCGCCTTCCTGAAACAACAGGTCTTCACGCAGTGCGGACTCGCTGGTGATCACATGATACTCATTGGCAAAGCGGTGAAACCAGACGCTGTGTTTGTTGTTCAGATCAAAAATGTCGTTACGGGCAAACAGGACTTTAGCGATACGCCAATGTTGTGCCGCAGTGGGCAGGGTTTCAGTTGCAGAGAGTGTGGTGCAGTCCTCTGCAGCCATTGTTTTGCCGCTGAGCGTCAGCAATACAGCCATGCTCAGTAAGATCGGCAGGGATCGGATCCGTCGCATCACAGCTTCCTTGGTTCCGGAACGATGCGGCTCAGTTAATGCGCTTTGACACAGAAATGCAAGAGGGAAGATAAAATTGTGAGAAATAACAAGGAGATCAGCTCTGCCAAATGGCAGAGCTGAGCAGGCGACTTACATTTTGCCGTCTTTTTTCTTCAGTGATTTTAATAATGCGACCTGGCTCGGTGACAGCTTGATCACGCTGCCCGGATAAGCACGACCGGCGGGATAATCCCATTCACGTGGCCGTGATTCTTCAACGATTTTTTTGAAGCTGGCGCAAACTGAATTGGTTGGTTTAGCGCCAAGTTTTTTGGCGTAGGCTTTCAGATATTCGTCTGAGGCGCCTTCATTGGATAACAGGCAATAGCCTTCGGTAGAGTAAACAACTTCTTCTGATTCCTCAGCAAAAGCGATGTTGCTGGTCAGAGCCCCGGCTGCCAACAGGATGATAAGACTTTTTTTCATAGTTTTCCTCTTGTTATAACTGCACGTCAAAAATGACGTTCTGATTAACCCTAGCTGCTGAAAAATATTTTGCCAGCTTGTACCCAGATGAATTTTTCTGATTTCTTGCGACTGTACAGAAAAGCCGCTAAACTGCCGGCCAAACCAAGGGGTGCGAAAGCTGAGATGCCGCAAGGCAAACCCTTAGAACCTGATCCGGGTCATACCGGCGGAGGGATGGTGTGAAAACTTCCAGCTGCGCGCGCATGATCCCGGTCCCAACCGGAGTAAGTTGATGTTACGTGCATTCTCGCCTTTATCTGTCGGTCATTTTTCGTCTGTAACTCTTCAGCGTCCGCCGTTTTTACCGGCGTTATCTGCTATTGCCTTGCTTGTGTCCGGCGCAATACATGCTGAAGAGCAGGCTGTCACTGTGCAGGATGTCGAACGTATTGAGGTGCGTGGGGATTTTCGCCAGACCAATCTGCAAAAACTGCCGGGTAGTGTCGTCGTACTGGGCGAAACCGACATCAAACGCCAATCTGCGCAGCATCTTGATGATTTACTTGCCAATATCGCAAACTTGAACGCGTCCGCCGGCGCGTCGCGCAGTCGTTTTTTACAAATGCGTGGCGTGGGTGAGCGCAGTGAGTTTGTCGATAACATCAATCCATCGGTGGGCTTGCTGGTCGACGGCATCGACTACTCAGCCCTAGGACTGTTGTCGCTGGCCGACACCGCACAGCTCGAAGTATTCCGTGGCCCGGAAGCGACTCGTTTTGGCGCCAATGCACTGGCAGGTATGCTGAACCTGCAAACAGCTGACCCGATGTTTGCCAGCGAAGGTCGCGTACAACTGACCGCTGCGAATTACGACAGCTGGCAGGCCAGCATGACTTTAAATCAGGCGCTGACAGAACAATTTGCTGTGCGACTGGTGGCTGATCAGCAAAAATCTGATGGCTTTATCCGTAACGATTTTCTGCAACGCGAAGACACCAACGGCATCGATGAAACCACGTTCCGCTTGAAAACGCGCTACCAACCGAATCAGGATTTAACACTCGACTGGTTGTGGAACCATCACAACATCGACAATGGCTACGATGCTTTTTCGCTTGATCGTAATCGTACAACCTTGTCAGACCAACCCGGTCAGGATAAACAAGATGTCGATGCCAGCGCGCTGAAATTGCAGTACCAAGGTTTTGCCAGCGTAGATAGCCTGACACAGCTTAGCCTGTTAAAAGCCGACACTGATTATGGTTACGACGAAGATTGGGGTTATGTCGGGTTGCACCCGGATGAATATTCATCGACTGACCAATATTTACGCGATCGCGATTTTCTGAGTCTTGAACAACGGTTCATCAGTAAAAATCAACAAGGTCACAACTGGGTGGCCGGTCTGTATGCCAGCCAGCAAACGATTGATTTAACGCGCTTATATACCTGGCTTGAACAGAATTTTATCAGTGATTTCGAACGGCAGAATCTGGCTGTTTATGCAGAGAATGAACAGCAATTAGCATCAGACCTGACGCTGACTTATGGTGGCCGTTTGGAGCAATATCAGGATGAATATACCGACAATAACGGTATCCGTACTGAAGGTGATGACCAGATGTGGGGCGGCAAACTCAGCCTTGCCTATCAAGTCAGCCCGCTGAGTCAGATTTATGGCTTAGTCTCCAAAGGGTATAAGGTAGGTGGGGTGAATGGGGAAGCCCTGGCTGAAACCCTGAACCCCAAACTGACCGGGTTAAAGGATTTCTTACTCAGCAAAGCCACTTTCGCGCCGGAGCAGCTGATTAACGCTGAATTTGGCGTGAAAGGTCAAAATGCTGACCACACGCTGGTCAGCCGGGTCTCGGCGTTTTACATGTGGCGGGACGATATGCAGCTCAAAGCCTGGATTAATCAAGGTACGAAGTTTGTCGGTTATATCGATAATGCATTTAGTGGCCGCAATTATGGTCTGGAAACCGAAAACCGCTGGCAGCTGACCCCTGCGTTGGTGGCGCATTTCAGTGGTGCTGTGCTGAAGTCGGAGATCCGCGGTTTTGTCACCAAAGGTGGCCTCGATATGAGTGGTCGCGCTCAAGCGCAGGCGCCTGAGTATCAATTCAGTGTCGGCGCCGATTGGTCGCCGCTGGAAGCACTGCAAATTTCGGCGCAGTATGCACACAAAGATGGCTATTACTACTCAGATTCTGAAAACATCCGTGCTTCGCACAGTAATTTGCTGAATCTCCGGGCAAGCTATCAGTGGTCTCAGTGGGAATTGGCACTGTGGAGCCGCAATCTGCTGGATGAAACCTACGGTGTGCGTGGTTTTTATTTCGGTAACGACCCGCGTGATGGTTATACCGACCATTTATATGAGCAATTTGGCGAACCACGCCGGATCGGTCTGACCGCGACTTATCAGTTCTGAATCAATTAAAAGGACATCGTGATGCAACTTTCGATCGAAATCAGTAAATATCCGCTGACCAGCGATTACATCGAGCCTATTAAAGGTTTTATCGAAGAACTGAATAAAGAAGCCGGCCTGCACGTGCTGACCAATACCATGAGCACACAGATTTTTGGTGAATACGATACGGTGATGGCGGCGCTGCAACGCTGTATTCGCTGGTCGTTTGAACGTTATGGCAAAGTGGTGTTTGTCGTGAAGTTCCTGCACGGTGACCTGCGGCCATGATGGAACTGTGGCAGCAGTTGCTGAATCAATGGCAGCTACAGACAGCGCTGGAGCTGATTGCGACAGTGCTGGCGCTATCGTACACAGTGCTGGCGATCCGCCATAGCCTGTGGTGTTGGCCGGCAGCATTGGCCAGTACCGTGCTGACGTTGCAAATCATGCTGAGCGCGAATCTCTACACCGATGCACTGCTGCAGCTGTATTACGCCGGAATGGCGCTGTATGGCTGGTGGAACTGGCAGCAACTGCGCAATCAGAGCGGTCAGGCGCAGCAGGTGGTGGAGTGGCGTGGTTCGCAGCATCTGCTGCTCATCAGTCTGACGGCGGCTGCCGGTTTGTGTCTGGGCTTTGTGATGCAGCAATTCACCAGTACCGATTTTGCCTGGCTTGGTGCGCAAATCAGTTGTTTTGCCGTGGTGACAACCTACCTGGTCGCGAAGAAAGTCGTCTCCAATTGGTTGTACTGGATTGTCATTGATGCGGCTTCTATTTATATGTATCTGCAAAAAGATCTGTATTTTTTCAGTGCGCTTTTTGTTATTTATACGCTGACCGCAGCTTCGGGATATTTCGCATGGCGCAGCAACTACCGGCAACAGCAACTGAACAACGCATCTGGCATCTGTGTCAGCGGCTAGAGTTTTTTGCTAATCATGTGCCGCTGGCATTGCAAAAGCTGGCGGCCAGTAGCACCAATGACAATTATTATGTGCATACCCAGCGTGGTCATTATCTGGTGCGGCACTATAAACCTGGCGTGGCCGGCGTGTGCCGGCAACAGGAACTGCGCTGTCAGCATGCCGCAGCTGCCGTTGGCGTCGCGCCAGCGCCGTTGTGCCTGAACAACCACCAACGCATTCTGATCAGTGATTTTCTGACTCACAGCCGGCATTTTGACTGGGAGCTACACCATACGCATTTATTGCAGCTGGTGGAAAAACTGGTGCGGCTGCACAAGCTGAAAGTGCAGACGCCGGTGTTAGACCCCTTTATCTATCTGCAACAACTGCGCGACAAAGTGTTTAACGATGCCTGGAGTGCGGGTGATGAGCAGGACTGGCAACGACTTCGCACTGCAGCCAGCGCATTCAGCTTATTACCGGGTGACCAGGTGTTGTGTCATATGGATTTGCACAGCGGCAATATTTTGTTGCAGCACCAGCAGTTATGGCTGATTGATTATGAGTATTGCCAGCAAGCCGACAGTGCCTTTGATTTGGCAGCGTTATGTTTGAATCTGCAGCTGAATGCGAAGGAGCAGGAACAATTGCTGAGTCTATATCTGCAATTCCGCCCCCAAGCGCGGCAAGATTTAGCCGAGCGGTTGCAGTTAGCGTCATTGTTATATAGTGGGTTTTGCTGGTTGTGGTACAAATCGCTGGAAGGTGGTGCAGATAAAGCAAAACTGGCGCAACTTACATTACGCCAGTTCCCTTGTCAGCATTCAGATGCCGCCAAGACGCTCAGCTAACACCTTGTAACGCTTCACGTCTTCTTCTTCAAACATCGGTTTGCCTGCAGCATCCTTGTCGGCCGGTACTAATAAATTTTCCCGTGCCAGTCGTTCGACCCGGATATCCTGAATTGATAAAAAAGCCGCTACTTCGGCTACAGTCATTAAAGCCATGATGGTTTCCTGCGTGATGTATCTCAGTAATATAAGCGCAGATATTCTGGTTTGTGAATACTGATTGCCGGAACAGGCGAAATTTAAAACGATTAAGTCGGGAAATAATCCTTAGTTACACTTTATAAGGCGGCCAACGCTGTCGTTTGAGCGCATTCCAGTGGGCAGCCTTGTGTCAAATATGTTAAACAAGCAAAGTTGTAAATGTATGAGCATGAAGCAAAAAAATAACAGGAAGCGAAAATGGCAAATCGACCTCTCTCTCAATGGACCGCACTATTGGGCGCCGGCGCAATGTTAATCAGCGGCATCAGCCAGGCTGGTCAACCAGTGCAGGCTCCCGTGGCGGAACAAATCCCTTATACCGTAAAATCAGCCAACGGCGACCGCGTGGATCCGTATTACTGGATGCGCGATGACAAACGACAAGACCCGAAAGTGTTGGCGCATCTGCAGGCTGAAAACGCCTATTACCAACAATATGCCGATAAGTATCAGGATCTGACCAATAAACTGACTGACGAAATTATTGGCCGCATCAAGCAGGACGACAGTTCAGTGCCGGCGAAAAAAGGCGATTACAGCTTTTATACCCGTTATGAAACCGGCCAGCAGTATCCGGTGTATTTGCGGAAAGTGCTGAAAACCGGCGAAGAACAGGTGCTGCTGGACGTCAACAAAATGGCCGCCGGCAAAGATTTTTATCAGGTCGGTAATTATGCCGTCAGTCCGGATAATAATCTGGTTGCCTATGCCGAAGACACGAATGGCCGCCGCCAATACACGGTGCGGGTTCGCGACCTCAGAACCGGCAAAGATTTACCGGATGTTCTGACCGGCGTAGAAGCGTCGCTGGCGTGGTCATCCGACAGCAAGCATCTGTTTTATATTGAAAAAGACAAACAAACTTTATTAGGCAATAAAATCCGCCGCCATCAGCTCGGTGAAGCGGTGGCCAAAGACGTGCTGATGTATGAAGAAAAAGATACCAGCTTCTACACCGGTATCGGTAACAGCAGTGATGACCAGTTTGTTGTGTTGTGGCTGGGTAGTACGGTGTCCTCAGAGATCCGCGTACTTCCGGCCAACCAGCCAACAGGCGAGTTTAAGGCCATTGCACCGCGCCAGCGCGACTTCAAATACGAAGCGGACCATTTGGGCAAACGCTGGATCATCAGCACTGACTGGAATGCACCGAATAACCGCATCATGGCCGTGTCTGACGATCAAATCGGCGACCGCGCACGCTGGACTGAATTACTGGCGCATGACAAGAACGTGTTTATCGAATCTTTTCAGTTGTTTAACGACTATCTGGCAATTAACGAACGCAGTGAAGGTTTAAACCGCATCCGTGTGTTGCCGTGGCAAAACCCGGCGAAAGCCAGCTATATCAGTTCGGATGAACCTGTGTATGTCGCAGCAACCGATGTGAATCTGGAACAAAACACCGAATGGTTGCGCTACAGCTATACCTCGCTGACCACGCCGAATTCCGTTTATGAAGTGAATTTACGCAGTGGCGAAAAACGTCTGCTGAAGCAACAGGAAGTGTTAGGTGGTTTTGACCGCGCCAACTATCAGACCGAACGGGTCTGGGCTGAAGCCCGCGACGGTACCAAAGTGCCGGTCAGTTTGTTATACCGCAAAGGCTTTAACAAGGATGGTTCAGCGCCACTGTATCAGTACGCTTATGGCTCTTACGGCTCTTCATCTGCGCCAAGCTTCCGCGCCAGCGTGTTGTCATTAGTCGACCGTGGTTTTGTTTATGCCATTGCTCATATCCGTGGTGGCCAGGAAATGGGGCGTCACTGGTATGAAGACGGCAAATTACTGAAGAAAATCAATACCTTCACTGATTACATTGATGTCACCGACTATCTGGTCAAACAGCAGTATGCCGCGAAAGACAAAGTCTTTGGCATGGGCGGTAGCGCTGGTGGTCTGTTGATGGGGGCTGTTGCCAATATGGCGCCGGAGAAATACCGCGCTTTAGTGGCCAACGTGCCTTTTGTTGATGTGGTCACGACGATGCTGGATGAATCAATCCCACTGACCACCAACGAGTTTGATGAATGGGGCAACCCAAAACAAAAAGCCTATTACGACTATATGCTGTCCTATTCGCCTTATGACCAGGTGAAGAAGCAGGCTTACCCGGCACTGCTGGTGACAACAGGTCTGCACGATTCACAAGTGCAGTATTTTGAACCGGCCAAGTGGGTGGCGAAGCTCAGAACTGAAAAAACTGACGCGCAACCGTTATTATTCCGCACCAATATGGAAGCGGGTCACGGTGGTAAATCCGGTCGTTTCTCGCGGATGAAAGAAGTGGCGCAGGAATATGCCTTTATTCTGTCGCTACTGGATAAGAAATCCTGATATATCAGCAATATAAGATGTATAAAACAAAGCCCGGCGTGTTTGCCGGGCTTTTTTTTGCGATGGACTATATAACAACGCACAGATGTTGGTCGGCGACAAGGCTGGTAAACCGGTCGCAAATTTCAGGTTGTATTCACAATTGTCATGGAGCTGCCATAGACATATTTGCTTTAACTCAGGTATAAGAATCTGACGTCGTTGATGTTTTTCGGGACTGGACCGTAATTTACCCTTTGGCAGGGCAGGCGAATCATCTCAGTTACGCTACATTAAACGTTGACGAAACTGCCGTTGAAGATCAAATCAGATAATAACAAGTGAGATCCGCTATGAAACCATCTGGCACTGCGCTGGCGTTGTACACCAATTTTCTCGGGCAATCGCCCAACTGGTTCAAACTAACCATAATTGCCTTTCTGTTTTTGAATCCATTGGTATTTATTCAGAACCCTTATGTCGCCGGCTGGTTGTTGGTGCTGGAATTTATTTTTACGCTGGCGATGGCATTAAAGTGTTACCCATTATTACCCGGTGGCTTGTTAGCAATTCAGGCGATCGCAATGGGCATGACCAGTACTGAAAAAGTCATGCATGAAGTCTCCGTCAATATTGAAGTAATCCTGCTGCTGGTGTTCATGGTTGCCGGCATTAACTTCGTCAAAGATCTGCTGTTGTTTGTGTTTACCAAGTTGTTGTTGCGGGTGAAATCCAAAACCGGCATTTCGCTGGCGTTTTGTGTCATGGCGGCATTTTTATCGGCCTTCCTCGATGCGCTGACTGTGGTGGCCGTGGTGATTAGCGTAGCGGTAGGCTTTTACGCGATTTATCACAAAATATCGTCAGGCAAGACTTTTCTGGATAGTCACGATCACAATGCTGATGGTGAGGTCCGTGAGTTGTCGCGTACCGATTTGGAGAATTTCCGTGGTTTCCTGCGTAACCTGCTGATGCATGCCGGTGTCGGTACTGCCTTGGGCGGCGTAGCGACTATGGTGGGTGAGCCGCAAAACCTGATCATCGCAGAAGCGGTTGAGTGGGGTTTTGCTGAGTTTGCGCTGCGGATGTGTGCGGTCAGTGTACCGGTTCTCATTGCAGGTTTGTTGACCACTGCGCTGGTAGAGAAGCTAAAGTGGTTTGATTTTGGTTACAAAATGCCGGATGCGGTGCGCACAGTGCTGGTTGACTATGATGCACACCAAAGCGCAAAACTGACCGCTTCGGATATCTCCAAGCTTTGGGTACAAGGAGTTATTTCCGTATTGTTGATCCTGTGTCTGAGCCTGCATATTGCGTCGGTTGGCCTGATTGGTCTGATGGTGATTATCCTCGCAACCACTTTTTGTGGTGTCACCGACGAACATGCCATCGGCAATGCATTTAAAGAAGCGCTACCTTTTACCGCCCTGTTGGTGGTGTTTTTTGCCGTAGTCGCGGTAATTATTGACCAGCATCTGTTTACCCCAATCATTACCTGGGTACTGACGTTTGACGGGCAGTTGCAACTGGCAGTGTTGTTTATGGCAAACGGTGTGTTATCAATGGTCAGTGACAATGTCTTTGTTGGCACTGTTTACATCAACGAAGTAAAAGCTGCGTGGGAAGCGGGCCGGATCAGCCGTGAGCAGTTTGAAATGTTGGCTATTGCGATTAATGCGGGTACAAACCTGCCAAGTGTGGCGACGCCAAACGGCCAGGCAGCGTTCCTGTTCCTGTTGACCAGCGCGTTAGCACCGCTCATCCGGCTGTCTTATATGCGGATGGTGTGGATGGCAGTGCCTTATACCATTGTTCTGACGATTGTAGGGTTAGCGGCTACGGTGTTTGTGTTACCGGAAGTGACCCATTATTTCTACAGCGTAGGTTGGATCCATCACTATGTGCCGGGTGCGGCGCATTAATTCAGCGTTTGGATTTGGGCATTCATCGGCCGGAATGCCCTGTTGAGCGATTGGGGGCTTGTTTTCGCCCCCAGCCACCCAGACAAATCAGGATAACTTTTAATCTGTTGTGTGAGCCTGTACCGGGTTTTGACTGCGCATTGCACACACAACCCTGCTAAAGAGGCTATGACATGGTGTCGTTACTCCCCTGGATTTTGTCAGCGCCTCTGATCAGTATTTTACTGCTGCTGTGTGTCCGGCAGCTCAGCCGAAATCAACAAACCGCTGTTGCATTAGCAACGCCATTACTGGGCTTGCTGCTGTTAGCACCGTTGATGCCATCAGTCTTACAGGGCGAGGTGCTGCAACAACAATGGCAATGGTTGCCATTATTGGGGCTGCAATGGACGTTGCGCTTAGACGCACTGGCGCTGCTGTTTGTCCTGCTGATCTTCGGCATTGGCCTGTTGGTGATTTTCTATGCCCGCTATTACCTGAGCCCAAAAGACCCGATGGGCCGGTTTTATGCGTGCCTGCTGCTGTTTATGCAGGCGATGCTTGGCATCGTATTGTCGGGCAACGTTCTGCAACTCTGGCTGTTCTGGGAACTGACCAGTATCAGCTCATTTCTACTCATTAGTTACTGGTCGCATCGGTCTGATGCGCGCAAAGGCGCCCGCCTGGCGCTCACAGTGACGGCCGCCGGTGGTCTGGCGTTGCTGGTCGGCCTGGTGTTGCTCGGGCAGGTTGCTGGCAGTTATCAGCTTGATGTTATCCTCAGTAAAGGATCGGAGATTGTTGCTCATGCCCAATATCCGCTGATCCTGACCTTGGTACTGCTGGGCGCTTTTACCAAATCCGCCCAATTTCCGTTTCATTTCTGGTTACCCAATGCAATGGCGGCGCCAACGCCTGTCAGCGCTTATCTGCATTCGGCGACTATGGTCAAAGCCGGGATTTTCCTGTTGATCCGCTTATATCCGGCACTGGCAGGAACCGATTTGTGGTTCAGTCTGGTGAGTCTCGCGGGATTGCTGACACTGCTGACTGGCGCCTATTTCGCTTTATTTCAGCACGATATCAAAGGCCTGTTGGCTTACTCGACCATTTCGCATCTGGGGCTGATTACCTTGTTACTGGGGTTGGATACTGACCTCGCGACAGTCGCCGCCATTTTTCATATCATCAACCATGCCGTGTTTAAAGCGTCGTTGTTTATGGCTGCCGGTATTATCGACCACGAAACCGGTTCGCGTGATATGCGTAAGATCAATGGTTTATGGCATTTTATGCCAGTAACTGCCAGTCTGGCGATGGTGGCAGCTGCATCAATGGCGGGCGTGCCGCTACTCAATGGTTTTTTATCAAAAGAGATGTTTTTCAGTCAGACCTTGCATCAGAGTGTGCTGGGGTCACTCAGCTGGTTATTGCCGTTGCTGGCGACGGTCGCGGCGATGTTTTCAGTGGCCTATTCCGCCCGCTTTATCCACGACGTATTTTTTAACGGCAAGCCAATAGGTCTCGACAAAACCCCACACGAGCCGCCGCGGTATATGCGGGTGCCGATGGAGATTCTGGTGGCGCTGTGTATTGGCGTCGGTTTATTTCCACAGTGGCTGGTGGGCGATATTTTGCTGGCAGCCTCAACAGCTGCATTGCAGCAAGCGCCGCCGGCTTATAGCCTGGCGTTATGGCATGGGCTGAATCTGCCGCTATTGATGAGTGCAGTGGCGTTTTTTGCCGGCATTGTGCTGTATATCAACCGTAAACAGTTGTTTTTGTTTCAGGCCGGTTTCCAGTCGACATTGGCAATCTATCGCTTTGAAGCGCTGGTACAACGTCTGGTGCACACTTGTCGCCGGATCAGTCAATGGGCCGAGCCCGGTCGTCTGCAGTGGTACATTGCGATCATCCTGTGGGCGATGGTCTTGCTGGCGGGTTATCCGCTGTTGCAACTGACCGATTTACAGGGACCGCGGCCGACGCTGGCTCCGGACCTGCTGACTGCCGCGTTATTACTGGTGATGGTACTGGCTGCTGTTGCAACGGTGCTATGGCAACGACAACGGCTGCTGGCACTGATCATGGTGTCGGTGGTCGGGCTGATGCTGAGTTTGTTGTTTATCCGCTTTTCCGCGCCGGATCTGGCGTTAACCCAGCTGGCCGTGGAGGTTGCGACTGCGGTGTTGCTGATGCTGGCGCTGTATTTTTTACCGCACCGCAGCCAGAAACAAAGCGCACATTCGACCTTATTGCGTGATCTGGTACTGGCTGGCGCTTGTGCCATTGTGATCGGCAGCCTGGCGTATCTGATGCTGACACAACAGGTGGATTCGGTGTCGGCTTATTTTCTGGCCAATGCCAAAAGCGGTGGTGGCGGTACCAATGTGGTTAATGTGATCCTGGTCGATTTCCGTGGTTTTGATACCTTTGGTGAGATCACAGTGCTGGGGATTGCAGCGCTTGGAATTTACAAGTTGCTGACCGGCATTCCCCGGTTTAAACCCAGTGCTGACGCTGATGGCCGTAACTGGGCACTGGATGCGCATCCGTTGTTATTGCGGGTGGTATCTCAGGGCTTATTACCGCTGGCGCTGCTGGTGTCGGTATACATCTTTTTCCGCGGCCACAACCTGCCTGGTGGCGGCTTTGTGGCGGGTCTTGTCACGGCCGTTGCGCTGATATTGCAATACATTGCCCACGGTGTGGATTGGGTCAAACCACGGTTAAACCTGCGGTTTTCCGCGCTGATCGCGAGCGGCATTTTAATTGCGGGACTGACTGGTGCTTTCAGCTGGCTATTTGGTAAGCCGTTTTTAACTTCCTGGTTTGATTATTTCCAACTGCCATTGCTGGGGCAAATTGAGCTGGCCAGTGCGATGGCATTTGATTTAGGGGTTTACCTGACAGTGGTGGGTTCCACGCTGTTGATCCTGGCAAATCTGGGCAAGCTGACAACCAGATATAAACCGGAACATAAGGAGCAAACCTGATGGAATTATTACTGGCGGTGGCCATCGGCCTGCTAACCGGCTGTGGTGTGTTATTACTGCTGCGGGGGCGTACCTTTGCCGTAATGCTGGGCCTGACCATGCTGTCATATGCAGTGAATCTGTTTATTTTTGTCAGTGGTGGGCTGACTACTGGCGCCGGCGCTGTGCTGGGGGCTTCTGCTCGCTACGCTGATCCGCTGCCGCAGGCACTGGTGCTGACCGCAATCGTGATTGGTTTTGCCATGACCGCATTCCTGGTCGTGTTGGCGATCCGTTCGCGGGCCGAGCTTGGGCACGACGAATTGGATAACCAGCGCGCGCCGAAGCGGGGGATGCCCTGATGTCGCATATAGTCATTCTGCCGATTTTATTGCCGGCTTTGTTTGCGGTTTTATTGTTGCTGCAACCGCTGACGGGGGCTGCACAACTGCGACGTAGTTTTAGTGTCGTGGCAATGCTACTGACGTTGTTCGTCAGCTCGATGCTGTTGTGGCAGCAGACGAATGTGCCGGCACAGCATTATTTACTGGGTAACTGGGCGCAGCCGTTTGGCATTTTGCTGGTGGCGGACCAACTGTCGGTGCTGTTTGTCTGGCTGACGTCGCTGTTAGCGCTGGCGGTGACGCTTTACAGTTGCGGTGGCGATGATGAAAAAGGGGCGTATTTCCATACGTTATTGCATTTCTTGTTGATGGGGCTCAATGGAGCTTTCCTGACCGGCGATTTGTTTAATCTGTTTGTATTTTTTGAAGTGCTGCTGATTTCGTCCTACGGCTTGTTAGTGCATGGCGGTGGCAAAAAACGCATCCAGGCGGCGCTGCATTATGTGGTGCTGAATCTGGTCGGTTCGGCGCTGTTTTTACTGGCGCTGGCGCTGCTTTACGCAATGCTCGGGTCTTTGCATATGGCCGACATGGCGCAGCGCATCAGTATGCTGGAGCCGTCGCAGGCGTTGGCAGTGAAAGCGGCGGCGGCACTGTTGCTGATCGTGTTTGGTTTAAAAGCTGCGTTGTTGCCGTTTCATTTCTGGTTACCAGCGGCTTACAGTCAGGCCAATGCCAGTGTGGCGGCGATTTTTGCGGTGATGACTAAAGTCGGTATTTATAGCCTGCTGCGGGTGTTTGGTCTGTTGTTTGGCGCAACAGCCGGTACGCTAAGTGGTTATGGCGATACATTGCTGTGGTGGGGCGGCATGCTGACGATGCTGCTGGCCACGGCGATGGTGCTGGCTGCGGTGGATTTAAAAGGCATGGCGGCGGCGCTGGTATTGTTATCAGCCGGCACCTTACTGACTGCGCTGGGCAGTGGCGTGGCTGAAGTCAAAGCTGCTGCCTTGTTGTATGCCGTTCATTCCAGCTGGATTGGTGCGGTCTGGTTTTTATTGGCCGACCAGATAGGCCAGCAACGCGGTAGTGTCGGCGATCGCCTGGTGCCAGGCCCCAGGCTGGTCCAGGCGCAACTGTATGGTTGGTTGTTTGCACTGAGCGCACTGGTAGTGATTGGCATGCCACCTTTTTCTGGTTTTGTCGCCAAGTTGTGGCTGCTCCAGGGCATGACCAGTCACTCGTCGGGGATGTTGCTGATAGCGGTGCTGTTACTGAGTAGTCTGGCGGTTCTGATTGCATTGAGCCGGGCCGGCAGTATGCTGTTCTGGCGGGCCAACTCAGCGGCGCAGGATTTAAATCCGGCCAGCCGGCTGCCGGTGAGCGCAGTGGCTCTATTATTGTTATCTGGCCTGTCGTTGGTGCTGTGTGGCAACTGGTGGACCCAATTTTGCCTTGATGCCATTGCGCAGCTGCAGGCTGGCGCGGGAGTACACTGATGAAACAGACATTATTTGCCACGCCGTTGCGCAGCGCGTCGTTGCTTTTGGTCTGGTGCGCGCTGCACAACAGTTTCGCACCGCTGATTGTGTTGACGGGCGTTTTGTTGGCACTGCTGATCCCATGGATCAGTCGTGGTTTTCGTGAAACCCAGCCGGCAGTGCGCCGTTATGGCTTGTTGCTGCGGTATCTGCTGATAGTGTTATGGGACATTATCGTTGCTAATTTGCAGGTGATCAAAATCGTACTCGGGCCAAACAGTGCAATGCGGCCAGGTTTTGTCTTACTGCCACTGGACTTGACTGAGCCGTTGCCGCTGACAATTCTGGCTGGCACGATTTGCCTGACTCCCGGCACTGTCAGCGCCGAGCTACTGCCGCGTAATGCAGACAAGCCACAGTTTTTGTTATTACACGTGTTAGATCTACAGGATGAAGCGCGTTTGATCGCGGAGCTGAAACAGCGCTATGAAATGCCGCTGAAGGAGATTTTTGCATGTTCAGTCTGATCCTGATTGGCGTGATGAGTGTGATCGTGTTTGCGCTGCTGCTAAATGGCTTGTCGTTATTGCGGGGGCCGGATCTGGCTGACCGTTTGCTGGCACTGGATACCATGTACATCAACAGTATCGCGTTGTTGCTGGTGTACGGAGTTTACGTATCGACCCAGCTGTATTTCGAAGCAGCGCTGCTGATTGCGATGCTGGGGTTTGTCAGTACAGTTGCGATCTGCAAGTTTATGCTGCGCGGCGATATTATCGAGTAGGAGGCGGGATGAGCATACTGGAGTGGGTGATCAGTGTTTTTTTACTTTTAGGCGCAGTGTTTGTGTTGCTGGGGTCGGTGGCGCTGCTGAAGTTACCAGATTTTTATACCCGGCTACACGGTCCAACCAAAGCCACAACGCTCGGGCTCGGTAGCCTTGTTCTCGCGTCGCTGTTGTATTTTAATCTGCAGCAGCAGACGCTGAGCCTGCAACAACTGCTAATTGCGTTATTTTTGTTTATTTCAGCGCCTGTGACCGCGCATATGCTGATTAAAGTGGCGTTACATCATCAGCTGAAAGCCTGTGACAACGCGCAGGGACAGGACAGAATACCGAAAGACTGAATCCGTAAGGCTGGAATTTAGCTCGGTGAAGGTATCAGTTTTCGTCGAAACCGGCGCGGATCAATGTGGTTACCGCGACCAGTGCCGCTTCAGCCTGTTCACCGCTGGTAACCACATCAACATTTTTGCCCTTGCTGCTCGCCAGCATTAATAACGCCAGCACACTGCTGGCATCGGCGCTGCGGCCATCCTGCTGCAGTTCGATTTTGGCATCAAACTGCATACACAGCTGTGCCAATTTAGTGGCGGCACGGGCATGAAGGCCCAATTGATTGACGATGGTCACAGTGTCTTTAAAACTATTTGCCATGGTGACGAACTAACTCCCGGTGGCGGATTTGTACATCCTCGCGTAAAGCGCGGAAGCTTTCTGCCAAAGACTCAACAATATAAACCGAACGATGTTGTCCACCGGTACAACCGATGGCAATCGTCAGGTAACTGCGGTTATTGCGTTCGAGGTGTGGCAACCAGGTGCTGATAAAGCTGTTGATTTGCCAGGTATATTTAGCGACCACTGGCTGGGCTTCCAGATAATCTTTTACCGGCTGGTCTAAACCGGTCAGTATTTTCAGTTCCGGTTCCCAGTGCGGGTTAGGCAGGAAGCGGGCGTCAAATACAAAATCTGCGTCTTTTGGGATGCCGTATTTAAAGCCAAATGATTCAAATAACATCACCAGACGACCGGTTTTTTGCCCGAGGATCCGTTCGCGTAACTGCTCGGTCAGCTGATGCACGTTCAGTTCGGTGGTGTCGATATACAGGTCAGCGCGACTGGAGATGGGGTCAAGCAGCTGCTGCTCGCGCTGAATCGCTTCATCCAGTGACATCGCCTGATGCGACAACGGGTGTAACCGGCGCGTTTCACTGAAGCGCTTGATCAGACTGGTGTGGTCGGCGTCCAGATACAAGATGGTCAGTTCAACTTTACGTGGCAGGTAAGACAGGATCTCGGTGAGTTCCTCTGGTTCCTGCGGTAAGTTGCGCACATCAATACTGACGGCGACCCGTTCATATTGTCCCATCACCGCATTGGCGAGTGTGGGCAACAAATTGACCGGAATATTGTCAACGCAGTAGTAACCCAAATCTTCCATCACCCGTAACGCGACGGATTTCCCTGAGCCTGACCTGCCGCTGACAACCAATAGTTTCATTTGGGGGTGCCTGTGTCAGCATGGCTGAGCAGCAACTGATACAGAGCCTGATCAGTGCCGGCATGACGGATTTTTCGCGTCAGATCCTTTTGACTAAGCAGACGGGCGATGCCGGCTAACGTCGTCAGATGCGTCTGGCACTGATTTTCCGGAATGAGGATGGCGCAGAAGATATCCACAGCCTGGTTATCAATTGCATCGAACTGGATGGCATCCTGACTGACGACAAACACCAGTACAGGAGTCGTCACGCCTTTGAGCTTGCCATGTGGAATGGCAATGCCACCACCGATGCCGGTAGAGCCAAGCTTTTCCCGCGCCATCAGCGCTTCGAATACAGTGGACTCTGGCAATTCCGGCATATGCTGGTGTGCAAGCTCCGCGATGTACTCAAGGATGCGTTTTTTACTATTAAAAAGGACCGCACTTTTTGTGCAGTCCTCCGACAACATTGAGCTTAGGTTCATAAATCCAGAGTTCAGTGACGAGAAATTTTCTCTTTGTGTTTGATGACCTGACGATCCAGTTTATCGATCAACAGGTCAATCGCGGCGTACATGTTATCATCTTCACACTGCGCAAACACCTCTCCGCCGTTTAAATGCAGTTTGGCTTCGGCGATTTGTTTTAACTTCTCGACATTGAGCACGACATGCACATTGTTGATATGGTCAAAATGTCTCTCAAGCTTGGCAAATTTGCTGTCTACATATTCTCTCAGTGCTGCAGTAATTTCTACATGACGACCAGTTAGATTAATTTGCATAGACATTTCCTTCTTAGGTGAGCACTTACTTAGAGCAAGCTCTTACGTTGATTAGACGGCGGAATATAAAGAGATTCCCGATACTTGGCGATGGTACGCCGCGCGACGTTTATCCCCTGTTCCGACAGGATCTCGGCCATTCTGCTATCACTGAGCGGTTTGGCCGGATTTTCCGCCGCCACCAATTTCTTAATAAAGGCACGGATCGCGGTTGACGAACATTCGCCGCCGCTCTCTGTACTGACGTGACTGGAAAAGAAGAACTTAAGTTCAAAAATTCCGCGCGGGGTATGCATATATTTCTGGGTGGTGACCCGGGAAATCGTTGATTCGTGCATGCCGACCATCTCTGCCACATCATTCAGCACCATCGGCTTCATGGCTTCTTCGCCGTGTTCAAAAAACGCCTGTTGTTGCTGAACGATACAGTTGGCCACTTTTAATAACGTTTCGTTGCGACTCTCCAGACTCTTCAGGAACCACTTGGCTTCCTGCAGATGCGAGCGGATAAACTGGCTGTCTGATGAATTGCGTACTTGTCGCGACATCGCCGCGTATTGTTCATTAATTCGGATCTTCGGAAAGGCATCGGGATTCAGTTCGACCATCCAGCGGCCTTTAACTTTCTTCACCGACACGTCCGGCACCGTATACTGCTGTTCCTGCCGGATCACATCCGCGCCAGGGCGGGGATTCAGGCTGTGGATGAGTCGCATTACTTCACGCAGATCATCTTCTTTCAGTTTAGACACGCGCATCAGAGAACGGAAATCACGATTGGCTAAATATTCGCTGTGATGCTTAATTATTTCGCAGGTTTCTTTCAGGAACGGTGTATGCGGGTCAAACTGGCGCAACTGAATCAATAAACATTCCTGGATCGTGCGGGCACCCACACCAACCGGGTCAAAAAGCTGGATCCGTTTCAACACGGCTTCCACTTCGTCCGCTTCGATGTCATCAAGGCCCAGCGATTCGAGCACGTCCTCACAGCTGATAGTCAGCAGGCCGTTTTCGTCGATGGCTTCGATAATAATTTCGGCAATGGCACGGTCCGTTTCGCTAAACGGCGTCAGCTGCATTTGCCAGCGCAGATAATCCTGTAAGGTTTCCGTGGTTTCGCCCTGGAACACGGTATCTTCGTCAGGTGAGCCTGTACCGGAAACCGGGGCTGCACTGACCAGGTCGTCCCAGTTGCTGTCGAGGGGCAAATCTTCTTTGATGTTCTGTTCGGTCATCGACTCGCTGCTGTCCGGTACTTCTGGTTCAGCATATTCATCAGCGCTGTTATGTTCAGGTGCAGGGTCAGTATTCTGCAATTCATTGCCGCTGGGGGCTTCGGAAAAACTAAATTCATCTTCGGCTTCAAGCAGGGGGTTGGCATCCAGTGCTTCCTGGATTTCCTGTTGCAATTCAATGGTCGACAGCTGAAGCAGCTTGATGGCTTGCTGCAGCTGAGGCGTCATTGTTAGTTGCTGTCCAAGCCGAAGTTGTAAAGATGGCTTCATGTACTTCTTGTCACTCCTGACGACCAGCTGGGGACTGGTTTTTTGCTAACTATAGCCTGAATTGATCACCGAGGTATACATCTCTGACTTGCTGGTTGGCCAATACCTCAGCCGGTGTACCAGAGGCGATCAGCTCCCCATGACTGACGATATAGGCGATCTCACAAACATCAAGGGTCTCGCGGACATTATGGTCGGTAATTAACACACCGATGCCACGATTACGCAGGTGCTGAATGATTTTTTTGATGTCGAGCACTGAGATTGGGTCTACACCGGCAAAGGGCTCATCCAGCAGAATGAATGCCGGATTGGCCGCCAATGCCCGGGCGATTTCGACGCGACGCCGTTCGCCACCGGACAGACTCATGCCCAGACTGTTGCGGATATGGGTGATATTAAATTCATCCAACAGTTCGTCGGCAGTTTGTTCGCGCTGATCTTCGGTCAGATCTTTGCGGATTTGTAAGATTGCCATCAGGTTCTCAAACACCGTTAATTTACGGAAAATCGAGCTTTCCTGCGGCAGATAACCAATCCCCTGCCGGGCGCGGGCATGGATCGGATCAAAAGTGATGTCATTACCGCCCAAAGTGATTTGGCCTTTGTCAGACGGCACCAGGCCTACAATCATATAAAATGTGGTGGTCTTGCCGGCGCCATTTGGACCTAATAATCCAACAATCTGGCCGGCACCTACTTCCAGACTGACGTCTTTGACTACCTGGCGGCCTTTGTAACTCTTCGCCAGGTGCGCAGCAACAAGCTTTTTCACCCTATTTTCCTTCAGAGGTAAAGATAGTTGTGACCCGTTCTTTGCCTTTTTCACCTTCGGCACTGAGTTGTTGTTTCAACAGGTCATATTCAATTTTGGCGCTTCGTACCAGGCTGCCACTCTGGGTGATTTCCGCTTTACCGGTCAGGGTCAGCACCCGGGTCGCCATGGCATAACGAATTTCTTCGGCGCTGGCCTGGATCGGTTTGTCACCATCCAGCACTTGTGAGTACACCGCAGGTTGCCCAACAGCGATGAATACTTCTTTACCTTCTCCGGCGGAGCGATCGACTGTCAGCTTTTCCGCTTTAATCAATAAAGTGCCTTGTTTGACGATGACATTGCCGGAGTAAACCAGCATTTGCTGTTTCAGGCTGGCTTCGTTGCGGTCCGCGTTGACTTCAATAGGTTCGCTGAAGTCGGTTGTTTTTGCTGTAGCGGTTATACTGATTAGCAGCAGGCACAAACAACCCAGCTTATTGATTTTCATGTTGATATACCGTCCCCTGATGCTTGAACAGGCGCAATTTTTGCGCGGCTAAATCAGCTTGCAGACCCTGACCATGGATTTGAAAACTCTGGCCCAGTACCAGTACCGGATGGTCGGTTTGCAGCATTTGCGTATCGAGCAGCATTTCCAGCTGTTCGGTCTGAATTTGTTTAAACATTTCGTCAGAATGCAGGTTATCCACCTGGACATTCTGCTCCAGAATGACCTTATTATCCTGATAAAACACGCCCTGGGCACTGCTGATTTGCCAACGCGGCTGCCGATCTTCATACAGCGTGTAGGCCGGTTGTTCAAACTGGATCTGACCCAGCTGTTCAAAATGTGCCATCTGCGCGGCTTTGACCTGACCGGACAAATTGCCGTCTTTATCAAAACTGCGCCGGGTTAGCTGGTAGGCAACAAAATCCGGTACCAGTTCACGTTCGACTGGTTTTTGCTTTGGTTCATCAGCCGCTTCAATCCAGCTGTATAACACTGTGGCGCCGGTGAGTACCAGAAATAACCAGAACAATTGCCTGATCATGTGCTGCTTCCTGAAAAATTACCAAACTTGTGCTGAGAGAGTAATAACAGGTCACAAAGTTCGCGTACAGCGCCAAAACCACCCGGCAAGCTGGTCGTCAGAGTCGCCCGCTGGCGCAACAATGGATGCGCATCAGCGACGGCAACAGACAGACCCACATGTTGCATCACGGCCCAGTCAGATAAGTCATCACCTATGTATGCGATGTGTTGATCGGCCAGCATCATCTGCTGTTTTAATTGCTGATATGCCGGCATTTTATCTTCCTGGCCCTGAAAAATATGCTGTACCGTCAAAGCCTGCATACGTTTTTCGACGATCAATGAACGTCGTCCGGTAATAATAGCCACTTCAATGCCGGCCTGGCGCAGTGCTTTGACGCCGTAACCATCGCGTGTATGAAACGCTTTCAGTTCTTCGCCGTCGTTACCCAGATAAATACGGCCGTCGGAAAAAACTCCGTCAATGTCGCAAATTAACAGTTTGATCTGGCTTGCTTTTTCTTCTGCTTCGGCGCTTAAAGGCTGATAAAGTTCTCGATAACCCAATGTCATTCAGAGCACTCCTGCGCGCAATAAATCGTGCATGTTCAGTGCGCCGACCGGCACTTTGTTGGCATCGACGACCATCAGGGCATTAATTTTCTTTTGCTCCATAATTTTCAGCGCCTCAGCGGCCAGCAGCTCTGACCGGATTGTGACACAGTTCCGCGTCATCACGCTGACAATCAGCGTCTGATGAATGTCAATGCGCTGGTCAAGGATCCGCCGCAGGTCACCATCGGTAAAAATGCCGGCTAGTTGACCTTGCGCATTTAATACCCCAGTCATGCCGAGGCCTTTACGGGAAATTTCCAGCAGTGCGGCTGAAATGGTCGCTTGCTCGTCAACCAGTGGAATTTGATTGCCATCGTGCATCACATCACTGATGCGCAGTAACAGACGCCGGCCGAGACTGCCGCCCGGATGGGACAAGGCAAAATCATCAGCGGAAAAGCCCCGGGCTTCCAGTAAAGCAACGGCGATAGCATCACCCAATGCCAGCGCTGCGGTGGTGCTGGCAGTTGGGGCCAGACCAAGCGGGCAGGCTTCCTGTTCGACGCGGGCACACAAATGTATATCCGCCAGCTTTGCCAGTGTGGAGTCCGGGTTACCAGTCATCGCGACAATCGCAATACCCTGGCGTTTGAGTACCGGCAGTAACTTCAGAATTTCTTCGGTTTCACCGGAATTAGATAAGGCCAGCACCACATCGGCTTGGGTGATCATGCCGAGGTCACCGTGACTGGCTTCGCCCGGATGGACAAAAAAGGCCGGTGTACCTGTTGATGCCAGCGTGGCGGCAATTTTATTGCCAATATGGCCGGATTTGCCCATACCACTGACAATGACCCTGCCGCGCGTATTGAAGAATAAATGGCAGGCATCATTAAAGCTTTGATCTATATATATTTTAAGGCCAATGATTGCCTTAGCTTCGATATCCAGCACCCGCGTGGCGGTCTCGCAAAAATTCGTGCTCACCCCAATCCTCCAGCCCATTCGTGCCTGACACCACAGCTCTATTAAGCTGATATTCAGTTAACGCCGGCAAAATGCGAATTATAAGCAAATGCAATCAGCCAAAAGCTGAAAGCAGGCGTTGATAACGCAGCATTTTCCAGTTTCTGTCCGGTAATTGCAAAAAAACCTGAACCGATGGCCGTATTCAAGCAGCACAAGCTTGTTGCGATGACAACTTTTCAGCAGCTGATAAGTGGCCAGTGCCACACTTGTCGGAGCTACCGGTGAGGTAAAGGCCGACAGTTCTAAATTCTGCAACTGATAATTACAATTTTTCAGAGCGACGCCGGTGCTGAATGCGGTTAAAATGCGGTGATTAATTAGGCGTTTGCCTTGCATAGTACTGTCAGTCACCGTATATTGCGCCGTTTTTTCCCGCCTGCCAGTGCAGGGACCGGAATCAGCACTCCGGCCAGGAATGTGCATAGCGAGAAACGAATGGAGTTTGGTTTGGATAAGCCATTGGTTGATATTCAGAATTTGACTTTCCGCCGCGGCGATCGTGTCATCTATGACGACATGAGTATGCAATTTCAGCGGGGCAAAGTTACCGCGATCATGGGGCCAAGCGGCATCGGTAAAACGACACTGCTACGGCTGATAGGTGGTCAGTTAAAGCCGGACAGCGGCAAAATCCTGTTTGAGGGGGCTAATATTCCCACGCTCAGCCGGCAGGAGCTGTATCAGGCCCGCAAAAAAATGAGCATGTTATTCCAGAGTGGCGCGTTGTTTACCGAGATGTCGGTGTTCGACAACGTCGCATTTCCGATTCGCGAACATACCCGGCTGCCGGAAGCCATTATCCGCACAATGGTGCTGATGAAGCTTGAAGCGGTTGGGTTACGCGGCGCCCGGGATTTAATGCCGGCAGAACTCTCCGGTGGCATGGCGCGCCGCGCGGCACTGGCGCGGGCTATTGCATTAGATCCGCAATTGATTATGTACGACGAGCCATTTGCCGGACAGGATCCGATTTCAATGGGCGTGATAGTCCGGTTGATACGCTCCTTGAATGATGCGTTGGGGCTGACTTCTATTGTTGTGTCGCATGACGTCGCTGAAGTGATGAGTATCGCCGATTACGTTTATGTGGTGGCGGAACGTCGTGTCATTGGCCACGGTACACCCGAGCAGTTGCGCCAACACGAATCACCGCTGGTGCAGCAATTCCTGCAGGGACAAGCGGACGGGCCTGTGCCGTTCCACTTTAAAGCAGCCGATTATGCTACTGAATTAATGGAGTTAAGCCGCTGATGCTGAATCAAATCCAGCAGTTAGGTGCCAACACACTAGGTACGTTGCAGGGCCTTGGCCGGGCAACTCTGATGTTGTTTGGTGCCTTATGGGGGCGGCCACGGCCGCTGAAGAACTGGCATCTGTATATGAAACAGATTTATGTGGTCGGTGTGTTGTCATTGCTGATCATTCTGGTATCCGGCCTGTTTATCGGCATGGTGCTGGCGCTGCAAGGCTATACAGTTCTGGCTAAGTTCGGTGCCGAACAGATGTTAGGGCCTTTGGTAGCGCTCAGTCTGTTACGTGAACTGGGACCGGTCGTGACTGCGTTACTGTTTGCCGGTCGGGCGGGCAGTGCGCTGACCGCAGAGATCGGTCTGATGAAAGCCACGGAACAGTTGTCGAGTATGGAGATGATGGCTGTTGATCCGCTGCGTCGGGTCATCGCGCCTCGGTTCTGGGCCGGCGTCATCAGTATGCCATTATTGGCGCTGATTTTTAATGCGGTCGGCATTCTGGGCGGCCATCTGGTTGGTGTCGACTGGCTCGGTGTTGATGGTGGCGGCTACTGGTCTGCGATGCAGGCTAATGTCGATTTCCAGCAGGATGTCATTAATGGCGTGATCAAAAGTATCGTGTTTGCCTTTGTGGTGACTGTGATTGCGCTGCACAAAGGTTTTGATGCGGTCCCAACGTCGGAAGGGATCAGTCAGGCAACGACTCAGACTGTGGTGACAGCCTCACTGGCTGTACTGGGTTTTGATTTTGTATTAACCGCTGTCATGTTTGGTGGATGAGAAATGGCATCACGTAAATTAGAGTTATTTGTAGGTTTTTTTGTCGCATTGGCGATCGCAGCGTTGTTGTTATTGGCACTCAAAGTGGCCAATACCGGTGTCGCCGGTTCGGATCAGAGCTATCAGTTATTAGCTAAGTTTGAAAATATTGGCGGCCTGAAGGCGCGTTCACCGATCAAAGTCGGTGGTGTTGTGGTTGGACGGGTCGCGTCAATTCAGTTAGATCCGGAATCGTTTCAACCGGTGGTTACACTGGAGATCAACAGCAGTTATAACAATTTTCCGGAAACCAGTTCACTGGCGATCCTGACCTCAGGGCTACTGGGGGAACAATACATCGGATTACAGCCGGGTTTTGTCGATGAGAACGTTGAAATTCTGAAAAACGGTGACTACATCGAAGACACCAAATCCGCCATTGTGCTGGAAGAGCTCATTGGCCAGTTCTTATTCAATCGTGGGAATCAATGATGAAAGCATTATTCAAAGTATTGCTGGCGGCGACTGCGCTGCTGGCGTTTTCGCAGGCTCAGGCGGCAGACGCTGCAGTGCCGAAATATGACGACCCATACAAAATGATGGAAGTGCTGGCAGATAAAACCTTCCAACGTATTGCCCGGCAACAGGCTGACATCAAAAAGGATCCGGAAATTCTGCGTACAATCGTCACAGAAGAGCTGGTGCCTTATATCGACAGCCGTTACGCAGCTGGTTATGTCATTGGCAACGCAGTCAAACTGAATACAGTGCCGAAGGAAGATTTTAATACTTTTGTTGGCGCCTTCCAGAACTACATGGTTGGTACTTATGCCGGTGTATTTACCCAGTATCGCGATCAGCAAGTGATGATTGAACCGGGTCAACCGATTGAAGCCCAAAAGAAAATTATCACGATCAAAACCCGGGTGATCGACCCTGGTAAACCGGATATCAAAATCGAATTTAAACTGCGTCGCGTCAAAGGTGCGAGTAACTGGTTGGTCTTTGACATGGTCGCCGAAGGTATTTCTTTACTGGATAGCAAGCGTTCTGAACTGGGCAGCCTGATCCGTCAGCAAGGCTTGGTCAGCGTGGCTGCGCAGTTAGAAGAGAAAGCCAAAGCGCCGATCAAAGCGCCTGAGAAAGCGAAAAATGCTTGAGATCCGTCAGGAACAGCAAGTACTGGTATTCAGCGGCGAGCTGGATCGCAACACCGTCGTGCAGTTCTGGCCATTTAAACCATTGCAGAGTCTGCAGGGCAATGCGGTGTTTGACCTTGCCGCATTAAAGCATGTGGATACAGCAGGCCTGGCCTGGCTGATCCAGGTATTGTCGCAGGCAAAGGCAAAATCTCTGCAGGTCACGTTACGTGGCATGCCGGCGCAATTGCGTTCACTGGCTGCGGTCAGTGATGTATTAAGCCTTTTACCGACAGAGAGCTGAAAAGCACTCCGAGGCAGGATATAATGACAACCCGGCGCCAGTACGCCGGGTTTTATTTTTGGCGATTGTCCGGTTAACGGACGCTCGCAAACCACCACACTGTGGCACAAGGGTATCCAGATGGATTGTAAAGAGATTGAACAGCGGTTGCTTGAGCAGCTGCAACTGGCTGAAGTGTATGTGAAAACTGATGGCAGTCATTACTCTGTCACGGCCGTGGGCGATTGTTTTGACGGCTTGAGCCGGGTAAAACAACAGCAGCTGGTGTACGCACCGCTGATGAGTGATATTGCCAACGGCAGTATTCATGCCCTGCAAATTAAAGCCTTCACGCCAACCCAATGGCGTCGTGAAAAACTCCTTAACCCGCCGGTGTAAGCAAAGATGCAACAATTTTTAGTCAAAGGCGGCGCCCGCCTGCAAGGCGAAGTATCTATTTCCGGTGCGAAAAACGCCGCATTACCGATCCTGTTTGCAACCCTGCTGGCTGAACAGCCATCAGTGATCAGTAATGTGCCTGCGTTAAAAGATATCGACACCACATTTAAACTGCTGCGGATGTTTGGCGCCGTCGTTGAGCGTGACGCTGATCGGGTGACCGTCGACGCGACCAACATCACCAGTCAGCTGGCGCCATACGAGCTGGTGCGCACAATGCGCGCATCTATTCTGGCGTTAGGGCCATTGTTAGCCCGTTTTGGTTATGCCGAAGTATCGTTACCGGGTGGCTGCGCGATCGGTGCGCGTCCGGTCAATCTGCACATCGATGGCCTGCGTAAAATGGGTGCGCAGATTGTCGTGGAAAATGGCTATATCAAAGCGCGGGTTGACCGGTTAAAAGGCGCACATCTGGTGATGGACATGGTCAGTGTCACTGGCACCGAAAACCTGTTGATGGCGGCAACGCTGGCTGATGGTGTGACCATCATCGAAAATGCTGCCCGTGAGCCTGAAGTAGTTGATTTAGCTAATTATCTGATTGCTTTAGGAGCGAAAATCAGTGGTGCTGGCAGTGCAACAATCCGGATTGAAGGGGTGCCGTCGTTAGTCGGTGCCAAGCACAAAGTGCTGCCGGATCGGATTGAAACCGGCACTTTTCTGGTCGCTGCGGCCGTTACTGGCGGGGATGTGACCTGTACCAATACCGATCCGGCTGAACTTGAAGTCGTGATGGAAAAATTACGGGAAGCCGGTGCTGAAGTCACCACCGGGGCTGATTGGATCCGCCTGAATATGACTGGGCGTAGCTTAAATTCTGTCAACGTGAAAACAGTGCCACATCCGGGCTTTCCGACCGATATGCAGGCGCAGTTCACTGTGCTCAATGTGGTGGCAAGTGGAGTCGGCGTTGTTACCGAGACTATCTTTGAAAATCGCTTTATGCATGTGCCGGAACTGCAGCGGATGGGTGCGCTGATCCAGCTGGAAGGCAATACGGCTGTGTGTCAGCACACGCCACAGCTGAACGCCGCGCAAGTGATGGCGACTGATCTGCGTGCATCAGCCAGTCTGGTGATTGCTGGTCTGGTTGCGCAAGGCGACACTGTTGTTGACCGCATTTATCATATTGACCGTGGTTACGAGCAGATCGAGTTTAAGTTGCAGAAATTAGGTGCAGAGATAACACGGATTAACGCGCCGGTTTAATCACTCTGTATTATGTGCTTAAAAAAATGCCCGCGGTTGCGGGCGTTTTTGTTGTCAGCATTGACGTCTATTCAGCTTCAGGCCTTAAGCCTATCCGGCATTTGAGCGTCACTTTTTGACCTTGCCTTTCCAGTAATAAATCAATCTCTGAGCCAGGCTCGGTTTCAGCCACGATGTCCAAGGCCTGACCAACGCTCGTCAGTGCCTTATGATCGACCTGCAACAGAATATCGCCTTGTTGCACGCCGGCAGTATCAGCAGGACCAAAAGGCTCAACCTGGTCGATCAGCACGCCATAAAATGGCTGACCGGTTGATACCTGACGCTCGCCAGCAGCATTAACGACCGGAATACCATTCATCCCAAGCGCCCCCCGCACAACTCGCCCGTGTTTAATCAGCTTTTGCATCACAGTCGCGGCCAGTTTATACGGCACAGCAAAGAAAATTCCCTGCACTTCCAGATTGCGCTGACGCTGAAACGCAGCGGTATTAATGCCGACTAACACGCCATTACTATTGACCAGCGCGCCACCTGAGTTGCCTTCATTGATGGCCGCGTCCATTTGCATAAAATCGGTGTATGAATTGGTACTGAGGCCAGCCCGGCCTGTCGCGCTGATAATGCCTTGAGTGATTGATTGGCCCAGATTTAACGGGTTACCAATCGCAAGTACCAGGTCGCCGACTTGTGGCGCCAGTTCCGGATTTTGTGGAATAACCGGCAGATCTTCTGCTTCGACTTTCAGCACGGCAAGGTCGGTCATTTGATCCTGGCCGATCAACAGTGCATCGAGCTGCCGGCCATCCTGCAGCGCAACGACGATTTGGTCGGCACCGTGTACGACGTGGTAATTGGTCACGATATAACCATCGCTGCGCATGATCACGCCCGAACCCAGTGATTGATTCTGGATGACACGGCGCTCATACGAGCGCTCGTCCAATTGAGTACTGCGCGTATAAACATTAACTACTGCTGGTGCCGCGGCGCGGACTGCTCTGGCATAAGATATGGCGGCTGGCTCGGATTCTTCAGGCTGCAGCAGATGGGCAAGCTGCAATTGCCCGGACGGGGCAAGAAGCAGGTAAAGCAGTGCAAGTGCCAGCCCATAGGCCACGCCCTTAAAAATCAGCAGCAGGAAATTAGTCACGACAGTTCTATCTGAGCTCAGGAATGTTTCAGCATAGCATTGATGCCGGCAAAGCTGCAGCAGAAAAAACGTTACTGATCATGAAATTGGGCTTGTCGTGGCCTGCTTGGACATAGCCAGGCTTCAGCATTTTTGCAAATAAAAAGCCGGGTTGCCCCGGCTTTATCTGATGGTACGAATTAACGGATCAACGTATAGAATACAGTGTTATCCCGTTGAATTTGCAGAGCAATCACACCTTGCGCCCCTTCCAGGATAGTACGGAGCTGATTGATATTTTCAATACGAGTACGCCCCACACCGATAATCACATCGTTTTTCGCCAATCCTAGCCTTGCTGCCGGCGATCCGTCGGCAACTTCAACAATCAACACGCCCGCATCGCCGTCGGCAGTTTTACCGTTAGCAAAGTTGGCTCCAGCCAACATGTCATGCAAATTCGCTGCGGTGACATTAGCCTGATCCGCGGCAGAAAGTTTTACATCCAGCGAGACCTGTTTATCTTCGCGCAAAACACCAAGTTTGACCGATTTACCTACCCCGAGTGTACCAACTTTGGCACGCAGTTCAGACATGCTCTGGATTGGCTTACCATTCAGGCTTACGATCGCATCACCCGCTTTTATCCCCGCTTTTTCCGCGCCGGAATTTGGTGTTACTTTGCCAACAAACACACCTTTGTTGGTTTTTACGTTCATATTTTTTGCCAGTTCGGCATTCAGGTCATTCCCTTCAATACCGAGCACGCCACGTTTTACTTCGCCAAATTCAATAATTTGATTAACCAGATTTTTCATCATCGTCGACGGAATAGCAAAACCGATACCGATATTGCCGCCATTTGGTCCTAATATGGCGGTGTTAATACCAATCAGCTCACCTTTTAAGTTGACCAGAGCACCACCGGAGTTACCGCTATTGATCGCTGCGTCGGTCTGGATGAAATCTTCATATTTTTCAATATCAAGACCACCGCGGCCAAGCGCACTGACAATACCGGAAGTGACGGTTTGACCTAAACCAAACGGATTACCAATGGCGACGGTAAAATCGCCGACCCGCAGCGTGTCAGAATCCGAGACCGTGATAGCGGTCAGGTTGTCGGCTTTGATTTGCAACAGTGCGATATCGCTGTCCGGATCTTCACCGATTTTTTTTGCATCAAAAGTCCGGCCATCTTTTAAGGTGACCTGAATTTCATCGGCTTGATTAATGACATGAGAGTTGGTAACCACATAACCTTTGGCGGCATCAATGATGACGCCGGAACCCAAACCGCGGAATGGCTGAGAGCGGCGCATTTCGCCTTGACCAAAAAACTGTTGGAACGCATCCGGCACCCGTTGACGCACTTCGCGGTTGCCAGCAACGTTAATGTTGACGACGGCAGGGGTCACTTTGTCGAGCATCGGGGCCAGGCTAGGCATTTCGGTGCCGGCTTCGGCACCGAAGAAAGGGAGTTTAGCCGCTGCAGGGCTTGGTTGAGCTAACAGAAAAACTGCAAGAATACTTGCGGTGACAAAGGATAACTTCATATTCATAACGCACTTGTCTCCATCGGGTAACTGCCTCTGAAGACCGGTGCATTTTTAAAAAGTTTCAGTTTCCTGAATTTTTTTCTGTTGGGAAGGTTTTCATCAACCCGCTGGAATGGCCCGCATAATCAAGCGGTTGCTGTGCATGTGACACTTGTTTGCGTCGGCGTTCATCGATTTGGCCAAGCGATTTACGAATATGTTCCGCTGTATCTGTCGACAAATAATTCAAATGCGTCGGGCGTTGCACCGGGGCTTTGTCGACCAGCGTCATCTTGGTACTGGCCATATGGCGGACGATTTGTTCGTAGTTATCCTGCAACTGACTCATCAGCCGTTGGGTGGTCTCCAGATGGTCGGACACTTCCGTGCGATAATTTTGCAACTGGGATTTACTCTCTTCGAGTTCAACCTGCAGTTTGTTCTGATTAAATTGCCGGACACTGTAAAAACGGGCGGCTGCAGCACCAATCACTAAACCGGCTATCAGCCAAAGAATGGAAGACATCAACATAACAACTCCTGGAACTACGATTTACTGTCAAGTGTAACCGATCTTCTTATCGGTAGTGGTAAGGCATGTTACTATAAGCGTTAACTTTTCCCGGCCAGAACCTGCGCCCGCACTGCATTGTATGATGACGCCACAGCAAAAATATCAGCTTGATTTACAGCGCCCCGATTTTCAGTTTGATGCCGCTCAGCAACATGCCGTGTTGCAACTGCAACGCCTGTATGACGATTTTGTCAGTCACGCTCCTAAAAAAATTACTATTTTCAATAAGTTATTAGGGAAGAAGCCTGAATCAAACCCGCTTAAAGGTTTGTATTTCTGGGGCGGTGTTGGCCGTGGCAAGACCTATCTGGTAGATACATTTTTTGAATGTTTACCCGGGAACCGCAAACTGCGTGTGCATTTTCACCGGTTTATGCACAAAGTCCATGACGAACTGAAAGCGTTGGCGGGTGAGCCCAATCCATTGGAAAAAGTCGCGGACCACTTCAAACGTGATGTGGATATCATCTGTTTTGACGAGTTTTTTGTCTCGGATATCACTGATGCGATGATCCTGGGCACGCTGATGCAGGCCTTGTTTGCCCGCGGCATCACGCTGGTGGCGACATCGAACATTGAGCCGGATGGTTTATACCGTAATGGCTTGCAGCGCGCGCGGTTTTTGCCGGCGATTGCATTGATTAAACAATATACCGATGTAGTGAATGTCGACAGTGGGATTGATTACCGCTTACGCACTTTGCAGCAGGCAGAAATCTATCACGCGCCGCTCGATGAAAAAGCTGAGCAAAATTTGCAGCAGTATTTTTTGGCGTTGTCGGTCGAGCCGCGACAGCAGGATGGCCAGATTGAAATTGCCAGCCGCAAGCTGCAGTATCGACGTGAGGCTGATGGCATTATCTGGTTTGAATTCAGTGAGTTATGCGAAACGATGCGCAGCCAGTATGACTACATGGAACTGTCGAAAATCTACCATACGCTGCTGCTAAGCGGTGTGAAGCAGATGGGGCAGGGCAATGACGATGTGGCGCGCCGTTTTATCGCGTTGGTCGATGAGTTTTATGAGCGTAAAGTGAAGCTGATTATTTCGGCAGAATTGCCAATGGAGCAGCTGTACACGCAGGGAATTCTGTCGTTTGAGTTCCGGCGCTGCCTGAGCCGTCTGCAGGAAATGCAGTCACAGGATTATCTGGCGCTGGCCCATCTGCCGTAAAACACTGATTCGATCGAAAAAATCTGCACAAAACAGCTGTTTTTTGTGCAGCCTTCCTTTATAATCCGCCGCCGGCCCACGTTACAGCCTGATTCTGCCGTAGCCTGGCAGTTTGCAGTACTCGAAGGGGTACGATAAACGACGCAGCCTGAGTAGGTTGTGTAAGGTGTAACATATTTATTTTTGGGTAGTTTTTGATGAAAACTTTTACTGCTAAACCAGAAAGCGTAACTCGCGACTGGTTCGTTGTTGATGCCGCAGGTAAAACCCTGGGTCGTCTGTCAACTGAAATCGCTAGCCGTCTGCGCGGCAAGCACAAGCCAGAATACACGCCACACGTTGACACCGGCGACTACATCATCGTAGTTAACGCTGACAAAGTGACTGTAACTGGTAACAAAGCGAAAAACAAAATGTACTATTCTCACTCTGGTTTCCCAGGTGGCATCAAAGAAATTAACTTTGAAAAGCTGCTGGATAAAAAACCTGAGATGGTACTGGAGACCGCGATCAAAGGCATGCTGCCAAAAGGTCCACTGGGTCGCGCTATGTTCCGTAAGTTAAAAGTGTATGCAGGCGCCGAGCATCAGCACGCTGCCCAGCAACCACAAGTTTTAGACATCTAACGGGAGCATAGACATGGCACAGAATCAATATTACGGTACTGGTCGTCGTAAGACCTCTACTGCACGTGTATTCCTGAAAGCGGGTGCTGGTAACATCGTTATCAACCAACGTACTATCACTGAATACTTCGGTCGTGAAACTGCTCGTATGGTTGTTATGCAACCATTAGAGTTAGTTGAAATGGTTGGCAAGTTTGACATGTACATCACTGTTAAAGGTGGTGGTATTTCTGGTCAGGCTGGTGCTATCCGTCACGGTATCACCCGTGCACTGATGGAATTTGACGAATCTCTGCGTCCTGCGCTGCGTAAAGCTGGTTTCGTAACCCGCGACGCTCGTAAGGTAGAACGTAAGAAAGTCGGTCTGCACAAAGCGCGTAAGCGCCCACAGTACTCAAAACGTTAATTCGTTTTCCCGAAAAACCCGGCTTCTGCCGGGTTTTTTTTCGTCTGAAACAATGCTCTGCACTCTGGTAATTCGACAAAGTCCGGTAATACTTGTTTGCGTCCGGCATAAAACAGCTATGGTGATAAAGGTGCACGCTCTGCTCAGATGCGCTGCTGCTTATCGTTAGTAATTTGTAAAGCAAATTCAGTCTGTTGCCCACATTGTCCGGGATCAAAAAATTGCGAAAAAAAACTGCAGCTGGTCGCATAGAATCAGTGTAAATCCTTGTAACAGGCAGGGCTTTTCATTATGATCCGCCGTATTTTGCAACTTATAATAATCGCTGTAATTCAGCCGCTTAAACTGCTTAAGTTTTAAGCGTAAACGTGGAGATGAGTGGATGAGCAATGCGCCAGTTGATCATGGTCGCCGTCGCTTCCTGACCATCGCGACCTCTGTTGTAGGTGGTGTTGGTGCTGTTGGAGCAGCCGTTCCCTTTATTGCTTCCTGGAATCCGAGTGAAAAAGCAAAACAAGCCGGTGCGCCTGTTACTGCGAATATCGGCAAACTCGAGCCAGGTCAGTTAATTCGGGTGGAATGGCGCGGTAAACCGGTGTGGGTCGTGAACCGTACACCGGATATGTTAAAAAGTCTGGCGGCCGTTGAAGGTCAGCTACGGGATCCGAATTCTGACGAAGAACAGCAGCCGGCTTATGCGAAGAACCAGCATCGCTCGAAAAAACCAGAAGTGTTTGTCGCGGTCGGTATTTGTACCCACCTGGGCTGCTCTCCAACTTACAAGATGGCTGATTTTGATGCCCATGTTGAAGGGATCGCATCTGGTTTCTTCTGCCCATGTCACGGCTCCACGTATGACATGGCTGGTCGGGTGTTTTCCGGCGTTCCTGCGCCAAAAAACCTGATGATCCCACCATATATGTTCACTGATGACACAACGCTGGTTATCGGTGTTGACGAGGGGACTGCCTGATGTTTAAAAATTTCATGAGTTGGATTGAGTACCGCATGCCATTTATGGAGAAGATGAATCTCCATGTGATGCAGTACCCGGCGCCAAAAAACTTCAATTTCTGGTACTTCTTCGGCTCCTTAGCGATGCTGGTACTGGTAAACCAGATTGTCACCGGCATCTGGTTAACGATGAATTTCGAGCCTTCTGCTGAACGCGCTTTTGCTTCTGTTGAATACATCATGCGCGATGTCGACTACGGCTGGCTGCTGCGATATATGCACTCAACCGGTGCTTCTGCCTTTTTTGTAGTTGTGTATCTGCACATGTTCCGCGGCATGATGTACGGCTCTTACCAGAAACCACGTGAGCTGCTGTGGATCTTCGGTATGCTGATTTTTGTCGTGCTGATGGCTGAAGCTTTCATGGGCTACCTGCTGCCATGGGGCCAGATGTCGTTCTGGGGTGCTCAGGTTATTATTTCAATTTTCGGTGTTATTCCGGGGATTGGTGATGATTTAACGCTGTGGATCCGCGGCGACTACGTCATTTCCGGCGCAACATTGAACCGTTTCTTTGCGTTACACGTCATTGCGCTGCCACTGGTGCTGGTCATTCTGGTGTTCTTACACATCATTGCATTGCACGAAGTGGGCTCAAATAACCCGGATGGTATCGATGTTAAAGTACCAAACGAAGGGCAGAAATTTGAGAATAACGTCTCAGAGAAATTCACCTTCCATGAATATTTCACCAAAGGTGGCAAGAAAATCATCGTCGATGCGATTCCATTCCACCCATATTACACGGTGAAAGATATCGTTGGCGTGGTGGGCTTCCTGATTATCTTCTGTGCAGTGATTTTCTTTGCACCTGAAGGCGGTGGCTACCTGTTAGAAGCGCCGAACTTTGAACCTGCGAATCCGATGAAAACACCTGACCACATTGCTCCGGTGTGGTATTTCACGCCGTTTTACGCCATTCTGCGGGCGATTCCGGACCAGTTGTGGGGCGCGATCCTGATGTTCGCAGCCATCATTCTGCTGGCACTGTTACCGTGGTTAGATCGCTGTAAAGTGCGTTCAGTGCGCTACCGCTCAACACTGCACAAACTGAATCTGGTTAACTTTGTGATTAGCTTTATTGTGTTAGGGGTTCTGGGTGTATTACCAGCAACACCGACATATACACTGTTTGCACAGATCGCATCTTTTGCTTACTTCGGCTTCTTCGGTTTACTGTGGTGGTACAGCAAAAACGAAAAAACCAAACCATTGCCTGTGAGGTTGTCATAATGCTGAAAAAGTTATTCTCAGTACTGGCACTGGTGACGTCTGCTTCAGTGTTGGCTGCAGGTGGTGTTGCTGTCCACCTGGACAAAGCACCGATTAACCTGCATGACAAAGAATCATTGCAGCGCGGCGCTAAGATGTTCCAGAACTACTGTCTGGGTTGTCACCAGATGGAGTACCAACGTTATTCACGTACGTTCCGGGATTTAGGTATTCCGGATGACGTCGGGATGAAAGAGCTGGCGTTTACGGCAAATAAAGTCGGTGATTTCATTAAGAACTCAACGCCAAAAGCCGATTTGGCCAGATGGTTTGGTGCGCCGCCACCGGATCTGACCAACGTGGCCAGGGTGCGTGGTCCGGATTGGATTTACACCTACCTGCGCTCGTTTTATGCAGACCCGACACGTCCATTTGGCGTGAACAACGAAGTGTTCCCACTGGTTGGTATGCCGCATGTGCTGCAGGAATTGCAGGGTATTCCGCATAAAAAACACGAAACACAGATGGTCGATGGTGAGTCGAAAGAAGTTTATGTCGGTATTGTCGCCGATGGATCAGGTGAACTTAGTCCGGAAGAATATGACCGTGCTGTAGCAGATCTGGTTAACTATCTGGAGTACACTGGCGAGCCTTCTAAACTTGAATCCCACAGCCTGGGTATTAAAGTAATGATCTTCCTGTTTATTTTCTTTGTGTTGGCATTCCTGCTGAAGAAAGAATACTGGAAAGACGTTCATTAAGCGCCACGCGCTGTCAGTATAAGGGGCCGCAAGGCCCCTTTGCCTTTTTCGGAGGAAGCCATGGCGAGCAACGCCAGCAGACGTAATACAATGACTTTGTTCAGTGCCGCAGCCGATATGGATAGCCATCACGTGCGGATGGTGCTGGCCGAAAAAGGCATCAGTGCAGATATTCTGGTCGTCCATCCCGGCAACCTGCCGGAAGACGTGTATGAAGTGAATCCATATGGTAGTTTGCCCACACTGATTGATCGCGATTTGGCGTTGTATCAGGCCGATATCATCATGGAATATCTGGACGAGCGTTTTCCGCATCCGCCATTACTGCCGGTCTATCCGGTCGCGCGTGGCCAAACCCGGCTGATGATGTATCGCATCAAACGCGACTGGTATGGTCTTGCTAATAAGATTCTGGCCGATGCACCCGGCGCAGCCGATGCCCGGCACGATTTACGTGAAAGTCTGTTATCGACCGCGCCGATTTTTGCTGACTCACCGTTTTTTATGAGTGACGAATTCAGCTTACAGGACGTATACCTGTCAGCGTTGTTATGGCGCCTGCCACTGCTTGGCATTGAGTTGTCCGGCCCTGGCAGCAAACCAATTAAAAATTATATGCTGCGGATGTTCGAACGCGATGCCTTTCAACAGTCACTGACTGAAGCAGAGCGCCGTATTCATCCCGGTATGTATTAAGAGAATTCATCATGCAAATGACTCCAAACCGGCCTTATCTGTTGCGTGCTTTTTACGAGTGGATTGTCGATAACAACTGCACACCTTATCTGGTCGTTGATGCCACTATGCCTGGCGTGAAAGTACCATTGCAGCATGTCAAAGATGGTCAAATTGTGCTGAATATCAGCCCGGGCGCTATTGGCAATTTATTGCTGGGTAATGATGCAGTGACTTTTAATGCCCGGTTTAGCGGCAATCCGTTTGCGCTGTATATTCCACAGCGTTCTGTGCTGGCGATTTATGCCCGTGAAAATGGCGCTGGCACTATGTTCACGCCGGAAGAAGAATGGCAGGAAGATGAGCTGGATGACGCGGATACTGACGTTGAAGAAGCCGCAGTCAGTGACAGCCCGGAACCCGGTCCGGATGATGACAAGCCGAAAAAAGGCAGCCATTTACGGGTAGTGAAATAGGCATTGCCTGTGTAAACCAAAAAGCCGCTCTATGCGGCTTTCAGACTGCTGACAAAGGCCTGGACGTAGATCCAGGCCTTTGATCTAATAGAGGGAGTCCAAACAGGAGCTGCCCTCATGCTCAGAGATATCTCCCCGCAACAACATCAGCTTGAAATGGTGACACTGGAACAGCTGGTGCCACAAAACCATCTGGTTCGTAAAATCGATACCACCATAGATTTTGAGTTTATCCGTACTGAAGTCGCTGATTTGTATTGTAAAGACAATGGCCGGCCGGCGATTGACCCGGTGATGCTGTTCAAAATCATGCTGCTTGGTTATTTGTTTGGCGTGCCCAGTGAGCGCCGGCTGATGCAGGAGATTGAGGTCAATGTGGCCTATCGCTGGTTTTTGCGTTTGTCGCTGACCGATAAAGTACCGGACGCTTCAACGCTCAGTCAGAACCGTATTCGCCGTTTCAACGGGACTGATGTGTTCCAACGGGTCTTCGACCGGATTGTTGAGCAGGCCATTGCCAAAAGGTTGATTGGCGGCCGCGTGCTTTACACCGACAGCACGCACTTAAAAGCCAGTGCCAATAAGAATAAATCCATCAATAAGTTAGTGGCAGCCAGTACCTCGGCCTATGTCGACCAGCTCAACGCGGCGATTGAGGAGGAGCGCAAAGCCGCCGGAAAAAAGCCACTGGCTCCCAAGGATGACAGCGTCTGTGAACTGAGCGAGATAAAAGCCAGTACCACAGACCCTGACAGTGGTTTTATGACGCGCGAAGGCAAACCGCAGGGCTTTTTTTACCTCGACCACCGCACCGTCGATGGCCGGCACGGCCTTATTACTGACACGCACGTCACGCCTGGCAATCAGCACGACAGTCAGCCTTATATTGCGAGGCTTGACCGGCAACTGCAGCGTTTCCAGCTTGAGCCGGTCGCGGTTGGGCTGGATGCGGGCTACAACACTGCGATGCTGTGCCACCTGATTAAAGCGCGGCAAATTGAGCCGGTGATGGGCTACCGCCGGCCCAACAAAGGCAAAGACTTATTGCGCAAAAGCGCGTTTGACTACGATAAAGACAGCGATTGTTACCGCTGCCCGCAAGGCGAACTGCTGCAGTACAGCACCACCAATCGTGCCGGGTATCGTGAGTACAAATCCGACCGCAACAAATGCAAAGATTGTCCTATCCGCAGCCGCTGCACGAAAAGTGAGAATCACACCAAAGTATTGACCCGACACGTATTTGAAACGGCCAAAGAGGCAGCCAATGAAACCCGGTTAAGCGCATGGGGCAAGAAGATTTACAAAAGGCGCAAAGAAACAGTAGAGCGTAGCTTCGCGGACGCCAAACAACACCACGGCCACCGCTATGCCCGCTTCAGAGGGCTGGAAAAAGTCCAAATGCAATGTCTGCTGGCGGGTGCTGCGCAAAACATCAAGAAAATGGCGTTACTGCTGGCCGCCTGAGCCAGTCTCAAGCCTAAATCTCTATCAACCAAGCCAAATGCCAGCTCATTCAACACCAGCCCAATCAAATTCAACAACCCACAACATTATTAAGCCATGACCACTGACGGAGAATGCACCACTCCTGAAAAGCGCAAACCCCAGAAAACTGGGGTTTGTCATTAATCTGAAAGCCGCTCTATGCGGCTTTTTTATTTTCGGGCCCGGCAATTCAGTGCACCACGACTTTTCGCACGACCACAGGTTTTTTCACGACTACCTGCTTAACCACCACGGTCTTCGGCACCGGCTTTGCCACCACCACATGCCGGTGATGTGCCGGATGCACCACACAACCTGACAGTACCACCATCGCGAATAAGCCCATCAGCCAGACTCTTATCACCGCACCCGTTAACTTTTGCATCTAAGGTCCTTTATCGTGTTGGTTATTTACGGACTGAGTGTAGTGATTAACACGTCAATCAGGTGAAAAGGCAGGTAAAGGTTTGGTAAATCTCTTACGGGAACGCAACGCTCCAGCAAGGTCGCACAGACGCTATCACCAACCGATATCAATGTTTCATCAGGTTTTTCAAGTTGATTTTATTTAGGCTGAATTTGTGTTGTTGCAACAGTTGTTGAACTACAGAAACAAAAATATTACATTTCGAATTTTCAAATTGAGTTTATCTGCTTTGATTTTGGCAGACTTTTCACACAGGACGTGTTGCTGATGCATATCCCCACTGATCGTTTCCCTTTCTGGCAACAACCCAAAATAATTCTTGGCGTGATAACTCTGGTTACCTTAGCACTGGGCATGCTGATATCCGGTTTCTTTTCTGCCTCACCTGCATCATTACAGCAGCAGACCAGCCGGATACAGCAGGGGACTCTGGACAATCAAATCAGTGCCTTTGGCGTTTTAGTCCCGCAAAAAGTGCAAAGTCTGATCGCAATGACCGAAGGCCGGGTGTTGCAGCTGGCGCAAAGGCCCGGCGCTATGCTTGACGCCGGGCAGCCGATTTTGCAACTGGTCAATCCAAAATTACAGCGCCAGCTGGAAGAGCAGGAGCTGGCATTACAAGCGCAGCAGGCCGAATTTTTATTGCTGCAGCAGCTGGAGCAAGAACAGTTGCAACTGCAGCATGATTTACGGCTGGCCCAGGCCGAGCAACAACTGTTGCAAACCCAGCTGGCCGCCAAACAAGAGTTGTATCAAAAGCAAATTGTCTCAGCGCTGGATTTTGCCCAAAGCGAAGCATTGCTGACGCAGGCCAAACAGAAAGTACTGCTGGCCGAAGAAAAACTTAAAGGCTTTGCCAGATCCAGCCAAAACCGGCTGTCTGCAGCGGAACTCAACCGGCAACGCGCGGAAAAACAACGGGATATTGCCAAACAGGATGTGCTGGCGTTGGCCGTCAGCAGCGATATCAGCGGCTAGCTGATTGCGCTCGATGAAAGCTTAAAACCGGGCAGTCAGGTGGTGGTGGGGCAAGCTTTGGGGCAAGTAGCTGAGCCCGGGCAATTGTTAGCGGAGCTGAAAATCGGTGCTGTCGATGCGGCTTTAGTCAAACCCGGCCAGGCGGTGACGCTGAATATCAAAGGTAAACCCATGCTCGGTGAAGTCAGCTGGGTGTCGCCTAATGTGGTGGACAACTTTTTACGGGTTGATGTGACCCTGTTAAGTGACCTACCAGATACCGCCCGCGCCAATATTGAAGTCAAAGCTGATATCAATGTTGGGTCCCAAGAACAAACCCTGCTCAGCGACCGCGCTTCGTACATTCAAAAACCACAACAACGCCAGGCGCTGTTTGTCTGGGATGCGTCTTCGGCACAGTACCAGCGCCGCGAAGTACTGATCGGCAGTCTGACCGCCAAACAAATGCAGCTGTTAGATGGCGTCAAAGCCGGTGAACAAATTTTATTGCAGGTGCCGGCGGCACTGTTAAACAACGAAGTAATTGCACCGGAGGACCTCAATGGCTGAAGCCAATAACACAGCAACGCATCAGGCGGAAACCCTCATCGACATCCGGCAGGCATCTAAAGTCTTTACTCAGGGTAAGCTGCAACTGCCGGTGTTACAGGCACTGGATTTTCAGGTAACACGTGGCGAGTTTGTCGCGATTGAAGGCCGTTCCGGCAGTGGTAAATCAACCTTGTTATCGATTATTGGCTTGCTAGATTGCTTTTCAGCCGGCGAGTATTTGCTGCTTGGTCAGTCGGTGCCGGGGTTGTCGGCTTACCAGCATAGTGTGCTGCGTAACCGACATATTGGCTGGATTTTTCAGAACTTTAACCTGATTAGCAGCATGACAGTGGCAGAGAATGTCAGTTTACCACTGCGGTATTTAGCCGGCGTCAAAGCAGCCGAGTACCGCAGCCGGGCGGCGCAAGTGCTGGCGCAGGTGGAACTGTCTGACAAGCTGGATGCGTATCCCGAGCAGTTATCCGGCGGTCAGCAGCAACGGGTGGCAATAGCGCGGGCGCTGATTACTAACCCGAGCTTGTTATTGGCGGATGAACCAACCGGTAACCTCGATTCGCAAAGCGCGGAAATTGTGATGAACCTGCTGAGCAAGCTGCACCAGGATGGCGCGACTGTGCTGATGGTAACGCATGACCCACAGCTGGCAGCAAGAGCGCAGCGCCGTTTGTATCTGGCTGATGGTCAGTTTGTCGCAACAGCAACACAGCCAACTGCTGTTATGGCAGCGACTACCTCAGTCAATATGCCAGCGACTGAGCAGAGGGCCAGCTGATGCATGTGCTGTTCACGCTGAAGTTTAGCTGGCGCTTATGGCGGGGCCAGCGCCTGCAATGGAGTTTACTGGCGCTTGGCTTAGGCTGTTTCAGTGCATTATTGTTGCTGTTACTGCAATTAGGGCCGCAGCTGCGCACACCGTTGCCGGGCTGGGCGCAACCGGCAGATTTAGTGGCGACTGTACACCGCACCGACCCGCAAGGTCGTTATCGGCCCGTTAGCAATGCGGAGTTGTACCGGTTAAAGCAGCGGCCAGAGGTAGTTGAGTTGGCCATTGCCCGTTTTAAACCCAGTGAGTTACGAATCGCAGAACAGAATATCGACCGCACACAGCTGATGTTTTACAGCGAAAATCTACCAGAAGTGCTGGGGCTTAAAACTCCATTTTTTTCACAACAAACCGGTCAATCGCAGCCGGTTTACTTAAGTCATTGGTTATGGCAACTATTGGGCAAGCCAGAAGTTCAGGGGCTGGAAGTGCTGGTGCGTAACAGTGATAAACGCTATCTGGTTGCTGCGGTGTTACCTCCTGCTATGGACCGCTTTACCGAAAAACGACCGGGTTTATGGTTACCATGGGAGGACCGGTTTTTATCATTACTGGACAGTGATAAAGGCCACGATGTCAGCAAAGGTCCAGGCCCGAAAGCACTGGCGATGACAGAAAATCTGCCAAATAGTATTGGCTTTATTCGGCTTAAAGGTCCGGTCGATTTGTCTGTGCTGACCGAAAACTATGATGCAACGCCGGTTGAATGGTTAGGTCTGCAAGCTTTTAAAATGATTGAAGATAAACACCAGGCCGACATTATTCCCGGGATTGAGCTTTTTCCGGAACAACGTGCTGACCTGCTACAACAGTTCTGGCTGCTATGTTGCCTGACTTTGTTATGTGGCGCCGTGGTGGCTATTAACCTGGTGTTTTGCCTGATAGGCCAGCTGGTGCAGCGCCAACATGAAATGGGTATGCGTCAGGTGTTGGGTGCCCGTAGCCGACAGCTAAGTCGGCAGCTGGCGCTGGAGCAGTTACCGCTTTGGTGCGCTGCTGTCGCTACTGGTGGGTTGTTGTATTGGCAAGGGGCTGGCTTGTTGGCTGGGCTCAAGGTGTATCAGCAGTATTTTGGCAGCGCTGGCGTGCCTTTTGATTGGGGTTATGCCGCCATTGCCGTGTTGGTGCTGACTGTATTTTTACTGCTGTGCAGTCAGCTGCCACTGCTATGGCTGCTGCGCCGCGCCCGGATGTTTCGTAATCGCCAAGGCCAGCGTAACTTGTTGCAGCAACGGCTGGCGTGGGCGCAGCAGGTGCTGCAACTGAGTTTTGCCGGTCTGGCGTTGGTGCTGGCGTTGTCGCTGCAGTTTCAATTGCTACAGCAGGAAAAGGCTATCAGCCGCTGGTTGCCATTTGAAGAGCTGCAGTTGCAGTTAAACCCTGGCATTCAGCCTGATGCGAAGCTGCAACGTGGTGAGTTCGGGGTTTATACTCCAGAGCAAATCGCATTATCTGTGCCCTTTACTGAGCCTGAAGAACGAAAACTGACGACGACAGTCGCGGGGCACAGCCTTGAGATGTTTGTCGGCAGTATGATGGTCAGCAGCAGTTATTTGCAATTTTTAGGTGCTGAGCTGTTAGCAGGTGATATGGCAACAGACATCGATGGGATTATAATTAACCAGGCATTGGCGGATCCTTTGCTGGAGCCTGGCCAGACCTATGCAGATTTACCCGGCATGAGTTTGAGCTACATGGCGCCCTTCGAAGTGCAGGTACAAATCCGCGGAGTGGTGAAAGACTTGCCGCATCGCGGTGTCGCTGCAGCACCAATGCCGATGATGTACACCCAACTGAAACCTAATGGCTGGGGGCCGCACAAATATCTGACCCTCACCACAAATCTAAAGTTAGTCGACGAAGTGACTACAGCACTGGAAGACTGGGCTGACCGGCAAGGCCAGGATTTAGACATCAGCTACCGGGGCACTTTAGCCACTCAACTAGAGCAAATGAATGAACCTTATTGGATTTTTGCCCGCATTTCTATGCTGTTAGCCGGCGTGATTAGCCTGCTCGCCGCGTTAAGTTTGTATTACCAGCTGAAAACTCAGCTGCTGTTAGAGCAAAGTGTGCTGGCAACCAAACTGGCTGTTGGCGCCACAGTGCCGGGTTTAATCAGCCGCTTATGTGGCCATCAGCTTGGGTTATTACTATTCAGTGTGCCGGTATGCGCTGTGTTGCTATGGGGGCTTTCGCCCTGGCTCAGCGGCAAACTCGGGGCGCCGGTGTTTCAGCACAGCGCTGTGTTGCCGGCGCTGGTGATGATGCTGGCACTGGTGCTGCTGGCGACCGCGCTGCCGGCGCTGCGCTTGTTGCAAAAGCCCATCGCCTTATTGTTGCAGGGCCGGGCCACCTGAAGCGACTTGCCAGAAGGCGCGCATCAGTGGTTCGTGCAGGCGTTTGGATTGCATACAGATGCCTAAATCAAAAGGGGCAAACTGGTAATCCAGCGCCAGCACGCGCACCCGGTCACGCACCGGGCTGTGCTGCACTACAGGATCAGGCGCGATGGCCACACCGGTGCCCAGCGCGACCATACTGACCATCGCCTCATGGCCTTCCACTTTGGCGACAATATTCGGCGTGATGCCCTGGTATTTGAGCCAGGCATCGAGGCGGCTACGCGCCGGGCCATGTTCCGGCACGATCAGCGGGACTTTGTCCCAGTCCACAGTCGCTTCACTCAATAAATCATTGACCTTGCAGGGGATCACCGGCGCAATCAGCTGCAGCGGTAATTTGGCGATACTGGCAAAGGCAATATTCAGCGGTAAATTCGGCGGATACACGGCCAGCGCAATATCGGCTTCGTCGTTTTTGACTTTATCCAGCGCCAGTGCGGCGTCGCCGGTGGTCAGGCTGATTTCGGCCTTGGGGCAAAGCAGGCGGAATTTATCCAGAATGGCCGGCAAATGGCTGTAGCTTGCGGTGACGGTACAAAACAGCCGGAGCTCGCCCTGCAGTGCGTCTGACGTTAACGACAAATCCACCTGCAGCTGATGCCAGTCGGCCAGATATTGCTTCACAAACTGCTGAAAACGCACACCTGCCGGCGTTAACCGCACTGACCTTTTGTCGCGGCTAAATAACTGCACACCTAAATCATCTTCCAGCCGCTGAATAATCCGCGTCAACGTCGACGGCGACACATACAGCTGTTCACTGGTTTTACTGAAATTCAGGCTGCTGGCCAGATGCAGGTAAAGCTGGGCGCTGCGGATATCCATCAGATGCTGATTCTTAATTGCAAAAAGTGAAATACTGTTTTGAGAATATATCACTTCACGCAATGAAACCAGCGTCGTATGCTGGCTTTATCAAAACAGCGCACAGAGCGTTGTTCTGCCAGAAGTGCTGAAGTGCTTGTTGCACTGTCAGACCGGCAAACCAGAATTTTCAGGATCGACACATGGCTAATTATTTCAACACACTGAACTTACGCCAGCAGTTAAAGCAGCTGGGCAAATGCCGTTTCATGCAAAAAGCAGAGTTTGCAGACGGTTGTAACTTTATCAAAGGTTGGAAAGTAGTCATCGTTGGCTGTGGTGCTCAGGGTTTAAACCAGGGCCTGAACATGCGCGATTCTGGTGTGAATATTTCTTATGCACTGCGGGCTGACGCCATTGCGCAAAAACGCAAATCTTTCCTGCAAGCCAGTGAAAATGGTTTCACCGTAGGCACTTACGAAGAATTAATTCCAACGGCGGATCTGGTGCTGAACCTGACGCCGGACAAACAGCATACTTCGGTCGTTAAAGCCGTAATGCCGCTGATGAAACAAGGCGCGACGCTGGCTTATTCACACGGTTTTAATATCGTTGAAGAAGGCACCCAGATCCGCAAAGACATCACCGTCATCATGGTGGCGCCGAAGTGCCCGGGTACTGAAGTGCGCGAAGAATACAAACGCGGTTTTGGTGTACCGACGCTGATTGCGGTGCATCCGGAAAACGACCCGAATGGCAACGGCCTGGCGATCGCCAAAGCATACGCTTCTGCTACCGGCGGCGACCGTGCCGGCGTGCTGGAATCCAGCTTTGTGGCTGAAGTGAAATCAGATTTGATGGGCGAACAGACCATCCTGTGCGGCATGTTACAGACCGGTGCGATCCTGGCTTATGACAAGCTGGTTGCTGATGGTTACGAAGCCGGTTTTGCTGCCAAGTTAATCCAGTTCGGCTGGGAAACCATTACCGAAGCGCTGAAACATGGTGGCATCACCAACATGATGGACCGCCTGTCGAACCCGGCGAAAATCAAAGCGTACGACTTAGCTGAGCAATTAAAAGGCATTCTGCAGCCGCTGTTCGCCAAACATATGGACGACATCATCTCCGGTAAATTCTCCGAGACCATGATGGCGGACTGGGCGAACGATGACAAACAACTGTTTGGCTGGCGCGAAGAAACCCGTCAAAGCGGTTTTGAAAATGCACCGGTATCTAGTGAAAACATCGCAGAACAAGATTATTTCGACCGGGCGATTTTGTTAGTCGCCATGGTTAAAGCAGGGGTAGAGCTGGCGTTTGATACCATGGTGGAAGCCGGTATTGTCGAAGAATCTGCTTATTACGAGTCTCTGCACGAGACGCCACTGATTGCCAATACCATTGCGCGGAAACGTCTGTATGAGATGAACGTGGTGATCAGTGACACTGCCGAATACGGTAACTACCTGTTCAGCAACGCTGCAGTGCCGATGCTGCGCGACCTGGTGAACAACATCAGCCCTGAACTGCTCGGCAAAGGTTTAGCTGCAGGCAGCAACGGTGTTGATAACGTGCGATTGATTGAAGTAAACGATGCCATCCGCAATCACCCGGTGGAAATCGTTGGCAAGACATTACGGGGTTACATGACCGCGATGAAGCGGATTGTAGTTAGCGCTTAAGTAGCGCTACCAACCCCACACTGAGTTTTTTACGTGGACCTTGGTTGTTTGCCCGGCTTTGCCGGGCTTTTTTTTGGCAATTTCCCTACGGGCCAACGCTTTGCGTTATTAAAAATTGCTCCAGGCAATTTATTATGTGCACCATCTATGGTGCTACATGACATTTAGCGGGTAGGGTGTTTAGAGCAACGCGAAACACACCAGACATTGCACTGTTATACGTCCACATCCAACTGATAAAACAGAAGGTTCTTAATGAAATCGATCGCGCTCATCGCCCATGACGGTAAAAAAGCTGAACTGTTGGATTGGGTCGCCACTCATGCCGGTTTTTTCCAACATAAAACCTTATACGCAACCGGCACAACGGGACGGCTGATCAGCGACAAATTGCAGCTGCCAGTGCATTGTTTTGCCAGCGGGCCTTTGGGCGGCGACCAGCAAATCGGCGCTTTAATTGCCGAGCAAAAAATCGACTGGCTGGTGTTTTTCTGGGATCCCTTGAGTTCTCAGCCGCATGATCCGGATGTCAAAGCGCTGATCCGCCTCGCCGTGGTATGGAATATCCCGGTGGCATGTAACAAAGCCACCGCGGATTTTATTGTGCATTCCAGTTTGTTCCAGACCGATTATCAGCGCTCGGTGCCGGATTTCAGTGCGCATCAGCGTCGGTTTGATCCGGCGAAATGATGGTGTTCGGGTGAGTCTGGAGCTGGGTAACCAAAGCGGCAGCGAAGTGCAAGTGATGCAGTGAATGGCGGCTATGAGTGCAGGCTGTGTAAAAACTCATTTTTGCTGTATCGCGGCATGTTCCCCAGCATCAAGCGTTACAAATGACTCTACATGCTGTGATTTTTAGACAGGTATTAAAGGGAGGTTTATATGGCCTGGTATTTGTTGCGATACGGCGCTAAGCAGCGGTAAAAATGGCAAGTGCTGCTAGCCGTAGAGTTCTTCTAGCCTACTGGCCAATCCTGCCGTCCCCCAGATCGATATCATCCTTTTCAGGTTATAAGCCAGAATATGCAAACTAATTTCTGTACTGACGTTTTTAAATCGTCGCATCAGGAAATGAGTGGCTCCCATCCACATTTTGATCGTTCCAAATGGGTGCTCTACCGTTTGCTTACGTACAAGCGCAGTTTGCGGTAATGCATCCAGCCTTGCCTGCATAACTTCCATTTCATCTTCATGAACCCATCGTTTTATACGCCTTGCGGCTACTTTGGATGTGGTGCATTTCGAACGCTGACTGCAGTCGCGACAGGCGATACAGTTAAAGTACATTTGCAGCTCCAAACCGTCTTCAACACCTACAAACCTATTCTGAAGCTCGTTACCTGTCGGGCAAATATAAATATCTTTTTCCTGGTCATACTTAAACAACGAGCGGTTAAAAAGGCCTTTGCGATCAGCGCCAGAAGTATCACCTTTTGGCACCAGGGCTACAGCTCCGGTATCAAGCACTGCTTTAATATCGTTGCGGCTGTAATAGCCTTTGTCGGCGAGTACGGTTATATCCTTTTTGCCAACAGCTGCCTGAGCCAACTGAGTTACCGAGTGCAGCTGGCCACGGTCAGTGGTGTTCGTGACTTCATGGGCAACAATCAGATGATTCTTCGTATCCACCGCAGTTTGCACGTTGTAACAGACTTGCCGATTCATGTTATTTGTTTTCATTAACCGGGAGTCAGGATCGGTTAAAGACAGTTGCTTATCTGGTTGCTGTTCAACAGTTTGTTGGATTTCTTGTAGTTCGCCTAAACGTTTCTTTAGCCATGCCAGTTTTGTTGCGGTTAACTCAGCATTTACATCAGTCTGTGCGTCGCGGTCAGCTTTATCGAGCTTTTCAAGATAGTTACTTATGCTTTGTTCGACCCTCGCTATATAGTCTTTCGCTTTTTGCGGCGTGAAGTTATTTTGTTTGCTGTTCACTGCCTTAAATTTACTGCCATCGATGGCCACAGTGATATCCGTGAACATTTGCATCTGTCGACATAGGTCAATAAAGGCACGGCAAGCATTCTTAATCCCTTTACTGTTGTTTTTTCTGAAGTCCGCAATGGTTTTAAAATCAGGTGTCAGCCGCTCCAGCAACCACATCAGTTCTACATTACGATTGGCTTCCTTTTCCAGCCGACGTGAAGATTGGATACGATTCAAATAACCGTAAATATAGAGTTTTAACATCGTGGCAGGGTGATAGCCGGGACGTCCGGTTTGTTTTGCTTCCACGCCGTCAAAGCCAAGCGCTTTAAGCTGTAGACCATTCACAAAGATATCGATGACTCTGACTGGATTATCACCACTGACAAAGTCGTCCAACGCTTCCGGCAACAGAGTGACCTGGTATCTGTCTTGACCTTTGATATGTTCTGTCATGGCTGCGCACACTAGGTTGATTCGTATGCAGATAAGTTTAGAGCTGCTGACCTACGACAGTTCAGGTATATCCAGAATGATTGATCATAAAAACCGACCATTTAGACCAAAAGGTGATCAGCAGTTTTCACACAGCCTGCGCTCAAAGCAGCCATCCTCAAATTCCAGCAAAGTCAGCGCTGGTAGATGCGAGCGGGCGAACGCAGTGGCGACTGTGCTCGCTCAGCCGTGCTACACGGGCATTTCTTCAGATCTGTATGCAGAACTGCTATCCGGCAACGCACTGTTGCCAAAACCGCTGCTGGTGATTTTTGTACGCAGGCGGCATCATGCTGGATTCAACTTTGCTTAAGGTCGTCCTGATGTTTCAAAGTGTACGTCGTCCCGATGTGCTGGTCATCGTACTGGCCGCTGCTGGTATTCTGATGGTGTCGATGGGGATCCGGCAGTCGTTTGGTTTGTTTGTCAGTCCAATCAGCGGCTCGACCGGCATGGGCATTGCGGCCATCAGCTTTGCCATGGCGATTGCGCAGCTCAGCTGGGGCGCGGCGCAGCCGGTGGCGGGCGCGTTGGCTGACCGTTTTGGTGCCGGACCTGTGCTCATCGGCGGCTTGCTGCTGCTGGCGGCCGGTTGTGCGCTGACACCTTTTGCCACAGGCACCTGGAGCCTGGTGTTGACTGTGGGCCTTTTGACCGCTGTCGGTTCTGGGTTAAGTGGATTTTCTGTGCTGATCGGTGCGGCGTCACAGCGGTTACCGGTTGAAGCGCGCGGCACTGCGTCGGGGATTATCAATGCCGGCGGCTCTTTTGGCCAATTTGTGTTTGCGCCTGTGTCGCAGAAACTGATCCAGGCGGTCGGCTGGATGGGCGCGATGTGGGTGCTGGCGCTGGCAGCGCTGGCGACTATTCCGCTGATTGCCAAATTTACCGGTGGCACCACTGCACCGGTGAAACACGCTGATGACAAAGGCATGCGTCATGCCATTGGTGAAGCGCTGGCAGATCGCAGCTACGCCTTGCTCAGTTTTGGTTTTTTCACCTGCGGCTTTCATATCGCTTTTCTGGTGACGCATTTACCCGGTGAAGTCAGTTTGTGCGGTTTACCGGCGGATGTAGCGAGCTGGTCGTTAGCTATCATCGGCCTTGCTAACATTGCCGGCAGTTTGTATGCCGGATCGTGCGTAGCGAAATATCGTAGCAAGTATGTGCTGGCGGCGATGTATGGCAGCCGGGCGCTGCTCATCGCTGTTTATTTATTGCTGCCAAAAACCGAATGGACCTTCTACCTGTTTGCCGCTGGCCTTGGCTTTACCTGGCTGGCGACTGTACCCCCGACTGCGGCAATAGTCGGCAAATTATTTGGCACCCGTTATCTGGCTACTTTGTTTGGTATCGCATTGTTTTCCCATCAGATTGGCGGCTTTTTTGGCGCCTGGCTTGGTGGTATTGCGCTGACGGTGCAAGGTGATTACAGCTGGATGTGGTACGCCGATATGGCGTTGGCGGCGGTGGCTGCACTGGCGAATTTACCCATTCGCGAAGCGCCGCTACAACCTGCTGCAACAGCCGGATAAAACTTCCTGTTTACTTTGACCTGCAACAGTGACGGCGATGAGTCGGCACTGCCTCCGCCTGCCGGGTACTTCCTGTTTCACACGATGATCTTCCGGTTTTATCACCTGTCACTTGCGAATATTGTATACAGTATTTAATCTCAGGTTGGATTCACGCCGGAGGTCGGTCATGCAAGAGTGGCTCAATCGCATTATTTTTGATTACAGCAGTCCGCTGACGCGGCAAGGCAATGAACACAAATTTGGCTTTCGGGTGCACAAGCCTGACGTGATGCCGCATAGCCACTGGCATGGTCATATTGAGGTCAATTTCCTGTTTGACTGTACTGCGGTCTATCTGATGAATGGCCGCGCTGTGACGATCCCGGCCGGGCGCATGGTGCTGTTCTGGGCGTCGATCCCACACCAGCTGACCAGCAGCAGCGGCGACGGTTATATGGTCAATATCTACATCCCGTTGCAGGCGTTTCAACAGTGGAAGTTGCCGAGTGAATTTATCGGGGCTTTGCTGCGCGGTGATGTGCTGGTGGCCGACACGGCACACCTGAGCGATCTGGAGCTGACCCGGCTGTGGGATATCGATCTGGCGCAAAAAAACGAAGCGCTGACCGCGCAGGTGATCAGTGAAATTCGGGGCCGCATCCGGCGCATGGCGTTGGAAAGTTATCAGTGCCTCGGCACTGACGATAAAACCCCGCGCAAGGAGCAGAAAAACCCGGTGACCGGCCTGTCGCATATCGACACGATGCTGCGTTATATCGCCGACCACTATGATCAGAAAGTCACCATCAGTGATGTGGCGTCTGCGACTGGTTTACATCCGAATTATGCGATGAAGTTGTTCCACCGCGTGATGAAAATCTCAATAAAACAATATATTAACCGCTTGCGGCTGCTGCATGCCCAGGCGTTATTGGTCGACACCGAACAAGGGGTGCTGACCATTGCGATTGAAGCCGGATTTGGTTCGATCAGCCGGTTTTACGACATTTTCCAGCAGGAGCTGAAAATGACACCGCAGCAATATCGGGACCGTACGCAAAAGATCCGCGCATAGAGCACCAGCTTATTTTTCCGGAATGAATGGTCACGCCGGCATAAGCCTTGGCCGGACCGGACATGGTGCAATCCGTGGCAGTCGTCTGTGTTGACTTTTTTTTACTCAGGAGCCCCCAATGACCCGAACTATTGTACTGATGTGTTGTAGTTGTTTGCTGCTGGCCTGCACCCGGCAAGAGCCATTGCCGCCGGCAACTGGCAACAGCAGCGTGCCCGTTACTGCCGAGGCGACCGATATCAACAGCCTGGCCGATAGCCTGAAAGATCGCTGGCAGCTGCAGCCGAATGGCATTCGCTGGCAAGTGAAAGATCAGCATCAGGATCATCTGGAATTCAGCGGCGAGCAGGTGTCGGCGATTATTTATTACGGCACCGACGCGGCCGGCCAGCTGGTGCTGAATCGTAAAGTGGTGTGGCCAATGCTGCGCACGCTGCCAAATGACACCCATGCCAGCTTAATTCATACCTTTGGCATTGAGGTGTCGCCGCGTTTGCGGCAAAACGGTGTGCTGCTGACGAAGGAACTGCCGGAACAGGTGACCTACGACGGCCTGCTGCAGATCCAAAGCCGGTTAAGTGCCGGTTTGCAGCTGACCCGCACGCTGGCGCCTAGTCCAACCGGCGCTTTTATCATTGAACAACAAACATTAAAAAACACCGGTGATACTGCACTGACTGTCAGTGTCGACCCGCTGCAGTATCAGTTGCTGACGGATGCCGCCAAAGGCGTTGACGGCAGTTACCATATTCAGGCGCGCAGTGATTTTGCCGGTGAGATCACCTTAGCACCGGGCGGGGAAAAAAGCTGGCAGCTGAGTTTCAGTGCGGTGCCTGCAACACAGACTGTTGAGTTAAGCGCCGGGTTCAGCGCTGAAGCGGCCGCCGATACTTTGCGCCAGCGTCAGCATTATGTGCAGTCACTGCAGCAAAATCTGCAGCTGGAAACGCCGGATCCGGTGCTGAATCAGATGTTTGCCTTTGCCAAACTCCGCGCGGCCGAGAGTATCTTCCGCACAAAAGGCGGCTTGCTGCATGGCCCTGGTGGCGGGCGTTATTATGCGGCGATCTGGGCCAATGATCAGGCCGAGTACGTCAACCCGTTTTTCCCATTTCTGGGCGATGCCAACGGCAACGAGTCGGCGCGCAACAGCTTTGCCCACTTCGCCCGGTTTATTAATCCGGCCTATACAGCGCTGCCATCGTCAATCATCGCCGAGGGGCTGGATATCTGGAATGGTGCCGGCGATCGCGGCGATTGTGCCATGGTGGCTTATGGCGCCAGCCGCTATGCACTGGCGAGCGGCGACCCGCAGCAGGCGCGGCAGTTGTTGCCGCTGATCGACTGGTGTCTGGCCTATAACCAACGACAAAAAACCGCTGACGGCGTGATCGCTTCGGATAGCGACGAGCTGGAAAACCGCTTTCCGGCCGGCAAAGTTAATCTCAGTACCAATATGCTCGCGTTTGGCGCTTTACAGTCATCTGCGCTGTTATATCAGGCACTGGGTGATGCGGCCAAAGCCAGCGCGCTGAACACTGAGGCAAACCAGCTACGGAAGGCGATGCTGAGTTATTTTGCCGGCGAAGTGGAAGGGTATGACACCTGGCGCTATTACGCCGGCAATACCCGCTTACGCGCCTGGATAGCATTGCCACTGGTGATGGGATTTAACGAACAAAAAGCCGGCACGCTGGCGGCGTTGTTGTCACCGCAACTGTGGAGCGAAAACGGTATTTACACTGCATCCGGCGATAAAACCTTCTGGGACCGTGCAACGCTGTATGCCTTTCGCGGCATGTTTAACGCCGGCGCCACTGATACTGCAATGAAATATCTGAAGTATTACAGCCGCAAACGGTTACTCGGCGAGCATGTACCTTTTGCCGTCGAAGCCTGGCCGGAAGGCGATCAGCGGCATTTATCCGCGGAAAGTGGTTTGTACGCCCGCGTCATCACCGAAGGTTTATTTGGCATTGAACCGACCGGCTTTGACCGATTTACGCTGGCACCGCGGTTACCAGCCGGCTGGAATGGCATGTGCCTGCGCCACATCCGCGCTTTTGCCAGTAATTTTGACCTGTGTGTGAGCCGCAATATGACCACTGGCGCTACGCCTTATCAGATAGTTTTGTCTATAGAAGGGCAAAACCCGCGTCAGATCGGCTGGGATGGGGTCGATGCAGTGGAATTGCAGCTGAAGTCCAAGCAGAAGTAACAAAGGCACAGTGGCCAGAATGGCTTTAAAGCACGGTGCGGTCCGGCGCAAAAGCCTGATAAAGCGGCAGCATGGCGGCACCGAGCAGCATCGCGTCGGCGCCGAGGCTGCCCTGCTGCAGTGTCGGCGCCAGCAGCCCCATGGCTGGCCAATGCTGCATCCGCTGCTCTAATTCTGCCAATAAAGCGGGCAGTTCTGCCGTAGCACCCGCACTGTCAATAATCACCAACGGGATATCCAACAAGGCAATGGCGGCTTGCAGCCCTATGTTGATGGTATTGGCGTCCGGTTGCTGCAGGAGCAATTCGCCCTGCTTGACGGGCAATACCGCCAGATGCGCAGCGTTACCATGACGGCCACGCCAGAGCTGGCCGTTCAGTACCAGCCCACCTGCGACTAACTGGTCCAGATACAGATATAAAAAATCCGCGGCCACCGGTTTACCGAGCCACAACTCTGCAGCGGCGGCGGCGGAGCCATCATTTTCCGGAAACACCGCTAACTGTAATTCAGCCTGCAAATCGGCTGCGGGGTCAACGCCGTGCCAGGCCTGTTGCAGGGCTTGCAGCTGGTCATCACTGAGTTGTGGATATAACCGCGCGGCAAACTGACTGTTACCGGCAAACCAGGGCATGGCGAGGCCGATACCACAGAGTCGCTGTTGTTGCTGCATAGACAGCTGCGCCAATAACTGCCGGGTTTGCTGCAATAAGGCGGGTTGTACATGCCGGGGCAACCAGTCGCTTAACGGGTAGTGCTGGCGGCGCAGAATATTACCGCAGAAATCGACCAGCACCAGTTGTAGTTGTGTGCGTTGCAATTGAATACCGATGCTGAACACTGCGTCTGGCACCAGCTGAAAAAACTGGGTCGGCTGGCCCACGCCTAAGGTTTTTTTGCCGCAGCTTTGGAGCAATCCGTCGCGACAAAGGCCAGCAACAATCCGCGTCACGGCCTGTAACGACAAGCCCAGTTCCGCCGCCAGTTCTGGTCTGGATACCTGTGCGCGTCTGCGCACGGCGCCCAATAATAGTCTGACATTCAGGTCGCCGAGGGTGGCGGAATTTGCTGCTGTTCTCACCTGTTTTTTCCTTGTCGCCATCATGCGATTGAGATCGCGAAACATCATATCGCATCTGACTGATTCCGGAGCAGATTTGGCAGAAGTCGGCAGAGACGGCCATACTGAGCAATACCCCAATAGCGAAACATCCGCCCGGGTGTTTTCCGGCAATTCTCAGGATAGAGGCAGATCACAATGAACTGGCAGAGTATCAGAGTCAAAAGCAGTATTCCGGTGGTGATGTTAGGCGTCAGCCTGCTCACTGTGATGTTAATGTTCAGCAGTTTAATCGCCATGCAGCATAAAGCGCTGGAAGTGCAGGCCGAGAAATTTTTACAGGCAATCTCATTGGTATTAAATGCCGACCGCGATATTTATCAGGCGAAGCTCGCCACGACTCATGTGCTCAGTGGGATTGGTGATGTCGCTGCCGAGCGCAAAGATTTTGCTGACAATGCGGCACAGGTGAAAGAACGATTTGATCAGTACCTGAGTACTCTTAGAGCTTACCCTGATATTACTGGCCGTTTTTCCGGCTTCGACACGCAGTTTCAGCGTTGGCAGCAAAGTGCAGTGACCTTGCTGGATAATCAGGATGCAGGACAAAAAACCGCATTGGCCGAGCAGGAACAAACTGAGTTTGCTGCACTACGTGATGTGCTGGATAAAGCCGGCGAAGCTGCTTTGGCACGATCTGAACAGGAGCAAAAAGAGCTCAATGCCAATATCACCATGACCAAAACCTGGGTCTATGGTCTGTCGTTGTTATTGCTGGTGGTTGCCGGCTGGTTCAGTTACCAAGGGCCGAAAAAACTGGCCGAACAAATCCGCACTTTATCTGCCCGCCTCAGTGACATCGCCAATGGTGATGGTGATTTAACCGCGCGGTTGCAGATCGACACCAAAGATGAAGTGGCTGATTTAGCACATGAATTCAATAACTTCATCAGTAAGCAATGTGACATGATCGCGGCCATTTTGCGCCAGGCCAATCAGCTCAGCCAGTTGACCGGGCATTTGTCTGAATCGGCCGACAGGACCAGTGCGATCACCCAGTCACTGAATACCGCGTCCGATTCGATAGTCAGTGCCGTGCATGAAATGGCGATGGCGAATAAAGAAATGGCGCAGGTAGCTACCGATACAGCGCAAGTATCTGAGCAGGCCAAACGCAGTGCCGGTCAGGGCCTGGAAGTGGTCAAAGTAGTCAACAGCAGCATGCAGAATTTAACCCGGGACGTGCATCAGGCACTGGGAGCGGCCGAAGAGCTGGAACAAAGTTCGTCGACCATTTCTTCGGTGCTGGAAGTGATCCGCAGTATCGCCGATCAGACCAACTTACTGGCGCTGAATGCGGCGATTGAAGCAGCGCGTGCCGGTGAACATGGCCGCGGTTTTGCCGTGGTCGCCGATGAAGTACGCACGCTGGCTTCGCGCACCCAACAAAGCACCAATCATATTCAGCAGATGATTGAGCAGTTACATCTGCGCGTGACGGAGTCGCGTCAGGCCATCGGCAGCGGTAAGGACAACGCCGATTTGACGGTGAATAACTTCGCCCGGGCCGAGCAGGTATTTCAGGACATTATGCAGTCCAGTCTGCAGGTTAATGATATGGCGGTACGCACAGCAGCTGCGACTGAACAGCAGACCACAGTGTCGGATGAGATCAGTAAAAACCTGTATGCGCTGAATGATCAGGCGCTGGCCGCCGGTGAAGTGGCGAAACGTAACGACCAGTTATCGAATGAAATCAGCACCTTGTCACAGATGCTGTTTGGATTGGTCGGTAAGTTTAAAGTCAGCTGAGACGCTGGCTGCAGTGTATGCAAAGGGCGCTTAAGGGCGCCCTTGTTGTTTCTCGAACCATTGGTTAAAACGACCACTGACTTTACCACTGCAGGCCCAGACTATCAGCGCGCCCCAGGCGATAAACGACAAACCGGCCGGCACCGCCGCGATGGCGATGTACTTCAGATGTGGCCTGTTAAAAAATGCCGCCAGGATCACCGGTAAAAACCAGATAAACAGCACGAGCGGAATTAAGGTGGCCCAGAACATAGGGCTGGCATTGCTGAAAGTTTGCATCATATCGTTCATCAGTCTCTCCGGCTGGTCAGGGTTGTTTGGCTGCACACCGCTGTTGTGCAGCAGATGATCATATTCTGCACCGGTTGGCCGCCTGCAGGGCAAAATAGTGATAAACGGCGCTACATCAGGAAAAACGGCGACTGATGCCATGGCAATGGTACCGATGTCGTGGCGGACACGCTTGCAGTTAACATTTATTTAATGTATTTTGGAAAGAACTTTAGTGTCTAAAAAGGGAACTTATGATGTTGCGTGTATGCTCAAAAATGTTGTTAATCGGGGTTTCTGTGCTGGCGTTGCAGGCGCAAGCAGCGACTGATTTTTATGCGGTCGCCGGCGCGCAATACAGTCGCAGTGGTGAACCTTTTGATGTGAGCGGGTCAGGTTATCAGATCGGCAGCGGGTATGTGATCAACCGTGACTGGTCGGTAGAACTGAGTGCTGAACAGTTGTTTGCGACTAAAACGAATACAGAGATCGGACAAAACCGGCTGGATAGTGATGCGTTAACCGTATCGGTTCTGGGTAAAACCAGTCTTGGTGATGATAGCCTGTTCTTTTACCGGGCTGGGATCAGCACTGTTGAGCATCAGGGCTATTATCATTTCGTGGCATCCAAAAAGACTTTACCGGATGGCAGTGTCAAAACCACTATCAGTTACAAAGAGGTCGACGACAAGTTAACGCATGCTTTGTTCGGCTTTGGCCTGGAGCAAAATTTCAGTGCTCAGTGGTTTGGCCGGGCTGAAATAGTCCATTTGTTTAAGAAAAATAACCTGCAGGCAGACACTTTCCGTCTGAGCCTCGGCTACCGCTTCTGATCGAACTGGCGGAGTGAACACTGCTGCGGTAGGCTGATAGTTTCCCTCCGCAGCAGGCTCGCCACCATGAAAAATCTGCTTTATGTCATCGCTTTGCTTTTTACTATCATCAGCTGCACAGCAGAGCCGGATCGCACACCCAGTGCAGCTGCAAATGTCACCGTATTGACCACGACCTTCACTATCCCAGGCCTGGACCGGCAACGTACCGTCCGGCTGTATCTGCCACCGGGTTATAACAACAGCGCCAATCAGCGTTATCCGGTGCTGTATATGCACGACGGTCAGAATTTGTTTGATAAAAGTACCGCATATGCCGGCGAATGGCAGGTCGACGAGATCCTGAATCAATTAGCGACGGCAGATCAGCTGCAGTTGATTGTGGTGGGCATCGACAATGGCGGTGAACACCGGATGACGGAGCTGAATCCGCACAACCATGCGGAATATGGCAAATCTGAGGCCGCCGCTTACCTGGCCCTGCTGCGCGACGTGGTCAAACCCTATATCGACCAACATTACCGCACGCTGCCGGATGCCGCCAATACCGGCATCATGGGCAGCTCAATGGGCGGCTTATTCAGTCATTTTGCCGCATTAGAAGCCGGCGACACCTTCAGTAAAATCGGTATTTTTTCGCCGTCTTATTGGATCACCGATACTGCCGTAACCCGTTATCAGCAAAGCCCGGTCCCGGTCGATGCCCGCTGGTATTTTTATGTCGGTGGGGATGAGGGCGGTGGCATGGCCGAACAAGCCAGTCAGGTTTATCAGGCAGTGGACAAGTTGCCGGCAAGTCAGGGCCAACGCCAGTTTAAGCTGGCGCCGGATGCCGGACACAACGAAGCCGCCTGGGCGGCCGAGTTCCGTCAGGCGGTGTTGTGGTTATACGCCAAACCCTGAACTGTTACTGCAGTAAGCGCCAGGTCAGTGGAAAGCGGAAGATCTGGCCTTCGGTGGCGCCTTTCGCGGCCAGCACGTACAACACCACTGTGACCAGCCACAACAGCGGCATCAGACTGATGCCAATAATACTGATCCCCAGCACGATATAAACCAACAACACGGTGATCGCAAAGTTCAGGCATTCCTTTGCGGTTTCTTTGACAAAAACATCGTCACTTTTCAGCAGATAAACGGCTAATGGCGCCAGAAAGGCAAAGAAAATTGCTGCGATATGGGTGATAGCGGCGATGTTTTTACTGTCTTTATCCGGAGTATACAGATTGTCCATGTGAGTCCTTGCAGGCATTCATTTTATCGAGAGGTCACCGCAGACTACTGCAGCACAGGACAGCTTGTAAACTGCTGTATCAAGCCATAATGCTGATATGGTGAGGGACTGTTGATGGTTGATCAGAAAGTCTTTTTGGCTTCGGCCAATCTGTGGTGATTGAGTGTTGGTTGCAAAACGAGGCGTCGAATAACCATAGCGCCGAAGAACTTGTTGGGACAAGTAATGGTGCTTGCACTGCCAGTAGTCGCATGGCGGCTGCTCTGCAACAAGCTTGTCGTTTTGGCAACAAAATGTGAATAGCGGTTGTATTTTGTGCTGAATTTGGCAATTTAAATGTCAGATCCAAATTACGGCCGGAGGAGCAGAGGGTGGCAGTACAAAACAGAAAATTTTCGCCAGAAATGATTATGGCTGTGTCCGCTTTATTGGTGTCATTGGTCACGGCTGCAGCGACCATCCATTCAGCGTATACCAGCCGGGCTTATGCCCGTGCGTCGTTATGGCCCAGCTTAGGCGGCGGTGTCAGTTTTAACGATACTGGTTTTCGTTTTTTGTTGATGAACCGTGGGACTGGACCGGCAATCATTAAAAGTATGCGTGTGCAATATGACGGCAAATCCGTGCAGAACTGGCAGCAATTCATTGAACGGTTTAACCCGAAATTCAATGGCAATTGGGGCTCGTCATTTGCCAGCAATGTGACGTTGCCGGCGAATCAGATGCTGGATGCCCTAACTATCAAAGACAAAGCGCTGGCGCGTCAGATGTATGACGCCAGTGACAAGCTGAAAGTTGAAATTTGTTACTGTTCAGTTTATGACGAGTGTTGGACGACCTCAGATGTATTAGAACAAAATCAACCGGTGGCGCACTGTCCTGACCGCACCGAATGGAATTTTGCCAACTAAATCTGCGGTGGGAGCCATATGCATTAACAGAAAATTTAATCACACCTTGAACGATGCCGGAACCAGTTTTGCCGACATATCAAGTCAGCTGTTTAAAACACTCGATACAGAGCAGCAAGTCAGTCTTATTGCAGGTACTGCGGTAAAAATTATCGACTGCTGCAAGACAGTTACCCGGCGCCTGGCGTCACTCACGGGATGAACGCTGTCGCAGCCCGGTGTGAGAAGCAGTTCAATTTCAATGAAACAGATGGAGTACTGATGACCACCGCAGATATCGCTATCCCTTTATTACCCAGCCGGTCTATGGCGGACACCCTGCGTTTTTATCAGCAACTGGGGTTCAGCGGTGATGTGGTTTCGCCACACGGTGAATATGCCATTTTTAAACGCGGCGCCCTGGAGATCCATTTTTTCCTGCATACAACGCTGATTCCGGCCGAATCCGCTTTTGGTTGTTATTGCCGGGTACAGGATGTTGATAATATTTATACTGCTTTTCGCCAGGCGGATTTACCTCTGCATGGCATCCCACGCATCACGGCACTGGAAAACAAACCCTGGGGCATGCGCGAATTTGCGGTGATTGATGCAGATGGTAGTTTGCTGCGCATCGGTCAGGTGCTATAGCCTTTGATGACTCTGTCAGAACTGTTGATGACTCTGTCAGGCGGGGCATTCTCAGCCGTATTGCGACCAGTACAGACCTAAATAAGACCAATGACCCAACTAAATATTTTGTTGCATTTTATCTGTCGTCTGTCCCAGATTTGACTGGGAATTTCATCATTGGCTCATATACTCGCCGCATGTTCGATGTGGAAATATGACCATGGATCTGACCCGTGCTGCCTGCAAAAACCCTGCAGCGACTTTTGTGCTGGTGTGCCTTATTTTATTGTTTGGCCTGCTGGCGTTATACAAACTGCCTATTCAGCTGTTGCCGGATCTGGACCGGCCGCAAATCTTTATCAATAACGGCTGGCGCGCAGCGGCGCCGCAGGAGATGGAAGCCACTATTATCGAGCCGCAGGAAAATACCCTGCGCAACGTACCCGGTGTGGTGGAGATCCAAAGTAATGTCGGTCAGGGCTATGGCTCGATTTCGCTGACCTTTGAAGTGGGTCAGGATATGCAGCGCGCCATGCTGGATGTGATCAATGCACTGAATCAGGCGCCACCGCGGCCACGTGAAGCGGCCGAACCACAGATTAACGTCGGCAGCGGGCGCGGTAATGTCGCATCGATTCTGATCAAACAAATGAACCCGCAAGCCGGTGATGATTTTGGCCCTTATCTGAAACTGATTCGTGACAACGTCGGGCCACGGCTGCGTGCCATTTCCGGCGTCAGCAATGTACAGCTGGCGTCGGATTTACCGCGTGAACTGCATATCACTTTTGACCCATACAAAATGGCCGCACTTGGCATCGGCATTGAACAACTGCAAAGCAGTATCAGCCGTTCGGTCAATATGTCCGGCGGTTTTGCTGAAGTGGGCCGCCGGCAATATACAGTCCGGTTTGAAGGGCAGTTTGAACCGGCGGATTATGCCCGGATGATTGTCTCTTACAACCAGGGCCGGCCGGTATATCTGCAGGAAATTGCTGAGGTTGAACTGGGTTATCCGGAAATCAACGGCTTTACCAAACGCAACGGCTTGCCGGCGTATTATCTGACACTGGAGCGTGGTGAAAACTCCAATACAGTGGCCATTCTGGATGAAGTGAATAAGGCCATTGTGGAGCTGAACCGCGACATTCTGGCGCCGCAACAACTGGAAATGGAACTGAGTTTTGATGCCTCTATCCATATTCGCCGCGCCATTGCGCTGGTCAATTCCAACCTGTGGCTTGGCGTCGCGCTGAGTCTCGGCATTCTGTATATCTTCCTGCGCGGTTGGAAAGCGACCGCGCTGATTGGTCTGACTATTCCGGTCTGTTTGCTGATTGCCTTTGTCGTGCTGCAGGCGTTTGGCCGTAGCCTCAATGTGATTTCACTGGCAGGCCTGGCTTTTGCTGTTGGCATGGTGCTGGATGCGGCGATTGTCGTGCAGGAAAATATTGTCCGGCTGATGCAGCAAGGGCAGGCGCTTGGTGCTGCAATCAAACTCGGTTGCCGCCAGGTTGGTGGTGCGTTATTGGCATCTACCGCCACCACAGTGGCGATATTCTTACCGGTGCTTTATATGCAAGGCGTTGAAGGCCAGCTGTTTTACGATTTGGCGCTGACACTGGCCGTGTCGATTTCCGCTTCGATGCTGGTTTCGCTGACGCTGTTACCGGTCTGCACCATGTTGTGGTTTAAAGCGACGGATATCAAACCAGATCCGCTGGCGACGCGCTGGGTGCAGCTGAGCCGTGGTGTGATGCGGCTGACCAAAGGTAAAACCCGTGCTATTGGCTGGTCGCTGGCCTTAGTGCCGGGCGCCATGTTGTTGATGATGTTGTTACTGCCGAAGGCTGACTTCCTGCCGCAGGCCAATGGTGATGGTATTTTTACCGGTTTTACCTTGCCGCCGGGCGGCAATATCAAAGTGATGGAACAGGAAATTGGCCAGTTGCTGGTCAAACGACTGAAACCCTATTACGAGGATAAAAAATACCCGGCAATTAAAGGCTATAACTTGTCGATGTTCTCTGCCTTTAACGTGTTGTTTATTTATCCGGAAGACCCACGCTCAGTCAACGATATGCTGACTTTGCTCCGCACTGAGATCTTAAAAGACTTGCCGGATACCGAGTCCTTCAGTTTCCGCGCCAGCTTACTGAATTTTGGTTTTAACTCGGGCCGCGAAATGTTTGTTGATTTCCAGGGGCCTGATACCGATTTCCTGATGGCGCAGGCCGCTGCAGCCAAGACTCTGATAGAACAAAAGTTACCTGGCGCCAATGTGCAGGCCGAACCGGGCTTACAACAAAACCAGCCAGAACTGCGCATTCTGCCGGATGAACACAACATCGCGCAGGCCGGCATTGACCGTTTTTCGGTAGCGACGGCAATTCGCGCAGTCACCGATGGCATTTATGTCGGTGAGCAATTCGACGGCAACGAGCGGATGGATATTATTCTGCGCGCGCCGGCCTGGGATAATCCGGAACAATTGCAGGCCACACCTGTGTTCACCCAACAAGCCGGTGTACAGACGCTTGGCCAGCTGACGCAGATGCAGCGCACTGTTGGCCCAACTACCTTGTTAAGGGTCAATGGCCTGCGTACCGTCAGCTTACAAGTGTCGCCACCGGCAACGATGGCACTGGAAGATGTGGTCAATGTGTTGCAGCAGGACATCGTACAACCACTACGCAACAAACATGGCAACGACATGACGGTGCAATTTCGCGGCAGTGCCGATCGGTTGGAAAAAGCGATGAGTTCGATGCTGGCGAACTTTGTGGTGGCGGTACTGATCCTGTTTTTACTGATGGCGGCGCTGTTTAAATCGGCGCGGGACAGTCTGCTGGTGCTGCTGACGATGCCGATGGCGCTGGCTGGCGGTGTGATTGGTCTGAAACTGTTGAATCTCTTTGTGTTTCAGTCACTGGATTTACTGACGATGATTGGTTTTATCATCCTGCTGGGTCTGGTCGTCAACAATGCGATTTTGTTAGTTGAGCAGTATCGCCAGTCGTTACAGCTTGGCATGGCGCAGCTGGAGGCGATTGAATTTGCAGTACAAATTCGGGCGCGCCCGATTTTAATGAGTACCCTGACCAGTATTTTTGGCATGTTGCCGCTGGCGCTGATCCCCGGCGTCGGTACCGAAATCTATCGCGGCCTGGCCATTGTCATTGTCGGTGGTATGACTTTTAGTATGTTGTTCAGTCTGATTTTAGTGCCTGCGATGTTGCAGGCTTTGCCGGCCAAACGCCGGGAAAAACCAATTTATGTTGCCGAGGTATCCCATGAAATTGCCTGAGAAAAAACTACTGCTAAGCCTGTTGTTTGGCGCAGCGCTGACCACGCCAGTGCTGAGTGCGCAGGAAAAGGCGCCAGAGCGCGTCGTCAGTACCGCTGCAGTGCGGACCATGCAAATAGCCCCGACCATGATGGTGTCCGGCCAGGTGCAAAGTAAGTATCAGTCGAATTTAAGTACCGGCGTCGACGGCCGGCTGGACTGGATCGCAGAACCTGGCCAACAAGTGCAGGCCGGTGACGTGCTGGCGCGGCTGGATCTGAAGCCATTGCAGTTGCGTGCATCTGAGCTGCAGGCGCAGTTAAAACGCGCACAGATCCAGTCGTTGCGGTTGGATAAAGAACTGGCGCGCCAGCGTAGTCTGCTCGGTAAAGCGCTGGTATCGCAGACGCTGGTCGATCAGACACAGGCAGAAGCTGATCTGGCGCGGGCCGATATTGAGCTGAGTCAGGCGTCATTGGCGCAATTGCAGGATCAGCTGAACCGGGCCGAATTAAAAGCACCGTTTGCTGGTGTCGTCAGTCAGCGGTTTCATCAGATTGGTGAAGAGATCAGCCGCAGTGCACCTTTGCTGCAATTGGTGAATCTGGACCAGCTCGAAGTTCGGGTGTTTGCGCCGCTGCAATACGCCGCTTATGTGCAGCCGGGCCAGCAGGTCAGCGTATTTGACCAGCAGGGCCAGCGCTCGCTGACCGTGCAATCGACAATACCGGTATCTGATAACCGTTCGCAGACCTTTGAAGTAAGGCTGCAGGCCAAAGGCAATGGCTTTCAGGTTGGCCAGCTGGTGAGTGTCGGCATTCCAACTGCGGTGGCGCGCGATAGCCTGGTGATCCACCGTGATGCGCTGGTATTAGCACAGAAACAACATTCAGTATTCAAGGTTGCCGCCAATAAAGCGCAGCAGGTCAAAGTGGCGTTAGGCCAGGGCCAGGGCGAATGGTTACAGGTGGAGGGCGCTCTCAGCAGCGGTGATCAGCTGGTAGTTCGCGGCGCGGATACGCTGACCGATGGGGCCGCTGTGCGTGTACTCAGTGCTGAAGAGTTTAAACTGGCCGGCAGTCGCGCCGGCGTGCAATAAAACCAGTTAATTTTGGCCTCCACGCCCTGCGCATTGGGCGTGTGACGCCCAGCATGTGATGCCCAGCAACTCCGTTCCCCCTTAACGCCAGATCGCAGCTAGCGGCAAGCGCAGCCTGCTGGCCACCACGTGGCGTACATCGTCCGATGTCACTATTGCACTGAGTGCACTACACCCCCTCCTGCAAGCCGTCGCTGCGGCCTGAATCAATCGACATGGATGGCTGGATAGCCAACCGAATCTGTTTGCTGCCACAGTCAGTTGCTGCTGGTTACGCGACACTTTTTACCCCTTGATCTGCTGATCCGTGGATTTTTCTCCCACTTTTTCCCCCTTTTTTCCCACCTTCGCCGCAAGCCGCATTTTTATTGGATCTTATTCGATCGATCCAGTGGGGTTTCGCCTTGACAATGCTGAATTTGCAGCCCTAAACTGTGACATTGTGGAAGATTGTGGGTCAGTGTGGATCTTCTACGGATCAAATAATAACCAAGTGGGATCAATTCATGTTTCGTGGGTCTTTTGCTCTGAGCCTGGACGACAAGGGTCGGTTGACGCTGCCAACGCGTTACCGTGACCTGTTGTTATCTGACGCCAGTGGCCAACTGATCTGTACGATCGACCATAAAGATCCCTGCTTGCTGCTGTATCCATTGTCCGAATGGGAAGAAATCGAAGAGAAACTGAAACGGCTGTCGAGCTTCAACCCGCAGGAACAACGCTTAAAACGCCTGTTATTGGGCCATGCCACCGATTGTGAAATGGACAAAAACGGCCGCATTCTGCTTCCCGCCACGCTGCGCTCCCATGCGCACTTAAGCAAAGGCTTACGCCTGGTGGGACAACTAAACAAATTTGAGATCTGGGATGAAGAGACCTGGCATCAGCGCGTTGCTGAAGACATGGCTGCTGAACAGGAACTTGCCCAGGCCGGTGATGCCGAGCTGTCAGAACGTTTAATGGATTTGTCCTTATGAGCCAGCCCGCACACATTTCAGTCTTGTTAACCGAAACCATCGAAGGCCTCGCCATTCGGCCTGACGGCATTTATGTCGACGGCACCTTTGGCAGGGGAGGGCATAGCCGGGTGGTGTTAAGCCAGCTCGGTCCAGCAGGTCGCTTGTTTGCTATTGACCGCGACCCGTCAGCCATTGCAGCCGCAGCCGCCGATGAGTTTGCCAAAGACGCGCGTTTTCATATCAGTCATTGTGCTTTTGCTGAGCTGGCTACTGTGGCTGCAGACCAGCAAATCACCGGTGCAGTCGACGGCATTTTACTGGATTTGGGTGTGTCATCCCCGCAACTGGACGACGCCGAGCGCGGTTTTAGTTTTATGCGTGACGGCCCTTTAGACATGCGGATGGACCCAACCTCCGGTATTTCTGCTGCCGCCTGGCTGGCTAAAGCCGACGTCGAAGACATCACTTTTGTGCTGCGCGAATACGGTGAAGAGAAATTCGCCTGGAAGATCGCCAACGCAATCGTTGAAGCGCGCGTCACTGAACCTTTTACCCGCACCGCACAGCTGGCGGCATTAATCGCCCGCGTCGTGCCAAAAAGTTTTAAAGAGAAAAAACATCCGGCTACGCGCAGTTTTCAGGGCATCCGCATTTATATCAACAGTGAGCTGGAACAGGTCAATCAAGCGTTAGAAGCGGCGTTGACAGTGTTAAAGCCGGGCGGACGTCTGGCCGTGATTAGCTTTCATTCGCTGGAAGACCGGCTGGTCAAACAATTTATGCGCAAACACAGTAAGCCGGCACAGCTGCCTAAAGGCATTGTGTTGACTGAAGCGCAAATGCGCCAGGATCTGGCTCTGAAGCTGATTGGCAAAGCGATGATGCCGTCTGATGCCGAACTGGCAGCCAATCCGCGCTCACGCAGCGCGGTATTACGGGTGGCAGAGCGCATGGCGGCAAGCTCGCCAAAGGCTAAAGCATGAGTGCGATTCGGCTCAATCGCCTGATTTTACAGGATTTAGCCCAGCACAAGCTGGTGATCCTGCTGTTGATTGGCGCTATGGGGTCGGCCCTGGCGGTAATTGAGCTGACGCATATGAACCGGCAGCTGACGATTAGCCAGGACAAATTATTTCAACAACGGGATGCGCTGGATATGGAATGGCGCAATTTATTGGTCGAACAGCGTGCTTTGTCTGAACATAGCCGCGTTGAAGAGCTGGCAAAGAAACAGCTGCTGATGGTTCGTCCGCTTGGACAGCAAGATATAGTGGTGGATGAACCATGAGAAAAAGCACCGGCCGTCAGGCAAAGAGTCGCAAACAACCCACTTTAATCAGCTGGCGTTTTGCTTTTGTCGTGCTGACGTTATCCACTGTATTTGTTGGATTAATCGCACGCGCTGCCTATTTACAGGTGATTGAACCAGACAAACTGATTGCCCAGGGCGACTTACGCTCATTGCGCGTCAAGTCTGACGACGTACTGCGCGGCATGATCACTGATCGTAATGGCGAAGAGCTGGCTGTCAGCGTACCGGTAGAATCGATTTACGCTGATTCAAAAATGGTCATTGAAGCCGGTGCCAATAAAGATCAGCGCCGCTGGCATGCGTTAGCCGAAATGCTGCAGGTGACGCCGGAAGAGCTGACCAAGAAAATCGCCAGCGACAAGAAAAAACGTTATGTCTATCTGCAGCGTCAGGCCAGTCCTGCCACTGTGGATTACATCCGCAAACTGAAGGTGCCAGGCGTTTATTTCAAGCAAGAATCCAAACGCTATTACCCATCGGGTGAAGTGACTGCCCATATCCTTGGTTTTACCAACGTTGACGATCATGGCGTCGAAGGTGTTGAGCGGCAGTTTGACAGTATTTTAAAAGGCACTCCGGGTCGTAAGCTGGTGCGTAAAGACGCTAAAGGCCGCGAAATTGAAGTGCTGGAGCAGGAAGATGCGACTGCATCACGCAATTTACAGTTGTCGATTGATCAGCGTATTCAGGCGGTGGCTTATCGCGAGCTGAAAAAAGCCGTGCTGACTTTTGGTGCAGCTTCAGGCTCGCTGGTGTTGGTCGATGTGCATACCGGTGAAGTGTTGGCGATGGTCAATAGTCCGTCGTATAACCCAAATAACCGTAAAAATACCGCGGTACACCGCTTCCGTAATCGCGCGATCACCGACACTTTTGAGCCGGGTTCAACCATTAAGCCGTTGCCGGTGTTAGCGGCGCTGGAAAATGGTACTGCCAACATGAATACCGTCATTGCGACCGGTCACGGCACTATTATGGTCGGTGGCCGTCGGGTGCAGGACACTAATGGTTATGGCGATCTGGATCTGACCGGCATTATGCGCAAGTCATCCAACATTGGCGTGACCCGCCTGGCGCTTGGCATGCCGCATGAAGAGCTGCTCGATATGTATTACGACATGGGGATCGGTTCGGACACCGGTCTTGGTCTGGTCGGTGAGAGTGCTGGCATGTTGCGGGAACGCGCGCGCTGGTCTGATCATGAACGCGCTACTTTATCCTTTGGTTACGGCTTGTCTGTGACAGCAGTGCAACTGGCCAAAATGTATTCGGCGATTGCCAATGGTGGCGTAGTCCGGCCACTCACGCTGTTAAAATCTGACCAGCCGCCGGCCGGTAAACAAGTGGTGTCGGAACAGTATGCCGACGCTATGGTGGAGATGCTGGAACAAGTGACAGAAAAAGGTGGTACTGCGACCAAAGCCCGGGTACCGGGTTATCGGGTTGGCGGTAAAACAGGCACTGCGAAAAAAGCCATTGCCGGTGGTTATGGCAACGACTATATCGGTTCATTTGCCGGCATTGGGCCAATCTCAAGCCCGCGTCTGGCTTGCGTAGTCATTATTAACGAACCCAGCGGTGATTATTATTATGGCGGTGAAGTGGCGGCTCCGGTGTTCAGCACTGTGATGGGGGCTGCGATGCAACTGCTGAATTTACCACCTGATGGCAATGACAGCCGTATTACTAAGGTGACCGGAGGTCCCGATGCAGGTTAACCGACTTCAGCGCTGGTTGACTCCGTTCAAAGCGACTGCCGCAGGGCAGTCGCTTTGTGCGTTAGAGAAGCTACCAGAAATAACTGCTGCTGCAGATTTGCAGTACAATTCTAAATATCTGAAAAATGGTGATATTTTTCTGGCGCTACCCGGAGTTGGTGGGCATGGTAACCGCTATATCCGTCAGGCTATTCATAGCGGTGCTGCGTTGATCCTGACCGATAGTCTGGCTGAGGGCGATGCCGGTCTTGCGCTGGAACCCCAGGTTTGTGTCTGGCCGGATCTGCTTAGTGTGCTGCCAGCGCTGGTCAGTAGTTTTTATCATGAAGCGGCGCAGCGGCTGGAACTGATTGGCATCACCGGCACCAACGGTAAATCCAGTACGGCGATTTTTGTTAATCAGCTGTCTGACATGCTTGGCAAGCCTGCCGCAGTGGTCGGTACTTTGGGCTACGGCCCATATACAGCGCTGACACCACTGCAAAATACCACGCCTCATCTGGTAGATTTACATCGGATATTTTATGGTTTTTGCGAGCAAGGGCGTCTGCGCACTGCGATGGAAGTGTCATCTCACGCGCTGGTGCAACAGCGTGTTGCTGGCCTGCAATTTAAAGTGGCGGTGTTTACTAATTTAAGCCGTGATCATCTGGACTATCATGGCACGATGGAAGCTTATGGCGCCGCCAAAGCGCAGCTGTTTCGTGCTGAGCAGTGCAAGACTGCAGTGATTAATGTGTCTGACGACTTTGGCAAAACGCTGGCCGCGGACTGTGAGGTACCGGTGCTGGTTTACGGTCGTTTAGCTGATTGTGCCGGTTATCCGCAATATTTGGGTTATGACCACCTGCGCTCAGACGGCAAAGGTTTTCATCTGCGCCTGCATAGTCATCTGGGCGACTTTGATTTACAAATCCCGTTACTGGCCGAATTTAACGTGCAAAATGTGCTGGCCGCGGTCGGTGCGTTATTGCAGTGTGGCCACAAACTGTCTGCCATTGTTGACGCGGTGAAAAAACTCAAAGCCGTTGCCGGCCGCATGGAGTTATGGCATTTCCCGGATGATGTGTCGCTGGTGGTGGATTATGCCCATACCCCTGATGCACTTAAACAAAGTCTGCAGGCGCTCAGACAACAAAGCCGTGGCCGGATCTGGTGTGTATTTGGCTGTGGTGGCGACCGGGACAAAGGCAAACGACCTTTAATGGGACAAATCGCCGAACAGCACGCGGATCATGTTATCATTACTGCCGACAACCCCCGCACTGAAGCTGTACTCGATATCTGTAAAGACATTGCTGCCGGTATGCAAACCGGCGCCAACTGCCAGATCGAACCTGATCGGGAATCCGCCATTAAACTGGCCCTGATTGAAGCCCACGCGCATGACATGATCCTGGTGGCCGGTAAAGGCCACGAGAGTTATCAGGTATTGGGAAATATCGTGCGGGACTATGACGAACGTAAATTTATCAATGATTTATTGGCGGAGATGAGCTGATGATCACATTAATGGCCAGTGAAATAGCCACGGCATTATCGGCCCGCTTGGTCGGTGCTGATGTTGCAATCAACAGTGTCAGTACAGACAGCCGGCAGATTGCACCGGGTGATTTGTTTATTGCCCTGCAAGGTCCGAATTTTGACGGCCATAAGTTTGCCGAAGAAGTCGTGAATAAAGGAGCCTGTGCGCTGGTGGTGACCCGGCACCTGGATGTGCCGGTCCCACAATTAATAGTGGCGGATACCCGGCTGGCGTTAGGCCAGCTCGGCGCACTGGTCAAAAGTAAGTTGAAACTAAAAACTGTGGCGGTCACCGGCAGTGTCGGCAAAACCACAGTGAAAGAAATGATGGCCGCGATCTTATCGCGTATCGGTAATGTACTGGCCACCGCCGGCAATTTTAATAACGAAATCGGCGTGCCGCTGACCTTATTGCGGCTGCATGAAAGCCACAATTTTGCCGTAATGGAACTCGGCGCCAATCACTTAGGTGAAATTGCGTATACCAGCTCGCTGGTGAAACCGGACGTAGCGCTGATCACCATTGTCGCACCAGCGCATATTGAAGGCTTTGGCGATATTTTTGGCGTCGCCCGTGCCAAAGGTGAAATTTACAGTGGTTTATCGGCTGGCGGCACCGCCATCCTGCCACTGGATTCGGACTATCACAGTTATTGGTTACCCAAAGTCCAGCACTTGAATGTGCAGAGTTTCAGTGCCACCCAACATGCTGATATCTATGCCGATAATATTGAACTGGATGCGGAAGGCTGTGCCGGTTTTGAGTTACATACACCACAAGGTCACTGCTTTGTGCAGTTGACGTTGCCGGGCAAACACAATGTGCATAACGCCTTAGCAGCCACTGCCGCAGTGCTTGCGCTGGGTGCCAGCCTGACTGATGTGCAACTTGGCCTCGCTGCGATGCAGCCGGTGAAAGGCCGGATTAACGTCTATCAGCCCAAAGCTGGTCTGCGCATTATTGACGATACCTACAATGCCAATGTGGAATCAGCCAAAGCGGCCATTGATTTGTTGGCATCTTATGGCGGTCAGCGTTATTTCGTTTTGGGCGATATGGGTGAATTGGGACCGGATGCACGGATCTACCACGAAGAAGTGGGGATCTACGCCAAACAGGCGGGAATTAACGGACTGTTCACCTTAGGCGTGTTATCACAGAACGCCAGTGAGCAATTCCATCAGCAAGGCGCGCATTTCAGCTCGCGTGACCATCTGCTGAGTAAATTGCATGCACTATTAAAGAACAAAGAAGAAGTGTCCATTCTGGTCAAAGGCTCGCGCAGCGCCCGGATGGAATTAGTCGTTCAGGACTTGCTAGAAAGATGTCAGCAGGAGACAAGCGCATGTTAGTTTGGTTAGCCGAGTTTCTGACTCAATATATCAATGCTTTTAACGTATTCAGCTATCTGACGTTTCGCGCCATCTTGGGCGTCCTGACGGCATTATTGCTGAGCCTGTATTTTGGCCCGAAACTGATTGCCGCGCTGCAGCGTCTGCAAATCGGCCAGACCGTGCGCAATGACGGCCCTGAGAGCCATTTCTCTAAAAAAGGCACGCCGACTATGGGCGGTTTGCTGATTTTAGGCTCGATCGGCATCAGCACGCTGCTGTGGGCCGACCTGAGCAATAAATACGTCTGGGTTGTGCTGTTTGTGTTGGTTGCTTATGGTTGGATTGGTTTTATCGACGATTACCGCAAAGTCATCCGCAAAGACCCAAAAGGCTTAATCGCACGCTGGAAATATTTCTGGCAATCCGTGTTTGCGCTGGTGACGGCGATTTTCCTGTATGCCACTGCGGAACGGCCGGCCGAAACGTCATTGCTGGTGCCTTTTGTTAAAGATGTATTGCCTCAGCTCGGGCTGTTTTTCCTGGTTACCACTTATTTTGTCATGGTTGGTTTCTCCAACGCGGTCAACCTGACCGATGGTTTAGACGGTCTTGCTATTGTGCCAACTGTGATGGTGGCGGCAGCATTTGCCATTATCGCTTACGTCAGCGGCAACGCTGTGTTTGCTAACTATCTGAATATTCCGCATTTACCGCTGACCTCTGAACTGGTGGTGGTCTGTACCAGTATGGTCGGCGCTGGCCTTGGCTTTTTATGGTTCAACACCTATCCGGCACAAGTGTTTATGGGCGACGTCGGTTCATTGGCACTCGGCGCATTACTCGGCGTGATCGCGGTACTGGTGCGCCAGGAAATTGTACTAATTGTGATGGGCGGTATTTTTGTCATCGAAACAATGTCGGTGATCCTGCAGGTCGGTTCTTACAAATTACGCGGCCAGCGCATCTTCCGTATGGCGCCTATTCACCATCACTATGAATTAAAAGGCTGGCCGGAACCTCGCGTCATTGTGCGCTTCTGGATCCTGTCGATTATTTTTGTGCTGATTGGTTTAGCGACCTTAAAACTGCGTTAACGCAAAGGAATATTCTCGCATGACAAAGCTGTTTCAGGGCAAAAGAGTAGCGGTGATTGGGCTTGGGGTGACCGGCCTTGCGACTGTGCGTTTTTTGCTGAAACAAGGCGTCAAGCCGGTGCTGATGGATACCCGCTTCAAAGTGGCAGGCGTTGAGGCCATTCCGGCGGAAAAAGTCGATGGTATTTATTGTGGCGAACTGGACGCGAACCGGCTGGCACGAATGGATGTGCTGCTGGTCAGTCCGGGTCTGGATACCAGTCATCCAGCGATCCGATTTGCCACAGCGCAGGGCGCACAGCTGATGGGCGACGTGGAGTTATTCGCCCTGTGTAATGAGAAACCGGTAGTGGCCGTGACTGGTTCAAACGGTAAATCGACAGTCACTACACTGACCGAACATATGCTGAATTGCAGCGGCATCAACGCTTTAGCCGCCGGCAATATTGGTCTGGCAGTATTGGATGCGCTGGAAAGAACTGACGCAAAAGTCTATGTGCTGGAGTTGTCCAGTTTTCAGCTCGACACGACCCATAGTTTAAAACTACGTGCGGCGGCGAATCTGAACGTGACCGAAGATCATCTCGATCGCCACGGCACCATGGCCGCCTATACTGCAGCTAAACAACGGATTTATCTGCATACCGATGTGGCGATCTACAACGCCGAAGACCCACTGACGCGGCCACTCGGTTGCGCTGCGCCACAAATTGGCCTGAACCTGCAACAACCGCAGGATGGTTATGGTCTGGTGCAACAGCAGGGTGAAACCTGGTTGTTGGTCGATGGTGCGCCGTTAATGCCGGTGAACCAGATGTCAATGGTCGGCCGGCATAATCAATTTAATGCACTGGCGTCTTGTGCTTTAGCCTTAGCGGTTGGCTGCAGTCGCGAAGCATTGGTACAGGCGTTAAAAACCTATCAGCCATTACCACATCGTTGTGCCTTAGTGGCTGACCATGCGGGTGTGCGTTGGGTCAATGATTCCAAGGCGACCAATGTAGGCGCCACGTTGGCGGCGATCGCAGGCTTGCGCGCCGATGTGTCGGGCAAGTTAATTCTGATCGCCGGTGGCGATGGTAAAGGCGTTGATTTTTCTGAGCTGGCGACCGTATTGCGGCAACAGGTGGATCAGGTGATCACGCTTGGACGCGACGGTCCGGCCATTGCGTCTTTGGTACCTGGTTCGATCCAGGTTGCCGATTTGACTGCTGCGGTTAAACAGGCCGCGGCACTGGCCAACACCGGTGACATGGTGTTGTTATCGCCGGCTTGTGCCAGCCTGGATATGTTTAAAAACTACGAAGAACGCGGCCGTTTGTTCGCTGATGCTGTGCTGCAGGTGATCAAATGAAAGCGTGGTTAGTGCAACATGGCGAACAGTTAGTCGAGCATTGGGTCGACTGGTGGCGCGCGGAAGATGGCGTCAGTTATGACCGTTTTTTCTTTACGCTGATGATCCTGTTGCTCGGTATCGGTTTTGTCATGGTCACCAGCGCCTCAGTGCCGGTGGCGGAACGATTGTTTGGCGAGCCGCTGCATTATGCGATCCGTCATCTTGTTTACATTGTGATTGGTGTCGGCTGCGCCTATCTGGCACTGAATGTCCCTATTGATCGGTGGCTGCAAGGCAGTATGGTGTTGCTGGTGTTGGGGATCCTCGGCCTCATCGCCGTTCTGGCGTTTGGCCGCAACGTCAACGGCAGTACCCGCTGGCTCTATGTTGGTCCTATTGGTATTCAGGCGGCAGAACCGGCCAAGTTATTCTTTTTTATCTACTTGTCGAGCTATCTGGTGCGCCGGCATGAAGAAGTCATTGAAAACTTTAAAGGCTTTTTAAAGCCGTTGTTGGTGTTATTTGTGTTTGCGGTATTACTGCTGATGCAGCCCGACCTCGGTACTGTGATTGTGATGTTCGGCACCAGCGTAGTGCTGTTGTTTTTAGCCGGTGCCAAGCTTTGGCAGTTTTTTGGCTTGATCCTGACCGGTCTGGCATCGATGGCGGTGTTGATTGTCTACAGCGAATATCGCTGGCGACGGGTGACTGCGTTTCTGGATCCGTGGGCCGACCCCTTTGGCAGCGGTTATCAGCTGACGCAATCGCTGATGGCGTTTGGCCGTGGTGGTCTTTCAGGTCAAGGTCTCGGCAATTCAGTGCAAAAACTGGAGTATCTGCCGGAGGCTCATACCGATTTTATACTGGCAATCATCGCAGAGGAAACCGGCTTATTGGGCGTCATCACGGTTGGCGGCTTGTTATTTCTGATGCTGGTGCGGGCGCTGTGGATTGGGAAACGCGCAGTGCAAAAAGGTATGAGTTTTCATGGCTTTCTGGCGTATTCCATCGCGATCTGGATTGGCTGTCAGACCTTCGTCAATATCGGCGTGGCGACCGGCGCGTTGCCAACCAAAGGCCTGACGCTACCGTTTGTCAGCTCAGGCGGCAGTAGTCTGGTGATCATGCTGGTGGCCGCAGCCATTGTGCTCAGAATCGATTTTGAAGTGCGCCTCAAAGGCAAACACGCGATCAGCGGAGGCGTTCATGCCTGAACTTACCATACCGGAAGTTCCGGCGAATGCACTCAGACCAACAGTGCTGATCATGGCTGGCGGCACCGGTGGTCATATTTTTCCGGCGCGCGCCGTGGCTGATGTGCTGGCTGCTGATGGCTGGGTCGTCCATTGGCTCGGTACTGCGGATCGGATGGAAGCGCGGCTGGTGCCGGGGTTTGGTTATCCGCTGCATACAATCAGCGTGGCCGGTTTACGTGGCAAAGGCTGGCGTTCGCTGTTGCAAGCGCCATGGATGTTGTGGCGTTCAGTTTGTCAGGTCAGATCGCTGGTAAAACAACTCAGACCCAGTCTGGTACTTGGATTTGGTGGCTATGCCAGTGGTCCTGGCGGATTTGCCGCCTGGCTGGATGGCATTCCGCTGGTGATCCATGAACAAAATGCCGTAGCTGGGACGACCAATAAGTTGTTAGCGCGCATCGCCGATCAGGTGTTGGTCGCGTTCCCGCAAGCCTTTTCCGATCAGCCACAGCGGATTGTGTTGGGAAATCCGGTACGCCAGGCGCTAATCGGGTTAAATCCGCAGAATTATTTGCAGAAAAGCTTAAATATTTTGATCGTCGGTGGTAGTTTAGGAGCCAGGGTTTTTAATCAGGCTTTACCGCCGATCCTGAAGCAGGCCGCGGCTTCTGGCCAGATCAAGGTCCGTCATCAGACCGGACAACTTGAACAGGTACAAACCGAATTGGCCTATGCCACCAAGCCGGCAAATCTTGAAGTGCAAGTCACTGCTTTTATTGACGATATGGCCGAGGCCTATCGTTGGGCTGATGTGGTGATTTGCCGGGCCGGCGCACTGACGGTCAGTGAAGTGGCTTGTGTCGGGGTGGCAGCGCTGTTTGTACCTCTGCCGACGGCAATTGATGATCATCAGACGGCTAACGCCAGTGTGTTGGTATCGAAGCAGGCTGCATTATTGCTGCCTCAGGCTGAATTAAAACCGGAAATTTTAGTGCCGCTGCTGCAAAGCTGGTTGTCCGATAAGACGCCACTGGCGCACATGGCACAACTGGCACGTTCTTGTGCCATCGACGATGCAGCTGAACAGGTTGCAGATGTTTGTCGACGTCTGACAGGTGTGAATTAATATGATAATGAAAACCATGCACCCGGAGAAAACTGCAATGCGTCGTGTTGATCGCATTCATTTTGTCGGGATTGGTGGTGCAGGGATGGGCGGTATCGCCGAAGTCCTGCTGAATGAAGGTTACAAAATTTCTGGCTCAGATTTGGGCCCTAATCCGGTGGTCGAACGACTGACGGCACTGGGTGCCGAGATTAAATTTGGCCACGACGCAGCGCATATTCAGGGCGCCAGCGTGGTTGTGGTGTCCAGCGCTGTGAAAGCTGATAACCCGGAAGTCAGCGCTGCACTGGAACAACGTATTCCGGTGGTGCGACGCGCCCAGATGCTGGCTGAACTGATGCGTTACCGCCATGGCATTGCCATCGCCGGCACCCACGGTAAAACCACCACCACCAGTCTGGTGTCGTCCATTTTTGCTGAAGCTGGTGCTGATCCGACTTTTGTCATCGGCGGATTATTGAATTCTGCCGGCACTAATGCCCGGCTGGGTTCTGGCCGTTTCCTAATCGCGGAAGCGGACGAAAGCGATGCGTCCTTCCTGCATCTGCAGCCAATGGCCGCCATCATTACCAATATCGAACCGGACCACATGGAAACCTATCAGGGCGATTTCGAAAAGATGAAATCGACCTACCTGGAATTCTGCCACAACCTGCCATTTTACGGCGCTGTGGTGCTGTGTATCGATGACCCGGTGTTACGTGAACTGATGCCACGCATTGGCCGCACTGTGATCACGTACGGCTTTAGCGACGATGCTGATTATCGCATCAGCGAATTCAGTCAGGCCGGTACCAAAACGCATTTTGTCGTGACAGACCCGGCCAAACACAGCCGCAGCATCGAGCTGAACCTGGCCGGCCGCCACAACGCATTAAACGCGACGGCGGCTTTTGCCATGTCGCAGGATGAGGGCGTGCCGGAAACAGCTATTCTGGCTGCGCTGAAAAAGTTTGAAGGTATCGGCCGGCGTTTCCAGCAGTACGGCGAATTCGACACTGGTCGAGGCAAAGTGTTGCTGGTCGATGATTATGGCCATCATCCAAGCGAAGTGGCTGCAACCGTGGCCGCTGCCCGCAGCGCCTGGCCAGAGCGGCGCCTGGTGATGGCGTATCAGCCTCACCGCTACACCCGCACCCGCGATTTATACGAAGATTTTGCCAAAGTGTTGTCCACTGTCGACAGTTTATTGTTGCTGGAAGTGTACAGCGCTGGTGAAGCGCCAATTGCAGGCGCCGATAGCCGCAGCTTATGCCGCAGCATCCGTGCCCGCGGCCAGCTCGATCCTATTTATGTCGCCACGCCGGCCGATTTAGCCGCGGCACTGGCTGATGTGTTACAGGATGGCGATGTGCTGATGACACAAGGTGCCGGCAATATAGGTGCGCTGGCAAAACAGCTGGCGGCGCAGCAACTGAATATTGAATTGATGAAACAAAGCGCCGGGAGTGCATCATGAGCAGTAAATTTGGCAAAGTCGCCGTGATGTTTGGCGGGACTTCAGCGGAACGGGAAGTGTCGCTGAAGTCAGGTGCTGCAGTGCTTAAAGCATTACAGGCGCAAGGCATTGATGCCCATGCCTTTGATCCAAAAGAGCAACCACTCAGCGCGTTGGAAACTCAGGCCTTTGACCGGGTGTTTATCGTATTGCATGGCCGTGGCGGCGAAGACGGCACGATGCAGGGCGCGCTGCAACTGCATGATATGCCTTACACCGGCTCAGGTGTGCTCGGTTCAGCGTTGGCAATGGACAAAATTCGCTGCAAATTTTTGTTTAGCGCGCATGGTTTACCGACAGCGCCATTTCGCGTCGCGCAAAAAGGCGAGAATATTGATTACGCCGCAATGCTGGCAGAGCTTAATGGCAAAGTAATGGTCAAGCCGGCCAATGAAGGTTCGAGTATCGGTATGTCTGCGGCCACGACCGCTGCAGAGCTGGAACAGGCGTTAGCGCTGGCGTTTGAATATGACGATGCTGTGTTGGTGGAACAGTGGATTAACGGCCGTGAATTTACTGTGTCGATGTTAGATGGCCAGGCGCTGCCGGTGATTGAAATGCGCACGCCGCGTGCGTTTTATGATTACGAAGCTAAGTATCAGTCGAACAGCACTGAGTATCTGTGTCCGGCGCCAATCAGCGCAGAACAAACAGCCAGCTTGCAACAATCGGCGATGGCCGCTTTTAAAGCTGTCGGCGCCAGCGGCTGGGGCCGCGTCGATGCGATGCTCGACAGCGATGGCCAGTTCCGCTTGCTCGAAGTGAATACAGTACCGGGTATGACTGAAAAATCGCTGGTGCCGATGGCCGCACGTGCGGCCGGTTACAGCTTTGAACAACTAGTCGCGAAGATATTAGAGCAATCGCTATGAGTGCACTGCGTCAGAGTCAGAAAACCCCTTACACCCCGGCTTTTGTTGGTGGTGTGGTGTTTTTTTTCTGTGCACTGGCGCTGGTGATTTGGTTCGGTGTGAAGGTCAGCAGCTGGATGCAACATCAGCAGACCGCGCCGATCAAACAAGTGAAGCTCTATGGTGATTTTGGCCATATCCAGCCCGGGCAACTGCACAGCAAGTTGCAGCAGCATCTGGTTGGCAACTATTTCAAACTGGATGTCGACGAGATCGCCGCCTTTTTACAGCAACAGCCATGGGTGCATCAGGTGGCTGTGCGAAAACAGTGGCCCGGTACCCTGGTGGTGGTGGTGACTGAACACAGCCCTGTGGCGATCTGGAACAAAGACTATCTGCTGAACAAACGCGGCGAAGTGTTCCGCGCGCCGCTGGAACAACTGCAGGCGGCTTTGCCAAAACTGTTTGGCCCGGAAGGCGCCGAGCAGGACGCACTGAGTATGTACGGTAAAGTGCAGGCGTTGCTGGCGTTACATCAGTTTGATGCGGCAGGCTTGTCAGTGACTGAACGCTTTGCCTGGGAAGTCCAGCTCAGCAACGGTATCGCCCTGAAATTGGGTCGCGAAGATACATTAAAACGGGTACAGCGATTTATCGACCTGTATCCGGTGGTGGTAAAACATAAACCGGAAGCGATAGTACAAGTCGATTTGCGGTATGACACAGGATTGGCGGTGCAGTACGCGCCTCCGGTGATAACGGAAAAGAGAAAAGCATGACCAAGTCGTTAGATCGGGATCTGATTGTTGGCTTAGATATCGGCACCTCGCAAATTAAAGCCGTGGTCGGTGAGATCACCGCAGATAACCAGCTGGCGATTGTCGGCGTCGGCACGCACATTGCCCGCGGTATGGATAAAGGTGGTGTCAACGATTTGAATCTGGTAGTGCAATCGGTGCAACGTGCCATTGATGAAGCTGAACTGATGGCCGATTGTCGCGTGTCGTCTGTGTATTTGGGCATTACCGGCAAACATATCCGTTGTCAGAACGAAAGTGGCATGGTGCCGATCAACGACACTGAAGTGACCGCTGAAGACGTGGCGAACGTGATCCACGCCGCCAAATCGGTGCCCATTTCCGCTGAACGCCGGTTGTTGCATGTGTTGCCACAGGAATTTTCGGTTGACATGCAGGAAGGTATTAAAAGCCCGATCGGCATGTCCGGGGTGCGGATGGAAGCTAAAGCACACATCATCACCTGCGCCAACGATATGGCGAAGAACATTGAAAAATGTGTCGAGCGCTGTAGTTTACATGTTGATCAGCTGATATTCAGCTCGCTGGCGTCAAGCTTTGCCATCCTGACCGACGATGAAAAAGAACTGGGTGTCTGTGTCGTCGATATGGGTGGCGGTACTATCGATATTTCGATTTATACCAACGGTGCGTTGCGGCACACCGCGGTGATCCCGGTAGCCGGTAATCAGGTTACCAGCGATATCGCCAAGATCTTCCGTACGCCGATTGGCCATGCTGAAGATATTAAAATTCAGTATGCCTGCGCGCTGCGCAGCATGGTGGGTAAAGAAGAAAACATTGAAGTGCCAAGCGTGGGCGGCCGTCCTGCCCGCAGCATGTCACGGCACACGCTGGCCGAAGTGGTGGAGCCGCGTTATCAGGAATTATTTGAACTGGTGGTGGAAGAGATCCGCGCCAGTGGTCTGGAAGAGCAAATTGCCGCCGGTGTGGTACTGACCGGTGGTACCGCCAAGATGGAAGGGGCGGTCGAGTTTGCCGAAGATATTTTCCAGATGCCGGTGCGGCTGGGTTATCCGGCCAATATTACCGGTTTGACCGAGTATGTGAACGACCCGGCTTATGCCAGTGTGGTCGGTCTGTTATTGTATGGCAAAGATGCACGTGCCCAGCAGAAAAAAGCAGTGGCGGCACGGGAGTCAGTTGGCGGTTTTGTGAAAAAACTGACCAGCTGGTTTAAAGGCGAGTTTTGAGTAAGCGTAAAACGGAGAGAGCAACATGTTTGAGTTAATGGAAAACCACAGCGAAGAAGCTGTCATCAAAGTGGTTGGCGTCGGTGGCGGTGGCGGTAACGCTGTCGAATACATGGTTGCCAGCAACATTGAAGGGGTGGAATTTATTGCCGCCAATACCGATGCGCAGGCACTGCGTAATTCGTCCGCGAATGTTACGCTGCAACTGGGCGCGAATGTGACCAAAGGTTTAGGTGCCGGTGCCAATCCGGAAGTTGGTCGTCGTTCTGCAGAAGAAGACCGTGACACCATCAAAAAAACCATCATGGGTGCGGACATGGTATTTATCGCCGCCGGTATGGGTGGTGGTACTGGTACTGGTGCAGCGCCAATCGTCGCACAAGTGGCCAAAGAGCTGGGTATTCTGACTGTTGCTGTCGTGACCAAGCCATTCCCGTTTGAAGGCAAAAAACGCTCCAATTACGCCGACGAAGGTATCAATGAACTGGCAAAACATGTCGATTCTTTGATCACTATTCCAAACGATAAATTATTAAAAGTATTGGGCAAAGGCACCAGCCTGCTCGATGCATTTAAAGCTGCGAACAATGTACTGCTTGGCGCTGTTCAGGGTATTGCCGAACTGATCACTCGTCCTGGCCTCATCAACGTCGATTTCGCCGACGTGCGTACCGTGATGTCAGAAATGGGAACTGCAATGATGGGTACTGGCCGTGCCACTGGTCCGGACCGCGCGGAAGAAGCTGCAGAGCAGGCGATTTCCAGCCCGCTGCTGGAAGATATTGATTTGTCTGGTGCGAAAGGCATTCTGGTCAATATCACTGCTGGTTTAGACCTGACCATCGAAGAGTTTGAAATTGTTGGTAACGCCGTCAAAGCTTTCGCGTCTGAGAATGCGACTGTTGTTGTTGGTGCGGTCATTGATCCGGAAATGTCGGATGAACTGCGCGTGACTGTGGTTGCAACCGGTATTGGCGCAGAACGCCGTCCGGATATCAGCCTGGTACATGGTCATCACCGTGCCGAGCCAGTACGCGGTGGTTACAGTGCTGGCTCGCCTGCCGGTTATGGTCACGGCGGCAGCGTGTATGGTCATGCCGGTAACACAGCGCGTGAAATGCGTGATGCGCAGCCAGCGATGGCGGCAGTAGAAGCGCCACAAAGCAAGCCACAGGCCGATAACAAAGCCAATATTGATATTTTCGACATCCCGGCGTTCCTGCGCAAGCAAGCCGATTAATCGAAAAAATCGCTGGATTTAAGCTGAAACTTTCAGTCATAAAGCCAGTCTGAAGTCGGACCTGTAGCATTGGCAATGTTGTTAACATATGCTATGCTTCGCCGCCGTTTGGGATTGTTCAGTTTTTGAACAGGAAAAAATGATGATTAAACAACGTACTATCACGAAGACCATCAGCTCCATCGGAGTGGGTTTACACAAAGGCGAAAAGGTTACGCTTACTCTCCGGCCTGCGCCTGACAACACAGGAATTGTGTTCCGTCGTGTCGATCTGAACCCGGTGGTCGACTTTAAAGTCGCACCGGAACTGGTGGGTGACACAGTGATGTGTACCTGTCTGATTAATCCTCAGGGCGTCCGGTTATCGACGACTGAACACCTGATGGCGGCGGTCGCCGGCCTCGGCATCGACAATCTGATTGTTGAGGTTGATTCGGCCGAGATCCCGATCATGGACGGCAGCGCCAATCCATTTGTGTATCTGCTGCTGGAAGCCGGTGTTTCTGAACAGAAACTGGCGAAAAAGTTTATCCGCATAAAGAAAACCGTACGCGTCGAAGATGGCGACAAGTGGGCTGAGTTTAAGCCGCACCACGGTTTTCGCATCGACTTTGCGATCGACTTTGACCATCCGGTCATTTCTGAAACCCGTCAGCATATGAAAGTTGATTTCTCTGCTGCAGGTTTTATCAAAGATATCAGCCGTGCCCGCACTTTTGGTTTCCTGCAGGATATTGAATATCTGCGGGCGAATAATCTGGCGTTGGGCGGCAGTTTTGATAACGCCGTTGTGCTGGATGAGTTCCGTGTGCTGAATCAGGATGGCCTGCGTTACGACGACGAATTTATTAAACACAAGATCCTCGATGCAATCGGCGATTTATATATGGCCGGTTACAGCATTCTGGGTGAATTTAAAGCCTACAAAACCGGCCATGCACTGAACAATCAGCTGTTATGCGCGGTGCTGGCGAATCAGGAAAACTGGGAGTTTGTCACCTTCGACAAGCCGGCGCAGTTGCCGATTTCTTATCTGGCACCGCAACTGGCGTAAACCGGGCAGACATATCAGCAAAAAGGCGACTTCGGTCGCCTTTTGTTTGTGCTGAAGCTCAGCCCGTCACGACTTTTTGCCGGCCTGCGCCAATGCCGCCAGTTTGCGTAATTTATCGGCCAGTACCGGATCAGCATTCTCCGCGCTCGCTAACAAATAACCGGCGGCTTGTTCACTGATTTGGCGTGCTGCAGGCTGATCTGCCGCTTGTGGGGTCAAGGTCTGATAACGTAAATCCAGATTCGGATTGACTTCAATATCAATGCCCATACATTCAGGCAGGACATTCTGGCGGAATTTCGTTAGAATGTCGCCGTTCTGCATTTTGAGGCTCATTGCCCAGCTTGCAGAGCTGCACATAATTTGTACCCGGCCGGCCTGAACCCGGTTCACCTTACAGAAAGTCAGCTTTTCCAGTTGCAGAATCTGCATTAATTCGGTATTAAGGTGTCGCACTATATCTGCTTGCTGTTGCCCCTGATACACAGGGTTTTGTTGCAACAGCGTCATCAGGTCGACAGGTTTGCGCGAATAGCGGGCCATAACAAAAACACAGAAACTGAGGTCCCATGAGTCTAACAGTTTTTCCGGATGACCGACATCACAGCGGTCGTTTTGGAACCACCGCCAGTCAGCGGCTGGTCAGTGCGGCGTTGCTGTTTTGTATCGCCGTCGGTGCAGGTGTGGCCTTAGGCCGGATCTGGACAGACCCGGCAACTTACCCGCTGAGTCCAGTGCCAGGTGTGGCCGCTGAAAATGCCGAGGTATTGGCGATCCGCCAACAAGCCGAGCATCAAATCGCGGCACTGACTGCAAAAGTTGCCTCGTTACAGGCACAGGTGAATCGCCTGAATATGGTCGGCGAACGATTAATTGATGCCGCTGATCTGTCGGCGGAACAGTTTAATCTGCGGCAGCCACCGCCGATGGGCGGACCTGCACAGACCACCAGCAGCCAGGGGTTGTTTGAAGTGACTGATATGCTGCAACGTATGTCTGAGCTTGAGCAGGATCTGGTGCACGAACAATCCCGCTTTAGTCTGCTTGAATCTCTCGATCTGAATCACCATATTGGATTAAACAGTCAGTTGTCTGGCCGACCGGTGCTTGCCGGGTATTTATCCTCAGCTTTTGGCGTGCGGACCGATCCGTTTACCGGTGAACCCGCCATCCATCAGGGGGTTGATTTTGCCGGTGAAGAGGGCAGTGCCGTTATAGCGACTGCCGGTGGTATCGTGACCTGGGCCGGTGAACGTTTTGGCTACGGCCGGATGGTTGAAATTGAACATGCCGGCGGTTATCGCACCCGCTATGCACATGCGAAAGCAGTGAATGTTCAGATTGGCCAGTTGGTCGACAAAGGGCAACAAGTGGCTACGCTGGGCAACACCGGCCGATCAACCGGTCCTCATGTGCACTACGAAGTGCTCAGAAATGGTAAACAAATGAATCCGCAGGCTTTCATCGGCCCGCTCAATAACAGACTATATGGCTCTGCCAGGACCGCACTGCGGTCTCAACATTAAAATAGTGGTACCAGGACAATGTTAGGAAAGCTTTTTACCAAATTAGTTGGTAGCCGGAACGATCGTTATCTGAAAAAACTGCGCAAAACAGTAGAACAGATTAATGCAATGGAAAGCCAGTTTGCCGCTTTGTCTGATGCTGAACTGCAACAGAAAACCGCGGATTTTAAGCAACGGTTTACCGACGGTGTCTCGCTGGATGATTTACTGCCTGAAGCCTTTGCCACTGTCCGTGAAGCCAGTAAACGTGTGTTTGGCATGCGTCACTTCGACGTCCAGCTGATCGGCGGTATTGTGCTGCATCAGGGCAAAATCTCTGAAATGCGCACCGGTGAAGGTAAAACGCTGACTGCAACACTACCGGCCTATCTGAATGCTCTTAGCGGCCGGGCTGTGCACGTCATTACCGTCAACGACTATCTGGCACGCCGTGATGCGGCCACCAATGAGCCACTGTTTAATTTCCTCGGTTTGACTGTGGGTGTGAACGTGCCAGGCATGCAGCATATGGAAAAGCAGCAGGCCTATAACGCCGACATCACTTACGGCACTAATAACGAATTTGGCTTTGATTACCTGCGCGATAATATGGCATTCAGTATGCCAGACCGGGTACAACGTGATTTGGCCTATGCCGTCATCGATGAAGTCGACTCCATTCTGATCGACGAAGCCCGTACCCCATTGATCATCTCCGGCCAGGCTGAGGACAGCTCAGAGCTGTACCGCCAGATTGATCAGGTGGTGCCGATGCTGCAGCGTCAGGACAAAGAAGATGAAGAAGGCGAAATGGGCGATGGTCATTACACCATCGACGAAAAAGCCAAGCAGATTTACCTGACTGAACGCGGTCAGATCCGGGTTGAAGAAATTCTGGTAGAACGCGGCCTGATGCAGCCGGGCGATTCGCTGTATTCAGCGACGAATATCACCTTGTTACACCACGTTTATGCCGGTTTGCGCGCGCACAACCTGTTTAAGAAAGACGTAGACTATGTGATCAAAGAAAATCAGATTGTCATCGTCGACGAACACACCGGCCGTACAATGGAAGGTCGTCGCTGGTCTGAAGGTCTGCACCAGGCGATTGAAGCCAAAGAAGGTGTGCGGATCCAGAACGAGAACCAGACACTGGCCTCAATCACCTTCCAGAATTATTTCCGTCTGTACGACAAACTGGCCGGCATGACCGGTACTGCCGATACAGAAGCTTTTGAATTCCAGACGATTTATGGCCTTGAAACCATCGTCGTACCAACGAACAGACCTATGGTCCGCAAAGATATGCCGGATCTGGTGTACCTGACCGCAGAAGAGAAATATCAGGCGATTATCAAAGATATCGAACAGACCCGCGCTGCAGCCCGGCCGGTGCTGGTCGGTACCGCATCGATTGAAAGCTCAGAGTATCTGTCGACGTTACTGCATAAAGACAAGATCCCGCATCAGGTGCTGAATGCCAAATTCCACGCCAATGAAGCGCAGATCATCGCTGAAGCCGGTCGTCCGGGCACAGTGACTATCGCCACCAACATGGCCGGTCGTGGTACCGATATCGTGCTTGGCGGTAACTGGCAGTCGGATGTTGCTAAGCTCGACAATCCTTCAGAAGAACAAATTGCGGCATTAAAAGCCGAATGGCAACAACGCCATGACGCGGTAATCGCCGCCGGTGGTTTACATATCATCGGTACTGAGCGGCATGAATCGCGCCGGATTGATAATCAGCTGCGTGGTCGTGCTGGTCGTCAGGGTGATGCCGGTTCCAGCCGTTTTTACCTGGCACTTGATGATGCGTTAATGCGGATTTTCGCGTCAGATCGCATGGCCGGTATGATGCGGAAACTCGGCATGGAGCCGGGTGAAGCGATTGAACACCCACTGGTCAGCCGTGCCATTGAAAACGCCCAGCGTAAAGTTGAAGCGCGTAACTTTGATATCCGTAAGCAATTGCTTGAATTTGATGACGTTGCTAACGACCAACGCAAAGTGGTGTACGAGCAGCGCAATGAATTGCTGGCTGCGGATGATATTACCGAAACTATCGCTGCCGTACGGCAGGATGTGGTTGAGACGGTGATGAGCCAGTATATCCCGCCACAGTCTTTAGATGAAATGTGGGATATTCCTGGTCTGGAAGCCCGTTTCCGCAAAGACTTTGGCATCGACATGCCGATTGCAAAATGGCTGGCCGACGACAACAAACTGTTTGAAGAAAAGCTGCGTGAGCGTATTCAGGATGTCGTCGAGAAAACTTATCAGCTCAAAGAAGAGATGGTGGGTGCGCCGGTACTACGTCAGTTTGAAAAAGCAGTGATGTTGCAAAGCCTTGATACGCACTGGAAAGAGCATCTGGCGGCAATGGATCATTTGCGTCAGGGTATCAACCTGCGTGGTTATGCGCAAAAGAACCCGAAACAGGAATACAAACGCGAAGCCTTCGAACTGTTCTCAACCATGCTGGACCAGCTGAAACTGGACGTGATCGGCGTGCTGAGTCGCGTACAAATCCGTGCACCGGAAGATGTTGAAGCCGTTGAAGAGCAGCGCCGCAAAGCCGAGCAGATTGAAATGGAATACCAACATGCCGAAGCTGAGCATGTGGGGGGCGAAGTTCCGGCGACGCCACCAGGCCCGGTCTTCCGCGAAGCCGATAAAATCGGCCGCAACGACCCATGTCCTTGTGGCTCGGGTAAAAAATACAAACAGTGTCATGGCAAGCTGAGCTGATAAAGCCGGCGGTGCCAGGGGAAAAAGCAGAGCTCGCTCTGCTTTTTTTATGTCCATGGAAGGACGGTATGCCGATAATGCAGGAGCAATTTTCGGCGATGTCCATGGAAGGACGGTATGGTGAATTCAGGGCTTTTGAAACGCCAACAGTTTGGCGTTTCGCCTGATGAACGCCATTTGCTCTGCAAATGTCAAATGCTGGTACGCGGTACCCGGAGTTTTTCGGCGATGTCCATGGATGGACGGTATGGTGAATTCAGGGCTTTCGAAACGCCAACAGTTTGGCGTTTCGCCTGATGAACGCCATTTGCTCTGCAAATGGCAAATGCTGGTACGCGGTACCCGGAGATTTTCGGCGGTGCTCAGGCAAAAATAGATGTCGCCGCTTGTCGCTGAAGCGACACTATGCAAATAAGGAAAAACAATGAAATCTATCCATGTCGCTGTTGGCGTGATCACCCGTGGCGAGCAGGTGTTTATCAGCAAAAGACCAGAACAGCTGCATCAGGGCGGACGCTGGGAGTTTCCCGGCGGCAAAGTGGAAAAAGACGAAACGGTATTGCAGGCATTACACCGCGAGTTATGGGAAGAAGTGGGTTTGGTAGTGACAGACGCAGTACCGTTATTGCAGCTGGAGTATGATTATCCGGAAAAACGCGTGCTGTTGGACGTATGGCACGTGATAAACCCACAAGGCGATGGAGAGGGGCGGGAAGGCCAGCAAGTGGCCTGGGTGCATCACAGCGCGTTACAGGACCATCAGTTTCCAGATGCGAATGCGCCGATCCTGGCTGCTGTCGCCACGCTGTTTTAACGACAGTAGCGCTTAGTCTTTAAAAAACTGATTGTCCTGTTGCATCAGTTCGTCTTCCAGTGCCAACAGGTCGGCATCGCCAATGCCGGCTTCAAGTGGTCGTTTATCGGCGATGCGCCGGCTCTCGCTGGCCCATTCACCCAAATCTATTAAACGACAGCGATCGCTGCAAAATGGCCGGAACTTCGACTCAGCCTGCCAGATCACATCGATCTGACAAGTCGGGCATTGCACAATAGTAGGAGACATCAGGGGTTACTCAACGCGGGAAAAACGGGGGCCTATTATACGGCATCTGCGGCCTCGCTTTAAAGTTTCTAACAACAGGCCAGTTCAAAAGCAATTTGTTGATCAGTGGTTGCGCGGCCCTGTGTATCACACAGCTGCATAAAGCGGATGGCGTAACGATATTTATTGCCACTGATGGTCGGATAACAGCCATAGCTGAGCGGGTAGCGTACCCGTAACAGTTCAAATTGTTCAGTATTACTCTGAAAAAAGCCGTTTTCAGCACTGGCAGGCTGGAATTGTCCACGTTCGCGGATAAACGTCAGCACAAAACTGATAGCCTGCTCGACCAGTGCTAAGTGTGCGATCCAATCCTGCGCTTGTTTATGCCGGGTGGCCAGATCCAACGTATACCAGTATTGCAATTGGGGCAGGTCAAAATAGCAGGTGCCGCCCGGGATAAAAAAGCGTTGCCGTAGTGGGCCGAGAAATTTGTCATCTTTAAGCACATTGGCAAATTTGGCGCCACGCAGCAACTCGCTTTGCAGACGCACAGATTTTTGCAACATGTTGCTCAGCAATTCATCGGAGATATGCGGGTGGCGCGACCAGTTCACCAAGGCGCCTTCACAGCGCTCCACATCTTTAATCAAATCAGGCCGGATGTCATTGCGATCCAGTACTTCGATCAGCGCAAATAATGACGTGAAAAAACCAAGCTGTTGCGATTCGTTGGCTAATGCAAGCTGATGGTGGACTTGTTGAAACAAGTATTCGACGCGCAAATAAGTACGGACTTTTTCATTCAGCGGGTGTTCGTATACCAGGCAGCTTTCTGTCAAAAGTCGCATACTCCGTTTTTATGCAGATAATTGGATTAAAATAAACCTAAGTCAACGATTTGGCTAGTTTTTCTTCGGCTGAACGCAGAAAGTTCCGGTGCAGTTCCGCGACCTTGGCCTGTAAGGCTTCGATGCTGCCTTCATTGCTGATCACGTAGTTGGCGCGCGCCAGACGCTGCTGTCGGCTGCATTGCGCTGCCATGATCGATTGCACCAGCGGAATTGGGCTGCCATCGCGCTCGCTGGTGCGTGTGATTTGGGTCTGTTCAGACACATCAACCACCAATACAGTATCGACCAACTGGTCCAGTTTGTTTTCCAGCAATAACGGGGCGACCAGTAACACGTAAGGGGAGGTGGCCTCAGATAGCTGCCGGAGCATTTCCTGGCGGATCAGCGGGTGTAATAACTGGTTCAGCCAGGTTTTGGCGGCCTCGTCGCTAAACACAATCTGGCGTAGCCTGGCCCGATCCAGCTGGCCATCTGAGCTTCTGACTGCGTCGCCAAACTGCTGCACTATTGTATCCAGTGCCTCAGTGCCCGGCGCGACAACTTGCCGCGCGACAATATCAGCATCAACTTGCTGAACGCCGAGCCGGACAAATTCTTCAGCGACAGTGGACTTGCCACTGCCAATGCCGCCGGTCAGCCCGACCCAGAATTGACTCACAGCGGATATCTCATTGGTTTACACACCAATGCTACGCAGGTAAGCATCACTGATTTGGGTGCCCCACAACATCGCGATCCAGCCGGCAGCGGCAATATAAGGACCAAATGGAATGGCGGTGCTTTGCTGCTTTTTCTGCACCGCTAACATGATGCTGCCAATCACAGCACCGACCAGCGACGATAACAGAATGATCAGCGGCAGCTGTTGCCAGCCAAGCAAGGCACCAAAAATCGCCAGCAGTTTAAAGTCGCCATAACCCATACCTTCTTTGCCGGTCAGCAGTTTAAAGGCCCAGTACACCGACCACAGTGCTAAATAGCCACAAGCGGCGCCAATGATGGCTTGTTGCGGCGCCATGCCAATACCAAGCGCGGAGGCGGCCAGTACCAGCCACAGCAATGGCAAGGTGATTTGGTCCGGCAACAACATTTTGTCAATATCGATAAAAGTCAGTGCGATCAGACACCAGGTTATCACCAGCATCAGTGCGCCAAGGCCTGTCGCACCGGTTTGCCATACCACCACGGTGGATAACACTGCAGTGAGTAACTCAACCGCCGGATAACGGGCACTGATTGGCGCTTTACAGTAGCGGCATTTGCCGCCTAACGTTAACCAGCTGAGCAGGGGGATGTTATCGAGCGCTGACAACTGCGTATTACACTTTGGGCAGCGTGAACGCGGTGTCGCGAGGTTAAAAGTCGGCGTGGCCGGTTTGCCATCAGTCGGTTCACTGTCAGCCGGGTGAAAATACTCCTGGTACTCCTGCTGCCAGCTTTGTTCCATCATCTTCGGTAATCGGTAAATCACGACATTCAGAAAACTGCCGACACACAGGCTGAACAGGAACACAGTGCTCAACAGCCAAAGTGGATGTTGTTGCAAAAAGGTAAGAGTAAGTTGAAACTGTTCGGAAAATGGCATTATTTGATCACCGCACCCATTTGGAAAATTGGCAAATACATCGCAACGATCAGACCGCCGATTAACACGCCCAGCACGGCCATAATCAGCGGTTCCAGCAGGGCGGTTAAGCCGTCAACTGCATCGTCGACTTCCTGTTCATAAATATTCGCAACCCGTGCCAGCATATCATCGAGCGAGCCGGATTCTTCCCCAATCGATACCATCTGGATCACCATTTCCGGGAACCGGTTGGTGGTCTTCATTGAACTGAACATTTGGCCACCGGCCGACACATCGGCGCGGACTTCCATGATGGCGTTGCGGTAAATTTCATTACCTGCCGCACCGGCCGCGGATTCTAATGCTTCAATCAGCGGTACACCAGCGGCAAAGGTCGTTGATAAAGTGCGGGCATAACGCGCCACTGCAGCTTTGTTCAGAATATCGCCAACCACTGGCGCTTTGAGGATCATCGCATCGGCACCGGTACGAAACGACAGGCTGGTGTTATACATTTTGCCGATCACTTTAAACGCAATCACAATACTACCCAGCACGACCCACCAATAGGCCTGCATCAGTTCCGATAGTTTGACGACAAATAAGGTAAATGCCGGCAATTCAGCGCCAAAGCCGGCAAAGATTTCAGCAAATTGTGGTACAACAAAAATCAGCAGAATCGACGTGACGATCAGTGCAACAATGACCACAGCGATCGGGTAAAACATCGCTTTTTTGATTTTTGACTTCAGCGCTTCGGCTTTTTCTTTGTAGATGGCGATGCGATCAAAAATCCGGTCCAATGCACCCGATTGTTCGCCGGATTTAACCAGGTCGCAATACAACTCATCGAAATACTTAGGTTGTTCGCGCAGCACTTCCGACAGCGGCAGACCACTTTGGACTTTCAGCGATATTTTCTGCATCAGTACGCGCAGGTTTTTTTTCTCTGAACCTGTGGCGATCAGGTCAATCGACTGCACTAAAGGCACACCTGCTTGCAGCATAGTGGCGATTTGCCGGGTCACAATGGCGATATCAACCGGCACAATTTTAGGGTCACCGCCAAACAGCGGTTTGGCTTGTTTACGCACCAAAGACGGCGTGATGCCTTGCTGGCGCAACAAGGCTTTGGCTTCCATGATCGAACTGGCTTTGATTTCTCCCTGCGTTTTTTTGCCGCGCCGGTTGATGCCTTTCCAGTCGTAGTTATCCAACTCTTTTATTTTCGGAGCGGCCGCCATAATAATTCCTTGTGCTAAGCCTGTTGACGTCTACATGCCCGGTCAGGCGTTGGTCACCCGGTTAATTTCCGCCAGGCTGGTCAGGCCGGCGGCTGCTTTTAACAAGCCGGACTGACGTAAATTATTGATACCTTCGCGCTGTGCCTGTTTAGCGATTTCTAACGAGTTATCACCGGCCATGATTTTTTCCGCAATCACTGCAGAAATGGGCATCACCTCGTAAATACCAACACGGCCTTTATAACCGCCGGTGCAATACTCGCAGCCGGCTGGTTTAAACAACTTCATTGTAGGCAATTGCTCAGCAGTAAAGCCCTGGCGCATCAATTCAGCTTCCGGTAACAGCTCGGGCGTTTTACAGTGATTACATAATCGCCGTGCCAGCCGCTGTGCAATGATTAATGAGACTGAGCTGGCCACGTTATAAGCAGGCACCCCCATGTTTAACAAGCGGGTCAGCGTTTCAGGGGCGGAATTAGTATGCAGGGTGCTTAACACTAAGTGGCCGGTTTGTGCTGCTTTAATGGCAATCTCAGCGGTTTCGAGGTCGCGGATCTCACCGACCATAATCACATCCGGGTCCTGCCGCAAAAATGCTTTCAGTGCGATAGGGAAGGTCAGGCCGGCTTTAACGTTCATCTGCACCTGATTGATACCCGCTAGGTTAATTTCCACCGGATCTTCGGCGGTGGAGATGTTCGTCTCTTCGGTATTCAGAATATTCAAACCAGTATAGAGGGACACCGTTTTGCCGCTACCGGTGGGGCCTGTCACCAGGATCATGCCCTGAGGTTGTTCCAGTGCGGTCAGATACAATTGTTTTTGCGATTCTTCATAACCCAGAATGTCGATGCCAAGCATCGCGCTGTCAGAATCGAGGATCCGCATTACAATTTTTTCGCCCCACAGGGTGGGTAAGCTGCTGACGCGAAAGTCGATAGATTTTTTCTGTGACAGTTTGAGTTTGATCCGACCATCCTGCGGCACACGTTTTTCCGCGATATCGAGCCGCGACATGACCTTCAGCCGGGCGGACAGCCTGCCGGCCAGCGCAACCGGCGGTGCAGCTACTTCATGTAAAATGCCGTCAATGCGAAAGCGGATGCGGTAACTTTTTTCATAAGGCTCAAAGTGCAAATCCGACGCGCCTTTACGGACGGCGTCGTGCAGCATTTTGTTGATGAAGGTGATGATTGGCTGGTCTTCTGCGTCACTGCCTGGTTTTTCGTCGAGCTCGTCACTGTCGCTCACACCTAACGACGATAAGTCCCAATCAGAACCAGCAAAGCTATCGGTATTTTTACTGTCAAAAACCCGCTCAATCAGCTTCAGCAGTTTGTCATATTCAACCACAATTAATTCAGCGTGCAGACCGGTGCTGAATTCAAAATCTTCCACTGGCTGCATATCGGTTGGATCAACCACGCCAAGGAACAATGTCCGGCCGCGTTTACCGAGCGGTAGTACCTGATGTTTCCGGATCAGTTTTTCGTTACGTTCCTGTTCCGGCACAAATTCCAGATCATAAAAATCCAGGTCGATCAGGCTGTGCATGGTAAAAGAAGCGACATTTTCTGCCAGAGATTTTGCAGTAATGAGTTTTTCGGAGATCAGAAGTTCAGCAACGTTTTGATATTGACTGGATTTTTCGACTATCAAACGTTGGGCCAACCCGGAATCCACTAAACCTGCCTGGCTCAGTCGACGCAGCAGAATGGATTGTGGGTTTAGTGCCATAAAAACGGTCCTGCAAAACAGCAAAAAATCAGTATATCTCTGATTATGCCAACAAAAGTAGCTGATTCAAGTTTAATTACGGCGATTGTCCGGATAGGGTCCATATTTTGTTGTGTTCAACAGAACACTACTTTTAACCGCAATAAAAAAAGCCGCATAAAGCGGCCTTTTTTCAGGAGAAACTATTAACAGTAGCCAGCAGCGACACAAGTACTGTTTTCGTCTTTTTTCCAGGTAACCTGGCCATTGGCGAAAGTACCGTTAAGAATATAAGTTTCGCCGGCTAAGCCGTTTGAAGAGCCTGCGGTTGCAGTAATAACGCCGCCAGCAACAGTGACACCGGCGACATTGCCGTAGGCATCAGTGATATCAGCGATGTTGTAACCCGGGCCGTTCGCACCGTCACTGCAATCGTCCACTGCGCCTTTGTCCAGTGCACAAACTTCAACCGCAGTTTTCAAACCTGCTGTTGCGTTCACTACTTCAGAAAATTTAGCTTTTGCCGTGTATGTCTGGTAGGCCGGCAGCGCAACTGCAGCCAGGATACCGATGATTGCAACAACGATCATTAATTCGATTAAGGTGAAACCTTGATTACGTTTCATAGTACATCTCCGTTTGTGTGTAATGAACCCGGGGGGCTGTTTTCTATTCTGGACAAATTTAAATGTTACGCAAGAAAAAAATTCGATTTTGTAATTATTTATTTTTTTTCATTATAACGTCATGAAAATAAATGTTATTTTTCCGATTTACCCAAGTTGGGAATTGGTGATTTTGGCAGATTGGTTTAAGTTTTGAATAAAATGCAATATTCGAGCCAATCAAAATTACTCATTGAAATATATAGAGAATAAGATTGTGTTAATAAAATGGGGTAATTATGTGTTGCGTTAATCACGGCGCAGGACACTTGACAGCCAGTGCTTTTTTGGTTCAAGCGGCTAATAAAAAGCCAGCATATGCTGGCTATTCAATCTGCGGTAGCGGCATCAAGCTTGCCTGAGGGCAAACAAATGCTGCTCAGCGCACGCGTAAGCGCATGGACAGGTCGATCGCCTGCACATTTTTAGTCAAAGCGCCGCTGGAAATGTAGTCAACATTGGTACTGGCCAGCGCTTTCAGTGACTCTGCGGTTACATTGCCGGAGACCTCCAGCTTTGCTTTACCCTGATTCAATACCACCGCCTGCATGATGTCGGCGATATGGAAATTATCCAGCATGATGATATCCGCACCGGCCGCCAAAGCTTGCTCCAGCTCCGTTAAGTCTTCGACTTCGACCTCGACCGTTTTACCAGGGAAATTTTGTCGCGCACTTTGTACTGCATTCGCAATGGAACCGGCGGCCGCTATATGGTTTTCCTTGATCAGGAAGGCATCGTACAGACCAATGCGGTGATTTTTGCCGCCGCCACAGCTAACGGCGTATTTTTGCGCCAGCCGCATACCGGGCACCGTTTTACGGGTATCCAGCAGCCGGGTTTTGCTGCCATTTAATAACGCGACATAACGCGCAGTGGTCGTCGCAGTGCCGCTTAAGGTCTGCAGAAAATTCAGTGCAGTACGCTCGCCGGTCAGCAAAATGCGGGCAGGACCACTAATTTCACACAGCACCGTATTTGCCGTCACTTTGTCACCATCCTGCACAAACCATTGGATCACCGCCTGGTCTGACAGTTGTGCGAACACCTCGTCAACCCAGGCTGTGCCACAGACCACACAGTCTTCCCGCGTGATAACTGTGGCGGTGGCTTGTTGCTCAGGTGGGATCATAGAGGCGGTAATGTCGCCTTGCTGGATCGGTAAATAGCCTAAATCTTCTGCCAGCGCGTGGCTGACGCCCCGCCGGATCTCTTGCATCAGGCGTTCCTGATGGCTTAATTCGGTATCAGTGCTTTGCATAACATTCTTATCGTTGAGGGCAGCTTATCTTTGGATCAGCCGCAGCTGTTGCTGCTGTTTAGTAAATTCTAAATGGTTTAATGCGCTCATTCCTAGCAAAATCTCTGCGCCTGCCAGATTGGGCACAATACTGGCGTCGAGATCGCGGAGCACAATGTCACCGAGCTTAAGTTCAGCGATCCGGCTGCGATGCACTGTCACCACCCCATTGGCAGTGGCACTTTGATAAGGCGTCCCTTTGACCATGCCGGTGCGCGTTGCAACCTGTTCAGAGACCGCCACTGCAGTGGCGCCGGTATCCAGCAGAAAATCAACAGGCTGGCCATTCAGTAACAAAGTCCCGACATAATGACCCTGCCGGTTGGCATCCAGCACAACCACCCGTTCGCCTGTGGCACCAAGTTCTTGCTGCAATTGCTGGTTCGGGTTACGTTGTTGCTCCAGCGCGTCATCAAAAAACAGATATACCAACGCCAGGACCAGCAACCATGCAATCCAGGCAAAACTGCGACCAAAGCGTGCGGTACTGTCAGGCGGTTGTGGCGGTGGAGTCGGATCTGAAGCTTGCATTCAATTGCCATGGCGCAGAGAATAAAGCGACAGCATAACCATTGAGGAAAGGCTTTGCCAAGTATGGCTCCACGGGATCCCGCATTTAATGCGGCATTGCAGCAACCGCAACCAGTGGAACTGGTCAGTCGGCCCTGCAGCCATTTTGACGACAGACCCGATCCGGCTGACATTAGTCTGCTGGTGATCCACAACATCAGTTTACCGCCTGCCACTTTTTCTACCCCTTATATTGATGACTTCTTTGGTGGCCGCCTGGATTGTACCGCACATCCATACTTTGCCCGGCTGCAAGGCGTGCGTGTCTCGGCGCATTGTGTAATTTATCGGGATGGCCGCATCTGGCAGTATGTACCTTTCAGCAAACGCGCCTGGCATGCCGGTCTCAGCCTGTTTGCTGGCCGCGACAAATGTAATGACTTTTCGATTGGTATTGAGCTGGAAGGCACCGACGACCTACCGTATACCGAGGAGCAATATTTGGCACTGGCCGGTCTCAGCCGACAGTTATTGCGCCAGTTCCCGGCAATCAATCCACAGCGGATTGTCGGCCACAGCGATATTGCGTCGGGCCGTAAAACCGATCCGGGCGCAGCTTTTGACTGGCCGTATTATTTTCAGTTACTCGGCGTTGCGCCGGCGAACTCTATCCATTCAGATCCGAGCGCAGGAGAACCTTTATGACGTTGTTAAGCATGCTGATCGCATTAATTGTTGAGCGTCTCGCGGTGCGCGGACAGGCCTGGCAGTTAGTGACTTACTTACAGCCTTACCTGCGGTTTTGTAGTTCCGGCAATGTCGGCAGTATCCGCCAGCAGCCTTATTTTCTGTTGCTCGGGTGGTTGTTGCCGGCGGTAGTGATTGCGCTGCTTATATATAGTGTGCAGTTCTGGTTGTTTCAGCTCATGCTGAATACCGTGGTGCTGTTGCTCTGTATTGGTAGCTGGCATTACCGGCAGCAGTACAAGCAATTTTTGAATGCTTGTCAGCGTGACGATGAGCAAGCGGCCTTTCTGTGCATGCAACAAATGCGGCAGGCCCAGGGCGCGCCAGAGCTGACTTATGGACCGCAGTTGATCTGGCTGAATTTTCGTTATTATGCCGCCGTGTTGTTTTGGTACGCACTGCTGGGCGCATTTGGCGCCGTGGCTTATGCCTGTCTGCGCCAGCTCGCTGAGCCGATGACTTACGATCGCAACACTGTTTTGCCTGCTGCAGACACTGTAGCGGTATCCGATGACGCTGCGCCTGAGACCGAAACGCCGGCTACTGCCACTGACTCTGCACCGGCCTCAGCCGGCTGGCGTCTGTTTGCCGATGATCTGCTGCACTGGGCTGACTGGTTGCCGGTCCGATTGTTTGGTTTAGGCCTGGCGTTGGTCGGTGACTTCAGCCGCACCAGCGCGGTGTTGCTACAACATGCCGGTGCTATGCAGATGAGTGCACCACAATTGCTGACTGAACTGAGTCAGGCGGCTGAGCCAGTGCCGGAGGAATTGCTGAATTCGCAGGAAGCAGCGGTCAGTGCTGTTGCTCTGGCAAAACGCAATGTGCTGTTTTTCCTTGCCCTGGTGGCTGTTCTGACGCTCAGCGGTTGGCTGAGTTAACGCAACCTATTGTAAAAAAACGCCACACTGTGGCGTCAGACTGCTGACAAAGGCCTGGACGTAGATCCAGGCCTTTGATCTAATAGAGGGAGTCCAAACAGGAGCTGCCCTCATGCTCAGAGATATCTCCCCGCAACAACATCAGCTTGAAATGGTGACACTGGAACAGCTGGTGCCACAAAACCATCTGGTTCGTAAAATCGATACCACCATAGATTTTGAATTTATCCGTGCTGAAGTCGCTGATTTGTATTGTAAAGACAATGGCCGCCCAGCGATTGACCCGGTGATGTTGTTTAAAATCATGCTACTTGGTTATTTGTTTGGCGTGCCCAGTGAGCGCCGGCTGATGCAGGAGATTGAGGTCAATGTGGCCTATCGCTGGTTTTTGCGTTTGTCGCTGACCGATAAAGTACCGGACGCTTCAACACTCAGTCAGAACCGTATTCGCCGTTTCAACGGGACTGATGTGTTCCAACGGGTCTTCGACCGGATTGTTGAGCAGGCCATTGCCAAAAGGTTGATTGGCGGCCGCGTGCTTTACACCGACAGCACGCACTTAAAAGCCAGTGCCAATAAGAATANTGCCCGCAAGGCGAACTGCTGCAGTACAGCACCACCAATCGTGCCGGGTATCGTGAGTACAAATCCGACCGCAACAAATGCAAAGATTGTCCTATCCGCAGCCGCTGCACGAAAAGTGAGAATCACACCAAAGTATTGACCCGACACGTATTTGAAACGGCCAAAGAGGCAGCCAATGAAACCCGGTTAAGCKCATGGGGCAAGAAGATTTACAAAAGGCGCAAAGAAACAGTAGAGCGTAGCTTCGCGGACGCCAAACAACACCACGGCCACCGCTATGCCCGCTTCAGAGGGCTGGAAAAAGTCCAGATGCAATGTCTGCTGGCGGGTGCTGCGCAAAACATCAAGAAAATGGCGTTACTGCTGGCCGCCTGAGCCAGTCTCAAGCCTAAATCCCTATCAACCAAGCCAAATGCCGGCTCATTCAACACCAGCCCAATCAAATTCAACAACCCACAACTCATTATTAAGCCATGACCACTGACGGAGAATGCACCACTCCTGAAAAGCACAAACCCCAGAAAACTGGGGTTTGTCATTAATCTGACGCCACACTGTGGCGTTTTTTTATTGCATCCATCGCTCCGCGATCTGCGGGAAGTGCGGACGTTAGCACTGTTTACCTTTAATGGTCTGACCAATTAAGTTTTCTGACCTGCCGATCGATTTTCTAGAGTTTAAGCTCTAAGTTTTATGGGCGAAATTCAACCAGCTTGGCGTTGACTGATTTACAGCCTGAGCCTTTTCTGCTAACTTGATGCGCAATAAAGTAAAATGGTCTTACCAATTTACACGGCGTGACAGTCAAAGCGCCGACAATAACAACAGCCCTGGACAGGAATGACAAACAGCGCGGCTTTGCTACGCTGTTGAAGCCATGAAAAACGCACTCAAAATTAAACCGGCGAAATTGTCGGATCAAATCGTCGGACAGCTGGAGCAAATGTTGCTCGAAGGCAGCTTTGCGCCTGGCCAGAAATTACCGACCGAACGTGAACTGGCCGAACAATTTGAAGTGTCGCGGCCATCAGTGCGGGAGGCTTTGCAAAAGCTCGAAGCTAAAGGCCTGGTTAGCCGCAAACAAGGCGGCGGCACTTTTGTTTGCGACACTTTGGTCGGTGGCCTCACTGATCCGTTATTTGAACTGATTGGCCGTCATCCCGAATCACAATTTGATTTACTGGAGTTTCGTCACGCCTTAGAAGGCATCTGTGCTTATTACGCGGCGCTGCGTGGCACTGCCAACGACTACGGGCAGATTAAACAACGCTACGACGACATCTGTCTGGCCCAGCAGCAGCAAGATATTAATGCTGAAGCTGCAGCGGTTGGACGGTTTTATTCAGCAGTGGCAGAAGCATCCCATAATGTGGTGCTTTTGCATCTGGTGCGCGGCTTAACGCCGCTGGTGGAGCAGAATATCCGGTTGAACCTGGAAATTCTGCAGCAGAAGGACGGCATTGTGGGCCAGCTGAATTCACATCGGCAACGGTTAATGGAAGCGGTGATCAATGGTGAGCCGGAACAAGCCCGGCAAGCCAGCAACAGCCATCTGGCCTTTATTGAAGAGGCTTTGCTGGAAGCCGACCGGGAACGCTCACGACTTGAACGCTCGCTGCGTCGTTCGCAACAGAACTAAGCGCTAGCAGAACAATAACATTGAGGTCCTGCGCGGCAGGACGGTTTGAAAGGAAAATTGATATGTCTGAAGTCAATAAGGTTGACGTCGACGTGCTCGAAACCCAGGAGTGGTTGGAAGCGCTGGAATCCGTAGTACGCACCGAAGGTGTGGAGCGGGCGCAATTCCTGCTCGAGCAGGTGCTGGAACAGGCGCGGCTGGAAGGTGTGGACATGCCAACCGGCATCACCACCAACTATATCAACACTATTCCGCCGCAGCAGGAACCGGCTTATCCGGGCGATGTGAATCTGGAGAAAAAGATCCGCTCGGTGATCCGCTGGAACGCCATCATGATCGTGCTGCGCGCCTCGAAAAAAGAGCTGGAACTGGGTGGCCACATGGCGTCTTATCAGTCCGCTGCCGCGTTTTACGAAACCTGTTTTAACCACTTCTTCCGTGCGCCGAACGAAAAAGACGGCGGCGATCTGGTGTATTACCAAGGCCACATTTCACCGGGGATTTATGCCCGTGCTTTTGTTGAAGGCCGCTTAACGGCAGATCAGCTGGACAACTTCCGTCAGGAAGTCGGTGGTGAAGGTTTATCGTCTTACCCACACCCGAAACTGATGCCGGAGTTCTGGCAGTTCCCGACCGTATCGATGGGCTTAGGCCCAATCACGTCGATTTATCAGGCGCGTTTCCTGAAGTACTTGCACGGCCGTGGCATGAAAGACACCAGTGCACAACGCGTGTACGCCTTCCTCGGTGACGGTGAGATGGACGAGCCGGAAAGCCGGGGATCGCTGTCGTTCGCCGCGCGGGAAAAACTGGATAACCTGTGTTTCCTCGTCAACTGTAACCTGCAGCGTTTAGACGGCCCGGTGATGGGCAACGGCAAAATCATCCAGGAACTGGAAGGTTTATTCCGTGGCGCCGGCTGGAACGTGATCAAAGTGGTATGGGGCAGTGGCTGGGACAAGCTGCTGGCCAAAGACACCACCGGCAAGCTGCTGCAGCTGATGAATGAAACCATCGATGGTGATTATCAGACTTATAAAGCCAAAGACGGCGCATACGTGCGTCAGCATTTCTTCGGCCGTTACCCGGAAACCGCGGCATTAGTAGCCGATATGACTGACGAAGAAATCTTCGCATTAAAACGCGGGGGCCATGAGCCGTCTAAACTTTATGCTGCCTTTAAAGCGGCGCAAGAGACAAAAGGTCGTCCGACCGTGATTCTGGCCAAAACCATCAAAGGTTATGGCATGGGTGAAGCCGCTGAAGGCAAAAACATCGCCCACCAGGTGAAGAAAATGGATATGACGCATGTGCTGCAGATCCGTAAACGTCTGAATCTGGAAGAATATCTGTCTGAAGAGGATGTATACAGCCTGCCGTACCTGACGCTGCCGGAAGGTTCGCCTGAGCATCAGTATTTGCATGCCCGCCGCGATGCATTAAACGGTTACACGCCGGTGCGTTTACCGAACTTCACCAAGCCACTGACGCTGCCAGAATTGCCAGTGTTTGAAGGCCTGCTGGAAGAGCAAAAACGTGAGATTTCGACGACGATGGCCTTTGTCCGTGGTCTGAACATTCTGTTAAAAGATCCGAATATCGGCCAGCAAATTGTGCCGATTATTGCCGACGAAGCCCGTACCTTTGGTATGGAAGGGTTATTCCGCCAAATCGGTATTTATAACCCGCACGGCCAGACCTATACGCCGGAAGACCGCGCTATTGTGTCGTATTACAAAGAAGAAACATCTGGCCAGGTGTTACAGGAAGGTATCAACGAACTGGGCGCGATGGCATCCTGGGTAGCTGCGGCAACGTCATACAGCACCAACGATCTGCCGATGATCCCGTTCTACATTTATTACTCGATGTTTGGCTTCCAGCGTGTCGGTGATATGGCCTGGTTGGCGGGCGATCAACAAGCCCGTGGTTTCCTGTTAGGCGCTACTGCTGGCCGCACCACGTTAAACGGTGAAGGCTTACAGCACGAAGATGGTCACAGCCATATCCTGGCCGGCACAGTGCCAAACTGTATCTCTTATGATCCGACTTACGCTTACGAGCTGGCTGTGATCATGCAGGACGGTATCCGCCGCATGTATGGCCCGGCGCAAGAAAACGTCTACTACTACATCACGGTGATGAATGAAAACTATCATCACCCGGCAATGCCACAAGGTGCTGAAGAAGGTATTCGTCGTGGTATTTACAAGCTGGAAACGCTGACCGGCAACAAAGGCAAAGTGCAGTTACTGGGTTCAGGCACCATCCTGAATGAAGTGCGCCGTGCTGCTGAGATCCTGTCAGAAGAATACGGCATCGCTTCAGACGTGTATTCAGTGACCTCGTTTAATGAACTGGCCCGTGATGGTCAGGACTGTGAACGTCACAATATGCTGCACCCAAGCGAAGCAGAAAAAGTGCCGTACATTGCTCAGGTCATGGGCAAAGAGCCTGCGATTGCTGCAACCGACTACATCAAAAACTATGTCGACCAGGTCCGTGCTTTTGTGCCGGCAGTGTCGTACAAAGTGCTGGGTACCGACGGTTTTGGCCGCTCAGACAGCCGCGAAAACCTGCGCCGTCACTTTGAAGTGAATGCCGGTTACGTGGTGCTGGCTGCGCTGCGTGAGCTGGCAAAACAAGGCACTATCGACAAACAACTGGTGGCGGATGCGATCGTGCGCTTTGGCATCGACACCAACAAGCCGAACCCACTGTTCGCATAAGAGGAATGGCAATGACAATCGAAATTTTTGTGCCGGATATCGGCGCGGATGAAGTGGAAGTCACCGAAATTCTGGTGAAAGTCGGCGATAGCGTCAGTGTCGACCAGTCGCTGCTGTCAGTTGAAGGCGATAAAGCCTCGATGGAAGTGCCGGCCGCGCAGGCCGGTGTGGTGCAGGAAATTCGGGTAAAAGCCGGTGATAAAGTTAAGACCGGTTCGCTGATTATGGTATTTGCCGGTGCCAATTCGGTACCAGTTGCCGCTCCAGCTCCTGTTGCTGCGCCAGTAGCTGCAGCACCTGTTGCGGCAGCGCCGGTTGTCGCAGCGGTTACCGAAAGCAAAGAAGTCAAAGTACCGGATATCGGTGGTGATGCGGTTGAAGTCACTGAAGTACTGGTCAAAGTCGGCGACGTGGTTAAAGCAGAACAATCCCTGTTATCAGTCGAAGGCGACAAAGCGGCGATGGAAGTGCCGGCACCTTTCGCTGGTACTGTGACCGAAGTCAAAGTCAAAGTTGGCGACAAGGTACAAACCGGTTCGTTAGTCTTTGTATTTTCGACCGGCGCGGCAGCGCCAGCATCAGTTGCAGCAGCAGCGCCAGCAGCTCCTGTTGCAGCCCCAGTTGCCGCGACCCCAGCTCCAGCAGCATCTGCGCCGGCAAGCCCTGCGCCAGCCGCAGCTGTGGCTGACAGTGTAGTAACAGAAAGCGCCGCGTTTGCCCATGCATCACCAGTGGTACGTCGCTTAGCCCGGGAATTTGGTGTTGATTTGTCTAAAGTGACAGGTACAGCACGCAAAGGCCGGGTGCAGCGCGAAGACGTACAAAATTATGTGAAAAACATTATTGCTCAGGTCGCATCAGGCAAAGGCAGTGTGACCAGCAGTGGCAACAGTGTTGGTTTTGACCTGATCCCTTGGCCAAAAGTGGATTTCAGCAAGTTCGGTGCAGTGGAAGAAAAACCACTGTCGCGTATTCAGAAGTTGTCTGGTGCTAACTTACACCGTAACTGGGTGCGCATTCCGCATGTGACCCAGTTTGACGAAGCTGACATCACTGATCTGGAAGAATTCCGTAAAGATCAGAACAGTCTGGCAGAGAAGAAAAAACTCGGCGTCAAATACACCCCGCTGGTGTTTATCATGAAAGCCGCAGCGAAGGCGCTGGAAGAATTCCCGACCTTTAACAGCTCTTTGTCAGAAGATGGCGCAAGTTTGATTCTGAAGAAATACGTGCACTTAGGCATTGCGGTCGATACGCCAAATGGCTTAGTGGTGCCGGTGGTTCGTGACGTCAATAAAAAAGGCATTATTGAATTGTCACGCGAGCTGCAGGAAATTTCGGTTAAAGCACGCGAAGGCAAACTGACGGCGGCGGATATGCAGGGTGGTTGTTTCACCATCTCCAGCCTCGGCGGTATCGGCGGCACGGCGTTTACGCCTATCGTCAATGCACCGGAAGTGGCGATCCTCGGCGTGTCGAAATCGGATATCAAGCCGAAATGGGATGGTAAAGCCTTCCAGCCACGCCTGATGGTGCCGTTGTCGGTGTCTTACGATCACCGCGTGATCGATGGTGCTTTAGCGGCGCGTTTCACCGCAACGCTGGCATCTTATCTGGCTGATATTCGTCAGATTATTATGTAAAGCAGTAAGCGGCAGCTAAGGCTGCCGCTGTTGTTGCGGTCGCAACAGCCCCCCGTCTGATGTTGTTGTTGCTGATGTTGATGTGGCTGAAAAGTTACGGGACATCTTTCAGGCAGGGTGCTAAAATCCGCCAACTTTTACGCTGTGCCACCGGCGCTGCCGTGGCAACCTACGAGCCCGAAGCAAGTAAAATTGCAAGCTAAAATAGCAAGGTAAAACAATGAGCAACGAAATCAAAACTCAGGTAGTAGTGCTGGGCGCTGGCCCTGGTGGTTATTCAGCTGCATTCCGTGCAGCCGATTTAGGTCTGGAAGTGACCTTAGTTGAAGCCCGCAGCACCCTTGGCGGTGTCTGCTTAAATGTTGGCTGTATCCCGTCTAAAGCCTTATTACACGTTGCCAAAGTCATTGATGACGCCCGCGATATGGCATCTCACGGTGTGACCTTCGGCGCACCACAAATCGATTTAGATAAAATCCGTGCCTGGAAAGACAAAGTCGTAGGTCAGCTGACCAACGGTCTGAACGGCATGGCTAAAATGCGTAAAGTCAAAGTGGTGAATGGCTACGGTAAATTCACTGGCCCGAACACACTGGTTGTTGGTGATACCACCATCACTTTTGACAGCGCCATCATTGCTGCCGGTTCTGAGCCAGTTGCACTGCCATTCATTCCAAAAGATGACCCACGTGTCATCGATTCTACTGGCGCACTGGAATTAAAAGACATTCCGGGCGAAATGCTGGTATTAGGCGGCGGTATCATCGGTCTGGAAATGGGTACTGTGTACCGCGCTTTAGGCTCTAAAGTGTCTGTGGTTGAATTTGCCGACCAGCTGGTTCCGGCGGCAGATGCGGACCTGGTGAAAGCCTACACCAAGTACAACAAAGACAATTATACGCTGATGCTGTCAACCAAAGTGACGGCAGTTGAAGCCAAAGCCGATGGTCTGTATGTGACCTTCGAAGGCAAAAACGCACCGGCTTCACCGGTTCGTTACGACAAAATTCTGGTCGCAGTCGGTCGTCGTCCAAACGGCAGCCTGCTGGATGCAGCAAAAGCAGGCGTGAACGTCGATGAACGTGGTTTCATCAACGTCGACAAACAATTGCGCACCAACGTGCCACACATTTTCGCCATCGGCGACGTGATTGGTCAGCCAATGCTGGCGCACAAAGCCGTACACGAAGGCCACGTTGCCGCCGAAGTGATTTCTGGCATGAAACACTTCTTCGACCCGCGTTGCATTCCATCTGTGGCTTACACAGATCCGGAAATGGCCTGGGTCGGTATCACCGAGAAAGAAGCCAAAGAGAAAGGCGTTGCCATCGAAACCGCGACTTTCCCATGGGCAGCTTCTGGCCGTGCTATCGCTTCAGCCCGCACTGAAGGCTTCACCAAGCTGATTTTCGACAAAGAAACGCACCGTATTCTCGGTGGCGCTATTGTCGGTATCAATGCCGGTGAAATGCTCGGTGAGATTTGTTTAGCGGTCGAAATGGGCGCAGATGCTGAAGATATCGCACTGACTATCCACGCCCACCCAACGCTGAACGAATCAATCGGTCTGGCGGCTGAGATGTACGAAGGTTCAATCACCGACCTGCCAAATCCAAAAGCGAAAAAGAAATAACTTTGTTGTTTCGCTAAGACTAAGGCCGCCTCTGCGGCCTTAGTTGTTTTTGAGACTCTGACCGATTCCATATTCTGCTGTAACTGTTCCTGCTGTGCACCGACCAGCCGCATTTTCACTGCGATATGCCAATCTTTGCGGTACAATCGGCGCCAAACCAAGCAGAAGCATTCAATTGTGATTTATCGAAAATAAATGATGATTTCGAATACCTTCGATAATAATATACCCAAAATCATTGCAAATTTGGCCAGGCGGCAATTAAACCAGACTGTGCGGACATAGTGACCTATGTGCGTGCAAGCAGCCAACAACGCCAAATCTGCAAAGAAGAAGGGTATAAATACCAATGTCCCAACAGGAGGCTCCATGCGCAATTCCGCGTTCCTCGGCCATATCCAGCAACAAATCGACGATGTGAAAGCCGAAGGCCTGTACAAAGGCGAACGGATCATCACGTCGCAGCAATTTTCTGATGTCACCGTCAACGGCGAGCAGGTGTTAAACTTCTGCGCCAATAACTATCTTGGCCTCGCCAATTCGCCAGAACTGATTGCTGCCGCGCAGCAAGGACTCGACAGTCACGGCTTTGGTGTCGCCTCAGTGCGTTTTATCTGTGGTACTCAGGATATCCACAAAACCCTCGAAGCGCGTATCAGTGCGTTTTTAGGTACTGAAGACACCATTTTGTATTCCAGCTGCTTTGACGCCAATGGCGGCTTGTTTGAAACCATTTTAGGTGCCGAAGATGCGGTGATCTCCGATGCACTGAACCATGCGTCAATCATCGACGGCGTGCGGCTGTGTAAAGCCAAACGGTATCGTTATGCCAATAACGATATGGCAGAATTAGAAGCCCAGTTAAAACAAGCCGATGCCGATGGCGCACGCTTTAAACTGATCGCCACCGATGGTGTGTTCTCGATGGATGGCGTCATTGCCGACCTGAAATCGATTTGTGATTTAGCCGACAAATACAATGCCCTGGTGATGGTCGATGACAGTCATGCCGTTGGTTTTGTTGGCAAAAATGGCCGTGGCACCCATGAATACTGCGACGTGTTAGACCGGGTCGACATCATCACCGGGACACTTGGCAAAGCCTTAGGCGGTGCCTCAGGCGGTTACACCTCAGGGAAAAAAGAGGTGATCGAATGGCTCAGACAGCGTTCGCGGCCGTATTTATTCTCCAACAGCCTGGCGCCTTCGATTGTCACAGCGTCGATCAAAGTGCTCGATTTACTGGCGCAAGGCGACGCGCTCAGAGCTAAACTCTGGGATAACGCCGCTTATTTCCGTGAACAGATGACGGCTGCCGGTTTCACGCTGGCTGGTAAAGACCACGCCATCATCCCGGTGATGTTGGGCGATGCGAAAGTTGCCGGTGAATTTGCCCGTCGCATGCTGGAACAAGGCGTGTATGTGGTTGGATTCTCGTTCCCGGTGGTGCCAAAAGGTCAGGCGCGCATTCGCACGCAAATTTCGGCCGCACACAGCAAAGCGCAGCTGGATAAAGCCATTGCTGCTTTTATCCGTACCGGTAAAGACATGGGCGTGATCGCTTAAGGTAACAACATGAAAGCATTAGCGAAATTAAAAGCAGAACCGGGTATTTGGCAAACCGAAGTACCAATGCCGGAAGTCGGCCCTAACGACGTTTTAATCAAAATTAAAAAGACTGCGATTTGTGGCACTGACGTGCATATCTACAAGTGGGACGACTGGGCACAAAAAACCATTCCGCACGGCATGGTAGTTGGCCACGAATACGTCGGTGTCGTGGTTGGTATGGGCTCAGAAGTGCGCGGTTTTTCCGTGGGTGACCGCGTGTCAGGCGAAGGCCATTTAGTTTGTGGCCATTGCCGCAATTGCCGCGCCGGTCGCGTGCATCTGTGCCGCAACACCATTGGTGTTGGTGTGAACCGGCAAGGTTCTTTTGCCGAATATCTGGTGATCCCGGCCTTTAACGCCTTTAAAATTCCGGACAATATCCCGGACAATATCGCCGCGATTTTTGACCCGTTCGGCAATGCTGTCCACACAACCTTGTCGTTTGATTTGGTGGGTGAAGATGTGCTGATCACCGGCGCCGGCCCGATTGGCATTATGGCGGTGGCCGTGGCGCGCCATGTCGGTGCCCGCCATATTGTCATCACTGACGTCAACCCATTCCGGCTCGAACTGGCGCTGAAGATGGGCGCGACCCGCGCTGTGGATGTCAGCAAACAAAATCTGACTGATGTGATGACCGAGTTGGGCATGACCGAAGGTTTTGATGTCGGTTTAGAGATGTCCGGTGTGCCGTCGGCATTCCGCTCGATGCTCGACACCATCAACCACGGTGGCAAAATTGCGATGTTAGGCATTCCGCCGTCTGATATGGCGGTGGATTGGAACAAAGTGATTTTTAAAGGCCTGGTGATAAAAGGTATTTATGGCCGCGAAATGTTCGAGACCTGGTACAAAATGGCAAGTCTGATCCAATCTGGTCTGGACCTTACGCCAATCGTCACCCACGAAATGCCGGTTGCTGAGTTCCAGCAAGGCTTTGACATTATGTGTTCGGGTCAGAGCGGCAAAGTCGTGCTGAACTGGGAGTAGACCATCCGACTGCGATGTTTCCAACGCCGGCCTTGCGCCGGCGTTGTTATTAAGCGCCCTCTAGAAATGCCATTTCAACAGCAGATTCAGATTATTCTCGTGGCTGCGCAGCGATGGGCTGTCAATGACACCAAACTTATGGCGCCACCAGACGTACTCCACGCCGAGCCAGACCTGGCTTTTGCCTTGCCACATCGAGCTTGCCAGCCACTTCAGTTGGGACGTCCAGTTCAGGTTGGTGTGCTGATCCACGCTGCCGCTGGCCCAGTCGACAAAACCATCGTATAAAAACGACTGACCGCCAACTTGAAACGGTGCGCCCCAAACCAGCGTGGCCTGCCAGTTATCGTTAACTTGTTCATTATTACGCCGGTAAAAATTCAGCTGGGTAAATTTCAGACCGGGCACCGCTAAATCAAAGCCTACGCCATACAGCAGGTTGGTGCGTTGCGATGACATCTCAATATGGCTCGCCAGCAACACATCTTTAATCAGCCCGCCGGGTGCCAGTTGCCAGCCGTTTTTGCCGAGGCTAAACCGGGGCTGCAGTTCGGCATAATTGCTGTGCTGACCATTGCCGGATTTCATATGGTCGAGGAAAAAAAAGCTGTCGCCCCAGGAAGTGGCGGCTGCATGTTCAATCGTCAGTACCTGACGCTGTGAGTCGCCCAGCCGGTAATTACTGCCATTGAGATAAGTCAGGCGGAAATCCTGCCACAACACTTCCGCATAGGCAGGCTGCGGCATCACAGTACTACTGAAAAGCCACAACAGCGCAAACTTTCTGAGTCTTTTCATCTGCAACTCCGCAACATCAGGTGTTTGCAGTATAGCCAGCATTGTTGTTGGCGCCATTTCCTCCGCTATGCTTAGTGAAGCTGAGTTTGCGGAGTGAAGCCGATGCGCCTGTTGCTCAAGAGTTGCTTTATTTGTTTCAGTGTATTGACGGTGCCGTCCGCTTTGTCCACGACACCGTTACAGGTGCTGGTGGGGATGAATAAGCCGCCTTATATTCAGGTCGACAGCTCGGACGGATATGAAATTGAATTGCTGCGTGAAATCGCGCAACGGATGGCGCAGCAAGTAGAATTTACCTATGTTCCAAACAAACGCATTCTGACGCTGTTGCAGCAGGGGATTGGCGATATTGCCACGCTGCAGAAGCCCGGTCAGGACGTAGCTGACATTTTCTACAGCTGCCCTTATATCCGCTATCAAAATGTGGCGGTGACGCTGGCTGCCAATCAGCTTGTGCTGAATAGTCTGTTGGACCTGGATAATCTGTCGATCCTGGCTTTCCAGAATGCGACGTTGGTGTTACCGGATGACTACCGGCGGATAGCTATGGCATCGCCCAGCTATCGCGAGACAGTGGACCCACGGACACAGGTGGACATGTTGCAGAAACAACGGGTGCAGGTGGTGGTGATGGATATGAATATTTTCCATTACTACAACAGTAAAACTGACCATGCCAGTCAGGTGCAAGTCCACGCTTTATATACGCCGACATTGTATCGGGCCGCGTTTCGCGATGCGGGGCTGGCCGTAAAATTTAATCAGGCGTTACAGCAGTTTCAGCAATCTGCCGCTTATCCGCTGTTACAGGAGCGTTATTTTGGTAATGCACAAGCTGCCTCACCACCGCCTTGTCTGCCATAACATCACAAGCTAAAAATGTTTCAGGCCTGCGGTGGCCCGAGCACCAGGGTGATTTCCAGATGACCTTGTTCGATGGGTAAACTGAGGTCAGTTTCCAGTTGTGCCCGCAGCTCTTCATAAGGCCGGTGTAACGCGACCAGACCATAACCGCGGTTACGGCCATGTACTTTGCCCATATATAATGCCATATCCGCCAGTTTGAGTGCTTTTTCCCAGTTCAGCTGATGTTCGTCAATGCCGGCAAACGGCAGCGTCAGGAAACCGGCGGATGCGGTTACCTGAATACTGACATTCTGATAGATCACAGGTTCGCTGCCAATCACCTGCAAGGCGCGGTTGGTGAAATTGGTCAAGGCCGTTTGGTTCAGATTGCGCAGTACAATCAGAAACTCTTCGCCGCCCCAGCGCAGTACCATGTCGCCTTGTCGCGTCAGTTGCTTCAGCCGGCGGCCGATTTCAATCAACACCACATCGCCGGCAGCATGACCGTGATGGTCATTAATATGTTTAAAATAATCAACATCCAGCAGGATAAACCCATCAGTGTCGGCGGTTGGCAACTGCCGGCGTTCACCTTGTTCAGTGCGTTTTTGCATAAATTCATGCAAAGAGCGGCGATTCAGTAAACCGGTCAGCGGGTCGTGCAACGAGTTATATGCCAGCTGGTCGTTGGCATGCCGTAACAGCTGGTTGGCATTACGGACCTTGCGGTACAGCAGATATAACAAGATGGTTACCAGTAATACGACCAGACCAAATAAAAACATCACCCGTTGCTGTAATTGCGTTTGGGCTATTTCAGCCGATTTCAGTTGGTTTTGTTGCTGCAGGCTTTCAATTTGTTTAGCTTTTTCTTTGGCAGAAAAGGCTTCCTGCAAGGCGCTTATTTCCTGGTCCCGGTCGGTTTTAAAAATGTTCTGACTGAGCGCATTGTACTCGCGCAGTAAACGGGCTTCGTCAGCATGGGCCTTCGCGGTGCCGTAGGCATCTGCCAACTCTCCGACATAACTCAGTAATTCAGTATCCGCCAGTTGCAGTTCGCGAGCCTTAGCAACCATGGCGGCCATTTGCGTTAGACCTTCGGCATAGTTGCCTTGCAACACTTTGATATAACCGAGATTAAATTCAGCGGTCAGCGTCATGGCGTCGTAATGTTGTTGTTCCGCCAGTTGTTTCGCTTCGACAAACAGCGGCACAGCCTCAGCATATTGCCCTTGTTTCAGCCGCAGGTCGCCGAGGTTATTGAGCAGCGTGGTAACGGAAAAATTGTTGTTTAGTTTACGTGCCCACTGCAGTCCTTGTTGATTGGCCTGTTCCGCCTCGGCATTTAGTTGCTGGGATGCGTAATTGACGCCGAGCTGCAGGTACAGATCCGGCAGCATAAAATTCAGTTCTGGTTGTGCCAGAGCCTGTTTAATCGCGATTTGCAGCAATTCGTCGGCTTTTGAATACTGCGCCAGGACTGTATTCAGGCCGGCAATAGCACCCTGTAGATAGATTTTACGCACAGCAGTCCGCGGATCTGTCGAGTTTTCAATAGCATGAAATGCCTGATAATAAGCCTGCAGTGCTTGTTCGTATTGATCTTCCGCCTGCAGGAAATTACCCAGCGTATTGGCCGCGTAATAGCGGATGCGTTCCAGATTGGCGCTGGCCAGCGTTTCCTGCAGTTGGCTGACCAGTGCGCGGGCTTTGCCCGGTTTATTTTCTGCACGATACAGCGACAGTTGGTCAGTCAGCGCTTCGGCACGGATATCGTCGCTTTGTACTTGCTCAGCCAGCTCCAGGCTGAGATCAATGTAATGCTGGGCTTTGGTAAAATCTTGTTTGTCGCGAAAATCGCCACCCAAATAGGACCAAAGCCGGGCGCGGGTCAGCGCTGCGGTATCCGGCGTCAGTTGTGCTTCGAGGCTCTGGATTAATGCAGACGCCTGTGCCGGCTGCTCATTCGTCAACTGCAGGAACTGGTCCAGTTGTGTGTCCAGCGGGTCTGCGCGAACGGTGCAGAGCAGAAATCCAAGGACAAGCAGACCACGGCCGACGATAGAGTTAAATCGGTTCAAACGAACTCCTCAGCGAATTTATTGTCGTTGTAATGGCGCCTGGCACGGGCGCTTCGCATCTGCGATAGTGCTGTTATCTTAGCCAGAAAAGCAGGCGAAGCGGTAGTAGCAAGTGTCTGTTTAGCAGAATATTTAGTTACAAACCAGACTGCGGCAGAAATCGTCGCGCCACGGCAAATCCTTCTGTTAAGATAATGGCCTTTGCGCCACTTGAGGTTGATTGATGCAGGCTGTCCAGCATCTTTTCCGTCAGATCCTGACTTTACTGCTGTTGCTTGCCACAGTGCTGGCATTGCTGGCGGTGTTATTGCTGCAACGCACGCCATTGCTCAGTGAGACGGGGCAGCTGAATGCGGCTGCAGTGCGTAACAGCCAGCAGTTATTCAACAACCTGAATCAGTCGATGCGCGACCCGGGCCAACAACTGGTTATTCAAACCAACGCTGACGAACTCAATGCGGCCTTCGCGCTGGCAAGCCGCACCTTACCGGGCTTTCAGGGCAAAACTCAGATTAATCCGGCCGGCCTGACCATTCTGATGACGATGCCGCTGGACTTGTTGTCCTACCGGCTTTATATCAATGCAGATATTCAGATTGAACCCTCAGCCGGACCTTTGCAGGTGCGGCAGGTACAACTTGGCCGGCTGACGTTGCCAGGAGATATGGCGCTGGGCCTGCTGGGCTGGGTGGCTGATCAACTGTGGGGTCCTGGCGAAGGCGCTGCGTTACTGGCAAAAGTACGTTCAGTGACAGTGCAGCAGGATGCGGTCAAGGTTGAACTCAGTAAGTCAGAGGGGTTTAGTCTCAGCCAGCTGAAATCATCTGGTGTCAGTCTGTATAAGCAATGGTTCGGCTCCGACCAACAAACAGCGCTGATTGAACATTATTACGCGCTGGCGCTGGCCCACAGTCAACAACAGGCCACAACGCAGCCGTCGCATAGTCTGATTAGTTATCTGCAAGTGCTGATGCGTGAAGCCGATCGGCGCAGCAAAGATGCGCCGGAACAGGCGGTGCGGGAAAATCAGGCGGTGATCCTGGCCCTGGCACAGCTGCTCGGCGGACGAAATCTGCAGCTGCTGGTCAATGAAGTAAAAACCAATCCGCAAGGCAAACCGCCGCGGGTGACGTTGGCGCGCCGACCGGATTTACAACAGCATTTTGTTTATTCTGCCAGCTTACATGTGCTGGGTAATCAACGGTTGTCATCCGCAGTTGGTGAAGCAAAAGAATTACTGGATTCACTCAATGGCGGTAGTGGATTTAGTTTTGTTGACTTGCTGGCTGACCGTGCCGGCATCCGTTTTGCCCGTTTGGCCGTCGCCTCAGCGCAATCGGCCCGTGCGGTGCAGCAATTCTTCACGCTGCAGGATCGGACCGAACAGGAATTATTTCCGAATAAAAGCCGCTTGCCCGAAGGTTTGCCGCAAGCCATGTTTGAACAGCAATATCAGTCGATCGATTCGGCGGTCTATCAACAGATGGTCGCCGAAATCGATCGTCGGTTAAACGCATTGCCACTTTATCAGATTAAGCCCTGATCCACGCTCTAGCGCATCAGACCATTGAGCTGATCCAGCGCATCTGACCATTCCGCATCCTGATGAAAGGCGTCGCGCAGAAAACTTGCCTGTGCCGGCGTCCAGAACTCCGCCTGATACAGACTTTGGCCTTCACTGAGCCGGTAGTGCCGGGCGAAACGTTCAATACTGGCATCGTCACTGGGCAACCCCAGCTGGTCGAACAGGGTATACAAATTGTGTTTACTGGTATCCATGATCTACCTCCTTGGTGCAGTTCAACTCTTTTTCAGCATAGTCGCTCTGACCAACATCCGCCTGTACTTCGCTTTATTCAAGAATTAATTGCAATTTCCATGTATTAGAAAAAACAAAACAACGTTAATCAAATATAAATTTAAATTTGATATAAATGTAATTTTATGTAACAAATTAAGATGGGATTGTGACATTGCAACTGCTTCAAACAGTTTTAGTGAGTACTTCCTAGTTACACCTCTGATTTTAATAAAAAAAATGACTTGCCCTTCGGGAAGTCTGTGGGAAATAACATGAAACATAAAAACTATCTGAATAAACTGGCACTGGCGTTTGCGGCTGTGTACGGCATGCATACACCGGTTTGGGCGGATAACTCGTCCGGTTCTATTTATGGCCAGGCCAAAGCGGGCAGCACTATCACGCTGGTCAGTCCGCAAACGGGCTTAAAACGGCAGGTCACGGCAGATGCCAACGGTCGCTATCGCTTTGTTGCTTTACCTGTCGGCAAATACCAGGTCAGCAGCAGTGGTGAGAAATTTGACGTAAATGTTAATATCGGCACTGGTACCAATGTCGCCTTTGGTGGCGACAATACCGAAGTCATCAACGTGGTCGGTCAGCGTATTGCGGCCATCGACACATCCTCTGTTGAATCTACCACCGTATTCAGTGCCGACGAATTGTCCAGCTTACCGGTACCGCGCAACCTGACATCCGTTGCTCTGCTGGCGCCAGGGACCGTGGCTGGTGACACCGGCTTTGGTGATAAAAAAGATGGTTTTTATGCGGCCATTGGTGGCGCGTCTGTCGCGGAAAACGGTTATTACCTGAATGGTTTTGACATCACCAACGCCAGGACTTTGCTTGGTTTTGCCACACTGCCATTTGAAGCGATCAGTCAGCAGCAGATCAAAACCGGTGGTTATGGCGCGGAATATGGCCGATCTTTAGGCGGCGTCATTAACGTGGTCAGTAAAAAAGGCAGCAACGAGTGGGAGTTTGGCGCTTCTGCTTATCTGGCGCCAAGTTCCTGGCGTGCGTCGGCCCGTGATGCAGTTTCCATCGATCCGGGTACCAAAAAATACCAGGCTTACCGCTCTGCGGATACCACTGATACCCGTAACTATGTGTTGCAGGGCGGTGGTCCGCTGCTGGAAGACAAACTCTTTATCTATTCCGCCATCGAACTGGTGGACAATGAATGGCATGACTATCAGCCGGCGACACACAACAGTGGCCGCATCACCATGGCTGAAGACACAACATCACCTCGTGGTCTGTTAAAACTCGACTGGCATATCACAGAAAACCACCTGTTTGAATTTACCGGCCTGCTGAACAAACGCAAAGTGCATCAGGTGGATTACGAGAAGCCAGAAGCTGAAGCTTTTAGCGGCCACCACGGTACTGACATCCTGGCTGACCGGCAGCGTAATGACGGTGGTAATCTGCTGATTGGGAAGTACACGGGCATCATCACCGACGATTTCACGCTGTCTGCAACTGTGGGTCGTCTGTATGCGGAAATTTTTGATACCCCAGATCAACTGGACGGCTGGGAATGTCCGCGGGTTTGGGACGGCCGCACTAATCCGGCGCTGGATTATAAAGGTTGCTGGAATACCCAGCAGGTCGATATCCGTGACCCGAACTTCGGACCGAATACCGACCAGCGCGTTGCGTTCCGTCTGGACGCTGAATATCGCTTTGGCGACCATACGCTGCGTGCCGGTATCGACATGGATGAGTGGGAGTCTGGCGTTGCCGGTAAATTGCAGACCGGCGTAGGTCACAACAACTATTACTACCGATATTACAAAACCGGTGCGAATGGCGGCACAGTAAACCTGGTGAAACTGCCGGCCAATACCGAATATATCCGGACCTGGGACCGCGGCACGGCATCGGCCAAATATACGGTACAAAACAGCGCGTTTTATCTGGAAGACAGCTGGCAGCTGACTGAGCAGTGGCTGATTTACGGTGGTCTGCGTCTGGAAGGTTTTGAAAACACCAACGCCGATGGCGTGAACTTTGTCGAAGCGAAAAATAACGTCGCTCCACGGCTTGGCTTTACCTATGACCTGGCGGGGGATTCCAGCCAGAAAGTGTTTGGTACCCTGGGTCGTTATTACATTCCGGTTGCCGCCAACACCAATATCCGGGCTGCCGGTGTCGAGTGGTTTGACACCCGTTACTGGCTGCACACTGGTGCTGAAGATGCGAAAACCGGCGCGCCGGTTAAGTTAGGGCCGGAGATTGGTAAATTTATCCCGGCGGATCGTAGTGCAGCGAATCCGGCGACTATTGCGGCGTCTAACCTGAGCCCGATGTATCAGGATGAACTGATCCTCGGTTACCAGGCAGAGTTGAACGACGAATGGACTGGTGGTGTGAAGTACATCAATCGTCAGGTTGGCGATGGTATGGATGACTATTGCTCGGCGCAGCCTTTTGTCGATTGGGCAAAAGACAAAGGTTACAAAGACTTCGACTACCATTCGCTGGCGCACTGTATCATCATGAATCCGGGCAAAGACCTGCAAATGATGATCGATGTGGCCGGTGACGGCGTGTTGGTGGATTCGACTGTACCAAACAGCTACCTGAAACTGCCGGAATACAAACGTGAGTATCAAGGTCTGGAATTCACCTTAGGCCGTGCCAAACGTGATGGCTGGTATCTGCAGGCGTCTTATCTGTTGTCTTTCAGCAAAGGCAACGCCGAAGGTTATGTTAACTCGACGCTGGAACAAGACGATGCCGGTTTGACCCAGGACTTCGACCACGAACGTTTTATGACGAACACAGAAGGTTATCTGCCTAATGATCGTCGTCATGCGCTGAAATTGTTCGGTGGTTTTGATCTGACCGACGAACTGATGATTTCTGCCACCCTGAACGTCACATCCGGCCGCCCAGTGAACTGTAATGGTTATGTACCGCTGGATGGTCTGGGTGTGGATCAATCTAACCTTGGCAACTACTCTGCATCGGCGTTCTACTGTGTTGATGCAAATGGCGAAGCCAAAGCCACAACCCGCGGTCAGTTTGGCCGGACACCATGGACCAAAGATCTGGGTCTGTCACTGCGTTACATTCCATCCTGGGCCAATGACCAGCTGGAAGCACAGCTGAACGTGCAAAATCTGCTGAACAGCTCCACTGTAACGAAATACAACGAGACCGGCGATTATGGCCGCACTGAAACCCGTCCGAACCTGAATTTCATGACACCGACGGATTTCCAGGCGCCAAGATATGCTGAAGTGGTATTGCGTTATAAGTTCTGATAGCTGAAAAGCCCGGAACTACCAAGCCGCAGCGACCCTGCGGCTTTTTTTATAACCATGGATGGTTGGTATACCGCAAACGCAGGGAGCGGTTTGTGGTGCATAACCATGGATGGTTGGTATAGTGAATCAGGGATTTCGTCACGCCAAACTGTTGGCGTGACACCTTATGAACGCTATGGGCTGCGCGAATGGCCTGGAAAAACGCAGGGAGCGGTTTGTGGTTATTTGCGGCGCAGCCGAAAATACAGCAAGACAAAACCACCAAGCGTAAATCCCAGAGCACTGCCGGCGCTGATGATCAGTAACGGATGATTAAAGTCGCTGCGGTCCTCGTAATCCATGATATGCAGCATCCAGAAGAAGTCGTATAAGCGCCAGGTATCAGTGCGCACGCGTTGTAATTGCCCGGTGACCGGATGGAAATAAAACGCGGTTTGTTCATCGTCTGCAAAACTGACCTGCCATAACGGCGGGGTTAATCCACGCACCTCAGCAGGCGCCTGTACTAGCAGGTTGGCACTGTGGATTGTGCCGGTACCTTGGTAGCGTTGTTGCGCCAGCTTCTGCACCTCTGGCTCGCTCAACGGCGTCAGCACTTGCCCGGACAACGCACTGATAAACAACTGTTGGTCGTGGTGCTGTAACTGATAAACAGGCTCTGCATCGCGTTGGCTCAGGCTGAGCTGCGCTTGCTGAAACGCCTTTGGCGCTTGTTGCAATGCTGAGGCCGGCGTGATCGCGGCATCGTTCCAGCGCACCTCTGGTGCCGGCAATTGCAAATGTTCGCCACGCACCTGTTCAATAGGAAACCAGCTCATCACCACACCACTGGCAAACCAGGCCAGTAATTGCAAAGACAGCACCAGCCCGAGATAAAAATGTAGTTGGCGCCAGAAACGTTCGTGGCGCATGTTAAAGATGGACATAGCTAAGGCTCAGATTTTTATCAGAAAATTACTTTAGCAGTCGTGTAGAAATAAAAAAGCCCCTGCGACAATAAGTCGCAGGGGCTCTTTGAGTCATTGAGTGATTTATGGCTGCTGCAAGCTCCATTGCGTCAATAAGCGCACACCAAAGCCAGTCGCGCCAACCGGATTAACACCTTTGTCGCTGTTGGCCAGTGCATTGCCGGCGATATCCAGGTGGGCCCAAGGGGTGTCTCCGGCGAATTGTTTTAAGAACCAGGCTGCAGTGGACGCTCCTGTGGTTTTGCCGGTATTACGTAAATCAGCGATATCGCTTTTCAGTTCGCTGGCAAATTCATCGCTGAGCGGCAAACGCCATAAAGGTTCGCCACTACTTTGAGCCGCCTGTAACAATGCACTGGTCAGGGATTCATCTTCAGTGAATAGCCCGGCATAGTAGCTACCCAAAGCACCGACTTTACTGCCGGTTAACGTGGCAATATCAACCATCGCGCGTGGCTGATATTCTTTGCGGGCGTACCACATCGCATCGGCCATCACCAAACGGCCTTCCGCATCTGTCGAGGTGATTTGAACGGTCAGGCCCTGTGCGGTTTTTAACACATCGCCGGGCAGGTAAGCGTTGGATGAAATCATGTTTTCCGCCATCGCCATCAGGCCCACCACATTCACTTTGGCTTGTTGCAGCGCCAGTGCTTTGATAGTGCCGAGCACTGCCGCCGCACCTGCCATGTCACTGGTCATCCGTACTATCGATTCATCATCGGTTTTCAGGTTATAACCGCCGGTATCAAAAGTAATGCCTTTGCCAACTAACGCCAGCGGCGCTTTGTCGTCGCCCTGCCAATGGGCGACAACTAGTCGCGGCGGACGGTCACTGCCACGGCCGACTGCGGCCAAAGCGCCCATGCCCAGTTTGTCGATGGCTTTTTCATCCAGTACTGTCACCTTAACCCCCAGTTTTTGTAGCGCCAGAGCGGCTTCGGCAAAACTTTGTGGCGTTAAATCAGCGGCTGGTAGATTGGTCAGATCGCGCGCCAGATAGACACCCCCGGCCACCGCTTGTAGCTGTTGATGTTGTTGGACGGCGCTTTTGACATCGGCAACTACCACATCGACCGCTAATTTACGCGGGGTTTCAGCTTTGGATTTCAGCTGGTCAAACCGATAGGCCCGTAGCTCCAGGCCGTGAATCAGCTGCGCTATGGCCGCCAGATATCTGCCATCGATAGTGACCTGCTGAGCGCTGCTTTTGTCCAGCGCCGCAGCTAAATCGCCGCCATAGGCGGCCAGTTTGTCATCGGCGATCACTGGTTTGTCGCCAAGCCCCAATAGCAACACACGCTGATAACCTGCGACCTGATACAGCTGGCTGATGCTGCCGGCTTTGCCGGTAAATCCGGCAGCGGCCAGCTGTTGTTTCAGTTGTGGGTCGGCCAGCAGACTATGGCTGCTATTACTGAGGTCGCTGCTGCGCAGGGGCAGTACCAAAGTATCCTGTGGCGCCGGCAACGCGTTCAGATACTGATATTGTGGAGCTATGGCGGCCTGAGCCACGCAGCTGACGGCCAAAGCCAGCAGGGCAAATGAGTGTTGTAAGCGCATAAAAACTCCCGGAGTGTGAAAAGCATATTGATACGTGAGAACAGGCAGTTGGTGCAGCGGAATGCGGCTGACGGCCGGAACAAGCCGACGAATTGTGATACTGTTACAAAAAAGCCGGCCTGATGGCCGGCTTGTGTTCATTGCGGGCAATTACAACTTGCCATTTTTTGCCGGATATCCCAGCACTGAAGCATTGGCCCAGTTGGCACAGACGCCTGATTTTCCACCCGTTGTGCGTAGACTTAGTAAGCGAATACCGCGGATATCCAGCTCCGGTTTGACCACAGCGGGCGCCTGTACCAGACCAGAGTCATACAGCAATTTATCGTCGCCGAAGATCTGGAATTGCACACCGCCTTGATCGCGGCAGCTGTCGTCGATACCAACATCAGCCCGCAGCAGGCGCCATTGGCCGGTGAGCTGATAATCAATCCGGCTCTGTGCTGATACACCAAGTCCTTTACGGAATTTCAGGCCGTTCATCGACATCAGGCTGCCATCTTTGGCTTTGTTGCCGCCATTACTTTGATTCAGCTCGACCGGGCCAACAGCATTGTCGCTGCGTTGCGCTGTTTGCTCTGCCAAAAACAGCTGGACCGGCTCAGTCTCAGGTTCTGGTTGCTGCAGTACGCGGAACTCAGAAATCGCAATCGGGCTGACTACTTTGGGCAACAAGGCGTTATAGGCTTTGGCGCTGCCTTGCGCCGCCGCGGTGACCATCGGATCGGCTTCGGCCTGATCTTGTGTACTTAAGATGCGAAAGCGAAACAAGCTGCCGGGTTTAGCAGCAAACTCGACTTTTTGTTTTTGCTGTAGTTTTTGCAGGCGGCCCCGCGCGACCGGCTGACCCCATTCGCCATTGTTATCGCCCAGATAAACCTCATAGTCGGCGACCTGGCCATATTGCCAATGTTGGTCATTGCGCGGGGCAATTTCAAAGCCATTCACCATACGCCGTTCGCCGAGTGCCAGCGTGAACTCATGTGCACCGGTTTTCACCGACTGGTCGCGTTTGGTACGAAACCAGGTGCCGGGTTTACCGTCAAAAGCGTTTTCCAGCACATGCCCGGATTCTTCGGCCGGCCGGTTCAGCACCAGAATGCTGTCCGCGGCGATTTCATTGCCAAGGTCCGGCGCTTTGTCATAGCCGGCGGTCGTGGCAAGGCTCTGCGCGCCATTAATCTGTACCGTGAAACTGAGTGGCTGGCGGATATCGGTTTTAGCCGTTTTGACATGGACAACACCATATTTTTCGCTGTTGAAATACCAGCCACTGCTCGCTTTAGCAAAGGCGGTTGCGTCTGGCAGTGCTGTGAGCGTTTGACCATCCAGCTTGATTGCATCTGGCTTGACCCGGCTATGCAACTGCAGCTGATACACCCGCGCAATTTCCTGGCCCTGATATTGGCCAGTCACCGGCGCGATATCGACCTGAATATCACCGGCTTTACCGGCGGCAAAAGTGGGCGCTTTGACTTTAAATTGCTGCGTACTGAAAGCCCCTTGCTGATACTGCCGGCTGCTGCCGTCATCTTCATACAAGGTGTATGTGCTGTCGCCAAAGGGGTAGATATCCAGCGTCAGTACATCTTTAGGTTTTTCGCCGTCATACAACATGGCGTCATACATCGGCAGAATAGCGCCGGCGCGGACAAATAGCGGAATCGTTTTTAAATCCACCTTGTAGTCGAGTAAATGGCCCGCTTCAGGTGCGTCCACAACGCGGCCATCCCAATAATCAAGCCATTGGCCTTGCGGTAAAAACACGTTTTTGCGCCAGCCCTGACTGGCGGTTTGGGAGCGATACACCGGCGCCACCAGTAAATCGCGGCCGAGCAAAAACTGATACTTATGTGCTTCGGTCAACGCTTTGGGTGTTTGCGGATAATCCCACATCAGGCCGCGCACAATAGGCGCGCCGGTCTGTTCGGTCTGCTGCGCCAACGTGTACATATAAGGTGTCAGGCGCATTTTCAGTTTTAGATAATCGCGGTTGATGCTGCGATAGGGCTCGTCATACCACCAGGGGTGTTTGCGCGCCGCTTTCGACCAACCAGACATACCCATCAGCACCGGTGTGAAAGCTTTCCACTGTAAATCACGGGTATAAGTCTCGGGGCTGCCGCCAAAAATTGCGTCGACATCGCCGGTGGCATAGGCCTGACCAGACAGACCTGAGCCAATCAGCGTCGGAATATGCCAGCGGATATAGTCCCAGCTGGCGGACTGGTCACCGGTCCAGGTCACGGCGTAGCGCTGCATGCCAGCCCAGCCCATCACTGTCCATAAGAATGGTCGTGAGTCCGAGTTATTCAGGATGCCGTCTGCTGCGGCTTTGTTGGCATCTAAGGCAAACTGATAACCCTGGCCGGTCCAGGCCACGTCGAGTTTTTGCGCGCGGGTGCCAGCAGTGCCTACTTCCCAGGCGATTTTATCGACGCCGTTTTCGGTCCAAAGGCCGGTTCTGAAACCGTATTTAGCCAGGCCTTTGACGACTTTTGGTAAATCGGTGTAACCACAGCCATAACCGTCATTGGGTAAGATCCAGCCGCCCGGCATATCGTGTTCACGGTATTTTTTTGCAACAGTATCCACCACATCCGGCGTGGTACCGGTCGGGCCGTCGCTCCAGCCATCTGGCACTGTGCCGGGCTTTTTCACGTTGTCGCCGTCGTTGTAACAGTCGGCGTCGCCATATTCAAAGGCCCAGCGTGGGATCAGTCTGGCGCGGCCGGTCAGTTCGGTGTAATCGGCTAAGACGTCCTGAACCGAGCCGCCAACAAAATAATAAGCATCAAAGCGGCCTTCCTGATGCGACAGGTTTAAGTATTCGGCAGAGCGGAAGTCATAGCTGCCGTTGGCCCAGGTATTTCTGAGCACGCCGTAGCCTTTGCTCGACAGGTAAAAAGGCGCCGGGCTTGGTCTGTCGCCTTCTTCCCAGCCGCCGGAATAGGAAATTTCCATGCTTTTGCCTTTAAACTCAAAAGCACCATTTTGCTGGCCACCGCCGTAAAACCGTTCGTCCGGCGCAGTACTCAGCGTCTGCACGCTTTGCGCGCTGCCTTTGCTGTCATTCAGTTCCAGCGGCTGCAGTTCCTGCACTATTAAGGTCTGGTTGTCGGCTTTATACAATGCAAAAGTCAGTGGTTTTTTATAGATACGCAGCGCCATCGCTTCGGTGCTGATTAGCTGGTAGTCAGCCATATCTTTTTGCTGATAGGCTACCTGCGCATAGTCGGTTTTGATCACGATAGGTGCGGCTTTACTGCCTTCATCGGTAAGGACGCCGTTGAGGCCGGCGCGGATGCGCAATAAATCTGGTTTTAATAGTTGGATCTCAATGGCCACATTGGCGTCTGTGGAAAGTTGCACTGAGCCTGCCTGTGGTTGTAGCGCGGTCAGATTGCCAACAGGCGCAGCGCTGGCTATGGGCGCCGTCAGTAGCAGCATAGCAAGCGCACCAGCAAATGGGCGTCTTGTAGATTGGTTATCCAGCAGCAACTTAGCAACCAACGTTAACATTTTTCAGCATTCCTCAGATAATATGATTCTAATTTGTGTTCGAATAAATTAAATATAACGTTTAACGTGATTTCAGCAAATGTCTAACTGCCGAATCGGCAATAGTTGTTGAATTTTACAAATTCTATCATGCTTCTTGATTTTATCTTTGATATTATTTCTCTGGTTTTTGCTATTTCATTATCATCAATCATGCTGAGAGCAATTTCTGGGTTTTTCATTCTGCTTGTAAGCATTTTCAAGTATTCCTGTGGGTTTTCAAAAAGAGATTTTGTAATAAATATTTTGTTTGCATTTATTTTGTTTTCGTCAATGCTGTATGGAAATGATTTTCTGTAGAGGTGGCCTATTTCTATTTCGTTAATTAAAAAACACGAGCCTCCCTCAATGAATGTTTTTGCGCTCAGTAGTAATTCATCGCCTCCCCAGTGCTGCAAGCCTTTTAATCCGCCTATTTTTTTGTAATATTCTTTTGATAGGGCGTAGTTCGCTCCAAGTATGCATGGTATTTCATTTCTTTTTTTGTGATCTTCAAAAAAGATAGGGGTTAGAGGCTGGTAGTTTGGTGATGACTCAAATACAATATAAGCCCCGCGGAGTTTATTTTCATTTTCAATGTAATTAAACTTTCTATCTATTTTAACTGATGTTGTGCAGTAAATGCCTCTAGGGTTTTCTTTTATTCTTTTCTCGATTGTGATTATCCAGTCATTATTGGGAAACTTCATGTGGGCATCAGTTATGAAAATGAACTCGGTTTTGGCTGCTTCTATACCGATTTCCCGGCTGGCTGCGACGCCTATTCTAAGATTGTTGTTAATTAATGTAGCATTGTACTTATTGCACGAAATCTGATAATCCCAGTTGTCAGTTGAAAAATCATTTACAACTATTATGTCAATACAACTTGATGCAGAGCTTCGGATGCTTTTCAATGTTTGTTCAAGATTTGGACCTTCATTATATACGGTTATGATAAATGTGGTGCTATTCATTATTTTTCTGCATATGTACCAATTCTGATTTTTTAGGACATAAATTTCACAATTTATGTCCCCTGATTACTAAGTGCTAAGTTTTTTAGCGGGGCTATGTATAGCCACCCTTTATATTTCTAACCGGCTGGTATACATGATCTTTGCACACTTGAAGGCGCCCTGAAAGCTACACTACTGAACCAGCTTTTTTGGAATACTTGGGAGTTACCATTTCTGTCAACTATTGTCGCATAGTCTGAAGTGAATGAACCGCCGAGCCCGTTTCTCTCAAAAGCAAACGTTATCTCTACAGTGGAAGCTGCACTACTGAACCCGCTAATATTTAGACTTATCACTGGGCCACACAATGTAGGGTTAAAAAGTTGTTCGGATTTGTCTATTTGTTCTTGTGCACCTTGACGACCCAATGTATCAATCAAAGATTTGTAATCGTAATAGCTGATTATTATCTGCCTTAGGTCACTTACTGACATTTTTAGATGTTCAGCGACAATTTTTTCTTTCTCGTTTAATTTTTGAATTAGTTTTTCTTTGTAGATGTGTGTGCTGATATTCTCTGGCTGATAATTCTTCATGAACTCTTCATATTCATTCTCTTGGTTTAGTGGTGTAATGTTAAGTTCTGAATACAAATTTATATCATTTGAAAGGTATCGTTCTAGCTGTTGATACTGTTCTTCATTCAGTCCTAAATGTGACGCAATCCCTAAATCGATAATGTGCTTTGTTAATTGGATGTTTTTTTCTGTTTTCTTTTCAAGATGCATGTCTTGGGCTGCGAAAATTGGACTGGATGCAAAAATCGCTAATGAGGCAAATAGGTATTTCATGTTTTACTCCTTTGTTGATTTCAAATATTAAGCTAATTAACAAATTAACTAAAGTCAAACAAAAAAATAACAAATAGAGCGTAAATGTCACACTGCTGAATTAGATTAATTTTGTATAGTGAAAAGAGTATTATTTTAGTTAGCTCCTATACGCAGTAAGAAACTTACCATTGCGATCCAATAGCTGGACAGCAAGCATGTAAATATGTACTCACCTGCTTGCTGTCAGGGTTTGCCAATTAGAAGGTGCCGCGTACACCGACCGCCACCTGGGTGCCAAAGCGTTCCAGCCAGTTGACCTGATCCGGTTGTTTGACATAGCCCCAATAACGTTCGTTGCTGAGATTTGATGCCTCAGTAAAGAGCGTCAGATGTGAATTCAGCTCATAGCTGAGGCTTGCATCAAGCTGACCATAATCAGCGACCCAGCTTGGCCCGCCCCAATCTTCTGCCAGACGCAGGAATTTACTGCGCCAGTTGTAGGCAAGGCGTGCCTGTAGCGCATCTTTTTCATAGTAAATCACCGCGTTGTAAGAGTTTTTGGACATATCCTGGAAGGGCAGCTCCTGGCGTGCCGGATCATCGTAGCGACTATCAACCCAAGTGTAATTTAACTGAAAGCCAAGTCCGTCAAATGGCGCCGGTAACAGTTGCTCTAAAGACTGACTCCAGGCAATTTCGGCGCCCTGAACCTTAGCACCGTAAGGTGAATTCTTCGGTTTGTTGATGTAGTACGCACTGCCATAGTCATTACCGGCAACACCGCTGGTTTCAATAAAGGATTGAATATCTTTCAGAAATAAGCCGCCCGCCAGCTGGCTGCTATCAGCGATATACCATTCCAGAGTTAAGTCGGCCTGATTCGCTAATTCGGGTGGTACATCGGGCTGACCTGTGGTGAGTTGTGGCAGACCGTTTTTACGGTTGGTGAAGTCCAGTGCGACCCAAGGCTTCAGATAATCCAGATTAGGCCGGCTCATGACTTTGGCCGCAGAGAGCCGCAACAGCAAATCATCCTGCAGATTCAGTCGGAAATTCAGACTTGGCAGAATTTTGCTGTAATCGCCAGCGTGGCTGACAGCCGAAGTTTGTCGCCATTCATTGCCGATGGGTTGGCCTTTGTCGTCCAGTTTAATCGCGGTCAGATTTTGCACGAAACCATCGGAGCTGACAGCAGTTTTACTGCCTCGCAGGCCGATGTTCAGCATATAAGGCATCCCCGCCACTTCCTGATCAATCTTAAGCTGAACATAAGCGGTACTGACGGCTTCTGTAATAGTAAAGGCGCCGGATTGATTCAGGCTTGGTGCGATAAACTGGTCTGCCGCCTGCGCATTGATACTGCGATAATAAGTCAACAGTTCGTCATAATCGAAACTTGGCCAAGGTGACGGATGTACACCAGGTTCACCGTCGAGAAACTTATCAAAGTTTGCCGGCCTGAACACCGACTGTGGAATACGAAACAGCTCAAATTCACCTTGTTTAAAGACTGTACTGTTATCAAAGGCGAACTTATTCTGTGTCAGATAATAACCGCCACGGCTGAACATGCTGGGATTTTTCGAGGCATATTGGTTTTGTGTTTTCGCCTGCCGGACGTAGTTCAGACCAAGTTCAACTTTACTGATCCAACTGTCTGCGGGTGAAAATTCAGCAAACAATTTTGCATCATCGATGCTGTCTTTTACGCCGGTGCCGGTATTGCGGCTGTAATGTGCACCAAATGGCTGATTTGCCGTGAGTTCAGGCGCCAGAATGACATCCGGGATCATATTGCCGGTGTTGTAGTTGATACCAATAGAGTCGACAAAACCACGGGCAACAATGAATTTATTATCACCGTCATTTTTGTCCTGAGCCTCGGAATGCGACAGATCTGTCACCAGTTGCCATTGTTCATTCAGTTGCCATTTTGTGTTGGCACCAAGCATCCAGGTGTCGGTCTGACGCGGCTCGGACAAATTCAGCAATTCAACCATCGGCTTGTTGCTTTGCTTCACCGCCACGATCCGACCATCATCGCCAAATACGGCATCGGTAAACACGGGGGTACCTGGTGTCCAGGATTCGTCATAATTGACAAAACCAATCTGATATTTGGCTCCGTCAGTGGTATAGCGGCTGTATAAGCCATCGACCATCAGCTCAAAGCGATCATTAGGCTGATATTGCAGTGCGAGGGTGGTCCCGATGCGTTCGCGCACATCCTGTTCGTTGGCAAAATACATATAACCGGGGATTTTTGACGGGAATAACTCATTGCTGCCGATAGTGCCATCTTTATTCTGATCGACGCCTATGGTTGCTTCATCCGTGACATTTTCCGACGGATCGTAGAAGCCGGCGGCTTCATAAGTGTCGTTGCGCAGTGTTTTACGGGAATATGCGGCTGAAAATAACACACCAAGGCTGCCGTCCTGATAAATATCCCCAACCAGCAACGAAGCGTGCGGATGCACATCACTGGTGCGCGATTCATAAATGCCCTTGGCTGAACCAGTCAAGGTAAAACCGCCAAGATCTAAGGGTTTACGGGTTTGTACATCTACGACTGCACCAATACCGCCTTCAATCAGCCGTGCTTCCGGTGACTTGTACACTGCAAGGGTGCTGACAAGTTCTGACGCGATAGTGTCGTAGTTAAAATCGCGGCCACTGCTTTCGGAGGCGAGTTTGCGACCATTGATAGTCGTGACGTTGTAACCTTCGCCCATACCGCGGACCATAATTTTCTGGCCTTCACCACCATTGCGGCTGATGGTGATACCCGGCATCCGCTGTAACGCCTCGGCCAGGTTTTCGTCGGGAAACTTGCCGATATCCTCGGCGACGACGACGTCAATGACCGACACGGCGTTTTGTTTTAAAAACAATGCTTCTTTAATACTGCTGCGAATACCGGTGACCTGGATCTTTTCGACCTGCTCGGTGTCGGCTTTTTTCTGCTTTTGTTTGTCGCTGTCCGCATCGGCAGCGAAAGCCTGCTGCGGTGCCAGTACGGCCAGCATCACCAGCTGCGCCAGCTGGTGATAACGAAATTTACCCTGTGACATAGTCCCTCCACGCTGTGGTTATTTATTGTTTTGAAAATTCCGAAAGCAGATATCGTCAGGACGTCAGTTGGCGTAAACTGCTGTGAAAGCACAGTTTGATGACAGTTTGGCGATTACGACAGCGATCAAAACCTTTCGAGATTCTTTATAACGCTGAAACGAAAATGATCGCAAGGTTTATTTGGTTTTCGTTTAGATGATTTGACGCTAAAATTAACTTCGAATAGATCTGAAAGTTATGCTGATGCATTTGTTAAATCGCGCAAATTTTGTATAAGTAACTGATTTTAAATTGATAATTATGTTTTCTTGATTGCCTTTTGGTAATGTAGACCATTAAATATCAGCAGAATTTACTGAGAATGCAGCAAAAGAAATAAAACGAAAGGTATTGAAAGTTTTGTTTTTGCTGGTAAGGTACAACGCAACAGCCCGACAGCGGGCAGGGAGATGAGGTGGAAGCCTTAAATACCATTGAACGACAGCAGGAAATAGTCCGGCTGACCAACCTGCAGGGCAAGGTGTCAGTAGCGGAATTGTCACAACGCTTTGGTGTGTCTGAAGTGACGATCCGCAGTGATTTGGCGGTACTGGACAGCAAAAGATTGCTGGTGCGCTCGCGTGGCGGTGCCATGGTCAACGATGACCTGAGCCGGGAGCTGTCGTTAAAAGAGAAACGACAAAAACATTCGGAATTAAAGCAGCGGCTTGGCCGTGCCGTGGCGGCGCTGATTAAAGATGATGAACGCATCATCCTCGATTCCGGCACCACGACCGAAGAAGTGGCAGCCAATTTACGCGAACACAAAAACCTGATTGTGATGACCAATGGTCTGAATATCGCGCTGGAGTTGTCGCAGGTCGACAAAGTCGAAGTGATGATGACCGGCGGTACGCTCAGGAAAAAATCGATGTCGTTTTATGGTGCCCAGGCCGAACAGGCACTGAAGCACTATCAGTTCGACAAAGTAGTTTTGGGTGTCGACGGCTTTGATTTAAAAACCGGCTTGTCGACCCATTTTGAAGCGGAAGCCACGTTAAACCGGCTGATGTGTGAAGTGGCCCGCGAAGTCGTGGTGGTCACCGATTCATCGAAGTTTGACCGGCGTGGTTTTCATCTGATTTGTAGTGCCATGCAAGTGCACACCCTGGTGACAGACGCCGGCATCCCGCCGCTGTATGTGGAAGAGCTGACCAGAATGGGGGTGCAGGTGCATATCATCAGTCCATAAGGAGAGATATGAACGCTTTGCTTGAATTGCTCAGGGCGAATAAACAAGGCCAGAGCAAAGGAATATATGCGGTTTGTTCGGCGCACCCTATGGTGCTTCAAGCGGCCATCCAACAGGCGAAAGCGGACAACTCCTTGCTGCTGATTGAGGCAACTGCCAATCAGGTCAATCAGGACGGTGGTTACACTGGTATGCAACCGTCTGATTTTATTAAATTCGTTAAAGAGATGGCGGCAGAGCAGGGCCTGCCAGAGCAGCAGTTATGTTTTGGCGGTGATCATTTAGGTCCGGTCTGCTGGACAGCACTGCCTGCCCCTGAGGCCATGGCTAAAGCGGAAACGCTGATTGCAGCTTATGTTCGTGCCGGTTTTGGCAAAATTCACCTCGACACCAGCATGCCCTGTGCTGATGATCTCATGCCGTTGCCGGATATGCTCATCGCCGGGCGTGCCGCCCGCTTGTGTCAGGTCGCCGAGCAGACTGCCAGCAGCATGGCTGAGCCAACAAGCCTGTGTTATGTCATCGGCACTGAAGTGCCGGCACCTGGTGGCGTGGCCACGCTGGAGCATGAACTGCAACCAACGCCGGTGGCCAATGTGGCGGAGACAATAACCCTGCATCAGCAGGCGTTTGCCACACTGGGGCTTGGCCCTGATGTCTGGCACAAAGTCATTGCTGTGGTGGTACAGCCCGGTGTTGAATTTGACAACACTCAGGTGCATGCCTTTGATGCGGTCGCAAGTACACAACTGGCTGATTTTATTGCCAAAGACCCACAACTGGTGTTTGAAGCCCATTCCACCGATTTCCAGCCGCCCAGCCGCTATCAGCAACTGGTGCAACAGCATTTTGCCATCCTCAAAGTCGGGCCGCAGCTGACCTTTGCGCTGCGCGAAGCCTTATTTGCGCTCTGTTATATCGAGCAGCAGCTGGTGGCGGTGGAACAGCAGTCGCATCTGATCGCCGTATCTGAGCGGGTGATGCAACTGCAGCCGCAGCACTGGCAACGGTTTTATCCGGGCAATGCCGTCGAGCAGCAACTGCTGCGGCAATACAGTTTCAGTGACCGTATCCGCTATTACTGGCAGCAGCCTGAGCTGCAACAGGCGGTCAGCCGCCTGCTGCAAAATCTCGGTACCGTGGCCATTCCGCTACCACTGCTCAGTCAGTTTATGCCGCTGCAATATCAGGCGCTGCTAAACGGCGAACTGAGTAGTGCGCCAGAAGCGTTACTGCAGCACCACATCGGTCTGGTGCTGAAGATGTATGCCAGCGCCTGTGGTCTGGCTGGAGATTGTCGCGTTGATGCACAGCGTGCAGAAGCCGCCTGAAAAGTAGTACAGGAGAGTGGCCGTGGGACTTTATAATTTATCGGATGATCGTTGGCTTGGTCTTGGCAGCAACGCGCTGCGTGAAGCCGCTGCAGAGTGGACAGCGCGTGAAATTGCGCAGCAGCCGATGCTGTGGCAGCAAATTGTCAGGCAAATTCAGGCAGATATTGCGCTGAATCATTATCTGCAGGCACAACTGGCGCAGCCGCGGCTGCGGATCATTCTGACTGGCGCCGGCACTTCGGCTTATATCGGTCAGGCGTTGTTACCACATCTGGCGTCGCATCTGGCAGCACAATCGCCGTTAAACACGCAGCGACTGGAGGCGATCAGCACCACAGATCTGGTCAGTAATCCGGCGCAATATTTCCATGCCGATCAGCCTACTTTATTGGTCAGTTTTGGTCGCTCCGGCAACAGCCCGGAAAGTTTAAAAGCGGTGCAGCTGGCCGATCAACTGCTGCCGGATTGCCGCCATCTGGTGATCACTTGTAATGCCGATGGCCAGCTGGCGCAATATGGCCGGCAACACCGGCAAAGTGCGGTGTTGCAGCTGCCGGACGCTTGTCATGACCGCAGTTTTGCCATGACCAGCAGCTTTACCGGTATGTACCTGGCAACCTTGTGGCTGTTTTGTCCGGATGCGGGGCAGCTGGAAAATACGGTCGCGGTGACTGAACAGCTGCTGGCACAAAGTTCTGCGATCCGCCATCAGGCCGAATTACCGGCCGAGCGCGTGGTGTTTGTTGGTTCCGGTGTGCTGGCCGGTATTGCCCGCGAAGCGGCGCTGAAATATCTGGAACTGACCGCCGGCCAAATCACCAGTTTTTATGAAAGCACGCTGGGTTTTCGCCATGGGCCGAAATCGGTGGTCAATGCGCAGACGCAGGTGTTTATCCTGCGCTCCAACGACGGCTACACGGCAAAATATGACATTGATTTATATGAAGAAGTGACGCGAGACCGCCGTGCGGCTTATACCACTTTATTACACGCCGACGGCTATAAAGGCGGTGACGCACTGTTGGATGCCTGGCTGGCGCTGCCGCTGATTGTCTATTGTCAGGCACTGGCGTTTTTTAAAGCGTTGCAGCTCGGCATTTCGCCGGATAATCCGTGCCCAACCGGTGAAGTGAACCGGGTGGTGCAGGGCGTGACGCTGTATCCATTTTCGCCAAGTGCAGACACGGAGTGAGCCAGATGATTTATGGCCTGGATATTGGTGGCACCAAAATCGAAATCGCTGTATTTGATGCACAGTTTGTGCTGGCCGAACGTTGGCGTGTACAGACACCAACCACTGACTACGACGAGTTCCTCGACACCGTCCATGCGCAGGTGGCGTTGGCAGATGCCAAATTTGCTGCCAAAGCGCCGCTTGGCATCGCTTTGCCCGGCGTGGTGGCGGCCGAAGGGCTGGTCATTTCGTCCAACGTGGCTTGTCTGAACCAGCAGCGGGTCGGCGTTGATCTGACCACACTGTTACAGCGACCGGTGGCGATCGGTAATGACTGCCGGTTATTCGTATTATCGGAAGCTTTATTGGGCGCGGGCCGCGGTTTCAGCCGGGTGTTTGGGGTTATTCTCGGCACTGGTGCTGGTGGCGGTTTGTGTGTCGATGGCGAGATTTATCAGGGCCGCCACCAGCTGGCCGGTGAGCTGGGGCATCAGTCGATTGCGGCCCGCGTGCTGATGCAATATCAATTGCCGCTGTATCGCTGTGGTTGCGGTCTGGAGGGGTGTGCCGAGACTTATATTTCCGGTACTGGCCTCGCGCGGCTGTACAGCCATTTCAGTCAGCAGGATCACAGCACTTATGACTGGTTACAGGCGCTGCGACGTGCCGAACCGGTGGCACAACATTGTTTTGCCTGTTATCTCGACGCACTTGGCGCTGCCCTGGCCGCACAAGTGCTGGCCTATGATCCGGATGTGCTGGTGATTGGTGGCGGTCTTTCTGACATCGATGAAATTTTCCAGGCCTTGCCGGCAGCGATTGGCCGGCATTTATTCAGTGGCGTGACGGTGCCGCCGGTGCGCCGGGCCGAATATGGTGCCGCCAGCGGCGAACGCGGTGCGGCTATTCTGGGCGCCCGGCTGGCAGGTTGAAGTGGCAGGATTAACTAGGGCATTACCGGGCCGCTGTTTTTGTGGCGGCAGGGTTAGCCAGCAGTTGACCAATGAATTCGGCCAGCGCTGGGCCGGCACTGAACATCAATAAATGTTCAGTGTCTGCCAATGTCAGATAACGGCCACCGCTGTTGTCGGCCAGTGATTTTCCCCAGTCCAGACCATCCTGGCGCCAGCGTTGCAGCTGCGCCTTGTCTTCAGTCGCCGCGGCGATCAGCGGTGCTTCAAAATCACCATCTATCACCGACACCGGTAAGCGGCTGTACAGCCAGGGGCTTTGGTTATACAACGCTAAATCGGCCTGATATTCCGCAATTTCAATGGCACGCGCCTGCTGGCGTGGCATGGACTGACGTGTCGCAAACACCTGTTGTACATAATCCCAGTCAGTCTGTGGTTGCAGCTGCGCCGGCACAATCTGCTGCAGATGGGCCAGTTCGGCGCTGAGTTTTTGCGCCGTGCGCTCATTCCAGGCGCCTCTGGCCAGTTTTGGCAACAAGGCATCGAGATTGGCGCGATACCAGTCGGCCGGGTATCCGTTATACAGCGCCTGCGCTGCGGGGGTGGGGACATCCGGGTCAATCAGCACCAGCCCTGCGAGCCATGTTGCCACAGCCGGATCATCGGCCAGCAGGCGCGCGGTGATACTGCTGCTGGCAAAGCTGACCAGCAAAAACTTTTTTGCCTGCAGCTGCGGCAGTACTTTGGCCAGATCGGTGGCGAATTTGCGGTACGATGGCCGGGCCGTGTCTGAACTGAAACCACTGCTTTGCCGGTCGACGGCATAAGTGCGGTACTGCTGTGCCAGCAATGGTTGCAGCAGCGCAAACCAGGCGCTGTCGGCATGAAAGTTCTGATTGGGCCCGGCGATCAACACAATAGCAGTGTCGACGTTTTGGTTTTTTAATCTATCTGGTTGCAGCAATCGCACATGTAAGGCGCCATCCGGCAGCGGATAGAGCCGGGAGCCGGCAGGCAACGCAGCCAGCGTCAGGCTGGCCAGCAGAGCAGAAAGTAACAACAGGTATTTCAGTATCAGACCGACCATCATGTGTTCTCACAGTACGACAATTGACGACAATGCCATCAGTGTCATAGTGCGGGTGCTCGCGATAACGGGCAAAGGGATAAGCAGGCGAGAATTTACCGCTTAGCGGTGTTGGCCAATCTTCGACATCACCTGCTCAAAGTGCGCATCGATTTTATCTTGTTCGCTATTGCCGCCGGCGCCACAGGCGACCAGCTTCATGCTGTGAATATCTTTGCGCAAATCAGCTCCGGGCGAGGCCAGCACACATTGTTTGCCAACGCGCACCAGCTGATTGCCGTTTGCCAGTGTTTCCAGCACATCGCCGGCAGGTCCGCTGCCGGGTTTTACTGCCGGCCGGCGCACTGCGCTGGATGGTGCGGTGGTTACAGATCTGGGGCTTGTTTCAGTTTTTGGGGCTGACAACGCCGCCAGTTCAGCCGCTGACAATTCCCGGCGCGCGGCCTGTTGCTGCACGCTGCTGAATACGGCAGAAAGATCAAGCGGCCGATCGGCTGGCGCGGCTCGGGTTGGGACTGGCGCTGTGCTGGTTTGGGCTGGGCTGGTTTCGGCTGGACTTATTTTTACCGGACTGATTTTGGCTGGGCTCATTTTTGCCGGACTGACGGCTGCTGGTGTGCGCATTGGTTCCGGCCGCTTTTGCGGTACCGGCGGCTGCACCGGCGCTGGTGTCGGGGCTGGCGGTTTGACTGCAGGTTCTGCTGCAGGCTGAATTGCTGGCACAACCGGTGGCGGACGCTGCGGCAGGCGTGTCACGGCAAATACCTGTAACGGCGCTGGCGGTATTGCGGGGGACCGGTAGACAAACTGCTGTTGCAGCACCAGCGCCGTTAGCGCCAGATGCCCCAGCAATGACCACAACATTAAGGCATTCAATGAGTTTAACTTGTTCAGCAACAACAGATTTCCTGGATCTTCACATCACCTGTAGCGCTGTCTGACCGGTGCGAAAGTCAGAGGTTCCATCACAACCAACAGATCAAGGCTGATACTGCAACAATAATGCCTGTCACCGGCAGACGACCCATTGTCGTAGCCGCGGCTAAGTCACAAATCGCGCGTAAAATTTCAATACGCTTTGGCTGGTCGTCCGCAATAATTTTTGTTAAAACAGAGCGAGCTGAAAAATACACCTTGTTAACATCAATCTGAGTGAGGTCGAAGGAATGCGAAAACACACATTGAAAAGACTGAATGTAACCAGAGTCGGCAAAGCGACAATAAGTGCAGTAGTTGGATTGGTGGTACTGGCCTTGCAGGCCTGCAGTGCACCGCAAACCTATCGCAGCCTGACTATTGATGGCAGTAACGCAGCATCGACAGAACAAAGTGTACAGCGCATTGTGCGCAGTATGCCGCAATCACAACAAGCTGAATTCTTATTGGCGCTGGTGAAAATTCAGGTACACTCCGGCCAGCAGCAGGCGGCGGCGTTATTACACAGCGATACTGCCATGCAGCATGTTAATTATCAGTTTCTTGGCCAGCAAACCCATGGTCTGACCTATCTGCAAGTCATTGAGCAGGCGAAAAGACTACAATAAAACTCGGACAGGCGCGGCTGATCCGGCTGTCAGAAAAAACTCTACAATGAAATAAGTGCGCTTTCTGCTGTATCTTGATGCATGACTAAAGGCGCGATGAACATCCCAGCGGTGCTCCGGATGATGTGGCACCGTGAGGTCTGCGTTATGATGTTGCAACAACGATTTTGCTGACTGCACACGACACTGGCAGTCAGAACGCTATAGCAGCACAGACGGAGGTGAGCGTGTCAGATCAGATTTATTGGATTTGTGAGCCATGCCCGGCGGCTGATGAGGCCGGCATGGCGCAAGATGGTCTGCCGCGACTGCCTGCCGGCTGGACGCTGCTTCGGCTGAATACGGCACAGGCGCTGCACTCCCAGCCGACCCCGACCTTACTGATTGTCGACCAGCTGCAACAGCAAGCTGTCGCTGAACTTGCTGCGCTCGGCAAGCGCAGTATTCGCGTGCTGACGGTGCCGGATTGTCAGGATGAACAACTGCTGCCGTATATTGCTGATTTTCATCTGTTTTATCCGCAACCGCTGCAACCACAGGCACTACAGCAGCTGATACAGATTGCACAGGCACTGGCGGCGTTAAAGCTGCCACCTGTCTGTCATCAGCAATTGCTGGCCTGTACGCATTTACCGGTGATCCCACCGGTGATCCAACAACTCCAACAATTATTACTGGATCCGGATGTGCGGATTGACCGGTTGGCGGAGGTGATCGAGCAGGATCTGGTGCTCAGTGCGCGCTTGTTACAGCTGGCGAACTCGGCTTATATGGGATTTAACCACGACACAGCGTCCGTGCAGATGGCGATCAGCCGGCTTGGCTTAAGTCTGTTATACGGCTTGTTACTGGCGCTCAGTGTCGCCCCGGCCTTGGCTGGCGATCGCCTGAAGACCGACAGCGAATTGGCATCGTTGCAATTGGCCAGCAGCTGTCGTCAGGTCGGGCAGTGGCTTGGCCTCGATAACGCTGCGCTGGAGCAAGTCGTCGTTGCGGCTTTATTTCATCAGCTTGGTCTGGCGTTATTACAGGGGGCGACCGGCGATATCAGTGCCATCGACCCGGCCCAGGCGGGTGCTTTTATGCTGACGTTATGGGGTTTTGCCCCTGGACTTGCCGATCTGCTGCTACAACAGCAGCAACTGGCCAGTTGTGCTGAGAAGCCAGCCGCACTCTGCCTGTATCTGGCCCGCCAGCGCCAAACTGCTACAGCGCTGGACGCCGAGCTGGAGGCTGTGCTGATTGCGCGTGGACTCAGAGCCTATTGGCCTGCTGCGCCTGTGAATCTGGCTGGAGGCTGAGCTGGATTTGTCAGAGCTGAGCCCGGCCGAACGCGGTGTGTTACAAACCGATCCCTGGTTTGGCGGTTTTTCCGAAGCTCAACAACAGCAGCTGCTGCAACAAGGCCGGCGCCGGACGCTGAGTGCGGGTCAGCCGCTGTTTTGCCGGGGCGCGCCATTCTGCGGTATTTATGTGGTGCTGCAGGGACAGTTGCTCATTTCTGGCTTACATCAATCTGGCCAACAAGCGTTGCTGACACTACTGACGCCTGGGCAGTGGCTGGGTGAAATCGCCTGGTTTGATCAAATGCCGCGCACCCATGATGTGCAGGCACTGACCGACAGTCAGCTGCTGCAATTTCCCAAAGCAGCACTGCAGCAGCTGGTGCAACAAGACCCGCTGTGGTGGCAGCGTTTTGGCCAGCTGTTAACGGTGAAACTTCGTCTGTTGTTTGTGGAGCTGGAAGATCGGGCGCTGTTACCAGCGTTGCAACGGCTGGCGCGGCGATTATGTCAGCTCAGCCATGATCAGCAGCTGCAGATCCCGCTGCAACAGGAACAACTGGGCCAGTTGTTATCGTTATCGCGCCAGACCACTAATCAGCTGTTGCGCCAGCTGGCACAGGCCGGATTGCTGCAAACCAGTTACGGTACCATCGAAGTGCTGAACCGGCCGGCGCTGGTACAGCTGGCACAACAGGGTACTTTGTTGACCTGATCTGCTGTGGCTCCCAAGTTGCAAATTGTCGGGTACCTGACAGAATCCAGCAGAACCCGATCGTACATTGCTAGGGCGTGTTGACGTTTGGTGATTAAGTTTTGTTCGTTTCGGCCACCGCGTGGTGGTGGCGTTTTGGGCGCGAAACGAGGCGCGTAGCATAGTGATTCTATGTGAGCAACGAGTGAAGCTACCGCTCCTGCTCTCGCCCCTGACCTGCATCCATGCAGGCCACAAAGCCCAAAGCGCCACCAAACGAACCCTTCGGGCAGCGTTTGGCAGCTCTTTCTGCGGCGTTAGTGCTCGTTTGTGTAGAATAACACACTGGGTACCACGTACGACGCTCGCACTGCCTTGCATAAGCCGGCCACCGCGTGGTGCCAAACTGCTGCAAAAACAAACACCAAACGTCAACACGCCCTAGTTTCATTGAGAAAAATAAGGAAAAAAAGATGCGGACTCTAACAGAACAACTCAGTTTATATGCGCGTTACCATCGCGATCCGCGGAATATTCAGACGCACTTTGCCGGCATCCCATTGATTGTGATCAGTGTGTTTGGCATGTTGTCATTTCCGGTATTTGGCACAGCAATCAGTGCAGCGCTGCTGTTGTTTGTGCTGAGTAACCTGTATTACCTGGTGCTCGATCTGAAATTTGGTATGCTGATGCTGGCCTTCAGCGGTTTATGTTATGCGCTGTCACAACAACTGGTGTTATGGGCCGGGGCACAATGGTTGTGGGCGTCGGTGGCTGTGTTTGTCATCGGTTGGGTATTGCAGTTTATTGGTCATTACTTTGAGGGCAAAAAACCGGCATTTGTCGATGATCTGATGGGCCTGCTGATTGGTCCGCTGTTTATTGTGGCGGAATGGGCCTTCATGGCCGGTTTTGCCAAAGCGTTACAACAACAAATTGAAGCAGACGCCGGGCCGGTACAACGCCGCTCTTAAAGTGGGATCAAGCCCTGCACAGGCAGGGCTTGATGCTAAATGATGCTTAGAGACTGCCTAACAGCGTGTGGTAAAACAGCACTGCTTTGTGCAGATTGTCCTGGCTGATACGTTCATTGTTGCCATGAAAACCACCGAGTTCTGCTGACGTCAGCAGCATCGGGTTAAAGCGGTAACTGTCTTTGGCGACGGTTTCATACATCCGGCTGTCAGTACCGCCGATGGTGAGACCTGAAACCACAATCATCTCTGTCGGCGCGCCGCCGGACTGGGCAGCATAAGCGCGCTGTGCAGCGGCACCGATGCTGGCAAAACCCACTGCCTGTTTATCGGATACTCTGGATGCTGCCATCCCCTGTACCACACTGAGTTCCACCCGCGGATCTGCAATCACCTCAGTGGCGTGCGCCAGCACCGCATCCACATTGTCACGCGGATGCAGGCGGAAATTGACAATAGCGCTGGCTTGTTGCGGCAACACATTGGCTTTAATACTGCCGGTCAGCATAGTTGGTGCCGTGGTCGTTCTGAGCATGGCATTGGCAGTCGGAATTTTACTGAGCTGATGTTCCAGCAGCGGGCCAAACAACCAGCGGTTCGCCAGCAACATCCGTTCTAACCAGGCCATATGCGGCCCCAGTTGGTCATAAAAGTCGGCAGTCAGGCCATCGATCCCACCGGCAACCGGTTGATCGGTCAGCCGGGTCAAGGCGCGGGCCAGAATACTGACCGCCGTTTCCGCCGGCGGCATCGAACTGTGGCCACCCGGACTTTGTACCGTTAACTGCAGATTCAAAAAGCCTTTCTCGGCGACATTAATACTGGCGACATCGGCGGCTACACCCGGCACCATCTGACGCAGGACAAATGATCCTTCATCCAGCGACCAGGCCAGGTTGATCTGACGCTGCTGCAGCAAAGTACTGACCGCCGCCGCACCTTCAATACTGCCGATCTCTTCGTCGTGCGTCAGCGCCAGATAAACATCATGTGGTGGCTGAAAGCCTTGCTGCAGTAATAAGGTGATTGCTTCGAGCATCGAGACGGCGGCGCCTTTGTCGTCCATCGCGCCGCGACCCCAGACAAATCCGTCGGCAATAGCGCCGGAAAAGGGCGCTTGTTGCCACAGTTTTTCAGTGCCCGGCGTGACCGGCACCACATCATAATGGGCGGATAACAGCACGGCCGCTTTATTGCTGTCCTGACCTTTCCAGCGATACAACAGGGTCAGTTCATTGACCGGCGTCAGCTCCAGTTGTTGGTGCAGCAGCGGGTAAGTTTGCTGCAGCCACTGAATAAAGTTGCGGAATTTTGCTGCGTCGCGTTTGGCACTGTTGTCGTAGGAGATAGTCTGAAAGCGGATCGCTTCCGACAAATGCTGGCTGACGGTTGCCACATCGACATCCAGCGTGACCGGCTCTGCCGGTACCGGTGCCGCCGGGCTGAAACTCAACGTTCTCACTGTCAGCACCGCCATTAACAACAGTAGGCTGACCGCTGCTATCCAAATCATTTTTTTTAGCATCAGAAGTTCCCGGAATGTCTGTTTTCGTGCTTTTTACTGTTCATTCGCTGCAGATGGCCAGTATTTATCCATTATATCTGCATGATTGAATGTAAGGTTTTCATGCGGGTAACACCAGTTTTTTCCGGTTGTTTGTCGCTGAAAAATGGACATCCACTGTGACTCTGCTAGTTTCAAAAGTCAGGGGTCAGTGAAGACGGCCGCACAGGGATCCGCGGAGAGTACCAGTCACATGTTGCAGTTTCACAAGGTTTCAGGTGGGGGAGGCAGCCCCCGGGAGATGACAGGCTGGCCGCTGTGGCTGGCCAGTATTTTATGCGGTACTGGCGTGGTGCTCAGTTTGCTGTACGTGAACTGGCTGGATCAGCAGAACCAACAACGTACGCTGACGGCGCTGACCGAAGTCGCCCGGCAGGCTGTTGAACACAGTAAAGACCGGCTGTGGCGTTATCAATATGGCCTGCGTGGTGTGCGCGGGCATGTGTTGACCGCAGGTACGGCGCTCAGTCAACAAAGCTTTGCCCGCTATAGCCAAAGCCGTGATTTGCCGGTCGAATTTCCGGGCGCCCATGGCTTTGGTTATATCCACCGGGTTGCGCCTGATCATTTATCAGCTTTTCTGGCGCAGGCGCGCCAGAGCGGTTCCGCCGATTTTAAACTGACTGCACTTGCCGCCCATCCGCACGAGCATTTCATCATTCAATACATTGAACCGCTGGCGCGTAATCGTGCCGCCGTCGGGCTGGATATCAGTTCCGAACCACGCCGTTATGCCGCCGCGCTGGCTGCGATGCAAAGCGGGGAGCCTCGTCTGACCGGGCCTGTCACGCTGGTGCAGGCCAGTGGCCGGCCATTACAGGCGTTTCTGATGTTGTTGCCGGTCTATCGCGACTGGCTGACGCCGGATTCAGTGGCACAGCGTCAGTTGTTGCTGCAGGGCTGGAGTTATGCGCCGCTCATCGCTGGCGAAGTGTTGCAGGATTTATTGCCACAAAACCCCGGAGTGCACCTGCAGATGACTGATATCACTGGCGATCCGACGGTGTTTTTCCAGTCAGATCTGGAGATGCCGTCACCGCAGACCATGACGGGCGAAGTGATCCTGCAAGCGTCGGTCTTCGGCCGCCAGTGGCAATGGACTTTGCGATCAGACCCGATGTATGTACAAAGCCTCGGATTGCCGTCGCCACGCTTGCATGGATTGCTTGGCTTGCTGCTGACCTTATTGCTGACGCTGAGTGCCAGCATGGGCATGCGGATTTATCTGTCACGGCAGCAATTTAACGATCAGCGCAGCCGGCTGGCGGCGATTGTGCGCAGCTCAAATGATGCCATTATCGGTAAAGATCTACAGGGCGTAGTGACCAGTTGGAATCAGGGCGCTGAGCAGATGTTTGGCTGGGCTGCTGACGAAGCGGTCGGACAGCCGCTGACTGCATTGATCATTCCGCCGGAACTGAGTTATCAGGAGCTGCAGATCCTGCAGCAGCTTCAAAACGGCGACAGTGTGAAGCAATTTGTCACGCAGCGCCGGCATAAATCCGGAACACTGCTGGACGTGCTGGTGAATGTGTCACCGGTGTTTGACGAGAAAGGCCGGATCATCGCCGCGGCAAAAACAGTGCGGGATATCGGCGAGCTGGTGGCGAGCCGGCGTCAGCTTGATCAGGCGCTGCGTCAGCATAAGACTCTGCTGGAAACCATCAATGCGCAGTTTTTGTATGTGGAAACCGATCCGTCCGGCCGCATACTCGACGTCAATCCGGTGTTTTGCCAAAGCCTTGGTTATAGCCGCCAGCAGCTGATCGGACAGACCCATCAGCTGGTTAATGCCGGGGTCCATCCGCCCCTGTTCTGGCAAGCGCTCTGGCAGCAAATCGGTCAACAGCAGGCCTGGCGTGGTGAGATCTGTAACCGGCATCAGAGCGGGCAACTGCGCTGGTACGATACGGTGATCATGCCGCTGCGCAATGCAGCGGGGCTGACTGAGCGTTATATTGCCTTATCCAGTGATATCACGGCGCGCAAACAGGCCGAAGCCCACCGCGCCGAGTTACATCAGTTGATTGATACTGTATTAAGCGCCGCCTCAGAAGTGGCTATCATCAGTCTGGACCGTCACGGTCAGGTGCAGTTGTTTAACCGTGGCGCCGAACTGATGTTGGGCTTTGAAGCCTCGGCGATGGCAGGCCGGGCGCCGTTAACCGCCTTGCTCAGTCCGACCGAGCTGGCGCTGCGGGCGCGCGAATTAGGGCTCAGTGGTGACACGCAGGCCGATATGCTGGCGCATCTGGCACGCACCGGGACCCCAGAGACCTGGCGCAGCGCGCTGATTTGTCAGGATGGCAGTACTGTACCGGTATTACTGACGCTGACCGCGATCCGCGATACCAGTTGTGAATTACTCGGCTTTTTGCTGATCGCGCTGGATTTCAGTGAGCAACTGCAATCAGAGCTGGATTTGACCATGTTACGGGATCAGCTCAGCATTGCGGCGGATGTGGCACTGCTCGGCGTCTGGACCTGGCATCCGGACAACAATGAGCTGTGGTGGAATGGCCGGATGTTTGATATTTATCAGCAGGATCCGCAGCTGGCGCAGGGTGGCCTGAACTATCAGCACTGGCGCGAACGTGTCCATCCGGACGATTTGGTCGCGACCGAAGCCCGGCTACAGCAAGCGTTGGATGGTGTACGGCTGTACGATCCGGTGTTTCGTATTGTGACGCCGGATCACGGCGTCAGGTACATTCTGGGCGGCGCCACCGTGGAGCGTAAAGCGGATGGCAGCCCATGGCGGATGACCGGCATCAATCTGGACATTACGGCGCAGCGCGAGCTGGAACTGGAGCTGCGCCAGGCCAAAGAGCAGGCAGATGCTGCTAATCAGGCGAAAACACAGTTCCTTGCCAACATGAGCCATGAGATCCGCACGCCGCTCAATGCGGTGCTCGGCATGCTGCAGTTGTTACAGCAAACTGCGCTCAGCGATTTACAGGCCGACTATGCCAGTAAATCGCAAATTGCCGCGACTGCCCTGTTGAGCTTGCTGAACAATATTCTCGATTTTTCCAAAATTGATGCCGGCCGGCTCGAGCTGGACCCGGCGCCGTTGCCGCTGGCGGCGTTTTTCCATGACGTGGCTGTATTGCTGGGCGCGACGCATCAGAATCCACATGTGGAATTATTGCTGGATCTGGCACCAGATCTGCCGGCGGTTGTGCTGGCCGACCGGTTACGCCTGCAACAGGTACTGGTCAATCTGGGCGGTAATGCACTGAAGTTTACCCAACAGGGTTATGTCCAGCTGCGCGTCCGCCGCCTGGAAGGAACTTCCGACCGGGTCCGGCTGGCTTTTAGCATCGAAGACAGTGGGATCGGCATCTCCTTGGCACAGCAGCAACGTCTGTTCAGCGCATTTAGCCAGGCGGAAGCCTCCACTAGCCGGCGTTTTGGCGGCACCGGGTTGGGTCTGGTGATCTGTCAGCGCTTGCTGGCGCTGATGTCGGCAGAGCTGCAGCTGCGGAGTGATCCGGGGCAGGGCAGTTGTTTCAGTTTTGTCCTCGACTTACCGGTGCAGGACGCACAGCAGATGTTGCCCCCATCTGCACTGGCAAATTTGCGCGTGCTGGTAGTCGACGATCAACCGCTGGTGCGACAAAGTCTGGTGGCCAGCCTGCAGCAGCTGGGCTGCGAGGCGACAGCAGTCGGCGATGGTGAGACCGCATTGCAGCAGGTCCAACAGGCACAGGATACAGACTCACCGTTTCAGCTGGTCTTGCTGGACTGGCGTATGCCGGGCATGGACGGCCTGCAAACTGCCCGCAGTATTTTGCAGCAAAGCAGTCAAGGCACACCGCCGTTACTGATGATGGTGACCGCATTTGAAAGCGAAGTGTTGCAACAGCTGGCCCGGCAAAGTGACCAGCCCGTGCTGGATGTGCTGATTAAACCAGTCACGCCGCAACAACTGCATCAGCGGTTGCAAAAGGTACTACAACCCGGGTTAAAACCGCAGACAGTGTCAGCGACCGTGGCGATGAAGCCGCTGCAGGGCTTGTCGTTGCTGGTGGTTGAAGACAATGCACTGAATCGTCAGGTTGCCGAGCAGTTGTTGCTGTCAGCCGGTGCCCGCGTCACGCTGGCTGTCGATGGTTTTATGGCGGTGGCGCTGGTGCAGCAGCAAACTTTTGATTTGGTGTTGATGGATTTACAAATGCCTGGAATGGATGGGTTGGCGGCAACCCGGCGGATCCGTCAGCGCTTTGATGCGGCCCAGTTGCCGATTGTGGCAATGACTGCAAATGCGACCGCAGATGATCAGGTAGCCTGTCAGGCCGCTGGCATGAATGCGCATATTGCCAAGCCGATTGATCTGAAAACCTTGTGTCCGCAATTACTGGCGCTGTGTCAGCACCGGCAAATGCTGCCACTGGCCGCACCGCAGCCGGTATCGGCGCCCGATGCGGATACAGCACAAACCCTGTTACAACCCCTGGCGCAGATGCTGCAGCGTTTTGGTCAGAATGCCGGCTTGTTGCAGCAAGCCTGGGCCCAGTTCCCGCAGGAATGGCAGCAACAACGTCAGCAATACGAAGCGGCGACCAGCCATGACGGCCGTCATGCTGTGCTGCATACCTTACAAGGCGTGGCGGCGACTTTGGGAGCCGTGCATTTGGCGGCGGTACTGCGTACTGCCGGTCAGACACTGCAACAAGGGCTGACGCCGGATCTGACTGAAATTGCTGCGCTGGTGACGCAAAGCCTGCAACAGTTTACTGAGGTCATTCAGCCGCAGTTGTCAGCGCTTGTCACTGCGGCTTTGCGGCAATCAGGGAACCGGCCAGCATCGGAGCAGTCTGAACAGCCGGAGGTGGCTGATTTGGTGGCGCAATTGCAGCTGGCGCTGACCCAGCAACATTTAACCGCGCTTGATTTAGCAGCTCGTCTGGCGGCGATGGATCCCGCTTTTGCCGTGTTGTCGGCCCAGGTTGAACAACTTAATTTCACTGCAGCCCTGTTTACTTTGCAGCAACTGACATTGTCGCAACAAGAGCTGCAATCACCAACAAGGAAGGTTCATTGATGTCGCATTACACGCAATGGTATGCCACACCGGGCGGTCAGCCCCGTTTGTTATTGGTCGACGATCACCAGCTGAATATCCGCGTGATGTATGAAATGTTCCGTCACGAATTTGATGTATTTATTGCGCTGAATGGTGAGCAGGCGCTGGAGAAGTGTTATGAGCTGCATCCGGATCTGATCCTGCTGGACGTCGTGATGCCGCGCATGGATGGTTATGAAGTGTGCCGCCGGTTAAAAGCTGACCCGGAACTGGCGGATATTCCGGTGATTTTTATCACTTCACATTTTGATGAAGCGGACGAAGTGCGGGGGTTTGAACTGGGCGCTGTAGATTTTATCCACAAACCGGTTAACCCCATAATTACCAAAGCCCGGGTGAAAACTCAGCTGCAATTGAAACAACAGGCTGATTTACTGCGGACAATTTCGCAGGTTGACGGCCTGACCGGGATCGCCAACCGCCGGCGTTTTGATCAGCAACTGGAACTGGACTGGCGCAGCTGTTGCCGGACGCAGGAGCCATTGTCGCTGCTGATGCTGGATATCGATTATTTCAAACAATATAACGATGAATTTGGTCATCTGGCTGGCGACGAATGTCTGCGTCAGGTCGCCAAAACGATGCAACAGGCTATGGGCCGGCCCTACGACTTACTGGCGCGTTTTGGTGGCGAAGAGTTTGCGGTGTTATTGCCGCGCACCGATCTGACCGGCGCGCAGTATCTGGCACAGAATATGTTACAAAAAATCGTCCAGCTGGCACTACCGCATCCGTTGACGCCGGGCGGCATCATCACGCTGAGTGCAGGGCTGTCCAGTACCGTGCCGCAAGAGCAGAATCAGCCGCGGCAGTTGCTGCAACAGGCTGACCAATTGTTGTACAAAGCCAAACAACAGGGCCGGGCTCAGCTGCAGTCCAGCCACTGGGCTGGGGTTTAACACCGCACCAACTGACTTATTTTTGTCATATTGACGACATAGACTGCCCCGGTTTACCGGAGAAGTCTATGCAACGTCGCCCCGCTCTTGTCGCCAGTATCGCCACTGTTATTATCCTGCTGGGTATCCTGACTGTCGCATTTTATCTGGGCGTCAGTAATCAGAAAACCAGTGAAATTAAAGCCCGCACTGTCGCGCAGCAAGTCAGTAATGCGCTGGAAATTATGGCGGCAGATCGGGTACGTGCGCTCGATGATTTGGTCGGACACTGGCCGGTGTCCAGCGCTAATGAAATTGACTGGTTTAATGTCCGGGCTGTGACGCTGGCAAAAATGCTGCCAGGGTTACGTGATTTAGCATTATTGGACCGTCAGGGCGCGGTGTTGTGGTCCATTGATCCGCAAAACCGCAAACAGTTGCTGCGGCAACATCTGCCCACCCTGCTGGGGGTTCCGTCCGGTGCGACCACAGCTGTGTTGTACCCGCCCGATCGGCCGCAAAGCCTGGTGGTGATGCGTGCGATCAGTATGCAAGGCAAACCGCATGGTTATGTTGCGGCCTTTTTTGATATCAACACGATTTTAGGCGTGTATACCAGTGAACTGGCCGAAGGCGGACTCAGTTTTCTGATGCAGGATGGCGACGCCGTGTTGCATCAATCCGGCTCTTTGGCTGGCAGTGCCCCAGTCGTCAGACAACCGCTGGATTTTGCCGGCCGGCGCTGGCATTTCAGTGTGCAAAGCCAGTCGGATATCTGGCAGACCAGCTGGTGGCTTGCCGGGATTGGCAGTCTGATCGCCTTGTGTATCGGATTATTGTTGTACCGTCAGTTCGCTAAAGAAGCACAGGTGCGGCGTTTTCAGCAACTGTATCAGTCCGCGGCCGATGCGTCGCTCGATGCGATTTTGTTGCTGGCGCGTTGTCAGGGACCGGACGGGCCGGATTTTCTACTGCAACACAGTAACAAAGTTGCTGCCCAGCTGTGTGATCCATCGTTATTACTGGCAGGTCAGTCGCTGGCGTTGTTGTGTAAACAATTGAGTGCCAACTGGTTTTTCCGTCGCTGTGCCGATGTCGATCAGTCGGGCGAACCTTTTGAAGCGGTGCTGCCACAGCCGTCTGGCCTGATTCATGCCAGCTGGCTGCGCTTGCAGGTGGTGAAATCGGCGCAAGGTCTGGCGCTGACCTTTCGCGACGTCAGCCGTGAACACGGATTGCAACAACAGATCCGTTATCAGGCAGAGCATGATCAACTGACCGGTCTGCTTAATCGCTACGCGTTTGAACAACGGCTGGCTGCATTGCTGACCACAGCGCAGGGCGGCGCATTGTGTTACATCGACATGGATCAGTTTAAACATATCAATGACAGCTGCGGCCATCTGGCTGGGGACGAGTTGCTGCGTAATGTCGCCAGCCTGCTCAGTATTGATCTGCATCACGCCGATATTCTGGCCCGCGTCGGTGGCGATGAATTTTGTCTGGTGCTGGCCGGGCGCAGCATGCCTGCGGTCAGCGCCCATCTGCAACAACTACTCAGTCGCATCGCGGCGTTTCGGTTTAGCTGGGAGCAACAAATTTTCACCATCGGCGCCAGTATCGGGGTGGTGGCGCTTGGTGGCGAACAGAGCGGCTTGACCGACTTATTAAAGGCTGCTGACAGCGGTTGTTATCTGGCGAAAAATCAGGGCCGCAATCGTTATTTTATCGTCGATGCAGACGGACCTGAGCTGAATCATCTGCAGCAACAGCGCCAGTTATTGTCGTTATTGCATACCGCGCTGGACGAACACCGCTTTGAATTGTATGCCCAGCCGATTGTGTCGTTGTCGGTGCCACCACAAGGCCTGCACCTCGAAGTTCTGCTCCGGCTACGCGATACCGATGGTGCGATGGTCAGTCCGGCTCTGTTTATTCCGCTGGCGGAGCAACAGGGTTTGATGGGCTTGATTGACCGTTGGGTGATCCGCCGGGTGTTGCAGCAACTGGCAGCAACACCGGCGCAGCTGCCTTTGATGGATAAAATCGCTATCAATTTGTCCGGGCCTTCGCTGAGCGACCCGGACTTATTGCCATTTATTCAGCAGAAGCTGCAGCTGTTTGCCATTCCGGCGGCGAAGATTTGTTTTGAGATCACCGAAACAGCAGCAATTACCAACATGGCAGCCGCCAATCGTTTTATCGATAGTCTGCGGCAGATTGGCTGCAAGTTTGCGTTGGATGATTTTGGCGTCGGTATGTCGTCTTTTGCTTATCTGAAGCACTTGCCGGTGGATTATCTGAAAATCGATGGCTCTTTTGTCAAAGCGATGACGCAAAATGCCACCGATGCCGTGATGGTACGGGCGATGGCTGATATTGCCCGCAGTATGCAAATTCAGACCATTGCTGAATTTGTGCCCGATGAAGCCACTTGTGTGCTGCTACGCAGTATCGGTGTGCATTATGGCCAGGGCTATGGCCTGGGGCATCCGGCACCCTGGCAGACGTTTTTCCCGCAGACAGTCACTGCCTGAATCATGAACCTGCTGACCATATAACCATGTGGCAAATCAATAAAAAAGGCAGCGTCAACTGACGCTGCCTGGATGGATCCCAAGAATTCGGCAGGGACCAAGGACAAGGATACACAACAAACTCAGCCTTTTCAGGCGGGCCACAGGAAGAAGCCGAGCGCATTCTGGCAAGCTTGTGCGGCAAAATTCTGACATTTCTGTGAAGGATTTATGGCCTGAGATCTTTATGTCAATCGTCATCTGGCCGTCATCTGTCGCTTGCAAACTCTTGGGAAAATAATCTGGAGTTTGTTATGAAGCAGTGGAGTCGTCGCGAGTTTTTACGGGTATCTGCCATGTTGGCGGCGGCCGGTGGTTTTAGCACAGTCAGCGGTTGTGTCAGCATGCCAGCAACGGAAGCCGCCAGCACTGAACCGGCGTTTCCGCTGAGCTTTGATCATGGTGTGGCCAGCGGTGATCCGCTGCATGACCGTGTCGTGCTGTGGACCCGTGTTACGCCGGCAGGGCCGCTGGCTAGCGTGACGCTTCGGCTGGAAGTCGCGACAGATGCTGCCTTCAGTCAATTGGTAGTAGCCGCCGATTGTGTCGCGCGCGCAGAGCAGGATTATTGCTGCAAAGTCGACGCCGCCGGTCTGGTTGCCGGCACCGCCTATTTTTACCGGTTCCGCGCCGGCACTGTCAGTTCGCCGGTTGGCCGCACCCGCACCCTGCCGCAAGGGACATTAGCCGAAGCCCGTTTTGCCGTGGTCAGCTGCAGCAATTTCCCGGCCGGTTATTTCCATGTCTATCAGCAGCTGGCCGAACGCCAGGACCTGGATGCGGTGATCCACCTCGGTGACTATCTGTACGAATATGCCGCGGATGGTTATGCCACCGAACGGGCCGCTGAATTTGGTCGTTTATATGCGACGGATAATCGCTGTGAACTATTGAATTTGAACGACTATCGCCGTCGCTACGCCTGTTATCGCGCAGATCAGGCACTGCAGCAACTACACGGCCGTCATCCGTTTTTACTGGTCTGGGATGACCACGAAATTGCCAATGACACCTGGACCGGTGGTGCTGAAAACCACAGCGCCACTGAAGGCGATTTCCAGGCGCGAAAACTGGCCGCATTGCAGGCGTATTATGAATGGCTGCCGATCCGGCCACAGGTTCACAGTGGCGAACCGCTGTACCGCAGCCTGGCTTATGGCGATTTAGTGCAGTTTTATTTGCTGGATACCCGCGTCTGTGCCCGTAGCCAGTGGCTGGATTTCCCGCAGTTTCAGCGCGATGGCCAGCTGGATGTCGCCGCGATGGTCAAAGCGGTACGCGATCCTGCCCGCACCTTGCTCGGCAGTGCGCAATTTGACTGGTTAGCACAGGGCTTAGAGCAATCCAGCTGTCAGTGGCAGGTATTGGCACAACAAGTCTTGATGGCGCGGATGGAGTTACCGGGGGAAGCGCTGGCAGCGCTGGCCAAACCCGGCCCGGCGCTGGCGGCGCAGTTGCGTGAACTGGCGGCACTGAAACAACGGCCAGCCGGCAGCTTAAACAAAACGGAACAACAACGGCTGGCAGGTTCCTTGCCTTATAACCTCGATGCCTGGGATGGGTTTCCGGTTGAGCGTGAACGGCTGTACCAGATGTTGCGGGCCAGCGGCCGGCAAGTGCTGGTACTGGCCGGTGATACCCATAATGCCTGGCACAGTGAACTGAAAACCAGCAGCGGCGAATTTGTCGCGACTGAGCTGGCGACTGCGTCTGTTTCATCACCGGGCATCGAACAATATCTGCAACTGGATGCGGCGCAGGCGGCAGAACTCTCGTCTGTTCTACCTCAGCTGATTGACGAATTGCAGTGGTGCGAACTGGCCCATCGTGGTTATCTGCTGCTGCAGATCAATGCGCAGGCTTGTCTGGCACAGTGGCATCAGCTGGAGTCTGTCCACGTGCAATCTGCAAAGTGGCTGGCGCCTTATCAGCAGCAGATCGCTAAACGCTGACAGGTGCAAGAACAGGAACATAAACAGGCTGACTTCAGGAACGGATATTGTCTTGTTCCTGCTGGGTCAGCCTGGATTCAATCCGTTTTAAGCGCTGCATCAGCTCGCGTTGTTCTTCGTCACTGAACAGATGTTTGTCTTCGACCAGATGCATAATGATGTTGGCGACAATCATCGGGATCACGATAAAAATCCAGAAGTGACCAAATAAAATTCCGACGATGCGACCGGCCGGGGTGACTGGTGTCAGGTCGCCATAGCCAATGGTCAGTGACGTGACTGTGGCCCACCACAGACCGTCGGCCAGTGATTTTTGTTCCAGAATGGCAAAACTAACAGCACCAAAAATCAGGCTGGCGGCATACAACGCGATAATAAGCCATAGCCGGTTTGCAATATAAATCAATAACTTCTTCATCGACCACAGATCCAAATATTATGTATTAACCGCAGCATAACAAAGAGTTTGTGGCCGACCAAGTCCCCGGGCTCATAGCATTGCCATGGCCTGATCCAGCGTGTTTTTTTCCGGCGGTTCACAACCGGCTTTAGCAATATTCAGACTGGCGGCCAGACAGGCGCGTTGCAGCGCAGTGCGGCATTGCGCCAGGTCCAGCGTGCTCAGCGCCTGGCCGACCGGATGCAGTTGCAGCAATTGCACCAGTAAATTGGCAAAAAAGGTATCGCCGGCACCAACAGTATCGATAAAGACCGTCGGTTTGATCACCGGCTGAAACAGGCTTTGCTGACCCAGAAACAAAGTTGCGCCTTCTGCGCCACAAGTCAGCGCCAGCAGGGCTGTCGGGGCGACTGTACGGACCTGACTGACGGCACTTTGCAGCTCCAGCGTGGGGTAGAGCGCGGCTAAATCTTCATCGCTGACTTTGATGTAATCCGCCAGCAGCAGCACTTGTTCAATGTGGCTGCGGTAAGCCGCCACATCGGTAACAAACTGCAAACGCACGTTGATATCGACACTGAGGCGAATGGCCCGCGCTTTGGCTGCTTGTAACACTGGCAATAATTTCCCGGCATCCTGTGGTTCTAACGCCAGTGAGCCGGTATGTAAAATGCGGCAGTCCGCCGGCAGTGCGGCAATCAGCTGTTCCGCGCTGTAATCACGGTCAGCGATACCCTGACGGTATAGGCTGTAACTGGGCTGGCCATTGGCATCGATGCGGACAAACGCCAGTGAACTGGGCGCGGCGGAACGTTTCGGCCAACCGGCAGTGACACCACGTTGCTGCAATAACTGCAAAAACGCATCGCCAAAAGCGTCTGACGACAAGGGCGACAAATAACTGACCGGCACCTGCTGCAGTGCGCAGGCGATCGCCAGATTCAGCGGAGAACCGCCGGTTTTGGCGATAAAACGGCCATCAGCTTCAGTGAAAATATCAATAACGTTTTCGCCAATCACCGCAATCATGCTGTTCTCCTCGTATAGATAAGACATACAGCTTAATTAATCACATTATGTTATTAAAGGGGCGATCGGAAATATTTTTCCAGGTGTTGCGGCATCAACGCCATTTCCAACTTAACTGACTGATCTAAATAAAATTAAGCACAATCAGCCGAATTGCGTGACGAATGTCGCTCAAGTTTGACCGGGCAGGCCCGATACAGCTGTATCTGCAGTTTGATAAAGGACCCGCATCATGACCGAGCACATCCGCTTACAACGTATCCGCGACATTGGCTTCCGCTTACAGGAACTGCAATTGATCCGGGTGCAAACGGGGGCTTCTTATGCAGTGTCCGCTATCAATTTTCTGTTTCAACTCTATCGTTTACCAAAACCAACCGGCCAGTCGCTGGAGCAAATCCTGACCCAACTCGGGGCTGCAGTGATTGCCCGGCATCAATTGCCTTATGCCCGTTTAAGCGTAGACGCCGTGCTGCAGTTCTTTTGCCAGCGCTTCCAGGTCGGGCAGAGCGCCATCAAACATCCTACCTATCGCCGGCGTGATCGTACGGGTCTGGCCCAGGCACAGATCTGACTGGTCAGTGAGCGCGCCAGCGCGTAGACTGGTTAAAAAAACCACAGGGACTGATGTTGTGGGCAAAAAATCGAAATTACTGCCATTGCTAAGCGCTTGCCTGATGACCAGCCTGGTCCAGGCCGCAGATGCACCTCTGATTGCTGTTTACGGTGATTTTATTACGCCACCGGCTTTTATCCGCGGCACGGACACCACCCCACATTCTGGTTATCTGATTGATATCTATCGCGAACTGAGTCAACAGCTGGGTCTGCAGTTGCAACTGAAAGCATTTCGTCGCGCGGATATCGCCGGTGCTTTATTAAAAAGTGCCGCCGATGTGTATTGCCGGGCCAATCCGGCCTGGTATCCCGAACCACTGTTGCGCTGGAGTCCGCCGTTATTTGGTTATGCCGATGTGTTGCTCAGCCATCAGCCACTGGATAATCTGCAGGGATTGGCGCAACAAAAAGCGCTGGTTGCAACCACCAGCGGCTACAAATATCCGGAACTGGAACCGTTGTTTCGGGCCGGACGCTTAACCCGACAGGACTATTTGTCACCGGAAGAAGCAGCGTCTGCCTTCCTTGCTGGCAAAGCAGACACTGTGGTGATGTCAGAAATTGAGGCGCATTACCTGCTCCCGGTGAACCGGCTGCAACAGCTGCAGCTGGCGCATTATCAGTTGCATTGCGTGTATTCGCCGCGCTTAAAACCGCTGCAGCGCCAGCTGCTGGATAATTACATCAGCGCCCGTGCCAGTCATGGCGATTTTAAAGCGTTGTTGCAAAAATACAGCTGGCAGCTGACCGTCAAACAACCGGTGAAAAAACCGCTATAACACCAGCCCGGCGGCGAACTCCTGATACAAACCAACCATATGCTGATAATTGGCGAGGCTCAGTCTGGCAGCTTGATCACGTGCACTGAGCAATTCCCGCTCAGAGTCCAGCAGTTGCAGAAAATCGGCCATCCCACTTTGATAGCGCAATTGCGTCAGCCGTACTGCTTCGGCGCTGGCGGCCAGCTGTTGCTGCTGCAATAACTGCGCGCGCCGGCCCTGATTGTAAGTATCGAGACTGCCTTTGAGATCCCTAACCACCGAAAACACCTGGGCCCGATATTGTTGCAGCGCCACTTCAGTGCCGGCGGTACTGGCGTCGATGCGATCGGCCACGGACATCGGATCCGCCGCCGGCAGGCTTAAACTCGGAGCCAGGCTCCAGCTTTGCTGGTCGCTGCCGGTTTTGACACTACCGAGCGAGACAAAACCAAGAAAACCCTGCAGCGACAACTGCGGATACCAGGCGGCTTTATCAATAGCCAGCTGCGTATGGGCTTTGGCGAGCTGTCGTTCAGCAATCGCCAGATCGGGGCGTTTGGCCAGCGCGTCCTGCCACTGCGACAGCGCCAGCGGCTGACTGAATTGTGGCAGGCTGCGTTTAATCAGCTGCACCTCCGTTTGCGCGGTCAGTGCGGCCAGCGCCAGCTCGGCCTGCGACTGCTGCAGATACAGCGCTGGTAATCCGGCTTCAACCTGATACACCTGCGCCTGCAACCGGGTCAGTTCCAGCGCAGAAGCGCTGCCGGCATCGAGTTGCGCCTGCACTATGCTGCGGGTCTTGGCCAGGTTCGCCAGATTAGCCTGAGCCACATCAATTTGCAGTTGAGCGCCCAGCCAGTCGCCATAATGCCGGGCGACCTGCGTCAGCACAGCCAGCTGCACTTCCTGTAACCGTAGCAGAGCGATTTCGCGGTCCTGCTGTGCAGCTTGTTCAGCCAAGGCCACAGCGCCGGATAAATCCAGCTGCCAGGCAAGGCTGGCGCCTTGCTGATAGCGGCTGGAGACGACGCCGTCTTTGCCTTGTTGTGAGCGCTCCATGCCTGCAGTTGCGGTGAGCTGTGGCAAGTCATTATCTGCAGCGTCACTTTGCAGCGCGGCATAGCGTTTTATGTTGGCGCTGGCTGCCAGCAAGCTGGCGTTTTGCGCGCCGGCCTGCTGTAACAGTGTCATCAGCTGCGGATCATTCAGTTGCTGCCACCATTGCGCCGGCGCAGCCTCCAGCTGGTATTGCGCCGGCAATGGCTGTTCGGCAGTCAGCTGAGCCGGGATCTGATATTCACTGCTAACGCAGCCGCCGAGGCTCAGACTGAGCAGCAGGGCAAGGGCCGATGGACGAAACAAATTAGTCATGAGTCACCCCGACATGGTTTGGCAGGTTGGTATTTTCGCTGATCTGCGCTGGTTTTTTGCCAGCCAGCATGGTGTAGAACAGCGGCGTTAACAGCAGGCCAAAAAAGGTCACACCAATCATGCCGGCAAACACCGCCACGCCCATGGCCTGACGCATTTCGGCGCCGGCACCACTGCTAAACACCAGCGGCACCACGCCCATCACAAAGGCAATCGACGTCATCAGAATTGGCCGTAACCGTAAGCGGGCTGCTTCCTGCACTGCTTGCAGCGCAGTCATGCCGTGTTGTTGTTTTTCCCGGGCGAACTCGACAATCAGGATGGCGTTTTTGGTCGCTAAACCCACCAATACAATCAAGCCGATTTGGGTAAAGATGTTGTTGTCACCGCCGAAGATCCAAACCCCAATCATCGCGGACAACAGCGTCATCGGCACAATCAGCAGGATAGCGAGCGGTAAACGCAGGCTTTCATACAAGGCGGCGAGCACCATGAAGACCAACAACAATACCAGCGGGAACACCAGATATTCGGCATGACCGGCCAGAATTTGCTGATAAGTCAGTTCAGTCCACTCATAGCTGATGCCAGGTGGCAGCGTCTCGGCCAGAATTTTTTCAATAGCCGCACGTGCTTCTCCACTGCTGTAGCCCGGCGCCGGCCCACCATTAATTTCGGCGGTAGTAAAGCCGTTGTAATGCATGACGCGGTCCGGGCCTGCGCTGTGGTTCACGTTAACAAAACTGCCAATAGGCACCAGCTCACCATGCTGGTTATTCACTTTCAGATTGGCAATCTGCGCCGGATCCTGCCGGAAGGCTTCGTCCGCCTGCACATTGACCTGATAAGTGCGGCCAAACTGGTTAAAGTCGTTGGCATAAGTACCGCCCAAATAACCCTGCAGTGTTGCAAACAGATCATCTAACGACACACCCTGCGCTTTGGCTTTGACGCGGTCGACATCCAAATCCAGCTGCGGCACATTAACCTGATAACCCGAGAATACGCCGGCCAGTTCCGGTGTTTGCCAGGCTTTCATCTGCACCGCCATCGTGACTTTAAACAGCTCTTCATACCCAAGGTTGGCTTTGTCTTCCAGCTGCAGACGGAAACCGCCGATAGTGCCAAGACCCTGCACCGGTGGTGGTGGGAAGATGGCGATAAAGGCGTCCTGAATACCGGCAAACTGGGCGTTTAAGTCAGCAGCAATAGCACCGGCGGACAACGACGGGTCTTGCCGTTCACTGAAGTCTTTCAGTGGTGTAAATACAATGCCGGCGTTCGGACTATTGGTAAAACCGTTGATCGACAAGCCAGGGAAGGCGACAGAGTGCGCTACACCAGGGTGTTTCAGCGCGATTTCTGACATCTGCTTAATCACAGCTTCAGTACGCTCCAGCGAGGCAGCGTCCGGCAACTGGGCAAAAGCCACCAGATACTGTTTGTCTTGCTGCGGCACATAACCGGTTGGCGTATTGGCAAAAATGCCGCCGGTAAGACCGAGTAAACCCAGATACAACACGCCGGTCAGGCCGCCAAAACGAATGATTTTGCTGACGGCTTTACCGTAACGCTCGCTGCCACGGGCAAACAACCGGTTAAATGGCTTGAACACCAGACGACCAAATAACTTGTCGAGCAGCACTGTCAGTTTATCCGGTGCGGCACCATGTGGTTTTAACAGCAGCGCAGCTAAAGCCGGGCTTAACGTCAGCGAGTTCAGTGCGGAAATCACCGTCGAAATGGTAATAGTCAACGCAAACTGTTTATAGAACTGGCCGGTCAGACCGGTCATAAAGGCCGTTGGTACAAACACAGCAGCCAGCACCAGCGTGGTGGCAATAATCGGGCCTGTGACTTCTTTCATCGCCTGCTGTGTGGCGGCGAGCGGTGACAAACCGGCTTCGATATTGCGCTCGACGTTTTCCACCACGACGATGGCGTCGTCAACGACAATACCAATCGCCAGCACCAGACCAAATAAGCTCAGCGCGTTCAGTGAAAAACCAAACAGGTGCATAAAGGCAAAAGTACCAATCAGCGACACCGGCACTGCTACCAGCGGGATGATGGACGCGCGCCAGGTTTGCAGGAACAGCACCACCACCAGCACGACCAGTAAAATGGCTTCAAACAGCGTTTTCACCACAGCTTCAATCGAGCCGCGCACAAACACCGTCGGGTCGTAAACGATGTCGTAACTCAGACCTTGCGGGAAATTCTGCGCAAGTTCGGCCATCCGGGCGCGCACATCATCTGAGATTTGGATCGCATTGGAGCCAGACGCCTGAAACACCGGAATAGCGATGGCGTCTTTGTTATCCAGCAGCGATCGCAGAGCATAAGAACTGGCGCCCAGTTCCAGCCGGGCCACATCTTTGAGGTAACTGAGTTCGCCGTTGGCGCCGGTTTTGATAATGATATCGCCGAATTCTTCAGTGGATGTCAGCCGGCCTTTGACGTTGATCAGCAGCTGAAATTCACTGCTGCCAGAAGGTTGCGCGCCCAAACTACCGGCGGCTGCCTGTTGGTTCTGCTCGCGAATGGCATTGACGATTTGCGGCGGCGTCAGACCAAGCGCGGCGACTTTATTCGGATCTAACCAGACGCGCATGCTGTATTCGCTGGCACCAAACAAGCGCACAGCACCGACACCTTCAATCCGGGCCAGTTCGTCTTTGATGTTTTGTGCGGCATAGTTGGACAAATACAACATGTCATAGCGGTCATCCGGCGAGGTTAAATGCACCACCATGGTTAAATCCGGCGAGGATTTTTCCGTGACAATACCAAGCCGCTGCACTTCCTGCGGTAAACGCGGTTTGGCGCGGTCAACCCGGGCCTGCACTTGCGACTGCGCTTTGTCGACGTCACTGCCAATGGCAAAAGTGATGGTCAGCGTCATGCGACCGTCGCTGGTGGCCTGCGATGACATATACAGCATGTTTTCCACGCCGTTGATTTCCTGCTCCAGCGGGCTGGCGACTGTGTCAGCGATGACTTTTGGGTTCGCGCCCGGATAGCTGGCGGTGACGACCACCGTTGGCGGCACCACTTCCGGGTATTCAGTGATCGGCAGTTGCCAAACCGCGATGGCGCCACTGATGACAAACAGCAGCGACAATACGGCAGCAAAGATCGGCCGGCGTAAAAAATAATTCGATAACATAACGATGCTCCCGTTATTGACCGGCACCGCTGGCGCTGGCGCTTACGCTGCTGCCGGTGCCTTGTGGGGAAGCCGGTTGCTGCGCGATGCGAAAAGGTTGTTGTTCAGTCGCAAGGACGGCCAGCTGCTGTGGCGTGGCCATTTCGACCCGGTTCGGTTCAATCACGACACCGGGACGGACCCGTTGCAGACCATTAACGACCACTTGCTCCGCTGGTTTCAGGCCAGTTTTGATAATGCGCAATCCACCAGCTCTTTCGCCGAGCGTGACAGGGCGGTATTGCAGCGTGCCTTTGGCGTCCACTACCAACACAAAACGGCTGGATAAATCAGTACCAATGGCTTTATCGTCGACCAGCACGGCCTGATAAGGTGCACTGCCGGTCAGTTTCAGTCGGGCGAATAAACCGGGGAGTAAGCTCGCATCAGTGTTATCAAAACTGGCGCGGATGCGGATCGTACCGGTGGCGGCATTGAGCTGGTTGTCGATAAAGTCGATGGTGCCCTGATGACGGAACTCAGTGCTGCCGCTTAATGCCAGTAACACCGGGCGCTGCTGTTGCTGCAGCTGACTGGCGGTACCGGTGGCACTGTCGAGGCCGAGATAACGCAGCAGGCTTTGTTCGTCGGCATCAAACCAGGCATAAATGCGGCCGGTCGACACCAGACTGGTCAGTACCGATTGGCCGGCATGGACATAGTTACCGGCAGTAATAAAAGCGTTAGACACAACGCCGGAGATTGGCGCGCGGATCTCGGTATAGGACAAGTCCAGCTCGGCTTTTTTCAGCGCCGCTGTGGTAGCAGCGAGCTGTGCTTTGGCTTGTTCAAACCGGCTAAAGCGGCTGTCGAGCAGTTCTGTGGCGATGGCATTTTGCTTTTTCAGGCTCAGCGCGCGCTGATATTCGCGTTCGGCCAGCGCCAGTGCGCTTTTGGCTTCAGTCTGACTGGCACTCAGGCGCGCCACTTCGGCGGCAAAAGGTGCGTTATCGAGACTGAATAACAAATCACCGGCGGCCACTTTGCTACCTTCAGTAAAATGTACTTTGGCAAGGTAACCCGAGACGCGTGGCATCAGGCTCACTGATTCCGGCGCCTGTAGCCGACCGGTGTATTCGTCGGTTTCACTGATTTGCTGACTGAGGACGGTAGCGACATCCACTTTAACAGCGGTCGGGCCACTTGCAGTTGGGGCGCCAGGCTGACAGGCGGCAAGCACTAAGGCTGCCAGGCTGGTCAACAGCAAGCGACGGGGCAGTTTTAACTGGGGTCTGGCCATCACGGAAATTCCTCTTTATCAGGTTCGGTATCATTAGGTTTTTGGCACCATACCGCTTGAAAGTCTGTATTGCTTGACTTCTGTACTGATTGGTATAATGTACTGACCGGTAAATATATAGAAAAGCACCGCAGAGTCAATTTAATTTTGTACTGATCGGTAAGAATCTTTGGAACTTTTTCGCAGGGCAGCGATTCTGTGGGTTATAAGCAGAAAAAAAGCTGTCAGTGAATAAGCATTGCAGCCGTATTGGGGATTCAGTTCAGTGGTGAAGCTGCCGAACTGTTTACCAGGCCGGGCTGCTGCGTTATTCTCTGGCCCATGCAGATAAAGGGCGCTCTTGTTCATGCGAACAGACCGCCACAGAGGTAGTGATGAGTGCAAACACACTAAACAGCACCCCATGTAACAACAGCGCACCGGTTGGCCGGCCACGCGCTTTTGATTTAGAAACTGCGCTGCAAAAAGCGCTCGAAGTGTTCTGGCAAAAAGGCTACGAAGGCGCATCTTTGCCTGATCTGACCGAAGCCATGGGCATCAACAAACCCAGCCTGTATGCGGCTTTTGGCAATAAAGAACAGTTGTTTCTCAAAGCCATCGAGCGCTATGAAAATCGCCCCAGCGCATTTTTTTATCCGTCGATGGCAGAACCCACGGCATATCGGGTAGCGGAACGTATTCTGCTTGGTGCTGCGGCTGAACACAGCAATCCGCTGCATCCGCCGGGATGTCTGATGGTGCAGGGCGCTTTAGCCTGCAGTGACAGTGGTCAGTCGGTGAAAGATGCGTTGATTGCACGGCGTAAAGCCGGTTTTGAGCAGTTGGTGCAACGTTTTGAGCAGGCCAAAGCGGCCGGCGATTTGCCAGCCGATGCGGATCCACAAGGGTTGGCTGGTTTTATTATTACTGTATTGCAGGGCTTGTCGGTGCAGGCAACCAACGGCGCCTGTGCTGAACAACTACATAATATTGCCCGGACTGCACTGCGGGCCTTTCCAGCTGGACAGAATTAACCCGCTGACGGTGGTTTTTGCAGTTTCCGGCACCCCGCATCGAGGTAAGGCCCGCTGTGACGCACCCAGCCGGGCCCCGGCTCCGTTTGTTTGCAGATGTAATGGCCGGTTTTAACGCTTTGCCATTTATACCAGGGCGCCGGCGCCGCCGCGAGTTCTGGCAGCAGGCTGATACACAGCAAGGCCACGATATAACCAAGACGGTTTCTCATCAACATGTCGCTCGATAGCGAAAGCATGCGGTTATGCTGCCTGAATGTCATCTGCTTCGCCAGTGTCATGGTGGCAATGCCGTTGTGCCTGAGTCGTTGATTGACCAGTCTGGAGCGGGCAGGTACATTCATTACCAAGATTTTTAGCATCACATGACGGGGGCTGAATTGTTGCGCAGTAGATGGTTGAGTCTTTGTCTATTGTTGCTGACCTTCGGCGCGTTGGCAGATCCGTTACTGCTAAAAGGGCCGAACTGTTGCGGGACGCAGCAGGATGTGCAGGTTCTGCTTGATCCACAAGGCCAGTTGACGTTTGAGCAAGTGCGGGCGTTGCAGGCCGATTTTCAGATGCCGCTGCGCGAAGATCTCAGTTATGGCTACCGGCAAGGCGCCATTTGGCTGCTGTTAAAGGTTACTCCAGCGCAATCAGGCCGCTGGTGGTGGTTGTTTACTTATCCTTCACTCGACCAGCTGACGCTCTATCTGGAAGACAGCCATGGCGTCCGGCAGTTGCAAAGCGGCGATATGGTTGCGCTGCAACAGCGCGCACTGGTGCATCGCCAGGCGGTATTCCCGTTAGATTTAACGCAAGACGACATCACCACACTGTGGTTGCGGGTTGAAAGTCAGGGCAGTATGACGCTGCAAAATCAACTGCTCAGTGACGATGACTTTGTGTTGACGACCGCACAGAATTATCTGGCGCCCGCCTTGTATTTTGGCGCTTTGCTGGCATTGGCTGGTTATAACCTGCTGTTATTTATGGTGCTGCGCGAAAAAGTTTTCCTGTGGTATGTCTTGTTTGTGCTGTGTTTTGGCGCGGGGTCAGCCTCGTTAAATGGACTGGGCGCAATTTATCTGTGGCCGGATCTGCCTGAATTATCGAATCGCATGCTGCCGCTGGGTTTTACCGGCGCCAGTCTGATGGCGGTGTTGTTTACCCGGGCATTTCTGGACACCCCCCAATTCAGCCCGTTATGGGATAAATTCCTGCGGCCGATGGCGTGGCTGATGGCCGCGTCGCTGCTGGCAGTGCTGGTGATGCCGGTGCAGCAGGCGCTGATTGTGATGTCGCTGATTGGCATTTTGATTGTGCTGGTGCTGACGCTGTGCGCGATCCAAAGTGTATTAAACCGCGCGCCAGGTGCTCGTTTATTCGCGCTGGCCTGGTCGATGTTGTTGCTGGGCACTATCGTGATGTCGCTGCGTAATTTGGGTTTATTGCCATCAAACTTTTTCACTATCCATGCGATGCAGCTGGGCTCGGCACTGGAAATGTTACTGGTGTCTTTTGGCCTGGCGGCGCGTTTTAATCAGTTAAAATTGCAACACAGCAGGGCACAGCAACAGATGCTGGACGCGCAGCAACAGCTGGTGCAGCAACTGCGTGAACATGAAAATCAACTGGCGCAGAAAGTAACAGAACGCACCGCCGAACTCGAAACGATGAATGTGCGGCTGCAGTTGCTTGCCACCACGGACCCATTGACTGGCCTGGCGAATCGCAATGCCATGTATCAACAGCTGCATCAGGCGATAGCCCGGGCCCGGCGCCAACGCAGCAGTCTGGCCTTGCTGTATCTGGATCTGGATGGATTTAAAACCGTCAATGACCAGCTCGGTCATTTGGTCGGTGACAAAGTGTTGTATGAAGCCAGCGAGCGTTTACGCGAAACTGTGCGCGAAAGCGATGTTATTTGTCGGATCGGCGGTGATGAATTTTTACTGATCTGCGAAGGGCTCAGTCGTGGTGCTGTGTTGGTGCAGTTAACACAGCGGCTGCTGAAACAAATGCAGCTGCCGTTTTATCATGGGGCTGAACAAATTAGTATCGGCGTCAGCATTGGCGTGGCGATCAGTTCAGGCGGTGAAACACCGGCGGAAGCGCTGATTGATGCGGCAGACCGCGCCATGTACGACGCCAAAGCGGCCGGGAAAAATTGCGTCCAGCTGGCCCGTGAGTATGCCTGAATGCTATAGACCTGAATGGTCAGGCCGAAAAAAAAGCGACATCAAGTCGCTTTTTTTACTTACGCACTAAATTTACACGGCAGCAGCAGCCGGTAAACGGGCGATCAACACGCCAATCCGTTCCAGTGAAGTGAAATGGGCGTAAATTGCCGGTAACACACCAAACTTACGCAGTTGCAGGAACTGCTCGTCGCTCAGCGCGTCGAATTTTTCGCGGTCAATCACGTGGAAACCATTCAGGCGACGTTCGTTGCCCGCCAGATCACGGTATTGCAGGCCATCGGCTTTAAACAGGCCCATTTCGGTGATTTGATTCAGGATGTTACGGCTGACGGTATTGGCATCGATATAGTCTTTGAAGAACGTGTTGATACCATCGAAGAATTCAGTCGCTTTGCCTTCAGCGTCAAACAACGCCTGACCTTCAGTGCGGCTGACATTGTCCGCTTGTTCGTTCACACACAGAACCAACTGCTCGTCGGTCGCTTGTGCCAGCGTGAATGGGTAAGCACGAATGCCGGCAGGTACATATTCGCCTTTCCATTCGCCGTTTTCCAGGAACAGGTTTTGTGCTTCCTGCAGACCAAACACGGCAACCGGATTGTAAACGTCCGCATCAGCGGCTTTTAAGAAGAAAATTGGATAAAATGGCGCAGCGGCGGTGAATTCCTGCAGCATCAATGGCGCCACATGGCGGTTTTCCAGAATTTCAACGGAGAATTTTGGCAGGATACGCAGGTCTTTGTGTTGGTCCTGGGTCAGAGCTACTGGTTGAGCGAGCATGTTACTACTTCCTTTGGATCTTGTCTGAGGCCAGCATTGACGGGCATCCGCATGGTGGCCGGTTTTTATAAAGTCGCGAGCACCATACTATAAAAATATGACAGAATGCCAGCGCCCTTCAGCAGAAAAATGTTACGTACTTTGCATGGCCCGACAGTGGTTGTTGCGACTGGTTGAGTAACAGGCTGAATTTATGAATAATGCCGCCGATTTGCGCCACTTCTGCCGCTGATCTGCAACGAGGATATTGTACCGGATGATAAATAAACTGCCGCAAAGCCGTCCACTGGCCGTTGTATTGCTGCTGTGTTTGTTGCTGCTGTTGTTATCGCCACAATATCTGGTGCTGCAACGCGGACAGGACCTGGTGCTCTGGCTGCGGCTCGGTATTTTGCCGGCTTTGCTGTTGTTGTTATTGCTATTGTCGCTGCAGCGCTCGTTCGGCCGTTCGGTATGGTTGTGGTTGCCTTTAGCGCTGTTAGTACCACAGGAATGGTTTTATCAGCTGACTTACGGCAAAGCGACCGATGCGCACGCCATGGCAATCATCGCTGAAACGGATTTGGCCGAGGCCGCCGGCTACTTGTCCGGCATCGGCTGGCTGTTGTTTGCGGCCTTGTTAGGCATTTTATTGTTATTTGGCCTGACCAGCAGTGTGCTGTTAGCTGCACAACTGCAGTGGCCCCGTTATCTGCGGCCGCTGATCTGGGGCTGCACTGTAACGGGTATGTGCTGGGTGATGATGCAGGAACGCCAATACGCCATTGATTATCCGGTAGTGCAGCAGGCCGACGCGACGCAGACCGCACTGAGCCGGCGGCCGTTGCCGCAAAGTCATAATTTGTTTTATCAGAGTTTTCCGCTCAACCTGCTGTTGGCAGGTAACGAATACCGGGTGCAACAACAGGCGCTGAACGCAGTTGCCGCCAAAAGCCGCGACTTTCGCTTCGGCGCCGCCCAGCCGGAAGTATTCGGCGAACGGCAAATCTATGTGCTGGTGATTGGCGAAACCTTGCGGCCTGACCGCTTGCAGCTCAATGGTTATCCGCGTGCCACTACGCCAGAGTTGGCCAGTATCCCGGGTGTCGTCAGTTTTAAGGATATGATCAGTCCCTGGGCCTGGACGCGAATGTCGGTGCCGGTACTGATTTCGCGTAAAACCGCCGCTGATCACAGTTATTTTTTCAGCGAAAAATCTTTGGTCGCAGCATTTGGCGAAGCGGGCTTTCGGACATATTGGTTATCGACGCAAAGCCCGCTTGGTGTGCATGATTCTTCAGTTGCTTTGCATGCCAGTGAAGCGGATGAAGTGCAGTATCTGAACCCGGTTGGTTATAAAAAAGAAGGCTTTTACGATGCAGTATTGTTGGACGCTTTCCAGCGGGTGTTGGCACGTAACGAGCAGAAACAGCTGATTGTATTGCATACGCTCGGCAGCCATTTCAGTTACACCGACCGCTATCCGCCGGAGTTTGATCGGTTTTTACCCTCGGGGAAAGGCCAGAACATCGGCATGCATGATAAAGCCAACCGTGAACTACTAAACAACGCCTACGACAACAGTGTGTTGTACACCGACTTTGTGCTGTCTGGTCTTATCAGGCAGCTGCAAAAACAGCAAGCGATAGCCAGCTTGTTACTGGTGTCCGACCATGGCGAGAATATCTTTGACGGTGACTGCGATAAAAGCGGTCATGGCCATAATACTGAACTCGACTATCGGGTCGGTGCGCTGTGGTGGGGCTCTGAACTGTTCAGCAAGCAGTTTCCGCAGAAAACCCAACAACTCAACAAAGCAGCGCAATTGCCGTTATTGACCAGTCAGACTTTCCATACGATGGTGCAACTGGCTGACATTCATTACCCATCGCAGCAAATTGCATTGAGTTATGCCAATCCGGCTTTTAGACCGCAATCGCGAGTGCTCTGGACCGGCATAGATTTCGACAAATCGGCAAAAACCGGGCAGTGCCGGCTGCTGCCGCAGGGTCAGACCAGTGCCAATCCGAGTGGCAATAAGTGAGCTGTCATAATGTTGTCATAAATACGCCATAAAATAGCCATCCAACCGACATGACAACGCCATGAAAGATACGCAAAAGATTCATGAAACTGTCATTGCGTCATAAAAACACCTGTTTTTACTCGCGCTTTCCTTGCAAATTGCTGGCGCTGTTTATACTGAAGCCATTCTGTTGCAAAGAATGCCGTTCTTCATAAAAAAGAAGGATTTAACCATGTTCGCAAAAAAAGTTGTGGTCGCTGCCGTGTTGTTGGGTCTGTTTGGTGCTGCTGGCACTGTACAGGCTGATCCTCTGACCGTTTACGGTAAAATTAACGTGTCGGCGCAAAGCTCAGATGACGGTGCCGGTCAGTTCTCCGAATTAAAAAGCAATGCTTCCCGCTTTGGCGTCAAAGGCGACTACAAACTGGAAAACGACCTGACGCTGATTTATCAGCTGGAATGGGAAGTCGACCTGACTGATGACGCGAACGAAAAAAATATTAAAGGCCGCGACCAGTTTATTGGTCTGACTGGCAGTTTCGGTACCATTAAAGCCGGCCGCAATGACACCGCATTAAAGCTGTCGCAAGGCAAAATGGACCTGTTTAACGACTACGAAGCCGATATCAAAACTTTGTGGAAAGGCGAAAACCGTATGAACAATTCTTTGGCTTATATCACGCCAAAATTTGCCGGTTTCTCGCTGATGGTCAGCCATATCATGGAAGACTCAGAAAAAGGCCAGGATGGTCAGTCTGTTGCGCTGATGTACGGTGACGAAGGTCTGAAAGACAGCCCGCTGTTTGCTTCGGTTTCGATGGACAACGATGTGAATGGCTACGATAGCAGCCGCGTGTTTGTACAAGGCAAAGTTGCGAAAATCAAACTGGGTGCAGGTTTACATCAACAGGAAGTGATGGCAGGCGGCAAAAAAGAAGATGGTTATCTGCTGAACGCAGCTTATCCGCTGGATAAGTTTGAACTGAAAGCACAGTACCAGACGCTGGAAGACCACGACGGTTATAGCCTGGGCACTGATTACAAACTCGGTAAAGAAACGAAATTATTCGCCTGGTACAGCAGCTTTGATTTCTATAACAAAGCCGATACCGACTATCTGGCGATTGGTATCGAACATAAGTTCTGATGCTCTCATCAACAACAAAAAACCGGCATTTGCCGGTTTTTTGTTTTCAGAGCCAACCTTTTCGTTTAAAAAACAGATAAGGCGTGAGGCCGGCTATCAACATCAGCCCAAGCGCCAGCGGATAACCAAACTGCAGGTTCAATTCCGGCATATGCGCGAAGTTCATGCCGTAGCTACTGGCCACCAGTGTGGGCGGCAGGAAAATTACCGATACCACCGAGAAGATTTTGATGATGCGGTTTTGTTCGATGTTGATAAAACCCATCGCCGATTGCAGCAGAAAGTTGACGCGCTGCGAGAAGGATTCATTGTGCGGCAGCAGCGATTCGACGTCGCGTAAGACGTCGCGCGCCTGTTCCAGCTGATCGGCCGGTAATCGCGCTTTACGCAGTAAAAAGCTGATGGCGCGTTGGGTATCCATCAGACACAACCGCACTTTCCAGCTCATATCTTCCAGTTCGGTCAGCCGCGACAGCGATTCCTGAAAGGCTTCATTTTGTTTGCCCTGTAAAATCACCTGGCTAATGGCTTCGAGCGCCAGCGAGATCTCTTCGATGCTATCCGCTAACTGCTCAATTTTGACTTCAAATAAATCCAATAACAGCTCAAACGCATTACTGCTTTGCAAATGCGCATTGCGTGCACGCATCCGGTACAGGCGAAACACCGGCAGTTCACGCTCACGCAGCGTAAAAAGCCGGCCATCGCGAATGGTAAATGCCACCGTGGTGGTCGCCGCGCGATCTTCCTGATAAAAAAACAACGAGTGGACATGCAGGCCATCTTCGTCCTCGAAAAAACGCGCGGAAGCCTCGATATCGTCCAGTTCGGCCCTGAGCGCTAACTGTTGGCCAAATTGATCACTGATGAAACTCCGTTCTGCTTCATCCGGCTCCTGTAAATCGAGCCAAATCGCCTGCTGCACTTGCTCGGCGCTTTGCAGCTCGAGCCGTTCCAGTTTTTGTTGTTGTACGGTGAAGATCCGCAGCATCAGGTGACTCCTGGTAAAAAGACGAGGTCCAGGGACAACACAGTGCGAGAAAATACTTTGCGGTGGCAATAGGCCGGTCAGACTGCAACTGACCTGGCGATACAAGGCAGGAAGAGGCGGCAGACCGAATTACAACAAAGCAGATCGACTGGGTATGTCCAAGGAAAAGCAGCCTCTGGCAAAAAGTTAAGTTGATCTTAAAGAACCTGTACGGGTCTGGTCAAGGTAAAGCTGGTCAGAACAGCTGGCTGCAGTCGCGAATAAAACAGAACCGCGGTGCGGCAATCCTTGCCAGCGCCCGCGGTTCTCCAACCGGTTCAATGTAACCCTTCAGGGCCTTATCAGAACTTCTGGCTGTAACTTAAGCCAACACTGACACCTTCTTCACGTTTTTGCAGAATTTCGCCTTGCTGCAGAATTTCTGTTTCTTCGTTCAGCAGGTTTTTCACCGAGAACTTCAGGTTACCTTCCGGCAGCACCGTGTAGCTGTATGTGAAATCCAGCGAGTGGAACGGTTGTTCATACGCGTCATCTTTGCCATCAATACCGGCGAAGGCGATGCGTTTGCCAAACACGTTGTAAGTCAAAGTGGCTGTGTGATCTTCGTTGTCGGAATCATAACCAAGCTGGAAGTTCACCACGTTTTTACTGTGACCGGTTAATGGCCGCACCAGATTGGTCAGATTCGACTCGCCTAATGCCTGCATTTCGATTTCTGATTTGCTCAGCGTCAGGTTGGTGTTGATAAAGAAGTTATCCACAAACTGGCCAAAGCTGCCTTCGAACATGTCGAGCTTTTGCAGCATTTCCGCTTCAATCCCGTAGACTTCACCGGCTAAGGCGTTGCGGAACGACATCAGCAGGTTACCGTCTGAGCCTTTCAGTTCAATGGCTTCAATCGGATTGATCATGTCCTTGTAGAACACACCGATGCTGTAGTTGCTGCCGGAATCTAAGTAAGATTCAAACCGCATGTCATAGCCTTTGATGTCGGTACTCTTCAGGTCAGCAAAGCCCATCACTTTAAAATCAGTGATTGGGTCGATAAACAGCACCGGCGTGACTTCACGCAAGTCAGGACGAACCACTGTTTCGCTGAAACCAAAACGAATTTGCGTCTCTTCAGTGCGCATCCAGGTAACCGAGAGGGCCGGGTACAGGTCATCTTCCTGAATTGGCATCTTGGTGATATCACCCTGCACCGCGCCGGTTGACGGGTTCAGCGGGATAGAAACCTGACGGAAATCTTCATAACGCACACCCAGATTGACGCGCCAGGTGTAGTCATAGGTAGCTTCCATCGCGACATAAGCGGCATCAATCATCTGTGCTGCTTTGTAGTCGTCTGCATCGCCGGTCACATCCGAGATCTGGAAGCGTTTCGCTGCATTTTGGATATTAGCGTCCGAAAACACCTGGCTATAGGCCAGACTCAGGTCGGCGTTGGAAAAACCACGGGTATCAAACTTGTAGCGCGCAGTCGAGGCGTCACGCTGACGTTCGAAGTAGCTGTAACCAGTGCTGAACGTCCATTCGGTTTTTTCGGTCGACAGTGGGTACTTGGCGTTCCAGCTGACGTTTTCGGTGTTGTCCTGCATATTGCCGAACTGATAAATCACCGCGTTGTCGCTGCGACGCATCGTTTTGCTTTGCAGTTTGCCGGCATCGTCCAGCGAGCGCACGTACAAATACTCGACTTCGCCCGGCGCATTCCGCTCAGCTTTAGCGTCGGTGTATTGCCAGTCGATATTCAGGTCACCTGCCCAGTCCAGCGTATGTTTACCGCGGATCTGGTTGCTGAGCATTGAGCGCTCTTCATACAGGATGTTGTAAAATTCGTTTTCGCGATTCGCTTCGTTGATAGTCTCAATCGAGTCACCAATTTTGCGTTTGATCCGATCTTTAGTGTCCTGCAAATAGATGCTGGAGGTTTCAAAGCGGTGATTATTGTCCCACTCAAAACCGAAGTTCAGCATGCCAGACAGTTTGACCTGGTGCTCAGTGCGCAGAATATTGTCGTAGCGGTTCAGCGGGGTTAAATCAGTGCCGGTGGTGATCGAATAATAACGCTCCTGATCTTTGCTGTTTTCGCTGGACTGGTCGTAGCTGACACCGGCCATCACGCCAAACACGTGGTCGGCGATATCAAAACGGTTGCCCCACGACATACTGGCATCATAAGCCGGACTTAAGCTTTTTTCGCGTACATCGAGATCGCGATTCATTTCCAGACCGAGATTGCGGTTGATCAGTTCAGCTTTGGCCAGATTGTCGGCATTAACACCACCAAGGCCCTGAGCAATCTTCACCAGATCCAGCGAACCATATTGGGCTACAGCAGCACGGAACGGATCGGACAGACCGCGGGTGCCATCGTCCTGACCACGCCAGTCATCGCCGCCACCGGTATAATCAAGGCCTTTGTCACTGCTCAGGCTGTTGTATTCGGTGCCTACCGAGAAACTGAACACCTGTTCCAACGGGATACTGCTGGTGCGGATATTGATATTACCGCCACCAAATGCGGCTGGTAATTCCGGGGAATAAGACTTCTGCACCACCATACTTTCGATAATGCCGGCCGGAAACATATCCATTGGCACGACGTTACGCGTCGGATCCGGACTTGGTACCTGTGCGCCGTTTAACAGCGTGGATGAGTAACGCTCACCAAGGCCGCGTACATAAATAAATTTGTCTTTGACCAGCGTCAGACCAGTCACCCGGCGTAAAGCGGCGGCTGCGTTGCCGTCACCGGCGCGGGAGATTTGGTCCATACCCAGCAATTCAGCAACAAAAGGTTGCTGACGGCGTTCTTCTGCAGTAGCGGCGGCTGAGCTTAACAGCCGGCCGGAAACGTTGATCCGTTCGACGGCCTGTGTTTCGCTGGCTGGCGCCGGGCTTGTTACTGCCGGCGCTGCTGCTTCCTGTGCGACAGCCGCGGTCAACGGCAGGGCAGTGGTGGCACTTAAGGCCAGCAGAACTGCGCGGGTGACGCGGTTGCGGTTTAAATGAAATGGGCCAAATGGGTGCAAGCTGCTCATTTTTTCTGAATCCTGTCGGCTGCGAATGCCAGCCTGAGTTTTTATCTGCCCGGTCATTGCCGGGTTCTTCACAAAAATATTTCTCAGCACAAAGCCGGCCTTTGATAACTCAAAAGCCGGCTTTTTATCATGCTTAGTTGCCTAAACCAGTGGTCCAGCCTTTGGTCCAGTCATTGGCAGCATCCATGGCGCCGACAAAGGTGGTCTTGGTGAAGAAGCTATCTACAGCAGCCATATCTTTGGCAGCTGTCGTGTCGATGGTGTACATACCGTTCAGCACTGCAGCCTGATCCGCGGCAGTTTTGTTGCCTTGCTGGCCTTCAAACCACTGCTTCACAGTCATGGTTGGCGATACGGTACCTTTAAACGGTTCCGGGCAACCCAGTACTGAGTGCGTGATGACCAGTTTGGCGCTGGCTGCTAAGGCCTGAGATTGCGTTGATTCAATTTCCAGACATTCGCCCATGGCGCCAGTGTCTGTTTTTGGACCTGCAATCAGGATGTTGTGCAGCTTGGCAGAAGTACCGGCGCGCAGCAGGATGCCTTCTGAATCCATATCGGCAGACTTAAAGGTGTTACCGATGATGGTCATGTTGGCAACTGTTGGCTCAGACAGTGGCGTGGCAGAGAAATTTGTTGACTGGTTGTCTGCTTCGATACCACGGTTGGTGACCGTGTTCGCTGCATCGTGTTTGACCAGCAGGAATTGGGCTTTGCCGTTCCAGCCGTCAGTCCAGTCCAGTGAATCGTCTTCGTTACCGGTTAACACCACATATTTCACGTTGACAGTACCGCCGAACAGTTCCAGACCGTCATCGAGGTTTTTATGGATTTGGATGTGGTCAACCACAGTGCCTTTACCTACGCCAGCCAGAGTCAGACCGTTTAATTCGTTGTCCTTGATGACTTCATAACCAGCGTTACGGATTTGCACGTATTTGATCACACCAGAGTTATCATCCGCTTTGTAACCACCGTATGGGCCGGCGTTGCCTTCAGCTTCGATAGAACAAGTGGTTGCAGCCTGGTCACACTTGTTGCTTGGTGCATTACCCAGTACCACGATACCGCCCCATTGGCCGGCACGGGTGGCTGAGCCAATCACGTCTTGCAGTGAAGTGAACACGATTGGTGCAGTTGGTGAACCTTCAGCCATGATTTTGCTGCCGCGGGCCACAACCAGATAATCAGAGCCTGATTTACCGTAAATCCGCACGCCCGGGTCAATGCTCAGTGTTGCTGAAGTGGTGTTGTCACCACCGACAGTCACTTTGCCGTTTAACACGTAATCAGCACCGGCTTTTAATGCCACGTTGCTGGTCAGAGTGCCTTTAACTTCACAGTTCAGTTTGCCGGTCAGTGACGCGACTTCTGTAGTACCAGCCGGGCAGGCGGTCAGAGCAGCATTGCTGGCGTGTAAACCGTGCGTCCAGCCTTTGGTCCAGTCGGTCGCACCATCAAAAGCACCGATGTAGTTGGTATTGTCGAACCATGGGTCAACAAAGTTCTGCATGTTGTAGCCTTTGCCCAGTGCAGGTGAAGTTGCCGCTGGCATGTAACCACCTAATAACGGGTCAGCTACGCTGTTGCCTGGTTGTGCCGCAAACCATTTCGCCACGTCTAACAGCGTGTTGCCGGCAGCGTCTTTTGGTGATTTGAAGTTTTCCGGGCAGTTCACAATAGAGTTACGGAAGATGATTTTTCCGCTGTTAGCGTTCGCCACAGATTCCGGTGTTTCGATTTCAAAACACTCGCCCATGCCTTTTGGCCCGGTGATGATGGTGTTGTAAATCTCACCAGCGGTACCGGCGCGCAGCAGGATACCTTCAGAATCGGCGGCCGCTGATGTAAAGGCGTTACCGATAATAGTCATGTTCGAAATACGTGGTTTAGATACTGGCGCGGCGTCAAATTTAGAAGACTGGTTATCCGCTTCAATGGCGCGGTTCGCTTCCAGATTGTTCGGGTTGTGACGGATCAGTACGTGTTGCACTCGACCGGTCCAGCCATCTGCCCAGTCCAGTGAGTCGTCGCGGTTACCGGTCAGTACTAAGTGTTTAACATCAACGTTACCGCCGAAGAATTCAACACCATCGTCTGAGTTGTTGTGCACTTGCAGGTAATCGACCACAGTGCCAGAACCGACACCGGCGAAAGTCACACCGTTTAATTCGTTATCTTTAATAACTTCATAACCAGCGTATTTCACCTGCACAAATTTCAGGATACCGCTGCCGTCTGTTGGGCGGTCACCACCGTATGGGCCGGCGTTGCCTTCAGCTTCAATTTTACAAGTGGCCAGCGCTGCTGCATCACACTTGTTGGTTGGTGCTTTACCGAGCAGCACGATACCGCCCCATTGGCCGGCAGACGCATCATTGGCAGTACCAATCATGTCATTGACTGAGGTAAACACGATAGGCGCGTTGGCTGAGCCGACTGCACTGATTTTCGAACCGCGGGCGACGACTAAGAAATCGGCGCCTGATTTACCGAACACCGTTGTGCCTGGCTCAATCGTCAGTGTCGCACTGTTCGCGTTGTCGTTACCGACTTGTACTTTACCGCTTAAAGCCCAAACGATGCCTGAAGTGAAAGTCGCGTCGGCGGTCAGCGTGCCGGTGACTTCACAAATCGTCTTGCTGATGCCACCGACTGCAGCGCCTTCTTTGGCAAAGCTCGGGCATTTGCTGGTTGGCGTGGTAGGTGTGGTTGGTGTAGTAGGAGTGGTCGCGCCAGCGCCAGTGCTAATCACAATGTCACCGCCGCCACAACCAGCCAGGAACAAAGCAGTCGAAATTGCGCTTAACTTTAAAATCTTGCCGAATGCCATCTTAATCTCCGTCGATGCAGTGGGTCAGTAAAAAACTGCAGAGACGGTAAATCCCGGGCGTGACTGTTTTATGACAGAATGTTGGCAAGCAGATGACAGTAGACCAATCTCCAGCAATGGCGCATGTTGGCGTGAATGCTGTCAAAAAACCTTCACAAAATAGTCACGGAACTGTCTTCCCGGTTGGCAATATTTTGTCGCCGCGATTTGTGCTGTAGCAGCAAAGCAAGTCGCAAAAACGGCATACGGTTGTCATGTATGCAAACGAGTTGTGAAGAAGTCGACGCGGGAACTGCCGACTTTCATAATTTTGTCATAATTAGGCGGGATACTGATTGCAGTACCCAAAACCTCGGATGATGGTAACAGGCTATGTCGAGACGAATTCTGATAGTGGAAGATGAAGCACCAATTCGCGATATGTTGTGTTTTGTGCTGGAACAAAATGGATATCAGGCCAGCACAGCGGCAGATTTTGACAGCGCGATTAATCAGCTGGTAGAACCTTACCCGGATTTAGTGTTGCTGGACTGGATGCTGCCAGGTGGCAGTGGCATCCAAATCGCGAAAAAAATGAAACAACATGAACTGACCCGCAGCATCCCGATCATTATGATCACGGCGCGCGGTGAAGAAGAAGACAAAGTGCGCGGCCTTGAAGTAGGCGCGGATGACTATGTCACCAAGCCATTCTCGCCAAAAGAATTAATGGCTCGCATCAAAGCAGTGATCCGCCGCGTCGCACCGACTAGTCTGGATGAAGTGATTGAAGTGCAGGGCCTGAAACTGGACCCGGTGTCACACCGCGTGACAGCAGTAGACCAGCCACTGGATATGGGACCAACTGAATTCCGTTTGCTGCACTTTTTTATGACACATCCGGAGCGGGTGTACAGCCGCGAACAGTTACTGGACCACGTCTGGGGCACCAATGTTTATGTCGAAGATCGCACAGTCGATGTGCATATTCGTCGCCTGCGTAAAGCCATCTCCCATGGCGGTCATGATCGGTTAGTGCAAACCGTCCGTGGCTCTGGCTATCGTTTTTCGGTAAAATAACCTCAGACTGCCGCGCGACCTGTGATTAACACGGGTCGGCGCAACCAAGTAGGTGTTATGCGTTTATTACTGTCCAAACGGGTTATTCTCAGCCGGTTAGCCGGGCTTGCACTGCTGGCGGCTGCACTGGGCTGGTTGTTTGACCTGACCACTGAATTCCTGTTATTGCTTGCGGCCGGCATCATCGCCTGGCACTACAAACATCTGTTTTTGCTTGATAAATGGCTCTGGCGAGACCGGAAATTGTCACCACCGGCCGGTGATGGCAGCTGGCAGCAGGTGTTTGACGGGATTTACTACCGGCAACGTAAAGCGCGGAAGAAAAACAAAGATTTACGTGCGTTGGTCCGGCGCTTTCGCGACGGTGCCGAAGCCTTGCCGGACGCCATTGTGGTGCTGAGCCTGGACTGGACTATCGTCTGGTGTAACAAGCTGGCACAGCAGATGGCCGGCCTACGCTGGCCGATGGATGAACGCCAGCGCATTGATAACCTGATTCGCAATCCGGAATTTCAGCAATATCTGCAGCAGCAGAACTTCGAACAGGCAATCGAATTACCTTCACCGCTGACTGAAGATCTGACGCTGGAATATCGCGTACTGCAATATGGTGAAAAACAATATCTGCTGATTATCCGCGATATCACGCAGCTCAAACAACTTGAGCAAATCCGCAAAGACTTCGTCGCCAATGTGTCGCATGAACTGCGCACGCCGCTGACTGTACTGCAGGGCTACCTGGAGATGATGGAGCCTGAACACCTGCCACAGCAGGCGATCTGGCAAAAAGCCCATTCAGTGATGCTCGACCAGACCAAGCGGATGGACAATCTGGTACAGCAGCTGCTGACTTTGTCGCGGATTGAAGCTGCCGCCAAAGTGCATTATGACGAAAACGTCGATGTACCGGCGATGCTGACGTTACTGGAACAGGAAGCACATAGCCTGAACCGGGAAAAACAGCATCAAATCAGTTTTGATATCGACCTGAATTTACGCGTCAATGCCATCACCGAAGAGTTACGCAGTGCTTTTTCCAATCTGGTGACCAACGCGATCAAGTACACGCCGGACGGTGGCGACATCAAAGTCAGCTGGCGGCGTGAACACCACAAAGCTGTCTTTACGGTGACCGACAATGGCGAAGGCATAGCGCCGCAACACGTCAAACGTCTCACAGAACGGTTTTACCGCGTTGATCAGGCCCGGGCACGCACTACTGGCGGTACAGGCCTGGGTTTGGCCATCGTCAAACATGTGTTGTCGCGCCATCAGAGCAGGTTGATGATTTTCAGCGAGCCGAAACGCGGCAGCTCATTTTCGTTTGCGCTGCCGCCGGAGTTAGTGGTGGGTGAGTTAACTGCGAATCAGCCAAAGCTACCAAAGAAGCTGAAATAAGCTACTTGCTTCGCTGGTGTTTGAATGGAGTTCGGTAGATACGGCAAGCGGAAGCGTCGCCGTACGCTGGCCGGGACTACTTCAATACCGGCGCCTGTGCCAGAAAATCTACTGCTAAACCTGCCATTGCCCGCACACCATTTTCCATTGCTGGTTCATAGACGCGGAAAAATGGCGAGTGATTGGGGGCCGTCTTTTCAATTGGCTGGCCGGGTTCGGCGATGCCAAGGAATAAAAACACGCCCGGCACTTCCTGCTGGAAAAAGGAAAAATCTTCCGAAGCGGTGATCGGCTTAATCGGGCTGACACCGGCTTTGGCACCGGCCCAATTCAGTGACGGCATCGCCCATTCAGTGAGGCCGGCGTGATTCCAGGTCACAGCTGCAAAGCTTTGTGAATGGAAATGCGCCGTCGCGCCGCTGGCGGCTGCAATATGTTCACTGGTGTGCTGCATTTTTTGAATCAGCTGTTCGCGCATCACCGGGTCAAAGGTCCGGATCGTGCCACCGAGTTTCACTTCATCCGGAATAATATTCCAGCGCACGCCACCATGCACCTGACCAATCGACATCACCGCCGGTGCCTGGGTCACATCGAGCTGACGCGCCGGGATTTGATGCAGGGCGGTGATGAGCTGACCTGTGACCGCGACAGGGTCGATGCCACGCCACGGACTGGAGCCATGCACCTGTACGCCTTTGACGGTGATCTCAAAGCTGTCCGCCGCCGCCATAATGCCTTCAGGTTTCACCTGTAACTGCCCGGCAGGGCCGGGCCAGACGTGCACGCCAAAAATCGCATCGGGTTTACGTTTGGCAAAAATACCTTCTTTGAGCATCAGCTTTGCGCCGCCGTCTTCACCCGGTGGTGGGCCTTCTTCCGCTGGCTGGAAGATAAACATCACATCGCCGGATAGCTGCGCTTTCATCTTAGTAAGCACTGTCGCAGTGCCTAACAGCATCGCGACATGCGCATCGTGGCCGCAGGCGTGCATCACGCCGACTTGCTGACCATTAAATTCCGCCACCGCTTTGGATGCAAACGGCAGATCCACTTGTTCTTTCACCGGCAGTGCATCCATGTCAGCGCGCAGCGCCACCAGCTTGCCAGGCTTGCCACCTTTTAACAGTCCGACCACGCCGGTGTGGGCGATACCGGTCTGCACTTCCAGCCCCAGTTTTTTCAGCTCGGCAGCAACCATTGCACTGGTGCGTTTTTCCCGGTTGGATAGCTCCGGATGCTGGTGCAAATCACGGCGCCAGCTAATCACCTGCGGCATTACGGCGCTGATGGCCGGCGTCAGATCAGTTTTAATATCAGCGGCTTGTGCTGCTGGCAGACCAGCGCAACAAGCGGCGCAGGCGATGGCAAGAGAGGTGAGACGACCACGCATGGAACACTCCGACAGGGAATAACAGAAAAGGGACAATGGTTAACTTAACCAGTAAATCTGTGCTTGCCAACCATAGATAGTGGTCCGGACAGAAATAACAACAGCAGATTGGTTAACGCCATAGCTGGTTGATTGAAACAATAGTTGAGACTGATGATTTATTCGCCTAATGTGGAAAGAGCACTGAAACCGACAAAAAGGAGAATAAGAAATGCTGCGAACATCGCTACTGTGGTGCCTGCTTGTGCTGGGAAGCTTTTCGGCGCAAGCCAGTGATTTGACGTTACCGGATGCCTGGCAAGGTGAAACTCAGGATTCTGCTATCACCATTAATTATGACGATCTGGATTATGTATTAAATGCCGCGGTGCTGATGTCGGGTCCACCGAGCCGGAAAAAGTCCAAGTCATCGTCTTCGACGGTTAGTACCCGGCTGAAAAATAATTTTAATACTTTGACAACCAATGCCGGTAACCGGCTGTTTTTTGAAGAGTTTAAGAAAAATCCAGAAATGGCCGCCGTGATCAGTAAAATCCGCGTCAGCCTTGAGGCAGTGCCATCTGAGGTCCCGCTAAATCAGCTCAGCAAAAAAGAACAAATTGCATTCTGGTTAAACCTGTACAACGTCGTAGTGATTGATGAAATCAATAAAGTCTATCCGTTAAAGAGTCTGGAAGACTTTGTCACGGCCAAAGACGGTGTACTCAGTAAAAAGTTGATCAATACCGGTGGTATGCAGCTAAGTCTGAATGACATTCAGTACGGCGTGCTGAAACAGAAATATCCGGACGAAGTGCTGGTGATTTATGGTTTGTATCAGGGTTATATCGGCAGCCCCAGCATCCGCAAATATGCCTATACCGGCGCCAATCTGAACCGTTCGCTGCAGTTTAATGCCAATGATTTTATCAACACGAACCGCGGCACTTACCCGGATGGCAAGACTTTCCGCGTTGCTGGTTTTTATCAGCGTAATGCCAGCTATTTCCCGGACTTTGAGACTGATCTGCGTAATCACCTGCGTGAGTATCTGCGTGAAGATGAAATTCCGTTGCTGGATGAAGCGAAAACGCTGGTGGCAGATATCGACGATTGGACCGTTACCGACATCTACGGCACCAGCCGGAATTATGGCGGCGGGGCGGCGACCAACGACGCTGCTTTGCTGGGCGCGTTTTCGCAGGGCGGCACAATGGTCGGGTCGGAGGAGGTTACCAACCTGGAGCTGATGGCAAGTACAGTACAGGCGAAGTCTGTCACTTATGGCCGCTTCTCGGCTGACCAGGTGCAAAAATTAAAAGAACTGAAACTGAATCATGAAAATCGCGGTGGGGTAGTGACAGTGACCGATCTGACGGAAGCTGAAGCGAAAGCAGCAAAAGAAAAGACCGAAAGCGGACAACAACACGATAAATCCGGCCAGTAAACCGGCAACTTCAGCGCTGCGGCGGGTTCCGCAGCGCTTTCCTTTAATTCTCGTCGCTGAGTTCAGGCAGGCCCGGACAACTTAAGGTCAGACCCAATCGTTTGATAAACTGTTGCTCTGAGCGTAAATCCGCAGCCAACACGGTATGCTGCTGATACCAGCTATCAGGCAGTAACAACGTCAGTTGCTGCGCCGCAGCATGCACCTGGATCTCCGGCAGAATATCTTCCCGCCGTTTCTGATTCAGTAATATCGCCAGGCGAAACAGACACAGTGCGTAGTAAAAATCGCTCTGACGATACAGATAAAATGGCGTGATATCGTCCGGTTTGATCTTCCGCCGGTGATAGCGCACCAGACTGGCCAGTACCCGTTGTTGTTCCTGGTTAAAGCCTGGCAAGTTGGAATTATTCAGGATATAAGCACTGTGTCGTTGCACGCTGGATGAGTTGATCTGCAGGCCAATTTCATAAACATAACAGGCAAACTGTAATAGTTGGCCCCATTCTGCACTGAGCTGCCACTGGGTCTGCGTTTGAGCCCACAAGGTCTGCACGGTCTGGCTGACCCGGCCGGCCTGTTCTGCATCGACTACATAACGTTTGATCAGGCTTTGAATCGTATGTTGACGAATATCCTGATGTTGCAGCCGATCACTCATCTCATACAACACACCTTCGCGCAGGGCTGCGTCGACATACACCATCTCGTCGATCCCCAGCATCCGGAACGATGCCAGTAAAATCGCAAGACCCGGTGCCAGCAACTGCTTGCGATCTTCCGTCAGACCGGGCAGATTTAACGCATCGCAAATCTCAACTTCCAACAACAGTTGTTGCAGTTTTTCCAGATGTTCGAGCTTAATCACATGTGGATGCCAGCCAAGCCCGCTGACAATATCCTTAATGGTTTTGATCGTACCGGAAGTCCCCACAGCCTGTTGCCAGCCGGTATTTTTATACCCGGTGTAGATGATTTCCAGTTCCTGTTCGGCATGCATCAGCGCCCGTTCAAATCGTTTTGGGCTGATGCGGCCACGCGGGAAATAGAATTTGGCGAAGCTGACACAGCCCATATTGCGGCTGGCCAGTTTCAGCGGTTGAAAATCCACACCAATGGCAAATTCAGTACTGCCACCGCCAATATCGATAACCAGCCGTTGACCGGTGTAAGTTTCAAAGTGAGCGACGCCCTGATAAATCAACCGCGCTTCTTCTTGCCCGGCAATGACTTCAATCGGAAACGGAAACACGTCCTGCGCCTGTTGCAAAAAGCGTGCGCTGTTTTTCGCCCGGCGCAAGGTGTAGGTGGCGATCACACGGACGGATTGTGAGGGCATGTCTTTGAGTGTATCGGCGAATTGACGCAACACGGTCAGGCCGCGCTGCATCGCTTCATCGCTGAGCATCTGCTGTTCATCCAGCCCATCGGCCAGCTGAACTTTTTGTTTTTCCCGATGCAACAATTGCAGCGCACCGTCAACGATACGCGCGATCACCAGGTGAAAACTGTTGGAGCCTAAGTCTACCGCCGCAATTAATTCGGCGGCAGACAACGCATTTGGCGTCAGATGGGTCATAACTCTGCCTGAATAGTCGGTCCCAGTTGCTGGCTGGCGAGATAGTCATAAATCGCCTGCTGAGACCTGATACTTTTTCTGTTGCCCCTTTTGACATAAGGGTTGCTTTGTTCTTTGTCGATCAGGCGGGCTTTGACGTTGTCATTCCACTGCAAATCGAGCACTGTCATAATTTGTTGCTTAATGCGCGCATCATAAATCGGTACGCCCACTTCGACGCGCATTTCAATATTGCGTGTCATCCAGTCCGCAGATGACAGATATAAATCGATATCGCCGCCATTAAAGAACTGGTAGACCCGGGCATGTTCGAGGTAACGGTCCAACACACTGATCACTTTGATATTGTGACTTTTACCCGGAATACCCGGGATCAGCGAACACATGCCGCGCACGATAATCCGGATCTTCACGCCGGCCTGGCTGGCTTTATACAGCAGATCAACAATCGGATCATCGACCAGATTGTTCAGCTTCAGCACAATTTCTGCTTTGCGCCCGCTCAAAGCAAAGTCAATTTCGCGTTGGATCAGTTGATTCAGTTTAGGCCGGCTCCAGGTCGGCGACACAATTAAGTGTTTAAACACAAAGGGTTTGTAGCTGTATTCGACAAATTCAAATACCTGATCCACTTCATCACAAATTTCATTGTGACAAGTAAATAAGCTCATATCGGTATAAATCCGTGCGGTTTTTTCGTTGAAATTGCCGGTACCAATATGGGCATATTTCACCAGTCCGGCTTTTTCTTCGCGGCTGACGATGCAGAGCTTGGAGTGAATTTTCAGTGTGGTCAGGCCAAACACCACCTGTACACCGGCCTGCGTCATGCGCCGGGCCCACTGAATATTATTTTCTTCGTCAAAGCGTGCTTTGAGCTCGACCACTACAGTGACTTTTTTACCATTTCTGACCGCATCAAGCAGGGAGTGGATCACCCGCGAATTTTTTGCCACGCGGTACATCGTCATTTTGATCGACTTCACTTTGGGGTCAAACGACGCCTGACGCACCCATTCGGTGAAATAAGTGAAGTTGTGATACGGGTAATGCAATAACACGTCATTGCTGCGGATCGCATCAAAGGTGGTGTTATGTTGTTCAAAATCCGGACTTGGCAATGGCGGCAGCGGCGAAAACTCCAGACTGGCGTGGCCGGTGTACGGGAAATTAATGAAATCTTTGAAATTCCGGTAACGACCGCCGGGGATCAATGCGTCCAGCGTGTTAGCGCCCAGCAGTTTGCGCAATATTTTCAGCATATGCTCAGGCATCGACACGTCATAAACCAGTCGCACCGGCTCAGATTCCAGCCGTTGCCGGATCCCGTGCGACATCTTGTCGAGCAAGCTCTGGTCCAGTGATTCGCTTAAGTCATACTCGGCGTCTTTGGTCAGCTTCATCGAGTAGGCCTGGATGTCGCAGAAATCAAAGAAACCAGCGAACAAGTCGCGCAGGCAGTGAATGATCACATCGTCCAGCATCATAAACTGGTGGCGATACCTGCCGCGGCGTTTGGTGCGGTTTAATGCTATTGGCAGTTCCAGAAAACGCGACACATCATCCGTCGGAACCTGCACGATGGCATACTCCGGTTTGCCCTGTCCGGTCATTTCCACCATCAGGTAAGTGGCATTGTCTTCCAGGCGTTTTGATAACTGCAGGTGTTCATTTGACAACAGCACCGGCGAGATATGCCGCAGCACTTTTTCTTTGAAATAGGATTTAACCCAGGCGCTTTGCGATTCGTTCAGCTTGTGCTGGTCAATAAATTCGATGTTATGTTTGCGCAAACCAAGCTGCAGGTCCATATGGATGGCATTAAACTTGGCACCGAGGCGCAACACAAACTGTTGAATTTGTTTCAATAAATGCTCTGTTTGACTGGCGTCTTCATGGTGATACATCTGCAGCATGATCCGCCGCTTCACGTCCGCCACCCGCACCCGGTAGAACTCGTCCATGTTATTGGAATAAATGCCGAGAAAACGCAGGCGCTCAATTAATGGGTTGCGTTCATCTGCAGCTTCCTGCAACACGCGTTCATTAAAAGCAAGCCAGCTTAATTCTTTTGGAAAATAATGCATCGGGTGTTCTGAATTGTTTGGTAGTTCCATATCAGTTCCATCACTGCGGGGGAGGGGCTGAGCCTAATCTATGGCAATTTGATGAAAGAATTATGAATAAGATAGCCCGTCACGTCAGAACATGCACGGGCTATTGTTGGACAGAACGGTTTCAGTTCAGATTTTCAACATCGACCATCACATCTGAGGCAATGTCTTCGAGCGCCTGTACCACTTCGTCTTTGTTCAGGCCTTCCGGCAGCTCAACAGTCGCGATCGCATTAAACAGTGGCACACCCCAATTCGGTGCGCTTTGTTTAGAGCTTTCAAAGTGAATGATGTTGGTGCCTTTATGTTTAATGACCGACGACAGTTCACGCACAATACCCGGTCTGTCATTGCCGGTGATGACGAACTTTAGCAGTTTCTGCTCGTTGACGCGGGAGTCCACCCCATGTTGTACGCGGATATCCAGATCCTTCATCTGTTGCAGCGCAGCGGTTAAAGCCGCCACATGTTGTTCTGCCACTTCAACCTGTAAAATCCCGGCGAAGTAACCAGCCAGATGGCTCAGGTTACTTGCGGTCCAATTGCCGTGGTATTCGGCAATCAACGTTGCAAGTTGTTCGACCAGGCCGGCTTTATCCTGTCCGATCAACGTTAAAACCAACTGCTTCATAGCGCATTTCCTTGTTTTTAGTACGGCACTGTAAATCCCACGACAATCTGGATTCAGCGTAAAAAATATATCATATTAAAATGTAATTTTTGTTATTAAAGCAACTTGACCAGTGTCCACACGGGTAACCATCCGGGCGCCCAGCCAGCCGAAACTATAGCCAGCCACTTTAAAAAAACAACACTGTTGGTCGATTTTTGCTGGAAATTCGCCAGACTGTTTTCTCGTCATATTATTGTCATATTACCGACATATGATGTTTAGCGTGAACTGCAGGCACAGGCTTGCGATTGCCAACAAGAGGACTTTAAGGTGAAAACTTTTAAAATTTTATCGACTGCGGCCATTATCGCTGCCACTTTCAGTTTTCAAGCCGCTGCGGTGACTAAAGTTGACCCGGCTTTACCTGACTACCAGAAAGCCTCAGGCGTATCGGGCAGTATTTCCAGTATCGGTTCTGATACGCTGAACAACCTGATGACGTTGTGGGCTGAAGATTACCGCAAACTGTACCCAAATGTGAACATTCAAATTCAGGGTGCCGGTTCTTCTACGGCACCAACGGCATTGACTGAAGGTACTTCAAACTTCGGCCCAATGAGCCGTGCGATGAAACCAAGTGAAATTCAGGCGTTTGAAGCCAAATTCGGTTACAAGCCAACTGCAGTGCCGGTTGCGGTCGACTTACTGGCGGTTTACGTCAATAAAGATAACCCAATCAAAGGCATGACCATGGCACAGGTTGACGCCGTGTTTTCAGCGACCCGCAAATGTGGTTACAAAGAAGATGTGACGCGCTGGGGTCAGCTGGGTCTGGATGGTGCGTGGGCGAATCGCGACTTCACCATGTACAGCCGCAACGCCGTATCCGGTACTTACGGTTACTTCAAAGAACATGCGCTGTGTAAAGGCGATTTCAAATCCAGCATCAACGAACAACCAGGTTCTGCATCAGTAGTTCAGGGCGTCAGTGAGTCGATTAACGGTATCGGCTACTCAGGGATCGGTTATGTGACTTCTGGTGTCCGTGCACTGCCACTGGCGAAAAAAGAAGGTTCACCTTTTGTTGAACCAACTGCTGACCACGCATTGGATGGCAAATACCCACTGTCCCGTTTCCTGTTTGTTTATGTCAACAAACACCCGAACAAAGAACTGACGCCAATGGAACGCGAGTTTATCAAACTGGTGTTATCAAAACGCGGTCAGGAGATTGTGGTTCGCGACGGTTATGTGCCAGTTCCGAACAAAGTAGCCGCGAAAATTCTGGCCGAACTTGGTATCAAGTAAATCTCAGATTTTTGTCAAGGCGCCTGCGGGCGCCTTTTGCGTTGACATCGGTTTGCTGCGTGGTCGCCAATCCGCGGTTTTCCGGTCAGTCAGCTGCTGAATATTGCTAATTTATGACAAAAATCTGCACTGTAATATTTCTGACATAAAACTCATCTAAGCTTTGCAGCATCCGAAAAGTCAGTCCTGGATGTGTAAACATGCAACAGACCTCCACGTCAGCTCCTGTCACTACAAGGCAATCATTATTGCCAAGTGGTGAGAAACGGGCCCGTCTGCGCCGCTGGCGCAGTTTTAAAGATAAAATGTCCAAATACGGTATCGCATTTGCCGGCATCAGTGTGGTCGCAGCCTTTGCGACTATTTTTGTTTATCTGTTTTCTGAAGTTGGGCCGATTTTTTCGTCGGCCAGCGTTGAACCTGAGCAAAACTACCAGATCAACAGCAGTAAACCGTTGTATACCAACCTGGAACGCTACAGTGAAGTCGGGTTGAATGTCTCGGCGGCCGGTGAACTGCAATTCTTTGATGCGCTGACCGGTCAGGCTGGCGAAAAAGTGCAGCTGCAACTTCCGGCACAAACCACGATTTCAGCGTTTGCCCGTGGCGAACCCCGCTCAGGCTTGCTGGCACTCGGTTTATCCAATGGTCAGGCGCTGGTGATCAAACACGAATACAACCTGAGTTATCCGGATGACAAACGCAAAGTGGTGCCAGTGGTTACTTATCCGCTTGGTGAAACTCCGCTGGATTTAAATCCGGGTCAGGCGTTAAAGAGTCTGGCGGTACAGGAAGGCAGTGCGGGCACAGCGTTGGTTGCGTTTGCTGCTGATGGTCGCCTGAGCTACCACGTGTTTGAAGCACAAACTGAGTTTATGACCGGCGAGACGACACTGGTGCGTACCGATTATCCGTTACCGGATGCACCAAAAGACGTCAGCCGGATTTTGCTTGATACCACGCTGCACAATTTGTTCATCGCTGAAGGCAATGAAAAGATCCACTACTACGATGTGACCGATCCGGCACAGGCCCGTTACGTCGAAGCGGTCAGTGCTGTAGCGGCCGGCAAACAAGTGACTGCGGTCGAGTTTTTAGTTGGTGCGGTCTCGCTGATTGTTGGTGGTTCAGACGGCAGTCTGAGCCAGTGGTTTCTGGTGCGCGATGAGCACAACAATTTCCACTTAAAACACATCCGTGATTTTGAACAACATCCTGCGGCAATTCGCCAGATTGAACCTGAGTATTCGCGCAAAGGTTTCCTGGTATTAGATGCTGCTGCCAATCTTGGTATTCATTACGGCACGTCAGCCCGCACTTTAGCGCTGGAACCGTTGCTGGAAGGCACTAATTTCGAACGTATCGCGATCAGTCCAATCAACACTGCATTACTGGCATTTGCCGCTGATGGCAAAGTACAGCGTTTTGCGCTGGAAAATGCGCACCCGGATGTTAGCTGGAAGGCGATGTGGAATGAAGTCTGGTATGAAGGCCGTGGCGAAAAGGACTATATCTGGCAGGCATCTTCAGGTTCTGATGAGTTTGAAGCCAAAATGAGCCTGGTGCCGCTGGCACTCGGTACGTTAAAAGCTGCGCTGTTTGCCATGTTGTTTGCCACGCCGCTGGCCATCATGAGCGCGCTGTATACCGCCTATTTTATGACGCCAAAGTTACGCGGTAAGGTCAAACCGACCATTGAAATTATGGCGGCGTTGCCAACGGTTATTTTGGGTTTCCTCGCCGGTTTGTGGCTGGCGCCTTTTGTCGAGAAATACCTCAGTGCGGTCTTTGCCATTCTGTTGCTGCTGCCGCTGATGATGTTGCTAACCGCTTACCTGTGGCGGTTCTTCCCGCGCAGCTGGCGCGAGCGGTTTGGCCTGGGCTGGGAAGTGGTGGTGTTAATTCCAATGATCGTCGGCTTTATCTGGTTGTGTGTCAGCTTAAGTCCGGGGGTTGATCAACTGTTCTTCAACGGTAGTTTGCGCCAGTGGTTCACTGATAATGGCATCACTTATGACCAGCGTAATGCGCTGGTGGTTGGGATCGCGATGGGTTTTGCCGTTATTCCAAATATTTTCTCGATTGCAGAAGATGCGGTGTTTAACGTGCCACGCCATTTAACCCAAGGGTCATTGGCACTCGGTGCGACACCATGGCAGACCATGGTAGGCGTGGTACTACCAACGGCGAGCCCAGGTATCTTCGCGGCAGTGATGGTCGGTTTTGGTCGCGCTGTCGGTGAAACCATGATTGTACTGATGGCCACGGGCAACAGTCCGGTAGTGAACTTCAACCTGTTTGAAGGCATGCGGACGCTGTCAGCCAACATCGCGGTAGAGCTGCCGGAAACGGCGGTCGGCAGTACTCACTTCCGGGTGTTATTCCTGGCGGCGCTGGTGTTGTTTGTCTTTACCTTTATTTTTAACACGTTGGCGGAAGTGATCCGGCAGCGGTTACGTCAACGCTTCAGTAATCTGTAATTCGGAGTGAACGGCATGAGAGCTTGGTTTAAAACGGGAACTCCGTGGATTTGGTTAAACGCCGGTGCTATCGCGCTTTGTCTGGTGATGGTGATTGGCGTATTGGGTCTGATTGCAGTGCAAGGTGGCAGTCACTTCTGGCCGGCTGATTTGCAACAGGTTGAAGCTATACAGGCCGATGGCAGCAAAAAAACCTTGTTGGCTGAGCATGTGCGCACCGAACAGGTCAGCCGTATCACGCTGAAAGATTCAGGCGTAGCGGTACCGGATGATGCGGAATTTTATGCACGGTATTTATTAAAGCTGGCGAACCGCGACGTCTATGGCCGTGATTTTGCCTGGTTCCTCGAGCATGATTTGGCTGGCTGGACAAAACCAGACAATGCCATCGTGATCGAACGGCGCGAGTGGGGTAACTTCCAGGGCTTCCCGCAACAGTTACTACAGCAGGACAAAGTAGTGGCCGAAGGTGAAGCACTGTGGCCGGCCTTACAGGCGGCAATGTCGCGTGCCAACGCCCTGCAGGACCAGATCACTGACATTGAAAAGGGTGATATCGGTAAGATTAACAAGGCGCTGGAAGCGTTACGTCTTGGCAAGCGCACGCTGGAGTTACAAGGCGCAACGGCTGCGGAAATCAGTGTTTATACACAGCAAGCCGCCGAAGATCAGGCAATGCTGGACGCGCAATATGCGGAGTTACAGCAAAAACTGGAAGCGCTGTACACTGAAGCAAAACGTGACAGCCTGAAAGTCGTCACCGCTGAAGGCAAAGAGCTGACGATTAGCCTGGCGAATATTGTGCACGCGCACATGCCGAATCAAATGTCATTGCTGGAAAAATCGGTGCATTACGTCGGCGCGATTTGGAACTTCTTAAGTGATGATCCACGCGAAGCCAACACAGAAGGCGGTATTTTTCCGGCCATTTTCGGCACTATCACTATGGTGATTCTGATGTCGATTATTGTGACGCCATTCGGTGTGCTGGCCGCAATTTACCTGCGTGAATATGCCAAACAAGGCACATTGCTGAAGATCATCCGTATTTCCGTCTACAACCTGGCCGGTGTGCCATCGATTGTATATGGCGTATTTGGTCTGGGCTTTTTTGTCTACATCATGGGTGGCAATATCGACGCCTTGTTTTATCCGGAGAAACTGCCGGCACCGACTTTCGGCACACCAGGTCTGTTCTGGGCTTCTCTGACGCTGGCGTTGCTGACACTGCCGGTGGTCATTGTGTCCACTGAAGAAGGGTTGTCGCGTATTCCAAGTACGATCCGGATGGGCAGTCTGGCGCTGGGTGCGACTAAATCTGAAACTTTATGGAAAGTCGTTGTGCCACTGGCAACCCCGGCGATGATGACGGGCCTGATCCTGTCTATTGCGCGGGCTGCCGGTGAAGTAGCGCCACTGATGTTAGTCGGTGTGGTGAAATTAGCACCGACATTACCAGTCGACGGTACTTTCCCGTTCGTGCATCTTGATCAGAAAATCATGCACTTAGGTTTCCATGTTTACGATGTGGGTTTCCAGAGTCCAAACGTTGAAGCATCGCGGCCGTTGTTGTACGCCACGGCGTTGGTGCTGGTAGTGCTGATTGTGGTGCTGAATATGGCTGCTATCCATTTACGTAACAAGCTGCGGGAAAAATATCGCGGCGAGTCTGACTAGAACAAGCGGATCCATCGGTGCCTGCGGGCACCAGGTGGCGGGGCAAATGACATCCCGCCACAGAACCTGAACTGAATTTTAAGAGTGAACTGACGTATGACCACACAACAAACTCTGAACGGCTACAGTGAGCTGAATCTGGCAGACGAAAAAATCAAGCTGGAAGTGAAAGACCTGCGTTTGTACTACGCGGAATCGCAGGCGTTAAAAACCATCAATATGCTGATCCCGGAAAAACGCGTGACGGCATTTATCGGCCCGTCAGGTTGTGGTAAATCCACTTTACTCCGTTGCTTTAACCGGATGAACGATCTGGTGGATATCTGTCGTATCGAAGGGCAGATCCTGCTCGACGGTCAGAATATCTATGACAAATCAGTCGACGTCGCCGAGCTGCGCCGTCAGGTTGGCATGGTGTTCCAGAAGCCGAACCCGTTTCCGAAAACCATTTATGAAAACGTGGCTTATGGCCTGCGTCTGCAAGGCGTAAATGACCGCCGCGTGCTGGACGAAGTGGTCGAAACCTCGCTCAAAGGCGCAGCGCTGTGGAACGAAGTGAAAGACCGTTTACACGACAACGCTTTTGGTCTGTCTGGTGGTCAGCAACAACGTTTGGTGATCGCCCGTGCGATTGCGATTGAGCCTGAAGTGTTGCTGCTGGATGAACCGGCGTCGGCACTGGACCCAATCTCCACGCTGAAGATTGAAGAATTAATCAACGAGCTGAAAGACCGTTACACCATTGTGATTGTGACGCACAACATGCAACAGGCGGCACGGGTATCGGACTATACTGCCTTTATGTACATGGGCAATCTGGTCGAATACGCGGCGACAAACAAGATGTTTACCAACCCGTCGCAACAGCAGACTGAAGACTACATCACTGGCCGTTTTGGTTAATTACCAGACTTAAGCAGAGGTTTCACATGGACAAACTGAATTTAACCAAACACATTTCCAGTCAGTTTAATGACGAGATTGAGCAGATCCGTAACCACATCATGGCGATGGGTGGCTTGATTGAGCAGCAGCTGTCGGATGCACTGAATGCGATTGCCGGCAGCAATGCTGAACTGGCGCAACAGGTGATTGCCAATGATTTGCTGGTCAATGACTGGGAAATCAAAATTGACGCAGAATGTACGCGTATTATTGCGAAACGTCAGCCTGCCGCCAGTGACTTACGCTTAATTCTGACCATCATCCGGGCGATTTCTGATTTGGAACGCATTGGTGATGAAGCGGAGCGGATCGCTAAAGTTGCCCTGGAATCCTTCAGCAGTGCGCAGCAGGATTTGCTGGTCAATCTGGAGAATATGGGCCGTCATGTCGCGCAGATGCTGCACGATGTATTGGACGCATTCGCCCGGATGGACGTGGAAGCAGCCTTAGCGGTGTACAAAGAAGACAAAAAAGTCGACCGCGAATATGAAGCTATCACCCGTCAATTGATGACGTACATGATGGAAGATCCACGTTCCATTCCCAAAATCATGAATGTGCTGTGGTCCGCCCGTGCGTTGGAACGCATCGGTGATCGCTGTAAAAACATTTCTGAGTACGTGATTTCTTTTGTTAAAGGCCGCGATGTGCGTCATAGCGACGAAGATAGCCTGGAACAAAACGCCCGCAGCTGAATTTTCGCTGAATAGGTGCTGAAATTCGCGGAAGTCAAGCCGACAGGGTGTAAAATACCTGTCGGCTTTGTTGTTTTATCTGTGCAGGCGCGTTTTTATTACGCGGCCGTTGCAGTAAAATACGCACCGACTTTCGTCCACTACAAAACCAAGAGGCAAAGCTATGCCAAGTGCATTTTTGGCTGTTTTCGCAAAATCTCCAATCAAACCGATTGAAGAACACATTCGTAAAGTCCTGGCGGCCAGCGAGCAGTTACTGCCGTTTTTTGCAGCCGTATATAACAAGGATTGGGACACTGCAGCGGAAGTAAGAAAAGTAATCGTTAGCCTGGAAAAAGAAGCTGACAATTTAAAACGCGATATCCGCGTGCATTTACCACGTGGCCTGTTTTTACCGGTAGACCGTACCGATATTCTCGAGCTCGTATCGCAACAGGATAAAATTGCTAATAAAACCAAAGATATTACCGGTCGGGTGTTAGGCCGGGAGCTGGAAATTCCGGAACCTATCCAACAAGAATTTAATGCTTACCTGCAACGTTGTATTGATGCCGTCGCCCTGGCGTGTGAAGCGATCAACGAATTGGACGAATTGCTGGAAACAGGTTTCCGTGGCCGTGAAGTTGATATGGTGATCAAAATGATCGCAAAAATCGACGAAATCGAACACGACACTGACGAAATGCAAATCAGTTTGCGGAAATTCGTGCGCAAATCTGAAAATGCATTGAATCCCGTTGATGTGATGTTTCTGTACCGTACTTTAGAGTGGGTCGGCGATTTAGCTGATACTGCGTTAAAAGTCGGTTCACGTCTCGAAATCATGTTGGCTCGTTAAGCGCTATAGGTAAAAATTCATGGAAATTTTGGCTCAATATGGCCATGTGCTGGTAATTGTTGCAGCACTGTTTGGCTTTTTTATGGCTTATGGTGTTGGTGCAAATGACGTTGCCAATGCAATGGGAACTTCGGTTGGTTCTAAAGCCTTAACTTTAAAACAAGCACTAATCATTGCGGCGATCTTTGAAGCGTCAGGCGCCTGGTTGGCCGGTGGTGAAGTCACATCAACCATTCGCAGTGGTATCGTAGATGCCGAGGCCTTTAAAGATGTACCGCAATTGCTGGTATACGGCATGATTGGCTCATTATTAGCTGCAGGCACCTGGTTGTTGGTTGCATCTCATTATGGCTGGCCGGTATCAACAACTCATTCAATTGTTGGCGCAATTATCGGTTTTGCTTCGGTCGGCGTTGGCATGGACTACGTGCACTGGGATGCTGTCGGCGGCATTGTCGGTAGTTGGGTAGTCACACCGTTGCTATCAGGTGTGTTGGCATTCTTAATCTTTATGAGTGCCCAGCATTTCATTTTTAACACAGACAGCCCGTTAAAAGCCGCGAAGAAATTCGTGCCTTACTACATGTTTTTTGCCGCTTACATTATGTCGTATGTCACGGTTACTAAGGGCTTAAAACATGTTGGTTTGGATCTATCAACCAACGAAGGTATTTTGTTATGTTTTGCCATTGCGCTGGCTGTTGCATTGATTGGTGCCTTTGCGATCAGTCGCTTGAAAATTGATCCGGATGCAGATAAAGAAATGCACTTCACCAACGTGGAGAAAATTTTCGGCATTCTGATGATTTTCACCGCCTGCTGTATGGCATTTGCGCACGGCTCCAACGACGTTGCGAATGCCATCGGGCCTTTGGCTGCAGTTGTTGGCATCATCCAGTCTGGTGGCCAAATTCTGGACAAAGTGTCGCTGGATTGGTGGATCCTGCCACTCGGGGCCGTTGGTATCGTGATTGGTCTGGCGACTTTGGGTGCGAAAGTTATCCGGACTATTGGTGAAAATATCACGCATTTGACGCCAAGCCGTGGTTTTGCCGCGGAAATTGCAGCCGCCAGTACAGTCGTTATTGCTTCAGGCATGGGTCTGCCAATTTCAACAACTCAAACCTTGGTTGGTGCAGTACTTGGTGTGGGCATGGCGCGGGGCATTGCAGCACTGAACCTTAATGTGATCCGCAATATCTTTATTTCCTGGGTAGTGACGTTACCGATCGGTGCTTTGCTGTCGATTTTGTTCTTCTACGTCATCAAATTCATTGTAGGCCTTGCGTAAAACATCCTTTCAATCAGATCAGCCGCCTTCGGGCGGCTTTTTTGTGTGTAGAGAAACCGCAGCTATCGACCAAAGTTGGTGCGGCGCTCAGCGCATTTTGCTTGCGGGCACCAAATCACTGGACTAGCATCTTCATCGCTATCTTTGCGGGTAAATCAAAATTTATAACGGAATTTACGATGAAACGACTGCCCAGCGTGAAACAACTGCAATATTTACTCGCCTTACATGAACACCAACATTTTGGCCGCGCTGCCGATGCCTGTTATATCGGCCAGTCAACGTTAAGCGCCGCCATTGCCAATCTGGAAGAAACCATCGATGCCCAGTTGCTGGAGCGTGACCACAAAACCTTTATTTTCACCTCATTAGGTGAGGATGTAGTGCGTCAGGCCCGCTATATCATTGAACAATGTGAAGAACTGGCCGATTTTGCCCGGAATCAGGGCAAGCCAATGACCGGACAGTTTCGCCTCGGTTGTATTCCGACTATTGCGCCTTTTGTGCTCAGTGAAGTGATGGCGTTGTGTCGTCAGCGTTTTCCGGAGCTGCAGTTGTTACTGCGCGAAGACACCTCAGAAAACTCATTGCGGGCACTGACCGAAGGCCGGCTGGATATGGTGTTATTGGCGCTGCCGTATGAGACCGGAGCCTTGCATACCGAAGTACTGGCGCAGGACGGCTTTAAACTGGTGTTACACAAAGACTGGCAGGATCGCGGCTTCAGCCAGGATATTTCGCAGTGGCCAGATGAAAGCATCTTTTTACTGGAGCGGGAGCATTGTCTGACCGGTCATGCGGTGAAGGCCTGTGAACTGGAAGATTCGCGTAAAGTGAACCCGTTTTTTGCTACCAGCTTGCATACGTTAACGCAAATGGTGAATAACAAACTTGGTGTCACTTTTATGCCGCAAATGGCGATTAACAGCGGGTTGTTGCAGGGCACTGAACTGATTAGTCAGGCGCCTTCCAGCAGCGGCGCCGCGCGCGATATCGGTGTGGCCTGGCGACCCACCTCGAGTAAATCCCGCAATTACCGGCTGATGGCAACACTGATCGCTGAAGTGTTGCAACAAAAGTGCGCCGGCTAAGCCGGCGACACGACAGTGCGATTCAAGGGCGTTGGCGGAATTTACTGAAATACAGCTGATGCTCGGCTAGTCGCCGGTCTGGTAATAATAACAACAGCATCAGCGCAATAAGATTGAGTAGTGGCAGAAGACCCGCGCCGGCAAACAACAGCGGCGGGTAGCCTTTTTCGGTGGCAAGCTGATAACTGTACCAGCATAAGATGATTTGACTTGCAGCCAACAAGATCAGACTAAACCAGATATCCATTGCGACTCCCTGTATCTACATAGCCAATGTTAACGCGCATCCTGCGCTTTCTTCGATTATAGAGCAGTCAGTACAGAAGCCACGGCGATTTTGGCGTTTATTTCTGTAAGCCAAACGCCGCAGAGACATTGAGAAACTGTGGCCGGATCAGTAGACTGTGCGCTGTTTTTTCACCCGATGTCTCAGTGTTTGTCAGTAAAGCGGACCTGCTATGCAAAAATCAGATTTTTCTTTTGAGCTGCCTGAGCAGCTGATTGCCCGTTACCCCCAGCCTGAACGTTCTGCCAGCCGGTTGCTGAAATTACAGCGCCAGACCGGAACTATTGAACATAGCCAGTTCAAAGCCGTACTGGATGCCATCAATCCCGGTGACCTGCTGGTGTTCAACAACACCCGCGTCATTCCGGCGCGATTATTTGGCCAGAAAGCGTCTGGCGGCAAAGTCGAAGTGTTGGTCGAGCGTTTGCTCGATGATAAACGCTTTCTGGCGCATATCCGTGCCAGCAAAGCACCAAAACCGGGTAATCGTTTAATCCTGGAACAGGATGCCGAAGTTGAGATGACCTGCCGTCACGGTGAGTTATTTGAACTGACGTTGTTATCAGACGAGCCGGTACTGGCGATGCTGGAACGGCTAGGTCATATGCCTCTGCCGCCTTATATCGACAGACCGGATGCGGCCAGTGACCGCGAGCGTTATCAGACCGTTTATAACGCCAAGCCAGGTGCAGTGGCAGCGCCGACCGCTGGATTGCATTTTGATGAGCCGCTGCTGGCGGCACTGAAAGCCAAAGGCGTTGAGTTTGCTTTTGTCACGCTGCACGTCGGCGCCGGCACTTTCCAGCCAGTGCGGGTCGACAATATTCTTGAACACCAGATGCACGCTGAATATATCGAAGTGCCACCAGAAGTGGTCGCTGCAGTGGAAGCCTGTAAAGCACGGGGCAACCGCGTGATCGCAGTTGGCACTACATCGGTGCGGTCACTCGAATCAGCCGCCCAGTTTGCCATCAAAGCCGGACAACCATTGCAGCCTTACTACGGCGATACACAGATTTTTATCTATCCGGGTTATCAGTTTGCCGTTATTGATGGCCTGATCACCAATTTCCATTTACCGGAATCGACGTTGATTATGCTGGTGTCGGCGCTGTGCAGCAGAGATATCATCATGCAGGCCTATCAGGAAGCTATTGCGCAGCAGTATCGGTTTTATTCCTATGGCGACGCGATGCTGATCCTTTAATTGGCGCAGCCTGGACGGACAGTCAACATCCGCCTGGCTTTCTGCTACAATCGGGCGTTTTTAAAAAGGCCGGACTGTTTTTCCGGTCAATGAGGTCACAATGAAATTTGAGTTAATGAAAACCGACGGCAAAGCCCGCCGCGGTCGTATGACATTTGCCCGTGGTGTGGTCGATACCCCGGCGTTTATGCCGGTGGGTACCTACGGCACCGTGAAAGGCATGACGCCGGAAGAGCTGGCCGCTACCGGCGCCCAAATCTGCCTGGGTAATACCTTTCACCTGATGCTGCGCCCTGGCACCGAAATCATCCGGAAACACGGCGATTTACATGATTTCATGCATTGGGACAAACCAATCCTGACCGACTCAGGCGGTTTTCAGGTGTTCAGTCTCGGTGAACTGCGCAAAATTAAAGAAGAAGGTGTGACGTTTCGCTCTCCACTGAACGGAGAAAAAATCCAGCTGACGCCAGAGCGTTCGATGCAGGTTCAGCGTGATTTAGGCTCTGATATCGTGATGATTTTCGACGAATGTACGCCATATCCTGCCACTGAGCAGCAAGCGAAAAAATCGATGGAAATGTCTTTGCGCTGGGCAAAACGCAGCAAAGAGGCACATGGTGATAATCCTTCGGCGCTGTTTGGCATCATTCAGGGCGGCATGTATCCAAACTTGCGCGATGTGTCATTAAACGGTCTGGAAGACATCGGCTTTGATGGTTACGCCATCGGTGGTTTATCGGTTGGTGAACCGAAACATGAAATGATCAAAATTCTCAATCACACCACAGACAAAATGCCGGTACATAAACCGCGTTATCTGATGGGCGTGGGCAAACCGGAAGATCTGGTGGAAGGCGTGCGTCGTGGCATTGATATGTTCGACTGTGTGATGCCAACCCGTAATGCCCGCAACGGTCATCTGTTTGTCAGTAATGGTGTGATTAAGATCCGCAATGCCAAATACAAAGACGATATCGCGCCTTTGGATGAAAATTGCGACTGTTACACTTGTAAAAACTATTCGCGCGCATATCTCCATCATCTCGACCGTTGTAATGAGATCCTGGGTGCCCGGCTGAATACTATCCATAACCTGCACCATTACCAGAAATTAATGCAGGGCTTACGCAATGCGATTGAACAAGGCACACTGCAGGACTTTATCACGGACTTTTATGCCCGTCGTGGCCTGACTGTGCCAGCGCTTGATGCGCCAGTTCCGGTGTTGGAACAGAGTTCAGAGACTGCGTCCGCTGAATAACAATTTGAAATTAAGCTTAAAAATTTTAAGGGGATACATATGAGTTTTTTTATTTCTGATGCACAGGCACAAACGGCAGCAGCCGGTCAGCCTGGTGGTGGTCTTGATCTGGTCATTATGTTGGCCGCGTTTGGTCTGATTTTTTACTTCATGATTTTCCGTCCACAAAGTAAACGGATGAAAGAGCACAAAAACCTGATGGCATCGCTGGCTAAAGGGGATGAAGTGCTGACGCAAGGTGGCCTGGTCGGTCGAATCGCTAAAATTGCAGAAGACAAAGATTTTGTGGTGATTGCACTGAACGACACCACTGAAGTGACTGTGCAAAAAGGCTCTATCAGTGCCGTACTGCCGAAAGGCACGATGAAATCGCTGTAAAAGCGGCAGCCCGAAAGGAATTTACCGTGTTAAATCAAAACTCAATCTGGCGTTATTTGCTGGTCGTAGTGGTGATGGCTGTCAGTTTTATCTACGCCTTACCGAACATCTACCCCAGCGATCCGTCGCTGCAAATCAACGCGACCCGTGGTGCTGAAGTTAGCGCAGAAGTGGTCGAGAAAATCAGCACTGAACTGACTGCCAAACAAATCAGCAGCAAAAGTGTGGTGTTAGAAGACGGTCAGGTGCTGGCGCGTTTTCTGACGACTGAAGATCAGTTAAAAGCCCGTGAAGTCATTGAGACGTTGCTTGGTGACAAATATGTCACAGCGCTGAATCTGGCGCCGGCGACGCCGGCCTGGATGGACAGCATTGGTGCTGCGCCGATGAAACTGGGTCTGGATTTACGCGGTGGTGTGCATTTCCTGATGGAAATTGACATGAAAACCGCGATGGACAAAAACGTCAACGACCTGGTGCAAAACTACCGCACCGATCTGCGTGAAGCCAAAGTGCGGTACCGCTCTGTCACGGCCGACCTGCCAAAACAGCAGGTGGTGTTAACGTTCCGCAACGCGGAAGATGTTAAAGCGGCGCAGAAAGTGCTGTCGGAAAAAGACCGCGAAATGGTATACACCGAAGGTGCTGACAATACTTTATTGGTTGGTTTCAGCGAAGCCAAAGTCAAAGCGCTGCGTGAAGATGCGGTCGCCCAGAACATTACTATTATCCGTAACCGCGTCAACGCCATCGGCGTAGCTGAACCATTGGTTCAACGTCAGGGTGCAGAGCGTATTGTGGTGCAATTACCTGGCGTACAGGACACGGCACGCGCTAAAGAAATTCTTGGCGCGACGGCGACACTGGAATTCCGTCTGGTCGACGAAACTGCCGATGTCGCCAGTGCTGCTGCAGGCCGAGTTCCACCTGCGTCACAGCTGTTTTATGATCGTAGTGGTGCGCCGGTAGTACTGCAAAAACGCATCATGCTGACAGGTAACCATATTGTTGGTGCTAACGCAGGTTTTGATGAATACAGCCGGCCACAGGTCAATATTGATCTGGATGCCAAAGGTGGCAACAGCTTCTCGGTCTCCACTAAGGATGCGATAGGTAAAGCGATGGCCACTGTCTTTATCGAATACAAGCCAACCGGTAAAAAAGACGCTGATGGCAAAACCATTCTGGAGAAAAAAGAAGAAGTGGTGTCGGTTGCCACTATCCAGGCGCGTTTAGGCCGCAGCTTCCGCATCACTGGCCTCGATGCGCCAGGCGAAGCGCAGAACCTGGCAGTATTACTGCGTGCCGGTGCCCTGATCGCACCTATTCAGATTGTGGAAGAGCGCACTATTGGCCCAAGTCTGGGTCAGGAAAACATCGACCTCGGCATGAATGCCATTATGTGGGGCATGCTCGCGGTTGTTGGCTTCATGGTGGTGTACTACAAGTGGTTTGGTCTGGTCGCGAATATTGCGTTGACCTGTAACCTGGTATTGTTGGTCGGCATGATTGCAATGATCCCTGGTGCGACACTGACTTTACCAGGTATGGCGGGTATTTTGTTGACGGTTGGTATGGCTGTTGATGCCAACGTACTGATTAACGAGCGGATCCGTGAAGAACTGGCGAATGGTCGTTCTGCGATGCAAGCCATTCACGAAGGCTATGACCGTGCTTTTGCCACTATCGCCGACTCGAATATCACCACCTTGTTGGTGGCACTGATTCTGTTTGGCGTCGGAACTGGTCCGGTTAAAGGCTTTGCTATCACACTGGCACTAGGCATTCTGACATCGATTTTTACTGCGGTGGTGGTGACACGCCTTATCGTTAACGCCGTCTGGGGCCAGCGCCGTGGCGCTTCGCTACCGGTATAAGGAACTAATGATGCGTTTATTTATCTTTAAAAATTCGCTGAACTTTATGAAGCTCAAATGGCCTGCGTTGATTTTCTCGACCCTGCTGGTGTTGGGCTCATTGGTGAGTTTGTTTACGAAGGGTCTGAATCTGGGCCTGGACTTTACTGGTGGTACAGTGATTGAAGTCCAGTTCCAGCAACAAGCTGAGCTGGATAAAGTGCGTACTGCTTTGGCTGGCGCAGGTTTTGCCGATGCGCAGGTGCAGTATTTTGGCAGTAGCCAGGATGTCATGATCCGGATCGCACCGCGTGATGGAGTCCAGCAAAAAGCCATTGGCGAGCAAATTTTGCAAGTCATTAATACTGTTGCAGCGACCCCGGTGACAGTCAACAAAGTCGATGTTGTCGGTTCGTCCGTCGGTGATGAACTGAAAGAAGATGGTTTTCTGGCGGTGCTGGCTGCGCTGGTGGGGATCCTGATTTATGTGGCCGCGCGCTTCGAATGGCGTTTTTCGGTGGGGGCAGTGGCGTCATTACTGCACGACGTGATCATTACGCTTGGGATGTTCTCGGTGACCGGCATGGAGTTTGACCTGACCGTGCTGGCCGCGGTTTTGGCTCTGATTGGTTATTCCATCAACGATACCATCGTCGTATTTGACCGGATCCGGGAAACATTCCGTAAGTTACGGGATGCGACTGTGGATGAAACCGTCAATGAAGCGATTACCTCGACATTAAGCCGCACCACGATGACATCCTTTACGACAGCTTTAACATTGATCGTATTGTTCTTTATGGGTGGGGCCATGATCCACGGTTTTGCCACGGCACTGTTGTTCGGTATTGCCATCGGTACTTATTCATCAATTTATATCGCCAGTGCGGTCGCAGTGATTTTAGGCGCCAGCCGCGAAGATCTGATGCCCACAGTGATTGAAAAAGAAGGGGCGGATACCCCGTCTATCTAACTTGCGAAAAGCCAGTCTAATGACTGGCTTTTTTATTTACAGAAAGTATGGTACGCCGAACATCCATGAATAATGTTCGGGTCTGTCGGGGTAAGGAAGGCATACCGCACAAGCCAGGCCCTGTGACCCGGGGTATAGTGATGGTGCAGCGACAAAACCTGAAGGTCAAGGAGCAACAGATGAGTAAACAACATAATGCCGGTTTTCTGGCGATGGTCGAAGCAGCGAAAAGCCGGGTAAAAGAAATCACTATCGAGCAATATAACGCCCACCAGACACCTTGTGTACTGATTGATGTGCGGGAAGATCTGGAATGGCAAAAAGGCCATTTGCCGCAAGCGATGCACATCGGTAAAGGTGTGATTGAACGTGATATCGAAAGCAAAGTTCAGGATAAACAACAGACTTTGATTTTATATTGCGGTGGTGGTTTCCGTTCAGCCTTGGCGGCCGATGCGTTGCAACAGATGGGTTATAGCGATGTACTGAGTCTGGCTGGTGGTTATACCGCCTGGGTCAATGCCGGTTTGCCGGTCGCGCATGATTAAGCAATTGCGGATTCAATGCTCTGAATAAAAAACGCCGGCAATTGCCGGCGTTTTTATTGGGGGATGCTTAGCGCATCAGCGATTCGGTCAGATGCGGACGCATACCTTTTAACATTGCAGCCAGCACTTTTGGATTGCCGGCAACAACGTTACCGCTTTTCAGCTGGTTATTGCCGCCAACGAAATCGCTGACCAGACCACCGGCTTCACGCACAATCAGTTCACCTGCAGCGATATCCCATGGTTTTAAGCCTATTTCCCAGAAACCGTCTAAGCGACCGGCAGCTACATAAGCCAGGTCCAATGCAGCTGAGCCTGAACGACGGACGTCTGCAGCAGTGGTGAAGAAGGTTTTAAAGGTTTCGGTGTAAGCATCAAGGTGATGCTTTTGCTTAAACGGGAAACCCGTTGCCAGAATAGTGCCGGTTAAGTCAGTGGCATTGGTCACGCGAATACGGCGACCATTTAATTGCGCGCCACCACCACGGCTGGCGGTAAACACTTCACCACGCAGCGGATCATAAATGACGGCCTGATCGAGCTTGCCATTGTGGCGCAGCGCGATAGAAACGGCGAAGTGGGGGATGCCTTTGATAAAGTTGGCGGTACCATCGAGCGGGTCGATGATCCATTGGTATTCACTGTTAAAACTGCCGTAGTCGCCACCTTCTTCGCCAACGATATCGTGGGTTGGGTAGGATTTACGCAGGATTTGCACTATTGCCTGTTCTGCTTCTTTGTCGACGTTAGTGACAAAGTCGTTGGTGCCTTTTTGGCTGGTCTGAACCATGTCGAGTTGACCACAGGCCCGGGCGATGATATTGCCTGCGCCACGCGCAGCACGAACAGCGATGTTTAACATCGGATGCATAGAGTGAATACCTTATTGTATAAAGAACAGTCAAAAGAGCGGCGCGTATTGTAGCCGTTAGGCGGTAAAAGTAAAGGGATTTTCGGCTGTCCGGCAGTGCCGGATGCATGCACGTCACCCTTTGTCTTTAGGTTTTGGTGCAATTCGCGTGCTCATTGCACCCTGGATGACTGCCTCAGAATCGTAGCGCGGGCAGAGCGAAGCGATACCCGCCAGCGGGTTTGCTGAACTGAACTCAGACTTCCGTCTCGCCTTGTGCCTTTACGCCAACCCGGCGAATTTGCTGACCGTCCAGTTCTGCCACTATCCAGCTCATACCGGACCAGAGCAAGGTGTCGCCGACGACCGGTTTTCCGCCCAGTTTTTTCGCAATAAAGTCTGCCAAAGTCACGGCGTCGCCGCAGTCGGATAAATCCAGCGAGTAGAACATGGCCAAATCATCCAGTTTTGCTGCGCCGTCCAACATAAAATCACCAAAAAAATCAAAGTCGAAGTTACGTTGTGGCGTTTCACTGAACATGCGGCCCAGCACCGGCAAATCAGCATCATGACCGATAATACACAGGATATCGCCAGCCAGCAGCCGGGTACTGCCAGACGGGTGCAGTAACAGATTGTCGCGAAACAGTGCCACGATGCGGGTGTTGTCCGGCATATTCAGTTGCTTCAGTTCGCTGCCAATACACCATTTGTCCGGGTTCAGTTTATAGACAAACATTTCCCATTGGCTGGCCAGCTGCACTTCGATGCCAGCACGCGAAATGGGCGATGGCATCGGCGGTACCACCACGTGGGCTTTTTTTGCAAAGAAGCCCAGCGTAGTGCCTTGTAGTAACAGCGATACCAGCACGATAAAAAACGCCACATTAAAAAATAGCTGGGCATTAGGTAGCCCGGCCATCAGCGGGAATACCGCCAGAATCACGGGGACCGCGCCACGCAGACCGACCCAGGAGATAAAAGTGCGCTCACGCAGTGTAAAACTCTTAAACGGCAGCAGGCCGATAAACACCGACAAAGGCCGGGCGAACAAAATCATCCACAGCGACAGCAGCAGCGCCGGCACTGCAATTGGCAGCAACTGACTGGGTGTCAGTAATAAACCCAGTACCAGGAACATGCCGATTTGACTGAGCCAGGCCAGACCGTCGAACATATGCACGATGCCGTGGCGGTTGCGGATTGGCTGATTGCCGAGCACCAGACCACAGACATACACACTTAAAATACCGCTGCCGCCGACTGAACCGGACACGGCATACAGGAACAAACCGCCACTGACGGCCAATAATGGATAGAGGCCATCGGCAATCTGGATTTTGTTAATCAGCTGCAGCAGCACCCAGCCACCGGCGAGGCCGAGCAAAATCCCCACGCCAAATTGCTGAAACAGACTCACTACGACTTTCCAGTCAAAGCTGGTTTGACCGGCTGCCAGCATTGAAATCAGAGTCACCGTCAGGAACATCGCCATCGGGTCGTTACTGCCCGATTCGATTTCAAGCGTGGCGCCAACCCGTTCGTTCAGGCCTTTGCCGTTCAGCAAATTAAACACCACGGCCGCGTCGGTGGAGCCGACAATAGCGCCAATCAGTAAACCTTCCAGTATCGTGAGATCAAACAACCAGGCAGCAGCAAAACCGGTGAGGCCAGCTGTAATCATCACGCCAACTGTCGCCAGCGACAGCGAAGGGCCTAAAGCGACGCGGAAACTTTTAACGTTGGTGCGCATACCACCATCCAGCAGGATCACAGCAAGCGCGAGGTTACCGACCAGATAGGCCATGGAATAATCGTCAAACGCAATACCGCCAGGGCCGTCGATGCCGGCAAACATGCCAACACCAAGAAAGATAACCAATATAGGCACGCCAATCTTACTGGCGACCGAACTCATCATGATGGCGGCAGCAACCAGGACTGCACCCAGCAGGAATAAATGATTGATGGTGGTAGCGTCCAATGCGAGCCTCCCAAGGTTGGCTGTGTAGAGATAACAATAAAAATGCAGGCATTAGATGGTAATTTCAATGATTAATTCACCAATTGATCGAATTAAAAATTAAAACATAATAAATACAATGTCTTGTGGTATGTGTTTTTAAATATATCTATGCATTTACTGCGAGTGATATACCTAAAATATCTTGTTATTGCCTATTTCGTTGTTAAAGTCGGCCAGATGGTACTGTTTCACCAATAATCACGCAGAGATATCAGGTATGCCAGGTATCTTCATCGCAGTTAATCATCAGGATCAAAGATTGCAAATCTGGCGCCTGAATTTTGCTGACACAGCTTTGAGCCTGAGCAAAAAAATGTAGCTGTACTCTGATGGTCAGCTGGGGCAATGACCAGCAGCGCTCAGACGGGTAGATGTGTCTTTCACTATCTATCAGCCACTCCAATCCCAGACTATCGATGATGTGATCAGCATCTGGCAGCAGTGCGTGCGAGTTGACCAGTACATTTTGTAGTGCAACTTCGTCGTTCAGTCGCAACATTTCATCCACCCCTGCATAACAGAATAAAGCGGGATACTGGATCTGTGTCATCGGTTCTGGTCCTGTTGTCTTTGGATAAAAAAACGGCAGCCAAAGCTGCCGTTGTTAAAGGTCGAGACTCAAGCTTAGTGGCGGAAATGCCGCACGCCGGTGAAGACCATCGTCATGCCGTGCTCGTCTGCGGCTGCGATGACTTCTGCATCACGCATCGAGCCGCCAGGCTGGATCACCGCTTTGATGCCAGCCGCAGCGGCAGCATCGATACCATCGCGGAACGGGAAGAAGGCATCAGAGGCCATCACTGAGCCTTTGACTTCCAGATTTTCGTCGGCAGCTTTAATACCAGCGATTTTGGCGCTGTAGACGCGGCTCATCTGGCCGGCACCAACGCCAATGGTCATCGAATCTTTGGCGTACACAATGGCATTGGATTTGACGTATTTGGCCACTTTCCAGCAGAACAGTAAATCACGCAGTTCATCCGCAGTTGGCTGACGTTTAGTCACAACTTTTAAGTCATCCAGGCCTACCATCTTCTGGTCGCGGTCCTGCACTAACACACCGCCGTTGACGCGTTTGATGTCAAAACCAGTGGTTTTGTCTGCCCACTGACCACAAACCAGCAGACGTACATTTGGCTTTTTCGCCACAACTGCTGCGGCTTCTGCGGTTGCAGTTGGCGCGATAATGACTTCAACAAACTGCCGGCTGACAATGGCTTCGGCTGTGGTCGCATCTAACTCGCGGTTAAAAGCGATGATGCCACCAAAAGCTGAGGTCGGATCGGTCTGGTAAGCACGGTTGTATGCGGCCAGAATATCGTCGCCAATCGCCACACCACATGGGTTGGCGTGTTTGACGATAACACAGGCTGGTTCGGCGAATTCTTTCACGCATTCCAGTGCGGCATCAGTGTCGGCGATATTGTTGTACGACAGCTCTTTACCCTGCAGCTGCGTCGCGCTGGCCACCGAAGCTTCCTGAATGTTGTTTTCAACATAAAAAGCAGCGGCCTGATGGCTGTTTTCACCGTAACGCAGATCTTGTTTCTTGGTGAACTGGCTATTGAAGGTGCGCGGGAACTTGCTTGGCGCTGCTTCCGGGGTGTCGTAAGCGCTCAGCATAGTCCCGAAGTAATTGGCGATCATGCCGTCATATTGCGCCGTGTGCTCATAGGCGCTGATGGCCAGACTGAAGCGGGTCGCATGCGTGGTGGCGCCATTGTTGGCGGCCATTTCCGCCAGTACTTTGTTGTAGTCTGCAGCGTTCACCACAATAGTCACATCTTTGTGGTTCTTCGCAGCAGCGCGTACCATAGTCGGGCCGCCGATATCGATGTTCTCGACCGCATCTTCCAGCGTGCAACCGGCTTTGGCCACGGTTTGCGCGAATGGATACAGATTTACTACGACTAAATCGATCGGTTTGATGCTGTGCGTTGTCATCACGCCTTCGTCAGTGCCACGACGGCCTAAGATGCCGCCATGGACTTTTGGATGCAGGGTTTTGACCCGGCCATCCATAATTTCCGGGTGACCGGTGTAATCAGATACTTCAGTGACCGGAATACCGGCATCAGCCAGTAACTTCGCGGTACCACCGGTCGACAGCAGTTCAACGCCCTGTGCATGCAATGCAGTGGCGAATTCCAGGATACCAGTTTTATCAGACACGCTGAGCAGCGCGCGACGGATTGGTAAGTTTGAGCTCATCGTCAGTCTCTTCTGTTAATTAAAAATTTAGGAATGGACAGCCAAGGGTTGCAGAAGAATAGTCGGGGAAACCTGGCTTGTCCTGTCAAAGCTGGTCACAGCAAGAACCAGGCTTTGAGAAACAAAAAAGCACCCGAAGGTGCTTTCTGGCGGGACTCCTCCCGCGGGGGCATTAACTCATGCCGTATTGTTTCAGCTTCTTACGCAGCGTGCCGCGGTTGATGCCCATCAGGTTCGCGGCCCGGGTCTGGTTGCCGCGGGTATATTTCATCACTTCTTCCAGCAGAGGGCGTTCCAGCTCTGACAGGACCAGCTCGTACAGGTCGTTGACGTCCTGACCGTTCAGCTGTTGCAGGTAATTCGCCACCGCTTTTTGTACCGCGTTACTTAAAGGCTGCGGTTTTTCCTGAGTCTGTACATGGGCGTTGGTGATAAATGGCGAAGTCACGTTTTGATTAAACATTGCCTAGTCTCTTTTACGTTAGGTTGCTGCTAGTTGTTCGAAATACAGATTTAAAGCATCGAGTTGCCGGCTGGCAGCCTCAATACCATTAAATTCACTGCGGAACAGTCCCGCGCTGTCTTGTTCGGCCAGATACCACCCGACATGTTTACGGGCGACTCTTGGACCTAACACATCACCATAAAGCTGGTGCAGACCGCGGACATGTTCCAGCAAAATCTCCTTCACTTCCTGCAATGCAGGCGGAGGGAGTTCTTGTCCTGTGGTCAGGTAGTGCACCACTTCCCGGAAAATCCAGGGCCGGCCCTGCGCCGCACGGCCAATCATAATGGCGTCGGCACCGGTATAATCGAGCACAAACCGGGCTTTTTGTACGTTGTCGATATCACCATTGGCAACCACCGGAATAGCCACGGCCCGCTTAATTGCGCGGATAGTGTCGTATTCGGCTTCACCTTTATACATACAGGCTTTGGTACGGCCATGTACCGCCAGTGCCTGAATGCCGTTATCCTCGGCGATCCGTGCGATCTGAACCCCGTTTTTGTGTTCCGGGTCCCAGCCTGTACGGATTTTCAGCGTCACCGGCACATCCACTGCACCGACAACCGCCTGAATAATCTGCTCGACTAAATCCGGGTACTGTAACAGTGCCGAACCCGCCAGCTTCTTATTCACTTTCTTCGCCGGACAACCCATATTGATGTCGATAATCTGGGCGCCATGTTCGACGTTAAATTGGGCAGCTTCCGCCATCTGCTGCGGATCCGCACCTGCAATCTGCACCGAGCGTAAACCCGATTCATCTGCATGCGTCATCCGTTTCAATGACTTTTCGCTTTGCCAGACCAAAGGATTGCTGGACATCATTTCTGATACAGCTAAACCGGCACCAAACCGGCGGCACAGCTCACGAAAAGTGAAATCTGTTACACCAGCCATCGGGGCACAAATCACATTGTTGTCAAGTTGATAAGGACCGATGCGCACCGCTCTATCTCTGGGGTCTACCCTCAAGGGGCGCTAAGTTTACGGATTTTTGCCCACAATGCAAAGGCTAATATTTAAACAAAAATATAAATTTATCGGGGGTTGGCGGGTTGACAATCGCTAAACGGCTGAAAATTGGACTTATCGGTTTTGGGAATGCGGGTTGGCGTGAAGATTTGCCACAGATAATTGTGCTGCTGTGCAAAATGTCACCACAAGCCAGAGACAATAAGTAGTGAATTTGTTGCTCGAGTCCCCGAATAAATGATGTTTGCACGCTATCAAATGGCAGGCCAGCCCGGAAAACTGCTCCTGCGTTTTCCGTGTACCGTCCATCCGTGGCCAGCCCGGAAAACTGCTCCTGCGTTTTCCGCGTACCGTCCATCCTTGGCCAGCCCGGAAAACTGCTCCTGCGTTTTCTGGGTACCGTCCATCCGTGGCCAGCCCGGAAAACTGCTCCTGCGTTTTCCGCGTACCGTCCATCCTTGGCCAGCCCGGAAAACTGCTCCTGCGTTTTCCGCGTACCGTCCATCCTTGGCCAGCCCGGAAAACTGCTCCTGCGTTTTCCGTGTACCGTCCATCCGTGGACATAAAAAAAAGGCACCTGAATATTCAGGTGCCACAGGCGAAAATCCCAGGAACATGGTTTTTGGATTTCAGAGCTGTATGTGCCTGCCGACAGCTCACAAATGTGATAGTATAACATCTCATTCTTGGAATGACAGTCAGATCCGACTGTCTGCGATTAAGTGGTGATATTTCCGGACCAATGACCTCCGCCTTTGTCCCTAAGTTGGCGGATTTAGCTGTCACAGTCCGGCGATGTTTTGTCATGTCATCCCGCTTGTCTGTCATTTCGCTGTCATGCTGGCAGCTGCCGCGCAAAAAAACGCGATTTGAATGTCAGGATGAGTTTTCGTCGGTGTTTCACCGCAAACCACAAAACAGCGACGAAGAGACGTAAAACCGGCGCCAGTTGCCCTATAGCCGGACCAGTGATTTTGCTTAACAGTTAACTATTTGTTATCAGATAAATATCAAACATAAATAACTTCGATGTAAATAAAACTGCAAACTTCCTTCGTAGCATGGCCGCCACTTCGTCAGTGACTGTTATTGCCTGGTCCGGAAACCTGATCAGTCGCCAGTGATAAAGCGGGCTTTATCACGGTTTTATCCAGCCACCAGCAGCACTGACAGATCTTTGATGGAACTCAGACAAGGAAACGGCAATGAAACTGGCGGGCATTTTTTCGGGCATGGGGTCGCAATGGCCACAGATGGCTGTATCCCTGCAATCGCATTTTCCCATTTTTCAGCAGGAACTGGTGACATTGGACCAGCAGGTACAGCAGCAATTTGGCTGGTCAGTATTAAAAGTCATCGCAGATCCGTACAGCAGCATGCTCGCGCAACCCGCGATCGCCAATCCATGCATTTTTGCCGTGCAACTGGCGCTGTTCCGGCAGTTACAGGCGGCAGGCCTGCAGTTTGATATGGTGCTCGGTCACAGTACCGGTGAATTTGCCGCCGCCTGTGCTGCAGGTGTGTTGGAGGTCGGACAGGCGCTGGCGCTGATGCACAGCCACAATCAGCTGATCAGCCGCGCCGCTGCGCAATCTGGTTACGCCATGGCACAACTTTGTATCAGCACCGCGGAAATGGCCGAAGCGCGCAGCCATGCCGCTGAGCTGTGGCAAGGCGTGGTGCTGTCCGCCTGTAACAGCCCGTCCATTCAAATCGTCAGCGGCCCGACAGCACAACTGGAAGCGCTGGTGGCGCAGCAGCAGGCGCAGCAAAAATTCGCCCGGCTGTTAAGCGGTGCTGTGCCGTTTCACAGTCCGTATTTGCCGGAAGGCGACGCGGACATGCCGGCACTGAATGTTGTAAAGGCTCCCGCCCTGCTGCAGTTATATTCCAGTCTGCGCGGCCGTAAACTTGATGCCGACGAGCTGACACCGGATTACTGGCAACAACATATCCGCCAGCCCGTGCAATTTTATCCGGCGGTTCAGGCGATGCTGGCAGACGGCGCTGATACGTTGCTGGAAATCGCGCCGCACCATATTTTGCTGTTTTGTCTGCATGAAATTGTCAAAACATCCGGTCGGGCTATTCAGGTGCTGCCGACGCTAAAACGCGGCGAAGAATGCCGGCTCAGTTTGCAGCAGACTCTGGCGCAGCTGGCGACAGCCCACAACATCGCGGCGCAATCTGCCACGCCGCACCGGCGCACTGAATCCGACCTGCTTGCGCTGATTGTGCAACAACTGCAGCCATTATTACCGGCTGATGTTGCTGCGCCGTTAGATCCACAGCGTGGCTTTTTTCAGCTTGGCTTAACATCGGTACAGGTGATCGGATTTTGTCAGCGCCTGGCGGCGGCATTGCACTGCGAGCCGGATCTGAGCTGGTGCTTTGACCACCCAACACCAGCACAGCTGGCGGCGGCGCTGGCGAATACAGCTTCAACACCACTCTGCAGCGCCGCGGTGCCTGCAGTATCTGTTGACGATGAAATTGCCATTATCGGCCTCGGCTGTCGGTTCCCCGGTGGCGCCAACGACCCGCAGTCATTTTGGCAACAACTGGTGCAGGGGAATTCAGCGATCCGCGAAGTGCCGGCCGAGCGCTGGCAGGCTGATGCTTATTACGCTTCTGATGATCAGCCGGGCAAAAGCCGGTCGAAATGGGCCGGTTTTTTACAGGATTGGGACCCACAACAATTTGACGCGGCGTTATTTGATATTTCACCGGCGGAAGCCCGGGCACTGGATCCGCAGCAGCGGCTGTTGCTGGAAGTTAGTCTGGAAGCGATTCAGCACGCCGGACTGGTACCTGGCCGCACCTTAGCGCGCGACACCGGCGTTTTTATCGGCATCTCCACTGATGACTATAAAGCATCGCAACTCTATAGCAGTGACCTGAACCGGATCGGCACTTATACCGGGTCGGGCTGTATGTACAGCGCGGCGGCGGGGCGTTTGTCGTACTGGTTGGGAGTGCAGGGGCCAAATAAAGCCGTTGATACCGCCTGTTCCTCGTCGCTGGTGGCGCTGCATGATGCCTGTCAGGCCATTCGTCATGGCGAATGCAGCACTGCGTTGGTCGGTGGCGTCAACCTGTTGCTGACACCACATCTGTTTGTCTGTTTTTCTGCGCTCGGTGCTTTATCGCCGGACGGTGTCTGCCGCGCTTTTGCCGACGGCGCCAATGGTTATGTACGCGGCGAAGGCTGTGGCGTGCTGGTACTGAAATCGCGCGCCCAGGCCGAAGCGGACGGCGACCAAATCCTGGCGCTGATTGCGGCAACTGCGGTCAATCAGGATGGCATGTCCAGTAATCTGACAGCCCCCAATGGCGCCGCCCAGCAACAAGTGATCCGCACCGCATTGCAACGCGCCGGTATCAGTGCGGCTCAGGTCGGGTATGTTGAAACGCATGGTACCGGCACGCCGCTGGGTGATCCGATTGAAGCCAAAGCGCTGGGAACTGTGTACGGCCAGGCCGCAGATCGCGATGAGCCTTTATTGATTGGCTCCGGCAAAACCCAGTTTGGTCATCTGGAAGCGGCGGCCGGTATTTTGTCGGTGATTAAATCCACATTAATGTTGTCGCAGCAGCAATTGGTGGCAACCGCTAATTTTGTCCAGCCTAGTCCATTGATTGATTTTACCGGCCTCAGACTGCAGGTGGTGCAGGCCAATGCGTCGCGCGCTGTGCCTTATGCCGCGGTCAGCTCCTTTGGTTTTAGCGGTACCAATGCCCATGTCATCTTAAAAGCAGTGCCACAGCCGGAGATTGCTCAGCCAGTGATTAGTCAGCCGGCCGTTGCGGCGGCCGCTGACCAGCCGCCACATTTATTGACGCTCAGTGCCCGTTCACCGCAAGCGCTGTCGGTTTTGGCGCAGCGTTGGCTGGCAATCACAGAACTGCCGGTTGCCGACTTGTGCCGCGCCAGTTATCTGCAGCGCCCGCATCAGCGTTATCGTTTGGCTATTGTTGCCGCCGACGTTGCCGGCCTCGCACAGCAACTGACTGCGTTTCTGGCAGAGCCGGCAGTCGTACAGGTTCCTGCGCTGAGCCGGCAATTCGCTCCGCTCAGCATTGCAGACGCCGATAGCTACTTGCAGTTGTGGCAGCAAACCGACAGCCTGCCGGCGGATGTGTTATTGCCGTGCTCTGCTGAGCTCCACACCCGCTGGCGCTGCTGTCTGCAACAGGCGGAGCTCTCGGTCAGCCAACATGCGGCCACCCAGGTTGCAGCGACTGAATTATTGCGCGAGCAGCTGGCTTTGTTGTTATGCACCGAAGCCGGCATCGACACGACTTTGTCTGAGGCATCAGTAGTGGCGCCGGAACAGGCTACAGAGTTGCCACTGCCACACTGGCCAGACCGGCAATGGCTGCTGACACAGATCGCGAGCGCTTACCAGCAAGGTGCCGACATCCACTGGCCGGCATTGCAGCGCTGGTTTGGCCCGGCCAAGCCTGGTACGTCAGCGCAGTTGCCACTTTATCCTTATCAGAAAAAGACCTTCTGGCTGGATCCGTTACCACAGCCAGTTGTAACGAACACCGCCAACGCACAGGCTCCGGCACTGATGAATCGCCGGCAGCAACTTTCTGCAGTGCCGGACCTGTGCTGGTACAGTCTGCAGTTTGACCGCTCGCAGCAGTTTCTGGCTCAGCATCTGATTTTTAATACGCCGATTTCGCCCGCCGCTGCACATCTGGCGATGCTGTTGACTGCATTACCGGAACTGGGCTCGTCGCAGCCACTGAGTATCCGCCAGCTCGAACTGCATCAACCGCTGGTGCTGAGCAAAACGCAGCGCTCGGTGCAGCTGACGTTGCAAGGGCCTTTGGTCAATGGCGGCGGCGCACAGCTGGTCGCAGAACTGCGCAGCAGCGATGAAACCGCGTCGCCGGCGGCAGATTGGCTGCTGCATGCCCGCGCCGAGATTGTTGCGACGCCGGACAGCCTGTATCAGCTACAACAACGGCGGCTGCAGCAAGTATGGCCGCAGCAGGCAATCGCCGTGGCGGCCGCAGCAACAGCAGCCGCGCCCTGGTACCAGCATCTGACCGGGCTGGGTTATCAGCTTGGCACTGGTTATCAGCGCATTCAGCAGATTTGGCACAGCGGACCGCACCAAGCCTGGTGCAGGGTCGAAGCGCTGGCAGAGCAGGATAACGCCGGGGCCATCGTCGCGCCTGGGCTGATGGATTCATTGCTGCAGACGCTGATTTGTTCAGTGCCGGATCTGATCGCGCAGATGCAGCAAGGCGGCTGGATTTACATTCCGTTCAGCATCGGCGAAGTCACGCAGTTTGCTGCGCTGGATCAACCTTATTACTGGTGTTTCAGCGAAAGTCAGGCGCAGGGCACTTTGCTGACCGGCCGGGTGCTGGTGTTTGGTGCAGATGGGCAACTGAAGCTGCTGGCGGATGAATTTGCGGTCAAACAAACCGACCAGCAGGCATTACTCGGGAAATTCAGGCCGGTTGCCACACCGTTGTGCTGGCGCACCGAATGGCAGGCTGTGGCTGAAACTTCGCAGCTCAACGCGGCGCAGGCCACGGCGAATTTGTGTTACAGCGTCGCGCCAGAAGGCGTGTTGCCGCAAAGCTGGCAGGACGTGTTAAGTCATTTTCAACGGGCGGAAGTCCTGTTCCAACATGCTGATAAGCAAGTGCTGATCCTGCCTGCGCTGGAATTTCCCCCACATTGTGCGGATGGCCAGTCGGCCGCTGCGCTGGAGCGGCAAACCGAATGGCTGCGTCAGCAGATCCCGGCACTGCTGGCCACGGGGCAACAGCTGCAGCTGGTGCTGCAAACTAACACTGAACATAGCAGGTTGCAGGGGGCGGCCGACACTGCGCACAGCGGGGCGATCTGCGCCTTGCAACAAGTTCTGCGGCTGGAATATCCGGGCCAAATAGCCGATCTGCTGATATTGCCGGTGGATTGCCAGCCAGCCGTGTTGCAGCAGGCGCTCAGTACTTTTGATGCGACACCACAAGGTCAGATCAGACGTTATCAGCGCGTCGACGGTGTGGGTCAATGGTTGCAACCCCAGTTGTTGCCGGCCGACGCTGTGCGGGACGGTAGCGCCTCAAGTGAGTTTGCGCCGGACGGCGCCAGATTAAACGGCACCGCGCTAAACGGTACCCCACTAGACGGCACGGTGCTGCTGACCGGCGGTCAGAGTGCACTGGGTGCTGTCGTGTTGCCGCAGCTGTTCGCGATGGGGGCCACTGCGGTGGTGATCTGCAGCCGGCGCGCCGAACCGGCTGATTTTGCCGACTGGTTGGCGGCCATTTTACCGGATCCTTTGCTGCAACAGCGGGTGCACTGGTCCCACGCCGATGTCTGTGATGCCACCGCGCTGGCGAATTGCCTGCAGTGGATCAGCACAACATTGCCGCCGTTACAGGCGGTCTGGCACTGCGCCGGCCAACTGGCCGATGTCAGTCTGGCGCGGATGAGTGCGGCGCAGCTGGCAGACGTGCTGGCACCTAAAGTGCGCGGCAGTCTGAATCTGCACCAGCTTAGTCTGGGCTTGCCGCTGCGTCAGTTTGTACTGTTCAGTTCAGTTGCAGCTGTGTTTGGTAATTTTGGTCAGGCGAATTACGCCATCGCCAATGGTTTTATGAATGGTCTGGCGCAGCTGCGCGCAGCGCAGGGCCTGCCCGGTGTTGCGCTCTGTTTTGGTCCCTGGCAAAGCAGCACAGCACAAGGCGGCATGGCACAGGCACAATCTAACAAGATCAGCGCGCAAGGCTATCAATGGCTGACGCCGGAATTGTTACAGCCATATTGGGCCAGGTTGGCCAATACATCCGGTCAGCTGGTGCTGGCACAGGCCGACTGGCCGGTGCTGGCAGGTGCATTACAACAGCCGGCGCTGCTGCAATCGCTGTTGCACTCGCAGCAAAACCTGCCAGCTACCAACCCAACTCCTGGCGCAGCCAATTGCAGCGTCGATATCAGCTATTGGCGTCAGTTGCCGCGGCCACAAGCCGAACTGGCGCTGCAGGACTGGCTTTGCGCCCAGGTGGAGGCCATCACCGGTCTTCACGTCAATTTTGAGCAGTCACTGATGGCGCAGGGGGTTGATTCACTGGCGGCGGTGACGATCCGAAGTACGCTCAACCAGCAACTGGCGCTGCGTCTGCCGGTCAGCCTGCTGTTTAACTTTCCAACAATCCCCTTACTTGCCGGCGAATTATGCCAGCAGCTGTTCGGCGCTGTAACGGCCACAGCAACAACAAACTCAACCGCAGCCGAAGCGGCCACTAGCCAATCATTTAATTACCTGGAAGACCTGTCGGAAGCAGAGCTCAATGCGCTGATCCTGCAGGAATTCAGTGCTGTTTAACCCGATGGAGACGGAGTACCTATGAGCGAACACAACCAGACCCGGCCTGAAACCAACACTTCAGCTGAGGCGATGAAAAAACTTTTTGTTGAATATAAAAAAGCTCAGGACAAGTTGCAGCAGTTGCAGCAACAACGCACTGAACCGCTGGCGATCATCGGTGCCAGCTGCCGCTTTCCGGGCGGTGCCAATGACCTGCAGCAATTCTGGCAGGTGTTGGCGGACGGCATTAATACCATCACACCGGTGGACCCGGCGCGCTGGGATGCCGGGCATTATTATGCCGCGGAGCAAAAAGCGCCCGGCAAAATGTACACGACCCATGGCGGTTATTTGCAGCTGGCGCTGGACCAGTTTGACCATCAGTTTTTTGCCGTATCGCCCAAAGAAGCCAAAGCGCTGGATCCACAACAACGGCTGTTATTAGAAGTGGCGTGGGAAGCGATGGAAGTAGCGGCACTGGACCCGCAGCAGCTGAAAGGTTCTGCCACCAGCGTGTTTATTGGCATGTCGAGCGATGATTATGCGCACGCCCATTTAAAATCCGGCGATCCGGCCTCTATCGACGCGTACAGCATGACCGGCGCCACCCACAGCACGGCGGCCGGCCGCTTGTCGTACACCTTTGGTTTTGAAGGCCCGGCGGTCACAGTCGATACCGCCTGTTCATCCTCTAATGTGGCCTTGCATCTGGCCTGTCAGAGTTTGCGCAGCGGCGAGTCGGACTTAGCGCTGGTCGGCGGTGTGAACCTCATCCTGACGCCGCTGGCCCATATCGCATTTACCAAACTACAGGCGATTTCGCCACACGGCATGGTGCGGACTTTTGACGCTGACGCCAGTGGTTATGTCCGCGCCGAAGGCTGTGGTCTGGTCGTGGTGAAACGGCTGTCGGACGCGCTGCGCGATGGCGACCCGATCATGGCGCTGGTGCGCGGTACTGCGGTGAATCAGGATGGCCGCAGCAATGGCTTCACTGCGCCGAGTGGCCTTGCCCAGCAAAAAGTTATCCGCCAAGCCTTGCAAAATGCCGGCTTGCAGCCGCTTGATGTCGATTATGTCGAAGCACACGGCACCGGTACGCCGCTTGGCGATCCGATTGAAGTCGAAGCGCTGCAAACGGTGTACGGCGCCGGCCGGCCAGCGACACAGCCGCTGAAACTCGGTTCGGTCAAAACCAATCTGGGTCATCTGGAACCGGCGGCGGCTATTTCCGGGCTGATTAAATTATTGTTGTCGCTGTCGCACCGCCAGTTACCGGCCAGTCTGAATTTTGCTACGCCGAATCCGCATATTCAGTGGCAGGGGGCGCCGGTGCAGGTGGTCGACCGGCTGCAGGACTGGCAGGTTGGTGGTGATGCGGACAATGACGGTGTACGCCGGGCTGGTTTAAGTTCTTTTGGTTTTAGCGGTACCAACAGTCATGTCATTGTCGAAGAGGCGCCGAAGGTCGATCGTCAGCTGCACAGCAGCCGCGCGCAATTATTGATCTTAAGTGGCCGTCAGCTCAGTGCATTGCAGCAACAGGCCGAGCGTTTCGCCGATTTCCTGCAGCTGCACAGCGTGGAACTGGCCGATCTGGCTTTCACCTCAGCCTGTGGCCGCAGTTTATTTCAGGAACGTCTGGCGCTGGTGGTCAGCGATAAAGACAGTGCTATCAGCGCGTTACGCCAAATTGCCGATGGCCAGCTGCAGGGGCCAGATCGGGCCCGTCTGAGTAGTCACGACCATAAACCACAGTCGCTGGCGCTGCTGTTTACCGGTCAGGGCTCCCAATATGTTGGCATGGCGCTGCAGTTGTATCAGCAGTTGCCGGTATTCCGCCAGGCGCTGGACGAAGTGCTGGCGCTGTTTGCTGCCGAGTTGCCATTGCCGCTGCAGGATGTGTTATGGCCGGAGCAACCTTCGGAGCTGATTAATGACACAGCGTACGCCCAGCCGGCGATTTTTGCCGTGCAATATGCCCTGGCGCAGCAATGGCTGGCCGACGGCGTGGCGCCGCAGTATGTCGCTGGTCACAGTATTGGTGAATATGCCGCGGCAGTGGTCGCCGGTGTGTTCAGTCTCGCCGATGCGGTGCGGCTGGTGGCCGCGCGCGGCCGGCTGATGCAGCAGGCACCGGGCGCTGGCGGTATGACGGCGGTATTTGCCGCGCGCCCTGCGGTCGATAGTTTGCTGCTCGGCTACCGGGGGCAGCTGTCGGTGGCGGCGGTGAATGCCACTGATGTGACGGTGGTTTCCGGTGCGCTGGATGCGATGGCGCAGTTTATCGCTGATTGTCAGGCACAGGAGCTGGAAATCCGGCCTTTGGTGGTGTCGCACGGTTTCCACTCGCCGCTGATGGAGCCGGTGCTGGCAGACTTCGCCGCGGTGGCTGCGACTGTGCAATATCATGAACCTAAATTGACTTTTGTCAGCGCACTGACCGGCCAGCCGGAGAAAAAAGCGCTGACCCGGCCGGACTATTGGGTCGCCCATGTGCGCGAAGCGGTGTTGTTCCTGCCGGTGCTGCAATACCTGCAACAGCAGCAGGTACAAGTGCTGCTGGAAGTGGGTACCACAGATACGCTGACAGGCCTCGCGCGCCGGCTGTTGCAAAGCCAGTCTGCGGCCTCAGTTCCAGCACCGGCATTGCTCGCCAGTCAGAAACGCGACCAGCCGGGTCTGCAGACTTATCTGCTGGCCTTAGGTCAGTTGCAGTTGCGTCAGCCAATGGCGGGGGTGGCCGCGTTTTATCAGCAACAACAGGCGCGGCGTATCGCCATTCCGACTTATCCGTTCCAGCGCGAATCACACTGGATGCCGCTGCGGTATGATCTTTTACAACCTGGGATTTCACAAGCGGCACTAAGTCAGTCAGGCAGCAATGCCGTCAGTCAGCTCAGCGTCAACACACAACATGCGCTGTTAGGGCAGCGCCTCGAGACGCCAGCTCTGGGTGGTCAGATTGTTTATGGTCGCGAATATAGCGCCAACACACCGTATTTTATGGCAGAGCATATTGTCTATGACACGCCGATCTCACCGGCCGCAGCCCATGTGTCATTGTTGTTATCTGCCGCGCGCGACGTGCTAAAGCAAGATGTCGCCGTATTGGAACAGATTGATTTCCTGGCACCATTAATTGCAAGGGACGGCGAGTGCCGTGCCGGGCAGGTGATCCTGACACCTGAGCAGAGCGGGCAATATCAGTTTGAACTGGTCAGTCGGGACGCTTTACAGGCCGGCAGCGAGTTTACCCGGCACTGCAGTGGCCGCGTGCAAATAAGCCAGACAGAGAGTAGCCGGACAGACAGTGGCGGCCACATTCAACCAGGGCCACTGGATCTGGCTGCGTTACGCCAGCAGTTCAACAGCGAAGTGGATGTCAGTGCTTTTAATCAGTTTTTCGAAGGTCTTGGTTTTAAACTTGGCGATGGCTTTCGCCGCATCCAGCAAGTGTGGAAAGGCCACAACGAAGGCTTGTCACGCCTGACATTAAAAGCTGATGTGCCGGATCGCGACATCTATCTGGTATATCCGGGCTTAATCGACTCGTTGTTTCACACCTCTTTACCGGTCTCAGCACTGGATTTTAACCAGTTACAGCAGGACCGCCGGGCTTTTATTCCAATTTCAGTCGGGCGGGTCTGCCTGTATGCCAGCAATATTCCAGCCGAGGTCTGGGCTTATACCCGCGATTATGATGTGCGCCAGGGCTCCGATGTAATGACCAGCGATATCACGGTCTGCGCCGCCGATGGCACTGTGCTGTTGACCATTGAAGGCATCACCGCTAAGCGCAGCGCGGAATCGGTGCTGCTGCGTAACCTGCAGGTGAACACTGCACCTTTGTTGTATCAGCAGGAGTGGCAGGCGGTTGCATTACCGCAGGCGCACACTCAGGCACAGCATTATCTGCTGCTGGCCGACCGCAATGGTGTAGCCACCCGGCTTGCTGAGCAGTTAAGTGCAGAGGGCCATCAGATCAGCCTGATCTGGTCGACGGTCAGTGAGTCGCAGGTCGCCCAGGCGGCGATGCCGGCGCTGCATCATCTGCATTTGGACCTGAGCCAGGCCGCTGAACTGCCGGCTTTGTGGCAACACTGTCTGACATCAGGTGCCAGTGCCACAGCGCCGGCGCAGCTGGTGTATGCCGCGGCGCTGGATTTACAGCCGCACAATGCCGAGTTTCAGCAAGATCTGAGCAGCCACTATCAGACGCTGCTGACGCTGGTGCAACAGATAGCCCTGACCGGCCAGCCGCTGCAACTGTGGTTGCTGCTCGACAGCACTGCCGAAGCGGCACTGGCACAATCGGCGCTGCTTGGCCTGGCTCAGGTGATTGCGCTGGAACATGCAGACTTGTGGCGCGGCACCGTGATAACAACAGGGCTGACATCTGCAGAATCCGGTCTTACCGCCGGCGATATCACGGCGTTAAGCCAGTTGTTACAGGCGGATGCGGCAACGACGGCCCATGAACCTTTGTGGCAGCTGCAACACGAACAAGCGGCAGTGGCAAGGCTGGAACGTTTACGTCTGCCGGCACTGGCGGCGTACACGCCTGAACCAAACCGGACTTATCTGATTAGCGGTGGCCTCGGGGCGCTTGGCCGGCAAGTTGCTGCATCATTGTTGCAACGCGGCGCGCGCAAGCTGGTACTGACCGGCCGCAAAGCAGCGGATAAAGAGACGCAACAATGGCTACAGCAGTTATCTGGGACTGGCGACAACCCGGCCGAAGTGCATTATCAGACGCTGGATATGGCAGATGCCGCCGCAGTCGCGGCGCTTATCGGCGAACTGCCGGATCTGGCCGGGGTGTTCCACTGCGCCGGCGTGCTGGACGATGGGCTGATCGCCGATCAGAACGCGGGCCGTTTTGCGGCGGTGTTTGCCGGTAAAGCGCTGGGCGCCTGGCACTTGCATCAGGCGACGCAGCATCTCGCACTGGACTGTTTTGTGCTGTTCAGCTCAGTCACAGCATTGTTTGGCAGCCCGGGCCAGAGTAACTATGTCGCTGCGAATCAGTTCCTCAATGCTTTGGCGTCGCTGCGCCGGCAGCAGGGACTGGCCGCGACATCGGTGAACTGGGGCCCTTGGCTCGATGGCGGTATGGCCAGTGATGATGCCAGACGCGGCGACCGCTTGGCCGCCCGTGGTATTCACAGCCTGAGCCCGGCGCAGGCGATGGCCGCCTTATGGCAGCTACTAAGTCATACCGTTGCGGCGCCAGCCGTGGTGGAGATGGACTGGGCACGACATCAGGACTATGCCGCACCGGCGCAGCGTTTGGGTTTATTCAGCAGTTTGCTGCCACAGCAACAGACTGTTGCGGCGGCGGCGGGTCACAACGCTGCACCGGCCTGGCTGCAGTTGTTGCAGCAAGCCGAACCATCACAACGACTGCCGTTGTTGTTGCAGCAGATGACCACTATTACCGCCAAAGTGTTGGGCTACAGCCCGCAGCAAAGCCTGGATCCGGACCTGCCGTTGATGGATCTCGGTGCGGATTCGCTGATGATGGTCGAAGCGCGCAGTCAGCTGGCGAGTGCTTATCAGGTGAAGTTACCAGCGTCGTTTTTCTTTAATTATCCAAGCTTACGCAAAGCCGCCGACTATTTGCTGCAGCAGGCCTTGCCGGAATTGCTGCCGAAAACCGTGGTTGCTGACAGCAGCGCGGACGTGCTGGCGGATATCGCCGCGTTGCTGGATTAAGCGGAGCGGATGATGAATCAACATATGGATCAACAAACCGAACTGAAATACAAAGAAGCTTTGCGTCGGGCCGCCGGTCAGATCCAGAAACTGGATGCCGACCTCAAAGCCCGTCAGGCACAGCAGCAGGCGCCGATCGCAGTGATTGGTGTTGGCTGTCGTTTTCCGGCCGGCGCCAACGATGCCGAAGGTTATTGGCAGCTGTTGGCCGGCGGTGTTGATGCGGTCGGGCTGGTGCCGGCCAGCCGTTTTGCCGCGGAGCATTGGTTTGACCCGCAGCGCCAGCCGAAAAAAACTGGCCGCAGTTATGTCCGTCACGCTAGTTTTATCGACGATGTCGCCGGCTTTGATGCCCGGTTTTTTGACATCACACCGGTCGAAGCCAAAGCACTGGATCCGCAGCAGCGGCATTTGCTTGAAGTCAGCTGGCAGGCGTTGCAGCATGCCGGGCTGGATCCACAGCAGTTGCGCGGCAGTAATACCGGCGTTTTTGTCGGCCTTAGCAGTAACGATTATTTTAAAGCCCATATGGGCTCACTCAACCCGGACAGTATCAGTGCTTATGCGCTGACGGGCGTGCATGCCAGCACGGCATCCGGCCGGCTCAGTTATTTTTATGACTGGCATGGCCCTTGTTTTGCAGTGGACACGGCCTGCTCCTCGTCGTTGGTGGCGTTGCATCAGGCGCTGCAAAGTCTGCGCGCCGGTGAATGTGATTTGGCGCTAGTGGCCGGCGTTAACCTGATGCTGACGCCTGAGCCTTTTGTCGCATTTTCGCAACTGGATGCGTTAGCGCCGGATGGTCGTTGCAAAACCTTTGATGCCCGCGCCGATGGTTATGGCCGCGGTGAAGGTTGTGGTGTGCTGGTATTAAAACGCGAAGCCGATGCGATTGCGGCCGCTGATGAAGTGCTGGCGCTGGTCTGTGGCAGTGCGATTAATCAGGACGGCCGCAGTAATGGCCTGACCGCGCCGAATGGTCTGGCGCAGCAGCAGGTGATCCGGCAGGCGCTGAAGGCTGCCGGCGTAGAGCCGGCTGAAGTGGATTATGTCGAATTGCATGGTACCGGCACACCGCTTGGCGACCCGATTGAAGCACAGGCCTTAGCAGAAGTGTTTGCCGGTGTGGACCAGCCGGTGCGGATCGGCAGCGTCAAATCGCAGATCGGCCATTTGGAAGCGGCGGCTGGCATCGCCGGCCTGATCAAGCTGGTGTTGTCGATCCGGGCGCAGCAATTGCCGGCCAGTCTGCATTTTGAGCACGCTAACCCGCTCATTCAGCTGGAGCAATTGCCACTGCAGATGCAAACCGAACTGACCGCCGTAGAGGCACGCAGTGGCCGGCTGACCTGTGGTATCAGCGCTTTTGGTTTTAGCGGCAGCAATGCGCATGTGATCTTGCGCGCTCCGGTGGCACAGGCGGCAGATGGCCAAGCCGCCGCCGTCACAGACTCAGTTACCGGCTCAGCAGGGCGCTGGCAGCTGTTGCCGCTGACGGCCAAAAGCCCGGCGGCACTGGCGCAGCTTAGCGAGCTGTATCAACAGGCGCTGACCTCCGAGCCGGAACTGGACGCGTTTTGTGCCAGTGTCTGGCGCAGCAGGGCCAGTTTACCGCTGCGCTTGCCGCTGCTGGCCGACAGTGCGGCTGGCCTTGCTGAGCAATGCCGGCAATGGCAGACCACTGCGGAACTGCCGGCCAAACGTAGCAATCTGCAGCAAACCTGGTGTTTCAGCGGCCAGGGCAGTCAGTCGTTGCAGATGGGGTTTGCGCTATATCAGCACTATCCAGTGTTTCGCGCTGCGCTGGATCAGGCCGAAGCTTATCTGACCCGCGAACGGGGCTGGTCGCTGCTGGCGTTGTTGTATCCGGCAGAAGGGCAAATGCAGGAAGCGCAGCAGGTGCTGGCGCAAACCCAATATACCCAGCCGGCGATTGTTGCGCTGCAATGGGCATTGGCGGCCTTGTGGCAAAGCCTCGGTCTGCTGCCGGCGCAACTGGTTGGCCATAGTATTGGCGGCATTTCAGCCGCAGCAGTGGCCGGATTTTATAGCCAGCAGCAGGCGCTGGAACTGGCTTGTATCCGCGGTCAGCTGATGCAGACCTGTGGTGCGGGCCAGATGTTGGCGCTGCAGATGGCGGCGACACGCTGGCCTGAGTGCCAGGCAGCAGTCAGTGCAGAAGCGCCGGACGCTATGTTAGTGCTGGCGGCCGACAATGCCAGCAGCAGTATCACGCTCAGTGGTGATGCCACCGCGATTGTGTTGGCTCAGGCCTGGGCGGAGGCGCAGCAAATCCGCGCCAAATTGCTGGACGTGGAGCAGGCCTTTCACAGTCCGGCTTTTGCCGGCATCACGGCACAATTCGCGGCGGCTATCGCCCATATCCAGCCTTCAGCCGGGCGCTTGCCCTGCATTTCCGACGTGACTGGTGAGCCGCTCAGGGTGACGGATTTAACGCCGGCTTACTGGGCCGCACAAATCACCGCCCCGGTGCAGTTCCGTCAGGCGATCGCAGTAGCGGCAGCGCAATCTGGCATTTTGCTGGAACTTGGCGGCCATTCAACTTTAAGTGCGCTGCTTGGCAGCGATTATCCGCAGCAGCTGGTGCTGTGCAGTCTGCGCAAAAGCTGGCCGGCCGACCGCGCCTGGCTCAGTGCGGTTGCAGCGCTGTGGCAAGCCGGTCTGCCATTGCAATGGCCGGCGCTGTACAGCTCGCCTGTCGCGACTTTGCCACGCCGGCAATTGCCGCCATACCCCTTTGAACATACTCAATTCTGGATCCCGTTAAATGACAACACCAAGCCCAGCGGGCTGGTGCAGGAGTCTGTGATGCCTTTTTCTGAATCTGCCGTACCTGCCTCAGGCCATGTGCCGGCGCATAACCCCCAACCACAGCTACAGGCGCAATTGCAGCAGATGATCAGCCAGATCTCCGGGCTGGACAGCAGCGAGATTAATGCCGATGCCCACTGGTTTGAACTGGGACTGGACAGTCTGATGGTGGTGCAGCTACAACAACGGTTGCAGCAGAAATATCAGCTGGAAGTGCCGGTCGAGCAGCTGTTTCAGCAACATAGTTCGGTCAGCGCACTGGCCGGCTTTTTACTCAGCGAGTATCCGCAGCAGCTACTGACACAGCTGGCACCAGCGCCTCAGGTCGTTACAGCAGCGTCGGTTCAGCCTGCGATGACAATGCCTGCCGTGGCAATGCCTGCTATGCCCCAGGCGGCCGCAGCCATGTTACCGACATTGCCGCAGTCAGGCACTGCTTTTGGCGCTGCGCTCGAACCGGGTCTGGCGCAACTGCTGCAACTGCAGCTGGCGCAAATGGATCAGATGAATCAGCTGATGGCACAGCAGCTACAGGTGCTGGCGCTGGCAGAAGGGGCGCAGGAAGTGGTCAGCGAAGCAGCGGCCGCGCCGCTTGTTGCACCATCGGCCGCGCCATCGACCACACAGACCGGCGTTAATCCGGTTGTTGCCGCACCGCAGCAGCGCCCGCCGGCCAGCGTGGCTCAGACTACCAACGCCGGCAATCAGGCGCGCGGCATGACCTTTAACCGCGAAGGCTTAAATCCGCAGCAGCTGGCTTTTGTGCAACAACTGATCGCGGCGCACGTGGCCCGGACCGGGCAGTCGAAAGCCTATGCCGGCAAATATCGCCCGGTACTGGCGGATTGGATCGCCAGTCTGAACTTCAGTCTGACCTTAAAAGAAATGGTCTACCCAATCGTATCAGCCCAGTCAGCCGGTGCGCGCTTTTCCGATGTTGACGGCAACGAATATCTGGATATTTCCGGCAGTTATGGCGTCGGATTTTTTGGCCACAACCCGGATTTTGTCCGCGATGCCATCAGCCAACAGCTGGCACTGGGTGTTGATTTAGGCCCGCAAAATGCGCTGGCCGGTGAAGTGGCCAGTCTTATCGCCGAACTGACCGGTGTCGAGCGGGTGGCGTTCTGTAATACCGGCTCCGAAGCCGTCACTGTGGCGATCCGCGTTGCTCGCACTGTGACGCAGCGGCCGAAACTGGTGATTTTCAAAGATTCGTATCACGGTACTTATGATGGCGTGCTGGCCGATAGCGGCGAGTACGGCACAGTGCCAAGCGCGCCGGGCATTCCGGCCGGCATGGTCGAGGATGTCATCGTGCTGCGCTACGGCAGTGATGAAGCGCTGGCCGCTATTGCCGCACAAGCCGGTGAGATCGCCGCTGTGCTGGTGGAGCCGGTACAAAGCCGCAAACCGGGGCTGCAGCCAGCGGCATTTTTGCAGCAATTACGCACACTGACGCAGCAACAGGGTTGTCTGCTGATCATTGATGAAATCATCACTGGCTTTCGCACCGGACCAAAGGGCGCGCAACAACATTTTGCTGTACAGGCCGATTTGGTCACCTACGGCAAAGTGCTCGGCGGTGGCATGCCGCTTGGCGTGGTGGCCGGTAAAGCGCAGTACATGGGCTGTATTGACGGTGGCAGCTGGCAGTACGGCGACGACTCAGCGCCGCTGCAGAAAACCACCGTCTTTGCCGGTACTTTCTGCAAACATCCGCTGACGATGACGGCGGCCCGCGCCGTGTTATTACGCCTGCGCGACAGCGGTGGCGCATTGCAGCAGCAGGTCAATGCGCTGACCGCGGATCTGGTGGCGCAACTGAATCAATATTTCAGTGCCGACAACGTGCCGTTACAGCTGAGCCATTTCGGTTCGTTATTCCGCTTTGACCCGTGCGGCGGCGTTGATTTCCGTTTGCTGCCGCTGCAGCAACAACTGTTCTTCAGTCTGCTGCTGAGCAAAGGCGTGTATGTCTGGGAGCGCCGCACCTGTTTCCTCTCTGTGGCCCACCAACCAAGCGATCTCAACATCATAGTGTCGGCGTGCCGCGAGGCGGTCGCACAGTTACGCCAGGGCGGGTTTGCGTTTTACCGCCAGCAACCACCAGCCAGCGTCAATGCGGCGGGCACCAACGAATCAACGGTTTTAACCATCTGACACAAAAGGAGTTTTGTATGCGGAAGTCCTATACCAATGTGGTGATCACCGGTGTCGGTGGTCTTGGCAATATCCTGCTGACCCGGTTGACGGGCATGGCTTTGTATCAACGTCACCCGCGGGTGATCACGTCAGAAGAACGTGGCATTGCCCAGCGCACCGGCAGTGTCAGCGCAGTGGTGCGCGCGGGCCGTGAGATTGAAACCTCCTGCCTGTACTCGCAGCACACCGATTATTTGCTGGGGCTGGAACCGCTCGAAGCGCTGCGCAAATTGCCGTTGTGTCAGCGCGGCACTGTGACCTTGTTGTCGGACTTGCAGTTCCCGACCGGCCGCAGTCTGGCGCGACAGCGGCAATATCCGGATCTGCAGCACATTGTGCAGGCATTTAGCGCACATTGCAGTTTGCTGCTGATCCCGATGCAACAGCTGCTGCGTCGCGAACAACTGGCCGACAAATTCAGTTCGGCGGTGATGTTTGGCGTGTTCTGTGCGAGCTATGGCTTTTCGCACAGTTTTGCGCTGCAACTGCTGAGTGAAACCGTGGCGCCGGCTTATCTGGCGTCGAATCAGCGCGCCCTGGCGGCTGGTTTTGACTGGCTGGAACAACAGGATTTGCCGGCCGCGCCGGAGCATGCGCTGAAACGGGCCTGATCACAGGCAAAACCCGCTTTGCTGTTGAGTACACAAGGACATAACAATGCTGAATTATCACTCAGGGTGTGAAGCCGTGGCTTTTGGCGCCTGGGAAGCCGGCCTGAAAACGCTGTATTCCTATCCGGGCAGTCCGGTGACGGAAATTGTCGAAGCGATGCAACGATTGCCAGAGGTGAAAAGCAGCTGGGCGACTAATGAAAAAGTCGCAATGGAAATGGCGGCGGGCGCCTGTCACAGCGGCGCCCGCACTATGGTGGTGATGAAACATGTCGGGCTGAATGTGGCGGCCGATCCGTTTTTTAATCTGGCCTATACCGGCGTGGTCGGTGGCCTGGTGGTGGTGGTGGGCGACGACCCGGGCGCGCGCAATTCGCAAAATGAACAGGATACCCGCCAGCTTTGTCTGGCCGCCGGGGTGCCGGTGCTGGAGCCGGCCACAGTGCAGGAAGCCAAAATGCTGTCTGCGCTGGCATTTGAATTGTCGGAGCAGTTTGATTTACCAGTGGTACTGCGGCTGACCTCGCGGCTCTGTTATAGCAAAGACAAGCTGGAACGGCTGGAGCGCAAGCCATCGGACATACCCGGTGCATTTGCCACGCCGATCCAGAAATATTTGCTGCTGCCTGCTTTTGTGCCGGGTTGTCATGAACGGCGTAACCATAATCTGCAGGCACTGGCGGGCAGCAATATTGCCGACAGCCTGTGTGTCCGGACATTGCCGGACAAACTGCAGCATCGTTATCCGCTTGGCATTATCAGCAGTGGTTTTCCATCCGGCGTGGTGCAGGAAATGCTTGGTCAGGACCTGCCGCTGTTGCGGTTGCAACTGGTCTATCCGTTGCCGGCACAGCAGATCCGCGCTTTTGCCGCGCTCTGTGATCGTGTGCTAGTCGCGGAAGAGTCGTCTGGTTATCTCGATCAGCAAGTGCGTAGCCTTGGTATCCCGACGCTGGATAAACCGGATTATGACGGCGTCGGTGAATTCAGTCTGCAAACGCTGCAGAGCCCACAGGCGCCAGAACTCGACAGCTATATTCGTGCCACGCAGCCTGGCAGCATCGATATCCGCTGGCTGGATAATTTGCCACCGCGGTTACCCGGTTTTTGTGGCGGTTGTCCGCATACCGGCATTTTTCAGATTTTACGTGACCGCAAGCTGTATGTCGTCGGCGATATTGGCTGTTCGACGCTCGGATCGCTGGAGCCGTTCAGTGCTTTGCACACCAATTTGTGTATGGGCGCCAGCCTTGGCATGTTGCAGGGTTATCTGGATGGTCTCGGGCCACAGGCCGCGACCGAATGTGTAGCGGTACTTGGGGATTCGACCTTTTTCCACTCCGGCATGACCGGGCTGATGGCGCTGGCACGCCAGCAATGCCCCGGTACAGTGATCATTCTGGATAACAGTGGTTCGGCGATGACCGGCTTGCAATACACCAGTCTGTCGCTGGCGGCGCCGCAATGGCTCGAACTGCTGCGCAGTCTGGGCGTTGTACATTGCCAGGTGTTGCCGTCACTGGAACCTAAAGCGATCGAATGCTGGCTCGATCTCGAACTGGCGCGGCCGGCCTTGTCGGTGCTGGTGCTCAAAGGCAGCTGTGTGCAGGAACTGAACATCAAAGAAGATACGCCGTTTCGCTACACCATTCTCGAATCTGTGTGCACCAGTTGCGGCGATTGTGTGCGCGATACCAACTGCCAGAACTTCGATGTGACGGATCTGGATCAGGACAAAGCGCAGATTGCGATCAGCAGCAGCTGTATCGGTTGTGGCTTGTGCAGTCAGCTCTGTCCGGAGCAAGCGATTGTGCCGCTGTCGGTCAGCATGCTGGTGCCAAAAGCGGGGCCGCTGGCAAAACCGGTCGCCCGACTCGCCGGCAAATTGCCCTGGGCCAGGATCATCCGGCGGTTAAATCAGCAGCGCTGGCTGGCGCCGCTGTTAAACCGCATCGAGCAGTCGTTACATCAGATTTTGCAGCGGCAGGCGGCCAAAGCGGTCAAAACTGCCAGTGCGGCCGAACCGGTGCAATTTTATCCGGCCGATTGAGCCGGAACGCAGCATGGGCGGCCCAATGGTCGCTGATGCCGATGAATGGTGTTTTCTGTAGTTAAAAGCAGTTAAATGAGTTGAATGTCGGTAAAAATATCAAAAAAATAGCAAGTTTTCCGAGGCGGTTGTCATTGAGTTTCAGTGGGGGTTTTTTATCTTGGGGTCGCCTGTCAGCCGACAGGTATGGCTCAGGCCACAGATCAACTCAACGAAGGACCACGATGATGAAAAAACACCTGCTGACGCTGGCACTGGCTGCCACGCTGGGAATTGCACAGATGAGCACCGCACAAGCGGCTGACTACAAATATGTGTTGCTGCATGGCTTCCAGCCATCTCAGTTACAAAGCCGGCCGGATGCCGCTGCCGTGACTGCCAATGGCGAAACATACTGGCAGGAATTCTGGTTGCAACATGCCAGCGCGCGGATCGACTGGCCGTCGCATGAACGGATTGAAGGCAAAATTGCCACGCATTATTTGTGGCCAAAATTGCAGCAGATGTCCCGCGACAATCTGTGTCAGAGCGGCTGTGTGCTGGTGACGCATTCGACTGGCGATCTGGTCGCGCGTTATCTGCTGGAGAATCAGGCCAACTGGTTACGTAATGCCGGCTTACAGCCATTAAATATTATCGCTACTTTTGACTTTGCCGGTGCCGGCGGTGGTTCTGAACTGGCGGATGTAGCGCTGAATGTCGCCGATGGCAAAGCCGGAACGCTGGCGAAAAAAGCGGTGCAGGCCTGGTTGGGTTTTGAACCGACCCGTGCCAATGTTGGTGTGTTAAATGACCTGTCGGTCAACACCGCCCGTGCCTTGGTCAGTGCGCCGCAAAACCGGGTGCCACGTGTGCGCTTTGTTGGCGGTGGCACCGATTTTTACTGGGTCACTGATACTTTCCTGCCGGGACAGGATGATGGCGTGGTCGCCAGCCATTCGTCTTGTGGTGCAGCCAGAGCCGGTGCTTTTGTCAGCTGCAGCAATCAGGTCGATTTGGACGGCAAAGTCGGTGCATCGTCCGATGCGGTGACCAGTTTTCTGCCCAACCACGTGCCGTTACTGATGGCGCTGGGCTATTCGCATTCGGCGCTGGTTAGCAACAAAACCAACGGCAAATACACCACGGCCAGCAATAATGTCAGTTTTGGCCCGGGCCGGCTCAGCATTGCCAGCAAAGACGAAAAAGCGAAATGGCCATTTAGCGGTACTTACCGTTATGTCGTCGATTCAGCCAGCACGCCGGTATCGGCATTAGTGCAGAAGAAAGCGCTGTGATCTGATGATGGTTTAAATCAGGAAATTATTGCAGCGGTACGGTACGCCGGCCGCTGCTTTTGCGCCCTGCATGGGGCGAATCTGCTGACAAGGAGTCCGGATGAGACCGAAAATTTACCTGTTGTTATTGCTGTCTGTTGGCGGGATTTTAGCCATTGGGTATTGGCAGCACGACAGTCAAACTGCCGTCAGCCCGGCCGGGGTGGTCGAAAATAAAGCTGAACTGCAACCAGTGCCACCACCTGTAGCGACGCAGGCCCAGGCGCCGGCAGATCCGGTGCAGCAATTTGCCGAACAATTGCTGACACCGCCTTATTCACAGGCGGTGACGGCGGCCAATCTGGCGCAAACCGAAGCCCCGGTTGCCGCGGCCGTGACAGTACCGCTGGATGACGGCATCGTCTGGTCGTTGCAACTGGAGCAATACCGCTTCAGTTACCCGCAACCGATCAAAGCCACAGTGCAAATTAAAGGCGAACAACCGGCGCTGATCCGGTATCGGCTGCGTAGTAGCACTGCAGCAGAGTTAGTGAGTAGCGGCGAACTCGCGGCCGAACCCGACGGTGTGTTCCGGCTTGAGCTGGCCGGTCAGAGCGATTTCCCGCCGGAGTTGGAACTCAGTGTCGAGAGTGAACCGGGCCATGGTGCGCTGGCGCGGCTCAGTTACAGTCAGCCAGTCGCATGGCTGGAACAAACTGGTGTACTGGAAGCGGACGACACTGATTTGGTGTTGCCGTTACAGTTGCAGGTACAGAAAGCCGGGTTATACCGGGTGCAGGCGGTGTTAGGCCTCCAGCAAAGGCCGGCCAAACCGCTGGCAATTTTACAGGGTGAGTTTGTACTGCCAAGCGGCAGTCAGTCGATCCGGCTGCGGGCGCATCATTCAGTGTTACCGGCTGAGCGCTTTGATGCCGAACTCAGCCGTTTGCAGCTGGAGCTGGCACCACCGGTGCCAGGCGCGACCACCGGTTATGGCCGGCCATTAGCAGCGCCGGTGGCGCTGGGGGATTTTGATCCGGCCGCGCTCAGCCGCACGCCGTATCAGCCGGATGCGCAGGCGCTGCAAAGTGCGGCTTTGTTACAGCAGATCAGCCGTTAACCGTTGCGGCACAGGCGCTGCTGTGGTCAGGCTTGGTCGCAGCGCCAGGCTTTGCAGCATCGGTGCTAACAGGGTCGCGCCGTGGGCAAAGATAAAAAAGTGATCGCCGCTCAGCACTGTGACCGCCACGGGTGTGCTGAAACACTGTTGCCAGGCGGCAAGATCGGCGGCGCTGATATCCGGATCCGCGTCACCACCAAAGATCCAACACGGCGGCCCCGCCAATGGCAGGCGGTCTGCCGGGCTTCTGTACTGTTCAACATGAGCAAAATCGCGTTGCAACATCGGCAGGAATAAATCCAGTAATTCATCGTTTTGCAGGATCTCCGCCGGGGTACCGTTCATGTCACGCAGCAACTGAATAAAGGCCGCGCGGTCTTTGTTGGCCACGTCACGGGTGGTTGGCGGCAAAAACGGTGCCCGCGCGCCGCTCAGCACCACGGCCGTCGGTTGTAACGCTGCCGGCAACAGATGCAGCATCTCAAAAGCGATGCGCGCTCCCATACTGTGGCCATACAATACCCAGGGCCGGTTGGCTGCGAGCGCCGGCAGATCCGCCACGATCGCCGCGGCCATTTGCTCAATCGACAGGTCGTTACGCTGGTGAAAACGCCGGCCACGCCCCGGTAACTGTACTGTCTGTACTTCCAACCAGGGCGGCAGCAATGGCAGCCAGGGCCGGTACACATGTTCGTTGCCGCCGGCAAAAGGCACCGCCAGCAGCAGCGCCGGTAACTGCGCTGCGCTTTGCGGGCGCTGTGGGCTGAACCAGCAGCTGTCAGCTGCAGAATTTGTCATCAGCCGCGGCTCAGGCTCAGCACTTTGCCGGCATCAATCACCGCTAAAAAACTTTGGCCGGCGGTGGCCTGGCACAGGTCCAGCGCTTTGCCGTTGATGCTGAATTCACCTTTGCAATTTTGCAGGCTGAACCAGTTACTCGGCTGACCTTTTTCCAACAGCTGCGTGCTGCCGCCGGCTTTGACTTCGATACCACTGACGGTGGCAAAAAATCGCACCCGATACACGCCGCTTTGATCACTGCTTTGTTTTTTAAACGCACTGATCCGATAGGTGTTCTGATCCTGCCAGGCCACCACGGTCTGGTCGTCGTCGTTTTTCACGTCATAAACCAGATGGTTGCTGCCGTTTTTGTCCAGCCGGTGAAAACTCTGTACAGACACGCGGAAGTCGATGTTGTCACGTTTGACTTTGACACTGATGCTGTCCTGGCCGGCTTCCAGGCTGCCGACACGATATTTGCTGTCGCTGATATTCGGCGCTTTGCCGGTGTAGTCGTGGGCGCCGATATGGATGTCGACCGGAGCGGTGCTGGCATTGATCAGCTGATAACTGTTTTTGTAGTCATAGTCTTTGATGATGTCCCGCACTGCGCTGACTTTACAGCCTGACAGTGCCAGCAAAGTGACAGATGATAACAACATGAATTTACGCATATTTTTGACTCCTGTTTCCTTACATTTGTTTAAACTGCGCCGTAAAAGAGCGGCTCAGCGGTAACACATCCGGGTGTTCTTTCAGATGGATCTGATGACGGCCAAACAGATCTTTTTCGACAAAGGCGATGGCGCGAAGACTGACGATGTAACTGCGGTGCACCTGCGCATATAAATGCGCGTCAAGCTGGCGGATCAGCTCTTTGAGCGGGGTGCGGATCACATGGCGTTCATGGGCCGTGACCAGTTCGGTGTATTTATCAGAGGCCTGAAAAAATAACACTTCATCCAGCGCCACCAACCGCGTCTGATTGGCGAGGCCAACATGAAACCAATGCAGTTTGTTGTGTTGGGCCTGCAGACCCGCCAGGCATTTGGCCAATACGGCCGGGTCGGGCTGTAATTGCTGACGCAGCCGGTCGATACATTTTTTCAGGCGCTCATCTGACACCGGTTTTAATAAATAATCGGCCGCTGCGCGTTCAAACGCCGCGACGGCATATTCATCAAAGGCGGTGACAAACACCGCGCGGGTCTGTTGCAGACTTTCGGCGACCTGCAGACCGTTCAGGCCCGGCATGCGGATATCCAGAAAAGCAAAATCCGGTTTGTGCTGATGCACCAGACTCAGTGCTTCCACGCCATTGCGGGCGGTGGCGACCAGCTCCAGCTCCGGCCATAAATGCCTGAGGCGGTCACACAAATAATTCAGCAATAAGGGTTCGTCATCAGCGATTAATGCGGTAGGCATATGGCGTTACTCTTGGTTAAAGCCGGCACGGGCGGGTGATTGTTCTGCCGGGGCAGCGTCCTGCAACAACACCGCCGGTGGCGTGTCCAGCGCCGACATCGGCAGGCACAATTCACTGATGCAGCCGTGCGGCGGATTGTCGAACAGCGCAAGTCTTGCTTTGTCGCCATACAAGTGATGCAGGCGGTTACGCACATTCGCGAGGCCAATACCACTGGTGGATTGCAGCGTCTGCGCTTCCAGACCAACGCCATTGTCGGTGACTTTCAGGCATAGCTGTTCACCATGTTGTTCGGCATGCACCCGGATATGGCCTTTGAGCAGAGACGGTTCGATGCCATGCGCCAGTGCATTTTCGACCAGCGGTTGCAGCAGCAACGGCGGCAGCAGTTTGCCGTGCAGTTCCGGCGCAATATCAATGTCAAAAGATAAGCGGTCACCGAGGCGAATACGGGCAATTTCCAGAAGCTTTTCAATCAGTTCCATCTCATGGTGCAAAGTCGACAAAGGCCGGCGGGTGCGCTGCAGGCTGGCGCGCAAATAACCGTTAAAATGCGTCAGCATCGTTTGTGCCTGTTGTGGATTAAACATGATCAGGCTATGCACATTGGCCAACGTGTTAAACAAAAAATGCGGTTCAATTTGCGCCTGCAAAAACATCAGCTGCGCCTGCGTATCGGCCTGGCGGTATTCGGCCAGCAACCGGCGTTCCCGCTCCAGTTCGGCGCGATACACCTGGCCCTGATAACGTACCAGTACAAAGCTGGCGGCAATAATGGCAACCACCAGCGGCAAAATCAGACTGCGCCAGCCGATGTCGGGGTTTTGCTGCATAAACTGAAACACGTCGGGCGAACCCAATCCAGCGGCGATCTTCAGGCCGAGATATAAACCCGGCGGCACTGCCAGTAACTGGATCAGCCAGACCGGCAACCGCTGGCGTGCCAGCAGATGGCCGAGTTGAGTCAGGCCCCAGATACAGCAACCGACCGCGTTGGCATACACCAGCTTCACCGGCCAGCTGGTGCTGTCGTCCAGCAGGTACATCAGACTGGCGATGACAAAATTAATTGCCAGCAAAATCAGGATCTCGCGTAGCCAGTGGCGTAAATCTTTTGGTTGTGCAGCAGGTGCAGGCATATATTCAGCTCTTGTCAAAAGTAATAACGCAGCAGCAGCTGCAATTGGCTGCCGACGGCGCCATAGTGACTGCGGCGTGGGCCCGGCGCCCATTGCCATTGCAGCACCATGTCATACTCAGGTTTAATCCATGTTAATTCGGTTAATAACATATCACTGTTATCTTGCAAATCATGCAACCACAGGGCAGACCAGTCAAAACCGGCCGACCATTGCTGACTGTGCGCCTGAAATAACCACGCCTGCCGGGTGGGCTGCTGGCCCTGACGTTGCTGCAGATATTGTTGCCACAGCGCCGGTTGCTGCAGCAGTTCCAGCCAGTCCTGCCGGTTCAGACCGGCTTCGTCATATTGCCACTCCAGCGTCAGCGTCAGCGGTAAAGCCAGGCTGTAACTGAAGCCACTGGCGATCCGGCCGGTACTGCTACCGGTGCCGGCTGGCCAGCGGGGCTGGTTGCCGCTGGCGGCTTCGAGGTGATACAACCAGCGTTCATTCAGCGCACCACTGAGGTTGAGGCCATATTGCCGTGCCTGCGCTTGCGCCTGATATGCCATCAGCCCGAGCGTCCATCCGCTGCCGAGCTGTTGTTCGGCGCTGAACTGCCAGCGATCGGTGTTGTTCGTGCGAGCCCAGTCAAAGGCGAGTGGCGCGTCATCGGCCTCGGTGCTGAGTTTTGGACTGAATAAAAACGTCAGCGCTTGCGCATCGCCAAGCCATTGCTGGCGCAGCATCAGGCTGCCCAGCCGTTGTTCACGCAGCACGGCCGGTTGTTGGGAGATTTGTGCCCGCACTGCGGCGCCAGCAAAAAAGTCGGTCGGATTAAAACCCCGTGCCACGCCATTTTTCTGATTGATCCGGCCAAATTCGGTTTGCCAGCTGTCATTCCAGCGATAACCGCCATACAGCTCTTTCCACGACATCATGGTCGTGCTGTCACTGCCCTCAGCGCTATTGTCGCCAAAACTGTTGCCGCCAAAATGGTCAATGCGGCTGTTCCAGCGCAGATACAGTGAGCCATCGTCACTGGTCTGACTGTAACGGCTGTCCAGCGCCAGGCGGTTTTGCCAGTGCTGCTGTTTCGCCCCCGGCGTGCCGAGCGTCGTCAGCGCTGCTTCGGCAGACAGTTGCCAGTCCGCCGGTGTCGCCGCGCCAGCTTTGCTCTGATCGGCCAGCGCAAAAGCCTGCAGATCGGCGCCGGGCAGGGGATCGCTTTGTAACAAACTGAGATACAGCAGCGGCCACATCGCTTATCGTCCGTTAAAACTTTCCAGCGCCTGGCGTTGCAGCCACTGCGCCGGCACGTCCATCGCCTGATGGTCCTGACTTTGGATCACCGTCACCAACTGTGGATTTAATCCGTCAATGATGATGGTCTCGGTCGGGCGCAGTTGCCCCAGTGCCGGTTTGTAATGGCGGAACCAGGCGGTTTTCAGCAAAGTGCCACTTTGTGCATACAAGGCCGCTTTGACGGACTGGCCGTTGGCCGGGTCCAGCCACAACTGCATGCGGGCATAAGTAACATCCGGATGACGCGCACTGAGCTCAAGCTGCACAGTGTCGCGGCTTTGTCCTTCAGCATCCTGCAAGGTGGCGGTGCCGGTCTGTACTGCGCTGTAATCCCGAATCAGGTCTGTGGTCACGACGTCGCCATTGGCGGCCTGACCTAACAAACGTTGCTGCGCCGAAATCCGGATGCTGGCTTTCCCGGCCGGATCGTAAAACCACAGATCGGCGCCGTCTTTGAGCAGCAACTTGCCGTTGTCACGGCGCGGCTGCAAAAAGCGGATCAGGTTGCGAAATTGCCGGGTGTCTGCTTCGTAGCGGGTAAATACCGCCAGTTGATTGCGGCTGATTTCCTTGCCGTTGCGATACTCAATCAACGTGGAGGTCACCCGGTACGACTGTCGCGGATTTCTGACTTCATCCGCGCGTTGCAATAAGGCCTGAGCCTCGCTGTTGCTACTGCCTGCCTGTGCCTGTGCTGAAGCCAGCGGCGCTGTGGCTGCGGCGAACAGCAGGCCCAGCAGCAGGTAAAAGCGCGGAGTGTGATGGAGGGTTCTCATCAAATCACCTATGAATTCAATTAATTAATGTCAAATCAGACATAACGTAATGCGTCGACCACATCCTGCTGTGCCGCCCGCCGTGCCGGCCACCAGGCTGAGACAGTCGCGACCAGCACCACCGTCAGGCTGATACTGAGTAACATCTGATGTTCACCCCACAAGCGGATGGTAATGGGGACCGGATTGCTGCTGCCAGGCGGCAACCAGGCAAAACCGGCCTGATTAATCAACGCGGCCAGCAGCAGCGCCAGCAGAGTGCCCAGCACGGCGCCGGTCAGGCCGAGCAATAACCCTTCACTGACAAACAGCCGGCGGATACCGCTGCGACGCAGGCCGAGGGTGCGCAAAGTACCGATTTCTACCGTCCGTTCCAGCACGGCCATGCTCATGGTGTTGCCGACGGTAAACAACACAATGGCGCTGATCAGGATGGTGATAAAACCAAAGATGGCGGAAAACATGCCGGTGATTTGGCCAAAAGCCGGATTCAGCGTCTGGAAGTCATGTACCTCCAGCGGTTGTTGTTGCCAGCGGCTGTCGATGAGCTGTTGCAGCCGGGCACGGGCCAGTTCTAAATCTGCACTGTGTTGCAGCTGGATTTGCAGTGCGGTGACGCGTTGACCGGCCTCGCCATACAGCAGCGTTTGAGCCTGCTGTAGCTGCATCGCCAGATAGACTTCATCCAGCTCTTTGGCGCCGGTGGTCACTGCGCGGTTGATCTGCAGCCGGCTGACATTGGGCGCACCGCCGGTGCTGGCCGCCAACAGTTCCAGTCTGGCACCGCTCTGGTCGCGACTGGCCGTTGTACTCTGCGCTGTCGTGACGGCGAGGGCGGTGATATCGGCGGACAATGTGCCGGCGTCGGAGGCTGGGCTGCCGGCTTCCGCTTGCGGGCAATCCTTTAGTGCCAGTTGCGTGCACAGTTGCAGCATCCGCGCCACGCCGATGCCAATCTCGGCTTGATCCGGGGCTGTCGGATCTATGCTCAGCAGCTCCGGTGTGATCGCCAGCTGATAATCATTCCATTGCCGCAACTGATTTTGCCCTTCGACGTCGACACCCTGGACTATCACCAGTTTGGACAGGCCGGCGTCAAAGTTGCCGGCGATGCCACCAAATTGCAGCACCGGCGTCACCACGCGCAGCAACGGCGCCAGCACCGGATCCTGCTGAATATCAGTGACAAGCTCAGTGTAGTTTTGCAGGCTGTACCCCTGCGGGTCGCCGCTGCCAAACCAGAAATAGTCTTTGCGTTGTAACTGCAGATGGCCGCTACGGCCGACAAAATCGGTTTCCAGGCCGTAATACACAGTGCGGCTGTAACCACCGAATAACAAAATCGACAACATGCCAATCATCATGGCCAGCAACGTCGTAGCGGAGCGGCGCTGATTGCGCCACAAATTGCGTAGTGCCAGGGCGATCATACGGCCTCCTGTAACGGCTGAGGGGATTGCAGATGCCCGTCTTTTAACAACACCAGATGATCAGCGCTGGCGATCACCTGCGGGTCATGCGAAGAAAACACAAAGGCGGTTTTTTGTTGTCGCTGCAGGTCGCGCATCAGCAGGATGATCTGCGCACCGGTCTGACTGTCGAGGTTGGCGGTCGGCTCATCGGCAAGCACCAGCAGCGGTTGATGCACCAGCGCCCGGGCAATGGCGACGCGCTGGCGCTGACCACCGGACAGTTGATTAGGCCGGTGGTTGCTTTTGTCGGCGAGGCCCACCGCATCGAGCAGCTCCAGCACTCTTTTCCGTCGTTGTGCCGCCGGCGTCTGATTCAGCCGCAGCGGATATTCGACGTTTTCAAACGCCGACAACACTGGTAACAAATTGAAATTCTGAAAGATATAGCCGATGTGGCGGGCACGGAAATCGGTCAGCGCATTGTCGCTGAGCTGCTGTAGTGACTGCCCGGCAATGCTCACATCACCCTGGTCCGGCCGATCAATACCGGCGATCAGATTCAACAGCGTGGTTTTACCGCTGCCGGACGGACCGGACAATACGGTAAAGCAGGCAGGTTGCAGCTGCAGGCTGACATCGGTTAGCGCCTGTACCCGCAGTTGGCCAAGGGCATACGTTTTCGACAAATGTTGCAATTGCGCCAGGCTCATGCCGTGACTCCTTCAGGCTGATCAGATGTGCTTAGCCTGCGGCTTTTACCGGGTACTGGCTGTGAATTGTGATAAGGCGTTGTTTTTTGGCGCAAAGCGCGTTGGCGGCGGATAAAGCGCGCGGCGACGTTTTTTTGCTTTTTTATGCCGGGCTTCATCAGAAAAAAATAAACATTTCATCAAGTTGACGTTAACAGCTTGTCATATTGTGGCGGCACTTTGGCAGGGCAGCCACTGTCGGTTTTGTTGACCGGGGTGGGACTGCTTTTAATCAGGAGTACCTCATGTCCGGACCTGCTTTATCCACACTTGCCGCTGCGCCGGTATTTCCAACGCTGGGGCGCCTCGCGCTGCCCATTATGTTGTCGCTGGTATTTGGTGCACTGGCCAACGCCGTCGACATGGCATTTATCAGTCAGTTCAGCCAGAGCGACCGCGCCATTGCCGCGTTATCAGTGATTTTTCCGCTGCAGATGCTGGTGGCCGCTGTTGGCACAGCTTTAGGCGGCTCGTTGGCCAGTGTGTTAACGCGGGCTTTAGGTGCCGGCAAGCCGGCGAATGGCCGCAAAGCTTTGTGGCAGGCCACAGTCCTGACGCTCTGGTTAGGACTGGCACTGACCGCCGGTCTTTGTGCTGCACTGCCGGCGTTATTGGCGCTACTGCAAACGCCGGCCGATGTGCTGGCGGGTGCACTGGATTATGGCTATCCGGTGCTGCTGGCGACGGTCCCGGCACTGCTGGCGCAGGTCTGGTGTGAGGCATTCCGCGCCCAGGCCCGCGTGCGGCTGATGGTGATTGTCGTGGTCAGCAGCTGTCTGCTCAATGTGTTGTTTAATATCTTATTCATTATTGGCCTGGACTGGGGCGTGTTGGGGGCCGGTGTCGCCACGGCGCTGTCGCAACTGTTGGCGGCGTTGTTAGCCTGGTGGCTGATCCAGGGCGAACGTAACCGGCTGCATCGCTGGTGCTCTGGCGCAAAAGAGGCCACGGATGGTGGTTTGCGTTGGCTGCGCCGGCGTGCAGCGCCGGGGATCAAACGCGAGTTGTTATTGCTGGGTCTGCCACTGTTTTTAAATCAGCTGGGCATTGGCCTGATGGTCGCTGCGGTGAACAGTCAGCTGGCTGTTACCGGCGCTTTAAGTGGTGCAGATGTGCTGCTGGCCACAGCGGCCTTTGGTCTTTTTATCAAAATGATGGTGATTGTGGTGATGCCGCTGCAAGGCCTGGCGGCTGCCTTTCAGACGCTGGCGGCCTATCATGCCGGCGCCGCGGATCAACGGCGGCTGCGGCTGACCGTTTATGCCGCCTTAGGCTGGACTTTGGCCTACGCCAGTGCGGTGTACGCACTGATGTATCTGCAACCGACCTGGTTGTTTGCCGCATTTATGGCGCCGACCGGGGTCAATAGCGCGGCGATTGAGATCACTAAAGCGGCCTGTCTGGCGTTTCCGCTCTATGCGTTGTTTTTTGTCTCGGCCGGTTTTTTTCTGTCAACCGGTCGGGCTGGGCTGGCGCTGTTGATTTACCTGTCACATAACTATCTGTTTTTCCTGCCGTTTGTCTTTATTTTTCCCGCCTGGTGGGCCACAAGCGGCATTTGGTGGGCTTTTGTCGCCACCGACGTGGCAGCGGCCGGTTTAGGTGCACTGTGTCTGCTGCTGGCGTTATGGCGGCCATCACCGGCATCTGCAACAAAGTTACAACGCAATGACAATTCGCCGGCGGCAACCGACCCAGCCAATCCCTGTTCTGATGCGGCCTGACCGCGCTTTGAAGTGATAAAAAGGAGTGATGTGTGAAAACTTCCCAACCAGGCCGTAGTCAGGCATTGATCACGTTGTTTGTGCAGCAATTGGCGCGGATGAGCCAGATGCAGCAACTGATGTCTGTCCAGCTGCAACAGCTGCAGGCAAAGCAGCCGAAACGCCAGATGATTGTAGCGACGCAGCCGTCGGTAGCCGGGGTGCAGCCGCTATCGGCAGACCCGGCCACGTCTACCGCACAGGTGTCGCTGCCAGTGGTGGCAACGCAGCCCGAATGGCTGCCGATGACATCGGCACAACGACGCTTATATCTGCTGTGTCAGCAACCGGATGCGGAATTGTCTTATCACATCACGTCACTGACGGAACTGCAGGGGCCGCTTGACCTGGCAAAACTGCAGCAGACGATGCAGCTGCTGGTGGCACGCCATCAGGTGCTGCGCACCACCTTGCACCAGCAACAACGGCACGACTCGGACGAACTGTTCTGGCAACAGATTTTGCCGGCAGCTGATTTTAAACTGCAGTGTCAGGATTGGCGCGACCAGGACAGCACAACGGTGCCCGAGGCACTACGCGCTTTACTGCAGCCGTTTGAATTGAGTGCTGCGCCGCTGGCCCGGGTCTGGCTGTTACAGCTGGCGCCGGATCACCATCTGCTGCTGACCGACTTCCATCATGCGATCAGCGACGGTTTTTCGCTGTCGGTGTTTGTCCGCGAATTGTTGCAGCAGTATCAGGGCGAGACGCTGGCGCCGGTCAGTCAGCAATATGGCGATTATCTCGATTGGGAGCAGCAATATCGCCGCTCTGAACGTTATCAGCGTGATGCAGCTTATTGGCAGCAGCAACAACTGCCACAGCGGCCACCGACTGAGCTGCCGTTATGCCACAGCCGGCCGGCGCGACAGTCGTTCAGCGGCGGCCGGTTATTCAGCGCGCTGAACCCGGCGCTGACCGCCGCATTAAAACAGACGGCACGGCAACATCAGGTCAGTCTGTTTATGTTGTTGCTGGCCGGCTGCCAGTTATGGCTGTCGCGGTTGTGCCGGCAGCAGGAAGTGCAGGTCGGGGTGCCGGCCGTGGTGCGGGGCAATGAAGCGGCCGAACATACCATGGGGATGTACACCAATACGCTGGTACTGGCGCAGGATATTAATGAGCAACAGACGTTAGCGGAGTTGCTGCAACAAGTGCGCAGCCGTTGTGTCGGCGCTTATCAGCATCAGGCGTTCCCGTTTGAAGATCTGCTGACGCACAACTCCGGGCCGGTGCAGACCACAGCGCGCAACCCATTGTTTGACGTGATGTTTGTTTATGAAAATGCCGAAGATCGGGTGCTGGACCTGCCGGGCTTACAAGTACGCGACCTGCCGTTTGATCCGGGCGTCAGCAGCTTTGATTTGTGTCTGGAGCTGATTGAGCAGCAAGGACAAGTCGGGCTGAATCTGCATTATGCATCGGCTTTGTTTGCCACCGACATCCTGCAACACTGGCTCGACGCGTTACTGGCGCTGTATCAGCAGATGGCGGCGCAACCCCAGGCGCAGCTTCGCACACTCGGCTGGTTGTCGGCACAGCAGCAACAGCTGCTGACAAGTTTTCAGCAGCCGCCAGTAGTGGACCCAACAGCAGCATTGCCGCAGCACTGGCGTGACTGGCAAATTCAGCAGTGGGTGGAATATCAGGCGCAGCAGCAGCCGGACCAGATAGCGTTGGTGTACCAGCAGCAACAGATCAGCTATGCCACACTCGACCAGCAGGCCAACCAGCTGGCACATTTGTTGTTGGCGCATGGCGTCACCACAGGGCAACGGGTGGCCATTAGTCTGTCCCGTGGGCCGCTGCTGGCGGTGGCCTTTTTGGCCGTGCTCAAAGCCGGCGCGGTGTTTGTGCCGGTTGATCCGGAGTACCCGCTAAATCGGATCACCCATATTCTGACTGACAGTGCGGCAACCCTGATGCTGAGCGAAAGCACTGTCACTGTGGCACTGCCGGCTGCATGTCAGCGGCTGGACCTGGATCTGCTGGATCTTTCTGCTGCAGACGCCGCCGCGGTAACGCCACCGCCGTGTAGCGGCGATTTGCAGCAGCTGATGTATCTGGTGTACACCTCGGGCACGACCGGTCTGCCAAAAGGGGCGCAGTTGCAGCATCTCGGCGTCAACCGCTTATTGTGGCAACAAATTCCGCAGCTTGGCCTTGGCCCGGGTTGTCGGGTGTTGCAATTCGCTTCTTTTAGTTTTGATGCCGGCCTCGTCGAGTTTTTCTGGGCGCTGTGTAGTGGTGCGACTTTATACCTGTATCCGCCGGCCGTGATCCGTGATCCGGCGGCGCTGGATCAGGCGGTCGCGCGTGATCAGCTGACCCATGCGCTGTTAACACCGGCCTTGATGCCGTATCTGAATGTCGACGCCTGGCGCACGGTGCAGACGATGCTGATTGGCGGCGAAGCCTGCCCGGATACGCTGGCCCGGCGCTGGGCGCATGGTCGCCGGCTACTGAACAGTTATGGTCCGACTGAAACCTCGATTTATTGTACTCAGGGCCAGCTATTACCGGATTTTCCGCGGATGCAGATGGGCGGCAGTGTCGCTGAAGCGCAGCTGTATGTAGTGGATGCATCGTTGCGGCTGGTGCCGCCGGGCGTGCCGGGCGAGCTGTTGATTGGCGGGCCGGGCGTTGGCGCCGGTTACTGGCAGCGGCCAGAGCTGAACAGCGAAAAATTCATCAACAATCCATTTGCCGACGGTCAGCTGTATCGCACCGGCGATTTAGTGCGCTGGTTACCAGAAGGTCAGCTGCAATATCTTGGCCGCATCGACCTGCAAGTAAAGCTGCGCGGTTTTCGTATTGAACTGGCAGAAATCGAAGCAGTGTTACTGGCGCAGCCGCAGGTGCGCGAGGCGGTGGTCCGGGTGATTGGCAGCGGTGCGGGGGCGGAGCTGATTGGATATCTGGCCGCGCCAGAGTCCGTGCGTGAACCGGTACGGCAGGCGCTACGTGCAGCGTTACCGGATTATATGCTGCCGGCTGCTTTGGTATTGCTCGATAAAATGCCGCTGACCGCCAACGGCAAGCTGGATAAACAGGCGCTGCCGCAACCAGAGGAAACCGATTATCAGCGCACGCCATTTATCGCGCCACTTGGTGCGACCGAACAGATGCTGGCCGGATTCTGGCAGGATCTGCTGCAGGTTGCCGAGGTCGGCCGGCAGGATAATTTTTACGCGCTCGGTGGTCATAGTTTACTGGCAGCGCGCTTGCTGGCGCAGATTCGTCAGCACTGGCCGGTGCCGGTTGGCCTGGCCGATATTGTCAGCAGTAGCGATTTAGCCGATATGGCGCAGCGGATCGATGCGGCAGGTCGGGCGGGCGCGGTGCTGGGCTTGCCGCCGCTACGGGCATTGCCGGCACAGCAGCGGTACCCGTTGTCGGCGTCGCAGCAGCGGTTGTGGTTTGTTGAACGCTGGTCGGCAGGCCAGAGCATGTACCATGTGCCGCTGGTCTGGCAGGTCGACGGGCCATTTGAGCCGCAGCGTGCCGACAAGGCCTTACTGCAATTATTGGCCCGCCATCAGCCGTTACATTTTGGCCTGTACGAAGATGATGCTGGCCAGCTTTGGCAGCAGCCATTGCCATTGCCTGCGACGCTGTTGCAATGCAGCAACGTGGCCGGTCTGACCGGGACTGAAGTGCAGCAGCGGGTGGCCGCTTTATTGGCGCAGCCGTTTGATCTCGCGACGGACCTGAAATTACGCGCCTGGTACCTGCAAATCGATGCAGAGCGTGGGCTGTTGGTGTTGAATCTGCACCATATCGCCACCGATGGCTGGTCGATGGCGGTACTCGCCACCGAATTTGCCACTGTGTATCAGGCTCTGGCCAATGAAGCGGACGATGCCGCGTCGGCCGGTATCGAACCGCCGTTGGCGGCACTGCCGCTGCAATATACCGACTATGTGTTATGGCAACAGAGCGCAGAAGTGCAGCAGCATTGGCAACAGCAGCTTAGTTTCTGGCAACAGACATTGGCCGGTGCGCCGCCTGTACATCAGCTGCCACTTGATTTTGACCGGCCGGAACAACAAAGTCAGCAGGGTGGCTGGTTGGCGTTTCAGCTGGAACCAGATCAGGGCCAGGCGCTGGTGCAGCTGGCCCGACAGCAGCAGGTCAGTTTATTTACGCTGTTGTTAAGCGCTTTTTATCTGTTGCTGGAAAAATACAGCCAGAGCCGTGACCTTGTCATCGGTACCCCGGTGGCCAACCGGGCCCAGCCGGAGCTGGGCAATCTGGCCGGCTTTTTTGTCAATACGCTGGTGCTGCGCCAGCAGCTGGATCCAGCCTGGTCAGTCAGTACTTTGCTACAACAGGTGCAGCAGCAGGTGGCGCTGGCGCAGCAGCATCAGGAATATCCGTTTGAAAAACTGGTCGAAGCGCTGCAGCCAATGCGGCAAAGCCAATATTCACCGCTGTTCCAGATCATGTTCAGCATGGATCCGCCGGGGCTGGCGGATATGCAGCTGGGTGATTTACAGCTGCGTAAAGCTGCAGGTAGCGAGCAGCAGGCCCGTTTTGAACTGACACTGGAAGTCAGTACCGAAAGCAGCGCTTTTGCCTTTGCGTTTGAGTACAACTCAGATTTATTCAGTGCGGCCACTATTGCGCGGCTGGCTGACAGTTATCAGACCTTGTTGCAGCAGATGTTGCAACACCCAAATACATTGCTGGCCAGCACGGCCTGGACAACGCTGGATGCGGTGAGTCCAAGCCAGCGTGCCTTGTTGCTGACAGGCCGTGGCGAGATCGCAGCGGATGTCGCCTCGCTGGATACGACACCAGCGCCTGTGCATAACACTGTGTTGGCCCGGCTGGCATGGCTGGCGCAGCAGCAGGGCGACCAAGCCGCCTTAGCCCAAGGCAACGCATGCCTGAGTTATCAACAGTTGTGGCAACACAGTCAGATTGTGGCCGCGGCGCTGCAGCGTGACGGCATCGGTGCCGGTGCTGTGGTGGCTCTGTGCCTGCAGCGCTCGGTGCCATTGCTGGTGACTGTACTGGCGTTGCAGCGGCTCGGCGCCATCTATTTGCCGCTGGACCCGGCGTATCCGGATGCGCGCTTGCAGCAGATTGTTGATGATGCCGGGCCGGCCTTGATCCTGACTGAGCCGGAGCAAGTCAGGCGGTTCAGCGCGGGCGCGCCTGTTGTGGGAAAAGTGTTGCAGCAATGCTGGCAACACTGGTTCAGCCCGGCGCAGTTAGCCGAATTAGCTGCAGCGCCGCTGCCGGAACCAATGCCGGACGCGGATGTTTATCTGATTTATACCTCAGGTTCTACCGGCACACCGAAGGGGGTGCTGGTGGCGCAGCCGCAGTTATTGCATCTGGTGCAGGCGATGCAGCAGGCATATCAGTTGCAGCCGCAGGACCGGGTCTTGCAGTTCAGCAGTATCAATTTTGATATTTCCATCGAAGAGATTTTTGCCAGCTGGTACAGCGGTGCTTGTCTGGTGCTGCGGGAAGCCGACTGGTTGGACAGCCCGGCGCGGTTCTGGCAGCAAGTGCAGGAGCAGCAGCTTAGTGTACTGAATTTGCCGACCGCATTCTGGAGCGAACTGACCGGTGCCTTACCGGATCAGTTTGACCCGGCGCTGCGGCTGGTCATTATCGGCGGTGAGGCGGCACCGCTGCCGCAAGTCCGGCGTTGGTTGCACAGCAGCGCACAGCAGATCCGGCTGATCAACGCCTATGGCCCGACAGAAACCACAGTCACAGCCACCTGTTACCCCATCAGCCGGCTGGTGCCGCGGCAGCATCAAATTCCGCTGGGCCGGCCGGTTGGCGCCAACCGTTGTTACATTCTGGATGCTGAGCGGCGTTTGTTACCGCCTGGCGCCATTGGCGAATTGTGGATCGCCGGGCCAGGCGTCAGCCGGGGTTATCTGCACCGGCCTGAGCAAACCGCGGCGGTGTTTTGTCCGGCGCCGTTGTGGAGCCAGGATGAGGCCGGGATCTGGTATCGCAGTGGCGATCTGGCGCGCTGGAACAGCGACGGTCAGCTGGAATTTTTTGGCCGGCAGGATGATCAGGTCAAATTAAATGGTTTCCGCATTGAGCTCAGTGATATCGAAGCGCAGATTTTGCAATTCCCGGCAGTTGACAGTGCGCTGGTGCTGGCAGATCAGCCGGAAGGTCGCTGGCGTTTGCTGGCTTATCTGCGCGCTGCAGAGCCGATTGACACTGAGGCTCTGCGCCAGCATTTAAGCCGCAAATTACCGCAATTTATGTTGCCGTCGGCCATTTCGCAACTGGCCGAATGGCCGTTGTTACCGAATGGCAAAATCGACCGTAAAGCCTTACCACAGCCGGACGAGCAGGCCTTTGCTCAAACTGCCGGCGAGCCGCCGGCCGCCGGCACTGAACAGCAACTGGCTGAGTTATGGCAGCAGCTGCTGGGCGTACAGGTGCAAAGCCGCCAGGCTGATTTTTTTGCGCTGGGCGGGCATTCGTTATTATCCATACGGTTACTGGCATTGATCCGCCAGCAGTTTGGCCGCGAACTGGTGGTGCGTGATATTTTCCGCCACAGCACGCTGGCGGCGATGGCCGCATTACTACACGTAGAAAACCAGCAGTGGCCGGTGTTGGCGGCGCGGCCAGCGGCCAGCGGCGACTTGTTACCGCTGTCGTTCAGCCAGCAGCGGCTGTGGTTTATTGAACAGTTACAGCCAGGATCGGCGCAATATCATATCAGTGCAACGATACAGCTGGACTCGCTGCTCGACGCCGATGTGCTGGAGCAGGCTGCCAATCAGCTGACGGCCCAACATGAAATTTTACGGACTGTGCTGGTGGAACAAGCTGGCCAAAGCTGGCAACGCGTGCAGCCGCAGGTGCAGTTCCAACTGCTGCGGCTGGACGTGGCTGATTTAGCGGCACTGCGCACCGTGGCGGCTGCGCACGCCCGCACGCCATTTAACCTGACACAGGATTTGTTGTGGCGACTGGCGCTGGTGCAATGTCAAGGCCGGCAATATCTGCTGTTTAATTTGCACCATATTGCCGGCGATGGCTGGTCAGTGGACTTGCTGATCAACGGCTTGCTGCAGTGCTATCAGCAGTTACAGCAGTCATCCGCGCCAGATGGCGCTGTATTTGCAGCATTGCCGCTGCAATATGGCGATTACGCGCTATGGCAGCATCAGCTGGCGGATGCGGGTTATTTTGCTGCGGCCGAGCAGTATTTCCGCGAGACGCTGGCGCAGTTACCGCCGGTGCATGCGCTGCCGTTGGATTATGTCCGGCCGCCGCTGCCGGATGATCGTGGCGCCAGTGTCAGCGTTGCCCTGACGCTGGATGAGCTGCAGGCATTACAACAATTCGCCCACAGCCATCAGGCCAGTCTGTTTTCACTGTGCCATGCCGCATTTGCCCATGTGCTGGCGCGCTGGAGCGGGCAGCCGGATATTGTCGTTGGTACGCCGGTACTGAACCGGACCCAGGCGGCGTTGCAACCGTTAGTCGGCTTTTTCGTCAACACACTGGTGCTGCGGCTGGATTGTGATCCGGCGCAGCATTTCACCGCGCTGTTAGAACAAAGCCGGCAACAATTACATCGTGCCCAGCAATATCAGGATTATCCGTTTGAATTGTTAGTGGCCATGCTGAATCCACCGCGCGAAGCGGCGATCCACCCGTTGTTCCAAATCTTTATGTCGATGGATGTATCAGATGACAGCGCGCTGACCGCACGGGGCCTGACGTTATTAGCGCCGGATACAGTGCAGGCGCGCTTTGATCTCAGTCTGAACTTACAGCTGCAACAGCAACAACTGCTGCTGCGACTGGATTATGCCTGCGCAATATTCAGCCGCGACACGGCACAGGCGCTGTTAGACGCGCTGGTGCTGACGCTGCAACTGGTGCGCACTGAAGCATTACGGCCACTGGCACGGTTGCCGCTGCTCGACAGCGCCCGGCAGCAACAACTATTGGCGGCACAGCCTGTGCTGACGGAAGATCGGGTGTCCTTTGCCCGGCGTGCTGATTTTCTGGCGCAGTGGCAACAACAGCAATTGCGCTTTGGCGACAATATTGCCGTCGCGGATGCGCAGCAGGCGCTGAGTTATCAGCAATTGGACACAAACGCCAATCAACTGGCACACGCCCTGTTTGCCGCAGGATTGCAGCCGGGGCAACGCGTGGCTTTATTGCTGCGCCGCGATCACCAGTTGCCGGTGAGCATTCTGGCGCTGTGGAAACTGGGCTGTGCTTATGTGCCGCTGGATCCAATGCAGCCGGCCGCCCGCTTGCAGGCAGTGCTGGACGATGCTGCGGTGGCACTGACGCTGGTCAGCAGCTGTTATCAGTCGCTGGCATTGCAGGCCGGCGCAGCAGCTCTTTGGCTCTGTGATGCGCCACAGCAGTTGCAGGCTGTGCAACAACAGCCGCATAGTGCACCAACAGTGCAACTGCCGGCAGATCCGCTGGCGTATCTGATTTACACCTCGGGTTCGACCGGCGTGCCAAAAGGCGTGCAGGTGTATTTAAGTTCAGTGCTGGAATGTCTGAATCAGATTGCCGCCCGCATCGGCTTTCAGCCACAGCAGGCGCTGCTGGCCATTACTACAGTGACCTTCGATATATCTGTGCTCGAGCTGTGGTTGCCGCTGCTGTGGGGGGGCCGCACAGTACTGATGCCGACTGAAGATGCGCGTGATCCGCAGCAGCTGCAGCACTGGCTGGACCGGTTTGATATCCGCCTGCTGCAGGCCACGCCAGCGACCTGGCAGGGGTTATTAATGTCAGGCTGGCGCAGCAAGCCAGGCCTTGTGATGTTATGCGGCGGCGAGGCGTTGAGTCAGCCGCTGGCGCTGCAACTGTTAGCCGGCGGTGGCAGCTTGTGGAATGTGTATGGGCCCACCGAAGCGACCATCTGGGTGTCGGCTGCACCGATCCGCAGCACGGCCGATTTTGCCAGTCAGGGTGTGGCGCCGGTCGCAGATTTATTACCGGGCATCCGCAGTTATGTATTAAGTCCGGCCGGGCTGTTGCAGCCGCCAGGCGTTGCCGGCGAACTGTATCTGAGTGGTCCTTGTGTCGCCGCTGGATATCGCAACCGGCCAGAGCTGACGGCACGGCATTTCTTGCCGGATCCGTTTTTGCCACAAAGCCGGGTGCTGGGTCAGCAGATGTATCGCACCGGCGATTTGGTGCGGCAATTGCCGGGTGGCCAGCTGGCGTTTTTAGGCCGGCTGGATCATCAGGTGAAAATCAATGGGTTCAGGATCGAACTGGGCGATATTGAAAGTCAGCTGCGCCAGCATCCTGCCGTCGAGCAGGCGGTAGCATTGGCGCTGATCGTGCGCGAGCAACCGCAGCTGGTGCTGTACTGGCAACGCAGTGCGGCAGCCGGTGTGACAGAGCAAGTGACAGAACAAGCGCTGCGCAGTTATCTGCAGCAGCAACTGCCGGCTTATATGCAACCGGCGTATTGGCTGGAGCTTGAGGTCTTTCCGCTGAACAGCAACGGCAAAATTGACCGTAAAGCCTTGCCATCGCCGCAACCACAACATCGGCAAAGCCAGCCACCGGCGACGGCCACTGAAACGCGGTTGCAGCAGATTTATCAGCAGGTGCTGGCGCAGCCAGTAGATGATGTCACGGCCAGTTTCTTTGACCTTGGTGGTCATTCGTTGCTCAGTATCTCGCTGATACAACAGCTTAATCAGCATGGCCGCACGCTGGACTGGCCATTGCTCAGTCTGGCCGACCTGTTCAGCCATGCCGATATCCGCAGTCTGGCGGCGCTGATTGATGGCGGTCAACGGCCGCAGAACGGCGACGCAGCTGATACGGTGCGCTGGGTTGTACTGGAGCCACAACCGGGTCTGCCGGACTGGTGGCTGATCCCGGGCGCAGGTGCCGTCAGTGCGGCGATGTTGCCGCTGGCGCGCCAGCTGCGTGGTCAGGCACAAGTGTGGGTGGCCGAGCCGCAAGGCCGGCTCGGCCAGCTGGCGCCACATCATGATTGGACCTTATTGACTGAAGATTACCTGCAGGTACTGCGACAGGCTCAGCCAAAGGGGCCATACCGCATTGCCGGCCACTCGCTCGGCGGCCGCATTGCTTATCAGCTGGCCTGTGCGCTGCAGGGGCAGGGTGAGCAGGTGACTTTATGTTTATTGGATGTAGATTTGCATCCGGTAGCCGCCACCAGTGCAATGGCCGATGCCGCGACTGAGATGTACCAGCTGTTATGCCGTGCATTAGCAGAGCCGGCCCAAACGTTCAGCGAACCGGCGCAATATCGTGTTGCGCTGGTCCAGCTGATGCAACAGGCCGGTTTGTTGCCCGCGAAGGACTGGCAGACCGAACTGGATGCCTTGTTGGCAATCGCTTCAGCTCAGGCTGAGTTGTACCGGCAGTTTAAGCCGGGGCCGAAGTTTCAGGGCGAAAGCTGGCTGATTTATGGCGACGAATTTGCCACCGCGCATCCGCGTACGCATTTGCGTCGTCAATTGAAACAGTATCTGAAAGGTAGTTTGCAGCTACAACAGGTTGAAGGCGACCATCTGAGTATGTTGTCCGCACCGGCGCTGGCAGCAAGGTTAAAAGCATTGTTGTAGGCCTTTTTGATGGGAGAGCCCGGCGTAACCGCCGGGCTGAAATGAGGGTAAACAGAAGGCAACAAAAAGCCCGCCATCAGGCGGGCTTGGCGGATGCTCTGCGGAGATCAGAAGCGATATACCAGCAATAACATCGCTTCGATACTGCGTTCTTCGTCAACCAACGGGCTTTGTTGCAGGTTATCAGCCAGTTGCGTGATGCCGGCACTGCCTAACAGCACAGTCTGGGCACTCAGCGGATATTGTACGCGCAGGTCCAGCCGGTAATTCACTTCAGCATCCGGATGAAACACCGGCCGGCCGACACTGAGGTTCTGATTGCCGGGGGCCACACCATAAATCCGCTGGGTGTAATCGGCATTCATCCAGCTGGCGGCCGCTACGGCCATCAGGCGCAAGCCGGATTGATGCTGATACAACGGCAGTTCCAGCGCCAGATCGACCACCTGGGCGTTGCGGTCTTCGTTCAGCTGCTGCGCCAGCTGCACCGAAAACCAATACCAACGCATGCCGACGGAACCGGTGATTTCAGTATCCGGCGCCTGATAACCAGTGAACACCGGGTCGTCAGACAGCTTTGAACTCAGGCTGGTATCGGCGTCATAGCCGTTGTCGCGAATACCTGCGCCGGCATACAAGCGGAAGTTTTCGTCTTCGACCAGGCTGTAGCTAACCAGGTTACCCTGATCAAAACCGAGGCGCCACGGACCATTGCTGGCGATAAAATACGGAATGACACTACTGACGGTGGGCATTTTTTTCCACACCTGCTGTTGGCTCAGCACACCGGCGCCGGCTTCAAATTGCCATGGTGCTGCGATCACGTCAGAACAGTGCAGACTGAACAGCAACCCGGCGCACGGCGCGAACAGGCGGGAAGGGCGATATAACGCAGACATAAAAGCTCCTTGGCAGAAATAAAGTCAGAGAGCCTTACTGTAACGGCCGGCATAACAGCCAGCTGCGCTATCAGATTAAAGGTATTGGCAGCGGATAAACGGCTGACTAACCGGACAGGCGGTGTTAATTTCCGCCACAGACTTATTTATTGGAACAGAGATGACTGCACAATTGTTTCACAACCTGCAGCAGTGGCAGTGGCGGGGCTGGCACTTGTGTAACGCTGGCTTTGCGCCATTGTTAGCGCGGGTGGACCTGCACCAGCTGGCGGCTGACAATGCGATTGCATGGCCGGCGCAAATCGCTCAGGCGGTGCCAAAACGTCAGGCGGAATATCTGGCGGCTCGTCTGTTGCTGCGCCGGTTGCAGCACCAGCTGGGGCTGACACCCGCGCAAATTCTGCCTGGTGCCGATCGCAGTCCGTGTTGGCCTGCAGGTCAACAAGGTTCTGTGTCACATAGTGGTGACTTGGTGTTGGCGGGACTTGGCAGCCACACCGGGCGGCGTCTTGGTGTTGACCTCGAGCAATGGCTGACTTCGGCGCAGTATCAGGAACTGGCGCCGGCCATTTTATCGGCGGACGAACAGCAGTGGTGTCAACGCGAAAACAGCAACATGACGTTGGCGCAGCAGCTGACGCTGATTTTTGCCGCCAAAGAAGCGCTGTATAAAGCCTTGTATCCGGATTGCCGGCAAATCATGGAGTTCAGCGCGGCCAGAGTCATGGCGATCACTGCTTCACAAATCCTGCTGCAACTGACGCAAGATTGGTCTGCAGACTGGTGCGCCGGTAACGAGATATGGCTGGAATATCAGACGAGCCCGCACGGCGTGCAGGTGCTGACCGAAGTCAGCAGCCGCACAGCAGCGTCAGGCGCGGGTGTTTAGGCTTTTTTGCGTGCACTCAAGCGCACCCATTCTTCTTTGACGGCGACCGGGTCGAAGTCAAATTCGTTGCGGTAGGCGTCAATCACCGATTGTGCCTGACTTTCCAGGATGCCGGACAGAGCAAGCAGGCCACCCGGCCGCACATAAGCACTGATGATCTGACTCAGTTCAGCCAGCGGACCGGCGAGAATATTGGCCACCACCACATCAGCTTCTAACTTTGGCTGGTCTTTGGGTAAATACAGTTCAATCTGACCGGCAACGCCATTGCGCGCCGCATTGGCGGTACTGGCTTCAATGGCTTGCGGGTCGATGTCGATCCCGACCACACGTTTGCCACCGAGTTTCAGCGCTGCAATGCCCAGAATGCCGGAACCACAGCCAAAATCGACGACGAGGCTGTCAGTTAAATCCTGACTGTCGAGCCATTCCATACATAATGCGGTGGTTGGGTGCGTGCCGGTACCAAAGGCGAGGCCTGGGTCAAGCATCACGTTGACGGCAGTCGGGTCCGGAATTTCACGCCAGCTCGGGCAAACCCACAGCCGTTGACCAAAGCGGATCGGGTGGAAGTTGTCCATCCATTCGCGTTCCCAGTCTTTGTCTTCCAGTTGCTCCAGCTTGTACTGCACGCCATGCTTAAACAAACTGACTTGCTCCAGTTTGCGGATCACTTTGTCCATCGGGTGTTCCGCATCAAACAGACCTACCACCACAGTATTCGCCCAATAAATCACTTCTCCGGGCATGGGTTCATAGATAGGAGTGTCCTGCGCATCGACAAAACTGACGGCCTGGGCGCCCCAGCTCATCAGCATGTCGCTGACCGTCTCAGCATGTTTTTCAGTGGTGTTTACGCGCAGTTGGATCCAGGGCATAGCGATTTCCGGCAGCAATCAAAGCGGCGGATTATATCAGTTTGAAACCGGCTGGGGCAGGCGGGCCGGCGCTTTTATCAAATTCCTGCATAGCGACCTTTCGTTTACAGTAAAAAACAAATTAATTAACTTTTTATCTTTACAAATGATTGTCAAAATATAACCTATGGCGGTTTTCCATTTTGGGGCTGTCCATTGATGAAGTTATATGTGATTTATCGCCAGTTTTACCTGCCAGAAACCGGCCAGCTGCATCTCGGTGGCATTGAAAATTACATTCTGGCCTTAAGCGAGTTATTTCAGCACCAAGGCTATCAGGTCATTGTGTTGCAGCCAGCCCGGCACAGTTTTATTACCAGTTACGCCGGCATTGAAATTCGTGGGATTGATTGCCGTGGTTGTCGTGGTAACCGGAAAAAACATGCATTGTTTCAGGCGGTCCGGCAGGATTTTGACCCTGTTGCCGATTGGCTGATTTTTGCGACAGACAGCTATTTTGTCCCCTCTGATTTACCCCGCACTATCGCGATACAGCATGGAGTCTCCTGGGACAAACCCGGTAAAGGATCGGGCTTGCTGGCGACAGTCAAAAGCTGGTTGTCACAACGCAAGTATTTGTCGTACGTCCGGCAGTGTCGGGATTTGGTCTGTGTCGACCATAACTTTATTAACTGGTATCGCACCTGTCGTGACATGAGTCCTCTACAGCGCTGGACTGTGATCCCAAACTTCTGTCTCGAATTGGCCAGTCACGCGCAGATCCAACGGAAATGGCCGGCAACAGGCCCGTTGCGGCTGCTGATCGCCCGGCGTTTTGTTGATTATCGTGGTATCCCGCTGGCCAGCCGGGTCGTGCAGCGTCTGTTGCAGCGCTATCCGCAGTTACAGGTGAGTTTCGCCGGGGACGGGCCATTATTGACCTCACTGCAACAACAATTCGCCGACGAACCGCGAGTCAGCATTTTCTGTTATGAACCATCGCAAAGCCTCACAGTGCATTTACAACATCATATGGTGTTATTGCCATCTGTTGGTTCTGAAGGCACGTCGTTAAGCCTCGCAGAGGCTATGGCGGCAGGTTGTGCTGTTGTGACGACTAATGTTGGTGGCCTGAGCAATATGGTGTTAGACCAGCACAATGGTTTGATTTGTATGCCAGACGAAGCCGAACTAGTGCAGCGGCTGAGTCAGTTACTCGATACGCCGGATAAAGCGGAAAAGCTGGCGCTGATGGCCTGGCAAACCGCGCAGCAGAGCTTCAGCAAATCGCGCTGGCAGCAAGACTGGCTGCAGGTGTTGGCGAATATCCGCCAACGTTCAGTTGGCGCTTTGGGCTAAATCATCGGTATAAAAAAAGCCAGTCTGTTGCGCAGACTGGCTTTTTTTTCAGTTCAAGGCGTTATTTGATACCGAGCTTGTGCTCGAGATAATGAATGTTGGTGCCACCCTGATTAAAGTTGGCATCCGTCATAATCTCTTTATGCAAATCGATATTGGTTTTAATGCCACCGACCAGCAGTTCACTCAGTGCGTTGCGCATACGCGCGATGGCAATAGCCCGGTTCTCACCGTAAGTGATCAGCTTGCCGACCATCGAGTCATAGTTTGGCGGCACTGTGTAATCGGCATAAATATGCGAATCCCAGCGCACGCCATTACCACCTGGTGGGTGGAAGCGGGTGATAGTACCCGGCGACGGGATAAAGGTTTTTGGATCTTCCGCGTTGATCCGGCATTCCACCGCATGGCCGCGAATGACAATATCAGATTGCTTGATGCTGAGCGGCATACCAGAGGCAATGCGCAGCTGCTCTTTAATCAAATCCACACCGGTGATCATTTCAGTGACCGGGTGTTCTACCTGAATACGGGTGTTCATCTCGATAAAGAAGAACTCACCGTTTTCATACAGGAATTCAAAAGTACCGGCACCGCGATAGTTCAGGTCGATACAAGCCTGCACACAACGGCCACCGATAAAGTCGCGTTGTTCCTGCGTGATGCCTGGTGCTGGTGCTTCTTCGACGACTTTCTGGTGACGACGCTGCATCGAGCAGTCGCGCTCACCTAAGTGAATGGCTTTGCCCTGACCATCTGCCAATACCTGAATTTCGATATGACGTGGGTTTTCCAGGAATTTCTCCATGTAAACCATGTCGTTACCAAAAGCAGCTTTGGCTTCGGCTTTGGTCATCTCAATTGACGACACCAGTTCATCTTCACCGCGTACCACACGCATGCCACGACCACCGCCGCCGCCGGCAGCTTTGACGATGATCGGGTAACCAATGCGTTTGGCGATGGCTTTGTTGGTGTCAGCATCGTCACCGACCGCACCGTCAGAACCTGGTACACAAGGCACACCGGCTTTTTTCATCGCTTCAATCGCAGAGACTTTGTCACCCATCAGACTGATGGATTCAGGACGTGGTCCGATAAAGACCAGGCCGCTGTCTTCAACCTGTTGGGCGAAATCGGCGCGCTCAGCGAGGAAACCATAACCAGGGTGAATCGCCTGGGCATTGGTGACTTCTGCAGCGGCGATTAATGCCGGAATATTCAGGTAGCTTTGTGGTGATGGGGCAGGGCCAATACAAATGGTCTCGTCCGCCAGCAGCACGTGCTTGAGATTACGGTCGACGGTGGAGTGCACCGCGACAGTTTTGATACCGAGTTCTTTGCAGGCGCGTAAGATACGCAGCGCAATTTCGCCCCGGTTGGCTATCAGCACTTTTTCTAACATGTGTCGGCCTTTTCGGTTATTCGATCACAAATAAAGGCTGGTCAAATTCAACCGGCTCGCCGTTTTCTACCAGAATGGCCGTGATAACGCCGGCTTTGTCTGACTGGATCTGGTTCATCATTTTCATCGCTTCAACGATACACAGCGTATCGCCGACTTTGACCGTTTGACCCACTTCAGCGAAGTTTTTCGACGTTGGTGACGCAGCACGGTAGAAAGAACCCACCATCGGTGAGCGCAGCTGATAACCGGTTGCCACTGGAGCGGCTGGTGCCGCAGGCGCTGCTGCAGGTGCCGGAGCAGCGGCTGGTGCAGCGGGTGCTGCGGTGTAGTGCACTGGAGCGTATTGTTGCACCGGGCCACCACGACTGATGCGCACAGATTCTTCACCTTCGGTGATCTCCAGCTCATTAATGCCAGATTCTTCCAGAAGTTCGATCAGTTTTTTAATTTTTCTAATATCCATGACGTTTGCGCCTAACTTGGTTGGAATTTATGGGTTTCGTGGCGTGCTGGTCAGTGTTGCCACTGCAGAGTCGAGCGCATAACGGTAACCGTTAGCTCCCAGACCACAAATCACGCCTTTTGCGATATCTGATAAATAAGAATGCCGGCGAAATGCTTCACGGGCATGTACGTTCGACAAATGTACTTCAATAAATGGGATGGCCACCGCCAGTAAGGCGTCGCGAATCGCAACACTGGTATGGGTGAAAGCGCCTGGATTGATAATGATGTAGTCCTGTTGTCCCAGGCTTTGCTGGATAGCACCGACCAGTTCATGCTCGGCATTGGACTGCAGATGGGATAATTCCACCTGCAATGTGCTGGCATACTGCTGTAAGTCGCTGACAATCTGGCCCAGTGTTTGTGCGCCATAAATATGCGGTTCACGTTGCCCCAGCATATTCAGGTTCGGACCGTTTAACAGCAAAATCCGTAATTTGGCAGTCATTTGTCGATTATTCCGTTGATAATTCTGGATCTGCTTCCATCCTGCCAAAGGTCGGCGAAAAAACAATCTTTTTCACAGAAATGCGGCAGGCATTTGCAGATTTGCGCCTCATTATAGTGAAATCGCAGCAAATGGCAGCAAAATACTGGTCTTATCAGCAGATGGGAACTTTTCGCAGCTGTTGTTGTACAGGGAGATTCGGTAGGAGACTGGCGTGGTCCGAGCAGTTTTGCAGGCCACGCCGGCCTTGTGCTGCAGGCTTATTGCTGCAGCTGGATTAAATGGGCTTTGAACTCAGCTGGCCCCATAAAGCCAGTGATGCGTGATGTAGTTAATTCGCTGCCGTTCGGTGCAAAAAACAATAAAGTTGGCAATCCCAGCACCTGAAACTTGTCCAAAACCTGCTGATCCTGCTCTGTGGCTTTGGTCACATCGATGCGTAATAAACGGATTTTCGCCATTTCGGTTTTAACGCCGCCGTCAGCAAAAGTAATGTGCTCGAATTCTTTACAGGCGACACACCACTCAGCGAACAAATCCAGCATCACAAACTGGTTTTGCGCTTTGGCTTCTAAAAGCTGTGCATCCAAATCCGCCAGGGTTTTAATGTCGATAAACTGGCCGGCTTGTTGTGTGCTTACTGCAACGGACTGTGCCTGTGGTTCTGGTGCCAGCCATTGCCGATAATTCGCTATTACAACGCTGCATACCAACAGCGTGGCGACCAGCCAGCACAGGCTTTTTGCCACGGCAGTTTTCAGCAGTTGCTGCACTTGCTGCAGATACAGCGCAAAGCCTAGTGCTAATAACGAGCCAAGCACCAGTAAAACTTCGGCCGGCACGATGCGTGATAGCAGCATTAACGGCACTGATAACAGCAGGAAACCGAAAATGGCTTTAATCACGTCCATCCAGGCGCCAGGTTTAGGCAGCCATTTGCCACCACTGCTGCCAAGCAGCAATAACGGCAGGCCCATGCCCAGACTTAAGATGTACAGCACCAGCGCGCCATAAGCTAAATCGCCGCTTTGCGCGATATACAGCAACACACCGGTCAGCGGCGCGGTCGTACAGGGCGAGGCCACCAGGCCTGACAATGCGCCCATCACCAGCGCGCCTTTGAGCGATCCGCCTTGTTGCCGGTTGCTGGTCGCGGTGAGTTTTTCGGTCCAGCGCGCCGGTAACTGCAGATTGAACCAGCCAAACATTGCGCCAGCCAGCAGCACGAATAACACACTGATGCCGATGAGCACGGCCGGATGCTGAAAGGCGGCCTGAAACTTCACGCCGGCACTGGCGACGACTAAACCAAGCAGTGAATAGGTTAGTGCCATGCCCTGCACATAAGCAAAAGATAAACGGAAAGCGCGGCCATGGCTGAGCTGCTGGCCCTGACCCACAATAATACTGGTCAGAATGGGGTACATCGGAAAGACACAAGGTGTGAATGCCAGGCCCAGGCCGAGCAGGAAAAACACCCCTAACGTCAGCAGGCTTTTATCGGAGCTGAGGCGTTCGGCCAGGCTAATCTGACTGGAGACCGGTGCTGTATTGCCAGCAGTGTCTGCTCCACTATCTGCTCCACTATCTGTCGCGGCGGTCTTGGCAGGGGCTTGGCTGATCAGCGGGATTTCACGGGTTTCCAATGGATAACACAAGCCTGCTTCCGCGCAGCCCTGATAACGGATTTTTAGTTTGGCGTCGGCATCGATATTGGCCAGTTTGACGTCGAATACCAGCTGATGGCGGTAGATTTCGGCTTTGCCAAAATATTCGTCTTCATGCGGCAAACCAGCCGGTAAAGCCGGATTACTGAAGTTAACCGCCACACCGGCGATTTTCAGTTTGTGCTTATATAAGTAGTACCCGTCAGCAATCTGAAAACTAATGCGCACGGACTCACCACTTTGGGCAAAATCCAGCATAAATGCCTGATCGACGGGTAAAAATTTGGGTTGTTGCAGTGCGCTCAGAATATTTTGCGCCGGCAATGGATTTTGGCTGCTTTGCGGGCTTTGTAACGGATCGGCCATCACACCGCTCAACAGACTCTGCGACAACAAAACAAACATCGATATTGCTGCCAGCAACTTTGATTTATTCATTCGGTAAACATTCCTCATTGACCCAGTGCAGATAAGGTAAAAAGCCCTGTGTGACCGGGACTGCAATAATTTCCGGTACAGTATACGGATGCAGCCGGCAAATGGTCTGACTGATTGCGTCAAACTGTGCCACCGGTGCTTTGATTAACATCGCGACTTCCACGGATGTCTCGATTTGCCCCTGCCAGCGATAAATCGAGCGGACCCCTGGCAGAATATTGATGCAGGCAGCCTGTTGCATGCTGAGTAACTGCCGGGCGATCTGTTCGGCAATTTGTTCATCCGGACAGTTACATAAAATAATCTGCATAGTTGTTGTCACAGAAAGCTCCATCTCTTCAGTGGCTTAATCAGAATTATTCAGAAACCAGCCAGCGCGATGCCATATTACCAGACCGGCCTTTACGCGATTTTATTCCAAGCACTACTGCAGTTTTAAAAATCTTCTGCCAATCCCCTTGGTTTTTTACGGACTTTACCCCATATCCCGGATACAAAAATTTTTTAACCCAGTATTTGGGTGTAAAACCACAAACCATGTTCAGGAGCTTTAAACATGAATATTCGTCCATTACATGATCGCGTCATCATCAAGCGTCTGGAAGCCGAAAGCAAATCAGCCGGTGGCATTGTATTGACTGGCGCCTCAGCTGAGAAGTCAACCCGCGGTGAAGTTGTTGCAGTGGGCTTGGGCCGTATTCTGGAAAACGGCAGCGTTCGTCCGCTGGAAGTCAAAGTGGGTGACAAAGTAATTTTTGGTGCTTACGTCGAGCGTTCTGAGAAAATTGACGGTCAGGAATACGTGATCACTAAAGAAGACAACATCCTTGGCATCATCACTGAATAATTTCAGTTTTGACATTTCCCTGCATTGAATTGATTTGAGGTAAGTAAAAATGGCTGCAAAAGACGTACGTTTTGGCGATGAAGCCCGTAACAAGATGCTTAAAGGCGTCAATATTTTAGCAAACGCAGTGCGCGTAACCCTGGGCCCAAAAGGCCGTAATGTCATTCTGGACAAATCTTTCGGCGCACCGATGATCACCAAAGACGGTGTATCCGTGGCGAAAGAAATCGAACTGGAAGACAAGTTCGAAAACATGGGCGCTCAGATGGTGAAAGAAGTTGCTTCTAAAGCCAACGACGAAGCCGGTGACGGTACCACCACTGCCACAGTGCTGGCGCAGAACATCATCAACGAAGGCGTCAAAGCTGTTGCTGCTGGTATGAATCCGATGGATTTAAAACGCGGTATCGACAAAGCAGTGATTGTAGCCGTGGCGGAATTAAAAGCTCTGTCACAGCCTTGCACTGATACCAAAGCGATCGCACAGGTCGGCACTATTTCTGCGAACTCTGATGACGAAATCGGTCAGATCATCGCCAATGCGATGGACAAAGTCGGTAAAGAAGGCGTGATCACAGTCGAAGAAGGCCAGGGTCTGGCCAACGAGCTGGCTGTGGTTGAAGGTATGCAGTTTGACCGTGGCTATTTGTCACCATACTTCATCAATAATCCGGAAGCAGGCCAGGTCGAGCTGGATAACCCGTTTATCCTGACTGTGGACAAGAAAATCAGCAATATCCGTGAACTGTTACCAGTCCTGGAAGGCGTCGCCAAGTCAGGCAAACCACTGCTGATCATCGCTGAAGATTTGGAAGGCGAAGCCTTAGCAACGCTGGTTGTCAACAACATGCGTGGCATCGTCAAAGTGTCTGCTGTTAAAGCACCAGGCTTCGGTGATCGCCGTAAAGCCATGCTGCAAGACATCGCAGTGTTAACCGGTGGTGTGGTGATTTCAGAAGAAATCGGCCTGGAACTGGAAAAAGCAACACTGGAAGATTTAGGTACAGCTAAGCGTGTCGTGATCACGAAAGACAACACAACAGTGATCGACGGTGCCGGCAGCCAGGATGCGATCAGCGCCCGCGTTAAACAAATCCGTCAGCAAGTGGAAGATGCCACTTCTGACTACGACAAAGAAAAACTGCAGGAACGTCTGGCTAAACTGGCCGGTGGCGTGGCAGTGATCAAAGTCGGCGCGTCGACTGAAATCGAAATGAAAGAGAAAAAAGCCCGTGTGGAAGACGCACTGCACGCAACCCGTGCTGCAGTAGAAGAAGGCGTAGTACCTGGCGGCGGTGTGGCGCTGGTGCGTGTTGCCGGCAAGCTCAGCGAGCTGCGTGGTATCAATGAAGACCAGAATCACGGTATCAAAATTGCGCTGCGCGCGATGGAAGCGCCACTGCGTCAAATTGTTGATAACGCCGGTGAAGAGCCATCAGTAGTCGTCAATAACGTGAAAAACGGCAGCGGTAACTACGGTTACAACGCAGCAACCGGTATCTACGGCGACATGCTGGAAATGGGTATTCTCGATCCAACCAAAGTGACGCGTTCTGCTCTGCAGTTCGCTGCATCTGTGGGTTCTTTGATGATCACCACCGAAGCTATGGTGACTGAGCTGCCGAAGAAAGATGCACCAGCAATGCCTGACATGGGCGGCATGGGTGGTATGGGCGGCATGATGTAATTCATTACATCATTGTTTCTTATAGAAAAACCCGGCATGAGCCGGGTTTTTTATTGCCTGTGGTCATGTCGTCCTTTGGTTCGTCAGCAAATCTTTCAGTCATTTCGGACTAAACTCGCCAATTGACACTGAGTTGTTCTGTTCTGACTGACATACCTGCAGATGTTTACAATAAGCCAAGCCCTTGATGGTAAATAAAAAAGCACCGCCGATTCCGGCGGTGCTCTGGGCTTATATCACTTGTGTAATACAGTGATTATTTATTACGGCGACGTAATAACGCCAGTGGGGCTAACAGCAGGGTAAACCAACCGAAGCTACCGCCACCTTTTTTCACTGGTTTGACTTCAACTGGTACTGGTACGTCGTTGACTTTGACTGTCACAGTTGATTTTGTTGTGGCAGTTCCGTCAGATACTGACACTTCAAACACCAGATCTTCAGACGCAGTGCTGATGGAAGGCGCTGTAACTGTTGCTGTAGCGGTACCAGCGTTGGCCAGCGTCGCTGCAGTACCGCTTACCTGTTTCCAGCTGTAAGTGAGTTTATCAGCGGTGTCGCGGTCAGTTGCTGTTGCGGTCAAAGTGAAAGAACCAGTTTCGTTGACAGCAGCTGCACTTGCTTCAACTTTGCTGATAATTGGCGTACGGTTGCTACAAGCCAGACTGTCACCTGCTACGACATCGTGGTATACCGACGTTGTTATGTTGCTGACTTTAATGTTGTCCAATAACCAGCCGTAATTAGCTGTATTGCTGTCTGCCACTGCACGGAAGCGCAGTTTAACCTGGTTGCCGTTTAATGCTGTGCCGAAGTTCACTGACTCAACACCACCCAAAGATGGCATCAGACCAGTAAAGGCTTTGCGGCCTGGCAGTAGTTCGGCCAGTTTATTGTTGTAACCGCCGTTACTGAAACTTGCGTAAACCGGGGCGTTGTTGGCGGTGCCAATTTGCACTTTAGTGACGTCAACCCAATCAGAACCGTTGATACTGATTTCAACTACACCACCGTCGTATGCATCTTCAAAAGCGTACAAATGCCAGAAGCTCAGTACGAAATCACCGGCATAACCAACTTCAAACGCTTTGGTTTCATAAGCAACATCGGAGCTGAAGCCATTGTTACGGATCAGCATATATTGATTGCCTAAATCCTGGCCTGCGCTATTGACGATTGACATCAGGATGTCTTCCAGCACCCGGCTGTTTTTCGCCATGTCACCACCAGCTAAAACCCGCTCTTTGAAGTTTTCCAGAGACGCGTAGGTTTCGGTGTTGTCTGTCGCTTGCATATTGACTGGTGCTGCCGCTTTAAAGCCCAGATTGACCATCTGGCCTAACGTGTAATCTGAACTGACGATATCCGCAGCGAGGCCAGGGAAGCTCAGTTTAAACGTCAGATTGTCGGCGGTTTTCGCGCCACTTAATTTGTACTGCAGCGGGCTGGTGCTGGCGCTGGCAAATAAATCCAGATTTGGAATTGTGACTTCGCCATTGTTGGCCAGTGTTACCGCGTGGCCACTGGTCACTTCAACTTTCCCTTTGACGCCTGCCAGTTTTGCACTGCCGCGGTTGCTGATTTTAAAGCTGACAGTACCGGTTTCACCGTTGTCGAGGATACCGTTATTGCTACAGAAGCCTGCAGTGGCTGAGTCAAAGTTATTGTTAAATGTGTGGCCTGCCACTTCAAAAGTGTTCAGTTCAGTCTTGGTTGACTCAACGACGCCTATATGTTTCGGGTCATCACGATGTGGCGATTTTGCACCCAGGCCCATACCGCGAGCAGCAAAGGCTTTTAATAGCAGCTTATAGTCGGCAGGATCTTTGGCATAAGCAGCGGCCAATACCGCATCCCGGGCTTCGGTATAAGTCGGGCCTACCGGCGTCATCTTATAACCGTTGACCAGATAGCCTAACATGCGGTGTTTAGCATCGTTGAAGCTGTGACGATCGTCATTGACTAAGTTGACAAAACCTTCCCACAGCGCTGCCGCCCACAGTTCACCGGCCGAGTGCACTTCTGCATTGCCGTCCTGGTCCAGCGCAACCCCTTTACCCACTTCGATATGGCTGAAAGTCAGCGGGTTCAGTTTCTTGTCTGCAGCATAAGGGTACTGACGAATACCGTGATAGAACGAATCTACATAACTGATCGCTGCATACGCGCGCTGCAGCTTGTCATTGCCACTCAATTCCAGATCTTTCGCATCGGAGACTGTCATCAGGGCATGGAAATCACCCCAGCCTTCACCCATCGAGCCACCTTGTTGGTTATACAGGCCGTTGCCGTTACCAACCAGACGGTTACTGATGTAATGACCCCATTCATGGGCGACAATGGCGTTATCCCATGAACTGTCTTTAAACGGTTTGTTATTAAACAGACGGACATCAATGGTTTTACCGGCTTTTAATGCGGCATAAATCGCAGCGCCCTCGGCCTGAGAAATACCAACGTTTGGAATTTTCACCGTTGCATCGGTGCCACCCATACCCGGTAAGCCGCTGGCAGAGTTGTTCACGACGATGACTGCAAGAGCGCCGGCATCTTGTGCTTGTTTGACTTTAACGGTGAACGTACAGGTTCCACGGTCCAGAATGGCAATTTTGCCTTTTAATGAGGCAGGGGTTGCTGCGGCTTGGCAAGCATCACGGGTTGGTGCCTGAATATCAACAAATTCAACCAACTGGCCGCTGACATCAAATTGACCCTGGCCAAAACCTGAACGTTGTACGGCAGTGATAGTCAGATTGGTACCATCTGTTGCTTTTGCGGTAACACCATAGTCCTTACCGAATTTGGCATCTTTACTGTCCCAAAGGAACATTTGCATCCGCGGTGAGCGGCCATCAGCAGGCGTCGACATATTGGCATTGTTAAAGCCAGAGTTATCCTGAACTTCGGCTTTCAGCGGGTCGCCTTCAACACCGCCGCGACCAAAGTTCACCAATTGGGCATTACCAGCTTTTTCATCAAAGCCATAATCATAAAACAAATCATGTAAGTAGTTGTTCATATAGAACAGGTTAACGATAGCGGCTTTGCGGTTATTGACTGACGTTTCAGCTTCGTTGGTGCGGTACTTGTAGTCAAAAACTAATGGGCCAGTGACTTCGGCTGAATAGTCACCTGTAGTAAATCCATCCGGTGCAATCGCATCGACATAAGCAAAGACGTTATTGCCCGACGTGGTGGTGGCATCATCCTTTAACCATGCATCTTTGGTACTGATTGGGCCATGAGTCAGCTTAACCAATGGTGCTGCCAAATAAGCAGTTACATCGACCTGGTCTTCGCTGGTCGCCGGAACAACGTTGCCGTGTGGACCGTCCCATGGCGTGCCATTGCTGTCGGCATAAATACGGTAATCAAAACTGGCCGCATGTGCTTTCAGGTTATTTTTAAACAGAACTTCGCCGCTGTCGCCGGCAATGACATAACTATAAAAATCTGAGTCCAGTGCATCATCGTTACTGGTTTCCAGTTCGACGTATTGAGCCGCGATCAGCTTGCCTTTTTTCTCGAAGAATACTGGTTTGACCCGCGGCTCGCCCAGGACTTTAACACCTGAATCGGCACTGGCGCTGAATACAGCATATTGTTCTTGTTGAGCTTGTTCGCTTAACTGCAGATCGCCTTCATTACCGCCAGCTGCTTTATAAGCTGCACGGATAGCGTCATCTGCAAAAGCAAACTTCGGCTTGGCTGCCAGTGTAGTCTTGGCAAGGCTGACGTCTGATAATTGGCCAGAACCTGCGACCAGATTAAATTCAGCGTCCATCAGGATATTGTATTCTTTGTTGAATACTTCAATGCCCATAAATTGCTGACGGAATTTTGCAGTTTTTATCCCATCTTCAGACTGATAAGAATTTACCATCACAGGAGTCAACTGAACAAGCTGACCTTTGGCGGCTGCGCCGGTCAGGGCATTCAGGTAAAAGGTTGCCGCATATTCTAATTGGTATTCAGCTGCGACAGCAGCAATATTTGGTTTCTGCAAGCCTGCAGGTGCCCAGCTGAAAGTTGCGGCACCAGTCTGTTCATCATACTGGTTGCGCATACCAGAGACTGTTGGCGTTTCTTGCGCAATCGGGACAGCTTGTCCTTGCTCAGCAGCCATTTGCTGTAATGTATCTGCGAAGACGGATGCAGCAGGCAGCGCAATTGCAGTGCTGACGAAAATTGCAATTGCTGAACGTTTAAAATTACTCATTCATGTTCCTTTGTATTTTTTGTTAAAAATTGTAGGCATAGCCACGCGGAGTTATAACTCTGTCGTGAATGTTTTGGCAATAAAAGTTTTATAACTGATAATCATAAGTCAGTAAGATGCTGCAATTTTAATCATTTTTAATTAGGAGGAAGCGATATGGAATTCATTAAATTTATATTATTCAGTTGCTTATGCTGCCTGTGTGTCTGGCCTGCAGATGCCGGATCCCAGCATATAACGGCTAAACCACGATCAGTACCATTGTCAATCAACGGTAACATGGCAGCCTTTGTTTACATTAACGGCACAAAATACCGCTTATTGCAGCGTTACCCAGACCATTGGGTGCTTTATGATGGGCAGATTTTTCAAGCGGTACATCTGTTAAATCAGTTAGTTGTAAGTGGCAAGACGTCGACTATGTCGTTCGGCAAGTATTTAAAAGATAATAACAAAATGACTGTAAATGAAATTGCTGCTGGAACGTATCTGTTAACAGGGACTATGGCAGAATTGATGCAGGCCGAGCAGCAGCTGAAAAAAGTTAACGGCTTAAAGCTGGAATGGCAAATTCGTTACCTGCCACTAAAGCCGGCAGCAGATCGCTAGCCTCGATGTCAGAATCATGTAAAGCTGAATTACACAACGCCACAGCTTCTGACATTTCAGCACTGCAGTTCCACTAAAATGGCGATATAGTGTCCAGAGTAGCTGTGACAATGTGAAGTGTTTCTTGTCATGGTGCCGGTTAAGTAATTTCAGGAGTTTAGCAATGCGAACCTTAGTCTTTTTAATGCTTGGCGTATTTATTAGCGCAACTGCGTTGGCCAGTCAGCAGGAACCGACAATCAAGGTCAACTGGCAGCATCCGGAAAAATACAGTGATATCCGACCTTCGTCCGGTACAAAAAAATCTTATCAAAAACGTGTGATCAGTGCCTTTGACAAAATTTGGGCTGATTTCGCTGAAAAATTACCAGCCGGGCATACTTTGCAAATCACAGTGAAAGATTTGGATCTGGCCGGTGACGTCAATCCGATGTATCGGATTGACCATAGCGATATCCGGGTGATTAAAGAAATCTATTTCCCGCGAATGACCTTTGATTATCAGTTACTTGACAGCACAGGGCAGGTTGTTGCCGCTGAACAGGATGTGAAAGTCAAAGATATGGGATTTATGAACTCGTCGCCGATTGGCCTCGGAAACACCGAGTTCGTTTATGAAAAACAAATGCTGAAAAACTGGTTTCAAAAGCATCTGACACCAAAGTTCAGCAAACCTTAGTTTGTTAATAAATGACTTCAGTTTATTGAGATAACATAACGCTGCCGCAAATTATCTACGGCAGCGTTTTTTATCAGTTTAAGTCTGTTAAGCGTGCGCGATAGGAATAGTTGTCAGAGCATGTTCGCTATTTTCTGATAGATGGCGACAGCCTCATCGCGGGTTAACATACCGCTGCTGGCAGCTTTACCGATAGTGCTGCTGACGCGGACACTATCGTTAGATGGGTCTGCAGATGATGTTTCCGGCAGTGCACTGAGTTGGTTTTGCTGCTGCGAAACCGCAACATTTTTGATGACTTGTTGCCGTTGTACGGATGTATCTGTTCTTGGCTGATCCGTATTGCTTTGACTGCGCGCCGCAATTCGCAAGGCGTCTTGCGACATCACGCTGGTGGTTGTCACCATATGCACCTCCACAGACTTGCCAACTCATTGAATCACCACAGCCATATGGCAGTATAGATTATCTGACCAATGCTGCACGGAATTCAGCCAGCGTCTTGTGCAGATGTTGTAGCTGCTTGACTACGTTCTCCAGAGTGGCGGTATTAAACTGCTGAGTTTGCCGGATCGCCGAGATTTGTTCTGCAGTTTCTGACAAGTACGGCATGAATCGGTTACTTTCAATCTGAAACAGGCCGGCCGGGAAGATTTGCTGATATTTGCCATGTCCCTGTTGCTGCAGGTCGTCCAGTATCGCATCTGCATCCAGCGCTTTGCGGTACAGTTCTTTTAAATTCTGATCAAGTTGCTGTAGTAATTGTTCCATCGCGTGGTCTCATCAATAAAAACAGGATTATGCCATAGAGACGGCTGAACTTGCAGTGCCAGACTTTTTCTCAGTACCCATTCAAATGTTGTCAGATTTGTTATATCATCTCATTTCATCAGCGCCTGGGGGCTTTTATGTTCGACAATATCCGCCACACTTTAGATAAAGTAGGGATCGCCGTCACATCGTTGTGCGCCATCCACTGCATTATGCTGCCGGTATTGTTGCCTGTATTACCTTTACTTGGGCTGACCTCAGTACACAATCATGCTTTTGAGCGGATCATTCTGCTTATTACGATGGTACTCGGTTTTATCACGCTGTTTGCCGGTTTTCATCGTTATCACCGCAAACTCTATCCTTTTTATTCGTTATTTCTCGGCGGTTTTATCTACTGGCAAAAAGACTTGCTGGGCCATGAATACGAACATTTTGTGTTGATAGTAGGCGCTGCTTTTGTGGTTCTGGCGCACATTCTGAATATCCGCTTATGTAATCAATGCCACAGCTGCGAAACTCACTAATTTAACTTTGACCATGCAGCCACTGCAGCGCTTCTTTTGGGTAGTTACAAAACACGCCATCGACGCCAATATCACGCAGTGCCAGCAGTTCCCGTCGTTGGTTCACGGTATACACATACAAATTCAGTTCTGCCTGGTGCGCCGCCTGCACCAGCGCTGCATCGACAAAACCCCGATCACAATTTAGCGCGACGGCGCCAAGCCGAGTCGCTATCTCAACGCCATCCGCCGGATAATGGCCGATTAACACTGCAAGCCGCAGTGCCGGATTCAGTGATTTGAGCTGTTGCAGCAGCGGATGGTGAAATGAAGACAACAAAATAGTCTCGAGCCGCAAACCTAGCTGCTGTTGCGCCTGTTGCAGCAACGCGACCACAGGGGCCGCAGTGTCATGGCCTTTAAGCTCGATGTTGATTTCCAGCTGATTGGCACATAGCTGCAGGACCTGCCACAGCGTCGGAATCGATTCCCCGTTGCCGGCATCCAGCTGGCGCAGTTCGGCCGGACTGAAATCTTCCAGGTAGCCTTTACCATTGGTAGTCCGGTCGACCTGACGGTCATGGATCACCACCAGCTCACCACAGTGTAAAAACACATCCAGTTCAATTGCCTGACAACCGGTTTCCAGTGCTGCAGTGAATGCCTGCAGCGTGTTTTCCGGATAATGGCCACTGACACCGCGGTGGGCGAAAATTTTCATCAGTACTCCGGTGAAAAAGTGCAGCGATTAGCTCAGTTTAGTCGCAAACGCTGTGCCCATGCGCGTTACTGCGCCCGGGAAATTGGTCGGCAGCAACTCGACAGCATCCTTCGCGAAGGTCAGCACTACAGTGGAGCCCAGCTTAAATCGACCCATTTCGGCGCCTTTTTCCAGTTTTACCGCGTTCGGGCCATCAGACGGATATTGCCAGCGGAATACTTCACTGCCGGTAGGGGGGGTGACTGTGCCGGCCCAGACAGTTTCAATACTGGCAACAATAGTCGCACCCACTAAAACCAGCGCCATCGGGCCCGCTTCAGTATCAAAAATCGTTACGACCCGCTCATTGCGGGCAAAGAGGCCAGGTACATTGGCGGCGGTCAGCGGATTGACCGAAAACAACTCGCCCGGTACGTAAATCATCTCACGTAAGGTGCCGGTGATCGGCATGTGAATGCGGTGATAGTCTTTTGGTGCCAGATAGATACAGGCAAAAGTACCGTCGGTGAATTCAGCTGCGGTTGCGTCATCACCGCCCAGTAACGCTTTAACAGTATAAAAATGGCCTTTCGCCTGAAGCAGCTGGTCACCGGCAATAGCGCCGGCCTGACTGATAGCGCCATCAACCGGATGCGCCAGAGTCTGCGCGTCGGCAACAACAGGGCGGGCACCGTCTTTCAGTGGCCGGGTAAAAAATTCATTGAAACTGGCGTAATCGCTGGCATTCTCATACCGGGCTTCTGCCATATTGATGCCATAAGCCCGGATAAAAAGTTTCATCAGCGCATGACTGATAAACCCCAGCCGGGCTGCGGCCAGATAACCGACCAGCCGGGAAATCAGGTGTTTGGGCAGAATGTATTGCAGAGTAATTTTAAGCTGGTCCATCGGGGAAATAACCTCGTGAATTTAAAGATAAGCAGGCTTGTCCTGCGCCATACTGAGCAGGATTTTATGATAGTTATCAAAACGTTCCACAGCGATATCGCCGTTGTCTACTGCATGATGCAGTGCACAACCCGGATCGTTGCCATGGGTGCAATCGCGGAATTTACAGCGGCCAAGCCAAGGGCGGAATTCGCGGTAACCCCAGCTGACTTCTTCATCGGATAAATGCCACAAGGCAAATTCCCGAATGCCGGGTGAATCAATCAACTGGCCACCTTGTGGTAAATGATACAGCCGTGCCACCGTGGTGGTGTGCTGGCCAAGACCGGACACATCGGACACTTCCTGCGTCACAACCCCCATCTCTGGCAGTAGATTGTTTAATAAAGAAGATTTACCAACGCCGGACTGACCAACAAAAATGCTGGTGCCTTGGCTTAAATAGTGATCGAGTTGCGCCATGCCTTCACCACTTTTGGCGCTGAGCAGCAGGGTTTCATAACCAATTTTTCGATAAATCTCGAGTTGTTGTTCAACCTCAGCGCGCTGCGGCTCGCTGAGCAAATCAATTTTGTTGAGTAATAACAATGGTTTGATTTGCATCGTTTCGGCCGCAACCAAATAACGATCAATAATATTCAGCGACAGTGCCGGCAGAACGGCCGAGACAATAATCAATAAATCGATATTCGCTGCAACGGGTTTTAACCCGTCGTAAAAGTCGGGCCGGCTTAACACTGAAGTACGTTCCTGTACCGCTTCGACCACGCCGTCGATAGTGCCCTGGGATTGCAGCGCGCGGCGAAATACCACTGCATCACCGCATACCAGTGATCCAATGGTGCGCCGCAAATTACATCGGGTAATAGTGCCATCTTTTGCTTCGATGTCGGCGTGCTGGCCAAAACGGCTGATCACGATCCCAGGTTCTGCCTCACTAAAAGCAGCCTGTTCAATTTGTTGATCGGCTTTGGCCGCTTTTTGTGCCAGGCGGTCCAGCCGTTTTTGCTGGTTGCCGGCGATGCGGTCGGTCTGGCGCTGTGTCAGGTGTTTCTTTTTAGTCACGCTTAATCTGTCTGTTGCAAAGGAAGTCACGGCGACGGGCGCGGCGTTTTCCAGATGGCACGGGGCGTAGTATCATACTAGCATTCAGCAAACTAACAAAGTACAAGCGCAAGGGGCGGCAAATGGCAGTGAATGATAACAATCTGGTGTGGATCGATTTGGAAATGACCGGGTTAGAGCCGGAGACCGATGTGATCCTGGAAATGGCGACTATTGTCACGGACAGCAATCTGAATATTCTGGCGGAAGGTCCGACTTTTGCGATTAAAACGTCGGGTGACATCCTCGATAACATGAGCGCCTGGTGCGTGGAGCAGCACGGCAAAAGTGGCCTGACGCAACGCTGCCGTGACAGCGAAACCGATCTGGACAGCGCTGTTGAGCAAACGATAGCGTTTTTATCTCAGTATGTTTCTGCCGGTAAGTCACCGATGTGCGGCAACAGTATCGGTCAGGACCGACGTTTTCTGGTGAAGTACGCGCCAAAATTGGAAGCGTTTTTCCATTACCGCAACTTAGACGTCAGTACTGTAAAAGAATTGGCAAAACGCTGGAATCCGGCGGTGACCAAGCTGGTGAATAAATCATCAAGTCATCTGGCGCTGGACGACATTCGCGACTCAATTGCTGAATTAGTCACCTATCAGCAGCACTTTTTCCGTTTGCCTGCATAAAACGCTTGCAAACTCAGAGTGATTTTGTAAAATGCGCCGCGCTTGCTTCACAAAGTTCGTTTGAACTGAAGCAGCGCTGCTGAAGATTTTATGCGGGCATAGCTCAGTTGGTAGAGCGCTACCTTGCCAAGGTCGAGGTCACGAGTTCGAGTCTCGTTGCCCGCTCCAAAATCTTCAGCCTGGATGCGGGCATAGCTCAGTTGGTAGAGCGCTACCTTGCCAAGGTCGAGGTCACGAGTTCGAGTCTCGTTGCCCGCTCCAAATTTCAAGATTCTTCGTTTCAGAGAGCGGGCATAGCTCAGTTGGTAGAGCGCTACCTTGCCAAGGTCGAGGTCACGAGTTCGAGTCTCGTTGCCCGCTCCAGTCGAATAGATTCTTCGTCGTATCCCATCAGAATGTAATCAAACAGCTTGTTTGCACACGCCCATGAGCTTGCAGTGCAGTAATGCCGTTATTGCTTGTCTTTTCTCTGTTTAAGCAAATTTGCATCCGTACCAGGACTTCGCATACTTGTACTCTGTGGCGCGGACTGTTAGCGTAGCGCCAAATTTCTCAGGTATGACCAGTATGCAAAATCAGAATAAACTCAGTCGTCTTGTGCAGAAGGTAAATTCGGCACCGGCTTTTTGCCGTAGCTGGCTACTATCGCTGTTGTTCGGCCGCACTATTAAGTTTGCCGGTACTGCAGGTGTACAGGTGGAACAACTTGACTTACATAAATCCCGGCTGAAACTAGCCAACCGTAAAAAGGTCCAGAATCATATAGGCTCGGTTCATGCAGCAGCGACTGCCTTGTTAGGTGAATCTGCCAGCGGCTTTTTGCTTGGTATGCATGTGCCGGATGACAAAATTCCATTATTAAAATCGATGCAAATCCAGTATTTAAAGCGATCTACCGGTGCTTTGACCGCCCAGGCGCAGCTGGACGATGCTCAAATCAGTCAAATCCGCAGCGAAGATAAGGGTGAAGTGGTGATCCGGGTATCAATCAAAGACCAACTGGGGGTCGAGCCGGTTGAAGCGCTGTTTACCTGGGCCTGGATCCCGAAAGTTCGCAAATAACCAATTGTTACGAGAACTGGCAGGCCAGTCTGATCCCTGTTAGATTTGGCAACAAGACAGGCGACAGGAATGGCAAGTGACAACAACAGAGCTCAAAGCAGGCAGCAGGCTCCCCGGTACGCGTCAAGATTTACATTTGTCCTGGCTGGTGCGACACCCTAAGCGTGTTGCAGTCGCTTTAGCACTGTTGTTGATGTTGCTGCTCGCAGCATTAGTGTGGCAACAGCAGCAAAAGAATATTGAGGTCGAACGCTACCAGTTGTTACAGCAAGTCAGTCACCATGCGGCGGCGGTCGAGGCTGCAGTGCGTACCGCGGTGGTGGTCAGCGAATCGCTGCGCACCGAAATCGTCTTAAACCCTACCCAGTCGTTGTCCGAGCTTGATGCCCGTATCCGTTTGTTATTAAATGATTATCCGCTTTTTCGCCACATTGCTTTGGCGCCGGATCTGGTGATCCGTTATGTCTATCCACTGGCTGGCAATGAAGCCGCGCTGGGGGTCAATTACCGGCTGGTACCGGAACAATATGCGGCGATTGAAAAAGCCGTCAGCTCTGGCGGGCCTTTGTTAGCCGGACCGGTCCAACTGGTGCAGGGCGGCAGTGGTCTGGTGCTGCGGGTGCCGGTATTCCTGACGGACAAACAGTTGTGGGGCATTATTGCGGCGGTGATCCCACTGGAACGTTTGCTGCAGCAAACTCTACTGGAAAAACTACAGCCTGATTATTACCTGGGTTTATCCGGCCGCGATGGCGACATCCATAATCCCGAACTGTTTTGGGGCGATCAGGTATTGCAGGGATTACCTTCTGTGTACGCTAATATTCGCTTGCCTAATGGCCAATGGCGTTTACATGCGTTTCCAAAACAACATATGCCGCTGTTGGCAGGGCTGCCAGCACTGTTTTTACCGGCCGGTATTTTGCTGATTTTTTTGCTGAGTATGGGTCTTTACGTGTTGTTGCGTTTGTCACAAGAACGGCAGCAAGCGCTGCAAACTGTGGCCTGGCAGGCCAGTTTTGACCCACTGACCGGATTGGCGAATCGGTCTGTGCTGCTCGGACAGCTTGAACTGATGCTCAAACATGCCAAAGCGCAGCGCAGCCAATTGGCTGTGCTCAGTCTGGATTTGGATGAATTTAAGCAGGTCAATGAAAGTTTGGGTCATCCGGTTGGCGATCAATTACTGCAACTGGTTGCGGACCGGTTATTAGAGCAATTGCATGGGCCTGAGCTGGTGGCGCGCTCTGGCGGGGATGAGTTTGTGTTGGTCCTGCCGGGGCCGTGCCCGCCCGAAGCGCTCGAGCAGTTCTGCCAGACGTTATTAAAATCGTTTCAGGCGCCATTTATGGTGCGCAATACCCCATTGTCGATCTCGACCAGTATTGGTGTAGCGATTTACCCAAATGATGGTTTGCTCGCGATTGATTTGCTCAAACATGCTGATCGTGCCATGTATGCCGCTAAACATCTGGGGCGCAATACTTTTCATTTCTATGATGCCGGTATGCAAAAAGAAGCCGATCATTTTGTCCACCTGCACCATGAAATTCTCAAAGGCATTGAACAGCGTCAGTTTTTTCTGGTGTACCAACCGATTTTTGATGTCGCGGCCCGGCGCTTCAGTAAAGGCGAAGCTCTGGTACGTTGGCAACATCCGGAGCGGGGCCTGATTTCGCCTTTTGACTTTATTCCGGTCGCCGAACGTACTGGTGCTATTCGTCCACTCGGCCAGTGGATTTTACAGCAGGCTATTGCTGATATGCAGTTATTTCAACAGCTTGGGCTTGATTTGCAGATCTCAGTCAATCGTAGTAGCCAGGAGTTTAATCAAAGCAAAGTTGCCGATGAATGGCTGGCACAGCTGAGTAGCGCTGGTCTGCAGCCGGAACAGTTGATTCTGGAAATTACCGAGTCGGTGTTTATGGACACTGTGTCAGTACAACAATCTAATGTGTTGAGTCTGCACCAGCAAGGCGTGAAGCTGGCTATTGATGATTTTGGTACCGGCTATTCAGCACTGAATTACTTGAGCCGCTATCCGGTTGATTTTATTAAAATTGATAAGAGTTTTATCAATCATATCGCCGAGCAGGATAAAGCCTGCGCTTTAGTTGCGGTGTTGATTAATATGGCAAAAGTGCTGGATGTGCAGGTCGTGGCAGAAGGGGTGGAAACCCGCGAGCAGTTTGATTTATTACTGCAACTTGGCTGTGATTACATTCAGGGCTATTACTGTGCGCGGCCACTGGCAAAAGCTGATTTTGTCTCTTTGGTGCAGCAACCGCAGGCTTTTATATGACTGAACAGCCATGTGTACGCAATTGTTGCCTGGACCCGCAGGATGTCTGTTTGGGCTGTGGACGGTCATTGCCGGAGATCACCGGCTGGCATCAGGCCAGTGAACAGGAAAAACAGCAGATTTTGCAACGTTCACAACAACGGTTGCAGCAGATGGCCGACAGCCATTTTAAGCGTCGCGCGGCAAACCGATCTGAATAATCCGCACCAGGCGTTGTTGCGCCCGGCTCAGCACCTGCGCAGCTTTTTGTTGTTGCTGCAACAATGCCCAGTCGACATGACGCTGCACCATCGCGTCACCCCGGTAATCCTGTAGCGCCTGCATTATGTCCGGCGAGTGTGGTGCATTCCCCAGCGCCACTGCCAGATTGCGTTGCCAGCGCTGATAGCCAATCCGGCGAATAGCTGAGCCTTCGGTCCACTGCAGGAACGCCGCTTCGCTCCAGCCGAATAAATGCAGCAGTGACTGGTCACGCCATTGTGGCCGGCGCTGGAAGTCTGGTTCCTGCGTTAGCGGGGCAGCGCGGTTTACCGGGCAAACCAACTGACAATCATCACAGCCATAAATACGGTTGCCGAGCAGCGGCCGCAATTCTTCCGGAATATCATCTTTTAATTCAATCGTCAGGTAACTGATACAGCGCCGGGCATCGACCACAAAAGGCGCCACGATAGCGCCGGTCGGGCAACTGGTGATACAGGCGACACAATTGCCGCAGTCTTTTTCGATGGGCTGGTCAATGGGCAGTGGAATGTTCACCAGCAGTTCGCCGAGGAAAAACCAGGAGCCGGCCTCTTCGCTGAGTAACAGGCTGTGTTTGCCAATCCAGCCGAGGCCTGCTTTGGCCGCGAGCGGACGTTCCAGTACCGGCGCCGAATCCACAAAAGGCCGGAAACCTAAATCACTGACTCTGCCAGCAATACGTTCGCCAAGCTGTTTCAGCCGTTGGCGCAGTACTTTGTGATAATCCCGTCCCAACGCATAACGACTGATATATCCCAGGTTTGGATCAGCCAGGTTGGTGGCAAAACCAGCTTGCACTGGCAAGTAGTCCATCCGGACCGATATCACCCGCAGTGTCCCCGGCAGCAGTTCCTGTGGCCGGGCCCGTTTCATGCCATGAGACGCCATATATTCCATTTCACCATGAAAACCGGCATCTAACCATTGTTGCAGCCTGGATTCTTCGCTTTGCAAATCGGTATCGGCAATACCACAGGCACTGAAACCCAGCTGTCGGGCCCAGTCTTTGATTTCGGCCGCAAGTGCAGACCAGTCGGTGCAGAAAGTGTTAGTCATAACTGAGGATGAGACGCCGTGAATCGCCAGATGTTACCACACTGCTCAATGTGCAGCGCGGTAGTGCTGACGCGTTGATTTTGGTAGCATTAGCATTGTGTTGATGTTTTACAGGCCAAACCGCCCATGCCCGGACTTTCCCGTCAGATCGAACTCAGTGATGAAATTGCCACAAAGGCATTGGCAAGTAAGCTGGCGCAAAGCTGTCGGTACGGCGCTGTGATTTATCTGCATGGTGATCTGGGGGCCGGCAAAACTACCTTCAGCCGATATTTGTTGCAGGCGCTGGGTCATCAGGGCAATGTTAAAAGTCCGACCTATACCCTGGTGGAATCCTACCAGCTGGATACATTGGCGGTGTTTCATTTTGATTTGTACCGGCTGCATGATCCGGAAGAACTCGAGTTTATGGGGATCCGCGATTATTTTGCCCCTGAACATTTATGTGTGGTGGAATGGCCCGAGCGCGGCCAGCCTTTATTGCCGGTGCCTGATTTGGACCTGCAACTGAAAATAACCAGCGCTTCGGCCCGTCAGTTGCACATCAGCGCACTGACGGCACGTGGCGCAGCGATGTTGGAACTGATTGTCTGATATGAATTTTTTCCGGATGTTTGGCTTAGGCCTCTGCCTGACGCTCTGCAGTTTTGTCGCTATGGCGGCAAATAAAATCGACAGCGTACGGATTTGGCCGTCACCGGACAGCACACGCGTGGTGTTTGACGTGGAGCAAAAACCAGTGTTCCGCTTGCTGGCCAAACAAGGCTCGTTAGTGACGCTGGAAATTGACGGCGTCAGTGAGCCAAAACTTGGCAAAATGTCCGGCGCATCGGAACTGGTGAAAGCGATCCGGGTGCAAAAAGTTGCGGGTAAAACCTCTATCCGCGTGCTGCTGGATTTAAGCCGCGAATCCACTGAAAAAGCCTTTGCTTTGCCACCATCAGATCGCTATGGCCACCGGCTGGTGCTGGATCTGACTGATGTGCAGGCGGAAAAAGCCTTTGTCGCGCCACCACCGCCACGACGCACTACGGGCAGCAGTGGTGGCCGTGACATTATTATTGCCATCGATGCCGGTCACGGCGGCCATGATCCTGGTGCTGTTGGGCCAAAAGGCACCTACGAAAAACACATCACGATGGCTGTCGCAGAAAAACTGGCCGCGTTGCTGAACAAAGAACCCGGCTTTAAAGCGGTGCAGACCCGCACTGGCGATTATTATATCTATCCAAGTAAAAGACCTGATGTGGCACGCAGTAAACAAGCTGATTTGCTGGTATCCATCCACGCTGATGCTGCAGAAAACCGCAAAGCCAGTGGCGCATCGGTCTGGGTATTGTCATTAAAACGCGCCACCACCGAAGTTGGCCGGATGATGGAACAGACTGAGCAGCATTCAGAATTACTAGGTGGTGTGGCTGAGGTGATTAAAGATTCTGCCAACGAGCGTTATCTGGCCCAGACGGTGCTGGATTTGTCGATGAATCATTCCATGACCACCGGCTTTGAAGTTGCAGCCCAAGTATTGAGCGAGCTGGACGATGTTACTAAATTGCACAAAAAACAGCCGCAAGCGGCCAGTCTTGGTGTGTTAAAGGCGCCGGATATCCCATCGATTCTGGTAGAAACTGGCTACATCTCGAACCACAACGAAGAGCAAAAGCTGAAAACAGCCTCGCACCAGCAGAAGCTGGCGAATGCAATGTTTCGCGCGCTGAAAAAACATTTTCAACAGTCGCCACCGGCTGACAGTGCGCTGGCGCAGTGGCGGGGCAAAAATAACCTGCAGATGCCGGCTGAATCGGCCACTACACGGAGTAGCGGTGCCAGTACCAGCTTGCCGGCGTCGTCGAGCCCAACTGCATCGGGCCCACGCAGCAACACTGCCAAAGTGGCAGGGCCGATACTTCCAGCCCGAAGCGAAGGCAGCGCAAGGCTGGTGACCCACAAAGTCAAATCGGGTGAATCTTTATCGATGCTGGCGCGCAAATACGGTGTGCCAATGTCGCGGCTGCGTCAAATCAACCAGCTGAAGTCTGACAATATCCGCATCGGCCAGACGCTGCGGGTGCCGCAGTCATGACGATCCGGCTGCTACCTCCTCAGCTGGCAAATCAGATCGCTGCCGGTGAAGTGGTAGAACGGCCAGCATCGGTGATCAAGGAGCTGGTCGAAAACAGTCTCGATGCTGGTGCCACTGATATTCATATTGATGTGGAGAAAGGTGGTAGCAAATTGCTGCGCGTGCGGGACAATGGTCAGGGCATTGCCAAAGATGAATTAACCCTGGCCCTCAGTCGCCACGCCACTTCGAAAATTCATGATTTTGCCGATCTGGCACAAATTGTCAGCCTCGGGTTTCGCGGTGAAGCGTTGGCCAGTATCAGTTCAGTATCAAGGCTGACACTGACATCCAGGCCGGCCAGCCAGGATTCGGCCTGGCAGGCGATGGCGGAAGGCCGTGATATGGCGGTGCAAATCAAGCCCGCCGCCCATCCGGTTGGCACCAGTATTGAAGTACTCGACTTGTTTTTTAATACACCGGCCCGCCGGCGTTTCCTGAAATCTGATAAAACCGAATTTAGTCATATTGAAGAGCTGGTGAAACGGCTGGCGCTCAGTCGTGACGATGTCAGCTGGACCTTAACGCATAATGGTCAGCTGGTGCGCCAACTCAAAGCAGTGACTGACGACGCCGGGCGGCAACGCCGCATTCAGCAGTTATGTGGCCGCAGTTTCGCGCAGGCGGCCTGTTATGTTGAAAGTCAGTACGAACACATGCAGCTTAGTGGCTGGATCCTGCCGGCGGCAGCTTGTAGTGCACAATTACAATGCCAATACAGCTACGTCAATGGCCGCATGATGCGTGATAAATTGCTGAATCATGCCATCCGCCAGGCGTATGCCGAGATGCTGGCACCGGAAGCACTTCCGGCTTTTGTGTTGTATCTGCAAATCGACCCGGAGCAGGTCGACGTCAACGTGCATCCGGCCAAACACGAAGTACGGTTTCATCAGGCTCGACTGGTGCATGATTTTGTGTTCAGTGCGTTGAGTCAGATGCTGACGCAAACAGCGCAAAACGATTTATTACTGGCGGAGCAAGTGAATCAAAGTCAGGTTGTGCAGCAACGTCAGCCAATGTCGTCTGCGCCGCAAAGAGGGGCGTTCAGCAATCATGATGTCTTTAACAGTTCTGGCAGCAGTCACAGCGTTCAGCCAGTCCGCAGTTATGGCGGTTTGACGCCGGCGCGGGATCACATGTCAGCGGGCAGTGACTGGACCGCCTTGGTACAGGAACAACCGGCAAAGACGCCGGTTGTCACACCCGTAGTTGCCACAGCCAGTGATATGCCGCCAGGTAGCCTGCAGGTCAGCAGCACGGAGCTATTGGTCATGCAGCAGGACCAGCTGTGGTTGCTAGATGTTCCGGCCAGTATCGCGCCGCTGTTGGCTTTAAAAAATGTGGCATCTGCGGCGTTGTTGTTGCCGGAGCGCTTGCGGCTCGAACCCGCAGAAGTCAGCTTGCTAACCGCGAGAGCCGGATTGCTCTGTCAAATGGGATTTGATCTGGTGCTGAGCAATCAAATCCTGATCATTCGCGCTGTGCCGCAGTTACTGCAAGGCACTCCATTAAGTCATGTATTACCGGTGTGGTGGTCAGGCTGGTCCGCGCAAACAGAGCTGACGCTCATGTGGCAACAACTATTGCAGTTGTTGTTAAGCCGGCAGCTATTGTCAGCTCAACTGCTGTTACAGACTGAAATGGGGTTATTGCAACACCCGGAACATTGGTGTGCCGTGCCGGTTGGTTTAACCGCGGCACGTCAACAATTACAGGAGAGAGACCAATGACTGCTCCGGTGGTATTTTTGATGGGGCCGACCGCATCGGGTAAAACTGCGCTGGCGCTGGCGCTGGCCGAACAGCAGCCGGTAGAGATTATCAGCGTCGACAGTGCATTGATTTATCGCGGGATGGACATTGGTACCGCTAAACCAAGCGCAGCGGAGCTGGCTGCAGTGCCGCATCATCTGATTGATATTCTCGATCCGGCGCAGAGCTATTCAGCGGCAGATTTCCGGACGGATGCACTAAGACTTATTGCTGATATACAGCAACGTGGCGCACTGCCACTATTGGTCGGTGGCACCATGTTGTATTTTAAGGCGTTACTGGAAGGCATTTCACCACTGCCGGAGGCTTCGCCAGAAATCCGTGCGCAGATTGAAGCTGAAGCCGCTGTGCAAGGCTGGGCTGCGCTGCACGGCCAGTTGGCTCAGGTAGATCCGGTTTCGGCCGCGCGAATTCATCCAAATGATCCGCAGCGGATTAACCGGGCACTGGAAGTTTTTCGGCTGACCGGCCGCAGCCTGACTGACCTGACTGCAGAGAAAGGCGAACCTTTTCCGTATCCGGTCTGTCAATTTGCCATAGCGCCGACTGAACGGGCTGAACTGCACCGGCGCATAGCACTGCGTTTTGAACAGATGCTGGCACTAGGTTTTGAGCAGGAAGTGCGACTTCTAAAACAACGTACTGATCTACATCCTGATTTGCCGTCTATACGTTGTGTGGGCTATCGGCAGATGTGGGACTATCTGGACGGGCTAGTGCCTTATGACGAGATGGTGTATCGTGGTGTTGCCGCAACGAGACAACTGGCAAAACGCCAGCTGACATGGCTTCGCAGCTGGCAGAATTTAAGCTGGTTAAATGCTGATTTAACTCTGCAAGAAAACTTGCAAGCTGTTTTAACTTCGCTACGCTAAATTAGTGAAGAAAAAAAGCGTTATTTAACGACTTGAAAATAATATAATAATCCATATATCAAGAATCAGAACAAAGAAAAAGGAAAGCGGCAAATGGCAAAGGGCCAATCTTTACAAGACCCATTTTTAAACACTTTACGGCGGGAACGTATTCCTGTGTCCATTTACCTTGTAAATGGGATTAAGCTGCAAGGCCAGATTGAGTCATTTGATCAGTTTGTCATTCTGCTGAAGAACACCGTAAGCCAAATGGTCTACAAGCATGCAATTTCAACAGTAGTCCCGGCACGTGCGGTAAACACTATGACCACGCACGGTAGTGGTTCTGGTGACGACGAGCTGGAAGAGTAATCAGGACTATATTGCTTGTTTGACCTTCATCAGCCGGCTGAACAAGCGATCCTTGTCCATATCACCTTTCCGCAGGAACATGCGCGGGAAGATCTTGATGAACTGCGGATGCTGGTTTCGTCCGCAGGCGTGCACGCTGCCACAGTTGTAACAGGCCCACGTCAGACCATAGACGCACGCTTGTTTGTTGGCAGCGGCAAAGCACAAGAAATTGCGGCTGCAGTTCAGCAGTATTCTGCAGACGTGATTATCTTTAATCACAGTTTGTCACCCGCCCAGACCCGCAATCTTGAACGGCTTTGTCAATGCAAAGTCATCGATCGCACTACCTTGATCCTCGATATTTTTGCGCAGCGTGCCCGCAGTTTCGAAGGGAAACTTCAGGTGGAGCTGGCGCAGCTGAAACATCTGGCATCCCGTTTAATCCGCGGTTTTGACAACGAGCGGCAAAAAGGCGGGATCGGCTTGCGTGGTCCCGGTGAGACTGCACTGGAAACTGATCGGCGATTGTTACGCGACCGTATCAGTGCCTTGATGCAGCGTCTTGACAAAGTCAGCCGCCAGCGGGAAACCGGCCGTAAAGCCCGCCAACGCGCCGAAGTGCCTGTGGTGTCGCTGGTCGGTTACACCAATGCCGGCAAATCTACTTTATTTAACAAGCTGACGCAGGCTGACGTTTATGCTGCGGACCAGCTGTTTGCGACTTTAGATCCAACATTGCGCCAGGTGCGTTTCCCAGACTTTGGTGCATTGATTTTTGCTGACACCGTTGGTTTTATCCGTCATCTGCCCCATGATCTGGTGGCAGCTTTTAAATCGACATTGCAGGAAACCCGTGAAGCAGATTTGCAGTTGCATGTGATAGATGTCTCCGACGCCAGGCTGGAAGACAATATTGCCCAGGTCCAGCATGTGTTGCATGAAATCGAAGCTGATGATTTGCCGCAGCTGCGGGTATACAACAAAATCGACCGGGCAGAGCAAGAACCGCGCATTGAATTTGATGAATATGGTGTGCCACAGGCCGTGTATATTTCGGCACAAAATGGTGTGGGGCTGGATTTGCTTTCCCGTGCTATCGTGGCGAGGTTATCAGATCGATATCTGACCATGCAGTTGCGTTTGCCACCGGACACATTGAACTGGCGGGCGAAGTTGCATGAAGCCGGCTGCGTGCGGCAGGAACTATTTGATGAAGATGGCAACTGTTTGCTGCATATCCAGTTGTCACTGGCGTTATGGGAAAGACTGAACAAACAAAGTCAGGCACTGTTACAAAGCTGTGTCCTGACGACTTAAGATTTTGATATAGTAACTTTTAACCTTCTGAAGCAACACGGAGTAACGTATGGCTTGGAACGAGCCGGGTAATAACGGCAAGAATAATGATCCCTGGAATCAGGGAGGGCGCAATCAGGGCCCGCCAGATATGGACGAAGTATTCCGTAATCTGAGCAAAAAGCTCGGCGGCATTTTTGGTGGTGGTTCCGGTGGTGCCAGCAGTGCAGGTGGCGGTGGCAGCTCAGCCATTGTTACACTCGTTTTGGTTCTGGCGCTCTTAGGCTGGCTGGCCAGCGGTATCTACACTATCAAAGAATCTGAACGCGGTGTGGTATTACGCCTTGGCCAATATCACGGCGAAGTAAATCCGGGCATTAACTGGAAACCTACTTTTATTGATCAGGTACTGCCAGTCGACGTGTCGAGTGTTGAGACGCTGAAAACTGACGGATTTATGCTGACGCAGGATCAGAACCTGGTTCGGGTGACTTTTGAAGTGCAATATCGCATCGAAGACCCACGCGCCTACAAGTTTGCCGTGGTCGATCCGGATAGTAGTCTGATGCAGGCCACAGATGCAGCATTACGTTATGTCGTAGGGCATTCATTGATGGATGATGTGCTGACCAAAGGCCGGGAATTGATTCGTCAGAATACCCGCGTCGAGCTGGACGCGATTATTAAGCCATATAATTTGGGTCTGCAGATTGTCGACGTCAACTTCCGCGACGCCCGTCCACCGGAAGAAGTGAAAGCTTCTTTTGATGATGCGATTGCCGCACAAGAAGATGAACAACGTTTTATCCGTGAAGCTGAGGCTTATGCCCGTGAAATCGAGCCCAGAGCCAGTGGCCAGGTCTACCGGATGGAACAGGAAGCCAAAGCCTACAAACAACAAGTGCTGTTAAAAGCGCAAGGTGAAGTCGCACGCTTCCAGAAACTGTTGCCGGAATACCTGGCAGCGCCGGAAGTCACGCGTAAACGTTTATATATCGAAACGATGGAACAAGTGTATGCCAATACTTCCAAAGTGTTGGTTGACGTCAAAAACGGCAATAACATGATGTATATCCCACTGGATAAAATGATCAATCAGTCAAATTCCGGCGCAGCACCGCAGCCACAAGCGGTTGATCCTCGTTTGCAATTGCCTGATGCCCGTCAGCAGGACGTGCGGCCAACGACGCCACGTTCTGACAGCGGCCGGACAGGAAGGGGTTAAGCGATGAGAAATTTCCTGTTAGGCGTGATTGCGGTAGGTGTGATTGTCGCGACTTCTTCTGTGTTTGTAGTACAGGAAGGTGAACGCGGTATTGTGTTCCAATTCAGTAAAATTCAGCGGACTGCGGAAGGCTCTATCCGGGTATTTGAGCCCGGGATGCATTTCAAGCTACCACTGGTTGAAACCGTGCGAAAGCTCGATGCCAAAGTACAAACGCTGGACGATCCGGCAGACCGCTTTGTGACGTCAGAGAAAAAAGATTTGTTGGTTGATAGTTACGTGAAGTGGAAGATTAAAGACTTCGGTAAGTACTATTTAGCGACCGGCGGTCGGACGGAACGTGCTGAAAACTTGTTAAAACAGTATATTAACAACGGTCTGCGTACTGAATTTGGTACCCGTACCATTCAGCAAATCGTCTCTGGCGAGCGGTCTGAACTGATGGTTAAAGCGATGGCGCAAGCGTCCAAAGGTTCTGATGAACTTGGTATTGAGATCGTTGACGTGCGGGTGAAGAAAATCAACCTGCCAGACGAGATCAGTAACAACATCTTCCAGCGGATGCGTGCTGAGCGGACAGCTGTGGCGAAAGAACATCGCGCTCGCGGGATGGAAAAAGCTGAAGTGCTGCGTTCGGATGTGGATGCTAAAGTCACCATTATGGTGGCAGACGCTGAGCGTAACGCCCGTACCACTAAAGGTGAAGGCGATGCCGAAGCGGCGAAGACATATGCCGATGCTTATAGTAAAAACGCCGATTTTTTCAGCTTCGTCCGAAGCATGGAAGCCTACCGCAACAGCTTCCAGAATAAATCAGACGTAATGATTATCCAGCCGGATAACGAGTTCTTTAAGCATATGCAGTCAATGTCAGGCAACTGAGTTGATTGCCGGAAAAGGCCCGCTTGCGGGCCTTTTTTTTAACGTTGGATAGCGTCAATCTGTCTTGCTGTGAGTAGCGCTGTCGCCGTGATTTTAGCTCTGCCGGAGTGAAGAATGAGTTACAAAAAATATTATCAGCGTTTTCTCGCTGCTCACCCGAATACCCAGCATTATGCCTGTCATTCCCACCACTATTGGCCCGACGTTACGCGGGACGCCATGCTGCAGTATTGGGATGATACCGCTGCGTTGGTCGATGATAAATGGGACATGATGTTTGGTCAGAAAGTCCCGCGGGTGCAACAGCTCATCGCCAATGTATTGAACATCAAACAGCCGCAGCAGCTGGTGTTTGCTCCCAATACACATGAGCTGTTATTTCGTTTACTCAGCTGCTTCGACTGGTCTGCCGGGTTTAAAGTGTTGACGACTGACAGTGAATTTCATTCGTTTTCCCGCCAGATAAACCGGTTAATGGAGGACCAGAGGGTACAGGTCGTGAAAGTGCCGACTGAGCCTTTTGCTACTTTTCCTCAGCGTTTTGTCGATGCGGCCACAGCACTGCAACCGGATTTGGTCTTTTTCAGTCAGGTATTTTTTAACTCAGGCCTGGTCGTTGCTGATCTGAATGGTTTAGTAACACAGTTAGAGCATCAGTGTCAGGCGACAATCGCTATCGATGGCTATCACGGCTTTATGGCGCTTCCGACTGATCTGTCTATGTTGGAAGGCAGGGTCTTTTATCTGGCTGGCGCTTATAAATATGCGCAGGGCGGTGAGGGCTGTTGTTTTATGCTAGTACCGCAAAGCAACGCTTTCAGGCCGGTCTATACCGGCTGGTTTGCTGAGTTTGGAGCCTTGGCTGGCGTGAAAAGCCAGCAGGTGGGATATGCTGCAGACGGTTATCAGTTTGCCGGCGCAACGATGGATCTGACAGCGTTATACCGGCTGCAGGCGGTGTTGGAATTGTTTGCCGCGGACGGTCTGACCGTCAGTGCCATCCACCATCATGTGCAGCAACTGCAGCAAACTTTTTTGCAGGTGCTCGATGCGTTACAACATCCTTGGCTGAATCGGGCGCATTTACTCGCTGAAGATTTAGCTGTGCATGGGCATTTCTTCACATTTCGCGGACCAGATGCTGCCGCAGTGGCGGAATTATCGGCCTTGTTGAAGCAACACCGGATCGAAACCGATTATCGCGGTGACCGCTTGCGCTTTGGTTTTGCGCTGTATCATCAGGCCGCAGATATTGATTTAGATTGCCTGAAAAAGGAATTGCCATGACGACAGACTGGATTTGGCCGGCGCTGGCCTTATTACTGGTCGTTGAAGGTATTGGGCCGTTGTTGTTCCCAAATCGCTGGCAGGCTTATTTACGCAAACTGTCTGCAGAGCCGGTACAAAATTTACGTCAGCTTGGTTTAGTGCTGGTTTTTGCCGGTATTTGCTGGTTATGGTGGCTGTTAGTGCCATAGAAATCCAGACGTCCTCATTTTAATTCCAAGCGAAATCAACCAGCTGAAATATAAGCTGGTTTTTTTTTGCCCTTGCGGCTGAACTTTGACTTTGAATTTGCTAGAATCCCCGCCTAATTTTTTTCCATGATGCAGGAACCATGGCCAAGAACGTTGTAGTGCTCGGCACCCAATGGGGTGACGAAGGAAAAGGTAAGATTGTCGATTTATTAACCGACAAGGCGAGTTTCGTTGTGCGTTACCAGGGCGGTCATAATGCCGGTCATACTCTGGTGATTGACGGGGAAAAAACCGTACTGCACCTGATCCCATCAGGCATTTTACGTGACAACGTAAAATGTGTGATTGGCAACGGCGTGGTGTTATCTCCGGAAGCGTTGCTCAAAGAGATGACCATGCTGGAACAGCGCGGTGTGCCGGTGCGTGAGCGCCTGGTGCTATCGGAAGCCTGTCCGCTGATCCTGCCATTCCATGTCGCTTTAGACGTCGCCCGTGAACAGGCGCGTGGCGACAAGAAAATTGGCACGACTGGCCGTGGTATTGGCCCTGCATACGAAGATAAAGTGGCTCGTCGTAGTCTGCGCGTCGGTGATCTGTTCAATAAAGAACTGTTTGCTGAGAAATTAAAAGCGCTGATGGAACTGCATAACTTCACTCTGACGCAATATTACAAAGTCGATGCGGTCGATTATCAGACCACACTGGACAATGCTTTAGCTTTAGCAGATATGCTGAAGTCGATGGTTGTTGACGTGACTGATTTACTGGATAAAGCCCGTAAAGCTGGCAAAGAAATCATGTTCGAAGGCGCGCAGGGAACCCTGCTCGATATCGACCATGGCACTTACCCTTATGTCACGTCTTCTAATACCACTGCAGGTGGTGTCGCGACAGGTGCCGGTTTCGGCCCATGCTACCTGGACTACGTCCTCGGTATCGTGAAAGCGTACACAACACGTGTGGGTTCTGGTCCATTCCCGACTGAGCTGGATTGTGAGATTGGCGAGTACCTCGGCGTGAAAGGCCACGAGTTTGGCGCAACTACTGGCCGTAAACGTCGTTGTGGCTGGTTTGATGCTGTTGCTGTGCGTCGTGCAGTGCAGCTGAACAGTATTTCAGGTTTCTGTTTGACGAAACTGGATGTACTGGATGGCCTGACTGAAGTGAAGATTTGTGTTGGTTATCGTCAGCCAGATGGTTCAGTTTCCACAGTACCACCAATGGCCGCTGAAGGTTATGAACTGGTCACACCGGTATATGAATCGATGCCTGGCTGGACCGAATCCACTTTTGGTGTGCAGTCGCTGGATGCCTTGCCGCAAGCGGCGCGCAACTACGTCAAACGTCTGGAAGAAATCACCGAAGTGCCAATCGACATCGTGTCGACCGGCCCGGATCGGGTTCAGACGATTGTTCTACGCCATCCGTACGAGGCGTAATCAGAAAAACGCTGCTCCGGCAGCGTTTTTTTATGTTCCTTGATCGACAACCTCTGGCTATATTTTTCAATCAGGCACAAATTTTGTATTCTTTTTGCCTGAGTTGCTGTGCGAGTGCATAGCGTCATTATTCTGACCTGGTGGCTGCTTTGAAAAAGTTTGTTTGGTCTTGCCGTGCAATGATTCTGTCCGTTGCTGTGATTGTAACGCCTGCTACGGCACAGGAAGCCCTGACGGAGTTCGGGGTCGTGCAGATCTATACGCAGGATGAACTGCTGGAAATGATCCGCAGCAATACCCATTTAAAGCGTGTGCAGGCGGATGAGTGCCAATTGGTCAAAGATATTGAAGCGCGTGCAGACATTATGAAGCTGCCGGCCTATCAGTTTTTGTTCGGTGACATGCTGGCGTTTGGTATTTGTGTGCCTAAAAACGCTGAACGTGGCTGGGATCTGATGCTGGCTTCAGCGCTGCAGGGATTGCCAGAGGGACTGGAACAGGTCGGTCGCTATTACCAGCAAGGCAAGTTAGTGCAAAAGGACCTTGGTAAGGCTCAACAGTATTTGTATCAGGCCGGTGCCATGGGCAACCTGAGTGCTCAGGTACGTCTTGCGGAATTATTTCTGGCTGACCAGGGCAGCCCGACAGATTATGAAACCGTGTATCGCTGGTTACACCATTCAATTACGGCTGACAAGGACATGCACGCACGCATCGATAAAGCACTCAAAGGACTTGCTGCTCGGATGCCTGAGAGCGTAATTGCCAGAGCGGTAAAACCACTCTGATCACATTCAGGATACCGTATAACCTCATTTCGTCTGAATGCATCTCTGTTTGCCGGGGTTTTGTGACAGTTTGCTGAAGATTTCTGCAGTTTCAGTGAAAATTCCGCGCCAGACTGTTAAACTTGCCGCAGTTATTCAACGAAAGAGTCTCCATGACGATCAAAGATCCGCATCTTGCGCGTGAGCAAGAAAAATATGAAAACCCTATCCCAAGCCGGGAATTTATCCTCGAACACATCAAACAGCGGCAACAACCTGCCTACTTCGACGAATTAGCGGCAGAACTTAACCTGACCGATGAAGAAGCATTATTCGCACTGAAAAAACGGCTGCGCGCGATGGAGCGTGATGGCCAGTTGCTGTTTACCAAAACCAAACGCTATGGTCTGGTCGACGACCTGGACCTGGTGAAAGGCACAGTGCTGGGCCATCGTGAAGGCTTTGGCTTTCTGAAACGAGAGCTGGGTGGACCTGACTGGTATATCCCGAATTTTGAAATGCAGCGTCTGCTACCGGGTGATGTTGTTCTGGCCAGTGCCGGTGAAATTAAGGGCAAAGATAAAGTCGAAGCGCGGATTGTCCGGGTGCTGGAACCGCGCAAAGAGCCAATTGTCGGCCGTTATTTCAAAGATTTTGCCTTGGCCGTTGTGGTGCCTGAAGATCCGCGTATTGCGCAGGATATCGTGATCCCGGCCGGTGACGAAAACGGCGCACGCCATGGGCAAATTGTGTTGGCCGAAGTGACCAGCCGACCATCGAAGCGTATCAATGCCGTTGGCAAAGTTGTCGAAGTGCTGGGTGAACATATGGCGCCTGGTATGGAAATCGAAGTAGCGATCCGTAATCACAACATCCCTCATACCTTTTCTCAGGCTGTAGAACAGCAAGTCAGTCAGTTTGGCGCCGAAGTGCCGGCAGCGGCTAAAGCCGGACGTGTCGATTTAACCGATATTGGCCTCATCACCATCGATGGCGAAGATGCGCGCGACTTTGACGATGCGGTGTATTGTGAACGTAAGGAAGACGGTGGTTGGCACTTGTGGGTCGCGATCGCTGACGTCACCGCTTATGTGCAACCGGATACCGCGCTTGACCGTGAAGCGTTGGACCGTGGCAACTCGGTCTATTTCCCGGACCACGTGGTTCCGATGTTACCGGAGGCGTTGTCAAACGGCCTGTGTTCGTTAAACCCACATGTAGACCGCCTGTGTTTTGTCGCCGATATGCATATCAGTGCACAAGGCAAACTCGGCAGTTACCGGTTTTATGAAGCAGTGATGCATTCCAAAGCCCGGCTGACCTACAACAAAGTCCATGCGATTTTGCAGGGTGACCCGGAACTGCGCCAGCAGTATGCAGAGAATCTCACCAATATCGACAATCTGAATTCGCTATATAAACAAATGGCCAAAGTTCGCGCCGGTCGCGGTGCGATAGAGTTTGAAACAGTTGAGACGCGGTTTATTTTCAACAGCCACCGCAAGATTGAGCAGATAGTGCCAATTCACCGCAACGAAGCGCACAAGATCATCGAAGAATGTATGATCCTGGCCAACGTCGCAGCAGCCAAACTGGTAGAAAAAAATGAAGCTCCGGCGCTGTATCGCGTACATGAACAGCCAGATGCCGATCGTTTTGCTAACTTTAAGCGCTTCTTGCTGGAGCTTGGTATTACCGCAGATTTACCAAGCGAACCAACGCCGCTGGAACTGACGCAGCTGTTGGCAAAAATTGGTGACCGTCCGGACAAAGAACTGATTGAAACGACGTTGCTGCGTTCGCTGAAACAGGCGGTGTATCAGCCGGATAATCAGGGCCACTTCGGTCTGGCGCTGGAAGCATATGCGCATTTCACCTCGCCAATTCGTCGGTACCCGGACTTATTGCTGCACCGCGCGATCAAAGCTGTGCTGCATAAACAAGGCGAGCCGGTGAACGGCGCCCGTGGATACAGCCATGAGCAAATGGTGCCGCTCGGCGAACAGTGTTCGATGACCGAACGCCGCGCCGACGATGCGACGCGTGAAGTGTCCGACTGGCTGAAATGCGAGTATATGCAGGATCACCTCGGTGCCACTTTCCAGGGCGTGGTTGCAACTGTGACCAGCTTTGGTTTGTTTGTCCGCTTGGTTGATTTGTATATTGAAGGCTTGGTGCATGTCACGTCGTTGCCAAACGATTATTATCATTTTGATACTGAACGCCAGGTATTGATGGGCGAGCACAGTAAACAAAGTTATCGCATGGGTGATTTGCTGGAAGTCAAAGTGCTGGCGGTGAATCTCGAAGCGCGCAAAATCGATTTGGGTGTCGTGACCACAGTACAAAGTGCCAAAGGTGGCGGAAAAAAAGCGCCGGCAACGGATAGTAAAGCGGGTAAAGGCCATTCGACGAAAAAAGGCCGCGCGGTTGCAGATCCAACTCAGCGCCCCGGCAAAACCAAGGCTGGTCGTAGCGGTAGTAAGCCTCGTGCCAAATCTGGTGCGAAAACAGCCGATGGCGGCGCAACAAAAGCGCCACGCCGGCGTAAGTAAGCCGGGGCAGACGACGGCAGGCTGAAAAAACAAATAGTTTTTGCTACACTGCCGTCCATTCACCTGACCATCTTTGGTTATCGACCACAACAGGCGCTTTTGCGCCTGTTGCATTTTGAGAACTCTTATGAGCACAGATTTTATTTTTGGCCTGCACTCGGTCAGCGCTTTTATGGAACGTCATCCAGAGGATGTGCTGGAACTGTTTGTGTTAAAAGACCGCGAAGATCAGCGGATGACACCGCTGATCCAGCAAGCACGTAAATCCGGCATCTCCGTACAGTTCTGCCAGCGTAAAACACTGGATGAAAAAGTTGACGGCGCGCAGCATCAGGGTGTCGTCGCCAAAGCCCGTTTGTCTGACGCCGGCGACGAAAATGACTTAAAACGCATCCTCGACACTCAAGCGCAGCCGTTCCTGTTGATTCTGGATGGTATTACCGACCCGCATAACCTCGGCGCTATTTTACGCAGTGCAGATGCTGCGGGCGTCCATGCGGTGATAGCGCCAAAAGATCGGGCCGCGAAGCTCACTGCAGTGGTTCGGAAAGTCGCCTGTGGCGCTGCTGAAGCGGTGCCATTTATCGCCGTGACTAACCTGGCCCGAACGATCCGGGAATTAAAAGATGCAGGGGTCTGGGTATTGGGTGCTGCCGGCGAAACCGAGACTACTATTTATCAGGCCAGTCTCAGCGGACCGTTGGCGCTGGCGATGGGCGCGGAAGGGGATGGCCTGCGGCGTTTAACAAAAGAGTTGTGTGATGGACTGGTGAAAATCCCGATGTTCGGTGCAGTTTCAAGCTTAAACGTGTCCGTTGCGACCGGGATTTGCTTGTATGAAGCCGTGCGTCAGCGCACGACCGGCTAAATGCGGAACATGACCGGCTGAATTACGTCAAAGCTGATTAACTGCTTGTATTTCGGTCGATCGATCCGTAGAATACGCGACCTTCGACCCACATCCATGTTCCTTGCCTCTATGCGAGTCTGGTCGAGCTCACCCGAGGCTAATTAACCGTAAGGAGCTACCATGCGTCATTACGAAATCGTGTTTATGGTTCACCCTGATCAGAGTGAACAAGTCCCAGGTATGATCGAACGTTACACTGGTGCTATCAAAGAAGCTGGCGGTTCTATCCACCGTCTGGAAGACTGGGGCCGCCGTCAACTGGCTTACCCAATCGAAAAACTGCACAAAGCCCACTATGTTCTGTTGAACGTAGAAGCGCCACAAGCAGTGATCGATGAACTGGAAACTAACTTCCGCTACAACGATGCTGTACTGCGTAACCTGATCATGCGCACAAACGGTGCTGTCACTGAGCCATCACCAATGGCAAAAGTACGTGAAGAACGTCGTGACCGTGCTCCGCGTGACTCTGAAGAGCAGGTAGCAAACGACGAGTAATCTGATGGACAACTGTCTGGTCATTACTGGCGTCATTTGCCGTCAGCCCGACCGGAACGAGAGTCCTGCCGGCATCCCGCATCTGTACTTAGTGCTTGAGCACAAGTCGATGCAACTGGAAGCCGGATACAACAGAGCAAGTTACCTGCGCATTCATGTGGTGGTAACCGGCGAGTTGAGCAGACAAAGTCACAATTTGATGCAGGGTAGTGTGGTCAGGGTGCAAGGCTTTTTAAACCGGCATCAGACCCGGAGCGGACAGGCGAAGCTTGTGCTCCATGCCCAACAGATTGAAATTTTAAGTTAGGAGAAAGTTCATGGCCCGTTATTTCCGTCGCCGTAAATTCTGCCGTTTCTCTGCCGAAGGCGTGCAAGAGATCGACTACAAAGATACCGCTACTTTAAAAAATTATGTCACTGAAAGTGGCAAAATTGTTCCTAGCCGTATCACTGGTACCAGCGCTAAGTATCAGCGCCAATTAGCTCGCGCCATCAAACGCGCCCGCTACCTGGCTCTGCTGCCATACAGCGATTCACACGCATAAGCCTGGTTCAACGATACAGAGAGGATTAAACAATGGATATCATTCTGTTGGATAAAGTTGCTAACCTGGGTGGTTTAGGCGACAAAGTGGTTGTTAAATCTGGTTATGCCCGTAACTTCTTATTCCCACAAGGAAAAGCAGTTCCAGCTACCAAAGCTAACATCGAAAAATTTGAAGCACGCCGTGCTGAGTTAGAAGCCAAACTGGTTGCTAACCTGGTTGCTGCGCAAGAACGTGCTGCTAAAGTTGCTGAGCTGGGCGAAGTTACTATCGCTGCTAAAGCTGGTGACGAAGGCAAACTGTTCGGTTCTATCGGTACTCGTGACATCGCTGATGCGATCACTGAAGCCGGTGTAGCTGTTACTAAAGCCGAAGTTAAACTGCCAAACGGTACTCTGCGTGACGTTGGTTCTTTTGACATCGACCTGCAGCTGCATGCTGAAGTTACTGCAACCGTTAAACTGGTTGTTGTTGCTGAGGCATAAGCCTCTGACTGACACGGTAACGTTGTTACCGTGTCAGTATCTCCCCGCTGTCATTCTCCTTTTGATTTCTTCACCAGATCTATCGCCTTGTTTGTTTTCGCGACAGATGGTTACCGTCTTCTAAATTTTCCGCTGCTCAGTGCCATGAAAAATGCTAGGCTAGGCTTCTTATTTTCAGCGTCTGGTTGCTGCCGCAGTTTCGTGGAAACCAACGCCTGATCTCTCCGGTGTTCTGCTCAGTTCAAGCTATTGGGTGTTATGGCAAACATAAAAGATAAACAAGTCGCTGCGGTAAAAATGCCGCCACATTCTATTGAAGCCGAACAATCTGTGCTCGGCGGTCTGATGCTGGATAATGATGCCTGGGACAAAGTGTCCGAAAAGGTTGTAGAGCAGGATTTTTACCTGCGTTCCCACAAGCATATCTTCAAAGCAATGACCGCCATCGCCGAGCTGAACCAGCCGATAGACCTGATCACTGTTTCGGAATGGCTGGAGCGCAATCAACAGCTCGACGATATCGGTGGTTTTGCCTATATCGGTGAAATCGCGAAAAACACGCCCAGTGCGGCTAATATCCTGGCTTACGCTGATATTGTGCGTGAACGAGCCGTCGTGCGCGACATGATTTCAGTGGCGCATGACATCGCCGACGCCGGTTATGACCCACAAGGCCGCAGCAGTGCAGAGTTGTTGGATTTTGCCGAAACCAAAGTGTTTAAAATTGCCGAACAACGCGCTGACGCCAATGAAGGTCCGGAGCCGATCAACAGTATACTGGCGAAAACCATCGATAAGATTGATGCGCTGTTCCGTAACCCCAGCGCGGGCGGGTTGACGGGAGTATCGACTGGCTATATGGACCTCGACAAAATGACCAACGGAATGCAGCCGTCGGATTTGATTATTGTTGCCGCGCGTCCTTCGATGGGTAAAACCACTTTTGCAATGAATCTCTGTGAACATGCAGCGATAAGCAGTGATAAACCGGTATTAATCTTCAGTTTAGAGATGCCATCTGAACAAATTATGATGCGGATGCTGGCCTCGCTGGGCCGCATTGACCAGACCAAAGTGCGGACTGGTCAGCTGGATGATGAAGACTGGGCACGCTTATCTTCCGCGATTGAACTGCTGAACAGCAAAGGCAAAATGTATATCGACGATGCATCAGGCCTGACGCCTACGGAAGTTCGTTCCCGTGCACGCCGGGTGGCACGGGAGCATGGTGGCCTGTCTATGATCATGGTGGACTACCTGCAATTGATGACTGTGCCAGGCTTGTCGGACAACCGTACGTTGGAGATTGCTGAAATCTCACGCTCTTTAAAAGCACTGGCGAAAGAATTAAAGGTACCTGTGGTTGCGCTGTCGCAGCTGAACCGCTCACTGGAACAACGGGCTGATAAACGCCCAGTCAACTCGGATCTCCGTGAATCCGGCTCCATCGAGCAGGATGCCGACCTCATCATGTTTATTTATCGTGACGAGGTTTATCACGACGACAGCCCGGATAAAGGCACCGCAGAAGTCATTATCGGTAAACAGCGGAACGGTCCAATTGGCCGGGTTCGTCTGACCTTCCACGGCCGTTACTCCCGGTTTGACAACTACGCCGGTACCGCCCGTTTTGAGGATGAGTACTGATGAGTCGCAGACCTCTTGCACAAATCAATACCAGCGCCTTATTACACAATGTCGAACGCATTCGCGATATGGCGCCGCACAGTAAGATCCTCGCAGTGCTCAAAGCCAACGCCTATGGCCATGGCTTGCTGGCGGTTGCCGCTCAGTTGAAAGATGTCCATGCCTTTGGGGTCGCGCGGATTGATGAAGCTTTAATGCTGCGCGCTGGTGGTATCGTTAAACCAATCGTATTGCTGGAAGGTTTTTTCCACGCTGACGAGTTATCGCAGATTGTTGCTTCGAACCTGCAGGTCGTGGTGCATCACCCAGCACAAGTTGAGGCACTGGTTAAAGCGGAGTTGGAATCGCCCATCCATGTCTGGTTAAAAGTAGATAGTGGTATGCACAGGTTAGGGGTTGAACCCGCTGATTTTAAAGAGATTTATCATAAGCTTTGCCAAAGCAAAAACGTATTGCAGCCAATGCGGCTGATGACGCATTTTTCCTGTGCTGATGAACCTGACAATCCTGCTACACAACGACAACTGGCGGTATTCCGGCAGACCATCGGCAATGCGGCTGGCGAGTTGAGTATTGCCAATTCAGCAGGGGTGGTGGGGTGGCCGCAAAGCCATGGCGATTGGGTAAGGCCTGGTCTGGCACTGTACGGGGTATCGCCTATGGAGAAAGGGCGATCGGGAGCACACGGCCTGCGGCCGGTTATGACATTCAGCAGTTCAGTAATTGCAGTCAGGCAGGTCAGGCAAGGTGATGCAGTTGGTTACGGAGCCAGCTGGGTAGCCCCTGAAGATACAAGACTGGCGGTAGTTGCTATTGGTTATGGCGATGGCTACCCACGGAATGCGCCGTGCGGCACGCCGGTCCTGATTAACGGCAAACGCTATCCGATAGTTGGGCGCGTTTCAATGGATATGACCACAGTCGATATTGGTGATGACGAAATCCCCCATGGTGCACAAGTGATACTTTGGGGAGAAGATTTACCTGTGGAAGAAATTGCCGAACAAGTGCAAACCATCCCGTACGAGTTGCTGTGCAATATTACCAGTCGTGTCCAATTCAGATACGTAGGTGATTGAGATTTAGGGCAAATAAAAAGGCCGGTATTAACACCGACCTTTCTAATTAGTTGCTGAGGGCTGTTTTAGCCGCCGCCCTGATTATCGAAACTGACTTCGATATGCACTTTGCCAAACTCGGAGTCAAATGGCATCAGAATTTTCGGACCATCGCATTTGTGGGTGATTGTATGGCCTTTCCCAGACACAACTACTGGTGTAGCCATACTGAATTCATAGCCTTTTTCACCCAGGATTCGTTTTGCCCCACCAGTGACCATATTGGTGATTTCACCCACCATATCGGTCACTTCTTCATTGATGGTTTTTGGCTTCTCACCCAACATCCGGTTCATGATTTCCAGTGCCAGTGATTCTTCAAAACTCACTGAGAACGACCCTTTTGTCTGGGGACCAATCATGCCGATTAAACCAGACACATCGCCACGTGCGACTTCATCTTTTTTGATTCGGGGCTGCCCGGGCACAATTGTTGTATTGGCCATGGTGCTCAGCACATTCACTAACGACGATAAGAATGGATTCACATACTCGACATTCATTGAAAAGACCCGCTGCTTTGGTTCGTCACCTGGCTTTTTACCCTGACGTTAAGGTTAGGCAGATTTTATAGAATAAACAAGACTAGCTCTTTGTTTTTGAGATAGTTTCGTAGCGAAATCCATTAAAAATCTGTCGAAATAAATCCGTTTGCTCTGCCGAGTCAGCTACCTTACACAAAAACCACTAGTTCTGACAGTTCTTACATAAGCCTCTGGCTTCGATGGTCTGTTGCTGAATCTTGAATCCTTTCGCGTCAGCTAAGCTACTGAATTCTTTAAAAAGTACATTTGAATGCAATTCTTCTACGTGCCCACACTGCTGACAGATCAATAATTGAGCAGGATGATGATGATCAAAATGGTGACACAGCATAAAAGCGTTGCTGGACTCAATTTTGTGGATAAAGCCTTGCTCCGTCAAAAATTCCAGCGCACGGTAAATGGTAGCAGGTTTTGCAGCAGGTTCTGTTTGCTTCAGTTGCTCCAGCAATTCGTAGGCACCGACACCGCTATGGGTGCCTGCCAACAAACGGAACACCTTTTCCCGGATCGACGTGAATCTGGCACCATTCTGATCACAAATGCGTTGTGCGCGCAGCACTAAGCTCTCAACTGACATGTCTGTCTGTACCTGCTTCATAATTTTTTACGAGTGTAACACAGATTAAAATCGGATAAATCGGCGTGCCCATCACAAAACTCAGTGATTCAGGTTAAAATGCCGACCCTTGCTGGAGGTCATCTTGAATCATAAATTTTCTGTCGCACCAATGCTCGATTGGACTGATAAACATTGCCGTTATTTCCATCGTAAATTAAGCCACCATGCTGTGCTCTATACTGAAATGGTTACAACCGGCGCTATTTTATTTGGTCAGGGCGACTATCTGTCGTTTAACGAAGAAGAACATCCGGTTGTGGTGCAACTCGGTGGTTCAGATCCGGAGGCGATGGCGAAGTCTGCGCTGTTGTGTCAGCAACATGGTTATGATGCGATTAATATCAATGTTGGTTGCCCGTCCGATCGGGTACAAAATGGCATGTTTGGCGCGTGTCTGATGGCCCAGCCAGCGCAAGTCGCGGCATGTGTCAGTGCAATGCGCGCTGTGGTGGATATCCCGGTTACAGTGAAAACCCGCATTGGTATTGATGATTCCGACGATATGCAGTTTTTGACTGATTTTGTTGGCATTGTCAGCGAAGCCGGCTGCTCGCAGTTTATTATTCATGCGCGTAAAGCCTGGTTACAGGGCCTGAGCCCAAAAGAGAACCGCGAAGTGCCGCCACTGAATTATCCACGGGTGTATCAGCTGAAACAGCAGTTTCCAGATCTGGATATCTCGATTAATGGCGGCGTAAAGACTGTTGAAGAATGCCTGACCCATTTGCAATACCTGGACGGGGTCATGGTTGGGCGGGAGGCTTACACCAATCCGTTGTTATTGGCACAGATTGACAATGCCCTCTATGGTGATCCGCGGCCGGTACTGACTCCACATCAATTGGTACGTGAAATGCTGCCTTATATCGAACTCCAAATGCAGCAAGGTGCGCGTTTTTGGCATATTGCGCGGCATATGCTGGGGATCTTTCAGGGCGTGCCGGGAGCCCGGCTGTGGCGGCGCCATTTAAGTGAAACGGGTCATTTGCCGACAAGTGGGCCTGAGGTGATGCTTGCGGCATTAGCGAAAGTTCCAGAGTGATACTAAAAAGTGGTTAAATTAACCACTTTTTGTTTTTTTATATGTCTTTCGTCGTTTCGGTCTAAATGGCTTTTATAAAAAAACATATAAAAAACAATGTGATAAAATAGTTTTCTGAGTTGGCACAAGGATTGTAATTCATTGTTTGTAGTCAGTGAAATTAACCAACGAGGAAACTATCATGAAATCAATTACATCAATCGTTTTTGCCGCCACCATCCTGTTTAGCCATAGCATTGCACATGCAGATCCGGTCGGTGAACTGACAGCAATCGCCACAGCACAAATTGCTGAGCAAGCTGCTGAGATGAAACACAATATTGCTGAACAATTAAAACAATCTCTGGCAGAAAGCCTGGCAGAAGCTGTGACTGATGAATCAGAAACAGTGCAAGTGGATGTTGTTGCAGGCCTCGACAGTAACACTGTCGCTGTCGTGGAGTAAAGTTGTGATTCTGGCGCTGTCTCCGCAGCTGCTTGGGATGTTTTTGCTCCCTGTGTTCAGCATATTCATTACGGCAAAACTTTGGTTATGGTTATTGCCGCCCTCAGATATCCCTCCCGCAACCCGGTCTTAGCAGTACCGGGTTTTTTTTACCTTGTTGTTGACCGTTAGTCAAAATAATCACTTTTTAGCATTCACAGCCTATTTTTAGCTTTTTTCCTTTCATTGTTATCTGCAGTAGCTAGAGCTCAACTTATCTATATGATTTTTATGGTAAAAATAGTTGGCACATCATTTGATTGTCTTTCTGTGAATCTTAACAATCAGGAGACTGCGATGAGAACTCGCCATGAAAATCGCTGGTATTGTAATAAAGCCGATCGCAAGATTGCAGGGGTGTGCAGTGGGTTGGCCCGAGCTTATGGTCATAATGCAACGTTGATCCGCTGTATCGCCGTGCTGGCATTTTTGACTCTGCCAGGCGTGATGTTTGTGGCATACCTTGCTGCAGCATTAATATTGCCAAGCCGTTATGTTGTCTGACAAATTGCCGGCTCCTGTGTAAGATGTTGCGATGACATTCGCAGGAGCCTTTGATGCGTCAACTCATTATGATTATTTTAAGTAGTTTTACCCTGAACGTTCTGGCTGCACAGATTGAGATCAGCAATGCAACAGTACGCCAGCCACTGCCGGGTAAAACATTAAGCGCCGGATATTTTTCAATCAGAAATACCGGCACTGATGCCATTGCGTTGCTGGCTGTGACCAGCCCACTGCATGATTCGGTTGAACTTCATGCGCACCAGATGATGGACGGGATGATGCAAATGGTTGAAGTCGATAAAATTGCGGTAGCGCCTGGCCAAAGTGTGCACTTGCAGCCCGGTGGTTTGCATTTGATGCTATTTGGCCCGACCCAGCCGATTCAGCTTGGTCAGCAAGTCCCGCTACAATTACGTTGGTCGGATGGAACTATGCAATCGGTCAGTGCAAACGTGACTCGGATCCCCAAACAGTAGGAACCAGATATGCACAAGCTGATGATTGCCCTGGCATTGTTTCTCACAACAGTGCTGATTGGTTGGGGGATGACGCTTTATTACAGCGACGAGCCAGCCACGTTCGATGTCGTCGCTGTAGCACAAACCGCGGCCGCGGGTGAAAAACCTGTGGTGGGCTTTACCACAACAAATACCTTAATCCACATTACTGAGACCTTGCTGTACAAGCCTGGCGGTTATATCAGCAATGATATTTTGCCGCCGTTTATCCTGATGGATGATATTCCTGCCTGGGAGCTTGGCGCTTTGGAAATGATCCGTGACATGGCGCTGGCGATGCGGGCGGACCTGAGCAGGTCGCAGTCGCAATCAGTCGAAAACAGTCTGTTGAAACAGATCCAGCCGAAATTTAATATTGAACATCGCAGCTGGGCGATCCCGTCGCCAGAAGAGGAATATACCGCCGCAATCAAATTGTTGCGGCAGTATCGTCAGGGGTTAATGGCGCCTGGCAATCAGGAGCATCAGTTCTTTGCCAGAGCAGACAACTTAAGAGATTGGCTGAAACAAGTTGAAAAGCGCTTAGGCAGTTATAGTCAACGCCTGAGCGCCAGTGTTGGCCAGGACCGTCTCAATACTGATTTGGCCGGCGATATTGCCGCGCGGCAATCGACGTTGACGCCGGATGAGATGATGATCAAAACATCCTGGATGCGGATCGACAATGAGTTTTATGAAGCCCGGGGTGCCAGTTGGGCGCTGTTGCATCTGCTAAAAGCGATTGAAGTAGATTTCGCCGACGTATTGCAACGTAAGAATGCGACCGTCAGTCTGCAGCAGATTATTCGCGAGCTGGAATCCACGCAACAAACCATCTGGACACCGATGGTGTTAAATGGCAGTGGTTTCGGCATGTTGGCTAACCACAGCCTGGTCATGGCAAACTATATTTCCAGAGCCAATGCGGCGCTGATTGATTTGACTGAATTATTAGCACAAGGATAAATAATGCGGGTTCTCAATGGAATGATTGTGGGGTTTATGGTTACAGCGGGCAGCGCTCAGGCTGATATGCTCGGCGCCAGAATCGGTGTGGATTATTGGCAGGTGCAACCAAAGCTATCTGCCGGCGATCGAGGTAAAGCTGGTCGGCTCGTATTGGATGATGCGACTGAACTGGCCTGGAATGGCCGATTTGAACATCCACTGCCGTTGCTGCCCAATATCGCAGTACGCTACCAGCATTCCGATGTAAGTGCGAATGCGGCGCTCACAAATTCGTTAGTGCTTGCACAAAAAACGTTTGCTGCCGGTACTATAGCCTCGCAGCATAACTCTATGAAACATATTGATTTAACAGGATACTACGAGGTTTTAGATAACCCTGTACTCAGTCTGGATTTGGGGCTTACTGCACGTTTATTACAGTCTGATGTCGGGTTGACTACTTCGTCAACAGCGGCATCCCGTGAACTGTCAGTCGTTTTACCGATGGTGTTTGTCGATGCAGAGATCGGGCTGTGGGGCACTGATACCCATTGGTTTTTTACTGGTAATTACAGTCGGTATCAAAGCGACCAAAATTATGACTGGCGCAGTGGCATCGCCTGGCGTTTTATCGATATTGCGATGTTTCAGGCGCATCTGCGGGCAGGCTGGCAACACTCCCAGACCAATATCAGCAATCGCGATCAATTAGATTTTACCGCGGCCAATGACGGAGGTTTTATCGGGATTGATGTCGATTTTTGATTTTGTTAAAAAAATGTACGTAAAATACACAAAACTAACGTCGCAGACGGTTGCTGCGAGAAAACCAACACCGCTATACTGACGTTTTTCCTGCGCCCACCTCCCGCCGCGGTTTTGTGGGTGCCTGGTGATTCGGAACCGCATTATGCTCAAGCCTAAATTGCTTTTTGCTATGGTCACAGCGTTGCTGACGGCTGCTCTGTCGGCCTGTTGGCTGCAGTACCAGCTGCAGGCAGAAAATCAGCTATTACAGTTGAGCCGCGTTGCAGAACATCTCAGTAATCACCTGAACGCCGAACCGGTTTATGCTGCTGAGCTGATGACTTTTGCGAGGACCAATTCCCCTGTTGAACTGCTGAGTCTGGAGTTGCTTGATGCCCATGGTAAGCAGCTGGTTTTAGTTGGAGAGAGCGTTAACAGTTCACTGCCGGTAGTCGGGGATACACAGCAACAAAGCCCAACGCTCTGGCATCAGTCACTGAGCGATGGCAGACAATTAGTGATCCGCGCGATGGACGTTCCTGTGTCATATGTCTGGATCTATTTTTTACTTGCTGCTGCTGTTGCATTTTGGTCAGGTAGCCAGGTACTGCTGCGCCGGCATAAGCAGTTTTTTAATCAAATCTGGCAGAGTGTTCCCGAGTCCTTCCGGAGCCAGAGTTTGGCTGAGACGGAAATCAATCAACTGAGCCTCGCGGTCCAACAACTGGCGATGCAACATGACGTGTCAGCTCATCAGGCCACACTGAATCTGCAGATTATGCAGAGTCAGCAAAAACTGCATGTGGAACAACAAACTGAGATTCGACAACAATTGACGCAGTCAGAGCGAAAAGTCTTACAACTAAGTCGCGCTTTGCAGTGTTGGCAGAGTCTGGCCAGTCAGGCACCTCAGTTGCACCAAGCAGAACTTGCGCATTGGATGGCGATGTTAAACCGCAAACTGCAGCAAATTGCAGAGCCGAATCTGACATTGCAGGGCATCCCACAATGGTTTGCACAGGCCGTCCGAGCCATCCAGCCGATGTGGCCTGCAGCGATTTTGTTGTTACCCGATGAAGATCCGGAAGCAAGTCGTTATCAGGCCGAGATGGATGGTCAGATCATGCAACAACTGCTGCATTCATTGCTGTTAGCGGTTAAACCGCTGATTGATGGCAAAGAGCTGTTGATTAGCTACCGGCTGGATTCTGGGGCGCGCGATAAACTGCAATTAAAAATCCAATATTCCGGTAAGAGTCTGAGTGCCCGAAATCGTCAGGTGTTGGTGCAGGGCGGATTGGCTGATCCACATTGGGAAGATATTCCATTTGAGATCTGTCGCGAGTTGTTGCAACAGCTATCCGCTGAGCTACAAATTCAGGAGCTCGCTGATCTGGGAACTCGTCTGGATCTCAGTATTCGGGTTAGTGGGCAAAAGCCGTTGTTAAGCCGGAGGTTCCAGAGTCTGGTCATCTATGACCCAAGGCCTTGTCGGTTGGCACTGTGGCGCCACAGTCTGCTTGGGGTCAGTGAACAGGTTGTTGCAACCAACAGTTTAACGGAGCTGAAAGCTGCATTGCAAAGTCGGCTGATTGACACTGTCGTGGTGCATTGGAATCATGAAGTGATGACTGATAATGAATTGGCAGAGCTGCAGCAAATCAGTAGCCGTTACCAGCTGATCCTGTTTGCACCGGAAAGTTTGCAGCAGCGTTTTGGCGCTCAGCTGGCCGGGAATCAATTTAAATCGCCGTTACTGCTTGCAGATCTGCAGGACCTGCCGCAGCCTGGTAGTCAATTTTCCAGTCAGCAACTACTAATTGTTGATGACAATCCAACCAATCTGAGTTTTGTCCGCGCGATGTTATCCGGGCAGGGCATCAGTATCGATTTTGCCACCACTGGCCATGAAGCGTTAAAACTAGCCAGTCATAGCCGTTACCAGTTGATCCTGATGGATATTCAATTGCCGGACCTCAGCGGCATTGAAGTGACAAAACGGATCCGGCAGTTACGCCATCACCAGCAGACTGTAATACTGGCGTTTACCGGTCATGCGTTGCCGGAGGAGGCTGTCAGTTTCCGTCTCGCCGGAATGGATGACGTGATGACTAAACCATTGGATGCCCGCAAAATAGCCCATATTATGTCCCGGATCAGGCCGTTGGCTGAAACTCAATAACACTGCTGAACAACGTCTGCAATGCCTGCAGGAACAGTGGTTGTACCGGACTGTTTAACAGACTCATCAGTTCAGCACCATTGTTGGTGAATTTATAATACTGCAACACGATGCCATTTGCTTTAAGCCGCCCTTGCAGAGGCGTTTGTGGAAAAATCCATTGCAGTGTTTGCCCTTTGTTCATCACGCCACTTTCAATTTCTGCCGGATGTAACAGACCCAGATCGGTCAGGCTGAGGATTTGTGGGTAGGTTAAACCGAATTGACTTAAATTCAACACACCACGATGCCGGCCGCGGATCCATTGCCAAAACGAGCCTTGCTGTAGATAACTGAAATAAATGTGCGACGGCTCCTGGGCGGAAATGCGGCAACTCAGACTGCTAGCCAGTTGCAACGCCTGCGCGTCTTTGTGATGCATTTGCCGCAATATATTCAGTGTTTTGTAAGAGAAACTGCCGGGCATACTGATTTCGGCGGCGAGGATCCGGGCCCAGAGTTTTTGCATTGATAAGGCAGAAATGTTCTGTACCAGTTCACAAAAATGATAGAACCAATCTGGGTCTAACTCCTGGCTAACCGCTTGGTCAGTACAATATTCCTGCGCCAGCACCATCACTTTTTCCAGATTGTACTGCTGGCGCTCTACAGTCATTTGGCGACGTCGTTCGGCGCGGGTACTTAAGGTATCTTCAGGGACATCGAGATCTGCGCCGATACCTGCACGTGAGGAAAGTTGTTGATGTACGGCACTGGCCTGACGGACTTGTTGAATTGAGATGGTATTGTCGTGGGGATCCTGGCGGGGGCGGGATGCCAGTTCCTGACCGAGCTGGCGTTTTGCCAGTTGTCGTAAGCGTTGTTGACCAGACATGGGTTGAATTTTGCTCATCAGAGACGATTCCTGCTGCGACTGCTGAAATGATTGTATCGGCCCGCAACGACCCGTCGCCAGAGATCCGGCTAAAAACATTTGATTTTATTCGGTGAACGGCTTTTTAACAGCTGCCGCAACCAAGGGCTGACGCAAAATTGATTGCAATTTTTACTTAAGAGTATAGTGTAATAAGGCACAAAATCAGTCGTTGATGTTGACTCACAGGTAGTATGAACGGATACGTTCAGGCACAACAACATGGAAGACCACGCAGTGTTGCCCGGTGAGACTCTAAGGATAAGGTCGTTGAATGGTGTCAAAAGTAACAGATGATGATTTTCTGTTTCTCGCAGAAGACGATAGCGTGTATACACCCGCGCCGCAGGTGACGGGCGAATGGCACTTACTGATCGTTGACGATGATGAAGAGATCCACACTGTCACCAGACTGGCGTTAAGTGATTTATTAGTACAAGGTCGCAAGCTGGTATTTCACCATGCCTACTCTGGCCGTGCCGCTATCGAATTTCTGAAGAAAAACCCACATATCGCCGTGATTTTACTCGACGTAGTGATGGAATCTGACGACGCGGGTTTGCTCGTTGTGCAGCAGATCCGCGAACAGCTGGGTATGGACGAAGTCCGCATTGTATTGCGGACCGGGCAGCCGGGTTATGCGCCGGAAGAGAGTGTCATCAAAGAATATGACATCAACGATTATAAAACCAAGACAGAACTGACCCGCAGCAAGCTGGTTACCTCGATTATTTCCTCCATTCGTTCTTACCAGCAAATTCGAACTATTAATCAAAACCGGCTGGGACTGCAGAAAATCATCAATGCCGGCGCCAATTTGTTGGAACAGCATTCGCTACACGAGTTTTCTGAAGGCGTCGTGACGCAAATTTCGTCGCTGATTGGTCTGCATGCTGAAGGTGTGTTATGCGCACAAATTGAAGACGACGGCTCCGCCAGTGAAAACGTCTATGTACTGGGCGCGGCTGGGCATTATGCACCTTATATCAAGTGCAAACTTGAACGGCTTGGTAACGAACGGATTATTCAGCAAATCCTGCATTGTCTGGCGGAAAAACGGCATATTTTTACTGCTTTTGATACCGTTTTGTATCTGGGCAACGCCGAACACTGTGCGGCGGTCTACATCGAAACCAACCGACCAATTGAAGATTTTGATCGCCAGTTGATTGAGGTGTTTTTAAGCAATATTTCAATTGGTTATGAAAACGTCACGTTGTTTCAACAGTTAAAACATGCGGCTTATATAGATCCGCTGACAAAAACGCCGAACCGAAACGAATACACGCAGTTATTGCAGGAAACCCGTCGTCTGGCGCCGGAGAATACAGTTGCAGTGCTGATTGATATTGACCATTTTTCGGACGTCAATGATGGCTTAGGTCAGGAAGTTGGCAACGAATTGCTGGTGTCTGTGACCCGGCGTCTGGTTGTGACTTTTGGTGAAGTTGCACAAATTGCCAGGATTGGTGCTGACGTGTTTGGTTTGATTGGACCAGAAGCGGATTTGACGCCGCAGCGGCTCAATGCGGTGTTTGCCGAACCATTTCTGGCGTCGGAGCATAGCCTGCAAATCAATGCGACCTTCGGTTTTTGCCGCCTGACTGATAGCGTGCGGCAGGGTCTCGGTATCCTGAAACAGGTCTATATCGCCTTGAACCGGGCGAAAAAAAGCCTGTCGCAAAATTATGAGTATTACCATACTGAACTTGAAGATCAGATGGCTGAACGCCTGGCTCTGTTGCGCCGGCTGCGGCAGGACTTCAGTCAGGATAAATTGGCGTTATGGTATCAGCCGCAAATTTCGCTCAGTGACAACAAAGTCATTGGCATGGAAGCGCTGCTGCGCTGGCCGGATGGGCAGGGCGGCTATATTTCCCCTGCCGTGTTTATTCCGCTGGCCGAGTATTCTGGATTGATTGTTGAGATCGGCGATTGGGTGATCCGGCAGGCTTGCCAACAAATCCGTTATCTGGCTGAACAAGGTCTGGAACCTTTACGCATTGCAGTGAACGTATCAATGCCACAATTCAGAAGTCCGCATTTTGTTAAATCGGTCATTGAAGCCGTTCAGGCATCGCAAATTGATCCGCAATTGCTTGAGCTTGAAATTACTGAATCTGTGGTGATGGACGAACCGAAGATTGTGATCGAAGCACTGAATCAGTTGAAAACCTATGGCATAAAAGTAGCTATTGATGATTTTGGCATTGGTTTTTCCAGCCTGAGTTATTTGCAACAATTACCGTTGGATCGGATCAAAGTAGATCGAGCATTTGTGCGCGATTGTGCTAAGCCAAATGGCTCTGTGATTGCGGAGACTATTGTGAGCCTCGGTAAGCGTTTAGGGCTGTCGACTATCGCTGAGGGTATCGAAACGCCGGAGCAGGCTGCTGCGGTAAAAGCGATGGGCTGTGATGAAGTACAGGGCTTTATGTATGCGAAGCCGATGCCAACGCCTGATTTGTTGGCGTTTATCCGCAACTGGCAGCCTTAGTTGCTATCTGTCAGCAATAAAAAATGCCGCATTCAGCGGCATTTTTTATTGCTGCAGCGGCATCCGTCGCTGCATTTTCCCGCATCACACGCGGAACAACCGGGCAATATTTTCCAGATTCTGTGCCAGGTTCGCCAATTCGCGGCTGGCTTTTGCGATATGACCCGCGCTTTGAGACGTATGCTCAGTGTGTTTCACGATATCCACCACGTGGCCTACGATAGTGCCAGCCATCACTTGCTGCTCTTCAGTAGCAGAGGCAATGTGCTGATTCATCTCGCGAATACGCCGGATGCTGGTCGTAATAGCCTGCAGTGAATCACCGGCCTGGTTAGCTGATGTCACACTCTGATCAGCTTGTACCGTACTTTGTTGCATTTTCTGCACTGCTGAACGTGCGGCAGATTGCAGTTGTTCAATGGTTTTCTGAATTTCTTCGGTCGATTTTTGTGTTCTAGAAGCCAGAGTACGCACTTCATCAGCCACAACCGCAAAACCACGGCCTTGCTCACCTGCACGGGCCGCTTCAATTGCTGCGTTCAGTGCCAGTAAGTTGGTTTGTTCTGCGATGCCTTTAATCACATCCAGTACAGCACCAACCTGATTCGCATCAGTTTCAAGTTTCAGAATCACTTCTGATGCTTCCTGTACGTTGCTCGCCAACTGACGGATATTGTTGACTGTGACGCCAACGGTTTGCTGACCGCGATCTGCCGCTGTATTGGAGTCATTGGCTGCGCTGGAGGCTTCATTGGCGCTGCTGGCCTCGGCAATCACACTATTACTCATATCATCGACAGCGATTTTGGCCTGATCTGCCGCCTTACGTTGCACGGCGATAGTTCTGTTGGTGTCGTCTGTCAGTTGATGTAAATCTTTTGCCAGCGAAGACAAAGGCAACGCAGTATTAACAATTTCTTTGACCACGCCTTGCAGCTTTTCCATAAAGGAATTAAACCAGAACGCCAGGTCACCCAACTCATCTTTCGATTTGGTTTCGATGCGTACGGTCAAATCACCGTCTTCTTTAGCGAGGTCGCGCAATGAACGGATAATGTGCCCGAGGCTGCTGTCGATGCCACGCACCACCGGTAATGCGGTGCCAAATAACGCCAGCACCGTGATCACCATCATGATCACACCGACGGTAATCATCTGCGATGCCTGACCATTAGCATCATCAATCGAATGTTTGAACTCGTTCAGCTGCACATCGCGAAATGATGTCAGTTTTTTCACGGTGTTTTCGTAATCCGCATTCATTTTTTGCGAACGTTCACCAATGGATGCCATGTCAGCTGTGTTGCTGACCATCTCTTGTGACACTTTAAAGGCGACGCTGTAATAAGCATCAAATGACTGCAGGATCTGACTGACTTCGCGGCTCACTCCGGATTCAAGCTGACCGACAGTCGTTAGTTGTTTTTTCATTTGTTCGGCGAGTTTATTGGCGCCATTCAATGCTTCTTCGTCACCGGTGGTGACGGCACTGGCGAGAGACTCTTTCAGACGTTCTAAAGAGACCAGAGCACTTTCAGAGGCTTGCAACACAGGGAATTGAATATCCCGGGTGTTTTCTAACGTTTTTACGTTACTCAGTGCAGTTTTAGTCGAGAGCCCCAAAAACACCACAAACATCAGGGTGCCTATGAGAGGAATTAAATAGATTTTTTTCGCAATCGAAAGGCGTTGCAAAAATTCCATAGATGAATACCCCGTTGGATCAGCGCAAAGGCCGGTTTTATTTTGAATGTCTTTGATTTGAAATCAATTGCCAGTATAGACAGCAAATTCCGATGCCGCTGCAATCTGAACGCATTAGAACAGAATTTCTGAATGTAAAGAAAGGGATAGTGCAGAAAATTCGTGATTTGGCGGTATAAATGAAACAGGCCCGTCATGCGGGCCTGTATTAGCAAAACAAATCAGCTTATTTGTTTTGTGCGCGTTCGAATGAGGTTTGGATCTCTGCTTTGGCTTCAGCTTTGTCGCCCCAGCCAATCACCTTGACCCATTTGCCAGGTTCCAGTTCTTTATAACGTTCGAAGAAGTGCTGGATTTGGTTTTTCAGCAGTTCAGGCACGTCGTTGATGTCCTGAATATGGTCGTAAATTTTGGTCAGTTTGCTGATTGGTACTGCCAGAACTTTGGCATCTTCACCGGCTTCATCAGCCATTTTCAGCACTGCAACCGGACGGCATTTGATCACAGCGCCTGGTACCAGTGGATATGGCGTTGGCACCAGCACGTCGACCGGGTCACCATCCAGTGACAATGTGTGGTTCACAAAACCGTAGTTGCACGGATAGAACATTGGTGTTGACATAAAACGGTCAACCCAGACAGTACCGCTGTCTTTGTCGACTTCATATTTGATCGGGTCGGCATTGGCCGGAATTTCGATGATGACGTTGATTTCATCTGGCAGATTCTTGCCTGCCGGAACCAGACTTAAGCTCATGATGCTTCCTTATGCATTAAAAAATATGCCGCCTATTATACCGGCGGCGTCAAAAATGGCTATGTTTGTGCGCCCTGACTTTGGTCGGACGCTGCTTTTACTCAGGCCTGATGATACTTCAGGCAACTGTCGACTTCATGTTTTGAGCCCAGGATCACCGCAACACGCTGGTGAATGTCCACAGGCTGGATGTCCATGATGCGTTGGTAGCCGGTAGAACTGGCGCCGCCTGCTTGCTCGACCAGAAAACTCATCGGATTGGCTTCATACATCAGGCGCAACTTGTCCGGTTTGTTAGGATCTTTGTTGTCGGTCGGATACATAAAGATACCGCCGCGGCACAGGATACGGTGCACATCGCCGACCATAGCCGCTATCCAGCGCATATTAAAGTTTTTGCCACGCGGCCCGGCTTTGCCCAGCAGCAAATCGCCGACATAGGCCTGCATGCCAGGTTGCCAGTAGCGTTGGTTTGACATATTGATGGCAAATTCAGCGGTGACTGACGGAATTGCCACTTCTTCCTGGGTTAACAGGAATCCGCCATAGGTTTTATCCAGTGTGTAGAGGCGGGTGCCCTGGCCTGTGGTCAGCGCCAGCATCGTTGACGGGCCATACAACACATAACCGGCAGCCAATTGCGCGGTGCCAGGCTGTAAAAATTGCGCCGGGTCTGCTGCGTCGAGGTCGGCTTGTGCCGGTAGAATTGAAAAAATGGTGCCAATCAGGCTATTGATATCAGTATTTGACGAGCCATCCAGCGGGTCAAAAGTAACCAGATAACGGCCTTGCGGATTGCCGGCAACCGTGTTGTCTTCCTCTTCGCTGGAGATGGCTTTAACCACACCAGTTTCCAGGATCATGTCTTTAAGTAATTCGTTGGCGAGTACATCGAGTTTTTTCTGCGTTTCGCCCTGGATATTTTCATCCAGCGTGGAGCCTAATACGCCAGCCAGCGCACCTTGGCCAACTCGGAAGGAGATCTCTTTGCAGGCCGCCAGAATGGTTTTAATCAGGGCAATCAGGTCGGTATCGACCCCATCTTGTCGCAATACGGGAGCCAGACGGCGCATCGGTGTTTCCTTTTGTTTGATGTAAGGTTGAGGACTATGCCGGTCTTCATTGAAATTCTACGAGGGCTCTGCTGGCCGACCTGACATTTGATCCGGCCAGAGTTTAAAGAATCTGTGCAAAAATTGCATTTTTATCACCGATTTTATTTCGAAAAAGCCGGTTGTTCTTTTGTTACAATGCGGCAAAACACCGGCAGAATGCTTTGTACCATTGGTGCTTAGCATAGAATCGGTTCATCAATAGCAGGATTATTGAATGCATCTTCATATTTTGGGTATTTGCGGGACTTTTATGGGCGGCATTGCTGCCATCGCCAAGAGTTTAGGCCATCGGGTCACAGGTTCTGACGCCAATGTGTATCCGCCGATGAGCACACAGCTCGAAGAACTTGGGATCAGCCTGACGCAGGGCTATGATCCGGCACAACTGGAACCCGCACCGGATTTGGTGATCATCGGCAACGCGATGTCGCGCGGTAACCCTTGTGTCGAGTATGTGCTCAATCGCAACATTCCTTATACCTCCGGACCGCAGTGGCTGGCGGAAACCGTGCTCAGAGACCGCTGGGTCTTAGCGGTGTCAGGTACCCACGGTAAAACCACGACGACGACGATGCTGGCGTGGATTTTAGAATTTGCCGGCATGAAGCCTGGCTTTCTGATTGGCGGCATCCCGCAAAACTTCGATGTGTCGGCCCGCTTAGGTGATGCGCCGTTTTTTGTTATCGAAGCCGACGAGTACGACACGGCGTTTTTTGATAAACGCAGTAAGTTTGTGCATTACCGGCCCCGCACGTTAATTCTGAATAATCTTGAATTTGATCACGCCGATATTTTCCCGGACCTTGCGGCCATTCAGCGCCAATTTCATCATTTATTGCGGATGGTGCCAGGTAACGGCTTAGTGCTGTCGCAAGCCAATGTACCGGCTGTGCAGCAAGTGCTGGAAATGGGCTGTTGGAGCGAGCAGCAACAAAGCGGTACCGACTGGCAGGTGCGTCTGCTACAGGCCGATGGCTCAGCCTTTGAAGTCAGTTTCCGTGGCGAAGTCAAAGGCACCGTCAACTGGACTTTATGTGGCCAGCATAGTGTCGACAATGGCCTGATGGCGCTGGCGGCGGCGCAACATGCCGGCGTGCCAGTAGCCATCGCGATTGAAGCACTGAATCAGTTTATTGCACCGAAACGCCGGCTCGAGCTCAAAGGCGTCGTCAATGATATCAGCGTCTATGATGATTTTGCCCATCACCCAACCGCAATTGAAACCACGCTGGCCGGACTACGGGCCCGGGTGGGCCAAAAACGCATCCTGGCCGTACTGGAACCGCGCTCAAATACGATGCGCATGGGCGTGCACAAAGAAGCGTTACCGGCGTCACTGCAAAATGCCGATCAGGTGTTCTTGTTTGAACCAGCCAATAGCGGTTGGTCGCTTGGTGCGCTTGCCGGCCAAATCAGCAAAGAATGTGGCATTCCGGCACTGGTTGAACAGGATATAGCAGCATTGGTGCAGCGGATTGTGGCAACGGCGCAGCCGGGTGATTCGATTCTGGTGATGAGTAACGGCGGTTTCGGCGGCATTCACGACAAGTTATTACAGGCGCTGGCTGCTGGTTGAGCCATCCATTTTTGCCGATGTCCGCAGAGGTCTGAATCCAGACTGCTGCAGACACCCGCATGCAGCAAAAAGGCAGTTTTATGCAAGTAAGTGATGATCTGAACGTTCAACACAATGTTTCCCCTAAGCGTGAAGTCACGCTGGCTTTTACCGGCGCGTCCGGTGCTTTGTATGGCTGGCGCTTGCTGCAAGTGCTGCTGAGCCTGGAAGTAAAGGTACATTTGCTGATCTCCAGTGCGGCAAAAGTAGTCTTTGCGACAGAACACGATTTGAAACTGAATGGCAATCCACAGGCCTGTCAGGCCCAACTGGTTGAAATCTTTGGCTGTGCCCCCCATCTACTGGCTGTCTATGGCAAAGATGACTGGTTTTCGCCGGTCGCGTCCGGCTCTGCCGCGCCGAAAACCATGGTGATATGCCCGTGTTCAACCGGGACTGTCGCGGCCATCGCGCATGGCATGAGTGACAACCTGATTGAACGGGCAGCCGATGTGGTATTGAAGGAAAAAGGCCAGTTGATTCTGGTGCCGCGTGAAGCGCCATTAAGTGCATTGCATCTGGAAAACCTGCTGGCGTTAGCGCGTTTAGGCGCCACTATCATGCCGGCTGCACCTGGTTTTTATCACCAGCCTAAGACCATTGAAGATCTGATAGATTTTATTGTGGCCAGATTGCTGGACCATTTGGGACTGCCACAGCAGCTGATGCCGCGTTGGGGCTATCAGCCACATTCGACCAAGGATTGACCCGTAACAAGGTTGGTCCAATCACGATATAAAATCGCCTGGCAATAATAGAGGAGAACGCTGTGACGCTGGCTTTATCGATCCGCGCTTTACACAAGTCCTACAAAAGTGGCACCAAAGCCTTAAATGGCATTGACCTCGACGTGCAACAAGGCGATTTTTTTGCGCTGCTGGGGCCCAATGGCGCTGGCAAAAGTACCACCATCGGTATCATCAGTGCCTTGGTAAACAAGACATCTGGCTCGGTTAAAGTCTTTGATTATGATACAGATACTCATCTTGAAGATGCGAAAAGTCAGCTAGGTTTAGTGCCACAGGAGTTTAACTTTAACCAGTTTGAGACTGTGCTGCAGATTGTGGTGAATCAGGCGGGTTATTACGGTGTGCCGAAAAGTGTCGCCTTAGTGCGGGCCGAAAAATACCTCGGACAACTTGGCTTGTGGGAAAAGCGCCACGCGCGTTCGCGCGAATTATCCGGTGGCATGAAACGCCGGCTGATGATCGCCCGCGCGTTGATGCACGAACCGAAGCTGCTAATCCTGGATGAACCAACGGCGGGCGTCGACATCGAACTGCGCCGTTCGATGTGGGAATTCCTCAAAGAAATTAACGCCCAGGGCGTCACCATCATTTTGACCACGCATTATCTGGAAGAGGCGGAAATGCTGTGTCGCAATATTGCCATCATCGATAAAGGCCGCATCATTGAAAACACTTCGATGAAAACCTTGCTGGGTAAACTGAATAAAGAAACATTTGTGCTGGATTTAAAGGCGGGCATCACAGACCTGACATTGCCAGGCTTTGTTACCCGCAAACTCGACGAGCATAGCTTTGAAGTGGATGTGGAAAAAAATCAGGGGCTCAATGCCGTATTCGCTGCACTGGCGGCGCAGGACATCACAGTGTTGTCGATGCGAAATAAAGCCAACCGGCTGGAAGAGTTGTTTGTCAGCCTGATTGGTGAGGGGAAACACTGATGTTTAAACCAAGATATCTGATTGCACTGCAATGTATTCTGAATAAAGAAACCAACAGATTCCTGCGGATTTGGGTGCAGACGCTGGTGCCGCCGGCCATTACGATGACGTTGTATTTTGTCATCTTCGGCAATTTAATCGGCAGCCAGATTGGCCAGATCCATGGCTTCAGTTACATGGAATTTATTGTGCCTGGCCTGATTATGATGTCGGTGATCACCAACTCTTATGCCAACGTGGCGTCGAGTTTTTTCAGTGCCAAGTTCCAGCGGAATGTCGAGGAGCTGCTGGTCGCGCCGGTACCCAACTACATCATTGTGCTTGGCTTTGTCGGTGGCGGTGTGGCGCGTGGTGTGCTGGTCGGCTTGATTGTCACCATCCTCAGTTTGTTTTTTGTCGATATCCGCATCCATCATCTGTGGGTCATTGTCAGCACGGTGCTGTTAACTTCAGCGGTGTTTTCGCTGGGTGGGCTGATTAATGCTATCTATGCCAAGACGTTTGACGACATCAGCATAGTACCGACCTTTGTGTTGACGCCTTTGACCTACCTGGGTGGTGTGTTTTATTCGCTGAGCCTGTTGCCTGAGTTCTGGCAGGGCGTGTCGACGCTCAATCCGATTGTGTACATGGTGAACGCCTTTCGTTATGGCTTTTTGGGGCATTCTGATGTCAGTCTGACTTTGGCGTACTCAGTGCTGATTAGCCTGATTATGTTGTTGTTTGCTGTGGCGATGCGTTTGATCCAGCGAGGTACCGGGCTGCGTAGCTAGCGCTAAGCCTGTGCAGTGCGGTCAGCGTCTGCTGATTGCACTGCACTATCCATACTTCGCAATCCCATACTGCACGGACCAGTCAGGATATTTTTTAAAGACATTTGGAATGTGTTTTAGTACATTGCTTCTTTTGGGCCAGATCAGAGCCCATGCGCATCACTGCGCCAACAGACCGCAGAGTCTGAGCTTACCACGGCGAGGATAAATGACAGATAACAAACGACTGGCGACAGCGTCCGAAGAGGCCCTGTGGCGGATCTTTACCGTCCCTGAAGCACCGGATTCGACGCTGAGCATCATCGAACAGAACATTTCGCAGAATCTGGCTGGTTTCCTGCGCGAAAGCATTGTGGCGGTGGAAAAACCGCTGTGGCAAATCGAGCGTGATTTCCAGGCTTATCAGATCCCGGCAGAACCTAGTTTTGTGTCGGATTACGCCGAAAATATTATGGAAAAGCTGGTCGCGCATTCCGTCCACACGGCAGCGCCCAGTTTCATTGGCCACATGACGTCAGCCTTGCCGTATTTCGTGTTACCGCTGTCAAAAATGATGGTGGGTCTGAACCAGAATCTGGTCAAAATCGAGACGTCTAAAGCCTTTACTCCACTGGAACGCCAGGTGCTCGGCATGATGCACCACCTGGTGTATGGCGAAACTGAAGGCTTCTATAAAAAATGGCAGCATAGCGCCAATCATTCATTGGGCGCGTTTTGCTCCGGTGGCACTGTTGCGAACATGACTGCGCTGTGGATCGCGCGTAACCGCCTGCTAAAACCAGACGGAGATTTTAAAGGCGTAGCCAAAGAAGGCTTGTTCCGTGCCATGCGGCATTATGGGTATGACGATCTGGCGATCCTGGTGTCTGAACGGGGCCATTATTCCCTGAAAAAAGCAGCGGACATCCTCGGCATCGGCCGCGACATGCTGATTCCGATCCCAACCGACGCCGACAACAAAGTTGACGTCGTTAAGATGCGCGAAAAAGCCTTGGAGCTGCAGGCGCGGCATATCCGCGTGATGGCGATTGTGGGCGTGGCCGGCACCACTGAAACTGGCAATGTCGACCCGCTGGCCGATCTTGCAGCCCTGGCCACTGAACTGCAATGTCATTTTCATGTCGATGCGGCCTGGGGCGGCGCCACTTTATTATCTGAGAGTTACCGCTATCTGCTCAAAGGTATTGAGCTGGCGGACTCTGTCACTATCGATGCGCATAAACAAATGTATGTGCCGATGGGCGCCGGCATGGTGGTGTTTAAACATCCATCCAGTGCCCACGCCATTGAACATCATGCCGAATATATTCTGCGTAAAGGCTCCAAAGATTTGGGCAGTCAGACTTTAGAAGGTTCGCGCCCTGGCATGGCGATGCTGGTGCATGCCTGTTTGCAGGTGATTGGCCGCAAAGGCTATGAAATTCTGATTAACCGTAGTCTGGAAAAGGCGCGTTATTTTGCTGGTCTGATTGATTTACACGCAGATTTTGAGTTAGTGACCGCGCCTGAGCTGTGTTTGCTGACTTATCGCTATGTGCCGGCATCAGTGCAGCAAGCGATGCAGAAAGCCAAAGCGGCCGGCGACCTTGAGCGCTTAAAGAAATTTAATGATTTGCTGAGCGGCCTGACCAAGTTTATCCAGAAGCGGCAGCGTGAAGAGGGCAAATCCTTTGTGTCGCGCACGCGATTGACACCGGCACGTTATCACCGGCAGGATACGGTGGTATTTCGTATAGTGCTGGCCAATCCGTTAACTACCGATCAAATCCTGCATGATGTGCTGGATGAGCAAGTGGAGCTGGCGAAAATGGATAAAGAGTTCCTGCCGAAGTTGTTGCAGCTGGCGCGCGATTATTAACATCTGGTTGCAACTTTGCTGTTGAGCAAGGTCGCAAAAGGACATAAAAATGGCGGCTTGGTCGCCATTTTTGATCGCATTCAGGTGCCAGTTCCTGATCCGGGACTGTCATTTAATTCAACGGAGTCAATGCATGTCTTTATCGGTCCGACACAGCAGCCGCTTGCTGGTAACAGGTTGTGCAATAGGTTTGGTGCTGTCTGCAGCAATCTGGCCTTTTTATCAGGTAGGTCAGCAGCAGTTGACCAGAGCTGAACAAGCACGGATCGACGCGCAGCCTGATGTTGGCCGCAGCGATTATCAGCCCCGGCTTGACCAGCTACAGCAAACAGCGGACTTCAGTACGCTGGCGTCAACGGAGATGGCAGGGCGTCGGCCCGGTCAGCAGGGTAGCCTCCTGGCCAGAGAGTTTCTGCAGCGTCGTTTCAGCGAATTGAGCTTAGTGCCGGCCGGCAGTGATGGATTCCAGCAAGCCTATCAGACCGACAGTAACGGCGCTGGAGTGAATTTTGTTGGAAAAATCAACGGTGTCGAAACGCAGTTAGCGACGATTGTCATCACGGCGCATTATGATCATTTAGGTGTTCACAAAGGCCGGATATATCCGGGGTCCGATGATAACGCCTCAGGGGTGGCAGCATTGCTGGCGCTGGCGACGTACTTTCAGACGCATCCACCGCGTCACACACTGATCTTTGCAGCTGTAGACCATGAAGAGCAGGGCATGCGTGGCAGTCAGCAATTATTTGACGGCAAGCTGTTAAAGCCCGAACAGTTGGCGCTGAATGTGAATCTGGATATGTTAAGCCGCGACACTCAGGCCCGGCTGTTTGCGGTTGGCACCTATCAGCATCCGGCGTTGCTCCCGCTGCTGCAGCCGCTGCAACAGGACAGTCTGGTCGCGTTAAAATTCGGTCACGACCGGCCATCCGCGCTGGTCGGACAGACACAGGATTGGAGCAGTGCCAGCGATCATGCGGTGTTTGCCCGTCACGGCGTGCCATTTGTCTATTTCGGCGTGCCGGATCATCCGGACTATCATCGGCCGACGGATACCTTTGAACGCGCTGATATCGATTTTTATCACAAAGTCAGCGAGACCATCCTGTCCGCATTGTTGCTGTTAGACAGTGCTGATTTGACGCCCTTGCGCAGCAAAGATTAAGCGTAATAAAACCAGTCGATGCACCGGTGTTACAGCTGGTGCAGCAACCAGGCCCATAGCGGCAGCGTAATAAAACTCAGTAATAAGCCAAAGCCAACGAGTGCCGCAACCAGCCGTGGCGCCAGACCAGCCATCATCGCAATAGCGCCGGCCGAGATCATCGGTGGCATCGCTGCTTCAAATACCGACACCTGCACGGCTTTGCCCGATAATCCCAGCAGCATGGCACCCGTCAGGACAATAAGCGGCATCAGCAGCAATTTGATGCCAAGACCGCTTAGCAGCGGCGACAAGCGCTCGCCCGCCAAAGAGAACTTCAACTGAAAGCCTACGGCAAACATAATCAGCGGCACCAGGGTGCCCGCTAGGTTATCCAGCGTCGTTTGTAGCAGTGGCGGATAGGTCCAGGACTTCATTAATAAACCAGTCAGCAACGCCAGAAAAGGCGGGAAGGTCAGAATACGCATCGCCATGGCGGCAGGTGCCACTTTTTGTGCGGGCTGACTGCTGCCATCCGGGCCAATCTGTGCGTTGCCATAGAGCGCGGCCAATATTGTTGACCAGGTGGCAAGCGCGACAAATGAGCCGATTTGGTCATAAATCATCGCATAAGGCAGCCAGTCGCCACCAAACAGCGCTTCTATCATCGGGAAACCTAGAAACGATGTATTACCAAGTGGCAACACTATCAGCAGTGCGACAATAATGTCGCGCGACCAGCGCAACAGCCGGCCAAGCACTAAGATCAGCGCACTGACCAGCAATAACAAAAGCCACGGCACTAACGCCGGGATCAACAAATCCCAGGAAAAATGCAATGAAGGGATTTTCTGCAGCACCAGCGCCGGCAACGCGATATACATGACAAAAGTATTCAGCACGACCGGTGTTTCGGTCGGGAATTTCGGCACCCGGCGCATGGCAAAGCCAAGGCTCAGGTAAATCAGGATCAGGATAAAATTGTCCAAGGTGCAACAAATCTCAGATAAGAAGACAACAGGCTCTGCAGGCAGATTACCGGTTTTGCTTTGTCTTGCCTATGCGACTTCGGTGGAAGCAATTGTCGTTGCGGTTACTGCAGCCACAGGCTCTGGATTGAGTTGTAGCCATTCGGGTTGCCAGCTGCCGCTAATTAGCCGTTCTTTATCGGTCTTCTTCAGTTGCTTCAGCTGATATTCCAGCACGCTGGCGTGGCTGCGGTTTTGCGCCGGAAAAAGCCAGACCAGCTGCAGCGGGCCTTTACCACGTAAGGCGCGGGACCCACCGGTCAGTTCACCCTGATGCTGACGCAGACGGCGCTGCGGATCGGTCGAAATTCCGGTATAGAGATTGCCAGCCGCGGTGCGCAGCACATAGAGCTGCCACTGGGTGTTCGGCAGCGGGTCTGTTTCTGCTATAATCGCGCTCTGCAATTGTGCTCCTGCATTCTGGTTGTTCGTTGAGGTGTTATGCAATTTACCGATTTGGCCTTAGCGCCGTCTATTTTAGCGGCCATCGCCGAGCAAGGCTATCAAACGCCCACGCCGATTCAGCAACAAACTATCCCATTGATTTTACAAGGTAAAGACGTGTTAGGTGGCGCCCAGACCGGCACCGGTAAAACCGCAGCTTTCACTTTACCGATTTTACAAAAGCTCAGTACCAGCACCACGCCGCTCGTGGCAAAACAGGTACGATGTCTGATCTTAACACCGACACGCGAACTGGCGCAGCAAGTAGCAGATAACGTCGCCGCATATGCGCGGCATCTGAGCCTGAAAACCGCGGTGTTTTATGGCGGGGTATCCGTCAATCCACAGCTGGAGCAGGCGGCTGGTGGTCTCGACATTCTGATCGCAACACCCGGGCGACTGCTGGACCATCTGCATCAGCAAAGCATCAGTCTGTATCAGCTGGAAGTGCTGGTACTGGATGAAGCCGACCGGATGCTCGATATGGGTTTTATCCACGATATCCGCCGCATCATGGCGAAACTGCCGGCCGAGCGTCAGACGCTGTTTTTCTCTGCTACTTTCTCACCGGAAATTAAAACGCTGGCGGATTCGTTGCTGAATAACCCGGTGCTGGTTGAAGTGGCTAAAGCCAACTCCACTGCTACAGGGGTTGAACAGCTGGCGTATCGGGTGGATTCACAGCGTAAACGTGAATTAATTTCCGAGGTCATCGGCAAAAAGAACTGGCAACAGGTGCTGATCTTCAGTCGCACTAAGTTTGGCGCCGACCGGTTAAGTAAGCAGTTGCAGCTCGATGGCATTGATGCCCAGGCGATCCATGGCGACAAGAGCCAGGGCCATCGCAGCAAAGTGTTACAGGATTTTAAAGAAGGCAAAGTCCGGGTGTTGGTCGCGACTGACATCGCTGCGCGTGGTCTTGATATTGAAGAGCTGCCGATAGTGGTCAATTTTGATTTACCGCATCAGGCCGAAGACTATGTACATCGTATCGGGCGTACCGGCCGCGCCGGCAATATAGGCCTTGCCGTGACGCTGGTGACCCCGGACGATTTACCGATGCTCAAAGAGATTGAGGTCTTGACCAAGCAGGTGATCGCGCAACAGGTATTTCCCGGTTACGAGCACGACCCTCGCTTTAATCATTCCAGCAAAGGCACGCACAAATCTGCCGAGGAACAGGAAGAGATCCAGCTGAAGAAAAAACAGTCCAATAACCGTAAACTGTCGCAGGAAAAAGCGCGTTTACGCGCAGAACTGACCGGAAAAAAACGCCCGCGTTAAGCGCAATGCTCTTCACTTAAGTGGAGCCGCATTGCGGTTTACCGGATAACGGGTTTTGGATATCTTCACCGCCCTGGGCCTTGCTGGCCTGGGGCGTTTTTCTATAAACAGATTGCCGATACAACCGCGCAGCTCTGACAGTCTTCTTGCCGTGTGCGATGGTGAGATAGCGCCTGCCATCATCGCCAGTTTGTTGGCTATAAACTGACAGGCAAACTTAAAGCTGACTTCATCAGGGGCTCGTTTGTGCGCGACTGCTGCCTGACTGGCTTCTCTTCGGACCAGATTGTATCCCAGCAAGAGNCTTCTGAGATAGGTTCATTGCGAAAAAAAGCCATACCGACCACCAGCCACAACACCATATCAGCGGGCAATCGCCTGCGGCGGATAGTGACCTTGTCGGATAAGGCCGCGGCGATACGGACCCATTCATCTGGAATATGGTTGGCAAATACTTCCATCCGGGCGACGGGCTCCCCGGACATCTCAATGACTTCGGTTAAATCCTGAATTAACGGCATAAAAAAATCCGGAACCTATGACGGGTTCCGGATTTTCCTACACTGCCAGGATCGGTCAAGTACTCTTAACTGATCTGCATTGCGCGTTAAGCGGGCTTTTGCTATTTCACGGACTAATCATCGTGTGGCTGCAGCGGCGTCGGCAGCGTCAGCTGATAAAACGCCAGGTTCAGCCAGCGCCCAAATTTAAAGCCTGCTTGGCTGATAGTGCCACTGTGAACAAAACCAAGTTTCTGATGCAGCGCGATACTGGCGCTGTTTTCCGCATCAATACCACCGATCAATAAGTGATAACCCTGCGTTTGGCCCGCTTCAATCAGCAATTGCAGCATCTGCTTACCGAGGCCTTTGCCCTGGTGATCCGGATGCACATACACCGAATGTTCAACTGAATACTTAAACGCCGGAAAGGCACGGAAAGTGCCATAACTACCAAAAGCCAGCAGCGTGCCGTCGTCGGCTTTGATTCCGATGACGGGAAAGTTACCGGCGCTTTTATTGGCAAACCACTGCTGCATCGTCGTCATGGTGCGGGGTTTGTATTCATACAGTGCCGTGGTGTGCAAAATGGCGTGGTTGAAGATCTCGAGGATCTGCGCCGCTTCGGACTCAAACTGACACTGAATAATCTGCATGCAGCACTCGCTTTATCTGCGCCTCAGGCGCGATATAAGGTTTTAATCAGATGAAAGCCAAACTGGGTTTTCACCGGGCCGTGAACTTCCAGTACAGGCTTTTTAAACACAACTTCGTCAAAGGCTTTGACCATCTGACCCGGTCTGAACTCACCGAGATCTCCGCCTTTTTTACCGGAAGGACATAATGAATGTTTCTTCGCAAGGTCCTGAAAATTGGCGCCTTTGGCCAGTTGTTTTTTCAGTTGTTCCGCTTCTTCCTGGGTCTTGACCAGGATATGACATGCACAGGCTTTGGCCATACTGAGTACTCCTACGACTTAAAATGAGCAGCTCTGCCTTCCTGGGCGGACCTTTTGCAATGGGCGCATAGTTTAATCGAAAACGGAACTAAAAAAAATATGCAGCGCGGACCAGTTTAATTGTGTTTTTTTTGTGCAGTCTTGGTTATGGTGGAAGCAGTTGCTGACATTATTGTTTAAGCATCTGTTTTATAAAAATAAAAAAGGGGAATACTGATGTGGAAATGGGTTGGACGTTTATTGTTGTTGGCGCTTCTGGCGCTGGCGGCATTTGTGGTGAATGCCATTTGGTTTAAACCGGTTTCAAGCCGGGTGTTTTATGAGCGGGTTTTCCTCGAATTTGGTCTGCAAAGCCCGGAATTGTTGAGTCAGTTACGCTTACTCGAGGGGGTAGGTATTCGTGGTCATAATGCTGAGCTGGACGATCGCTCACAGGCCAGTGGCGATAAACAGTTTGCCAAACTGAAAGCCGATCTGGCGACTTTGCGTCAATATGACCGTAACAGCATGACCGAAGCCGAAAAACTGAACTACGACATGCTGGAGTGGTTTATGGCGCATCAGGCCGAAGGCGAGAAGTGGCGTTATCACGATTACCCGGTCAATCAGCTATTTGGTGTGCAGAGTATGCTGCCGCGCTTTATGGTCAATACGCACCAGCTCAAAGACAAAACGGACGCAGAGCAATATATCAGCCGGTTGCAGCAGTTTGACCGGGTTTTTGGCCAGGTGGTGGAAGATTTAAATATCCGCGCCGCCAAAGGCGTGGTGCCACCGCGTTTTGTGCTGGAGAAAGTACTGAATGAAGTACAGGGGTTCACCTCCGGTGCTGTTGATCAGCAACTGCTGTATACCCACTTCAGCACTGCCATCACAAAAATTGACGGTCTGACTGAAGCTGACCGCACTCAACTGACCACCCAGGTCAAAGCGGCCATTGAACAATCAGTGTTGCCTGGCTATCAGAAACTGACCGGCTATCTGACAGATACAGTCGCCAGCGCGACCACCGATGACGGCGTCTGGAAGCTACCGGAGGGTGACCAGTATTATGCTTATGCACTGAAACAACACACCACGACAGACATGACACCGGAACAAATCCACTTGCTGGGTCTTGCTGAGGTGGCGCGTATCCAGCAGGAAATGTTGGCGATCCTGCAGGCGCAAGGCATCACTGGCGATAATGTTGCGCAGATGATGACAGCCTTAGGCGATGATCCGCGGTTTTTGTATCCGGATAGCAATGAAGGCCGCCAGCAAATTCTGGCTGATTACAAAACCATTCTGGCTGATATTGAGACCCGGTTAGTACCGGCGTTTAATATCAGACCGAAAGCCCCTATGGACGTGCAACGCGTCCCTGAATTTGCTGAGAAAACCTCGCCCGGAGCTTATTACAATGGGCCTGCGATGGACGGCTCACGGCCAGGTGTATTTTTTGCCAATCTGTACGATATCCGCGCGACGCCTAAATTTGGCATGAAAACACTGGCAGTGCACGAAGGTATTCCAGGCCATCATTTCCAGATTGCGATCCAACAGGAACTGAAAGGCTTACCAACCTTCCGCAATATTCTGCCATTTACCGTCTATGCCGAAGGCTGGGCGCTGTACACCGAACGGCTGATGGCTGAGCTGGGTCTCTATAAAGATGATCCTTTTGGTGATTTAGGCCGGCTGCAGGCTGAGCTGTTCCGCGCCATCCGGCTGGTGGTTGATACCGGTATTCATCACAAACGCTGGACCCGGGAACAGGCCATTGCTTATATGTCCGGTAATGCCGGTATGGCGAAATCGGATGTGGAAGCTGAAATTGAGCGTTATATCGTGATGCCGGGCCAAGCCTGCGCTTATAAAGTCGGCATGATGAAATTACTGGAACTACGCAACAAAGCACAGCAGGAACTGGGTGATAAGTTTAAGCTGACCGATTTCCATGACGTGGTGCTGCAAAATGGCTCGATGCCACTGACGATCCTGGAACGGGTGGTTGACCAGTATATCGCAGCGAAAAAAGCGGCCTAGTCAGGTATTAGACCATTCGATAACAAAAAGGCGCCTGATGGCGCCTTTTTCACATTGTAACTTTCGTTACGCAGGTTGTTGTTGAGTAATACAATGCACGTTGCCACCACCTAACAGAATTTCACGGCCAGGCACAGTCACCACCTGATGCTGCGGAAACACCTTGGCGAGGATATCTGCGGCAACGTTATCCATCGGATCGTCAAAGGTTGGTAGGATCAAACCGCCGTTACACAGATAAAAGTTGATATAAGAGCCAGCCAGGCGGGCTTCGGCTTCGCGCGGTACCGCAGCACCTGTTAAGTCGACACTGTCATATTCTTCGGCATTGGCCAGTAACGGGCCCGGTACCGGCAGTTTATGCACGATAAAAGGCCGGCCTTTGGCGTCTGTGCTGTTTTCCAGCACTGTGAGCGCCGCGCGCGAGCGGGTGTATTGCGGGTCGGATTCGTCATCGGTCCAGGCCAGCAGTACTTCGCCCGGACGGACAAAACAGCACATATTATCGACATGACCATCGGTCTCGTCGTTAAAAATGCCTTCTTCCAGCCAAATCACTTTATCAATACCGAGGTAGTCACTGAGTTGTTGTTCAATTTGCGCTTTTGTCAAATCCGGGTTGCGGTTTGGATTGAGCAAACATTCGGCGGTGGTCAATAAAGTGCCTTCACCGTCGGAGTGAATGGCGCCGCCTTCCAGCACAAAACCTTCAGTGCGATAGCGCGGCAGCCCTTCGATATTCAGCACTTTTTGCGCGACCTGGTCGTCCAGATCCCACGGGAAATACAGGCCGCCATTGAGGCCGCCCCAGGCGTTAAAGGTCCAATCGATGCCCCGCACTTCTTTGCCGTTGGTGACAAAAGTTGGGCCGGTGTCACGGCACCAGGCGTCGTTATTGGACACTTCCACGACACGGATCGGATGCACGGTTTCCTGCAGGCTCAACTGTGCCTGCGCATTGGCAAACTGACGGGCTGACGCCATCACTGTCACTGGTTCAAACCGGGCAATAGCACGGATCACTGCCACAAAAGCTTGTTGTGCCGGTTTCGCGCCTAAACGCCAGTTATCGGTCCGCTCTGGCCACACCAGCCAGGTTTGTTTGTGGCGGGCCCATTCGGCGGGCATATAAAAGCCATCAGCGCGGGGCGTGCTTTGTAAGGTGCGATCTGAAATAAATCCGCTCACGTCAGGTTCCTTGTTCAAGGTTCAACATACTGCTGAAAAGTCGTCAGGCCAGAATAATCCGGCCTGAAGTTCGTCTGTCACTGATTTCCTGCGGTGGTGCCGCAGCGCACTTAGTTGCTGTTTTTAGGCACTGTTTTGCCGTCTTTGGTCAGCAAGGTCTCAAACAGGTCGATGCGGCGGTCACGGTAGACGCCCCAGCTACGGCGGATATGCGCCAGCTCGTCGAGGTCAAAACTATGCACCAGCACCGCTTCGCTGACTTCATCGGCTTCCTGCACTTTGGCACCAAACTGGTCAGCAATAAATGAGCTGCCATAGAAAGTGATAGAGAAATCCTGTTCAGATTCAGTACCGATGCGGTTCGATGCAATCAGCGGCACCAGATTGGCAGCCGCGTGACCTTGTTGCGTGCGTTGCCAGTGGTCGCGCGAAGAAATAGTCGGGTCATGCGGCTCGCTGCCAATGGCTGTTGGGTAGAACAGCAGTTCTGCGCCCATCAGTGCCATAGTGCGGGCACATTCCGGGAACCACTGATCCCAGCAAATACCGATACCGATTTTGGCGTAGGCGGTGTCCCAGACTTTAAAACCGGAATCACCTGGCGTGAAATAGTATTTTTCGCTGTAACCCGGGCCGTCCGGGATGTGGCTCTTGCGATAAGTACCAAGATAAGTGCCGTCGGCATCAATCACTGCCACGCTGTTGTACAGGCAGTTACCGGCGCGTTCATAAAAGCTGATTGGCAGAACCACCTTCAGCTCTTTAGCGATTTTAGTGAAATGCGCGACCGCCTGATTGTTTTCCAGCGGTGTAGCGAATTCCAAATATTCTGGTTTTTGTTTCTGGCAGAAGTAGTTACGTTCAAACAGTTCCTGCAGCAGGATAATTTGGGCACCTTTTGCCGCAGCATCACGCACCAGTTTTTCACCGCGGGCGATATTTTCTTCCACATTCCAGCCACCGATCATCTGAGTGGCAGCAACAGTTACCTTACGCATGCAAAGCATCTCCTGGCAAAAGAACAAAATGGACACATTACTTTAGCCACTTATCGTCACCGCAGCAAAGACTGACGGGCAGTAATGGACGGGCACATAATGCAGTTTGGCCGCGCAAAATGCCGGATTTTTCCCCGCGGGTCAATGAAATTCTGCTGATTTTTCCGTACCTTGCCTGAGATGAATTATCCGCGAATTTCTATTCGGCATTCGCGGATATTCATTAGGTTTTTATGCGATTTTGGCAGGCTTATTGATTGGCCAGTTCAGCGGCCAACAGCAACAACCGTGGTTGCAGGCGGGTTTTGTAATTGATATGCACATAACTGAACTGAATTTCGCCGCTTTTACTGACAATAAAAACGGCCGGCGCCGGTAGCACAGCCTGACCGGTACTGTCATAGGTCAGCTGTATGCCATAAGTACCTTTATAGGTTTTCTCTGTCGCTGCATCCATGTAATACGCCACACCAAAGCCCTGCAGAGCATTGAGGTGAGAATCGGACAACAGCTGGTAATTCAATGCTGCGTCTTTGGTCATTTGTTCCGACTTAGCACTGGCTGCCGGTAATTCAGGGCTGACTGCCAAAATGCGGTAACCCAGCTTTTGTAGTTGCGGGGAAATATCACGAAGGCCGGCCAGTTGCGTGTTGCAATAGGGGCACCAACCACCGCGATAGAACACCAGAATGGTTTTTTGCTGGCTTATCAAAGCCGACAAATCGACAGTGGCACCTGTACTATCCTGCACCTGTAATCCGGCAGGTACTGACTGACCGTTTAATAGAGGTCGGATTAACTCAGGTTTTAAGGCAATCTCTGCCGCACCGGCAAAAAAAGTACAAAGCAACAGCGGGATGGACAATAACATCTGTTGGTAACGGGTCATAGCTTGGGCCTGTGGTTAATTAAAGTCATTGGCATGAACAGACCCGCAGTCTGCCTGTTTTTGTTCATCCAACGAAAAAAATTGTCATTTTGTGATTTACCGCAGCTTTCAGGTGCTGAAGCTGCGTAAAATACCGGCTCAGGATAAGTGTTTGATGGTCATCATGAATAAGGCAGGTCAGCGTGTTTGATATTGCAATTGTCGGTGGCGGCATGGTTGGCGCGGCTTTGGCTGTGGCAACAGCGCGAGCGGGTATGAAAGTTGCGTTACTGGAGCGGCAAATGCCAGTCACGATCAGCGAACACAGTGACGTGGACTTGCGGGTCAGTGCAATTAACCGACGCAGTGAACAATGGCTCAAAGACCTCGGCGCCTGGCCGCGCCTATTAAGCAGCCGGCTGGCTCCTTACGCAACATTACGTGCTTTTGAAGGGGATGCGGCACCGCTGGATTTTACTGCCGCCGAATTGGGTGAAGATCACCTCGGTCACATCATCGAGAATTTACATATTCAGCAGGCGTTATGGCAACATTTACCGGACACCGTCGAACTGTTTTGCCCGGTTCAGCTGCTGGGGTATCAGCAATTTAACGACTATGCCAGTCTGCAGACCGATCAGGGTGAGATTAAAGCTCGTCTGTTGATTGCTGCCGACGGGGCACAGTCGCAACTGAAGCAACTGGCGGGGATTGGCTCACTGGGCTGGCAGTACAGCCAAGCCTGTTTGTTGGTGCACGTCCGCACCAGCTACGATGCATTGCCGATGACCTGGCAGCAGTTTACGCCACAAGGGCCACGGGCTTATTTGCCACTGCCGGGCCGCGAGGCATCATTGGTGTGGTATGACGACCATCTGCGCATACAGCAACTTGCAGCGCTGCCGCCACAACAGCTGGAACAACAAATCAGACAGCATTTCCCGGCGGTACTTGGTGAATTTAGTGTGATCAAACAAGGTTATTTCCCGCTGACCCGAAGTCACGCCAATCAATATGTCAAAGGGCGTCTGGTATTGGCCGGTGATGCAGCGCATACCATCAATCCACTGGCAGGGCAGGGTGTCAATCTTGGTTTTGCCGACGCGCAGTGTCTGGCCGCATTACTGATTAAACAGTTCGCTGCCGGTGCTGATTTGGCTGCCCCTGCGTTGTTAGCCCAATACGAGAGTGAAAGGCGTAAGGCGAATTTATTGATGATGTCCGCGATGGATGTGTTTTATCAGGTGTTCAGCAGCAAACTGACACCGTTGGTACAGCTGCGCCGGCTCGGGTTACAGATGGCCGCAAAAGCAGGGCCGCTAAAAACTTATGTGGGTAAATATGCAGCGGGATTAGTGTGACGCAGTGAAACCAATGCTTGTCGAAACAAAAAGGCTGCAAATCTGCAGCTTTTTTATTTGGTTATAAAAAAGAAAACCCAGCCGAAGCTGGGTTATCAAAGAATGGCAGGGGTACAGGGATTCGAACCCCAGAATGGCGGGATCAAAACCCGCTGCCTTACCGCTTGGCTATACCCCTGCAGAAACACATGTGGCTGTAACGTATGAACTGATGACCATACTGCCACTAAAATTAATGGCAGGGGTACAGGGATTCGAACCCCAGAATGGCGGGATCAAAACCCGCTGCCTTACCGCTTGGCTATACCCCTGCAGAAACTGCAGAATTCTTACTTGCTTTGGTGCGGAAAGAGAGACTCGAACTCTCACGCCTCGCGGCGCTGGAACCTAAATCCAGTGCGTCTACCAATTTCGCCATTTCCGCAATTTACGGCGAACAACGCAGAGAAAGTGGTGGCTACAGCGGGAATCGAACCTGCGACCCCAGCATTATGAGTGCTGTGCTCTAACCAGCTGAGCTATGTAGCCACTGCGTCTTAGTTGTCCTAAGCAAGTGGCGCGTATTATGCTCATCCATGTTTTTTGCGTCAACCGTTTTTTTGCCACAAATCCATGCATTTGAATCGTTTGCTGAATTTATGTTCGCCTTGCTGCAGTTCGCAGCAATTTCTGGCGAAATCATCGCCGCTAAGACCGATAAGGTTTGGCACTTGGCGCTTTTGCGATAGTATCGCTACTAACCTTTTATACGTGAACAATCGCCATTGGATGACTAATGACTGATAAATCTGCGCGCTGGCCGCGCCAACTTCCATACATTATTGCCAGTGAGGCCTGTGAACGCTTCAGTTTTTACGGTATGCGCAATATTCTGACGCCGTTTTTGATGACAGCGTTGCTGCTGTCGGTGCCGGAACAATTCCGCGCTGGTGAAGCCAAAGACATTTTCCACTCCTTTGTCATCGGTGTGTATTTTTTTCCGCTGCTGGGCGGATATCTGGCCGACAAATTCCTCGGTAAATACCGCACTATTTTGTACCTAAGTATTCTGTACTGTATTGGCCACGCTTTTCTGGCGATGTTTGAGACCAACAAAGAAGGTTTTTATGCCGGTCTGTTTTTAATTGCTTTAGGCTCCGGCGGCATCAAACCGCTGGTGTCGGCTTTTATGGGCGACCAATTTGACCAGTCGAATAAACATCTGGCCCGCAAAGCTTTTGACTGGTTTTATTTCACCATCAACTTCGGTTCGTTTTTCGCGTCATTATCGATGCCGCTGGTGCTGAAACACTATGGCGCCGCATGGGCTTTTGGTTTGCCTGGCGCGCTGATGGCGCTGGCCACGTTGTTTTTTTGGCTTGGACGCAGCCGCTACGTGCACGTTGCGCCGGAACCGGATAATCCGCATAGCTTTTTGCAGGTGGTGAAAACAGCGCTGTTAAGTAAACAGGCTGGTCACGCAGATAAAGGCTTGTATCTGGCCTGTACCGGTGTGGCGCTCGCGTTATTTTCGCTGTCACAAACACCTAATTTAGGATTTGTTGCGGCTTTCTGTCTGGCTTTAGTTTTTATGATTGGTTTTGGCGGAGGTGGTGCCGCCTTGCAGCTTGAGCGTGCGCGTGGGGTCCATCCGGATGACGCAGTGGATGGGGTACGAGTGGTATTGCGGGTATTAGTGCTGTTTGCGCTGGTCACGCCATTCTGGTCTTTGTTTGATCAAAAAGCTTCGACCTGGGTATTACAGGCAAATCTGATGAGCCGGCCTGAGTGGTTTGAACCGGCGATGATGCAGGCGCTGAATCCGTTGTTGGTGATGATCCTGATCCCGTTTAATAACTTTGTGCTTTATCCGCTATTGGAACGATCTGGCTTAAAAATCACGGCATTACGCCGGATGGGGGCGGGGATTGCTTTCTCCGGTTTTGCCTGGATAGTGGCGGGCAGCCTGCAGGTTTGGCTGGATAATGGTCATATTGTCAGTATTTTATGGCAGATGCTGCCGTATGCCTTGCTGACCTTTGGTGAGGTGTTGGTCTCTGCGACCGGGCTGGAATTTGCCTATAGCCAGGCGCCGGCCGCGATGAAAGGCATTATCACGGCATTTTGGCAGCTATCGGTCACGATCGGTAACCTGTGGGTGTTGGTGGCCAATAATAGTATCCGCAGCGAAGCTGTGTTATCGCATGTCGACAGTACAGGTCTTAGTCAGACGGCGTTTTTGATGTACTTCTTTGCGGCTTTTGCGCTGCTGGCTGCCAGTGTATTCGCGTTATATGCAAGGCGCTATCAGCTGGTCGATAACTATCGGGCGGCGGGTTAAGCTGCGCCTTGTGCCTATAAAAAAAGCCCGCAGCGCGGGCTTTTTTTTGGCAGAAAACTAATCAGACGTTAAACAAGAAGTGCATCACGTCACCGTCTTTACAGACGTAAGTTTTGCCTTCAACTTTTAATTTCCCGGCTTCTTTGGCACCGGCTTCACCGTTACAAGCGATAAAGTCGTCAAATGACACCACTTGGGCGCGGATGAAACCGCGTTCGAAGTCGGTGTGGATCACGCCGGCAGCTTGTGGTGCGGTGGCACCAACCGGAATAGTCCAGGCGCGCACTTCTTTCACACCAGCGGTGAAATAGGTGTGCAGATTCAATAATGAATAACCGCCGCGGATCACCCGGTTTAAACCAGGTTCATTTAAGCCCATTGATTCTAAGAATTCGGCTTTTTCGTCATCTTCCAGTTCAGAGATTTCTGATTCAATGGCGGCGCAAACCGGCACGACAATAGCGCCTTCTTTGGCGGCAATTTCGCGCACAACATCGAGGTGTGGGTTATTTTCAAAACCATCTTCCAGCACGTTGGCGATGTACATGGTTGGTTTGATGGTCAGGAAATTCATGTAAGAAATCAGCGCTTTTTCTTCTGGCGACAGCTCCAGCTGGCGCAGCGTCAGGCCTGATTCTAAGTGAGCTTTCACCTTTTCCAGCACTTCAATTTCAGCTTTGGCGTCTTTGTCACCGGCTTTGGCTTTTTTGCTGACGCGGAAAATGGCTTTTTCTGCGCTATCCATATCGGCCAGCACTAATTCCATATTGATGGTATCGATGTCGTCAGCCGGGTCGACTTTGTTGGCAACGTGGATCACGTTTTCATCTTCAAAACAGCGCACGACGTGGCCGATGGCGTCGGTTTCGCGGATGTTGGCCAGGAACTTGTTACCAAGACCTTCGCCTTTAGATGCGCCTTTGACCAGACCTGCGATATCAACAAATTCCATTGTGGTTGGCAGGATACGTTGTGGTTTGACGATGTCAGCCAGTTGCGTCAGACGCGGATCCGGCACAGGCACCACGCCGGTATTCGGTTCAATGGTACAAAACGGGAAGTTCGCCGCTTCGATACCCGCTTTGGTCAGCGCGTTAAACAGTGTAGATTTACCGACGTTGGGTAAACCAACGATGCCACATTTAAAACCCATGGAAATATCCTCAGTGCTGAGCCGGCGCCAAGATAGCGCAGCCGCTGTTACCAGACCCTCAGGTCGTGGCGATAAAACTGTGTAAACGATGCTGGGCTTTGACGAGGCCGTCTTTTTGCCACAGCTCAAGGCAACGCAACGATTCGTCGAGCGCGTCCTCTATCAATTTTTGCTCTGCTTGCGGGGCTTTGCCCAACACGTATCCGGTGACGAGGTCTTTATGACCTGGATGGCCGATACCTAAACGCAGGCGGTAAAAATTGGCATTATTGCCCAATTTACTGGTGATGTCTTTTAAACCATTGTGACCGGCATGACCGCCACCGAGCTTAAATTTGGCTACGCCCGGTGCTATCGCCATTTCGTCGTGCGCGACCAGAATATGCTCTGGAGCGACTTTAAAAAACTGCGCCATTGCTGCAACAGCTTTTCCACTTAAATTCATATAAGTGGTGGGGATTAACAACTTGATTTCCTGCCCGGCTAACAGGAATTTCCCTGTCAGGCCAAAATATTTCGGGTCGGCTTTTAACGGTACGTTATAGCGGCGGGCCAGTTGTTCAACAAACCATTGGCCGGCATTGTGGCGGGTTTTTTCATATTCGGGGCCTGGATTACCCAGGCCCACGATAAGCTGAACAAAGTCAGACATTACTCAGCAGTTTCTTCCGCTTTACCAGCTGGTTTGTTTACAGAAACAACCGCCTGGTCATGGCCAGCGCCTTTAGCCAGTTCAGCGATAGTCACGCCGGCTGGAACTTTCAGGTCTGACAGGTGCAGAGTTACGCCAACTTCAACGTCTGCCAGGTCAACTTCAATGAATTCTGGCAGGTTAGCTGGCAGAACTGTGATAGCAACTTCGTTGATGTGGTGAGCAACGATACCACCTTTTTTACCAGCAGCAGCTTCGTTAACGAAGTGCAGAGGTACTACAGTGTGCAGCTCGTGGCCAGCTTCAACGCGTTGGAAGTCAACGTGCATGACTTTTGGCTTGAACGGGTGACGTTGCATGGCTTTAACGATTGCTTTTACTTCTTCACCGCCGACATTGATAGTCAGGATGTGCGTGTAAAAACCTTCGTTGGCTTGTGCCTGGATCAGTTTGTTGTGGTCCAGAGTCACTGACAGAGGCGCTTGGTGGCCACCGTAAATGATTGCAGGAACTTTGTCCGCGTGACGCAGGCGGCGGCTCGCACCTTTCCCCAGGTCGTTACGGATTTCGGCATTTAACGTGTAAATGGCTTCAGACATTTGGATCTCCAAAAATTAAGAACGCCGGTTTCCGCGACCAGAAAACCAGCTCAGATTTTTTTCTCACCAGAAAAACGCAAGGCGCTCTGGCGGAAAAAAGCGCGACATAATAGCACCGGCCCCAGGTTCAGGCAAACAAAAAAGCCGCTCTGGGAGCGGCTTTTATCAACACTGTCGACTGTTAGTCAAACATCGAAGAAATCGATTCTTCGTTGCTGATACGGCGGATACATTCCGCCATCATTTCACTCAGCGTCAGCTGTTTCACTTTGCTCACGGCCTGCATGGCCGGCGACAGTGGAATAGTGTCGGTGATGATCAGTTCATCAATTACTGAGTTGGCGATGTTTTCTGCGGCATTACCCGAGAACACCGGGTGCGTAGCATAAGCAAACACACGGCGGGCGCCTTGTTCTTTTAACGCTTCTGCCGCTTTACACAGGGTACCACCGGTGTCGATCATGTCGTCGACGATGATACAGTCGCGGTCTTTGACGTCACCGATAATGTGCATCACTTGCGCCACGTTGGCTTTTGGCCGGCGTTTGTCGATGATGGCGAGGTCGGCATCGTTCAGCAGTTTGGCAATAGCACGGGCACGCACCACACCACCGATATCCGGAGACACCACGACTGGCGCCTGGAACTCACGCTTACGCATATCATCCAGCAGCACTGGTGAGGCGAAAACGTTGTCGACCGGGACGTCGAAGAAACCCTGGATTTGTTCAGCATGCAGGTCAACGGTCAATACACGGTCAACACCGACGCTCGACAGGAAATCTGCCACGACTTTCGCCGTGATAGGCACCCGGGCAGAGCGGACACGACGGTCCTGGCGGGCATAACCAAAATACGGGATCACCGCAGTGATACGACCGGCAGAAGCGCGGCGCAGCGCATCGACCATCACGATCAGTTCAATCAGGTTATCGTTGGTCGGGGCGCAGGTGGACTGGATAATAAAAACGTCCGATCCACGGACGTTTTCATTAATCTGAACGCTGACTTCTCCATCGCTGAAACGGCCAACTTCGGCATCGCCGAGCTTGATGTACAGGCGGCTGGCGATTTTTCTGGCGAGTTCTGGTACGGCGTTACCAGCGAATATCTTCATGTCGGGCACGGTAGGATCCTCAGGGATTGCTCCGGTTAAAATCTGAAATCAGCACCCGGCAGCAAAAGGGCGCTGATCCCTCGTCATACGGCATGTCGTAACGCAGTCAGCAGCGGCGACTGGTTGAGCCCCCGGGCGACAAATCCGCGGCAATTAGCCGGCAGGTCAGCCAGGGCGCGACGAGCACTGAGTTCATCGGCGAATTCAGCGAAAACACTGGCACCAGTACCCGTCATTCGAGACGGCGCGTATTCTACCAACCACTGTAAGGTTATTGCAACCTGCGGACAGAGACGTTCAACCAGTGGCTGACAGTCATTTCGCCACGGACTGGTCATTAAATCTGCCAGCGTCAGTGCTTTACTGTCGCGAATTAAATCCGGATGGGTAAATACCGCAGCGGTTGAGACGTGCGCATCCGGTGTCACCACTAAGTACCAGCAGTCTGCTAACTCAACCGGCTGCAGCTGCTCGCCAACGCCTTCAGCAAAGGCGGTCTGACCAAACACAAACACCGGCACATCTGCCCCGAGTTTTAAGCCGATATCGGCAAGCTGCTGTGTTGACAAGCCCAGCTGCCACAAGACATTTAACGCGTGCAGCGTGGTTGCCGCATCAGACGAGCCGCCCCCCAGACCTCCGCCCATCGGCGTGCATTTTTCTAAAAAAATGTCGATACCGGCATCGGGGGCGGCGAATGGTCGCAGCAGCTGGGCGGCGCGTACGACCAGATTGTCACTACCAGCAATGCTGATATCTGAGCAGCGAAAATCGATAGTACCGCTTTGGTTGGCGCGAAAACTCAGCTCATCCCCCACGTCCAGCATGCGAAACAGCGTTTGCAGATTGTGGTAGCCGTCCGCGCGCCGCCCGGTGATATGCAAAAATAAATTCAGTTTGGCCGGCGCCGGTAAAATCAGCGTGCTATTGATAAAAGTGCCTGTCATGGCTGCCACTCCCGGATCACCAGCTTGATGCGGGTTTCGCCGGATTGCAGCTGCATTTTGCGTGGCAGTGCTTTGGCGTCAGGGAAAAAATCACTGTAACTGACCTGCCATTGCCGCGCGCGGCTGTCAGTCAGAGTAAAACTGGTCAGCCGGCCCATGCCGTCGCGTTGTAAATTTTCACTGCTGGGGCCAGGCAGGCCTTTGAGCCACAACTGCATCTCTTCAATCGGCAAAGACCAGCCGGATAAATAATCCAGTAAAGCACCGGCAGACATGGCCTGATGCGTCTGACCATCGACTTTGACTGTCGCACCTTGTTGATGAGTTTCCAGTTCAAACACGGTCAGACCCAGGAAGTTGGTCATGGATGCCTGATAATATTCGCCGTGTTGTTGCCAGTTCAGTGTGCCACTGACATTTTCCCCGGGTGCTTTGACGCCCAGAGCCGCCACCACTTTAAATTCGGTCAGCGCATCCAGCGCCTGTTCGCGTTCAGCGGCGGGGAGTGGGCGTGAAACTTGGGGTGTCGGCTGGCTGGCGCAGCCGGTTAACAGTAGGCCCAGCAAACAGCTGGCCCAGAGATTTTGCTTTAAAAACACAGTTTTTCCTGCTTTAAAGTGATGTGCCGGACCTGCAAGCTTATGCAGCAGGCTTTTCAGCGTCCGTGGATTTTCGTACAATCCGCCCTTTATCCGGTACTCTGGCAATATCCTGCCAAAGTTTCCTTACTTATTTTCAGGTGAATCGCTATTTTTGCACTTGGCATCAATCACAAAACTGCGCCGGTCGCCCTGCGTGAGCAACTGGCGTTTGCGCCAGAGCAAGTCGCTGATGCGCTGCTGGATCTGACTGCCAAAACGGCGGTGACTGATGCTGTGATCGTATCCACCTGCAACAGAACTGAATTGTATTTTAGCGGCAGCAGCGAACAATCGAAACAAGTGATTGACTGGCTGGCACAATTTCATCAGCTGAACCGGCAGGAAGTCGAGCCGCATCTGTATCTGCATAGCGCGGATGCCGCCTCGACCCACCTGATGCGCGTCGCTTGCGGTTTGGATTCACTGGTGCTTGGTGAGCCGCAAATTCTTGGTCAGGTTAAGCAGGCTTATAGTCAGTCGCGTCAGTTGGGTACTATTCAGCCGGTGTTTGAACGGCTATTCCAGAAAACCTTTGCGGTGGCCAAGCAGGTGCGAACCGACACTGAAATTGGCGCCAGTGCAGTGTCGGTAGCTTTTGCTGCGGTGACGCTGGCCCGGCAGATCTTCGGCAAACTCAATGATGTCAAAGTGTTACTGATTGGCGCCGGTGAAACGATTGAATTGGTTGCCAAACATTTGCTGGAGCAAGGTGCGGCACACCTGACGGTGGCAAATCGCTCTTATGACAGAGCCGCCGGGTTGGCGGCACAGTTTAACGGTCAGGCGATTAGCCTGGCGCAAGTGCCGCAAGCGCTGGTCGATGCCGATGTGGTGATCAGCTCCACCGCCAGTACTTTGCCGATTGTCGGCAAAGGCATGGTGGAGCAGGCGTTAAAAAAACGCCGGCACAAGCCGATGTTTCTGGTCGATTTAGCGGTGCCACGTGATATCGAAGCACAGGTAGCAGAGCTTGAAGATGCGTATCTGTATACCGTCGATGACTTACAGAATATCGTTGCGCAGAATATGCAGTCCCGCCAGGCGGCCGCTGAGCAGGCCGAACAGATGATTGCGGTTGGCGTGGCAGATTTCAGTCAATGGCTGGCGCTGCAGGGCAATGTCGACTGGGTGCGGGATTACCGCGAACGCTGTGACGCAGTGAAGCAGGAATTATTACAACGGGCGCTGAATCAGCTCGCCAGCGGCCAGAGTGCCGATAAGGTGATGACTGAATTAGCGACTAAACTCAGCAACAGGTTAATGCATGCGCCAACCCGGACTATCCGGCAGTTGCTGCAAGATGACACTACTCAACCCCAAACATTGATCAACACGCTGTTAGATGTGTAGTTGGATGTTTAATCAGGTATTTATTGTTCCATGAAAGAATCGGTATATCGCAAACTCGAAGGTCTGGTCGAGCGTTATGAAGAAGTGCAGGCGCTGTTAAGCGACGCTGCCGTGATCTCTGATCAGAATAAATTCCGCGAGTTATCCCGCGAATATAGTCAGCTGGAGCCGATCGCCCAGCATTTTGCGCTGTATTGTCAGGCGCAGGACGACTTGCAAAGCGCCGAAGAAATGTTAAAAGACGCCGATCCGGATATGCGGGAGATGGCGCAGGAAGAATTTAAATCGGGTAAAGAACGGATTGAAGTCCTCGACCAGGAATTACAAATCCTGCTGTTGCCGAAAGATCCGAACGATAACAACAACTGTTTTCTTGAGATCCGCGCTGGTGCCGGTGGCGATGAAGCCGCGATTTTTGCCGGTGATTTATTCCGCATGTACAGCCGTTATTGTGAAAAGCGCCGCTTTAAAACTGAGATCATCAGTTTTAACGACGGTGAACATGGCGGCTATAAAGAAATTATCGTCAGTGTGCAGGGCGACGGCGCTTATGGTGTGCTGAAGTTCGAATCCGGTGGTCACCGTGTGCAGCGCGTCCCTGCCACCGAATCACAAGGCCGGGTGCATACCTCGGCCTGTACAGTCGCGATTATGCCGGAAGTGCCGGAAAGTGAAGCCATTGAAATCAATCCGGCCGATTTAAAAGTTGATACGTTCCGCGCTTCCGGGGCCGGTGGTCAACACGTTAACCGGACCGATTCTGCGATCCGTATTACGCACTTGCCAACCGGTATTGTGGTGGAATGTCAGGACGAGCGTTCGCAGCATAAAAACCGCGCGCGCGCCATGGCGGTGCTGCAGTCGCGTATTCAGGCGGCTGAAGATGAAAAACACCGGCTGGCGGAAGAGTCGACACGCCGGTTACTGGTGGGGTCGGGCGATCGTTCTGAACGTATTCGTACCTATAACTTCCCGCAAGGCCGTTTGACCGATCACCGTATCAATCTGACCATCTATAAACTGCTGGATGTGATGGAAGGTGATCTGGATCCGGTATTAGGTCCGCTTAGCCATGAATATCAGGCCGACCAGCTGGCCGCACTGGCCGAGGAAAACCGCTGATGTTATTGCGTCAGTGGCTGCAGCAGGCAGAAAACGCGCTGCAGGCGCTGGCGCAGCAAGACCCGCACGCCACCGATCTCGCTTTTGAAGCCACCCGGCTCTGGGCCGATGTGCTGGATAAAAATCCGGCCAGTGAGCGGCTGTTTCTGGAACAACCGCTGAGCGACGCCGAACTGAGCCGCTTAAATGCTGCGTTACAGCGACGCGCCAGTGGCGAGCCTCTCGCCTATATCACCGGGCGTTGGTGGTTCTGGGATCTGGAACTCGAAGTTGCCCCTTGTACATTGATCCCAAGACCGGATACAGAGCTATTGGTTGAGCAAGCTCTGGCGCTGCCGTTGCCGCCAGAAGCTACAGTGTTGGATATGGGTACCGGAACCGGCGCCATTGCGCTGACGCTGGCGTCGCAGCGGCCTGACTGGCAAGTCACGGCTGTCGACTTTTCGCCGGACGCCGTTGCACTGGCGGAGCGCAATCGCAGTCGCCTAAAGCTGGTCAATGCGAGTGTCGTGCAAAGTGACTGGTATCAGGCTGTGGCCGGCAAACGATTTGATCTGATCATTTCAAACCCGCCTTATATCGACGGCTCGGACCCACATCTGCAACAAGGGGATGTACGCTATGAACCGCTCAGTGCGCTGGTCGCAGCTGATGACGGCCTTGCTGATATCCGGTTAATTTGCGCCAAAGCGCCGGCACATTTGCAGCCTGGCGGTTGGCTCTGGCTTGAACATGGTCATCAGCAGCACAACGCGGTACAACAAATCCTTACGGATGCCGGTTTTATCGCGGTGCAATCACGCCGTGATTATGGCGGCAACTGGCGTATCAGCGGCGGTAGTCGGCCGGACTGATCTGCAGCTCATCGCGCCACGTAAACACTCCATCACTTCCACGACTAATTTGCGGCGATCTTTTTGACCGCGCTGCGATTAGCGCATATAACTATTTCTGTTCATTACTAAAATAATTAATTCATCTCAATCACTTAAGCTGAAGGTCGCACAGAGATCAGCTTAAGCAGACAGAAGCTCAAGAGGGAACAAGCGTGGCGAATGATTTTTTATTTGCGGATGAGCCGGAAGATCAGGCGCCGCAACATAACGGCAGCTGGAAAATTCTGATCGTCGACGATGAGCCGGAAGTGCACGCCGTGACGAAACTGGCGCTCAGTGATTTTGCCTTTCAGGGCAAAAATCTGGAGTTTTTCAGTGCTTATTCCGGCACTGAAGCGAAGAAACTGATTGAAACCCACCACGATGCAGCCATTATTCTGTTGGATGTGGTGATGGAATCTGATGACGCCGGGCTGATTGTGGCGCGTTACATCCGTGAAGAACTGCACAACCATTATGTCCGCATTATCCTGCGTACCGGACAACCGGGACAGGCGCCGGAACGCCAGGTGATTGTCAATTACGACATCAACGACTACAAATCCAAGACCGAACTGACCGCACAAAAACTCTTTACCGTGATTATGTCGAGCCTGCGCTCGTACCGCGATATTCTGTCGATCGACAACAGCCGGCGCGGTCTGGAGAAAATCATCACGGCCTCTGCCGATTTGTTTTCCTCGCACTCGATGGAACAGTTCATCGATGGCGTCCTGCAGCAACTGACTTCTATTTTGGGCTGCGATGACAATGCGCTGCTGGTCACTTCGTCACTGGTTGCCGGTAACATTCACGAAAATACCGATCCGGACCAATTGGTGGTGTTTGCCGGTCTCGGTGAGTTTGAGCATCAGGAAGGCCGTGCTGTGTCGGATGTGCTGGACCATACGCTGATGGATGCTTTCCATCAGGCGCTCAGAAGCCGCAGTATTGTGTATCGCGAAAACTATCTGGTGGCCTACTGCACCAGTAAATTCACCCATGGTTCGTTGTTATATGTCTCGGGGCTGCCGAATCAGGTCAATGAAACGCAAAAACGGCTGATTGAGCTGTTTTCGCAAAACGTGCAAATTGCCTATGAAAACGTGCAGTTGCAGCATGAAATTGAAGATACTCAACGCGAGATTGTTTACCGGCTCAGTGAGGCCGTTGAACAACGCTCAATAGAAACTGGCAATCATGTCAAACGCGTCGCGTTTATTTGCTACGAACTGGCCGTGGCTTATGGCTTACCGGGTGATGAAGCAGAAAAACTGATGTTTGCCTCGCCATTGCATGATGTTGGCAAAGTGGGTATCCCGGATGGCATCCTGAATAAACCGATGAAACTGGCTGAGCACGAGTGGGAAGTGATGAAAACCCATTCCAGCATCGGTTACGAGATCTTAAAAAACTCCAAGCGTGCCATTATTCAGGCGGGGGCGGTGATCGCCCGTGATCATCATGAAAAATGGGATGGCAGTGGTTACCCGGCCGGCAAACGTGGCGAGGAAATTCATGTCTACGGCCGTATTGCGGCAGTCGCTGATGTGTATGATGCGTTGCGGCACCGCCGCTGTTATAAATCCCCCTGGACTGCCGAAGCAACGCTGGCGCACATTGAAAGCGAAGCGGGGCGCCAGTTTGACCCACGTCTGGTGGAGATCCTGAAAAGCCGCATCGATAAAATTGAGGCGATTTTGACTAAGTATCCGGACGAGGAATAAAGCCGATACGCTGCTGACAAAGCCACCTTCTGGTGGCTTTGTTGCTGATAAGCATGGACGATCTGGCGATGAACATGCAAAATGCGTTTTTCTTCAGCCAATCCATTGATTGTGCGTCGTTCCCATGCGTCTGCTCAATCTGATCCCGGAGTAAAATCTAATGTACATGGCATTAAAACATACCCATCTGTTATTGGTTGCCCTCAGTGTGTCGTTGTTATTTATTCGGTTTGTCCTGAGCCTGCGTGACTCCGCATTGTTGCAGAAAAAACTGTTTAAAATAGTGCCACATGTCATTGATACCTTTTTGTTGTTATCTGCTGTTGGTCTGATGCTGACCATTCAGCAATATCCATTTGTCACGCCGTGGCTGACTGAAAAATTTATCGGTTTACTGGCCTACATCGCCCTTGGCGTGATGGCGTTAAAAGGCCGGACCAAAGCGCTGCGGGTGTTCGCGTTTTTCGGCGCTCTGGGCTGGTTGGCACTGATGGTGCGCGTGGCAATCACTAAGACTCCGGTGTTATTTGGTTAAGTTTGGACTTGTATCCGGCTGCAGCAGTCGGTCGTATTATTGAAGGAGGCCCCCGTGGCGTCGATGAATATTCAGATTGGTAAGCTGGAAGTTGCCAACGATAAACCTTTTGTATTGTTTGGTGGTATGAACGTACTGGAATCGCGTGACATGGCACTGCAGGTGGCAGAGCACTATGTCAGAGTCTGTGAAAAACTCGGTATTCCGTATGTGTTTAAAGCGTCTTTTGATAAAGCCAACCGGTCGTCAGTACATTCTTACCGTGGCCCTGGCCTCGAAGAGGGGTTGCGGATTTTTGAAGAAATTAAACGCACTTTTAATATTCCGCTGATCACGGACGTACATGAACCCTACCAGGCCGCTCCGGTGGCAGAAGTGGTTGATGTGATCCAGTTGCCTGCGTTTCTGGCACGTCAAACCGATCTGGTCGTGGCCATGGCCAATACCGGTGCGGTGATCAATGTGAAGAAGCCACAATTCCTGGCTCCGCATGAAATGCGCCATATCATCACTAAGTTTGCCGAAGCCGGTAATGACAAAGTGATCCTGTGTGAACGTGGTTCGTGCTTTGGCTATAACAACCTGGTTGTTGACATGCTGGGTATGGACGAAATGAAGCAATATGGTCCGGTGATTTTTGACGCGACCCATGCGCTGCAAAAACCAGGCGGTCGCACCGATTCAGCCGATGGTCGTCGCGCACAGGCGGCGCAGCTGGCACGCTCTGGCATGGCCCTGGGTCTGGCCGGTCTGTTTATCGAAGCGCATCCGGATCCAAATCAGGCCAAATGCGATGGTCCTTGCGCGTTACCGCTGGCGAAGTTAGAAGATTATCTGCAACAAATGCAGGCGTTGGACCAATTGGTGAAATCTTTTGCACCGCTGGATACATCTGCCAATTAAGCGATACGCCTTAACCGTGACAAACGCTGCAGCGCGATGCTCAGCGTTTGTAGCGTTCCTGCACATACACCACCACTTGCTGATAACTCTGTTGTAACCCGTCCGCCAATGCGCTCAATTCGGGCCAGTATGGCTGTTCTGCCCGCTGTTCCAGCTGAAATGCCAATTCCGACAATGCTAAAGCACCCACACTCTTGGCCATCGATTTTAACTGATGGGCCAGGCTGCGACAGACGTCTGCCTGTTGCAATTGTCGGGCGTCCTTTAGTTGCATCAGTAAATCGGCGGCATGACTGACAAAATAATTCAGATATTGTTGATGTTTCGCCGGATCCGGCCCCAGAAAATTGGCGATAGTGGTAAAACAAATTGGGCTGACCTCCGCGGCTTCCGGTACCGCCGGCATGTTCTGGACTATGGCTGGTTGCGGCTCAGGCGCTTCAGGCGCAACGAGCGGCAGCCAACGCTGCAGCACCGCATGCAGTTTGGCCAGTTCGACCGGTTTGGTCAGATAGTCATCCATACCAACACTGAGGCATTTTTGCGCCTCACCTTTGAGGGCATTGGCGGTAATGGCAACAATGCGGGTAAATACAATGTCTTCATCATCATATTGCGCGGCTTCTTTGCGGATCGCCCGGGCCAAATCATAACCGCTGAGGTTTGGCATATGCAGATCGGTCAGCAGCAGGGGGTAACGATATTGCCGCCATTTATCCAGCGCGATTTGACCGTCGTCGGCCACTTCGACCCGATAACCCAACGTTTGTATCTGTTCGACCAATACCTTTTGATTCATCGGATTGTCTTCTGCCAATAACAACAACGGCGCATTTTCGCCTGCGACGGCCGGGCCGCTGTCCAGTGTCTGCGGAAATTGCGACGTCGGTTTGTTGCTGAGCTGCCCCTGTAGTTTTAACAATGCTGTCGCCAGGCTGCTGCGACAGAGCGGATTGAGCTCCAACACCTCGCTGCCGGCTGGTGCACTGCGCAGCGAGGATTCCGCGGCGACCAGTAACAAAGTCGGCACAGGTAGCGGTACAGGTAACTGCTGAAGTGCACTTTCCGGCGACTGACTGCAATCCAGTACAACCAGATCTGCCTCCTGCTGCGATGACCACAATTCTGCCGGACCGACCAACACCGGTGTCGCACCAAAAGATGCCAGATACCGCTGCAGCAGTTCCTGCTGTGCGCTGTCGTCGCTGCAAATCAACACCCGCTGATTCAGCAGATCGGGTTGTTGGCGCGGGATGTCTTCTTCGGCGTGGCGCATCGGTATCAACACACTGAATTCACTGCCTTTACCAATCACACTCTGGACTTCAATCCGGCCAAACATCAGTTCCGTCAGATGCTGACAAATCGACAGACCAAGGCCGGTGCCGCCATATTTACGCGTGATTGAGCCTTCTGCCTGCAAAAATGGCTGGAATAACTGATTCAGCTGACGAGGGGTCATGCCTTTGCCGTTATCTGTTACCGAAATTCGGATCTGGCAAAACTCCATATTATCGTCGATTAGTTCAGCCCTGATGTGCACCTTGCCACGTTGTCCCGGTAAGGTTTCAGTGAATTTAATTGCATTGCCGGTCAGGTTATAAAGGATCTGCCGCAGACGCACCGGATCACCGAGCAGACTTTCCGGGATGGCAGGGTCAACAAAAATACTGAGCTGCAGCTGGCGCTGTAATGCGACAGTGAACATCACTTGGGCGACAGCTTCCACCACTTCGTTCAGCGACAATGGAATGTGCTCGATTTCCATTTTGCCGGCTTCGATTTTGGAAAAATCCAGAATGTCATCAAGAATGCGTAACAACGCAAAGGCCGATTCACGCACCGTATTGGTCAGGCGGAACTGATTGCTGTTCAACATCGTATTTCGGAGTAAATCGACGGTACCGATGATGCCATTCATCGGAGTCCGGATCTCATGACTCATCGTGGCGAGAAAAGTCGATTTCGCTTCATTCGCCCGTTCTGCACTGATTTTGGCGCTGGCGAGCGCTTCGGTGCGCTGCAGGATCTTGTCATCCAGTTCGTGTTGTAACAGGGAGCAATCGGCTTTCGCTTTTTCCAATAGCAGTTGTTGTTCGCGGCAATGTTGTAACAGCAAGTGCATTGGATGTTCCAGTGCCTGCAAACTATCCGGCACAGGCAGTACCAAATCAAACTGCTGCCTGCCAATACAGAGCAGTAATGAGTCGATCAGTTGTTGCTGCTGCTGTTGCAGACGACGCTCGAATAAACGCATCGGCACAGCCCCTAACAATATCAACAGGCAAGCACCAGCCGCCGCCAGTAACAACCAGAGCTGCCAGTCGGTCTGGAGCTGCCGCACCACCAGGATCAGTTCCCCTTGTGGTACTGATTGACGCGCAAGCTGCAATTCCGCAGTCAGGGCTTCAGGATGCAACGGATTAAAACCTGCGAGGCCAGGGGTATGCGCCAGTACTTTTTGGTTGGGGCCAAGCAGGTACAAGGCTTGTTGCTGCGGTGCAGCCAGCAGGTTCATCAGCCGCTGATTCGCTTGTTCCAACGGCATGGTTGCAATGTTAGCCGGCAACAACTGACTCATTAACTGCAGCTGATGCTGCAATTGCAGCCGTTGTCCATTCTCGTGCTGATGTTGTTGATACCAGGACTGGCACCAGAGCGCACTGAACAATAAACAACTGCCAACAGCCAATAGCCAGATGAGAAACAGCGGCGTTTTAAAGCTTGATTGCGGCATATGGATGGGTACGGGTAGATGGAAGTTCTTTCATTTTAATCAGTATTTTCTAATTATCTGAGAACTTTCAGAAAATTTGCGACCTAAGCAGGCTGGGTTCAAAATCAGCCATGCCTGTATTCGTCGTCATTGACTGAAAATATGCTGATAGTTTCAGCAGAATAGCCGGAATTGGTCAATCCATAAGCGGTTAGCAGGCTCTTGCCAAAAAAAAGTTGACTTGATCCGGCAAAATCCGTTTAATACCCCCCGTTGCCCAGATAGCTCAGTCGGTAGAGCAGCGGATTGAAAATCCGCGTGTCGGTGGTTCGATTCCGCCTCTGGGCACCACAAATTTTTAGTGTCTTGATTTTCCTCATCAATTCGCTACACAAGCAAAAACCGTTTCGCTTGAGATATGCCGCTTTAGCTCAGTTGGTAGAGCAACTGACTTGTAATCAGTAGGTCATCCGTTCGACTCGGATAAGCGGCACCATTCAAGACCAGTTTTGCCCAGATAGCTCAGTCGGTAGAGCAGCGGATTGAAAATCCGCGTGTCGGTGGTTCGATTCCGCCTCTGGGCACCAAAACAACAAGCCCCGGACAGTGTCCGGGGCTTTTGTTTTTCAGTGTTGTCTGTTTTTTCTCTGTCTTGTCATCGCTTCATCAGGCTCTGTTATCAGGCCTGTGTTGTCAGCAATCAGTTAAGTTGTTGCTAATTCTTCGCGTTCGTTCTAATCTGCGTGCCCCTTTTTGCATTCGCGCTGCAACAAGGGACTGGTTTTGTCATTTTGCTGAAAAAAGCAGCGGTCAGTGCAGACTGAGTATCAACAGTTTCCGCTTCAGCTATGGTTATCAAATCTGCTGTGAGTCCACTGGCTTGCAGATCAAGCGCTGTAGGGGTCAATCCATGAAAAAAGCTGTGATTCTGGTATTGGACAGTTTTGGTGTCGGCAGTGCGCCGGACGCTGATAAATTTGGTGATAGCGGGGCCAATACCTTTGCCAGTATTGCCCGGGCTTTTGCCAATCAAAAAGGCCGGCAGTTGCAACTGCCAAACCTGGCGAGACTGGGTCTCGTTAAAGCCGCTTTTGCGGCCTCTTCTGAAATGGCTTGCGTGACTGACAATGAGCCCGCCGTTGGGGCCTATGGTTATGCCCGCGAGTTGTCGAGTGGCAAAGATACGCCAAGTGGCCATTGGGAAATCGCCGGCGTGCCTGTGTTGTTTGAATGGGGCTACTTCCTGAATAAACAACACAGCTTTCCGCCAGAACTGATCGACGAATTATGCCGCCGTACCGGCGTGCCCGGCATTCTGGGCAATTGTCATGCGTCTGGCACCGACATTCTGGTGCGCCTCGGTGACGAACATGTCCGCAGCGGGATGCCGATTTGTTACACCTCGGCCGACAGCGTGTTTCAGGTTGCTGCCCACGAAAGCCATTTTGGTCTGGAACGCTTGTATCAGTTCTGTGAAACTGCCCGCCAGTTGCTGGACGATTACAATATCGGCCGGGTGATTGCGCGGCCATTTTCAGGCGATGCGCCAAATAACTATGCCCGTACCGGTAACCGCCGTGATTATTCGGTATTACCACCAGCGCCGACAGTACTGGACAAACTGACCGCTGCCGGCGGCACTGTGGTCAGCATAGGTAAAATCGCTGACATCTACGCTCATCAGGGCATCAGTAAAGCAGTGAAGGCCAATGGCCTTGAGGCACTGGTGGACAAAACCATCAGCGAATATCAAGCCGCACCGGATAAAAGCCTGATCTTCACCAATCTGGTGGATTTTGACCAGAACTACGGCCACCGCAGGGATCCGATTGGCTATGGTGACGCGCTGGAGTATTTCGACAGCCGGCTGCCGGAACTGATGGCGATGCTGGAGCCAGACAGTCTGATGCTGCTGACCGCAGATCACGGTTGTGATCCAACCTGGATTGGCACCGAACACACCCGGGAATATGTGCCGGTATTGTGTTACGGCCCGCAAATCACCGCCGGCTCTTTGGGCGAGCGCGCCAGCTTTGCCGACATGGGCCAGACCTTTGCTGAGTATTTTGCATTGGATACCCTGGCGTATGGCCAGTCGTTCCTGACAGAACTCACCCGTACTCATTAAATAATCAGAGAATTAAGTTTATGACCACTCCACATATCCACGCCGCTGCTGGCGCTTTTGCTGAAACTGTGTTGATGCCGGGCGACCCGCTGCGCGCTAAACATATCGCCGATACCTTCCTGACTGACGTGCAGTGCATTAACACTGTGCGCAATATGTATGGCTTCACCGGTAAATATCAGGGCAAACCGGTCAGCGTGATGGGTTCAGGCATGGGCGTGCCGTCGATGTCAATTTATGCCACCGAGCTGGTGAAGTTTTATGGTGTAAAAAACATTATCCGGATCGGTTCTTGTGGCGGCTTGCCGCTGTCGGTCAAAGTGCGTGAAGTCGTAGTTGCTATGGGCGCCAGCACTGATTCTGCCGTGAACCGTAACCGTCTGCAGGGTATGGATTTTGCCGCGCTGGCAAGTTATGACCTGCTGGAGCGCGCAGTGGCTGCTGCCCGGGCGAAAAATATCGGCGTGAAAGTCGGTAATGTCTTTACGTCAGACCTGTTCTACAACCCAAGCGACACTCTGTTTGATACGTTGGAAAAATACGGCATTCTCGGCGTGGAAATGGAAGCGGCCGGTTTGTACGGCGTTGCTGCCGAGTATGGCATTAATGCGCTGGCGATCATGACGGTCTCAGACCATATCCGTACCGGTGAATCGTTAAGCCCGGATGAGCGTCAGACCAGCTTCAACGAAATGGTCGAAATCGCGCTGGCCTTGGTGTAACAGGAGAGTTCTGACATGTCTTTATCCGGCAATAAAAACTTTTATGTGTCCTGGGAAGCGTTCCACCGCGCGACCAAAGAACTGGCAAAAATGTGTCTGCACGGTAATTTTGACAGTATTGTCGCGGTCAGCCGCGGCGGTCTGGTGCCGGCAACTATCATCGCGCGCGAACTGAATATCCGCGTGCTGGACACCATTTGTGTTTCCAGTTATGACCATGATCAACAACGCTCGTTGCAGGTGCTGAAAGATGCCACGCTGCCAGATTCAGAGCGCTTGCTGGTGATTGACGATTTAGTTGATACCGGTGAAACCGCCCGCGCACTGCGTGAACGGTTTCCTAAAGCTTGTTTTGCTACTGTCTATGCTAAGCCACAAGGTAAAGCACTGGTCGACAAATACGTCACCGACATTGAGCAGGACACCTGGATCCATCTGCCTTGGGATATGGAGCTGGCCTACAGCGCGCCACTGGCGGAACAACCCCGGTAAGTAATTGTCTTTGAAATAAAAAAAGCAGCTTCGGCTGCTTTTTTATTTCTATGAACCGACAGTGCAACGGCGGCGTGAGAGCAATTGCCGCTGTTGATCAGCAAAAAAGACTTATTTTTTTTCGCCGGTGAGACTGAGCTTCACCCAAACCAGCCGGTGATCCGAGCTGGCGCCGCGGCTGGCGACTGCATCGTATAAGGCTTCACCTTTAACCGGCCAGAACACACCACTGCTGTGTACGGTAATACCTTGCTTTGACGGCAGCACATAATCAGCGCGCATCCGCCAGCCGGCGGTGTGGAATTTCGCCAGCGGATTATCCGGACTGTGCGCCGCGCCACCAGCGCTTTGCGGTACAGGTTCATGCTGGATTTTTGGGTGATAAACCAGGGCTTGAATGGCATCGCGATGCGCATCACCTTCATCTGGTGACGAGTTCTGATCCCCCATCACCACAAAAGGTGCATCTGTCTGATAACCGCCGCGACCACCTTTGTCGTCATAGATGTAGTCGGCTTTGCCAGATATATAGTCGACCCAGAACTTCACTTCGTCATGATTACGATGGCCATTGCGGTTTTCCGGGCCATCAAATACCGGTGGGGTCGGGTGACTGATTAATAAATGCAGCGGCTTTCCATCGACATTCAGCGGTAAATCCCAATGTGATTTACTGGATAAGCGCATCTGCTCCCAGGTGTCTTTACTGAACCAGGGGCTGCCATCTGCTTTAGTGGTGACTTTATGTCCCGGCAAATCTTTCCACTTAAAGTGCTGAAAGGTCCGTGCTTTTTCGGCATCAATCGGGAAACGTGATAGCACCAGCATGCCATATTGGCCCGGATAATGACCAAAACCCCAGGCGTCTTCGGCGCCTTCGGCTTTGCCATCATTATTCAAATCAAAACCGCTCGGCTGACCGGTATTGACCGTTTGGTAATAAAAGTAGGGATATTGCAGCGGTTGACCGCCATGCTGTGGTTTATGCAGATACTGCTGAATGAATTGCGTTACACCCTGCGCCGGGTCTGCAATGTAGTCAAATTCGTTTAACAGCAGAATATCCGGCCGCACCTGCTGCAGGATTGCTGCAATATTACGAATTTGTGCATTTTGGCCGTTGGCCAGTTCGCGTACCAGCACTTGTGGGCCCAGCGGGCTGCCTTTGGCAACATAGTTTTCGGATTCCATGCTGACATTAAAGGTGGCAATAGTCAGTTCAGTTGCATGCACGTGCAGACCTCCACAGAGCCCCAGTCCGGCCAACAGACTTGTGATTTGTGATTTCATCAGTAAAAACCCGGCGTAAAAAGACCAGACTAGCCTAACCAGATCTGGCACGTTATCCCAGAAGTTTCGGATTTAGATGGCTGGATAGCTGCAAATGTCGCCAAAATGCAGCGAAAATTTAAACAAACTTATTTAGGCTGCCTGCATATTTCTGGTCTGATATGTTACACTCGCATGACATCAGGCACCTTGACTGCAGATGTGCGGATAAGTTCCGCGTGCTGATATTAATATTTCATCAGCAAGAGCTTGTGTAAGAAAAACGTAATGTTACTGCGTTAAGCTTGCCACCCAAATTGGACATACAGTTTGGTTTATTTCAGGGTTTGACAATACCTACAACTACCAGGTGAAAAACGATATGAAAATCAGACATATTGCTATGGCAGTCGCCGTAGCCTTAGGTTCTAGCTATGCCAGCGCTGATACTTCTTCAGCAATCCGCGGTCGTATTTCGAATCCTGAAGGCGCCGCCGCCGCAGGAACCAAAGTCATCATTCTGCACGTGCCTTCAGGCACCAGCCGCACTGTCGTCACTAATGAATCCGGTAACTTTGTTGCTTCTGGTCTGCGCGTGGGTGGTCCATATAAAGTTACAGTTGACTCAGACACTTACAACGATGAAACCGTTAGTGACGTATTCTTGCAACTGGGCGATACTTACCAGTTAAACCGTCAGCTGCAGTCTGCTTCCGTTGAGCGTATTGCGGTTACCGGTGCTGCAATTGCAACTTCATCGAGTGGCGCTGCCAGTTATTTTGGTGCTGATCAGATTGAAAAATCACCAAGTCTGAATCGCGATATTAAAGATATGGTCCGGAATAATCCGCTGGCTGTTGTCTCTCCAGGTAACAACAACGAATTGTCTGTTGCGGGTATGAACCCACGTTTTAACAGTATCAATATCGATGGTATTGCTCAAAACGATGATTTCGGTCTGAACTCGAATGGTTACCCGACACAACGTCCACCAATTTCAATGGATGCAATTGATCAAATTTCCATCGAAACTTCGCCGTTTAATGCGAAAGCAAGTGGTTTTCAGGGTGCGTTAATTGATGCTGTAACCAAGTCTGGTACAAATGATACCGCTGGTTCAGTAATGTTTGAATTCATGAATGACAGCATGGCTGGTACCCCTTACAGCAAACTGACTAATCGTGAAGTTCCACTGGATTACAATTCGAAGACTTTCGGTGCGACGTTAGGTGGCGCCATTGTTGAAGATAAACTGTTTTTCTTCACCGCCGTTGAAAAGTTCGAAAACAAAACACTGCCAATTTGGGGACCAAAAGGTTCAGGCTCATCGAATGAAGCTTTCGCAACTCAAGCTTCCTATGACGAAGTTATTCGTATTGCCAAAGAAGTTTATGGACAGGATGCTGGTTCATGGGACTTTACTCCGATTGAAGATGACGAAAAGCTGCTGATCAAATTAGATTGGAATATGAACGATATGCATCGTTCAGCTCTGACTTATCAGTACAACAAAGGCAACAAAACCGAAAACACGACCACAAGCCGCAACTTACTGCGGATGTCGTCAAACTGGTATAACAAAGAAGAAACGCTGAATAACTTCGCATACAAACTGTATTCTGATTGGAATTCTGATTTCTCTACCCAATTAAGTGCGACTTATATGCAGGTCGACACGGTTCAGGCTTCACTGAACAGTGCAATTGGCGACGTCACTATCAAGACTATTCCAGGTGCAACCCGTAATACCGAAGGCAACATTGGTATTGGCTCTGATACGTCGCGCCATTCAAATGATTTACGTAAAAAGATTTTGATTTTAGCTGCGGATGGCGACTACCTGCTGGATGAACATCACCTGACATTTGGTTATCAGCTGAAACGTTCAGACATCTACAACCTGTTTTTACAAAACACTAAAGGTTCGTATGAGTTTGCCAGCCTTGCTGATTTTGCTGCACGTCGCGCCAAAGTTAACTATCGCAATACCTTCAGTGGCGACCCGTCAGATGCAGCTGCTAGCTTCGTTCGTGACGAGCATGCGCTGTATCTGCAGGACGAATGGGCAGTCAGTGATGAATTGACGCTGGATCTCGGCGTTCGATATGAGCGTTTGTCGTCTAATGATGTACCTGCATTAAACACTGCGTTTGTTAAGCGTAACGGTCTGGAAAATACCGAGAACCTGGACGGGATCGATATTCTGTTACCTCGTTTTGGCTTTACTTACAATGCAACAGTTGACCTGACTCTGCGCGGCGGTGTCGGCCGGTTCTCTGGCGGTCAGCCAACGGTTTGGGTATCTAACAGTTATTCAAACACTGGTGTTGGTGTAGGTGATACAGGTTCACTGTCCAGCTCACCTGTTTATAGCAATGTTGATTTATCTCGTGTACCGCAGGCTTTAATAGATGCTGTATCAGGTCGGGCTTTATCAGCCGATGTGAACTTCGTCGATCCAAACTACGAGCTTCCATCTGATTGGCGTGCACAACTGGCTGCCGATTATATTTTCGAAATTCCAGGCATTGGTGAAGACTTCCAATGGTCGACTGAATATATGTTTATGCGTAAACAGGACGATTCATACTGGAAAGACATAGCACTGGATGTTCCAGGTCGCAAGACTGGTACTATCCTGAACGGCTTGATGAATGTTTACAGCTCAAACAGTGCTTTACGTCGCGATATCATGCTGACGAATACAGATCTGGAAGCTGAGTCTAAGATCCTGAGCACCACATTGAGCAAAGAGTGGGAAAGTGGTATTCGCTCTACCTTCTCTTATACAAATCAAGATGTTGAAGATGTACACGTAAGTACTAGTTCGACTGCTAGCAGCAACTTCGGTAATAACATCGTTGTTAATCGTAACGATGCAATCTTAGGTCGCTCAACATTCGAAACAAAACACCGATTTGTGTTGAGTCTGGATTATTCGGCTGAATTTATCAGCGGATACCCAACGAATTTCAATATGTTCTTTGAGCGTCGTTCAGGCCGTCCGGTTACCTATATCATGAATAACCTTGATATGGACGACCAGTCTGGCAATGGCGGCACCAACGGTCCATTGCGTAACCCGGGTGATTTCCTGAGTCCATTAACTACGAACTCAGCTTTCCTGGCATATATCCCGACGTCTGAAAACGACCCGGCTATCCGCTTTTTCAGTGCTCAGGACAAAACCTTGTTTATGGAGCGCGTTAAAGCCCTTGGTTTAGACCGTTATGCTGGTGGTTTTGCTCCGAAAGGCGCTGGTGATTCACCATGGGTAAGTTCAATGGACGTAAGTATCCGTCAGGAATTGCCAGGTTTCACTGAAGGTGATAGCGGAACATTCTATGTGACTATTACTAACTTCCTGAACTTGTTAAACGATGATTGGGGTCAGGTATACGGCACTCGTTTTGGTTCTATCAACCTGATGGATGCTTCATACGATCCAAACACGAAACAACTGGTTTATCGTGCACCGGACATCAATACGACACCGAACGTACATTACTCTGAGTTCTTTGCTCCTGAGTCAACGTACCGTATCAAAGTTGGTGTAAGTTACCGGTTCTGATTTCAGATTGTTGGTAATAGCAGGACGCTGGCTCAAGTAGCCAGCGTCCTTTTTGTTTTAATGACCTTGTCAGAGCGATAGGATATTTTCAGTCTGAACTGTTAAAACAGAGCTGATCGTTAATAATACTGCTACCTGACTATTCGAAGAAGTTCACCGTGGCCAAACCTACCATCATCGCTATCGCCGGCGCTTCAGCGTCTGGCAAAAGTTTATTTGCTTCCACCGTCTATCAGGAATTGGTGGCAGAATTTGGCGGAGAACGTATCTCCGTGTTGGCAGAGGATGCTTATTACCGGAATCAGGATCATCTGTCGATGGACCAGCGCGTGCTGACCAACTATGACCATCCTGCAGCTTTTGAACACGAATTGCTGGCGCAGCATTTACAGCAGCTACGCGACGGCAGTGCGGTGGAAATGCCGCAATATTGTTATAAAACTCATACCCGTAAAACCGAGACGATTAAAGTGCAACCAGCCAAAGTGGTGCTGGTCGAAGGCATTTTATTGCTGACCGATGCACGCCTGCGTGAGCAGTTTAATATCACAGTATTTATGGATACGCCGCTGGATATCTGTTTGCTGCGCCGGATCAAACGCGATGTGGAAGACCGTGGTCGTACTATCAGTTCCATCACAGAACAATATGAAAACTACGTGCGGCCGGCTTTTTTTGAATTCATTGCGCCGTCTAAGCAATATGCTGATATCGTGGTGACCCGCGGGGGTAAAAACCAGATTGCGATTGATATTCTGAAAACAAAAATCCGCGCCTTGCTTGCCAATTAAGCGAGCGTCACATGGTAAGTAAATCCCGCTAAGGCGGGATTTGTTGTTTTTAGTGATTGTCGTTGATTATCTTTGAACTGGTAGCGAACAAGCAGGGATATTCTGTCTTTTATTTGTTTGCATTGCTGTTAAATTAGTCTCTTTTCAACTGCAAGTATTCTGCTATATAATCGACCGGCAAAACTTCAAGTTCAGACAACCCCATAAGAGCAATTCCAAGCCAGAGCACTCAGCTCCGGCTCCCGCTTTGAAACTGTAACTACTTGATCTTTTGATGCTATCCTAGGATTTCAGCATCACAAGAACAATAATTCCGCAGTGCTGTAGCGGACCTAAAATCCAAGGAAAATCAATATGATGAGTTTAGTTGGCATCGCTGCCATCTTATTAATCGCTTATCTTTGCTCGACCCACCGTCATGCCATTAAATGGCGCACAGTCGGTGGTGCTTTTGCAATACAGCTGGCGATTGGTGCTTTTGTGCTATATGTGCCGGCAGGCAAAGATGTGTTGATCAGTGTGTCCAACGCGGTTGGTGCGGTGATTGGTTATGCCAACGAAGGCATTTTATTTTTATTCGGTGATGCCGGTGCGAAAAAATATGGTTTTGTGTTTGCCATTCACGTGCTGACCGTCATTATTTTCTTTTCATCGTTAATTGCGGTGCTGTATCACATCGGCGTGATGAAGGTTGTTATCGGCGTCATTGGTGGTGGCTTACAGAAACTGCTTGGTACCAGCCGGCCGGAATCGATGAGCGCGGCGGCGAATATTTTTGTTGGCCAGACCGAAGCACCACTGGTAGTGCGGCCGTTTATTCCGACCATGACCCGCTCTGAGTTATTTGCCGTGATGGTAGGCGGCCTGGCTTCTGTTGCCGGCTCGGTACTGGCGGGTTACGCCGGTATGGGTGTAGAGCTTAAGTATTTAATTGCGGCCAGTTTTATGGCAGCACCAGGTGGTCTGTTGATGGCAAAACTGTTGTTGCCGGAAACGGATACGCCGAAAAACGATTTAACCGAAATCAGTTCAAACGAAAACAATACCAACGTGATCGACGCCGCCGCATCAGGCGCAGCCAGCGGTTTGCAGCTGGCGCTGAATGTTGGCGCAATGTTACTGGCTTTTGTTGGTCTGATTGCGCTGGTCAACGGTATCGTTGGCTGGGTCGGGGGGCTGGCTGGTTTTGAAGGTCTGACTCTGCAGCTGATATTTGGTTATCTGTTCCAGCCACTGGCGTTTATTCTGGGCGTCAACTGGGAAGAAGCACGTCTGGCCGGCAGTTTTATCGGTCAGAAACTGGTGATTAATGAATTTGTCGCTTACGTTGATTTTATGAAGCATGTGCAGGCCGGTGAATTGTCGGCGCATACGCAGATTATTGTCACGATAGCGCTGTGTGGCTTTGCGAATTTCTCGTCGATTGCCATTTTGCTGGGGGGTCTTGGCAGTATGGCGCCAAGTCGGCGCAGTGATATCGCAGAGCTGGGTTTAAAAGCACTGTTTGCCGCAACATTAGCGAACCTGATGAGTGCGGCAATTGCAGGCTTTTTCTTCTCGTTAAGTTAAAAACAGGTCGATATTATGACTCAACAACAAGTCCCTACGTTGGACATCAGACGGTTTGCCACCGACAAAGACGCCTTTGTTGCCGAAATTGGCAAAGCCTACACTGAGTTTGGATTCTGTGGTATTAGTGGCCATGGCATTGCAGACGAAGTGGTTGGGGAAACCTACAAAGCAATTAAACAATTTTTTGCTTTACCGACTGAAGTAAAACAGCAGTACCATGTGCCGGGTCAAGGCGGCGCGCGGGGCTACACGGGATTTGGCGTTGAGAAAGCCAAAGACAGCAAGCATCCGGATTTAAAAGAGTTTTTCCATGTTGGCCGCGAGCTCAATGGTCCGGCGCAGCACGAATGCCTGTATCCGAATGTCTGGCCAAGCGAAGTGCCAGAGTTTAAGGCGGCGACGTATACACTGTATCAGGCGCTGGAAAACCTCGGTTGCCAGGTGCTGGAAGCTTTGGCGCTGTTCTTAAAGCAAGAACAACAATACTTCGCAGATAAAGTGAATTACGGCAACTCGATTTTACGGCCGATCCATTATCCGCCAATCCAGGATACATCGACGCAAAGTATTCGCGCCGGCCAACATGAAGATATTAACCTGATCACCTTACTGGTGGGTTCACACGAATCAGGTCTGGAAATTTTACGTCGCGACGGCAGCTGGCTGCCTGTGACGACCATTCCGGGCACTATCGTGGTCAATATCGGCGATATGCTGCAACGTCTGACTAACCATGTGCTACCGTCAACGACGCATCGCGTGGTGAATCCGGCTGGCGCTGCTGCAGGTCAGCCACGATATTCGATCCCGTTTTTCATGCACCCGAATCCGGACTTTGTTATCGAAACGCTGAGTTCTTGTGTCAGTGCTGAGAATCCGGACCGCTATCCGCAGCCGATTAATTCCAACGACTATTTATTACAACGTCTGGAAGAAATTGGTCTGCTGAAAAAAGCCAAGTATTGATTTTAGTTTTGATCTGAAAAACGGAGCCCGGGGCTCCGTTTTTTTATGCCGGCAGCACGACGTACCCGGCAATTAAAAGCGACAACGCAGGCGGTTCTGTTGCAGATTTCTGCAGGTTGCTGATGATTTGTGCAATCAAACCGCTTTTGCCAGATTTTTTGCATTCAGCAGTTGACGACTTTGTCAGTGGCGCATAATATGCACGGCGTCGGCGGCATATGCCTCGGTGGTGGAATTGGTAGACACACTAGCTTCAGGTGTTAGCGCTTCGCGGCGTGGGGGTTCGAGTCCCCCCCTAGGCACCAAAGTCGCAGACAAATAAAGTCGTATTGCAAAATACGCAGAACACATGCCTCGGTGGTGGAATTGGTAGACACACTAGCTTCAGGTGTTAGCGCTTCGCGGCGTGGGGGTTCGAGTCCCCCCCTAGGCACCAAATAATCCAGCTTAATGCTGGATTTTTTGTTTTCTACATCCATGTAGAAAATTGCTTCGCAACCAGCCTGCGGCTGTCAAAAATCGCTCCAGGCGATTTTTTGCATTTTACATCCCTGTAAAATGTCACTACGTGACCCTCCGGCCTGCACCAGAGGCGCAGGCGTTCAGCCGGCAGCAAGCCAAACTATTGGCTTGCTGAAAGACCGGCTTCACCCAATGGCGGTCCAAAAAACGGTAGGATTGCCGTGTTGCACAGCTTTAGCTGCCGTCAGGCGAGCGACATGGATGTTGCGAGTGAAAACGTTCCGGACGTTTTTGTGTTTTTGGCGTTCGCCAAAAATCCCTGCGGGACCGGCGTTCCGCCGTCCAAAACCGCCTCCTAGCGGTTTTGTGTTTTCTACATCCCTGTAAAAAATTGCTTCGCAACCAGCCTTCGCCAGAGGCTCTGGTGTTCAACCGGAATCTCGCCTGATTACTTTCTGTCTTGTTGTTGTCATCTGGATCGCTGACACTGGGAGCTGACCAGTGCCCGGAGTGATTATGTCGGTTCAAACCATTTACCTGTTGCGTCATACCAAAGCAGAAGACCGATCGGTGTTGCGGCCCGATGTCGACCGGTGTCTGGTGGAAAAAGGCCGGCAGCAGGCGATGCGGATCGGCAATTTTGTCCGCCGCCAGCAGTTACAGCCGGATCTGGTGCTGACCAGTCCTTATCCCCGTGCTTTACAAACTGCGATGCTGGTTTGCGCCAGTGCCGATGTGCAAACCGAAGTTCAGGAAACTTTGTGGTTATCGCATGGCACCGCGGCGAAAATACAGCTGGAACAAATTGAACAGGCACGGGCAGACTGGCCGGCTAAGTTGCTATTAGTCGGGCACGAACCTGAGTTATCCCAGTTGTTGGCGCTGATGCTGGACTGCAGTGCAAACCGCTTGTCGATTAAAAAGGGCACGCTGGTGGCTGTGCAATACGACGCGCAGGCGGGCTGGCGTTTATTATGGTCATTGCCTTGCCAGCTGATGCGTTGATCAACCGACGCTTTGCGTTACGTTAAGTTGCCAGAGTTTGCCAGTCCTGTGGTCGTCTTTTCATCCCTTCTTTGCCCTGCTGGTCACAAATATTGGTCATAAACGGGTCACAAAGCACTAAGCTGAAGTATTGCTTGCCTGAAATCCCACGGGCGACAACTTCAGCTGTGGTGGAGGTGTGTGATGTGGCGAATAGTTTTAATCCTGTTGATTGCGGCATTAACCGGTTGTCAGCAAACGCCAAGCAGCCAAATGCTGCGTTCCGCCGACGATCTATTACAAGATCAGGCATTTATGCCGGTTGATACACCTATCGAAACACGTGAACAGATTTTTAAACTGCCGGAAGATTTAGTGCTGAAGGCGCGACAGGAAGTCCTTGCTTACAGCGACCCGCGGGAACGTAGCCTGGCGTTATTGAAGTTTATTTTTCGTGAGCAGACCGACCCTTTGCAATACGTCAATAATGCCACACTCACGGCATTAGAAACCTATGAACAACGCGAAGCGAATTGCCTGTCACTGACTATCTTGTCTTATAGTCTGGCACGATCGCTGGGGTTTCGCGTACAGTTTCAGGATGTGCAAATCCCTGAATACTGGATCACCCGCAATGGCACCAGTGTGCTGAATGGCCATGTCAATCTGATAGTCACGCCACCTTATCTGCAAACGCTGGCCAAAACCTTTATTTCGGCTGATCACAATTTCCTGATTGATTTTGAACGGGCAGGCGGCTCACGCGAGCGCCTGCCGGTGCGCAAAATTCGCGAAGCGGATATCGTGGCGTTGTTTTACAACAATAAAGCTGCAGATGCGATGCTGACGCAGCAGTTTGATTTAGCTTATCGGTATTTACAGGAAGCAGCTGCTGTGGCGCCTGCCGTCGCAGCTACCTGGAATAATCTGGCTGTATTGTATCGTCAGCGCAGTATGCCCGAAGCCGCCGAACTGGCCTATTTACAAAGTCTGGCACTTGAACCGGAACATCCAAATACCATGGCCAATCTGGCGATTTTATATGACTTGCTGGGCCGTCATGATGAAGCGATGCGGCTCAGTGATAAAGTGCAGCAAACACGACTGCGTAATCCGTATTATTTTGTGATGCAGGGCAATGAAGCACTGAGTCAACAGCGGTTTAACGATGCAGAAATCGCTTTTCACCGCAGTATCCGTTTAGAACCAAAAATGCCGGAGGCGTTGTTTGGTCTGGCGCGTGTGGCTATTCTGCAGCATGACTATGCTGCGGCGTCAGGCTATTTGCAGCGCGCGCGGCTGCATGCAGCTCCGGGTGCCGATCGCCGTTTGTATGACCACAAAATTGAGATGTTAAATGCAGTGGCGCAAGCTGATTAAACAGCAGCTTGTGCGCATCGGCTTGCTGCTGTCGCTCTGCGTTATGCTGCCGTTGGCGTCAGCCAACAATAGCGCGCATAGCGACACCAGCTGGATGCAGGCCTGGCAGGATCTGCAGCAGTTGTCAGCAGACGACATGGCTGGCCGCGCGACTGGCACGGCCGGCAATCAGGCGGCGCGTCTATATCTGCAGGCGCGTTTTACTGAGTTACAGCTGCAAGCGCCGGGCGACAGTTATTTTCAACCCTTTGTGTTTAAAGAAGGCTTTAGCCAACGCCAGGGCGTCAATGTACTGGGTCTGCGGCGCGGCTGTGTGCATCCCGATCGCTATATCGTCGTCACGGCCCATTACGATCATCTGAAACCCCGCGGCAAAAAGATCTTTAATGGCGCTGATGACAATGCATCCGGTGTCGCTGGCTTGCTGTATCTGGCAGCGCAGACAATGACGCAGTGTCCGGCCTATTCGTATTGGTTTGTGGCGACCGACGCCGAAGAGCTGGGGCTGGATGGCGCTAAAGCGTTTCTGGCGGCGCCGCCGGTGCCGCGCGAGCAACTGCTGCTGAATATCAATCTGGATATGATTAGCCGCGGTGAAATGAATCAGCGTTTGTATCTGGCCGGTAAAAAACAATTACCACAGCTGAATACGTTCGCTGCCGCCGCAAAAACGCCGTTAAAACTGACGCTGGCGCATGACGGCCGGCAGTCACGGCTCGGCCGCCACAGCAACGCCGCCGTTGATTGGGCCAATGCCAGTGACCATGCGGTGTTTCGTAAGGCCGGGATGCCGTATTTGTATTTTGGTGTCGACGTGCATCCGCAATACCATACGCCACAAGATGACTGGCAACGGATTGATCCGGGGTATTTCCGTGCTGCGCTTGAATTGATTGAGCAAAGCCGGCGCTGGGCCGACGCATTACCTTTGGCTGAACTGGCTGCGGCTCAGAAATCCAACGTTAACTGAGGCGCCGGTGCAGTTTTAGACGGGCGGCGTTCTGGCGGCCGTTTGCGGCTTGCATGGCGTTCCCGCACAACTTCGCGGCCTTGTTGCCAGACTTGTTTGTCATATTGGCTGTGCCATTGCGTCAGCCGGCTGCGCGCCAGCCGGGTCGCCTGAACTAAATCGACGATAGGTAAGGGATAGTCGCGCCCCGGCACCCATTGATAGTGTCGTTGTAATGTTGCGGGCAATAACCAGGGCTGGTGCAACCAGTCATTCGGCAAGCGCGCCAGTTCCGGACACCACTGGCGGATAAAATGACCTTGTGGGTCTTTCGTCAGGCTTTGTTTCAGCGGGTTATACATCCGGTTCGGATTGATTGACGTGGTACCAGCCTGCATCTGGATTTGGGGATAGTGGATGCCGGGTTCGTAGTCGGTAAAGCAACGGGCCAGATGCAAGGCCACCGGGCGCCAGTCCAGCCACAGCTGGTAGCTGGCAAACGACACCAACATCGCCCGTGCCCGAAAATGCAGCCAGCCGGTTGCGACCAGACAACGCATCGCCGCATCGATCAGCGGATAACCGGTTTCACCGCGTTGCCAGGCCTGAAACAACGCCGGTTCAAACTGGTCACGCATCCCCTGATACAGCGGCTGCATTGGTGAAAATTCAATGCGCGGTTCATCTTCCAGTTTCTGCATAAAATGACAATGCCAGCGCAGCCGGCTGAAAAAGGCCGCCAGGGCCTGCTGTTGTCGCGGATCGGTTTGTTGTTTCATTTGCAGATAAGTGTGTTGCTGCAGCTGGCGCAGACTGAGCTGACCGGCGCTCAGATAAGGACTGAGCCTGGAACAACTCTGGCCGGCCCGCGCCGCAATTGAGATATCACGCTGATAATGTTTACTCCGAAACTGCCAGAACGAATCCAGTGTCGGTTGCAATGCATGCGCTTGCTGGATCTGCACGACCGGCGGTAATTCTCGGCGCTGCGGTGCCTGCCACAATGCCTCTTGCCACGGGGCCGCAGTCAAAAAGGGCAACGCATTCGGAGTGGCAACATAGGGACTACGTAAAAACGCATCGGCCTGCTCAAACCATTGATCGCGATGCTGCAGACGCCGTTTAACCGCATGCTGACTATATTGCTGCCAAGGCAACCCAAGTTCCCGCAGCAGTTTGCCGACCGCTTCGTCACGCTGATAAGTCCACAGATTGCCGGTTTCCTGATGACTGACCACTTGTTGCAGCGGGAATTCCCGGCACAGCTCGCGCAGCACCCGCGTGGCTGGCCCGCGTCGCACCAGCAAAGGTTGGCCCAGTTGGCTCAGCTGCTGATGTAAGCCATAGACGGCATCGCGCACAAATTGCCATTGGCGCACCGAAGTGTCAGGTTGCTGCCAATAATCCGGTTCAATAATGTAAAGCGGTAAAACCGCGCCTTGCTGCAGCGCGCGTACCAAAGGTTCATGATCGTCAATCCGCAGATCACGTTTAAACCAGACCAGCGTCAGCATGGTTCAGAGTTCCGGCAGTTGCTGCAGCTGTTGCAAATACTGTTGCCAGGTCCAGGCCTGGGGCGCCGGCCAGCCTGGTTGTGCATAAGGCTGATGACGATGTGTACCGTCAGCCGTTTTGCCGAGCAGCAAGCTGGTAAAGCTGGCCGCCTCGTCATATTCCAGCGCCTGTTTCAGCGCATTAAAACTGCGCGGGGCTGAATATAATGCGCCGGCAATATAAGCCCAGTTGCCCCAGTTACTGGCCACATCGTAATCCAGTAGTTGTTGTTCAAACCAGGCAGCGCCGAGGCGCCAGTCACAGCCGAGCTGAAACATCAGATAACTGGCGACATTCTGCCGGCCACGGTTTGACATCCAGCCGGTTTGTGCCAGCAGCCGCATATTGGCATCAATAAACGGCAAACCGGTCTCACCACGGCACCAACGCTCGAAACCTTCGCCGGCGACTGCGGGCTGTCCCGGCACCAGATGTAAACCGAGCCCCTGATGGCGAAAACACGCCAACGGATGTTTACGTTGCAGATGGCGGAAATATTCCCGCCATAGCAGTTCAAACCGCAACCAGTAACTGGATTCACTCTGACCAAATTTCTGTTCATATTGCACAATCAGCTGCCATGCCAGCCGCACCGACAGCGTACCCCTGCTTAGTGGGATTGACAGGAAACTGGCAAATTCGCTGCCGATCAGCGCATTACGGCTGAGCTTGTAATGCGATAAATGCAGCTGCAGATATTGTTCAAAATGCGCGATTGCCGCAGTTTCGGTCTGCGCCTGCCAGTCACTGATCCCCGCGTTCAGCTGAGCGGCCAGCGCAGGCGCCACTATTGCCGGTGGCGCTGCAGGCATCGGCGGAAGATCTGATAAAGCGATAGCGGTGGCTACATTCAGAATGCCGTTTAACTGCGACACCGCCACTGGCTGCTGCTGTGGCGGGCTGACGTTCAGCAAAGGTTCCCGTTGCTGGCGAAATGCTGTAAAGCTGCGCGGTAACGTGGCAAGGTCCGGTCTTAATTCGTCAGCCAACAGTGAATTCAGATCCAGATATTGCATCGGCAAACCGGTGCCCCAGCGATATTCATCGATGGCGGTTGGTTCTGCTGCAGCTACCCGGTTTATCTGATACTGAGCGCAGAGCTGGCGTAGCACAGTGGCCGGCTTACCATGGCGCAATAACAACGGGATCCCAAGACTGGCCAGTCGCTGCTGAAATTCAGTCATCAGACCCAGTTGTTGTTGCAAACGGCGTGGGCTGGCCCGCTCATTGCGGTAGGCTGCAGCGGGCAAAATACACACCAGCAGACCAACATCACGTGTTTCCGGCAGGCTTAGCAGGGCGTTGTCGTCGAGCCGCAACAGGTCATTACATAACAACAGCCAACGGGTCATAGTTGCTCCAGATGGATCAAAAGGTCGGCAGCCTTGTCGCGCAGTGCCTGCTGCACGTCCGGACTTTTACGGCGCCATTGCTGATAAGTCAGTTGCATCCGGGCATTACCGCCGAGTTTGTCACTGTTACGGGCGATAAAGTCCCAATACAACGCATTAAATGGACAAGCCGTCGGGCCGGTGCTTTGTTTCACATCGTAGTGACAGTGCTGGCAGTAGTTGCTCATCTTGGCGATGTAGTTGCCGCTGGCGACATAAGGTTTCGACGCCAGCACACCACCGTCAGCAAATAACGCCATGCCGAGCGTATTTGGCAGTTCGACCCATTCGTACGCATCGGCATATACCGCCAGATACCATTGGGTCACTTCGTCCACCGACAGGCCGGCCAGCAGCGCAAAGTTGCCGGTCAGCATCAGGCGCTGAATATGGTGCGAATAAGCATGCTTGATGGTGTGCTGGATCGCCTGCGACATGCAGTTCATTTTGGTGTCGGCATGCCAATACCAGCCCGGCAAGGGCCGGTCGGCGGCGAAATAGTTTAACTCGCGGTACTCGGGCATTTTCAGCCAGTACAAACCGCGCACATATTCACGCCAACCGATGATCTGGCGGATAAAGCCTTCAGCAGCGGCCAGCGGCACCGCGCCGGCTTTCCATGCCTGTTCAACCTGCAGACAAACCCAGCGCGCGTCAAGCAAGCCGCAATTCAGATACATGCCGGCCAGACTATGAAATAAAAAGGCTTCGTCCTGGCGCATCGCATCCTGATATTTCCCAAACAGTGGCAGACGATGTTGCACAAAGTGTAAAAAAGCTGCTCTGGCGTCCTTGCCAGTGACAGCAAAACAAAAGCGCTCCGCCTGACCCATATGGCCGGCAAATTGCTGCTGCACCATCCGGATCACGTCAAGGGTGATCGCATCTGGCGCAAATTCTGGCGCCTGTGGTAACTTTAAATCGGGGGGGCAGGGCAACCGGTTCTCTGCATCAAAATTCCATTGACCGCCGACCGGGCCGGTTGCATCCATCAACAGGCCGGTATAACGACGCATTTCCCGGTAAAAATATTCCATCCGAAAACTCTGCCGGCCGTCCGCCCAGCGCCGGAACATGGCGTGGCTGCAGATAAACCGGTCGTCTTCGACTATTTCAACCGGCAGACCCAGTTGTTGTTGCCAGCTTTGCGTCTCAGCCGCCAGCCGGTGTTCAGCCAGTTCCGTCAGTCGGACGCTGTCGATGCCGCTCTGTTGCGCCAGCACCAGGCGGACAGCGGCCAGCAGGGAAGGTACTTGTTGTTCGTAGTTGAAATAATGCACCTGATGTCCCTGCGCCTGCAGGGTGGCGGCAAAGTGACGCATTGCACTGAAGAGCAGTACCAGTTTCAGCTGATGGTGCGGCGCGTAATGGGCTTCAGTCTGCACTTCGGCCATCACGATCTGGTCGCCGGGTTGCAGCGCGCGTAGTGAACTGAGCGCCGGGCTCAGCTGATCAGCGGTCAGCAGAATCAACGCCGGCATCAGTAGGAATTCATTGATTTGTATAACATTTGGGGAAATTCATCGCAAAATCAGCACCTAAAGGTGTCTACGCGATAAGTTCGGTGCTGGATCAATGGATCGGCATGACAGAACAATTTACAACGCTGGTACTTTTCGTTAGTTTAGTTTTTCAGCGAACCGGATTTTGAGGGTGTTGTGGATCCACTGGAACAAATTTTACTGGACGTCTCTGCATCGCCGCTGATTGACCTCGGGGCCTGGGATCAAGCCAGTCAGTTAATTTTACAAAGCGTCCAAAACGGCTTGCAGGTGCAGCGCGTCAGTTTGTGGCTGTATGACCAGGATGATCACAGCATGGTGTGCCAACTGTTATTGGATGGCCATGCGGTGGCGACGGAGCCTTTGCGATTACACGCCAGCCAGTTTCCGGCCTATTTTCAGGCGCTGCGCCGCGAGCGCGCAATTGTCGCACATGATGCCCGTCATGACCCTAATACCGCTGAGTTTCTGGAGCCTTATTTGCGGTCGCACCAGATTTTTTCGATGCTGGATTTACCAGTGCGCCATCTTGGCAAAATGATCGGCATTATTTGTTGTGAGCACACCGGGCAACCGCGCTACTGGCAGGATAATGAGGTCCGTTTTGCCGCCGCGCTGGCTGATCAGGTCGGACGCGCGCTGAATGCCGACCGTTTTCTCAGTGCACAAAGCCAGCTGGAGCAACTGAATCTGCAGCTGGAACAACGGGTCGAGCTGCGTAGTCAGCAACTGGCTGATTCAGATGAAATTGTCCGGCGAGCGCATCAGCAGATGGCCGCACAGGCCCGGCTGGCGACTTTGGGTGGGATCGTCGCTGGCGTCGCGCATGAAGTGAATTCACCGCTTGGTGTGGCGCTGACCGCCAATTCCTTGCTGGAACAGCGGCTGCAGGATTTTATCCACGGCATGCGTCAGCGTACGATCAGCGCCGCGCAGGCGATGCAGGTGCTGGAGCAAATGCATGAGAGTTCGTTATTAGTGACGGCAAATTTGCAACGGGCGCAGCGCCTGATGGAGCAATTCAAAGACACCGCCGCTCATCAGACCCGGGTCGAATCCGCGCCGGTGGCGTTTCGTCAGCTGGTGGTGGATTTGCTCGCCAGCCTGACCCCGGCCACCCGACAGGTGCCGGTGTTTCCTGATGTGTATATTGATCCGAATCTGATGTTGATCACTGCCGCCGATGTCTGGTTACAAATTCTGACCAATCTGGTGATCAACAGTTGCCTGCATGCATTTACCGACACAGCGCATCCGTCAATCAGTATCAGTGCCACGCTCAATGAGCAGCATGAGCTGAGTTTTGTCTATCGCGATAATGGCTGTGGCCTGACCCCGCAAGTGCGCCGGCAGATTTTTGAGCCGTTTTTTACCACAAAACCGCATCAGGGCGGCACCGGCCTTGGTATGTCGATCTTGCGCCAGCTGGTCGAGAAAAAACTTTGTGGTGAATTGCAGCTGCTGGACGGGCCGGGTTTTGGCCTGCAAATCAGCTGTCTGGCGTAACAAACTGGTCAGTCGCACAAATTTGTTATAGTGTCACATTTTGCCGGAAACGGCAGCATTGCTGATGTGGAGAATTTGCTATGCGTTGTCACACTGTTATTCCACTGCTGGCGGTATTCAGTATCCCAGTTATCGTCGCTGCGGCAGAGTCTGAGCAGAGCGGCTCGTTTGGGGCTCATGTACATGGCGAGGCGCAGCTGAGCTTTGCCACTGAGGCACAACAAGTCGAACTGCTATTAGAAAGCCCGGTCGCCAATTTAGTCGGTTTTGAACATGCACCTGGCAGCGCCGCAGAAAAAGCCGCCTGGCAGCAAAGCCAGACGTTGTTAAAAAGTGGTCAGTGGTTGCAATTGCCGGCTGCGGCGAAGTGTCAGTTGCAGCAACAGCAGTTGAATGAGCCCTGGCCGCAGTCGCCGGATCCACATCATCATGCCGATGTCGAATTGAGTTTAACTTACCAGTGCAGTACCCCTGCCGCGCTGACTGAGGTGCGGTTAGATTTGTTTCGCCATGCCGCCGATCTGCAGCAGATTGACGTGCAATGGGTAAGCGGGCAGCAACAGGGCGCAGCGACGCTGACGCCACAGCAACGCGAATTTCACTTAACACCGGCCAACTAAGGCGGTTAGCGGCATAAAAAAACACAGCATTTGCTGTGTTTTTTACGGAAGATCGTCACGAATTTATTCGTAAACGTATTCGCTGATCTTATTCACTTTCAGACTATAGGCCGAATTGGCCAGATCATGGCTCATCGTATCTGTGGTGAGAGTGCCTTCAATCCAGAATGGGTTATAAATCAAATCGGCTTTTAAGTTTTTCGCGCCGCTGACATACACAATCTGGTTCGGTGGTGGTGGTGGTACGTGGATACAAGCACCAAAATAGGGCACCAGGAAAAAAGCGGTGATGTTCTGGTCTGCATCGTATTCAATCGGCACGACAAATCCCGGAATTTTGACCAGACGACCATTCAGCTCGCCACGCACATTGGCTGAGGACATTACGTCAGCCCAGGCTTTCATTGATGGGTCATTGCTGGTATTGAGGTTTTTGTTGATGGCAGAGCCGGCGCCTTCGCCGCCTTCATGACTGACTTCCGGTAAGCCTTCCATTTTTTGTAAATCCGCGTCAGGCAACAGATCAGTCCATTCCAGTTCGATGACTTTGCTTTTATCGGCGGGCAGGACCCGCGCTGCTGGTGCTTGTTCTGCAGCTTTTGCTGTTTCAGCGGCCTGTAATGGCGCCGATGCGACCAATACCAGCCAGGATCCCACTAACAACGGTTTGAACATAAGCGCTTTTTCCCGACAATATGTTATAAAATCACGATTTATTGCATCATATCATTTTTCACAGGACAGCTTGTGGCCGCGGATCTGAATATTCCCGCAGTTGAACTCAAAAATCTGCGACATCAATGGCCGGGGCAGGCCTTCACGCTGGACATTCCGGCGTTGCAATTAGCCACCGGACAACACTTGTTTGTGCGGGGCGCCTCCGGCTCCGGTAAAACCACGTTATTAAACCTGTTATGCGGCGTGCTGACGCTGCAACAGGGTGAGATCTGGTTACAACAACAACGCCTGCAGCCCAACAAAGCGGCGGTACGGGACCATATCCGCGCCCGCGAGATCGGTGTGGTGTTTCAACAACTGAATCTGATCCCCTATTTATCGGTGCTGGATAACGTGGTACTGGGGCAGGCCTTTTCCGGCAAAGCCGCTGATGGAGCGCGAGCCCGGGATTTATTAACGGCGTTGCAGCTGCCAGACAATCTTTGGCAGGCGCCGGCGGCACAGCTCAGCGTCGGTCAGCAGCAACGGGTCGCGATTGCGCGGGCCTTGCTGGGCAAACCGACCTTGTTGATCGCCGACGAACCGACATCCGCATTAGACGCCGACAACCGCGATGCTTTTATGCGGGTGTTGTTGCAGGAAGCCAATGACGCCGGCAGTACGGTGATTTTTGTCAGTCATGATCAGGCGCTGGCGCAGTATTTTGGCTTTCAGCTTGATATGGATCGGTTACAGGACGGCGTGACGCCAGTAGTCGCGGAGGCATTATGCTGCTGAAACTGGCCCGACAGAGTTTATGGAGCCGGCGCGGCACGGCCTGGCTGACGTTGTTTTCACTGATTATATCGTTGAGTTTATTGCTTGGGATTGACCATCTGCGCCTCGAAGCCAAACGCAGTTTTACCAGCACAGTGGCGGGTACAGATCTGATTGTTGGTGCGCGCTCCGGTCAGCTCAATCTGTTGCTGTACACCGTGTTTCGCATTGGCAACGCGACCAATAACATCAGTTACGCCCATTTTGAACAAATCAGCCGCCATCCGCAGGTACGCTGGGCTATTCCGCTGGCGCTCGGCGATTCGCACCGTGGTTTTCGGGTGTTGGGCACCAACAATGACTATTTCCGCTATTTCCGCTACGGCGAACAGCAACCGCTGCGGCTCAGTAGCGGCCGTGAATTTACCTCTGTTTATGAAACTGTGCTCGGCGCTGATGTGGCGAAGAAGCTTGGTTATCAGCTGGGACAGGATATTGTGTTGTCGCACGGTGTGGGCAAAGTCAGTTTCAGTCAGCATAAGGACCAGCCATTTACTGTGGTCGGGATCCTGGCGCCAACAGGTACACCGGTTGATCAGTCCGTACACGTCAGTCTGACCGGCATTGAAGCCATTCATCAGGGCTGGCAAAACGGCGCACCTGCGATGCGAAAAGCCAAACAAACTCTGAGTGAAGCGGAGCTGGCGGCGCTGCAACCCAGCGTGCTGACCGGCGCTTTGCTTGGCTTAAAATCAAAAGTGGCGACTTTTGCTGTACAGCGCCAAATCAATGAATTTAAAGCCGAACCGCTGACTGCGATCCTGCCCGGCGCCGCGCTGGCGGAGCTGTGGCAAATGCTGGTGGTGGTTGAAAACCTGCTGCTGGTGATCACGGCGTTAGTGTTACTGGCGGCGCTGATTGGCCTGACGACCACTTTATTGGCGGCACAGCGGGAACGTGCGCGTGAACTGGCGATCCTTCGGGCCATTGGCGCCAGGCCTTGGCAATTATTTTTACTGATTGAACTGGAAGTGTTGATCCTGACGCTGTGCAGTATCGCCGGCGCCTTCCTGTTGCTGACCGGCAGTCTGGCGGCGTTGCAACCCTGGCTCAGCAGTGAATATGGTCTGGTGATTAGCCTGTTCGCCTGGCATCCGCATACCGCAGTTGGCCTCGGCATTGTCACAGGTCTGGCGTTGCTGCTGGGGGCAGTGCCCGCGATACAGGCATACCGGCAAAGTCTGAATCAGGGTTTACAGGTGCGATTATGACGGCGCTGGAGTCGCGCTGCGGCCCTTGCTATAGTAGGCAGTAATTGCTTGATATTGATGTGGGAAGTGCATGGACGGAATTCCGGCAAATCTGGAACAACAACTGGCTGAACTGAACCAGCAATACCTGCGGCGTCTGCAACAGGAGATCCCGCAGTTGCAGTGGTTGCTGTTGCAGTTTATGCAGGCTGGACCACACGAATGGCGGGAACAGGCCGCTGTGCTGGTGTTACGTTTTCATACCCTGGCCGGTTCCGCCGGTACTTTTGGTCTGGCGCGTGTTGGCACTGTGGCCAAAAGTATCGAGTCGCAAGTCAAAACGCTGCTCAGTCAGCAACAAGTGCCGGATCGGGAAGAACACGCGCTGCTGCAGCAGTTTTTTGTTGAAATGCAGCAAGCTGCCGGTCAGCCAAGTGCACAAAGTTTCAGCAAAACCAAGCCAAAGAAACGGGCGGATAAAAACGATGCCCGCATCCTGTTGTTATGTAACGATCCATTGATTTCACAACCGATGGGCCAGACGTTAAAAACCTTTGGCCATCAGGTAGAACGCTTTGCCGATTTAGCGCAGTTAGTTGCGTCGGCTCAACTTGATCCACCCGACGTGATTATTGTTGATTTAGATGCGCTGGACGATTCCACTGCGGCCTTTCAGTCGCTGAGTCATCTGCAATGTCCGCAGGCCCAGCCTATTCCGTTGTTTGTGTTGTCATCGCAGGATGAATTCAGTCATTACCTGCAGGCCGTGCGGGCCGGGGTGATCGGCTATTTTGTCAAACCGCTGAATCCGGCCACGCTGGAAGCGCGCTTACAACGGCTGTTGTCGGTCCGTGAGCGCGATGCCTTTCGGGTCCTGATTGTTGATGACGACATGTTGTTAGCCCAGCATTATGCGCTGGTGCTGCAAAATGCCGGGCTGCGGGCGGAGATCCTGACCGATCCGGCCGAAATTTTTCAAGGGCTGCGGCGCTTTCATCCGGATGTGATCTTGCTCGACGTTAATATGCCGGAATGTTCCGGGCCCGAGCTGGCGCAGACAGTCCGGCTGCAGGACGAATGGCTCGGTGTCCCTATTATCTATTTATCTTCCGAAACTGACAGTGACCGCCAGATGGCGTCGCTGATTAAAGCCGGGGATGATTTCCTGACCAAGCCAATCAGTGACAATGCGCTGGTGGTGGCGATCTTTGCCCGTGCCCAGCGTGCCCGCCAGTTGGCCGAGGTCATGACCAAAGACAGCCTGACCGGCCTGCTGCAGCATGCGCATATCAAAGAGCGGCTGGGGGCTGAGCTGGAACGCGCCGCCCGGTTGCAACAAAACGTCAGTGTGGCGATGTTAGACATTGACCATTTTAAAAAGGTTAACGATGTCTATGGCCACTTGACCGGCGACCAGGTGATTAGCAGTCTGGCGAATTTGTTACGCCAACAACTGCGCAAAACCGATTTGATTGGCCGTTATGGCGGCGAAGAATTTTTACTGGTGTTGCCGGAGTGTCAGCTGGATAAAGCCTGTCAGGTGGTCAATCAGCTGCGCGAAGCTTTTGCCCGTATTCCGTTTGTCAGTAATGGCCAGACCTTTCATTGCACGCTCAGTGCCGGCGTGACCAGCGGCAGTGACAGCCAGCAGGTTGATGTAGTGGTGGAACATGCCGATCAGGCGCTGTATCAGGCCAAAGGCGCCGGCCGCAATCAGGTGATTTTGTATCAGCCGCCGGTTCCGGTGCTCAACGAGTAAAATCCACAGGCTGGCCCGAACTAAGGGCCGGCAACTCCTTTTGAAGTTTTAATGTAAAGCGCCGGCATTGTTGTCTTCGCCTTGCTGATCCAGGGCAAATTCCAGATAAAAACAACTGCCATGTCCGGTGACACTATCAAACCCAATTTCACCGCCCAGCCGGTTGGTCAGTTCTTTCACGATCGCGAGGCCCAGGCCGGTACCGCCGCGCTGGCGGGCGTCCACGGCATCGGCCTGTGAGAATTTCTCAAAGATGCGCGCGCGGAAATTGTCGGGAATGCCGGGCCCTTGATCCTGCACGCTGATCCGCAGCTGCTGCGCGATTTTTTCAGTCCGCACCGCCACCACTGAGCCCGGCGGCGAAAACTTCGCCGCGTTGGACAATAAATTCGCCATGATCTGGTGAAAGCGCATCGGGTCGAGCAACAACACCGCGTCGGGGCCGGGTTCCAGCACAATCCGGGTAAGAAATTTGTCGGCGTACGGCTGATTGTGCCGCACACTTTGTGTCAGCAGTTCACGCACCGAACAATCCTGCAGTTCAAACTGCATTTTGCCAGCCACCAGTTTGTCGATATCGAGTAAATCGTTAATCAGCTGCGTCAGCTTTTCACTGTTATCGCAGGCGATTTGCAGCATCGGCTGCATCGCATCCGGCAATGGACCCAGCGCGCCGCCACTGATGAGGCCGAGTGCGCCGGAAATGGCCGTCAGCGGCGTGCGTAATTCGTGGCTGACCATCGAGACAAACTGGTTTTTCATTTGCTCAATGCGCCGGCGCTCAGTAATGTCCTGAATAATCGACCAGACCTGCGCGGTACCGCTGGCGTTTTGGATTAACACTTCACTGAGCAGCACCGGAATTTGTTGCCCTTCGACATGACTCAATTCGAGTTCGATCGGGCCAAAGCTAGCGTTGCTGGCCAGAGCCTGCTGACGGGCTTCCAGTTGGACTTGGTTAAACGACAATAAGGTCGGCAGCGGCAGGGCCGGGATCTCGTCACTGAGACCGGATAACTCGTACCACTGCGGGTTCACGTTCAGGATCTCACCGCTGTCAAACTGACTGAGTAAGATCGCCAGCGGGGCCAGCTGATACAACGAGGCCAGCTTTTGCTCTCCGGCGCGTAGGGCCAGCTGCACTTCTTTTTGCGCGGTGACGTCCCAGATAAATCCGTCGATGTACAACAATTCACCATTGGGGTCATAGATGCCACGTCCCAGCTCCTGCACCCAGCGCACGGCGCCGTTGGCATGACGGATGCGGTATTCGACACTAAAGCGCGCGTGGTTAGTCAGATCGCGGTCGACCACTTCGCGCAGCAAGGGCTGATCTTCGGCCAGCTGTAATTCGGCAAAGTTAATCTTTTTATTGCGGATAAAACTGCGGGCCGGGTGACCGGTGAGTTTTTCTACTTCATCACTGATAAATAACATGGTCCACTGTGCGTCATTGATGCAGCGGTAAACCACGCCCGGCAGGTTTTCCAGCATAGAACGATGGCGCTGTTCGCTAAGTAGCAACGCGTGATGCAGTTGTTCCAGTTGGGTGATATCAATGGCGACGCCCAGGTAACCGCGGATTTCGCCCTGATCGGTGCGGATGGCCGATACGCTGAGGCGGACCTGTTTGCGCTCGCCATTCTTGCCAATATAAGTCCATTGCCGCGTTTCGCTGGTGCCGTGGCGCGCTTTGTAGACAAACACATCAAAGCCGTCGATCGGCAGCTGATATTCGGCGCTCAGCTGTGCGGCACGGGCGCGCACTTCGTCTGGATCATGCAGGATAGCCGGCGTACTGGTGCCGACCAGCTCTGAGGCCTGATAACCCAGCATCCGCTCAGCACCGGGGTTAAACAGCCGGATCACGCCATGAATATCGGTCGAGATCATCGCGGCTTCGGTGGACGAATCGATAATCGCCTGCAGGTGCGAGCGGGTGCGTTGCATTTCCTGTTGTTGAGCACGCTCCTGGGTGATGTCGCGGTGCGTACCAAACATCAGCAAAGGCTGGTGGTCGTCGGTCCAGGCCATGACGCGGCCGACCGCGTGGATCCACACCCAATGCCCTTGATGGTGTTGCATACGAAAACGCGCATCAAAAAACGGTGACGTGCCGGCAAAATGTTGTTCCAGTGCAGTGGCTGCGGCGGGCAAATCTTCCGGATGCACCCGACTGCGCCAGATATCAACATCAGATTGTGTCAGTGGATCCAGCCCCAGCATGCCGTACCAGTATTGGTTGTAGACAGTGCTGCCGGTTTGCACGTTCCATTCCCAGGTGCCCATGTTGGTGCCATTGATGATGGCGTCAATGCGGTTTTTTTCCTGCTGCAAATGCAGGTTCTGCTCGGCGCTTTGTTGTTGTAATAACCGGTTGTTCATCAGCAAAACGGCCTGATCGGCCAGTTGCAGTAGCGATTTTTGCTGCGCCGCGGTTAAGGTTAACGGTTTGGTATCAAACACACACAAGGTGCCAAGTGCCAGGTTATCCCGCAGCACCAGCGGCGCGCCGGCATAAAAACGCAGGCCATCCGCGCAGGTAACCAGCGGATTGTCGGCAACTCTGGCGTCTTGGCGGGCATCGGGGATATAGGTCAGCTGGCTTGGCGTTAAAATGGCGTGGGAGCAGAATGAATTGTCGCGGCTGTTTTCCTGCTCACAGAAGTTGAACGTGCTTTTAAACCACTGCCGGTTCTGGTCAATCAGCGTCAGGGCGGCAAAACCGGCACCGCTGATTTGCGCAGCGATCTCGGTCAGGGCATCAAAGGCGGCTTCAGCGGGCGTATCTAAGATATGCAGCTGACGCAGCGCCTGCAGTCGTTCAGTTTCGTTGGATGGAATTAATGCCTTCATAGCTGCCGTGACTGGGAAAATGCTGTTCCTAGTGTACGCAGAAAAGTCAGCGGCGAGATCTTTTCTTCACAGATATTTCTGGATCAAGACTGGGGACTAACGGCGGCCGGCTGTGGTGCGCTTGCCTGCAATCTGGCGTCCAGCAGCTTACGTGCCTGCAGTTTTTCCTGTTGCTGTTTGATCCGTAATAAAGCGGCATACAGCTGGGCGGCATTAAAAGGCCGGGCCGGGTCCACTAAATCACTGATATCAACCTGGGTACTTTGCTGCAATTGCTGCACTAACGTCAGATGACGGCTTTGGATCAGCGCTGCACGCATATCCGCATCCTCAGTGCCCGGGGTGACAGCATAGGTGCGCATCAGCAAATCAATAGTTTCGATGTTGTCGGCTGCCGTCGGCACTTGCTTTGGCGGCGTCAGCAAGGCTTTTTGTTCACTGAGCCACTGTTGCTGCAGCTGATATACCGTTTCGGTATGCCAGAAATAAAACAATAACGCCGCAGCGCCGATGCCAAGACCAAGGCCTTGCAGAAATGTTTGTTGAGGAGATGCAGACACAGGACAACCTTTATAAAGCGCTGGAGCAACGCGGGCGCGGATACAGGCGGTTATCTTCAGTGCTATGGCAGGAGCTGTCAACCTTGCACCGGCAGCGCTGCGACAGTTTGCTGAAAATGTCAGCAGCATGGCGCACATGCTGCTGGCATCGGGGGAGATTATTCGACTAACAGGCTTCTGAGCATCCAGGCGGTTTTCTCGTGAACATTCAGCCGTTGCGTCAGCACATCGGCGGTCGGCTGGTCATTGGCGTCACCGACCAGTTCAAACAGACTGCGTGCAGTGCGGGCCGTGGTTTCCTGCGCCGTGACCAGATGTTGCACCATCTCGTTGGCACTTGGCACACCTTCGACTTCTTTAATCGAGGTCAGTTTAACAAATTCTTTGTAAGTGCCCGGAGCCGGAAAACCCAGCGCGCGAATGCGCTCGGCGATGATATCCAGCGCATTCCATTGTTCGGTGTACTGCGCCATAAACATATTGTGCAGGCTGTTAAATTGCGGCCCGGTCACGTTCCAGTGGAAATTGTGCGTCATCAGATACAGCGTATAGCTGTCGGCCAGCAGGGCGGATAAACCTTTGACGATTTTCTCCCGGTGGTCCAGTGAAATGCCAATATCCAGTTGCGCTGATTTCGGTTGTTTCTTCGCCATGTTAAATCCTCGGATGCCAGAGCCTAAGCCCTTGATTGATGTCACTGTATTTAAAGTGGAGCCAGCAGCGGCAAAATTAAAGCCCGCTGCCGCCAATTTTCCTGATGGCCATACGAACGGCGATAAATCCCAGCATAGCCGGTTCTGGCCTGGCTGACGGTGCTACAGGCGACATATGGCAGAAAATTACCGACCACTTGCGATTCATTTGAACGGTATAAACTTTTCAGCGTTTTGATGCGCTTTTAGCCAGCAACGACAGTGCAAGCCCTAAGGCGATGAGCGCAGCAGTCAGCCAGACTGAAGTGCTGCTGACCTGTGATGCCAGCCATAGACAGACGATACACGCCAGCCATGGCAAAGGTGTGGCCAGCGGCAGTTGCAGCGGGGATTGCTGCTGGCGGCGCAGCACCGGCAAGGCTGCACAGCACAGACCATACAACAAAGCGCGGATTAATACTGTGGCAGCAGCCAGATATAAAAAGCTGCCAAGGCTTGCCAGCAACAACGCCAGCCCGCCAAAAAACCAGATGGCATGCGCCGGCGTCAGAAACCGTGGATGCACCGCGGCAAACCAGGCCGGCAGCTGGCCTTGTTCTGCTAAGGCATGACTTAGCCGCGGCGTGGAAAACATCGCACCAAGCAGATTGGCCGCGACTGAAGCAATAATGCCCAGCATCAGCAACGATGTTGCGATACTGATCAATGCTGCTGCGGACTCCGTGGATATGTGTGGGGTCAAATGTGTCGCAAGCTGCGCTGTGGCGTCCAGCAGCGGCGTTTTGCTGTGCGCCAGATCGGGTAATAAGGCCAGACAGGCCGCCTGCACCGCCATGTACAACAGCGTGACCAGCAACAGCGCCGAGATCAGCGCCCGTGGCAAATCGCGTTGCGGGTTCTTGGCTTCACCGGCCGGGATCAGCGCCGATTCAAAACCAACAAAGGCATAGACCAATAACAACAGCGCAGCTGGTCCGTCGACAATGTCCGGGTAGCTGAGCAGCGGTTGCCATTGCACCGCTGTATTTAAAGTAGGGTTTAACGTTTGTATCAAAGTGTTGGTTGCTGGCCACAGCAACACACTGCAGCCAGCCAGCGCAAAACCCACCAATACGGCGAGCTTGGCGACAGTTAAAGCGCCCAGCCAGCGCATCGTTTTGCGCACGCCCCAGACGTTCAGCAGCGTCATCGCCCCCAGCACTGCCACCAGCAATAACAGTCGCTGCGGGCCTGCCTGCAGTGCCGGCAGAAAATAACAAACCGAATCGACCAGTAACACGGTATTGGCCGCTACCGACACCAGCCGGGCCAGATAATACAACCAGCCAGCCTGAAAACCGGCCGCCGGGCCAAAGGCCGCACTGACATACACCGCTGGGCCGCCACTGCCGGCAAAGCGGCTCGACAGCTCAGCAAAACACAACAGCACCGGCAGGATGAGCAGGGCGCAGAGCGGATACAACCACAGACTGAAATCACCGGCCAGCCGCGCCGCACCAGCCGGCAGACCAAAAATACCGGCGCCGATCAGCCCGTTAATCACCAGTAACCACAAGCTCCAGAAACCGAGTTGGCGCGGCAACGCAGCTGTGGCAAACCCGGCAGATGCAGGTGATGGCGCTAAGAGATGTGGCTGGTCGGGGATCGGCATCGGCAGCTGGTCGCTTCAGTGGGCAGGGAATAAATCCAACATAGCCAGAATTGCGCCACCGCGGCAAGGCATTGTCGCCACTACAGAAAAAGAAACAGACAAATAAAAAGCCGGCAGCCAAAAGGACAACAATGACCAGGCTGCCAGCAGGGGAATCGAATAACAGGGAAATCAGAATGGCGTTTGGACGGACGCCTGACATTGTTGCTGCAACAGCGGACTGCTGATATCACCACAGCGGCGCACATCCAACTGCGCTTTCGCCAGGCACATCGCCTTTAAATCCGTATCCGGCAAACCCAGACAACGCGCCGGCGCCGACGACCAGGCAGAAATCGAAAACGTCACGACACCGGTCAGAATTAACAAAGTACGTAAAACAGGCTTTTCCATTTCAGACTCCGGGACATGTGCAGCAAGGGATAACTGCAGCCTACCGGGTGCGGATGAATTTTAAATGAATGGGTTAGTGAAATAACCCTGTAGGCAAGCCAATAAATCTTTGGTCGTACCACAGCAACAACAGGCAGACATTCAGGCCGACTGTCAGCCAGAACCAGTTGCGAAAGGCGGCTTTGACTGATTTGTGCCGCAGGATTTGTTGTGCCAATACGGCACCGGGCCAGCCACCGAGTAGTCCGAACAGTAATAAAGTAGATTCCCGCACGCGCCAGCTGCCGCGCCGGGCGGCGGCTTTGTCATGCCAATACAGGATGAAGGTCAGTACCGAGCATGCCAGGTAGCAATAAGCGAGTGACAACGGCACTTTTTGCAGCCAGACGGCGATGGCGAATAAGATCACAAAACAAAGGCTCAGAAAGCTGCTGAGTTTACGTTTGCCGGCGGTGGGTTCGGTTGCGGCTTTATCCAGTGTGCTGAAGATCACATTGGCTGCGCGGTGTTTGCCGTCGGGGCCCTGTGTCGGCTGATACACCACCATATCGCCGGCAACCGGGCGCCGCGGTTTGCGGCTGAAATCACTGATGTGGACAAAAAGTCGGGGGCCTTTGAGGCAGGGCTCAATAAAGCCGTAGCCTTTGTCGTCATCCCACTGACTGATTTTACCTTTTTGTTTGCTGCCTGCTAACATCGCATTCCTTGGTGATTGCCGCACAATGTCCGTTTTGTGCTGTGTTCAATGAAACTAAAGTACCTGATGAGAGGACCGGATTAGAGTGCTGGATTGCACAGCAGCAGCTGACAATAGCGCTGAAAATCGACCAAGCGATGCTGAATAATGTGCTCGGTAATGGGCAACTGCAGACGCTGATATTCGTGCACAGCAATATTGCGAAATCCGACCATTTTTTTCAATTGTTCAGCGAGATCTGCCGGAATAAAACTGGCGCCGGCGAGTAGGGTAAATACATCGCGTGAGCTTTGTGGCACGCCTAATTTGTGTTTGCGGATCAGGTGTTGGCCGATATCCAGCGCAGCTTCACAAGCGCGCTGGATATTTAGCACCGCTGCGTCCTGCCGGGTAAAATCGGTGGCAAAACTGGCCGGGTCTTTATGAAATTCCTCTGCTGCTCGTTTGACCGCGCGTTCGATGCTGGCGGCTTTATTCAGCACCACATCGTCTGGCGCCTTTGTCTGTTCATTTGCCATAGACTGTGCCTTGTTGCTGAATATCATCAATTAAACCCTGCCGGGCTTCATTTAAATCCGTCATATCGGACAATAAACCAGATTCGTAGCTGTTGATGTGTGGGTCGGTTGCTAATAAGCGCGTGCCGGTGCTGAGAATTTGATGCTGCATCACCGTTGAAGCGGCGCGAAAGTCGAGTAAATCAACCTCCAGTTGCAACACTTCAGCTAAATCGCCACTGATATCCCAAAGTTCAATCGAGTCCAGATAACCCGGCACTAATACCGCCAAATCGACATCACTGGACGGAGTCGCCTGGCCACTGGCCTGACTGCCAAACAAATAAACAGCAAGCAGGTTTGGCAAGCGCTGCTGCAGCAGCTGCAGGATTAATTCAGTGTTGAATGAGGTTGTCACAATATTGTTCCAGGGATCTGCGCCCGCAATAAAAACCATAGTAACCATTTACATACTGAACACTAAATAGCCGACGGCACAATTCGGCGGATTTATTCTGTAAATGTCTTAGGTCGCGGCCAGAAAAGCAAAAGGCCACCCGAAGGTGGCCTGGGGGGATTTACCGCCCTGCGGGCGTTGTCTCCGCTTGCTGCGCAAGCTCCGGCTGAACCCCGAACGTGGCTTCGCGTCCGCCACAACACTACCACTTAAAGCAAAAGGCCACCCGAAGGTGGGTGCTTCGATTAAATCACCGGAGTGGGGATTTATTCGCGGCTCTGCCGCTCACCTCTCGTTTGACAACGAGAGGCCGCCCTGCGGGCGTTGTCTCCGCTTGCTGCGCAAGCTCCGGCTGAACCCCGAACCTGGCTTCGCGTCCGCCACAACACTACCACTTAAAGCAAAAGGCCACCCGAGTGGAGGGATTTATTCGCGGCTTTGCCGCTCACCTCTCGTTTGACAACGAGAGGCCGCCCTGCGGGCGTTGTCTCCGCTTGCTACGCAAGCTCCGGCTGAACCCCGAACGAGGCTTCGCATCCGCCACAACACTACCACTTAAAGCAAAAGGCCACCCGAAGGTGGCCTTTTACTTTAAGTGGTGGAGCTGGGGGGATTTGAACCCCCGTCCGAAAAACCTACGTCTTCAGTACTACATGCTTATCCATTCGTTTGGTTAACCCTTGGAGCGCCGAATGGCAGGCTATCGTTGGGCGAGTCCGATTGGTTTTAGCATCTTGGCTCCGGACAAAGCCGCCATGCGATCCTATTAGGGGTGATCTTCCAGAGTCTCAGCTTATAGGCATGCGTGAGGGGAAGAGCATCTACCGCTTATTAGGCGGCGATTGCGTATGTTTCGTCGTTTGCGACTACTTTTTTGCGGCTTTTTACGAGGCCAACCGCCCCTCGGCATGCACTTAGGAGTTCGTGAATCCCGTCGAATCCAGTATCAGCCCCGAATTCTTCGTGAAGCGAACGCTTCAGTTACGTGGGCATTCTATGCCCTGCAGCACGTCGCGGCAAGCAATGCTTTTGTGCTTTGTCGCCTTTCTGTGCTGCTTTAGTTCTAAGTGGTGATCAATTCGCCAGTTTCAAGCCCTGGCAAATAAAATCAGCGCTTGGAATGCTTCATCATCCGTTCTTTTTCGCGTGACCAGTCGCGGTCTTTGATGTCGTCGCGTTTATCGAATTCGCGTTTACCTTTGGCCAGGTAGAATTCGAGTTTGACCCATGGGCCTTTCCAGTACATCGCGGTTGCGACCATGGTGTAGCCGTCGCGCTCTTTGGCGCCAATCAGTTTGTTGATCTCGCGTTTGTTCAGCAGCAATTTGCGTGAACGTTCGGGGTCACAGACGACATGGCTGGAGGCGCTGTTCAGTGGCTGGATTATGGCGCCGAACAAATAGGCTTCGCCATCTTTAATAATGACGTAGGAATCAGCGATATTGGCTTTGCCCTGGCGGATACTTTTAATTTCCCAACCTTGCAATGCCATGCCGCCTTCGAATCTGTCTTCAAGAGAGTATTCGTGGCGGGCTTTTCTGTTGAGGGCGATGGTACCGCCCTGATCTTTTTGATTTTGTTTCTTAGTCATGCTAACTCAGAGAAGACTTGCGGGCCTTTGCAACACAGCTTGTGTCGCTGCCGTGAAAACTTGTGACAGGGGCAGGATCTGTTACAATCGCCGACCTGATCCAGGGGAGTGAGTATGCCACAAATTGAGCGCAGCGCGCTGGTTTTTTACAGCTGCCAACAGATGTATCAACTGGTTAACGACGTACCTTCATATCCGCAGTTTCTGCCGGGTTGCAGTCATGCGGTGGTGCTGTCCAGCACAGATACTGAACAGACCGCGCGTTTAGATATCAGTAAAGCCGGTATCACCCAGAGTTTTACTACCCGTAATCGTTTAGAACCGCATCAGCGCATTGGCATGGAGCTGGTCGACGGCCCGTTTAAATTTCTGCGCGGTGGCTGGCGTTTTGTGCCGTTGAATGACCAGGCTTGTAAAGTGGTGCTGGAACTGGAGTTTGAATTCTCCAGTAAATTAATCGAATTTGCCTTTGGCAAAGTGTTTAATGAACTAACCGGGGCCATGGTGCAGGCGTTTACCAACAGAGCCAAACAAGTCTACGGAGTATCACATGGCTGATGTCATTCTGATTGAAGTGGCGTTTGCGTTACCGCAGCGTCAGTCGTTACTCAGTGTCAGTGTACCGGTAGATGCTACCGTCAAATCAGCGATTGAAAGCTCTGGCATTTTGCGGATGTATCCGGAAATTGACCTGACACAGCACAAAGTGGGCATTTGGAGCCGGACTGTGCGGCTGGAAGACTCTTTGAGCGCCGGCGACCGGATTGAGATTTACCGGCCACTGATCGCAGATCCTAAAGACATGCGGAAAAAGCGGGCGGATAAAGCCAAAGAAGAAGGCAGAGCCGATAAAACTACCGGTGGCCGGCCACAACAGCATAAAAATCACGACCATGATGGTTCGGACTCAGCGCACTGATGCTTTTCCTGCTGTGCAGCAATGCGGTGTAGTAAAGCGGTGCAGTAAAGCTGTGTGGCAGTTGCCGGTCGAACCAGCATAAAGCGAGAGCCGGAGCAGCCAAAGAAAAACCCGCACTAAAGCGGGTTTTTTATTTTCTGTTGGTCGTAGTGCTATTTGGAGCAGTGCTATTTGTCGTAGCACTAAATAGAGGCCGGACTGCCTGCTGGTTTATTGATCCAGCGGTACGTTAAATTCTTTTGGTGTATCAAAATCACCGGTCATTTTGACCAGCTTGCCATTTTGAAAATTCAGCACCAGCTGCTTCTCAAAATTGTCACCGCGGCCACCTTTTAACGCATAAAAATAATGCCAGGTGTTGTCTTCAAAACTATTTTCAGCGACCGGATTACCGAGGACATACTGGACTTGCTCTTTGCTCATCTGGATGCGCAATTTATCGATATCTTTTTGCTCCAGGAAGTTGCCTTGCGGCACATCGATCCGGTAAATCCAGCTGCTGCAAGCTGTCACGGACAGCATCAGGCCAGAGGCAAACAGCCAGGCTCCGGCTTTTTTTAACGTCAACTCGCGCATAATTCTCTTCATTATCAGCTTTAGTTAGCAAAGTGACCGGCATCATACCGCAAGCGCCGGCCAAGATTAAAGTGCCAAGTTCTGACTTATGGTGTGCATAAAAGTTCGCGGGCATTGGCAATTGCATGCGCACTGACGTTTTCACCGGCTAATAAGCGGGCAATTTCCTGCACCCGTTCATCGTCGGTCAGTGTGCGCATGCGGGTTTCGGTGTGTATGCCGTCGGTATATTTTTCCACATAAAGTTGCTGATGGCCCTGGCTCGCGACCTGCGGTAAATGCGTGACACAAATCAGCTGAGTGCTGCTGCCAAGCTGACGCAGCATCCGGCCGACTCCGGCGGCGACCGGGCCGCTGATGCCAACGTCGACTTCATCAAAAATCAGCGTAGGGGTTGTGACCTTGTCTGCCAGGATCACCTGTACTGCCAGACTGATGCGCGACAGCTCACCGCCGGAAGCCACTTTGTGCAGCGGCTGCAGCGGCTGGCCCGGGTTGGTACTGACCAGAAATTCAATCTGATCCCAGCCGTGGCCGTTAGCGCGCTCGGGCGCCTGTGGCTGGATATCAATAAAAAAGCGCGCGTTATGCATGCTGAGCTCGGCCATACTGCTGGCGATCCTGGCCGACAGTTCCAGCGCAGCCTGCTGCCGGCTGACACTGAGTTGTTCCGCCGTGCTGCTGAATTCGCGCAGCGCTTGCTGGATATGCAGTTCAAGCTCGACTAAGCGTTCGTCATCGCCGGCCAAGGCCTGTAATTGTTGGCTGAGCAGCTGATGATGCAGCGCCAGCGTGTCAGGTGCGATCTGGTGTTTCCGGCTCAGATTCAGCCACTGACTGAGGCGCTGATCGATTTCAAGTAAGCGTTCCGGATCGATTTCGACCCGTTCTGCATACCGGCGCAGTTCACGGCTGGCTTCTTCAATTTGCACCAATGCTTCCTGCAGCATCTGCTCGATAGGGCTCAGCTGTGCATCGACGGCGGCGCTGTCGGTGACGGCAAAACAAGCCTGACGCAACATGGCAAAAGCATTGGATTCATCGTTGTCATATAGCAGCTGCAATGCGAGTTCACTGCTTTGGATCAGGCCCGAGCTATGGCTTAACCGCTGATGTTCGGCTTCTAGCGCGGCGAATTCATCGTCTTGTGGTGCAAACTGGTCGAGCTCTGCCACCTGATATTCCAGTAACTGACGCTGTGCTTCCCGTTGCTGCTGATTTTGTTGCAGCGCCTGATATTCGCTTTTCAGCTGCTGCGCGTGTTTCCAGCGTTGTTTGCATTGACTGAGTAATTCCGGATGCGCGGCAAAAGCATCCAGCAGCTGGCGTTGATAATCGTTTTTTAACAGTTGCTGATGGGCATGCTGACCATGGATGCTGAGCAGATATTGGCCCAGCGCTTTTAATTGCTGCGCCGGTACCTGCACGCCATTGATATAACCGCGGGAGCGGCCTTCGTGCCCAATCACCCGCCGGACTATACATTCCAGGCCCATGGCCAGATCTTGTTCTGCCAGCCACTGTTGTGCCGCGGGTAACGCACTGATTTCAAAAGTGGCGACCAGATCGGCTTTGTCTGCGCCCGGCCGGACTGCCAGACCGTCGGCCCGCTCGCCGAGACACAGTGCTAAGGCATCGAGGGAAATTGATTTGCCGGCGCCGGTTTCGCCGGTGATGGTGGTCATCCCGGCTTGCCATTCGATTTCAAGGGCTCGGACTATCGCGAAGTTACTGATGTGGAGATGGGTCAGCATGTCAGTTCCAGTCATGGCGGATAATGACTGTTAATTTATACAGTGTTTTTCAGGCTGACAAGCTGCATTATGAAAAAATTTATAAAGTGATGATTCAAAACGATTAATAGAGTTTTGAGCCCCAGCCGAGTTTATTGCGCAGCACGTGGAAATAACTGTAGCCCGGTGGATGCACCAGAAACAGTGGCTTCGGATGCTTGCGGATCACAATTTCATCACCGGGCATCACCGCCAGGATCACATGGCTGTCGCAGCTGATCTGCAGGTGCGCGTCATTGCTCGGCGCCACTTTTAGGCGGATCTCGCTGGTGCCGGCTACCACCAGCGGCCGGCTGCTCAGCGTGTGCGGGAACATCGGCACCAGGCTCATTGCGTCCAGTTCAGGCGTCAGGATCGGGCCACCGCCAGACAATGAATACGCGGTAGAACCGGTCGGCGTGCTGACAATCAGGCCGTCGCTGCGTTGGCTGAACACAAATTCGTTATTAATATAGGCTTCAAATTCAATCATATGCGCGACTTTGTCGGCATGTAGTACTGCTTCGTTGACGGCGCTGTTGCTGCTTTTAATCGCATCGTTGCGATGCACTTCGATTTCCAGCAAATTGCGTTTTTCGGTGACAAACTGGCCAGCTAAAACTTCTGACAGCGGCAGCTGAAAACTCTCCGGTGACAGGTCGGTCAGAAAACCAAGATTACCGCGGTTGACGCCAAGCACGGCCACGCCAAAGCGTGCCAGCACCCGCGCTGCACCGAGCATATTGCCATCACCACCGACGACAATCGCTAGGTCACATTGTTTACCCAAATCGACCAGATCGGCCGCTTCAACGGCCGGCAGTCCCAGTGTCGCGGCGACACGCTCTTCCACCAGAATACGGACATCATATTTACATAAGAAGTGATACAGACTGACCAGCGTATGGTTGGCGCCTTGATGATTGGGTTTGCCGATAAGGCCAATAGTGCGAAAACTGGGAGTCATGCAGGACATTCCGCTTGCTGCTTATCGGCCGAGTATACAAAGCCGGGGCGGTGGCTGCCAGACTTTCCTGCGGCTGAATCACAGGCCAGCTCCTGCGGTGACGCATTTGCCAGCTGCGCCTGCGGCAAATCAGGTCATTGATTTTTTCGGTTATATCCCCACTATAGACAAGTGTTTTATTCCTAACGAGCAACAAACCTGATGCTGAGCCGGCCCGAGCTGATCCTGAAACTGATCGTTGAGCAGTACCTGAGTGATGGAGCGCCGGTATCGTCGAAATTTATTTCCGAGCAAGGCGGCCTGCAGGTCAGCTCTGCCACAGTGCGCAATACCATGGTCCAGCTCGAACAAATGGGCCTGATCCGTTCACCACATACCTCGGCCGGCCGCATTCCGACCACGCAGGGGATCCGGCTGTTTATCGATAAAATGCTGCAGCTCGAAGCGGTGCCGCAGCGTTGGCTGAATGAAATTCAACAGACTTTGTTGCCGCAGTTGCCGCCGTCGGTGCTGATCCAGCGCGCCGGTCAGCTGCTGGCTAACTTAACCGGGCTGGTCAGTCTGCTCAGTCCACCAAAAGCCGGTGGCCGGGTGATCCGTCAGGCAGAGCTGGTGCGGTTGGCAATGGATAAATTGCTGTTGGTGGTCATTGATGCCGAAGGCGACGTGTTACACAGGGTGCTGGCGCAAAATGCTGATATCCCACAACAAACCTTAAGCCGTAGTCTCTGTGTGCTGAATGCGGCGCTGTGCGGCCAATGCTGGCCGGATGCGATTGGCCGGCTGGCGCTGATGGCGCGTACCGAAGGCGGTGATACTGAACGCTTGTTGCTGGAAGTGATGGCGCAGCTCAGTCTGGACGAGATGCAGCAGAATCAGCCGTTGGTGTATGGTCAGCATCATTTATTACAGGAAGCCGAACATCAGCCTGATGCCGCGTTGCAACAAGTGGTGCAATTGCTGGAGCAGCCGGCCTGTTTGCTGCAAATCTTAGCGCCGGTGTTACAGGATCAGTGCACTAAATTAATTCTCGGCCGCGAGTCGGGTATCACGGAACTGCACAATGTCAGCATCATTGCGCTGCGCTATCAGGCCGAGCCGCACCGCGTGCTGGCGTTGCTGGGCCCGAGCCGGATGCATTACGCGCATTTAATCCCATTAGTCGAAGCGGTTGGCTTGCAGCTATCAAAGCACTTGAATCAGCCGTGACAATCCCCATAATAGCCGCATTCATTTCGGAGTAAGTAAGCAATGAACGAACAAGACATGGTACAAAGCGCGGAACAAGCAACGCAAACAGAGCAGGAACAAGTGCAACTGTCTGATGAGCAACAGATTATCGCTAAACTTGAGGCTGAGCTGGAAAAGGCAAAAACCACAGCGGCCGAACAGACCGATTTAGCGCTGCGGGTGCGCGCCGAAGCTGAGAATATGAAACGTCGTGCGGCGCAGGACGTAGAAAAAGCGCATAAATTTGCGCTGGAAAAATTTGCCGGCGATTTATTACCGGCACTGGACAACCTGGAACGCTCGTTAGGCTTTATCGATCCGGCCAATGAAGCGGTTAAAGCACTGGCCGAAGGCGTGGAGCTGACGTTAAAAGGCCTGATTGACACCGTTGCCAAATATGGTGTGCAACAAATTGACCCGCAGGGTCAGCCATTTAACCCGGATTTCCATCAAGCGATGTCAATTCAGCCAAATGCTGATCTGGCGCCGAACACTGTTGTTTTCGTGATGCAAAAAGGCTATGAGCTGAATGGCCGTTTATTGCGCCCGGCGATGGTCGGCGTGACGAAAAAACCGGATTAATCGGTCGCCAGATATAAAAAAACCAGCCTCGGCTGGTTTTTTTGTATCCACATCCCTGGCGCTCACCCTTCGGGCCAACGCGTTGCGTTGTTAAAAACCGCTCCCGGCGGTTTTTTTTATCCGCGTCGTTGCTGAAATCGTGAAAAATGCGGGTATTATCAGCAAGATTGAATACAAGGAATTTCTGATGGAATTGATGTCCGACGCCATGCCGACGCCCTTGCAGTTGCCCCCTTGTGCTTTGCTGATTGATGGTCAGTGGCGGCAAAGCAGTCACAGTTTTTCTGTTCTCAATCCGGCCAATGGACAGGTGCTGGCTCAGGTTGCTTCGGCGTCGCTGGACGATGCCGCAGAGGCGCTTAGTGCCGCGACCAGCGCTTTTGCCTGGTGGCGGCGTAGCACTGCCAACGATCGGGCGCAATTATTACAGCGCTGGCAACAGCTGATGCTGCAACAGCGTGAGCGGTTGGCGCAATTGCTGTGTGCGGAGCAGGGCAAACCACTTACCGAAGCGCGGGCGGAAATCGATTACGCGGCCTCTTATCTGAACTGGTTTGCCGGCGAAGCGCTGCGGCTGGAAGGTGACTGGCAACATCCGAGTGTCGCTGGCCGGCAATTATTGAATATCCCTGAACCGGTTGGTGTGGTGCTGGCGCTGACACCATGGAATTTCCCCGCCGCGATGGTCACGCGCAAACTTGGCGCAGCGCTGGCGGCCGGCTGTACTGTGTTGTTAAAACCGGCCGAAGCTACGCCACTGACCGCATTGGCGCTGGCGGAACTCGCCATCGAAGCTGGCATTGCGCCTGGCGTGTTGCAGGTGTTGCCTTGCGCCACACCGGATCCGCTGGCGGCATTTCTGATCGCATCGCCACAGGTCGCCAAAGTCAGTTTCACCGGCTCTACAGCCGTTGGCCGGTTGTTGATGCAACAAAGTGCTGCCACGTTAAAACGACTGTCGCTGGAACTGGGCGGCAACGCGCCGGTGCTGGTATTTGCCGACGCCGATCTGGATGCAGCGGTGGATGGGATTATGGCGGCCAAATTCCGTAATGCCGGCCAGACCTGCATCTGTATTAACCGGGTGCTGGTCGATGCTCAGGTAGCACCCGCGCTGGAACAGCGGCTCGCCGCCGCAGTGATGGCGTTGCAGGTCGGCGCAGGTCAGGCTGACATTGTACAAATCGGCCCGTTAATTTCGGCCAAGGCAGTCCACAAGGTGCAGCAATTGGTTGACGGCGCAATACAACAAGGCGCGCGGCGGGTCTGTCAGCAGGCTTTATCCCCCGCACTGAACACAGATCTGGCCGGTGGTTATTTTTTTCCGCCGACTTTGCTGGCCGATGTGACGATGCAGATGGCGATATGTCAGCAGGAGATCTTTGGTCCGGTGCTGACGCTGCAGACTTTCACAGATGAAGTGCAGGCGCTGCAGTTGGCCAATCAGACTGATGGCGGTCTGGCGGCCTATCTGTATGGCGCCGACGAAAAACGCAATTACCGGCTGGCGCGTCAACTGACCGCCGGCATGGTCGGGATCAATGCGACCGCAATTTCCGATGCCCGCATTCCGTTTGGTGGTGTGGGCAGTGCCGGCTTTGGCCGGGAAGGCTCAAAATATGGCGTGGCAGATTATCTGCAACTGAAGCACTTGTGCTGGGAATTAGCTGATTAAGGTCAGCCGGATTAATCGGCTGTCGTGACCGGAGAAGCAAATGCAATGGATTTTCTTTACGTTGTTGCTTGGCATCAGCACGCTGCTGGCAGGCGCGGCACAGGCGGTCACGCCGCTACATGATTATTTCCGCGAAAGCTGGACCACCCGCGACGGGCTGCCGCATAACACCATCAACAATATTCATCAAAGTGGCGACGGCTATCTGTGGCTGGCCACTTGGGAAGGCGCGGCCCGCTATGATGGCCGCAGTTTTACCATTTTTGGCCGCGACAGTGTGACCGGATTGCCGGATGTCGGGGTGCGGACTTTTTTCCGCGAACACGATGGCAGTATGCTGGTTGCCGGTGCCCGCGGCGGCTTTAGCCGGGTCAGCAATGGTCATTGGCAAAGTTTTCCGCCGCTTGGTTATCTGATCAATGATTTGCTGCGCGACAGCAAAGGCCAACTGTGGTTTGCCACTGAAGGTGGTGGCGTGATCCGGCAGCTGGCCGACGGGCAATATCAGCGCTTTGGCGTGCCAGATGGTCTGACAGTGCGGGTGGTCTACAAACTGTTGCAAGACCGTGCCGGCATCTTGTGGTTTGCCACTTTGCAGGGCGTATATCGCCTTGATCCTACTGCCGCTGAACTCAGGTTTGAAAAGGTGTCGTTGCTGGCCGATGCACCGGATCTCAAAGCCTTTATGCTGGCACTGGACGCGCAGGGGCAGTTGCTGGTTGGTGCAGAGCAGGGCTTGTTCCGCCAGGACGGTGATCATTTTGCACTGGTACATCCGGCACTGGCGAATGTTGCCGTCACCGCGCTGCATGTGCTGGCGGATGGGCAAATCTGGATCGGCACTATTAATCAGGGGCTGCAACGGGTCAGTGCGCTGGGGCTTGAACAACTGGGTGTGCAGGATGGCCTGCCAAATAACCGGGTGCTGAGCATTTTTCAGGACACCGAGCAGAGTGTCTGGGTTGGCACCAATGCTGGTCTGTACCGGCTACGCGAAACGCCTTTTACCAATCTGACGCAACAACAGGGCCTGGTAGACAATTATGTCCGCACTGTGCTGGAACATTCCGATGGCAGTGTCTGGATCGGCAGTGCCGGTGGCCTCGATCGCTGGGTGGCAGGCAAACTGGAGCCGGTCGTACTGGATGCCGGCGTCTCGGTATTAAGCCTGGCTGAAGGTGAACACGGTGAGGTCTGGGTTGGCACTTACAGCGATGGCGTGTATCGGTTACGCCAGGGTAAGGTAACGGACCGCTACGATCGCAGCAACGGCCTGGCCAGTAATGAAATTCGCGCCATTGCGCTGGCCGGTGACCGGGTGTTCTTTGGCACTTCGGGTGGACTCAATATGCTGCGCCAGCAGCAAATCAGTACGCTGACCACGGCCGATGGGTTGCCAGGTTTGTTTGTCTCGGCGTTGTACTATCAGCCAGCGGAGCCTGGGCGCTCTGGCCAGCTGTGGATTGGCACAGGTACCGGGGCTGCAGTCTGGTCAGACGGTACGATCCGGCCACTGGATCTGCATAGTCAGGAACAGGCCGAGTATGTGTTTGATTTTTATCATTCCCCCGGTACGGATTGGTTGTGGCTGGCCACAGACCGTGGCCTGGTGCGTTATGACCAGCAGAAAAACCAGTTACGGCTGATAGGTCGTGCCGCCGGTTTACCGGTAGACAAAATTTTTAGCGTATTGGCCGACAGCGCCGGCGCATTTTGGCTCAGCAGTAACCGCGGCATTGTCCGTATCAGTCAAAGTGATGCCAATGCTGTGGCTGATGGCCTCCAGGCCACTTTGGGCAATTCCGACATGTTTGGCGAAGCCGACGGCATGCTCAGCTCGCAATGTAACGGTGGATCTGTGCCAGCCGCCACTTTGCGCCGCGACGGGACTTTATGGTTTGCCACTTCACAGGGGGTCGCCACCGTCGATCCGTCCCGCCTCGCTCAGTTCAGCCTGAAACCTCCGCCTGTGGTGGTGCAGCAACTCAGTGCGGATGGCCGGGCAGTCGCCCTGCAGCAAGCCAAGTTGCCGGCCGGTACTTTGCGTGTCGTTGTCCAGTTTGCCGGGCTTAGTTATGTGATGCCTTCACGGATTTTGTACCGCACGCAACTGCAGGGCTTTGAGCAGGACTGGGTCGAACGCGGCACCGCCAATCATGCCGAATACACCAATTTGCCGCCCGGCGATTATCGGTTGCTGGTCAGTGCCGCTTATCCGGAAAGTGACTGGAACAAGGACGTGGCCCGGGTGGAATTTACCGTGTTGCCGCTATTCTGGCAAAAAGGCTGGGTGCAGATGCTGGCAGGATTGCTGATGTTGTGTGCGCTGTTTGGCTTTGTGCGCTGGCGGCTGTATCGGCTCAGTCAGTCGGAATTGCGGCTGAAACTACAGGTGGCCGGCAAAACCACCGAGTTACTGGCGCAGGCGCAGTCATTGCGTCAGGCGGTAACGGAAAAAACTCAGCTGGCGGAGCAATTACAACTGCAGGCGCAGGCATTTGCTGCACAGGCCCGGGAAGACGGCCTGACTGGCCTTGCCAACCGGCGCGCCTTTGATGAGCAACTGGCATTTGAATTCAGCCGGGCGCAGCGCTCAGGTCAGCCACTCTGTCTGGTGATGCTGGATATCGACCATTTTAAAACTATCAATGATCGCTGGTCACATCAGGCCGGCGATTTGGTGTTGCAGCAACTGGCGCAGTTATTACGCCAGCAGGTACGGGATATTGACCGCATTGCCCGCTGGGGTGGGGAAGAGTTTGCGTTGTTATTGCCACAAACTGATTTGACGCACGCCGTCGAGATCTGTCAGCGTATCCGGCTGGCGATCGCAGCGCTGGATTTCAGCGCCGATGTGCCGGGCTTGCAGGTGACCGCCAGTTTCGGCGTGGCGCAACACGAGGATGTCGGCAGTTACGACAAGTTACTGAGCCGGGCCGATCAACTGCTGTATCAGGCTAAAGCGCAGGGCCGCAACCGGGTTTGCAGTTAGTCTGGGGTTACGGCTATGCTCAGTGTCTGAACAAGGGACACCGGAGTCGCCACATTGAATGTCAAAACCTGCTGCTGGCTGAATATGACCTGGCTGCTGCTGTTGCCAGCAGCGCTGGCAGACCAGACGCCGCTGCGGGTGCCACACATTGCCGATGCGCCGCCTTTTATGCTGACCGATCAGCAGCAAACCCCGGTCGGCGGGATCCTGTTTGATATTTATCAGCAGTTAGCCCACACGTTAAACCGTCCACTACAAATCGAAGCGATCCCGCGCAAACGGGTCACTGATTTATTACTTCAAGGCCAGCTGGATTTTTATTGTAATGGCACGCCAGAGTGGTTTACCGATCCGCAATTACGCTGGAGCCCACCGTTATTTGTGCACCGGGATCTGTATATCTCGGCGGAGCATTTCGCCGATTTCACTGATTTCAGCCAACGCAGTAAAGGCAAAGTCGGCACCACCTTTGGTTATGTCTATCCAACGCTGACGGAACTGTTTGCCCGTGGCCAGTTGCAGCGCGTGGACAGTTATTCGCCGGCGGAAAGCCTGCGCCATCTGCAGAAAAAACATCTGAGCGCGGTGGTGGTGTCCGAATTTGAATATGGTTATTTGCTGAAGGATAAGCAGGGTCTGCATGCAGTGGAAATAGAACGCAATCAAATCCAGTGCATGTATTCACCGCTGCTGGCTGAATCAACGGTCTTGCAGCTGGATCAGGCGATCAAAGCTTTGCGCCAGCAAGGTCAACTTGAACAAATACTGGCGCATTATCGGTGATGCTGTGGCGCTGAACCGGCAGCGCTGACACATCTACCTGAAAGTGCTACGCCCATTCCTGTACTTTGCTGAGCAGAGTACGGGCATCAAATGGCTTGGCGATAAAATCGTTCATACCGGCTTCCAGACATTCGCGGCGGAATTCTTCAGTGGCGTGTGCCGTCAACGCAATCACCGGTAGGCGCGCATGCACCGCCTGCTGACGTAAGATCCGGGTCGCGGTATAGCCATCCATGGTCGGCATATGCACATCCATCAGTACCAACGCATATTGATGCTGACTCAGTTGCTGTAACGCCTGTTCACCATGGTCTGCTACATCCACGGCAAAGCCGGCATGTTGCAGAATGATCCGCGCCAGTGTCTGGTTATAGCTGTTATCTTCCACCAGTAATATCCGGCCTTTAGGTGTTGTATTGTTGTCTGACAGGCTGCTGTTCAACGCCTGGGGCGGCGTTGTATTGGCATTGGTCAGGCTGCTGGCTTCGGCGCGATAGCTGCGGATACTAAAGCTGAACGTGCTGCCAATGCCCGCCAGGCTTTGCACTTCGATGCGGCCACCCATCAGTTGCACCAGACGCTGGGCGATACTGAGGCCCAGGCCGGTACCGCCATATTTACGGCTGGTCGAGGTGTCGGCCTGACTGAACGCCTGAAACAGGTTCTGACATTGCTCCGGACTGAGGCCGATCCCGGTGTCCTGCACGGCAAAATGCAACCAGACTTCAGCGGCGGTTTCCGGCGGATTCACCTGTAACGCCAGATCGACCAGCAATACTACCTTACCCTGACCGGTGAATTTCACGGCATTACTCAGTAAATTAATCAGCACCTGACTTAAACGCAGCGGATCACCAATCAGCCAGGCCGGCACCTGCGGATCAACACTGAATTGCAGTTCCAGCCGTTTTTGCCGGGCCTGTTCAATAAATAAATCGCGGATTTGCTGCAGCATATCCTGCAGCCGGAAGCGGACCTGCTCTAACTCAAGTTTGCCGGCTTCGACTTTTGAGAAATCAAGAATGTCGTTGATAATGCTTAATAAAATTTTACTGGACGCGGTGATTTTACTTAAATACAGCTGCTGATCGGCAAAAGATTCACTGTTTTGCGCCAACTGGGCAAAGCCAATAATGGCATTCATTGGCGTGCGGATCTCATGGCTCATATTGGCCAGAAACTCACTTTTGGCCACAGCAGCCGTTTCCGCTTTTTGCTTGGCGCCTTCCAGCATCTGCATCGTATCTTCCAGATGTTGGGTCCGTTGTCTGACCAAATCTTCCAGTTTGCTGTTTTCCTGTAACACCGGCCGCACGCGCCAACCAATCAGCACTTTAATCAGCGCCAGGGCAGAGAGTAGATAAAGCACATAAGCCCACCAGCTCTGGTACCAGGGGGCGGCGATTTGCAGATGTAACGGCGTCGCTTCGCTGATCTCGCCAAAAGCGTTTTTGTAGCGCAATTTAAACTGATAATTGCCCGGTGCTAAGTTGGTGTAATCGCGGTAAGTTTCATTGTGCCAGTCCGACCAGGCCGGATCGTTACCGACCAGCTGCACCTGAAACAGGTTGGTGTCGAGATGGCCATAGCGCGGCACCGTATATTCAAGCCGCAATGAATTCTGGTCTGACGCCAGTTGCAGTTTGGCCAGTTGACCACCGGCAAAGTGCGTTTGATTGTCACGACTGATCACCCGGCGGATCAGCGGTGGATGCGCCACAATGCTGCGGCTGACCCGGCTGGCGTCAAAGCGGAAGATACCTTCGGCGCCACCGAACCAGGTAATGGCTGCATCTTCGGCCAGGATCACATCCAGTGGTGTATCGGCGAGCGGAAACAATGGCGCGGTGGACCAGTGATAGGGCTGATCCGGCCCGGTTTTTTCTGCAGCGCCGGCCTGACGTTCGCCGGTCTGATTGTCCCAGTTAATCATCCAGATACGGCCACTGCTGTCCTGCGTTGGCGAGCGCACCCAGGGTTGTTGCGCAAACAGGCCGCTGAACACCGGATGGATGCCGAAGGTCTGGGTACTCTGATTAAACTGGTACAAACCGGCGACAGTGGCAAACAACAGGCCACCAGACCAGCGATGTACCGAGTTGCGGTTCAGACTGGGTAAGCCGGCCGCTTCGGTAAAATTGTCCAGTAATGGCGTTTTTTGTCTGTCACCATTAAATTGCAGCCGGTATACGCCATTCGCCAGCGTCCCGATCCACAGACTACCGTCCGCCTCTTCAATCAGGCTGTTCAGATTGCCGACTACGCCGCTGACTACCCCAAGATTGCGCCACTGGCCGGCGCTGTATTGCAGGCGCAGCAAGCCATTTTGCAAACCCACCCAGACCGTATCAGGCTGCTGGCGCGACACCAGCAATACTTTGGCCGGTACCGGCGTATCCAGGATCAGTGCAGACTGCCCATCCTGATACTGATAAACGCCTTTATTATTTGCAATCAACATGCTGTTGGCAAAATCGGCAAAATCCCAGGTTTGGTTGCTGAAGTTATCAATGGCGCTGAAATGCGCCGCTTTCACGCCGTCGGCCTGTAACCGGAACAAGCCCTGGCTGGTACCGGCAAATAACTGTTGTTGATAGCGATGGAGCGACAACACGTTGCCTTTGAGGCCCATCACATGATTAAACATGGAGATGGCCGAGGAGGCTTCGACCCGCGCCAATCCATGATCCATAGCCACCCACAGACCTTGCTGGCGGTCTTCCATCAGCGCGCGCACATTGTCATCGAGCATGCCGGAAAACTTATTGATATGGCTGTGGATGTTGCCTTGCTGGTCCAGCAGATAGATGCCGTCCCGCACCGTGCCAATCGCCAGCAGGCCGTTACGCAGCCGCTGACTGGTATAAATCATCGCCTGATCCAGTTCTTTGCTGGCGGGCATCTGAAATGGTTGCATACCATTTGGACCCAACAGAAAAAATCCGGCGTCGCGGGTGCCAATCAGCACCTGATTTTCGTTCCATTGTTCTGCGATAAACACGGCTTTATCCGCCAGTGGCTGCGTGCTGTTGACCGGCTCCAGCCGCCCGTCTTTCAGTTCGAGCAGGCCAGTATCCTGTTCTTTAATCAGGATGCGGTCATTAAGCTGAAAGGCTTTCATAAAGGCGGACTCACTGGTCCAGCTGCGAACTTCCTGGTCGTTAATCAAAAACAGATAGGAGCGGGCAACAAACAATACGCCCTGTTCGGTGACAAAGGTCTGGCGGATATCCTGAAAATTGCGGTAGGCGGCAGGGATACGGTCGCGCCACGAAATAAACTGAGCGCCTTGCGGGCGGGCTTTGTTGATATAACCGAGGTCGCCTTTGGCACCGACATAAATTCTGCCGTCATGCCCCAGTGCCAGCGAGCGCACCACGGACTGATTGGTGGTCGCGATGACGCGCCAGTGCACGCCGTCGAATTCCAGTACACCGACGTTATTGCCGGCGTAAATCAAGCCATCACTGTCCTGCAGCATGGCCCAGTTCTGGGTGCCGGCATTGTAGTCTTTTGGCTTAAAGTTTTTTAACAGCGGCAGACCCGCTTCCATCGAGAACAGGGGATAACTGAACACCAGCAGTGCGACGACTGCGGCCTTGATGAAGCGGTAAAAAACTTGCGCGGATCCCTGCACAGCAAAACCTCGTGGCGTATGACTGACCGCGCAGAGCGCGGATCTCCTAAACTAACTCAGCCATCCGCCCGGGTCAATTTCAGACTTTCTCTTTCGTCAGTTTATCGAGGTAGCCCATGACAAAGGCTGATAACACAAAAGTGATATGGATCAACAGGTACCACATGATTTTGTCATTATCGATGTTCGGCGTGTCCATAAATATTTTTAGCAGGTGAATGGAAGAGATCGCCACGATAGAGGCTGCGACTTTATTTTTCAGTGAACCCGAGTCGACTTTGCCGAGCCAATTCAGTTTCTCTGCCGACTCATCAATGTCCAGCCGCGACACGAAGTTCTCATAACCGGAAAACATCACCATCACAATCAGCCCACCGACCAGCGCAATATCAATTAATGACAACACCACCAGGATCAAGTCGGCCTCTTTGGTGGCGATGATATTGGGCAGGAGATGGAAAATTTCCTGAAAAAATTTAATACCGAGCGCAATAAGCACCAGGCTCAGTCCCAAATAAATCGGCGCCATCAGCCAGCGGCTGGCGTACATCAGTGTTTCAATTTGTTTTTCCATCGTCGTTACAGCGCCATCCGGTGATTAAAACTGCACTGGATCTGGGGGATCCTGCCGGATTTTTCAAGTTCTGTATTTTTTCTGCGACTGGGACTGTTATTCCCCGGCAGATTTATCGCACAATGCGGCAAAATCCAGATAAATCATCCATGTCGTGGAACCCGTCAGCTGATATGCAGGCGCGGGACGGATCTAAAGGAATCGTTGAATGAAAAATTCTGTGCTGGCGTTGTCGATATTCTCAGTATTGACGGCCGCTGTGGCAAACGCCGATGAAGGCATGTGGCAACCGCATCAGTTGCCGGAACTGGAAGCGCTACTCAAAGCCAAAGGTCTGCAAATAGATGCCAAATCTATTGCCGAACTGACCGCCTTCCCGATGAATGCAGTGATTAGCCTCGGTGGCTGTACCGCATCTTTTGTGTCAAAACAAGGCCTTGCGCTGACTAATCACCACTGTGCGTACAGCAGTATTCAGCACAATAGCACCGCGCAGAACAACCTGATTGAGCGGGGTTTTTTGGCGAAAACGCCGGCAGAAGAATTGCCGGCTGCGCCTGGCAGTAAAATCTTAGTGACCGAAGCGGTCAGTAATGTGACCCAACAAATTAAGCAGGAACTGACGCCGCAACTGCAAGGCAAAGACCGCTTTGACAAAATCGATCAGCTGCGTAAAGAGCTGGTGGCTGAATGTGAAGCAACCGCCGGCTATCGCTGTGAGGTCTACAGTTTTCACGGTGGCCTTGAATATTACCTGATCAAGCAACTGGAGATCCGCGATGTGCGGTTGGTGCATGCGCCGGCAGGGGGCGTGGGTGTGTTTGGCGGCGACATCGACAACTGGATGTGGCCACGCCATACCGGTGATTATGCGTTTTACCGCGCTTATGTCGGCAAAGATGGCAAACCGGCGGATTACAGTGCCGACAACGTCGCTTTTGTGCCGCCAAGTTCCCTGAAAGTGTCGGCCAAAGGCGTCCAGGCAGGCGATTTTGTTATGGTCCTTGGCTATCCGGGCCGAACCAACCGCTATAACACTGCTTTTGAAGTCCGCAATCAATTCACCACTGTGCTGCCGGCTGCGCGCCAGTACCGGCAGGAAGCGATTGCGCTAATTAAACAGCATGCCGCAGAAGGCACTGAAGCGCGGATCAAATATGAAGCGATTTTGGCCCGCCTCGCCAACTATGCGAAAAACTATGATGGCATGATCCAGACTTACCAAAAAGGCGGCACGCAACAGCGTAAAGATGAGTTTGAAGCGGTCCTGCAGCGCTGGATTGAAGCTGAGCCTTCGCGCAAAGCCAAGTACAAACCGGCCTTGTTGAGCCTGCAGCAATTGCTGGATGCAGAAACGACGACCCAACAACGTGACTTGATCCTGAATTATTTCGAGTATGCCCAGCTATTCAGTACCAGCCGTAAATTGTACCGGTTGGCGTTAGAGCAACAAAAATCCGACGAAGAGCGCGAAACCGGTTTTCAGCAGCGCGATCTGGATCGGTTCAAAGCCGGCTTGAAGCGGATGTCACGTAGTTTTGATGGCGCGGTAGATTTAGAAATCGCGTTACATTTCCTGAAACATTATGCGGCGCTGCCAAAACCGCAGCGTCTGGTCGCATTTGATCAATATTTTGGTATTGCAGAAGGGTTTGACGAAGCCGCTGTGCGCGCCAAACTGACGCAGATTTATCAGACAAGCCTGCTTGGTGATGAGATTGAACGGCTGGCCTGGATCGGGAAATCGGTCGATGAGTTTAAAGCCAGTCAGGATCCGGCCATTCAGTTCGCTGTTGCAATGGCGGATACCGATCTGCAACTGGAACACGACAGTAAAAATCATGCCGGCAAAATGGCTGTGGCACGACCCAAAGTAATGGAAGCGGTGATTGCCTTTAACAAAGCCAGCCAGAAGCCGGTGTATGCCGATGCTAACGGCACGTTACGGGTAACTTTTGGTGAAGTGAAAGGTTATCAGCCACGCGATGGGGTGGCCTATCAGCCGTTTACCACGCTGAAGGGCATCAGTGAAAAACACACAGACCAAAGCCCGTTTAATGCGCCAGCGGCGCAACTGGCAGCTATTGCTGCCGGTGACTTCAGTGCGTACGCGCATCCTGAGCTGAAAACGGTCCCGGTGAATTTTTTAAGCACGGTCGACACGACTGGCGGTAACTCAGGCTCACCGACGTTAAACGGCAAAGCGGAATTGGTTGGCTTGCTGTTTGATGGCGTGATTGAAGGCATTATTGGTAATTATGACTACGATCCGGCGCTGAATCGCTCCATCCATGTCGACAGCCGCTACCTGCTGTGGCAAATGGAGAAAGTCGATGGCGCGACCAATCTGACGGCGGAGATGGAGATTGTCCGCGAGTAAACACTGCTGATGCGGCGATTAAAACAAAAAAGGTGCCAACGGCACCTTTTTTGTCAGTCTGGCTGCGGTTTTGCCCTGATTTAGCACTATGGGAAGCGCAGACATTTGCAGTATGATAGGCCGCCTTAATTCACCGCAATTAAACCGAATTTTTGCTGGTATGTTATTAGATCAAGCCTTATTTACTGAATTGCTCGCGACTGCGGCACAACAGCCGCGGCGCCGGACATTTTTGAATTTGCATCAAAGTTTTGCTGAGCCGGTGCAGCGGGTAGTCATAGCGATGCAGCCAGACAGTTACGTACCGCCACATCGACATACCGAATCACAACAGTGGGAATTGTTTGTGATGCTGGCCGGCACGGTGGACTTTTTGCAGTTTGACGAAGCCGGCACAGTAACTGCCCGTTGGCACCTTTGTGCCGGGTCTGCGGTCACCAGCCTGGAACTGGCCCCGGGCCAATGGCATACCGTGTTGGCGCGGGGGCCGGGGGCTGTATTTCTTGAAGTCAAACAAGGGCCATTTGACCCGGCGCAGCCGCGGCATTTTGCGCCCTTTGCACCGACTGAGCAGGACGCCCAGGCGTCATTCTTTCAACAGTGGCTTTGTGCTGCAACCGTGGGCGATGTCAGCCCGACTTGGCAGGAGATAGCCGGATGAAATTACAATTAGTGATCCGCCGGGCGCCGGCGAAAGCCGGTCTGGACTGGCTGAAACAAGGCTGGCTGCTGTTGCGCCAGCATATGCTGTTACTCGCGATGTTCTGGCTGATGCTGCTTATATCATTGGTTGGGATGGTACATCCGTTGCTAGCGGTGATTGCGCAACTGCTGAGCCCGTTTTTAATGGCTGGTTTTTATGATTGCATTGTGCGGGCCCAACAACAGAAACCACTGACGTTGGAGCTGTTGTGGCAACCAGTCAAAGAAAGTAGCCATCGGGCGGCTTTTATCCGGCTGGCCGGTCTGAATATTTTATTATCGATCCCGAGTCAGCTGTTGCTGGTGCAACAAGTGCCATTGTGGCAGACCGGCGAGGCGGATTTACTGGCATTATTTGCGTTAGTGGCGATGGCATCGGTCAATGCGATGTTATTTGCCTATGCGGTGCCGGTGATTTATTTTCTACGGGAACAGCGGCTGTGGCCGGTGCTGCAAGCCAGTTTTATGGCGTGCTGGCGCAATGTACCGGCGCTGACGGTGTTTGGTATTATCTCTGTACTGCTGGGGATGACTGGTCCTTTTGCGATGGTGCTGCTCGGTATTACTAATCCATTTACCATGATGATTCCGTTGATTTTGGTCTTGCCCTGGCTGGCCATCAGCTTTTTCCTGTCGTTCCGGGAATTTTTTGTGCTGACGCCGGCACGGCCGGATGAGGCGGCAGTGTTTGAAGTCTGAACCTGAAGTTTTGACTGCGCAGCAAGTCTGGCAATTAGCCATCGGTTTGCTGAGCCGGCGCGAGCATAGCAGCCATGAACTGCTGGATAAACTGCGCCAGCGTGGCGCAGATGACGATTTGGCTCAGGTAACATTGGAACGTTGTCAGCAGGAGCAATACCAGTCAGATCAGCGCTTTGCTGAGATGTTATTGCGCCATTGCATCAGCAAAGGCCAGGGGCTTGCGGTGCTGCGGCAATTAAGCCGGCAACACCGGCTGGACCAGGAGTTGTTACAACAAGCGCTCGACAGCGCTGAACCCGATTGGTTTGAACTGGCCCGCAGCTGCGTGCAGAAGAAATTCGGCGAGCTGGCGGCCGGTTCAGACAAAGAACGATTAAAACGGATGGCGTTTTTACAACGCCGGGGCTTCAATTCGGAGCAGATCCGCTACGCATTACAACATTCAGATAGTTAGGACAGCCTATGTACATGACCTCTGCGCAACTGCGCCGCGCCTTTCTGGACTTTTTTGCCAGTAAAGGCCACCAAATTGTTTCCAGCAGCTCGTTAATTCCGGGCAATGACCCAACGCTGTTGTTTACCAACGCCGGCATGGTGCAATTCAAAGACGTATTTCTCGGTCAGGACAAACGCAGCTACAGCCGCGCCGTCACGGCCCAGCGCTGTGTACGCGCCGGTGGTAAACACAACGATCTGGAAAACGTCGGTTATACCGCCCGTCACCACACCTTTTTTGAAATGCTGGGTAACTTCAGTTTCGGTGATTATTTCAAAGAAGATGCGATTAAATACGCCTGGGAATTTCTGACCGAAGTGGTCAAATTGCCAAAAGAAAAACTATGGATCACCGTCTACGCGACGGATGACGAAGCCTTTGATATCTGGACCCAGCAAATCGGTGTGCCAAAGGAACGGGCGATCCGCATCGGCGATAACAAAGGTGCACCTTTTGCTTCAGACAATTTCTGGGCCATGGGTGACACAGGCCCGTGCGGTCCTTGTACCGAGATTTTCTACGACCACGGCGACCATATCTGGGGTGGCCCACCGGGCTCACCGGAAGAAGATGGCGACCGGTTTATCGAGATTTGGAACAACGTTTTTATGCAGTTCAACCGCCACGCCGATGGCCGGATGGAACCACTGCCAAAACCAAGCGTCGATACCGGCATGGGGCTGGAGCGGATTGCCGCGATTTTGCAACACGTGCACAGTAACTATGAAATCGATATCTTCCAGGGCCTGATCAAAGCGGCTGCAGCGGTGACCGGCACGACAGATTTAGACAATAAATCGCTGCGCGTGATCGCCGACCATATCCGTTCCTGTTCTTTCCTGGTCGCTGATGGTGTGATGCCATCCAATGAAGGCCGGGGTTATGTGCTGCGCCGCATCATCCGCCGCGCGGTGCGTCATGGCAATCAGCTGGGCGCCAAAGGCGTATTCTTCAGTAAGTTAGTGGCTGAACTTGCAGTCCAAATGGGCGAAGCTTATCCGGAACTGATTGAAAAACAAGCTATTATCGAAAAAGTACTGCGGATGGAAGAAGAGCAGTTTGGCAAGACGCTGGAACGTGGTCTGTTACTGCTCAAAGATGCTCTGGCTGCGCTTGGCGACAGCAAGGAAATTCCGGGCGAAGTGGTATTTAAGCTGTATGACACTTATGGCTTTCCGGTCGATTTGACCAGCGATGTCGCGCGCGAACAAGGTTTGACCGTTGATCTGGCAGGGTTTGAAGCCGCAATGGAAGCCCAGCGCAAACGCGCCCAGGCCGCTTCCAGCTTTGGTCAGGACTATAACCAAACGGTAACTTCTGAGCAAGTGACTGATTTTACAGGTTATACCGAGCAACACGGTAATGCGGTGGTGCTGGAAATCGTCCGTGATGGCGAAAAAGTTGAGTCTGTGATCGACGGCCAGCAAGCATTAGTGATTCTGGACCAGACACCATTTTATGCTGAGTCCGGCGGTCAGATGGGGGACACTGGTACATTCACGCTGGCGTCCGGCGCTGTGTTTACTGTGGTCGATACGCTGAAAATTGGCAAAGCCTTTGCGCATCGCGGCACCATCAGCGGTACTTTATCCGTCGGCGAGCGTGTCGATGCGCAAATTGATAACGAACGGCGCAGCGCTATCCGCAAAAACCACTCGGCAACGCACTTGTTACATGCTGCACTGCAGCAGGTACTGGGTGCGCACGTGGTACAAAAAGGCTCACAAGTTGGTCCTGACCGCCTGCGTTTTGACTTCGCCCATTTTGAAGCGGTGAAAGCAGACGAAGTTCGCCAGATTGAACAACTGGTGAACGCGCAAATTCAGGCCAACCATGAAGTACTGACCCGGCTGATGCAGCTGGATGCGGCTAAAGCCGCCGGCGCTATGGCGCTGTTCGGTGAAAAATATGATGACGACGTCCGTGTTCTTTCGATGGGCGAGTTCTCGATTGAACTCTGCGGCGGCACGCATGTGGCCCGCACTGGCGATATCGGTCTGTTTAAGATCGTCGTAGAAAGCGGCATCGCTGCCGGTGTACGCCGCATCGAAGCGGTCACCGGCGTTGGCGCCCTGGCTTATTTACACAAACTGGAACAGCAAGCGCAACAAGTTGCGGCTTTGTTAAAAGGCGATGTGCTGTCGATTGGCGAGCGGGTGATCCAGACTTTAGACCGCAGCAAGCTGCTGGAAAAAGAACTGGAACAACTGAAAGCGAAAATGGCCAGCGCTGCCGGTGCTTCATTGCTGGAAAAAGCAGTGGCGCTGAACGGCACTAAAGTGTTGATTGCAGAGCTGTCCGGCGTGGATCCAAAAGGTTTCCGCACTATGGTCGACGAGCTGAAAAACAACATCGGCTCCGGCGTGATTCTGCTTGGCACTGCCAGCGACGGCAAAGTCAGCCTGATTGCAGGTGTTACCAAAGACCTGACCGATAAAGTCAATGCCGGCCAGCTGGTGGGCTGGGCGGCGGAGCAACTGGGTGGTAAAGGTGGCGGCAAGCCGGATCTGGCGCAAGCCGGTGGTACAGACGTTGCCGGCCTTGGCAAGGTATTAGCGGCGGCCACAGACTATCTGGCAGCGAAGCTGTAACAGGTGGCATTACTGGTGCAAAAGTTCGGTGGAACCTCGGTAGGGACCACTGAACGGATTGAAGCGGTGGCGGATCTGATTATCCGCACTGTGCAGGCTGGTCATAAAGTGATTGCGGTGGTATCAGCAATGGCCGGGGAAACCAATAGGTTACTCGGGCTGGCCCAACGTATCGATGTGAAAGCCACGGCGCGCGAGCTGGATGTACTGGCAGCTGCCGGTGAACAGGTCACTATCGCATTGCTGGCCATTGCCTTGGTCAAACGTGGCTACCCTGCAGTTTCGCTGTTGGCCGATCAGGTCTGTATTCATACCGATAACAAGTTTGGCAAAGCCAGAATTGAACGGGTGGATACCGAGCGACTGGCGCTGGAACTGGAACAAGGCCATATTGTAGTGGTCGCCGGTTTTCAGGGGCGGGATATCGAAGGCAATCTGACGACGCTGGGGCGGGGTGGCTCTGATACGTCGGCAGTCGCGCTGGCTGCCGCAGTAAAGGCTGACGAATGTCAGATCTATACCGATGTGGATGGCGTATACACCATAGACCCGCGCATTTGCTCCGGCGCCCGCCGGCTGCCCCAGATCCCGTTTGGCGACATGCTGGAGCTGGCCAGTGTCGGTGCGAAAGTGCTGCACTCACGCTCGGTCGAATATGCCGGGCGGCATCGGGTGCTGCTGCGCGTGTTATCGACTTTCAGGCCGGATGCCGGCACGCTGATGACTTACGAGGAAGATCCAATGCAACTGCCGTTAATATCCGGTATTGCCTGCCAGCATGGCCTGACGTTTCTGCAGTTGCAGGCGCTGAGTCATACTGATTTTTGCCGGTTATTGAACCTGCTGGCCGAGCGCAACGTTGAAACGGATATGGTGCAACAATATGGCGTGTGGCCTGATCAGCTGACGGTGCAATTGGTGCTGACCAACAGCGATTGGCTGCAAGTTGCTGACGATGTACAGAATTTGCTGAAAAATTGTCGGGACGCTCAGCACCGCATTCAAGCAAATCTTGCTAAACTGTCGGTGGTCGGTATCGGCGTCAGGTCGCAACCCGATGTGGTCGCACGGATCCATCAGCTATTAAACCAGCTGAATATTCAGATTTGGGCGATGACGCAGACTGAAAGTCGGTTTTCTGTATTAATGGCGCCGGAACTGGTTGAAGGTGCCGCTGCAAAATTACATCAGGTTTTGTTCAACAGTGATAATTAATCGCTGGATTTTCATAAATTTGAATGCTGAGTTATGATTGGCAACATGGACGCGTTGGTGAAAGGCTAAGCGTCGTTTAAATAGCTGGGACTAAAGGATAGGAGCAAACGAATGCTTATTTTGACCCGTCGCGTTGGTGAGACATTAATGATCGGTGATGAAGTGACTGTCACTGTATTAGGCGTAAAAGGTAATCAGGTACGGATCGGTGTGAATGCACCAAAAGAAGTATCGGTACACCGTGAAGAAATCTATATGCGGATACAAGCGGAAAAGGGCACACCAGGCAGTTACAGCCAGGATGATGATCAATAAGTCTGTTTTCGTAAATCATTGTTTTTATTGTTTTGTTGTGTAAAAAGTAGTCGTTTACGTTATTAATTGCGCAGATTGTCTAAAAGGTCGGCAATCGCACAGTCAGGTTCAAAATTTTGTTTGACATATTTTCCTGAGACATTAATATACGCACCGCAACGTAGCGCGGAGAGATGGCCGAGTGGCTGAAGGCGCACCCCTGCTAAGGGTGTATAGGGGAAACTCTATCGAGGGTTCGAATCCCTCTCCCTCCGCCAGTTGTTTTTAGATTAGATGGACGCATAGCTCAGCTGGATAGAGTACTCGGCTACGAACCGAGCGGTCGGAGGTTCGAATCCTCCTGCGTCCGCCATCTGAAACACTGGCACTACAAGCAAGATTGAAAATTGTAAGACCTGTCGCAAGACATACTCCCAGGACGCATAGCTCAGCTGGATAGAGTACTCGGCTACGAACCGAGCGGTCGGAGGTTCGAATCCTCCTGCGTCCGCCATTAAACCTGCTTAGTGCAGGTTTTTTTGTTTAAAGCCAGTCCCCAAATAAAGAACTGATGACGCAGGCGGTGAGAACCTCCCTCCTCGCGGAGCTCGTCGCGTTCAGCCGGCAGCATGCCAAACTGATGGCATGCTGAGATCCCGTCTTCACGGTTCGACGTGTCGGCTTTGCCGACCGAGCGCGCGCAGCGCGACCCGAAGGGCAGTTGGCGCAGCCAGCTGTAATCCTCCTGCGTCCTCCGGCCTGTTGCAGAGCAACAGGCGTGAAATCAGAGCGAGCCAAATTGTTGGCTCGCTCGCTGCTGATTTCACCCATTAAACCGGCTTAGTGCAGGTTTTTTTGTTTTTGCCATCCTGGCAAAAATCCCTTCAGGACCAGCTAAAGCTGTCCAAAAAACGGCAGGATAGCCGTTTTGCACAGCGCAGCTGCCGGTAGGCGAGCGGCAAGGATGTCGCGAGTGTAAAACGCTCCCGGCGTTTTTGTGTTTTTGCCATCCTGGCAAAAATCCCTGCGGGACCAGCTAAAGCTGTCCACAAAACGGCAGGATAGCCGTTTTGCACAGCGCAGCTGCCGGTAGGCGAGCGGCAAGGATGTCGCGAGTGTAAAACGCTCCCGGCGTTTTTGTGTTTTTGCCATCCTGGCAAAAATCCCTGCGGGACCAGCTAAAGCTGTCCACAAAACGGCAGGATAGCCGTTTTGCAAAGCGCAGCTGCCGGTAGGCGAGCGGCAAGGATGTCGCGAGTGTAAAACGCTCCCGGCGTTTTTGTGTTTTTGCCATCCTGGCAAAAATCCCTGCGGGACCAGCTAAAGCTGTCCAAAAACGCTCCCGGCGTTTTTGTGTTTTTGCGTCCCGCGGCTCCTCGCAGAGCTCGTCGCGTGAAAACAGAACATTATATTCTGCGTCTTAAACTTCTGTTTGGCCCCTCATCCAAAAATCACGCATAGCCGCCGCACTGTAAGGCCTCTTCAGCATGTGGCGAGTTTAAGGGCGCTCCTGAGTGATTAAGGCGCTATTACATGCCGGTTGTGCCTGAAAAGCCGGCGATCGGTTCGGAGCAAGCAAATCTGCTGCGCCAAAACAGCGCGGCTGGTACAGATTTATGCCCGATTTTTGTGCCTGTCGTCATGCAATTCAGCTCAGATGCTTCGAATTGGTGCGAATTCTGACTTTCTAATTCAATTAATTCTTATGAATCATATATTTAATTGTCTGATTTGAACTGCTGGATTTAATTCATGCGTTGTGATTTGATGGAGCGGCACTTGTTTGGGGGTTTTATGTTGTATCAAAAAATAACATCAATAAAAAAGAAAATTTTGTTTGCTGTCGGTGGCTCCACGGCCATTTTATTAGCAGTTGCTGCATTTCTGGTGATCCAGCATATCGCGGCGCAAACCAGAGCGCAGGTGGAAGCAGAGGCAAATAGCCTGATGCAGAAAGAATCTGTCGCTGTGGGCCAGTTCTTTGCGGAATATGCGCAGGTCGCAAAGACATTTTTACACAGTCCACAGTTTCAGCAGTGGTTTTTACAATATCCGGGGCGTGGCACCGATTTGGCAACTGCTGAGGGTTATCCGCAAATTAATCAGACGTTTAAAACCATAAGCGCTGGCGACGCCAATATCCTGTCGGCATTTTTTGCGCTGACCCGTTCTGACGAGTATTTCCGCGAAGACTCCAGGACTGGTGTTGACGTGGATGGGCCAGACAAAGGGGTGGTGGACAAAGGTTATTTCGCCAGTCAACGGCCTTGGTACATTGAGACGATGAAGCACAATAAGTTTTTCGTCGGTTCACCGTCGGCCGATTTTACCACCGGCATCGTCTCAGCCGTCGTGGAAGGTCCGGTGTACCTGCCGGATGGCACTTTGCTTGGTGTTGGTGGCCTGGATCTGCATATCAATAAAGTCGGGGATAAAGTGGAAACCATTCGCTATCAGGGTGAGGGCTTGCCGTTTTTACTCGATGGCAAAGGCCAGATTGTGCATTTCTCCGGACGGGCGGGTATCACGACCAAAGCCAATGACCCGATCCAGGGGCTGGATAACAAAGACAAAAATAGCAGCGGTTTTGCTGTGCTGGCGAAAGCGGCACAGCAAAGCCAGGCTGGTTTTGCCGAGGTCCGGCTGAATGGGGTGGATTATTATGTTGCTTACCAGCCGGTCAGCCGCGATTTTCCGCAGATGAACTGGCTGGTTGGTATCCTGATCCCAGCCGCGTTAATCGACGCGCCGATTGAATCGACGGTGCAGTGGTCAATCTTTGGTGCGCTGCTGATCCTTGCCTTGATCACGGCGAGTATCATGATCACGACCGGGGTCATCACCAAACCATTGCAACAACTGACCCATGCTATGCAGGATATTGCCAGCGGCGATGGTGACCTGACCCGGCGCATCGATATTGCACAGCAGGATGAAGTGGGCGCGCTGGCGCGGCATTTTAATACTTTCGTCAGCAAATTACGCCAATCACTGGCGCAAACGCAACAGCAGGCGGAACAGGTCAAATTGTCCAGTGAACACCTGAACCAGGTGGTTGGGCTGACCAATCAGGAGATCCAGCACGAGAAGGTGCAGATCGACTCGGTGTCAGCTGCAGTGACGGAAATGGCCGCGACCGTGCAGGAGATCAGCCGAAACGCGCAATCGACCAGCCAGGCCGCAGCGGATGCTGAGGTGCGTGGCCAGCAAGGCGCGAAATTGTCTGAGCTGGCGGTCAATGATATGGAATCGCTGAATCAAAGCATGGTATCTGCCGTGGATGTTGTAGTTGGACTTGCCAAAGAATCTGAAAATATCGGTACTGTGGTCGACGTCATTAAAGGCATCGCTGAACAGACCAATCTGCTGGCATTAAATGCTGCTATCGAAGCGGCCCGTGCCGGCGAGCAAGGCCGCGGTTTTGCTGTCGTGGCTGATGAAGTCCGTTCATTGGCAGGACGCACCCGGGAAAGTACTGATGATATCCGCCGGATGGTGGAAAAACTGCAACATATCGCCAAGCAGGCAGAAGACGTGATGCAATTGGGCCGCAGTCAGACTGAGGTCAGTGCGGAACGCGCCCGGGCGATGCAACAATCATTAACTGCGATTAGCGCGGCTATCATGGTTGTGCAGCAACAAAGCACCCAGATTGCGGTGGCAACCGAGCAACAAACGATTGTGGCTGATGATATTAACCGCAGCCTGACCGCGATCACGGCTTTGGTTGATAATACCGCGGAGCATGCACTGGAACTAACGGGGGAAGCCCGTCAGCTGGATAATTCCGCTTCTGCGTTAAATCAGGTGGTCGCGCAGTTTCGGATTTGAGCCCTGTCGCAGCGCTGCGTAAAAAAAACGGCCGGAGTGGTATCAATCTGGCCGTTTTGTTTTGGCCGCCTGACTGATATAAAAGCCGTTTTCCGTCATATTTGCAGACGATCCTGAATGGGCTGATGTGATCAATATTTTTACACGATTTTAATGCGCTGGACGCAGGATAAAGGCTTTGTTTTTTTTTCGTTCTCCATTACCATGCGGTAAGGGAAAAATAAAAGGAAAATATGGATATTTTATTTTTCAAGAGCATTTTGCATGAACAGGTCGTATTTAGTCGGATTTGTACCGCTTTTTTTAATCACCTCAGCGCAAAGCGTCGCCGCTGACTGGGATCAGGCTCACAACGAGCTCAGTGCCTTCCTTGGTGTGCACAGTAATAACAATCTATTCAATACCGCAATTCAGCGTCAGTCAGACCAAAGTGGTATCGCTGGCATCCGTTGGGATTGGCTTGGTTTGTTTGAAGGTTATGGTCTGCAAATGCCGCTGCAAATCAGCCGCCAACACTACAGGGACACCAGCGATTTAGCGCAAACGCTGTATCAGTTGCAGCCAGAATTACGCTTGTTTCTGACACCACAAACCGATCTGTCGTTACAGGCGACCTTACGCAAAGACCAGCATCTGGCCGGGGATAGCGCGGCAGAATTTTTGTCAGCGGCAGAGCAGGCCTTACTGGCAAAGCAATCCGGCGCAAAGGCTGCACTTGGTTTTGGCCGGGCACCTGATACCCAGAATCTGCGCGTCACTGTTGGCACAGACCGACGTCAGCAAGATGTCCGTGAGCAACGCTATTCCACTTTAGACAGTGATTTTGCTGAAGCGCAATACAGCCACAAGCTTAACGAAAATATCGCATTGGTATTGGATGTCGCAAGACGCCAGGAACAACAGAATCAACTAAGCACCGACCTGACTCAATATGGTGGCGGTCTCGCTGTGCAATGGACCGGCCAGCAGTTTTTCCGCCTGACCGGTGGCCGGTTTTCGCGCAGTTATCCGGCAAATCAACTGGCAAAATCGACGGGCAGTTACTGGCAGCTGGATAACCTCTGGCAGTTTGACCAGCGCTGGCAGCTTCAACTGCAAAGCGGCCGCAACTCTGTGTTGTCTTATGCTACGGCCAGTGTCAGCCAGCTCGATACCCGTCATGCGGCCAGTGTGCGCTGGCAATATGATCAGTCACATCAGTTCAGCGCTGAACTCAGCCAGCTGACGTCCCGTCTTGATCAGGGCGATTATCGCAGAACCCGCAGTGCGCTCAGTGCAGGCTGGCGCTGGCAGTGGGCACAGCAATGGCAAAGCCTGGTCCAACTCAGTCAGGTGCATCAACGCCAACAACAGCAACCGGATCGCAACCGTGCCGAATTGCTGGCTGAGGTCAGCTGGTCATGGTGAAGTGGTGTAGTGCTTTCCTGAGCCTGTTATTGCTCGCATCTGTGCAGGCACAGACTCCGGCTGCGCCGGGGTTACAAAGCTACAAGTTCGGTCCCGGCGACTCGATTAAAATCAGTGTTTATCTGGAACCGGATCTGTCGGTGACAGCTGAGATCAGCCAGCAGGGGTTTATAGATATGCCTTTACTGGGCAGTATCCGGCTGACCGGTCATACCCAGCAAAGCGCCAAAGAATATCTGGAACAACGGCTGAAAGATGGTTATCTGGTTGCACCGAGTGTTTCGATCACGGTCGACAGCTATCGACCGTTTTTCATCTATGGCGAAGTGCGAAATCCTGGCAGCTATTCGTATCAGCCGGATATCACACTGGAACAGGCCATTGCGCTGTCAGGCGGCTTGCTGGACCGGGCTTCGCGCAGTGCCTGGCAAATCCAGCGTGGTGCGGATAAAGCAACGTTTAAAGCCAGCTCGGACACGATCATCCTGCCCGGTGATGTGATTAAAATCGATAAGAGCTTTTTTTGATGCAGGCACAGCAGCAACAACAGCAACAGCAGCAGGTACAACAGGCCAATGATGCGATTGAATTAAGTGTCATCCTGGCCATCCTGTCGGCCCGGCGCTGGCTGATTGTGCTGATCACCACAGTCATTTTTGCGCTGGTCACTGCGTTTGTGTCGCAATTGCCTTCGGTTTTTCGCGCCGACACCACGCTGATGATCAAAGGCGGCTTGTCGGCCAATCCGCTGCAATCGCTGATCCCGGGGATGGGCGGTGGTAACGATGAACTTGATACACAAATTAAACTGTTGACCTCCACACAATTTGCCCAGGACGTGGTGAAGAATCTGCCGGCCGATCTTGAACTTGGTTTACCGAACGATATGCGTCGGGATGACGTGCAGGCATTGCTGGCGGATCTATCCGTGGCCGCAGTACCAAAAACTACGTTGTTACAAATTTCCTATAAACACCACAATCCATTTATCGCTGCAGAGGTGGTGAATCAGCTGGCTGCCCATTTCATGAATTATCAGACCGGCCTGATGCAGCAGCACAATCATCAGGCGAACGATTGGATTAAAGAGCGGGTGGACGATGTCCGGCTGAAGCTGACCGAGTCGGAGCAAAAGCTGCAGCAGTTCCGGCAGGAACGCAATATTATCGATATCAGCAGCGATATAGAACTGAGTAAGCAGGAAATCGCACAGCTATTCAGTGAGCGCCGCCTGCTGCAAAAACAAAGCGATGAGCTGTCTGTTCTGCTGAATAAAATTCAACAGGCGGGCCAGAACTATGAAGCGCTGATCAATATCGCTGAGGTGGCCGCAGTGCCGGTGATCGCCTCGCTGCAACAACAACTGGCGATGCAACAGGCGGAATTTGCCCAGCTACGGCTCAGTTATCTGGAGAAACACCCACGTTATATTGCCGCCAATCGCAAAATAGAAGTGACCAGCCAGCAGCTCAACAGCGAAGTGAACAAACTGTCTGGCAATTTCCAAATCCGCCAACGCGATTTACAACGCAATCTGCAGGAAATCGCAGTGAAAGCTGACGCTGCAACCACCCGACTGGAGCAACTGGTTGGAGTCGGACAAGTGCATAAAAAACTCGAAGCTGAAATTCAGGCCAATCTGCATTTGCTGACCACGTTGTCGGACAAAATGAAAGAAACCGAACTGATGAAAGACATCAATAAAACATCGAGTATTTTTGTGGTCGACCCGGCGATAGTCCCGGTCAAACCAATAGGGCCTAAACGGCTGTTATTGTCGGTTGCCGCTTTTGTTCTGGGCATTATCAGTGCGGTATTTCTGGTGCTTTGCCTGCATTTTTTTGCCGATGTCACCTCGAAGTACCGGCATATCGCGACGCGTTATGGCTATAAGTTACTCGGCGTGGTGCCACAAATCCGCATCAAAGGCATCGACCGCAATCTGCCGGTGATCCAGCAATCCGGCAAACAATACACCTTGTATCAGGAATACATCCGGTCATTACGGACCAATATTTTACTGGATAAACAACTAGGTACGCAGCGATTGCTGGCGCTGACATCAATTTCACCCAATGAAGGTAAATCGAGTATTTGTCTGCAGCTGGCTAAATCGTTTTCTGAGCTGGAACGGGTGATCATTATCGACGCTGATCTGCGTTTTCCGGCACTGGCCGAAGCGCTGGGAGAAAATCCGCACCGGCCCGGCCTGACCAACCTGCTGGCAAAGACCCATACCTTTGAGCAATGTGTGTTTTACAGCAAAGAGCTGAACGCCGATGTCCTGCCATCCGGCATCCGGCCGATGAATCCGCTGTTATTTCTGTCGATGCCACGCTTTGATGCGGTGCTTAAAGTGCTGGCGAAAAAGTATGACCGGGTCATTATCGAATGTCCGCCGATTTTGTCGGTGTCGGACGCGATGGTGGTGGCCAAATGTGTTGGTAAGCTGGAGTTGGTGGTGGACGTGAAAAAAACGCCGTTGGTAGACTTCGCCGCCAAAATGGATTTGTTATCGCAGTCAGGCGTCAATATTGGTGGCGTGATCCTGAACCGGGTGAAAAACGATACCTCCAACTACTACGCTACCTCCGCCACCCGCGCCAAACAACCGTCCGCGCTGCGTCAGCTGCTGCATGATAATTTACGCCGTGCCTGATTGGCTTATTGTTCGTCCTCTGCGGTGTCCGCACTGTCCATACTAAATAACAATTGTTGCCGCGGATCCAGCTGCGCCTGTGGGGGCAATAGGACCTGCCGGGCTTGATCCGGTCGTAGCGCAGCATGTAGCGGCAGCGCCGTCAGTCCTTGCATCGCCACTTGCTCTACTTGTGGCGTTTTAATCAGCCTCGGTACATCACGCGGGCCATATTGCGCGATGGATGGAATGAATGGCCGCAATTTGCTGATCAGTTTATCGAGAAACCAGGTACTGACTTCACCGCCAATTATAATGGTCTGGCAGTTAAACAGAGTCTCCAGCGTATGAATAGCCACCCGCATCGGTTCGGTCGCGCGGTCAAACCAGGGGGTCAGTTTGTCGGCCTGCATGGCGAGACGGTCAAAGCCGTCCGCGGAATCCAGTAGCAGTCCAGGCAGTTTTTTATCGACAAATTGCTGCAGCGATCGCACTGAAGCAAAATCATTCAGCCGGCCAAAATCACCATTGCTGTGATCCTGATCCGGCGTGACAAAAATCTCACCCAACGCCCCCGTTAAGCCATGTTGCCCCTGCAATAACCGCCGTTCAAATACAATCGCCGTATCGATTTGCTGGCCCAGATGGATATAACAAAAGCTGTTGAGCTGGCGTGCCTCGCCATGCAGCAGTTGCCAGGCCGCGCAGGCTGCCGCTGTGTGGGCGGCACAAACCGGCAGCTGCAAAGCAGTGGCAAGCTGTTGTTGCAGCAGCTGTAATTCCTGATGGCGCTGCTCCGGCTCACTGACTGAGGCCGATACTATGGTCAGGCCGGCACCCAGCAGCTGACTGTGGTTGTGCGCCGACTGCTGCAAAAACAGCGTACTGAACTGACCGATCTGACTAATCAGGCTGACATCATTTTGCCGGGACTGGGTCTGATGCTGTAACAACTGACCGGTTAAATCGCTTAAGGCCAGTTCAATCCGGGTCGGCCAGACGCGGATGCCAAGACTAAACAACCCCGGGCCATTCAGCATCAGCATCGTCGATGGCTTGCCAACGCCCACTTTCAGCTGGCCTGTCTCAATCACCAGTTGATGCGCGATCAGCTCATCAACCAGATTGGTGATGGTCTGTTTGGTTAATGCCGTGGCCCGCGCCAGATCGGCACGCGACAACGGACCTTGGGTGGCCACTTGTGACAGTACCAGCCGAAGATTTAACGATTTGTTTTGTTTAGAGTTAGAGCCTTTCATGCAAGGGCCTTGTCTGGCGTTTGTGCACGAACTACGTGCCAGGAGATCGACCGTCATTCTTGACCTGAAGCGTCGTCAAACGCAAACAATTTGTCGGCTTAAAGTTATTAGTAAAAATGATTGACTTAATGATGCTGGTTGGAATATAACCAATCTATCAAAGTTGTGAATAAAAGGTGTCGAGTGAAACAAAAAAAACCACAGTGGCGGCAATTCGCACTGATGTGCCTGTTGCCAGTCCTCAGCCTGCCGGTCCGCGCGGCGACGCCGGCACTGGATTTAACCACTGCAGCCCGCGCTGAACAGGTGATATTGACGCCGGCTCAGCAGCAGCAACTTAAAACGACGAAGCGCCGGGCCGCACTGGTCTGGCACGGCTCCAGCGCCTGGATCAATGCGGTCACTGCTGGCGCCCGCGCAGAATTTACCGCAGCCGGTGTCGATGTAGTCGCTGTCACCGATGCGAACTTTGATCCGGCCCGGCAGGTAGCGGACATTGAAAATGTCACGACGATGCAACCGGATTTTATTCTGACGTTGGCGATTGACCCTTCCAGTGTCAAAAGCAGCCTGCAACGGGCGGCGAAGCAGGGTGCAAAACTGGTGCTGCTGAGTAATCCGGTTGCCGGTTTCCAGCATCCGGCTGACTATGCCGGCATTGTTACTGACGACATGATTGGTATGGGCCGTCGCGCGGCATCGGTGTTGGCGGAATACAGCAACAAGCCGGTTAAAGTTGGGATGATTTTTCATGATGCCGACTATTTCATCACCAACACCCGTGATCAAGCCTTCGCGAATGCGCTGAAGGCGCATCCACAGTTGCAGCTGGTCGCACGGAAGGGGTTTGTCCGCGAACAGGAAACCAGCGATGTTGCGGCGGCATTGCTGCTGCAACATCCGGAAACAGAGCTGATTTATGTGTCATGGGACAGCGCCGCCGAAGGCGTGCTGGAAGCTCTGCGAGCTGCCGGGCGCAAGGATATCCGTGTGGTCACCCATGATCTTGGCGTCAACAATCTGCTGGATTTGGCGCGTGACGGTAACATGCTGGCGACGATCGCCGACCAACCCTATCTGATTGGCCAGACCATGGCCAAAGTGGCATTACTGGCTGAACTGCAACAGCCAACACCGGCGCTGACGCTGGTGCCATTTGACACCGTACATCGCCACAACATCAGTGAAGGCTGGTTACGTGCTTTTCATAGTCAGTTGCCGGCGGTATTACAACCTTTCATCGCAACGGAGAATAGCCGATGACCACTCAGACCCAGGCGACGATGCTGAAGCAGCTGCTGCTGCGCCGCGACGCTTATATCTATTACATCTTTCTGATTGTACTGAGTTTTTTTGCAGTGCTGCTGCACGACACCGCATTTTTGAGCCTCGACAATTTACTCAATATTGTCCGCCAGACTACGCCGGTGACTGTGATGGCGGTGGCGCTGTGTTTCGCCCTGGCGGTAGGTCATATCGATTTATCGATCGGCGCCGTGGTGGCGGTCAGTGCTTTAGTCGCGGCTCTATTGCTGCCGCAGTATGGCGTGTTGGTCGCGACGGCCGCAGCCCTGGGACTAGGTGCGGCGGTGGGTTTTATCAATGGCCTGCTGACCGAAAAATTACAGGTTTCCAGCCTGTTAATCACGCTCGGCACTATGAGTGTGCTGGCCGGCGTGGCGCGGCAGCTGACTGGCATGGAATCAGTACCGGTGCTGCATGATGGCTTTATTTTCTGGTTTGGCGGCGGCGAGCTGTTGGGTATCCCAACCTTATTGCTGTGGACAGTCGCGGTGGCACTGCTGGGCTATTTGTTACTGAATAAACTGCGTTTTGGCCGGCATTTACTGGCGGTGGGTGGGCAGCCGCAGGCGGCCCGCGCAATGGGCATTGCATTGCAACGGCTGCGGGTGCAGGCGTTGATGATTTCGGCCACTGGTGCGGCATTGGCGGGGTTGTTGTACGCAGGCCGGCTGCAGGGGGCGCGTTATACGCTGGGTGAAGCGGATCTGCTGACAGTGATCGCAGCAGTAGCGATTGGCGGTACCAGCCTGTTTGGCGGACGGGTCTGCATTCTGGGCGCTGTGCTTGGTTCCTGGCTGATGGGGATGATTAATAACGGCCTGATCCTGTCAGGTTTTTCTACCAATGAGCAAATGGTGGCGCGTGGCGTGATCCTGATTGTGGCGGTGGCGATTGGTGTGCGGGAGATGAAAAATGGTTAGGAATGCATTGGGACAGGTCGCCTTAGAGATCCGCCATCTTGGCAAAGCTTTTGGCGCGGTCCAGGCGTTAAAAGACGTCAGTTTTTCGATTCAAAAAGGCGAAGTGGTGGCACTGCTTGGCGACAATGGTGCCGGTAAAACCACGCTGGTGCGATGTCTGGCCGGTATACATCAGCCGGACCGCGGTGACATCCTGTTTAACGGTCAGGCAGTACAACTGGCGAATCCACAGCAGGCGCGCGCCCTTGGCATCGAAACGGTGTTTCAGGATCTGGCGATGGTGCCGGAGTTTGATATCGCCACCAACCTGTATTTAAACCGGGAAATTCTAAGCAAAAACCCGTTGCTGCGTGCTATCGGCTGGCTGGACAAAGCGGCGATGGCGCGGCAAGCGCGTAAATCGCTGCATCGGCTGAATAGCCGGATGCCGGATTTTAGTGCCCGGGTGCAGAGTCTGTCCGGCGGTCAGCGCCAGGCAATAGCCATCGCCCGTGCTGTGAACTGGGGTGCTGATCTGGTGATCATGGATGAGCCGACCGCAGCGCTTGGTGTTGAGCAAAGTGCGCAGGTGAACGAGCTGATCCGGTTGATTAGCTCCCAGGGCGTGGCGGTGCTGTTAATCAGTCACAACATGCAGCATGTGCTGGAAACCTGCGATCGGGCCGTGGTGTTGTATCAGGGCTGTTCGGTGGCCGATGTCGCGCTTGGCGACGTGACCAAAGAACATCTGGTGGCACTTATTACCGGTGCGGCGCTGGCCGCCTGAGGAGCAATGATGAAACATCGCATCCGGCAGCTGATCGACAGCCTGTCGCTGGAACATAAAGTCGGTCAGCTGTTTATGCTGGCGTTTGCCGGGCCGGACCTGGCTTATGCCCGCCAGTTGGTCGAGCAATATCAGATCGGTGGTTTTTATCTGACCGACGACAATGCCGCCGATCCACAGCAAGCGGCCGCGCTGAATCTGGAGCTACAGAAACTGGCAGCACTGCGCAGCGTCGATGCGCCGCTGATCCTCGGTGTTGATCAGGAAGGAGCCTGGAGTGTGTTGACCGATTTTACCGACACAGGCCCCGGCAATCTGGCACTGGGTGTGGTTGATGATGTGGCGCTGACCGCACAGCAGTATCAAAGTATGGCGCTACAAATGCAGGCGCTGGGTTACAACACTTTATTGGCGCCTTGCGTCGATGTGAACAGCAATCCGGATAATCCTATCATCGGCCAGCGTTCTTTTGGCGCTGAACCTGCCTTAGTGTCACGTCACAGCAGTGCTGCAGTGACAGCGATTTTACAGACCGGCATGCTGGCCTGCGCCAAACATTTTCCGGGTCATGGTGACACCGCGACCGACAGTCACAATGGCCTGCCGGTAGTGGATCTGGCGCTGACCGAATTACTCGATACACATTTGCAGCCTTTTGTGGCGGCGATCGAGGCTGGCGTGCCGTTACTGATGACCAGCCATATCTGTTATCCACAGCTGGATGCTGAGTTTCCGGCCACGTTGTCGCCGTCAATTTTGACCGGTTTGCTGCGGCAGCAACTGGGGTTTGATGGCGTGATCCTGACCGACAGTATGAACATGGGGGCGATGCGCCGCCACTATGGCCCGGTAGAGGCCGCGGTGCAGGCGCTGCGCGCTGGTGCTGACATGATTATGTTAAGCGAAGAGCACTATGAAAATGCCGTCACTGATTATCAGACGTTGCAACGTCAGACCATCGAGGGTGTGATTGCGGCAGTGCAAAGCGGCGAGTTGGCGCCTGGTGTGATTGATGCCGCATTGCAGCGGGTATTGTTGCTGCGTTATCAGCTGGCGGAGCCCAAAATCCGGCCAGTGCCGGATGGTGCCGCGGTTGCTGCAGAAGCGGCCCGCCGTGCTTGTCGGGTGCTGCGGGATGAGGCCGGGATGCTGCCGCTACAGCAGCCATTTTATCTGGCCTGCATGGCCGATCCTGCGGAATATACGCAGATCCGCAATAGCCGCGGCATTGGTCCGAACGACGCGGTACCGGCAAGCAGCGTGCTGCAGGCAGCGCTGCAACAGGCCGGCGCTCAAGTGGAAGTGCTGAGCTGGCCTGTGCTGGCCGGCTGGCTGGAACGCGGTCAACGTCCGGAATTGCCGTTGCTGCTGCTGAGCGAAGACTATCCTTTGCCGGGCAGCCGGCTCAATCTGCCACGTCAGCGCGAGCGGGTACAGCAATGTCTGCAAGCCTGGGGTGGGCAGGTGCTGCTGCTGGCGCTGCGATCTGACACTGAACTCAGCGCTTATCCACAACTGCAAACTTACCTGTGCAGCTATTCCAGCCGGCGTTGCAGTGCGTTGGCGGCCACCGCCATGTTATTGGCTCAGCCCGTTACACTGCCGGCAGAACCTGCCATAAATTTGTAAATAAATCGCAATTTATTTTAATGGAATAAATAGTCAAAACAATTGACAAATAATTAGTAAAGCAAATAGACTAAAATTTAAGCAGCAAAGGTAAGACAATAATGTTGCAGTTCTGATGTCGGGAAGCATTGGGGTTGTGTAGTAACTTGTTGATATTGCTAGCGCTGTAACTGTCCAAAACCAATAAAAATACACGGGGTACTACAGATGAACGGCAAAATCACTTACCTGGGCTGTTGCGTGGCCGCTGCATTGTTAAGCAGCACTGCAGTGGCGCAAAGTAACAAAAATGTAAGCGCTGACGACGGCAAAATTGAACGGATCTCGGTCACCGCCAGTAAACGCAAAACCTATCTGATGGAAACGCCGGGCGCAATCACGGCGATTAGCCAGGATCAACTGACCCGCGGCGGCATCAAAGAATTACGTGAACTGACCACCAGTATTCCGAATACCCAGTTTGTCGTTTCTGGTACCGATTCCGGTATTCAGGCATCCATTCGCGGGGTGCGCTCCGGTAACAATACTGAAATCGGCGATCCGGCAGTCGGCGTGCATATCGACGGAATTTATTCACCACGGCCACAAGGGGCGTTGGCGTTGCTGTACGACGTGTCGCAGGTTGAAGTATTGCGCGGTCCACAAGGTACCTTATTTGGCCGCAACTCTACCGGTGGCTCCATCAACGTGATCCCGAATAAAGCGGACACCTCAGATTCTTACTCCAGCGTGGTGCTCGGTTACGGCAACTATGCGCATAAACAACTGCGCGGCCTGACCAACATCGCCGTCAATGACCGCTTTGCATTGCGTTTTGCATTGATGGCAGATCGCCGCGATGGCTATATCCAACAGGATTATGACGTGCGGGATATCAACAGACCGGATATTATAGATCCATTTACCGGTAAGCCAATGGTCGCTGATGGCCGGCCGGACACCGACCAGCGGGAAAACCGCCGCGTTGGCAAAGAAGACTACTACAGCAATGCCGACAAACAGGCGGTCCGGGCGCTGGCGCGTTGGGTACCAACCGACAGCCTGACCTGGGATCTGACCCTCGAACACTTTGCCGATAAAAGCGCCGGTGAATTGTTTTTAAAAGACTGTAAGCAGGCCAAAGGTACTGTTGACCAATGTACGCAGCAACAGTTCTACGCCAACATCAACGTGCCGGGCGACATGGATATGACCATCGACACCACACGTTCACACCTGAACTGGCTGATCAACGATATGTGGAGCGCTGACTACCGTTTCAGCGTGGCGGATCAGGAACGTTATCAGCTGTTTGACGAAGATGCCGGTTTTGCCGCCGCGCCAAGCCGTGCCAAGCTCGACAGCTTCAGTCATCCGTTGTTGTTTGACCGTTATGCCCGCACCGATGCGCAGTTTAAATCGACCATCCACGAGCTGCAGTTCACTTATTCCAGCGCCGATCTGAAATTTGTCACCGGTGTGTTTTCGATGCGCGAGAAAAACAAAATCAAATTTGATGTCGAGCTGGTGCACGGCCTGCGCCATTCCGCGCTTGGTTATCATCCGGCGGCATTTTCTTATCCGCAGGACGACCGGCGAGCCAACGCAGATGCCGTTTTTGGCCAGTTCGACTATCAGCTGACCGATAAACAGCAGGTGACTTTTGGTTACCGCCAGACCCGTGACGAGAAAATCGATAATGGTGGCGTCGGTTATGAACTGGTGTTCAGCGACAAATACTACAACGGTAAATATGACCCAACCAAAAGTGGCAGCATTCAGGGCGACAGCCTGACCAAAGACATGGGCACATATCCACCACTGGGTCAGGTGTTAACTGCTGGCCGGCGCACATACGCCAGTGAAGACTGGCAAAAAGGCACCTGGAAACTCGGCACCGATTATCGCCTCGATAACAACGACCTGTTATACGCCTTTGTCGCGACAGGCTTTAAAGCCGGTGGTTTCTTCGAAGACTTCGACATCTGTGACTGTGGTCAGTACTCCAACCTGCCATATGGGCCGGAAGAAGTGTTGAACTACGAGGCCGGTTATAAAGGCAGTCTGCTGGACGGCAAGATGAACCTGTCGGTGGCGCTGTTTTACAGCGACTACACCGATATGCAGGTCACCAACAATCAGAAAGTCGGCACCCGGCCGGATGGCAGTGAAAAGACTCATAACGTCACCACCAACATTGGCGAAGCGTCGTTAAAAGGTCTGGAACTGGAACTGGATTATATTCCCTGGGTGGGCGGCCGCCTGACTGGTTATGTCGCCTGGCTCAATGCCCGGGTCGAGGATATTCCGTTTGAAGATGCTTATTACTGCAGTGAACGGCTGGAATATGGCCAGAAGCCTTGCGCCGGTAAAGTCGACATTAGTGGCAACAGCCTGCCGTATTCACCGGACTGGTCCACCAGTCTGACGCTGAAACATACGCTGGAGCTGACGCAGGGTTATGCGCTGGAACCGCAGATCACCGCGCACTGGCAAAGCAAAATGTACACCTCGCTGAACAACTATGACGGCGCGCATTTATCGGATGCGCAGGACGCTTACTGGAAAATCGACGCCAGCGTGCGGTTATTGCCGGCGCAGGGCAACTGGTGGCTGGAAGCTTACGGTAGCAACCTGACCGACGAGATTGTGCGCAATGCCAATTACTTCCAGTTCCGCGATGGTTTTATCCGCTCCACTTATAACCCGCCACGGATGTACGGCGTGCGGTTTGGTTACGACTTCTGACAAGGATAGTTGACGGGCTGATACCGGAAGTTTTGTGCTGACGGTATCCCTTCACAGCTTTGCGTCCTGAGCCGGGCCCGGGCTCAGGGTATTACGCGATGGCTTTTGCCAACCTTTGTTCTAATCCAGCGGAGTTACCTATGAATATTCTATTAAAGCGGCCATTGAAGCGACTAGTGACCTTATGTTGTCTCGGGTTGAGTACGCAGGCACTGGCGGCTCAGGGCAGTTTTCAGCAATTTCTTGATACGATGCGCTCGTTTGAATCCGGTATCGACCCGGCCAAAGCAGCGTTTTACCGGCAGAATCTGGATCAGCCGGTCTACAATTATGCCAAAGTGACAGCGCCGGGCCAGATCATCCGCGACCCGGTAACCGGTTCGATGATTTCAGAAGCCACCACTATCCGCGAGTTTTTCCAGAAACTCGGCGTCGCCACTTTTTACAGTGAATTCCCGGCCGATGAAGCGGCGATGTTCCGTACCATGCAATACAACTCACTGAATGCCTGGGGTTTTATTGGTTATCAGCTCGGTGAGGCGGTATTAATTTCTGCCGGTTATTACAGCCCGAAACAAGTGACAATCGGCAATGAAACGCTGGACAGCTTTTATATCTTTATGCCGGACAGTACCTGGGCCAATGGTGTCAAACAAGCGCGCTCGGAAATCCCTGGCTCAGGCGGTAACTTTATTCTGGCGACTGATACGAACCGCTGGCAGGGCAGTTTTGTCGGTAAAAACGGCGTCAGCAGCTTTGCCGACCTAAAAGTACCAGATAAGCAAGAAGTGGTGATCCGCGACGTGATGCGGTTTAACTATGGCGTGATGACGGAACTGCTGACCAAAGCCAATATGACCTGGGCCCAGGCTTTGGCAAAAAGCTGGCCGGGTAAAGACGAAAACGGCAATAACATCACCATTCAGGCGACAATGTCGGGTCTGCTGGCGGCTGCACATTTGCGTGGCGCCTGGGGCACGGCGGATTTACTGATCAAAAACCAGCAAAGTTGTGACGAGCTCGGTACCTGTATCACCACATATATTCATAAGTTCGGTGGTTACGACACCATTTTTGATACGCCGGCCAATGACCAAATCAGCGGCAGTCCGTACAACGAAGTGTTAGCGGCGGGCTGGGGCAACGATGTGGTACAGACCGGTGGTGGCAAAGATCTGATCCAGCTGAATCAAAGTGCCAATGGCCGCACCTTGGTAAAAAGCTTTACCGTCGGCGATGATCGCGTAGTGTTGCGCGGCTGGTCCGTGGCCAATCCGCTGGCAAACCTGGTGGTGACCCAAGGTGTGCAGGGCGCTGAATTGAGTTTTGCCGGTCAGACGCTGGTACTGGAAAATGTCACAGTCGCACAGGTGCAGGCCAATATTGGTGCCGTGATCCAGGCCGGGCAAATTTATCCTTTGGCCTGGAGTGGCAAATCTGTCGTCAACAACTTCAACCCACAGGCGGACCAAATTCGCGGCACTGCTGGTATCGACTTTAAACACCTCAAAGCATTTCAGGACAATGGCAGTCTGTTTGTCGGTACTCAGGCCGCAGACGGTGGCATTTATTCCTGGATTGAACTCAAAGGCGTTAATCGCAGCCAGGTCAGCCCGGAGATGTTTGTTGATGTGACCGGCAGCTACAACCGTTTAGGTTTTACCGTACTGCTGACTAATACCAGCTGGAGCTGGGGCCAGACCAAAACAGTCGACTATTTTAAAGCGGCGGATACGACGCTGAATTTAAGTGCCTTTCCTTATACCTTCAGCACGCTGAAGCTGACACAAGACGGTACCGCCACAGTAGTCAGTCTCGTGAGCAGTCAGGGGCAGGGTGATACCAAGACTTTGCGTTTACTCAATACCAAAATCACCGATTTAACTGCGGCCAATTTTTATGGCCTCAAAGGCGGCAGCTTCAGTGATGTGACTATTGATGACCCATCCAATGCTGTCTATCACACCATCAATGCCAGTGTCAGCGGCAGTGGCGGCGTAATTACGCCAAGCGGTGCAGTGCAGGTGCGGGACAATAGCAATCAGCTGTTTACCATCACGCCGAATGCCGGATTTAAAGTGAAATCCATTTTGGTCAATGGTGTGGCTCAGTCCATCAGTAACAGCCTGACGCTGACTCAGGTCAAAGCCAGTGGCACAGTGGTGGTCAGTTTTGACGCGGGCAGCAGCTGTACCACGCCAGCCTGGGAAGCGACCAAAGTCTATGTCGGTGGCAATAAGGTCAGTTATCAGGGCTTTGTGTATACGGCTCGCTGGTGGACGCAGGGCAATACGCCTGGTACCAATGAAGTCTGGACCAAAGGCGCGGCTTGTCAGTGAGCCGGCGATGAGTGCGATGTAACTTCGGCCGGCATCCTGTCCGGCGGGAGATATTGCCAACCGGCCCAGCAACGGGCCGGTTTTTTTAGTGCTGTAAAAACTCTGGCGCCAGCGTCAGTTCTTCGTTGCGGTTGACACCAACACCTCGGTCAATCACGTTTTGCGCGATCTGTTTGGCCTCTGTTAGCGAATGCATTTCATAAGTACCGCATTGGTAGATATTCAGCTCCGGGATCTTATTCTGGTCCTGCACCTGCAGCACATCGTTCATTGCGGCTTGCCAGGCATTGGCAACGCGCGCTTCGTCCGGTGTGCCAATCAGGCTCATATAAAAGCCGGTGCGACAGCCCATTGGCGAGATGTCGATGATTTCGACACCCTGGCCATTTAAATGGTCACGCATAAAACCAGCGAATAAATGTTCCAGCGTATGGATGCCTTTTTCCGACAGAATTTCCTGGTTCGGCACGCAAAAACGCAAATCAAATACAGTGATGTCGTCGCCTTTTGGCGTGGTCATTTTTTTCGCCACGCGCACGGCCGGCGCTTTCATGATGGTGTGGTCAACGGTAAAGCTGTCGAGTAATGGCATTCCAAGTATCTCCAGAAAAGCAAGTTGGCCGATTATAGCGGTGCAGTCTGACCTTGGGTACGAAAATTCCGTTGTATCAGACTGACGGACTGCGACAAATCACTGAAGTTCCCGCCTTTACCGGCGTTTTCGCCCCGTTAAACGCAGAAAAATGAAAAATTTTATTGGAATAACCTTGAATGCATTGGGGGTTAACCCCATTAACTGGTCAACACAATGAAATTGTTCCAAATTATAGAGCGGAGTAAATTATGGGCAGAATTATTGGTATTGACTTAGGTACAACAAACAGCTGTGTGGCCATTCTGGATGGCGATCAACCTCGGGTGATCGAGAACGCTGAAGGCACGCGCACCACACCATCCATCATCGCTTATGCCGAAGATGGTGAAGTACTGGTCGGTCAGCCGGCAAAACGTCAGGCCGTCACCAACCCGAAAAATACTTTGTTTGCGATCAAACGCCTGATCGGCCGTCGTTTCGAAGACGCTGAAGTGCAGCGCGACATCAAAATCATGCCGTACCAAATTGTCCGTGCGGATAATGGTGACGCCTGGGTTGAAGTCAAAGGCAAGAAATTAGCAGCACCGCAAATTTCTGCCGAAGTGCTGAAAAAGATGAAGAAAACTGCGGAAGATTACCTGGGCGAACCAGTGACTGAAGCGGTGATCACTGTTCCAGCTTACTTCAACGATGCACAGCGTCAGGCGACCAAAGACGCCGGCCGTATTGCTGGCCTGGAAGTGAAGCGCATTATCAACGAGCCAACTGCTGCGGCGCTGGCTTATGGTATGGACAAGAAAAAAGGCGACACCAAAATTGCGGTGTATGACTTAGGTGGCGGTACTTTTGATATCTCGATTATTGAAATCGATGATGTTGATGGCGAGCAAACCTTTGAAGTTCTGTCGACCAACGGTGACACCCACTTAGGTGGTGAAGATTTCGACTCACGTCTGATCAACTACCTGGTCGACGAGTTCAAGAAAGAACAAGGTATTGACCTGCGTAACGACCCGCTGGCAATGCAACGTCTGAAAGAATCGGCGGAAAAGGCCAAAATTGAGCTGTCTTCAGCCTCTCAGACCGAAGTGAATCTGCCGTACATCACTGCTGATGCTACAGGTCCAAAACACCTGAACATCAAAGTGACACGCGCCAAACTGGAAGCGCTGGTGGACGATTTAATCACCCGTACCATTGAACCGCTGAAACAAGCATTAAAAGATGCTGATCTGTCGGTCAGTGATATCAACGATATCATTCTGGTCGGTGGTCAGACGCGGATGCCAAAAGTACAGGAAGCGGTGACCGCTTTCTTCGGCAAAGAGCCACGTAAAGACGTGAACCCGGACGAAGCGGTTGCGGTAGGCGCGGCTATCCAGGGCGCGGTACTGTCTGGTGATGTGACCGACGTATTACTGCTGGACGTGACGCCACTGTCTTTGGGTATCGAAACCATGGGCAGCGTGATGACAGCGCTGATTGAGAAAAACACGACTATTCCAACGAAGAAGTCGCAAACATTCTCAACAGCAGAAGACAATCAGTCTGCCGTAACGATTCACGTGCTGCAGGGTGAGCGCAAGCAAGCGTCAGCGAACAAATCACTGGGTCAGTTTAACTTAGAAGGCATTCGTGCTGGTCGCCGTGGCGAGCCACAAATCGAAGTAACTTTTGACCTGGATGCCGATGGTATTCTGCACGTATCGGCGAAAGACAAAGACACCGGCAAAGAACAGAAGATCACTATCAAGTCTTCTTCAGGTCTGACCGATGACGAAATTCAACGCATGGTACGCGATGCCGAGCTGAACGCCGAAGAAGATAAGAAGTTTGAAGAGTTGGTACAGACGCGCAACCAGGCTGATGCACTGGTGCACGCGACCCGTAAACAGGTCGAAGAAGCAGGTGCCAACCTTGCGACCAACGACAAGCAAGAGATTGAAGCCGCGATCAGTGCGCTGGAAAGCGTGATCAAAGGCAGCGACAAAGCTGAAATTGAAGCCAAAACTCAGGCGCTGGTGCAAGCCGCGCAAAAACTGCAGGCAGCTGCGCAACAACACAACCCGGGCGCTGAGGCAGGTAATGCCAAAAACGCCAACGACGATGTGGTGGACGCTGAGTTTGAAGAAGTGAAAGACAACAAGTAAGCGTTGTCTTAGGAAGGCTGAAGCTTTAAGCTGCGGTTTTCCGGATTTTTACAGTAAAAGCGACCGCCCCGGCGGTCGCTTGTTTATCCGCTGACCCTGAATAGTTGAAGCAGCATTATGTCAAAGCGTGATTATTACGAAGTGTTAGGCGTCAGCAAAGGCGCCGATGAAAAAGAAATCAAAAAGGCTTATAAGCGCCTGGCGATGAAATATCACCCTGATCGCACGCAGGGTGATAAAGCCATGGAAGAGAAATTTAAAGAAGTTCAGGAAGCCTACGAGATCCTGAATGACGACCAGAAACGCGCCGCCTATGATCAATACGGTCATGCCGGTGTCGATCCAAATCGCGGCGCCGGTGGTTTTGGCGGCGGCAACGGCGACTTCGGCGATATTTTTGGTGACGTATTTGGTGACATTTTCGGCGGTGGCCGGCGGGGTGGTGGTGGCGGACAGCGTGCACAGCGCGGTTCGGATTTACGCTACAACCTGGAGCTGAGTCTGGAAGAGGCGGTCAAAGGCAAAGAGCTGGAGATCAAAGTACCGACATTGGTTGCTTGTGACACTTGTGATGGCTCAGGCGCGAAAAAAGGTACTTCTGCCAAGACTTGCGGCACCTGTCAGGGCCATGGTCAGGTCACGATGCGGCAGGGCTTTTTTGCCGTACAGCAAACCTGTCCGACCTGTAACGGCCGTGGCAAAATTATTCCGGAACCGTGCCCGAAATGTCATGGTGACGGTCGCGTTGAAAAGAGCAAACTGCTGAAAGTGAAGATCCCGGCTGGCGTAGATACCGGCGATCGCATCCGTTTAACCGGTGAAGGTGAAGCGGGCATGCATGGCGCACCAGCAGGTGATCTGTATGTGCAGGTGCATGTCAAAGACCACCCGATCTTTGTCCGTGACGGCAATAATTTGGCCTGTGAAGTGCCGATCAGTTTCTCCATTGCCGCCCTTGGCGGCGAAATTGATGTGCCGACTTTAGATGGCCGCGTCAAATTGAAGATCCCGGCCGAGACTCAGACCGACAAAATGTTCCGTTTACGCGGTAAAGGCGTGCAGTCTGTGCGTGGCGGCGGAGTTGGTGATTTGGTCTGTAAAGTGGTGGTGGAAACACCGGTCAATTTGTCAGAAAAACAAAAAGACCTGCTGCGTCAGCTCGATGAAAGCTGGGGCGGCGACGGTGAAGCGACCCACAGACCGAAATCGAAAGGCTTCTTCGATGGTGTGAAGAAGTTCTTTGACGATTTAACCGGTTAATCGCCTACTTGAAAATCACCGCCAGCCTCGCTGGCGGTGTTGTTTCTGCGATCAGGCAAATTGTTAGTTTTTTTACGAACAGGATTTCAGATGAAAAAACCATCTACGCTCGGTGCTTTGCTGTTAGCGCTCGGTATATCTGCTTGTGCGGAGTCGCCGACAGGCCGGCCGCAATTGATGTTATTTGATCAAACCCAAGTCAATAAAATGGGAATTCAGACGTTTGAAGATCTGAAAGCCAAAACGCCGGTCAGCAAAGACAAAAAAACCAATCAGTATGTGCAGTGTGTGGCGAAGCAGGTGCTTAGTGTGACGCCGGCGAAGTACCAGCAAAATCCGTGGGAAATCGTTGTATTTGACAGTGATCAGGTCAATGCCTTTGCATTACCTGGCGGTAAAATCGGCGTTTATACCGGCTTGTTACTGGTCGCCGAGAATCAGCATCAGCTGGCTGCGGTGATTGGCCATGAGATAGCGCACGTGATGTCGGGTCATTCAAATGAACGCTTATCCAGTAATCAGGCGGTACAGGCCACTTTAGGCGTTGCCGATGTGGCGCTAAGCGCGATGGATACCCGGTTTAAAACTGAATTGTCGACCGCGTTTGGCCTTGGTGCGCAAGTCGGCGTGATTTTGCCGTTTAGCCGGGTGCACGAGTCAGAAGCGGATTTGATTGGGCTTGAATTGATGGCAAAAGCCGGCTTTAAACCAGAAGAGTCGGTCAAGCTATGGCAAAACATGGCAAAACAAGGCAGTGGCGGTACGCCGCAGATTCTATCCAGTCACCCGGTGCCGGAGAATCGGATTAAAGCGTTGCAAAAAAATATGCCCAAGGCCGATGCTGAATACCAGCAGCGTAAAGCCAACGGCGGCCTGCCAGCCTGTAATAAATAGCGTTGTTTGATCGGTAAAAAAAATCCCGCTGTTGCGGGATTTTTTTATGCCATGTTGCTGATCAATAGCATCAGTGACCACGCGCCGGCCGCAGCAAGATCACGCCAAGCGCAACGACTAATAAAATCAGGCAATAATAACTCTGAGTCACAACATCCCATGGCGATAAGCTGAAGCTGGCACCCAGTAACAGCGCCTGAGCACCGTAAGGCACCAGCCCCTGACTGATGCAGGAAAAGATGTCCAGCAAGCTGGCACTGCGTCTTGGGCTGATGTCGTGATGCTCAGCCAAATCACGGCTGACATCAGCGGCCAGAACTATCGCCACTGTGTTATTGGCAATACAGAGGTTACTGATAAACACCAGTGCCGCAATGGCCAGCTGCTGCGCTTTATTGCCGGCAAGTCTCAGTCTTTTCGCCAGTCCGTCAATCAAACCGGCGATCCAGGCCAGGCCGCCCTGCGCTTTAACAAATTCGCCTAAGGCGCCAACAAACATCGACAGCAGGAAAATTTCCTGCATGCTGCCAAAGCCTTTGAAGATATCTTTACCCAGGTTTGCCACTGCATAGTCGGCAAACAACACGCCTTGCAGTGCGGCCAGTACAATACCAAGCAGCAGCACGGCAAACACATTCATCCCGGCGATCGCCAGTACCAGAATGGCCGCATACGGCAGCACACCGGTCCAGCTGAACGCTTTGGCCTCAATCACCTGTTCTGTACTTGCCATCCCGGCAAATAACAACACGGTCAATAGTGCTGCAGGTGCGGCAATTTTCAGGTTTTCGCGGAATTTGTCTTTCATTTCAGCACCCTGAGTGCGGGTTGCTGCAATGGTCGTATCAGAGATAATCGACAGATTGTCGCCAAACATGGCGCCGCTTAGCAATGCACCTGCCATCAATGCCGGCTCTATCTGCGCTTGTTGTGACAGACCCACCGCGATCGGCGCCAGGGCGCCAATAGTGCCCATCGACGTACCCATCGCCGTTGCGACTATGGCGGAAATGATAAACAGGCCCGGTAAAATCAGACTGGGCGGGACCAGACTCAGACCCGCGTTGACCACCGCATCAACACCACCGGTGGCCTGCGCGACGGTTGCAAAAGCACCTGCCAGCAAGTAGATAATACACATGGTGATGATATTGCTGTTGCCGGCACCTTTGACCAACAGGTCAATAGATTCGGTCAGCGGCGCCCGGTGTAACCAGACTGCCAGCACTAACGCCGGCAGGATCGCCACTGGTCCCGGCAGTTGATAAAACGCATAGGCGACGCCCTGACTTTGCAGGTACAGGCCAGTGCCTAAAAATAACACTACAAACAGCAACAACGGCAATAACGACCGTTTGGCGCCGACAGCAGATCCGGACATAATGAACCTCGGTATAAATGCTACCGCTTATTCAGCGACATTACATTCTTAGTTAAATTTGTGTTTTTTGTATTTTTAATAATTTTGCGGAATATAAGGACGTCCAGAAGGCCAGTCAATATGAATTCGGACTTGCTTATATCGATGTTTTACCGCAATTTGCGGCAAATGCCGAATGTTTTGCCTTGAAATACACCATTTGGCGACCATATCTGTCTGACCGATCTGTAGTTTCCTGTGTTTTCACCACTTCTCCCGGAGCTCGTTATGCTGAATTTTACCTTCCAGAATCCGACCCGCATTGTGTTTGGCGAAGGCCAAATCAAAGCACTGCGCCAGCTGGTCCCCTCGGGTGCCCGGGTGTTAATGACTTATGGTGGTGGCTCGATCAAACACAATGGTGTGTATGATCAGGTTAAGACCGCACTGGCGGATGTGGTGCTGTTTGAGTTTGGTGGCATTGAACCAAATCCAAGTTATGAAACGCTGAGTAAAGCGGTGGAAATGGTCCATGCACAGCAAATTGACTTTCTGCTGGCGGTCGGTGGTGGCAGCGTCGTCGATGGCACCAAATATATCGCGGCAGCTGCGCGCTATGATGGCGAAGGCTGGGACATTCTGAGCAAACAAGCCAAGCTGAAAGACGCTGTGGCGCTGGGTTGTGTGCTGACCTTACCGGCGACCGGTTCGGAAAGTAACGGGTTTGCTGTGATCACGAAACAGGCGACGCAGCAGAAATTATCGTTTGGCAGCCCGTTGGTGTATCCGCAGTTTGCCGTGCTGGACCCGACAGTGACCTATTCATTACCAGCCAAGCAGCTGGCAAATGGTGTCGTTGATGCCTATATCCATGTGATGGAACAGTACCTGACCTATCCGGTGGGAGCGGCAGTGCAAGATCGCTTTGCTGAAGGCTTGTTGTTAACGTTACTGGAATTTGGGCCTAAAGCGGCCCAGGCACCACAGGATTATAATATCCGCGCCAATCTGATGTGGAGCGCGACAATGGCGCTGAATGGTCTGATCGGCGTTGGCGTACCGCAGGACTGGTCGACCCATATGATTGGGCATCAGTTGACTGCACTGTATGGTCTGGACCACGCGCAGACGCTGGCCATTGTATTGCCGGCGGTGATGCAACAGCAGCGCGAACAAAAACGCGACAAGTTATTGCAGTATGGTCGTCGTGTATTTGGTCTGCAGCACAGCGACGAAGAGCGGCTGATAGATGAAGCAATTAGCCACACCCGGGCGTTCTTTGAGCAGATGGGCGTACCGACGCGGCTGGCGGATTATGGCATCACTGCCGAAGCTAAAGCCGCAGTGGTGGCGAAGCTGGCCGAATTAAAAGCCGACCGGCTCGGTGAACACGGCGATATCACGCCGGAAGTCGTGCAGCAGATCCTGCAGCGGGCGTTGTGACGCAGGTCCGATAAGCGAAAACCACGGTGTTGTGGTAAAGTGTTGTTTAATTGTTAACAAGCGCCGGCATTGCCGGCGCTGTCGTTGACGAAATACCGGAGACAAGGAATGACTGCGCAAGTCTCGTTATTAATCCTCGCTGGCGGCATGGGCAGTCGGTTTGGCGGCGACAAGCAACTGGCGACTGTTGGTCAGACAGGCCGGCCTTTATTGTATTTCAGCGTGATGGATGCCTATCAGGCCGGTGTGCGCCATTTGGTGTTGGTGATCCGGCATAATCTGAAAGCGGCGTTTGCAGAACAAGTATTACCAAACTTTCCCGCTGATTTACAGGTTGATTTGGTGGTGCAGCAGCTGGATGATCTGCCGTCTGGTGTCAGCGCTGATGTAGCCAGCCGTAGCAAACCCTGGGGCACAGCACATGCGGTCTGGTCCGCACATCGGGTGCTGAATCAGCCGTTTATTGTGATCAATGCCGACGATTATTACGGCGCTGCTGCGATGCAGTTGCTGGTCCGGCATTTTGCTCAATCCACAGCTGATTGGGCCATGGTGGCTTATCCGCTGACGCTGACATTATCGGAGCACGGCGGTGTCAACCGCGGCTGTTGCGACGTGCGGGACGGCCGTTTAATTCAGGTGGAGGAGTGGACCGAGATCAAAGCAGATGCACAAGGTAGCCTGAGCGGTATCAATACCGATGGGCTGCGCTGTGGTTTGTCAGCGCAGCAGCTGGTGTCGATGAACATCTGGGGCTTTACGCCAGCGCTGTTAACTCGGCTTACGCACCAATTACAGCAGTTCTTTTTGGCTGGGCCAGGCGAGAAAGCCGAATCCTATCTGCCTTATGCAGTGGACCAGGCCATCAGACAGGGCCAGCCCCTTGATGTTTATGTGTCGGATGAAGCCTGGCACGGTATTACTTATCCAGCCGATCTGGCGGCTCTTGGCAGTTTTTTTGACAATAAAATGCAATCCAGCACAATAGATGTTTTGGCAGAAGATGCCGCTCAATCAGGTAGTTGTTATGTCCGTTGAATCCGCCGCCGTTGCGGCTATGCCTTTATTGCCAGCAGACGTGCTGGCTGCTTATCAGTTTACGCCCGAAGCCACTGTACGGCTGTTTGGCAATGGCCATATTAACCGGACGTATCTGATTGAGAATTCAATACAAAAATTAATTTTGCAGCAAATCAATACGCAGATTTTCCCATCGCCACAGCATCTGGTCGACAACGCACTGCGTATCGAGCAACACTTAACGCGGAAACAGCTGCAGGGTTTATATCCGCTACAAATTCTGCGGCAGCAGCCGCGCCATGATGGTCACTATTTGAGTGGCGAGCAGGCAGATTTGCGCGCTTTAGCCTTTATTGACGGCGGGCGCAGTATTGAAGTTGTGGACACACCAGCTCAGGCATTCGCCGCAGCGCTGACCTTTGGTCAGTTTGCCGCCGCACTGGCAGATTTCCCGGCCGATGAGCTGTATACCGTGATCGCGGATTTTCATAATCTCGGTTTCCGCTTTCGCCAGCTCGACGACGCCATTGCTGGCAATAAAGTTGGCAGGCTGGCGGGGTGTCAGGATCTGGTCAATTATTGCCTGTCACAGCGTTCGCTGGTGACAGAACTAGAGCAGACTTGCGTTGGTTTACCGCGCCGGGTTTGCCACAATGACACTAAAATCAATAATATGTTGTATTCAGATGCTGAAGGCCGTGGCATTGCAGCTATTGATCTGGACACCTGCATGCCGGGTTATTGGTTGTTTGATTTTGGCGATATGGTGCGTACCTGCTGTTCGCCAGAGCCGGAAGATTCATTAAATCCAGCCGCTGTACGGATCCGTCCGGAGATTTTTACTGCACTGGCGCAAGGTTATTTGCAAGGTCTTGCCGGCATCATCACGCCGGCCGAGCGGCAAAGTTTGTGGCTGGGTGCCAAAGTGATGTGCCTGATGATTGGCATCCGCTTTCTCGCGGACCACTTAAACGGTGACACTTATTTTGCCGTGCACAGACCCAACCATAATCTACAGCGGGCAGAAAACCAGCTGCGTCTCTATCTGGATTTACTGGCACAACAAGACCAATTACAGCCACTGCTAAAATAATTCGTTATTTCTGCCTGCCATTTACAACTAAACAGCCACACCTACCGACAGAGTGAGTGTTGTTGTCTGACTTACGCACCCTCCGGGGTGCGTTTTTTTTATTCGCGGAAATACGGTATATCGAAAATGCAGCGACTTGGTACTCAGAGCAAATTTCGGCGATGCACTGCAGGTCAGTAATGATGTGGGACCTTTGTCCGGCCAATCCGCAGGGTTTACCCCTGGAAAAGCGCTGTCTTATCATCCTCAGCGCCGCTGATACTACAAATTTGATTAGAGCCGCCGGCAATTTTTTGCTTTAATAAGCCACTTTTTTAAATATGGCGGTCTGGACTGCCATTTTGGCAAAACAGGAACTTACCAATGACTTCAATTGGCATCTTTGGTGCAAATGGCCGCATGGGCCGTGCTTTGGTTACCGTGGCAAAAGAGCAACAGCTGCAATTGATCGCAGCGACGGTGCGTACAGGCTCTGACCTTGCCGGTACCGATGCCGGCGAGCTGGCTGGCTGCGGCAAGTTGCAGCTGCCGTTAGCAGAAACCAGTCTGGCCGAAGTCGAAAAAGCCGATGTCTGGGTTGATTTCACGATGCCGGAGGCCATGCTGGCGCATTTGCAGCTGGCGGTGGCGGCAAAAAAAGCCATGGTGATTGGTGTCACCGGGCTCACCGATGCGCAATATGCTGAAGTTCAGGCGGCAAGTAAGATTATTCCGATTGTCTGGGCGCCGAATATGAGTGTTGGCGTCAATTTGCTGCTGCACTTGGTGCAAACCGCAGCGCGGGTGATGGGGCAGAGTGCGGATATCGAAATTATCGAAGCCCATCACCGCTTTAAAAAAGATGCACCCAGTGGCACGGCGTTAGCCATTGGCAACAGCATTGCCAAAGCGATCGGTCGTGATTTAAGCCAATGCGCTGTGTTTGGCCGCGAAGGCATCACAGGAGAGCGCGATCAGCAGACCATCGGTTTTGCCACAGTGCGTGGCGGTGACATCATTGGCGACCATACCGCACTGTTTGCCGATATCGGGGAACGCCTCGAAATCAGCCATAAAGCCTCCAGCCGTAACACTTTTGCCCAGGGGGCTTTGCGAGCAGCGCTGTGGTTGAAAAATCAACAGGTCGGACTTTATTCTATGCAGCAAGTGCTGGGTTTGGCAGACTTAACATAGATTTTTGCCGTTTTAAACGCAATTTGTCAGTTAAGTCGTTATTTTCGCAAAATACCAAAATATAATTAGACCAAAGAGCGCAAATGACCTAGAATAAGCAGGTTTGCCTAGGCAGAACTGAGTACACAATTTCTGGGTCAAAACGGGTGGTAAAACAGCAGCATTTTACGCCCGTTTTTTGCTGTTTGGAGGTTATCTTGACTAAGTCCGCCCTGCTCGTACTGGAAGACGGCACCGTATTTCGTGGTAGAGCCATTGGCGCTGAAGGTGTGTCGGTTGGTGAAGTGGTGTTTAATACTTCAATGACCGGGTATCAGGAAATCCTGACCGACCCTTCGTATGCAGAACAAATGGTCACTTTGACCTATCCCCACATTGGTAATACCGGCACCAATGATGAAGACGAAGAATCCGGCAGAGTCTGGGCCAAGGGCCTGATCATTCGTGACCTTCCTCTGCTTGCTTCAAATTTCCGTAATCAACGTTCCCTTAGTCAATACCTCAAAGATCACAACGTCCTCGGCATCGCCGACATTGATACCCGCAAACTGACCCGCATCCTGCGTGAAAAAGGCGCTCAGAATGGCTGCCTGATGGCCGGCGATATCGACGAAGCCAAAGCGCTGGAACTGGCCCGTAGTTTCCCGGGGTTGTCCGGCATGGATCTGGCCAAAGAAGTTACAGTCCAGGCGCCATACAGCTTCAGCGAAGGCAGCTGGGAACTGGGGCTGGGCCATAAAAAAGCACCAGAGTCAGTCTTTCACGTCGTTGCTTACGATTTTGGTGTGAAACGCAATATTCTGCGTATGTTGGTTGATCGCGGCTGCCGTTTAACGGTAGTTCCGGCGCAAACGCCAGCAGCAGAAGTGTTAGCGCTGAATCCGGATGGGATTTTCCTGTCGAACGGTCCTGGTGACCCGGCGCCTTGTACTTATGCCATTGAAGCGATTAAGACTTTCCTTGAGACCGACATTCCGGTGTTTGGTATCTGTCTGGGTCACCAGTTACTGGCTTTGGCCAGCGGTGCCAAAACACTGAAGATGAAATTTGGTCACCACGGTGGTAACCACCCGGTGCAAAACCTCGACAGTACAAAAGTGTTAATCACGGCGCAGAACCATGGTTTTGCCGTGGATGAAGCCACTTTGCCCGCCACGCTGCGTGCGACGCACAAGTCGCTGTTTGATGGCTCGCTGCAGGGCATTCATCGCACGGACAAACCGGCATTCAGCTTTCAGGGCCACCCTGAAGCAAGCCCGGGCCCGCATGAAGCCAGTGAATTGTTTGATCACTTTATCGCACTGATGCAACAGCGTAACGCCAAATAAGCCAGGATTGAGAGAGCTATGCCAAAACGTACCGACCTTCAAAGTATTTTAATCCTCGGCGCTGGCCCAATTGTGATTGGCCAGGCCTGCGAATTTGACTACTCAGGCGCTCAGGCCTGTAAAGCGCTGAAAGAAGAGGGTTACCGGGTGATCCTGGTAAACTCGAATCCGGCGACCATCATGACAGACCCGGAAATGGCCGATGCGACTTACATCGAGCCAATCCACTGGCAGGTGGTAGAGAAAATCATCGAAAAAGAACGGCCATGTGCGGTGTTACCGACCATGGGCGGCCAGACAGCACTGAACTGTGCGCTGGATTTAGAGCGCCATGGTGTACTGGCGAAATACAATGTCGAAATGATCGGCGCTACTGCAGACGCCATCGACAAAGCGGAAGACCGTGGCCGCTTTGACAAAGCCATGCGTTCGATCGGTCTGGCTTGTCCACGCGCCGGTTTTGCCCACTCGATGGAAGAAGCCTACCAGGTGCTGGAAACCATCGGTTTTCCATGCATTATCCGTCCGTCGTTCACGATGGGCGGCTCGGGCGGCGGTATTGCCTACAACCGGGAAGAGTTCGACGAAATCTGTGCCCGCGGCTTAGATTTATCGCCGACTAAAGAGCTGCTGATCGATGAATCATTGATTGGCTGGAAAGAATACGAGATGGAAGTGGTGCGGGATAAAAACGACAACTGCATCATCGTCTGTTCCATTGAAAACTTCGACCCGATGGGTGTGCATACCGGTGACTCAATCACTGTGGCACCAGCCCAGACGCTGACTGACAAAGAATACCAAATCATGCGCAATGCCTCGCTGGCAGTGTTGCGTGAAATCGGCGTTGAAACCGGCGGTTCCAACGTGCAGTTCGGTATCAACCCGGTCGATGGCCGGATGGTGATCATCGAAATGAACCCGCGTGTATCCCGTTCATCGGCGCTGGCATCAAAAGCCACTGGTTTCCCAATTGCCAAAGTGGCAGCGAAACTGGCGATTGGTTATACACTGGACGAGCTGGCCAACGACATCACCGGCGGTCGCACGCCTGCGTCGTTCGAGCCGAGCATCGATTATGTTGTGACCAAAGTGCCACGCTTTAACTTTGAAAAATTTGTTGGTGCCAATGACCGCCTGACCACCCAGATGAAATCGGTTGGTGAAGTCATGGCGATTGGCCGCAATCAGCAGGAATCGCTGCAAAAGGCGCTGCGCGGCCTTGAAATTGGTGTTTGTGGTTTAGACCCAATCATCGACATTCATGCACCGGAAGCGAAAGAGAAAATCACCCGCGAATTGCGCGAACCTGGTTCACACCGGATTTGGTACATCGCCGATGCCTTCCGTTTTGGCATGACGATGGATGAGATTTTCAAGCTGACGAATATCGACCCATGGTTCCTGGTACAGCTGGAAGATCTGGTGAAAGAAGAAGCCGCCATTCAGGCCGCAGGTTTTGCTGGTCTGGATCAAGCGCGTCTGACGGTTTTGAAACGCAAAGGTTTTGCTGATAAACGTATCGCCGACCTGCTGGGCGTTGCTGAAGCTGAAGTGCGGAAAAAACGCCACGGTTTTGGCCTGCACCCGGTGTACAAGCGCGTCGATACCTGTGCGGCTGAATTTGCTTCAGACACTGCGTACATGTACAGCACGTACGATGAAGAATGTGAAGCGGCACCAAGCAACCGCGATAAAATCATGATCATCGGTGGTGGCCCGAACCGCATTGGTCAGGGTATCGAATTCGATTATTGCTGTGTACACGCGGCGTTAGCCCTGCGCGAAGACGGTTACGAGACCATTATGGTCAACTGTAACCCGGAAACCGTGTCTACCGATTACGACACCTCGGACCGGCTGTATTTCGAATCCATTACGTTGGAAGATGTGCTGGAAATCGTGCGTAAAGAACAGCCTAAAGGTGTGATCGTGCAATACGGTGGCCAAACGCCACTGAAGCTGGCACGCGCACTGGAAGCGAATGGCGTGCCAATTATCGGCACCTCACCGGATGCGATTGACCGCGCAGAAGACCGCGAGCGTTTCCAGCAGGCGGTCGAGCGTCTTGGCCTGAAACAGCCGAAAAACGCCACTGTTACCAGCATGGAAGAAGCGTTGGCGAAAGCACCGGACATTGGTTATCCGATGGTGGTGCGTCCGTCTTATGTCCTCGGTGGCCGTGCGATGGAAATCGTGTACGACGACCAGGACTTACGTCGTTATATGACGGAAGCCGTCAGCGTGTCGAATGATTCGCCGGTATTGCTGGATCGTTTCCTCGATGATGCGATTGAAGTGGACATTGATGCGATCTGTGACGGTACTGATGTGATCATCGGTGGCATTATGGAGCACATCGAACAGGCGGGTGTGCACTCTGGTGACTCGGCTTGTTCATTACCACCACATAGCCTGAGTCAACAAATCCAGGACGTGATGCGGGAACAGGTGCGTAAACTGGCACTGGAACTTGGTGTTGTGGGTTTGATGAACACCCAGTTTGCGGTCAAAGACGGTGAAGTCTACCTGATCGAAGTCAATCCGCGCGCTGCCCGGACTGTGCCATTTGTGTCAAAAGCGACCGGGGTTGCCGTGGCAAAAGTCGGTGCCCGTTGTATGGCAGGCAAATCACTGCAAGAGCAGGGCGTGACCACGGAAATTATTCCACCATATTTCTCGGTGAAAGAAGTGGTGATCCCGTTTAACAAGTTCCCGGGTGTTGACCCGTTACTTGGCCCTGAAATGCGCTCTACCGGCGAAGTCATGGGCGTCGGCGAAACTTTCGCTGAAGCCTTTGCCAAAGCAGAGTTAGGCGCCGGGACGTTAATACCAACCGGTGGTCGCGCTTTACTTTCAGTACGTGATAGCGATAAAGTGCGCGTCGTTGAGCTGGCGAAAACCATGGTCGCCCTTGGTTTTGAACTGGATGCCACCGGCGGTACTGCGAAAGCATTGCAAGCCGCAGGTATTCCATGCCGTGCAGTCAGCAAAGTATTTGAAGGTCGTCCGCACATTCTGGATCGGATTAAAAATGGTGAGTACAGCTACATCGTGAACACCACCGAAGGCCGTCAGGCTATTGAAGATTCCAAAGTGTTACGCCGTGGCGCTCTGCAACATAAGGCCAATTACACCACGACCCTGAATGCCGCATTTGCGACCTGTAAAGCCAACGCTGCTAATGCGTTTGCGACAGTGAACTCGGTGCAGGAGTTACATAAGAGAGTAAACGGATGAGTCAAATCCCGATGACAGTTCAGGGCGCACAACGGTTGCGCGATGAACTGCATGAACTGAAAACAGTGAAACGGCCGGCAATTATAGAAGCGATTGCCGATGCGCGTGAACACGGTGATCTGAAAGAAAACGCTGAATACCATGCGGCGCGTGAAGCGCAGGGGTTCTGCGAAGGACGGATCCAGGATATTGAAGGCAAGTTGGCTAATGCGCAGATCATCGATATCACTAAGCTGACCAATAACGGCAAAGTGATCTTCGGCTCTACAGTCACCATTCTGAATCTGGATTCAGAGGAAGAAGTGACCTACAAAGTCGTTGGCGATGACGAAGCCGATATCAAAAACAATCTGATTTCGGTTAACTCGCCGATCGCACGCGGTTTGATTGGTAAACAGCAGGACGATGTTGTCAATATCACCACACCAAGCGGCGTGGTCGAGTTTGAGATCACGGACGTGAAGTACCTTTAACTACGACTTTAGTCTCGGATTGACGGAAAAAAGCGGCTTCGGCCGCTTTTGTCGTTTTATTTACAAAGAGATATGGTTAAATTGCACAGCGACTTGTGGTACCAGGACCTGGCGCAATTGCCTGATATCAGCGCGTAGAGGATTTTGTTATGAAAGATGCCAAGCCAGCTTACGAATTGTGTTTGGAACAGCAAACGTTGTGGGTGCGGGCTATCGGTGTCTGGACCAGCCGCGATATCAGAGAATATATCGGCGATTTCCGGGACATAGTGCAGCCAATCATCGATCGGCCCTGGGCTTTGGTATTAGATGTACGGGATTGGCAGACCAGCCCAAAAGAAATTTTCGCCGGCGTGACAGATAATTCGAACTGGTGTGTGCAACACGGCCTTGCCCACGTCATTGCCTTGTTACCGGCTGACCATGTAATTGGCTGGCAGTTTCTCAAAGCCACCGCGATTGAGATGCCCGATGCATTGGTCAGACAACGTGCAGATACTGCAGATGAAGCCCGCCGCAATTTATTTGCGGCAGGTTTTCTCGAGGTGAATGTGTTGCCGGAAGATCAAAAAACCGGCTAAACGAGCTGCAATCAGCCGCGTGGCAATTGTAGTTTTTTCTCTTTAGCGGCGCGGTACAGCACCAAAATATGACCGATCACCTGAACTTTGTCGGCTTTTGCTTCACGGATAATGGCATCCATGACAGCAACCTTTTCTTCCCGGTCAATGCTCGGGACTTTGATTTTAATCAGTTCGTGATGTTCCAGCGCCAGATCAACTTCGGCCATCACGCCTTCCGTCAGACCATTGCCGCCGAGCAGGATCACAGGCTTCAGCTCGTGTGCTTTGGCTTTTAAAAATTGCTTTTGTTTGTTAGTAAGACTCATAAAATGACTTTTTCCGTTTGGAAAGCTTGAAATAGCGTCATTGTACCGCCATCTTGCAGGGAAGACCAATTAAGAGTGTTTCCATGACAAAGAAAAAGCGCTCGGCCAGTTCCAGCCGTTGGCTGCAAGAACATGTGACCGATCCTTTTGTGCACAAAGCACAAAAACTGGGGCTGCGTTCCCGGGCTTCGTTTAAGCTCGAAGAGATCCAGCAGAAAGATAAACTGATCAAATCCGGCATGACAGTCGTAGATCTGGGCTCAGCCCCAGGCAGTTGGTCGCAACTGGCGGCTGAGCTGGTTGGGCGCGAGGGCATTGTGATCGCCTGTGACATCCTGCCTATGGACCCACTGGCAGGTGTGGCGTTTTTGCAGGGCGATTTTCGCGAAGATGCGGTGCTCGAAGCACTGTTAAACCGGATCGATGGCCGCAATGTCGACGTCGTGTTGTCTGATATGGCGCCGAATATGAGTGGCAATGCGACGGTAGACCAGAGCCGCAGCATGTATCTGATCGAACTGGCACTGGATATGTGTAACAAAGTGCTGAAGAAAAACGGTAGTTTTGTCGTCAAAGTGTTCCATGGGGAAGGGTTCGATGCCTTTGTCCAGCAGGTCCGCGACGTATTTACCAATGTACGGATCCGCAAACCCGATTCGTCCCGCGCCCGTTCCAGCGAGACATATATCGTGGCGACAGGTTTCAAACTCTAGTAAAGTAGCAACAGAAGCAATTCTGGTAACAAGAGGTTATTTCCTTGAGCGACATGGCAAAGAATCTGATGGTGTGGCTGGTGATCGCCGTCGTACTGATGACGATGTTCAACAGTTTCAGTCCGGCCGATCGGTCTGACAGAACAACAAGCTATACCCAATTCATTAATGATGTGAATCAGGGCCAAATCCGAGAAGTCCAGGTGGATCGGGGCGGTGTAGTCCGTGCGGTACGCAAAGACGGACAACGGGTTGAAACTACAATCCCAGGCGGCTATGACGAGAAGCTGCTTGACGACCTGATCAAAAACAACGTGGACTCAACCGGTGTGAAACCGGAAGAAACCAGTTTGCTGGGCCAGATCTTTATTTCCTGGTTCCCAATGCTGCTGTTAATCGGCGTCTGGATATTCTTTATGCGCCAGATGCAGGGCGGCGGTGGCAAAGGCGCGATGTCCTTTGGTAAGAGCCGTGCGCGCCTGATGGGCGAAGACCAAATTAAAACGACTTTTGCGGACGTCGCTGGTTGTGACGAAGCCAAAGAAGAAGTGACTGAGCTGGTGGATTACTTAAAAGATCCGTCACGCTTTCAGAAACTGGGCGGCCGTATCCCGAAAGGCGTGTTGATGGTTGGCCCACCGGGCACTGGTAAAACGCTGCTGGCTAAAGCCATTGCCGGTGAAGCCAAAGTGCCGTTTTTCACCATTTCCGGTTCTGATTTTGTCGAAATGTTTGTTGGTGTTGGTGCGAGCCGCGTCCGTGACATGTTCGAACAAGCGAAAAAAGCCGCACCATGTATCATTTTCATCGACGAAATTGATGCGGTCGGCCGTCAGCGTGGTGCAGGTCTTGGCGGTGGTCATGACGAGCGCGAACAGACATTGAACCAGATGCTGGTCGAAATGGACGGTTTTGATGGCAACGAAGGCATTATCGTTATTGCCGCGACCAACAGACCAGACGTATTAGATCCAGCATTATTGCGGCCGGGCCGCTTTGACCGTCAGGTCGTTGTAGGCTTGCCAGATGTGCGTGGCCGTGAGCAAATTCTGAAAGTTCACATGCGTAAAGTCCCATTGGGTGACGGCGTGGACGCGTCATTGATTGCGCGTGGTACCCCAGGTTTCTCTGGTGCTGATTTAGCCAATCTGGTCAACGAAGCGGCGCTGTTTGCAGCACGTAACAATCGCCGGGTTGTGTCGATGGATGAGTTTGAAAAAGCCAAAGACAAAATCATGATGGGCACTGAACGTCGCTCGATGGTGATGACCGAGAAAGAAAAAGAGATGACTGCTTATCACGAAGCAGGTCATGCCATTGTTGGTCGTCTGGTGCCTGAGCACGACCCGGTGTACAAAGTGAGTATTATCCCGCGCGGCCGCGCCCTGGGTGTCACCATGTACTTGCCGGAGCAGGACCGTTACAGCCATTCGAAGCGATTCCTGGAAAGTATGATCAGCTCGTTGTTTGGTGGCCGGATCGCTGAGGAGATCATTTATGGCAGCGAAGCAGTCAGTACCGGTGCTTCCAACGACATCGAGCGCGCTACCAACCTGGCACGTAAGATGGTGACACAGTGGGGCTTCTCAGAAAAATTGGGACCACTGTTATATGCCGAAGAAGAAGGTGAAGTGTTTTTAGGGCGCTCTGTGACTAAAAACAAACACATGTCGGAAGACACAGTCAAAATGATCGATCATGAGATCCGTGATTTTATTGACCGTAACTATGTGCGCGCCAAAGAGCTGATCGAAGCCAATATCGATATTCTGCACGCGATGAAAGATTGCCTGATGCAGTACGAAACGATTGATGCCAAACAAATCGATGACTTGATGGCACGTCGTGACGTACGTCCGCCTGAGCATTGGGAGCCAAAGGATAAAAAGCCGGAGGCACCTGGTTCTGGTGGCACAGCGGCAACTGCAGCTCCGGCAGCAGATACAACGCCAAGCGAAAGCCACGGCAGCTAAATCTGAGTTGTGAAATTAAAACCCCGGTTCGCCGGGGTTTTCTGTTTGGAGTCCCGATGGAATTATTATTACCCCGCCAGCGTCGGCTGGATTTGCGGCAAAGCCGGCTGATGGCGATCCTCAATGTGACGCCTGACTCTTTCTCTGATGGTGGCCAATTTACCGGCGAAACCGCTTGTCTGGCACGCGTCGCTGATCTGGTCGCGGCTGGCGCTGATATTATCGATATCGGCGGTGAGTCCACTCGACCCGGCGCTGCCGATGTCAGCCTGGATGATGAACTGCAAAGGGTCGTGCCGGTGATCCACACGATACGGCGTCAGTTTACTGATATCGTCATTTCTGTGGACACCAGTAAAGCAGAAGTGATGCGACAGGCCGTATTGGCCGGAGCGGACATCATCAATGATGTCCGCGCTTTGCAAGAGCCTGGAGCGCTAGAGGTTGCAGTAGCCAGCCAGCTGCCGGTTTGCCTGATGCATATGCAAGGGCAACCGCGTTCAATGCAACATCAGCCGGATTATCAGCAAGTAGTGACTGAGGTACTGCAATGGTTGCTGCAACGCGCGCAACAATGTGAAGCCGCCGGCATCGCGTCCAGCCAGATTATGCTGGACCCTGGATTTGGCTTTGGTAAAAGCCTCAGTCATAACTATCAGCTGCTGGCAGCAATGTCTGAATTTGTTGCTACCGGCTACCCGGTATTGGCCGGAATGTCACGTAAGTCAATGATCGGGCAACTACTTAAGCGTGATGTATCAGAACGTTTGGCAGGTAGTATTGCCTGTGCCACAATAGCCGCTATGCAAGGGGCACAGATCATTCGTGTCCATGATGTCAAAGAAACGGCAGATGCATTAGCCATTGTTGCCGCGACCAAATCTGGAGTCATTTAATGAGCAGGAAGTTTTTTGGAACTGATGGTGTGCGTGGCCGTGTCGGCGAGTTTCCAATCACACCGGAATTTGCAATGAAATTAGGCTGGGCCGCCGGACGCGTATTGTCGCAGCGCGGTACCCGCAAAGTGTTAATTGGCAAAGACACGCGTATTTCTGGTTATTTGCTGGAAACAGCGCTGGAAGCCGGATTGATTTCTGCTGGCATTGATGTGCGCCTGCTTGGCCCTATGCCGACGCCGGCAGTCTCTTATCTGACCCACACTTTCCGAGCCGAAGCGGGGATCGTGATCAGTGCCTCGCACAATCCATATTATGATAATGGTATCAAATTTTTCTCCGGCGACGGCAGCAAACTCGACGATGAGATTGAACTGGCGATTGAAGCCGAGCTGGAACAGCCGATGGTCTGTGAGCCGTCGGAAAAATTGGGAAAAGCCCAGCGCATTGATGATGCGTCCGGGCGTTATATCGAGTTCTGCAAAAGCCACCTGCCAAATCACATGTCATTAAGTGGCTACAAAATCGTGCTGGACTGCGCCAATGGTGCGACTTATCACATCGCCCCGAATGTGTTCCGCGAACTCGGTGCTGATGTGCATACCATCGCCTGTACGCCTAACGGCCTCAATATCAACGAAAAATGTGGCGCAACTCATACGGACGACCTGCAAAAAGCGGTGGTTGAACTCGGCGCTGATTTGGGCATCGCCTACGACGGCGACGGCGATCGCGTAATGATGGTCGATCATTTAGGTCGCCAGATTGATGGTGATGAAATTATTTATATGATTGCCCGTTCAGCCAAACAACGCGGTCGTCTGACCGGTGGGGTGGTCGGTACGCTGATGAGCAATATGGGCTTAGAACTGGCTTTAGCCGACCTTGATATTCCGTTTGTGCGCAGTAAAGTCGGCGATCGCTATGTGATGGAGCTGCTGCAGGAGAAAGGCTGGCGCATCGGTGGCGAAAATTCCGGTCATGTGATCAATCTTGATCATACCGGTACCGGCGATGGCATTGTTGCGTCACTGCAAGTACTTGCGTCGATGATGGATACTAATTTAAGTCTGGCGGATTTAAGCCACGGCATGACGAAATTGCCGCAGGTGCTGGTCAATGTGAAGTTTGAAAAAGGTTCGGCACCGCTTGATAACATGCACGTCAAAGAAGTTATTGCGAAAGTCGAAGCTGAATTACACGGCCAGGGCCGGGTTTTAATCCGCAAGTCCGGTACTGAACCATTAATCCGTGTAATGGTAGAAGGAAGAGAACAAGCTCAGGTACAGGAATATGCCGAACGGATTGCGGCGGCGGTGAAGCTGGCGAGCTAGTCAGTTTCATTTTTGCCTGCAAAAAGGCCAGCGGGCAGTCATGCAAATGTTCAAGCCGGAAAAAATCGTGCAACAGGTTTTTTTCGGCTTTTGCTTGTCTGCAAGGCCGATGTTCGTTAAGATCGCGCCGGCTTAAACAGGGGAGTCCGCATGACATTTCGCCGTCCGCTTATCGCTGCAAACTGGAAAATGAATGGGAACCGTGAGTTGGTGCAGGCCACTGCAACGATGCTGCAAAGTATCGATTGCCCGCATGAAATTCTGATCTGCCCTCCTGTAATATTTCTGGCTGACTTTCCTAAATCGACAAAATATTGCCTGGGCGCTCAAAATACCAGCAGTGAGAAGGCCGGTGCCTTCACAGGTGAAATCAGTGCTGATATGATTCGCGCCGTCGGAGCCGATTATGTCATTCTCGGTCACAGCGAGCGTCGAAGTCTATATGGCGAAACTGATGCGACTGTATTGCAGAAAGCCCAGCAGGCAATCGCAGCCGGAGTAACGCCAATTATTTGTTTTGGCGAGACTTTATCCGAAAGGCAGCAAGAAAAAACCATGTGGGTTCTTGCACAGCATTTGGATGCAGTGTATGCTGCGCACCCTGATTTGCTGGCCCGGACCGTGATTGCTTATGAACCCGTTTGGGCGATTGGCACAGGACTGACAGCAACGCCTGAGCAAGCACAGCAAGTGCATGCATTCATCAGGCAACACCTGGCGCGCATTGACCAACATGCGGCAGCGCAGGTCAGAATTTTATACGGTGGCAGTGTGAATGCTGAAAATTGGCAAACACTGTTTAGCCAGCCAGACATCGATGGTGCTCTGGTCGGTGGCGCCAGTTTAAAACCAGCAGAGTTTGCTGCAATTTGCCAGATGGCAAAGGAATAAAGATGTACGAAATTATTATCGTATTATACGCAATCGTCGCGCTGGCAATTATCGGACTGGTATTGATCCAGCATGGTAAAGGTGCGGACATGGGCGCTTCATTCGGTGCCGGTGCTTCAGCAACGATTTTTGGTTCAGCAGGTCGCGGTAATTTCCTGACACGCTCAACCAGTATTCTGGCGGTGTTGTTTTTTGTGTTAAGCCTGATTTTAGGCAACTACAACACATCACATATCCAGAAAAAATCTGAATTTGAAAATATCGCTGCGCCGGTTGCTGCAGAAACTGCACCAGCCAAGCCAGAAGAGAAAAAAGAAGCTTCAAAAGATATTCCGGTCGGTAATTAATCTCCCGGATATCCCTCTGAATAATGCCGAGATGGTGAAATTGGTATACACGCTACCTTGAGGTGGTAGTGCCCTAGGCATGCGGGTTCGAGTCCCGCTCTCGGCACCAATTCTTGATGTTGCTGTGGTTCGAATACAGTAACGTAGCAGCGAGACTCACGTGTCAACTGCTAAAACAATATGTTGCGATACAGTGGTCACCACTATATAATGCACGCCAGTTACGGACGCGGGATGGAGCAGCCTGGTAGCTCGTCGGGCTCATAACCCGAAGGTCGTCGGTTCAAATCCGGCTCCCGCAACCACTTTTACCGGCAATGATAATTTCAGCTTGAAACCATCGTTGTCGCGAACCGCAAGTGTTAACTTCAGTTCGCAACCAGATTTAGAACGGGATTGGCGATATCCTGTTTTACCGGTGTAAAGTCGCCCCGATCTGTCGGGGCGTTTTTATATCTGGGGTAACGTTGTACTACTATTCTGGGCTATATGCCCTTTTTTTATTTCCGGAGGTCTCTTTGACTAAACAAGAACAGCGTTTAACTGAGCTGTTGGCACCCACAGTTGCAGCCAATGGCTTTGAACTGCTGGGCATCGAGTTCATGGCGGCAGGGCGGCATTCCACCTTACGCTTGTTTATTGATCATCCGGATGGGGTTAATGTTGACCACTGTGCGTTGATCAGCCGTGAAGTCAGCGCCATCCTTGATGTCGAAGACCCAATTCCTAACGAATACAATCTGGAGGTTTCATCTCCGGGTTTGGATCGTCCTTTGTTTACGCTGGCACATTTTGCCAAAGTTGTCGGACAAAAAATTGAAGTCAAACTGGCCATCCCACAAGATGGCCGTCGTCGTTTCAAAGGGATCCTCAATGCAATTGAAGATGACATGCTGGTCATCGAAGTGGATGGCAAACCATATCGTTTGCTTATGGATAATGTAGAGAAAGCAAACGTAGTTCCGGTGTTCTGAACAGAACCACGGCTCTAGTGAGGCATAAATCATGGCAAAAGAAATACTATTAGTTGTTGATGCGGTTTCAAACGAGAAATCGGTTCCACGGGAAAAGATCTTCCAGGCGCTTGAATTTGCGCTGGCTGCAGCTACTAAAAAGAAAAATGAAGGCGATATTGAAGTTCGTGTCTCGATTGACCGCAAAACGGGTTCATATGAAACATTCCGTCGCTGGTTGGTGATCCCGGATGACCAGGTGCAGGAACATCCGTTCCGTGAAATGACGTTGTCTGCAGCGCAGTACGACGAACCTGAGTTAAATGTCGGCGATTATGTCGAAGAACAAATTGATTCGATTCAATTTGACCGTATCACCACGCAGATGGCCAAGCAGGTCATCGTGCAAAAAGTACGTGAAGCAGAACGGTCTCAGGTTGTTGAAGCTTATATTGACCAGGTTGGCGAGCTTGTGACCGGCGTGGTCAAAAAAGTGAACCGTGAAAGTGTCATCGTCGACCTTGGCAACAACGCAGAAGCGATGTTAGCCCGTGAAGAGATGATCCCACGCGAAACATTCCGTCCGGGCGACCGCATCCGTGCTTTGTTGTATGCAGTGAACCCGGAAGCCCGTGGTGCCCAGCTGTTCTTAAGCCGGACCCGCCCGGAAATGCTGATTGAGCTGTTCCGTATTGAAGTGCCGGAAATTGGCGAAGAAATGATTGAAATCCGTGGCGCAGCCCGTGATCCGGGGTCACGCGCGAAAATCGCAGTGAAAACCAACGACCGCCGGATCGACCCGGTTGGCGCTTGTGTTGGTATGCGCGGTTCACGTGTTCAGGCTGTATCTGGTGAGTTAGGTGGCGAGCGGGTCGACATCGTGTTGTACGATGATAACTCCGCACAATATGTCATCAACGCGATGGCACCAGCTGAAGTTGCTTCGATCATCGTTGACGAAGATGCACATGCGATGGACATCGCTGTGGAAGACTCTAATCTGCCGATGGCCATTGGCCGTGCTGGTCAGAACGTGCGTCTTGCCAGTCAGCTGACACAGTGGGAACTGAACGTCATGTCAGTATCTGACATGAAGAAAAAGCACCAGGAAGAGACATCTAAAGTCCTCAGCGTCTTTATGGACGCGCTGGAAATCGACGAAGATTTCGCGTCAATTCTGGTCGACGAAGGGTTCTCCACACTGGAAGAAGTGGCATATGTGCCAGTGTCTGAATTACTGAGCATCGACGGTCTGGACGAAGACACAGTCGAAGAGTTACGTAAGCGCGCCAAAGCGGTTCTGACGACCCGCGCACTGGCCAGTGAAGAATCACTGGAAGGTTCACAGCCAAGTGAAGCGCTGCTGAATCTGGAAGGAATGGAGACCCACACCGCTTATGTTCTGGCCAGTAAAGGTGTGGTTTCGCTCGATGATCTGGCCGAATTAGGTGTCGATGATTTGATTGAAATTGAAAAAATGGCAGAAGAAAAAGCTGCTGCATTAATTATGGCTGCACGCAATATCGTTTGGTTTAGCGAGCAGAACTGATAGGTCAACGGAGGAAACTATTACATGGCAGATGTCACGATAGAAAAACTGGCCAGTGATGTGGGAACGACTGTTGATCGGTTGGTTCAACAATTTGCTGATGCAGGTATTGCAAAGCAGTCTGGTCAGATGGTCAGCGAAGATGAGAAAAAATCTCTGCTTGAGCACCTGAGTAAACAACATGGTGGTGCCAGCAGCGAGCCGTCACGGCTGACGCTGAAGCGCAAAGAAAAATCAACGCTGAGCGTAAGCGGCGGCGCTGGTCGCAACCGTGAAATTCAGGTTGAAGTGCGCAAGCAAAAAACCTATGTCAAACGTCCGATCATGGATGAAGCGGCATTAAAAGCCGAAGAAGAAGCGCGTCTGGCCGAAGAAAAAGCGAAAGAAGAGGCGCGTCTTGAAGCAGAACGTCAGGCCGCGGAAAAACGCGCCCGTGACGAGGCTGAACGGAAAGCTGAAGCAGAACGTAAAGCGGCCGATGCTAAACGCCGTGAAGCAGAACGTGCACAGCTGGCGAAAGATGATCCGGAAGAAGCGGCACGTCGCACGGCAAAAGAAGAAGCCAAACGCGAAGCCGAGCGGATTATCGCTCAGCAAGACGCTGAACGTCTGCGTAAGCTGGAATTAGAAGCACAGCGTCAGGCCGAAGAAGCCCGTCGTCTGGCTGAAGAAAACGCAGAGCGCTGGTCACAGGAAGCTGCACCAGCGGTTGAAGTCGGTGATTACCACCTGACCAGCAACGTCTTCGCCAAACGTGCCGAAGATGAAGAAGATTCACGCGATGAGCGTGGCGGTCGTCGTCATGGCAAAAAAGCGCCAGTTGGCAAAGCCAAGAAAAAAGATGACGCGGACGATAAAGACGCCTTTAACCGCGCCAATCGTCATAAGAAAAAGAAAACCCCAACCAGCATGCAGCATGGTTTTAATAAGCCAGCGCAGCCGGTGGAGCGTGAAGTGAAAATTGGTGAAACGATCACTGTAGCCGAACTGGCTGCCAAGATGGCTGTGAAAGCATCTGAAGTCATCAAAGTGATGATGAAAATGGGCGCTATGGCGACCATTAACCAGGTGATCGACCAGGAAACTGCCGCCATCGTCTGTGAAGAGATGGGCCACAAGTTTACGCTGACTCGTGAAAACGAGCTGGAAGAAACGGTGATGGCAGATCGCGAAGGCGAAGGTGCGCAGGAACATCGTGCGCCAGTCGTGACGGTGATGGGTCACGTTGACCACGGTAAAACCTCATTACTCGACTATATCCGTAAAGCGAAAGTGGCTGCAGGCGAAGCCGGTGGTATCACCCAGCATATCGGTGCTTACCACGTCGAAACTGACCGTGGCATGATCACCTTCCTCGATACCCCAGGTCACGCCGCGTTTACATCGATGCGTGCCCGTGGTGCCAAGGCGACGGACATTGTCGTACTGGTTGTTGCAGCCGATGACGGCGTAATGCCACAAACCAAAGAAGCTATCCAGCACGCGAAAGCAGCTGGTGTGCCAATCGTGGTGGCAGTGAACAAGATTGATAAACCAGATGCAGATCCGGACCGTGTGCGTAACGAATTGTCGCAATACGGTGTGATTTCAGAAGAATGGGGCGGCGATACCCAGTTCGTGCAGGTTTCTGCAAAAACGGGCTTAGGTATAGATGACCTGCTGGAATCATTGCTGGTGCAGTCTGAATTGCTGGAACTGACAGCGGTTCGTGAAGGCATGGCGCGTGGTGTAGTCATTGAATCCCGTCTTGACAAAGGCCGTGGTCCTGTAGCGTCTATCCTGGTACAGGAAGGTACGCTGAGTCAGGGCGACATCGTGTTGTGTGGTCTGGAATACGGTCGTGTCCGTGCGATGCGCGACGAAAATGGTCAGGACGTGAAAGAAGCTGGTCCGTCAATCCCGGTCGAAATTCTGGGTCTGTCAGGCGTACCGTCTGCCGGTGATGAAGTGACAGTAGTGCGTGACGAGCGCAAAGCCCGTGAAGTTGCCCTGTACCGTCAAGGCAAATTCCGCGACGTCAAACTGGCACGTCAGCAAAAATCTAAGCTGGAAAACATGTTTGCCAACATGACCGAAGGCGATGTGGCCGAGCTGAACATCGTACTGAAAGCTGACGTACAGGGTTCTGTCGAAGCGATCAGCGAGTCGTTGTCGCGTCTGTCTACAGATGAAGTGAAGATCCGCATCATCGGTAGTGGTGTTGGTGGTATCACTGAAACTGACGCCACTCTGGCAGCAGCTTCTTCAGCCATCGTGATCGGCTTCAACGTTCGTGCTGAGGCCAATGCCCGCAAGATCATCGAAGACGAAGCGCTGGACTTACGTTACTACAGCATCATTTATGAACTGTTGGACGAAGTGAAAGCGGCGATGACCGGTATGCTGGCTCCAGAGTTTAAGCAGCAGATCATCGGTCTGGCGCAGGTTCGTGACGTGTTCCGCTCACCGAAATTTGGTGCAGTTGCTGGTTGTATGGTCACTGAAGGTATCGTCAAACGCAATGCACCAATCCGTGTTCTGCGTGACAACGTGGTGATCTACGAAGGTGAACTGGAATCACTGCGTCGCTTTAAAGACGACGTCTCTGAAGTCCGTAATGGCTTCGAGTGTGGTATCGGCGTGAAGAACTACAATGATGTCCGTGAAGGCGACCAAATCGAAGTATTCGAAGTGGTTCAGGTTGAACGTACACTGTAATCTATTGAGTTAATAGAAATTATTAAATGAAGCAGGGGCCAGCGGCCCCTGTTTGTTTCTGATTTCAGGTGAGAATTATGGCAAAAGAATTCAGCCGGGTTGACCGGCTCGCCCAGCAGATGCAGCAGGAAATGGCACTGATTCTGCAACGGGAAATTAAAGATCCACGCTTACACACCATGATCACAGTCTCTGATGTGGATGTGTCAAAAGACTTATCCCACGCCAAGGTCTATGTGACTTTCCTTGGACTGGAAGCCGATAAGGTAAAACAAAACCTCGACATTCTGAATGATGCCAGTGGTTTTATCCGCAGTCTGATCGCCAAGCGGATCCAGGCGCGTATCGTACCAACCGTTCGTTTTTACTTCGATAAGTCGCTGGATGAAGGTATCCGGATGGCAAATCTGGTTGAAAATGTGCGTAAAAGTGACGAACAGAAACGCGTCGCAGCAGGCCAGGAGCTGGATCCAAGACCAGGTACTGAGACCAAGTCAGACGAAGAAGAATAACAATGGCGCGTCGTATCGTTGATGGCATTCTGCTGTTAGATAAGCCGCTGGAAGTGTCCAGTAATGGCATTTTACAGCGCGTGCGCTGGTTATTTCAGGCGGAAAAAGCCGGTCACACCGGCGCTTTAGATCCGCTGGCTTCTGGTTTATTACCGATCTGTTTTGGTGAAGCGACCAAATTCAGCCAGTTTCTGCTGGACACTGACAAGACCTATGAAGTCAGTGCGCGCTTTGGTGTGCGCACTGATACTTCAGATGCTGCCGGTGAAGTGATTAGTGAAAAGCCGGTTAATTTTGTGCTGGAGCAGCTGCAGGCGGCGGTAATAAGCATGCGTGGCCCGCAAATGCAGGTGCCAACGATGTTTTCGGCGCTGAAGTATCAAGGCCAGCCTTTATACAAATATGCGCGTCAGGGTATCACAGTGCCGCGTGAAGCCAGGCCTATCAACATCTTTCGCTTTGATTTGCTCGATTTTGACGGACAGGACGCACGGTTTATCGTGCACTGCAGCAAAGGGACTTATATCCGTACCCTGATTGATGATTTGGGTGAAACGCTGGGATCTGGTGCTTATGTTACTGCGCTGCGCCGGACTCAGGTCGGGCCATTTCAGGCCAGTCAGATGTTGACGGACGAATTTTTGGCGCCGCTGAATCAGGCGCAGGATTGGGCCGGGCTGGATGCACTGTTATTACCGATGGACTATGCGCTGGCTGGTTTGCCGCGTCTGATGCTGGACCCTGCTGCGGTGAAACGCCTTCGCCATGGCCAGACTGTGTTGTTAACGCCTGAACTACTGGAATTACTGCCAGTGGGACCGAGTGATGCAATAGCACTGTATGACGAAAGCCAGGCTTTTATTGGCGTCGGCATGCAGGACGCTGCTGAGCTCAAAGTTCGTCGTTTGCTCAATACGGCGAATAGTTAAGATAATCCTTGTACTGCGAGTATGCTGTGTTAGAATGCGCGCTCATTTTTGGTCGTAGGCTGGATTAGTGCCTGGCTGCGATCGTATTTAATATCCTGGAGGATACTATGTCACTAACTACTGCTGAAAAAGCAAAAATCCTGGCCGATTTCGGTGCAAACGCTGCTGACTCAGGTTCTACTGAAGTTCAGGTTGCTCTGCTGACTGGCTCTATCGCCAAGCTGCAACCACACTTCGCTGAACACAAACACGACTTCCACTCACGTCGTGGTCTGTTACGGATGGTTTCTCAGCGTCGTAAACTGCTGGATTACCTGAAGCGTTCAGACTCTGCACGTTACGCTGCACTGATCGAGCGTTTAGGTCTGCGTCGTTAATCGACCAAACCAGTGAGAAAAGGGGCTTTTGGCCCCTTTTTTTATGGCTGAAATCGATGCCGATCTGAGAATACCGCAAAATCCTGTGATGCCCGTTTTCCTGCAATAAAAAGCGACGCTTTTTCCTGCCACTGTCTGGTCCTGAACTATCTTTTCCGCCTCTGAAACAGCTATACTGTGCCGCGCAATATCGAGCCAAAAATACACCGCGTAAAAGGCCCATCAGGCGCCCTCATCCACGCGTACAAGACAAAGGAAAAATATCAAGTGAATCCTATCGTAAAATCATTCCAGTTTGGTCAGCATACCGTCACGTTAGAAACAGGCGTTATCGCCCGTCAGGCTGACGGTGCCGTATTAGCCAGCATGGGCGACACCGCAGTGCTGGTCACTGTTGTTGGTAAAAGAGAACCAAAACCAGGTCAGGACTTTTTCCCTCTGACTGTAAACTATCAGGAAAAGATGTATGCTGCCGGTCGTATCCCAGGTGGCTTTTTCAAACGTGAAGGCCGTCCGAGTGAAGGCGAAACATTAACCTCGCGCCTGATTGACCGCCCAATCCGCCCATTATTCCCTGAAGGCTTCACTAACGAAGTTCAGGTTATCGCGACTGTAGTTTCTGTTGAGCCGGACATTCAGCCGGACATCATCTCTTTGCTCGGTACTTCTGCCGCACTGGCGATTTCTGGTATTCCGTTCAGCGGTCCACTTGGCGCTGCCCGCGTTGGTTATATCAACGACCAGTACGTACTGAACCCTTCAGAAACTGATCTGAAATCAAGCAAGCTGGACCTGGTTGTAGCCGGTACTGCTAATGCAGTACTGATGGTTGAATCTGAAGCTGAAGTGCTGTCAGAAGACGTCATGTTAGGTGCTGTGGTTTATGGTCATGACCAAATGCAGATCGCCATCAAAGCCATCGCTGAATTTGCCGCAGAAGCAGCAAAACCGGCCTGGAACTGGGTCGCAAAACCGAAAAATGACACGCTGATCAGCAAAATTGAAACACTGTCGACTGCCCCTGTTGGCGAAGCGTACCGTATTACTGAGAAAGCAAAACGTTACGAGCGTATCGGCGCGATAAAAGCTGAAGTGTTTGCCAAAATCAAAGCTGAACTGGCTGAAGGTGAAAGCTTCAACGAAACCGAAGCCGGCGACATCTTCCATAACCTGGAATCAAAAATTGTTCGTAGCCGTATCATCGCCGGTGAGCCGCGTATCGATGGTCGTGATAACGAAATGATCCGTGGTTTGTCTGTGATGACTGGCTTACTGCCACGCACACACGGCTCTGCACTGTTCACCCGTGGTGAGACGCAGGCGCTGGTGACCTGTACTTTAGGTACTGCCCGTGATGCGCAGACAGTAGACGATCTGCTGTCAGACAAAACCGATAACTTCCTGTTCCACTACAACTTCCCTCCGTTCTCGGTTGGCGAAACCGGCATGGTCGGTTCACCAAAACGCCGTGAAATCGGTCATGGTCGTCTGGCGAAACGTGGTGTTGCTGCAGTGATGCCAGAATTCGACAAATTCCCGTACACAGTACGGATGGTGTCTGAAATCACTGAATCAAACGGTTCAAGCTCAATGGCATCAGTGTGTGGTTCTTCTCTGGCGCTGATGGACGCTGGTGTACCAATCAAAGCATCTGTTGCTGGTATCGCGATGGGTCTGGTCAAAGAAGGCGACAACTTTGTAGTACTGTCAGACATCCTCGGTGACGAAGATCACCTGGGCGACATGGACTTCAAAGTGGCCGGTACCACTGCTGGTATCACTGCACTGCAGATGGATATCAAGATCGAAGGTATCACCAAAGAAATCATGCAGATCGCACTGAAACAAGCCAAAGCCGCCCGGATCCATATCCTTGGCGTAATGGATTCTGCAATCAGCACGCACCGTTCAGAGCTGTCTGAGCACGCACCACGTATCTATACCTTACACATCAACCCGGAGAAAATCCGTGATGTGATTGGTAAAGGCGGCGCGGTGATCCGTCAGATCACTGAAGAATCAGGCACGACTATCGAAATCGAAGATGATGGTACCGTGAAAATTGCCGCCACCAACAGCGCCGCTGCTGGTATCGCCATCGCCAAAATCGAAGCTATTACTGCTGAGATTGAAGTTGGTGCTATCTATGACGGTGAAGTGGTGCGTATTGTTGATTTCGGTGCCTTCGTTAACGTATTACCGGGTAAAGATGGTCTGGTTCACATTTCACAAATCTCTGATGAGCGCGTGAACAATGTGGCAGAACACCTGCAACTGGGTCAGAAAGTCAAAGTGAAGGTACTGGAAGTAGACAAACAAGGCCGTGTCCGTCTGTCTATCAAAGAAGCCAACAGCAAAGCGGGCGAAGCCCATGCCGAAGCAGTTAACTAAGCTGCTGCTGGCGCCACTACTGCTTGCTGCAGTAGTGGCATTGCCTGCCTGCCAACTGGTGCCAACAGCGCCAGTTGGTATCCTCGTTGAAGATCCGCTTGAACCAGAACCTCTTGCTGCACCATTTCGCACTGAAATAGCGGTCGCCCGTATCAGCGAAATGTTACAAAATGCCAAACTGTCTGAACCTGAACGTGCCCGCCTGCATTATGACCGCGGTGTGATGTACGACAGCGTCGGCTTGTCGGCGTTAGCGCGCTATGATTTTATGCGTGCGCTGCGTTTACAGCCAGATATGGCGGATGCCTATAATTTTATCGGGATCCAGCATACAGTCAGCGGTGATTTTGAGCAGGCCTACGATGCGTTTGATTCGGCTTTAGAGCTGGAACCTAAGTATCAGTATGCCTATCTGAATCGTGGTATTGCGTTGCAGTATGATGGCAAACTGGCGTTGGCGATCAACGATTTCCAACAGTTTCAGGCAATGAAACCGGACGATCCATATCGTAGTTTGTGGTTGTACCTGGCTCAGGTTGAACAATCTGCCCCACAAGCACTGGACACTCTGACCAAACATCAGAGCGCTTTGGATAAAAAAGCCTGGTCTTCACAGATTGTGGCGTTTTACCTCGGGCAAATCAGCGAAGCACAGCTGTTAAAAGCAGCCAGCAGCGATGTCACAGAGCCGCGGCAATTAGCAGAGCAACTGTGCGAAGTGTATTTTTATCTGGCTCGCTGGCATGGTCTGAAACAAAACCCGACGCAGGCAGTGGCATATTATAAAAAGTCACTGGCGACGAACGTGTATGAGTTTGTTGAACATCGTTATGCCCGTCTGGAAATGACCCGCTTACGTCAGGCGGTGGTCGAACAGGCGCACGAACAAGAGCCAGATCATCAGCACGAGCAAACACAAGAACCTGCGGAAACGCCGGACAGTGGTCATGCGCACTAATCAGGCGCTGTCACAACAAAAAGGCCGGCTTGCTGGCTTTTTTTTATTGCTGTTAAGTGCTTGCCAGCCCAGCGAGACGGTTGTGCCCGGCGCTTTGGAGTTTAGCAAGGCGCAGCAGGCCATCCAGGCGCAGCTGCCAATGAAGGCCGCTGAACATCTTGCGTTAGCCATTCAGCAAGGCCATCCGGCTGCTGCATTACAATGGTTGCAGCTCACGCAGCCTGAGCAAGGGCCACTAAAGCAGTATCAACAATTACAACGATGGCGCCAGCAGCAACCAGATCCAGATTCTGCTGCGTTATTAGGACTTTGGCAGCAACAGGGCCTGGCCGCACCTCAGTTATCACCAGAACCGGTCACCGCGCAGTGTCAGCTGCACATTCAGCCAGTGCTGACGTCAGCCTCAGCTATCAGTCACTGGCAGCGGTTTCGGCAGGACTGGCCGGCTTCTTCTTTTGCCACTTTACCTTTATGTTTTCTGCCGCCAGCCTTTGTCGATAGTCGGGCGCTGCAATGTTCTGAGACACCAGGCAGACGAATTCAATGCAATGCGCAGGTGCTGCAGGGGATCGTCAGCAGCGGCCGCGCACAGCTGCTGATGGTCGTTGCCGGACGCGGACAAGCCAGTTTTAACAATGGTTGGTTGCAATTGCCGGAAAATTTCACGCCAGCGTTATTTCGCCACGAATTCAGTCATGCCTTGGGCTTTCTGGATGAATATGCTTTACCGGCACCTGTGGCAGCAGCGGAATGCCAACGTACAGATCTGACGCCGAATATTCTGTTTGCTGCCGCCGATTTGGCGCGTTATGCCGATTATTGGCAACTGGCCCCCGAGCAAGTACGGTTAACGCCAGTCGCGACCTGCGACGCAGCAAACAAACAAGTGTTCCGCGTGGTTCAGGCAAACAGCCACATGCAGCACTTTGAATTGCCGGTTCCGGCTCTATATATCAATTTAATGCAGCAACAGTTGAAACAGCCGCAACAGGTAATGCCGGTGCAGTATTATTTTGCGGCGCTGGCACGCCAGCGGCAGGATATGGTCAGTTGGCAACAGTTGATGCAGCAGGCTGCTGCATTTGGCTATCCGGCCGCACAGGACGGCCTGACCGCGGCAGGACTTAGTTCGACAGCTCGTTGAGTTCGCGACTTAACAATTCAGCATCGCCAAGATTCAGCTCAAGTAACCGGCGCAGATGGCTGGCACTTTCAATATCAATTCGTTCACAGCGCAGCCCAATTGAGCCAGGGTGCATATGCGCAATACTGACGTCCATTTCCAGTACTAACTCAGATTGATCTAACTGAAATTGCAATTGGGCATGTTCACCTACCAGTCCCTTGAACTCTGCAGGGCGCTGGATCAGCGCGCCTTTTAACGACAGATCTGTCACTTGCGTGAAGAAATTCTGTCCCTGAAAACGCAGGGTCGCCTGATTACTATATAAAATACGGCTGAACTTACGGTTGTCCATGACAGCTCCTTGAGAAACTTTTAGAGCATAAGCCCTTTTGCTGAAAAAAAACAGGCTGTTGCGACACAGCCTGTTCCAGATCAACGCATATCCACCAATCAGAATTAACTGATGTCTTCGCCGGCAGCCTGACGGTCAGCATGGTAGCTCGACCGGACAAATGGCCCGGCGGCAACATGTTTAAAACCAAGTTCGAAGCCGATCCGTTTGATTTCATCAAACTCTTCCGGTGGCATATAGCGTTTGACCGGCAGGTGATGTTTACTTGGTTGCAGATATTGACCTACCGTCAGCATATCCACGTTGTGCGCCCGTAAGTCTTTCATCACTTCGATGATTTCTTCAGTGGTTTCACCGAGGCCAACCATCAGTCCTGATTTGGTCGACACTTCCGGATGTGCCTCTTTATAACGGCGTAACAGCTCCAGCGACCATTTGTAGTCAGCACCCGGCCGCGCCAGTTTGTACAGGCGCGGAGCAGTTTCCAGGTTGTGGTTAAACACGTCTGGCGGTGTCTGAGTCAGAATATCCAGCGCCGTGTCCATGCGGCCGCGAAAATCCGGTACCAGCACTTCAATTTTGATTGCCGGCGTTTCACGACGGATGGCGCTGATACAATCGGCAAAATGCTGAGCACCACCGTCACGCAGATCGTCCCGATCAACCGAGGTGATCACGACATATTTCAGCTTCATGTCTTTAATGGTCAGTGCCAGTTTTTCCGGCTCTTCAGCGCTCGGTGGCAGCGGGCGGCCATGCGCAACGTCGCAAAACGGACAACGGCGGGTACAAATGGCGCCGAGGATCATAAAAGTGGCAGTGCCGTGGTTAAAACATTCAGTTAAATTCGGGCAAGACGCTTCTTCGCAGACGGAGTGCAGGCCGTGCTTTCGCAGCGCGCCTTTGATTTCGTCGATGCGTTCAGAACTTTTCGGTAATTTGATTTTTAGCCAGGCCGGCTTACGCAGCATTTCTGCCGGTTCCGTTGGCAACACTTTTACCGGAATTAACGCCATTTTGTCAGCATCACGCAGCTTGACGCCTGGTTCCATACGGGCAGTTTTGGTCATCTGTACTAAAACCCTGTTATTTCCTGAAATTCACTGACGTTCAACAGCTTTACCAGCTGTGCGGTCAGTTGTTGTTTTGCCTGCAGCATGCTGACAGGTCCGCCCAAATCTTTGCTTTGTACCATCTGCATGCCGGCATACCCACAAGGGTTAATCCGGGAGAATGGCGACAGATCCATATCGACGTTCAGCGCCAGACCATGAAAGGTACAGCCTTTACGTACGCGCAGGCCTAATGAGGCCACTTTTTTTTCATCAACATAGACACCGGGCGCGTCACTCTTGGCATAAGCCTTGACCCGATTGGCCGCCAGTGTATCAATAATGCTTTGTTCGATCAGGTTCACCAGCTGGCGAACGCCTAAATTGCGACGTTTGATATTCAGCAGCACATAAGCGACTAGCTGGCCTGGGCCGTGGTAAGTCACCTGACCACCACGATCCACCTGGACCACCGGAATGTCACCAGGAAACAGCAGGTGCTCAGCTTTACCGGCCTGGCCTTGGGTGAATACGGGCGGATGTTCCAGCAACCAGATCTCATCGACAGTGCTGTCATCACGCTGATCAGTAAATTGCTGCATCCGTTGCCAGGTGGACGTGTAATCAACCTGACCTAAATCGCGGATTATCAGTGCATCAGAACAGGCCAATATGCATTCCTCAGATCAGTACTGCAGAGCGTAGCGCCGGCGGCATTATACGGTGTGTGTCACGCGGAGCGAGCATTACATCGCCGTTACATGACATAGCGGACCAGTTCAAGCCGGCCAAGTTCGGTATACAGCAGTTCGATATGGTCTTTATCGCGCACCACAACAGATACCGAAACAGAATGGTAATTGCCTTTGCTGGATGGTTTGACGCTGGGAGCATAGTCGTTGGCACCGGCATGTTGATGCAGTGTTGCAATGACTTGCGGCACTAAATCCTCATGTGCGACGCCAAGCACTTTGAAAGTGAAAGCGCAGGGGAACTCCAGAAATTCGTCAAATTTGGTATCTTTAACCACAGTCACCATAGGTCACCTCTTGCTTGTGGTGGGGAACAGCAAAAAAACGGGCCTTATTCTAACAAAAAGTCCCGGGCTGTGCCGGGACTTTCTGCATTGCGCCAATATTGACGTGGCGTTTATTGCAACTGCATCTTCACGTAATCGACCAGACGACCAAAAATGCCTGCCTGTTCAATATCTTCCAGAGCAACTAATGGGTACTCTGCCACATCGGCCTCATTCAGTTTCAGATAAACAGTGCCCACCACCTGACCTTTGGCGATAGGCGCTACCAACTGTTGGCTCAGTTTAAAATCGGCTTTGATATTCTTGCGTTGACCGCGTTGTAAGGTGATTGGCGTTTCGCTCAAGACACCCAGGCTGATCATTTCTTTGCTGCCTTGCCAGACGCGCTGCGATGCAAATTCTTCACCGGCCTTGTATGGCGAGAAAGTTTCGAAAAAGCGGAAGCCATAGGTCAGCAGTTTTTTGTTTTCGGCTTCGCGGGTTTTGGCGCTGTCTGTGCCCATCACCACGGAAATTAACCGCATGCCATCTTTGGTGGCAGAAGTGATCAGGCTGTAACCGGCTTCTGAGGTGTGACCGGTTTTGATGCCGTCAACATTCAGGCTTTTATCCCATAACAAGCCATTACGGTTGTATTGCTTGATGCCATTAAATACATACTCTTTTTCTGAGTAAATTTTGTATTCGTCCGGCACATCTTTAATCAGCGCGACAGACAGTTTCGCCATATCGCGCGCTGTGGTGCGCTGTGCTTCATCCGGCAGGCCGTGGGAATTGACATAAGTAGTATTGTCCATGCCAATCCGCTTGGCGTGTGCATTCATCAGCTCAACAAAGGCGCCTTCAGTGCCGGCGATATGTTCGGCCATCGCGACACAGGCATCATTGCCCGACTGGATGATAATGCCACGGTTTAACTCTTCGACTGAGATGGTGGCGCCGACTTCAATAAACATTTTACTGGAGTCGCTGTATTGTTTGGCCCAGGCATTTTCACTGATGGTGACCTGATCGGTGGGCTTCACATTACCATTTTTGATTTCGGTGCCAATAACATAACTGGTCATCATCTTGGTCAGACTGGCTGGTGCCAGTGAGGTATCAGCATTGCCTTCGGCCAATACTTTACCGGTATGAAAATCAATCAGGATATAACCTTTGGCGTTGACTTCCGGCGCAGTAGGGGTGATTTGCACGGCCTGGCTATGGGCAAAAAAACTAAAGCAGCTCAGGCTGCTGGCAAGTAAAAGACGACGATACTGATTCATGAGACTCTTTCTTATTGTGCTAACAGGTTAATTTAATTCGACTTTTCAGCCACATAAGCTTTTGTTGGTGAAATATGCTTTTGGATATTCACCTGAACGCACTGTGTCCAGCACATGCTGCGCATTGTTTTGTAACGGACCAGCCAGTAGCCGGAATAAGCCGTTCACTGTTTCAATCGCTGTAGGTACGGACAACTGCTGCTGCAATTCGTTCCCGAGCCGCTGTACTTTGGCTTTGTCGCTGCTGGCGAGCAACTGGATATAACAGCCGTCCGCACTTGATGCAGTAGCAAGCTGCGGGCGGTTAGCGCTGGTATTGCGCGCCTGTGTTGGCGCGATCTGTGGTGATGTTACCGGTGCCGCGACAGTCGCAGTCCCGGCCGGATTATAAGGCCGCTCGACAAATTCATTGCTGCGGCTGGGACGATCGCTGGGTGTCACTGGCTGATAGGGAATATCCGGCAATTTGGCAATTGGCGTGGCGAAACTTTCCTGGGATGCCATCGCCGGCGATGAGATTAATTCCAGTTTGACCCGTCCGGTGCCGCCAGGAAAAATACCGAGCTTGTAGGCGGCTGAATATGACAAATCGATAATGCGGTTGTCGTGAAATGGCCCGCGATCATTGACCCGCACAATGGCCGTGCGGTAATTGTCGAGGTTGGTCACCCGCACATACGATGGTAATGGCAGAGTTTTATGCGCCGCGGTCATCGAAAAGACATTGTAAACTTCGCCGTTTGACGTCAAATGACCATGGAATTTACTGCCATACCAGCTTGCTGTGCCTTGCTCTTCATACTGCAGAATATCGGTACGAGGCGAGTAATTTACGCCATAAATATTGTATGGTTTGTTGCCACCACGGCTTAAGCCTTCGACCGTTGGTTCCGGGTCACGCAGTTCATCTTCTGTCGGCAATCGCAGCGGAATACTGTCTTTGTCCTGCGAATAACGGCCGGCATTCGGGTCCATGTTGTCGCGCAGGCCAGTGTCTGATTGCTCAGGCGCACTGGAACAGGCGCTGAGCACGACTGCGAACGCAATGACGGATATTTTTTTGCCGCAAAAGGGCAGGGAGAAAAATGCGGAACTGTGCTTCATGATTGTTTTGCTAACATCCGTTTGTGGGTACTGATCGACATCAGAATGCCAAAGCCGGCCAATAAAGTAACCATCGATGTGCCGCCGTAACTAATTAGCGGTAACGGCACACCGACTACTGGCAGGATACCAGATACCATACCGATATTGACGAACACATAGACAAAAAACGTCAGGGTGATGCTACCGGCGAGAAACTTACTGTAATTGTCCTGCGCCTGGCTGGCGATCACCAGGCCGCGTCCGAGAATAAACAGGTAAATCGCCAGCAGAGCCAGCACACCCATCAGACCAAATTCTTCGGAATAAACCGCAAAAATAAAGTCGGTATGCCGTTCCGGCAAAAACTCCAGCTGTGACTGAGTACCGTGCAACCAGCCTTTGCCTTCAATACCGCCGGAACCAATCGCGATTTTTGACTGAATGATCTGGAAGCCTTTCCCAAGTGGATCCCGCTCTTCGTCCAGCAGCGTTAACACCCGCTGGCGCTGGTAATCATGCATCAGAAAATTCCACAGTACGGGGATAAAACCGGCGATTAGTGCTGCGATCACGCCGATGATCTTCCAGCTCATGCCGCTTAAAAATATCACGAAGACCCCGGCAACACAGACCAGGATCGACGTGCCGAGATCCGGCTGTTTGGCAATCAACAATGTCGGCACCAGACAGATGACAAATCCAATCAGAATATCGCGGATCCGGGGCGGGATCGGTTGATTCCCCATATACCAGGCGACGGCCATCGGTACTGCCAGCTTCATTAGTTCGGATGGCTGGAATTTGGTAAATCCGAGGTCAAGCCAGCGGGTGGAACCTTTGGCGGTATAACCAAACAACTCGACCAGCACCAACATCACGACACCGACAGAGTACAGCGGTACTGACCAATGCTGATAGGTTTTGGGATTAATTTGCGCCAGTGTAAACATCACCACCAGCGCAAAGCCAAGCCGCGCAACTTGCTGTTCCAGTTTGACCAGGTCTTGTCCGTCAGCGCTGTACAGGGTGAGCAGGCCCAGTATCGTTGCGCACAGCAAGCCAATCAGTAATGGTAAATCAATGTGCCAGCGCTGCAGGCGGTTGCTGCTGGTTTCCGCGAAACTATTCATAAACCGCCTCCGGTGGGGGCCGTGGCGTTGTTGCCGCCATTTTGCTGCTGACCATTTTGTTGGGTTTCATCGTCCAGCTGTGGCGCCGGTAGATCTTCCGGCTCCGGTGTGAGGATCACTGGCGCAGCATTTTGCGGCTGGCCACGCGCCGGTACGTTGTCGGCGTTGGTCTCCGCTGCTGCAGCTGGTGGCGTTGTATTCACCTGAGTGGTAGTGGCTTTAAGCGCCGCCAGCTCTTTTTCAGCTTTATCGCGCGCCGCCTGTTCAGCATAACGCTGTTCCCTTGCCACCATTGCCGCTGCGCGCTCAGTCTGCATTTTTTGTACAGTCGCGCGGTCTGGCAACTGCGGTGTGTTGTATTGCTCGGAGAAATAGTAGTCCATCAGCTGGCGGGCAACGGGCGCAGCATTGGTGCCACCACCGCCACTGGCGACGTTTTCCACAATGACTGAAATAACAATTTCCGGTTTGTCATGCGGCGCATAACCGACAAACAATGCATTATCGCGATGACGTTCGTTGACGTTGCTGGCTTTGTATTTCACGCCAGCGGCGATATTAATGACTTGCGCCGTGCCGGTTTTACCACCGACAGTGTAAGGGACGCCGATAAAAGCACCGCGTGCGGTCCCACCTTCCTGATGTGCTGTGCGATACATGGCTTCGCGTGCGATGGCCCAGTTTTGGGGATTGACCACTTCAATCACCTGCTGCAACGGCATTAACAGCGACGTCTGGCCGGTGCTGTTACGAAAGCTCTCACCCAGGCGCGGTGTGATGCGGGCGCCATCGTTGATCAGTGTCGCTGTGGTCAGCGCGATCTGTAGCGGCGTAGACTGCCAGTAACCCTGACCAATACCGATGTTGATGGTATCACCCGGCCCCCAGTTTTGTTTACGCCGGACTTTTTTCCACTCGCGACTGGGCATCAGACCTGCGGTTTCTTCACCGATATCAATGCCGGACAAATGGCCATAGCCTGCTTTTTGCATAAAGTCGGAGATGCGGTCGACGCCCATTTTATAGGCCAGATCGTAGAAATAGGTATCACAGCTTTTGATAATGCCGGTATAAACATCCACATAACCATGGCCATACTTAATATGGTCACGCCAGGGCCGGCTGACTTTTGGCAAACGATAAAAGCCCGGATCCGGGACTCGGGTATGTTCGGTGACGATGCCGGATTCCAGGCCTGCCACAGCCATCAAAGGCTTCACTGTTGATGCCGGCGGGTAAACGCCTTGGGTCATCCGGTTCACCAGCGGGCGGTCGGGAGAATTGAGCAGCATGCGGTAATCTTTGCCGCTGATGCCATGCACAAATAAATTCGGGTTATACGACGGGTTCGAATAAAACGCCAGAATGCCACCGGTGCGCGGATCCAGCGCGACAATAGCGCCGCGGTTCTCGCCCAGCGCTTCCTGAGCTTTTAATTGCAAGCCTAAATCCAGCGTCAGATGTAAGTCATCGCCGGATACAGCGGGTTGTTCGCGCAGCGTGCGGATCACCCGGCCACGGTTGTTCACTTCGACTTCCTGAAATCCGACAGTGCCGTGTAGCTGGGTTTCGTAGAAACGTTCAATACCGATTTTGCCCATATCCCGGGTGGCGGCATAGTTTGGGCTTTGGCCGTCTTCTTCGATTTTCTTAAATTCTTTGTCGTTGATTTTGCCAATATAACCCAGCGCATGCGTCAGCAGGTCACCATACGGATAATGGCGGGTCAAGCGTGCTTCCAGCGTTACGCCTTTGAGTTTGTGCAAATGCACAGCGAGACGCGCGACTTCCTGCTCACTCAGTAACTCTTTCAGTGCGATACTTTTAAACCGGCGCTGCGCTTTCACTTCTTTAAAAAAATCGGCTTTTTGCTCCGGCGTGATGTCGATAATGGCGGATATTTGCTCTACTGCTGCGACTAGATCCGGCACTTGTTCCGGGACCAGTTCCACTGAATGTACTGGTGCGTTTTCCGCCAGTAAAGTGCCGCGCCGGTCGAAAATCATGCCGCGATTCGGCGACAGTGGCACCAGCTTGATGCGGTTGCCGTCGGCGCGGGTGGAATATTCTTCATAACGCACCACCTGCAGGTTATACAGGTTGGCGATCAGGATGCCAAAACACAGCAGAACAAAACCAAAAGCAAATAATGCCCGGCGATTAAACAGCAGGGTTTCAAAGGCCAGGTCGGCGATGGCAATACGGGATTTACGCATCCGTTACTCGCGGTGATAAGGATGGTTGGTACTGATACTCCATGCGCGGTACAGGCTTTCAGCCAGCACGACCCGCACCAGCGGATGTGGCAACGTCAGGGCCGATAACGACCATTTGCCTTCACTGGCCGCGATACAGGCCGGCGCCAGGCCTTCAGGCCCGCCGACCAGCAGACAAACATCGCGGCCATCGAGTTGCCATTGCACCAGTTTTTGTGACAGCTGTGGACTGGACCAATATCCGCCTTCTACTTCCAAGGTGATGATGCGGGCGCCTTTGGGCACGGCTGCCAGCATTTTTTCGCCTTCAAGATCCAGAATACGTTTGATGTCGGCATTTTTGCCGCGTTTACCGGCCGGGATCTCAATCAGCTCCAGCGGCATATCACGCGGGAAACGCCGGGCGTATTCTTCAAATCCGGTGGTTACCCAGGCAGGCATTTTGGTGCCAACGGCAATCAGCATCAGCTTCATTGATCAGGCCGCCCAGAGTTTTTCCAGTTGATAAAACTGACGGGATTCTTCCTGCATTACATGCACGACCACGTCACCCAAATCAATCAGCACCCATTCTCCGCCGCGATCGCCTTCAGTACCGATGATATGCAGGCCGGCTTTGCGCGCTTCGTTGACCAGATAACCGGCAACAGACCGCGTGTGGCGGTTGGAAGTGCCGGAACAAATCACCATATATTCGGTTTCGGAAGACTTGCCTTTGACGTCGAGCTGGATGATATCGCGGCCTTTCATGTCGTCGAGTTTGTCGACCACAAAGGCGACTAATTGGTGGCTGTGCACAGAGCGGAGTCCTTCAATTGCTAACACTGCATGTTAACAGTTTCTACCGGTCAAACCAAAGCGGCGAAGCCGGCTTTGTGCCGGCTTTTGCGCAATTTTTATTGTGGATACAGACCATGCTGACGGATGTAAGCCTGCACTGCTGAAATTTGCAGCGCCGCCGGGGCCTGACCGCTGCGAATTGCCGTGGCGGAGACGTCGACCGGTGGATTGGGTAGCAGCAAAATTTGACCGCAATTGGCTTGTTTTAATTGTGTGAAGCTGGTCGCACCAAACTGTTGCAATAACTCTGGTGCATCGCCATCAGCGCTGCTGTAACCCGGTCTGGCTAACACCAGTAAATGGCAAAGTGTCAGGATCTCGCGCCAGCGGTGCCAGCGCGTCAGATAGGCCAGTGAATCCATACCGATGACAAAGCACAAGATATCGCCGGGATATTGCTGTTTTAGTTGTTCCAGCGTATCGACGGTGTAAGAGGGCGTATGCCGTGTCAACTCCAGTAAATTGAGCTGCAGCTGCGGATAAGGTGCGATGGCCAGACGCACCATTTCGGCGCGGTGCAGACTACTGCTTGGCGAGTCGCGGTGTGGTGGTAAATGACAAGGTAGCAGGTCCAGACTATCGAGCTGACAATATTGCTGCACAAATAACGCCGACTGCAGATGCCCCTGATGAATAGGGTCAAAAGTACCACCGTAAAAGCCACGGAGTTTGGGCGACGGGGCGGGCGTTGACATTGTCTTAGTCCCCGGCAACCAGTTGCTGCAGCGAAAAAACTTTGGGCACCGGTTTGATAAACAGCGTTACCAGGTGCGCCAGCGCGGTTTCGGTGTGGGTCAACTGACCGGATTTAAAACCGCGGTCAAAAGTCTGTAGTTCCTGCAGTAAAAAATGCAGCCAGTTCGCTGACAATCGCAGCAGTGCCTGCTGGTAAAGCGGCTGGCGCTTCGGCCAGATACCATATTTTTTATACTGTTCGTCACCGACCTGACCTGCCTGTTGCAGCGCCAGTAAAGTTGTGGCTTCTTTTTGCAGCTGCCAGGCGATAATCACCGGCTCGGTATCCTGCTGTAGCAGCCGATCCAGCCGATGTAAGGCTTCTTCGCCCTGGCCCGCCAGCAGCGCGTCAACCAGCTGGAACACAGTAAAATGCGATTGGTCAGCCAGATATTGTTGTAAAAAGGCGCCATCGAGCCATTGGCCCTGAGCCGTCAGCGCCAGTTTTTCCAGCTCCTGCCGTGCCGCCAGTAAGTTGCCGGCAGCATGGTGTTGCAATAATTGCAGTGCGTCAGTTTGCAGCTTCAGGCCAAGTTGCTGCGCTCGCTCTTTCAGCCAGCGCATAAACTGATGGTCGTCCAGCGGGTAAAACTGCACCTGCACACCTTGTTCTGACAAGGTCTTAAACCAGCTGGTTTTACTGAATTCACCGCTGTTTCGCGCGCCGTGCAACACCAGACAAATGTCCGGATGCAGCATCGCCGGGATTTTTTTCAGCTGGTCTTGTTGTGCCGGCGTGATTTTACTGGTGCCGAGATCCAGCTCAATCAGCTTGCGATCGGAGAACAGCGACAGACTGTTAAATTCACCGAACAGACTGTCCCAGTCTAATTGGGCTTCCAATAAATAACTTTGCCGCTCGGTAAAACCCTTAGATTTGGCCGCCACGCGGATCTCATCAAGGCTTTCCAGTTTTTGCAGCGGTTCTTCACCAAATACCAGATAAATGGTGGCCAGCTGTTTTTTTAAGCTGGCCGCCAGTTGATTGGCATAGAGTTTCAGCATGGCTTACAGCCGGCCGAACTGACGGATAATGCGGGCGACCGCCTGCGAGCGCAGCTCGGTCAGCATCAGGTCCAGTTCTTTTGATTTTGCCAGCGCGCGGGACGGGTCGTCCTGATAATCGCGGTACAGCTCAATCTGATATGGCCGTGGCTCTTGCCCCGGCAATACCAGCTGATAATTCACTTTGTAAATCAGTTCATATTCCGCCACCTGGCCGTTTGGGAACAACGACAAAGTACGGCGCTGCAGACTGTCAGAATCCAGCACAAAAATGGCGGCGCCGGCGTCTGAACTGTCGAGCAATTTGACCTGATTACGTTCCAGTTGCAAACCCAATTGCTGCAGCAGTTCGGAATGCTTATCGCCTTGCAGGTACACCGCCGGATATTTTTCCAAAGGTAATGAACCGCGTAACTGAAATCCGCAGCTGCTGAGCAACAGACTCAGCAGCAGCGGCAGCAGCACCTGTACAGACAGACGCCAGCCGCGCATCAGCCGACCACCAGGCTCAGCAGTTTACCTGGTACATAGACGACTTTTTTCAGTTCAACGCCCTCTAAGTACTTCTGAACTATGTCTTCGGCCATCGCCAGTGCCAACACGTCGTCTTGTGTCGCATCAAGCGCCACTGTGACTTTGCTGCGCACTTTGCCGTTGATCTGTACCACTACCAGCTTAGCGTCTTCCACCAGCGCGGATTCATCCAGCAGCGGCCAGCCGCTCTGTTCCAGCTCAGTGCTATGGCCCAGTGTTTTCCACAGATATTGGGATAAATGCGGCGTGATTGGGTTCAGCAGCTGCAATACGGCAATGATGGCTTCAGCCAACACGGCTTTATCCTGCGCGGTCTCAGTTGCGGCTTTTTGCAGCTTGTTCATCAGCTCCATAATGGCGGCAACTGCGGTGTTAAAGGTATAACGCCGGCCGAGGTCGTCGGTCACTTTGGCAATGGTTTTATGCAGTTCACGGCGCAGCGCTTTCTGGTCGGCATTTAATGCTGCTTTATCCAGCGCGGCGAGTTGTGTGTCAATCGGGCCAAAAGCGTTAAATTCATTGACCAGCGTCCAGACGCGGCGCAGGAAACGCATCGCACCTTCCACGGCAGAATCCTGCCATTCCAGCGTTTGTTCTGGCGGTGACGTGAACATCATAAACAGTCGTACTGTATCAGCGCCGTACTGGTCGATCACCGTTTGCGGGTCAATGCCGTTATTTTTTGACTTCGACATTTTGCTCATGCCAGCCGATTCAACTTTCTGACCGTCGGATTTCAGCACAGCACCGGTGATACGGCCTTTGTCGTCGCGTTCAACTGCGACATCTTGTGGCGAGAACCAGGTTTTGCTGCCGCCTTCGTTGTCGCGGTAGAAAGTTTCCGCCAGCACCATGCCCTGACACAGCAGGCGTTTGAATGGCTCATCCGATTGCACCAGGCCAACGTCACGCATCAGTTTGTGGAAAAAACGCGAGTACAGTAAGTGCAGAATGGCATGTTCAATGCCGCCGATGTACTGATCAACCGGCAGCCAGTAATTGGCTTTGGTCGGGTCCAACATCATATCGGTACTGTCCGGGCTGCAATAACGGGCGTAGTACCAGCTCGATTCCATAAAGGTGTCGAACGTATCTGTTTCGTGGAAAGCAGCTTTGCCGTTATAGCTGGTTTTGGCCCATTCCGGGTCAGCTTTGATAGGCGATTTCACGCCATCCATCACCACATCTTCCGGTAAACGCACTGGCAGTTGATCGGCAGGCACCGGCACTTGCGTGCCGTCTTCCAGCGTCAGTACCGGAATTGGCGCGCCCCAATAGCGCTGACGGGATACGCCCCAGTCGCGCAGCCGGTAATTGACTTTGACCTGACCGACGCCTTTCGCCACCAGCTTGTCAGAGATCGCTTTAAATGCAGCGCTGAATTCCAGCCCGTCAAACTCACCAGAGTTGATTAACACGCCTTTTTCGGTAAATGCCGCTTTGCTGAGATCCACCACAGATGTAGAACCTGCAGCCGGTGCAACCACTTGTTTGATCCGCAGGCCGTATTTGGTCGCGAATTCAAAATCACGCTGGTCATGGCCAGGCACCGCCATTACTGCGCCTGAGCCGTAATCCATCAGCACGAAGTTGGCGACAAAAATTGGCACTTGTTCGCCGGTCAGTGGGTGGACCGCGAAGAAACCGGTTGGATGACCTTTTTTCTCCATGGTGGCCATGTCGGCTTCAGCAACTTTATTGCCTTTGCAGTCTTCAATAAAGGCCGCCAGCTTGTCGTCAAGCTTTGCTGCTTTTTGCGCCAGCGGGTGTTGTGGCGCAATAGCGACATAAGTGACGCCGAATAACGTATCCGGGCGCGTCGTGTAAATGGTGAAATCGTAGCTGGAACCGCCGAGGCTGAACTTGATTTCGACGCCTTCAGAGCGGCCGATCCAGTTGCGTTGCATGGTTTTGACCTGCTCTGGCCATTCGTCCAGCTGGTCTAGGTCATTGAGTAATTCTTCGGCATAGTCGGTGATTTTGATAAACCACTGCGCCAGCTCGCGTTGTTCTACTAACGCGCCTGAGCGCCAGCCGCGACCGTCAATGACCTGCTCGTTCGCCAGTACACACTGATCAACCGGGTCCCAGTTGACGGTAGCCATTTTTTTGTAGACCAGACCTTTTTCAAACAGCTTGGTGAAGAACCATTGTTCCCATTTGTAATATTCTGGTTTGCAGGTGGCGATTTCGCGGTCCCAGTCATAACCAAAACCGAGGCGTTTTAACTGGTTTTTCATGTACTCGATGTTGGCGTAGGTCCACTTGGCCGGCGCGGTTTTGTTAGCAATCGCGGCGTTTTCTGCCGGCAGACCAAACGCATCCCAGCCCATTGGCTGCATGACGTTTTTACCCTGCATGCGCTGGAAGCGGCTGATCACATCACCGATGGTGTAGTTACGCACGTGGCCCATGTGCAAACGGCCACTTGGATAAGGAAACATCGACAGGCAGTAGTATTTTTCTTTGCTTGGGTCTTCGGTCACTTTAAAGGCGTTTGAGCTCGCCCAGTGCTGTTGTAACGCGGTTTCAATCAGGCGCGGTTCGTATGGCGCTGCAACGGCTTGCGCTGAAGGGGCCTGAGTGCTGTTTTCTGGTGCTTGCATGCAAAGGATCTCAACAGATAAATATCACGGGGGATATGGGCAAAAAATAAAAACTATTACCGTTAGGATAACGCATTCAGGCCAGTGGCAACAACTGCCACGATGGCCTGACAGCGGCTTCTTGCTGCCATATAGCAGCTGAATCGGCTTAATTTGCCGCAGGCAGCGCCGCCAGTACTTTGCCGACCAGCTGATTGAGCTCGGGGCCATTGCCAATCCAGCGGGTGACAATCAGCAGATCATGTTCTTTATCGAGATAAATCACATTACGGCCGGCGCCTTCAAAGGTCACCGCAGAGGTGGGGGCACTCGGCAGGGCTTTTTGATCGGTATTTAAAAACCAGTTGGCAAAACCATATTGTGGGTTAGCCGGGCCACCCGTGCGAGCTTGCTGAATAAACTGCTGGCTGACCAGTTGCTGGCCATTCCAGTTACCGTCACGCAAAAACAGATAACCAAAACGGGCCAAATCCCAGGCATTGATAAACATACCGCCGCCCCAGTGACCGCCACCGGACACTGACTGCATGTTCTGACCATCAAGCTCTAGCCAGCTATTGTCATAGCCAACCCAGCGCCAGGTCGACGATGCGCCAATCGGCTGCATAATCCGTTCGTGTAACACCTGCGGCAGTGGTTTGCGCCAGACATATAAAGTGGACAGCGCCAACAGATTCATCCGCACGTCGTTGTATTTGTAAAAACTGCCGGGGGTGCGCAGTGGGCGCTGTGGCCAGTCGGCCGGTGTTTTGCCTTCCGGCCGGTCGGCCCAGTCCGGTTTACCCCACAAGGTGCCTTGCCAGTCACTGCTCTGACGTAATAAATGCTCCCAGCGGATCTGACTGTTATGCGCGCCCTGATACAAATCCACACCCGGTGGCATATAAGCTGCGACTTTATCGTTTAGGTTGTGGATCAGGCCCTGTTGCAGCGCAAGACCAGTCACAGTGGTTAAAAAAGTTTTGGTAATGCTGTGCGTCATATCAACTTTGTCGACATCACCCCAGCGCGCCACGACTTTGCCCTGATACACAATCAGGCCATTAGCGCCGGCCCGCACACTCATAGGCCCGATGATTTGATCATAAGGCTCGCGCGCACCAAAAGTGGTGGCCTGCACTATGGCTTGATCTTTGGGAGCTTTGTTTTCGCTGGCGATTGCATAATCGACCGCCTGTTGCAGCCGCTGTGGATTAAGCTGCAGGCTCTGTGGTGTGGCTTCGGCCCACTGGCCGGCCGGCGGGAAATACAGCGTGGCCATTGACGGGATAGAGATCACAAACAGCACAGCACATAAGCGACGAATAGCATGGCAGGTCAATTGCTGCACTCCTGATGCAAATCAGCAGCATGTCGGCGGAATTGGCGACAGGCAACCGGGCTGCGACCAATGCAGGTAAATCGCGGGCGAAAAAAAGGAGAGGCAAGCTCTCCTTTGGTTATGGACTAAATCCGGGTAGGGATTAGAACTTGTAGTTCACACCCAGCGTCAGACGACGACCCAGAATGTCGTAGTGCTCACCCGAGTTATAAGTATTCGGGTTGCGCACCGGTTGACGGTCCGCCAGATTCAGCACGCCAGCGCGTAATTGCAGCTCTGGGGTCAGGTTATATTTACCGGTTAAGTCCCAGGCAATATAAGAGCCGATATCGTTGTAGTTGTTCACTTCCGGTGTCCAGGCGTTACGATCCCAGACTGAACTGTGGATATAGGTTGCGCCTAATGCCAGCGACAGGTCGTCATAGCTGTAGTTGGCGTTAAAACGGCCTTTCCAGCGGAACGTGTCGTAGCTGCCGGCATACTTGCGGTTATCACCGGCCCGGCCTGTGGTGTTTTGGTTCCAATAATCGGTGTAAGTTGCAATCAAACGCAGGTCCAGGTTGCCGTAGTTGCCGAGATCAAACTTATAGTTGGTTTCGATATCGTAACCTGCCAGTTCGGCAGACGCAGAGTTCACCGGCTTCACGAAGTAGTTGGTGATATCACGTGTCACTGTATCGCGGGTGAACAGTGAGCAATACGGGTTATCCAGGCTGTCCAGCTGATAGCAGAAGTTCACCACGTTTTGGGCGGTGTGGCTTTCGATCATATCCGCGATCTTAAAGCTCCAGTAATCCACGGTCAGGCTGAAACCATCCAGGTATGACGGTGTATAGATGAAGCCGGCTGTGATGTCGTAAGCGCGCTCGCTGTTCAGATCGGTGTTACCGATGATAAAGCCAGGTTTATTGCCGCCATTGACCCATGCTGGTGTTGGCGACCAGCCTTGTGGCATACCATCAGCGCGACAGTTTTTCTCGACGTTGGCTTTGTACACACCGGCGCTGTCGATGCGCAGTTGCTGGCATGGATCCACCAGCGTACTGTAGGTCTGGCCCGGCGGGTTATACAGTTCACCAATGTTGGGTGCCCGGACGGATTTCGACCGGTTCAGCCGCAGTTTCAGGTCATCGTTGATGGTGTAGTTCAGACTGATTTTCCAGGCATTTTCACCGCCAGTGGTGCTGTAATCCATCGCGCGGACTGCAGTTTCCAGCGTCAGGTCTTTGACATAAGCCAGGTCAGCCAGTAACGGCACGGAGAATTCGGCAGAGGCTTCGCGCACAGAGAACTCACCGGATAAAGGCGAGGACTGGTTGTTAAATAACGCGCCTGAACGCATTGCCGGATCTGGCAACGATGATGAACGCTCTTTGCGGTATTCCACACTGAAAGCCGAGCCAACAATACCGGCCGGCAATTCATAGATATCACCGGTCAGGGTGAAACCGGCAACATCCTGATCCAATGTGGCATCACGCATTGCATCGGTGCGGATCCAATCCAATGCAGACTGAGAAGCCATGCCGGAGCCGTAAATGTTCAGCGGCACACAGCCTTGGGCACGGGCGGTCACGTCTTTACAGACAATATTGCCGTTGGCATCACGGGTGGCCTGGATCGCGGCATAAAAGCGGTCTTCCAGCATTTCACCAAACCATTTTGAATTGGCATCGACATGGCCTTTCTGGGCATATGCTTCGTAGCCCCAGGTATCCGTCAACACACCTTCCAGGCCAATAGCCGCACGGGCCAGAGTACGGTTCTGGTCGTATTTACGGTTACCGAAAATATCCGCCAGATAGGTATTCTGGATTTGTGAAGTGACTTTGTTGTCGGCAAAAAACTTGCGCGCGCTGTCAGTCAGCATTGGGTTCAGCGGGTCGATACCGTTAGCACCGCTTAATACAAAAAATGCCGGAGAGCTTTCGCCAAAGGCTTTTGTATTCGAATATGTGGATTCAAAGGTAAAACGGTGGTCATCGTTAATCTGATAACCATAATTCATATTCAGGTTCAGACGTTCCAGCGGGGTGCGCAGGTAAGTGTGGTCCAGCGTGTTGTAACCATCGCCCGGCGCACCGTCCGCAGATAAATAACGGCTGTTGTTGGCGCTGCCTGTAACGAACGGATAAGCCGTGCCGCCATTCATATCAAATGGACGTACTGAACCGTCATTGGCAAACACATAATTCTTACCGCCGACTGCGAAAGTACCGGTTTTGCCATAGTTGATCAGAATTGGATTACCGGTTTTTTCCCAGACAATACGGCCAGGAATACCGTCAGTGCCGGTTTTGTTATCCGGGTTGTCGATCATGATCAGACCATCGCGGACAAAATCACGCTGACTGCCGCGGATCTGTGACTGCTCTGCGTACGTCAGGTTAGCGATAAAATCGGATTTTCCTTCGCTGTTGCCAAAAGTCAGGCTGTAAAAATCTTCTTCACCGCCACTTTGTGACGGCCGGCTGGTCGCTGCATCGACTTCAAAGCCGTTAAATGATTTTTTCGTGATGATGTTCACTACACCTGCCACGGCGTCAGAGCCGTACACGGCGGAAGCACCGCCGGTGGACACTTCGATGCGTTCGATCATCGCCGTTGGAATGTTGTTTAAATCGACTGCGCTGTTGCCCGGGTTAGAACCAACAAAACGGCGGCCATTTACCAGCACCAGCGTGCGGTTAGTACCAAGACCGCGTAATGCTGTGTTGTTCAGACCGGAAGCGAAAATTGTGCCGTTGGTGGTTTCTGGTGACAGTCCGGTAACAGCATTTGGCATGTCATTGAGCAGTTCACCGACGTTGGTGACACCCGCATCAACGATAGAATCACCAGTGATCACGGTCACTGGCGTAGGCGATAATTCACCGATCCGTTTGATTTTTGAACCCGTCACTTCAATCCGTTCGACTTTGTCGTCGGTCTGGGTTTGTTGCGCCTGCGCCTGGCTGACCAGACCCAAACTCAGGGCGATTTGTACGGCAATCGCCAGCTTATTATTTTTGTACATCCTGGATATCCTCTAATTGGCTTGTGTACTGCAGCCCCCGGTTCGTCATGATCGCAGGGAGAAGTTGTTTTCATAAAATAGGTACTAGGGGCCGCAGCGGCGACAACCTAGACAGTTGATGAATCGGGAACAACAAAATTGCGGTGATTTCACAGAAAAATCATAATGAACGACAAAATCGGTACAATTAATATACAGGGCTGGCCCGGCACTGATTGCAATGGGGGCCGGCATTGATCTGGGGCTGTGTGTGCTGATGTTGTGCGGATGTCCTGACCGCAGCCAGCTATACTCGGCTTACAACGGGTCTGTGGTACGAGGTGAAGATGGCTGATTTAATGCAAAAATACCGGCACTGGCTGCAGCAACTTGATCAGATGCTGCAGCGACAGCCGCCTGGCGTTGATCCGACGCTGAAACCGGCGCTGCAGCTGGCCGACACCATCAGTGCTTATGTCAAAGCCGGCCGGGAGCTGACCGCCTACGAGACCCAGCTTTTTATCGAAACTTTTTTTCATCAGCAACAACAGCCGCAGCCGCCGTCGATCTGGCCGGAAACCTTGTGGCAGCTGCTGGCCCAGGTCACTGATAAAACCCAGGTGGAATGGCAGGAACTGGAGCAGGATCTGTCGCATCAGGGGTTGTATCTGCAGGGCGAACCGGTCGGGATGGGGCTGTATGTTTGTCGTGTATGCAACGAAGTGTTGCATTACAACCATCCAGCGGAACTGATCCCTTGTCAGGCTTGCGGCGGTGGGCACTTTTTGCGTCGTGGCCTGCCGGTCTGATCTTTTCCTGTGGTGCCAAAGAGATCTGGTGCCACAGCACAGATATGTTTTCGGCATGCTACTGATTTTGTTAGTATGCCGGTATATCCCTGTAAGGAATCTACGGCATGACGCAAATTGCAGTAACCAAAGCTGCCGACGCTAAACTTCAGCTGCTCGCCCTTAGTGCGGCGCAGCTATCCCCGCAACTGGACGACGCCCAGATCAAAGATGCATTAGACGTGGCGGGATACAGCAGCACCTTTATCGGTCAGGACCGTGCCAAGGCCGCGCTGGGTTTTGCTATCGGCATGGATATGCCGGGCTATAACCTGTATGTGATGGGCGAACCGGCCTTGGGCCGTTTCACATTGGTGCAGGATATTCTGCAGCAGGCGGCCAGTGAAAAAGAAACGCCGGATGACTGGTGTTATCTGAATAATTTTGACGACGAACGCACACCGCAAACACTGCGCCTGTTGCCGGGTGAAGGCCGCGTGCTGGTGAAAAAACTCGAAGCGCTGATCGACGAACTGCTCGACACCTTCCCGGCCGCCTTTGATAACCCGGGTTATCAACGGCGCAAAAAAGCCATCCATGCCGCTTTTGACAATAAATACGAAGCTGCCATCGCGCTGGTGGAACGTAAAGCACTGGAAAAACAGGTGGTGCTGTACGAAGAAAACGGCGCCGTTAGTTTTTCACCAATGATCGACGGCAAACCGCTGGACGATGCTGAATTTGCCAATCTGGCCGATGATAAACGGCAGTTTTTTTACGAACTGGTCAGCGAGCTGGAAACCATTCTGAACGAGCAGCTGCTGGAATTGCCGCAGTGGAAACGTGAGTTATCGGAAAATCTGCGTACGCTGCGCCGCGAAACGATCGAACAGGCGATCAAACCGCTGTTAAAGCAGCTGGAACACGACTATGTCACTGAGCTGGGTATTTTGCGTTACTTACGCGAAATGCGGCCGGAACTGGTGAAAGCGGTGCTGGAATTGTTGCCGGAAGAGCTGGAGAGCGACAAAGCCGAAGAGCTGGATATCCGCAGCTTTTTTATCAACGACTTTGTACCCAATGTGCTGGTGCATCACGAATCGATGTCCGGCGCGCCTATTGTGTTTGAAGCCAACCCCAGTTACGGCAATTTGTTTGGCCGGGTTGAATACAGCTCGGCGCAGGGGTCTTTGTACACCAATTACCGCATGATCCGCGCCGGCGCTTTGCATAAAGCCAACGGCGGTTACCTGATCCTGGACGCAGACCGGCTGCTGACGCAACCCGCAGTGTGGGACGCGCTGAAACTGGCACTGAAATCCGGCGAGATTGTTATCGATACCTTGAGTGAACACGCGGTTACTAACTCGACCATTATCACACCCAAAGCCATTCCGCTTAGCGTCAAAGTGGTGCTGCTCGGCTCGCGCGATTTGTATTATCTGGTGCAGGACGTTGACGATGAATTTAACGAATTGTTCCGCGTGCTGGCCGATTTTGAAAGTTATCTGCCGCTTAATGATCAAACCATTAAATATATGTCGCTGCAGCTGCAGGATCAGATCCAGCAGCTGGAAGCAGGCCCGCTGACGGTCTGTGGTCTGAAGCAATTGTTGTTATTCAGTTTCCGCCAGGCCGAACATCAGCGCAAACTATCGGCGCGCTTTGCCGACGTGCTGGAACTGGTGCGCGAAGCCTGTTATTACGCCAATCAGCAAGGCGATGCCGAGCTGACCGGCGCCCATGTGCAGCAGGCCTTAGCCGGCAAACAATACCGCACCGGCCGCATCAGCGAGTCATTTTTGGAAGATATTCAGGAAGGCCAGATCCTGATTGATTCCGACGGCTGGGCCGTTGGTAAAATCAACGGCCTGACAGTGCTCGAAATTGGCGACACTGCCTTTGGTACGCCGGCACGGATCAGTGCCACTGTCTATCCGGGTTCAAATGGTGTGATCGACATCGAGCGGGAAGTCGAACTCGGTAAAGCCATCCATTCCAAAGGTGTGATGTTGCTGACCGGTTATCTCGGCGCCAAATATGCGCAGCAATTCCCGCTGACGCTGTCCGCCAATATTGCGATGGAACAATCTTACGGCCTGATTGACGGCGACAGTGCGTCGCTGGCGGAAGTGCTGGCGCTGATCTCGGCGATCTCCGGCATGCCACTGCGGCAGGATCTGGCGATCACCGGCTCGATCAACCAACATGGTCAGGTCCAGGCCATTGGCGGCGTGAACGAAAAAATTGAAGGTTTCTTTAAGCTGTGTCAGTCGCGTGGCCTGACCGGCCGGCAGGGCGTGGTGATCCCGGCCAGCAATCTGCTGCATTTGGTGCTGCATCAGGATGTGATCAATGCGGTTGAAGCCGGCTTGTTTAGCATTTACACGGTGCGCACTGTGGATGAAGCGCTGGAGCTGTTAACCGGTCTGACCGCCGGCGAGCGTAATGCCAAAGGCCAGTATGCGAAAAAAACCTTAAACGCACTGACGATGCAAAAACTTGCTGCCATTGCTGAATTGGTCAATGGCGGCGCTGAGGAAAATTAAATTGATGAAAAAAATGGGATGGCTGGCGCTAATGCTGGCGACATTGTTGGCGCAGGGGGGCTGCTCGACGGCTTATTATGCGGCGATGGAAAAGGTGGGTATTCATAAACGTGACATCCTGATCGACCGGGTTGAAGAAGCGCGGGATGCGCAGATTGCCGGTCAGCAGGAATTTAAAGATGCGTTGGATCAGCTGTCACAGTTGATCGGATTCCATGGCGGCGATCTGCAAGGCCGCTATGAAGCGCTGAACAGCCAGTATGAAGACAGTAAAAAAGCGGCGGCGGACGTCAGTAGCCGCATCAATAAAGTCGAGCTGGTGGCGTTTGACCTGTTTAACGAATGGGATGATGAGTTAAAACAATACCAGAATAAAAAACTGCGGGCTGAGAGCAAACAAAAGCTGCTCGATACCAAACGTCAGTTTGATGCACTGGTTAAAGTCATGCGCCGCGCCGAGAGCAAAATGCCGCCGGTATTGCGGGTATTGCAGGATAATGTATTGTATTTAAAACATAATCTGAACGCGAAAGCGGTCGGGGCAATTTCCGGTGAATTCTCTGTGTTGCAACAGGATGTCGAGCAATTGGTGCAGGACATGAACCGGGCTATTGCCGACTCGAACCAGTTTATCGCAGCGATCAAACAGTCTTAACAGCACGAAGGAATGGGCATGACAAACAAACCTGTGGTGGTAGCGACTTACCGGCTGGAGCCTGGTTGTCTGGGGCCAGATGGCGCGCAATATATTACCGAGTTTTGTCAGTTTGCCCAGCCGCTGGTGAGTAGTCACACCCCGGCCTTTATGCAATGGGTGTTGACGCCACGATTTGATAAATCGTTACCTGAGTTAGAGTTTTCGCTGGCTGGTCGGGTGCTGACTGACAGTCAGGCCGAACGGCTGTGCAGCAGTTACCAGACAGACGCCGATACACTGGTCGAAGAGCTAAATCATCATCTGATGTTGTTAATTGACCAGTATTTTGGCCGCTGGTGACTAGCTGGTAACTCAGAGTTTCTTCAGCATTCGCTGTTATCTTTGCGGTACCGCAAGGTTTGTTGCGATCGCATACTGCATGCTGAGCGCAGATTATTATTTTGATACGGAGCCACCCGATGAGCACATCCCGTTATTCGTTTCCAACCATTGCTTTGCACTGGATCACTGTTCTGCTGATTATTGCCGTGTATTGCACCATGGAGTTTCGCAGTAATTTTGAACGCGGCAGTCCAGAACGTGAATTGATGAAGACCGTACACTATATGCTGGGACTCAGTGTATTGCTGTTGACTGTGGCGCGGCTCTGGTTTCGCAGCCGCCAGCCTTATCCGGCGATTGAACCTGTGCCGCCGGTGTGGCAGCACAAACTGGCGGCGCTGGTGCATCTGGCACTGTACGCGCTGTTAATTGGTTTACCATTGTTGGGTTGGCTGATTTTATCGGCCGAGGGCAAAGTGATCCCGTTTTGGGGGCTCGAATTACCGGCGTTGATCGCGCCGAATGAAGAGCTGGCCGGGACTTTTGAAGATTTACACGAATTGCTGGCGGATGCCGGTTACGCACTGATCGGTATCCATGCGCTGGCGGCGATTTACCACCACCATATTGTCAAAGACAACACCTTGGTGCGGATGAAACTGAAGTAAGAAAAAGCAGCGCTTTGGCCTTCAGGATTAATGGCCAGAGCGCTGCCGGGAACCCGGCTGAAGGTTACGAACTGACGGGTTCTACCGCCATCAGCTTGCCATCTTGCAATAACATCCGGCCTGATGGTTTCTGACTGACCTGCGTGGTCTTCAGCTCGCCATCATGCAGATAACGCACTTCATAGCCGATAGTTTTCTCGACGGTCTTTTGCACCGTTTTGCACACTTGTTGTTCCTGATAGCTCACATCTTTTTGCTGCATGTCTTCCTGGACTTGTTTGCCGGCATAACCACCGGCGGCAGCACCGGCAACCGTTGCCAGTTTTTTACCTGAACCACCACCGACCTGATTACCCAGTACACCACCAACCACTGCTCCTATCACAGTGCCGGCAATTTCATGCTGGTCCTGTACCGGTGCGGTCTTGGCGATTTTTTTAGTGGTGCATTGTTGTTGCGGTTCAGTGGAGGTTTCTGTCAGCGCTTTACTGCTGACGATTTCAACCCATTGTGGTTGATTGTTTTTGCTGCTGGTGTAGTTGGTGGCGACGGCGCCTAAGGCAGTAATAGCGGCTGCGCCTAACATAGAACCAACGATCATCATTTTACTCATAAAGATACTCCGAAAAGTCCGACTGACTTGGTGGACAGACTAACCGGCTGTAACTGTATTGTGGCTGAATGAAAAAAGGGACTACTAAATTAGTTGTCCCTTTAAGTGCAAGCATCTGCAGGTTAGACAAGTTTCAGAAATGTGGCTCAATCCGTTCTTTTGTTGGTGGTTCTGCTGGCGCATGCTCAGCCATTGGCTCGACCGGCGTGACACTCACAGGTTCAGCAGTGTTGGCTGGCGTGAACAACGCTGCAGGAGCCGTCTCTTTGCGCTGGCGCTGCCGCCACCACAGCATGGCGCAGGTCAGCAGGCAGAACGCGTATAGCGGCCAGTCACCAACCTGGCTATACAGCGTACGGCCCTGAGTCAATGGAACATCCAGCGTCAGCACGCCATCCTGAAATTGCGGCAGCTGTGCCAGCACCTGGCCATCGGCGCCAACGGCCGCGGTCACGCCGGTGTTCGTGGCACGCAGCAGAGGACGACCAAATTCAAGCGCCCGCATCCGGGCAATTTCCAGATGTTGCCAGGGGCCATGTGAATCACCAAACCAGGCGTCGTTGCTGACAGTTAACAAAAAATCGGTGTCATCGCTGAAATTGGCGCGGATCTGCCGTGGAAAAGCGATTTCAAAACAAAGTGCTGCCAGTAGCTGATAACCTTTGGCCTGCAGATTCGGCTGTTGCCATTCACCGCGGGCGAAGGAACTGTTTGGCAGGTCAAAAAATGGTGCCACGTCACGCAGGAAGCGTTCAAACGGCACAAATTCGCCAATCGGTAACAGGTGGTGTTTCTGGTAGCGGTTGCGCGTTTCGTAATGATAAATCTGGCCTTTCACGCCGGTATCACCGACCACAATCATGCCATTGTAGGCATCGCCATTGCGTTTCCAATCGAGGATCCCGGTGACCACCGCCGCTTTGTTTTCTGCAGCCAGCATATCAAGGTTAAACAAATAAGCCTGCGCTTCAGGTTCTACCTGCGGGATCGCCGCTTCCGGCCAAATCACCAGCCGCTCCGCCAGCTGCGGCCGGGTCAGCTGCATATATTTTTTCATCGTCGGCAGTTCCTGCTCTGGCGCCCAGCGCAGCTCCTGACGGATATTGCCCTGTACCAGCGCGACCGGCACTTGTGCGCCAGTTGTCTGCCAGCCTTTGAAGTGATTTGGCGCAGGGGCCAGCACCAGCAACATGACCGCAGCGGCTAACTGCCACTGCGCCACCCGGTTTGCTTGATAACGCCATAACAACGCAAAACTACCGGCGGCCAACAGCAGGATAAAGTTAATGCCGGTTTCGCCAACCAGCGGCGCATAACTGGCGAGCCAACCATCTGTTTGACTATAACCGAGTGATAACCACGGGAAGCCGGTAAAGAGCCAGGAGCGCAGGTTCTCGCTGAGCGTCCAGCAGACAGCTAACAACAATGGCCAGTAGTGCGACCGATTTGCGACCAAACGGGCCGCAGTATAGGCTGCGAGAGCAGGAAACAAGGACAAATAAGCAACCAGCAACGCCATAATACCAAGACTGGCAATCAGTGGCATACCGCCAAAAGTGGCGATGCTGACATGGACCCAACTGACGCCCAGGCCAAACCAGCCGAGACCATAACAATAGGCCAGCCAGGCAGCCTGACCTGGGGTCTGGCTCTGGCGTAAAGTGACTGCCAATATAGTTAGGGTCAACAGGGGCAGGGCGTGCCAGCTATATGGCGCAAATGCAAAAGTATTAAGTAGACCTGCGCATAGCAGCAGCAGGCTGAGCAGCCCGGTGCGGGCGGAAATTCTGAATTGCACTGAGTTCATCCTGCGGCACGGTCCGTGCCGCTATTATTCATCCTGGGCACTGTCAGTTTTGGGCTTAATGACCTGTAACTGCACCAAACGACGATTGTTCGCTTTGTTCACTTTAAAAGTCAGACCGCCGAGACTGATACTTTCACCCTTCACCGGCATATGACCAAAGGCATGTAGCACAATACCGCCAATGGTACTGGCTTCGTCCTCATCAAAACTGGTGGCAAAGGCTTCATTAAATTCATCGAGGGGCGTTAAAGCGCTGACCAAAAATACATGGCTGCCGAGCTTACGAATGTCGGAGCCTTCAATTTCATCGTGCTCATCTTCAATTTCACCGACGATTTGCTCCAGAATATCTTCGATAGTGATAAGGCCGGACACGCCGCCATATTCATCAACCACAATGGCCATATGGTAACGTTGCTGGCGGAAATCTTTCAGCAGCGCATCAACCCTTTTACTTTCCGGAATAATGACGGCCGGTCTTAAGATGTCGCGCAGCTGCCATTCAGTCTGCGGCTTTAGTGCATATTGCAGGATATCTTTAACAATCAGAATGCCTTCGATGTGGTCTTTATCTTCATTGACCACCGGGTAACGGCTGTGATTATTTTCCAATAAAATCGGCAGATATTCTTCCAGTGGCTGGTCGATATCAATAGTCGCCATCTGTGAGCGTGGCACCATGATATCGCGTGCCCGCATTTTGGAGATTGCCAGCACGCCTTGCAGCATGCCTTTGGTATCAGTGTCGATTAACGCGCGGGCATTGGCCTCGGTGATGATCGCTTGTAAATCGGACAGGTCTTGGGGTTCTGCAGTAAAAATCGCGGCAATGCGCTCTAACCAGGATTTTACGGCAGAACCGCGTCCCGAGTGTGGATTGTCGTCACTCATGACTTCAAATCAGCTCCATGTTCAGTCAATCAAATAGGGATTGGCAAAGCCAAGTTCCTGTAATATTTGGATCTCTTCCGCTTCCATTTCTTCGGCGTCAGCGTCATTTATATGGTCAAAGCCGAGCAAATGCAAGCTGCCATGTACCACCATATGCGCCCAATGTGCCTGCAGGGTTTTTTGTTGTTCCTGCGCTTCGCGCGCGACAACCTGAGCACAGATCACCAAATCACCCAGCAACGGTAACTCAATACCCGGTGGGCACTGAAATGGGAAACTCAGCACATTGGTCGGTTTGTCTTTTTCCCGATAATCAAAATTAAGCTGCTGGCTTTCGGTTTCATCTACGATGCGGATGGTCACTTCCGCGTCAGCCTGAAAAGGCGTAATCGCTGCTTCCAGTACCCGTTGCAGCTCCGCTTCAGTCGGTAAGTCTGTTGCCGTGCTGGCTTGCTGTAAATCCAGGATAATCGCCATTTAAACCTCTTTGCTGCGCCGGCGTACCGGTTTGGCCACAGGATCTGCCGTAGCGGCAAGCGCCTGCTGGGCGGCTTTTTCAACGATTTCAGCTTGTTCAGCAGCACGTGCCGCCGCTTTGGCATCGGCCACGGCTTTTTCGTGCGCTTCATAAGCGATCACAATCTTCTGCACCACTGGGTGGCGCACCACATCTTTGGCCTGGAAATAGTTGAAACTCAGTGCGTCGACTGCAGACAACACGTCGATAGCATGTTTCAGACCTGAATACTGACCGCGTGGTAAATCGATCTGGGTGACATCGCCGGTGATCACTGCTTTGGAATTAAAGCCAATCCGGGTTAAAAACATTTTCATTTGCTCGACCGTGGTGTTTTGGCTTTCGTCGAGAATGATAAAGGCATCACTTAAAGTGCGTCCGCGCATATAGGCCAGCGGTGCGATTTCGATCGTGCCGCGTTCGAGGTACTTTTCAACCTTTTCAAAGCCCAGCATATCAAACAGCGCGTCGTACAAAGGCCGTAAATACGGGTCGACTTTTTGCGCCAGATCACCAGGCAGGAAGCCGAGCTTTTCACCAGCTTCAACGGCAGGGCGGGTTAGCACAATACGGCGCACCTGCTGTTTTTCCAGTGCATCGACGGCACAGGCGACTGCCAGATAGGTTTTACCGGTGCCAGCCGGACCGATGCCAAAGGTCACGTCATGGGTCAGCACATTGGCGACATAACGGCTTTGATTGGCGTTGCGGCCTTTAATCAACCCTTTTTTGGTTTTGATGCTGACTTCGTTCTGCGCCGCATCCACACTGACCAGACTGCTTGGGTTTTCCACACTGCTCAGACTCAGATGGACCTGTTCCGGGCTCAATGGCTGTATTTTGCCATTGGCGGAGACAGTTTCCAGATACAGCGACTCCAGCAACTGACGCACCAGTGGTAGTTGCTCGGTCAGGCCAAGCAGGCGGAATTTTTCTTCGCGGTTTTGGATTTGTACGCGAAAACGCCGTTCAATCTGATGCAGGTGATCGTCAAAAGGGCCACATAACATCGCAAGACGCTGGTGGTCAGCGGGGGTAAAACTGAATTCTAGGCTGCTGATCGGGTTGTCCAAATGTCCTTCTCTCATCGCTGGATAAACAAAGTCCGGTATGGTGACCGGACTTGCTTATCAACACTACAGGCCTGCAGCAACTGCAGCTGGTGTTCAGGGTTGGTAAGTAGCGACGCCGAGTGCATCGGCGCTGCCTTCTGGCCGGTTTTGCCGGGCCATAATTTGTTGCGGGGAAATTTCCCGGCGCAGGTCCATCTCTGCTTCCGTTCTGATCACTACACCTTTGAGGGAATTGGTGAACACATCGGTGATCCGGACATCAACGAACTGCCCAATCATATCAGGCGTGCCTTCGAAATTCACCACCCGATTGTTCTCGGTGCGGCCGGTCAATTCCATCAGATCTTTTTTCGACGGACCTTCCACCAGAATACGCTGTTCAGTGCCCAACATGCCACGGGCGATTTGCAGTGATTGCTGGTTGATGCGGTCCTGCAGAATATAAAGACGCTGCTTTTTTTCGTCTTCCGACACATCATCCGGCAGGTCGGCCGCCGGCGTGCCTGGCCGCGCGCTGTAGATAAAGCTGAAACTCATATCAAAGCCGATGGCGCTGATAAGGTCCATGGTCTGGGCAAAATCTTCCGCCGTTTCACCAGGGAAACCGATGATAAAATCGGATGACATCGACAGATTGGGCCGGATTTTTTTCAGCTTACGGATCTGGGCTTTGTACTCAATCGCGGTATGGTTGCGTTTCATCAGCGTCAGGATCCGGTCAGATCCGCTTTGCACCGGTAAATGCAGATGGTCTACCAGTTCAGGAATATCGCGATAGACTTCAATAATATCGTCAGTAAATTCAACCGGATGCGACGTGGTGTAGCGAATACGGTCAATGCCGTCGATGGCGGCGACCAGGCGCAGTAATTCAGAAAAGTGACAAATCTGGCCATCGTGCGTTTCACCGCGATAAGCGTTGACGTTCTGCCCCAGCAGATTGACTTCCCGCACGCCTTGTTCGGCCAGCTGCGCGATCTCCAGCAGTACATCATCGAGCGGGCGGCTGACTTCTTCACCGCGGGTGTAAGGCACGACGCAGAACGTACAGTATTTTGAGCAGCCTTCCATAATGGATACAAAAGCGCTGGGACCTTCGGCTTTTGGTTCTGGCAGCCGGTCAAATTTTTCAATTTCCGGGAAAGAAACATCGACCACCGGAGAGCGGTCACCGCGGACGGCATTGATCATTTCTGGCAGGCGGTGCAAGGTTTGCGGACCAAACACGATGTCAACATAAGGCGCGCGTTCACGGATAGCGGCGCCTTCCTGCGAGGCGACACAGCCACCAACACCAATGATTAAATTCGGATTTTTCTTTTTCAGCGGACGCCAGCGGCCCAACTGATGAAACACTTTTTCCTGGGCTTTTTCGCGGATAGAGCAGGTGTTTAATAAAATAACATCCGCTTCTTCTGCTTCTTCAGTCAGGGTATAGCCATGAGTGGCATCCAGTAAGTCAGCCATTTTGGATGAATCGTATTCGTTCATCTGGCAGCCCCAGGTTTTAATGTGCAGCTTTTTGCTCATGGTCAGAATTTGCCTGTAAAAAAGTCGGACGGAAAAATGGCGCGTATTTTAACTGACACCCCGCACAAGTACCAGCCTTGTGCAGGTTATTCGGTGGCAGCCTTGGGCCAATCTGGCGAATTGGTAAAATTTTGCTTTCAGTTCAGTATGTTCAGAATACTGGTCTACACTTCAAAAAAGTTGTAAGGCAAGCGTGGAGCTTAAAATGAAGAAAATTCTTTGGGTGCCTTTGGCACTTCTCAGTGCATCCGTATTCGCCGAAGTTGCAGTTGTTGTACATCCGTCCAATGCCGCAGCGTTAAATCCTGAAGCCATAGCGCAAATTTACCTTGGACGCAGTAAAAGCTTTCCGGATGGCAAAGCTGCTTTACCGTTAGGTCAGGCAGAAGGCAGCAAAACCACAGAACAATTTAATCAGAAGGTGCTGAATAAATCCGGCAGCCAGATTAAAGCTTATTGGTCCAAGCTGGTATTTACCGGCAAAGGCACACCACCAAAAGAGATCAGTACCGATGCAGAAATGCTCGAACTGGTCAGTCAGAATCCGAGCGTCATAGGTTACGTCGACAAAGCATCTGTCACAGATAAGGTCAAAGTACTGGCCACTTTCTGAGCCGCAGGGCTAGCCTTTTATTAATGCCGGAGTAAATAACATGAATTGGCTGAATCCTAAGCAGCAGGCTTTGCCTTTGCTTGTGTGTACGTTGTTTGTCAACAATGGGTATGCGGCAGAGTTTAACTGGAGTGGTTTTATGACTCTGGCTGCCGGCAAAACGCTGAGTGGCTCGGTGCAGGGAAAAAATGAAATTGGTATAAATTGTCCTTGTATGATTTCCGATTTTTCCCAGTCGGGTGTCATTGACAGCAGCTGGGATTTTGCTGCCGACTCGAAATTGGGCTTGCAAGGCAATCTGCAGCTGTCTGACCAACTGTGGAATGGGTTTATGCCGGTTGGCAACTGGGCGACAATGATTTACTACAGGTTGGCCGAAAGCGCTTACCGTTATTTTATTACTCAGAACAACAGGATGTCAGCTTCACTTATCCGTGGGTGCACCTGCCACCGCAAACCTATGGTTGGGAAGCGGTCAATTACAACGGGATTAACTGGAATCATAGTTTTCAGGCCGGCGACTGGAGTGGGCTGGTCAATACTTTTGCTGGCAGCGAAACCCGCAAAGACAATGATTACATGAAAATTTATAACGGCATCGACAGTGAAACCGATACGCGCTGGCGCAAAATCATCGGCGCCGAAGTGCTGATGAACCGCGACTGGTTTGAAGGCCGCCTGATGCTGATGAAGTCCGATACGCAAAGCCGTTTAGTCAGTGACAACGAGGATTGGTCCACGCCTGCTGAACAAATGCTGTTTGGTGCATCTGGTTTGATTGATTATCAGGACTGGATCTTCAGTGCCGAGTTGTTTTTCTCCGACCGCACAGAGTCTTATGGCCGTGATTTGGCTTATACCCTGACAAGCGGCAAAAGGCTCGATGGCTGGGCCTGGTATTTGACACATGGTTTGTACCAGCAAAAAATCAATGTAATGAATCCGCTGGAACTGACCACAGAAGCGGACCAGGAGAAACACCGGTTATCCTCTGCTGTGGTGCGGTTTGACGTCAGCTCTGCTGCTGCTGTTAAAGTACAGCTGGACCACTGGCAGGATTGTGGTGGGCAGTGGTTTAAACAAACCTATGGCGATGCCAATGCGCTGAGTATCAGTTACGATCGCGTGTTCTGAGCAAGACCGGCAGCGTTCAGAACAAGCGCTGCCGGCTTGTGACATAACCGGCATAAAAGATAATCAGCACACCGGCAGACCAGGCCATTGACACCGGCTCCTGCCAGAACAAATAACCAAACAATCCGGCAAATACCACGCTGCTGTATGTCCACATCCCGATATCACTGGCGGGTGCTAAGGCATAAGCACGGGTCATTGCCATCTGTCCGGCAGCGGCCAATACCCCCATCCCGGCAAAGGCCCACCAGGCGATTGCCGGCAACGGATGCCAGTCAAATGGTACCGGGATAAAAGAAATAATGGCCGTCAGCAGCGAGAAATAAAACACGATGCGGGCGGCAGGTTCGGTATCCGACATATAACGGATGGTGGTTTTGGTTACCGCCACCAGCACCGCTGACAACAGTCCAATCGCCAGCATCAACCAATTGCCAGGGCCTTCACTGACTGGGATCGCAATAAAGACGCCGACAAAGCCCAAACCAATGGCAAACAACGTTAAGCGGCTTGGCCGTTCATTTAGCCAGAAGCGGGCAATAATGGGCACAACAAAAGGCGAGAGCAGCAAGACCAACATGGCCTGTGCTAAAGGTAATTGGCTGATCACATAGAAAAAACAGTACATGGAAATGATGCCGGTAGTGGCCCGGCTCAGATGTAAATACCAGCGGTCAGTTTTCAGTATTTGCATGCCTTGCAGGTAGATCCACGGCAGCATCACCAACAGCGCAAAAAAATTGCGGAAAAACACCACCTGCACCTGGCTGGCAGACTCACTGGTCAGTTTGACCAGCGCACCGATGCCGGCAAAGCAGGCTTCCGCCAATAACAATAAAGCCGCAGCCAGATAGAGTCGGGAAGGTGTCACAGGGTTCAATCTTGTAGAAGCTTGCGGAGCAGTTGATCCGCGGCCATCGGTTTGCCAAACAGATACCCCTGAATTAAATGACAACCACGCTGGCTGAAAAACGCCAGTTGTTGTTCCGTTTCGACGCCTTCGGCCACACAATACATCCCAAGACTGCTAGCCATGCTCAACATGGCATCGATAATGGTTTCATCATTGCGGTCGATACCGATATCTTTGACAAAGCTGCGGTCAATTTTAATGCCGTCTATCGGTAATTCTTTCAGATATTTCAGCGAAGAATAACCGGTACCAAAATCGTCGAGCGCCAGCTGAACGCCCAATTCACTCAGCGCCAGCATGGTCGCGATGGCACTTTGGTGATCCTGCATCAGCGCACTTTCGGTGACTTCAAAGCGCAGGCAACTGGCCGGTAACTGGTACTGCGCCAATAACGCCGCGGTTTCCAGCGCCAGATTTTGCTGCTCCAGATGGCTGGGCGACAGGTTCACTGACACATACAATGGAAAACCTGCCTGATGCCAGCGCTGTAAATCAGCCAACGCCCTGACCAGCAACGCCTGCGTCATCGGCACTATCAGCCGTAAATCTTCCGCCAACGGAATAAAATCATTTGGCGGCACTAAACGGTCGCTATCCTGCCAGCGCATCAGCACTTCGACTCCAACAATTTTCTGTTGCACGCTGTCGTAAATCGGCTGGTAGTAGTTCAGGAATTCATTGTGTTGCCAGGCGCTGCGCAGCCGGGTTTCACGCGCCAGTTGCATATGCGCTTTGTCATTCATTTCCTGAATGAAAAACTGGAAGTTATTGCGGCCGAGATCTTTTGCATGGTACATCGCAACGTCTGCATGTTTCAGCAACTCACCGGCGTCGGCTGCGTCTTCCGGATATACGGCAATACCGATACTGGGGGACACACTGACCGAATGCACGCCAAGCTGCATCGGTTCCCCGATTGATTTCAACATCTTGCGCGCCACGTGGCTGATATTGTCGTCGTTTTTATAACTTTCCAGCAGCACGACAAACTCATCACCGCCTAACCGGGCCACGGTATCAGTCAGCCGTAAAATAGAGCTCAGACGTTTTGCCACTTGTTTTAGCAACAAGTCACCGATGTCATGACCCAGACTGTCATTGATTTGTTTAAAACGGTCCAAATCGATAAAACACAATGCCAGTGAGCGTTTTTCCCGTTTGGCCGTTTCGATACCGTGCAGAATACGGTCCGTCAGCAGTGCGCGGTTTGGTAAACCGGTCAGCGCATCATAATTCGCCAGATAACGCAGATCATCTTCAGCTTGTTTCTGTGCGGTAATATCGGTAAACACCAAAACATAGAAATCGACCCGTTCGTCGTCGCCCACCGCGCTGATATTTAGCAGAGTGGGGCGTTCGGTGCCGTCCGGGCTTAACACCAGCTCTTCGCCTTGCCAGTGCTGATTGGCCTGCATGCCACCGAGCAGGCGGGTGTAAAAACGTCGTCTGCTCAGACTGATGCCCAGTTCATGCACACGCGGATTGCCGAGATAGTCATCCATGTTGCCAAACACATCGGCAAACGACTGGTTGGCGGCGAGTACCCGTTGTTCCGGGTCGAGCAATACCACCCAATCGCGGGTTTGCTGGAATGCTTCGCCAAATAACCGCGCTTTTTCTTTGGTGGCCCGAGTTTCGGTGATATTGCTATAGGTGCCGATGACACGTAGTGCCTGATTACTGTTGGTCTCTGTTACCTTGCCGATATCGCGGAACCATAACCAGCTGCCATTTTTATGCTGCATACGATAAGTAAAATCAAAACTGCGGTCGGGCGCACTGACAAACTTGTTCCAGGCTTGTTGATAACTATCGCGGTCGTCCGGGTGGATCAGGGCCAGATGTTGCTGCATCGACAGTGGATTTAACTCTTCGCTGTAACCAAGCATCGCATGCACACGTTGGGCATACATGCTGTTTTTTGGCACTAGATAGTCCCACACGCCGCTGTTGACTGCTTCCAGTGCCTGTTTCAGCCGCTGCTCACTGGCTTTTACTTTGTAATGCGCCTGCGCCAGCAAGCGCTTTTGCGCCAAACGATTGTGCTGCCACAAAAATAACAGGATCAGCGCCAGCACGGCATAGCTTGCCAGGGCCGTTGGTGAATACCAAGGCGCCGGATCGATACGCAGCGTTAATACTGCGGTGTCACTTTCCAGCCCATTGTGTGGAGAAAGAGCTTTGACGTGAAAGGTGTAGAGGCCGGGCTCGAGCTGTGGAAAAGTAACGCTGGCGCTCTGTTGCTGTGGAAAGCGAATTTCGCGGTTGCCTTCAAGCCAGAATTTATACAGGATTTTGTCGTTGTCGCGAAAATTCAACGCAGAAAAACTGACTTCAATGCCCAGGCTGTCATAAGCAAACCGGAACGATGCGCCGTTTAAATTGCTTAACGACGTCGACTTAGCCTGATTCATTGCCCCGATATGGGTAATGGCAATCACCGGCTTTTGTGGTGGTTCTAGCAGCTCGGCCGGGTTAAACCAGGTGACACCGGCATTGGTGCCATACGCCAGGTTTCCATTGGACAACTTCAGGCTGGCGGCATAAGTAAACTCACTGCCGGACAGGCCATCGTTTTTATCAAAGGCTTCCAGCCGCAGTGTGGCCGGGTCGAGCCGGGTCAGCCCTTGTTGGCTGGCAAACCATAGCTGGCCGTTCAGGTCGGTTTCGCATGAATAGATGGCGTTATTGGGTAAACCGTTTTGTTTATGCAGATGATGTTTCAGTTTTAACTGCTGACCGTCAAAACTCAGCAAGCCAAGGCCACTGATGGTAAACCACAGATCACCGCGGCCATCGACACACATTTTGTCAGCCTGTCGCGCAAGACCTGGTTGGTACGGCATCGCTTCATAGATCTTCTGCACACTGCGATCGCGCTGATTAAACAACCAGATCCGGTCGGATGCACTGAAAAATATTTGCTCCGGATGCTGCGGACGCTGCCCAAGGAAACGACCCGCCCTATGGGGCGGCTCTGCTTGTTTTAACTCAGATAAAGTTGTCAGTGTGCCGTCGGCCGGTTGATAACGATAATAATCTTCCGCGTTGTAGTACCAGAAGGCGCCAGCATGGTCGCGCCAGTGCCCGGCAGCCTGGAGCTGGATCAGGGGTTGCTGCTGGCTGTCTTGCAGCGGTAGCGGTAAAAACTCCGCGCTGCTGGCTGAGTACAGATGTAATGAGTTGCCACTACGTAGCCAAAGTCTGTCGGCGGTATCCGGATAAATACGCGCCACAATTCGGGAAAAAAGGGCGGGCAACGGATCCGGGTAGGCCAGATCCTGCACCGCGCCTGACGGCAAATCCAGCCGTTTTAAACCATTAATGGTGCCAAGCACGAGCTGATTCGCCGGGCTTTCGGCCAACGCCAGCACCGCTCTGGGGCTGTATCCGGCTGGCTGGGCAGACATTGGCTGTTCCACTGGCGGCATGGCGAGCCGGACATGATTAAAATGGGTACTGCGGGGGTGCCAGTAATAGGCGCCTTGTAAGCGACTGGCCACCCAAAAGCCGCCATCTGGTGTGCGGACCAGATCGGTAATGCTGTCCTGATCGACTTCATGCACGCTGTCGGTAAAACGCCAGAGCAATTCCGCCTGCGCGGCGCCGGGTGTAGCCAGATACAGGCCTTTATGGGAGCCAAGTAAAAGTTTGCCGAAATACGGCAGGATTTTATTAATCTGCAAATCAGTTAAAAACGGTGCTGTAGCAATTGGCGCGACGGCACTCTGGCGCAACTGGTCTTCAGTCAGTTGATAAAGTTGCGAGCCAATCGCCAGGTAAAGCTGATTATTGGTCACTTCCAGTGACCGGACCAGCTGAGCGCCGCGTTCGGGGCTTAGTTGTGTCAGCGCGACCAGCCAGTGTTGTTGGCTCTTTAAATCATAAACATAGAGCCCACGTGTCGTGCCGATGAGCAGCAACTGGTTGAATTTTTTTAGCAGCCGTATCCGCGACATCAGGCTGTTACCGCCATCAAATTCAAAAATTTGAGTCAGTTGCCTGCCGGGTAATTGCAGTTGGTAGACGGCTTTATTGATTGCCAGCAGCAGTAAATCAGGTTGTTGTTCAATCACATCAAACAATTGCGGGGTAGTGTCGCTTTCCAGTTGCTGCAGCGGCGTCAGCAGTTCTGCCGCGGACGTCTGTAGATCAACCTGATACAGCCCTTGATTTTTCGCTGCAACAAAAAAGCGTTGCTGACTGTCTTCCAGCAGCTGAGAAATATCCAGTTCAACCTGTGTATCACCGGCCAAAGGTAATTGTTGCACCTTATAGGCATCATACCGGTTCAGACCCCGGTCGGTGGCCAGCCACAAAAAACCGGTGTTATCGATGTAAAGACGATTGATGGTGCCGCTAATCAGACCCTGCTCAGTCGTCAGTGGTGCTAAAAGTGGTGGATTTGCATGTTCAGTATGCGCGGCCGTTGATTGCGGCGTCCAGACGCCGATGAGCAACAACAGCAGGAAATGGCATAAATTGTGGCGTAGCACAGACATTTTTGTTGCCAATATTTTGACCAGCTGTTGAAGTATGGCGGCGAACATAACGCAGAAACTCATCAAAAGTCCAGTGGGATCCATCAGAAGGGCAGCGGCCATTGATAAAGCATCGTCAGTGCAAAACCGCAGCACAGCAGCAAAAAAAGCGTGCGCTGAATTTGCCGGCTCAGTTGCAGCGCCAGCTGCAAATCGGCGAGCTGCGGGTTTTCTGCCGGACCAATCCGCTCGCGTCGCAGTTTAGTGCCCTGATACATCACAGGGCCGGCCAGATTGCGTTGCAGCGCAGCGCTCCAGGCCGACAGATACCAATGATCAGCTGCGGGCAACCCTGCGCCCAGGCTGGTATGAAAATAACGCAAAGTTGGGCGAAATCGGTACAACAATCCGACTAGAGCCCCTTGTAACCACAACGCAGGCACAGTAAAAAAACGCCCGCCGATACTGACTGCGCCGCTAAAAGCGCGCTGGCTGGGTAATTTGCCGGACCAGACTTGTTGCAGCTCCAGTAATAAGCGGTAACTGAGAGCCAGCATCGCGCCGCCAAGTAAATACCACAGCAGTACTGCTATCACATGCCGGACCTGACGCTGCGCCAGTACTTCAATGCCGGCTTTAGCCAGACCTGTGGCAGACAGTGCTCCACATTCACGTCGCAGCAGTGGTTGCAGCTGATCTTTGGCCAACTGGTATTGCTGGCGTTGTAAACTGCTGGCCACACTCTGGACCTGTAACTGGTAATTACGATAATCCAGGCACAGATATAGCAGAACGGCATCAAAGCCAACCGGCCATTCTGACAGCTGGCGCATAGTCCAGCTCAACAGCAGCACTGGCAACAAGATCACTGAAAGTGCCAATGCCCCGGCGAGTCGTTGCTGTGAGCGGCTATCAGTGCTTTTATTTACTTTCAGTTCGATGCGTTGAGCGAGCAGGCGCAGCAGTGGCCAAAACTGATATTGCTGTGGCAATGCGGCGTATTGCGCCAGCACGACCGCCAGCAAAAACAGCAGTCCCGGCTCGAAGGCCGGGATCTGTGTCAGCAGTTGCCAGTATTGGGCAGCGAGTTGTGGCATCGTTGCTTATGCTGCGTGCAGTTCGCGCAACAATTCCAGCACCATGGCGCTACTGTTTTTCGACGCAATTTCCAGATAGGCGTCAAAAGAGGTTGGTGATTCTTTGCCGGCAATATCACTTAAGCTACGGATCACGACAAATGGCGTGTTGAGCTGATGGCAAACCTGCGCAATAGCCGCGCCTTCCATTTCGACTGCAAGCATTTGTGGGAAGGTGGCACGGGTTTTATTGATCCGTTCCGGATCGCACATAAACACATCACCGGTGGTAATAAGGCCGGTTTTGGTTTTGCAGAAACCCAACGTATTGATACTGCGCACTGCGGCGGCCATTAAGGCTGGATCCGCGGTAAAAGCGGCAGGTAAACGTGGCAGCTGGCCTGGTTCATAGCCAAAAGCGGTGACGTCAACATCGTGATGGCGTAATTCAGTGGAGACAACGATATCGCCGACATTCAGTTCAGGGTCAAAACCACCGGCAGAGCCGGTGTTAATCACTGCCGACGGCTGAAATAACTGAATTAACAAAGTGGTCGCAATAGCTGCGGTGACTTTACCGATGCCGGACTGAACCAGCACAACGTCATGGCCCTGTAGTTGGCCACGGTGAAATTCAAAACTGGCGACGCGGGTGGTTTCAATATTGCTGAGCTGTGCTTTGAGGATCGCAACTTCCTGTTCCATTGCGCCGATAATACCGATTAATTGCATAGGGATAGTCCTGTGACATAAGTCCTGTGACAAAAATGGCATTATACAAGCCGGAAGGATAATGGCCCAGCGCGATTTCGCGCCGGGTGCTTCGGGTGCGTCAGTGGCCTTTGCCGCGGCTTAAATTTGCAGGACTTTAGCGGCGCCTTCCGTCAATTTGCCTTGCTGATAATCCTGAATCGCCTGTTCAATCTCAGCCACTGAGTTCATCACAAAAGGCCCGTATTGCACGACAGGTTCCTGTAACGGTTTGCCGGCGAGCACGATGATCCGGGCCGGTCCTTCGGTACGCAGCTGCAGACTATCGCCATCAGTGAGCACGCCCGCATGGTGCTGCGGCACCCGATGGTCGCCGAGCCAGGCTTCGCCTTCGTAGGGATAAATCAGCGCATTGTGGCCGCCCGGTACGGCGAGCGTTAAATCAGCCGCACTGTGCAGTTGCAGGTCCAGATACAACGGCTGCGTCGACGCCGCGCGGATCGGGCCTGTGGTCACGGGCAGCAGTGGTGCACCGGCATCGGCCGGGCTTTGTAATGTTCCGGCGATGACTTTTATCAAACCTTGTGGGATCTCAGCCAACGGGATTTGCGCCGGATCTAAATCCAGATAAGCAGGTTCCTGCATTTTCTCCGCCGCCGGCAGATTCAGCCACAGTTGAAAACCGCGCATCAGGCCTGATTCCTGCTGCGGCATTTCCGAGTGGATAATGCCGCGGCCGGCCGTCATCCATTGCACTCCGCCGCTTTTCAGATGGCCCTGATTACCCAGATGGTCTTCATGCAGCATGTGCCCGTCCAGCATATAAGTGACGGTCTCAAAGCCACGATGCGGGTGCGGCGGGAAGCCGGCGATATAATCAGCGGCTTCATCGGAGCCAAAACAGTCCAGCATCAGAAATGGATCGAGCCGCCATTGCGGTTGCAGCCCAATGCTGCGGCGGATTTTGACGCCGGCACCGTCAGAGACTTGCTTGGCGGGCCAGAGTTGGGCAAGGCGGCGAATTTTCATGATGAATAAATCCTGCGATTTGAGAGGAGCTTAGTTAACCCTAAAACTAATCGAAGTAAAATTGCAATGAATCCACATTTTTGTTCTAAATAATCGAATGAAAATGGCCAGCTACACGCTGTTCATGTTGCAGCAGCCAGATTTTCCGATCCAGCCCTCCGGCGTAGCCGGTCAGTTTGCCGTCAGCGCCGATGACGCGGTGACAAGGCACAATAATGGCGATTGGGTTACGGCCATTGGCGGCACCGACGGCGCGCATCGCATTTTTATTGCCAAGACGCTGCGCCAGCTCGCCATAACTTTGGGTGTGGCCAAACGGGATCTGCCGCAATTGATGCCAGACCTGCTGCTGAAACGTCGTACCGGGCGCGGCGAGGGGCAGGTTAAAAGTCTGGCGCTCGCCGGCGAAATATTGTCGGAGCTGCTCTGCGGCTTCCTGTAATAGTGACTTTGTGTGGCTGTCCGTTTGTAGATGCAGCAGTTCAAAAGCTGTATTTGCACCGAGTGCCGCCGGCAACTCCGTATGCCGGGCGCTGGCCAGACTTCGGTCCTGCTGCACTGCAGGGAAATGCACGGCCACAAGACCGGCCGTACTGGCATGGATCTCCAGTTCACCTAGCGGTGACAGGCAATAAGCGGTATTTAACGGTAATGACATCTTATTCTCCTTGCGCCGCCGGGCTGTCCGCCAGGCCAAACCAAAGTTGTAATGTGGCATAACTGCGCCAGGGTGACAGGCTTTGCGCATCAAAACCGGCGTGCTGGCGTGCCAGCGCTTTTTGAATGCCTAAATCGCCACCGAGCCAGACGTCAGTTTCTGACAGACCCCGCATACAGGCATAAGCCACAGTCCAGGGACCGATGCCTTTGATCGGCAGCCATTGCGATGGATGTTGGTCTGGCACTGTGATCATGCTGACGGCAAGGGCTAACAGGGTTTGGCGCCGGGCGCCGGGAATTTTCAGCATCAATAACGCATCGGCGTGAACTTGTGCTGGTGTTGGAAACTGCCGCCATTGCAAATCGCTGGTATGCTCGGCAGCGCAGCTTGGCGTCTCCTGTTCGCAGCCCAGCACCAACAGGCGATTGAGCTGTGCGCGTGCGCCGGCAATACTGACCTGTTGACCCAAAATTGCGCGGATGCCTGCTTCCCAGGCGGACCAGACACCCGGAATCCGCAGGCCGGTTTTGACTTTATCGCCCAGTTGCCCGCGCAGATGTTGTTCGATGACCTGTAAATCGGCATCCAGATCCAGTAAACGCCGGATATGTTTCACCACCGGCAATAGCGTGTCGTGATGCTGCCAGTGTAGTTGCAATTGCAGCGCATGTTTATCCGGGACTGGTCGCACCTCAAACCAACCTTGTTGCTGACCCTGGCCGGGCGGCCAGTCAATCAATCGGCCATAACGCTCGCCATCGAGCCATTCCAGCCCAGTTAAGGTGCGAAGTTGCCAGAACTCCAGCAATAAATGCCAGGCCAGTGGTGGGCGATAACTCAATTCCAGCTCAATCACTGCGGAATGTTGCGACATGCGTTGTCCCCGTATTTGTGTTGGTGTCAGTTGTAGTTGTTGTTTAAACGCATCGTGGAAGCGGCGCAGACTGTGAAATCCGGCCATGGCCGCAATATCAGTCACCGGCATGGTGGTTTGATGCAGCAGTTGTTTTGCAAACAGGATTTGTTGATACAAGGCATATTGTTTCGGCGAAACGCCCAGATATTGTGCAAAGAGTTTGCGTAAGTAGCGCTCGCTGATGCCGAGGCGTTCACACAGACTGGCCTGATTGCCATCCTGCAGGGCACCTTGATCGATCAGTTTCATTGCACGGCGCAGACTAGTTTGATTGCCTTGCCAGGCGGGAGAGCCGGGTGCACTGTCAGGCCGGCAACGTAAACAGGGCCGAAAGCCAGCAGCAGCAGCGGAGGCTGCAGAAGCAAAATACTGCACCTGATGTTCTGCCGGTGCACGCGCCGGGCAAACCGGGCGACAGTAGATGCCGGTGCTTTTCACTGCGATATAAAACAGTCCGTCAAAGCGGGCGTCACGGCTTAACCGGGCTTGTTGGCAGGTTTCGGCGGCGGGTAACACTTCACTGTACACAGGCGGCGCTCCACTACTAAGTTATGCCTGCAGTGTACAGCGAAGTATCATGGCGGATCAGCCAGATCCGGCACTGAATATCAGATATTCAAATCGACCTGTTGCAGCAGGCCAACATTGCCTTGTTCAGACAAAAAGATGCCGCTGCGTGCAATACGGGCCATCAGTGCATCGCCATCATATAGCCCAAACGAAGTCGCAACCGATTGTGCCGAGATGGCACCAATGCCGGCGTCGGTCAGACTTTGCAGCGCTTCGCCGGGCCGCCAGATACTCAGTTGTTGCCAGGCGCTGTCGCTGCTATCGACAAAGCCGTCCTGATCTTCGTCCAATGCGGCCAATTCAGCAAAACCACTGCCGGTACTGGGACCAAATAATTCTTTACCTTGCGTGATACGACCATCCTGATTGCGATCATAACTCAGGTAATACTGGCCATTAGCAAGTGTGGGAAGTTCTGCACTGGTGTCGTTACTGAAAAAATCAAAGGATTGACTGGCGCCTGTCCACTGAAAGCTTTGGCCTGTGGTGCTGAGCACTAACGGGTCTTGCAGTACCGCTTCTTGCCGGATACTGAAGCTGGCATATGTTTCCTGCATACTGAAGCTAAAAGCAAAACTCTGGCTGCTGCCATCTTCGAGCTGTACTGCACCGGCAAAGCTGGCTTCGACCGCCTGATAGCGATAATTAAATTCCATGATGGTGCGTTCAGCAGGCGCTGGTGGCGGCGCCACTTCGTCGTGCAGTTGCTGTTGCTGCGCCTGAATCTTGTCAAAAGCTGTGCCGTCGAGCCAACTCAGCAGTTTGCCACTGCTTAGTTGTTCCAGAATACGTTTGACGGTGCCAATACTTTCTTTGGCGCTGAATTGCTGACCATCTTCATTTTGTTCGTCGGATGACTTAGACTCGGTTTCGCTCTTTGGATCAACTGTTTGCGCTGATGTCGTTGTCGCGGGAGTGGCGGGTGCTACCGGTGAAGATTGTACTTCGATCCGGCTGTGTTGAAATAACTGCTGTTCACGGGCACTAAAGGCCTGTGTGGCGCTAATGATGTTCATTGGATCCTCCCATCGGAATTGATGGATTGCTGATCGCGTAATCGGCAGGACTTGGTCAAACTTTAGGCGGTTTTATGCTGGAAACTTTTTTTCGACAGTTAAGTAGCGAGCCGGACAGCATCAGCTTCCAGCAAACCATAACGTTAATTGATGCTTTATACGATTTCACCCCGACGGCGTTTCAGAATGGTGAACAAGCCAATGCGGCGGGGGAGAACAACGGTTCTTGCAAAATTCTGGCTTTTGCCTTGTTGCATCAGCTGTCAGAGCCGCAGACACTGCAGCTATTTGGTGATTTTTACCGGTTAGAGGTATTGCCGGATGTCAAAGGCACCAATCACGCCAATATCCGCAATTTTATCCGGACCGGCTGGGATGGTGTGGAATTTCACGGCGCGCCGTTAAGTGGCAAGCCTTAACGCACAAATGACAAGTCTGTTAATGCTCAGGCAGTCAGGCTTTTTTTCTGGCATTTCACCAGTACAGATTCAATTTTTTTCGCCGAAAATGGTTTAGCAATAAAACCACAAGCGCCAGCCAGGATACTTTGCTGCACATTTTCTACTGTGCTGTGGGCTGTCATAATCACGACATTAGCATTTGGATTGATTTCTTTCAGTTGGCGTAGCAGCGACTTCCCGTCGCAATCCGGTAGTTCTATATCGAGGAACACCACATCCTGATGTTGTTTGGTGTAGCTACTAATTCCGAGGCTACCATTGGACGCCTCGCTGACATGGGTGATGCCGAGTAGCATCAGGGTCTGACGTAAATACTCTCTGACTGAAGGTACATCGTCAATGATTAGTACGGAACAATCGGTCATTTTCATGCAAACATCCTTGGTAATCCAACTTCCTGCTTCCTAAGTTGTAGTCGTTGATTTCAAAGACCGCAACCTTGCTTTGCCAAAGGCGCGCCATGCTAGCAAAGTCATTCTTCAATTGCATCTTTTTAACACAAGCAAAACTGCATATAGCTGAATTGTGCAGCATCAGTTGGATGATTGGTCAGCGTTCTGGCTGATTTATGCGCAATCGATTGCTTTGTCTGAGATTTTTGCTTTACCTTTGCAACTCCTTTTGTATAATGGCGCCTCAATCACAGGGGCATAGTTCCAATTGGTAGAACAGCGGTCTCCAAAACCGATGGTTGGGGGTTCGAATCCCTCTGCCCCTGCCAATTCTCTCAGGCAAGACCCAACGAGGTACTGAGATGAATCCAGAAGTGACAAATAACATCACATCAGCCATGTCAGAACTGCAGCTGCAGTTCTTACAGCATTTAAAAATCCAACCATTACAAACCGATTTGGCTGCGCCTGATTATCAGGCGCCTCAATATGCGGCTGTGATCACAGCCCCTGCGGCACAAGACTTCGCGGTTTCGCAAAAGACTGCACTGCAATCCATACCAGCAGCCATGCCACCAGAACCGGTGCTCCCGCAGTGGACTACCGCTGAGACCAGTTTACCGTTGGTGCAGGATATGTTGATGTTTTTGCAGCAAGCCGGTGTTCAGGCTCAATGGTTCTATCAGGCTGCTGTAACAGACATTCATCTGACCGCAGAAGGTTTGTTCAGCGCGCCTCCGCAACATTTTTTGGCCGCAGCTAGCAAAAAACAACTCTGGCAAAGTCTTGTCCAGCAGTTGCCGGCTGAAATCTCCACCGACACGGACCCGACATGATCCAAATCCGCAGTGCCAGGCCGGCAGATATTCCGGCGATGCTGGCCACAGAACAAGCCGCAACTTCGTATCCCTGGGCAGAATCCTCTTTTTTAAGCAGTTTTTCCGAACGCTATTTTAATGCCGTAGCGCTTATCAATGAGCAGGTGGTAGGGTTTTATATCGGTGAGCTGGTTGCCGGCGAAGCCAGCCTGTTTGATATTGCCGTGCATCCACAGCAGCAGGGCAAGGCGATTGGTAAAGCGCTGTTAAACCATTTTCTCGATGAAGCCGAGCGCCGGCAAGCGACTGATTGCTGGCTGGAAGTCCGTGCATCGAATCATAAAGCGATTGCGTTATACCACCAGCAGGGGTTTCATCAGGTTGGGGTCAGACCAGCATACTACCCGGCTCCGGGTGGAAAAGAAGATGCTATCCTGATGGCCATGTCATTGGCGATGCCGTCACTCTGAAACGGCATACCTGCAACAGGGATGCTCTATGCAATTGATCTGCAAAATTTTTCTCGTCCAGTACTGCAAACATTTTTCTGCTAATGGCATTTCATTTTTACGCTACAGCCTGTGTTGTCTGATGCTGGTCTGTCTCAGTGCCTGTGGTGGTACTGACCAGGTAGACAGTACCGGTGACAACCCGGTGAGTGGCTCTGTCCTCTGGCGCGCCAGCGAAAATCCGGCGTTTCCGGTCAGTACCGCAGCTGCGGAAGGCTTCAATGAATCGATGCTGGAGCAAGGTTACAACGCCGCGCGTGCTACATCAGGATTGTATGCAGTATTGGTGTTACGCCGTGGCCGGTTAGTCGGCGAGGCTTATTTCAGCGGCCGCAAGTCGACTGATTTATTGCATTTGCGTTCGGTGACCAAAACGGTGATCAGTCATTTGATTGGTGCTGCTATCAGTCAGGGCAAAATTCAGAGTCTGCAACAGCCAATCAGCGAATTATTGCCACAGCGTTATCGTGCGCTGCTAAATGGCAAAGCACCTGTCACAGTTGCGGATTTACTCAGCATGCGTAGCGGATTTGCCTGGGACGAAAGCACCCTGGCGGGTTTTGAGCAATGGGTGATGGCGGCAGATCCTACCCGCTATGTGCTGGAACAAGAGCAAACCCGGCAGCCAGGTACCGAATTTAGCTATAACTCAGCCAACTTTCATTTGTTGTCGGTGATCCTCAGCGAGAAAACCGGCATGGCCACCCGTGACTACGCCCGTCAGGTCCTTTTTATGCCGCTTGGCATCAGTAACTTTCGCTGGGAAAAACTAAAAGATGGTTATGACAATGGTGGCGCCGGTCTGGAACTCACCGCACGTGATCTGGCTAAACTAGGTCTGTTGTGGCAGCAACAGGGGCGTTGGGGCAGTCAGCAGGTGTTGGATCAGGCCTATGTCATGACGAGCGCAAGTGTACAGCAACCACGCAGCCGCACTTTTGCCGGGTTAAGTATCGGCGGATATGGTTATGGCTGGTGGTTGTTCAAACAGAATAATCAACCGGCCGGTCAGCTGGCCTGGGGTTATGGCGGCCAGTTTGTTTTTACAATCCCGGAGCAGGAATTGACCTTATTGCTGATGGCCAATAATCAGACAACGGAAGTGGCGCCACAGGAAAATGCTGTGATGCAGTTGGCGACACAATGGTTTTTGCCGGCAGTGCAATAAAAACAGGGATAAATCCGGCTGGCAATGCTGGTTTTCACACTTCGCCAAAGCCGTGGTTGCTGCTATAATCGGCGCCATTTTTCGCCGGACTCCAGCTGCTGTACAACACTGCATCAGAGCCGGCCGCCCATTAAGCTTATATTCGGAACTCACTCAGGCATGGCCAGCGCAGAATTTCTCCAAGAAGTCAGTATACGCAGAACCTTTGCGATCATCTCGCATCTGGACGATTGCCTTTAATTCAAAACATTTCAAACCAATTCATTCGATTTCAACGCACCTTTGCAAAGCCCGATCCCGATAGATAAAGAAAAATCCTCCGCTCATTTTATTCAAAAAGCCTCAAAACATTTCATCTGCATTCACCAGCACTGACTACATAGCTGTGTACAGAATTTCAGTTTTTAGGTTACCAATCTGATCCAGCAGTACTGGACACCTCGCTAAGTGAGTGAAATCACATAACGAGGTGACTTTAACAATCAAAAAGAACCTCAAGAACTATACCGCTGAATGTAAAGCAGAAGCCTTGAAACTGGCAGAACGTGTTGGTGTGGCCGAAGCCGCCAGACAGCTGAAGATTTCTGAAACCCAAATTTATAACTGGCGTAAAGCGTCTGAGAAAATATCCAATACCAGTCAACGTGAAGTGGAACTGGCTGCAGAAGTTGCGTCGCCAACTGGCTGATCAGGCTGAGGATTTAGCCATCCTAAAAAAGGCCGCTGTAGATTCAAATGGTCAAAGCAACCTACTTTGCCAAAAATCAAACGTAGCGACATTTGCATTTATGCTGGGGCATATGACCATTGCCACTATCTGCCAGAGCAGGTTGAGGCTTATACGACTTGGTGGAATCGGATCCAGCGCATCAGGAATCCGGAGCTGTATCACAACGTGGTTGAAATGAAGCGGGGGTGATTGTGGCACAATGAGGGAAAGTGTTTTTAAGCTGACGGATCCCCAGAATCGCCAAGGCCGCCAGAGAAGCAGCACTGCTAAACGGCCTTTCTTTTTCGTCCGATGCGCGTTGCTGCCAAGGCCGTACGTCTGGCTTTTCTGGTCGCGGAATGCTTCTTCAATTTGCATCCTTGCATCCTTGCATCCTTGCAGCATAAAGCTTGTTGATTTTCTTTGCATAATTGAAGCAATACGCCAGGTTAGATACCAGCAGCCATGGCTCTTTAAACGGCAGATGTTTGTCGCTTTTTTTTCAGTTTCCAGCCTTTACCGGCAAGCACGGCGCGACAGGCATATTGCTGAGATTGACCAAGCGCAATCTCGCCGAGAACCATCGGCTGCTGCCGGGCCTTTTTATACACCTTCGCCACGCTGATAAATTCACTCTGGCCCGGTAATCTGAGCGATACCTGACCGCGCACCCGACCAATAAAATGCCAGCCTAAGGCACTCACTTCCTTAAACCACGGCACTTTGAAGCCTGCATCGGTGACGATGACCGGCCAGCAGCGCTTGGGCAGCATCGCCTTCAATCTCGCTAAAAATGCCTTATGCAGATGCGGACAGTTGTAATCGGCTGCCCGTTTAATGCAATGTCGCTCTGAGGCGTCACTATCAATGCCGCGACCAATCGCAGTGACAGTGCACTGGCCGTTGGTGAGTAAACTCTGCAGCGATGCCGTCAGCGAGTTTAAAAGATGTTTATGGAAATTTTTTGGGGTGACAAGGTCGAGAAAATCGGCGAGCATAGCTTGAGCTTTCATGGCGGTTATTCATGGTTTGTGATTTTTGGCGAAGGATCAGATCAGGGACTGCCATGAATGTTCCCTCCCGCGCCTGAATTATTGTTTTACCTACACAACTTCTGGGGATACTTCAGGTTTTTAAGTCAATCTTCTACCGGCGTGATTCAACAATCGGCTTATAGCTTTGGTTCAAGATGCTGTCGACCGAGCTATATGTGGGTTTTAGTGGCCAACTAAATTTGGCCGCATAAACTGCCGACTACCTAGCAGTGTACTTCAATAGGCGAGCATTTGCTGACACCCGCCCGAATCTTCGTCGTGAGCCTGGTAGGTCTCCACAAATATTTACCATACACGATGGCATAGAAGAAATATTTTTGATTATGGAGATTGTGGCTTGAACTTATCTGAAAATGACTGCCACTCTGCGGTCGTCGGCGTATAATTTTTATCTATTGGAATACTAAAACGCACTGCAATACCTGTTTCATCTTCCATGAGCCGGTAGAACTTAAAATTAGGCAGCTGTTTGCTAATCAACATTTGTTCAATTGCCTCTTCCGCTTGCTGTTTCTCTGTAAAGCCTTGCAGTAGCATCGCACAAAATTGTTGGTTGCAGCCTGAAGTGTAATAACTACCAAACTGTCGCGTAAAAGTGTCGGCAAGTTGGGTCAAATGTTTGTTTGCCGCTTCCGCTTCTGGACTGTAGTTTCCTTGAAAACTCTGTGCCCACTGCGCATTGTCGGCAATTTTGGCAAGTTGCAGCGTTGTGGCCTGATAGGGATCTGTCGGCGAAGCCGAGGGAGAGCTTTCAGACTTACCAGAAGGCTGCTCTGGATAATCATGGGTAGCTCGTTCTGAGTTTTCACGAGTTGGCCCGTTTTCACCTCGCCGGGTATTATCAGTTACTGCTGCTGATGTCATCACCGACTGAGTATTGTTGGCAATATCAAGCTGAACTTCACGCACCGGCTCAGTTTCGAGCAGGTGTAGAATACCAGCTCCTGTAACCAAACCAATCAGAAGAATAGTGATTTCCTTTTTCATTAGTTTACCTTCCAATCTTTACAAAGACCGCAAATGATGCGGTCTTTCAGTTTCTAATTCAATTTCTTGTAAGTTATTTCTTTTTCTTTTTTCCGCCCTTGTTTGTACCGCTGTCTCCACTGCCAGCGCCACCGCCACCGCCACCGCCACCAGTTCCGCCACCAGTTCCGCCACCATTGCCGCCGCCTGGAGAAGCGATAGGGCCGCCACTACCGCCACCACTGCCACCGCCACCACTATTATCAAAACACAGACCACCGGGAGGCGTCTCATACGTACCACAACCTAAATCAGTGCAAACCCTTACTTTTCCGTCGACGCAGATAGTTAGATCTGCATGCGCTGGTGCTGAAAATAAAGGGATTGTGACTAATAGTGCCGCGAGCATTGAATAGCGTGAAGATACTTTACTAATTCCATATTTAGCTATTTGCATTTCTATAATCCATCGGAAATTTGTCGAATTGAATCTAAATATTAGCGCTTACCAGAGTTAACTATAAATTAACATAAATAGCTATTTTGTAAGCAAATCGAGATTACAATGAAAACAAAAAGTGTGTCAATATGTTAATAGTGTTTACTAGATGTAAATTTGCATCTGTTTCTGATTGTTATCGTCGGATAGCCACTGTCATTGCCGATACCCGCGTGCTGGCCAAGTTCAATAGTTGGAATCAGTGAATTGAGACATCCGGAGATAAATTTCAATCAAGGGAGCTGGTCTGGTAAAATGCGCGCCACGTTTCATAGGTACTTTTACTGCTGACTACATAGCGGTGTACATAAATTAAGAATTCGATATGGCAAATAAAGATTTTTTGAATGAAATCAATAGTAGACGCACCTTTGCGATCATCTCTCACCCGGATGCCGGTAAAACCACCATTACAGAAAAGGTGCTGTTATTCGGACATTTGATCCAAAAAGCCGGTACCGTGAAAGGTAAAAAATCTGGCCAGTACGCTACGTCTGACTGGATGGAAATGGAAAAAGAACGTGGGATCTCGGTCACGACTTCTGTGATGCAGTTTCCATATGCTGATTGTCTGGTCAACCTGCTCGATACGCCGGGCCACGAAGACTTCTCGGAAGATACTTACCGCACGCTGACGGCAGTCGATAGCTGTCTGATGGTGATCGACGGCGCCAAAGGTGTCGAAGAACGCACCATCAAACTGATGGAAGTCACCCGGCTGCGCGACACGCCAATCATCACCTTTATGAACAAAATGGACCGTGATATCCGCGATCCGATTGATTTGCTTGATGAAGTGGAAAGTGTACTGAAAATTGCCTGCGCGCCCATTACCTGGCCAATTGGCTCAGGCAAAGAATTTAAAGGCATCTACCATATCCTGCGCGATGAAGTGATTTTTTATAAATCCGGTATGGGTCACACCATTCAGGATGTCGATATCATCAAAGGCATCAATAATCCGGAGCTTGATGCACGTTTAGGTTATTTTGCTGCGGATTTACGCGAGCAAATGGAACTGGTGCAGGGCGCCAGTCATGAATTTGACCGTGAAGCCTTCTTAAAAGGTGAATTAACACCGGTATTCTTTGGTACCGCCCTCGGTAACTTTGGTGTGGACCACATGCTGGATGGCCTGACGGAATGGGCACCGGCGCCACAGCACCGCGCGACGACCGGCCGTACCGTCGAGCCGACCGAAGAAGGTTTCTCCGGTTTTGTGTTTAAAATTCAGGCCAATATGGACCCGAAACACCGCGACCGCGTGGCGTTTTTACGCATCTGTTCCGGCAAATACGAAAAAGGCATGAAAATGCATCATGTCCGCATCGGTAAAGATGTGCTGGTGCCGCATGCGCTGACGTTCCTCGCCGGCGACCGCGAACACGTTGAAGAAGCGTTTCCGGGCGATATCATTGGTTTACATAACCACGGCACCATTCAAATCGGCGACACTTTTACCGCAGGTGAAAAATTCACTTTCACCGGTATTCCGAACTTCGCGCCTGAACTGTTCCGCCGCATCCGTCTGCGTGACCCGCTGAAACAAAAGCAGCTTTTAAAAGGGTTGGTGCAGTTGGCCGAAGAAGGCGCAGTGCAGGTATTCCGGCCGCTGGATAACAACGACCTGATCGTCGGCGCCGTCGGTGTGCTGCAGTTTGATGTGGTCGTGCACCGCTTGAAATCGGAATACAACGTTGATGCGATTTACGAAAGCGTTAACGTCAGCACGGCGCGTTGGGTCTATTCAGAAGATGGCAAAGCGCTGGAAGAATTTAAAAACAAAGCCAGCACCAATCTGGCGCTCGATGGTGGGGATAACTTAAGTTACCTGGCCCCGACAATGGTGAACCTGAATTTGTCGATGGAGCGGCATCCGAAGATCCGTTTCCATAAGACCCGCGAACACGCGCACGCCGGTTAATTTCAAGGTTTTACACAGGATACGAAATGAATATCAAACAGTTATTGGCCGCCAAAACGCAGGCCGCAATGATCAAAGTCGGCTTGCCGGCGGATACCAATACCGCCGTGACGCAAAGCACCAAAGTGGAATTTGGTGATTACCAGATTAACGGCGCTATGGCGGCCGCCAAGTTATTAAAAACTAACCCGCGCGCGTTAGCGCAGCAACTGGTGGACGTGCTGGAATTGGCTGATATCGCCGATAAAGTCGAGATCGCCGGCCCGGGTTTTATCAACGTGACGTTAAAACCAGACTGGCTGGCGATGCAGTTACAGCACGCAGTGGCAGACCCACGTTTAGGGGTCAGTGCCAACACCACGCCGCAAACGGTTGTTGTCGATTATTCAGCACCAAACCTGGCCAAAGAGATGCACGTCGGTCATTTACGTTCCACTATTATCGGTGATGCTGTGGTGCGCGCGCTGGAATTCTGGGGCGATAAAGTTATCCGGCAGAACCATATGGGCGACTGGGGCACGCAATTTGGCATGCTGATCGCGCATCTGGAAGACAAGCTGGCTGCAGGCGTTGATTTGGAAGCTGTGGCGCTGGCGGACTTAGAAGATTTCTACCGCGAAGCGAAAAAACGCTTTGATGACGAAGTCGGTTTTGCTGACAAATCGCGTGATTATGTGGTGAAACTGCAAGGCGGCGACGCGCATTGTCAAAAACTGTGGCAGCTGTTTATCGATACGTCAGTCAAGCACAGTGAAGAAGTGTACCGTACGCTCAATGTGACTTTGGGTCATGACCACATTAAGCCGGAATCGGCCTATAACCCGATGTTGCAGCCGATTGTTGATGATTTAATGGCTCGTGGCATTGCCGTGGAAGATCAGGGCGCTTTAGTTGTGTTCCTGCATGAGCTGGCCGACAAAGAAGGCAATCCATCGCCTTTTATTATTCAAAAAACCGGCGGCGGCTTTTTATATGCCACCACCGATTTGGCGGCCTGTCAGTATCGCAGCCACGAACTCAATGTTGACCGCATCATTATTTTCACCGATGCCCGCCAGGCGCTGCACTTTAAACAAGTGGAACTGGTGGCGCGTAAAGCCGGACTGTTGCGCGACGACACTGCTTACGAGCATTGCCCGTTCGGCACTATGATGGGTGAAGACGGCAAGCCGTTTAAAACCCGTACCGGTGGCACCGTTAAACTGGCTGAACTGCTGGAAGAAGCAGTAGTGCGCGCTGAAGCCGTGGTGAAAGGCAAATCAACAGAATTAACTGCTGAGGAAATCGCCGAAGTGGCGCGCAAAGTCGGCATTGGTGCAGTGAAATTTGCGGATCTGTCGAAAAACCGCACCTCAGACTATATCTTCAGCTGGGATGCCATGCTGAGCTTTGAAGGCGCCACCGCGCCGTACCTGCAATATGCCTACACCCGCGTCAGCAGTATTTTGCGCCGCGCCGGCATCAGCGCCAGCTTCAGTGCCACGCTGCAACTGGGTGAGCTGCAGGAAAAACAACTGGCGCTGAAAGTGCTGCAGTTTGAAGAAACGCTGCAACAGGTGATGAAAGATGCGCAGCCAAACTTGCTGTGTAATTACCTGTATGAACTGGCGAGTCAGTACATGAGTTTTTACGAGGCCTGCCCGATTTTAAAAGACGGTATTGAACCAGCGCTGCGCGACAGCCGTTTAATGCTCAGTATCCTGGTGGCTAAACTGCTGGCCAAAGGGTTGGATCTGCTTGGCATCGATGTGATGGAGCGGATGTAATCTGTTAAAAAGGCTGGTCAGAACCGGCCTTTTTTCTGCCTGTTTCTGTAAAGAGGAAGTGTTCATGAGTGTGAATGTCGCGGATATCCGCCGCAGCTACAGCAAAGATAAACTGGACATGGATAAGTTAAATCCGGATCCATTTGTGCAGTTTGAAGGTTGGCTGAAAGACGCCATCGCGGCCGAATTGCCAGACCCTACAGCAATGTGTGTGGCCAGTGTCGATGCTGAAGGCCAGCCGTCACAGCGGTTGGTGTTGCTAAAAGACGTCAGCCAGAACGGTTTTGTGTTTTACACTAACCTCGGCAGCCGCAAAGCGCAGGAACTCAGCGCCAATCCGAAAGTCTGTCTGCATTTTCCGTGGCATCCACTGGAGCGTCAGGTCATTGTTTATGGCACTGCCGAGCGCGTTCCGACCTCTCAGGTGTTGCATTATTTCACCTCGAGACCAAAAGAAAGCCAGCTCGCTGCCTGGGCCTCTGAACAAAGCCGGCCTGTGTCGACCCGCCTCGCGCTGATGCAGAAATTCGCCGAGATCAAACACAAGTTCGAACACGGCGAAGTGCCGGTGCCGAGTTTCTGGGGCGGCTTTTTGGTCAAACCGCATAAAATAGAGTTTTGGCAGGGTGGTGAACACCGCTTGCACGACCGATTTATGTACAGCCAGCAAGCCGATGGCAGCTGGATCATCGAGCGGCTTTGCCCGTAAAACAGCGTCGTCCAGTGAACGTAGTGTTTACGGCGCAGCTCTTGATAGCTGCGCCGTTTTCGCTTTAAGCTCGGGGCAGTTTTCAGCACCGGATTTACCAAGTGAACCTTCTGCAACAAGTCTTAACCAGCCCAACCCTGCGCTTAATCCCGCTACAACCCGAACATTGGCCGGCCCTGATGCAAGCGGCCAGCGACCCGTTGATTTGGACTCTGCACCCAGAGCCCGAACGGTATAAACCGGAGCTGTTCCGGCCGGTATTTGACAGCGGTCTCGCCAGTGGCGGTGCTTATCTGATCTGCGACAAGCAGAGTAGTGAAGTGCTGGGGACCAGCCGCTATTACGATTTTGACGCGGGCAAACGCGAAGTGGCGATTGGCTACACCTTCTTAGTGCGTTCACGTTGGGGCGGGTCGACTAATAGCGAATTAAAACATCTGATGCTCAGCCATGCCTTTAGTTTTGTAAGTACAGTTTGGTTTCACGTCGGTGAACACAATCTGCGTTCACGCCGCGCCGTGGAAAAACTCGGCGCTTGTTATACCCACACGGAAACAACATCCCCAACCGGCGTCGCCCGCGCCACAGTGTTTTACCGGCTGGATAAAACATGCTGGCAGGCGCGCAATCTGCCTGCTGACTGTGGGTACTATCCAAAACCGCCCCTGGTGGAGAATTAATCTCATCGCTTAATGTTTCACCGGCGGCTAGCATATTCATCAGCTGGATAATTTGGAGACTTGCTGATGAATACCAAAGCCGGACGCCCGGCCGCTGTGGCGCAGCAGAATAATACCCGGCAGCATCTGCTGGTGCAGGCGCGGCTGTTATTCTCTGAACTGGGCTATGAGCGCGTCACCACCCGGATGATTGCGCAGGCCGCCGGCGTCAATGCCGGCATGATCCGTTATTATTTTGTCGATAAAGCCGGCTTGTTTGAAGCTATGTTACGCGAAACTATCGCACCTTTGCTGCAACTGGCACAGCAGCAGGCGCGGCTGGCCGAGCTGCGCGACCCGGCTGCGATAGTGGCCGCTTATTATGCGGTGATGGCACCGCATCCGCTGTTACCGACCTTAATTTTCCGCGCCCTGCACAATGTGGATTCGGCGGAATATCAGATTGTCAGCCGGGTGTTTGCTGGTTTTGTCCAACAGATGTTGAGCAGCCTGGCGCAAGTGCTGAGCGCTCCCGACCAGCTACAACAAGGTTTGTTGCCATTTAATGCACTGCTGACCTGTTTTAGCCTGGCGATTTTCCCTTTTGTGATTCCGCCTTTTATGAAACAGGCGCTTGGGCTGCAACTGACGCCGGAATTTTTGCAGCAACTGGCGGCGCACCAACAGCACGTGCTGCGTCATGGTTTGTTACAAACCGCACCCAATGGAGACAGCCATGCGTAAACTGGTTTTACTGAGTCTTTGCGTTGCAATGGTCGCCTGTCAGCCACAAGAACCGCCGTCGGCTTTTGGCACGCTGGAACGGGAGCGGGTGCTGTTGACGGCGCCGGCAACCGAACTGATCCTGACGCAATCGGCGTTGGTAGGCAGCAAAATCAAAGCCGGCCAGGTGTTGTTGCAACTTGACCCAAAACTGCAGCAGTTGAAAGTCGATAAGGCCAGCGCTGAAGTGCAGCGTGCGCAGGCGGCACTGGAATTGCTGTTGCAGGGCAACAGAGCTGAGCAAATTGCTGCCGCAGCGGCGCGGCTGGCACAGGCGAAGCTCAGGCGTGCTGACAGTGAGCGTCAGCTCAACAGGGCAAAGCAACTACGTGTGCAGAAACTAGTCGCACAAGCTGAGCTGGATGCGGCGGAACTGAGTAGCCAGCTGGCCCAGGCGCAATATGCCGATGCCGCACAGCAGTTACAGGAATTGCAGGCTGGCAGTCGCCCAGAACAAGTCAGTCAGGCCCGGTTTGCACTGGAAAGTGCGCAGCAGTCACTGAATGTCGAACGTAAACTGCTGGCGGACTTAACGCTGGTGGCCAGTCGCGACGGCGTGTTGGAAGATCTGCCGTACCATATTGGTGAACGGGTACCACAAGGTGCTGTGCTGGCGGTGATCGCAGCAGACGCGGCGCCTTATGCCAGAGTTTATTTGCCACAAACGGCGTTATCACAGTTCAGAATTGGTCAGCAGGTGCAGATCCGCGTGGACGGTCAGTCTCAGCCGATCGCCGGCATCGTGCGCAAAATTGCCACTGAAGCCAGCTTTACGCCTTATTTTGCGTTACATCAGGCCGAACGGGCGCATCTGATGTATGTCACCGAAATCAGCCTGCATACAGAACTGACGCTGGCGACCGGGCTGCCGGTGCAGCTGGCATTACCGGAGTCTGCTGATGCTGCGCAATAACCCGACAGCTGCCTCAGAGCAGTTGCCAGCTGAAGTGGCCAATAGCGCTTTGGCGATCGATGTCAAAGGCATGAGCCGGCGGTTTGGTGACTATCTGGCGGTGAATCTGCTTGATTTGCAAATTCCCACGGGCTGTATTTATGGCTTTCTCGGGCCCAATGGCTGTGGCAAATCGACCTCGATCCGGATGCTGACCGGCTTGTTAACGCCAAGTAGTGGCGTGATTAAAGTGCTGGGGCTGGAACTACCGCGTCAGGCGGACCAACTGCGCCAGCGCATCGGCTACATGACGCAAAAGTTTTCGCTGTACGACAATCTGACAGTGCGGGAGAACCTGGAGTTTGTCGCTGGCATCTATCAAATCCGCCGTGCCGTAAGGACTCAGCGCATCGGCGAATTGCTGGATTTGTACCAGCTGGCTGATAAACAGCAGGTGCGGGCCGGCAGCTTAAGCGGCGGCCAAAAGCAGCGCCTGGCGCTGGCCGCTGCAACTATACACAAACCGGCGTTGTTATTTCTCGATGAGCCGACGTCCGCAGTCGACCCGGAAAACCGCCGTGAATTCTGGGAGCGGCTGTTTGATTTAAGCGATGCCGGCACCACGATTTTGGTGTCGACCCATTACATGGATGAAGCTGAGCGCTGTCATCGGTTGGCGATCCTCGAGCGCGGCGAAAAAAGAGCTGACGGCAGCCCAACCGAATTGATGGCGCAAATGGCGGCCGATGTGTTTGAGGTCAGTGGGCCTGAGTTACGCCGGTTACGCCGGCAACTGTTGCTGTGGCCACAAATCATGTCGGCGGCACAGATTGGCCAGCGCCTGCGGTTGCTGGTGTATAAATCTGCCGGCTGGGATCTTGGGCAGCTGCAACACCGGCTCGGTGCTGACTACCAGATTGAATCGGTTCGCCCATCACTTGAAGATGTCTTTGTTGCCAACACCGGAGCTGCATATGCTGAGTCTGTCTCGCATTCACGCGATTTTTCGTAAAGAGATCTGGCAGTTATCGCGTGACCGCATCACCTTTGCGATGATCGTGATGATCCCGCTGGTGCAGCTGATGCTGTTTGGTTACGCCATCAACACCGATGTGCGTCAGGTGCCGGCTGCGCTGGTCGACCACAGCGGCAGCAGCGCCGCCAGGCAGTTAACCACTGATTTGCAGGCATCGCAGGCGGTGCGTTTTGTGACAGGTCGCTTCGACGTTCAGTCCGCGCAGGTGGCTCTGACGGCTGGTGAAGTCAATGCGATTTTGCTGATCCCGGCCGATTTCGAGCGCCGGCTGGACGAGCGTCGGCGAGGTAGCAGCAAGGCCATTGCGCAGTGGATCACCGATGGTTCAGATCCGATGCTGAGCAATGCGATTAATGCGCTCAGGCAGATGCCGTTGCCACAGCTGGCGCCGGTGCATCGTGAAGCAGCAGTGCCGCCCGCTGCGTTATTTGATGTGGTGAATTTTTATAATCCGGAGCGGCGCAGCGCGGTCAATATAGTACCAGGGCTGATTGCGGTGATCCTGACGATGACAATGATCCTGTTTACTTCTGCAGCCATCGTGCGCGAGCGCGAGCAAGGCAATATGGAGTTTCTGATCAATACGCCGATCCGTCCGATTGAGCTGATGCTGGGGAAAATTCTGCCTTATATCGCGATTGGTTTGTTGCAGGTGGCGATTATTCTTGGCCTCGGGCATGGTCTCTTTGCCGTGCCGTTACCTGAGCAATGGCTGTCGTTGTGGCTGGTGACCTTGCTGTTTATTCTGGCCAGTCTGACGCTGGGGTTGTTGATTTCGACCAAAGCGCAAACGCAGCTGCAGGCAATGCAACTGACGGTGTTTATCCTGTTGCCATCGATTTTGTTGTCCGGTTTTATGTTCCCTTATGTCGCGATGCCGAAACCGGCGCAATACATCGCAGAATTGTTGCCGGCCACGCACTATGTGCGGCTGGTGCGTGCTGTGGTATTGCGTGACGCCCATTGGACTGCACTTTTAAACGATATCATGGTGTTAGCGGCTTTTATTGTGGTGGGCATGACGCTGGCGACGCTGCAATTTCGCAAGCGACTGGATTGAAGCCTGGCTGCGGATAAGTTGCCGGCGGATTGTCGTTACAAATATTGTGTTGACCGCAAAGCCGTTGCCTTGTGTCTTGTGCTGGCTGAGTCTGATCTCTGCCTGTTCCTGCCATTGCGAAGGAACACTGAAAGGGAACACCTTGCGGCTATGCGAGGCAAAAGAGCAACAATAAATAAAAGCGGGAACATGATTATGAAACGAATTTTAGCAGCGACGACAGCTTCAGTGCTGGCGCTCGCGGTGTCTCAGGCATTGGCCGCCGACTTAGAAATGGCCAACAAAATCCGCCACGAAGGCCTCTATCAAAGTGAAGTGCTGCATACACTGGAATATCTGACCGATGAAATTGGGCCGCGCCTGACTGCATCGCCACAAATGACTGCTGCGAACCAGTGGACTTTAAAACAACTGCAAAGCTGGGGCCTGAAAAATGCCGAATTGCATCCATTTGAATTTGGTCGTGGCTGGAGCTCATCGGCATCCAGCATCGCACTGACAGCGCCAAGAGCGGTGTCTTTGCATGGGATCCCGGTGGCCTGGACGCCCGGCACCAACGGGCCTGTGGCCGGCGACGTGATGATGTTTGATGTCAACACTGAAGCCGAACTTGCTCAATATGCCGGCAAGTTACGCGGTAAATTTCTGATGATGGGCGAAGATCTGAAGATTGAGCCGCCAAACACTATCATTTTCGAACGGCTGGGTAGCGACAAACTCAATAAACTAAAAGACAGCGAAGCAGGTGCCAGACCGAGTTATGAATCGGCGATGACCAAGGCTCTGCGCGCCAGCCGCAAACAGGCCTACCAGTTTAATAAAGCCCTGAGTGCCTTTTTAGTCAAAGAGCAGGTTGCAGGTGTGATTTATCGTTCCAGCCGTCAGGGCGGATTGGTGCGGGTGTTTGGTAAATCGCACAAAATCGGTGAAACCTTTGGTGTGCCGGCGATCATTATCGAACAAGAAGACTATGGTCAATTGCTGCGGATGCTCGACCGCAAAGAGCAGCCGCAGCTGACGCTGGATATCAAAGCGCAGTTCCATGATGACGACAAAAACGCCTACAACACTATTGCTGAAATTCCGGGTACGGATAAAAACGCCGAAGTGGTGATGGTCGGCGCGCATCTGGATTCCTGGCATGCCAGCGATGGTGCGGTGGACAATGGTGCCGGTGTCGCCGTCGCGATGGAAGCGGTACGCATTTTGTCGAAACTGAAAGTGAAACCAAAACGCACCATTCGTATCGCGTTGTGGTCGGGTGAAGAGCAGGGGCTGTATGGCTCACGCGCTTATGTCAATGATTTCCTGGCGAGTCGGCCAATGCCAACAGACCCAGCAGAAAAAGCCTTACCGCGTTATTTATGGTCCAGCCCGGGCTGGCCAATTTCGCCAAAAGCTGGTTATGACAAGCTATCGGTTTACTTAAATATGGATAACGGCAGTGGCCAGTTCCGCGGTATTTACACCGAAGGCAATGTGGCGGTGAAGCCAGTATTTACCGACTGGTTTGGCCCTTATATGGATCTAACGAGCGGCACGGTATCTCCACGGTCGACCGGCGGCACTGACCATGAGTCCTTTGATGACGTTGGTTTGCCGGGCTTCCAGTTTATTCAGGACCCACTGGATTACAGTACCCGCCTGCATCACACGCACATTGATTCTATTGATCATGTGATTGAAGATGACCTGAAACAGGCGTCGGTGATCATGGCTGGTTTCCTGTATGAAGCAGCGATGTCCGATAAAAAGCTGCCACGTAAACCGATGCCAACGCCGGCATCTGCTGTGCAGCAACAACAGCAGGATCTGGACAGTCAGAAAGAACAACGCAAAGCTGAGCTTGAGGCAAAGCGCACGTTGGAAAGTGGTCAGCTTTGATCTGTCGCAGTCTGTTGTGGGCGAATAGCTGACATTTGATTGGGTTGTTTTTTGGTGCGCCGCGCTTCGCGTGGCAGCACCCTACGTTTGCTTATGATCCGTAGGGTGCCGCTGAGCGAAGCGATGCGCACCATGACATTGCCGTTCTGCGATAAACGGTATGCGATACCGGGTATCACATGTCTGCTTGTGACAAAGTCCCCACTGCCGGCTTGCTTTTTCGGCTGGCTGCTGTTGGAATTCCTGATACCCCCTGCAGCTCAAGACGTTGTATGCCAAGGCGTTGTATCAGATTAAGTCGAAACTAATTCTATTCATACACGCACACTAGGGCTCATGGGCAAGTCGCATTGTACTCCGAACCCGCAGTGCCAAAAAATCAGGTACTTTTTTACCTTCAGAATGAAAAACATGATCTATACGGAACTCATATAACCCGTCAGTTCCAACTATTGGATACCAAATCCACTTATCACTGTTGCTTATCATCAATTTGTGTTTGCGTCCGTCAAGTCTATACACCAGCTCAAATTTGTCTTTGATGTCAGGCACCTCAAACTGGAGTTTAAATGCCCCTTTCTGCCGTGGTAACTCAATCATGCCTGACCTTGTTCCTGAGCGCATAATGACATATTCAATGACTGCAGCATCTATTAAACGGCCATGCAATTCTGCAAGATCTGTGAGGACTGTTGCCTTTTTTAGTCCCAATTGTATTTTTTGTTCAGTTTGGTCAGAACGTTGTTCAAGACTAATAAGTTTTTCTTTGTTTTCACTAATTATATTATCTAACTCTTTAATCGAAGTTGCTTCCTTTTGAAGCTTTTGCTGATTTTCTTCAATCAATCGGATTGCATAATTTGACTGATGAAGTAACATTTTTTCTTGATGGCCAGCGCGACTTTGGAGTAATTCCTCTGTTATTTCAGCTTTCTGCACTAAGTTATCGACTTTCAACCTTGCATTTACAATGTTCTGTTGCAAGGTCTCCAAGTTGGCAGCAACCAATTTTTTTTGCTCCTCGATTATCTTGAGCTGTGTCTCTACAGAGTTTTTGGCATCAGATAATGAATACCCAAAATAACCTAGCACTACAACTATAAAAGTTAAAGTAGGATAAACTCGATGCACAAGATAATTTTTTATTGCATCATGTACAGCGCGTTCAACTGCATATCCTATGATTGATTGCTCAACAAGAGCTATTCCTTTTGAACTTTCAAGGAATTCTTTGACGGCAGTGTACATTCCATCGTTTGATTTAGTTCCACCAGTTGGGGGGTCCACATTTGACATTCAAACCAGCTCCAGATTATTGTTATCTTTTATCTAATAGTGTTAATTATCTAGTTCTGAATTCTTGAATTTGCAAGGTAATGCTCCTAATCACCGGCATTCAGAATTAGGGCCCACTCAAGGTGGACGTTTGAATACTTACTAATTAGCCTGCATCACGCCAACTCCTGCTTCTAACACGATATCCAGATAATCTTTATCCAACATCAGCACCCTTTTTTTCGCGGGGGTTCTCAGCTTTCTGCTTTTTTCCCGCTGCATCAAACGTGAAATTGCTTGCGTTTCAAACTTTCTAATGATGAAGTTCATGTATGCCAAGCCTTGTCCCCCCATTATTTGACACGCACTGCCATCTGGATTTACCGGAGCTGGCGGCGGACTTGCCGCTGCACGTCGCAGATGCTGCCGCCGTCGGCGTAACGCGGATATTGGTGCCTGCGGTGGAAGCCGCACGCTGGCCAGGGTTATTACAACTGCAACAACACACGTCAGCGCTGCAGATCGAACTGGCACTGGGCATTCATCCCTGGTGGGCCGATACCGCAACGGACGCGCAGCTGGCGCAACTGCAGCAGTGTCTGCACACCGAACCCGGCGTATGCGCGGTCGGCGAGATTGGGCTGGATTTTGCCTTAAGCGGACCGGATGACGCCGCCACAACGCAGCTGCAGCAACGGCAACAGCAGCTATTCAGTGCGCAACTGACACTTGCCGCCAAAGCTGGCAAACCAGTGATCCTGCACCATCGCAAATCACAGCCGGCATTATTAGCTGAAATAAAACGCCAGCAGTTTAGTCAGGGCGGTATTTTGCATGCATTTTCTGGCAGTACAGCGCAAGCACATGCTTTTTTAGATCTGGGATTTAAACTCGGTATTGGTGGCACTATCAGTTATGAACGGGCACAGAAAACCCGCGATACAGTGAAAAAGCTGCCGCTGTCAGCTTTGGTGCTGGAAACTGATGCACCAGCGATGCCGCTGGCTGGTTTTCAGGGCCAGGTCAACACGCCGGCGCAACTGGCGCTGGTGTTTAACCAGCTATGCGCGCTGCGCCATGAGTCTGTCGATGTGCTGGCACAGGCTTTATGGCAAAACAGTCTGGATGCGCTGCAGCTGCCGGTTTAGCTGCTGGCTTTTTGTATTAGTCTTTTGCCGGGACGTGGTGGATCTGATGCTCGGGACTGTCGAGTGCGGCGTGGTGCAATTCTTTATTGGAGGCCAGCCGATGCGACAGCGCCTGTAACGATCCGCGTAACATCAGTGCCAGTAAGACAGTAAAACCGAGCATCCACAACACCTGTTCCATCAGCTGATGCCAGCTTTTACTCACCGCATCAAAGCTGCTGTATTGCTTCAGACTGATTTTGATGTAACCAAGCAACTGATTACCCTGATAAATTTCCTGCACCATCGGCAATAAATGATCCGGCGTCTGCGGGGCGTACAATAAACGCGCTGGTTCGCTGCCCACTGATTCACTGAGACGTACGCCATTGGCATCGTACACCACGACATCGTGCAGATAGGGATTGGACGCCATTTGTTGCGTCAGTGCTTTGAGGCCTTCGAGCTGGTCGTTTTCAATCAGATAAGCACAGGTTTGTGCCAGCGCTTTTAAGGTTTCGCGCATCAGCACGGCACTTTGTTCAGCAAACAGCTGCTCACCATGTTTATTGCTTTGTTGCCACCATTGCAGTAACAACACGAATCCACTGATCGCCAGTACAAATTGTACGCTGCGCCAGATGTTTGCTGATTTTTTTGGCTTTTTTACTGACATTTGACCTGATGATCCGCTGACAAGGCCGGAAAAATGCCGGTAGAATGCCACGCAGCCCACTTAAAGTACAGGTACGCCCGTGAGTCGTCTTTCGTCCGACATTGCAGTTCAGCCAGTAAAGCAGTTTTTTCCTGAATTATTTCAACAGCATCCGATCGTGCTTTTGCAGGAGACTGCAGAAGGCTTACAGGTCAGTCCGGCGCAAATCTCAGCCCCTGCAGCAGCGACACTGCGGATCTGGGACAGTGTGCCGGATGCACTGAATATGATGACGCTGCGACAAATATTGCAGCCGCTGGCGCAGCCGGTTCTGGCGTTGTCTTGTCAGCCCCATGCGGATTTAGCGCCGGCACTGGAGCTGCGTCTGCAGACGCAGCTGAGTGCTGAAACCGTCAGTCAATTGCGGGAACTGGCCGCGACGCTGACACTGGAACTGAATTATCTGACCACACAGCCCAAACTGACCACGCCAGGCGTGTTAGTGATGGATATGGACAGTACTGCGATCCAGATTGAATGTATTGATGAAATTGCGCTGTTAGCTGGTGTCGGGCCACAAGTGGCGGCAGTGACTGCCGCCGCCATGCGCGGTGAGCTGGATTTTGCCCAAAGCCTGCGTCAGCGTGTTGCTACTTTAAAAGATGCGCCGGAGCAGGTGCTCGCGACCGTCCTTGAACAATTGCCGTTGATGCCGGGGCTCGAAGCGTTAGTTGCCACCTTGCTGCAGCACAACTGGACCGTGGCGATTGCGTCCGGTGGTTTTACCTATTTTACCGAAGCTTTGAAACAACGTCTGGCGCTCAGTGCGACTTTTGCCAATGTACTGGAGATCCGCGACGGCAAACTGACTGGACAGGTAGTTGGGGATATTGTCGATGCGCAAGTCAAAGCGCAGGTGGTACAACAACTCGCCGCTGGCCGGGACATTCCGCATGGACAGACTGTTGCTATCGGCGATGGTGCCAATGACCTGCCGATGCTGGCCGTGGCCGGACTTGGTGTCGCTTTCCACGCTAAACCGCTGGTTCAGGCCAAAGCGCAATACGCTATCCGCCAGGGTTCATTACTGCAGTTATTATATTTGTTTGATACTTCAGATATCAGCGCATGAAGCATCAGCAACATTCCATTTATCTGGACCAGGGCGTCTACCAGTTGCATGTAAAAGCACTGGTGCCACACCACGCCAGCGCAACGCCGGTGCTGATGTTGCATGGTGCTATTGAAAACGGCCGGATTTTTTATAGCCAGTCCGGCAAAGGTCTGGGCTGTTTTCTCGCCGATCAGGGCTTCTCCGTATACTGTGCCGATTTTGCCGGCCGTGGTTTATCCAGACCTCATGTCAGCAGTGGCTTTGATCAAAACCAGCATCAGTTGATTTGTCAGGATATCCCGGCGCTGATCGAAGATATTTATGCCCGACATCAACAAAAGGTCAGCATCGTCTGCCATAGCTGGGGTGGGGTTGTGGCGCTGGCTGCTTTGGCACGCCAGCCTGAGTTATTGGCCAAAGTGCGGGCTATCGTCTGTTTTGGCAGCAAAAGGCGGATCAGCGTCCGTTCCTGGCGTAAAAGTCTGCAAGTTGATTGGGTCTGGAACAAGTTCTGTCCTTGGCTGGCCGGTAAGCGTGGTTATCTGCCGGCAAGGCAATGGAAACTGGGGGCCGACGATGAACCGGTACAGTTTTTACGCGATACCATTCATTGGATTAGACAGCCTCATTTCGTCGATCCGACCGATAACTTTGATTACAGTGCCGCTGCACAGCAACTGCACTGGCCGCCGGCTATGTTCTTCGCCGCCGTAAATGATTTAGTGCTCGGACATGCGACCGATGTCAAACTGCTGATGCAGGAAACGGGTCTGCACCAAGCACAATACCGGCTACTGGGCAAAGCGCAAGGCGATGCATTGGATTATGACCATATTTCGATGCTGACTTCGGCCAAAGCACGGACCGGGCATTTTGCTGAACTGGCTGAATGGCTGAAATTGCCGGGATGAACTCTGCGTGCAGTTTAGCGGTGCTGGATTAGCTTTGCTGATCCTGTTGCTGCACAAAAGTCCGGCGTTTTTGCTGTTGTAGCTGGATTTGTTCCGGTGCGATGCTGTAACGCAACAGGATCTCATCACTGATATCAATGACATCACCGACGCCAACCACACTCCATAACTCTTCTTCTAGCACCTTGGCTTTGTGAATGGCATAGACGCTGATGTAACTCAGTTCTTTATTAATGTGCTCGGTATCCGGCCGGCCGGTGCGCGATAAATGAATGCGGAAACAGAACAATAAATCGTTGGCGAGTGCATCCTGAATAAAATAATGTTTGGCCTGCGTGGTTTTCAGGTCAAAATCGAATTCGGTAATAAAGCTCTGTTCAAACTTTTGTTGATTCTGCCGGTAGCGGATAAACACTTCGTAAGTCCGTGGTGGGTCCTGCCGTTTCATGCCTTTGAGCTGGTTGGCAAAATGCAGATTGGTCGCGCTGTTTTTCAATAACGGCTGCAGATTCGGTTTGCTTTTGTCATCTGCAAAGACGCCAAGCAAGCGATGTAAATTATTCGGTTCGGCGCCTCGTCCCAGCACATTTAAGTCATAACGGATGCCATGACGGTGCATAAAAAACGGGAAGCTGTTCAGGGCCTTCACGTACATATTCCGCAGCGCCTGACCGAGGCCGGCAAATTTTGGCGTTTCTTCCGCCATCGTCAGTTTGGCTCTGTTATTTTTGATCAGCTGTTCAAAAAACAACCTTCCCTGGTGTGGCAGATCCTGTTCAATGATCCGCAGATTCATAATCAGCTGATTTTTACTGACTGCCATGACTTCGTAGTCGAGTTCCTGCAGGCCATATTTACTGGAGATCTTCTGCATGTCCGGCAATGACAGCTGTATTTTGTCGCCTTTTTGATAGGCCACTGGTTCGTGCGACTCAATTTGTAAGCCACGCGATGAAAAATCGCGGGTGTGCGCGTCAAAAAACTGTTCTTTATTGATTTTTAGCAGTACGCGGGTTTTGTATAAAAAGCGTCCTTCCGCGCGCAAATTGACATATTGCACTGCCACCGATTCCAACGGCGGCAGATCGTCCAGTTTCGGATGGCCAAACACCTTCAGCTGACTAAGTAAATTTTCATCAAAACTAATTTGTTGATACAACAGATTGCTTTCGTTGTGGTTGATCTCGGTCAGTGCCGCAACGTAACGGAACTCCTGGATCAACTGCAGCACTTGCGGTGGCGGCGGCTGATTCAGTTTTTGAATTTCCTGATCGGCTGTATCCGGTAACGACATCAGGATATGGGCATCTTGTGGGTGCGTGCGGTGCACGACCAGATGAAAGACCCGCCAGCTGGGTTTCTGTGCCCCAAAGCCAAAAAATACGTTCTGCAGCTGTGGTTGCTGAGCGAGCTCGTCGGCGGTAGCAGAATAAAAATAAAGTTTGCCTTTGGCGGCATGAGTGAAGCAATACAACACAGTGGAACGTTCAGCCGGCGCTTTTTGTAAGCAGCTTTTCAGCCGTTTTCCGGCCAGAATCTGCATCAGCACTGATTGTTGCCGTTCGTCCTGAAAATACTGGACGTGCTGCCGGTTATTTTCAGTCGTCAGTGCACACATTGGCACCGGCAAACCATCTCTGACCGCGAGAAACACCGGCAAAGAGGCGATGCGCGGTAAATAAAACTGCTCATAGCCTTTGACGATCACCGCATCCAGCGTATTGTCCAGATTGACTTTGTAGCGCCGTTTATTGCCATGAATAAACTGCTTGAGAAAATCGGTAAAACCACGCTCATCCGCCAGCGGCAGCCGTTTCACCCGCACATATTGCGCCCGATCAATGATTTCGCTGTCAATCACCTGGTAGGGAATGCCATGCGACAAACCTAAGGCAAACTCTTGCTCTAAACCGGTGAAATGGATGGCAATTTTCTGCCCACTTTGCAGACGGCGACTGCCAGGGACTTTCAGTTTGCTGCCAGAAACAGACAAGTCGACGGTGCTGGCCTGAAATTTTTCGCCACTGTCGAGCTCCACTTCGATATCAATCGTGAAGTTCATCCGTTCTTCACCGCGGCTGCAATAACTGGCGAACTGCACGATACGGGGGCCGGCTTTGTCTTGTTCCTGCTCAGTCTCCAAAGCGGATTCTTTATTGATCAACGGTTCGCCGGCAATCACGGCCTGCAGCCGTTGTTCAGTTTCCTGTTTGTGCCGTACCCGATAATTGTTATCGGTGTTCATTACTTCTTCGTACAGCCCAAGTGTGTACTGGCCATAACGTTTGATGCCGCGTTCAAAGGCTTTGACGGCAGTGTCGTCCATATAATGGGTTTTGCCGGCATGGTCGTAAGGGCGCACTTCGCCGTCGACCCTACCGCGCAAATCGATGTAGTAATTACAGGGCTGACCAAGTCGTTTCAGCTCCATTTTTAACAGGAATTGTTTGGGCTTCGGGATCTCTTGCGTCAAAATGGCGAAAACCTCGCTGAACTCATTGGAGTTCAGCAAGGGTTTTAATCGCTCAATAATGCCCTGATAAGGGAGGAGATCCTGTGTTGTCATTCTGCCCTGTAGTGCCGTCTGACTGCGACGGTCTGTGTTAATATCGATACAATAAAAGCAATTATTATGCCTATCAATCACTTTGAGGCCAAAGATGGCAAAAACCAAGACGGCTTATGTCTGTAACGAATGTGGTGCCGATTTTGTACGCTGGCAAGGACAGTGTACAGAGTGTGGGGCATGGAACACCATCAGTGAAGTAAGAATGACGGCGCCAGCCAAAGGCAGTCGCGGCGGCAGTGGCGGATATGCCGGTGCAACGGTCGCTAAAGTGATCCGGCTCGATCAGGTCGATTTGCAGGAAGTGCCGCGATTTAGCTCTGGTTTTGCTGAGTTTGATCGGGTGCTTGGCGGTGGTATCGTACCGGGGTCGGCGATTTTGATTGGCGGTCATCCCGGCGCCGGTAAAAGTACCTTGCTGCTACAAATCATGTGTCATCTGGCATCGACCGGGCCGGCGCTGTATGTCACCGGGGAAGAATCACTGCAGCAGGTGGCAATGCGCGCCAACCGGCTGGGGCTGCCGACCAACCAGTTAAAAATGTTGGCTGAAACTCAGGTCGAGACCATTTGTGAGCTGGCGCTGCAGGAAAAACCCCGCATTATCGTCATCGATTCGATTCAGGTGATGCAGATGGCCGATATTCAGTCGGCGCCGGGCAGTGTGTCGCAGGTGCGCGAAAGTGCAGCCTACCTGACACGTTTTGCCAAACAGCATCAAATCGCCGTCATTATGGTGGGGCATGTGACTAAAGATGGTTCTTTAGCAGGGCCTAAAGTGCTGGAACATTGTATCGATTGTTCTGTGATGTTTGACGGCGACAGCGACAGCCGTTATCGCACGCTGCGCGGCAATAAAAACCGTTTCGGTGCAGTAAACGAGTTAGGCGTGTTCGCGATGACCGGCCAGGGCATGAAAGAAGTGAAAAATCCATCCGCGATTTTTTTAAGTCGTGGCAAGGAAGAAGCGCCGGGTTCGCTGGTCATGGTGTTGTGGGAAGGCACCAGACCGCTGTTGGTCGAAATTCAGGGGCTGGTGGATTATTCGCCTCTGAATAACCCACGCCGAGTTGCGGTCGGGATGGAGCAAAACCGGCTGTCGATGTTGCTGGCGGTGATGCACCGCCACGCAGGGATCCAAATGGCTGATCAGGATGTGTTTGTCAACGTGGTCGGTGGGGTCCGTGTTGGTGAGACTGGCGCCGACCTCGCTACTTTGCTGGCGCTGGTGTCGAGTTTTCGCAATAAACCACTGCCAATGGATTTGGTGGTGTTTGGTGAAGTGGGGTTATCCGGCGAGATCCGGCCAGTGCCCAGTGGCCAGGAACGTCTGCGTGAGGCCGCCAAACATGGTTTTCGCCGGGCTATTGTGCCGCACAGCAATGTCCCCAAAGAACCGCTGGAGGGCATGCAGGTGATTGGCGTGAACAAACTCAGTGACGCGCTGGAAGCACTCTGAGGAGTTTTTTGAACCCGCTACATAGCAAAAAGGCCACATCAGTGGCCTTTTTCAACGAGATATGGGTTTAGCTTTGCTGGTTCGGGAAGTTCAACTGCAACACCGCTTTGGCGTCGTCACGCAGTTTAGTCAGACCTAACTCGTCATAACTTTTCACCATCAGTGCTAACGCCTGCGGGACCAGCGGAGAATCGCGATAATTTTCCAGTACAAAACGTGCACGGTTCGCAGCAGCTAAATGGGCGCCACGGCGACTGTAATAATCAGCGATCAGCAATTCATGGCGTACCAGTTTTTCTTTGATCACAATCATCTGCGTTTTGGCAGCTGCAGCATATTTACTGTTTGGATAAGTACTGGTCAGGATCTTGAAATCGTCGAATGCCTGTTTCGTACTGGCGATGTCGCGGTCAGCCCGGTCAATGCCAAAAAATTCCTGAAATGAGTTCTGATCGGACTGCAGATTGCTGACGCCGCGCATGTAATACACGTAATCCAGGTCCGGATGGTTAGGATTGAGGCGAATAAAGCGGTCAATACTGGCCAGTGACTGTTTTATATCACCAGACTGGTTGTAGGCGAAAATCAGGTCTAGTTGCACCTGGCGGGCCATCGGACCAAATGGATAGCGACTTTCCATCCCTTTAAGTAATTCGATGGCACGACTGTAAAGGCCTGAATCTAATACAGCTTTTGCTTCATTATAAGATTGTTGGGCGGTTTGGTTGGTGTTAACCAGCTCATCAGCTGGCTTGTTGCCGGCACATCCGGACAGCAGTGCGGCGACTGCTAAAACTGCGAAAAATTTCACTTTCATTAAAAAACCCACTCAGACTGCAGCCTTTGGCTGTCTAGTCCTGCATAAAATCGTTAAAATAGGCAGAATAGTTTCGATTCTACCCCAGAGCGTGCAGTGATGCACAGAGGATAACCGGTTCCGACATGACAAAACAGATAAAACTTACAGAAACAGTACCTGATCATCTTTACGGCAAACGCTTGGATCAGGTTCTGGCCGAAATGTTCCCCGATTATTCGCGTTCGCGGATAAAAGAGTGGATCCTGGCTGGCTGGGTCAACGTCAACAACCGCCTGTGTGACACACCGCGGGAAAAATTGCTCGGCGGTGAACATATCGTGATCAATGCCGAGATTGAAGAAGACGAGCGGTTTGAAGCCGAACCGATTGATCTGAATATTGTTTATGAAGATGAACATATTCTGGTGATCAACAAACCGGCGGGACTAGTGGTCCACCCGGGCGCCGGCAATCACGATGGCACGCTGCTGAATGCGTTATTGCATCATTGTCCGGGCATTGGCGAAGTGCCGCGCGCTGGCATTATTCACCGCCTCGACAAAGACACCACGGGTTTGATGGTGGTGGCGAAAACCATCCCGGCGCAGACCCATTTAGTTGAGATGATGCAAAACCGCGAAATCACCCGCGAATATGAAGCCATTGTGCATGGTTCGATGACCGCGGGTGGTATGGTGGATGAGCCGATTGGCCGTCACCCAACCAAACGTACGCACATGGCGGTTACGTCCAGTGGTAAACCAGCGGTCACACACTACCGCGTCATGGAGAAGTTCCGTAATCACACCCGGTTGCGGTTACGTCTCGAAACGGGGCGTACCCACCAAATCCGTGTGCACATGACGTATATCAACTATCCGTTGGTTGGCGATCCGGTATACGCTGGCCGGCCGCGTCCGCCACGCAAAGCGGATGAATCTTTGTTAGTGGTACTGCGCGCATTCCGCCGCCAGGCGCTGCATGCCGCGATGTTACGTTTTGCGCATCCAATTACCCTTGAATTGCTGGAATGGCATGCGCCGGTACCAGAAGATATGGTCACATTGACTGTGGCACTGCGAAACGACACCTTACAACACGGCATGGACAACAGCTGATGCAGCGGTTGGACGCGCCGGATTTTCTGTTGCCAGACTGGCCGGCGCCGGCGCATGTTCGTGCGCTGTCAACCAGCCGCGGTTTGGCGCCGCAGTCTCAGTTTGGTAGCTCGGCAGGCGTGTATGCCGGGCTGAATCTTGGCACTCATGTTGGTGATATACCTGATGCTGTTTTGGCAAATCGCCAGTTGCTGCAGCAATACTGTGATTTGCCCCGGCAACCAGCCTGGCTTAATCAGGTGCATGGCATTGCGGTGCTGGATCTAGATCTGTGGCAAGGTCAGCTGACTGATGCCGATGCCAGTGTCACTTCTATACCCGGGCTTGCTGCGGTTGTGATGACAGCGGATTGTCTGCCGGTGTTGTTTTGTGACCGTCAAGGGCGAAAAGTTGCGGCCGCGCATGCTGGCTGGCGTGGCCTGTGTGATGGTGTGCTGGAAGCGACACTTCAGCATTTTCCTGAGCCGGCCGAAGTGCTGGCCTGGCTCGGACCGGCAATAGGCCCGATTAATTTTGAAGTCGGCAGCGAAGTGCGGGCGGCTTTTGTCGCCAAAGATCCACAGGCAGCAGCTGCTTTTGTGCCCTCGCATAACCCCGGTAAATATCTGGCAGACATCTATCTGCTGGCCAGACAACGGCTGCAAGCCGCCGGTGTCAGCGCAATTTATGGCGGTGACTTTTGTACTGTTGCAGATCCGCAGCGGTTCTATTCTTATCGACGCGACGGTCAGACCGGCCGTCAAGCCAGTTTGATTTGGTTGACTGCCGCTAATTGACCGCATTCCCCATAGTTTTTTGACATAAGTCAATTTTTTGACGGCTAACGCTTGAAAAAACAGCAGGCGTTCCCCATCTATGCCATAACAAGGTTTTCAGATGGGAGTATTCCAATGCGTTTAGATCGCTTCACCAGCAAGTTTCAGGAGGCCATCGCTACAGCTCAGTCGCTGGCGCTTGGCCGTGACCATCAGTTTATTGAGCCTGTACATTTGATGCATGCTTTGCTGAATCAGGAAGGGGGCTCCGTCCGTGATCTGCTGAGCAAAATAGGCGTCAATCTGCATGACCTGCGCTCAAAAATTTCGCAGGCGATTGAACGGTTGCCGAAAGTCGAAGGCACTGAAGGTAATCTGCAGCTGTCGGCCAGCATGATCAACCTGCTGAATCTGTGTGACAAACTGGCGCAAAAGCGCAAAGACCAGTTTATTTCCAGTGAATTGTTTGTGCTGGCGGCCTGTGAGGACAAAGCCGAACTCGGTGCATTATTTAAAAGTCTGGGTGTCAGTAAAGATGCGGTAGAAAAAGCTATCGAGCAAATGCGAGCTGGTCAGAAAGTCGATGATCCAAACGCTGAAGATACGCGGCAGGCACTGAATAAATACACCATTGACCTGACTGCCCGCGCCGAAGCCGGCAAACTAGACCCGGTCATTGGCCGCGACGAAGAGATCCGCCGTTGTATTCAGGTGCTGCAACGCCGTACCAAAAACAATCCGGTGCTGATTGGCGAGCCAGGCGTTGGTAAAACCGCCATTGTTGAAGGGCTGGCACTGCGCATTATCAATAAAGAAGTGCCGGAAGGTTTAAAAGACAAACGGGTGCTGTCGCTGGATTTAGGCGCATTGCTGGCTGGCGCCAAATATCGCGGCGAGTTTGAAGAGCGGTTAAAAGCGGTACTCAGTGAACTGGCTAAAGAAGAAGGCCGTGTCATTCTGTTTATTGACGAAATCCATACGATGGTCGGCGCCGGTAAAGCCGATGGCGCGATGGATGCCGGCAATATGTTAAAACCGGCATTAGCGCGCGGTGAGCTGCATTGTTTAGGCGCAACCACACTGGATGAATACCGCAAATACATCGAAAAAGACGCGGCGCTGGAGCGGCGTTTTCAAAAAGTGCTGGTGGAAGAACCCTCAGTGGAAGACACCATCGCTATTTTACGCGGCCTGAAAGAGCGCTATGAGTTGCACCATGGTGTCGATATTACAGATCCGGCGATAGTTGCCGCGGCGATGTTGTCACACCGGTACGTGGCAGACCGGCAATTACCCGACAAAGCCATTGATTTAATTGATGAAGCGGCATCCAGCATCCGGATGCAGATGGATTCCAAACCTGAAGAACTGGACCGGCTGGAGCGGCGTATTATTCAGCTGAAGCTGGAAGACAATGCGCTATCGAAAGAAACCGACGATGCCAGTAAAAAACGCCGTGATTTTATTCTTGAGCAAATTCGTGAGTTGGACGCTAAATACAACGAACTGGACGAGGTCTGGAGTTCGGAAAAAGCTGCATTACAAGGCACACAAAGTATCAAAGCCGATCTGGAACAGGCACGGCTTGATATGGAAGTAGCGCGACGTGCCGGCGATTTGAACCGCATGTCACAGTTGAAATATGAACGGATCCCGGCGCTGGAAAAACGGCTGGATTTGGCTTCACAGGCTGAAATGCATGAAATGAAACTGCTGCGCAATAAAGTGACGGAGCAGGAAATTGCCGAAGTACTGTCCAAAGCCACCGGCATCCCGGTCAGCAAAATGCTCGAAGGTGAGCGCGACAAACTACTCAGAATGGAAGAAGCGCTGGCGCGCCGGGTTATCGGCCAGGTTGAAGCGGTGGCGGCAGTATCGAATGCGATTCGCCGTTCGCGTGCCGGCTTGTCTGATCCGAATAAACCGATTGGGTCGTTTTTATTCTTAGGCCCGACTGGTGTCGGTAAAACTGAGCTGACTAAAGCATTGGCCAATTTCCTGTTTGACAGTGAAGATGCGTTGGTACGTATTGATATGTCGGAGTTTATGGAGAAACACGCGGTGTCACGCCTGGTCGGTGCACCGCCGGGATATGTCGGGTATGAAGAAGGCGGTTATCTGACTGAAGCGGTACGCCGCCGGCCTTATTCAGTGGTGTTGTTGGATGAAGTGGAAAAAGCCCATCCGGATGTGTTTAACATCCTGCTACAAGTGCTGGATGATGGCCGGTTGACTGATGGGCAGGGCCGTACCGTCGACTTTAAGAATACCGTGATCATCATGACATCGAACTTAGGCTCAGATCTTATCCAGGAGCACTATGCCGACCAAAGTTATGAGCAAATGAAAAGCATGCTGATGCAGGTGCTGACGCAGCAGTTCAGACCGGAGTTTTTAAACCGTGTCGATGAAACGGTGGTGTTCCATCCGCTCGATCATGCGCAAATTAAGAATATCGCAGGTATCCAGCTAAATCGGTTACGGCAACGGCTGGCTGAACGGCAATATGGTCTGGAGGTGTCCGAAGCCGCACTTGAGCACATTGCTGCAGTTGGGTTTGACCCGGTATTTGGGGCAAGGCCGCTCAAACGCGCGGTACAGCAATATGTCGAAAACGCATTGGCGCAAAGTCTGTTGCGGGGCGATATCCCGCCCAACAGCCTGATCCGCATTGATGTTGCCGCTGATAAATTCATTATCAGTAGCCAACCCCTGCACTGAGCATCATTGCATGCAACAGCACACCGCTGCGTCGTCATAAACGCGGCGGTGTGCTGTTTTATTTTTTGCGTGGGGCTGGGGACTCTGGCTGGCAAAATTCGCGAATATGTTGTTCAGTGACCACCAGTTGCTCTGCCCGCATTTCCATTGTTAAAGCAACTTCTGCGCCTTCGGCATTGGTTATAGATACAGGTGCTTCTGCCGTCAGCCGCTGTTTATTCATCCGTGCCTGCTGGCAGTTCTGTTGTTTCAGTTGCTGATTAACCTGTTCAACCTGTTGGTTTAACGCCGCTATCTGTTTTGCGTCCAGCGGTTTAACTGGTATGGCCGCAGCTGGGACTTTCACTTTGGTCACTGTTGACTTTGCCTGGGTATCGACAATTTCGTAGTCGATACCGGCAGGCGGAGGTGTCTGACTGACATGTAACTGGCCGTTGTTATCCTGCCAGCGATAATATTCCTGAGCATTGACGGCGAACGCCAGCAGCGCAGCACACAGCAAGCGACAATACAAAGCAACATTCATCGGGAACCCCTTGCCAAAATCCGTTCTTTCTCACAGTGTACCTGAATTCCTGGCTGCTGCTAACGGGCAATTGTCGTTGACCTGCTGCACTTTGCGATTCGACAGCTGCAAGTGGTAGAGTAATGATTCATAAATGAAATTGACCGGAGGCGCTCAATGTCCATCGACGCCATTATGTCGAAAAAAGTGGTTGTGACACATACGGAAGCAACCCTGGCCAGCCTGCGCAGTATATTTACCGAAGCGCATTACCAACATGTTCCTGTGGTGGACAGTATGCAACGGGTCGTTGGTATTGTGTCGGTCAAAGATTTTTATAAAGCGATGAGTCCGGTCGTCGATTCAGCTTCAGAACAAACGGCAGAACTGTTTGCGCAAGGTCGGAAAGTACGTTCGATTATGACCAGTCCCGTCGTCTGTGTCGGGCCAGATACTTCCGTGATCCAGGCCGCAACTTTATTGATTGAACGCAACATCAGCTGTTTACTGGTGACAAATCAACAGCATAAGCTGCTGGGTATTGTGTCCTGGAAAGATATAATGCGGTTGATTGTACAACGTCAGCAGTCCAGACGCCGACAACAGGAAGAAGAGGAATAGGCTGAACTTCCCTTGTTTTTTACGCTCAGCTCCCCAATGATAGGGATCCGGACCGCGCCTTGCTGCCGCGTTTTCACACTAGAGGGTGCATTGATCACCCGATAAGGAATGCAATTGAGTCAGCTGTTTACCTCCCGTATCGCCGCTTTGCGCACCGCGCCGTGGCGCAACGACATCACTGGTATTCGTCGCGGTATTGAACGCGAAACTTTACGGATCAGGCCCGATGGCAGTTTATCGCAGCAGGATCACCCGCTGGCGCTGGGCTCGGCATTAACGCATCCGCTGATCACCACAGATTTTTCCGAATCTTTGCTGGAGTTTATTACGCCGGCAACGACCAGCATTGAAACCACTCTGGCGCAGCTCACCGATATTCACCGTTTTGCCATGCGTCAGCTGGGGGATGAGCGGATCGGTGCCGGCAGTATGCCTTGTTATATTGCGCATCAGGACGAGATCCGACTGGCCTATTATGGCGAATCGAATGTTGGCAAAATGAAAACGCTATACCGCCAGGGCTTGAAGAACCGCTATGGCAGCATGATGCAGGCCATCAGCGGCGTGCATTTTAACTTCTCAATCCCAGAGGCTTTCTGGCAGCATTACCAGCAAATGCTTGGTGATACGCAGCCGCTGCAGGAGTTTATTTCTGCACAGTACCTGCATTTGATCCGCAACTATAAGCGTTATGTCTGGCTGATTGTGTACCTGTTTGGTGCGTCGCCTGCAATGTGTAAATCATTTCTGCAGGGGCGGCAAAGTAAATACAGTTTCCAGACGCTTGGCAGCGGTACTTTGTATCTGCCCTATGCCACTTCACTGCGGATGAGCGATTTGGGTTATACCAACAGTGCACAGTCCAGTCTGGCGATTACCTATAACAATCTGCCGGAATATATTCGCGGGTTGCATCAGGCGATCACGACGCCGTCGCCTGAATACCAGGGGATTGGACAAGAAAACACAGGTGAACATCAGCAACTGAACAGCAATATCCTGCAAATTGAAAACGAGTTTTATTCGACCATCCGGCCAAAACGGACAATCAAAAGCGGTGAACGGCCGACTTGTGCACTAGCCAAGCGCGGTGTCGAGTATATTGAAGTACGTGCGCTGGATGTGAACCCATTCTGTGCAGTCGGGATCACTGCCGAGCAAATGCGCTTTCTCGATTTGTTTTTGTTGTATTGCCTGCTCGAAGAGAGTCCGGAACAAGATGCGCAGGCGCAGGCCGTCACAGAGCAGAATCTGAAAAAGGTCGTGACCGATGGTCGCCGGTTGAATCTTGAATTAGATCAGGACGGACAGCCACGGTTGATGCAGGACTGGGCAGAAGAGATTTTTGCTGAGCTGTCGCCATTGGCGGCATGGCTGGATGATGCTTATCAAAGTGCCGATGACCCGGCCCGATCTTACCAGAGTGTTCTGAAGCAGTATTATCTGAGCTTACTGGACCCGGCGCGGACACCATCCGGCAAAATGCTGGCGATGTTACAGGCCAATCAACAGGATAATGGCCAGGTTAATCTGCAACTGACAAATTTGTATCGTCAGCAGTTATTAGCCAGTGATTATCAGCATTATCAGCAGGCCGAGTTTATGCAGATGGCGGCAGATTCACTGAAGGAGCAGCAACAGATTGAAGCTGCGGACACCGTCGGTTTTGATGAGTACCTGCAACAGTATTTCGCTGAGAAACCTTGTTAGCCGGCAGCATGTTGCATTGACGTACCCAGAGCCCGCAAAAATGCGGGCTTTTTATCATCTGGCTGCGGTTTAACTGCTCTGTGTCATAAGTAGCAGGCAAAAAAAACGGCCACATCAGTGGCCGTAAAACTAAGGATAGGGAGAATCCAGGGATGAAAACAAAAACTTGGCAGAATCCATTCAAATAGTCAGACGAAGCCGGCAAAAGAAAGTTCAGAAATATTTGTGTTTTTTTTAATTATTTTACAAGTCTTTGCTTTTTCGGGATTTTTAGCTGGTTTAATCTTGCTTCAAATGTGGATAAAGCCGGACCAGTTTTATCATATTGTCCTGCACTTCGACGATCTCCAAAGGATATCCCAGCAGTTTCAGACTGAGGTTTGATTGCGGGATGTCTTCCAGATACTCCAGCACCAGTCCATTAAAAGTCTTCGGGCCGTCGGTAGGGAAGTTCAGATGCAACTCGCGGTTCAGGTCGCGCAGGTTAATACTGCCTTCAACCAGAAAAGAGCCATCTGGCTGCGGTCGGATCTCTTCACTATTGGCTTCGGCGGTATCTGTGGTGAATTCGCCAACAACTTCTTCCAGAATATCTTCCAGCGTCACCAAACCCTGAATATCGCCAAATTCATCGACCACCAGGCCAATCCGTTCCTTAGAATGCTGGAACTTCACTAACTGGGTGTTCAGGCTGGTGCCTTCCGGAATGAAATAAATATCATGCACCGCCCGTAACAAACTGGCTTTATTCAGCTGCTCTTTCAGCACCAGCCGCATAATGTCTCGCGTGTGCAAAAAACCAAGGGCATCGTCGACGCTATCCCGGTACAGCAAAATACGGCTGTGCTGGGTGATGGACAGTTGATGCAGGATATCTTTCCACTCGTCGTTGATATCGATACCAACCAGTTCGTTGCGCGGCACCATAATGTCTTCAACTGTCGCTTTTTCCAGATCCAGTACACCAACCAGCATACTCTGATGCTGACCTGGCAATATAGCACTGGCTTCGTGCACGACAGTCCTGAGTTCTTCATTACTGAGACTGTGACCGTGATGTTGTTCAGCACTGACGCCAAACAAGCCGAGAAAGCTATTACAAATATGATTAACCAGCCAGACCGCTGGGTAAAAGACCTTCATCAGCGGACGTAACAATATACTACTGGGAAATGCGACGCGTTCCGGATGTAATGCCGCCAAAGTTTTCGGGGTGACTTCACCGAAAATGAGAATTATCAGGGTCAGTACGGCCGTTGCAATTGCAATACCATAGTCACCATACAGACGCATCCCGATAATTGTACCAATCGCTGACGCGGCAATATTCACCAGATTGTTGCCGACCAGAATGAGACCAATCAGCCGGTCCCGTCGTTGTAATAGAGCATGCGTACGCTGGGCGCCGGGATGATTTTCGGTTAATAAATGCTTCAGCCGGTAGGGGTTTACCGACATCATCGCAGTTTCAGTTGCGGAGAAATAAGCAGAGCAGAGCACCAGAAACGCCAGAATGAGCAGCAGCGTGCTGGTAGAGATTGCGTCCAAGTCGGAATATGCCTGTGTTGCCGTTCAGCCTCAATTAATATGCGAAATCAGATACAGCGTCAAGTCAGACTACAGCAGCACTTCGCGCACAAAGCGACTGCCGAAGTAAGCTAAAGTCAGTAACAGGCTACCGCTCATCGTCAGACCATTGGCGATCCGTCCACGCCACCCGGCTAACCGATGACCCGCTAACAACACGACAAAAACGACAAAGCCAAGCGTACTCAGTACGTTTTTATGCAAGTTGTGACGGGCAAACCAGTCCTGGCTAAACACAGCGCCACTGAATACAGTAATGCCCAGTAGAACAGTGCCTAATAAAATCAGCCGGAACAGAAGTTGTTCGGCCTGCATCAAAGGTGGCAATACAGTGCCACTTGGCAGCGGGGTTCTCTGTTTCAGCCGCTGACTGATCAGGCTGACCTGAAATGAATATAAAGTCGCCATAATCAGAATCACATAGGCAATAAACGCGACCATGATATGGATAAGCAACCAGGGGCTGTGTTCAAAATGCTGCAGCTGTACAGCGTCTGGCAACAGAATGACAGCCAGTTGCACCATAGCGGCAAAGCCATACACGATAGGTAACAGTAACAAAATCGGCGTGCGCAGCGCGGTGACAGTAAAAGCTGCGGTAATTAGCCAGCACACCAGAGAACTGACATTCAGCAAGCTAAAATTCTGGCCTGCTGCAGTAAACAGGCTCTGACTTAGTCCCAGCATATGCAGGACTACGCCGGCAATGGCGACTGAAAACAGCAATTTCAGGCGTGGCCCATCGGCGTGATAAAGCCGCTGCGACACAATCACAGCAGCGACCAGGTAACATAACAGGGCGAGTACAGGCAAGAATGCGGCCGACATGCAAATAATTCCAATTTGAATGCATATTTTTCTGCATTGTATGGGAAGAGGCGACAGATTGACAGAGCCTGAGGCTGACGCCTTGCCCCTGCTTTGTTATAATCGCGGTCATTTTTGACAGAACCGGATTTGACCATGTTTGAGAATTTGTCGGATCGCCTGACCCGAACGCTGAAAAATATCAGTGGCCGTGGCCGCCTGACCGAAGACAACATCAAGGAAACCTTGCGTGAAGTGCGCATGGCGCTGCTGGAAGCTGACGTGGCGTTGCCAGTCGTACGTGATTTCGTCAATCAGGTGAAAGAGCGCTCGGTAGGCCTTGAAGTCAGTAAGAGTCTGACACCAGGTCAGGAATTTCTCAAAATCGTTAAAAAAGCGCTGGAAGAGGCGATGGGGGAAGCCAATGAAGAGCTGACCCTGAATACGCAGCCACCGGCTGTGGTATTGATGGCCGGTTTACAAGGCGCAGGTAAAACCACCTCAGTGGCGAAACTGGCCAAGTTCTTAAAAGAACGTAAAAAGAAAAAAGTGATGGTGGTATCGGCGGACGTGTATCGCCCTGCGGCAATCAAACAGCTGGAAACGTTGGCAAAAGATGTAGGCGTTGAGTTTTTCCCCAGTGATATTTCACAAAAACCGGTGGATATCGCCAATGCAGCCATCAGCGCGGCTAAGTTAGGTTTCTACGATATCCTGTTGGTCGACACCGCTGGCCGTTTACACGTCGACAGTGAAATGATGGATGAGATCAAAGCGTTACATGCGGCGATCAAACCAATTGAAACGCTGTTTGTTGTTGATGCAATGACAGGTCAGGATGCCGCCAATACCGCTAAAGCTTTTAACGAAGCACTGCCACTGACCGGTGTGATCCTGACCAAAGCCGACGGTGATGCCCGCGGTGGCGCTGCTTTATCTATCCGCCACATCACTGGTAAACCGATTAAGTTTATCGGTATGGGCGAAAAAACCGATGCCTTAGAGCCATTCCACCCGGATCGGATCGCATCGCGAATTCTCGGCATGGGCGATGTTCTTAGCCTGATTGAAGAGCTGGAACAGAAAGTTGATCGCGATCAGGCTGCTAAAGTCGCGGCAAAGATGATGAAGGGTCAGGGTTTTAGTCTGGAAGATTTCCGTGACCAGCTGGTACAAATGCGCAGTATGGGCGGCATGATGTCGATGCTGGACAAATTGCCGGGCATGAAGAATCTGCCGGCTGGCGCCAAAGATCAGATCAACAATAAAAGCTTTAATAAAATGGAAGCCATCATCAATTCGATGACGCCAAAAGAACGCCAGTTCCCGGATTTGATTAAAGGCTCGCGGAAAAAGCGCATCGCGGCCGGATCGGGCACCTTAGTGCAGGACGTCAATCAGTTGCTGAAGCAATTCACTCAGATGCAAAAAATGATGAAACAAATGAGTGGCAAAGGTGGCATGATGAAAATGATGCGGGCGATGGGTGGTAAATTACCGCCAGGTTTGCCGGGCGGCGGACGTTAATCTTCGAACGGACTAGTTCAAGGGGCCATTGCATCGCAGTGGCCTTTTTGTATTTATGGCCTTAAGAATTGCCATGTCGCTTCAGTAAACGCCTGATGACTGCAGCGATTTTCATGCTGGATCCTTGTGATCCGCACAGTATCTTCAGCGCTTGTCCCAACAGCTTGTCAAGAGCTTATCCACAGAGTCATCCACTGGCATTACTGGCCTGATAACCGGCTGCAAAGCCTGAAATCCCTTGCATTACAATGAAAAACGCGTACAATTCGGCGTCCCTGCGGCCTGACCGCGGGGATTTTGATTTACAAAAACCTGAACGATTGAAATAGAGGACGGTATGGTAACTATTCGTTTACAACGTGGTGGCGCGAAAAAGCGTCCATTTTACCAAGTTGTGGTCGCTGACAGCCGTTTTGCTCGTGATGGCCGCTTCATTGAGCGCGTGGGTTTCTTTAACCCAATCGCTGGCGGTTCTGAAGAGAAAGCGCGCATCGACCTGGACCGCGTTGATCACTGGGTTGCACAAGGTGCATCTCTGAGCGATCGCGTTGCGTCACTGGTAAAAGCTGCTAAAAAAGCTGCTGCTTAATTAGCAAACTGGGTAGGAATTAACCTTGATGGGTAAAGATTTAGTTGTCTTAGGTAAGTTTGGTGCTGTTTACGGTATCAACGGGTGGCTAAAAGTAATTTCCTACACAGATATCCCGGAAGGGATTTTTGATTACACACCCTGGCAGATCCAATCTCAGGGCAAATGGCAACCAGTGCAAATCTCCAGTTGGAAACGCCATAGCAATGGCTTAATCGTCAAACTGGAAGGTGTTAGTGACCGGGACCAGGCACAAGTTTTCGTGAATGCGGAAATCGCTGTGACTCAAACCAGTCTGCCCGCGCTTGATGACGGTGACTTTTACTGGAAAGACCTGATGGGTCTGACCGTGGTAAACGAAGCCGGTTATGACTTAGGCGTAGTGGATGACATCATGGAAACGGGCTCAAACGACGTTCTCGTTGTGAAGGCAAACCGGACCGATGCATTTGGTAAGAAAGAGCGTTTGATTCCATTTTTGACTGATTCTGTCATCAAAACTGTGGATAAAGCGCAAGGACGAATTATCGTCGACTGGGACCCAGATTTTTAATGTCCGGACAGTACAACATGTGGTTTGGGGTGATAACCCTGTTTCCGCAGATGTTCGAGGCAATCACAAAATATGGTGTGACCAGCCGGGCAGTCAAAAATGGCCTGATTGAATTACAGTGCTGGAATCCGCGGGATTTTACCTCGGACAGACATAACACTGTTGACGACAGACCTTTTGGTGGCGGTCCCGGTATGTTGATGATGGTGCAGCCGTTGACCGACGCAATTCGCGCCGCCAAAGCTGCCGCAGGGGAAGGGGTCCATACCATCTACTTATCGCCGCAAGGCCGTAAGTTAGATCAGGCAGGGGTCGCGGAACTGGCGAAACGTCCAAAGCTGTTGCTGGTAGCAGGTCGCTACGAAGGGATTGATGAACGCGTAATAGAGTCGGAAATTGACGAAGAATGGTCAATCGGCGATTACGTGCTGAGTGGGGGCGAATTGCCTGCGATGACGCTGATTGATGCGGTATCGCGACTGGTACCAGGCGTACTGGGGCATGACATGTCAGCAGTTGAGGATTCGTTTGCCTCCGGATTGCTGGATTGTCCGCACTATACCAGACCAGAAGTGTTAGACGGCAAACAGGTTCCCGCTGTACTACTCAGCGGACACCATGAAAACATCAGACGCTGGCGTTTGAAGCAGTCTCTCGGGAGAACCTGGCTTCGGCGTCCGGAATTGTTAAATGTCCTGGCTCTGACTAAGGAGCAACGCAAACTTCTGGAAGAGTTCCAATTGGAACACCAGGCGTTGTAGCAACGATAGTTTATCCAGGTAAAGTGAGATTGTTATGAGCAAAGTTAGCCAAAACATCATCAAAGAACTTGAAAACGAACAGCTGAAAACAGACGTTCCAGCTTTCGGTCCAGGTGACACTGTGATTGTTCAAGTTAAAGTTAAAGAAGGCGATAAAACTCGTCTGCAGGCTTACGAAGGCGTTGTTATTGCCAAACGTAACCGTGGTTTACACTCAGCGTTCACAGTTCGTAAAATTTCGAACGGTGAAGGTGTTGAGCGTGTATTCCAAACGCACAGCCCAATGATTGACAGCATCACGCTGAAACGTCGTGGTGCAGTACGCCGTGCCAAGCTTTACTTCTTACGCGATCGTTCAGGTAAATCAGCGCGTATCCGCGAAAAGCTTAACTAAGCACTTGAAGGCTGCCCCCGGGCAGCCTTTTTTTATGCCTCATCACGCCCGGTAATGTCATACACTTTATCTCAAATGAATTCCTGACCTGCTACGATCTTCATTGTCCGTTTTACTGCAAATTCAGGCTGACGGCTAAAAGTACAGCAATTAAATCATCACCTTAGTCTAATCCCTTGTTTTGTCACTCTGCACTGTTAGTATGGAATGAACAAACTGTAGACGGGTAGCCGTGCCACAAGGACAATCCAGTGCAATCTTCTGATTTCAATGAAAAACGAAAGTTTATCGTCAAGCTTGGCAAGATGCTGCATAAGTTCGGCACACCAGCGTACCGACTGGAAGCGCACCTGCAGGACGTAGCCAAAGATCTCAATATTGGTGCTTCATTTGCGATTACCCCAACCGTACTTACTTTTGTCATTTGGGTACCGGGTGAAGACAGCGAATATACCCATGTTGCGCGGGTGATGCCTGGCGATCTGGATTTAGGCTCTTTATCGCGTGCAGACGAAGTAGTGGATGCCGTACTGAAGCATCAGATGACTTTGCAAGAAGCGACTGAGCGGCTGAATACTATTGCGGTGATGCCGAATCCATACTCACGCTGGGCGACTTTTTTCGCTTATGGTGCCGCCGGCGGTGCTTTTGCCATGCTGATGCGTGCCAGCTGGCTCGATGTGGCTTATGCCACTGGTCTGAGTTTAATCGTCTATTTATTTGTGCTGTGGGCCGAAAAAAGCCGCCGTGTTACTCATATGCTGGAACCGCTGGTGGCGATGAGTTCAGCCTTAGGCGCCACTGCACTTGCTGCATATATTGATCCCCGAATAAATATCCCTATCGTCGTGTTGTCGGCGATTATCGTGTTTATACCCGGGCTCGCCCTGACACTGGGTTTTGCTGAAACCGCTGCCCGGCATTTAGTGTCCGGCACGGCCAGGATCATGGATGCCGTCATGATCCTGTTTAAATTGTATTTTGGCGCCTTTCTAGGCATGGCCTTAGGCGAGCGCCTGTTTGGTAAAGTCGATTATGTGCCGACGCAGGCGGTTGAAGCCTGGACGGCCTGGCTTGCTGTCGCCATTTTATGTGGATCCCTGGTGATCGTTTTTCGCGCCCGGCGCAAACATATCAGCTGGGGCCTGATGTCTGGCTTTATCGCTTATGGTGCCAGTCAGCTTGGTGGGATCTATCTTGATTTAGCGTTGGGTGCTTTTGTCGGTGCTTTTGCCGTTGGCGTGTATGGCAATTTGTTTACCCGATTGATGAATGCTCCAGCCAGTATCGTTTCGTTGCAAGGCATGATTGTACTGGTGCCAGGCAGTAAAACTTATATTGGCCTGAATAGTTTTATCTCGGGTGAACATATGGTGCCAACCGACCATATCGGCCAACAGACTTTTTTGATTTTTATGTCTCTGGTGGCAGGTTTTATCTTTGCAAATGTGGCATTGCCGCCGAAGAAGAGTTTGTAGCCGCGCGGGTTTGAGCGTTAGTTCAGACGTTCTGACCAGCCGGCGACAATTTTATCAAAACGGCCATCTGCTTTAAGAGCCTGCAGACTGTGGCGTAATTGCGTTAATACGGCCGGCGGCGTTTTCAGGCTGCAGGCCAGATGAAAGTCCAGCGGCAAATCAGGTAACACCAGCAGTCTATGAAATTCAGCCGGTGCCAGGCCGGCTTCTATTGCACGATACTTCAGAATGGTTTCATTAATGATGACCAAATCGATGCCCTGACGCCGGTTTGCCAGCACATTCAGCATACTGGAGACATTTTCCAGCACATACAGATTTTTCCCTTCTTCAAAACCATGCCGCAGTAAATAGTGATGTGTGACATCGTCTCTTGTTACCGCGGTGACATAATTTTTTGCCTGTTCCAGCGACTGCAGATTTATGTCCCTCCGGCTCGCCATGCCGTAAATTGCGGTTGTGTTATACGACAGCTCGCCAATCCACTGAAACAGCGCCTGCCGCTCTTTGCTTTTAGAAATAGAATAAATACAAGTGTTTGGGTCACGCAAAGCCAATTGGTAAGCACGGCTCCAGGACTGAAACTCAATCTGATAGGAAATCCCGGCATCCTGAAATGTTTGCCGCACTATATCGGTAGCAAAGCCAGTTGCAGCGCCAGGTGTATCAATCTGAAATGGCGGCAGGTGTTCCGTCAATACCCGGATCTCTGCGCCAGACACCGGGGCCAGCATCAGTAGCAAAGTAATATTGCTGCAGATTCGTATTTTAGACACGCGGCTGCTACACCTTTGAAGTTCCGGGATCCTAACTGTAATCAGCTCGGGCTGGTCAGGCAAGCGCTGGCTGGAAAATGTTCGCTGGGCTGGTCAGAACGGGAGAAAAGCTGTGTTTTGATCAAAATGGTCGATCTCAAAAATTCACATTGTAATTAAAAGTGTACAAAAGTAACTATCTCGCAATGTTAATTGTGTTAGCCATATTTATTGACTTCTGGCATTGACATTACTTCGTGCGCTTTTTAAGATGTCGGCAAATTGTAATTATAAAAATACAGAGTGTACATATATATGTACATGTGATTTTAAGGGAAGGCCAGTCGAATTGACACTTACTTCCGCTGAGTTTAGGAGCGAACGCGATGAGCAAAATAGTTGACGATTTACGTATTCTGGCGGAAAAACCGTTGAGTCCGCCGCTGGTGCTGAAAAAAGCGCTGCCATTATCAGAACAGGGAGCCTTGTTTGTACAACAATCGCGCCGGGAGATCGCCGATATTGTGCATGGCCGGGATAAACGGTTATTAGTGATCACCGGGCCCTGCTCGATCCATGATCCGGTTGCGGCGATTGATTACGCTGAAAAATTGAAAACCTTGCAGTTAAAATACGCTGACAGTCTGTACATTGTGATGCGGGTCTATTTTGAAAAACCACGCACAACAGTGGGCTGGAAAGGCTATATCAACGATCCGCACCTGGACGACTCCTTTGATTTGGAAACCGGCCTGACGCGCGGCCGTGAGCTGTTACTGAAGCTTGTTGAGATGGGGTTGCCAACGGCAACTGAAGCTCTGGACCCGATCAGCCCGCAATATCTGTCAGATTTGGTGTCGTGGGCGGCAATAGGCGCCCGTACAGTAGAAAGCCAAACCCACCGTGAAATGGCCAGCGGCTTATCGATGCCGGTTGGTTTCAAAAATGGTACTGATGGTAATTTGAATATCGCCTTAAACGCACTGCAGTCTGCTGCCAGTCCGCATAGTTTTATTGGGATTAACCAACGCGGCGAAGTGGCTTTAGTGCAAACCGCGGGCAACCCGGATGGACATATTATTCTGCGTGGCGGCAGCAAGCCGAACTATGACGCAGAAAGCATCAATGCGGCTGTCGCCGTACTCGACAAACATCAGTTACCGCGTGGCATTGTGGTTGATTGCAGCCACGGCAATTCCAACAAAGACCATAACCGGCAGCCATTGGTGGCAGAAGCTGTGGTGGCACAACGGGTGATGGGCAATGACGCTATTATTGGCCTGATGCTGGAAAGTAACATCTGTGGTGGCAAACAGAATATCGTTAACGGCAAGGCTGAGTTATATGGTGTATCAGTCACTGATGCCTGTATTGACTGGGCGACAACAGCACAACTTTTGGCAGGTCTGCACCATCAGATGTTAGGCGTGTGCCAGGCGGCCTGAGGAACATCATGACAATTTCTACTTCGGCGCAAGCCGCTTCTGCCGCTGAGTTGGCGCCGCTGCGTCAGCAAATTGATGCGATTGATACGCAGCTGGTGCAGCTTTTAGCGGCCAGAGCCAAAGTCACGGCGCAGGTCGGTCAGGTTAAACAGCAATATGCCTTACCTTTGTATGTGCCAGAGCGCGAGAAGGCGTTGCTGGAGGCGCGCAGAGCACAGGCAGAAACAGTAGGTGTGTCGCCGGAGCTGGTGGAAGATGTACTGCGCCGGGTCATGCGTGAATCCTATTCCACGCAGGAAACCGGTTTTGTCTGCTGTCGTGAAGGCGGCGGCAAGGTCGTTGTAGTCGGTGGCCGTGGCGCACTGGGTCAACGTTTTGTTAGTTTGTTCCAGCGCTCGGGTTTTGTTGTGTCAGTGCTGGAACAAACGGATTGGCCACAGGCAGCAGAAATTTGTGCTGATGCATCTCTTGTATTACTCGCAGTACCTATTGCGGTGACTGAACAGGTGATCCGGCAACTTCCAACGCTGCCGGCAAACTGTATCCTGGCCGATATTACCAGTATCAAAGCCGCGCCATTAGCTGCCATGCTACAGCAACATGCAGGGCCAGTGCTTGGCCTGCATCCAATGTTTGGCCCGGATATCAGTAATATAGTTAAACAAGTGGTTGTGGTTTGTCACGGTCGTGCAGCAGAGCAATATCAATGGTTATTGCAGCAGTTCAGTGTCTGGGGCGCGGTATTGACCGAAAAAGATGCCCGGCAACACGATGAACTGATGCAGTTAATTCAGGCGATGCGCCATTTCAGTTCACTGGTCTATGGTGTCCATCTGGCAGAAGAACAGGCAGATTTGCCACAACTGTTGGAGCTGAGTTCGCCAATTTACCGGCTGGAACTGGCAATGGTAGGCCGGCTGTTTGCGCAGAACGCCGAACTCTATGCCGATATCATGCTGAGTTCAGTCGCTGTTACCGGGCTATTGCAGCGTTATCAGCACAGATTTAATCAGTTATCACATTTACTGGCGGCGCGCGATAAAGCCGGACTGATGGCAGAATTTGCCAAAGGTCAGCAGTTTTTTGGTCCCCTTGCCAGCCAATTCCTGCAGGAAAGCCGGCGTTTACTGCAAAAGGCTGCGGATGAGCGCAGTTAAACTGTACTTTTTCTGACTATTAAAAGCCGGAGTACCAAGTTAGACTGGTCTCCGGTTTTGTTCAATGTCTGCAATCACTTGCTGAAATTATCCCTCAATTTTCTGTTCCGCCCGCTGCTGTTGCTGCTGCGTTACTGCAGTCTTGGCGTACTGACGCTGGTGTTGCTGTTTGCATACTTGCCTGTGCCTTATACCGGCGTGATGCTGGAGCGTCAGCTCAGTGCCTGGCTGGATGGTAAAACTCAGTATCAGGCACGACATCAGTGGCGTTCGTTAACGCAGATATCACCAAATCTGATGCAGGCGGTGGTCGCAGCAGAGGATCAGAAATTTTTGCAACACAGTGGCTTTGATTTGCAGGCCATTGAAAAAGCACTGGTCTATAACAGCAAAGGCCGCAAAGTGCGTGGCGCTTCGACAATCAGTCAGCAAACAGCTAAAAACGTATTTTTATGGACTGGCCGCAGCTGGTTGCGTAAAGGCCTGGAGAGCGGCCTGACCCTATTGATCGAGGGGGCCTGGGGCAAAAATCGCATTCTGGAAGTCTATTTAAACAGCGTCGAATTTGGACCTGGTATCTTTGGCGCAGAAGCGGCGGCGCAGCGTTATTTTGGCGTTTCAGCGGCCCGACTGTCCCGGCCGCAAGCCGCATTATTGGCTGCTGTGTTGCCAAACCCCCACCGTTTTTTGGTTCAGGCGCCATCGCCATATGTGCGTAAACGCCAGCAATGGATCCAGAAACAAATGCAGCAGCTTACGTCAGTGCACCGGCAGCTGCGCTGAAACTACTCCTACCTCTGCTCATTTTGCCGCTTTTCCCGGCAGAACTGCCGTACATTAGCGAAATAATACTGGGCGCATCCGACTTTAGTCGTTATCTTATGACGCTGATCTGCCGTGGGCTTTGGGACATCTTACTGACCTTGCCAGACTCTTGTCAGACAACGGTGCAGCAATAGCACCGCACTATAACAATCTCCGAGGAATGTACTAATGAATGAATTTGTTGCTGTGGTGAACGGCATCATCTGGAGCAAGGCGTTAATCGCACTTTGTCTCGGGGTGGGCCTGTATTTCTCCATACGCTCACGTTTCCTGCAATTACGTCATGTGCGCGAAATGATCCGGCTGATGTTTGACGGCAAAAGCTCTGACAGTGGTGTTTCGTCGTTTCAGGCATTAACGATGACGCTGGCCGGACGGGTTGGCACAGGCAATATCGCTGGTGTCGCAACCGCGATCACTTTTGGTGGTCCGGGCGCGGTATTCTGGATGTGGATGGTGGCATTTTTAGGCGCCAGTTCGGCGTTTGTCGAGTCGACTTTAGGCCAGGTTTATAAAGAAAAAATCAACGGCCAGTATCGCGGCGGTCCGGCCTTCTACATCGAAAAAGGTCTGGGCATGAAATGGTATGCCTGGATTTTTGCTGTCGCGACAGTGATTGCAACGGGTCTTTTATTACCAGGTGTGCAGGCAAATTCTATCGCGTCCAGTCTGGAAACGGCAGTCGGTGTTTCACCAAATGTCACAGCCGGAGTTCTCGCTATTGCGCTTGGCTTTATAATTTTTGGCGGTGTAAAGCGTATCGCAACCTTTGCTGAAATCGTCGTACCGTTTATGGCGCTGGGATACATTATTGTGGCTTGTGTGGTCATTGCATTAAACATTGATCAATTGCCAGTAGTGTTAAAACTGATTATCAATAGTGCTTTTGGCACTGAAGCGGCTTATGGCGCTATTCTGGGCCTGGCAATCGAATGGGGCGTTAAACGCGGCGTCTATTCAAATGAAGCCGGCCAGGGTACAGGTCCACACGCATCGTCGGCAGCTGCGGTGTCCCATCCGGCCAAACAAGGTCTGGTACAAGGGTTTTCAGTATATGTAGACACGCTGTTTGTCTGTTCCGCCACTGCATTTATGTTGTTAATCACTGGCCAGTACAATGTGCAGGCTGCTGATGGTCAGGCCATTTATACCGGTGTGGCTGGTGTTGCAGCTGGTCCTGGTTATGTCCAGACCGCGCTTGAAAACGTCATGCCGGGATTTGGCTCAATGTTCGTAGCCTTTGCACTGTTGTTCTTCGCTTTTACTACCATCGTGGCTTATTACTACATCGCTGAAACTAATATTGCCTATATCAACCGCACAGTATCGCGGCCTTGGCTGGGTTTCCTGTTGAAAATCGGCATCATGGCGGCTGTGGTCTATGGCACAGTAAAAACTGCAGATATGGCATGGGCATTGGGTGATATTGGCGTCGGTCTGATGGCCTGGCTGAACATCATTGCCATTATCCTGCTGCACAAAACCGCCTTTAAATGCTTGCGTGACTATGAAGCACAAAAAGCGGAAGGCAAAGATCCGGTATTCCATCCGGAAAAACTCGGTATTAAGAATGCCCATTATTGGGAAGGCAAAACCGACGAAGAATTGTTAAGTTCCAGTCTGACTAAACTGGCAGAACAAGACCAGAAACGCGTCGGATAATCGCTGAACAAAGCCAGTCAAAGACTGGCTTTGTTTTATTCAGCTCTTTTGGGAGAAAAGTTGATGTCTACAGTCCTGACCACCGACCGATTGCGCTTACGTCACGCCGAACTGAAAGATGCGCCGGCTATGCTGCTGTTAGTCAATGAACCTGAGTTTCTGCAGAATATCGGTGATAAACAAGTGCGGAATCTCGAGCAGGCGGAGCAGTATCTGCTTAACGGTGCAATCGCCAGTTATCAGCAACATGGCTTTGGTTTATTTCTGGTCGAGCGGTTGTCCGATAACGCCACTTTAGGTTTGTGCGGACTGGTGCAACGAGATTATTTGCAGCTCCCGGATGTCGGTTACGCTTTGTTCCGCCAGTATAGCGGACAGGGCTACACCTCAGAGGCGGCGTTAGCGGTAGTCGCTTATGCCCGTGATGTGTTGGGTCTGGATCAACTTTGCGGCATCGTGTCGCCGGATAACCTAGCGTCCAAGCGTATCCTTGTGAAAACCGGCATGCGGCCTGCCGGACAAAAAATTATACCGGGCTCAGACAAACTGGTTGATTTTTATCAGTTAGACCCACTTTAATCAGCTTTCAGCGCCGTCACGCTGGCGCTGAAAATCCTCGTATTTTTTCGACGCTACATCCTTCAGGCAGCTTTCGGACAACGGTGACGGCAATAGCCGGCACTGCGCGCGCTGCTCGTCACGCATCTTATTGAACCAATATTCTTCGCTGCCGCGTTGCGGGTTCTGACAGGCAACCAGCGCTGGCAGTACCAGGCTTAGCAATAACAGCGTTTTGCACGTCATGGTGTGGTCCATTGCATAATTCCTTCGGGTACTATGCCACAGCCGGGCTATGGTCCGCTACTGACGATAAGGCCAGCAGTGGCTTGCGGTGAAATTTCACTAAATTGCCATAAAACTGCGGCAGTGGTGCCTTATGCTGAGTTTTTATCCACTATTGCCGGAGTGGCTTTGCAAGATTCTCTGCCAGAGCTGCATCAGCTGGAATTGCTGCTACGGCATGCGCCAGCGCCCGTCAGTGCGCAGATCCTGGCGATGATCAGCGCTGCTGACCAACAATTTCCGCTTTACGCGATCTCTATCGGCAATGCAGCGCCAGACAAGCCGGTATTGTTGCTCACGGGTGGCATTCATGGGCTGGAACGGATCGGCACGCAGGTGTTGTTGGCCTATCTGGAAAGTTTGTGTAGCAGGTTGCGTTGGGACCAGCAATTTGCCGCGCTGTTCGACCGGGTCCAGCTTTATATATTGCCTTTGCTGAACCCGGGTGGAATGGCGCGGGGCTGGCGCTCTAACGCCCGGCATGTCGATTTAATGCGTAATGGCCCGCAAGACTGTGTGGAAGGTGCGGCGTTTTTAGTCGGTGGCCAACGTTACAGTAAATTTATTCCCTGGTTTCGCGGCGCTGCCGACCAGCTGGAAACAGAAAGCCGGGTGTTGTGCGATTTCGTGCAGCAACGGTTGTTCAGCGCACCGTTTTCACTGGTACTGGATTGCCATTCCGGTTTTGGTCAGACCGATCGCTTGTGGTTTCCTTACGCGAAATCCAGTACGCAGCCGATTGCCCATCTGGCGCAAATGCACCGGCTACGGGAATTATTGTTTCAGACTTATCCACATCAGAATTACATTTTTGAGCCACAGTGCCGGCATTATTTATGTCACGGTGATTTATGGGACCACCTGTTTGATCAATCTTTATTGCATAACCACCTGATGCTGCCACTGACGCTGGAAATGGGCTCCTGGAATTGGGTGCGGAAAAATCCGTTTCAGCTATTTAAAAGTCATGGTTTGTTCCATCCGGTGAAACCACACCGGGTGAAACGGGTGTTGCGCAGCCACCTGATTTTGTTCGAATTTTTGCTACAGGCGACGGCAGCTTCGGCACATTGGCTGCCCACAGTGGATAGTCGCAATGCCGTGGAGGCGAATGACTTATGGTACAGCCAGTAGTGTTGTTACGCGGCTTAGCCCGCGAGAGAGCACATTGGGGGGATTTCCCGACAACGCTGGCGCAGCAGAGCCGAAGGTTAGTTTTGTGTCAGGATCTGCCCGGGATGGGTCAGTTTCATCGGGAGCAAAGCCCGGCGGATATGGCGCGGCTGGCAGAACTGATGTTGCCCAGAATACGCCGGCAGCATCCCGGTCCCTGGCATTTGGTGGCGATGTCACTTGGAGCCATGCTCGCCGTGCAACTGGAAGCCTTAGCACCGCAACAGGTCGCATCTCTGGTATTGATAAATACCAGTGCCGGCGCGCTTACACCATTTTATCAGCGTTTACGCTGGCAACAGTATCCGAAAGTATTAAGTGCTTTTTTTGCGCCTGTGCTGCAACGGGAACGGCTGATCTTACAGTTGACCAGCCAGTACTGGCAGCCACAACAATTACTTCATGCCGTTGATATTGCCAGACACAGGCCGGTGCTGCGCCGCAATGTGCTGCGGCAACTGATGGCCGCCAGCCGGTTTAGTCTGCCAGCCAAACCACAATGCCCGATATTATTGTTAAGCGGTGGCGCGGACCAGCTGGTTCATCCGATCTGCAGCCAACGGCTGGCAGAATACTGGCAGGTGCCGCATCGGCAGCTGCCTGACGCCGGACATGATCTGGTATTGGACGCACCAGGTTGGTTACTTGGTCAGCTACTACAGTTTTATGCGAATGCAGATTAGCTCTCGTCAAAATGCAGATGCGGTTTGCCCGCCATATATTGGCGACGAAAATGCTGGAAATAACCGGTTAAATCCTGTGATGCCTGATGGTCGCCGGCCAGTTGCAGCACTTCTATGCCAACTTCAGCAGTACATAGCTGATGCAAATGCACAGCTTCGCGCAGCAAATAGCTTGAAGAGACAGTTGGATTGATGCCAAGGACCGGAAAATCATCCAGATAGGGACTTTTAGTAAACATCTTTTTAGCTTCGCGCCAGGTGCCATCCAGCATCACAAAAAGTGGCTTCTTCGTGCCTGTTTGCAGTACGGCCGGGACAGTACTGATGCAACGTTCAGCTGCGGCATATTCATGCGGGAATACCAAAATGGGGGCGTAGTCCGGCTGCTGCAGCAGTTGTAGTAATGCCGGATCCGGATTGGTGCGATCCCAGACAAAGGCATAACTGTCTGCGGCCACATCCGCAATCAACCGGCCTGTGTTGCTGGGTTTATAGCATTCACCGGTATACATCAGAAATAAAAACGCGCTACGGGCTGAAGGCGCTGGAATAGCCGCGCAGATACAATCAGCTTTCGGCAGTAGGCAACCGTCACAACGGATCACTTTGCTGCCGCGGGCATTAAAAGGTTTGGTGGTTTTAGCGAGCTCGCGCAGGCGCAGCTCCAGCACTACATTAGCCAAAATAAAATCCGGACCGCTGAAAAGGCCGGCATTTTAACGTAGTTCCGTGCTGAAGTGTGTTTTAGCTTTTCGGGTTGAATTCCTGCGGGTACAAACGGACAAACCGCTGCTGCTGCGGATAGGCGAAGACATCTTCCACTATGCCACTACGGATACGTTGCTGTTTTTGTTGCCAATAGCTGGCATCGAGCAGTTCCGGGTGCAGCGCCTGCAATAGCTCACGCAGTTCGGGCTGGGCTGTGACAAAAGTGGCGATCTGTTCCGGAAATACATCGCCCGGGTGGATTGGATACCAGGGCTCGGCACTGAGCATATCGTCCCAGTTCTGTGGCGCTGGTATAGCGCGGAAATTCATATCGAGCAAATACTGCACTTCGTCGTAGTCGTAAAACACCACGCGGCCATGACGGGTGACACCAAAGTTTTTCAGCAGCATATCGCCGGGAAAAATATTGGCGGCAATCATATCTTTCAGTGCCTGACCATAATCCTGCATCAGCCGGCGTTTTTCCTCCGGTCCGGCCTGCTCCAGCGCCAGATTCAGCGGCAACATACGGCGTTCGATATACAGATGCTTGATCACCACCAGCTCATCTTCGATCACCAGCGAGCTGGCGATGCTTTGTTGCAGCTCAGCCAGTAGTTCCGCCGAAAAGCGATTTCTCGGCAATGCAACATCAGAATATTCCAGTGTATCAGCCATCCGGCCGACCCGGTCGTGGGTTTTGACCAGGTGATAGCGGCGTTTAACGGTATCGCGACCAAAGGGTTTGGTATCGGCGAAGCGGTCGCGGATCACTTTAAACACATAAGGAAATGACGGCAGTGTAAACACCATCATCACCATGCCGCGGATACCGGGGGCCGCGACAAAAGCATCGCGGCTTTGCGCCAGATGTTGCAGCAGCTCCCGGTAGAACTCGGTTTTGCCTTGTTTATGCAGGCCGATGGAAGCATACAGCTCAGCCAGTGTCTTATGCGGCAACAGTTCTTTTAAAAAATGCACTAAGGCCGAAGGGACCGGCACATCGACCATAAAATAGGCGCGGGAAAAACCGAAGATGATGGTCATTTGCTGGGTGTCTGTGAGCAGGCTGTCGACATAAAGCCCGCGGCTGCGCTGATGGAGCAGCGGCATGATAAATGGCTGCTGGCCATCCGGACTGACCACCCGGCCCACCACATAAGCTGCTTTATTGCGATAAAACACCGATTTTAGAATATCAAAACGGATTTGATGGACCGGATGGCGGCCATGGCTGGACTGAGCCACAAAGGTTTTGACGATCAGGCGGATGTCACGGTCCAAATCTTCAAAAGGCACACCGAGACTAAAACCGCTCAGAATACGGCGCAGACACTGGCGCAAGCCATCTTGTGCCGGAAAATAACTGTCATAGACCGAGGCCACCGGCGCCGGCAATTGCTGTTTGCTTAAGGTTGATTCAACAAAAATATTCTGATTATGGAAATATTGCCGGTCGAACAGCTGGCAAAACACCGAGTTATAAAAGGTTTCTGCCAGTTCAGCCTGCGGGTGGAATTGCAGGTAAACCAGATAATGCTGTTTCACTTGCTGCCACAAGGCTTTATCCAGACAATGGACCGGTAATTCCTGTTGTAGCACGGCGATAGTTTCGCTGACTCTGGTGTCGTAATAAGAGATGCGTTCGGCATTGTCGGTTAAAAAACCGCTCCAGTCGGCGGCAGCGAATCTTTGTTGCGCATTGGCGGTAATTTGCTGAAACAACCGGAAATGGCGGCGAAAACCACGCATGATGATGTCGGCGATATGCTGAGCTTGTGGCATAGAATATTTAGAGTTAATGCTCAATTTATTGGTTATACCTTGTTCGGTTCAGGCTGTAAATCGAACTTTAGTGCACTGTTCAGAGGTCTGTTTTGCCGGGCAATCAGAGACGCTTGAGCTACGCGGCCGGAGCAGAGTATAGTGTCGGTCCCGCCCGTTTCGTTGTTTGAGCTATCAGTGTCAGAGGAGTGCAAACAAATGCTAGTCACTTTCCACAGCAAAGATCATTACCCTATCACTATGTTTGGCGAGCCGGCATTACAGCTCATTCAGCTGATGGGCGCGCAGCCAAAAGTGCCGGGCGCATTTTATGCCGACGATGTACCGCAGGCATTGTGGCAGTTGCAGGAAGCATTGGAAGATGTGACTGACGCGCCAATGCCGCAGCAACCCGGGGAAGAGCCGGCTGTTGGCCTGAAACAAAGGGCTGTGCCTTTATTGGCTATGCTCAAAGCTGCAGTGAAAGCACAGCATAGTATTCATTGGGATTGATTAAAACGGGGCCAGAAGCCAGCTAAAACTGCTGGCTTCTATGGCATAGCAGTCTTACAGGCTGGTGCGGTACGTCGGCGCCGCAGCCGGACCGCGTTGTTGTTCCAGCGCATGCGCCAGGCCAATTATGCGCGCTTCCTGCCATGGTTTTCCGATGATACTGACGCCGAGCGGCAGATGACCGTCAAAGCCTGCCGGCAAGGTTAAAGATGGATAACCGGAAATGGCCGCTGCACTGGCCGAGCCGAAGTTATATTGATCGCCTTTAACGTGGTCAATGGCCCAGGCGGGACCGGTCGCTGGCACAATCACTAAAGCATCATTGGTCAAATCTTCATCTAATAAAGCCGCAGCCAGCTGTTGCGAGCGCTGACGGGCTTGTTGATAGGCTGCTTTTTGTTTCTCAAGGTCGATGGCTTCCGCCTGTTCTAAATATTGCTGACCAAAAAATGCTAAAGCGCTTTTGCCTTGTTGTTGGTTAAAGGCAATGATGCTTTTAATGTCTGTTGCGGCAGGCGGCGCTTTGAAATCCTGCAACCACTGATTTAAATCGCGTTTGTATTCATAAACCAAGACGTTAAATTCATCCTGGTACACAGAATCTGCCAACTGCCAGGTCTGACGTTCTTTCACCGTTACCCCTAAAGCGGTCAGCTGCTGTTTCAGCTCGTCCAGCATCTTGCCGACCGCCGGATAATCTTTGTCATAGTGCCGCACTAACACCACTTGCTTCACCGACTGCTGCGCGATGGCTGCATTCAGGTCGCCATAACGTTGTTGTGCTTGCGGTGTGGCGATGACCTGTAACAAAGCTGCAGCATCGGCGACGTTGCGTGTCATTGGGCCTGCCGTATCCTGTGAGCTGGCGATAGGGATAATACCGTGGCCAGATACAGCGCCGTGCGTCGGTTTGATGCCGACAATATTGTTAATCGCGGCAGGGCAGGTAATAGAGCCGTCGGTTTCAGTGCCGATGGCCAATAAAGTTAAATCCGCTGCGACAGCAGCACCTGAGCCTGAACTGGAACCACAGGGGCTTTGGCTCAATACATAAGGGTTTTTAGTTTGGCCGCCCAGCGCGGACCAGCCACTGGCTGAGCCCTCACCACGAAAGTTTGCCCATTCTGATAAATTGGTTTTGCCAAGGATCACAACGCCAGCCTCGCGTAGTTGCCGGACTAAGCTGGCGTCCTGACTGGTTTTAAAGTCTTTCAGCACCAGGGCCCCGGCCGTAGTTGGCAATTGGTCTGCCGTGGCGATGTTGGCTTTGAGTACAACAGGGATGCCATGTAGCGGGCCGCGAACTTTTCCTGCTTTCCTTTCGGCATCCAGTATTCTGGCCTGTGTCAGTGCTGTAGGATCCATATCGGTCATGGCATGCAGGGCAGGGCCTTGTTTATCCATCGTGGCGATTTGATTCAGATAATAGCGTGTCAGAGCTTCTGAACTGAGTTTGCCTTGCTGTTGCAATTGCTGAGCTTGTGACAATGATAATCGTGCCAGTTCAGCGCTTTGTGCAGAAAAGGCCAGGGCTGTGGCAACTGTCATAACGAGCGATGATAAACGAATCAAAGACATATCAATCTCCTGTGCTAGGTTCTTACCCTAACACGCCAAAATTGAATTCACAAAAAAATTACATTTCAACAGTGACAGAGTTGCAGCAGATGTTGTGTTATTTTTTCTATGCGCAACTAAACGTTGTTTTCAAAATTATTCTGTTTACAAAACGAATTTCTTTGTCTGATATTTTTACAAGTTGCTAAAACAGGTTCAGCTAATTATTGGTTAACTATATGAGTTAAATAGTTAAATTGCGATGGCACAATTTCTGCTTATTGAACCTCGCTTTAATAACCAATGACAAGGAACTTTAATCGTGAAATCTAAGTTATTCGCAGCTGCACTGCTGTTAGCCGCTTCTTCTGCCCAAGCCACTATTGCAACTGTGTTTGAAGGGATCCCAACAGGTTCTGCAAAATTCAACACCACAGTCATCAACGCCGGCGGTACTGTTAAAACTGACATTTGGACCGATCTGATGGGTGGTCCAGTCGTTGATCGCGGCGATTACACTATCTCGCGCACCGATGGTGGTTCGGTATGGTTTGGTAGCTACGGCACTATGTCTGGTGACGTCATGAGCATCGACCCGTATGGTTCATCTCGTGATGCTCTAGGTTCAAAAGTAAGTGGTATTACTTTCACTTTTGACAATCCAATCAATTCATTTGGTTTTGAAGTAGGTGACTGGGCGACTTGCTGTCACGAACCAACGACTGACTTATACATCTCGTTTGACAATGGCGCACCAATTCTGGTTGCTTCAGCTTCTCAATATGGCGATGGTCTGTTTAAAAATAGATTCGGCGATTTAGTCCATGAGATCTTTGTTGCTGCATTTGATGACAGTGGATCGTTCTCTAAAGTCCAATTCTGGGGTAACGGTTTTGGTGAAGTACTGGTCGCCGGTGGCATGGTGAAATATGCCCTGATCGACGAAGGCAGCCTGCCACCAACTCCTGGCGTTCCGGCACCAGCTTCTGCTGCACTGCTGGGCTTAGGTTTACTGGCTCTGCGTTTACGCAAACGTGCTTAATTTGCACAGCTAAGAAAAAACCCGGCTTGCCGGGTTTTTTTATGTCCATGGAAGGACGGTACGCCGAAAATGCAGGAGCAATTTTCGGCGATGTCGAGCCTACAGTCTTTTAAACTGCCAGATAATCCAGAATACCTTCGGCGGCTTTGCGGCCTTGCGCGATCGCTGTGACGACTAAGTCAGAGCCACGCACCATATCACCACCGGCAAAAATCTTCTGTTGGCTGGTTTGCAGCGGAAACAGACTGTCTTCTGCCGCCACAACCCGGCCTTTGCTATCAAGCGCAACGCCTTGATCAGCCAGCCATTTTGGCGGGCTTGGCTGGAAACCAAATGCCACGATCACCGCATCCGCGTCCAGCACCTGTTCTGAACCTGCGACCGGCTCTGGTGAGCGGCGGCCTTTCGCATCCGGCGCACCCAAAGCAGTCGTCACCACGTTCACACCGACGGCTTCACCTTGGGCATTCACTTCAATCCCCAGCGGTTGCAGGTTAAACATGAACTCGACGCCTTCTTCACGCGCATTCTGTACTTCACGACGCGAACCCGGCATGTTGGCTTCGTCACGACGATAAGCACAAATCACTTTGCTGGCGCCCTGACGAATAGCTGTACGCACACAGTCCATCGCGGTATCACCACCACCCAGTACCACGACTTTTTTGCCTTTTAAATCGACAAACGGATGTTCAGTAGTCCAGTTGTGCAGATTGTTCACATTGCCGATTAAATACGGCAGTGCTTCATACACACCCGGCGCGTTTTCATTGGCAAGGCCACCTTGCATCGGTGTGTAAGTGCCAAGCGCCAGGAACACCGCATCATACTGTTCCAGCAGACTGTCAAAGCTGACTTCGACACCCACAGTAGTATTGAGGCGAAACTCAATGCCCATTTCCGTGAAGATCTCGCGGCGCAGTTTCAGTACGTCTTTTTCCAGCTTAAATGGCGGAATACCAAAGGTCAGCAGGCCGCCGATTTCCGGATATTTATCAAACACCACTGGAGTCACGCCGTTACGGACCAGTACGTCGGCACAAGCCAGGCCTGCCGGGCCTGCGCCAATCACCGCCACCTTTTTGTCGGTTTTCACCACGGCGGATAAATCTGGCCGCCAGCCCATCTGGAAGGCTTTGTCGGTGATGTACTTCTCGATAGAGCCGATAGTGACAGCGCCAAACCCCTCGTTGAGCGTGCAGGCGCCTTCACAAAGCCGGTCCTGCGGACAAACGCGGCCACAAACTTCCGGTAGCGAGTTGGTTTTGTGAGCCAGTTCCGCCGCTTCAACAATGCGACCGTCATTGGCGAGCTTCAGCCACTGCGGGATATAGTTATGCACCGGGCATTTCCATTCACAATATGGATTGCCGCAGTCCAAACAGCGATCTGCCTGACCAGCCGCCTGGGTGTCGGTCATCGGCTGATAAATTTCAACAAACTCAATAGTGCGGGCATCCAGCGATTTTTTCGGTGGGTCGACCCGCTTTACATCGATAAACTGATAAACGTTCTGAGCCATAGGTTCCTCCTTACATCGCCTGAACCCGCAGCTCGGCGGACGAGCGGGCACGGTGGCCCAGCAGGGTATTAACGTCGCTGGTTTTTGGTTTTACCAGCTTAAATTTACTTAAACAGCTCTGGAACGACGACAAGATCTGATGCGCGCGTTCGGAGCCTGTGGCTTCAAAATGTTGATGGATCAGGCTACGCAAATGTTCCTGCAGAATAGGTGTACTAATCTCCAGACTTTCGACCAGCTCGCTGTTCACACGCAAGTCGAGGTCGTTTTGCTCGTCATACAGATAAGCGAAACCACCGGTCATACCCGCGCCAAAGTTCACGCCAGTCTGCCCCAGCACTACAACCACACCGCCGGTCATATATTCACAGCAGTTGTCACCAGTGCCTTCAATCACCGCAATAGCGCCGGAGTTACGCACGGCAAAACGTTCGCCAGCGCGGCCCGCCGCATATAAACGGCCGCCGGTTGCGCCATACAGGCAAGTGTTGCCGACGATAGCGGCGTTGTCTTTGGCGAAGCTGCAGCCTTTAGGTGGATACACCGCCAGTTGCCCGCCAGTCATGCCTTTCCCGACATAGTCGTTGGCATCACCTTGCAGTGACAGATGCAAACCACCGGCGTTCCAGACGCCGAAGCTCTGGCCCGCAGTGCCGTTAAACTGCACTTCAATCGGCTCAGTCGCCATGCCCTGATTGCCGTGGGTGCGGGCAATTAAACCGGATAACTTGGCACCAACCGAACGGTCCGTATTGCGGATCGCCAGATTGAGCCGGCCACCGGTTTTATACTTAACCATGTCGGCGCAGCGTTCCACTAACAACTGGTTCAGCGGGCCATTGTCGAACGGGTCGTTGCTTTGCATGCAATGCAGTGATTTATCTGAACGGACACCGCTCGCCAGCAAAATCGGCGTTAAATCAAGCTTGGCCTGACGCGTAGTTTCCCCCGGTTTGACGCTGAGTAAATCAGTGCGGCCAATGAGGTCAGTCAGTTCGGTGACGCCCAGTTCAGCCATCAGTTCGCGCACTTCCTGCGAGATAAACTTAAAGTAGTTCATCACCATTTCCGGTAAACCGTTGAAATGATCGCGGCGTAACGTGGCATCTTGCGTTGCGACGCCGGTAGCGCAGTTATTCAGGTGGCAAATCCGCAGAAATTTACAGCCAAGCGCCACCATAGGTCCGGTACCAAAACCAAAGCTTTCGGCGCCTAAAATGGCAGCTTTGACCACGTCCAGACCAGTTTTCAGACCACCGTCCACCTGTAACCGCACGCGGTCACGCAGGCCGTTTTCAACTAAAGCCTGATGCACTTCGGCAAGGCCCAGCTCCCACGGGCTACCGGCATATTTAACCGAAGTCAGCGGGCTGGCGCCGGTGCCACCGTCATAGCCGGATACTGTAATGAGATCGGCATAAGCTTTAGCCACACCAGTCGCGATAGTACCGACACCTGGTTCTGACACCAGTTTGACCGAAATAAGCGCCTGTGGATTAACTTGTTTTAAGTCGAAAATCAGCTGCGACAAATCTTCAATCGAATAAATATCGTGATGCGGCGGAGGGGAGATCAGCGTCACGCCCGGCACTGAATAACGCAGCCGCGCTATTTCAGCTGTGACTTTTTCACCCGGCAACTGACCACCTTCACCAGGTTTGGCGCCCTGTGCCACTTTAATCTGGATAACTTCTGCATTGACCAGATAATGCGGCGTTACACCGAAGCGGCCAGAAGCCACTTGTTTGATTTTACTGTTCTTTTCAGTACCAAAGCGGCGTGGATCTTCACCACCTTCACCCGAGTTAGAACGACCACCTAACCGGTTCATCGCAATAGCTAACGCTTCATGCGCTTCCGGGCTCAAGGCGCCAATCGACATCGCCGCACTGTCAAAACGCGGATACAGCCGTTCTGGCGGCGCGACTTTATCCAGCGCAACCGGAGTCGCTTTGGTCTTATCGAGGGCAAACAAATCGCGGATGTGCGCAACCGGGCGGGTGTTCACCACATCACGATAGACTTTGTAGTCCTCGTAATCGCCGCTACGTACCGCTTTTTGTAAGGTCTGTACCACATCCGGGTTATAGGCGTGGTATTCGCCGTCATGCACATACTTCAGCAAACCACCGTGTGTCAGCGGCTTACGTTTTAGCCATGCCGTATTGGCGCGAACCAGTACATCGGCTTCAAAATCAGTGAAATCAGCACCACCTAAACGCGAAGGCACGTCCGGGAAGCACAGCTGCATCACGTTTTTATTGATCCCGACTGCTTCAAACAGGTTCGAACAGCGGTAACTGGCCACTGTGGAGATACCCATTTTCGACATGATCTTATACAGACCTTTGTTGATGCCTTTGCGGTAATTCAACACGGCCTGACGGGCGGTCAGGTTGATATTGCCTTTTTCCACCAGCTGTTCGATGGTCTCGTAGGCCAGGAACGGATAAATCCCGGTGGCGCCTAAACCGACCAGCACCGCGAAATGATGCGGGTCACGGGCGCCGGCGGTTTCAATAATGATGTTGGAATCACAGCGCAGCTGGTTGTCGACGAGGGCATGATGCACGGCGCCAACACCCATGGCTGCCGGTACCGGCACAAAACCTTGCTGGATTTTGCGGTCGGTCAGGATCACCAGCACCACATTGTCTTCACGCACGACGGACACTGCTTCAGCGGCAATGCGGCGCAGCGCATTTTCCAGACCTTCTTCCGGTGCATAGTTCAGCGAGATAATGTGATGTTTATAGAAGTTCTGATCTGCGGTTTTCAGCTGTTTCAGATCGGAATACATCATCACCGGCGATTCAAACTGAATACGACGGGCATAGCCTGCTGTTTCACTGAACACATTGTGTTCGCGGCCAATACTGGTCGCCAGCGACATCACATGCGCTTCACGCAATGGATCTATTGGCGGGTTAGTGACCTGGGCAAATTGCTGACGGAAATAATCGTAGAAAGTGCGTGGTTTACGCGACAGCACCGCCATCGGCGTATCGTCGCCCATAGAGCCAACCGCTTCCTGACCGTCTTTGGCCAGCACTGTGATGACCTGGTCAATTTCTTCATAGCTGTAGTTAAACAGCTTATGCAGCACCAGCATTTCGTCATCAGAGAATACACGTTTACCGATGAGGTCAGTTTCAAACTTCTCGTACGGCACCAGGCGCTGCACGTTCTGGTTCAGCCAATGCCGGTACGGGTGACGCGCTTTTAAGTCGGCGTCGATTTCGTCGGAGCGCCAGATGGTACCGGTTTGAGTATCGATCGCCAGCATCTCGCCCGGGCCCACGCGGCCTTTTTCCAGCACTTCATCTGCAGTGTAATCCCAGATCCCGACTTCAGAAGCCAGCGTAATTAACTTGTCTTTGGTGATAACAAAACGGGCAGGGCGCAAGCCGTTACGATCCAGATTACAGGCGACATGCTGACCATTGGTCAGCACGATACCGGCCGGACCGTCCCACGGCTCCATATGCATCGAGTTGAATTCATAAAAGGCTTTTAAGTCGTCGTCCATCACCTTATTGCCTTGCCATGCCGGCGGCACCAGCAAGCGCATGGCGCGGAACAAGTCCATGCCACCGGCTAAAAACAACTCCAGCATATTATCCAGCGAGCTGGAATCTGAGCCTTTGGTGCTGACATAAGGTGCTGCCTGCGACATATCCGGGATGAGTGGCGAGGCAAACTTGTATTGCCGGGCCCGCGCCCACTGCCGGTTGCCGGTGATGGTATTGATTTCACCGTTATGTGCCAGGAAACGGAATGGCTGAGCTAAGGCCCAGCGTGGCATGGTGTTGGTTGAGAAGCGCTGGTGGAACACGCAAATCGCCGTTTCCATGCGGATATCCGCTAAGTCCAGATAAAATCCCGGCAAATCAGCCGGCATCATCAGGCCTTTAAATACGGTGACCAGACTGGAAAAACTCGGAATATAAAAATCGCTGTCATCCGGCAATTGCTCGGCGACCAGCTTTTCGGCGCGACGACGCAGCATATATAAGCGGCGTTCCAGGTCGTGGTCACCCCAGCCTGGCTGGGCACTGACAAACACCTGCATAATTTTCGGCATTGAACTGACCGCAATAGGTCCCAGCACTGCGGCATCGGTAGGCACTTCGCGCCAGCCGACCAGTGTTAAGGTCTCGCGGGTAATTTCAGCTTCAATAATGGATTTGGCCAGCTCTGCTTTAATCGGGTCCTGACTTAAAAAAATCATCCCGACGCCATATTTTTTGCCCAGCACCCAGTTATTCTCCGCGGCAATAGCGCGGAAAAAACTATCAGGTTTCTGCATCAGCAGACCGCAACCGTCACCGGTTTTGCCGTCTGCTGAAATGCCACCGCGATGCTGCATCCGGGCCAGACCGCTGATTGCAGTTCTGACGATCCGGTGACTTGCCACCCCTTCAAGATGGGTGATCAGACCAAAGCCACAGTTTTCTCTGGCCTGGCTGTGGTGATACAACGCCATGACACACTCCCTCCAACCTGTCCTGCATAAATAAAAATGTAAAAATAGTGAATTTATATTCTTTTAATTTTGGTTTTTACGTGTGAAAGAAAATAACGGTCGTACTTTCAAGGGTCAATGGCTGTTAGAGTTTTTATTCTAGTGGGGTCTGGACGTCTGAACGTAAAGACCTGCTATCAGATATACCGATTTTTGCTGGAAATTGCAAGATGACTTTTGGCGGAACGCCGGTACTTCATCGCATCTGTATTGGCGGTTGAAATGTAATAAAATTACAGAAATAGACATTTTTAACCGGTTAATGCCTGAGGATAGATAAAAAAAAAGCTGCCACTGGCAGCTTTTTGTTGGTTTTTAGTCGCTGATATATGCGGTAAATATGCGCGCTATTCAGCAGGGTGATAGTCGGCCGGTTCAGGCGCGATAACCACCTTGCAAACCTTTGACGGTCACGGCAACTGCATCGTGTGCATGCAGCGATTCATAATGATTCACCCGCAGCCAGAAGTCTTCAAACTCAGTCAAACCATTTAAGGCATGTTTCAGCCGGCGCGCGGCGTCTTCACAGAACATCAGGTTTTGACCGTTTAAGCGGGCAAATTCCTGTTCGTCAGCGCGTTTGACTGCTGCCTGCACAGGTGTTTTCAGTGCATCTTCAATCGCATCAATCAGTGCCACAATCGGAAACTCGGTTACATTGTGTTGCAGTTTCACTTTAACTTCAGCAACTGAGCGCTGGCTGTGTGGTGTTGCGACAATGCCTTGCGTCGTGCCAAGCCAATCGACGACTAATTCGCTGCTGATTTGCTGCTGACCGGCAAAACGGGTGACAAAAGCTTCCTGGATCAGCTGACGCGCCAATGCGGCAGAACAAGGACATGTCGAGGAATAAGGCACATTAACCTTCAGTTCCACCTGCAACTGCTTTTCTACCACCTGACCGGTGATTGTCACCGGATAGGCTTTCCAGCCTTGTTTTTCGGTGATGAGGGCTTTGCGGCGTAAATGCAGATCAAAATCAAACTTCACAAAAGCCTGATCGCTTAAATCTTCATGGGTAGTAATAAAAGTGTCGAGCAGGTTACACAAGGTGGCATGGCTCAGGCTGGACTCACGGGACAATTCGTCCAGCGCCAGGTACAGCCGCGACATGTGAATACCTTTAGCTTTCGGGTCGGCCAGGTTGACGAATGCTTCGACTTTGGCGCTGACCTGACGCGGGGCTTCACCGTGTAACGCCAGCATCAATGGCACTTCAATATGGCTCATGCCAACCCAGTCTAAAGTGCCCTCAGTGGTGGCACATGATTGGTTGGCTACATCTGGCATCGCTATCGGCATGAAATCTCCGGGACTGTCTGTTGCGACTACTTCAGCACGCTTTGTCTGTAAAAAGGCCGGCATTCTATCAAGCTTCACACATTTGTCTTATGAAAAATTTGCAAAGGTGCCATCCATTTTTTCGTTCGATCTGCGTACCGGATTCGGATTTACTCTGTCATAAGCTGCTATGTGGGGGCGGCTCTGGCAGAAACAAGAATAAATACCTGATAAAATTAGTCGGGTATTTTACCCCTTTCCTTTACGCACTGACAAGCAAGCCGGATCAGCGGCTTCTGCTGTGGCCAGAGTTGCAATAGTGCGATTGCACCGATATTTGCTGGGCAATAATCGGCCAGGTCCATGATCTGCAATTGGCAAAGAAGTCAGGACAAGATAATCTAACCGGGACAAAACAGGGCTGCACTATTAATAGTTCAGCCAGATTTTATCCTGCTTTTTTATCGGTCAGACGCGGTACGCTGTGACTGAACCTGTTGCGATTTAGTCCTGCAGTTGCAGGGAGAGGTACAAACTGCATGAGTCAATACCGGATCCATCCCTGGGTCAGTCAGCTGGCGCTGGTGCTGAAGCAGTGGGGCTGGTTGCAGTTATTCAGTCTGACGACTCTGCTGATCATTGTCGCATCAGGCCTGATCGCATTAGCGTTTAGTCTGACGCTGCATAACCGGGTTGACTGGGAATTTATCAGCGGTGCGGTGTTATTTGCTGTAGTGGCAGCGCCGCCTCTGGTGTCAGCCTGCCTTTATCTGATTAAACACCTCGACGCCACTTTATTTTATCTGCAGGACTCTGCCCGGCAGGAAAAACGCCTGAACGAAAACCTGCAGGAGAATATCCGTCAGCTGAACTTCGAAATTGAAGAGCGGAAAAAAGCCTTTCAGGCCAAACGCCAGGCGGTGGATGAACTGCGCAAAGAAATTACCGAGCGCAAAAAGACCCAGCTATTAGTCGAAGAACAAAGCTTACTGATGAAGTCGATCGTCGACAGCTCGCCGGATTTGTTTTATTACCGTGACGAAACCGGCCGATTCGCCAGCTGCAATAAAATGTTCGAACGGATGATAGGCAAAAGCTCGAGCGAGCTGATTGGCCATTATCCGTCGGAGATTTACGCGCCGGATATGGCGCCGGCGGCAATACTGACCGACCACGAAGTGTCGGTGAATCAGGCCGAGCTGACACTGGATGTGGAATACAACACACCGGATGGCCAGTTAATGTGGTTTGAAATGCGTAAGGTGCCGTTTTTCGATCGCCAGGGCAGATACATCGGGTTACTTGGCTTTGGTCGTGATATCACGTCGAGGAAAATGGCAGAGCAGGCACTGGAACGCGCTTATCAGGATAAAGGTAAGTTTATCGCGACATTAAGCCATGAACTTCGTACGCCGCTAAATGGTATTGTAGGGCTGACCCGGCGCTTGCTGGAAACCCGTTTAACGAACGAGCAGCGCAGCTGGGCCAATACCATTTTCAGCAGTGCCGAAACACTCGGCAATATCTTTAATGACATCATCGACTTAGACAAAATCGACCGGCAGGATTTGGACATCCTGTATCAAAGCACCGATATAGCTCAGTTTATTCTTGATATCGCCAACTTTGCCGAACTGATTTGTCAGCAAAAAGGCCTGGCGTTTAAGTTACAACAAGTCGGCGAACTGCATGGTTACCTGAAGATGGACCCGACACGGGTGCGGCAGGTGTTGTGGAATTTACTCAGTAATGCGGTGAAGTTCACGGCGCGTGGCGAAATCAGTTTGTATGCTGAATTGTGCGGGCAAGAGCTGATTTTTGTCGTCAGCGATACCGGCATTGGTATTTCACTGCATGAACAACAGCGCATCTTTGATATGTATTACAAATCCAGCGACGGCCGGCGTCTGAGTATTGTTGGCTCCGGCATTGGTTTGTCGGTGTCCAAAGCGCTGGTGGAGGCCATGGGTGGCCATGTGACTGTGCAAAGCCAGATGAATCAGGGCAGCCATTTCACAGTCCGGTTACCAACTGAAGTACAGCGGGCTCCTGAATTGAACCAACTGTTGGTTTGCCCGGAACTGACTGTTTTGCTGGTGGAAGACGTCCCACTGAATGCTGAAATCGCCACTAATTTACTGGAACAACGTGGCCATACTGTGGTGCATGCTGAAACCGGCGAAGATGCGCTGGCATTGCTGGAAACAGAAGATGATATCGATTTGGTGCTGCTCGATATGCAATTGCCGGACATGAATGGTGACCAAATCGCGCGCTTTATGCAGCAAGAACCGCATCTGGCGCAAATTCCGATTGTCGTGTTAAGCGCCAATGTGCGTAAAGCCGAGCAACAGCTTGAAGGCATCAGCATCGCCGGTGCTTTAGCCAAACCAATCAATACCAATAAACTGGACCAGGTGCTGGCCAGATTATTCTCGCCGAGCGCCTCGCGGCAGCAGCAAATTCAGGAACAGGACGATAAAGAGCCGCAGGATACTGTGCTTGATACCAATACGTTGCAGGATTATCTGCAATCGCTGGGCAAAGGCCCGATGCAGCGCAGTATGCAACTGTTTCAGCAATTAGTGCCTGGTTACGTCAATAAAATGGTTGAAGCCGCCACTATGCAGCAATTGCAGGAATTTCAGGATGCAGCGCACAAGCTTAAAGGCGCCGCAGCATCGGTTGGTTTATTGTGGGTACAGCAACAGGCGAAGCAGTTAGAGCAGCTTGAAGAACCGAACTGGACTGCCGTACAACGTCAGTTAATTGAATTCCACCTGACCATTGATGCGCACCTGCAGTTGCTTGACGAGTATCTCTGTGCTTATGAGGGCTAGGTGATAAACCGCATGATGGAACGCAATGTTCAGCTGTCGGAAATAAAAACGGCGACCAAAGTCGCCGTTGTTGTTTTTGCAGACTGAATTATTTCTCAATCTTGCCGACGAAGCGGTAGCCTTCGCCGTGGATAGTGCTGATCAGTTCCGGGCTATCGATGTCCGATTCGAAATGCTTACGAATGCGGCGGATAGTCACGTCAACGGTCCGGTCGTTTGGACGCAGATCACGGCCTGTCATGTGGCGGATTAACTGTTCACGGGTGAAGATTTTACCCGGTGTATCCAGCATCAGACGCAGCGCGCGGTATTCGCCTTTTGGCAGACGGCGTGACACACCTTTTGGTGATGTCAGGTTGCGGCTGTTTTCGTCCAGCGTCCAGCCATTAAACTTCACGACGCTCTTATGTTCTTCGACCACAGGCTGAGCCACAGTGCGGCTTAACAGATTGCGGGCGCGAATAGTCAGTTCACGTGGGTTAAATGGTTTGGTCAGGTAGTCATCGGCGCCAATTTCCAGACCCAGAATGCGATCAACTTCGCTGTCGCGGCCGGTCAGGAAAATTAAACCGATATTTTCTTTCTGGCGTAATTCACGCGCCAGAATTAAGCCATTTTTCCCTGGCAGATTAATGTCCATAACGATCAGATTGACAGCATTGTCGGTCAGTTGCTGATGCATCTCTTCACCATTAATGGCTTCGAGGACATCATAGCCTTCGCCTTCGAACAACTGGACCAGGTTTAAACGGGTTACTTCCTCGTCTTCAACGATCAAAATCACCGGCGTCTGCATGGAGATAAACCTTATGTTAACTATGTTGGATTTTCGCGCGAGTCGAAACTGGTCAAATGACAAGCGGTTGTCATTTTTTTTGCAATTATAGCTTTGGGTCCAATTGTTAACAAGTGATTTTGTTAACAATTAGAATTTGCTTAATTATGTGGGGTTGCACCAAAAATATTCTTTTTAAAACAGGTGCTTATGAATTTCAAACCGTGGAGGCTGCGCTACTTTTGACGATAACCGGAAAATCAAACAGGATATCGACACCTTCACCCAACGAACTTTCCAGACTTATTTTGCCGTTTAGTGCCTGGGTCACCAGGTTATAAACCAGGTGCATGCCAAGGCCGCTGCCGCCTTCACCACGTTTTGTTGTGACGAAGGGGTCGAAGATGCGTTTTTTGATATGTTCAGGCACGCCAGAGCCGTTGTCTTTGTAGCGGATCTGACAGCGGTTTTGTTCAAATTTAACCGTGATGCTGATCGTGCCGTGATCGGTGTGTTCAAAGGCGTGGATCAGGCTATTCATAATCAGGTTAATCAGGATCTGATTGATCGGGCCAGGTTTGCTGTCGATCTCAAGCTGTGGATCACACTCGACCAGCACCTGATGCTGAGTCTTTTTCAGATTAGGACGCAGCGACAACAAGACTTCATTCATCAGCTGCAACATATTAAATTGTCTGCGGTTTTCGTTTGATTGGTCCACCGCAACCTGCTTGAAGCTGCGGATCAGACTGGCGGCGCGTTCCAGATTCCGATAGATGATGCCGAGATTTTCTTTGCTTTCACTTAAGAATTTCGACAGCTGGTTCGACGTCAGTTTTTTATCATCAAAGGCTTTTTGGATGTCAGTCAGTTTGTCCTGCATCAGCGTCGAAGCCGTTACACCGAGTCCAATCGGCGTATTTACTTCATGCGCAACGCCGGCCACCATCTGGCCAAGACTGGCCATTTTTTCGGTTTCAACAATCTGATTCTGGTACTGATGCAGTGTCTCGAGCGTGTTTAACAGATCTTGATTCGAACTTTTTAGCGCGACAGTCCGTTCATTGATTTTTGCTTCAAGACCTTGGTTTAACTGGCGAATTTCCTGTTCTGCCTGTTGCAGTTTATTGATTTGCTGTTCAATGCGTTCGAGCATGTTGTTGACGGCGCGACCGAGCATTTGCAGCTCTTCAATGTCGGTGACAGGCATTCTGACCGAATAGTTTTTTTCTTTGGTTACTTTTTGCACAGTTGTTAGCAATGTTTCAATCGGCGCGGTAAACCGGCGCTGTAGCATGCGGCTGATAAAATAAGCGCAAAGCAAAGCAATGACGGCGATCAGCAAATCAAACAAAACCCGGCTTTGTATATATTTACCAAGCTCTTCCATGCTGGCGCGAATGTAGATATAACCAAGTTTTTTCCCTTCAAACTCAACAACTTTGCTGATTTCGACTATGTCGCCTTCAAACTGTGGCTGCTGAAGTTTTTCAACTTTGCTGAATTGCGTAGGGTGGGGGCCGACGTCACGTCTGTTATAACTGGAAAAAAAACTAAGCTCGCCGGTTTCAGCTGTTAATTTGTAGATATGAATGTTGTGCAAAATTTCAACAGCAGCAAAAGATTTCAACCGGTTTTCTTCGATCTCCGGATCATCATATAAAATGCCGGCAACGGAGTTAAATGCGATGATGTTGGCGTAGGCGTGCAGCTGATCTATCAGCTTTTTCTTTTGAAAACTGATGTCCTGCAGCGTGGAAATAGTCAGCGATGCCAGCAGAGTGACACTGCAGATCAGCATCACAACCCAGCTCAGTGCTGCTTTGATAGATGTCGTACGTAATAAGGAATTCATGTATCCGTTCACAGCCCCTTACAACATTCCCACCAGGCATTGCTCCGACATCTGATTGATTTGGCGGAGACTTTCGCGTTTGAGATAGCGCTGACTGATGTTATGCACTTTCAGGTAATTAAGCAAACGACCTGACAAAATTCTTTGGCTGAGTTATAGTCAGCGCCGACATGCAATTGCTGACAGGAGCCCTTGATGGATCTGTGGGAAAGCTATAAAACCAGCGTGTTTTTGTGTCACCAGCCTTTGGGCGACCAAATCAATTTCGCCATCATCAGCGCGCAAAATCCTTTTGGTGATTTAAAGCATCATCAGTTGAATCTGACTTTAGACTGTCAATTTGAAACCCGTTTAAATGCTGCACATTTACCTCATCGCCGACTGATTGGCGCTTCACCGGATTTATCATTTCAGGAACATAGCTGGGCAGTGTTATGTGACAAAGCCACAGCAGTTGAACTGGCGCGGAAATTTTGCCAGAACGCCATTTATTGGGTCGAAGCCGGTGAGCTGTATCTGGTGCCGGCCTTGTTTAAAAATCACGAAGAATATCTTGGCACTTACCAAAGCCGGCAGATCTATCTGGCGGACTGATGTTCAGCTGTAAAAAAGGCGCCTGAGGCGCCTTTTTCTGTTGACCAGTTTTTATGCTAATCAGCCGGCAAACTTACTGTAATACACAACAAAGCCCTGTTGGCGCGCCAGTTCTTTGACATTGCCAAAGGCTGCCTGCAGCCACTGGGCATAAGGCAGATGGGCGTTAGCGACCAGCGTCAGCGTGCCGCCCGTGGTTAAATGTTGCTTACATTGGCTGATAAATAACTCTGCTACCGACAAATCGGTTTTTAAACCGGTATGAAATGGCGGGTTACTGACAATGTGCTGGAACTTCGGCAAGTTTGCAGTCAGGCCGTCCTGACACAAAGTGGTGCCCTGCAATTGATTCAGCTGCAGCGTAGCTTGGGCCGATGCGACAGCGAGCGCGCAGATATCAGTGGCATACAGTTCCAGCGCTGGCTGTTGCAGCTTCAGCAAGGCGCCGATGATGCCAGCGCCACAGGCAAAATCCAGTACCTTGCCAGCCTGCACATGACCAAGATTTTTTAATAACAGTGCAGTGCCAGCATCCAGTTTTCCGTGATTAAACACGCCGGGAAGCGAGCAAAACTGCAGCTGTTGGCTGTTGGAGCCAACCTGCGCTGTCAGCGTGAACCGGCCAAAATCCTGTTTTGGCAACGGCTTATCAAACAGCCCGTTTAATACAAACCACAGACAATGTTTAGCATTATCAAGCTTATGCGCATGTAACCCGAGCTTTTCGGCATGGGCGACCAGGCTTTTAATCCCGCCTTTGTTATCACCAACCAGATACACCAGCGTGTCGGCGTTGATCACAGGCGCCAGTTCAGCCAGCGTAAACGCCAGCTGCTCTTTGCTTTTTGGATAAAACAACACCACAGTGTCGAATTGTTCCTTGCAGTCCAGCCGGGCGGAAAAAAAGCAGTTGCGGGCACGGTCAAAAGCTTTAGCGACAGCCGCGTTGGTGCAATACACACTGAAATCGACGGCGGCGGCCTGAAGTTCCTGCGCCAGATCATCAGCCATTGGCTCGACCAGCAGCACTTTGCCCTGTAAATCATTGCGGTTGCGCAGCACCAGCTGGCTTTGTGGGAACAACATCAGGATTGCCGCTCAAACATCAGATCCCACACGCCATGGCCAAGTTTCACGCCACGGTTTTCGAATTTAGTTAATGGCCGGTGATCAGGTCTTGGTACGTACTGCTGATCTTCCGCCTGATTGCGGTAACCATCGGCAGCCATCATCACTTCCAGCATATGTTCCGCGTAGTTTTCCCAATCGGTCGCCAGATGGAACACACCGCCGATCTTCAGTTTTTGCCGCAACATCTGAACAAAATCCGGCTGCACAATACGGCGTTTATGGTGGCGTTTTTTATGCCACGGGTCCGGGAAGAATAATTGAATAGTGTCTAATGACGCATCCGGAATGCAGTCACGCAGCACTTCTACCGCATCATGTTCGAACAAACGCAGGTTTTGCACCGCTTCAGTTTCGGCTTCACCCAAACAGGCGCCGACGCCAGGTTTGTGCACTTCGATGCCGATGAAATCCATCTGTGGCGCCGCTTTGGCCATCGACACCAGCGATTTACCCATGCCAAAACCGATCTCCAGCACTAAAGGTGCTTTACGACCAAAAACCTGTTCTAAATCATAGAGCTCTGCCTGATATTCCAGCCCCATCGTTGGCCAGAACAGTTCAAGGCTGCGTTGCTGACCTTTGGTCAAGCGGCCTTCACGCAGGACAAAACTGCGGATCCGACGCAGATATTTCGGCTCTTCAGCCGATGTTGCTGCATCCGGCAGATCCGGTTGCGCTAAAACTGACTGGTCGGGATTGGCTTGCTGACTCATCGGGAACTCCGCTTAAAAAAGGCCGCATATTATGCCGCCTGTGGCCACAATGCTCAACCTGCATCTGTTGGCAGTTGGCGCCGATGCGTTTAGACTGCGGGCCTGAGTAGTCGGTTGCCGGGAAATAAGTTTGAGCAGTACGCGAATTAAAGACACAACGCCAGGTGCGGGCAGTGCCGAACTTGCTGTGATTAGCGCCAAAGTCATTGAGTGGCAGCGCAGTCATGGTCGTCATCAGTTACCCTGGCAACAGGACGTCACGCCATACAAAGTGCTGGTGTCTGAATTAATGCTGCAGCAGACTCAGGTTGCGACTGTGATCCCGTATTTTAATCGCTGGATGCAGGTCTTCCCAAATGCCGAAGCGCTGGCAGCTGCTGCTGAAGATGAAGTGATGCGGTTGTGGCAGGGCCTTGGTTATTATGCCCGGGCACGTAATTTACAAAAAGCCGCCCGTTATATCGCTGAGCTCGGCGAATTTCCGGCAACGCTCGATGCTTTATTGCAGGTGCCGGGCGTGGGCCGTTATACCGCAGGTGCCATCATGTCGTTTGCCTATCTGCAATATGGGCCTATCGTCGACGGTAACGTCAGGCGCCTGTATTGCCGCTTGTTTGCGCTTGACGGTATCCCGAATACTCCTGCGCTGGAAAAACAACTCTGGGCGAAAGCCGAGTTGCTGACGCCGAATCATCAACAAACACACGCGGATTGCCGCGCTTTTGCTCAGGGTTTGTTGGATTTAGGCACTACAGTCTGTAAACCACGCCAGCCTTTGTGTGAGTTGTGTCCGCTGGCCACGCATTGCCAGGCGTTAGCGCAAAATCGGATTGCGTCATTGCCCAATGCCAAACCGAAAAAAACCATACCGGTCAAAGACGGCCATTTTTTGCTGATCCGCCAACAACAAAAAGTCTTGCTGGTAAAAAGACCAGGCGCCGGCATCTGGCCAGCTCTTTGGTGTTTGCCGCAACCTGAGTTGGCACCGGCAGATGCTGATCTTGCCGGCGAATTCAGTCATCAGTTCACCCATTACAAATTGCAGGCAAAAGTCTGGGCAGCTGAATTGACGCTGCAAAACGCCGAACAAGCCTGGGTTGATCTGAGTTGTCTGGATGATTTTGGCTTACCGGCGCCGGTGCGGCTCTACCTGCAATCAATGCTAAAAGCAGGCTAGTGCTGTGACGGCATTTACGAAAAACGCCTGCAGCCAAACTAAAATGCATTACAATAGCGCCACTTGTGCTATTCGGAGATATTAAATGGCCCGCGATGTATATTGTGTATTCCTGAAAAAAACCGCCCCTGGTCTGGATTTCCAGCTATATCCGGGTGAGCTTGGTAAAAAAATCTTCGACAACATCAGCAAAGAAGCGTTTTCGCAGTGGCAAAGCAAACAGACCATGCTGATCAATGAGAAAAAGCTCAACATGATGAACCTCGAACATCGCAAACTGCTGGAAGAGCAGATGCAGAAGTTTTTGTTTGAAGGCGAAGCTGTTGATATTGAAGGCTATGTGCCACAAGCTAAATCTTAAGCCGGAACTGACCTATGGCCCGTCGCCTGCCGCCGCTAAACGCATTAAAAGCCTTTGAAACGGCCGCCCGCCATTTAAGCTTTACCAAAGCGGCAGAGGAAATGTTCGTCACTCAGGCGGCGATCAGCCATCAAATCAAAGCGCTGGAAGATCACCTTGGCCTCAAGTTGTTTATGCGGAAAAACCGCTCTTTATTGCTCACTGAAGAAGGCCAGGGTTATTTCCTCGATATCAAAGAAATTTTCCTGCAATTACACGAAGCCACTGAAAAACTGCTGGCACGCGGCGCCAAAGGCTCGTTGACGGTCAGTCTGCCGCCTAGTTTTGCCATCCAGTGGCTGGTGCCTCGGTTAAGCCTGTTCAGTGAACTGAATCCAGATATTGATGTGCGCATTCGTGCTGTCGACTACGAAGAAGGTTCGCTGACCGACGATGTCGACGTGGCGATTTATTATGGCCGCGGCAGCTGGCGCAATCTGCACGCAGACAAGCTGCATACCGAATATCTGGTGCCGGTGTGTTCTCCGATGTTGTTAAATCGTGCCAAACCTTTAAACGAACCGGCGGATTTACGTTTTCATACGCTATTGCATGATGGCACCCGTGAAGCCTGGAAAGCCTGGTTTACCAGCCAGGGTTTTAAGCATTTTAATGTCAATCAGGGGCCGATTTTCAGTCATACCGCGATGGTGTTACAGGCCGCTATTCATGGCCAGGGCGTGGCGCTGGCACACAATATTCTGGCGCGACCGGACATTACATCTGGCCGCTTGATTGTGCCATTTAACCATGTGTTGCAAAGTAAAGATGCTTATTATCTGGTGTGCCGCGACAATCAGATTGAACTTGGCAAAATTGCCGCGTTTCGCGACTGGATGAATAAACTGGTGGCGCAGGAGCAGGAAGCCTTTAACGAGCAGCAGTTTAATATTGCGCTGGTCTCTGAGCAGGATTAAACCATGGCTATATCGGTTTTTCCGGCGGCGACCCAGCCAACGCTGGCGCGGTTATTGTTGCTGCATGGCGCCGGGGCATCAGTACAGTCGGCTTTTTTTCAGCAGTTGATCCCACTGTTAACCGCAGCCGGCATTGAAGTGCATGCTGCAAATTTTGCTTATATGGCAAAAACTATGGCTGGCCAGCGGCAGGTGGCGCCAAAAGCGGAAAAGCTGCTGCCAGAGCTGGAAGCGATGATTCAGAGCTTAAGCCAGGCCGAAAACGGCGCTGCACTGGCTGCAGAACAAGTGCCTTTGTGGCTTGCTGGTAAAAGTTTAGGCGGTCGGGTCGTCAGCTTGTATCTGGCGGGCGCGGAAGTAGCACCGCAGGTCGCAGGCGGGCTGGTATTTGGTTATCCGCTGTGTCCACCAGCCAAGGCGAAAGATCCGGTGAAAGCTGCGCAAGTGACTTTGTTACGCAGCAGTTTTCTGCAGCAGTTACAACGACCGCTGCTGATTTGTCAGGGCAGCCGGGATGCTTTTGGCTCAGCTGCAGATCTGCAAAAGGCCGGTGTCGGCCAAGCTGGGCCAGATCCGTCACCAGATTTTATGCCGGCAACGGTGCTGGAACTGGCGCTGGCAGATCACGATTTTGCGCTGCCGAAAAGTCGGGCCCGGCAAGCTGCGACAGCGCCGGATGCGGCATTTGTGCAAGCAGCAACAGCGGCGGCGGAATTTATCCGCAGTCACCATGCTGTTTTGACGCCTATAACAACCAAGGAGTAACCACATGCAATGGATCTGGAAACTGAGTTTGAGTCTGTGCGGTTTGTATGGTGCTGCGGTTGTTGGCATGAGCGCTGCGATTTCGCATCATTTTCAGTTTGTGATGGTCACAGAAGAATTTAGCCGGCTGGTCTCCAGTACCGGCGTACTGGCGTTTCAGGCGATAGCGCTACTGGTGCTGTCGCTGTATTGCCTGCCGCGCAATAGCGGCTGGCGTGACGAATTCAACCGGCCGCAGCATATGTTGCTTGGTTTGGTGATGTTGGGTTTTCATCTGGGCCTGTGGTGTTTTGTCTACACTGTTTGGGCCGGATTATTTGAGTTACCGCTGTATTGGCGCCAGTTGGCACCTATTGGCGGTCAGATGCTGATTTTTTGCTGGGTAGGCTTAATGTTGCTCCCCTGGCTTCGGAAGAACTAATGAAACAATTGTTGATGTATTGCCGCTCAGGTTTTGAAAAAGAATGTGCGGCAGAAATTCAGGACAAAGCCGGCCAACATGGTGTGTTTGGCTTTTGTAAGCTCAAAGCCAATGATGCTTTTGTCATTTTTGAAGCCTATGACGGCGACGCGCTGGACCGGTTTTTAATTGATTTCCCATTTTCAAAACTGATTTTTATCCGCCAGTGGGCCTTAGTGATTGGCGACTGGCTGGAGTTGCCGTCAACCGATCGGATAGCGCCAGTGCTGGAAACGCTGCTCGGCGCCGAAGTCAGCGGCATTGGTGAGCTGCGGATTGAATATCCGGACACCAACGACGGCAAAGAACTGTCGACGCTGGCGCGTAAATTAACAGTGCCGCTGCGCCAAAGCCTGCGCCAGGCCGGCGTTATGCTGAAAAAAGAAAATTTACGCGCACCGGTATTGCACCTGTTTATGCAAAGCGGGCAAAAAGCCTTGCTGGCAATGTCTTACCCGGAGAACAACAACTCGCTGGAAAACGGCATCCGCCGGCTGAAGTTCCCGTCAGAAGCACCAAGTCGTAGCACGCTGAAACTGGAAGAAGCTTTCCTCGAATTTATCCCGCGTGATGAGTGGGACACGCGGCTGGCATCCGGTATGCGCGCGGTCGATTTAGGCGCTTGCCCCGGCGGCTGGACTTATCAGCTGGTCAAACGCTCAATGATGGTCGTGGCGATCGACAACGGCGCTATGGCCGAAAGCCTGATGAATACCGGCCAGGTCAAACATTTTATGGTTGACGGCTTTAAGTACAAACCAGAAAAATTCAACGTGTACTGGCTGGTCTGCGACATGATTGAAAAACCGCAGCGGGTAGGCCAGCTGATCTGCGACTGGCTGATCAACGGCTGGTGTCAGGAAAGTATTTTTAACCTGAAACTGCCGATGAAAAAACGTTATGAAACAGTGCAGGAAGTACTGGCAGAAATGCAGCAACGTTTTGACGAAGCCGGCTTAAAAGTGAAATTCCAGGTCCGCCACCTGTTTCACGACCGCGAAGAAGTGACCGTACATTTGTGTAAGGCCTGAGCCGTAGTTCCGGCTGCAGGCTTTGCACTCAAAACGCCGCACCTATGCTGATTTTCTGTTTGGAATCAAACAAATCCAGTGAGGTGCGTGGCATTTTCGGTAGTAACAGCGTCAGTTCGGTTCTGTCGTAATGCCAGGACCAGCTGATGCGGATCTTGTCGGTCAGCGCATAACGCAGGCCGGTTTCTATATTCAGTTCGCGCTCAAAATCAAAAATGCTGAAAGGCTGGCTTAGCAGCTCCAGCAAGTTGCCTTCGCTATACACTTCCAGCAAAGTCCCCGGCCATTTGTGGCTGAAATCCCAGGCTAAAGACGCTGTGTTATAACCAAGCGGCGAATGAAAGTCTGGCAGCAGCCGGAAGGTTTCGTCTTCACGAAAATAAGCCAGTTTGTGACCCACCAGCAAAATCAAATCCAGCCGGGTCGGACCTTGTTGCCACACCGCATAACCGGGGCCGGTACTGGCATCAATATTTTTGTAATCACTGGCCAGATAGTTGTAGCTGTAGTCGGCATTGACGCGCCAGAACAGCTGCGGGCTGTAGAAATAATCGAGCCCCGGATTTAACTGATATTTGTGGGTTTTACGCGCCGCTTCTTTGGTTTCGTAGTCGTAATTGGCATCAAACTTACTGCGCCAGTCACCACGGCGATATTCAAAGCGTTCAGTCAGACTGTAGTTTTGTGCCTGCTCTTTACCGGCACGGGTCGCCGCACTTAAATCCAGCTGCAAAGACCATGGTTTGGCCGGCGCTGCGGCTGCTGGTGGCGTGGTTGCAACTGAGGTTACTGTTGATGATTGTTCGTTCTTTTGGCGTAGCGGACTAAACGCCTGCACTTCACTGCGTTTAATCGTCACATCACCGGCATAAGCGGTATGGATCACCAGCTCCCTCGCCGAACTGCTTTTGAGCTCACCACTAAGTCAATCACCATTTTTCAGCCGCACCTGATAGAGATCGCTGCTGGCTGCGAATGCCAGTATAGGTAGCAAACTCAGTACCGTTAACGCAGTTTTTATTCCAATAAACCTCATCAGTCGCTTCACCAAATTCGTTTGCGATATACCGCATCATGGCTTGAAGTGACATTGAAACTCAATGAGTTTTGCTGTTAGAACCACATTGGTGCTGAGGTAGGGGGGCGAGGAGCGAAGCGAATTGCACCAATATGGACTGGTACATCAAGAACGATTGAATCTGCACGGCAAACAGACTTGGCGCCACGAATAGCCGCAGGTAACAGCAAGCGAAACACTTTGGGCGTCACACTCCGTACATGATTAAGTCAGAAAACAGTGCCAAACGGCACAGACGACAACAACGCAGACACGCCGTAAATACGTCCATGTAGGCTCGTCAGCCGCTATCCCTGCGGCTGACGGTCTGCTTTTGTTATCGTCCGACCGTTTTGATAGCGCATTTGATTCACCGCTTTGTGCCAATAGCGGACATTTTTTAAACGTCATGTACGGTGGCGCTTCGCTGACCGCACCTTGTATGTTGAACCTTAATGAATTGATAATAAAACCAGTTTACCGGGGAGGCTGTCCGTACCTTGAGGCTGTTTATTCTGACCTCGTTCGTAGAGTAGCCCCCCGCCTCATTGCTCAACTCGAAGAGTATCCGGAAGCCTTGTATTACAAGGACTTCGCATCACAAGGTCGAGCCGGGCATCAAGTGCGAGGTCGGGGAGCCGGTGACTATTCTGGCCTATTTGATGTTCAAAGGGGAAGCATATGAGTGGTTTTGTTGGGATTGACGTTGCTGCGAAGACTGTTGATTTGGTCGTCAGAGATGATGACAAAACCAGTAAGTCCGAACAGTTCAGCCAAACACCTGATGGCCATGCTGCTGTGGTGCGCAAGCTACAAAAGCTAGCCCCTGAACTCATCGTGATG